>CAVYCV010000009.1:0-10741 GCA_963767165.1 uncultured Chloroflexia bacterium | reverse complement strand
CGCATCCTGGTCACCGGGGCGGCCGGCTTCATCGGGTCCCACGTCGCCGAGCGGACGCTCGCCGACGGTCACGACACGGTCCTGCTCGACGGATTCACCGACTACTACGATCGAGCGACGAAGGAGGCGAACGTCGCCACCGCCGCCGCGCATCCGCGCGCGACCTTCCACGAGCTGGACCTGCGGACCGACGACCTGGCGCCGGCGCTCGACGGCGTCGAGGCCGTGATCCACCTCGCGGCGATGCCCGGCCTGCCCCGCAGCTGGACCGAGATGGAGGCCTACACGAGCTGCAACCTCCTGGCCACGTTCCGCCTCGTCGAGGCGTCGCGCGCGGCGGGCGTCCGGCGGTTCATCCAGATCTCGACGTCCTCGGTCTACGGCACCGAGGCCGTCGGCGACGAGACCCAGCCGCTCCGGCCGATCTCGCCCTACGGCGTGACGAAGCTCGCGGCCGAGCAGCTCGTCCTCGCGTACGTCCAGACCTACGGGTTCCCGGCCGCGATCCTGCGGTACTTCTCCATCTACGGCCCGCGCCAGCGCCCGGACATGGCCTACCACAAGTTCATCGAGGCGCTGATCGACGGGCAGGACCTGACCGTCTTCGGCGACGGCCACCAGTCGCGCTCGAGCACGTTCGTGTCCGACGCCGTCGATGGCGCGCTCCGGGCGCTCGAGGGCGCCGAGATCGGCGAGGTCTACAACATCGGCGGGGGCGAGCGCGTCGAACTGCTCGACGTGATCCGGATCATCGGCGACGAGCTCGGCGTGCAGCCCGTCGTCCACTTCGAGCCATCCCGACCCGGCGACCAGCGACACACTGGCGCGGACACAGGCAAGGCCGAGCAGGCGTTCGGCTACCAGCCGGCCGTCGCGCCGGCGGACGGCCTGCGCGCCCAGATCGCTTGGCACTGCCGCCGGCGCGCTGACACGCGATGACCGACGCTCCGCTCGAGCCAGGCGAGAGCTCGCCGCAACCCACCGACGAGGGGTCGGGATCGGCGACGCCGTCGCCGCCCCACCACGGCCACCGGAGGACCCTCCTTGCCGGCGCGGTCGTCGTGGCGGTCGTGGCGGTGCTCGTGCTCGCGGTGCGTCCGGTGACGGCGCCGGCGCCATCCGCCAGCGTGAGGCCGAGCGCGGAGCCCAGCGGTCCGGTCGCGTCGGCCCCGGCAGCGTCGGGATACATCGCCGACCGAGCCGACATCCTCCAGCGGGTGGCCTGGGCCAAGGACGGCCAGGAGCCCTTCGCGACCGGCCTGCGTGACCTGCTCGACTTCGCCGACGAGGCGCGCAGCGACGACCCTCGGCCGAGACAGCCCCTGAACATCTCCGGCACGGGCGGGCCGTTCGTCGACGACGCGGCCGCGGCCTACGGGCTCGCGATGGCCTACGTCGCGACCGACGACGTGACCTACGCCGAGGCGAGCGCCCGGTACCTGATGGCCTGGGCCACGACGACCAAGACCACACGGAACACGTGCAAGGACGGCGGCGACTGCCAGACGTCGCTGATCATCAGCCGCAACGCCCCGGGCTTCGCGTTCGCCGCCGACCTCATCGCTCCGAGCACGGCGATGAGTGCCGCGCAGACCGAGACGTTCCGGACGTGGCTCCGGGACGTCATCCTGCCGACGGCCTCGGAGCGCGACAACAACTGGGGCGACGCCGGCACCTTCGCCAGGATCGCCCTGACGTCCTATCTCGGCGACACCGCCGGATTCGACGCCGCCGTCGCCCGCTGGCGCGAGATGATGGACTTCGTCGCCGCCGACGGGCACATCCCGGAGGAGGTCCGACGAGGATCGAAGGGCATCATGTACACCCAGGAGGCACTCCAGTACAAGGTCGGGTCGGCGGTGATCGCCGCTCGCCGCGGCGTCGACCTGTGGGACTACCAGGGCAGCTCGGGCGGAACGCTCAAGGGTTCGATCGACTATCTCGTGTCATACCTCCACGAGCCGGATCGGTGGCCGTGGAACGATCACGCCGAGTTCCCCACGCCCAGCCCGATGTGGGAGCTGGTCTACGCGCACTGGTCGGATGTGCCCTACGTCGATCTGCTGATGGAGGATCGACCGTTCAGCGACGATGCCCACTCGGCCATCCGCTGGACGACGATCTCGAACGGCATCCCGCTCGTCGACGCCGCGGCGTCGAGCGCCCCGTGAGGGTGCGATGACCGGCCTTGAGCCGATCGCCCTGCCGTTCCTCCTGACCGCCATCGCGTTCGGGCCGATCACGGCGTTCGTGGCGCGGTCCCGCGACCGCCAGCCGCTGATCTGGTTCTTCCTCGGTGTCCTCATCGGGCCGATCGCGCTCGCGCTCGTCGTGTGCGCACCTCCGGGCCGCTGCGAATCGTGCGGCTGGCAGGTCGAGGGCTGGCCCAGTCACTGCGCCGCCTGTGCCGCCCGGCTGCCGACGCCCCTGTCGCGCCAGGATCGCTCGGCCCAGCCGGTCACGCCGCCGGTCACGCAGTTCCCGACGCCGACCGTCGTGCCCGACGTCATGCCGAGCATCGTCCGCCCGTTCCCCGTGCCGGACGACGGTGACCTGGAGGGGGCTGCGGCCGCCGCGGCCGTCACGCGCGTCCGCCCGTCACGCGCCAAGACCCGATCCGGTTCCGACGCCGACGTCGACGCATCCGTGGCCGGCCGCGTCGGCGCAGCCCGCCCGACGGGCGCCGCGGGCACGGCGCGGAGCGGCTCCCATCGGTCGAAGGAGGTCGCGATCCTCGCGACCGCCGTCTTCCTGACGGGCTCCTCGGCCTGCCGCCCGGGCATGCACTACGCCCTCGCCATCCGTGGCGATTCGCTGCTGGTGCTCGGGCCCCTGGAAGTCGATCCGGATGTGATCGCCGTCGAGCGGCCCCTCGCGTCGATCGCGGTCACCGCGTACGAGGACCAGCTGCTCGTCAACGACCGACGGGTCGGGATCCTGACGTGGTCGTTGGCGTTCCGCCACCTCTCGGGTCAGTCCGCGGCCACGGTCGAGCGGGCCCTCCTCCACGCGGGCAGCGCCCAGGGCTCGACGGGCTGACATGGAACAGGAAACGCGCTCGTCGAGACCGGCACCCGAGGTCATCGGGGTGATGCTGGCGGCCATCATCTACGCGGTCGTCGGGGTCGGGATCATCGTCGCCAGCACGGTGACACCCGAGATCCCGACGCCCACGCCGACGAGCAGCGAGGCCGTCGTGACGCCCCGACCGGCCCCGACGATGGACCCCAGCCTCGTGACCCTCATCCGGAGCGCGCACGCCAAGATCCCGCCGCTCGGGAAAGAGCTCGAGAGCCTGCTGGCAGACGATCCGCTCGTGCCCAGGGACGTCATCCAGAAGGTCAAGGAGATCAGCGCGGCCGCCACGTTCGCCATCGGCATCGTGGACCGGATCGCGATCCAGCCAGGCGGCGCGATCATCGCGGCCACGCTGCGCCCGGCCTACACCGCGATCGTCGACGCGGCGGACAAGACGCTGTCGGTGCCGTTCGCCGATCGTGTCGCGCTCCGGCTGGGCGCGGAGGGTGTCGTGGCCGCGGTCCTCGCCCTGCCCGACATCAAGGCGGTGCTGGTCCTGGTGAGCGCATCTCCGACGCCGGGCCCGACCGCCCCCCCGCTCGCGACGCCGAGCGCGTCGCCGGGGGAGACTGCGACAGCAGAGCCGACCGCGACCCCGACCGCGACGCCGACGCCGACCCCGAAGCCGACACCCTCGCCTACGCCGCAACCGAGCGTGAGCGGCGCTCCGTCGCCGTCGCCGACGCCGCCGAGCCAGCTCGTGAACGGCGGCTTCGAGGCGGGCCTCGAACCCTGGACGCTCGTGCTCGCCCCCGGCGCCACGGGGACGTTCGAGCGGACCGTCGCCGACCACTTCGCCGGGAGCGCGTCGGCCATGGTGTCCGTGACCGGGCCGGTCGGGACCCCCTCCGCCGTTTCCGTCGAGCAGGGCGGCCTGACCCTGTCCAACGGGGTGACCTACACGGTGTCCATGGCCGTTCGCTCGACCGCCGCGCGCGAGATCCGGGTCCGGCTCTCGACGCCGCTCGGTGAGGTCATCGCGAGCCGGGTCCTCCCGGTCTCCACCACCTGGACCGTTGTCTCGTTCCAGGTGACGCCGATCGGGGGCTACCAGGACGTGACCATGCACATCGAAGCCGGTGCGTCGGGTCAACGCATCTGGCTGGACGCCGTGTCCCTGGGCTGACGCCTGTTGCACGCCCGGTGCATAGTGGCGTAGTACTTATTCGGGTTCTGGGGAGGCCTATTCGTCCTATGTCCAAAAGGGGGAGCTCGAATCACCGCGTCTCGGTGGTGATCGGGCTGGTCGTGTTCATGGCTGCCGGCCTGTTCGGCGTGACCGCGCCGGCGGCCGTCCAGGCGGCGCCGGGCGACGTCGGCCAGGCGGGTCCGTCGTTCAGTGGGTCGGGCGCCGACCCGACCGGCACGAAGCCAGAGAGCAAGGTCTGGTTCAACGACGGCTCCTGGTGGGCGAGCATGTACACCAGCTCGGCCAGCGCGTTCACGATCCACCGGCTGAGTGGCACCACCTGGACGAACACGGGTGTGGCCATCGATCCGCGGGAGGCCACGCACTCGGACATCCTCTGGGATGGGACGAAGCTCTACGTGGCGTCGCACTGGTACGACGTCAGTCCCGACCAGACATCGGGTCACGAAGCGCGCCTCTACCGATTCAGCTACAACTCGGGCACGGACACCTACTCCCTCGACGGCGGATTCCCCCAGACGATCACCACATGGAGCTCGGAGACCCTCGTCATCGACAAGGACTCGACGGGCCAGCTGTGGGCGACCTGGACGCGCGGCGGCTCCGTCCGGGTGAATCGCACCACGAGCGGCGATCAGACCTGGGGTACCGAATTCGTTCCCGCCGTGACCAACACCTCTGACGCCTCTGACGACATCTCGACGCTCGTCGCCTTCGGCGGCAACAAGATCGGCCTCTTCTGGAGCCGCCAGAACGGCAGCCCGGACGAGTTCCGTTTCAGCATCCACGACGACAGCGCCACGGACACGACCTGGGGCGCCAGCGTCTCCGTCTACCCCGGCAACAACTTCGCCGACGATCATCTCAACCTGAAGGCCGATCCGGCCGGCAACCTGTACGCCGTGGTCAAGACGTCGTTGACGAGCGGCGCGAACCTGGTCGTCCTGAGACGGTCCACCGGCGGCACGTGGACCGACGCGACGTACAGCACCGGGCAGGGGACGATGACCCGTGGGGTCCTCGCGGTCGACACGACGAACAACCTGCTGCACGTCTTCGCCACGGCTCCCGAATCGAACGGGACCATCTACGAGAAGACGTCGCCCCTGAGTTCCCTGTCCTTCGCGGGCGGGCTCGGCACGCCGTTCGTCCGTGACAACGCCTCCAACCATCTGAACAACCCGACGACCACGAAGCAGACCGTCGACTCGACGACGGGGCTCCTGGTCCTGGCCGGCCACGAGACGTTGAACGAGTACTGGTACAACGTGGATCCGCTCGGCGGTGGCGGCGGCCCGACCCCGACCCCGACCCCGACACCGACACCGACTTCGACCCCTGGTGGCCCGACGATCACGCTCAATGCAGCCGCCGACGCCCAGGTCAAGTCGACGTCCGCGACTGCCAACTACGGATCGCTTACGAGCATCCGGACCCGCAAGGACCCTGGCTCGGGCGCCACGTACCAGAGCTACCTCACCTTCAACGTGAGCGGTGTGACTGGCACGGTGAACGACGTCAAGCTGCGCCTCTTCGCGAGCGACGAGAGCCCGAATGTCCAGAGCGTCTTCTCGGGCGACCCGGCATCGTGGACGGAAGGCGGGCTGAACTGGAACAATCGGCCGACGTTCACGACGCTGCGCGGCAGTGCGGCCGTGCCTGCGCCTGACTCGTACAACGAGATCACGCTCGATCCGGCCCTCATCACCGGCAACGTGCCCATCTCGCTGATGATCACGAGCGCGAACTCGAACAGCGCGATCTTCAACTCGAAGGAGACGGGCTCGAACCCGCCGCAGCTCGTGATCACCCAGTCCGTCGGGAACCAGGTCCCGACCGCCAGCCCGGTGTCCAAGTCCACCCCGCACGATGTGGCGGCAACGGTCGGCCTGGCCGGCGGCGACCTCGAGACCTGCAACCTGGTGTTCGCACCGGGGGCGATCGCACCGGCCCACGGCTCGATCGGCGCGATCACGAACCCGGCCGGTTGCACAGGCTCAGGGCCGTTCTCCGATGCGGCCACGGTCGTCTACACGCCCACCGCGGGCTACAGCGGCCCCGATTCCTTCTCCTACACGGTCAGCGACGGCACCAACCCGCCGGTGTCCGCCACGGTCTCGATGACTATGACGAACGCAGGCCCGACCGCCACCGGCAGCAGCCAGACCACGGCCGAGGACACGCCCAAGACCATCGGTCTGGCAGGTTCCGACGCCGATGACTGTGATCTGACGTTCACGATCGGAACGGCGCCGACACACGGCTCGCTGGCGCCGATCGCCGACGTCGGATGCACGGGCACCGGTCCGTTCGCCGACACCGCCACGGTCGTCTACACGCCGACCGCCGGCTACAACGGCCCCGACTCGTTCACGTTCAGGGTCAGCGACGGCGTCACCACCTCGGCGCCCGCGACCATCTCGATCACCGTGGGGACCCCCCCGAACGCGCCGCCGACGGCGAGCCCGGTGTCGAAGTCGACGCCACACGACGTCGCCACGACCGTCACCCTGGCCGGCACCGACGCAGAGACGTGCAACCTCACGTTCGCGGCCGGCACCGGCCCGACCAACGGATCCCTCGGCTCGATCACGCCCGTCGGCTGCACCGGCTCAGGGCCGTTCGCCGACACGGCGACAGTGGCCTATACGCCGAACCCGGGCTACAGCGGGCCCGATTCGTTCACCTACACGGTCAGCGACGGAACGAACCCGCCGGTCTCGGCGACGGTCTCGTTGACCGTCACCAACGCCGGGCCGACAGCCAATGGCAGCAACCAGGCGACGACCCAGGGCGCGCCGGTGACCTTCAACCTCGTCGGCACCGATCCAGACGATTGCTCGTTGACGTTCAACACACCCACCACGACGAGCAAGGGCACGCTCAGCGCCACGGGCGCCCTCGCCTGCACAGGCGGCAGCCCGAACACGGACAGGGCCTCGATCACGTACACGCCCAACGCCGGCCAGACCGGTGCCGACTCGTTCACGTTCACGGTGACCGACGGCGTGACGACCTCCGCATCGGCCACGGTGAACATCACGATCGCCGCCTCGGGCGGCACGCCGACCACGTTCACGCCGATGGCCGACGCCAGCGTGAAGTCGGACAGCGTCAACAACAACTACGGCACCGACGCCCGGCTCCGCACGCGAGCGGCCGCGGCGGCCACGCCCACGGTCTGGCGTCCGTACATCCGCTACAACGTGACCGGCACGGGCACCGTGACGGGCGTCAAGCTCCGCCTGTGGGTCGATACGGCCTCACCGGACGGCGGGGCCGTGTACCAGACCACTGACAGCGCCTGGACGGACACCAGCCTGACCTGGACGACGGCGCAGGCGCTGACCCTCGGACCGATCCTGGGCCAGGTGGGCGCCACCACGGGCAAGGCCGGGACGTGGGTCGAGGTGGACCTTGGCGCCGGAGCGGTCACCGCCAACGGCACGTACACCTTTGCGATCCAGACGACCACGTCGTCCAGCGGCTACTACAGCAGCAAGGAAGGCACACATGCACCCGAATTGGTGGTGACGCGGGCACCCTGAGGCCTTTGCCAGGCCGGTGACCTTTCAGGCCACCTTTCGGCCCAATGTGGGCCTCGGAGCCGCTCGGCTGCCGTCCGGTGCTCGCGGGCACCAGAATCGGGCTTCAGGCACGTCATCGCAATGTTTCTGCCTCGATAACGATGGTGCATTCGGACGCTGGCGCTGTAGCATTCCAACAGTCCTAGGACTTTCGTACGGGTCGATCAACTCAGGCGTTGCACTCATTCGCTCTTTCGTATCCGTTCTCCGACCGAACGAAAGCAACCAGGACGCGTAAAACGACTTGGTGGGCTCGCCCCGTAGAGCCCAGCAAGTGGAGGCGATCCAGGTATTGATCAAGGGGTCCAGCATGCGCGTTGCTGTGTTTGGTATGGGTTATGTCGGCCTGGTTACGGCGGCAGGCCTGGCGAAGTGGGGGCACGAAGTCATCGGGATCGAAGTCGATCCTGAGCGGCTCGAGGCTCTCCGAGCCGGGCGACTGCCGCTCTTCGAGCCAGGTCTCGATGCTCTCGTCGAGGCCGGTGTGACAGGCAAGCGCCTGCGGTTCACCGACAACCTGGACGGCATCGGCGCGATCCAGGTCGCCATCGTCGCCGTCGGCACGCACGACGGGAACGGCGGCTGGCAGACCGACACGATCAAAGCCTGCTTCGCGGGCATGGCTCCCAAGCTGGCCGACGACGCCGTCCTCGTGATCCGCTCGACGCTGCCGCCGGAGTTCCTGCCCAGGATCCGCCCCATGGTCGACAGCCTCCGCGCTGCCGCCGGCCGGCCTGCGGTCCCCGTGGTCGTGAACCCCGAGTTCACCCGCGAAGGCGCGGCCGTCATGGACTACCTCGAGCCGGACCGGATCGTGATCGGCGTCATCAGCGATGACACCGGCGCGGGCGTCCGCCAGCTTCGCCGGATGTACCACTCGGTCACGGCACCGTTCCTGGTCATGGCCTCCGAGGACGCGGTCCTGGCCAAGCTGGGGGCGAACCTCTTCCTCGCGACCAAGATCAGCTTCGCGAACGAGCTCGCCATGCTCTGCGAGGCGTACAACGCCGACGTCACCCAGGTCGTCGAGGCGATGAGCCACGACGCCCGGATCGGTGGGGCCTTCCTGCGAGCCGGCATCGGCTTCGGCGGGTCGTGCCTGCCGCACCAGGTGACGATGACCGTCCACGCCGCCGAGGCGGCCGGACGGCCCACGCCCCTGCTGGCGGCCGTCGACCAGATCAACCATCAGCGCCGGTTCGACTTCGTGGCGCGCCTCGAGGACGCCGTCGGCGGCTCGCTCGAGGGCGCCAAGGTCGCACTCCTCGGCCTGACCTTCAAGCCCGGCACGGACGACCTGCGCGAGGCGCCGTCGCTGACCATCGCGGAGGCGGCCATCGCGGCTGGCGCCGAGGTGATCGCGTACGACCCCATGGCGACGGCACGCAACCGTGCGGCACGCATGATCCCGGGCCTGCAGATCGCCGAGTCCGCGGCGGAGGCCCTCGCGGGCGCCGACGTGGCCGGTCTGGTCACCGAATGGTCCGAGTTCACCCAGCTCGACTGGGCAGCCCTCCGGGACACGATGCGCCGCCCGGCCATCGTCGACGGACGCAATGCCCTCGATCCCGAGGCCATGGCCGCGGCAGGCTTCCGGCACACCGGCTTCGGTCGGCGCGCCGCGGCCGTCGTCCCGGCCCAGGTCGCCGGTGGCAACGTTGTCGCGTGGCCGTCCGAGCCTGAGGTGCGTCTTGCCTCAGCCGGGGCCCGCTGACCGCATCGCATCGATCGGGGGAGGGACAACGATGATGGCGAAGGTCGCCCTGCTGCTGGCCGGAGCCGGCATCGGATCCCTGGTGGGGCTTGCGTTGGGGAACGCCGCGCTCGTCGGCGGGGCGTTGATCGCTCTCGGCGTCGTTGCGCTCGTCGCCACGACCGTCGCCCAGCGCCGTCCGTCGAGCGCCCCAGGCGTCTCGTCCGAGGAGGGCTGGCGCGCGTTCGAGCGAGAGATCGCCCGCGCCCGCCGCTATGAGCATCCATTGACGCTGGTCCGGGTCGAACTGCCGGATGACGCGGAGCGTTGGTACGAGCGCCTGGCCCCGCACTTCCGCGAGGTCGACGTCGCGTGGCGAGACCCGTCGGCCATCTGGCTGGCGGTGCCTGGTGCCGACGAGACCGCTGCGGCCCCGATCATCGCCCGGTTGCTGCGTGAAGCGCCGGAGCTCGCCAAGGTCGCGGTCGTGCGAAACGCCAGCTTCCCGGCCGACGCGCTCACCGCAGGCGCCCTCGTCGGGCAGCTGCTCGCCGACGGCGATCGGCCGATTCGACTGCCCGTCCGGGCCGGTGAGGACCAGGCGATCGCCGGCGACGTCACCGATCGACAGCTCGGCGGCGTGAGCGGATGACCGTCCACGCGTCCGTGATGGGCGAGCCGCGCAGCAAGCGCGCCTTCGACGTGACCGTCTCGCTCCTCGCGATGCCGCTCCTGCTGCCGCTGCTGTTGCTGGTGGCCGTGGCCGTCCGGCTCGATTTGCCCGGGCCGATCGTCTTCCGGCAGAAGCGGACCGGCCGCCATGGCACGCGTTTCGCGATGTACAAGTTCCGCACGATGGTCCGCGACGCCGAGGCGATGAAAGCCTCGCTCGCCCACCTGAACATCCTGCCGCCGCCCGACTTCAAGATCCCCAACGACCCGCGCATCACGCGCGTCGGAAAGTTCCTCCGCAAGACCAGCCTCGACGAGCTGCCGCAGATCTTCAACGTCCTGCGCGGCGACATGTCGCTCGTCGGTCCGCGGCCGACGTCGTTCGCTCCGAGCACGTACGCGCCGTGGCACACGGTCCGCCTCGAGGTCCGGCCGGGGATCACCGGCCTGTGGCAGGTCAAGGGCCGCAACGAGACGACCTTCGACGAGCGGCTCCGAATGGATATCGACTACATCCGGACACGATCCCTGCTGACCGATGTCCGGATCTTCCTGCTCACG
>CAVYCV010000008.1:0-183956 GCA_963767165.1 uncultured Chloroflexia bacterium | reverse complement strand
GAGTTTCTACACGCGCCTGACTTCCATCGTCGCGACGGGCTCAGCCCTCTACGACCCGTTGTACAAGGCCCCGATCGAGGACGTGAAGGCGGCCTGGCCGAAGGTGACGAAGGCTCTGGATTATGTGTTCAACGTCCTTAAGAGGCGATGCCTTCATCGACAACGCGTCCCTTCCCGTCGATGTACGTGGTGATTCCGCTTGCGGCCTTCTCTTGGGACCGGCCGCGGAACACTTCGACTCCGACGCGCAGAAGCAAAGCTACCTGCACTGGATGTACGCGGCCCTGATGTGGGGCCGCTACAGCGGCAGCACCGACACGAAACTCCAGGCAGACATCGAGGCGCTGAAGTCAGCCGACCCGCCGGCCAAGCTCCGCGAGAACATCGTGGCCGAGCGCGGCCGGATCAAGGTCGAAATCAAAGGACCTCGAGGGGGCGGGCGTTGCGCAGCCCATTCTTCCCGATGTGCTACATCGTGGCTCGAAGCCGCGGGGCCGTTGACTGGTTCAACGGGATCGCGCTGTACCAGAAGCAGATTGGCAAGTCATTCGGTCTCGAGATCCATCACATCTTCCCGCAGGCGGTCCTACGCAAGGCGGGCTACGACCCGGCGAACGCGAACCACAAGCGCCTGATCAATGAGATCGCCAACCTCGCGTTCCTCACCAAGGAAGCGAACCTTGGGCATCTCGGCTGAGCAAGCCCGACGTCTACCTGCCGAAGGTGTTGGCCAAGCATCAGGATGCGCTCAAGCAGCAGGCAGTGCCTCGGGAATTCCCGGCCTCTGGAGCGTCGAACAAGTTCGAGACGTTCCTCGCCGAGCGGCGCCGGTCGCTGGCTGAAGCCATCAACACCTTCATGGACTCCTCTGCTGAGCCGAAACTAGCCGAGAAGGCTGGACCATCAACGACTTTATCGGCCGCGGCGAAGGGCCGCGCCTCGAGTGCAAGTCGTCGATCCGCTTCGGGACCATCGGGCTGCAAGGAGTCAACAAGGAGCTGGAGCGGGTCATCGCCAAGACGGTCGCCGGCTTCGTCGATCACGAGGGAGGCACGCTCGTCGTCGGGGTAACCGACGAAGGTTCTGTAATCGGCGTCGAACCCGACATCGAGAGTCTTGCAAGAAGAAGCCAACTCAGCGATGGCCTTGCGCTGCACCTTACGGAGATCCTGACGAAATTTATGGCGCTTCGGACGCACCGATGGTAGCGATGTCGTTCGCCTCTATCGACGACAAGACCGTCGTGGTCCTGAGCGCCGATCCCGGCTCTAACGCCGATCTTCGTCGACAACGAGGGTGCTCCCGAGTTCTACGTGCGGTCAGGCGCCTCGACCCGTCAGCTCAACGTCAAGGAGGCCACGGACTACATCGCGGCTCGTTGGTCGGACGCAGCCTGACCGCGGATCGAGTGTGCGAGCGCAATCCCTGAGCTCTTTCTCACAGGGAAAAGTCAACCCGCGCAAGGGCCGCGCGACAAGGCGTGTTACTGCGGATCGGTGCGGTCCCGCACCGGTTCGATGAGGCTTGCGATTGCACCTGCGGGCCCGTCGTGCGATCGATCCTCGCATGAGAACTCATCTCGCGAATCGACTCCAGTGCTCGCAACGCCGAAGGCTGGGTTGCTCTTCCGCTCCTCCTGAGGGGCCTCGAGGAGGCCCAGCGGGTCGTGGTCGAGACTACGAACGGTCGCTACATCGTCGGTCACACAGTTCGCTCGGGCCTCCGCTGGTGGTTCGTGCCGGACTGGCGGGTGGACGACCGAACGACCTCGCGCTCTTCGAGGTCTCATGACCGCGACGCTCACTCCGTACGACGCCCTTCGCTACTGCGCAGAGCAGCGATGGGTGGTCGTCGGACACGAGCTCAAGTTGCTCGTGAGGCCAGGTGAAACGGTGATGGTCGCGGTCTTGGCTCGCGACCTGCGAGGCCACTTCTTGGCCGTCTCGCCGCTCGACCTCGACGGCAAGGCAGGCTTCGGGATCATTGACCTGAACACCGCCGAGGCTCGGTTCGCCCAGCCCGCCGCCGGCGGGCTCGGAGGTTGATTTCCCAACTAATGCAATGAGCATCCTCGTCGGGCCCGAGGCCCACTGTCCTACCGGTCGTTTCGAGCCTGCCGGCAGGAGTAGCGAGAGGCGGCGGGGCTCAAAGTCGAGTTCGCGTTCGAGGGGCAAGCCGCCAGGAGCTTGCCGCGCAGAACCGTGAGCTCCGGCATCCAGAAATCGCCGACCTCGAACTCCCACCCGTCGACTGCGCCGAAGGCAAGCCGCCGGTTAGGGTCGTATCCGGCCAGGTACCACGACCAGCTTCCCTGGGGGTCAAACAGCTTGACCCGGACTATGGGGTCCGGATCCGCCGCCGCCCGATCCGCCGATGGGAGATTGTCGGTCCCGCGCACGTACCAGTAGGCCGGTCGGTTGAATGCGGGCGTTGGGTCAGCCTCATTGCCCGCCGGGGTTGGTCGCTCCAAAATGACTGTGGCCATCGGCTGGCTCCGCCGGTGTTACGACCAGGTTCTCGGTCGCTCACCAGCGGGCGACGGCGGAGCTTCGGTTTCTTCAAACCGATGTCAAGTGGCAATGACCTGCGGAGCCGCGTTGGGCGAGCAGGAGCCAAGGTTGCGGTCAGTCCTCCCGCTTGTTGAACGCGTCATCGAGCCGCCGAAGGGCCTCGTCCCGCGTCGGAAGATGCCAGGTGGGCAAGCGTCTGATCCCAGGCACCTTGGTCAACACCCCTAGGTCGCCGAGGCGAACCAAAGCGCTATCCGCCCATCGCTTACCCAATCCTGGCCGCCCGGCCGCCCAGTCGCGCGCACGGATCGAGAGGGGAGTCCGCTCAAATCGCGACGCGTCGAGGGCAATCAACAGGCGGCGCAGGTTCTGTGCCTCGCCGTCGGAGGGCGACGCCGCCGGGTGAGGAGCGGGCTCAGGCGGTAGGAGGACCGCGGCCCAAGCGGGTACAGGTGGCGACGTCCAGAGCCGCCGCTGGAACGCCCGTTCGCTGGCCACCCAACGGCGGGAGGTCACCTCGTTCGCGCCGCTCGCGGCTGCAGCATCACCCACAGTCGCGCCCAGCGAAAAGACGGTGAAGCCGTCCCGATCGGCGACGGCTAGGGGCATGTCGGGCGGCAGAGCGGGCGGCTGCGAGTCTTTGAAGCATGGCCAACACTCGCCATCCGTGAAGCGATAGGTCAAGCGTTCGCCACGTTGCGCGACGCTCGGCGCGCAACGTCGGTCACGCTCAAGGCGACTCCCGAAAGCCGCCATGGCAGCCCAAGGTCCCCGATGGCGTCCGGAGGCGTGAACCGGACTTCTGTCGAGTCAGAGGCGATCGGCACGGGCTCGCCTGCGGGTCGACCTTGGGTCTCGCCATTCGTCTGGGCTGGCCGGCAGGACCATCAGATGGGCCGCTGTCGGTTGCGCCACTGACCCCGTGGTTTGAACATGAAGTTCATCGGGAGCGACGCGGGAGACCCCGCGGGACCCGGATCCACCCGTGAGGTGGCCACATTGCCAGGTCCCTACAAGCACGCGCCCGAAAGGGTCCAAAGCGCATTCCGCCCGACCGGTCAAGCACGCCCCAGCTAGATGGCCAACCGGTCGTTCAGACAACTGGGCACCGGGGTGTGTAGAGACGTTTAGAGCCGCCAAATCAGCGGCCACAGGAGGTCACCCCTGATGCTCGCCTATGCAATCAATCGGAAGCTCACCGCTCAAGTTCTCGGCAACGCCCGGCTGGTCGTCAAGACAGCCGATTGGGCGCAAATCGAACGAGTGGATCGCAACGGCCTCTCCAGAGGCCAACGCCTCAATGGCGCGATCAGGACCCTGAGGGCAAGGGCTACACCGTCGAAACGGTCGCGTTCGACCTCGCACATCTCGCCGCACGTGCCGCCAACGAGCTGCGGGCCACGCCTGGCTGGGCAAAGAGCCCGGTCGACGGGTCTCTTCGAGATCATTCATCGGCGACTGGCAGGTTCAGTTCAGGGTCCGCCAGGCGGCCAAGCGCGGTGATCTCCGCATCGCCATCGAGTCGGCAATGCCGGACAACCGAGAGGACGACCTGCCCGACTTCGTGGTGAAGGCGATCCGCGAGGGGAAGCCCGTGATGGCCTTCGGGCCGCAGGGCATGGTGAACCTCACCGAACTAGGGCGTTCTTCGTTCCCGCGCCCGGACACCGATGGGACTCCCGAGGTAGCAGAGGGGTGGCTCGAGAAGCCGCCTACCGCAGCCCTGCCCGGCTTCCCCACTCGCTGTGCCGACGCTCAAAATCATCGCGAGCCAGATCGAGGCCGGAATGCGCGGCGGGAGCGCGTTCGACCTCATGGGGGCTGGGGACTACGAGGTCCTCCCCTGCGATTGCGGAGACCCGGGCGGAGCCGGTCTGGCCTTCGTCGCCAAGGGCGGGCGCCGTGTCGAAATCTGGCTGCGGTCGGACGACACCTACGTCATCCGCATCAATGGGCGACAGATGGCGGAAGACGTCTACTGCGAGGAGTTGACAGAGCACCTGTTCGAGGGGCTCGGGATGCTGGCTGCGTGACCCAGCACGGCCTCATTGCTTGTGAGCTCGTCCTCGAATTCAGCGATCGAGGATACGCACGGTCCTTCGGTAGACTTCGGCCTGCGATGCCTTAGCTTAGACGGCAGAGCGAGAGCCGTTTCGTAAACGGCCCTCCAGCACCCCGCCGCCTTAGCTCAGTGGTAGAGCAGCGGTTTCGTAAACCGCAGGTCCAGGGTTCGAATCCCTGAGGCGGCTCCAGCCTCCAGCCTCGCCCGCCGTGCCGGCGACGCTGCCATGAAGGGGTCATCCCGCCCGTCATCCGATTGGATGGTTGGTCCGCCTTGCCGGCCAGCTACCAAATCGCACTCGCCTCTCGCTCGCCTGCCGCGTGCGATGCGCCCGGGGCTCGCTTCTTGGTCGGGCTCTTCACAGGAGCGTCGTCGACGTGATCGTGTTCCGAGTCCCCAGCCTTCGGCCTTCGCGGATGCCCCCACATCCGCATTCCATCAGCGGCTCGACGGTCGGTACCGGTAACCACTCCGGCATAGCGTCTGAATGTGGTCGTTGGATCTGAGTGCCCGAGCCGACGCGACACGGTGACGACATCCACGTTCTGTCCTAGCAAGATGGAGGCGTGCAGGCTACGCAGGTCCCGCGGCGTCCAGCCCGATAGGCCGGCAGCGTCGAAGATCGGCCTGCAAGCCTTCGCCATCCGAACCGGATTGTCCGGCTGACCGGGAGAGAACGGCGAAGGGAACACCCAAGCATCTTCCGGCGGCTTGTGTTGACGGTCGCGGAGCTGAAACAGGATCGGGCGCAGCTCAACGGGCATCGGCACGTCGCGCGCGCTGAGGGCGGTCTTAGGCGGGCCGACAACCCAACCCGTGCCCACTTGTTTCACCGCCTGGCGAACGTAGATCAACAGACCGGCGAGATCGACATCGCGCCACTGCAGGGCGAGGACCTCACCAGGCCGCAGACCCATCCTGGCAATCAGCTCGACGAAAGGTCGGATCGGGTGGTCCGCCACCGCGTCGCTGATTTGCCGATAGACGTCCTCTGAGAAACGCATTTGGCGCACACGCGGTGTGGTCGGGCGGCCAGGCAGCCGAGCCCCCGGCACCGGGTTGGCAATCACTAGCTTGGCCCGGATCGCCGCTGTGTAGGCCGCCGACAGAACGGCGCGAGCGTGCCCAACGGTCGTGCGACTGAGCCCCGTGGCCATCAAGTCGACTAGCGCATCCTCGATCTGCTCCGGCTCGACCGCAGCGATCGGGGCCTTACAGATCTCGTGTCGCAGCCATTGATTGCGGATGATGGAGGCGTAGGTCTGCGCTGTCTTTGGTTCCACACGCCCAGGGGCGATCGTCTCGGCCCACCGCGTCAACCAGGCGCCCAAGGACTCCGGTCTAGGCTGATCCGCCGCGCCCCTCGCCAGCCTCTCAAGGGCAGCTCGGGCAAGTTCCTTGCTCGAATAGTGCTCGCGTCTTCGCTTGCCGCCGACCGTGATCTCGGTCACCCAGGTCCCGGGCCGATCCACGCGTTCGTAGACGGTCCCGGCCCCTCTAGGATTGCGCTGCCCTCGTCGAGCCATGCACGGGACGCTACCACGGTGGGGGGTTTATGTGGGGGGTCTGATAGTCCTGCCTGGCCTAGGACTGCTGTTTCTGCGCACGAGACTGCGGGAGCTCAAGCACGGAAGCTCATTACGAAACAGCTGCTCTACCGCTGAGCTATGTCGGCGCCGATCAAGAATAGCCGATGCTCAAGAGCATCAGCTTTCGGGCGCATGCGGGGACGTTCGGTACCGAGCCCGACTCGCTGCATAGCGCCTGAATAGCTGATAACTGTAAGGGCGCGACGCGGACCTCCTCACGGACTTCAGAACGCTCGTTCGATACCTGGCGCCGTTTCGCGCTCGACGACTCGCGCGCTTCTGGGCCCTGCGTTGCACGTCCGACTCCTGTCGGGCGCGCCAATGCCATATTTGATCCCCGCCGCGCCCCGCCCCAGGTCGGAAGGGCTGGAACCACAACCTCGGCAGCAGAGCGAGCGCGAGGCCATTGGCATACGTTTCCGGCGTGAGGCGGACGCTGACGACTCCTCTCCGCGAACGACGATCTCCTCGTAGACCGACTGGATCATCGTCGCCCCCCGTCGGCGCCTTCGCCTTCGCCCAGCTTGCGGCGAAGGTCCGGTTGTACTCGCCTGCCGTCCCGACTTCGATCCTCTTGTCGGCAGCAGTACGGCGGCCGGTCGACCCCTGTCGAGGTCGAGCACGTTGGTCGCTGGTCGCGTTCGACTCATTCGGCGAATCCGCGCGCTCTCTGGCGCCGCGCGGCGCGGTGCGGCGCGGCGATGCGCTTGGCCTGTCAGCCCGGCGGATCGTCCAGATATTCGGCCCGAAGTCGCGCCAGCTCCGCTGTCAGGTCGTCGACCTTGCGGGCATAGGCGGGATCCTCGTAAACGCTCTTGAGCTCGAAGGGGTCCGCTTGGAGGTCGAAGAGCTCCCACTCCGGGGTCCGCGTTTCCGGCGATGCGCCGGGGACACCTGCTCCGGTGCCCGGGTAGCGCACCAGCTTGAAGCGGGTCGTCCGCACGCCGTAGTGCGCCTGGACACGGTGCACCGAGTCGAGATGCATCCAATATCGGTAGTACATGCTCGTGCGCCAATCGTCCGGTTGTTCTCCCTGAAGAAGGGGTCGGATCGAACGGCCCTGCATGGATGTCGGGATCGGAACGCGCGCCAGGTCGCAGAACGTCGGGGCGAAATCGAGGTTGAGGACCATCGCATCCGTGCCGCTGCCGGCCGGGATCTCGGGCGGGTACCTGATGAGCAGCGGCATGCGGATCGATTCCTCGTACATGAACCGCTTGTCGAACCAGCCGTGTTCGCCGAGAAAGAACCCCTGATCGCTCGTGTACACGACGATCGTGTCGTTCGCGATCCCCGCCGTGTCGAGCCAGTCGAGCAGACGGCCGACGTTGTCGTCGATGCTCGCGACGCTGGCGAGGTAGTCCTCGATGAACCGTCGCCAGCGCCAGCGATCCTCGGCGACGCGGTCGAGACCGGGCGGGATCGGAGCCTTCAGATCCGTCGGGCCGAGCTCTGCCATCGTCATCCGTGCCTCGGATGCGGCGAGCGCCTGGCCAGCATGGTCATCGCCGAAGCTGGCCGGCACCTCCAGTATCGCCTCGCCATACATCCCATCGTGGCGCTCGTCCGGCTCCCACGATCGATGGGGCGCCTTGTGGTGCACGAGGAGGCAGAACGGTCGCTCCGGGTCTCGGCGCCCGAGCCAGTCGATCGCGAGATCGGTGATGACATCGGTCACATACCCGCTGATGCGTCGCGGGCCGCGCGCCGTCAGGAACTGCGGATCGGAGTACTCCCCCTGATCCGGCAGAACGATCCAGTCATCGAAGCCGTGCGGATCATGGATCCCGCCATGGCCGAGATGCCACTTGCCGATCACCGCCGATCGGTAGCCGGCCGATCCCAGGGCCGTTATGAACGTTGGTTGGCGAGCGTCCCACGGCGTGTCCAGCGTCGTGACGCCGTTGACATGGCTGTAGGTGCCGGTCAGGATCGTCGCCCGAGACGGGGTACAGAGCGAGTTCGTGCAGTAGCACGCATCGAAGCGCATGCCGCCGGAGGCGATGCGATCGATCTGCGGGGTTTCGTTGAGGCGCGAGCCGTAGGCACTCACCGCCTGTGTCGCGTGATCGTCGGACATGATGAACAGGATGTTCGGACGACGTCTCCGGTCCATCAGTGAAGTGTACGAGCGATGCGATCCCACCCCGATGATCGGTGCTTCAAGGCTCGCGACCACGTCGAACACGCTGCCGGCAGGGCGGCGATCAGCGTCTGGCGGCCGTCAGGAGGCCGATGCCCAGCGCGACACCGCCGATGGCCGGTGACGCGGTCCCGATGTACAGCAGCCACCTTTCCACGGGTAGCGACCGACTTGCGGCAGTCGGGCTGCTGTCCCGTACGCTATGCGAGCAGCGTCCCGACCGGATGCCAGCGTCGCCTGCAGACGGCCCCATGAGCAACCCTGATGAGCACCCTGGTAACCGAGCCCGTGGATCGCACCAGGCGAAGGGATCGTCGCGGACGCGGTCGACGGATAACGGGCTGGACATGCGCCGATAGCTGGGACGGCAACTTCTAGACTGTCCGGACGAACCCACGCAAGGAGCCGAACGCGCTCGGGCAACGTCATCTGCCGGCTAGCGGGGCGCCGGTCTCGCACTGAGGTCGGCGGGAATCGCGCATCCGGGCCGCGCAGTGACGCTCGCTCCCGTCATCGAATCGGGAGGACGTCACCAGCCGTTCGGCTTCCGCCAGCCAGTCCGCCAGCAAACGCTCGGCGACGGGAGGACCAAATGCATACGCTGCGCCACGTTCCATTCGTGGTCAACTACTCGGACGGTGCCGACCAAACGGCCCGTGACATTGCCGCACGGACCGACGGGGCCCGGAGCTGGATGACCGATCTGCTGGGCTTCACCCCGCGCCTGACCCTCGATGTGCTGGCGCCTGGCGACTGGGCTGAACGTACCCGACAGCCGATATATGGCATGCCCCACTTCGGGGATGACGGCACGATCTAGGTGGCCGCAACGTACGCGGACCTGTTCGGCGACCTCGTCGACCTCACGGTCGAGGACATGCCCGACGAACTGCGGGCGACCTTCCACGCGGTGTACGGGAACCCACCACTGGTCCGCCCGTTCGTCGATCTGCTGTCGCTGCATGAGCTGGCACACCTGTACCACGCCCAGGCAGGGTTCGATTTCGGTTGGTGGTGGCTGAACGAGCTGTATTGCAACATCGCCCTTGAGGGCTATATCGCCGAGGTCGAGCCGGCGACCCGGCCCGCTCTCCAGACGTTCCCTCTCGCGGCGAGCCACATTCGCCCGGAGCGCATGTCGCACGCGGCGATCGACGAGATGGCCGAGGCTCGCGGCGTGAACTACGGCTGGTTCGAGCTGCGTCTGCACGCCGCAGCCATTGGGATCTGGCAGAGCGGTGGACGGGAGCTCTTGAAGGACCTCTACGACCGGGCGGGGGCTGCCGTGCGGGCCGGACGTGCACTGGAGCTTGGCGAGGTGGATCGCGCCATCAACCAGGTTGCCCTCGACTGGCCGTCTGCCGTGTCCCGATGACCGTCAGGGACCTCAGATGCGACGCCGACCCATGGCACCTACGAAGCCGACGGGCGACGCTGACGTTCTCCTACCCGGATGACAACACCTCTTGTCCGGAAAGGGAGGCTCATCTGGGAGTACGAGATCTGCGGGGACACACCATTGCACGAAGGTAGCCGTCGGGTACCTGGCACCGCCAATCTCGTCGGCGAGCGCATCGAAGGTCCGGGCTGACCGCTGGAGGTGGTCCAGGTCCAGCGAGCGATCGCGGAGAGGTGGCGCTGACGCGGAGGCAAAGGTAGCCTCGGTCTGGCCTCTCGGACCGCTCCAACCATCGATCGCCGAACCGCCAGAGGCCGAGGGTCTCCCGGCCGTGCGGCAGCGAGCAGGCTACTCCCCTCGATGAGCTCACCGCTGCCGCCCACGGCGCGGCTCGGACGACCGCCGCGGAGCTCGACGGCCGTTGGTCCCTAGTCGCTGGAACCCGTGGAGGAGCACGCCGGGCTATCGCTGACGGCGGCCCCGTAGCCGGGTGCGCGAGGCGATCAGGCCCCGAGCGAACGCCATCAGCGCAATCCGATCGGTCCAGGCCCGGCGCGCTTTGGCGACGATCCCGGGCGCGTAGACGGCCCGCAGGAGGGCAATGAATCCGCGCCGCCGTGCCTCGTCGTAGGGGTATGACCAGGGCAGCGGAAGCCAGCCTCGATCCTCGGAGATGAGCCGCTTGTGCACCATCTCGAAGAGCCCGAACCGAGAGTGGATGACGCCCCGTCCCGAATTCTTCATCCCCGCCCAGGGCGCCTGGCCGGCCGCCGCGGAATACGCGTGGTCGTTGATCCAGACCATGCCCGCTTCCACGCGCCGGGCGAGACGGCGGGCGCGGCCGATGTCGCGCGACCAGACGCTCGCGCCAAGGCCGTAGCTCGAGTCGTTGGCGAGCCGTATCGCGTCATCTTCGGAGTCGAAGGACATGACCGGCAGGACGGGCCCGAACGTTTCCTCGCGCATGACCGCCATCGAGTGGTTCACGCCAGTGAGGACGACCGGCGCGATGAACCAGCCGGTCAAGTCGTCGACGCGCACCGGACCGCCGCACTCTATCCGGGCGCCCTTCGCGACGGCGTCGTCGAGGTGGGCGACGACGCGCTGGAACTGGGCCTCCGTGCTAAGCGAGCCGATCTGCGTCGTCGGGTCGTTGGGGTCGCCAGGCCGCAGCTTGACGGCCAACGCGACCGCTCGACGGAGATACTCGTTGTAGATGCGGCGGTCGACGTAGACGCGCTCGACGCCGGCGCACGTCTGGCCGGCGCCAGCCATCGCCGCCCAGACCGTGATGCCGACCGCCCGGTCGAGGTCGGCATCGGCGCACACGATCGCCGCGTCCTTACCGCCCAGCTCGAGGATGACGGGCTTCCGATGCTCGGCGGCGAGGCGCATGACCTCCATCCCGACCTCGACACTACCGGTGAAGCAGATCTTCGCCACCGACGACGCCGTGCATATGGCCGCGCCTGTGGCCGCACCACCGTGGACGACGCGCAGGACGCCGGAGGGCACGCCGGCCTCGCGGAACACCTCGGCGAGGAGCTCACCGACGAACGGGCTGTATTCCGACGGCTTGAACACGACGCCATTGCCAGCGACGAGGGCCATCCCGAGCGGACCGGCCGGGACAAGGACCGGGTAGTTCCAGGACGAGAGGACGCCGATCACCCCGAGTGGCTCGAAGAGGAGCCATTCCCGCTTGTGCTTGAGCAGGAGCTGCGGCGTCCGGAGGCGCTCCGGCGCGAGGTCCCGATAGCCGTGCCCGCCGATCCATTCCAGGACCATCGCCGGCGCTCCGACATCGACGACGGTCGCCTCGGTGAGCGTCTTGCCGGTCTCGCGCGTGACAGCCCGGGCGATCTCGTCGCTGCGCTCGAGGAGGATGTTCGCCGCTCGCCGGATGACCGCCGCCCGCTCGGCCAGCGGTCGCTCCCCCCACTCGCGCTGGACCATCGCGACCTCCTCGGCGATCCGCTGGACCTCGTCCGGCGGCGTGACGGCCACCGTGCCGATGAGCTGACCAGTGGCGGGGTCGTGAGACTCGAGGAGACCCGATCCTGCGTTGCCGGCGATAGGGGCCGACGTCCGCTGCTGCTCGATCGCCATCGGCGCACCTCCTTGTTGTCGGGATCGTAGGCGCCCGGGAACGCGATCGCTACCCGGGATCCGGCGCGCTGACCATCGCGAGCGCTTCCGGATCGGTCAGCCGGCGTCCTGCATACGACGCGTCATGCTGGACGAATCGGAGCATGGCCGGGACGCGCGTCGCCCATCGCTCATTGGAACGCCCGCTCTGACAACGGGCTCGCATCGCTCGCCGGCGATCCCCGATAGTTGACACTCGGACATCTCATGCTCAAGAGGCAGCGGCGTCGAAATCCGGGCAGGCGACCCCGTCGGCCCGATCGCAATGCCCTGCTAGATCAGCCGGCGCCGAGGCCCAGGTCGCTCAGCGGGGGAACGACCTCGTCGAGGATCCAGCGCTGTCGCCAGGATTCCAGCGAGCGCCCGGACACCTGTTCTGCGAGATCAACGAAGTCATCGACGCTCGCGGCCTGCCGATGGTAGCGAACGACCCATGTGCGGAGGACCTCGAAGAACGTGTCGTCGCCGACGATGACACGGAGCGCGTGGAGTGACAGGGGGCCCCGAATGTACAGGGCCTTGTTGTCGATGACCCTCGACGGGTCGGCTGGAGCATCCGTCCGTGCCCCGAGTTGTGCGTGCATCGTGGCGATCACTTCGTCGCGGGCAGCGACACCATCACTGTGCTCGGTCCACAGCAGGTTGGCGTAGTTGGCGAAGGCAGCCCGCAGGTAACTCTCACGCGCGGTCGACGGCGTGACGTTCACCGTGAACCAGATGTGAGTCAGATGGTGCGCGAGCGCCTTCGGGTCGAGGCGCTGCGGGCCCCATTTGAGGAGGCCCTCGTCCGGGCCCTCCCTGTCGGACAGCCCGTCGATCCAGACGATGTTCAGCGATTCGAATGGAAAGGGCCCGTAGACCTCGCTCAGGTACTCGAAGATCGTTGGAACGCGGTTGAGCGCCTCGCGCTGTCGCGGCGGTAGATCCTTCGGCTCATAGCTCGTCAAGCGGACTCCGGCCACCTCCCCGAGGTCGACGATCTCGTAGTCCCTGACGACGATCGAGAACTGGTTGGACGGTCCGGCACGCCACTCGAACTCGCGGCCGCCCGCCACATCGGTCTCGGAGATGAGGACCCCTGGGCCGATAGCCGTGTATGGACGCGGCACCGTGACGCGGGTCTCGATGAGCGCCCTGTCGGCCGGATCGGCATTCGTCGGAAGCCACGTCCCAACCGCGTCGTAGATTCCGAACGCCGACAGCTGCTCTGCGCCGCGCCACGCCCAGCCGTCGCCACGAACCGGGCCTGGACGGCCAGCGATGTCGATGACGGTCCGGAATACGTGACCGGGCGCGACGAGTCGTGGGATTGTGACTACCAACTTGCCGCCCGATTCGGTGAACGGCGCCGCGACGTCGTCGACACTGACGGTCACCGGTTCGATCCCGGAGTAATCGAGACTGAACCGGCCGAGACGCTGGGTCGCGACTGCCTCGATGATGACTCGAAGCGTCGTTTGGTCGTCGACTGGGTTCGTTTCGACGTCGATGTCGTAGGTCCGGACGTCATAGCCTCCATTGCCCAGCGCCGGGAACAAGGGATCGTGTCCGGCCTCTGCGCCGACCACCGCCGGATCGATCGACGGCTCAGCCGACCGGTCTGCCGGGGCGATGGCTGTGCTGCTCCCAGTAGGCGACGCCAGTGGTGTCGACGACTCGATCGGGACACATCCCATGAGAACCGTGGCGACCAGCCAAGACAAACAGGGCACGGAGGGTCGCACCGCGGTTCGTCCCGATCGCCGAGTCGTCGAGGAACCGGACCGACCTCCGGCTCCTACCTGTTGACTACTTGATCGGCACTCCGGCCGGCCGGCCGCCTGCGATCTGGCCGCCGCGATGTTCGGGCACTCCCGATTGTCGTGAAGCATTCGCCGCTCCGAAATCGGCGTTCGAATGAGTATTGCATCTCGCAGTTTGATCCTGTCGGGCCTGCTGTGACAGTGACCACGCATCTGAGTGGTCGAGTCCCGTCGGGCGCCCTACGATGGCTCCTTCCGGAAACGCCAGCCCCAGGCCGTGCGACGCGGATGGACTCGGCGCGCAGGTGCTCAGCCTCGCGGCGGCGGTGCCCACGTAGCCAGCCGTCGTTCGTTCGGTGATCCTGTCGCGCTGCTCGCCGAGCGTGCGCGTTACTGCCTCTCGAACACCCAGTCCGGCGACGACGGAGGGCCCCCCTCGAACGGCGCCTCGCCGGGACAAGAGGCTCCAACGATGTCAGACGTCAGGGTATCGCCGCTGAGATCGAAATCCCAATTCAATGTTCCCCCTGGACAATAGCCGCTGTCGTCGGGAAAGGACAGGCTCAAGGTCGCACCATCGACTGAATATGTGCCCTTGAGACTGCCATTGCTCCATGTGAATGTGCCATCGTCGTTGAAGGCAGCGATCACGCCCGTCGGATCACCGGTTGTCGCGAGCCAGCTGCCGATCAGCTCGGATTCAACTGTGGCCGGCGGCGTGGTGGCGGTTGTCTGCAGGCAGCCAGGAGCAGCGTCACGGCGATCAACGCCAGTCTGCCCATGACACCCTCCTCCTGTTTCCCCAGCATCGCCAGTAGTGGTCCAGATGGCTAGCAACTGCAATGTCATACCACCACTGGGTCGACCCAACGACGGCGGTATCGCGACGCCTCAGCATCGCATCACAGCCTAACAACGCGGCCCAAACTGCACGAGCTTGATGGATGCTCATAAGCGCGGGTCGCGCTCTTGACCGCCCTCGCGTCGCGGCTCGTCGGGAGCGATTCGCGTCGGGGATGATGGACCTGACGGCCGAAGGTGAGACGATCTCGAGTGCTGGAGTCGGCTCGCGGTGGAAACGACCCATAGGGTGGTCCTAGGCCGGGCACCCCTCGAAACGAATAGCTGATAAGTGTGCCCGTTTGTGTCGGGCTTCCACGCTTGTGGCACTGCGCAAAGCGCCAGAGACTTACGAAACAGCTGCTCTACCACTGAGCTATGTCGGCCGGAGCGAGAGTGTACCGTCGCGGGGCGATCTCGGGCGGGCACCCCTCGAGATAGCCGATACATGTGCCCGTTTGTATCCGACCGCTGCCAGATCCCGACACGGCGTCGGCGTCGGTCTGGGGTGCCGGAGCCTACCTGCGGACCACGTGGGCGTCGCCGTCGGCGTCCACCGTGACGACGGCTTGACCGCCCACCGAGACCTGTGCCCCGCCGGAGGCCCGGCCGGTGACGACATCACCCGCAGTGAGCGTGGCCGTGGCCCCGCCGTCGATGCCGACGTCGACGGTCTGCGCAATGAGTTCGGCGAGGTTCGCCGTCGCCCCGCCATCTGCGGTCAGCTTGACGGCGGTCGCCATCCCGCTGAGGGTCGCGATCGAGCCGCCCTTGGCACTGAGCTCGAGCGCATCGACATCGAGCCCGGTCACGACGGTCTGGGCGCCGCCGCTGATCGTGATCCGGTCGAGGCTGGGCCCGGTCACGATGACGGTCACCGGATCGGTCGAGGTGAAGTCCCTCTCGGCATCGATCTTGAGGACGCGGCCCGAGACGTTGGTGGCCACGGCGTCGAGGACGTTGGCCTGGGCGCTGACCTCGAGACGCTCGACGGGACCGATCGTCATGACGACGTGGATCCCAGCGCCCACCTCGAGTTCGCTGAACGGCCGGATCTCGCGAGTCTCGCTCGTGACCGGCCCCTCCCCGGTCACGCAGCCGAGAAGGACCGTGGACAGGAGCAGGAAGGTCCCGACGAGGATCGGGCCGGGCCGGAAGCCGGGTGTGGGCTTGCGAAGCGTCGTCATGATCAGATGTCCTCCAGGTCGAAGATGATGATCGCGGCCAGGCCGACCGAGAGGATGCAGATCGCCCAGCTGGCGACGGTCGGCAGATTCGGAGCGGATCCAGTCGCGACCAGCCCGGCCATCGCCCCGATCGAGGTCGGCCAGAGTTCCGAGACGAGCGGCAGGAAACCGCCGAGGAAGTACGGGGCCGCGAAGACCGCGAGGGCGATCGCCGCGATCCCCGCCTGGCTGTTGATCCGCGTGGCAAGGGCCAGGTTGAGGGCGACGAAGAGGGCCGGGACACCCATCAGCACGAAGCCATACCTGGCGACGACGTCGAGCTCCGGGACCGACCCGTAGGCCAGGGTCGCGACGACGGTCGCAAGCACCAGTGGCAGGATCACCGAGAAGATCGACAGCATCACTAGGCCGGCGGCCCACTTCGCGAGCAGGACCGAGGTCCGGGACACGGGCTTCGAGAGCGTCCAGGCCAGCGTGCCGGTGGCCCGCTCCTGCGTCAGGATCCCGATGCTTGTGAGGATCGCGGCCACGGTGACCCACTGCTCCAAGCGCCCGTTGAGGATGTTGGCGGTCGGGTCGAGCATGTCGGGCGACGGCACGCCGCCGAGCCACTGATCGATTCGGGTGGCGAGGGTGCCCACGGTCGCGAGGGCGCCGACCGCCCCGAATGTGATCAGGGCGGCGCGACTCTGCCACCACGAGGTGAGTTCCTTGCGGAAGAACGGCTGGAAACCCAGAAGCCGGGTCGCGGTCATGCTGCACGCTCCTTTTCGACGATACGCAGGAAGACGTCCTCGAGGTCGAGCGTCGCCTGGCGGTTGGTGGTAACGGTCAGCCCGGTCTCGCCCGCGAGCCGGGTGACGGCCCGCTGGACGGCGGCGACCTGGCCGTCGAGGATCGTGAGCTCGTAGGACCATTCGCCGTCCCGGCGCTCGGGGAGGGACACGTCGCCGACGCCGGGCAGGGCCGCAAGGGCCGCGGCCGTGGATTCGTCGGCGTCGAGGAGGGACACGCGAAGCGTCCCCGCGCTCGAGGCCCGCATCAGGTCACTCGTCGCCGCGCTCGTGACGAGCCGGCCATGGTCGACGATCGCGACGTGATCGCTGACCCGCTGGACGTCGTCGAGGATGTGGGTGGAGTAGAAGATGGTCTTGTCGCCCCGCAGGCGCTGCATGATCTCGAGGACGTCGTGCCGCCCCAGGGGGTCGAGCGCCGCCGCCGGCTCGTCGAGCAGGAGGACCGAGGGGTCGCCGGCGAGGGCCTGAGCGATGCCCAGCCGCTGTCGCATGCCGCCGGAGTAAGTGCTCGTTGGACGATCGGCTGCGTCGGTCAGGCCGACGAGCTCGAGCCACGAGTCGATGCGGGTCGCCTGCGGCGCCTCGAAGAAACTCGCCACGTAGCGCAGGGTCTGACGCCCGGACATCCAGCCGTAGAAGCGCGGCTCCTGGGCGAGATAGCCGACCTGGGTCCGGTGAGCCCCCTCGGCACTGACCGAAATGCCGTTGACCGTGGCCGCGCCCGAGGTGGCGCGGGCCAGCCCGGCCAGGATCTTGAGCGTGGTCGTCTTGCCCGCGCCGTTGGGCCCGAGGAAGCCGACGATCGACCCCGCGGGCACCTCGAGCGAGAGGTCATCGACGGCGGTCGTGCCGCGATATCGCTTGGTGAGGTTGTCGATGACGATCGCTGCAGTCACGCGCAGTCCTCCCTCGGAGGGCTCCTTGCCCAGACTGGAAAGGCGGCCCCTCGGGGAGCACTTTCTCGTCTAGCGGTCGTCGCGGCATCGGGGTGCTCCCGAGACCGGGCTTGGGGTTTGCCCTAGGGCGACCCGGCTAGAGCAGTGCCTCGAGCGCGGCGGCGGACAGGTCGTCCTTCTGGATGAACCCGATCGCGCCGCTGGTCGACAGGCGCGAACCGAACGTCCATCCCTCCCGGCTCGAGATCAGGATCACGCGCGGTCGCGGGGTCTCCTCGGCCAGCCGGCCCGCGACCGTGAACCCGTCGATGTCAGGCAATCCGACATCGAGGAGGACGACGTCGGGTCGAAACTCCCGTACGGCATCGATGGCGGCGATGCCGTCGGCGGCCTCACCGACCACCTGGAGCCCTTCGGCCTCGAGCAGGGCGCGCGCCTGCTGCCGGAAGGAGGCATGGTCGTCGACGATCAGAAATGTGGTCATGGCCGAGATCTTCTCACCATGGAGCGGTTGCCCCAACAGGGTTATCCCGAGAATCGACCCACCCGGGTTCTGTGCTCGCCCGCGGCCGGCGCAGAGGGCGATGGCAGATCTCGTTCCTCATACCCGGCGGAACGCGGCCCCGGAGACGATCCCCGGTCCAGTTTCGACGCCACGGCAGGTGCCGGGTGTGGCAGATTCGGGCGATGCGCGGCCGGAGGCTTCGTCTCGCGATCGGCGTGGTCGGCACGATCGGTGCGCTGACCGCGGAACGGATCGCGCTCGAAGCCGGCGGACGACCGAGCGACGTGCTGCTCAACCTGGCCATCGGGCTCACGTATCTGTACGGTGGCCTGGCGATCTGGGATCACGCGCCGGCCAACCGGACCGGCGCGAAGATGACGGCGGTGGGCCTGACCTGGTTCATCCCGGCCGTTGCCGGGGCACCGATCCCGTACGTCGGGGATCTGGGTCTCGCGCTCTATGACCTGTATACGGTGTTCCTCCTGACGCTCGTGCTCGCGTATCCGGGGGGGAAGCTTGAGACGACCGTGGATCGGATCGGCATCGGGATCATGCTGGTCGGGACCACCCTCATCAGCGCGCTCAACATGCTCCCGACGCCGCTACTGATCAACGAGGGCAGCAACGGGCTCTACGGCGGCCTGACCCTGGGCGTTCTGGCGAGTGCCCTGGTCATCCGCCGCTGGCTGATCGCGCCGCGCGCGATGCGTCGCGACCTGGCGCCCGTGCTGGTCGCCGGGGGGGTGTTCATCGCAACCTTGCTCATCAACCTCGTCCGGCGGATCGCGGAAGTGCCCGACACGACCGCAGAGCTGCTGGTCGCGATCCTGAACCTGGCACCGGCCGCCATCCCGGTCGCGCTGCTGATCGGCTTCTACGGCCAGAGCGAGCGCCGCCTGAAGGCGCTGGTCGACGCGATCCCGGACCCGCTGTTTCGGATCGGACGGGACGGACGCCTGGTCGACTCCGGATCGACCGCGGCCACGAGGGATGGTCTGCGACCGATTTGCGGGTCGAGTCCTCGGCTACCCGACATCCTGCTGGAGACCAGGGGCGATACGATCCTGGCGGCCACCGCGCGGGCCATCGATGAGGGCAGGCTCCAGTCGCTCGATGTCGAGGTCGCCGACCCCGAGGGTCGGCGCGAGCTCGAGGTGCGCCTGGCCCCCAGCGGGCCCGACGAAGTCACCGCGATCGTTCGTGACTTCACGGACCAGCACAAGGCCGAGGCCGACGTCCGTGCATCGCGCGCACGCATCGTGACGGCCGGCGATGCCGAGCGCCGTCGGCTCGAACGCAACCTCCACGATGGTGCTCAGCAGCGTCTCGTCGCACTCTCGCTCGCCCTGCGTCGTGCGCGCAGTCAACTCGAGACGTCGACGGCCGAGGAGACGCAGGCGAGCCTGGATGAGGCGGCCCAGCTGGCCCGGGAAGCACTGACCGAGCTCCGTGAGCTGGCCCGGGGCATCCACCCGGCGGTCCTCACCGAATCGGGCCTCGCCGGTGCGTTCGCCTCGCTCGCCCGCGACGCGCCGGTGACCGTGAAGCTTGATGCGATCACGCCGCGGCGCTTTCCGGCAGAGGTCGAGGGAGCGGTGTACTTCTTCGTCTCCGAGGCGCTGGCCAACGTCGCCAAGCACGCCGCCGGCGCCACCGCGACCGTCCGGACCGGGATCACGGGCGATGAACTGCTCGTGGAGGTGGACGACGACGGGCCGGGCGGGGCGGCGCCGAGGGCAGGATCGGGCCTCCAGGGTCTTGACGATCGGCTGGCCGCGATCGGCGGCGACCTCGATGTCGACAGTCGACCCGGCCAGGGGACTCGGCTTCGGGCCCGCATCCCGCTCCAACCGCCAGCCGACACGGGGACCTGAGCATCAGGTGTCGGTGCCGTCCTGGATGACGGCATCGACGTCGCCGGCGTCGATCGGCGCCGAGAACCGCAGGATGAGGATCCGGTCGAAGGCCACCGCATCGCCGCTGCACTCCGGCTGCACCAGGAGGAACCGGCCCGCGGTCGCATCGATCGCGAGGGAGTCGCTGGCATCGCACGGCCCGCCCACCCAGGTGAGACGCAGCGTGGTCGGGTCGTCGTTCGTCACCCGGACCGTGTACGGCTCGACGGAGGCGCCGTCGCCGGGGACGCCGCTGCGCGCCTCGACGACGGTCGCGGAGGCGTCGCTGACGTCGAGGGTGACCACGTTGTCCGTGGCGCTCTCGAGCACGACACGGATCACGCCCGGGGCACCAGACGGGCCCGTGGTCGGTGTCGCCGACGGTCCGGAGCCACTCGATCCGGTCGGGCCGGCGGCTGGCGACGGGGTGGTCCCGGCGCAGGACGCGACGAGCCCGACCAACAGCGTGGCGAGGACGACGGCCGTGGTCCGGTTGGTCGACTGGGGCATGGGAACGCTCCTCGTGTTTGGGTTCGGTGACCAGATCCTCGAGGGGTTCGGCCCGCGGGACATCCGGGCACTCCCGCGATCGGACTTGGGGTTGGCCCTATGGCCAGCGACCCCTCGACGTGGCAGGATCGCGAGGTCCATCGACGACAGGAGCCGCGCGTGCCCAGCCAGACCCCGTGCCGATCCGACCGCGCGTCCCCACGCCGACACGGGGGGCGTCGATGACCCTCCGGGTGGTGATCGCCGATGACTCCCTGCTCGTGAGGGAGGGCATCGCTCGGGTGCTCGAGGAGGCGGGCTTCGAGGTGGCAGGCCAGGCGGACGACGTCGCCGGCCTGCTCCAGCTGATCGACCGCGGGGCCCCCGATGTCGCGATCGTCGACATCCGGATGCCGCCGACGTTCACCGACGAGGGGCTCCGCGCAGTCGGGACCATCCGGGAACGACATGGCAGTGAGATCGGGATCCTCGTCCTCTCGCACCACACCGAGGCCGCCTTCGCCATGCGCCTCCTGACCGACGGCGCCCAGGGGACCGGCTACCTGCTGAAGGACCGAGTCGTCGACCTCCAGGACCTCGCCGACGCCGTTCGCCGGGTCGCCCGCGGCGGGACCGTCGTCGATCCGGCGGTCGTCGGCCAGCTGGTCGGTGCGAGGCCGGCCGGTCGCGATCCACTCCGCGAGCTGACCGAGCGGGAGCGCGACGTCCTCGCGCTGATGGCTGAAGGTCGCTCGAATCAGGCGATCGGCGACAGCCTCTTCGTGACCGTCAAGACCGTCGAGGCCCACATCGCCAGCATCTTCTCGAAGCTCGAGCTCCTGCCGGCGGCCGAGGACCATCGGCGCGTCCTGGCCGTCCTCGCCTTCCTCGACGCAGCCTGACCGGCAGGATCCGCGTCAACGGCGTGGCGGGCCGTCCGGCTCGGCCCGACTCGCGACAGGATCGGCTCACTAGGGTTGACCCTCCCTCCGATGTGGGGAATCCTCCGATGGCGCGGCTGGAGGCAACCACCAGTCTCCTTCCAGGCATCCCGCGATGGGATCGGATGGAAGGAGACAGATCAATGCGGCTCCTGCGCAATCTCGCGCGCCGTCGGCTTCGAACGGGCCTCACGATCGCCGGGATCACGATCGGCATCTGGGCCCTCGTCCTCTTCAGCTCGATGGCCAACAAGATCAACACCATGGTCGCCGGCGATAGCCGCTACTACGCGGACAAGATCGCGGTCAGCGGCGACGCGCTCGCCCTCGGCGACACCCCGATGAGCGTCGACCTCGCGGATGCCCTGCGGGCGATCGACGGCGTCGACGTCGTCGCACCGACGGTGACGCTGCTCGCGGGCGACCAGGCGACGATCCGGCTCGGCCCGCCAGACCAGATTCTCGGCTCGCCGGTCGGCGCCGACGAGGGTCGCGAGACCATCGCCCGCCAGGTCCTGGCCTCCGGGCGGGCCCTGACGGCCAGTGACGAAGGTCACGACGTGGTGGTACTCGGCTCCGACGTCGCGATGAAGCGCGACGTCCGGGTCGGCGACACCGTCACCCTGCACGACCGAACGTTCGAGGTCGTCGGTGTTCTCGAGCCGACACGGACGATCCCCGACCGGAGCTTCGTGGTGCCGTTCACGGTCGCTCAGCAGCTCCTGCATGACACCCTCCCGCCAGTCGTTCGTGGCGGCGTTGCCGCCCAGGACATCGTCAGCCAGTTCGTCGTCTACCCGACGCCGGGCGCCGACGTCGAAGTCGTGGCGGCCGCGATCGAGGCCCGGATCTCTGATGTGACGGCCCTCACCGGCGCCGGCTACGACGCGATCTACGGCGCCAGTGCCAGTGCCTTCAACGCGATCATCATCGGCATCGCCGTGATCAGCCTGATCGTCGGTGGCATGTCGATCATCAACACGATGGCGATGTCGGTCGCCGAGCGGACCCGCGAGATCGGCATTCGCCGAGCGATCGGTGCCAGTCGGCGGCGCGTCGTCCGCGAGCTCATGACCGAATCCGGCGTCATCGGTGCGATCGGCGGCCTGGTCGGCGCGAGCCTGGGCGCGCTCATTGTCCTGCTCCTCAACGAGGCGATGCGGCCATCGGGAACGATCCTCTTCGAGCTTTCCACGGCGAACCTCGCATTCGCGGTCGCCTTCTCGACCGTTCTGGGCGTCGTCGCCGGACTCTTCCCCGCCTGGAGCGCCGCCCGGCTCGACCCGGTCGCCGCGCTTCGCTACGAATAGGAGGCATCACGACATGGCGATCCTCGAAGCACGCAACCTGCGCAAGACCTACCGGCTGTCCAAGACCAACGCAGTCGAAGCCCTTCGTGGCGTCGACGTGACGGTCGACGAGGGCGAGATCGTGGCCATCATGGGCCCGTCGGGTTGCGGCAAGTCCACCCTCATGCACGTGCTCGGGCTACTCCACGCACCCGACGCCAACAACGGTCCGGCGCCGGAGCTGCGCTTCGCGGGCCGGCCGGTCACGGGGCTCTCGGACACCGAGCGGACCCGGATCCGGGCCACCGACATCGGCTTCGTGTTCCAGTCGTTCAACCTCGTTTCGACCCTCTCGGCGGTCGAGAACGTGGGGCTCGCGGCGGAGTACGCGGGGTCGAGCCGGACCGAGGCCCACGCGGCGGCCCTCGCGGCCCTCGAGCTCGTCGGCCTGGCCGACCGCGCCAACCACCGCCCGTCCGAGCTGTCCGGCGGAGAGCAGCAGCGAGTCGCCGTGGCTCGCGCACTGATCAACCAGCCCCGCCTCGTCATCGGTGACGAGCCGACCGGCAACCTCGACAGCGCCCGCTCGGTGGAGGTCCTCCGCCTTCTTCGACGGCTCAACCGAGACCACGGTCAGACCTTCGTGATGGTGACCCACGATCCCGAGGTCGGCGAGGCATGCGACCGGGTCATCCGGATGCGCGACGGCGTGATCGTCGACGACGGGCGCCGCGGCGCCGTGGCGGTGGCTTCGTAGTCCTTGCCCAGTGCCGCTGCCGGTCGTCGTCGTCGGTCGCCCGACCCCCTCCCGCACCAAAGGGAGGGGGTCGTGGCGTCTGTTCCGGCACCGGTCACCTGCCGTCCGGCTCGTCGGGGCCGAGTCGGCGCGCCGGATCAGGGTCACGGCCCTCCGTTCGCACGTGTCGATGGGGACAACCCTAGGGCGGATCCGCGGGTCGGCCGCCGATGGCCTGCGCCACCGGCGACCCGATGCTCACGGCTACGGTTGGCAAGCCAGCCACCCGGCGAGTGAAGTTCGAAATGGAGCGTCCGATGCACCCTCAGCCGGATATCGAGTCCATCAGCCTCCGGATCGCACAGCTGCATCGACTGGCCCAGCGGGAGCGTCTTGCCCGACATGCGAACGCAGCCAGCAGGCGATCCTCGACTCGGCAGTGGCTCGATCGCCTGAACCCGATGCGACTCGCCTCGGTGGCATGAGGAGCCGCGCCAACCGGGCCTGACGGACTCCTTCAGGGATCACGCTCGCCGACCGGCACCGTGGGGTTGGGTCAGCCTGCCCGTGAGCGGCGGAGGTCTCGCTCCCCGAGCAGGACCTCCGCCTGGTGGTCGTCACATCGTTCGACGTCGATGAGGCTTATGTAGCCTTGACCTTGACGTGCGTCGGCTTGACTTCCTCGGTCTTGGGGATGGTCAGCGTCAGCAGGCCATCCTTGAACTCTGCCTTGGCTGCGTCGGCCTTGATGGCGGTCGGCAATGAGAAGCTCCGACTGAACGTTCCCTGGCTGAGCTCCTTGTGGACGTAGCCAGCGTCGGTGGTTTCCTTCTCCTCCTTGAACGTGCCGCTGATCGTGACGACGTCGTCGCCGATGGTGACGTCAACGTCTTCTGGCTTGACGCCGGGCAGGGCCACTTTGGCGATCACCGCCTCAGGCGTCGTGTACAGGTCGAGTGCGGGGGCGACCTGTCGCTCCCGGTCCGCGGTCCACATCGGCCTGAAGAATTGCTCGTCGAAGAGTCGATCCATGACGTCCTGGAACGAGACGAGGTCCGAGAGTGGTGTCGGACGTCGGATGAGTGTCATCGGGACACCTCCATGCTTGCGGGCGGATCGATGGCACCCGGTGAACACGGCGTCAGATGGAGCCGTCCGGACGGTAAATGTCGGCCGTCTGGTCGCCGCCGACGAGGGCCATACGACCCGAAGGCGTCGAGTCACTCGGACCGAAGAACCTTGTCGCTGCCGCGGGGCCTCGGTTGGGGCCAGTTGGCACCCTCGACCGCGCCCAATGGCCGATGCCATCGCGCCAGGATCCAAGTCATCCTCGAGCGACCGGACACGGCGCAGGAGGTCACGACCGATGAACTCGGAGACGACGCTCGACCGACCCTACCAACCCCTCCTCGACTGGCTCGCCGACCAGGACATCGAGTACGAGATCCATCCCCACGATCCCGCCTTCACGGCTCGCGCGACAGCCACGGCCGAGGGGGTCGATCCGTGGACATTCGCGAAGGTCGTTGTCGTCGCCGCTGACGACGGATCCGATGCCCTTATCGTCCTCGACGCGACGGACCAGCTCGACCTGCACAAGGTTCGCGACCTCCTGGGCGCGAGCGACGTCCGACTTCTGAGCGAGCCCGAGCTGAGCGCGTTGGCTCCCGGCTGCGAAGTCGGGGCGATCCCGGCCGTCGGTGCATTGTTCGGCCTGAAGACGTACGCCGACTACGCGGTACGCGATGACCCGGAGATCAGCTTCAACGCAGGCAGCCATCGCTTCAGCGCCCGTGTCGAGCGAGCGCGCTGGGAGCGCGCGTCCAGCGTCATCTTCGCTGACCTCGCGGTGGCCGCCGACGCGGGTCCTGCCTGGGCACGCTCATGACGGTCCTCGCGCTCCCGGAGCCCATTTCTGGACCGACGGGAGGAACTCAGCCTTCGATCATCCTGTCGAGGATCATCCTGTCGAGCGTCACGAGATCGAAGCCGGCTGACCGTAGTCCTTCGATGATCCTCGGGATCGCCTCGAACGTCTCGTAGCCACCCAGGTGCATGAGGACGATGGAACCGCCCTGCGCGCCGTCAAGGACCTTGGCCACGATCTCGTCGGCCGTCGGCCCCGGTGGTTCGTTCTTGATCGGCCGCCAGTCGATCGTATCGATCTCCCAGGTGACGGTGTAGCCATAGCCGGCTGCACCGACCGCAGCCATGACGTCGGCGTCATAGCCGCCGTTGGGCGGTCGGTAGAATGGCCGCAGGTTCTGCGAGCAGTGCGGGGCGATCGCGACCTCGGTGCGACGCAACTCGTCCCGGACCTCGGATGCGGTCAGTGTCCTGAAGTCCCGGTGCGTGTACGAGTGATTGCCGAGCGTGAACAGGCCTGGATGCGCGTCGATGATCGCGAGGACCTGTCGTCCCGCATCGGTGTTCTGGTTGTCGGCCATCGCGCCGGTCATGAAGATCGTCGCGTGGACGTCGTGGTCGACCAGCCAGTCGACGATCGCCAGCGCGTCGCCGACCCGGCCGCCCATGTCGAAGGTCAATGCGACCGCGTCGGTCGTCCGGGTGCCGTGCCGGATCAGCTTGCTCGCAGGAAGCGGGGTGGCCGTCGGGGTCGGCCGAGGCGTGGGGCGAGCGGTCGGCCGAGCCGTGGGGCGGCGGGTCGGGCTCACCGTCGGACCAGCTGTCGGCTTGGCTGACGTTGTCGCCGTGGGAAGCGGCGTCGGGGTGATCACGGCGGACGGGCTTGGCTCGGCAGCCGACGGCGAGGTGCCCCATGGTGGCGAGTCCACAGCCGGCCACGACGAGCACGATGCCGAGGATCAGCCACACGGGAGGCTTCACGAGCGAAAGCCGATATGTCACCGGCCGTCTTGCGGGAACTCGGTGGCTCACGCAGGCGCGGTCACGTGGAGCGGGATGATCGGCATCTCGATCTCGGTCCGATAGCCACCGGGAGCGACGCCGTCGCCCGGACCGTTGAGATAGCGCTCCTGGATCGGCCCTGCGCCCTCGAAGCCGTGACGCGCGACCCACGCCGACACAGCACCGTAGGCAGCGCCGAGGTCCTCGTAGGGGCCGACGTGCAAGGTCCGGGCGACGGTCATCGCCGGTAGCGAGCGACTCTGGACCCGGCCTTCTGCGGCGACCGTGTGGGGGACGGGCAAACACACCTCGGCGTCGATGCCGTCCACGCCGAACTCGTGGTAGATGACGAAGGGCGCACCCACCGGGCTCACGCCGAGGACGCGGAGTCTCTCGAAGAGCTCTGGGAATGCGGCCGCGAGGAATCCGGGAAGGTCGCCCCGCAGGTTTCGGTCACGGATCGAGACGATCGATCGAGGTTCGAGGTGTTCGGTGGTGACGATGTAGTCCATCTGGCTCTCCTCGTACGGTCCGCCGGCGGTCCGGGCACCCACCACACCCGTCAACCAAGCTCGACTATCGAGGCTCCCTCGTGCACACACGAGAGCCGGCAGGCCCGATTGGGCCGAGTCTCTCGGACTGAATGGCGGCCTGTCCCGCGACCGCTCCTCGTTCGTTCGGGCCGTTCGGCACGCGTCACGGCGCCCGATGGCGGTGGCTTCGTCGGCATGCCCGCGCGAAGCTCTGGATGGAACACGAGCACGTGGGAGGCGAACATGACACGACCCTGCACTCTGGTTTGGATCGATGCACGAGAAGCCGTCATCGTGGGCTGGAAGGACGACTGGGCTCGGCTCGAGCGGGTCGAGTCGGATGTCCCGGCTCACCGCCGGGCCACCGGCCACGTCCGGCACGATCCGGGTATTCGCCACGGAGGCGGTGCCAGCCCCCAGGACGCAGGCGAGCCTCGCCGGCTGGAGCACCTCGAGCGGTTCGTCGTGGACATCGCCGACCGCCTGGCTCCGGACGACGACCTGCTCATCATCGGTCCCGGGACCGTTCGTGAACGTCTCGATCGGCACATGCTCGAGAGCGACGCACGTCACGGACGCCACCGCGCAATCGTTTGCGAGGCCTCTCGGCCAATGACCGAACGTCAGCTCCTCGCCCGGCTACGCTCGTTCGCCGGAGTGGAATCTCGTCGGCACACCGTCGGGGTGTATCGATGGGGCGAACCGCCGTCCCACCTCCCATCGGGGAAGGCCCAGCGCGCGCCGCGGCGTGTCATCGAGAAGCCACGACACGAGCGGAGCCGAGCCCCGATCGAGGAGTGAGGGCTATCAGGCGCCGCGCTCAGTTCGCTGCCGGGTTGACCGCGGTACTGAGCGCGATCGACTGCGGCTTGAGCAATGCCAGGTAGATCGGGCATCGCTCGCGCCACGCGGCGAGCATCGCCTCCACGCGATCGGCCGGAGACGCCGACGAGACGCTGATCTCGAGCTGGAGGTCAGACAGGTCCGGAACGACGCCGTCGAGGCCGAGCAGGCCGCGCTGGTCGGTGGCGCATCGGGCGACCGCCGACACGTCGTCGAGCTGCACCTCGAACAGGGGCGCCAGCGTGTCGTGGAGGAACGCGACCGCGCACCCACCGAGCGCACCCAACAGGTAGGCCGTCGGACTCGGGGCGAGGTTCTCGCCGCCCAGTGTGGGAGGCAGGTCCGCGTCCCAGTTGAACGGACCGGCCGACAGGCGCGCCCGGCCATTGACCAGGGTCGCCGTCACGGTCGGCGTGGACCGGGCTGACGATGGATCGGCCCGGAAACGGGCCTCTGTTTCGGTGAAGACCGCTGCTGCCATTTCAGTCACCTCTGTTCGCACGCCGACGTGTTCGGCGATCGAGGCGACCGTAGGCGCGGCGGGTTCCTCCGCGAAACCGCGCCACCACCCAATCGTGCGGGCGGTCCGCAGTCCGGGTGGCGGCCGACACGCAGGCCGACGGTCAGCGCAGCTGGTGTCTGAGGTACTCCGCCACCGCGGCGGCACGGGCAGCCCGGCCGCCAAGTCCGAGCTTCGCGTAGGTGTTCGAGAGGTGCCGCTCGACGGTGCGGGCGCTCAGGCCGAGGGCGGCGGCGATGTCGTCGTTCGTTCGGCCTTCCGCGGCCAGTCGAAGCACGTCGCGCTCGCGAGCCGACAGGGTCTCGGCGGATCGTTCGGGCGTGTGCTCGGCGTGTGCCCGCCGGTCCGGCTCCATGAACGCCGCCACCTCGTCGATGAAGACGCCCCAGGCTGGCTCGTCGGCGAGCAGGATGTGGTTGCGGCTCTGGAGCGGGACGAGACGGGCGTCGCGGATCCGCGAGGACACGGTCACGGCGTTGTCGAAGCTGGTCGATCGGTCGCCGACAGCCTGGAGGACGATCGTGGGGGCGGTGATCGACGAGAGGCCGTCGACGATGTCGACCTCCTGGCGCGCGATCCGGCTCGCCACGGCGTTGGCGGGCGAGGTCGACATGCGCTGCAGGTCGTCGAACCAGCGCATCTGCTCCTCGGTCGCGTCCGGGATGAAGCGTCGCGTGAAGACCCGTCGGAACTCCGGGTCCTCCTTCGCCCAGCCGATCCGGATCATGCTCCGGTAGGTCTCCTCCTCCGGCCATTCGTCCTCGGACCAGATGACTGGCTCACCGCAGACCGTGCCGTAGAGGATCAGTCGGCTGACGCGCTCGGGGTGCGCCATCGCGTACGCCATCGCGACCGACGAGCCGCCCGACATCCCGAGCAGCGCGAACTGCTCCTGCCCGGCCGCGGCCACGATGGCCTCGAGATCGCCCAGTCGGGCCTCGATCGAGAAGTCGGTCACGTTCCAATCGGACAGGCCGAAGCCCCGCTCGTCGTAGCGGATGACGGTCGCGAGCTCGCCGAGCTGGTCGAGGAAGTGGCGCCAGACCGGGCTCTGCCAGTCGTACTGCAGATGCCCGAGCCAGCACGACACGACGAGCAGCGGCGGCCCGCTGCCGTGGATCGCGTAGGCCAGGCGCACCCCGTCCTCGGCGCGACAGAAGCGGATCTCCTGTTCGGGATCCGTCGCGACCGGGCCCGGTGGCGCTGACCGCAGGGTTGCTGTCATGGCCCGGACATCGTACGCGTCGATACAACCCTGCCGGCCCCGGTGCCCTCGAGAGACCAAGCCTCGGCCGGTCAGGCCGGACCTCCGCGCGACCAACACGCCTGCACGACTGGCCGCTGGTCAACTATTGCTAATAGGCGTACCCTCAGCGGAACAGTGCGCGAACCTGCGGGTTCACGATCGGCTGCGGACCATGAGGCGGCTGAGGCCGTCGAGCGCGATCGCCGGCTTCGAGGAGGAACGAGCGGTGGGGAACCTCCATGTCGCCCTGCAGGACGGCTTCGACAACGACTCGGTCGAAGTCCGGGTCAACGGTCAGACGGTCTACGAGCGCGATGGCGTCACGACCCTGACCCAGATCAGCCTCGCTGACGCCTTCGATGTCGACTTCGACGGCCCTGCGGACCTCGAGATCACCCTCCCGAGCCGACACGTGTCGACCGTCGTGCCCCTGCCCGAGCGGCCGGGTGGCGCGTATCTCGGCGTCTCCGTGTCGGGTGACGCCCTCGTCCACCGGCTGTCCGAGGAGCCCTTCGGATATGTGTGAACGAGTAGCCCTGCAGTAACCCTGGGGAGAGGGCCCGCCACGCATCGCGTGGCGGGCCCTCCTTTCAGATTGAGTCGCCGCAGGCTCGACGACGCCCGTACGGTATGAGCGCCCGGATCCGCCGGGCGCCACGGCGGAAGGGCAGTGGACGAGAGTCTCGTGATTCGGGCGCAACATGGCGACGAGGAGGCCTTCGCGAGCCTCGCCGTCGGCGTGGGCGACCGGCTCCACGCGGTGGCGCACAGGATCCTGCGCGACACCGACCTCGCCGAGGACGCGACGCAGCAGGCGCTGCTGACCATCTGGCGAGACCTCCCGCAGCTTCGCGACCCGGCGCGCTTTGACGCCTGGTCGTACCGGCTCCTCGTCCGCGCCTGCTACAGCGAGGGACGCCGGACCCGCCAGTGGCAGCCGAACGTTCACCTCATGCCGGCCGTCGAGCCGGCGGTGGCGGATGGCACGAGCATGGTCGTCGATCGCGACCAGCTCGAACGCGGCTTCCGTCGACTCTCCATCGACCACCGAGCAGTGGTCGTGCTCCACCACTACCTCGACATGCCGCTCGAGGAGGTCGCCGAGACCCTTGGCGTGCCTCCCGGAACGGTTCGTTCCCGACTCCATCACGCGATGCGCGGCCTGCGCGCGGCGCTCGACGCCGACGCGCGACCGGTGCAGCGGGAGGCGACTCGATGAGTACCGATCGCGACACCACGCGCATCGTCCGGTCGTGGCTGGAGGTGGGCGCGACGGCGCTCCCGGACCGCGTCCTCGACGCCGTTCTCGACCAGCTCCCCGCGACCCCACAGCGCCGCTCCTGGGGACCGGCGCGGAGGTTCCTTGACATGAACACGAGCGCCAAGCTCGCGATCGCGGCCGCCGCTGTGCTGGTCGTCGCGCTGGCGAGCTTCTATCTGCTCCCACGCGGCGGCGGACTGAACGGAGGGCCCGGTCCGGGCCTGTCACCGTCGCCGACGCCGACCTCGACGCCCTCCCCGACGCCATCCCGGAGGGTGGCGCGCCAACAGAGACGAGAGGCGGGGACGTATGTCATCAGCATCAACGATCGTCCGGTCACCTTCTCCGTCCCTGCCGGGTGGACATCTAGCCAGAACTTCATCTACAAGCCCGTCGCGGAACCGGCTATGGTGCTGGTGACCTTCGGGACCGTCACCGCTCGAGGCCGACTGTGTCACTCCGACGGTCCGCTGTCGAAGTTGGAACACGGTCGCCGACTCAACGCCCTTCTGGCACAAAAGGGACTGTCACGTCACCGTCGACCGATGGACCCTCGGCGGGACCCGGCAAACGGATCTGGCTGACCGGGCCGGCGACCCGGCATCTCCGCCTGTGACGGGGCGTTCGTCAGTTTTTGCCCGCCGCAGCCCGGCGTCGGGGCTCTTGCTGCGTCAATGCAGGTACGATCGACGTATCTACATCCTCGAGTCGCCGGCCGTTCATGGTCGTCGCCCGGCACTTCCCGGCGCGTCGGCAGCGGACCTCGCCGAACTCGATGCCGTGATGGCGTCCATCCGGATCGACGACCGCCGGCCCGTCGGTGTCGGCATCGCCCGCCCCCTGACCCTGCCCTGAGCCGCCGCACCGGCGTCCCCGAGCCGATCTGGAGCGCCGGTGCCATTCGACTAGGGCGTCCCGCGGCGGACCCACACCCCGTCGTCGCCCTCGAGGCGGTTCTGGTTGTAGCCCGCGAGCCGGATCCCCCTGAGGATGGCCACGCCGCCGGGCTCGACGTCCGTGATGGTCCCGTGGGGCAGGCTGACCTGGGTGCGGGCTGACCATGTCGCCCCGAAGTCCGTGCTCTCCTTGTACCAGATCGGCGATGTCCCGGGCTTCCCGTACTTGAAGATGACGCCGAGGACGCCGCTCTTATAGGCGAGCTGGGCGCTCATGCTGAAGGTCCCGGCCCCGAGCGCCACGAACGACTTCCGGGTCGGGTACTCCGGGAAGTACTTCGACCTTCAGGTTCCGGCGGACATATCGACGTGCGAGACCGAGCCAGGTAATCCATCGAGCGGCCCGATCTACCGTCCATGGGAACCCGGCATCTACGCCCAGGGCCCAAGCCAGCGCTGGCACCTGTGGGTCCTCGACGTCGATGGCATTCGCGTCGTCGTCCAGAGCAGCGTACGCCGAGCCGTCGGCGCCAGTACATCGAGCATCAGGTTCCGGCGGACATATCGACGTGCGGGACCGAGCCAGGTGATCCATCGAGCGGCCCGATCTAGCGTCCATGGGAACCCGGCATCTACGCCGAGGGCCAGCCATCGATGGAGCGGGTCGACGTCGATGACCTGCGCCTCGTCGTCCAGGCGCCGCGACTACGCAGAGACGTCGGCGACGCATCGCGCCGAGCTCCAGGCGATCGTGGACTCGATCAAGATCGAACCCTGATGTCTACCGGGTCGAGTGGCCTCGCCGCTCGACCCGCTGCTCCTCCCAGGGGAACCGGATGGGGTGCATCATCGTCGCTGGGTCATGTCGAACTTCCGTCCCGCGCTCCTGATCGGCTCTTGTCCTGGCGGCGGTCCTTGTCGCCTGCAGCGGCGGCGCGGCCTCGCCGTCGCCATCGATCGCGCCTTCGACGGCGCCGTCCAGCGGCCCGCAGCTGCCGATCACGACGCCGGAGGCGGCGATGGCGGCCATCGTCGTCGCCGAACCGCGTTTTGCCGGGATCGGCCCGGTGAACCCGGACCTGATCGGCCAGGCCGCCTGGTACGACGCGAAGCCCGCCTCCGGTGTCGGGGCGTTCGTCGTCACGATCCAGGTCGGGTGGGGAGACTGCCCGGCCGGCTGTATCGATCGGCACACCTGGACATACGCGGTCGCCCCGGACGGGACCGTGAAGCTGCTGTCCGAAGGGGGCGACGCCGTGCCGCCCGATGCCTTTCCCAAGCCGTCCACCGGCGAGACGGGCATCGTCGGGCGTGCGACCGCGGGCCCGGTCTGCCCCGTCCAGCAGCCCGGTGACGCGAACTGCGTCCCGCGCCCCGTTGCGAACGCGACGGTCGTGGTCAGTGATGCATCGGGCGCCGAGGTCGGCACGATGACGACCCTTCCGAATGGTTCGTTCGCCTTCGACCTGCCGGCCGGCGCATACGTCGTCCAGGGCCGGCCGGTCGAGGGGCTGATCGGGACGCCGGAGCCCATGTCGGTCACGATCGAGCCGGGTTCGCTCACGACCGTCGAGCTCGCCTACGACACCGGCATCCGCTGACTTAGCATGGCGGCGTGAGACTGCCGGTCGCCCTCATCCAGCTCGATGCCACAGGTGACGTCGAGGCGAACATCGCCCGTGCCGCGGACCTTGCGTCCGAGGCGGCCGCCGGCGGGGCCCGATTGGTCGCGCTGCCGGAGTATCTCCAGTACCGCGGCGGCGACGACGGCTATCGCGCCTCGGCGCGACCCGTCCCGGGCGAGCACGCCGACGCGTTCGTGACGGTGGCGAGGAAGCACGGGGCGTGGGTCCTGGTCGGCAGCCTGGCCGAGACGTCCGACGATCCGGCGAGGCCGTACAACACCAGCGTCCTGATCGGACCCGACGGGTCGATCGCGGCCACCTACCGCAAGATCCACCTGTTCGATGTGGCGGTCGAGGCGGGCCCGGTCGACACCGAATCGGCCCGCGTCACCGCGGGCGATCGCACTGTCGTCGCGGACGTGGACGGGATCGCGTTCGGTCTGTCGATCTGCTACGACATCCGGTTCCCGGAGCTGTACCGGACCCTCGCGCTGGCCGGGGCGCAGGTCCTGACGGTCCCGGCCAACTTCACCGAGCGGACCGGCCGCGACCACTGGGAGGTCCTGCTGCGTGCCCGCGCCATCGAGAACGGAGCCTGGGTCGTCGCGCCCTCGCAGATCGGTGGGCCGCCCGGCTACCCGGCGTACGGACGCTCGATGGTCATCGACCCGTGGGGCACGATCGTCGCTCAGGCACCCGATGCGGTCTCGATCGTCCGCGCCGAGCTCGACATCGACCGTGTCGCGGCGGTGCGGCGCCAGATCCCGTCGCTCGCGAACCGTCGACCGGACACGTACGGGCTCGACGACTAGGACCGCCGGCGTCGCGGAACGGGACCTAAGTGCCCCTATGCCACCTCGGCGATCGGGTCCACGCTACGTGCATGAAGCTTCGCTCGCTCTCCACCAGGAAGCTCCGCGTCCTCTCGACCGTGCTGTGGTTCTTCGCCGGCTGGTACATCGCGAACTTCGCGGTGGTCCTGTTCGGCGCGAACGCCATGCTCGGGCCGATCGTCGGGATCAGCGCTGCCGCCCTCATCGGTGGCGACCCGTTCCGTGTCCTCTGGACGAGGCGCTCATCCTCGCCCGTCGCGGGAACCCCCGTCCTCGCATCCGGGTCGACGACCGACTGATCCGGGCTGGGCGTCGCGCCCACGCCGTCAGCCTTCCGTCGCTGGCTCGCCTGGCAGGTAGATGCTGAACGCCGCCCCACGCCCCGGCACCCGCGGCTCCAGCACGAGATCGCCGTCCATCGCCCGACACAGCGCGCGCGACACGTAGAGGCCGAGCCCGCTGCCCTGCTCGTTCGAGTGGCTGCCCCGCTCGAATCGACCGAACAGCCGATCCCGGTCCTCGTCGAGCACGCCAGGCCCGCCGTCGGTGATCGTCGCCCGGAGGCGGTCGGCCTCCCCTTCTACCGACACGACGACCTTGATCGGTCGGCGCCCACCGTACTTGAGCGCGTTGTCCAGGAGCGCCCACAGGACCTGATCGAGCTGGTCCGTGTCGGCGATCGCCAGCCAGCCGTCGGTCTGGTCGTCGATCGTGAACCCGACGTCGTCCACCCCGAGCGCCTCCCAGGCCTTGCGGATCCGCGATCCGAGCGCCACGACCTCCGTCCGCGGATGGAAGGTCCCCGACTCCAGTCGCGTCACCGTGAGCAGCTGCCGGACCATGCGTGACAGCCGCTCGGATTGCTCCGTGATGATCCCGAGGCGTCGATCCGGGCGATCGTGCCCGAGCTGATCGGCATGGGCCCGGATGCTGGTGAGTGGCGTCTGGAGGTTGTGGCTGACGCCGCGGAGGAACTCGTCTTTCGTCGCGTCGAGCTCCCGGAGCTGGGCGTTCTGCGCCTCGACCTGGGCGAACAACTGGGCGTTGCGCACCGCGACGGCGACGTGGTGGGCGAACAGGTCCAGGAGGTCCTGGTCGGCGCGCTCCCAACGGCGCGTGGCCGGCAGCCGGCCGAAGAGCACGCCGAGCACGTCGCTGCCGGCGCGCAGGATCGCGCGCAACGGGCGCGACTCACCGGGGACGCGGTCCTGGATCGGGATGGCCGAGGGATCGCCGATGTAGATGGCCGCGTCGATCATGCCGAACGCGACCCGGGCGTCGTCGGCGGCGCGGCTCGCGACGACGTCGACACCGTCGCGTGGCGAGACGACTTCGATGGCGGCGAGGATGCGCCCCAGCTCCTGGTTCCGGCGCTCGAGGTCGGATGCGAGGCGGTTGTGGCTCTCGGCCAGCTGCGCGAGCTCGTCATCGCCCGCCACCCGGATCGGGGTCGAGAGGTCACCAGCCGAGACGCGATCGACCGCCGCGGCGATCGAGCGAAGCGGCGCGGTCAGGTCGGCCACGAGCGCGTAGGACGTGATGATCGCGAGCGTGACCACGATCGCGAGCGAGAACAGCAGAAGGCGCCCGACGTTCGGGTCAGCCGCGCCGGCGCCGCCGCCGATGAGCAGCAGAAGGATCCCGAAGCCGGCCAGCGGCAGGATCGCCGCCGCGATCAGCGCGATCGTCAGCCTCGAGCGGAAGCCGAAGCGCGAGCCTTCCGCCCGGTCCGCCGCGGACGACCCCGAGGCTGGCCCCCGCGTCTCGTCAGCCGCGTCGTCGAGCACCGTCGTCAACCACCGCCACTGGCGAGCGATGCCCCCGGCCGCGAGGGCGCCGATGCCGCCACGAGCCGGTAACCGACGCCGCGGACCGTCAGCAGGTGGATCGGTCGGTTCGGGTCGACCTCGAGCTTCTGGCGGAGCCGGCGCATGGTCACCCAGACGTACGAGGGGTCGGCGTCCTCGGTCTCGGCCCAGCCGCGGACCAGCAGCGTGTCCGTGGAGACGGTCTTGCCGAGATTGGCCGCGAGCGCGTAGAGCAGCCTCGACTCGGTGGGCGTCAGCTTGACCACCGTGCCCGCGACGGTCGCCTCCCGGCGATGCAGGTCGAGGGTCAGGCTCGGGCCCATGATCAGGCTCCGGCGCGGGACCTTGTCCCCGAGACGGCGCAGGACCCGGTTGATCCGGGCTCGCAGCTCCGGATAGTGGTAGGGCTTGGTGACGTAGTCCTCGGCGACCTCGTCGAGGAGGTCGGCCTTCGAGTCGGCGGCATCGATCGCCGAGAGAACGATGATCGGCAGGTCCGCGATCGCCTTGATCTCCCGTGCCAGGGACAAGCCGTCGCGGCGCGGCATCATCATGTCGATGATCAGCAGGTCCGGCCAGGCGGTCTCGAGCCGCCGCGATGCCTCGACGCCGTCCCGGGCGGTCGTGATCTCGTAGCCGTCCGCGCGCAACTGGTCGGCGAGCAGGACGAGGAGGTCGGGGTCGTCGTCGACGATGAGGATCCGCGGCGCCGCCGCGCCATAGCCGCCCGGCGATCCGCCTGTGAGCATGGCTGGAGGATAGCAGCGACCCGGTGGCCCGAAGGCCGACCGACCGGCTACAGCTCCGGGACGTCCTCGGGCGAGACGTCGCCCGTTCGCCCGACCTCGGAGGCGGCGATCATCTGCGTCCGGTTGATCAGCACGAACTTGAAGTGGTTGATGACCCGGCGATCCGCGAGCGAGCGGGTGGTCACGTCGACGACCGAGACGAAGCGCTGGTCCGAGGACTCGACGAAGCCGGCGAGATCCGTTTCGCCATAGACATGGACGAACCCCGTCACGGTGTGGCCGGGCGTGAACATCACGAATTGGCGCGGGGCGCGGTCGAGCTCGGGGTTCCCGCCGAAGTCCGTCGCCGCGCCAGCGCCCGCGATGCCCCAGGCCTGGCCCGGGTTCTCCGGCGCGCGCTGGGCGATGAACGAGATCTCGTCCTTGTCGAACATCATCTCGGGCAGGACGAGGTCCGTGGGGTCGCCGTTTCTCAGCAGCAGGCGCGCGTTCCGCACGCGCACGTAGCCGCTCGAGGCGTTGATCAGGTCGGACAGGCGACCGAACCGCCCGAGGGCGATCGTCCCGATCACCCGCAGGTGGGTACCGACGAGCTCGATCTCCTCCTGGCGCCCGGTGGTCGCAAGGGCGTCGGACGCGAACGGGTCTGTGGACGGGTTCCAGGCCATCGGCTCGATTGTAGTCGCGCCCTCGACGGGGGCGATCAGCCGGGCGTGGCCGAGGCGGCGGGAGCCTTCGTCGAGTCCTTGACGTGCGGCGCTCGCCCGTGGACGGTCAGTGCGTCGAGCGACCCATCGGCGCGGCGCGTGCCCTGCGCCTCGACACGATCGCCGACGGCGATGTCGGCGAGCTGTCGCCGCGTCCTTGCCCCGGACCTTGAACATCGTGTCCGAGGAGACGTGGATCACCGTGGTCTTGCCGCCGCGGCCCTTGACCGTGATCGTGTTCGCGGTCTTCGCTGTGACCTCGCCCGCCGCATTCGACAGTGCGATGTGCACGCTCAGGGCCGTGAAGGTGTCGCCGCTGATGGTGCCTTCGACGACGACACGCGAGCCGACCGCGAGGTCCGACTTGGCGCCCTTGGTCTTGCCCAGGGTGTAGATCGTGGAGCCGGTGAGCGTGATCGTCCGCGTCTTGTCGCCGCGGCCCTTGAGGGTCATGGTCGACGACGTCAGCGCGGTCACCTCGCCCGCGGCCTTCGGCGTCGGGACGACGATGGCGACGATGCTGTAGGTGCCGTCGTCGTTGCGCTTCTGGCGGAACACGATGGTGTCGCCGACGTCGAGGTCGCCCACCTTGATCGCCTGGCCGCCCTTGGTGATGGTCGTGTCGGCTGTGACGACGATCGTGCGCGTCCAGCCGTCCACGGTCTTGAGCGAGAGCTTCGAACCATCGATGGCCGCGATCGTGACGCCGCCGAAGCCACGCCCACCGCCGAAGCCACGGAGGTTCCCGGGCTGGCCATCGTTCTTGACGGACGGCTTGGAGGCGTCGGGCTTGAGCCCGTTCGGGGCGGACGCTTCGGGAGCGGCGGCCGGGGCCGAGCTGGCGGGAGCCGGACTCGACGTCGCCGAGCTCTCAGGCGACGCGCTGGCGGCCGCCGCGCTGGCCGAAGCGTCGGTCGAGGGGTCGGGTGAGGCGGCCATCACGGCCACGACCGGCACGACCATCGCGACGAGCGCGAGCACGACGATGGCGAGCTTCAGAGGCCCGAGGCTGCGAACGCGCTTTTCGACGTCGGTCACGTGATCCCGTTCCTACGGAGTGGTGCTCGCTACTCTAGTCGGCGGCCCCGGGATATGACAGCGATCCGTTGGTCAGCGACCGCGATTTGGTGGTGCCTGCCCGCATCGGCCCGAGCGTGCCGCGTCAGGTGTAGGTGAACTTGTCGGCGCCGGTGATCGGCGACGAACCACCTGGGGTCGTGACCCGGATGTCCACGGTCGTGCCGGTCTGGCTCCGGCAGGGGCCGTCGCGCGGATCGAGGTGTCACTCAGGACCGTGAAGGAGCTGGCGTATCGTGCCACCGAACTTGACCGCGACCGCGCCGGTGAAGTTGGTGCCCGTGATGGTGACCGTCCTGCCGCCGTTGTGCGAACCACTCGACGGGCTGATCGCGCTGACGATCGGGGCGGGATACGGCTGAACGAGGTGGGTATGCAGACCGGCGAGCTCGGCGGCCGCCGCCTGGAAGACTGGCGTCAGGTCCGAACCCCCGGGCTCGCAGAAGAAGTGGTCGCCGTCGCGGTTCTCGTTGCCATTGCTGTTGCAGTTCGACCCGTTGATGATCGGGCCCGTGGCGATGCCACCGAGGAGATTGACCGCCGAACCGCCGCCGTCCGGGCAATTCTCGTTCCCGACGTCGAAGCCGATCGGTGAAGATCTCGATGTCGTTCGGCGCGGCCTTGGCCGCATCGGCAGCGGTGCGTGTGGCGGCACACGTGTAGTTCGCCGGATCCCCGGTGTTCTCGTAGTTCGGGGCGCCGTCGGTCTCGAAGATGATGCCCTTCTTGACCCCCGGCCGGCCGTGGTCGCGGAGGTAGACGCGGGCCATCTCCAGCGGCGTGGCCAGGTTCGTGCCGGTGCTGGACAGGTTCGAACTCGTGACGCAGTTGATCGCCTTGACGAGCGAGCTGCTGGTGTTGAGGTTGGCGCCATTGAGGTACGACTCATTGATGAAATCCCCGGCAGGCCCGGTCCCCGTCAGGCGGACCACGACCCACTTCGTCATGTCCGTCGTGGTGTTGGTGCCGTACTCCTGGACGACGGGCGCGACCGGAACTCGGTCGGAGCGCGATCTAGTTGAGCGGCCCAGCGGTCGCTCGTGCCAGCGCCGTCGGCGTCGCGGTCGCCTGTGCCGATCCGTGATTGCTCTTCGTGTCGCTGGTGCCGGATGATGGTCGGGTCCAGAACCGTTGTTGTTCCCGTTGGCTGACTTCGAACTCCTCGTTCATGGCGTTTGCCGCGGCAAGCGTCGTGCCCGTGTCGGATCGCAAAGAAGCCGATCAGCGCGGTCCGTCCACGGATCGTATCGACGCCCGGCGGTCCTCTGACTCGCGGCGTTGCCGTGTCTGCCCACTCGACGCGTCGATCGGATTCGAGGCGCTGACACCGGAATACCGCATGATCCCGCCGGCGGCCCGGCGGTTCGGCGAGATCGTCCACGTGTAGCTGGACCGGTTCATTGGCGCCCGCGAACTTGTAGTAGCTGAGGAGGAGATGTTGTTGCCGTTGTTCGTGCGCCGTATCTGCGTCCAGCCGCTCGGCGGGGTGACGCTCAGTGTCGTATTGCTGCCTGCGCCGTCGACGGTGATTCCCGCGACCAACAACTGGCCACCAATGTTGGTTCCGCTGTTGGACGGCCGACCGATGGCCAGCGTCCCGGCGCCGCTGGTCGAGTTGGCCGCAGATGCGTCCTGCTGCAGGCTGGGTGGCTGCGTCTGCGGCTGCGGCAGGATGTCGAGGGGGATCGAGTTCGTCCCGTTGCACTGCCTGGTGAGCGTGCTCGGGCCGAGCATGGCGAGCGCGACATGCTGGAACGCGGGGTTGTACACCTTGAGGACGGCCGACGCGGCGTCGCGGAGGTTCCTCTCGTCGCCGCTCATGCTCCCGGTCCGGTCGATGATGACCACGACGTCGAGCGGCTTGAACGGAGGTTCGCCGCAGGGGCCGTTGCACGCGGCCGACGTGATGGTGCCAGTGGATCCGCCGTTGACGCCGACGGCGCGGCCGAACGAGAACTGCGTGGTGATCGCACCCCTGAGCTGGACGACATTGCATTTGTCGCCGGCTGAAGGATTGCAGGCGGAGTTGCGCGTCGATCCCGCGCCGATGAAGTCGCTGGTGCGCGGCGGGTTGTGGCCGACCGCATGGCTCGGGTTGCAGACGATGGGGATGTCCCGCGAGATCAAGGGGGCCCCGGTCGCCGGGTCCGCGCCGATCAGGCACCGGAACTCGATCTTGTAGTCGGCGGGGGTCTGAAGGCCGGGATACGTCGCGGCCACGGTCTTCTTGATCAGGGCCGTGATATCTGCGGCGTTCTGCGGGCCGCTCGCCGATGAGCCGTCGACCGGGAGCAGCGTGCCCCCGGCGAGCGCTCCGGCATCCATCGCATTGGCCAGCGAGTTGCGGTTGTTGCGCAGGAGCCCGATGTCGATGACCAGGGCCGAGAAGGCCAGGATGACGACGAGGACCAGGGCGAACAGGACAAGGATCTGTCCGCGCTTACGCCCGCGCTTGTGTCGCCTCATGTGAAGCAAGGTGTGGACCCCTCGTCGTGGTGGATGTCCCGCCAGGTCGCTACTCGAGGACCATCTGGACGGTGGAACTCATGTCGATGGTCTGCCCGAACAGCAGCGGGAAGATCGAGTGGTAGTGGTAGGTAACGGTGACCTTGATGGAGTCACCGGCTTTGGCGGTCCCGTTGAAGGCGCAGGCGGTGGTCTTTGGGACACAGGGCGGCGGCATCTGGACGCTCAGGTCCGCGAGGTTCAGGCCGCTCGCCGCATCGCTCACCCTGGTCTGGACCAGGTTCGGGATCTGGGCCTGCTGGGCCGGCGTGCTCTTCGGCGCGTCGATCGCCACCCGGGCTCCTTCGCGGGCTGCGCTGATGACCGTCATCCGGGAGTACAGGAGGAAGCCGAAGTCGAGGATCCCCGAGAGGATGAGGAGGAAGACGGGGAGGACGACCGCGAATTCGACGAGCGCCTGCCCGCGGGTTCGCGAGCGGCGTCGAGTGCGGTGGGCGGAGTAGTACGAAGGTCCTGGTTGCATCGGATGCCAAAAGTACCGTATGGCACCTTGCCCGGCACCTTACAAGACCCCACCTTTGCGGATTTCGTTGGCGGCGCGCACCAGTCGGGCAGTCGAAAGCCCACCACGCGAACGTGGTGGGCTTTCGCGCCCTCGGTGAGTCGAGGACTCAGGTCGGCAGCTTGACGAGCTTCGTGCCGCCGATCGACTGGTTCACGGCCTGCTTGAAGGGGATCCGCCAGGGTGGGCTCGTGGTGATCACGGGAAGGTGTAGCGGTCGGCGTCCACGGCCGGTGAGCTCCCTCCTTGGGTGGTCACACGAACGTGGACGGTGTCGCCCGACGGTCCAGCTGGTGCCGTCGCGGTGATGGACGTATCGCTGTTGACGGTGAACGAGGCAGGGTCGCCACCGAACGTCACGCGCTCCGCGCCGGTGAAGTACTTGCCGGTGATGGTGACGCTGGAGCCCCCCGAGACAGCCGTGACGATCGGGGCCGGATAGACCTGGATCAGATGGGAGTGTGGATTCAGGAGCTCCACCGCGATCTGCCCGAACACGTCCGGCAACGACGAGGCGTTGATGACCTGGAAGAAGTGTGAGTCGTCGTTGGGCTTCGACAGCGACCGCATGAGCGGGACGTCAGGATTGCTCGAGCCGGTCCCGCCCGCGCCGATGGCGATCGCATACACCTGGGCCCCCGCGTTCCGGAACGCCGCGACCTCGGCCGCTGTGGGGCGCCCGCCTGTGGCGGACGTATCGTCCGGGACGGGCCGACCATCCGAGAGGATGATCAGGACTGGGGTCACGCCGGCCCGCGAGCCAGCGGTCAGGACCGACGCTCCCAAGGCCATGCCCTGCCGAAGCGGCGTGTTGCCGCCGTTCCCGGCGAGCGGGGCGATCGCGGCCCTGACGGCCGCGAAGTCCGGGCTCAGGGGCACGAGTTCGACCGCGGCGTTCGGATCCGTCGCGTTCCCGGCGTACTTGACGACACCCACCTGGTGGTCGCCACGAGCGGCGGACAGCGAGTCCAGGAGCTCATTCGCGGCCAGCTTGGCCCACTCGATCCGGGTCTTCGGCGGTGTGCCGCTGGTGGGCGACAGCGAGCCCATGCTCGAGGAATTGTCGATCACGATCACGACGTCGAATGAGTCATCTGGCAGCTCGCCGCACAGCCCCTGACACGCGGCAGACGTCACCAGGCCTGTATCGCCGCGGTCGACGCCGAGGACGCGCGCAAAGGAGTATTCGGTCGTGACGTTGCCAGTCAGCACAACCACATTGCATCGGTCTCCGCGATCTGGATCGCAGTCGATGCTGCGAGTCGGCCCGGCCCCCGTGAAGTCGGCAACGGTCGGCATCGCGCCGTGCGAGCTGCTCGGGTCGCAGTCGAGCGGGATGAAGGCATCGATGTCGCCGCTGTCGAACGTCGCCGGATTGCCGGCCATGACCCCGATCAGGCACTTGTAGCCGATCGTGTAGTTCCCGGGGTTCTGGAGGCCCGGATAGGTCCGTTCGACGGCGGCGGTGATGAGGGCGTTGACATCCGCTGGTGTCGGGGCGCCCACCGGCCGACCCGGCGAACCGTCGACGGGCATCATCGTCCCGCCGGCCTGCGCCCCGGCGTCCATGGCGTTCGCGAGGCTCTGTCGATTGTTTCGGAGAACACCCAGATCGACCACGAGGGCGGTGATGCCCATGATGACCACGAGGACCATCGTGAACAGGACGAGGATCTGGCCGCGTTCCTTGCGCGGGCCTTGCCGCACGCCGCGGGCCCCGGGCCGCATCACGAGCCTCCCGTCCCGGTCTCTTCGAGGACCATCTGGACGGTGGAGCTCATCGGGATCGTGGTGCCGAACAGCAGGGGAAAGAACGCGTGATGGTCATACGTGACGGTGACGGTCACGAAATCACCCGACTTGCACGCGCCGCAGGTGGTGACCGTGGCGACATCGAGGCCGCCGGCAGCGTCATTCGCCCGATCGCCGGCCCGAGCCTGGATGGCGCTCGGGGGCTCGCCAGCCATGAGCGTGGCCGCCCTCGCCCCTTCGCGTGCGGCATTGATCACCGTCATTCGTGAGTACAAGAGCACGCCGAAATCGAGGATCGCGCAGAGGATCAGAAGGAAGATCGGGAGGACGAGCGCGAATTCGACGATCGCCTGGCCGACACGGCCTCGGTGGCGCACGGTCGATCGGGCACCAGTGGCTGGCTTCGAGCGTTCATTGCGGATCATGGTCGACAAGGCCCCTTTTGATCCTGTCGGCCGGCTTCGCCTCTCGATGGATGACTGTTGGACGAAAGTACCGGTTCGATAGGAAGGCAAAAGTACCGCGAGGCACCTTGCCGGGGACCTTACAAGTCCACACCCGGAAGCCGATAGCGTTGGCGTCGCGCACCATGGCGACGAGACCCATCAGGGCCCCGGACAGGAAAGCGCCCGGTCGGGGCCGGTCGTCAGAGCCGAGCCTCGACCGGGCGCGATCCCCCGGACAGGTTCCAGGTCAGGGCAGGACGAGATGGACGGGGTTGCCCCGGATCGTGACCTGCCAGGTCGTGGTGTCGTTGGCGGCGTTGATGTTGTATTCGATCCGCCACCAGCCCTCCTCGGTCGTGATGTCGCCTGGCGGGTTCAGGCCGACCGAGCCGTAGGTGTTCGGGAGATCGATGGTGATCGTCACGAGCCGGTTGTTGAACTGGGCCGCGCCGTTGATCGCCGTCTGGAGGGACGTGACGTTGTTCCCGGAGCGACCGTCGTCCGAGACCCAGTCGAACGTGGCGTAGTTGTAGTTGTTGCCGTCGGGGTTCAGGAAGCGCAGGAACGCGTTGCCCGACGACTCGCCGGGGTCGAACAGCTGGATCTCGAGCTGCTTGCCGGCGTGGACCTTCTCGATCTGGGAGAAGTAGAAGGTCTGGTTGCCGGCGTCGAGGTTCGTGTAGGCCGCCATCCTGCCGCTGCCGTAGACGCGGGCGTTCCCGCCGCTGCCCTGGACCCAGATGGAGAAGAGGTTCTCCGCACCGGTCTGGATGTTGGCGGGGTCGAGGCTGGTGTTGACGTTGAGCCGGTAGACGCCGGCATTCAGCGGCGTGTTGTTGAGCTTCACCCACTGGTTGTGCGCCGGGTTCGTCGCGCAATCCTGGCGGTCGGGATCCTGGTTGTTGTCCGGCGTCCCGAACGCCCCGCTGAAGTCACCCAGGGTCTTGGTCCCCGGGTCGTAGACAAGGGGTGAGATCACCGGGCTGCCGTCATCGGTCGGGTTCGCCGGGGTGCCCTTGGTGTCATACAGCGTGTACGTGACGCCGACCGGCCCACCCGTGAAGTTGGCAGCTCCGGCGTTGCCGGTCGGGCTGGTCCAGTGGTCGCCCGCGCCGAACAGGCCGCCATGGCCGTTCGAGCCGGTGGCGCAGAAGATCGGATCGAACAGGCGGATGTCTCCGCTGCCGCCGACCTCGACGAGGTAGTCGTAGCCGTTCGGGTCGTAGTCGGGGTTCGCGCTGCCCGACGGGGCGCCGGTGCCGTTGCCGATGAACGACGGGGCGTACCGGTCGCCGTTCTCGCGCCACCCACCCGAGGTGAAGATCGCGCCCCAGAAGCCCTGGGACGCCAGCGTGCCGCCGCTGGGATCCGGGACGCTCAGGGTCTGTGTCGTCCAGGTCGTCGTGGTCGTATGGAACTGGACGCGAACTTCGAGCATGTCGAGCTGGACCCCGAGGGCCGACGGGCAGTTCGCGATCCCGTCTCGCCAGGTCAGGCGAACACGGAAGTTGGCGTTCGAGAAGTCGGCCCGGTCCCAGCTGTGGCCGCCCCAGACCGTGGTGTTCGCGTTCGAACCGACCGTCCTGTCGTCGTTGACCAGCGCCGACAAGGGCGTCGTCTGGGCGTTGGACGACCAGGTCGCGCCGCCGTTCCAGGAGGTATTGACGGTCACGCGGCAGTTGGTGTCGTCACCGCCGGTGATGCTGACGTCCGTGAGGCGCACCTCGAGGCCGTCGATCGTGGCGCTGGCCGGGATGAGGCCCTGCAAGTCGAAAGTGGTCCATTGCTGGAGATCGTTGTTCGTGGTTTCGGTGGTGTAGGAGTTGTTGTCGGTGAAGGCGCGATCCGGGTTGGACCACTGCCCGCCCGTCACCGAGAGCGCCGGATTCTGCCAATCGGTGTTGGCCGGGACCGGGGTCGTCGTCGAGACCCGGCCCTCGAAGAAGCCCACGCCGTAGTAGTTCTGCGGGCTGCCCATCGGGACGGGCAGCGTGAACTCGGCCTTCGAGGTTCGTGTGACTCCGATCGAGTCGATCCCGATGACGCGCATGAAGAACGTGCCGATCGGGGCGTGGATCGTCACGATGAGCCGTCGGTCGTTGGCGGGATCCTGACGGGGCGTGACGGTGGTCCCGCTCCCGACCGGATAGCCGTTCTTCGAGGCCTCCTCGTATGCGAGGGTGTAGGCCTGCGACTGCTTGTTGGGGAGCATCACGGCGCCCGCCAGGGCGGCCGCGTCGGCCGCTCGCTGCACGCGCAGGGAGTTGACCCAGTACCAGGACACGTCGACCACGAGCGCCGTCATCATCATCAGCAGCAGGAGTGCGCCCGCGAAGATGACGAGGACCTGACCGCGGCTCGCGCGGCGCGGGTCGACGGCGTCCGTGGTCGCGGCGGACGTTCCAGTCTGGGTCTGGGCAGACGTTCCGGTCATGACGTTCCTCGATGAGGCGGCGGAGGTCGGGCGGACGTGCATCGGTCGCTCGATCAGTCGGGATTCAGGGACATGACGGTCCGGTCGGACATGTGGAGCTGCGCGTCGCCGGCGATGCCCATCAGGCTGCCGAGCGGGGTGACGAAGTCGTAGTCGTAGGTGATGGAGACCCCGATCGAGTCGACGCGATCGCTCGTGCCGACCGCGAGGTTCTTGCGGCCGCAGGCGCTCCAGCCCGACGACACTTGGTGGAACTGCAGTTGGACGCCCTCGACCGTCGGGCCGGCGCCGAGCGTCCAGCGATTCACCGGGCCGAGCTCATGGCCGGAGCTGTCGGACTTGTAGATGCGGACCTCGCCGATCCGGTTCATCGACACCTGCGACCCGGCACCCGTCAGCACGCGCTGCACGGCGGCCATCACGTGGTCGTCGACGGTCGCGCAGCCGACCTGGGGAGATCCGTTGGCGAGCGATGCCCCGGTCCGGGCTCCCTCGCGGGTCGAGTACTCCATCGTCAGGTGATGAGAGAAGGCGAACCCGAACTCGAGCATGCCGAGCAGGATCAGGAGGAAGACCGGGACGGTCATCGCGTACTCGACCAGGCTCTGGCCTCGGCGGCGGGATCGATCGCCCGTCCGCGGGGCCCGTCGCATCGACAGCCGGGGCGTCACTGGACCGGCTCCATGCGCATCGCGTTGCCATTGGTGATCATGTAGCCGACGCCCGACTGCGGCCACAGCTTCGGCAGCGGTGTGACCCAGCGGTAGTCATAGGTGGCTTCGACGCCGATCGTGTCGACACTCACGGAGCCCGGCCCGCAGCCGGCGAGCGTGTTGCACCGGGTGTCCGAGGTGTAGTCGCCGGAGACCAGGGTGTAGGGCAAGGTCGCGGCCGTCCCGTCGTCCAGCGGGCACGACAGGCTGCCGGTCCGGGTATAGACCATCTCGTGCAGCGGCGACGCGGGGGTGCCGTTCACCGTCGACTTGAAGATCCGAACCCGGGTGAGTCGACGGTCGTCGGTGGGCGGTTCGATGCTGCGTTCGATGGCTCGCAGGATCGAGCAGTCAGCGTAGGTCTGCGTGCCTGCCTCGGCGGCCGCCAACGCTGCCTCCCGTGTCGCGAAGTCGACCGACAGGAGCGCGTTCAGCGCGAAGGAGAACTCGAGGACGGAGAACAGCAGGATGAGGAAGAAGGGGAACACCAGGCTGAACTCGACCAGCGACTGGCCCCCGCCCGATCGTCGCGATCGGTGGGCTTGACCGGCCTCCGCGGCCCCCCGAGTGGAGGCACGCCTGGACGACGGTCGAAAGAACGGGATCCCCGACGTTCTCGACATGTGTCCAATGAGTACCGCATCGCCAGCTTGCTCGCCACCTTGCATAGGTACCGGCGTTGGTACCGTGTCGGTACGGGGTCAGTCCGGGGTGGTGGCTGGATGCACCGCACCGCAGCGCACCGTTCCGCACCGGACGACCCCGGACCGACCCTCAGATCGTCTTCGGATCGACGAATTGACAGCGCGGCCTGACCGGGCAGATCTCGCATTCCGGCCGGCGCGCATGGCAGATGACGCGACCGTGATGGATGAGGTTGACGTGCGCCTCGTACATCTGGTCGGGCTCGAGCATTGCGAGATACAGGTCGTGGGCCGCGTCGGCGCTGGCCTTCGCCGGGATGAGGCCGATCCGCTTCGAGACACGCTCGACGTGCCGGTCGACCGGCATCAGCGGCAGGCCGAAGCAGAAGAGCAGCAGCACCGATGCGGTCTTCTTGCCGATCCCGTCGATCCGCGTCAGCCAGTCGCGGGCGTCGATGGCCGTCATGTCGCCGAGGAACTCGAGTGAGTAGTCGCCGCGTTCCTCCCGGATGAACCGCAGCGTGGCCTGGAGCCGGGGCGACTTCTGGTTGGCGAGGCCGCCCGGCCGGATCACCTCGACCAGCTCGGGGAGTGGCGCGAACTCGATCGCGGCCCAGTCCGGCGGTGCGCCCTCGGGCAGGCCCACGCCGCCCCAGCCGATGCCGGGCTTGTGGACCTGGGTGGGGAGGCCGGATGGATAGGCCTCGCGCAGTCGCTCGAAGGCGACCTCGGCATTGGTGTCGGCGCTGTTCTGGGTGAGGATCGTCAGGATCAGCTCGCTGGTCGGGTCCAGGCGGCGCTCCCACGGCTCGCGGCCGTAGAGGCTTGCCAGCCGATCCAGCACGTACGGGACGAGGCCGGGCCGGTAGCGCTCGAGGCGCTTCGCGTAGGTCCTGGCCGGATCGGAGAATTTGCGCTTCTTCGGGCGCGGCTTCGGCGACACCGTTACCAGATCGTCTCGACGTCGTAGCGACTGATGGCTGGGTCGGCCGTGAGGAGCGGGATTCCCTCGACTTGCGCCTGGGCGATGAGCATCCGGTCGAACGGATCGCGATGGATGGGCGGCAGGCTCGCGGCGCGAACCGCATGCGACATCTCGAGGTCGAGCGGATCGAATCCATTCGCGTCGAGGCGGCTCATGACATACGACGACGGCGACTCTGGCAGGACCAGCCGACCCCGTTCTGCCTTGTACGCGAGTTCGTACGCACTCACGGCGCTGAAGTACACGGTGTTGCCCGTCTCGCCGAGGATCCGCCGGCATTCCTGCGACAGCTCCGCGGTGTCGAGGACCCACCACAGGAAGACGTGCGTATCGAGGAGCGCCTTCATTCCTTCAGGAGCTCACGCATCGGATCCTCGGGATGCATGTAGTCGGGGTCGAACTCGGGGAGCGGGTCGTCGAAATCCGGCTGGATGATGACCTTCCCTTTGTCCATCCCGGGGACACGTCGCGCCGGCCGCTCCCGGATCGCCGTCAGGCGCGCGACCGGCTTGCCGGCCTTCGCGATCGTGATCTCTTCGCCGTTCTTGACGCGCTCGAGCAGGCGCGAGAGGTGGGTCTTCGCCTCGTGGATGTTGACGGTCGTCGCCATCGGCCGATAGTGGACTTAGTCCATGACTTAGTCAAGTACGAGCGCGAGCCGGGCAAGACGTTCGCCGCAGCGTTCGAGCGGGGCGGTCCCGGCGGCCATCGCCGCCTCGACGGTCTGCGGCTTCTCGGTCACCGGCACGGCGATGGCTCCGATGGCCGCGAGCGCCTCGGCGCCCTCGGGCTCCACGCCGCCGCCGACGGCGATGCAGGCGACGCCTGCGGCCCGGGCCCGTTTCGCGACACCGAGCGCGGTCTTGCCGAACGCGGTCTGGGCATCGATCCGGCCCTCGCCGGTGATGACGAGGTCCGCGCGCGCGAGCTTCTCGTCGAAGTCGGTCGCCTCCATGACGAGGTCCACGCCCGGTCGGAGGGCGAACACCTCGAATTGATCCTGGATCGCCAGCAGGGCGAACCCGACGCCGCCCGCGGCGCCGGCGCCCGGCGTGTCGCGTTCGCGGCGCCCTTCGCGCGCCTCGAGTTCGTCGGCCCAGCGCGCGTTTCGCTCGTCGAGCTCGCGGACCTGCTCGGGCGTGGCGCCCTTCTGCGGGCCGAAGATCGACGCCGCGCCCGTCGACCCAAGCAGCGGGTTCGAGACGTCGCAGGCCACCTCAAGATCGACGTCGTCCAGGCGACGGTCGTCCGGACCCAGCCCGATGAGTCCGTCGAGGAGGCCACGCCCGCCGTCCGTGGTCGCGCTGCCGCCGATCCCCAGGACGATCCGAGCGACACCCTGATCGATCGCGGTCGCGAGGAGCTCGCCTGTGCCGATGCTCGTGGCCGCGATCGGATCCCGCTCCTCCGGTCGGACCAGCGACAGTCCGGAGGCCGTCGCCATCTCGATGACCGCATGGCCCGTCCCATCGACGTCGCGCCAGAGCCAGCGCGCCTCGACCGGCCGGCCGAGCGGGTCGTGGACCACGTCGCTCCGCCACGTCCAGCCGCCTGCCGCGGCAACGGCCTCCAATGTCCCTTCGCCGCCGTCGGCCAGCGGCGAGAGGACGATCTCGTCCTGCGGGCGGGCCCGGGCCCAGCCGTCCGCCAGCGCCTTCGCCACCTCGACCGAGGTGAGCGAGCCCTTGAAGGAATCGGGCGCGATCAGGATCGTTCGTGCCCCGTCGTCGGTCACCGCAGGTCCTTCCAGAAGAAGGTCGTCGGCGAGAGCACGCCATCGGCGGTCAGGGAGTGGTTCGGGACGACCCCGAACGGCTGCCAGCCGAGCGCCACGTACATGAGCTCCGCGTCGGTGCCCGACTGGGTGTCGAGGATGAGCAGCCAGCGGCCCTCCTCGCGCGCGAGCGTTTCGGCCGCCTCCATCAGCGCCCGGCCGATGCCCCGTCGCCGGGCGTCGCGATGGACGAGGACCTTGCCGATCTCGGCGCGGTGGGGAGCGTTCGGCTGGGTCATCCGGAAGAGCAGCGTCGAGCCGACGATGCGGCCGTCCGGGGCGACGGCGACCAACGCGGTCGTGGTGCCTGCGGCGATCTGCGACGTCCGCTCGCGCCACCAGGTCGTGGCGTCCTCGATCGTCAGGCCGGCCACGAAGTTGACCGACGCGCCGCCGTCAACGGAGTCCTTCAGGAGCTCGGCGAGGCCCGGCACGGCGGCGACATACCCGTCGAGGTCCAGGCGCTCGATGGTCACGGCGGGTGCGGTCTCGGGTTCGGTCCGACTCACCGTCGTAGTCTGCCGGGTCGGGCGCTACTTCGAGGGGGGCTCGACCGCGGCCGCCCCCGCGGCGCGGCGCCGCTCGAGGTACTCGGGGATGCGGATCATCGGCGGGCGCTCCTGGTCGGCGAGCTCGATGACCTCGAGCGACAGCCGGCCGTGGCCGGAGCGGGGCAGCTTCATCGTCGAGCCCATCTCCGCGAACAGCCGCGCCTTGCGCCGCTCCTCGAGCCGCTTCATGACGGCCTGGAGGATCACGAACGACATGCGCGAGAGCCCTTCGAGCTCCTGGTTGCGATGCACCCGCCGTTCGAGGTCGACCTGGCCGAGGCCCTCGATGCCGACCCGCTCGGCCGCGTCGATGAGGTGCCCGATCTCGACCGCATAGCCGGTGAAGAACGGGATCGACTCGAGCAGCGACCGACGCCCCGCGTACTCCCCGGCGAGCGGCTGGATCATCCCCGAGAGCTCCGGGTAGAACAGGTTGATGAGCGGGCGTGCGACGAGCTCGGTCACCCGCCCGCCGCCGCCCTCCTTGAGCACGCCGCCCTCGACGATCGGGCGCTGGTAGTAGGCCTTCACGTACTGCAATCGAGGCTCGTGGAGAAGCGGGCCCAGGGTCCCGTAGACCATCCGCGGATGCCAGTGGCGGACGTCCGTGTCGGCCCAGATGACGATGTCGCCGCTCGTCTCGTACAGCGACTTCCAGAGGGCCTCGCCCTTGCCCTTGAACGAGCCGTACCGGGTGAGGATGTCGGGGTGCTGGACGACCCGCGCGCCCTCGGACTCGGCGATCTCGCGGGTCCGGTCGGTCGACACCGAGTCGACGACGAGGATCTCGTCGAGCAGCGGCACGCGGCCGACCAGCTCGCGCATCGCGCGGCGGACGATCGGCCCGATCGTCTCCTCCTCGTCGAGCGTCGGCAGGACGAGGCTGATCGTCAGCTTCTGCTTCTCCTTGAGGGTCACGAGGCGGCGCAGGTCGGCGAACTCGGCGTGGTGGAAGTTCGACTCGCCGAACCAGCGCTCGACCCGGACCGGGACCGCCCGGGCCTCCTCGGCGGCGCGGTCGGCGGCGGCGAGGGTCTCCGCGCGCGCGGCGAGCTGGTCGAAGGTGTTGCGGGCGATCGTCTCGCGCGTGCGGACGACGACCACCGATGGCTTCGCGCGCGCGGCGATGGCCTCGGGGAGTGCCCCGAACAGGTGGCTCTCCCCGTCCGAGCCGCCCGGCGCGGCCGACGCGCCCATGACGACCAGGTCGGCCTTCTCGGCCTCGCGCAAGATGGCGTTGCGGACGTTGGGCGCCTCACGCAGGACGGCCTCGCCGCGACCGTGGAGGTGCTGCTTGACGAACGAGGCGAGCGCCCGTTCCGCCTGGGCCCGCACCGCGAGCGTGATGCCCGGCGGGACGAGGTGGAGGACGACGACCGTGGCCTCGTGATAGCGCGCGATCGCGTCGGCGTACCGGATCGCGAGCTCCGCATGCGGTCCGCCGCGGACCGGGACCAGGACCCGGCGGATCTCCTTTGCGCCACGTTGCTTGACCACGGCGATGTCGCATGGAGCGTCGCGGACGACCTCGTCGATGGTCGGCGAGAAGACCGTCGTGCCGTTGCCCTCGCGCGCGGTCGCCGTCCGGCCGCCCCAGCCGAAGATGATGAGATCCGCCTCCTGCTCGGCCGATGCCTCGACGATGCCCTCGGCGGCGTGGCGTCCGATGCGCACGATCGGGTGGATGGTCGTGCCGTCCGGCGCGTAGTCGAGCACGCGCTGGAGCAGCCGGCGCGCGTGGCGCGCCCGCGTGGCGCCCTCGGACAGGGGCATCCCCTCGGGCACCTCCACGATGCCGAGCGCGGAGATCTCGCCGTGCTTGCGGTCGAGCATCGCCGCGCCAAGACGGATCAGCTCCTCGGCCGTCATCGGGTTGGCGACGGGGATCAGGATGCGCACAGGGAGCGGCGACCGGCTCGTCATCCGGCTGCGGCCGTCCAGCGCTCGACGAGATACGGCTTCAGCAGCTCGAACTCGCGCGCCTGCCGCTCGACCCGTTCCTCGGCGGCGTCGGTCGGGATGTTCCGGTTCTCGATGACGAAGCTGCCGACGCGCCCGAAGTAGATCGGCACCAGCGCCGCGACGAGCGTCTCGAGCGACGGGCCGGTGCCCGTGGCCGCGATGGCGCCGCGGGCCGAGAGCACCAGGTCGTAGATGACGCGGGCCCACAGGTCGTCAGGAAAGTGGAACGAGCTGGCCGCCTCGGCCATCTCGAGGGTGGTCGCCGTGGTCGACGACACGTCACCGCCGATCCCGAGCTTCGTCCGCGCGACATCGGCCAGGTTCCCGGCCTCGGCCGCGAGCTCCATCACCGTCGACGCGGTCGCCGGGGCGAGCATCGCCCGCCACGTGTCCGCGAGCGTCAGCGAGCCGGCATGGAACTCGGACAGGAGGCGGAGCGTGTTCACCTCGAGCGGCGGCGGCTCGATGATCCGCTCGAACCCGTACGCGGGCACGTCGTGGCTGCCGGTGATGGGCAGCCAGTGGTCGGCGTACCGGTCGGCCAGCCGCAGGATCGTCCCGACGACCTGCCGGAACATCGGCCCGAGGTCCGAGCCCGGGTCCTTCGGGTCGTGGATCTTCGCGCCGAGTCGCGTCTGACAGACGGCGAACCCGGCGGTCACGGCGGACGTCGTCATCCAGATGTCGATGCCGAACTTGCTGATCTCGGGCGTCCAGTCATCGAGTTCGAGATAGTGCCGGACCAGGTCGCCCGACACGCCGAAGTCGCCGCCGATCGGCTGGCGGATGCGATGTCCGTACAGCGCCCGGGTCAGCGGGTAGGTGACGGTGTTGGTGATCGTGCCGTCGTACTTGTAGCGCGCGTAGAGCGGCGCCACGAAGTCGTAGCCGCCCTTGAGGATCGGCCCGGACAGCAACTCGATCCATTCGGGCACGATGGAGCGGAGGTCGCTGTCGACGACGACCAGTGCCTGGACCTCGAGCGCCGCCGCGATCTCGAAGATGGTCCTTAGCGCCGCGCCCTTGCCGCCGATGCCATCGATCTCGGGGTAGGTCAGGGTGACCCGCTCGAGCTTGTGGTTCGGCCGGACGAGGAGGATCTGCTCGACGTAATCGGGCGGCTCGGTCTCGACGACGACGCGACCGGTGCCGTCGGGCGAGCCTGCGTCCGAGTTGACGACGACCGGGCGGAGGTCCGGGAAGTACTGGACCAGGCCGGCCTGCGCGGCGCGAACCACGTAGCCGATGGTGGCCGCGTTCTTGAAGCTCGGGATCCCGACCATGATGTCGGCCCGGCCGAGTCGCGCGATGACATCGCGGATCGCGGGCGTCAGGGCTGTCTGGGGCACGAGCCCACCGTACCATCCCGCTCCCCGGTCTGCCGCGCCGGTCGCCCGCGATCAGCGGGGCGGCATCGAGGAGATCATCCAGTCGTCGACGGTCGTGCCTGGGTGGTAGCGGCCGTTGGCCGACTTGAAGGTGATCCCGGAGAAGCCAAGAGCGCGCCACGAGCCGATCCACGTGTCGATCGGCGGCCGGACGAATTGCCCTTGCCGGATGACGTCGGACTCCTCGAGGGCGGACTCGAGGAGCCGCTTGCGTTCGAGGAGTGGCACGTCGAACAGGGGCTGCCCGTCGAGCCAGAGCAGGTCGATGGCGACGAGCGCCACGACGTCGCTCGGCTCGAAGGTCACCGCCTGGCGCTCACGTTCGCGTTCCTGGATCAGCTCGGCCGAGCGGCTGCGCCGCACGCCCATGACCATCGACTTGGCCAGGTCCGTGCCGGTCGGGAGGGCGGGCACGATGATCGGGAAGACCCCGGTCTGGTCGTGGGCGACCTGCTTGGTGAGATAGCCATCGACGATCAGCGAGTCCGCCCTGGCCGCGGCGCTGAATGCGGTCTCGATGGCCTCGTGGTCCTCGACCCGGGTGCCGGCCTGGTCGACGATGGCCGTCTGGGCGCGCTCGTCGCCCGAGCGGTCGATCGCGGCCAGCACGCGCACGCCCGGCCACAGGGGTTCGACGATGGGGTCCTGCATCTGCTTCGCCGAGCCCGACCGGAATCCCTGCGGGCGCAGGTCCTGGATCATGGCCATCGCGCTCATCGGCGCATCGTAGCGGCGGGTCGCGACCGGTGCGAAATGCGCGTCATCGGCCCGACTATCATCGGCGCCGTGACGAGCGACGCCCAGGCCGGCGGTCCAGGGTCCGACGAGGCCGCGGCGAGCCTCGGTCGGCCCGGAGGGCTGGCGGGCCTGACACCGAGCGGACGGGCGCTCGTCCCGGTCGCGTGGTCGCTCTACGACTTCGCCAACACGATCTTCAGCTACGCGATCGTGTCGACGGCCATCGGGCTGTGGCTCACCGACGAGAGCAGGTTCGGGCAGGGACCGGGCCAGCTCGTCCAGGGCCTCGCGATCGCGGTCAGCGTCGGGCTCAACGCGCTGGTCTCGCCGATCCTCGGCGCGCTGAGCGACCGCGGCGGCCGGCGGCTCCCGTTCCTGCTCTTCTTCACGATCCTGACGATCGCGCCGACCGTGCTCATCGGGCCGTCACCGGCGCTCGTCGGTGCGGCCCTGTTCACGCTGGCGAACTTCGCCTACCAGGCCGCGCTCATCTACTACGACGCGACGCTGTCATCGGTCAGCTACCCGGCGACGCGCGGCAAGCTGTCCGGGATCGGCGTCGGCGTCGGCTACATGGGCACGATCTTCGCGGCGCTCACGCTGATCCTGCTCGGCATCACCGAGACGCCCGATCCGATCTTCCTGATCGCCGGCATCCTGTTCGCGATCTTCGCGGTCCCGATCTTCCTCGTCGTCCGCGACCCGGCCGGCTCGACCGCGACCCACGTCAGCGTCAGCGACATCACCTCGTCGCTCGCGCAGATCCGCGTGACGATCGACCACGCCCGGACGGTGCCGGGCCTGCTGCGCTTCCTTGCCGGTCGGTTCTTCTACAGCGATGCGGTCAACACGCTCATCGTCGTCATGAGCGTCGTGGCGGTGAGGGCGGTCGGGCTGACCCAGGGCCAGTGGCTGATCACCTCGGTCGTGCTGACGGTCGTCGCCATCGTCGCGAGTTTCGGCTGGGGGTATCTCGTCGACCGGTTCGGCCCGAAGCGGACGCTCATCGCGGTGCTGGCGTCGTGGGTCGTCGGCCTGCTCCTGGGCGTCGCCTCGCTGGCGATGAGCGGCACGACCCCGGGAATCGCCATCTTCGTCATCGCGGGGGCGATCCTCGGCAGCGGCCTGGGCGGGGTCCAGGTCGCGGACCGCGTCTTCATGATCCGGCTGTCGCCGCCGGCGCGGCTCGGCGAGTTCTTCGGGCTGTACGGGCTGGTCGGCAAGGGCTCGCAGGTCATCGGCCAGCTCCTGTACGGGGCGATCGTCTTCCTGTTCATCGACTCGCTCGGCAACGGCGCGTACCAGATCGCGATCGCAAGCCTGTTGGTGACGATGCTCATCGGGCTGTGGCTGGTCTGGCCGGTCAGCGACCGCTGGTCGGGCGGCGACGAGCTGCCGGACGCCGGACCGCACGTCGCGCCGGTCGCCCCGCCGGAGCGCCTGGCGCCCGCGAACGCCCCGATCGAACCGCGCTAGGCACGGGGCATCGCGGGCACGACGCCGACGCCCCGATCGAACCGCGTCAGGCGGCCATCTCGGGCAGCCGCGAACGCCCGATCGAACCGCGTCAGGCGGCCATCTCGGGCACCCGTACTCCGAGGAGGACTACGACGACCAGATGGAGGCGGAGAGCCGACTCCGGCGGCTGGCCGCGCCGTTCGATCGGCCGGTCAGACCCTCCCGGTAGTGCCAGGAGGCATATCCCGGCGCGTTCATGGGCCCGTGACCTCCCCCTGAACCGACCAGCGGCGTCGAGCGCGACCGGACAGTCCTTCTGGGAATACGCGAGAGACGGCGCTGACCACGCCAGGACCCCGCGCTGCCGATTCAGTCCGGGTAGCCGTCCGGGTGGCGCTGGCGCCATGCCCAGGCGCTGCCGACCATCGCATCGAGCGATGGGTGCGCCCCGCGCCAGCCGAGCACGGCGGCGGCGCGCTCGGCCGATGCGACGAGGACCGGCGGATCGCCCTCGCGACGCGGTCCGACCGTGAACGGGATCGGCCGGCCGACGGCCGTCTCGGCTGCGGCGATCACCTCGCGGATCGAGAAGCCGCCACCCACGCCGAGGTTGCAGGCGAGGAACCCCTCGGTCCGCGGATCGCCCGGGGCCGTCGCCTCGATGGCCCGCAGGTGCGCGTCCGCGAGGTCCTCGACGTGGATGTAGTCGCGGACGCAGGTGCCGTCGGGGGTCGGGTAGTCGTCGCCGAAGACGGTCAGGGTCTGACGGCCCTCCGCGGCCGCGAGGACGTTGGGGATGAGGTGGGTCTCGGGATCGTGGTCCTCGCCGAGCTCGTCGGTGGCGCCCGCGACGTTGAAGTAGCGGAGGCTGACGCCGCGCAGCCCATACGCGCGGCCATACCAGTCCAGTGCGGCCTCGAACGTCCGCTTCGTCTCGCCGTACGGGTTGATCGGCCGGAGCGGGGCGTCCTCGGGGATCGGGGTGTCGTCCGGCGTGCCGTAGACCGCGGCCGATGACGAGAACACGACCCGCCCGACGCCGACGGTCCGTGCCGCCTCGAGCAGGGCCACCCCGCCCGCGACGTTATCCCGGTAGTACTTGGCCGGCTCCGCGATCGACTCGCCGACCAGTGAGCGCGCCGCGCAATGGAGGATCGCCTCGATCCGCTCGTCGGCCAGGAGGCGGGCCATCGCGTCCATGTCCCCGTACGTGCCGACATGCAGCCGGGCGCCCGAGGGCACCGCAGCGCGGTGGCCGGTCGTGAGGTCGTCGAGGACGACGACGTCGTGGCCCGCCGCAAGGAATGCCGCCGCCGAGACCGAGCCGACGTAACCGGCACCGCCGGTGACCAGGATGCGCGTCATGGCCCAAACGATACGGGGTCGAGCGGCTCGCCGGGTGCGAGCCGGAGATCGGCGTCGAGCCGGGCCGCCTGCGCCTTGATCTCGTCGAGCGCGGCCCGGTGGCCGTCGACGAACCGCGACTCGTATTCGAGACGCACGGCGTCGCTGATCGCACGGACCCCCTCGGCGCAGTCGAACCCGCGAAGGGCGAGCTCGATCTCGAACGACTGCAGGCCGGCGAGCGCCGAACGGTCGATGGTAGGGTCGCCCGGCGGCGGGCCCATGACGGCCTCGAGACGGCGGGTCAGGAGTTCGACGGCGTCCTGGCCGAACCGCCGACGACTCGACGGCCGAAACGAGGCGTCGGCGATGCAGGCCATCCACCGGGCGTCGGCCAGGACCATGCGCGCATCTCGGGCGATGGCGTCCTCGAGCCCGGCGAGCTCCGCGGCGAGCCCGGCAAGCAGTCGATCATGGCGGCCGTAGACAAGGTCGTTCGCCTGGCCGTTGCAACCGGGCGTGGCGCCTGAGCCGTAGAGGGCGACGCGATAGGCGTCCCGCGCGTCGGGCGCGAGGGACTCGACGTAGGCGAGGTTGGGGTCGGTCGCCGGCGGCATCGCACCGGCGATCCCGACCGATGTCGACACGCCGAAGCCCCACTTCTCGGCCCACTCGCGCGGGCCGAGTTCCGCGTCGGGGATCGCCGGCGGCGGCTCGACGAACTCGCGATAGGACAGGCCGAGCGCGCTCATGCACGCCGCGATCCGGCGCTGGACGACCAGGGCCTCGCGTGCGTCGAGTTCGGGCGTCCGCGTGTCGCGCCAACCCAGGTAGTCTGCGAGTCCGACGGGCTGGCGGCCCAGCCCCGGCTCGAGTGCGATGGCGATGACGAGCGCGGCCATGGCGACCGGCACGACGACGGCGGCGGATCGCCGATCGGGCACGATGCGACTCCTGGTGCGACCGCCGCACGGGTGCCCTCGGCGAGGGGATCGTAGTCGGATCCCCCAGGCAAGCGAAGTAGGGCGAACGGCCTACTGTCAGCGGCGACGCAAGGCGCGGTCGAGGAGCGAGCGACGCGCCGTGTCGGGTGGCGACGTCGCCGATGACGCCTCGGGCGACCGCTCCGATGGCGCGTCGGGCACCGGCACGTCGGGCACCGGCTCTGCCTCCGGCTCGGGCACAGGCTCGCCCTTGTAGCGGAGCACCTCGGCCAGGCGAGCCACCATCCGTTGTGCTGCCGAGTTCTCCGGGTCGATGGCCAGCGCCCGCTGGGCGATCCGGTACGCGCCGGGCTCATCGCCACGTTCGAGGGCGACCCGTGCCAGCCCGACGACAGCGATCCCGTTGCGTGGATCCGCGTCCGCGACCTGGCGGTAGAGGACCTCGGCCGCGTCGGTCCGGCCCATCTCCATCGCCCGCTCCGCCTCGAGCAGGAGCTCGATCACGTGTCGTCGCCCAGCATGCCCTGCGCGAGCAGCAGGAGCGTCGGGCCGTCGTTGAGGGCCGGGTCCGACTGCACCCGGTCCAGCAACGCGTCGAGGATGCGGCCGAGCCGGGGCCCCGGTCCGAGGCCAAGCTCGCTCATGAGGTCGCGACCGTCGACCGCCAGATCGCTCCGATCCAGCGCGACTCCCTCGAGCAGGGCCTGGGCGACGCGGGCTCGCAGCTCATCGAGTCTGCCGGCCTCGGCCGGCAGACCGGATCCGACGTTGTCGGCCGCACGAAGGTCGAACAGCTCCTCGAGCGCCTCGGACGCAGTCCCGTCGAGGGTCATCTTCGCGATGAACCGGCGGACGGCGCCATCGGACCAGTTCGGTTCGTAACTGAACATGTGGTTGCGCACGAGGTGCACGACGCGCTCGCGAACGACCCGCGGCGACCGCAACCGCTCGAGGAATGCCCCGGCGAGGTCGGCGCCGACCGTGTCGTGCCCGATGAAATGGCCGTCGGCGAAGGTCGCCGGCTTGCCGATGTCGTGGACGAGCGCGGCGAGCCGGACGACCGGCCGGGGGACCGGCGCGGCATCGACGGATCGCAGGGTGTGGTCCCACAGGTCCTCGCCCGGGACCTTGTTCTGGGGGATGCCCCGCTGCGATGCGAGCTCCGGCGAGATCCCGGCCAGCAGCCCGGTGGCGCCCAGCAGGCGCAGCCCGATCGACGGGCGTTCCGCGGCCAGCAGCTTCTCGAGCTCGGTCGCGATCCGCTCTCCCGACAAGTGGCTGACGAGATCGGCCCGCGCCCGGATCCCTGCCAGCGTCGCAGGCTCCACCTCGAAGTCGAGCGTCGAGGCGAGCCGGATCGCCCGGATCATCCGGAGCGCATCCTCCTCGAACCGGAGCAGCGGGTCGCCGACGGCCCGCAGGACGCGGTCCTCGATGTCGGCGAGGCCCCCATACGGGTCCACGAGTCTCGGCGACGCGGCGGCCTCGGCGCGCGCTCCCCAGGCCATCGCGTTGCAGGTGAAGTCGCGGCGCGCCAAGTCGAGCTCGATGGTGTCGCCGAACTCCACTCGATGCGGGCGGCGGAAGTCGGCGTATTCGTGGTCAGAGCGGAACGTCGTGACCTCGAAGACCTCGCCGCCGCGACGGACGGCGACGGTCCCGAACTGGTTCTCGTACACGGCGTCCGGCAGGAGCGCCAGGACACGCTCGGGCAGGGCGCTCGACGCGAGGTCCCAGTCCGCGGCCGGCCGGCCGAGCACGATGTCCCGAAGGGAGCCACCGACCACGTAGGCGGCATGACCGTCCACCCACATCGTCGAGAGGAGATCGCGCACGGGCTCCGGGATGCCCGCCCGGATCGTCGCCTCGAGAGTGGCGGGCGTCAGTTCCGTCCCAGGAACAGGTATGTCCGCCACGCCTCGTTGTTCTCGTCAGCCAGGTACGGCGTGAAGAGCGAATAGATGTCGTTCCGCGGCTCGAACGGCGGCCGAAGGAGCCGAAGCCGGGCCTCCTCGAGCGTCTTGCCACCCTTGCGGTGATTGCACGACTTGCAGGCCGTGACGAGGTTCTCCCACGTGTGGCCGCCGCCGCGATGGCGGGGGACGACGTGGTCGAGCGTCATGTCGTGGGCCTGGCGACCGCAGTACTGGCAGACGTGGCGGTCCCGCGCGAAGATCTCGCGGCGAGACAGCTTGACCCGTGGTCGCGGTCGCCGGATCAGGTGCTGCAGGCGGATGACGCTGGGCGCACGGAACTCCGTCCGCGGCGTCCGGATCACCTGGTGGTCGTACTCGATCACTTCGGCCTTCTCGCCGAACAGGAGGCGGAAGGCGCGAGGCAGGTTACAGACGTTCAGCGGCTCGTAGTTCTGGTTCAGAACGAGTACGACGCCGTCCATCGCGCGGACGATAGCAGACACATCGGTTCGTGCTCGCGACGCGTGGACACCGGCGTCGGTCTCGGCTCAGGCGCGACCGACCGATGCGCCCGTCGTCGGGTCCCAGCCGCCCGCCTGGCCGACCTTCGTCGAGACCGGCTTGCCGAGCGCGCCGGCGATGAACCGTGCGGCCGTGAGGACCCCCTCGAGGTCGACGCCCGTCTCCCAGCCGGACGCGTCGAGGAAGTACACGAGATCCTCGGTGGCGAGGTTGCCGGCGGCGCCGGGGGCGTAGGGGCAACCGCCGGTCCCGCCGGCGGCCGAGTCGAAGCAGCGGACGCCGGCGGCCAGCCCGGCCGCCACGTTGGCGAGGGCCGTGCCACGCGTGTCGTGGAAGTGGAGAGCGATCCGATCGAGTGCGAGCCCGGCCTCGGCGGCCGCGCCGGTCAGTGCCGCCACCTGACCAGGGACGCCCACCCCGATCGTGTCGCCGAAACAGACCTCGTCGACGCCGAGGTCCTGGAGACGCAGGGCCACCTCGACTGCCGCGGCCGGCTCCACGCGCCCGGTGTACGGACACCCGAACGCGGTCGAGACGTAGGCCCGTCGCCACCAGCCGAGGTCCGCGGCGCGCGCGAGGACCGGCGCGAACGCCGTCAGCGACTCCGCGACGGTCATCCCGATGTTGGCCTCCGTGAACGCGTCGGTCGCGGCGGTGAACACGGCGAGGGCGTCCGCGCTCGCGGCCTCGGCGCGCGCCATGCCGCGCTCGTTCGGCACCAGCACGGGGTAGCGAACGCCTTCGCGGCGAGGAAGGCTCGTCATGAGCTCGCCGGCGTCCGCCAGTTGCGGGATCGCCCGGGGCGCGACAAAGGAGGTCGCTTCGATCTCGCGCAGGCCCGCGTCGGCGAGGAGCTCGATGAATTGGGCCTTGGTCGCGGTCGGGACGGCGGTCGCCTCGTTCTGGAGGCCGTCGCGCGGCCCGACTTCGTAGATCCGGACGTGTTCGGCCACGGGTCGGCGCCGGGCCCGGCTCAGACCTTCGGGGGATCCATCGCCCGTTCAAGCCGGGCGATCTCGACCTCGATTCGACCGAGCAGGTCGATGGCGGCCGCCTGTTCGTGCGACTTGTGCGCTGCCGCATTCCGCTCCAGGCGAGTCTTCGCATGCAGCTCGAGCAGTCCTTCGCGGGTGGTGGGCAGCGCGGTCTTGGCCATCGTGGTCCTCCGATCTTCGGCGGTCGTGAGCGTACCCGAACCCGCTGGGTCAGGGCTCGATCAGCCCGAGCTCCTGGCCGCGCGTGACCTGGTCCGCCGGCTGGACGCTGAGTTCCGTGACGCGTCCACCCACGGGCGCGACGACGACGTGCTCCATCTTCATCGCCTCGAGCGTGACGACAGGGTCGCCGGCCTCCACGAGCCCACCGACCTTCACGTGGACGGTCAGCACGGCGCCAGGCATCGGCGCGATGAGGCGGGCCGGACCGCCGGCGGCGCCCGTGCCGTGTCCGTGGCGAGCCGCTGCGCTCGCCCGATCCACGTCGGGCGCGGAAGCGAGCCGGAAGGCGATGCTCCGGCCGGCGACATCGACGTGTGCGACGCCGTCGACGACGGCGGCCTCGAACTGCGTCGCGATGTCGTCGAGCGTCACCGACCGGCTGACACCCTCTGCCTCCAGCCGGACACGCTGGCCGCCGTTGAGCCGCCAGCCACCGGACCACGGGTCGTCGACCCGGTCGGTCGCGCTCGTCCCCGCAAGCAGGCCTGCAGCGGTCGCCCATGCGTCGTCGGGGATCGCCGCCCGCTCGGCCCAGTCGTCGGGCGGCCAGATCCGCTCGAGCGTGTCGATGCGGCCCGCGCCATCCCGGACGACCGGCTGTCGGACCAGCCAGCGGAGGAACCGCAGGTTCGTGATGAGGCCGAGCACGACCGTGTCGTCGAGGGCCGCCGTCAGACGCGTCAGAGCCTCCTCGCGATCGGCGCCCCACGCGACGATCTTCGCGAGCATCGGGTCGAAGCGGCCGCCGACTTCGGTGCCCAGGTCGATCCCGGCGTCGACCCGGATGCCGTCGCCGGCCGGCCACCGCAGGGCCTCGACCCGACCGATCGCCGGCAGGAACCCATCCTCCGCATCCTCCGCGTACAGGCGAACCTCGATGGCGTGGCCGCTGTGGCGGACGTCGGCTTGCTCGAACCCGAGCGGTGCGCCGGCGGCGATCCGGAGCTGGTCCGCCACGAGGTCGCGACCGGTGACGAGCTCGGTCACGGGATGCTCGACCTGCAGGCGCGTGTTCATCTCCATGAAGGTCGGTTCGCCGCGCTCGTCGATGAGGAACTCGCATGTGCCGGCGTTGACATAGCCGACCGCGCGCCCGAGCGTCAGGGCCGCGTCGCCCAGTCGCTGGCGCAGGTCGGCGTCGACGGCCGGCGACGGACTCTCCTCGAGGATCTTCTGGTGGCGCCGCTGGATCGAGCAATCGCGCTCGCCGAGGTGGACGCCGTTGCCGGCGGCATCGAAGAGGACCTGGATCTCGACGTGACGTGCGCCCTCGAGGAACCGCTCGAGGATGACGCGGTCATCGCCGAAGGCCGCGTGCGCCTCTCTACGTGACGCGGCGACGGCATCGAGGAACGTCGCCTTGTCCCGAACCACGCGCATGCCCTTGCCGCCGCCGCCGGCGGCCGGCTTGACGAGGAGTGGGTACCCGAGCGCGCGCGCGGCGCGGCTCAGCGCGGCGTCGGACTGCTCGGGGCCGTCGTATCCGTTTAGTACCGGGATGCCGAGCGAGGCGGCCAGCCGTCGAGCGGCGGCCTTGTCGCCCATCGCCGTGATCGCTTCGGGCGGTGGCCCGACCCAGATCAAGCCGGCTGCAGCGACCCGCTCGGCGAAGTCGGCGTTCTCGGCGAGGAACCCGAAGCCGGGATGGACCGCATCGGCGCCGGTGGACCGTGCCGCGGCCACAACGGCGTCGGCATCGAGGAGGTCGAGTGCGTCCGGGCCGTCGGTGTCGGGCAGGACCGTACGGATTTCCAGCCGATCGCACGTACGCGCGATCCGCCGCGCGATCTCGCCGCGATTCGCGATGAATACGCTTCGGATCGGCTTCGATTCGGGATGCGTCGCCACTCGCGACGCGTCGAACGCGTCAAACGCGACACGCCAACGACCACCGACACGCTTGGCAGGGAGCACGCCGCGCTCGATCCACCGCTGGATCGTCCGCGTCGACGTCCCCAGCCGCTTCGCGACCTCGCTCGGTGCCAGTTCCTCCGCCATCTTGTCGCGATTGTCGCAGTTCGCACCCGTCATGACCAGCTTGGCCCAGGACGCGTTGCCGAAGATTCGTACGAATCCGTAGTACGAAATCGTACGATCTCGCGCGGGCAGGACGGCCCGCCCGTAGATCAGTCGGAGTCCGCCTCGGGCGCCCAGCTCGGGCGGCGCTTCTCGTCGAAGGCGGCGAAACCCTCGCGGGCTTCCTCGGTCACGCGCTGGCGGGCGATGACCCGCGCGGTGTGCCATTTGGCCGAGCCGTGGCCCAGCCCCCGGACCTCCCGGACGATGGCCTTGGCCGCGCGCGCCGCGGTCGGTCCGGCCAACAACAGGTCCGCGACCGCCACTTCGACCGCGCGATCCAGCGCCTCCTCGCCCTCGACGACCTCGTGGACCAGGCCGATCCGCTGGGCCCGGATCGCATCGATCCGACGGCCGCCGGGGAACAGCGCCCGGGCGTGGCTCTCGCCGATCTTGGCGATGACGAAGGGCGAGATGACCGCCGGCAGGATCCCGAGACGCGTCTCCGAGAACCCGAAGCGCGTGCCGCTCTCCGCGACGACGAGGTCCGCGACCGCACACAGGCCCATCCCGCCACCGAGCGCGGCGCCGTGCACCCGGGCGATCACCGGCACCGGACACGTGTCGATCGCCTCGAGCATGTCGGCCATACCCATCGCGTCCTGCTCGTTGCCCTCGACGTCGAGCGTGCTGGCCGCCCGCATCCAGTCGAGATCCGCGCCGGCGCAGAACGATGCCCCGTCGCCGGCGAGGACGACGCCTCGCAGAGCGGTCGGCGACTCACGAGCCAGGGCCGCGAACGTCGAGCGCAACTCGGCGATCAGGTTGGCATCGAAGGCGTTGTGGACCTCCGGCCGAGACAGCATGACCCACGCGATCGTGTCGTCGGGGCCGCGGCGTTCGGTGCGGACCGATGGGCTCATCGGCCCATCGTAACGACCACGCCGACGCGCTACGCTCGCGTCGTGCTGATCGGCATCGACCACCTCGTCATCGCGGTCGCCGACCCGGATGAGGCCGCGTCGACGCTCGAATCGAGTCTCGGTCTGACGGCCGGCGGGGGCGGTCGCCACGAGGCGCTCGGCACGTTCAACCGGCTGGTCTGGCTCGGCGACACGTACCTCGAGCTCATCGGCATCTTCGACGACGGGCGTGCCGCGGCCTCGTGGCTCGGCTCCCCTGCGAGCCGGGCGATCGCTGCCGGTGGCGGCCTCGCGACCTGGGCCGTCGCCAGCGACGATCTCCGAGACGATGTCGATGCGTTGCGCGAGCGCGGATCCGACCTGGCGGGCCCCATCCCGGGCGAACGGATCCGGCCCGACGGCCGGGTCGTCCGATGGCGGCTCGCGGCCGCACCGGAGCTCGACGTGGAGCTGCCGCCCTTCCTGATCGAGCACGATGCCTCGAGCGCGGAGTGGACGCGAGCCGACCAGGCCGCCCGCCAGGACGGCCCCACCCGCCTCACCACCCTGGAGATCGCCGTCGGCGACGTCAGCGCCACGATCGGGAAGTACCTCCGAACGACCGGCCTCCGATTCCGCCCGTCGCTCGCCGGCCAGGGTGCGCGCGAGGCTGCGATCGGTGCCCAGTCCCTCCGGATCCGGCCACGACGCGATCCGGGGGCGCCCGCGGTCACCGTCCATCTCGCGATGACTGGCGCGTCGGGCGAGGCCGACCTGCTCGGCTGCCGCTGGATCGTCCGCGCAAGGTAGGTACATTCGAGCGTCCGCGGTTGCCCTGTCTGGGTCATCCTTGGCGCCGCATCGGACTGCTAGCCTCGGCTGATGAGCCTCGATCGATCCGGGACTGCGTGGGCGTGAAGTCCCCGAACGATCCGAACTGGTCGCCAGATCCGAGCGGCCTGCGTCTCGCGACGATCCGGGCCTCCAGACGCGGCGCGTTCACGGCGGGCGCCTATTTCGGGTTCGTCGTGGCCGTCGCGATCTGGCTGACACCGCCCGAAGGCCTCGGGGCGCCGAACGGGGCAGGGGTCTGGGCATTCGTCATGAGTCTGCCCGGACTCGCGCTGCTCGGCGCCGCGCTGACTCCCGCCGCGCTCGGCTCCCGCTGGTCGGCGGCGAGTGCCGGTCTCGCGATCGGGGTCGGAGCGCCGGTCGCGTCTGTCGCCTCGGCGATGCTCGGGACCTTCGTCCTCACGTCGCTCGTGCTCGCGATGGACCCGACGCCGACCCGGGATGCGATCGCCACCGCGGCCGACATGGCCGGCGTCGTCCTGCGCGATGGGGTGATCGCGGCGGTCCGCGTCTCGCCGCTGATCGTCGTCGCGTCCGTGAGCTGGGTCGTGGTGGTCCGGCGCTGGGCGAGCCCGGCGGCCGTTGCGGCCGACAAGCCGCGTGGTCAGGCCGGCTGACCCTCGAGGATCCGGACCTCGTCGCCGAGGCGGATCGTGCCCGGACGCTCGACCTCCCCTCGGACACCGAACAGCAGGTCCTTCCCGTCGGTCAGGCCGCGGTACTCCTTGATGCCATGCAGCGTGTCGAGGTCGCGATGGCCCGTGTCCGGGTCGTGCGTGGTCATCGCGCAGCGCGCCACGCCCGCCGTGATCCGCAGGATCGTGTCGCCCAGGCCGATGCGACCGCCGATCCACGTGTCCTCCTCGTGGGGACGACCGCCATCGAGTTCGATGAGCATCCGGAATCGTCGACCATCGACCGCGCCGACGCCGAGCACCGCGCCGAGCGCATCGAGTGAACCGTCCGAGACGAGCGTGACGGCGTTCGCGATGCGCGTCCCGCCGGGCTCGTCGCAGCGAACGAGGAGCACGTCCCGGCCGAGGAATTCGCCGAGGGCCGCAGCGAACGGGCCGTCGACCACATGGCCGACACCGGTCCGGCCGTGGATCGGGGTCTCGATCGCGCCGGCCACTCGGACGTCGTCCTCGACGACTCGGCCGTCGGGGAACGTGAGCCGGAGGACCGTGGCGTCGGGATCGGTCCACGCCGCGACCTGGACCATCGTCCCCTCGATCAGCTGGTCGACGATGCGGCCGCCGTCGGCATCCGTGACGAAGAACCGACGATCCTCGAGGACGCCCTTGGCATCGACCCGGATCTCGTCGCGCGACTCAAGCCCGAGGCTGCGCACGGGCGCGATGTTCAGGCGGCTGACGCGCGGCATGCCCCGATGCTAGCGGACCGCGCGTGCGCGTACGCACGCCGGCGTCTCACATCCGGAAGACCCCGAACCGCGTCTCGGGGATCGGCGCGTGGAGCGACGCCTCGATGCCCATCGCGAGGACGCGGCGCGTGTCGAGCGGGTCGATGACACCGTCGTCCCAGAGCCGGGCCGTGGCGAAGTACGGGGAGCCCTCGCGCTCGTACGTCTCGAGGATCGGCGCCTCGAAGGCGTCGCGCTCGGCGTCGCCCGTGAACCCGCCACGGACCGTCGAGAGGACGCGGGCCGCCTGCGCGCCACCCATCACCGAGATGCGGCTGTTCGGCCACGACCACAGGAACCGCGGTTGATACGCCCGCCCGGCCATCGCGTAGTTGCCCGCGCCGAAGCTGCCGCCGATCAGGACCGTGAACTTGGGCACCTCGGCGGACGCGACGGCGGTCACGAGCTTCGCCCCGTCCTTGGCGATGCCGGCCTCCTCGTACTCGCGACCGACCATGAAGCCGGTGATGTTCTGGAGGAAGACCAGCGGGATCCGGCGCTGGCACGCGAGCTCGATGAAGTGCGTGCCCTTGAGCGCGGACTGGCTGAAGAGGATGCCGTCGTTCGCGAGGATCGCGACCGGGTAGCCGGCGACGTGGGCGAAGCCGGTCACCAGGGTCTCGCCGTAGCGCGGCTTGAACTCGTGGAACCGAGAACCATCGACGAGGCGAGCGATGATCTCGCGGACCGGCACCGGCCGGCGGGCGTCGAGCGAGACGGCGCCATAGATGCCCCCCGGGTCGACGGCTGGTGCCTCGGCCGCGGCGCGATCCCATGGCGGCTCGGGAGTCCTGCGGTTGAGGTTGGCGATGACCGACCGGCCGAGCGCGAGCGCGTGCTCGTCGTCGAGCGCCTCGTGGTCGGCGACACCCGATAGCCGGGTGTGCACGTCCGAGCCGCCGAGTTCCTCGGGCGTGACGTCCTCACCGGTCGCCGCCTTCACGAGCGGCGGACCGCCGAGGAAGATCGTGCCCGTGCCCTTGACGATGACGGTCTCGTCGCTCATGGCCGGCACGTAGGCGCCGCCGGCCGTGCACGAGCCCATCACCAGCGCCACCTGCGGGATGCCGGCCGCCGACATGCGGGCCTGGTTGTAGAAGATGCGCCCGAAGTGGTCGCGGTCGGGGAAGACGTCGGCCTGGAGCGGCAGGAACGCGCCGCCGGAATCGACGAGGTACAGGCACGGAAGCCGGTTCTCGAGCGCGATCTCCTGCGCGCGGAGGTGTTTCTTGACGGTCATCGGGTAGTAGGTGCCGCCCTTGACGGTCGCGTCATTGGCGACGACGACGCAGGTCGTGCCCTCGATGCGGCCGATCCCCGTCACGATCCCGGCGCCGGGCGCCTCGTCGTCATACAGCCCGGTCGCGGCGAGTGGGGAGAGCTCGAGAAAGGCGGAGCCGGGGTCGAGGAGGCGCTCGATGCGCTCGCGGACCGGGAGCTTGCCGCGCTCACGATGGCGCTCGATGGAGGCCTCGTCACCGCCGGCGCCGCGCCCGGCGACCACGTCCTGGCGGGCGCGGAGGTCTGCGACGAGCTCACACATCGCGTCGTGGTTGGCCCGGGTCTCCGGGGCATCGGGGTCCAGCCGGCTGCGCAGGACGGGCATGGCCGCGAGGATAGTCCCTCGTCGCGGGAACCGGCGGATGACCGCGTTCGTCCCGCGGCCATGACGACGGATCGACGCGCCCACATTCGCATTGAGTTCCTCCTCGTCGCGCTCGCGACGTTGGTCGTCGCGTGTGGCGGCGGCTCGATCACGATCCCTGGCGCCGTCGGGCCCTTGCTGACCGTTGAGACCGGCGGCGGTGAGTGCTTCGCCGCTCCGTGCGGGTCGACGGTGATCGTCGAGCGCGACGGATCGGTCCATTCCGCCGCGAAGCCGCCCAACGCGCTCGGTCAGGTCCCGCCCGAGAAGCTCGCGGCCCTGGACGCGGCGATCAAGACGACCGACTTCGCGGTCCTGAAGAGTCGCCCGTTCACCGGGGAGTGCCCGATCAACTTCGATGGGCAGGAGTTCGTCTTCGAGTTCGGCGCACCGGGCGGCGCGCAGCGCGTGGCGACGTGCGAGGTCGATGTCGACTACGGGTCGCCCCTCTTCATCGCGGTCGGCGGCGCGATCGCGGAGTTCGTGCCGATCCCGCTGACCTGACCAGGGCGCTCGGCCTCGGCCTTGAGCGCGACGTTGCGCCGTTCAAGCAGCGCTCGCATGTAGCGGCCCAGGACGAGCGTGTCGACGAGCCAGCCGATCGGTCCGAACGGGGCGGTGTGCTCCCACTCGTCGACCATGAAGGTGCCGCCGGGGACCGCCCGGAACGTGTGCCGGTGGCGGAACAGCCGGAACGGCCCTGACGCCTGCTCGTCGGCGAAGGTCGTCGGCCGTTCGACGACCGTGACGCGGCTCGTCATCGTCCACCACAGACCGAAGTGCCGGGCACGCCACGTGACGGTCTCGCCGGCCTCGATCAGCCCGCTCGTCCGACCGGCGATAGCGCGCTCGCCGGTCCCCGCCATCGATCGCTCGTGGAAGCCGATGTCGCGTGCCAGGTCGAACACCCGCTCGATCGGCGCATCGATGAGCGTCTCGAGGCCGAAGCGCGTCATGCTGGTTCCAGGTCTGGCAAGCGCCTCGGTGGCACGCCCGATACCAACACCGCCATCGATACCGAGCCGATCCCGAACACGGCGCCCAGCGCGAGGCCCTGCATGGTCAGCGTGCCGCCATCGCATCCCGAGGCGATCTCGCCGGAGCTGACGGTCAGGGTGTCACTCACCGGGATCGGCGAGTAGACGACCGTTCCGTCGGAGGCCTGCCGCGCGACCCAGCACGCGGTCTCGGTCAGGGCGAACGGGGCGACCCATGCGGCGACGCCCAGGACGATGACCAGCAGACCACCCAGCAGCGCTCGGCCTGACAGTCGCGTGTCGCGTCCCTCGGCGCCGAGGGCGAGCAGCAGAAAGGCCGGCACGAGGAACGGCAGCGTGATCCCGCTAAACGCGATGACTGACTGGGGGAAGATGGCGAGGGTGCCCGCTGCGATCAGCAACAGATGGGAACGTCGGAAGGCGCCGATGGCCGCGATCACCGCCGGGACCATACAGAGCCCCACGAGGATCATCGGCCGGGAAACGACCTGTGGCGGTGCGAACTCGAGCGCACCCTGGCTGGACGACGCGCGTGCCGAGATGACGCCGATGACGAACGCGTATCCGGCGATGATCGCGGCCGCTCCGAGCGCCAGCCTCCGCGGGTCGCGGACCGGTGGGCGGAGCGGCGGCGCTTCGCGACTCCGTCGATCGAGAGTCCACGCGGCGATGACCGGCACAGCGAAGCCGAGCGCGTTGAGCCCGCCGTGGATCCGGGCCATCGCCGAGAGGCCGAGCCACGACGCACCGACGAGCGTGCCGGTCGAGTAGATCGCGGCCATCGGCATCGAGACGAGCAGGCACGCGCCGGCGACCGTGGCCAACACCTTCGCGCGGCCGGGCTCCAGGCCCCGGGCGACCAGGATCGTCGCGACCCCGATCCCGAACCCGCCGACGGCCGTCAGCATCGTTCCGACCCAATTCGCATACGGGATCCCGAGGAAGCCGAGCGCCGTGACCGGGATGCCGACGACGACCGCCCCGAGCGCGATCTCCAGCCACCGTCCCGGGCGGCGGGCGTAGGCGAGGGCGCCGGCCAGTGGCAGGACGAAGCCGGCGAAATGGAAGTGGACCGCGGTCAGCAGGATGATCTCGGGCGGGAAGTCGAACGGCCGGGCGCCGAGGCGATCGATCGTGGCGAACGTCGCGCCGACCGCCAGGAAGGCCACGGCCGCATCGGTCGCGTGCCGGACGCTCGGGCGGAACCGAGCCGGGTCCGTGAGCAACCGCAGGCCGGCAGCGAGAGCGACCAACGCGGTCAACGCCAGCCACGGCAGCGACAGCCCGGCCGCCACGGGTCCCGGCGCGGACATGAAGCTCAGCGTCAGGAGGAGCGCCGCCGGCAGGGTTGCCCGTCGCGTGATCCGTGGTGGCTCCGCACCGGGGGTGGCGACCGCAAGCAGCCGCCACCCGAACGGCACGAGGAACAGCGGCGCGACGAGGAAGAGCGGGACGACGACGCTCACACGCGCATCCCGCGTCGCAGGGCCCTGTACGTGACGGCCCATCCCGCCCCGAACGGGGTCAGGAGCGGGATCAGGTAGATGGCCGACACGGCGCCGTAGAGCAGCAAGAAGAACATCGAGGTGACGACCCCTGCGGGATCGCTCAGGGAGCCGTCGATGACGCGGGTCCAAGTCGACCCGACGACGCCGATGGGGAGCACGAAGGCCCACGCGACGGCCGGATAGGCCACGGCATCAAGAAGGAGGCTCCGGACGGATCGGCCACTGCGACCGCCGACGATCAATCCAGCGACAACGGCGATCGCTGCGATGATCGCCAAGCCTTGGACGAATTCGAACGGCGTCCCGCCCCAGCCGGAGATCCCGATCCAGATGAGGAACATCGCGACCGGCGTGACCCCAGCGATCGCGCCGAGGCGGGCTGCGGCCGAGGGTCGGCGCCGCTCATCATGTCCAAGCGCATCGGTTGTCATGTCGTCGCCTAAGCTGCTACTGTGATATAGCAAGTTATGGACCAGAAACTCGCTACTGTCAAGTCGCACATTGATGCACCCGAAGGCAGTGCCGGCGGGCGCTCGTCCACGAACGGCCATGCGCTCAAGTCCGCCGAGGACATCCGACTCGAGCTCGCCGCCGCGTGGGGCGAGATGGGGGCCGCCTGGGGTGTGACTCCCGCGATCGCCCGCGTGCAGGCCTACCTGATGGCGCGTCAGGAACCACTGACCGAACGTGAGGTTCGCGAGGCGCTGGGCCTCTCACACCGCGCGGCGAGCCTGGCCCTCGCCGAAGCCGAGTCGTGGGGCATCGTCGAGCGCGTCTCGGAGCCCCGGCGCGTCGGGCGGCGGGGACCGGCCGGCGTGGCGTATCTGGCCGTCGGTGACCACTGGCAGTGGTTCGGGCGGGTCATCGCCGAGCGCAAGGTCCGTGAGGGCGACCCGATCGTCGCGGTGCTCGAGGAGAAGGAACGCGACGCCGCGGCCGCCGTCGCCGCGAACCCCGACGACCGCGAGATGGGGGCACTTCGCGACTGGCTCGCGGCGTTCCTCGTGTTCGTGCGGCTGTTCGATCGCGCCGTCGGCCTGGTCCCGCAACTGGAGCCGCGCGAACTGGAGCGGTCGCTGCAACTCCTCGGCCGCGTCCCCGACGCCACGATCCTGCGCTTGTTCGACCTGCTCGGCGGTCTCGACGACGACGATGTGCTGGGCCTCGTCGACGCGCTCTCGCGTCTGTCACCGACCGCGGCGCGCCGCGCGACGAAGCTCATGTCGGGGGTCGTGCGGACCGTCGGCCGCTAGCATCCCGGCATGACCGAACCCACGGCCGACCGGCCGCACATCCCCGGCTACGGCATTCCCGAATCGACCGACGGCATCCTCCCGTGGTCCTGGGCGACCGAGCGCCTCGAACGCGCGACCATCTACTGGCTTGCGACCGCCGGCACGGACGCGGCGCCGCACATGATCCCGATCTGGGGCGCGTGGGTCGACGGCCTCTGGTACGTCGAGGGCGGCCCGACCCGCTGGCAGCGCAACCTGCGGGCGAACCCGCAGGCTCGCGATCCACGTCGAGTTCGGGGAGGAAGTCGTGATCGTCGAGGGCACCGCCCGCGAGCTCGTGGCGCCGCCGTCGCCGCTCGCGGACCGGATCCTGGCGGGGTACGCGAAGTACGCGCCGGGCTACGTCGCAAGCGCCAGCCACTGGACCGAGGGCGGGCTCTGGGAGCTGCACCCGGTCAAGGCCTTCGCGTGGTCGACATTCCCCGACGACATGACCCGATTCACGTTCGCGCCGCAAACCTGATCTGCTGATGGGACGGTTGCGACGCTCGTGCCATAATCGGAACGCGCGCGGGGCTCGGTCGACTCGAACGGGCGAGGACCCCGGGGCCAGACCCGGCCGGCGAACCGAGCGCGACCAACCAAAGGAATTGAAGCCCTCATGACAGTCGAAACGTCGACCTGGGCGACCAAGACCGGACTCGCCCAGATGCTCAAGGGCGGCGTCATCATGGACGTCGTCACGCCCGATCAGGCCAAGATCGCCGAGGATGCCGGCGCGGTCGCCGTCATGGCCCTCGAGCGCGTTCCGGCCGATATCCGCGCGGCCGGCGGTGTCGCCCGCATGAGCGACCCCTCGATGATCGAGGGGATCATGGACGCCGTCAGCATCCCGGTGATGGCCAAGGCCCGCATCGGCCACTTCGTCGAGGCGCAGGTCCTCGAGGCGCTCGGCGTCGACTACATCGACGAGTCCGAGGTGCTCACCCCGGCCGATGAGCGCAACCACATCGACAAGCACGCCTTCAAGGTCCCGTTCGTGTGCGGCTGCCGGAACCTCGGCGAGGCCCTGCGCCGGATCAACGAGGGCGCCGCGATGATGCGGACCAAGGGCGAGGCGGGCACGGGCAACGTCGTGGAGGCCGTCCGCCAGCTGCGCGACGTGCTCAGCGAGATCCGCCGGCTCGGCACGATGCGCGAGGACGAGCTGTTCGTGGCAGCCAAGGAGCTGCAGGCTCCCTACGAGCTGGTCAGGCAGGTCGCGGCAGACGGCAAGCTGCCGGTGGTGAACTTCGTTGCCGGCGGGATCAGCACGCCGGCCGATGCGGCCCTGGTGATGCAGCTCGGCTCCGAGGGCGTCTTCGTCGGCTCGGGCATCTTCAAGAGCGAGGATCCCGCCCGGATGGCCAACGCCATCGTGCAGGCGACCACCTTCTTCGACGACGCCAAGAAGATCGCCGAGGTCTCCAAGGGCTTGGGGGCCCCGATGCGGGGGATCGCCCTCGAGGCGATCCCCGACCAGGAGCGTCTCGCCGTCCGCGGCTGGTAGGCCGACACGAACGACACCGGCGGCCACCCGATGAGGATCGGGGTCCTGGCCCTCCAAGGGGCCTTCCGCGAGCACCTCGACACCCTGCACGCCATCGGCGTGGAGGGCGTCCGCGTGCGCGAGCCGGCCGACCTCGAGGGCGTCTCCGGCCTGATCCTGCCCGGCGGCGAGAGCACGACGATGCGCGGGCTCATCGACCGCTGGGGACTGCGCGAGCCGATCCTCGATCTCGCCGAGAGCGGTGCCCCGCTGTTCGGCACCTGCGCCGGGATGATCGTCCTGGCGGCCGAGATCGCCGGGGGCGAATTGTCGATCCTGCCGCTCCTGGACATCACCGTGGAGCGCAACGCGTTCGGGCGCCAGCTCGAGTCGTTCGAGGCCGAGCTCCCGGTCCCGATCCTCGGCGACACCCCGGTCCACGCCGTCTTCATCCGGGCGCCGATCGTCGAGCGGACCGGTCCCGGCGTCGACATCCTCGCCCGTCTCGACGACGGCCGGATCGTGGCCGTCCGCGAGCGCAACGTCATCGCGACCGCGTTCCATCCGGAGCTCGCGGGCGAGACCCGCTTCCATCGGCTGCTCGCGACCATGGCCGCCGAGCACGACGACCCCGGCGAGGGCTCGGGCCGTCGCCCACATCCCACCCGCCGGGCGAGGCAGCCGCGATGACCCAGGCGCGCGCTCCGCGCACGGGCGGCAAGGTCCGGGCGGCCCGTCTCACGGATCTGGCCGCGCTCGGCGAGCTGTCGCGGCTGTGCCAGTCGGATGGAGCCGACACCCGGTCGCTCGGACTGCCCCTGAGCGGGCCCCCGATCGGGGTGTTCAGCCTGTTCCGCCTGCCGCTGGGCGCCTTCCGCCCCAACGACCTGATGTACGTCTACGAGCAGGACGGGCGGATCGCCGGCCTCGTCCGCGTCGAGCGCGAGTCGTTCCGCGACGAATGGACGATCGTCGAGCTCGACGCCGTCGGCATGTCAGATGCAGGCGACATCCGCTACCGGCTCGTCCAGCAGCTCCTGCGTGAAGGCTCGAAACGCGGCGCGGCTCGCTTCCACGTCGCGTGCGCCGACGCCGACGGCAACGTGGAGCTCCTGATGCAGGCCGGCTTCATGCGCTACGGCGAGGAAGTGATCCTCGCCCGGCCCGCCGACCGGCCGCTCCCGCCGGCGTGGTCGGACAAGCGCGCCGCGGCCGCCGGCATCCGACCGGTCGTGCCACTCGACGCGCTCGCGCTCGCCCGCCTGTACGCATCGGCGACGCCCAGCCCTGTGGCCAGGCTGGAGGCGATCCGCCTCCCGGACTGGGAACGCCAGGGGACGCACTTCCGGGTGCCCCGTTCGAGCCTGGCGCCCATCCTGCGGTTCGCCGATGTCGAGGGCTTCGTCCAGGCCGCGCCCGACGGTGGTCGCGACGGCACCGAGCTGTGCGGGTTCGTGCAGATCGGGGTCGCCAAGGAGGACCAGCCGCACTACCTCAAGGTCATCGCCAAGCCCGATGCCGACTCGTCCGCGCTGGTCGGGTTCGGCCTGGGGGTCATCGCCGCTCGAACCGCCAAGGACGGCGAGCGCCACTCGGAGCACGGAGTCATCGCACCCGTGCGAACCTACGAATCACCGATCGACCGGCGCCTGGAGGACGCCGGGTTCGATTCGATCGCCAGCGTCACGCTGCTGATGAAGGAAACCGTTGTCCGCGTCGCCGAACCGGCCCTCGTGCCGGCCGGCGTGCGGTGAGCGTCGGTTGATGGAGGACCACGTGGGCCACGAGGACCGCCACTTCGAATCGATGGACGACCTCGACGCATTGCTGGGCTCGCTGCCGCCCGAGATCGTCGCGGCCGTGCACGCCCTGCCGGAACCCACCCACCTCATCGAGGTGGTGCTGGACCTTGGCCGCCGGCCGGAGGCGCGCTTCCCCGATTCGGAGGTCGCGCTCCTCGATCGCGAGATCGACGAGTCCGACATCGCGTTCGTGGTCGAGCACATCGGGACGTTCGGCGACGACAACCGCGCGGGCATCGAGCGGACGCTCCATCGCATCAGCGCGATCCGCAACCGCAACGGCAAGGTTGTCGGGCTGACCTGCCGGATCGGGCGGGCCGTGTACGGCACCATCGAGATCATCAACGACTTCGTCGAGACGGGGAAGTCGATCCTGATCATGGGCCGGCCCGGCATCGGCAAGACCACGATGCTGCGCGAGGCCGCCCGCGTCCTGGCCGACGACATGGGCAAGCGAGTCGTGGTGGTCGACACGAGCAACGAGATCGCGGGCGATGGCGACATCCCGCACCCGGCGATCGGCAAGGCCCGCCGCATGCAGGTCCGCACGCCCTCGCTCCAGCACGAGGTCATGATCGAGGCTGTCGAGAACCACATGCCCCAGGTCATCGTCATCGACGAGATCGGCACCGAGCTCGAGGCCCAGGCTGCGCGCACGATCGCCGAGCGCGGCGTCATGCTGATCGGCACCGCGCACGGCAACAACCTCGACAACCTGATGCTCAACCCGACCCTGTCGGACCTCATCGGCGGGATCCAGAGCGTCACGCTCGGTGACGAGGAGGCGCGCCGGCGGCGGACGCAGAAGAGCGTCCTGGAACGCAAGGCGCCCCCGACGTTCGACGTGATCGTCGAGATCCAGGATCGCGAGCGGGTCGTGGTCCACAGCGACGTCGCCGACACCGTCGACGCGATGCTGCGCGGCGACCCGGTCGCCCCGGAGCTGCGCTGGCGCGACGAGGAGGGCGTGCATCGGTCCCAGGGCCGGCCGCGGCCGTCGCCGCGGGAGCAGCTCGGCGCGGAGCGGTTCGCTGGTCTCGTCGGCACCGGCTCACCGTGGCGGATGGAGCCCGGCTGGCGCGGCGACGGCGCGTACCGCACCGGCGGGTATCGAGAGGCCGACCGCGGCGGCGCCTATCGCCCCGGCTATCGGCCCGGCGCGTCCGGCGGCTGGCGACAGACCCGTGGCGGCTCGGGCCGCGAGACGGCGTCGCGTGGCACATCGGAGGGTGGCGCATCGGGCGTGATGCCCGGTGAGCGATTCGCGGTGCTGCCGCCCGGCGTGGACGCCCCGTTCGTCGCGGGCGACATCGCCGATCGCGGACCGCTTGAACGAGCCGGCACCGCCTCGAGCGCGGAGACCCGCGCCCGCGAGGCACGCGAGCTCGAACGCCAGAAGGCGTGGCGCGACCAGGCGTCGCGCGCGCTCAACGCCCTCAAGGCCGAGGAGGGGACAGGGCCCGTCAACGCCGACGAGCTCGAGGAGGACGGTCTTGACGACCTCCCGCTCGGGGTCGAGGAGGGCGCCCACGGCGAGACCGTCCTCGTGCCGGGCGGCTCGCCGCTCCCGACGTTGCGGATCCTGCCGCAGGGCATCAGCCGCAAGCGTCTCGAGCAGGCGATCCGCGACCTGCAGCTGCCCGTCGTCATCGCCCGTGACGTGGACGAGGCCGACGTGGTCATGACCCTCAAGAACGAGTACAAGCAGAAGACGCCGATGCTGCGCGACGCCGAGGACCGCGCGATGCCGATCTACGTCCTCAAGAGCAACACGGTCCCGCAGATGCAGTCGAGCCTGACCTCGATCTTCTCTCTCGAGATCGATCCGCGCGAGGCGGCCCTGCGCGAGACGGAGGACGCGATCGGCGCTGTTCTCTCGTCGTCGGAGCCCGTGGAGCTCGCACCGCAGAACGCCTACATCCGCCGGCTCCAGCACCAGATGGCCGAACGGGCGAACCTCGTGTCGCGTTCGCGCGGCCGCGAGCCGTATCGGCGCGTCCGCCTCTATCCGGACGCGGCGCGCAGCACGTGGCGGTGAGCGATGGCTGAGGCACCGACCGCGAACTCGGCCCCTCACGACTGATCGGGCCATGGCGGGGCGGTCGGTGTCGGTCGATTTCATCGGGCATGCCGCGGCGGTCATCGAGCTCGATGGGCTACGGGTCCTGACCGACCCCGCGACGCGGGCACGGATCGGACCGCTCCGTCGCGTCGTCCCGGTCCCGGATCGTCGGCGACTCGCCGGCATCGATCTCGTCCTCATCTCCCATCTCCACTGGGATCACCTCGACATCCCATCGCTCCGGCTCCTCGGGTCGCATGTCCCGATCGTCGCGCCGAACGGGTCAGGCGACTGGCTTCGGGCCGCCGGCTTCCCCGACGTCCGCGAGCTGTTGCCCGGCGAGTCGATCGAGGTGGGTGGCGTGCGCATCGATGGGGTGCCCGCGCGCCATTCCGGATACCGACCGCCGCTGGGACCGGCCGCCGGTACACTCGGCTTCGTGCTTCGCGGCAGCCAGTCCGTCTACTTCGCCGGCGACACCGACCTCTTCCCCACGATGGCCGATCTTGCCGGTACGGTCGATCTCGCCCTCTTGCCGATCTGGGGATGGGGCCCGACGCTGGGACGCGGACGCCATCTCGACCCGCTGAGCGCGGTCGACGCGTTGCGGCTCATCCGGCCTCACGCCGTCATGCCCATCCACTGGGGCACGTACTGGCCGCATGCGATGGGCCGGGTGTATCCGAGGCGGCTGGTCGAGCCACCGCGCGACTTCACCGCGTTCGTGGCCGAGCTGATGCCGGCGGTCCGCAGCATCCCGACCGCCATCGGCGACCACTTCGAGTACCGCGGGTGAGCGCAAGCCCGGAACGGCCCCCTGGCCTCCGATCCGGCCTGCGCCGGCTCTCGACGGGTTTGCTGGTGTACGGCGCCATCGGGCTGATCGTCGCGCTGCTCGGGTTGGCCGCCCTCGTCTGGGTCGGCGGCCGCATCGATGCGCTGGCTCAACGGGCCCAGGTCCAGGTCGACGCCGTGATCGCGTCGCTCGATGAGACCGCGAACCTCCTGACCGTCACCGGCGCGACCGCCGAGTCCTTCGGCGGCACTCTGAGCGCGACCGCGGCGACGGTCGCTCAGGCCGCCGACACGGTCCGGTCGGTCCAGCCGCGGCTCGCCGACCTCGAGGGCCAGTTCCGCTCGATCAACATCCTCGGCAATCAGCCCCTCGCGAACGCAGCCGACGTCGTCGCCGGGATCAGTTCCGGGCTCGACGGTCTCGACACGAGACTCGACACGGTCAGCGACAGCCTGCTCGGCAATCGATCGTCGTTGGAGGCGAACGCCGCGGCGATGACCTCGCTCGGGGTGCGTCTCGGGGATCTGGCGGATCGCCTGGATGCCGGCATCGGGACGGTGGCCGACGTGCAGGCGATCATCACGGTCACCCTGCTGGTGTTCACCGCGTGGACGGCCGTGCCGGCGGTCGGGGCCCTCATCCTCGGCCTTTGGCTGCGCCGCGAGCTCGGCGGCACGGACGACGAGGCTTCAGCGCAGCTCGTGGCGTAGGGCGGACCGCGCGGCCAGCATCCCGCTCATGCCGTGCACGCCGCCGCCCGGCGGCGTCGAGGACGAGCACAGGTAGAGACCGGAGTCTCCAAGGCGGTACGGGTCGAGGGACGGCCACGGTCGGAAGATGAGCTGGCGGACGTCCTCGATGCCGCCGTTGATGTCGCCGCCGATGTAGTTCGCGTCGTGCGCCTCTATCTCGGCCGGCGAATGGGTCGCGCGGGCCAGGATCCGGTCGCGAAAGCCCGGCGCGAAGCGTTCGACCTGGGCCTCGATCCGCGCCGTCATGTCGACCGTCGACCCGGCCGGCACGTGGCAGTAGGCCCACGCCGTCGCCTTGCCCTCGGGCGCCCGGGTCGGGTCCCACGGCGCGTACTGGACGAAGAGGACGTACGGACGGTCGGGATGACCGCCGGCCGCGACCTCGGCTTCGGAGGCTGCGACCTCCGCGAGCGTGCCGCCGAGGTGGACCGTGGCCGCTCGGCGCGGACCGTCTGCCGCCCATGGGACCGGACCGTCGAGGGCCCAGTCGACCTTGAAGACCCCAGCTCCGTAGCGGAAGCGTGCCGCACGACGCCGGACGCGGCCGTCGAGCCGGTCGCCGGCGATCGCGATCGCCTGCCGCGGGGTCACGTCAAGGAGCGTCGCCCTCGCGCGCGGCAGCTCGTCGAGCGACATGACGCGATGGTCGGTGACGATCTCCCCGCCGCACGCCATGAGTTCCGCCGCCATCGCATCCGCGACGGCGACTGCGCCGCCGCGGACCATCGGCCAGCCGACGGCATGCGCATAGGTGGCGAGCACGAGCCCGAACGAGGCACTCAACGGGCGATCGAGGGCGATCATCGCGTGGGCCGCGACGCCGGCGAAGAGCGCGCGCGCCGGTTCGTCGCGGAACGCTGAGCGGGCGAGGCCCTCCGCGGAGCGCAGTGCCGGCAGGCCGAACCGCGCGAGGAGGAGTGGGTGGCGTGGTACGTGAACGACGGGGCGCAGGAGCTCGGCGCCGAGGTCGTCGGCCGAGCGGACCAACGGGGCGAAGAGTCGTCGCCACGCCCGGCCGTCGTGGGTGCCGAGACCCGCTGCCGTCGCCGAGACGGACCGCGCCAGGACGGCCGCCATGCCGCCGTCGAGGGGGTGGGCGAACGGCGCCTCCGGGTAGATGAACTCCACGCCGCGGCTCGCCAGGTCGAGGGTCCGGAAGAACGGCGACGCGAGGGCCAGCGGCAGGATCGTCGAGCAGACGTCATGGCGGAACCCGGGCAGGGTCAGCTCCTCGGTCCGAGTGCCCCCGCCGACCCGTGGTGCGGCCTCGTAGACGCGGACCGAGCGACCGGCACGGGCCAGCGTGATCGCCGCGGCGAGCCCGTTGGGTCCGGCGCCGACGACGATGGCGTCGAACGTCGGCGCGGTCACGATCGTTCGGGCCTCACCCCCGACGGGTGACCCAGCGGATGGGCGCCGTCAGCGTGTGTCGGGCGGTCCGCAGCGTGGCGCTGTTGCGCACGTTGCCGGCCTGGCGCCATTGCCGCTGCTTGTCGACGCAGACGATCTGCGTCTCGACCGCCGGCTCGGCGACGCCCACGTGCCGCGCAAGGTTCTCCAGGGTCTGACGCCAGAACCGGTCGTTCATCTTGTTCGCGCCGAGCACGTACGCGAGTTCGTCGAAGGGGTCGGACGTTCGCTCGAGGGCCTGCGCCTGGGCGACGGTGACATCGCCATCGCGGAACGCGGAGAACGTGATCCATGCCGACAGGGTATGGCCTTCGGGCGTCGTGAACGTGAACGACTCGTCGTCCGCATAGAGGACCATGACGCCGGTCGACAGCTTGACCGGGGACCCGGGCACCGGCGGGATATCGAGTAGGGCGACCTCGCCCGGCGCGATCCCTGCGAGCGGGGCGTAGAACCGGGCACCGCTCGGCCAGAAGGTCGGGAAGCGCTCCTTCCAAGTGGCGATGAGCTCGGTCGGCGAAAGATGGGTGCCGTCCAGGCGAACCTTGAAGGTCTTCTGCCACAGCTGGCCGAAGCCCTGGAGCGGCCCGGACACGCGCTTGCCGCTGACCGAGTCGACCTTGGCGCCTTCGACGCCGGCGGCGGACAGGCGATCCACGGGACGGGCCCAGTTGCCCGCGTCGCGACCGCTCTGATCGGTGGGAAGCGGATCGCTCATCTCGGTCTCCTCACATCGGGTCAGGCGGACGCGGCCGCCACGGCCGCGGCTTCGTCGTGGTGGATGGCGATCGCCTCGTCGAGGCGTGTCAGCTCGAAGATCTGGCGGTAGTGTTCGGACAGCCCGGTCGCCATCAGGTGCGCACCGCCGCGCTGGGCGCGGACCAGGAGCGTCACCAACAGGCCGATGCCACCGCTGTTCATGTACTCGAGCCCGGCGAAGTCGAGGATCACCGTCGATGCGCCCGCGTCGATCGCCCGGCCGTAGGCCGCCGAGAGGTCCCCCTCGCTCGCGGACGTGATGTCGCCGTGGATCCGCAGGATCGCGGTCGACCCTCGCAGGTCCGACTCGATGACGGTCGCGCTCATGCCGCATCTCCCTCCACGATCTCCATGTAGTCCGACAACCGCGTGATCCGGAAGATCTCCCGGTAGTGCTCGTTGAGCCCGACCGCCCGGACCGTCCGCCCGTCCCGGCGGGCGTCCGCGAGCAGCCGGACGACGAGGGCGATCCCGGTGCTGTTGATGTAGCCGACATGCCCGAAGTCGAGGCTGACCCGGCGTGAGCCGATGTCCACGACCTTGGCGTAAGCGCCGGCCAGGGTCTCGTCGGCGCGGGCATTGAGGTCACCACTGAGACGGACCCGGACCTCGTCGGGCACCTCCGTCACTTCGGCACCGAACGTGCGGTCATCCATCGCTGGGCTCCTTGCGCGCCATCGTCAGGGTCACGGTCTGGGACGACCCGTCGGTGGTCACGTCCATCGAATCCACCATGCTCTTGATCAGGAAGAGCCCCCAGCCGCGCGGCTTCTGCTCGCCGGCGAGCTTGCGCTCGATATCGGGGGTCTCGGTGTCGTCGGGGACGACCCCCGACAGGGCGCGGTCGGTGATGCGGACGACGACGTCGGCATCGGTCGTCTCGACGACGAGGTCCACCGGCACGTTCGCGTCGCCCTGGCTGCCGTACTCGATCGCGTTCATCGCCGCCTCGCTCACGGCCGTCTTGAGCCGCTCGAGTCGCGCCGGAGCGAGGCCGAGGTCGGCCACGGCCGCGGCGACGCGATCCATGGCCAGTCGCTCGTTCCCCTCCTCGCCCGGGACGGAGAAGGCCGTGACGATCGCGGACGCCCCGCCGGGCGAGCCCTCGTGGCCGGCGACGCCGGACGCGCGGCGCAGGGTGACGAGCGTGATGTCGTCCTCCTGCTCCCAGTCCGCGCCGGTGAAGCGATGCAGGTCGTCGAGCAATCGGTCGAGCAGTTCGCTGCCGGCGTCGTCGATCGTCATCGCCTCGCGGAGGCGCGGGAAGCCGAACATCTGGCTCGCCGGGTCGTGGGCCTCGACGAGGCCGTCCGAGTAGAGCAAGACGTTGCTGCCCTGATCGATGACGCCTTCCGTCTCCTCGTAGACGATCCCGGGCATGAGCCCGAGCGGCATCCCGGTCGCGCGCAGCTCGATCACCCCGTCTTCCGTCCGGACGTACGGCAGGTTGTGCCCGGCGTTCGCGAGGACGATGCGGCCCGTCTCCGGCTCCAGGATGGCGAAGAGGCACGTCACGAACATCCGGGCGGGCATCTCCGGCACGAGCAGGTCGTTGGCGCGGGCGAGGATGACGCCCGGCGAGTCGGATCGTGATGCCTCGGCGCGCAGGACCGAGTGCGTCCGGGCCATCACCAGCGCCGCGGGCACGCCCTTGTCGGTCACGTCGCCGACGGCGATGCCGATGCGGCCATCGGGCATCTCGATGAAGTCGTAGAAGTCGCCGCCGACCGCGCGCGCCGGGCCGTAGTAGGCCGCGATCTGCCACTGATCGAGCTTCGGCAGCTCGCGCGGCAGGAACTGCTGCTGGATGAGCGTCGCGACCCGCATCTCCTGCTCGAGTCGTTCGCGCTCCGCGGCCTCGGCGGCTTGCTCGCGGACGAGCTGGGCGACGCGGATGGCGGGTGCGGCCTGCGCCGCCAGCGTGGTGAGGAGTCGCCGGTCGTCGGTCGAGTAGTCCTGCTCCGAGAGGCGTGGTCCGAGGTTGAGCGTCCCGATGAGCTCGCCCTGCGAGACGAGCGGGACGACGAGGGCCACCCCCGCCTCGCGCATGGCGCGGACAGCTGGCGAGTCGAGCTCGAGCCTGGCGATCTCCACCGGTCCGGGGGCCGTCTGGAGGTACGCGAGGAGCGGGTCCGACTCCGGGATGTCGACCGCGATCGTGGGATCGTCCGGAGTCCGAGTCGTCGCCACGGCGTCATCGGGCGTGGGGACGGCGGCCGACTCGTGGGCCACCTCACGGCGGCCGAGGAGGCGGCGGATCGGGCGGGTCAATTCCGTCATCTCGCGGTCACCATAGGTGCGGGTCGTCCGGGAATCGTTACGGCGGCGGGCATCGTCACGGCGACGACATGGATCGGCCGGCCGGTCATGAAGGCGACTCCCCCCGAAGCCAGATCGCCGCCGCCGTCGGGCGGACCGCGGCATCCGCAGTCCGCGTGATCTCCCCGCGGACGACATCGAGATCGACATCGTCGCGCAGGCGAGTGCCGAAGCCGCGGATGGTCAAGTCCGCATCGAACTTGGCGCGATCGAACCGCCGGTCGACCGCGCCCTGGATACGCCGGCGGACGGGCTGGAAGAGCGCGAAGACGATGAGCGTCGATGCCGCCACGGCGATGGTCTGACCTTGTGTGAACGAGGACAGCGCGGCCTGGGTCGCGAGGATCGTCACAGCGAAGACGATCACGAGGAACCCGCTCGCGAGGGTCCAGCCGATCGTCCGGCTGATGATCCGGTCGATCGCGTAAAGGTGGTACTTGAGGACGGCGATCGCCACCGCGACCGGGATCGCGGTGATGGCGACCAAGAACAGGATGTTCCAGATCTCCGTGGTATCACCGGCCGTGAGGGAGCTCGTGCCGTACACCACCCCGAAGAACGTGACGGCCAACACCGGCCACTTGATCTGCTGGCGCTCCTCGGCCGTGCCACGTCGGAAGCGGGTGACCACCGCGAGGACGCTGGCCACGGTCACCATCAGGAGACCGAGGCTCCAGATCGTGTCGAACCAAGAGCTCCAGACCGCCTCGCTGTCGAGGATCCCGATCGGGTTCGAGACCGTCCAGACGGTCTCGTCGTTCAGGAGCACGCCCATCTCGTCGGTGAGGGCCGACAACGGCCCGGCGAACGCCACGACCATCGCGACCTCCAGCCCGACGAGCCACCGCCATCGCGCCGAGGGAAGACGACCGTCCGGAAATGCCTGGAGCAACCCGAAGACCGGGAAGATGAGGAGCAGCCACGACCACGTCGTCGCCCACAGGATCAGCCACAAGCCGGGGTCGACGTGCGTCGGCGGTGGATCGAGGCTGACCAGCCACGCGCTGGCGATCGCGGTCAGGGGCAGGCCGAGCCCCGGGACCATCAGCAGCCAACCGACGACGTTGCGCGGTTGCCGCGCGACGATGATGGCCCCCGAGAGGAGGAACGCGACGAGCGTCAAGGCCTGAGATGTCGCGGCGCCGACCGCGTCCACCGTGGGGGCCCGGCCCGACACGGTGGCCGACATCCAGACCGACAGCCCGATCGCGATGAGTCCCACCATCGTGGTGGCCCAGACGACGCGCGCCGTCCAGGACGATGTCGTCGTGCGAGCGGTCATCGCGGCACCTCGCGACCACGCAGCCAGACGGCCAGCATCGACGGAGCGACGCTCACCCGGGCTGTTCGCACGAGATCGCCCGTCACGGCGCCCATGTCCACCTCGTTCCGCAGCCGCTCGCCGAACTCGATGGAGGTCCGCCCAGCGTCGTAACGCGCTCGGTCGAAGCGGTGATCGACCGTCCGCTGGACGCGGCGCCGAACGGGCTGGAAGAGCGCGAACACGGCCAGGGTGGACGCAGCGACCGCCACCGTCTGCCCTTGGGTGACGGTCGACAGCGCGGCCTGCAGCAGCAGGATGCCGGCCGCGTACACGGACACCAGGATGCCCGTCACGACCGCGTACGAGATCGATCGACTGATGATCCGGTCGATCTCGTACAGGCGGTAGCGCAGGATCGCGATGCCCATCGCGATCGGGACCAGGGCGATGCCGATGCTTGCCGCGAGGGTAGTGACGCTGTCTATCTGGTCGGGGCGGAACGTCGCGACGTTGACGACCTCAGTGGCGACCAGCACGACGGTCGCCCCGGCCACCCACTTGATCTGGGTCCGCTCGGTCGCGGTCCCGCTTCGCCAACGCACCATCAGCGCGACAGCTGCGGAGACCAGCAGAACCAGCATGACCATGTAGCCGAGAGCGACGAGTGCATCGCCAGGGAACCCGGCCATCCCGAGTGGGTTCTCGTGTTCGGGGAAGAGCCGGAGCGGCCCAGGCTGGAGTGTCTGTCCGACCGCGACGGACACGATGGCGAGCACCCCGGCGCTGATCGTCCATCGCCATCGTGGCGTCGGTGGTCGCCCGTCGGGAAACAGGATCAGCACCAGCGCCACCACGATGAACATCGGAGCGTCGAGGATGCTGACGAACAACGCTGCGTACGGGGCGCCCGGCGGATCGGCCGGAACGTGGAGATACAGGTCGGCCGGCAGATACCAGGCGAACAGCGCGCCGAACGCGACCAACAGCGGACCGACCACATTCCCCGGTCGGCGTTCGGTGATGAGCCAACCGACCACGATGAAGACGCCGGCGACCGCGCCGTACAGGGGGTAGAGGCCGCCGTTCGGCCAGCCGCGAGCCGCGTTGACGATCGTGGCCGCGAGCGCGATCGCGATCGACGAGACCGACGCGATCCGGATCAGCCAGAGCCGAAGCATCAGCCCGTCACCTCGCGGAGCCACAGGCCCATGGCCGCGGGTCGCAGGGACGATCGCACCGTCGCGTCGAGGTCCGCGCTGAGCGCGGCGATATCGACCTCGCCGCGGAGCCGCTCCGAGAACGCGATCGACGTCCGTTCGGCATCGAACCGGGCGCGGTCGAACCGTCGGTCGACGATCGTCTGGACCCGGCGACGCAGCGGCTGGAAGAGCGCCGCGGCGACCAGCGTCGAGAGTGCCACCGAGATCGTTTCGCCGCCCGTGATCGCCCCGAGCGGGCCCTGGAGCAGCAGGATCGCGCTCACATAGGCGGCGATCAGCAGCGCCGTGACGACGATGTAGGCGATGGTGCGGCTGACCAGCCGGTCGATCTCGAACAGGTGGTAGCGGAGGATCGCGACCCCGATGGCGATCGGGAAGAAGGCGAGCGCGAGCGCGACCGCCAGGTCGGCGACGTCGTTGAAGTTGCGAGGGCCGAAGAGGACCGCGTAGGCGACCATGACCGTGGCGATCAGCCCCGCGGCGGCCGTGACCCACTTGAGCTGCGCGCGCTCGACGGGGCCGCCGACCCGCCAACGACCGATGAGGGACAGCACCGAGGCGCCGACGCAGGCGATCGTGAGCAGGTAGAACACCGAGACGACATCGACGACGGGCGGTCCCTCGATGCCGAACGGATTCGAGAAGGCCGGGTAGAAGGGGAATGGCCCCGGCGCTACGGCCGTCCCCACCAGCGAGATCGCCCCGAACACCAGGACGGCCAGCCCGACCCATCGCCACCGCGGCGAGGGGAGCCGACCATCCGGGAACAACAGGAAGAGGAACGCGACCATCGCGAACAGTGGCGCGTCCAGCAGCGACACCAGCCACGCGAGGTAGGCCGCGACAGCCGGCGGCTCGGGCCACCGGAGGACCACGTCCGCCGCGGCGTAGGCGGCGATGAGGAACCCCATCGCCAAGAGGATCAGGCCGAGCGCGTTGCCGCGACGTCGCTCGCCGATGAGGACCCCGACAGAGACGTACGCCGCGACGTCGATGATCCAGATGGGCGGCAACCCTGGATCCGACGTCGACAGCCAGCCCGCGAGCGATGCGATCCCGGTCACGATGACGGCCGACCCCGCCGCGACGCGGACCGGCCAGTTCGCGCGCGTCATCGTCCGCTCCTACGCAGCCACAGGCCGATGCTCGCGGGGGCGATCACCGTCCGAACCGTCGCGTCGAGGTCGCTTGCGAGCGTCGGGAGGTCGACCTGGTCGCGGAGGCGCTCCGCAAACGCGATCGTCGTCCGCTCGGCGTCGTAGCGGGCCCGATGGAACCGGCGGTCCACGACCACCTGGACGCGCGCTCGGACGGGGGCGAAGAGGACCGCGACGACCAGCGTGGAGATCGCGACCGTGAGCGGCGAGTCATCACCCGTGAGGCGGGTGATGACGTTCTGGAGGACGAGGTTGACGAGGATGAACGCAGCGAACAACACGGCGGTCACGACCGCGTAGCCGATCGTCCGGCTGATGATCCGGTCGATGTCGTAGAGGCGATACCGCAGGATCGCCATGCCGGCGGCCGCCGGGAGTCCCATCAGCGACAGCACGACCAGGACCTCGAGCACCTTCGGCGACTGACGTGGCGAGAGGACCGAGATGGTGATGTACACCGCGAAGACCGCCCCGGCGATGAGCACGGCCAGGGCGAACCACTTGATCTGCTGGCGCGTCTCGCTCGAGGCCCGACGGAACCGCAGGACCAGAGACCACATGCTCAGGGCGATCGCGGCGGTGAGGGGAATCAGGGTCGTACCGAGGACCACGGCGCCGTAGGTCACGGCGTCCAGCCCCGTGATCGCGAGCGGGTTGTCGACGAATGGGGCCTGTTGGATCGGCCCGGGAGCGAGGGCCATCGCCACCGCGAAGGCCGCGATCGCGATGAACCCCAGGGCGACGACCGCCCGCCATCGCGGTGACAGCAGGTGCCCGGTCGGGAAGAACAGCGGGAGCAGGATCAGGGCGATGCCGAGCGACGGCACCCACAGCCATGCAAGCGTCCAGCCAAGCGGGATCGTCGCGGGCAGACCGCCAGGGACCACGAAGGTCGCGACGATGACGTACTCGTTGACGAACGCCTCGAGGGCGAAGCAGATGCCGATGATGCCGAACAGCCACCCGACGAGATTATCCGGTCGTCGCACGCCGACGATCACGCCAACGGTGCCGCAGGTGATGCCGAAGGCCACGGACGCCCCCGGGAACCCCCACGACGGCGGGACGGGTGTGTCGCGCGTGGCGATGATCAAGAGCAGCGCTCCGAGACACATGACCATCGTCACGAGCCACGTCGCGATGGCGATCGGCCGGCGTCTCATCGGCGGGATCCTCCGGGGTCGGCGTCACCGAAACGTTACGGGATGACCGTCCAAGTGGGTACCGTTACGCGATGAGTCGTTCGACACCGCATCTCGACATCCGCCTGTTGGGTCCACCGGAGATCTCCGTGGACGGCGTCCCGATCGTCGTTGACACGCGCAAGGCGGTGGCGATCCTCCTCGTGCTCGCGGCCGATCAGCGGCCGTATGCCCGCGACGAGCTCGCGGCGCTGCTCTGGCCGGATGCCGATGACGCTGCTGCACGGGGTGCGCTCCGTCGGACGCTGTCGGCGCTCCGGACGGCGGTCGGCGAGGGTCCCCTGCGCATCGATCGCTCCAGAGTCGATCTCGTGCGCGCGGCCGTCCGGGTCGACCTCCAGGACATCGAGCGTCTGGCTCGCTCGACCCTGCCTCGCGACCTCGCCCGCGCCGCCGACCTCGCCCGCGGCCCCTTCCTGGCGGGATTCACGCTCCGGGACAGCCCCGACTTCGACGACTGGCGTGCCGGGCGCGCGATGGCGGCCGAGCGGTCGGTCACAACCGTCCTCGACCATCTCTCGGCGGCCCTGGTGAGCGCAGGCGACCTTCCCGGCGCGATCGCAGCAGCCATGCGCCGAGTCGAGCTGGACCCACTCGATGAGGCGGCCCACGTCCGGCTCATGGACCTGCTCGTGGCGCACGGGGATCGGCCCGCCGCGCTCCGTCAGTATCGGATCTGCGTGGCGGTTCTCGAACGCGAGCTGGGCGTCCCCCCGCTCGATGAGACCACCGCCCGGTACGAGGCGATCCGCGACGCAGCCGTGGTCAGGTCGGATCGCGCCGTGATTCGCCGACCGGCGGTCGTCCCGGGCCCGCGGACACTCCCACTCGTGGGCCGCGATGACGCGCTGGCGCGCCTCGCCGCAGTGCGCTCCGAGGCCACCGATGTCGGTCGGATCGTCGTCCTCGTCGGCGAAGCCGGGATCGGCAAGACGCGGCTCGCGGAGGCGTTCGCCGACGCTGTCCGCGAGGACGGTGGCGTCGTCGTTGCGGCTCGGGCCCATGCCACGGAGCGTGCGATCGCCTACGGCGTGATCGTCGAGCTGCTCCGGTCCGCCCTGGCCGATGCCTCGTCGGCGACGCGCATCCGCGCCCTCGATCCGGCTGTCGGCACCGAGCTCCACCGACTGCTCCCGGCCATCGAGGCGACGGCTCGCTCCGGCGGGGCCGACGGTCCGGGCGCGCAGGCACGGCTCGTCGCCGCGATCGCCGACGGGGTGACCGCAAGCGTCGCCGGATCGCCACCGGGCGTCCTCTGGCTCGACGACCTCCAGTGGGCCGACGCGGCATCGCTGGACGCGCTCGCGTACCTCGCCCGACGGCTCGCCGGTCGCCCGATCGTGTTGCTGCTGACCTGGCGACACGAGGAGCTCGACGATCAGGGACTCGCGTTCGCCGGGCAGGTCGAGCGAGATCCTGCCACGACGGTGGTCGAGCTCGATCGCCTCGAGCGCGCGGATGTCGGCCGGCTCGTCGCCGCCGCGACCGGCGTCGATTCGGCGTCGCCAGCGGCGGTCGATTCGCTGCTGACGGCGTCGGAGGGCCTGCCACTCTACGTCGTCGAGACCCTGGCGCGAGGCGACGTCTCCGACGCCGGCATGCCCGACAGCGTGCGGGCCGTGCTCCGGCAGCGGCTGGCTGCGGTCGGCGGCACCGCCGAGCAGGTCCTCGTGGCCGCTGCTGCCATCGGGCGCTCGTTCGACCTTCCGTCCGTCCGATACGCCAGTGGCCGATCCGAGGACGAGGTCGTCGAGGCGGTCGACGAACTCGTGCATCGGGCCCTCGTCCGCGAGGCGGTCGGCACGCTCGACGCCGAGATCCGATACGACTTCGCCCATGGCGCGCTGCGCGACCTCGTCGACGAGGCGACCAGCCTGGCTCGACGCCGCCTCCTGCACCGACGGATCGCCGAGGCGCTACGGATGGACCTCGGGGGGTCGGGTCGCGACGACCTCGGCCGACTCGTCCAGATCGCGCAGCACGAGCGGGATGCCGGGCGGGATGACGCGGCGGCCCGGGCGTTCAAGGAGGCTGGCGATCGGGCCGCCGGGCTCTTCGCGAACGGCGACGCGATCGGTCACTACTCGGGAGCTCTGGCGCTCGGGCATGCGGATGTGGTCGAGCTTCGCGCGGCCATCGGCGCGCTGAGGACCCGGCTCGGCGACTACGCGGGGGCGATCGCGTCGCTCGAGGCGGCGGCGGCGCTGGCCGAGCCGGCCGACCTCCCCGAGCTCGAGCTGGCCCTCGCGCGCGTACACATCCGACGAGGTGACCTCACGGCCGCTGATCGGCATCTCGAACTCGCGCTGGCAACCTGCGACGAGGGTCGTCTGCGCGCCCGGATGCTCGTCGACCGCTCGGTGGTGCGTCGTCGCGCGGGGGACCCTGACGGGGCCGCGACCGCGGCGACCGACGCTCTCGTCGAGGCGATCCGCGCCGGCGACCGGGCGTCGGCCGGTGCCGCCCACCGGATGCAGGGCCTCGTCGCCCTGGACCGCGGCGACTCGGCCACCGCGCGGCGGTCGCTGGAGCTCGCATTGGCCGCCGCGGAGGCGGACCCTGACCCGACGGCCTCGATCGCCGCCTTGGTGGCGCTCGCGATGGCCGAGGCCGCGGGCGGCGCGCTGGACGCCGGCGTGGCGCATTGCGAGGTGGCGGTGGCGACCTGTCGTCGGATCGGCGATCGCCACCTCGAAGCGGCCGTCGAGAACCACCTCGCCGACATGCTTCACGCCACGGGTCGCGAAGCGGACGCGATGATCCACCTGCGCCGCGCGGTCGAGGCGTTCGCCGAGATCGACGGCGATCCCGCCGACCCCGACCCGGGTATCTGGATGCTGGCGGCGTCGTAGCCCAGAGCGGCCCGATACGGCGGTCAGCTGGGCCGTTCGACCTTGTTCGAAGCGTCGTTCGCGTTAGTGACCTGGATCGCGATGTCCTGGCCCTCCTTGAAGCCGGACATCTCCCAGGACACGATGTAGCCCGCCTCGGCGACCCAGACGTCGATCGCCGCGCCGGCTGGCATCTGGACGCCGATCCCACCGATCGTGCTGGGGTCGACCTTGACGTGCACAGCCCGGACGCCGTTCTTGTCCTCGGTGCCCAGGTTGTTGGCCGCATGGCTCCAGTCGAGGTTGGCGTATCCGGCGAGCATCACAGTCGGGTCGAAGATCATGAGCATCGGCGCGGCGAGGGCCTCGGGGACGGCCTCGAAGTCGCCGTCCGCTCCCTGCGCCTGCCAGACCTCCTTGCCGATGACGACGAACCGGGAGTCGACCGTCGTGCCGTCCTTCTCGAAGGTCGTGATGGCCTTCGAGACCACGGGCTTGGTCACGACCACGCTCTCATACGACGTGACGCCGTTCGTGCTGACCGAGGTCCGGTACGAATTGAGGCCCGGGATGCCACCGGTGAGCGCGCCGAGATCGAAGGACGGGAGGGCGCCGGCCGGGAGCGTGGGCTGGGCGTTGCCGTCGCCGGCGGGCGTCGGCGTGGGCGTCGCGGTCGTGCTGCCGCCGCCGCAGGCGGCGACGATCAGGATGACCGGGAGGAGCAGCGCGGCGCCGAAGCCCGCGCGCGTGGGTCGCGTCATGTCGGTGGGTTCCCCGTGAGGTGGCCGATCACCCGCCGGCCCGGCGGCATGATGCGTGGCGCGGGCGGAACGCGCAACCCGACCATCGGGTCGTCGTCGACGTGGGACCGCTAGAGCGCCCCGCGGTCGAACCAGATCCGCTCCCCGAGGAACCGTTCCGCCCCGGGATCCCAGGGGAACAGGATCAGGACCTCGAGCCGCACCGGCAGGCCGGACGGGGCGGCGCCGGCCCATGGGCCCTGGTTCGTGCCGGTCAACGTCGCGACCTCGAAGACGCCCTGCGGCCCGACGACGATCTCAGTGAGCTCGAAGGCGTTGTCCGGGAAGGCCGCGAACAGCTCGGTGTAGAAAGTCCGTGCGCCGGCATGGCCGTCCCAGCGCTGGCCCGTCGGGACGACCTCGTACACGCAGTCCGGTGCCAGCGTCGCGATCAGCCCGTCGATGTCCCGCCGATCCTCGGCGATCGAGTGGCGGACCCACAGCCGCTTGATCCGGCGCAGCTCGGCCGGATCGAAGCCACGGGCGAGACGCGTCTGGATCGTGGGCGGAGTCATCTGGTCAGCCCGTCGCGATCCGCTCCAGCGCCTCGAGCGTCCGGTCGACCTCGGCGGCGGTGTTGTAGTGGACGAGGCCCAGGCGGAGGACGCCGCCCGACTCGGCCTTGCCGAGACGCTCGATGAGCCCGGTGGCGTAGAAGTCGCCGTCCCAGACGTAGATGCCCTCGCGACCGAGGGCCTCCGCGGCCGTCCGCGGGTGGACCCCCTCGATCGACACCGAGACGGTCGGCACCCGCTCGTCGAACCGGGCGCGGTCCGTGATCCCATGGATCCGGACGCGCGCGATGCGCTTCAGGCCGTCGATCAGGCGCGTGACGAGCGCCCGCTCGTAGGCGGCGATCGCGGTCATCCCGGCCACGAGCTCGCGTCGGCGCTCGCTGGCGTCGGCGGCCCCCGCTGCGCCGGTGACATCGCCATACGATCGGCCGACGTCGCGCAGGTAGTCGGTTGCGGCGAGCGTGCCCGCGATCGACTCGAACGACTGGGTGCCGGTCTCGAAGCGGTCGTGGGCGGGCCGGACCTTGAACACCGGCAGGCGGTCGAGGACCTCGGCCTTGCCGTAGAGGGCCCCGAGATGCGGCCCGAACCACTTGTAGACCGACGTCACGAGGAAGTCCGTGTCGAGCGCCCGGACATCGATCGGCCCGTGCGGCGCGTAGGCGACGGCATCGATGTAGGTCAGCGCCCCCACCTCATGGGCACGGGCGACGATCTCCCCGACCGGGTTGACCGTGCCGACCGCGTTGCTGGCAAGGCCGACTGCGACGAGCTTCGTCCGCGGTCCGAGCTTCGACTCGAGGTCCTCGAGGTCGAGCGTCACGTCGTCTTCGCGGATGTCGACCTGGCGCACGGTCACGCCGCGGTCCGCGGCCATCGCCTTCCAGGTGGAGACGTTCGCCTCGTGGTCAAGGGTCGTGACGACGATCTCGTCGCCCGGGCCGAGCGTCGCGCCGATCGAGCGACCGATCGCGAGCGTGAGCGTCGACATGTTGTAGCCGAACTTGATCTCGTCGGGAGATCCGGCGCCGAGGGAGTCGGCGACGGCGGCGTGTGCCTCGAGGACGATCTCGTCCGAGCGGCGGCTCGTCGCGAAGGCGCCGTCGGCGTTGGCGTTCGAATCGCGGTAGTAGCTCGTGACGGCGTCGATGACCCGCTCCGGGACCTGCGTGCCGCCGGGGCCGTCGAGAAAGGCGACCGGTCGCCCGTCCTGTTCGCGAGTGAGTGCCGGGAACTCGCGACGCAGGGCATCGACATCGAACGCGGGCATCGGTCCTCCGAAGAGTCGGCTGCTCAGGACCGCGAGCGTACCCGACCGGCGCGTTCGCCGGACGGCGACCTACGCCTCGGCTGCCACCTCTGGCAGGGGCGGCAGGGCCGCCAGCGTCAGCGCCCGGATCTCGGCGTCGCGGTGGCGCGCGCGGCGCTCGATGCGAGCCATGACCAGGATCAGCACGACCGCGCCTCCGGCGACCATCACGTTCGTCGCGACCTCGACCGCGACGCTGGTGTCGAAGAAGCCCCGGAGCGCGTCGCCCAGAGCGGCCTGTGTCTCGGCGGCGACGATGTCACCGACGAGCTTGGCGCTCAGGACCCATCCGGCGACGAACGACACGAGCCAGCTGCCGACGAGACCGATCCAGGCGATGAGGACCATGAAGAAGCCGCCGGCCTGCGGATCGAGCCGGTAGAGCGCGTCCTGGATCATGCCCGGCGTCTTGATCAGGTTCCAGATCGGGATGAGCGGATAGATGAATGCCTTCGTCGGCGAGGTGCCGGGAGTCCCGCCGCCCAGCACGGGGATGTTGCTGATGACCCGGCTGAGCCATGTCGCGAATGCGAGCAGTGCCAGGGCGGCGAGGACGAAATGAGCGAATCCGGGACCAGCGAGGCGCGCGGAGCGTGCGTCCAGCGCCGCCTCGTCAACGGTCGCGCCGTTCGCGATGGCGGCCAGCTGGTCGCGATACCACGGCACGTCGGCGAGGCTCGCGACGAGCAGGACGATCCCGAACACGGCCACCGCCGCGATCAAGGTCGAGGCGATGACGAACAGGAGCCACGAGCTCCGGTAGCGCGACGCCGTGCGCTGGATCACCGCTGCTTCGATGCGGTGATCGGCCATCGCACCGGTCGCCTGTTCCTGTGGCGCATGGCACTTGTAGCAGGAAGACGAGCGCTGGCGGTTGACCGAGTTGCAGGTCGCGCAGACCCAGATGTCGTTCATCGAGAGAGCCTATCGGTCGGTCGTGCAGCCCCGAAACCGCACATTAGTACCGCTCAGTGCTCGGTCGTGCCCGTGAAGGTCCAGCCGTCGATGCGGACGGCCGGCACGACGACACCCCCGAGGAACCCTTTGAGCGTCCGTCGGTCGCTCGCGACCGCCACGGTCCCGGTCAGCGCATCGAGGTAACTCTGTGTGAACCGCAGGTTCCGGACCGGCGCCACGACCTTGCCGTCCTCGACGAGGAACGTGCCGTCGCGGGTCATGCCCGTGACGATGGCGAGCTTGGGGTGGACCGGGTTCGTGTAGTGGAAGCGGGTGACGAGCAGGCCGCGATCCAGCCCCGCGACGAGCTCGTCGCGCGCCACGTTCCCGGCGTGCATGACCATGTTCAGTGGGAACGGGCCGTACGAGTTGGGCGCCGGGAGCCCGTGGCCGGTCGACGCGACACCGTCGCGCGCCGCGGTCTGGGAGTCGTAGACGACACCCCGACACAGGCCGGACTCGACGAGGGGCACGCGCTGCTTGGCGACGCCCTCGAAGTCGAATGCGTACGGCAGGCCGGCCGGGTCCCGCCCGTCGTCGGTGATCGTCACCAGGTCGCTGCCGATGCGCTTGCCGATCTCGACGAAGCTCCGGCCCTCCTGCACGGCCAGGGCGCTGAAGCCGAGGTAGCCGAGCATGTCGAGGATGTCGACGACGGCGTACTCCTCGAGGACGACCGGGTAGTCACCGGCGTCGACGGCGACCGCGTTGGCGGTGGCCCGAGCCTTGTCGGACGCCTCCTTGCCGAGCGCGGCGGCGTCGATCGTGGTGCTGTCGACGGCCGAGGTCTCCGCGTAGCCGCTGCCGCCGTCCGGCCCCATCGAGACCGTCAGGAGCTGGGCGACGGTCCGGGTCCCGAGCTGGCGGGCGCCTTTCGAATTGGCCACGGCCACCGTCTCGGTGCCGGTCGAGAACGAGCCGTAGGCGGTGACGCCGGCCGCGTCGGCGGCGGCGATGACCTGGCGCACACCCTCGGCCCGGGATTTGGGGCTCGCGCCCGCTGTCGCGGCGCTGTAGCCCGCCTCGACGTCTTCGGCCGTGGTCGGGCCGGGCAGGCCACCCCAGTCCTCGAGCTCCTCCACGACCCGCGCGATCGCCCCGGCGTTGGCGGCGAGGCGGCGCAGGCCCTCGTCGTCGGTCCGACCGCTCGAGGCGACGCCGACCCGCTTGCCGACGACGAACCGCAGGTTCACGACGGCGTTGCTCTCGGCGACGTTCTGGTGGATCTGGCTGTTGGCGAACCGGGTCAGCGCGGCCTCGTCGGACATGACGAGCGCCTCGGCCTCGGTCGCGCCTTCGCGCTCCGCGTAGGCGATGGCGGCCTCGGCGAGCTTCAGCGCGTCGCGGGCGCGGTCGTCGATCATCGGGTCACCGCGGCGCTCACCACTTGCCGACGCCGACCTGGACGTTCCGGAAGCGCGCACCCGGGACGGCGTGACCGACGTGGCCGACCTGGCCGGGCTCGCCCTTGCCGCAGTTCGGCGTCCCGAGCATCACGTAGCTGCTGGCGTCGCCCACGGCGTCACAGGAACGCCAGAACTCGTACGTGATGCCGGTATAGGTCGGATTCTTGAAAAGCCGGCCCTTCTTCCCGCCCTTGATCTCGTAGGCGACCTCCGTCGCGAACTGGAAGTTCAGGCGTCGGTCGTCGATCGACCAGGAGCGGTTGGACGCGAGGTAGAGCCCGTCGTCGGTGTCGGCGACGATCTCGTCGAGGCTCATGCCGGGCTTCGGCAACAGGTTGATGTTCGTCATGCGGATGAGCGGGATCCGATTCCAGCCGTCCGCGCGCATCGCGCCACCGCTCGTCCGCCCGATGCGCGGTGCCGTCTCGCGGCTCGTGAGGTAGCCGACGAAGATGCCGTCCTTGACGAGCGGCACGGCCTGCGCCTCGACCCCCTCGTCGTCCCAGCCGAAGGTGCCCATGCCGCCGGGCGCGGTCGCGTCGGCGACGATGTCGATGAGGTCGGAGCCGTACCGGAAGCCCGATTCGAGCTTGTCGGTGGTCAGGAAGCTGGTGCCGGCGTACGACGCTTCCGTCCCGAACACCCGGTCGAGCTCGGTCGGGTGGCCGCACGATTCGTGGACCTGGAGGTACAGCTGGGACGGCGCGAGGATGATCGTGAACCGCCCGGACGGGCACTGGGGCGCTGTCAGGAGCTCGACCGCCTCCTCGGCGAGCGGCTCGGCACGCTCAGCGAGGCCGAGACTCCGGATGAACTCGTAGCCGGCCGCGTTCCAGCCGCCGCCGGAGTCCGGGTACGAGCGACGCTGGTGCTCGTCGCCGTCGACGGCGTTGGCCTCGATGGCCGAGCCGACGTGGGTGATGACCTGCTCGGTGAAGCTGCCGTCGGTGGCGGCGAAGGTCTTCCACTCGCGCTGGGCCGCGTACATCGATTCGGTGAAGGCGATGCCCTTGACCTTGGACGCAGCGGTGTCCGCGGCCAGCAGGTCGGCGATCTTGCGGTCGAGCGGGACGGTGAACGGGTCCTCCTCGACGGGGGTCTCGAAACGGCCCTTTGCGGGTGGCCGGTCCGCCAGGACGACGGGTTCGCGCAGGGCCGTGGCGGAGGCGCGGGCGATCCGCACGGCTTCGCCGGCGACGCGGTCCGCCTCTGCCGCGGTCAGGACGTGGCTGGCGGCGAAGCCCCACGCCCCGTCGACAAGGACGCGGACACCGAATCCCTCGCTCTCGCCCGAGGCGACGCCCTCGACGCGCCCGGTCTTGATCGAGACGCTCTCGTCGAGTCGGCGGACGACACGGGTGTCGGCATAGCTCGCCCCGAGGGCGGAGGCCGTGTCGAGGGCGCGATCGGTGAGTTCTCGCATGCCGGCGCAGCCTAGCAGAGGGTTGCGACTCGGGGCCATTACGGCGGATGCCGTATCGAAAGTATCGGTCGCCGGCCGGGTGCCCTGGCGCGGTGCGCGAATCGCGTTGCCGGCCTGCGTTGCCGGCCCGCGTTGGACCCGCGTTGGACCCGCGTTGGACCCGCGTTCCCGTCAGATGACACTCGCCCGGTCATTCGTCACCGTCCGCGAGGGTCGACCGCATGGTCCTGAGCGTGGCGGGCGCGGCCCATCGCTCGGATTTCCGTCATGTGCTCGGGTGGGGCGCCATCTGACAGGTTCTCGCTGACGCACGACCGCCTCAGTGTCATCTGCCGGAAATGGCCCGCGAATGCCTAGAGCGTCTGAGCGCCGCCGACCGCCTGGGCCGTGAGGTAGAGCCCGAGCGTGAAGACCAGCACGGCCGCGGCGAGCGGCACGTATGTGGTCACGCGACCGAGCGGCGAGCCCGAGCCGACGCGCTCCAGACGGCCACGGGCGAACACCATCGCGAGCCCGACCCCGGACATCACGGCCGCCATCCCGACCCCGAACGCGACGACCAGCACGAAACCGAAGGTCGGCCGGCCGGCGGCGATCGAGCCGAGGAGGATCAGGAGTGCGCTCGTCGAGGGGATCAGGCCGCCGGCCAGGCCGAGGACGAACAGGCTGCGCCACGTGATCGCCGAGCCCGGACGGGGGAGATGGCTGTGGCGGACGCCGCCATGACTGTGTTCGCCGGGGGGCTCCTCGTGCGGGTGGGCGTGCGGGCGGGTGCGGGTGCGGGTCCGCGTCGGCGTCCTGTGCATGTCCGTGATGGGCGTGGTCGTGGTCGTGTTCGTCCGCATGGTCATGCGCGTGCTCGTGCTCGTCGTGCGTGTGCGCATGCCCGGCCGAGGCGGCCGCCGATGCCGCGAGTCGCCGCCGTCGCCGCAGCTCGCTGAACAGCATCCAGCCACCGATGGCCACGATCGAGATGGCCGCCACGACCGGCGCCGCGCGAACGACCAGGTCCGGCGCGAGCACGCCCTGGGCCCCGAGCACGAGCGCCGCAAGGACGAGGATCCCGACGGTGTGCGACACACTCACCGACAGCCCGAGTCCGAGGGCGTGCAAGGGACGTCCGCGTGTCCCGACGAGATACGCCGCCATCAGCGTCTTGCCGTGACCGGGGGTCAGGGCATGGCCCGCCCCGAGCCCCGCCGCGGTCAGCAGAGACACCAGCAGGACGACCGGCGTCAGGTCCGCTGAGCGGAAGATCGAGGGCAGGTCCCCTGTCCCGACACCGCCGGGGACACCGGCCACCGCCACGGGATCCGAAACGGCCGCCGAGACGGGGCCGGCGCCCCCGGTCCCGTCGATCGGGCTCGCGTCCGGGATGGCGAATGGCGGCAGCGTCGGCCCGCCGACGGTCGCGACCACCGACATCGAGGTCTGCGCCAGCGGCCGCGTGAGCATGTCGGCCGGATAGTCAGTCAGCCGTTCCGAGACGCTCGCGGTCGCGAGGACGCCACCATCGGCCAGCGCGACCTTCATGCCCGAGCCGACGACGAGGATCTCGCGCCAGCCGAGCCGCTCCGCGTACGAGGTGTCGGCGAACGTGACGCTCGCGCCGCTGCTGAGCGGGGCCGCGAGGTCCACCTGGAAGCCGCAGACCTCGCGCATCGTCGAGAGGCCACCGGCGCCCGGCGGGAACGCCAGCCCCGCCTCGGTGAGCGTCAGGGTCTGGGAAACCTGACCCACGCGCAGGTCGAGGGACCCGCGGAGATCGTCGCAGCGGACCGTCCGCCCGGTGTCGAGCTCCTCGTCGGAGACCTGGCCGTCCCCGTCGGTGTCGAGGTCGAGCCGCGCCTGGAAGGTCGGGATCTCGGCCTGGTCGATGACGACATCGAGCAGGATCCGATCGGGCTCGACCCGCACGCCCGCGTAGTGGTTGATCGTGAAGTTGCCGAGCGGATGCGCGAGGGCGATGGCCGGCACCAGGACGGCCGCCACCGACGCCGCCAGCACGGCTCGGATCACGGTTCGGGGGAGCGGCAGGTGACCGCGTCGACGTCCCATCGTGGCGTGGGTACGCGCTCGCGACGAGAACGGATGAGCCGTCGCCCACCCATCTGCCGCGGTCCGGTCGGCACGTCGCCGTCGGCTACACTCGGGCGGTGACTCGTCCCGGGACACCGGTCCGCCGCGGCTGGTTCATCACCATCGAAGGGCCGGATGGGGCCGGCAAGACGACACAGGCCCAGCGCCTTGCGGCGCACCTCCAGGCGGCCGGCCACGACGTCCACCTGACCCGCGAGCCCGGGGGGACGTGGCTCGGCGAGCGGCTGCGCGAGCTGCTCCTGGCCCGGACCGCGTCGACGGCCAGGCAGGACCCGCTGACCGACGCTCTTCTCTTCAACGCCGCCCGCCGGCAGCTCGTCAGCGAGGTCATCGATCCGGCGCTCCAGGCCGGGCGCACGGTCGTCTGCGCTCGATACGCGGACTCGACCCTGGCATACCAGGGATATGGCGCGGGCGTCCCGCTCGACGAGCTGCGCGCCCTGGGATCGGCCGCCACCGGTAGCCTGACGCCTGACCTGACGATCCTGCTGGACCTGCCGGTCGAGGCCGGCCTGGCGCGCAAGGCGCCCGGTGACGTGACGCGGTTCGAGGCAGAATTCGATCTCGATTTCCATCGACGCGTGCGCGAGGGTTTCCTCGCGATGGCGGTCGCCGAGCCGGCTCGATTCGCGGTCGTGGATGCGTCGCAGCCGGCCGACGACGTGGCCTCGGCCGCCGCGATCGCCGTTGACCGGATGCTCCGTGCGGGTGAACCGAAACCTCGGCCGCAACGCACCACCACATGAGCGACGATCGCGCGCCGCTGCGACTCCGAACCGCCACGCCAGTCGACGAGGCGGATCGAGCCGTGCTCGCGAGGATCGCGGACGGGGACCTTGACGCTCTCGAAGAGTTGTACGACCGATACAGGACGATGGCCTACTCGATCGCTTACCGGATCACCAACGATGTCACCCTCGCCGAGGATGTCGTCCAGGACGCCTTCCTGGGCGCGTGGCGGAATGCCGCCCGCTACATCGAGGGTCGTGGCAGCGTGAAGACCTGGCTGCTCTCGATCGTGCACCACCGCGCCATCGACGCCATCCGCCGCCGCCGGCCGACGACCCAGTTGCCCGAGCGCGAGGAGGTCCCGCCGGCCGCATTGACCCTGCCCGACGTCTGGGCCGAGGTCGCGGCCGGACTGGACGCGGAGGCCGTTCGCGGCGCGCTCGCGGCGCTCTCGGACGTCCAGCGCGAGGCCATCGAGCTCGCCTATTTCGGCGGGCTGACCCAGCAGGAGATCGCGACCCGGACCGGGACGCCGCTCGGGACCATCAAGAGCCGCATGCGGCTCGGGCTGCTCGCGATGCGCCGCTCGCTGACCGGCGAGGAAGCCGTCGAGCGCGACGGCCTTGAGGCGGGCACGACATGACCGATCCGATGCGCCCCACCGAGCTCACCTGCGACGACGTCCGCGAGCTGGCCGGTGCGTTCGTCCTGGATGCGCTCGAGCCGGCGGAGGCCGCCGCGGTCCGCGCTCATCTCGCGTCGTGTGCCGACGCGCACGTCGAGATCGCGGAGGCGGGATCGGTGCTGCCCGTGCTCGGCGCGTCGGTGCCGCAGGTGGAGCCCTCGCCCGCGCTGAAGGGACGGATCATTGCGGCCGCGGCGGCCGACCTCGAGGCCCGACGATCGGGTGGCGGGTTGCCGCCGGTCACCCCGGTCACGGAGCCGACGCCGTTCCCTGACGCGGATGAGCGCGCCGCCCGTGCCACGCGCACGACCTCCCCGGCAACGTGGGCGATCAGGATCGCGGCCGTCCTCGTCATCGGGCTCCTCGGCGCCTGGAACCTCCTGCTCCAGGGCCAGCTCGCGACGGCACGAACGTACCAGGACGACGTCGCGGTGGTCCTCGATGTCGCCAGCCAGCCGGGCTCGTTCACGGCCGTGCTCGCGCCCACGGCCAGTGGGGGACCGCGTGGCCTTGCCGCGATGAGTCCGTCCGGCGACATGGCGATGGCGGTCCGCGACCTCGCTCCGACGTCCGGCGACCAGGTCTACGAGGCCTGGGTCATCGGCGCCGACGGCGTTCCGGTGCCGCTCGGTGGCGTGCCCGTGGGGAGTTCCGGAACGGCGTTCTACACGGGAGCCGGCCTGACAGCGGAGCCGGGCGCGGTCCTCGCGCTCACGCTCGAGCCGGGTCCCGGAGCGAAAGCCCCATCGTCGTCCCCGGTCTCGGCCGGGACAGTGGTGCCTGCGAGCGGATAGCGCCCGGAGGCGCGGTCAAGCGCCGGCGCCGGAGTCGGATCCGGGTCAGCCCTCGACGATGGGCTCCGTCACGGCGACATTGCCGCCGCCGCCCGAGCGGGCGCGGTCGAGCGCCTCCGTCACCGACGCGATCAGCGAATCGGCGTCGGCGCCGTCAGCAGGGAAGTTGGCGACGCCCGCCGACACGGACACCGTCTGCCCGGCCACGGCCGGGAGTGCCGCGATGCCGTCGAGGACGCGCTGGGCAACGGTCAGGCCGGCCGAACCGGGCGCGATCAGCACGAACTCGTCGCCACCGATCCGCCCGACGGTGTCGACGAGCCGGACCGATTCGGCGAGCACGGCCGCGACGCGCCGCAGGACGTCGTCGCCGGCGGCGAAGCCACCGTCGCGATTGGTGGCCTTGAAGCCGTCGACGTCGAACATGGCCAACGACACCGTGCCGCCCTGACGGGCTGCCCGCGCGAGCTCCAGCTCCAGGATCCGCCCGACGGTTCGCTCGTTGGCGAGACCGGTCAGCGGGTCGTTGTGCGCCATGCGCTCGAACCACTCGGACCGCTCCGCAGCGGTGGAGGCGAGTCGCGCCCGGTCGACCGCCATCGCAGCCAACGCGGCAAATGCCGTGAGTGCCTCGCGGTCGGCGTCACCCACCTCGTGCGGGGCGGGCCACCCGAACCCGATGGCGCCGAGGGCCACCTCGATGCCGCCGCTCGACACGAGCAGTGGCAGGTACGCTCCGACGAAGTCGGCACCCGCCTGGGTGGTCGCCTGCCGGTCGAACGTCGCGCCTCGGCTGGTCGTCGCCTCACTGAACGGATGCGTGGGATCGGCCATCGCGGTCGCGAGGCTCAGCCGGCCCGCGTCGTCGATGCCGTGCGCGGCCGCGAGTTGCAGGCCGGCGCGGTCCGGGTCCGCCAGGGCGACCGCTCCCATCAGGGGCGCGAAGGCCGCGTCAGCGGCCGCGAGGATCGCCTCGAGCGCGGCGTCGAGGTCGTTGGCGCCGGCGACCGCGGCGATCGCCGCGGGGAGGGACGTCCGGGGATCGCGAGACATGTCGTTGGCCACGGGAACTCCTGCACGCACTCGTTCGGTCGGAGTCGGCATCGTACACCCCGCGAAAACGCGTTGACCCGGGTCGCTCGGGGCGGGGATACTCCGCGCGATGAAGCTCGTCGTCACGATCGTCCACAACGAGGACGCCAGCGTGCTTGTCGACGCCCTGCTCGACAAGGAGTTCCGGGCGACCCGCCTGCACAGCTCGGGCGGGTTCCTCAAGCAGTCGAACGCGACGATCATCGTCGGGGTCGAGGACGCGGAGGTCGAGGAGATCCTGGGCATCGTCCGCGAGAACTGCACGTCGCGGACGCAGGTCGTCAACCCGATGCCGCCGATCATGGAGCCGGGCGAGTTCTTCATGCCGTACCCGCTCGAGGTCGAGGTCGGCGGGGCCACCGTCTTCGTCCTCCCCGTGGAGCGCTTCGAGCGGCTGTAGATGCCGGTCGGCGTGCCCCGCGGTCCGCTGGTGGCACGCCAGGGTTTCAGTCGTCGGCTGAGCTGACGTATCGGCGCGATCGGCGGGACATCCGCCGTCGATCGGCACGGAGGCGTTCCATCCATGCCCGGAGCTGCGGGAGCTTCGTGGACTGGAACGGTGGCGTTGCACCGACCGCGGATGGTCCGTGCATCGACCGTCCGACGAAGTATGTGGCGCCTGCGCCCCTCAAGCGGCAGTTCGGGCCGCATTCGGTCCGTCCATCGACCATTCGACGCCGCACCTCGCCGAACTTCGTCGGACGGTCCGTGCATCGACCACGGCCGAGGCGAAGCCGCCACGGGTTACGCTGGCCGCGCCATGACCGAGACCTCGGCGATCCGGACTTCGACCACGTCCTGGGTCGATGCGCTCGAGCCGGGCGCGCCGGACATCGTCACGGCGTGGCGCGGGATCGAGGTCGGGCGATTCCTCACCGTCCGACGGGAGGTCCGCCGGCGTGGCGGCGCCGACAGCGCGGAACGGATCGCTGCGCAACTGGCCACCCTCGCCGACGCCCTGACCGCGATCGTCCAGGCTCTGCCGGACGCGGCATTGACCCAGCCCGGCGGAGAGGCCGACTGGAACGTGGCCCAGGCCGTCGGCCACGACTGCGATTCGCGCGCCGGCCTGTGTCTGGCGGCCTCCCTTGCCGCGGCCGGTCGTTGGCCCGCCGGGGCACCGTCAGTCGTGCAGGGGATCCCGGGTCCGGCCGACGCCGACCGGTCGACGCTCCTGCGCAGGATCGCCCGGAGCCAACGCGTCATCGAGCGCGCGGCACGGACCGTCGCCGGGCACGAGACCGAGCCATGCCCCCTGCACCACCCGCAGGTCGGGCAGCTTCGCTGCGGCGAGTGGCTCGTGTTCGCCGGCGTCCACGACCTGATGCACCTCGAGCAGTTGCACGACCTGCGCTCGAGGATCGGGCCCGCGTCGTGAGCCCCATCCGGCCGGACCTCGTCGACTGCTGGATCTACCGGGCGGGCGCCACTGGCCCGGAGATCCTGCTCATCCGGCGGGCGCCGGGCCGCATCCTGCCCGGCCTCTGGCAATGCGTCTCGGGGAGCCTCGAGGACGGCGAGCGGGTCGCGGTCGGCGCCCTTCGGGAGCTCCACGAGGAGACCGGCTTCCAGGGGCCCGATCTCGAGGCGTTCTACGACCTCGACCTCGTCAACCAGTTCCACGAACCCTCGGTCGACGCCGTCGTCACGTCGGCCGTCTTCGCCGTCCGCGTCGTGGCCGGCTCACAGCCACGCCTGTCCCACGAGCACGACGACGCCCGATGGCTGTCGCTCGCAGATGCCCATCGAGCCGTCGTGTGGCCCGGCTATCGCACCGCCATCGAGCGGATCCGCGACGACCTCTCGGACCCGGAGCGGGCCGCCTGGTTCCAGCTCACGCTCGACGGCGCCGGTCGGGCATCGATGCCGTGACGCAACCCTCCGGTCGCCGGGGTCGCTGCTAGACTCGCGCCAGCAGGCAGCCCACCGTGAGGCCGCACAGGAGGGCCACGTGACCGATCGGACGGCGACGACGCACATCCCGGATCCGGCCGCGGCCCAGCGGCGCGTCTTCCACTCCAAGGTCGACACCATCCGGCCGACATATGGATTCGAGGATGTCTCGCTCGCGCCCGGCACCGACACGATCGAGCCGTCCGACGTCGACCTCGCCCAGGTCTTTGCCGGCATCGAGCTGACGATCCCGATCCTCGCGTCGGCGATGGACGCCGTGGTCGACGCCCGCATGGCCGGCGAGCTCGCGCGTCTCGGCGGTCTCGCGATCCTGAACCTCGAAGGCGTCCAGGCCCGCTACGACGATCCCGACGTCATCCTCGAGCGGATCGCCACCGCCCCCGACGACCAGGTCCACGACTACCTGGCCGAAGCCTACAGCCAACCGATCCGCGAGGATCTCATCGCTGCCCGGCTCGAGGCGATCCATGCGGCCGGCTCGAAGGCGGCCGTGGCCGCGACCCCCGCCGCGGCCCGCCGATTCGGTCCGTTCTGCGCGGAGCACGGCGCCGACCTGTTCCTCGTCCAGAGCCAGGTCTCCAGCGCCCGCCACCTCGCGACCGAGTACGACCCGTTGTCGCTCGCCGACTTCACCCGCTACATGCCCATCCCCGTCGCAGTCGGCAACACCACCAATGCCGAGGCGGCCTTCGCGCTGATGGAGCAGGGCGCCGCTGCGGTCTTCGTCGGGGTCGGGCCCGGCGCGGCCTGCACGACCCGGGAGGTGCTTGGCATCGGGGTCCCGCAGGTCACGGCCATCAGTGACGTCGCGGCCGCCCGCGACGCGTATCTCACCGAGTCCGGGCGCTACGTCCCGGTGGTCGCCGATGGTGGCATGCGACGCGGCGGCGAGCTGGCCAAGGCCATCGCCGCCGGCGCCGACGCCCTGATGGTCGGTTCCCCGCTGGCCCGTGCCGAGGAAGCACCCGGGCGTGGCACGAACTGGGGGATGGCCGCGCCCTCACCGACGCTGCCACGCGGGACGCGCATCAAGGTCGGGACGGTCGGCAGCCTCGAGCGGATCCTCTTCGGTCCGGCCCACGTGACCGACGGCAGCGAGAATCTGGTCGGCGCGCTGCGCCAGTCGATGGCGGCCCTCGGTGCCCGCACGATCCGCGACATGCAGCGTGTCGAGATGGTCTACGCGCCATCCACCCAGACCGAGGGCAAGTCCTGGCAACGCGGCCGCTGACCCGCCGCGTGCGACGCGACCCCTGCCCGGTGTCGCGCGCTCTAGCCTGACCCGGTGCCAACACACAGTCGTTCGCGTCCGTCCGTCCCGGTGGCGGTCCTCGTCGTCGCGATGCTCGTCTCGGCGTGCGGCTCGGCGGCCACGGCCGGCTGGACGTTCGCGCCCGCGTCGCCGGGCGCGGCGCCGGCCGCCTCGGGCGCGCCTTCCGCGGCCCCGTCGGCTGTCACATCGCCTGCCCCGGCATCGCCGGGCGCGTCGCCGTCGGGCGCGGCTGCCTCCGGGTCGCCCGCGCCGTCCGCCTCGGCCTCGACCGCGGGCTACACGCTCGTCTCGAAGGAGCCGTGCCTGACGACGTTCGAGTGCGTGACGCTCGCCGTCCCGAAGGACCACTTCGCGCCGGCCGGCGGTTCGACCTGGAACATCACGTTCGCCATCCACCGGGCGACCGGGGAGAGGAAGGGGACCTACGTCGAGATCACCGGCGGTCCCGGCTACAGCGACATCCCCGACTCGGACAGCTACCTCGACTACTACGCGACGTCGGTCACCGAGGCGTACGACATGGTCTACATGGACCAGCGCGGGATCGGTCGGTCCGGGCCGATCCAGTGCACCACTGCCGCGGCCGTCTACTACCCCTCCACGGCCCGTCCGCAGGTCCCGGCCGAACGGGCGGCGGCGGCCGCGGCAGCCCAGACGTTCGCGAAGGACTGCATCGCCGAGGCCGGCGTCGCCGAATTGGACCTGCCCTTCTACGCGACGACGCAGGCGGTCGAGGATCTCGAGGCGGTCCGCGATTACCTCGGCGTGGACAAGATGGACCTGTACGGCCTCAGCTACGGCACGCAGTTCGTGCAGACCTACGCGGCCGCCCACCCGGACCGCATCGCGACGCTGTACGTGGATGGCCCCGTGGACCTGACCGTCGATGGTCCGACGTACTACGTGGAGGCGGCCCGCTCGGCCGAGGACACGCTCATCGCGACCCTCGCCGCGTGCACCGCGAACGAGACATGCACGGCCGACGTAGCCGGCGGGGATGCCCTCGCGGCATACGACGCGCTGGCCGCCCGGCTGGACGGCGGCCCGGTCACCTTCGACTTCACGACCTCCACAGGAGCGACCGAGTCGCGCCAGCTGACGAACACGGATCTCGAGAACGCGGCCTTCAACGCCCTGTATTACTCGTACGATCGGCTCCTGCTCCAGCGGGCGATCGCGGCGGCGTCGCACGATGACTTCGTGCCGTTGGCCAAGCTCGGGTACAACGCGCTCGGGCTGAACGCCGACACGCTGGTCGCCGAGGTGGACCCGGGCTATTCGGACGCGATGTACTACGCGGTCGAGTGCCAGGACTACGCGTTCTACCCGGACGGCGGCACACCGGACGCGCGCCTGGGCGCCTGGGTCGATGGCGCCGAGACTGCGGGCATCAACGGCACTCGCCTCGAGACCGGCTACTACGGCGACGTGCCGTGCCTGTACTGGCCGACGGCGCGGGCGACGAACGAGCGGCCCGCGCCGATCGTCGATCCGCCGTATCCGGTCTTCGTCCTGACCTCGACCACCGATCCGGCGACGCCGATCGCGAACGGCATGCGCATCTACTCGAGGCTGAAGAACGCCTACTTCGTCCAGGCGGTGGGCGGGCCGCACGTCATCTATGCGTGGGGCGAGGCCTGCCCGGATGACCTCATGGTGGCCTGGCTCGTGAGCCGGACCCCGCCCCTCACCCGCGTCACCACGTGCATCTGGGACCTCGCCGATGCGTATGCCGCCATCGCCCCGACCTCGGCGTCGGCATACAAAGACGCCCTGGCGCTGGCCTCGTCGGTCGATTCCCAGGTCTTCAACACGTACGACTTCATCTACTACGACAGCGAGCTGGTCAACGCCGGCTGCGACCATGGCGGCACGATCGCCTACGAGCCGACCGAGACCGGGACCGAGGTCCGGCTCCACGACTGCGAATTCACCGAGGGCCTGCCGCTCAGCGGGAAGGGCGAGACCGACGACGAGACGGGTTCGTTCGAGATCGACATCACGTCGGGCGCGAACAGGCTGCACTACGAGCGCGACGGCGACGGGAACACCTCGGTCACGGGCACGTTCGGTGGCCGCAAGGTCGACCTGGAGGCAGCGGCCTGACGCCGGCGACCGGCACAGGGACACCCGCCATGGAAGACGACCTCGTCGCGAACGGTCGGTTCATCCGGCTCGAGACGCGCGGACGGTCCAGCGGTCATCCACGGACCGTCACGATCGGATACGTCGGCGAGCCCGACGGGAGCCTCCTGGTCGCCGCCCGGAGCGACACGACCGCCTGGGCCCGCAACCTCGCCGCGGATCCGGCCTGTCGGATCGTCCTGGGCGCCCGGAGCTGGGACGCCGTCGCCGAGCCGCTCGATCGCGACGACCACATCCGGGCCATCCGGGCACTCATCGTCCGCTACGGGACGCCGTCGGAGGAGCTGGGCCGTGGGCCGTCGTTCCGGCTGCGGCCGATGGTGCGCGACTGATGGCGATCTCGCTCGAGCTCGACGTTCGCATCGGACGCCCGCCTGCCGATGTCTTCGCCCACCTGACCGATGTCGAGCGCTGGCCGGAGTGGCTGATCGCGAGCGGCATCGTCACGGTGGAGCGACTCGACGAGGGCCCCCTCGCCGAGGGATCGGCGCTCCGGATCCAGCAGCGGGTCGCGGGTCGGTCCAGCACGCTCGACGCGCGCGTGGCGGCGATGGCGGTGCCGACGCGGTTCGCCGTGCGTGGTCGCGACGCCGACGGCATCACGGTCGAGATCGACGCCGCGCTGACCGAAGACGGACCGGCGACGCGACTCGACTGGCGCCTGAAGATCGGGCTGCCCTTGCGGTACCGGATGCTGGAGTCGATGGCCACGCCGCAGGTCCGGCGGGCGGCCGCCCTCGACCTGGAAGCGTTCCGGCGGCGGCTGGAGTCGGTCGCCGAGGCCTGACGAGCGGGGCCATCGGCGCCTGTCATCCGTCCATCCCGTCCGGCGTCTGCCGACCATGCCCGCGTCGCCCGGCCGCGGCCATCCTGCCTGTATCGGGCCTCACCCTTCGAGTCCGCAGGTAGGTGTCAGGACGCCATGTTCCACACAGTCTCGTTCCCCCGCTTCGCCGCCGCGGCACTCCTCTGCGTAGGGGGCGCCGTCGTGGCGGTCTCCGCGCTCGGCATCGTCGTCGCGCGCATCGCCATCGCGGCCGGCGTGCCGGTCGCCATCAGCCCGGCGGATCTCGCCCTTCTCGACGACGTCACGCAGCTGATGCCCTTCGTCGGCGCGTTCGCCGTTGCGAACATCGTCGCCGGGATCGCCCTCGTCAGCGGCTCGTCGTGGGCCGATCGCCTCGCCACGACGGTCGCCGCCGCGGCGGCCGGGATCGGCGTGTTCGACATGATCCTGGTGATCCTCGGCCACGACCCATTCGCCGCAGCCGCGTCCGATCGGGCGCTCGACGGCCTCGGGATCCTCGGCACCTTCGTCGCCCTGTACGCGGGGGTCATCGTGGCGCTCACGCTCGACGGCAAGTCCGTCGTCCGTGCCACGACCCAGGCCGCCGCCTGACCCGCCGGTCGTCACACACTGAGCCTGACAAGGAGATCGCCATGACCTCGAACGCTCAGCCGTCCAGCGCCCGGTCCAGCCGTCGCGGGACCCGCGGGTTCGGTGCCTTCGTCCTCGCCATCGCCGGCTTCGTGTCGCTCGCGGTGGGTGCTGTGGTCCTGCCCGCGACCTCGCTCGACCGGGTCGCGTTGAGCTGGCTCATCCCGCTTGCCATCGGCTTCGGGATCGCCCACTTCGTCGCGATGGTCGGGCTCGTCCGGAACCGCCGGTGGGCCGCTCGCCTGACCGGCTACGTCTCCGCGATCGGGATCGGCGTCGCGGGCTACGGGCTGCTCGTGACCCTGACCGGGCTCGACCCGTTCGGCGCGACGAGCGCCCTGCCGGCCCACGAGGCTCGGGCCGAGGGCCTCGGCCTGATGATCTGGATGGTCGGCCTCTGGCTGGTCGCCGCGCGGTTCGCCCTCTGTGGGGTGGTGCCGGCCGGTCGACCGGTCGGCCGCTCGACCGGACTGGTCTCGGCCGCCGCCTGACCCAAATCCCCTGGCGGCCGGGCGGCCGCCGACTCGAACCCCCGACGATCGACGCGCACCATCCTTTTGGTGCGCGTCTACGTCATATGTCATGCCGGTGATGGGACGTTCGCTGGGTGACCATCACCATGGGGGTCCGTCATCCTCTGGTCATGGATCCCCTCGGTCTGCTGGCCATCACCCTCAGCGCCCTCGTCCTGCTGGACCTCGCGGCGTCCCAGATGGCCTCGGCCGATCGGTCGCGCCGGAGGATCCGCCGACCTCGCTAGACTCCGCCGCGTGACCGACACGCGTACGACGAGCCTGTACGAGCGAGCCGGCGGGATGCCCTTCTTCGAGGCCCTCGTCGGACACTTCTACGATGGCGTCGAGACCGACCCGGTGCTCCGCCCCCTCTATCCCGAACCGGACCTCGCCGGCGCGCGCCACCGGCTGACCCTGTTCCTCGCCCAATACTGGGGCGGCCCGACGACCTACGACCAGGAGCGCGGCCATCCACGGCTGCGGATGCGCCATGCCCCCTTCGCGATCGGGCCCGAGGCACGTGACGCGTGGCTGGCCCACATGCGCGCGGCCTTGACCGAGGTGGCGCCGCCGCCCGATGTCGCCGCGGAGCTGGATCGCTACCTCGAGATGGCCGCGGAGGCGATGCGCAACCGCGGCTGACCCTAGGCCGCTGATCCAGGCGATGGAAGCCTCTTGCGATCGATGGTTGCCGCCTGTCACCGGTCGAGCGTGGCGCCATCTCGCTGGGGTTGCACGACCGGGCTTGCCTCCATCCGCCCGGTACACTTGTGGCGGCGGGCGACACGGAGCGGAGGGCGATATCGACGATGGCGGAGGCGACTGACGAGTCGGCGAGTCCGGCGGCCGGGCGGGCGGCCGATGACGAGTCCGCGAAGCGAGGCAAGACGGTCCACGGCGAGGCGGCCAACGCCGGTCACCGGGTCCTCGCCCCCGACGACGCGGAGGTGGAGGCCTATCTCGAGGCCGCGCTGAACGCCCCGACCGCCGAGCGGTCACTGGCCGACCGGCCGATCGGGACGAAGGCGACCACCCCGGGCACGGTGGTCGTGCTCGACTTCGGCAGCCAGTTCGCACAGCTCATCACGCGTCGCGTCCGCGAGCTCGACGTGTTCTCCGAGCTGATGCCCCACGACACGCCGTACGACGAACTGGTCCGGCGCGGCACCCGCGCGATCATCCTCTCGGGCGGCCCGATGTCGGTCTACGACCCCGACGCGCCTCGGCCGGATCCGGCGATCTGGACCGGTGACATCCCGGTCCTGGGCATCTGCTACGGAGCCCAGATGATGGCGCTCGAGCTCGGCGGCGACGTCCTCCCGACCAACCGCCGCGAGTACGGGCCCGCCAGCGTGACGATCACCGACGACGACGGGCTCTTCACCGGCATCGATCGCCAGCAGCCGGTTTGGATGAGCCACGGCGACTCCATCACCCGGCTTCCCGACGGCTTCCGCGCCACGGCCACGACGGACTCCTCACCCTTCGCGGGCCTGGCCGCCCCGGAGCGCAATCTCTACGGGATCCAGTTCCACCCCGAGGTGGTCCACACGCCGAGCGGCCGGGACGTCCTGCGCAATTTCGTGGTGAACATCGCGGGTGTCGCCCAGACGTGGACCGCGGCCAACTTCATCGACACGACCGTCGCCGGCATCCGCGAGCGCGTCGACAGGCACGCGGCCGAGACCGGTTCCGACGGGCTCGTCATCTGCGCGTTGTCGGGCGGCGTCGACTCGGCCGTCGCCGCGGCGCTCGTCCACCGGGCGGTCGGCGACCGGCTGACCTGCATCTACGTCGACCACGGCCTGATGCGCAAGAAGGAATTGGAGCTACTGCGGGTCACCTTCGAGCGCGACCTGGGGATGCGTCTCGTGATGGTCGATGCGCGGAGCCGGTTCCTCGACCGGCTGGCCGGCGTCGAGGACCCCGAGCAGAAGCGCAAGATCATCGGCGACGAGTTCATCCGGGTGTTCGAGGAGGAGGCGGCCAAGCTCGGCAGGATCGACTTCCTGACTCAGGGCACGCTCTACCCGGACGTCATCGAGTCGGCGACCTCCGAGACCAAGACGGCCCAGAAGATCAAGACCCACCACAACGTCGGCGGGCTGCCGGCCGACCTGCGGTTCCAGTTGATCGAGCCGCTCCGGTATCTGTTCAAGGACGAGGTCCGCAAGGTGGGACTGGAAATGGGCCTGCCGGAGGCGATGGTGCTTCGCCAGCCGTTCCCGGGGCCCGGCCTCGCCATCCGGATCATCGGCGAGGTGACCGCCGAACGGCTCGAGACCCTGCGCGACGCGGACTGGATCGTGATCGACGAGATCAAGGGTGCCGGCCTGTACCGGAGCCTGTGGCAGAGCTTCGCGATCCTGACGCCGGTCCGGAGCGTCGGGGTGATGGGCGATGGGCGGACGTATGCGAACGTCGTCGCGATCCGGGCCGTCACGAGCGAGGACGGGATGACGGCCGACTGGGCCAAGCTGCCGTACGACGTCCTGGGCAAGATCAGCTCGCGCATCGTCAACGAGGTCCCGGGCGTCAATCGGGTCGTGTACGACATCAGTTCGAAGCCGCCGGCCACGATCGAGTGGGAATAGCCCGCCGAAAGTAGCCCGCTAGGGTTCGTCCCACCCATGACCTGTGGGGTATTCCCGGCCTATCCCCACGCGGTAGCATTCGCCCATGGTCGAACCTTCCAACACCGACGACGCGATCGCGCCGGTCTGTCCGTGGTGCTCCGCGCCGCTCTCAGCTGCCGATACTGAAACCTGCCCGTCCTGCGGTGCCGCGTTGCGCGGCGAGGTCGCGGACCAGATGCCCGGTCTGACCGCGATCGACGCCGAGGCGATCATCCGGTCGAAGAACCCGCCCAAGCAGCGCAGCCGGCTGCTCTCGTGGCTGAGCGGCGACTCCGATGACCAGGAGGTCTACCGGCCCGGCGACTCCAAGGCCGTCGCCTTCCCGGACCTCGAGGTCCGGCGCGAGATGCTCAAGCTCGAGATCGAGCGCGACCTCGCGGAGATGCAGGCGGAAGCGGACGCGCTCCTCTCGGAGGCGGCCGCCGAAGGCCGCAAGTTGGACATCCCGCCCGACCTCGCCCAGGCGGCCGGATTGATGCATCTGGTGCCAGCGGGCGAAGCCGGCGATAGCGCTGCCGCCGAGGCGGCGGCCGGAGACGGGTCCGTGCCCGTCGCCCGGCCCGAGGGCGAGACGCCCGCCTGACCTGCGCGGCCGCTATCCTGCGGCCGTGCCCGAACGCCTTCCGTCGCCCGGACCCTCGTTCCTGCGCGAGCACGAGGTTCGAGTCGGCGACCGCACCTATCGAGCCGGCATAGCCCGGCCTTCCGACGCCCCGGACGGCTGGTGGCTGACGATGCTGTGGGTCACCGACGACGAGGGCGTCGTGAGCTTCCGCGATCTCGCCCCGACTGCGGGTCCCCCGCCGGATCCCCCGCTCGCGCGCCTGGGGCCGGCCGTCGCCGGTGCCCTCTCCGGGTTCATCCTCGAAGACGCCGGCCGGCTCCAGCTCCGACTCGGCGGGATCGCCCCGCCAGACGACCCGACCCGCCCGTGGCGCGCGCCGGCGGCGATCCGCGCGGCCTTCCGATTCGAGCCGGCGCGCGTGGCCACCATGCGCGACAACGAGCTCGCGGAGACCGTGCTGGCCGCATTCCGTCGGGGCGTCGAGGGCCTGCACCGGCCGTGATCGCGCGACGGGCCTCCCTCTCCACCGAACCCGGCTAGACTCGCCCGACGATGCGCGACATGTTCGACGACTTCATGGAGGAGCTCCGGCGTCGCGAGGCGCAGGTCCGGGGCGAGACGCCACCCGGCCCTGGCGACGATCGAGGCGGCTCCGGCGACGACGAAGGCGAGGATGAAGGCAACGGGTCCGACCCCGATCGCGATCGAGAACCCGAGCGCATCGACCGGGCCCGACCGGCCCGCCAGACGGACGAGCGTCCACCGCGCCGTCGGCCGCCGGGCGGCCCCGACGACGGTCGCGAGACCGGCGGGACCGGCCGGCGGATCGGGCTCGGCGTCGGGATCGCCATCATCGTCGCGCTCATCATCCTGTTCAGTTTCGGCCTCGACCTGTGGACCGACGCCCTGTGGTACGCGAGCGTCGGTTTCGATGGCGTCTTCTGGACCCGTCTTGGGGCTCAGGTCGGGCTGTTCGCGGCCGGGCTGGTCCTCGCCCTGGTCGTCCTGCTTGGGAACCTCTGGCTCGCCGCGCGGCTGAGCCCGCCACCCGGTGACGGGCCGAGCACCCTCCGTGGCCTCGTCGACCGCTTCAACGAGGCGGCCCAGGCCGGCGGTCGGACCCGCGGTCAGCGCGGGTTCGGCGAGGCCCGACCCATCATCTTCGAGGCGGACGACATCCCGGACCTGACGCCGCTGGCCGGCGTTGCCCTGACGATCTTCGCCATCTTCCTCGCGGTCACCTTCGGCGGTTCGCTCGGCAGCGCCTGGGAGACCGTCATGCTCTGGGCGAAGCAGGTGTCATTCGCGCCGGCCGGGGCTGCGGCCGTGAACGACCCGGTCTTCGGGAAGGACATCGGCTTCTTCCTCTTCGAGCTGCCGTTCCTGCGCCTCGTCCAGGGCCTCTTCAACGGCCTGGTGATCGCGACCCTGATCGTCGTGCTCGTGCGCTACATGGTGGGCGCCACCCGCGGCGGGCTCGTCTTCGGCACGCCGATCCGGATGCACCTCGCGGTGCTGGGCGGGCTGTTCCTTCTCTCGGTCGCGTTCGGCTACCAGCTCGACAAGTTCGAGCTCGTGTACAGCACGCGCGGCGTTGCGACGGGCGTGAGCTTCACCGACCAGAACGCCCAGTTCTTCGCGTTCGACGTCCTGACGGTCATCTCCGGGCTGGCCGCCGCGTTCCTCGTCGGCGGTGCGCTCACCAAGCTGATCTGGCCACTCGGGCTGACGCTCGGAGTCTGGTTCCTCGCATCGATCGTCATCGGGCGGCTCTATCCGGAGGCCATCCAGCGCTTCACCGTCCTGCCGAATCAGTTCGTGCAGGAGGAGCACTTCATCGCGAACAACATCGCGATGACGCGTCTCGCGTACGACCTGGGCGACTGGCAGGACCAGCCGTTCCGCGGGAATGAGCCGGTGACCCAGGCGCTCGTCGACAGCGAGGAGGACACGTTCCGCAACGCCCGGCTCTGGGACTACCGCCCGCTCAAGGACACCCTGGACCAGCTCCAGACCGTCCGCCGCTACTACACGTTCGAGGACGTCGACACGGACCGGTACGTCATCAACGACGTCCAGCGCCAGGTCATGCTGTCGGGCCGCGAGCTGGCGCTCGACCAGAACCCGGGCGCGACCGGCTGGGTGAACAAGCGGATCGTCTACACCCACGGGATCGGCGTCGCGATGGTGCCGGTCAACGAGGTCACGAACGAGGGCCAGCCCCGGATCTTCATCGGCAACCTGCCGACCCAGTCGGTCCCGGGTGCCCCGGTCGTCAAGGAGCCGCGGATCTACTTCGGCGAGCGCTCGTCCGACTATGTCGTCGTCGGCGCGAAGCAGGCCGAGTTCGACTACCCGACCGGCGAGGGCGACGAATTGGCGGCATCCGGCGCCTCGACGCGCTGGACGGGCACGACCGGCGTGAAGATCGACAGCACGCTGATGCGGCTGCTGTTCGCCCTTCGCTTCCGCGACCTCGACCTGCTCATCAGCGACCAGGTGACCGGGAACAGCCAGCTCCTCTTCCACCGATCGCTCGCGGACAGGGTCAGCCGGGTCGCGCCGTTCCTGCGGTTCGACAAGGACCCGTACCTCGTGGTCGGCGACGATGGTCGCCTGGTCTACGTGCAGGATGCCTACACGACCTCGGACCGGTTCCCGAACGCGCAGTCCTTCGACCCGCGTCTCCTCGAATCCACGGCCCTCGGGCCGTCGAGCTTCAACTACATCCGCAACAGCGTGAAGGTCACGATCGACGCGTACGACGGCACCATGCATTTCTACGTCGCCGACGAGACCGACCCGATCGTCCGCGCCTACGAGGGCGTCTTCCCGACGCTGTTCACGTCGATCGACAAGATGCCCGCCGGCCTGCGCGACCACCTGCGAGTCCCCGAGGAACTGTTCAACGTGCAGACGCAGGTGTTCGGGCGTTATCACGTGACCGACCCGCAGCAGTTCTTCGCGGGGAACGACCTCTGGACGGTGCCGACCAGCACGTCCAACGAGCAGACGCTGCCATCCGAGGCCTACTACGTCGTGATGCGGATGCCCGGGGAGAGCAGCGCCGAGTTCCTGCTTCTGCAGCCCATGGTCCCGAGCGGACGGCCGAACATGATCGCCTGGATCGCGGCCCGGATGGACGCCCCGAACTACGGAGCGACCCGGGTCTACCGCTTCCCCGCGGAGTCGACGGTCTTCGGGCCCGTCCAGATCGAGGGTCGGATCGACCAGGACCCGATCATCAGCCAGCAGGTCTCGCTGTGGAACCAGTCGGGCAGCAAGGTCATCCGGGGCAACCTCATCGTCGTCCCGCTGGGCCAGTCCCTGATCTACCTCCAGCCGGTCTACCTCCAGTCGACCGCGGTCTCCTTCCCGGAGTTCCAGCGGATCGTCGTCGCCTCCACGCGCAACGTCACATGGGCTCCGACCCTCGGTGGAGCGATCGACCTGCTGCTGCGCGCCGAGGCGAACTCGGGGCCGACACCGACACCGACGCCGACGCCGACACCGGGGCCATCGCCGAGTCCGGGAGCGTCGCCGACCCCGACACCGTCGAGTGGACCCGTCGAGCCGCTCCCGAATGACGTGCCCGGGCTGATCTCGTACGCCAAACGCCACTTCGACCTGGCCCAGGCCGCCCTCCGGAACGGTGACTTCGCCCGGTACGGCGAGGAGATAGCGCGGGTCCAGGCAGCGCTGGACCGGCTCGATGCACTCGCGCCTGGGCTCGGCCTGGCGCCCGGAGCCTCCGCCAGCCCGGCCCCGTGACCGTGGGGGGGACCCTCGTCACGTCGCTGCTCGCGACGCTCGCGCATCCGCAGACGTGGCTCCTCGCGCTGGCGGGGTTCCTCATCCGCGGAGGCATCGTCGCGTTCGTGATCCCGATCTTCGTGCTGCCGACACCGGCCGGGCTGGCGAACCTGACGGGCCCCACGGTCATCGATTTCGTGCTGGGCGGCCTGTCCGTCGGGTTGCTGGCGCTGATCGTGCTCAGCGTCGCGGCCGTCCTGGCCTGGCTCGTGTTCGGCGGATTCCTGGCGGCGACCCTCGAGATCGAGGGCATCCACATCGTCGCCGCCGACGAGGACGTCACCGCGGCCGCCCCACCCCCCGATGATCCGGCCGCGGCCGACTGGCGCGCCACGGTCGCTGCCGCGCCGTCCCACGCCTTCGATCCGACCCGTCAGGCGCTCCGGGTCCTCGCTGCGCGCATGGCCATGCTGTTCCCCCTGCTCGTGGCCGTGACCTGGGCGTCCGCCCGGACCGTGGCCGCGACCTACGCGGAGCTGACCCGGCCGAGCGATGTCACGACGCCGATCACCTGGAGGATCGTGACTGCTGTCCCCGATGCGATCGTCGTCGTCATCGTCGTCTGGCTGATCGGCGAGATCATCGGCGGGATCGCCGCTCGACGGATCGCCCTGGACGGGGCCTCGATCGCGGGCGGGCTTGTCGGCGCGGTCACCCAGGCGGTCCGACACCCGCTCGGGACGCTCGCGCTGTTCGCGGTCCCGGCCGCGGCCCTGCTGCTCGTGCTGATCCCGGCGGGCGGGGCCGCGTCGGTCGCGTGGGCCGGGTTGCGGGCCGCGCTCGTCGATCGGAATGTGTTCCTGGCGGCCGTGATGCTGATCGTGTTCGTCGCGCTGTGGGCCGGTGGACTCGCGCTCACGGGCGTCGTCGCCGCCTGGCGCCAGGCGGCCTGGACCGTCGACGCGACGCGGCGCGGGCACCGGACGTTCGGGGGGTCGGCCAGCCGCCGTCCGGGGGACTGGAATGCCGAAGGAGGGTCTGGCAGGCTGTAGTCACGCCCGGTCGCGCGCCGAGCGACATTCGAGGTGACCGATGCCCGCACGCACGATCGTCTGCCCAGACTGTGGGGAGGCCGTTCCGCGCGGACGCCTGTCGTGTCCCGCCTGCGGGGCCCTGCTCGCGTCGGTGACCGGCGGCGGGGCGCGGCCGCCGGCGAGCGCTGTCGAGGATACGCCCGAGGCCGCATCCGGCGACCCGGGCGGCGACCCGGGCGGCGCCCCCGCCGATGGTTTGTCGGCGATGGCCCCGGCCCGCATCCAGACCCAGTCCATCCCGGCGGCATCGTCCGATGAGCCGCGCGCCGCTGTTGCGGCCACGTCCCTTGATCGCGGTCCTGCGACGCCGATGGCCCCGAGCTCGATCCACCAGGCCGAGCTCGAGGGTTCCGTCGCGATGGATCCGGCCAGTGCCGCGCCCGAGGCGCCGCCCGAGTGGGGCTACGTGCCGCCCGGCACCCTGCCGCCATCGGCAGCCACGCCCCCAGGTCCGGCCCCGACAGCGCCGGCGACGCCTCCGCCGGCCTCGGCCGCCGCCGCCGCGCTCCCCGTCACGGCCGCGAGCCGAGACATGATGACCCTGGACTCCGCACGGCTTGGCCAGGCGCTTGGGTACGCCACCGCGGCCGGCTCCGGCCTCATCGCCTTCGGGCTGCTGATGCCGTGGTCGAGGAGCGTGATCGGGGCCGCCGGCGTCTCGGGGTACTTCGACACGTGGGGTCTCGCCGGCTCCGGCCACATCCTGGTGTTCCTCTGGGCGCTGGCCCTCCTCGCCGTCTCGGTGCTGCCGACCCGCATCCCGGTGACGATCCGGTCCGGTCTGGCTGGACTCCTGCTCGGCGCCTTCTGCCTCGGCCTCGTCTGGCCGTATGTCATCGGCCCCCTCGGAGCAGGTATCGGCGCGCTGGTCGTGACAGTCGGCGCTCTCGTGGTCACGGTCGCCGGCATCACGTCCGGATGGCGCGACCGTCACGCGGCGGACGAACCGCCCGTCTGACGGATTCGGCGCGTGCTTGACGCCCGCGTCCGCCTCGAATCGAAGCCGCCAGAGTCCACCGAGGGCCCCGGCGACCCCTGCTACACTGCGCCGGACGTCGCCGGCCGCCAGCCCCAGCCGGATGGATCGATCCCCTCGGCGCCGCACGGAGGCACCTGACCAGGCGAATGGACGAGATCCTCGGCCAGATCGGCGAGACGATCGGTGGCATCTTCGGCAGCCCGATCGTCCAGCTGGGCATCCGCCTGATCGGCATCTACCTCGTCGTCATCTGGCTCGCGACCGCCTACTGGGCGTTCCGCGACATGCAGCAGCGCTCGGACAACGTCATCCTGCCGTACCTCGCGGCCGCCGGGATCATCCTGTTCACCCCGGTCTTCTTCATCCTCGCGGTCTGGGTCTACAAGATCATCCGACCGCACGAGAAGATCGGCGAGGTCTGGGAGCGCAATCTGGCGGAGGAGGCGCTGCTGGCCGAGGTCGACGCGATCCACCACTGTCCCGGGTGCGACCGCCGCATCAACGATGAGTGGATCATCTGTCCCAGCTGCCGCACCCGGTTGAACCGCGTCTGTCCGAACTGCAGCCGGCTCGTCGGCATGGACTGGTCACTCTGCGCGTGGTGCGGCAAGGACTTCGAGCGGCGCGAGATCGCCGCCGCGGTCATCGAGCCCGTCACGAGTCGGCGTGAGGCGACCGGCCGGATCGCGGCCAACGCCTCGGCGCCCACGCAGATGCGCCCGTCTGTCCGGACGCCTCTGGCCGCGGGCAGCGGCAGCCGGAAGGCGCCCGCGCAGGACCCGCTCCCAGAGAATTGACCTCGCCCGACGGGGCGGGACCCGGGCCGGAGCCGACACCGCCGCCGCGGCCGGGATCGGGCACATTCACGATCGAGGGCCGGGCGGCGCCCGCGCTCTTCGTCGTCGGCTGGCTGGCCACGCTCCTCGGTTTCGGCCTCGTCGTCATCGGGGTCATGTCCGGCGACCGCAGCGGCGCCATCATCCTCCTCCTGGCCGGGCTGGTCCTGTTGTCGTTCGGCCTGATCGCGGGCGCGGGCTCGCAGGGCATCGAGCGGCGTGCGCGTGGAGAGCTCGCCTATCAGGGCCCGTCACCGCTGCTTGTCTTCGTGGCCGCGATCCCGGTGTCGCTGGTCGCCGTCATCATCCTGAGCCTGCCCCTGGTGGCACTCGGGGTGGACGTCGACAGTCCGTTCGGGCGCTTTCTCTCGGTCGGCGTCCAGACGCTCGTGTACATCGGCCTGATCCGACTCCTCGTCGTCGACGTCGGGGCGCTCAGCTGGTCGGACATGGGCATCCGTCGCCCGGACGCCGGGACCGTGTGGGACGTCTTCCATGGCGCCGGCTGGGCACTCGTCGTCATCGGCGTGACGATCCCGATCTCGGCCATCCTGTTGAGGCTCTTCCCGGTGACGCCCGTCAGTCCGCTGCCGCCCACCGGCGAGATGACCGGATTCATCCTGCAGTTCGTGGCCGGCGCGGTCATCGCCCCGGTCGGCGAGGAGGTGCTCTTCCGGGGCCTGGCCACGACCGCCTGGGTCCGCGGACTGGGCGTGCGCCGGGGCGTGATCCGCGCGGCGTTGGTGTTCGCGCTCGCGCACGTCCTGACCGTGACCGGCAGCAGCGCCCAGGAGGCGGCCGGGCTCGTGATCGTGGGGTTCGCGACGCGGGTGCCGGTCGCCCTCGCCCTCGGCTGGCTCTTCGTCCGTCGCGGCTCGATCTGGGCGCCGATCGGGCTCCACATGACCTTCAACGGCATCCTGCTGGTCCTCGGGGAGCTTGCCGTTCGGACGTCGGTGCCGCAGTGAGCGGCGGCGAAGCGGTGGGTGAGCCCGCGGTGAGTGCCTCTCGGTAGTCTGGCCCCGTCCTCGAGGTCCGGATGGCGGGGGGAATCGGCGGGCTCCCGTCGTTCGGGCCCGGGGACGCCCGACTCTGCTGCGTGCCGATACCCGTGAGGTGCCGGGGTGGCCGATCCGTCCGATACGACCGTTCGCGGGCGTGCGATCCGCGAGCTCCCGGCCACCGAGCGGCCGCGCGAGCGACTGGCCCTCCGGGGTGCCGCCGGGCTCACCGCGGCCGAGCTGCTTGCCCTCGTCTGGGGTTCCGGCACGCGTGGCCACTCTGCAGTGGACCTCGCCGCGGATGTCCTCGCCCGTTACGACGGGCTGGCCGGCCTCGCGCGGGCGACGGACCTCGAGCTTGCGGGACTGGCCGGGATCGGCGAGGCCCGGGCGGCCCAGCTCGTCGCCGCGTTCGAGCTCGGCCGACGCTCGCTGGCGGACTGGCCGACGGGTCGCTGGTCGATCCGCGGCCCCGGTGATGTCGCGGACCGGCTGATCCTGCAGATGGGTCGGCTCGAACGCGAGGAGTTGCGCGTCGTGATGCTCGACACGAAGAACCACGTGCTGCGCGTGGCGACCGTCTACCAGGGCAACGTCAGCGCCTCGCTCGTCCGGGTCGGCGAGCTCTTCCGCGACGCCGTCCGGCTCAACGCCGCGAGCGTGATCCTTGTCCACAACCATCCGTCAGGCGACCCCACGCCCTCTCCCGACGACCTGCACCTGACGGCCGAGGCGCTGGCCGCCGGCCGTCTGCTCGATATCAGCCTGCTCGACCACCTCGTCATCGGCCACGACGCGTACGTCTCGATGCGCGATCGCGGCATCGCATTCGACCGGCCGGCACCCACCGTGCGACCGACGACCTGAGCGATGCGCCCCGCGTCACGGGTGCAGGGTCAGGGGCGGTCGCCCCGAAACTGGAACTCGGATACGCGCACCTGCGACTTCGTCGTGCCACCCGCCACGAGCACCGCGAACCGCGTCCCGTTCACCGCCAGCGGCAACGACATCTCTTCGACCCGGATGCTGCCATCGGAGCATGTCCCGACGTCGACAGGTGCGGCGTCCCCGATCTGTGCGGTGATGAAGATCGGCTCGGCGCCCATCGGACCGCACCCGGTCAACCTGAGGCCCCAATGCGTCGGCGTCGTCCCGTCTGGGAGCGTGGTCCGGTCGAAGTCCGTGGCGGCCATCTCCTTCGCCTTGGCGCTCCGTCGCTTCTCTGGACCGGGGACCTGCTCCAGGGCGAAGAAGCCCACGGTCGTGAGCGACGGCTGTGTGGCGTCGGCGCTCGTGAACACCGGCACCACCTCGACGGCGTTCGGGGCGTCGACGACGTTCCTGATGTCAGCCACCAGGTGGATCGCGCCATGGAGCGTGAACGGGTGGTAGGCGACCCGGAAGTAGGCCTCCCCGTGCCCGTCCGCGCACTGCGAGGGCTGAGCGGCGGGCCAGGACATGAACTCGTAGCCGTGCCGATCGCCATCCGCCTGGAGGTCGGTCTCCCAGGCGTCGGCGGGCACGTCGTCCGCCCTGATCGTGAAGGTGCCGGTCGCGCATGAGGCGGGCAGGAAGGCGACGCGCACGGCCCGTTCGCCGTTCGGCATGACCGGGGCTGCGGACGGCGCGGTCCAATCCGTCCCCGCCTGGTCGACCGACACCGTGAAGGCGTCGCCGGCGAGGTAGGCCGGATCGTCGATGACCAGCGCGTCCGGTGAGGCCGACGGCGACAGTGCGGGGGAGGGCGTGCCCGGAGACTGCACGGGCGCGGCCGCCGACGACGGGCCGGTCGTGGCAGGGCCCGTCGTCGGCGCGTCGTGCCGCAGGCGCCAAAGGACAGGGCGGCGGTGATGGCAGCGACAGCGAGGCACCCGGACACGCGGCCCACTGCTTTGATGGTCGCGAGGTCGCGCACGATCCTTGCCCCTGTCATGAGTTCGGCGTGGCCCGGCGCGTGCCCGTTCGCCCCGTGAGTCTGCGCGTCCTGGGGAAATCCCGCTCCGGCGCCCACCCGTGCGGTCGCTGCGAGGCCCGATGCCCGACCGAGCGGCACGACGGCCGCGCCACTCACTTGATCCCGACCGGCCGGACCGGAACGAGCGCGTATACTGCCCGAGCCTCCCGCCCGCCCGCGCGACCCGCCCCCGGACGCCGGCGGTGCCCGCGCCGTGGCCCCGATCGCATCAACGAAGGACTCCTTCCCAGCATGTTCGACCGCATCCTCGGCATCTTCTCCCGCGACATCGGGATCGACCTCGGCACCGCGAACACGCTCGTCCACGTGCGCGACCGGGGCATCGTCATGAGCGAGCCGTCGGTCGTGGCGATCGACGCCAAGACGCGGCGGGTTCTCGCGATCGGGGCCGAGGCGAAGCGCATGGTGGGCCGGACACCCGCCAACATCATCGCCATCCGGCCCCTGCGCGACGGCGTCATCAGCGACTTCGACGTGACCGAGCAGATGATCAAGTACTTCGTGAACCGGGTGCACGACCGGATCGGGCTGATCCCGCGCCCGAGGATGCTGCTCGGCATCCCGTCGGGCGTCACCGAGGTGGAGAAGCGCGCCGTCCGCGACGCGGCCCTCAACGCCGGCGCTCGCTGGGCTCGCCTCATCGAGGAGCCGATGGCCGCCGCGATCGGCGCGGGTCTCCCGGTCAGCGAGCCGTCCGGCAGCCTGATCGTGGACATCGGCGGCGGCACGACCGAGGTGGCAGTCCTGAGTCTCGGCGGCATCGTCGTGTCGCGGTCCATCCGCATCGGTGGCGACGAGATGGACCAGGACATCGTCACGTTCGCCCGCCGCGAGTACAACCTGTTCCTCGGCGAGCGCACGGCCGAGGACATCAAGATCGCGATCGGCTCGGCCTACCCGGGCGAGTGGGACGCGCAGCGCGTGACGCTGCGCGGCCGCGACCTCCTCACCGGCCTCCCGCGCAGCGTCGAGGTCGGGGCCGACCAGATCCGCGAGGCGATCGAGCCGTCGGTCGCGCAGATCGTCGACACCGTCAAGGACACGATCGAGGAGACGCCGCCGGAATTGGTCGCCGACATCATGGACCAGGGCATCGTGCTCGCCGGTGGCGGCGCGCTGCTCGCGGGCCTCGACCGCCGGGTCGCGGAGGCGACCCAGATGCCCGTCCACATCGCCGACGATCCGCTGACGTGCGTGGTCCGGGGGACGGGCATCGTCCTCCAGGAGCTCGACGGCATGGATCGCGTGCTGGTCGCCGAGACGTACTCGCGGCCGCCTCGCTGAGCGGACACCAGCAAGGGGAACGAGCATGACCTCGCTGCTCGCCAACCGCTCCGCCCGCCGCCGCGGGATCGCCTACATGGTGCTCCTTGCGGTCACCCTCCTGATGATGGCCTTCTCGTCGAACCCGGGCATCCGCGAACTGCAGAACGGGATCGGGTTCGCCTTCCGGCCCATCCAGGGCGCGCTCGACACGATCGCCGGCGGCATCGCCTCGATCGGCAGTGCGATCACGGAGATCGACCGCCTGCGCATCGACAACGCGGCCCTCCGCGACGAGAACGCGCGCCTCGCCGACGAGAACGCGCGCCTCCAGGAGACCAAACGCGAGAACGACCAGCTGACGGCGCTGCTGCAGTTGAAGAGCGGCTTCGACTTCAAGACGACGGCGGCTTCTGTCATCGGTCGCGAGCCGAGCGAGTTCCGACGACGGATCACCCTCGACAAGGGCACCGATGACGGCCTGGCTGAAGGCGATGTGGTGATCGCGGCCGGTGGCGCGCTGGCGGGGCGCATCACCGAGATCGGCCCGGGCAGTTCGACGGTCGTGCTGCTGACCGACGCCGAATCGACGGTCATCGGCCAGATCGCCTCGAATGCCGCGACCGGCGAGGTGGTCGGGCAGCTCGGGGGCGTGCTCGTGATGAACCAGATCGACTCGAGTGCGCAGGTGGGCCTCAACGACGAGGTGCTGACCGCGGGCATCACCCTCGCGAGCGGCATCCGCTCGCCCTATCCCAAGGGTCTGCTCATCGGCCAGGTGGTCGACGTCCGCCGTGACGCGAACGATGTCGTCCAGACCGCCTTCCTGCAGCCGACGGCCGATCTCGACCGGCTCGAATACGTCCTCGTGATCCTCGACTACCAGGGCGGCCTGCCGCCGATCGAGCAGCAGCCGGTCGAGTGCACCGGCGACACGCTGCCGGTCGGCGAGCAGCCGTGCTACACGCCGACCCCGGCGCCGCCGGCGGCCGCGCCGACGACCAAGCCGTGAGCCGCGGCCGGTAGCCGCGGCCGTGTCGTCGCTTGGCGACGCTACCGTCGAAGGTGCTCGTCGCTTCGTCGCTGAGCGACCGATCCGACGGCCAAGGCACGGTTGGGCCCGCGTCGGGACGTCGAATACGTCGCCTGGCGACCGATCAGGCGGCCGACCACGGTCGAGAGTGACCTCCTTCGTCAATAGCGCCGCTGGGCGACTCGGACGCCCTCCGCGGCACCGCTGGTGATCTAGAGGAAGACGATCGCGTTCGCGCCGGGGCATCCTCCGCGATGAAGGTTCTCCATGGCCTCGCGAGTGTCGAGTGGGAACTGGGCCCGAAGCGCGTCGCGTCCTTCGGCGAGCGCTCGCCGATTCGACCGAGTGTCGGCGACGAGCAGGATCAGGTGCTGGATCGTCGCGTCGTCACGGAGTTTCCGCGCGAGTCTGCGCTCCACCGCCTGCAGATCGCGCAGCCGCGTTTCGGCCTCGATCGCATCGACGCAGCCGGTCCCGTCTATCACCGCATCCCACGCTCGAAGATCGCTCTGGCCGGCGAGCGCCACCTCGACGCGCCATCGCATGGTGGGAGCGCAGCGTGATCGGAGCCGCTCTAGGAGCCGTACCTGTCCGGCATCTCGGAGGGGATCACCATCCGGATAGAAGCGAAGGCTCGGCTCGAGTCCGACACCGGCACTGAGTCGACAGAGTTGCTCGAGTCGGAGATCGTTCAACGCCCCGCGTTCGAATCGTGCGACCTGGCTTGCCGACATCCCGAGGGCCTTGGCGACCTCCTGCTGGCTCAGGCCACTGGCGATCCGAGCATCACGGATCTCGGACATCGCCGCAGCCGCAAGACGACGCGACGTCGCCATCGCTCGATCGAGTCGGCGGTTCCGCGTAGCCATCGATCAATGATGGGCCGGCGCACTTCACCGTCACTCACCGGGCGCACCAGTTCTTGGTCGTCGCTTGGCGACGCTACCGTCGAAGGTGCTCGTCGCTTCGTCGCTGAGCGACCGATCCGACGGCCAAGGCACGGTTGGGCCCGCGTCGGGACGTCGAATACGTCGCCTGGCGACCGATCAGGCGGCCGACCACGGTCGAGAGTGACCTCCTTCGTCAGTAGCGCCGCTGGGCGACTCAGAGGCCGGGCGGCGGCGGCGTCCGTCACGGGCGCCCCTGCTACGCTTCCGCGCGATGAAGGGCATCGTCCTCGCCGGCGGGACCGCCACGCGGCTCTTCCCGCTGACCATCGTCACCAACAAGCACCTGTTGCCGATCTACGACCGGCCGATGATCTACTACCCCATCGCCACGCTCGCCGGGATGGGCATCCGCGAGGTCATGGTGATCGTGGGCGGCAAGAGCGTCGGCGACGTCGTGGAGCTGCTCGGCGACGGGTCCCACTTCGGTCTCGACCTGACCTATCGCTACCAGCGGGGCGCGCTGGGCATCGCCCATGCGATCGGGCTCGCCCGCCGGTTCGTCGGGGACGACTCCTTCTGCTGCATCCTCGGCGACAACATCCTCCGCGGCCGCGACCTGGCGGACGTGGCGGCCGAGTTCGACGCGGGCCCGCACGGCGCGGGCACCCTGCTCTATCGAGTCCCGGACCCCGAACGGTTCGGCGTGGCGGAGCTCGACGCGAACGGGCAGGTGATCGGCTTCGAGGAGAAGCCCGCCTCGCCCAAGAGCGACCTGATCCCGATCGGCGTCTACTTCCTGCGCCCCGATGCGTTCGAGGTCATCGAGCACCTCGCGCCGTCCGGTCGCGGCGAGTTCGAGATCACCGACGTCCTGAACCACTACGTCCCGGGCGGCCGGCTGTTCAGCCGCGTCTACGACGGGCACTGGGCGGACGCGGGCACCGTCGCCTCGCTCCAGCGCGCCGCCGAGCTCGCCCGCGACGACGACGCGGCCGGCCGGCTCGCGGCGCCCGTCGAGCGGCCGACGGACTGACGGTCCCATGGCAAGCCGCGACATCCGCCGCATCCTCGTCACCGGCGGTGCCGGATTCATCGGCTCGTGCTATGTCCGCGATGTCCTCGCCCGACGCGACGGCACGCACATCACCGTCCTCGACAAGCTGACCTATGCGGGCAACGAGGCGAACCTGGCGCAGGTGCGCGCCGATCCCGAGCAGGCATCGAGACTGACGTTCGTGGTGGGGGACATCGCCGACCCGGCGACCGTCGCGCAGTTGGTCGCGGAAGCCGACGCGGTCGTGAACTTCGCCGCCGAATTGCACGTCGATCGCTCGATCCTCGATCCGGAGGCGTTCCTTCGGACCGGCGTGATCGGGGTGCACGTGCTCCTGGACGCGTGCCTCGCCGCGCCGGGGCGGCCGCGCTTCCTGCAGGTCTCCACAGACGAGGTCTATGGCTCGGTGGACACCGGCGAGGCCCATGAGGGCGATGCCCTCGCCCCGCGTTCGCCCTATGCCGCGGCCAAGGCGGCCGGCGAGTTGCTGGTCCGGAGCTACGTCGTGACCCATGGCGTCGACGCGGTCGTCACGCGCGGCTCGAACACGTACGGCCCATTCCACCATCCCGAGAAGCTCATCCCGCTCTTCATCACGAACGCGATCGACGACCAGCCGTTGCCGCTCTACGGCGACGGTCTCCAGCGTCGCGACTGGTTGTACGTCGCCGACCACGCCGACGGCGTCGACTTCGTCCTGCGCCACGGAGCGACGGGCGAGACCTACAACGTCTCGGGCGGTGCCGAGATGACGAATTGCGAAACGGTCCAGATGCTCCTCGACCGCCTCGGCAAGCCCTGGTCGCTCGTGCGCCACGTCGAGGATCGCCCGGGACACGACCGGCGGTATGCGATGGACGGGACGAAGCTCGCGACGCTCGGCTGGCGACCGAAGACGGCGTTCGACGAGGGCCTCGCCGCGACCGTCGACTGGTTCGTGGCCAACGAAGCTTGGTGGCGCGCCACGCGCTCGGGTGACTGGGACGCGTACTACGAGCGCCAGTACGGGGCACGGCTTGCGGGCGCAGAGGCAGCCGCCGGCGCCGCGGCCGCCGCCGCGACGGCCACCGATCGACCGACCGGCTGATGCGCGTCGCCGTGACTGGTGCCACCGGGCGGCTCGGGAGCGCCCTCGTGACCGCACTCGCGGACGCGCCGTTCACCGGTCCGGGCGGGCCGCTCGCATGGGACCGGAGCGCATTCGACCTCGACGCCCCGGAGCCTGTGGGGAAGCGCCTCGACCGCGACCGGCCGGAGGTCGTCGTCCACGCCGCGGCCTGGACCGATGTCGACGGCTGCGCCCGCGACCCGGGACTCGCCCTTCGACGGAATGGCTCCGCGACCGGCGTACTGGCGTCGGCCTGCGCCGCGCGCGGCATCGACCTCGTCGCGATCTCGACGAACGAGGTCTTCGACGGGCGGCGACACGACGGCATCGGGTACGCCCCCTCCGATCCGCCGGCGCCGTCGAACCCGTACGGCGCGTCGAAGCTGGCCGGCGAACAGGCGGCGACCGACGCCTTCGATGGCGTCGGCAACGGGTCGTCGGGCCGTGGCCGCCTCGGGATCGTCCGGACGGCGTGGCTGTTCGGGCCGCCGGGGCGTGACTTCCCGCGCAAGATCCTCGAGGCGGCCGATCGTGCGGCCGCGGCCGGTGAGCCGTTGCGGGTCGTCGGCGACGAGTGGGGCACGCCGACGTTCGCCGCCGACGTCGCCGACGCGATCGTTGCGCTCCTCGCCGAGGACGCCCACGCCGGGATCCATCACGTGGTGAACGGCTTGACCGCCACCCGGGCCCTGTGGGCCGAGTACATCGTCGGGCGGTTCGCGTCGCCCGTGACGGTCGAGCACGTCCCAGGCTCCACCTGGGAGCGCGCATCGGTGCCGCCACGATGGGGCGTGCTCGAGGCCACACCCCTGCCGTCGGGCGAGCCGCTGCGCCCGTGGCCCGACGCGATGGCCGACTACGCGCCGGCCCTCGAGCGGGCGTGGCGCCGGGAGCGCGTCGCGCGATGAGCATCGAACGCGCGCCGTCGGTCCTGCCGGGCGTCCGCTTCGGCGCGGTCGCGCGGGCCGAGGACCGCCGCGGATCGTTCCGCGAGCTCTGGCGCGCGAGCGTTCTCGGGTCGATCGACCCGGGCGACGCGGGTGTGGGCCCCGACACGCGACCCACGTTCGTCCAGGCCAACCTGTCCACGTCCGCGCTCGGCGTGCTGCGCGGGCTGCACTGCCATGAACGCCAGCTCGACTACTGGGTCGTCGCCTCGGGACGGGCGTTCGTGGCCCTCGTCGACATCCGCCCGATGCTCGATGGCCGGAGCACCTCGCCGAGTGTCGAGACGCGGGTGCTGGCCGAGGATGAGTGGGTCGTCATCCCGACCGGCGTGGCTCACGGGTTCCTGGCCCTGGAGCCGCTTGCGCTCCTGTATCTCGTGACCAACGAGTACGACGGCAGCGATGAACGTGGCTTCGCCTGGGACGACCCGGCCGTCGGCGTGCCCTGGCCGACCGCCCCGGGCACGCCCGACGGTCGGCCGATCCTGTCCGACCGGGACCGCTCGAACCCGCCCCTGGCGGACCTTCTGGTGCGCTTGCGCGACACGGCCGACTAGACCGGACCCAACCGCACCGCACCGGACCGCACGCGGCGGCCCCGATGGGCCTACGAGGGCCCGGACCATCCTGCGATTGTCGGTGCGCGACCCCGCGACCACGGTGAGGGCATCCACTCGTCCCTCGCTGGAGTCGTCTTGCGCCGGTCAGTCGCCATCCTCGTGTTCGCCATGCTCGCCGTCATGGGCGCCTTCGCGCCCGCGGCCAGTGCTGCCCCGGCGGGCCCGAAGGTCGTGATCATCGTCGGCCCGACCCACGGGGCGACATCGTCCTACCGCGCAGACGCGAATGCCGCATACGCCGAGGCGATCAAGTACACCTCGAACGTCGTCAAGGTCTACAGCCCGAACGCGACGTGGTCGAAGGTCAAGGCCGCGGTCACGGGTGCCTCGATCGTCCTGTACCTGGGCCACGGCAACGGCTGGCCGAGTCCCTACACCTACGACCCGAAGTACGCGACGAAGGACGGCTTCGGCCTCAACGCCACAGCCGGGCATGGTGACACCAACACCAAGTACTACGGCGAGCCGTACGTCTCGACGCTCGATCTCGCGCCGAACGCGGTCATCCTGCTCAACCACCTCTGCTACGCCTCGGGCAACTCGGAGCCGGGCGACGCCGCACCGAGCGTCACCACCGCCCGCAAGCGTGTCTCGAACTTCGCGGCCGGGTTCCTCAAGGCCGGCGCGCAGGCGGTGATCGCCGAGGGCCATGGGAGCGTCGTGCCCTACATCCGGAGCCTCTTCACGACCCACGCGACGATCGAGGAGCTCTGGCAAAGCGCACCGAACTTCCACGGTCACGCCAGTGCCTTCCCCTCGACCCGGACAGCTGGCGCGACCGCCTACACCGATACCGACGGCGCATCGAGCGGCTACTACCGCTCACTCGTCGCGCGACCGGGCCTCACGACCGACGAAGTCACCGGTGCCACGTACGCTGACACCGGCACGGATCCCACGACGCTCGTCGTGCCGGGCAACGCCGAGGTCGGGACCGCCGGCGCGGGCCTGTACGGCGACGCGGCCCTGACGCCCGACGGCGGCAGCGGCCAGCCGCCCCAGACGGTGCCGGCCGGCGCGCGCCTGCGGACGATCGCCAACGGCAACGTGACCACCTCGACCGGGACGGGCGCCGTCCGGGTGGAGGGCATCGACGACGCATCGATCCACGGCTGGATGTCCACGACCGATCTCCTGCCCCGTGACAGCCGCGGGCCGCAGGTCTGGGCCCTCGACACGCTCGGCGGGCGCTTCTCGCCCAACGGCGACGGCCGCTTCGATATCGCGCACCTGAGCGGACGGTTCTCCGAGTCGGTCGACTGGCGCGTGCGGGTCCTCGGGGCCGCGAACGCGGTGCTCCATGAAACGACTGGCTCCGGCGACGACTTCGATGTCAGCTGGAGCGGACTCGATGGCGCCACCCCGTACCCCGACGGTGCCTACACGTATGAGGTCTTCGCCGAGGATGCGTGGGGCAACATGCCGGTAACGAAGACCGACTCCATCACCATCGACACCGTCCCTGCCGAGCTCACCTCCGTCACCCCCGACGAGAGCACCGACCGCTGGTTCGCGCCCAACGGCGATGGCTCACGCGACACGGCCTCATGGACGGCCACCACCGCCGAGTCAGGCTCGATCGTGTGGCGCGTCCTCGACGGCGAAGGCACGCACATCCGCACGTCGACCGTGTCGGAGGCTGCTGGTGCGGCCACGATCACGTGGGACGGCAAGGACGATGGCGGGCACGTCGTCGCCGACGGCCTCTACACGATGCGGTTCTATCCACGGGACTCGAGTGGGACGCAGGGCAGCTCCCTCGACCGGACCATCCGCGTCGCGACGACCCTGGGCTTCGTCACGAGCTCGAAGAAGCTCTTCTACCCACAGGACAACGACCGGTTCGCCAAGAGCACGACCCTCGGGTTCACCTTGAAGGTCCCCGCGACCGTCACCTGGACCATCAACGACGCGGCCGGCGCGGTCGTGGCGACCCTGCTCGACGCGCAACCGACGGCCGCCGGCAGCTGGACGCGAACCTACGACGGCCGGCGGACAAACGGCACGCGGCTCCCGGTCGGCACGTACAGCTCGGTCGTCTCTGCGACCGACGGCGCCGGCACGGTCAGCCAGGCGATCGGGTTCACGATGAACGCGTTCGGGATCAAGCCGTCCGACGCGACGCCCAAGCGTGGCCAGAAGGTCACCGTGACGGTGACCTCGGCCGAGCAGCTCTCCACGAAGCCGCGGCTGTACATCAAGCAGCCGGGCAAGGCCACCTGGAGCGTCGCGATGACCAAGGTCGCCGCATACGAGTACCGAGCGACGGTCAGGCTCAAGACGGGCGGCTCGGCCGGGACGGTCACGTTCAAGGCGAAGGCCCTCGACAAGGACGGGCACTCCCAGAAGACCAGCAAGGCGTACCCGATCCACTGACCTCGGTCAGCTCGGGCCCGGTCGGCCCGCCGCAGGACCGCACCAGTCCCCACCCAGCCACACCGTACCGGTACTCCCCGGGACCATCGTCGCGTAGTCGTTGCTTGCGTCGCGGGACTAGGGTGGACGCTCCCGCCGCTGGATGAGGGTCGTCCACCCGATGCTGTTTCGTCGTCCGCCCGCGCCGTTCCTCGGTCTCCGGCCGATGGCCGCCGCGCTGGCACTCGTCCTCGGCGCCGGCCTGCTGCCGGTCGCGACCCTCGCCGCCGCACCCCGGGCCGACGGCGCCACGACGCTCCGCCCGACCGTGCAGTACGAGGAAGCGCTCGCACACGCCAACGACCGCATCGCGTTCAAGGCAGGCGGGCGGGTCACCGTGCCGTTCCGCCCTCGGGCAGGCGATCCGTGGGTGGTCGACGGCGCCCGCCCACGGGCTCTCCCCGCGGGATCGGCCTCGGGCAAGGCCCTCCGCGCTCTCCCGAACGGTGCAGCCTCGCTCGTCCCCACGACCGCCCCGCGCGTCGACGCGCCGATCGTCGACCCTGCCACCGTCATCGCCGCCGACGGCGCCACCTGGTCGTTCGACGATGGGCAGCCCACGTTCGAACTGACGGCCGCGGTCGATCCGGGTGCGCTCAAGCGCGAGGTGTTCGGCTTCCTGCCCTACTGGGAGCTGAGCGACAGCTCGACCACGCTCGACTGGGAGAAGATCTCGACCGTCGCCTACTTCGGGGTCGGTGCGGACGGCAAGGGCAACCTCATCAGGAAGAACAGCAACGGCTCGGCGACGGTCGGCTGGAGCGGCTGGACCAGTTCGAGGATGACCAGCGTCATCAACGCCGCGCACGCCAGCCACGCCCGGGTCGTGCTGACCGTGCAGAGCTTCGCCTGGACGGCGACAGGCCTCGCCCGGCAGAAGAAGCTGCTCGGCAGCGCGGCAGCGCGGGCCAATCTCGCGACCCAGATCGCGTCGGCCGTGCGGGCGCGCGGGGCGGACGGCGTGAACCTCGACTTCGAGCCGATCGCGTCCGGCTACGCCGACGAGTTCACGCTGCTCGTGCGCAAGGTCAGGTCCTCGCTCAAGGCCGTCGCCAAGGGCTACCAGCTCACCTTCGACACCACCGGCTGGATCGGCAACTACCCGATCGAGGCGGCGACGGCCAAGGGCGGCGCCGATGCTGTGCTGGTGATGGGCTACGACTACCGGTCATCCTCGTCGACCCCGGTCGGCTCGATCGCGCCGATCGGCGGACCGACCTACGACATCCGGGACACCCTGAAGGCCTACGTCGCGCGCATCCCGGCCTCGAAGGTCATCCTCGGCGTGCCGTACTACGGTCGTGCCTGGTCCACGTCGAGCTCGTCGGTGCACGCGAAGAACATCTCGGGCACGAAGTACGGCGGTTCGGTCACGGTGCCGTATGTGACCGCACGCGAATTCGGGGTCACCTACGGCAAGTCCTATGACGCTGTCGACGGCGTCGCCTGGACCGCCTATCGACGGCAGAACTGCACACCGGCCTACGGCTGCGTGAAGCCGTGGCGCCAGCTCTACTTCGATGACGCGAAGGCGCTCAAGGCCAAGTACGACCTGGTGAACCAGTACGGCCTGCGCGGCTCGGGGATCTGGGCGCTCGGGTACGACGGCACGCGCCCCGAGCTGTACGCGGCGATCGAGGCCAAGTTCATCACCGACACGGTCCCGCCGACGATCAAGAGTGGCTCGATCTCGTCGGGCCTCGTGTCGCCCAACGGCGACGGCCGGCTCGAGACGACCACGGCGCGATTGACCGCGAGTGGCCTGACCGCATGGGGCTACCGCGTCCAGCGGGTCAATGGCGCGACCCTCGGGGCCGCCGTGCGGACCGGGAGCCAGGCCGGCCGAACCCCGTCACTCACCTGGAACGGGCGCGACCAGGGCGGTGCGGTCGTGGCCGACGGCCGATACCGGCTGACCCTGTGGACGGCGGACGCCTCGAACAACCGGGCGGAGCGTGCGTTCACGGTGACCGTCGACCGGACCGCGGCCGGGGTGACGACCGCGGCGTCGCGCGGGTACTTCTCACCCGACGGCGACGGTCACCAGGACACGCTGCCGCTGTCGTGGAAGGCGAGCGAGGCGCTGACCGGCGTCGTGCGCCTGCGCAACTCGGCCGGCACGTCGGTCCGATCGTGGTCGTTCTCGAAGCGGACGAGCTGGAAGACCGCCTGGTCGGGCCGGACCCGGGCGGGCGTCTTCGTCCCGGCCGGCCGGTACACGTTCCAGGTCAAGGGTCGCGACCGGGCCGGCAACCTGACGCTGGTCCGGCGGACGATCCTCGTCGACGGGACGATCGCGGCCGTCCGCTGGACCGATCGTTCCTTCGACCCGCGCGCCCGGCAGAAGAGCCAGGCGGTGATCACCTTCCGGCGCGCGGCGAAGGTCGATGTCGCGATCTACAGGGCCGGAACGCTCATCCGGACGATCTGGAAGAATCGCTCCGTCAAGACCGGCACGTACCGCTGGACCTGGAGCGGCAAGACGGCCGCGGGCACGTACGTCAAGCCCGGCGTCTACAAGGTCACGGTGACGGCCCGAAGCAAGTTCGGCACCACCCGCTTCTCGAGGAGCGTGACGGTCCAGGTCCATTGACCCCGACCCGTCCGTACACTTGCCGGCGATGACGAGCCCACGCCCGGCCGCGGCCGGCGGTCCCGACGAACCATCCGCGCTCGGCGCGGGCGTGTGGGTCGTCCTTCCCACGTACCAGGAGGCCGAGAACATCGGCCCGATCTCCGCGGCCATCCTCGGGGCGCTCCCGGGGGCAACGCTCCTTGTCGTCGACGACGGCTCCCCGGACGGCACGGGCGAGCTCGCGGACGGCCTCGCGGCGGCCGACCCACGCGTCCGCGTGCTGCATCGGCCGTCCAAGCAAGGCCTGGGTCGGGCGTACCTCGATGGGTTCGGTCGAGCACTCGCAGGCGGAGCCCGGAGCGTCGTCCAGATGGACGCCGATTTCAGCCACGACCCGGCGGACCTGCCCGGCCTCATCGGGCCGGTGAGCGCCGATCGCGCCGATCTCGTGATCGGGTCGCGCTACACCGCCGGCGGCGGGGTGGTGGACTGGGGCCTCGGCCGGAGGGTCATCTCGCGCGGCGGGAGCATCTTCGCGCGGACGGTGCTGGGTCTGGGGCCCAACGACTTGACCGGCGGTTTCAAGTGCTGGCGCGCGGAGACCCTGGCAGCCGTGCCGTTCGATGGGATCCATGCGGGCGGCTACGTCTTCCAGATCGAGATGACGTTCCGTGCCGATCGACGGGGCGCACGGATCGTGGAGGTCCCGATCGTCTTTCGGGACAGGCGCGTCGGCCAGAGCAAGATGTCGCGACGGATCGTGGTCGAGGCGCTGGTGGTCGTCGTCCAGCTCCGCGCAGAGGAACTGGCGGGTCGCCTCACGCGCCGGCGGCGACGGTCGTGACCGACCCGCAAGCCGCCGAGTCCGGCGACCCCGGGGCGGGCGGCGCCGAACGCCTTGAGGCGAACGAACTCGCGGACCCCCGACCGACCCTGCGGGAGATCGGCGACGAGCCGGTGTCGGCGGGCGTCCGGGTCGTGATGGACGTGCGGCCGATCCAGGAACCCGAGCGTGCGCCGATCACCGCCGCCTACCTCGATGGCCTGCTCGGGGCGTTCGATGCCGACCCTCTGCCGGGCGAGTCCTTCGCGTTCCTCCTGCGCAGCGACCTCGACGACCCCACCGCGACCTACGGACACCTCGACGTCGTCGGCCGGCGACTCCTGCCCCCGACCCGGATGCTGCGCTCGGCCGCGTTGACCATCGACCCGTTCCTGCTGCGCGGCGCCTCGCTCGGCGCGGCGTGGCGCGCGGAACGCAGCGGCGCCGCCGGGGCCGTCTACCACACGGCCGGCGCCGGCCCGCTCCCGATCGCCTCCGGCCTGCCGGTCGTCGCGACGTTGCTGGACCTCGCCCCGTGGGAGATGCCCGAGGTCTTCGCCCGGTCGGCGAGTGCCCGGTTCGGCCAGCGCCTGCGGGCCCAGCTCCTGCGCGAGGCGGCCGCGGTCCTCGTGGCCAGCCCGGGCGTCGCCAAGGCGACCCGGCGGGTCCTGCGCATCCGGTCGGACCGGCTGCGCGTGGTCCCTCTCGCGTCACGGCCGGCGTTCTCCCTGGCCGTCGGGCACGGTGGGGCCAGGCTGGAGGCCGACGCGACCCGCGAGCGAGAGCGCCTGGGACTGCCGGAGCGGTATCTCGTCTACTCCGGGCGCTACGACGCCCGCCAGGACCTCGGCACGCTCCTGCGGGCACTGGTGTCACTGGGTGAGGCCGGCCGCCCCGCTGGACTCCCCGAGGATGTCGCGTGGCCGCCCCGGATCCTGCTGGTCGGCGCGACTCCCGACGACCGGGCCGCCCTGGCCCGCGCCGCCGCGCGCCACGACATCGGCGGCAGCCTGACGTATGCCCCGCACCTGTCCCCGACCGTCGTGGCAGGGCTCGTCCGAGGCGCCCGCGCAGCCATCCTGCCCGCGGTCTCCGATGCGGCCGGCCTCGCGGCGAGCGAGGCGATCGCCTGCGGGACGCCGGTCGTCGCGTCCGCGGTCGGGGCGCTTTCGGACCTCGTTGGCGGGGCCGGGATCCTGGTCGAGCCGCGTGATCCGGAGCGCCTCGCCGTCGCCCTTCGCGCGGTCTGGACCGACGACCGGGTGCATGAGCGGATCGCGGCGAGTGCCCTCGAACGGGCGACCTGGCAGCGCCGGACGTGGGCCGACGTCGCGCGCGAGACCCGGGCCATCTACGCCGAGGTCGGCGTCCCGCGGACCGCCTGACCCAGCCCTGTCCTCAGCCGGCGGGCGAAGCGGACGGCGCGGCCGTGGCCGGCGGCTCCTTGGATCCCGCCGTGAACGCCACCGAGTAGCCGATCCGCATGACCTGCACGAAGGTCTGGCCGACGGTGAGCGTGACCTCGCGGCCCTTGGAGTCGTAGAAGCGGGTCGGCTTCGTCAGCCCGGTCTTCTTCCATGTGCCTTTGATGGTCTTGCCGTTCGTGGCGATCCAGGCGGTCCCGCTGCCGACGACGGTGGCCTCCAGCCGGTGCTTGTTCGGGTGGCCGTCGTTGAGCGGACCGAACCGCATCATCATCACGACGACGTTCTTGGGCGCGATCCGCTGCCCGTCGGCCGCGTCCTTCTCCTTCGCCTCGCCGGTCACCGAGCGCAGGTACGTGTTGGTCTTACGGTCGTACTTGTACTTGATCGTGTTGGCTGGGTAGCGAAGCGTGATCGTCCCGCCATACGGCCGGGCAGCAAGCGGAGCGTCCGGCGCGAACTGCCAGACCGGCGAGTACGACTTGTCCTTCGCCCCGACCCTCTTGCCGAGGTTGCGCAGCGTCGAGCCCTTCGCATAGAGGTTGTGCGGCGAGAACCGCTCGCGTGACCGGTAGAACGATCCGCCGTAGCGAAATTCGTCGGCGTTGTAGACGAGCTGACCGCTGCCCTGCGCCCGGAGCGTGTCGATCGCCTGCGGTGAGCCACCGGCATGGACGTACAGGGCGCGCCACTCGGCCGCCCAGGCGATGTAGTAGTAGCGAGCGCTGCGGACCGGGCCCACGACATCGGGCAGGTCGTCCTGGAAGATCGCCATGTAGCGTGGGATGCCGCCTTCGGCCGGCGCCTGCCAGACGACCGAGGCCGATGCCAGCCCCGACTGCGGCCTGGCCGCCGACAGGTCGTCGATCATGACGGCGATCGGGTGGCGTTTCGCGATGTTGGGTTGGACCAGCCTGCCGGTGAGGGGCGCCGGCACAGGGGTCGGCGTCGGGACCGGGGTGGGGGTCGGCGTGGGCGTCGGGACTGGGGTCGGTGTCGGCGCGGGCGTGGGCGACGGCGTCGGTGCCGGGGTCGAGGACGCGATCGCGATCGGTGGCGGGCTGCTCGCCGACGACCGGGCGGCACCGGCCGCGACGAGGCCGAGCCCGACCGCACCCGCCACCGCGGCGATCGCCACGACGAACGCGACGAACCACCGCTTCGGCGTCATCGAACTGCGCACCGATCGATCCCCTCGTCCGTGTCGCGTCCGGGCCCCGATCCTCCAGGGCGGCGCAACGCTGGCGCAGGATACAGGAGCCGCCGATTCGGAGCGTCGGGACGAGGCCGGCTGTCGCGCTCAAGACGAACCGGGCGTAGGCTGCGCGATACACGACGAGCCGCGCCCAGCGCGCTGAGCCCATCTGCCCGAACCTGAGGAACCCAGCCATGGCCGACAGCCAACCGCCCGACGAACCGACGACCGCCAAGGCCGCCACGCCCAAGCCGAAGGGGACCCGGGCTCGGTCGGCCGCGGCGAAGCCCGCGAGTGCCACCAAGGCCGCGCGTGGCGCGAAGGACTCGAGCGTCGCAAAGCCGAAGCCGACTGCGTCGGGAAAGTCTGCCGCAGCCGCTGTCACGGCGAAGCCGGCCGCCGCGGCCAAGTCGGCCGCCGCGCGCGCGACGTCGAGCGGCGACCCGACCCTGACGCCACGGACGACTCGCGTCGACTCGGTGCCGTCGGGCTCGGTCGTGCCGCTGTCGACGGGATACGGTTCGAGCAGGGTCGAGGCCCGGACCGTCACGATCAGCCAAGGTGGCCTCGGCGAAGCGCATGCCCAGCAGGTCGATGTCCGGCAGGGCGGGATCGGCCGCGTCGAGGCGACGGACGTCGCGTTGAGCCAGGGCGGAATTGGCCTTGCCCGCGCCGATCGGATCTCCGTCGAGATGGGTGGCATCGGCGTCGCGATCGCGAGTGACGCTCGGGTCAGCCAGGGCTTCGTGCGCAACGTCCTGGCCCGCGACCTCCGCTTCGAACAGGGCCTGATCGGCACGGCCATCACAGGGCGCGCGACGTTCGAACGGACGAGCGCTGTCCTGGTGCTGGTCGCGCGGAACGTCGACGGCAACGTCAAGGCGCTCATGGACTGGCGTGGCGCCATCGCCTTCGGCGCCACGGCGGGACTCGTCATCGGCTTGCTCCGCCGCCGCTGACTTCGGGCGCGGCGGGGCCGCCCGACCCCCGGTCTATACTCGGGAGCCCAGAACGACAGTCGTTAGTGGAGCGCCACCGTGATCCATCGATCCGCCAAGGTGGATCCGAGCGCGAGCCTCGGCGCCGGCGCGAGCGTCGGCCAGGCCGCGATGATCTCGGCTCACGCCCGCCTCGGCGACGCCGTCGCGATCGGTTCCGAGACGCGCGTCGGTCTCCATGTCGTCATCGCGGATGGTGTCCACATCGGGAACCGGGTCCAGATCCAGGACGGCGCGGTCATCCAGCGCGGTGGCACGGTCGAGGACGGCGTCCTGCTGGGCACCGGCGCCATCCTCGCCAACGAGCGCTACCCGCGAGCCATCACCGCTGAGGGCGAGATCGCCAGCGACGCCGACCGCGTCATCGAGCCGATCGTGCTCGCCTACGGCAGTTCGATCGGCGCGGGCGCGGTCATCCTCGCCGGTTGCACGGTCGGCCGGTTCGCGACGGTCGGGGCTGGCTCGGTCGTGACCCGCAGCGTCGGCGCCCATGCCCTCGCCGCGGGCAGCCCGGCGCGTCGGATCGGCTGGGTCTGTGCCTGCGGTGGCCGCCTGCGCGACGCCAACGGCGATCCGGCGCCGGCCGAGGTGGAGCGTTACGCCATCGATCCAGTCCTCTCGTGCACCCGGTGCGGACGGCGGTACGCCTACGTCCCGGACGACGACTCGCTCGTGGAGCGGAGCGGACCGGTCGTTCGCGAGGGCGCCCTCAGCGTTTGACGATCCCCGGGTCGACGCCCGCGGCCTGGGCGGCCGCGATCCGGAGCGCGCGCGCCTCCTCGGAATGCTGCTTGTGGATCTCGACGACCTCGGCGGGCTCACCCTCCATGATCACCTTGCCTCGCTCGATCAGCACGGCGCGGTTGCAGTACTCCGTCACCCACGCCATGTCGTGGGTGACCAGCACGACCGCCTTGGCCGACTTCGCCAGCTCGATGACCCGTGCCTTGGACTTCGTGCGGAACTGCGCGTCGCCGGTCGCGAGGACTTCGTCGAGCAGCAGGATGTCCGGGTCGACCGACGTCGCGATGGCGAATCCCAGGCGCGCCCGCATCCCCGACGAATAGGTCTTCAGCGGCGCATCGATGAAGTCGCCGAGCTCCGCGTAGTCGATGATCGACGGCAGGAGCTCGCGGGTCACGTCGTCGTCAAGACCGAGGAACGCACCTCCGAGGAGGATGTTGTCCCGACCGGAGAGGTCCCGGTCGAAGCCCGCCCCGAGGGTCAGCAGGCCCGACACGTGGCCGAGGACGTCGACCGATCCCTCGGACGGCCGGATGATGCCGGCGAGGACCTGCAGCAGGGTGCTCTTGCCCGCTCCGTTCGGCCCGATGACGGCGAGGGATTCGCCGTGGAGCACCCGCAGCGACACGTGGCGCAGAGCCCAGAACGGCTCGGAGGCGCCGCGCCCGAGCATCTGGCCGAACGACCGGCGGATGGTCGTCTTGCGGGTGAAGCGCAGGTCATAGCGAACACCCAGGTCATCGACCCGGATGGCGTGCTCGCGCGACGGACGGATGGGCGGCGGCCCTGGCGGCGCGGTCACAGGACCTTGGCGAAGTTGGGCTCGAGGCGCTTGAAGACCACGGTCGTGACGCCGAGGAAGAGCGTGCTGCCCACCGTCAGGACCGCCAGAGAGCCCCAGTTCGGAAAGCCGGGTGGAGAGGTCTCCGTCCCGTAGATGACCATTCGGTAGGCCTCGAACAGGATGGCGAACGGGTTCGCCTCGGCCAGCGTCTTGATGATCGGGTACTGCTCGACGATGTGGAGCGTGTCGAGGAACGCGAGGCTGTACAGCCCGGGCGAGAGGAACCACCACAGCCGAAGGATGTGCACCGACACGTTGCCGAGGTCGCGGAAGAACACGTTCCCGGCGGAGACGAGCAGCGCCATCGCGAGCGTGAAGATGTACTGGACCACGGCGATCACCGGGACGAGCAGGACGTACGGGCTCAGGCGGTGGGCGTTGAGGAGCAGCAGGGCCCCCAGCGGGATCAGTCCGAACGCGAAGCCCACGACGCCGGCCGTCGTCGCCGCGACCGGCAGGACGAGCTTGGGGAACTGGATCTGCTTGATGAGCCGTTCGGCGCTGACCACGGATCCCGTGGCGTCGATGATCGATGCGCTGAACCACTTCCACGGCAGGATCGCCGCGAAGATGAAGAGCGGATAGTCGGGGATGCCGTGCCCGCGGGCGACGATCGTGATGAAGATCACGTACACGACCATCTGGAGGAGCGGGTCGAGCACCCACCAGAAGTTGCCGAGCAGCGTGTCCGCGCCGCGGCGGCGCATATCCGCCTGGACGAGGTAGCGCACGAGCCGGCGTCGCGACCGGATGTCCGCGATTCCCTCGCGGATCAGGGCGAGGGGACCCGGCGATCCGGCGGCGTTGTGGAACGCTGCCGGCGCTTCACTGGTGGCGGACATCGCGGCGAAGGGTATCACCTCGCCTCCGGAAGGCCGCCCTCCAGGAAGACCTCGACGAATCGCCGGCTGGCGGCCCCGTCGGCCGCGACGTGTCGGGCGATGAAGTCGTGATAGCCGGAGGTGTCGAACCGTCCGGCCACGATCGCCGCGACGACCCCGTCCGTGTCGGTGACCTGCGTCCCGATCATCTCCGTTCGGTAGTCCAGGTACAGGCCCGGGTCGCGCTCGTAGGCCTCCAGGTCCGGCACGAGCAGGATGAGCGGCCGGCCGAGGAGGGCGAACTCGAAGATCGACGACGAGTAGTCGGTGATGAGGATGTCGGCGAGGGCCAGCCAGTCGTTCATCTCCGACGCCGGATCCGCCACCACGTCGTAGCCGGCCTTCGGCGTCGCCGCCGGCGACAGGTTCGGGTGGGTCTTGAGGACCAGGGCGTGGTCATCGGGCAGGGACGCGCGCAGCTGCGTGGCGTTTAGGCCGCCCGCCGCGCGCTTCGCCGGACCGCGACCGCGGAAGGTCGGGGCATAGAGGACGACCCGTCGTCCGGCGAGCGTCGGATGCGCCGCCAGCAACCGAGCCCGTGCCGCTGCCATCGCCGGCTCGTCGAAGAAGAAGTCGGTCCGCGGCGAGCCGAGGGCCAGCACCCGTTCGAGCGGTGTCCGAAGCGCTGCCGCATAGGGCGCCCGGGCGCTCTCGGCCGTGGTCACGACGTAGTCGTAGTGGCGATGCAGGAAGGTCCGTTCCGGCTCGGCGAGTGGCGACAGCGTGTCGGCCCCGAACCGCTTCAACGCCCCGACCGCGTGCCAGACCTGGACGACGGTCGTGCCCGCCCGGTGCGGCGCGACGTGGATCGGCAGGTACGCGTTGTCGACGATGAACAGCCCCGCCGTCCGGAGGTGGTACATCCCCCGGATGAGGCGGCCGAGGTACGCGACCTTTCCGAGCAGGCCGTAGCTGTATGGCTCGAGCAACAGGACGTACTCGCGCTCCGGGTGGCTGGCCCGCATCGCCGCGTGGAGGTGGGCGAGGTTCCCCTCGAGCGCCGCGACCCGGGCCGTCGCCAGCACGACCCGCCGCCGGCGGATCGGCAGGATCGAGAACGCGGATCCGAGCAGCCGCAGGACGCCGCTCGCCAGGAGGTACTCGAGCCGGTTCAGGGGCGACCCGTGGCCACCGGCTCCGGCTCGTCCGACGGACCGGTCGGCAGCGAGTCGTGGCGCTTGATGTCGAAGACCTGGCCAGTGAGGTCCGACCCGATCAGCCGAAGGGTCGCCGTCGCGACCTCCTCGGTCGAGAGCATCCCCGATCGCGACTCGGCCGGGAAGGCGCGTCGGCGCATGGCCGTGTCCGTCCGTTCCGGGCTGATCGCGTTCACCCGGACGCCGTCGTCGCACCATTCCTCCGCAAGGCCCTGGGCGAGGTTGACGACGGCCGCCTTGCTCGCCGAGTAGGCCACGTAGTCGGGCCGTCCGCGCGTGAACGAGCTCGACGCGAAGACCGTCAGCGACCCGCGAGCTCGCGCGCAGGTGCGGATACGCGGCGCGGGCGACGTTGAGGGTGCCGGTCAGGTTGACGTCGATGACCTCGGCAAGGTCGGCGGGTTCGGTGTCCATCACCGGGCCGATGCGCAGCACGCCGGCCGTCACGATGACGTGGTCCAGCCCGCCCATCCGTGCCGCCGCCGTCTCGACGTGGCTCGCGACCGACGCGTAGTCGCGGACGTCGAGCCCCATCGAGCGTCCATCGACCTCGACCTGGGCGCCCTGCCGCCGCGCCTCGTCGGCGATGCCCTGCCCGATCCCGTTCGTGCCGCCGACGACGTACAGCCGCGCGCCGGTGAGCGAATGCGGCCGGACGGGATCCTCGGTCGGTGCCACCGTGCGCATCTGGAGCATGCGATCGGCGAGCACGAGGTCGATCCGGGTGGTGATCTTGAGGTTGACCTCGTCGCCGGCGACCGCGACGACCCGGGCGCCGGGCACGTACCGGAGAACGAGGCTGCAGTCGTCCGTGGCCGCGAGATCGCCGGCGGCGGCCGCCGCGTCGTACGCGAGCGCCAGGACGCTCTTGCGGAAGACCTGGGGCGTCTGCCCGCGCCTGTACCGGGAGCGGTCGGGGATCTCGACGACGCGATCGCCATCGACGATGACGAGCGTGTCGGCACTGGGGATGACCGTGTCGGTGGAGTCGGCGGTCCCGCCGGCGACTGGTTCGATGGCCCGCACGATGACGTCGACGGGCACGAGCGGTCGGACCGCGTCGTGGACCACCACGACGTCGTCGTCATCCGCTTCGAGGCTCAGCAGGCCGTTCCGGGTGCTCTCGTTGCGGGTCCGGCCGCCGGCCACGACGGTCGTCGGGACCGTCAGCCCGGCCCCCGCGATCACCGACTCCGTCTCGGCGAGCCACTCCGGGTGCGCGACGATGACCAACCGGTCGATGCCGGCCGCGGCGACCGACCGGACGCTGCGCAGCAGGATCTGCTCGCCCGCGAGGCGCACGAACTGCTTGGGCATCTCGGCACCGAAGCGGTTGCCGTCGCCGCCGGCCAGGAGGATCGCGTGGATTCGCATCAGGTCGCGCTTGCCTCGGACTCGCTTGGCTGATCGCGTCAGAGCTTACGCCCGCCGTCACGGTCGGGCGCTCGGCGCGTCGGCGGCCGGACGTCCCGATGCCGCCAGCGGCCGGAGCGGCCGTCGGCGGGTATCATCGCCAGCCGAAAGGAAGGGCCATTGTCGCATCCGTCCGGGCAGGACGCCGGCTTCGACGTGCCACGCCTCGACCTGCTGACGCTCACCTGGGAACGCGTGCAGTGGATCGTGGAGGCTCGCCCGACGACGATGACCGGCGACGCCGGCCCGGGCGCCGCTGTGGCCTCGGACCCGATGGCGTTCCGACTCCGCCACGAGGATGGCGAGCCCGACGGGACCGGGCCGCTCGAGATGGCGCCCACACGCGGGACCCGCGAGGGCGATCGCATCCGGCTTCGGTTCAACGTGATGCAGGGCCCCGGCCAGCTCCCGCTGGCACCCGGCCGCTGGCGGCTGGTCCACGAGGGAACCCAGGGTGACCACGCCGCGACCCCGGTCGTCATCGCCGATCCGGGTTCGGTCGATCCGGCTCGCGACGGCGGCACCTTCACGCTCGATCGCGGCGAGTTCGAGGCGATCCCGTCGGTCGATCCGCGCGACGGCTCGATGTCGCTCCAGGTCACCATGGCCGACCCGGAGAGCGCGTCGGCCGACATGGCGGCCGCGTCGCCGCTGCGCCGGCTGCTCGACCCGCTCGGGGTCCTACGCGTGGGTCTGTTCGGCCTCCTGTTCCGCGTCTTTCGGGCGGTCACACGGCGCAACGGCCGGCGGATCCTGTTCAGTTCCGACTCGCGCGCCGAGCTCGGTGGCAACCTCAAGATCGTGTACGACAGGATGGTCGAACGTGGCCTGGACCGCGAGTACGAGCTGCTGACGCTGTTCAAGTCCAGCGTCACCGAGCGGCGGAGTCTGGCCGATCGTGTCCGCATGCCATGGCTGCTCGCGCGCGCCGATGTCATCGTGATCGACGACTACCAGCCGGTCATCTACCGCGTGGACGACCCGGACGTCCGGATCATCCAGCTGTGGCACGCCTGGGGCGCCTTCAAGACCGTCGGCTACAGCCGGGTCGGCAAGCCCGGCGGTCCGAGTCCTTTCTCGCGCGTCCACAAGAACTACACGCACGCGATCGTCAGCTCCGACGCCGAGGTCCCCTTCTACGCGGAGGCGTTCGGCATCCCCGAGGCCCGCGTCGTCGCGACCGGCATCCCGCGGATGGACCGCTTCTTCGACCCCGCGGCCCGCGCGGCGGGTCGGGCCGCCGCGTACGAGGCGTTCCCCGAGGCGCGCGGCCACACCGCGATCCTGTTCGCCCCGACCTTCCGAGGCAACGGCGCGAAGAGCGCCACCTACCCGGTGGAGCTCCTGGACTACGCGGGGCTGCACGCCCTGTGCCTCGAGAAGGACGCGGTCTGCATCATCCGCCTGCACCCGTTCGTGCGGGAGCGACTCGACATCCCCGAGGCGTTCCGTGACCGGATCCTCGATGGGTCGTCGGCGACGATCGACGTCAACGACCTGCTGTTCGCGGTCGACCTGCTGATCACCGACTACTCGTCGATCGTGTACGAGTTCTCGACGCAGGACCGCCCGATGCTCTTCTTCGCGTACGACCTGGAGGAGTACGTCGCGAGCCGCGACTTCTACGTGGACTACCGCTCGTTCGTCCCCGGCCGCATCGTCCGGACCTTCGACGAGATGCTCGACGCCATCCGCCGCGACGACTACGAACCGGAGAAGCTCGACGCGTTCCGGGCGGCCCACCTCGATCACTTCGACGGACACGCGACCGACCGCGTCATCGACCTGATCCTCGAAACGTGAGGCGACTGCGCGGCGCAGTCCGCGCCCTGCTCATCGAGATCCGGATCTGGGCCGTCCGCGTCGGGTTCGCCCTCGCCCGGCCCCTGCCGCTCCGACGGCGTGTCGTCCTCGCGACCGCCCACGATCCCGCGCTTCGGGGCAACCTGGCGATCATCCGCGACGTACTCGCCGGCCGGCATCCGGGGATCCCGCTGGTGGTCATCGCCCACCGTCCGGCCACCGGTGTGCGCGGCCGCATCGGCGCGCTCTGGCACGCGATGAACGCCGGCTATCACCTCGCGACCGCACGTCTGTACGTCGTGGACGACTACTTCTTCCCGATCTACGTGATCCGGCCGCGGGCGGGGACGACCATCGTCCAGACGTGGCACGCGTCCGGCGCGTTCAAGCAGTTCGGCTATAGCGTGCTGGACAAGTCGTTCGGGGCCGACGAGGCCCTGACCGACCGCGTCGCCATCCACAGCAACTACGACGTCTGCCTCGTGTCGTCGGCCTCGGTGGCGCCGCACTACGCCGAGGCGTTCCGGCTGCCGCTCGACCGGTTCGTGTCGCGCCTCGGCATCCCGCGCACCGACGTGCTGTTCGGCGAGGAGCGCATCGCCGGCGTCGTCGCGGGCCTCCGCGCGCAGTACGCCATCCCCGCGGGCCGGCGGGTGATCCTCTACGCGCCGACATTCCGGGGCGACAGCGTCGCCGACGCGACGACCAGCGAGGGCCTGGACCTGCGCCGGTTACGCGATGTCGTGGGCGACGACCACGTCGTGCTGGTTCGACTCCATCCCTTCATCCGCGACCGCGCCCCGCTCGATCCGGCGCTGGCCGGCTTCGCGATCGACGTCTCCGACCACCCCGACATCAACGACGTGCTCCTCGTGAGCGACCTGCTCGTCACCGACTACTCGAGTGTCATCTACGAGTTCTCGCTGCTCGGCCGCCCGATGGTCTTCTTCGCACCCGATCTCGCGGCCTATGAGCGCGAGCGCGGGTTCTACTTCGACTACCGATCCGGCGTGCCGGGCGCGGTCTTCGAGACGACCGACGCGCTCGCACGGCACATCCGGGCGGGGGTCTTCGATCTCGCGCGTGTCGAGGCCTTCCGGGCAGCGTCGTTCGATGTCGCCGATGGCGGGGCGACCGCCCGCTTCGTCGAGGAGATCGTGCTGCCGGCGTTGCGCCGGCGGGCCTGACCGGAGCCCCGATCCGCGTCCGCTGGCACGCGCGCGAGGGTGCGGTACGATACGCGCCCCGTCCATCCCGGCGTCAGCCGGTCGAACACGCCACAGGACCATTCACCCCAGATGACCTTCCGAGCCAAACCCGTCACCAAGCGCTCCCACCGCCCCTCGTGGGAGAGCCAGGATCGACGCAACTTCTACATGAACCTCGGCTTCGGCATCGTCGTCGTCGTCGCCGTCGTCATCCTCCTCGTTGCCGCCGGGCTGACCTGGTACAACGACCACCTCGCCTCGGTCGGCAGCGTCAACGGCCAGTCGATCACCAAGGATGAGTTCCGTGACCGCTACGCGATCGAGAGCTGGCGGCTGCGCGAGGCCGAGAACCGGATCCGGACGCAGAAGCTCGCCGGTCACCTGACCGACGCCCAGGCCGAGTCCCAGCTCCAGATCGTCGCCCAGCAGGAGCAGCAGATCACGGGCATCGCCCTCGAGCGGGTCATCGACACGAAGCTCCAGGCGGCGCTCGCCGCCGAGGAGGGCGTCACCTCCACGGATGCCGACATCGATGCGCGCCTCGTCACCGAGGCGACGCTGCCCGAGTCGCGCCACGCCTGGGTCATCGAGGTCGAACCGCAGACGGACGCCGGGGCCACGGAACCCACGGCCGCCCAGAAGGCCGCCGCGAAGGCGAAGGCCGACACGGCGATCACGGACCTCCAGAGCGGAAAGACCTGGGACGAGGTGGCGCGGACGGTCTCGACCGACAGTTCGACCGCCCCACAGGCCGGCGACCTCGGTTGGGTCCAGAAGGACGACGGCCAGATCGACGAGGCGTTCGTGAACGCACTCTTCGCGGCGCCCAACGGGACGCCGACCGCGGTCCTCGAGGGCGCCGATGGGATCTACCGGATCGGGCGCGTCACCGAGATCGCGCCGTCGACCGTCGACGCCAACTACATCTCGAAGCTCCAGGACAACGGGGTCGATCTCGCCAAGTACCGCACCGTCGTGTCCGGCGACGTGATCCATCAGAAGCTCGACGACAAGATCGTCGCCGACGCCCTCAAGCCCGGCCCGCAGCGGCAGGTCAGCGAGATCTACATCGCCGAGCCGCAGAGCGACCTCGCGGTCGACTCGATCAAGACCCGCCACATCCTCTACGCGCCCAAGGATGACGCGTCGGCCGCCCAGGCTGGCGAGATCCCGGCGGACGACCCCTCGTGGGCGGCCGCGGAGGCCGAGGCACGCGCGACGTATTCGAAGGTCGTCGCCGATCCGTCGACGTTCGACGCCATCGCCCGGGCCGAGAGCGACGAGGCGCCGGCGCGTGGCGTGACCGGGACGGGCGGCAAGCTCCCGTACTTCGATTCGACGACGGAGAACCTGGACACGGACTACCTGGCGGCCATCACCAAGCCCGGTCTCAAGCCGGGCGACATCCTGGCGCCGATCAAGTCAGCCTACGGCTGGCACGTCATCCAGGTCATGTACCGCCCGACCGACGATGCCTGGCTGAAGGGCCTCAAGACCAAGGCCGACGGCGGCGCCGACTTCGCCACCCTGGCCCGGGACAACTCCGAGGCGGAGACCGCGGGACGCGGCGGCGACCTCGGCTGGGTGGCCAAGGGCCAGCTCCCCGACAAGCTCTCGAGCGCCATCTTCGCGACGCCGGTCGGCAAGACCAGCGACGTCGTCACCGTCGCGGGTGACGGCGTGTACCTTTTCAAGGTCCTGAGCGAGGAGGTCCGCACGCCGGAGGGCAAGCAGGTGGAGGAGATCAAGGCTTCGGCCTTCTCGAACTGGTACTCCGCGAAGAAGAGCGCGGCCCTGATCGAGCGGGATCCAACCCTTCTCGGCGCCTCAAGCTAAGCGGGGCGAGCGGGTGCTGGACGCCCTCCTGGCCGAGGCGCGATTGCGCTGGGGGCTGGATGCGGCTGCCGGCGTCCAGATCGTCGCCTCGGAGCACCTGATCGCGACGCCGGTCGAGGCCTCGCGGCCGCTCCTCATCGTGCCGATGAGCCTGTTGCGGCCAGGCGGGGCCGCCGAGACGGGACCCGACGGCGATGCCGAGACGACCCGCCCGTTGCCCGGGCGCCACGCGCCGCTCGGCCGGCAGCCGCTCACCATGCTCGGGCGCCTCTACCCGGCGGACCATGTCGTCGGCCGATTCGGGACCGCGGCGAGCACGACGGTCGCGGCCCTCACCGCCGAGGACCTGGCCGCGCCGCTGTACGTGGCGCCCGTCGCGCCCGAGGCCGCGGTCGGCGGGCCGTGGGCGATGCCCTGGATCAGCGACCGGCTCCGCCAGCCCGACGGCTGTCCGTGGGACCGCGAGCAGACTCATGCGTCGTTGCGGAACCACCTCCTCGAGGAGGCCTACGAGGTCTATGACGCGCTCGAGGCCGGGGCGACCCCTGAGCTCGCCGGGGAGCTGGGCGACCTCCTGCTCCAGGTCGTGCTGCACGCGCAGCTCGCCGCGGAGGAGGGCGTGTTCGACCTGAGCGACGTGCAGGCCGCCCTCGCCACGAAGATCGTCCGCCGGCATCCGCACGTCTTCGGCGACGCGGAGGCGCGGACCGCGTCTGACGTCAACCGCCAGTGGGAGCGGATCAAGGCGGACGAGCGTGCCGACGCCGGCGAGACGGCAGCCACCGCGAGCGCGCTCGACGGGATCAGCCCATCGCTGCCCGGGCTCGCGGCGAGTCGGGAGATGCAGGAGCGGGCCGCCAACCTCGGCTACGACTGGCCGTCGCTCGAAGGCGTGCTGGACAAGGTGATCGAGGAGACCAACGAGCTCCGTGAGGCCGAGGCTGCCGGCGACGACGCCGGCTGGGCCGAGGAGTTCGGGGACCTGCTGTTCGTCCTCGTCAATGTCGCCCGCAAGCGCGGCGTTGACGCGGAGGCCGCCATGCGCTCGGCCAACACGAAGTTCCGTCGGCGATTCGGCAGCGTGGAACGGCAGGCGGCCGCCCGCGGCGTCGCATTGCGGGACCTCGACTTCCCGGCGCTCGATGCACTATGGGACCAGGCGAAGGCCGAGGAGGCGACACGATGACCATCGGCAACCGGCAGGCGACCCGTTCGGACGGCCGCGGGCCACGCGACCTGCGGCCGATCAGCTTCACGCTCGGCGTGCAGAAATGGGCCGAGGGCTCGTGCCTGGTGAAGATGGGCGACACCCAAGTCCTGTGCGCGGCGACGATCGCCGACCGCGTCCCGCCCCACCTGCGTGGCAAGGGAACGGGCTGGGTCACCGCGGAGTACTCGATGCTGCCGCGGGCCACCGCCGAGCGCACCGACCGCGAATCCGCGAAGGGCCGCATCGGCGGGCGGACCCACGAGATCCAGCGCCTCATCGGCCGCTCGCTGCGGGGCGTCGTCGACCTGACGAAGCTCGGCGAGCGGACGATCACCGTGGACTGCGACGTCCTCCAGGCCGACGGCGGCACCCGGACGGCCTCGATCACCGGGGGCTACGTGGCGCTCGCTGCCGCGCTCATCACCTACGGCATGGATCGCCACCTGGTCGGCAAGGTCGCGGCCGTCTCGGTCGGCATCGTCGACGGCGCGTCGCTGCTCGATCTCGACTACTCCGAGGACTCGCGGGCCGACGTCGACTTCAACGTCGTCGGGACCGACGACGGGGCATACGTCGAGCTCCAGGGCACGGCCGAGGGCAAGCCGTTCGACCGGACCGCGGCGAACGGGCTGATCGACCTGGCCGACGCCGGCCTGGCCCGCCTGTTCGAGGCCCAGACCTCGATCCTCGCCACCGTCAAGCGGTGACCGATCGGGCGACCGGCCAGCCTCGCCTGCTCGTCGCGACCCGCTCGGTCCACAAGCTGCGCGAGCTGCGGGAGCTGCTCGCCCTCGACCGCGCCGAGCTCGTCTCGCTCGACGAGCTCGGGATCCCCGGCGACCCGGTCGAGGATGGCCAGACGTTCGAGGCGAACGCAGCCCTCAAGGCGCGCTTCGGGGCGCGGGCCAGCGGGCTGCCGACGCTCGCCGACGACTCCGGACTGGAGGTCGATGCGCTCGGGGGTGGGCCGGGCGTCCGCACGCGACGCTACGCCGGTGAGGATGCGACCGACGCCGACAACAACGTCAAGCTCCTGGCCGCCCTCGACGGGCTCGCGCCGGATCGGCGCGGCGCCCGATATGTGTGCGTCCTCGCCCTGGCCCTGCCCGACCGGGTGGGTCCGCGTGGCGGCCTGGACGTCATCCTCGCGCGCGGGACCTGTCGCGGGCGCATCGCGGTCAGTCCGCGCGGGACAGGCGGATTCGGCTACGACCCCATCTTCGAACCGGCGTCGGAGCCGCCGGGCGGCCGGACCCTGGGGCTGTGGACGGCGGCCGAGAAGAACGCGATCTCGCACCGGGCATGGGCCGCCCGGCGGATGACCCCGCACCTCCGGGCCGACGGGTTCTAGCGGCCATGCGGCTGTGCGTGTTCTGCGGCGCGAGTCCCGGGCGTGATCCTGCGTACCTGACGCTCGCCCGTTCCGTCGGGGGCGGCCTGGCCGCACGCGGGATCGGCGTGGTCTACGGCGGCGGGCGGGTGGGGATGATGGGCGCCGTGGCGGATGCGGCCATCGATGCGGGTGGCGAGGTCATCGGCATCATCCCGAGCCGGCTGGTCGACCATGAGCTCGCCCACCACAGCGTCACGGACCTGCGCATCGTCGACACGCTCCACGCCCGCAAGGCGTTGATGGCCGAGCTCTCCGACGGGTTCATCGCCTTGCCCGGCGGCTTCGGGACGCTGGAGGAGCTGACCGAGGTCGTCTCGTGGGCCCAGCTCGACCTCCACGCCAAGCCGATCGGCCTGCTCGGACCGAACGGCTACTGGGACGGACTGCTCGGTTGGCTCGACCAGGTGGTCGTCGAGGGCTTCATCGCGCCGCAGCAGCGCACGCTGGTCGCGGTCGATCCCGACCTGGACGCGCTGTTGGACAGGTTCGCCCTCTGGTCGCCGCCGGCGCCGCGTTGGACGGATCCGCGGGTCGAGTGAATCAGGGGGTCGGCGTCGGCTTCGGTGCCTTCGTCGGCTTGGGCGTGGGCCAGGGCGTCGGCGGCGTCCCGGGCGGCGAGAAGAGCGTGGCCGCCACGGCCCGGATCTTCTTGAGGTTCGGGACCTGCGACTGCCCGTAGCGGGTCTGCTTCGCGTCGACCAGCGGATGGCCGATGACGGCGCGGACCACCGAGCCCTTGCCGGACATCTCGTCGGCGATCGCGGCGAGTTCCGGGAGGCGGTCGACGGGGATGTCGGTCTTGACGGTGTCGCCCACGGCCTCGAGCAGGGCGGGCAACTCGAACAGGATGCTGCCCCCGCTCGTCACCCCGTCCCGCAGGGCCAGGAGGATCTGCTGCTGGCGGTCGGCCCGGGTGAAGTCGCTCTCGCCCGGACCCTTGCGGATCCGCGCGTAGGCCAGCGCCTGGGCTCCCGACAGATGTTGGACGCCGGGCTTGACGATGAACCCCTGGCCGTCGAGCCCGAAACCGTCGTAACGCGGTCGGATCATCCGCTTTTTGACGTCGACGTCGACGCCGCCGACCGCATCGACCATCGCGACGAAGCCCGCGAAGTCGACCTGGGCGTAGTACTGGATGTCGATGTCGAGCATCGCGCCGATCGCATCCTCGAGCGTCCGGATGCCGCCCTTCGGGAACTCGTCGGGGTGCCGGTCCGCGTAGGACAGCAGCGAGTTGAGCTTCGGGCCGAACACGTCGCCGTTGCCGAGCGGCACGTTGACCAGGTCGCGTGGCACCGAGGCCATCGAGACCGTATGGCCGACCGGGTCGAGTGACGCGACGATCATCGTGTCCGTCAGCGACGCCGTCCGCGTGTCGGTGTCGTCGACGCCGAGCAGCAGGACGTTGATCCGCTCCGTCATGGCGGTCGGGGGCGGCGTGCTCGGCCCCGTTGCGCTGAGCACCTGGCCGCCGAAGATGCTCTTGAACATGTCGCTCGCGAGCGACCCGTACTGCCACACGACGAGGTGGGGGACCGCAACGACGAGAGCGATCAGGGCGACCCCCGCGATCCCGAGACGGCCGGTGGGGCCCGGGCGGCCCGTGTCGAGGAACGCCTGGCCGACCGCGAGGAGCCGCCACGCGAGGACGACCAGGTTCAGGAGCAGCAGGGCGCTCAGCACCGAGGGTGCGACCGCCCATGCCGCGAGCCGGGCCGGGGATTGCAGGCGGATGACGAGGAGCGCGACCGCCAGGAAGATCAGCGACGGGACGATGAACCAGAGGGCGAGACGGCGGCGTCCGTTGAACGCCTGGCCGAGCCCCGGGAGCACTGCCGACAGGCCGGCCGCAGCGAGGCGGCGACGGTCGGTGGGTCCGGTGTCAGGCCGGATCCGGCGGGCATGCACGCGGGCTGAAGTCCTCGTTTGGGGGCGTCGGGCGCCCCGCGACCGCACCCGAGTCTAGCGCCCCCGGGGCGTTCGGCGCATGGAGACGCCGGGCGATCGATCAGCCTGCCAGTGATCGCCCGGCGTCAGCGTCTGTGACGGCCCGAGGCCCGGGGACGTGACGCGACGGCGATCAGCGATGGGTCGTCGTCGGCCGCGCGGGCGCGTACTCGCAGCGACAGATGTCGTGCTCGCACCCGACGATCGGGAGCGCCGGCGCGGCCCTGGGACGGTAGGGCCGCGCGGCGGCTGCGAGACACGCGGCGCAGGCACCGGGCCGCGTCCGCAGGTCGACGAGACGGACACCAAGCTCGGCATAGGAGGCCAGCGCCGCCCGCCTGGACTGGAGCGCCGCGGCGTTCCGACGCTGCGCTTCCTCCCGCCGGCGGGCCGCGTGGAGCGCATCCCAGTCGTCGCCGAACGCGGCGATGTCGGCGGCCGTCAGCAGGTGGCGGACGCCCTCGGGACAGGTCAGCACGTGGATGGTCGTGTCGCACGCCGGGCACTTGGCCTGCGCATCGGGAAGGTCGCGGAAGATCGTCCCGCACTCGGGGCAATCCAGCCGGTCGTATGGCTGCTCCTCCGCGGACGCTGCGTGCGTCGCGGGCGTCGGGAGGACGGTGAAGGGGATCGAGCTCACCGGGTCGGGGACGGCCATCACGGGCACCGGGTCCTGGGTCGCCCTGGCCTCCGGCTGCGCCTCGACGATCGGCGCCTGGACCTGCGGGGCCGGCGGCGGCTCGACCGGCATCGGATGCGCCTGGGAGCGAGGGTTCCCCTCGATCTCCGGCTCATGCCGCTGCTTGCGCTTGAACAGACCCACCCCACACCCCCTTGTCTGACCTGAGTCTAGGCCAGGTGCCGTTCGGAGGCGTTCGATGCGGACGACAGAGGACTGGGCGAGATCGGTGCGGTGTGGTGCGATGGGCTGCACTTGCCCCGGACCATCGGATGGCACCCCTGACGGCCAGACGGGCGGATGATCGGACCGATCAGGCTGCCGCAGCCCCCAGGCGGGCTGAACGACGTGTGCGGGCACGACCCGCCAGGAGACCCATGGCAAGCGCAACGACGCCCACCAAGGAGCGAGAGACCAGGGCACGACCAACGAGGGCGAAGGCAAGTCGGCCCGTCCAGCGACAGGACATGGAGATCGACGGCGACGCCTCGCAGCATCTCGAGGAGCTCGTGGTCGGGCCCCTCACACATGCGATCGCGGAGCCGGTCGTCGGATCGGCGATCAAGATCGAGTTGATCGGACCGCACCTGCGCGTCGCCGGCACGATGTCGATCGGCTACCACCGACGCCTCTCGGACTTCGTCAATCACCACCAGGGCCTGCTCGAGCTGCGCGACGCGACCGTCCTTCGTCGCAATGGCGACCCGACGCGTGTCACGACGCCCAGCATCTGGGTCAGCCCGGATGAGGTGACGCTCATGGGACAGGCGGTGGAAGACCGGACCGACGTCGATATCGGCCACGAGATGCATGTCCAGAAGGTGGTCCACACCCTGATCGCCGTCACGCCCGGACACACGCTGACGGGCAACATCCATATCACCGAAGGCGCCGAGCTGGCGCGCTACATCGATTCGCCGGAGCCGCTGTTCATCCCGATGACCGATGTCCGGACGCGGTCCCTCGCCGATCGACGCGTCATCTCCCGATATGCGTTCGCGTTGCTGAACCGGCGTCACATGGTCGCCGCGACCGAACTCCAGCCGGGCATGATCCCGGGTCGGACGGTCCTCTAGCCGGCGCGACGCGTCGCCGCGACCGGACCACGCCCAGACCCATGACCTCCCCACGGATCGACCTCTATCGCATCCTCGGCGTGACGTCGGACGCCGACATGAGCACGATCCGGAGCGGATATCGCCACCGGGCTCGCCGCTACCACCCTGACGCCGGTGGTGACGAGCGCCGCATGATGGCGCTCAACAAGGCGTGGGGCATCCTGCGCGATCCGGAGCGCCGGGCCGCATACGACCTCGAGCAGCGCTGGCCGACGGTGAGCGCCTTCGCCCAGAACGGCCGGCATCCGGCCCCACCCCCGCCGGTCGGACGCGCCTTCGGGACCGTGCTCGACTTCGGACGCTACGCGGGCTGGTCGTTCGGGCAGCTCGCCGTCCATGACCCTGATTACCTGCTCTGGCTCGAGCGGACGCCGATCGGTCGCCCGATGGGCGCCGAGATCCGCGCCACGCTTCTCCAGGTGCGTGAGCCCACCATGGATGTCAGCCCCCTGCACGCATCGCGTCGGGGGTCGTCCCCGCGTTCGCGGCGCTGACCGGTCCATCCGATCGCCATCTATCGCGAATGATGGCGACGTCAGCGAGGTCTGGCGCTCCCGCGTGCCCTGTGCTTTGAAGGTTCCGCCATCCAGTCCCGTCATGTCATCGTGATAGGGAAGCCGAGGTGGCCATCGTGACCGGGTCGGAGATCGTCGAGGCAGGACCGGTGACTGCTCGGTCCGCGGCCTTCGTCCGTCTGGCGGATGAACACCTCGATGATAGTTACCGGCTGGCGTACGCGATCCTGGGAACCAGGACCGATGCCGAGGACGCCACGCACGACGCCCTCCTGAAGGCGTGGCGTAACTGGTCTCAGCTTCGCGACCACACGCGGTTCGAGCCATGGTTCCACCGGATCCTGGTCAACACCTGCCGCGAATGGCTGAGACGTGAGTCGAGAAGGCGCATCCAGGACCTGTCCGCCGAACTCGCCAGCGTCGCGGCCACCCGCGCGGTGGACGCGGTCCATGATCGCGAGCAGATCCGGAGCGCCCTGTCCCGGCTCTCGCCTGACCACCGGATCACGGTCACCCTCCGCTTCTACCTCGATCTCCCGATCGAGGAGATCGCCATCCGGGTGGGCGTGCCCGTCGGGACGGTCAGCTCGCGCCTCCACTACGCGCTCCGCCAGATGCGCGAAGGAATGGACCGATGACCGATCACGACTTCGAGCAGCGGCTTCGCGACTGGTTCCGGGACGAGGTCGACCCGACACAAGCTGCGCCGATCGCCCTGCGACACGGCTTGACCGCGATCGCCAGCCAGGCCAGGCCAGGTACGTTCGGCTCCCGCCGCTGGATGCTGCTTGCCGCGGCCGCGCTGATCGCCATGCTCGTGGCTGGTATCGCGGCCGTGGGAAGTGGACTCATCCGCCTGCCCACGCGGTTGCCGGCCCCGATCGCTCTCGGCGAATGTCGGCCCACACTCGTCGACGAACTCGTCCTCGCTGTGTGGCGCGAGAGGAGCGGTGAGACCTACGTGTATCGAGACGGCCGTGTCATAGCCTCGGGGTGGGTCACCGACTCAAGTGGAGCGCCGGTCGACAAGGTCTTGCGGCAGCGGCGCCTGACGCCCGAGGGCGTCGCGGACCTGTTGGCCTCGGCTATCGACCCCGGCCTGAACGGCTGCCGGGACGTGCCGATCGACGGCGCCGACGACCTTCACGTGACGGTACGAGACGTCCGATCGGTGAACGAGTTTCACACGGGCCATGGGCTGTACTCGGTCGCCCAGGCCGATCCGGAAACGACGACGGCGGCAGCGGCGCTGTACCAGCGGCTATTGGATCGTGACCTTGGGATGGGGGCTGACCAGTGGGCGGACAGTGCATGGAGCGTGTACCTGCCCGATCGATACGTCGTGACAGTCACGCTGCCCGCTGGCGTCGCGGCTCCGGCGACGGGGCCCTGGACAACCGCTCTGCCTGACGGATCGACCCCGATGACCTTCGGCGCGGTCATGCCTGATGCCGACCCGTATGTCGTGCGCTGCGGTCTCCTTGACGCCGGCGATGTCGGTGCATTCATCGATGCCTTCCCGCGATCGGCGGGTCAATCTACGAACGGAGCAGCCAGCGGGTTCCCGAACGGGGGGTTCTTCGTTCCGTTCTGGGATCTCGACGACTACAGCGCACTCGAGGCCAGGGCGGCCCTTCCGCACGAGCGATCGTGCGCTGATCTGTATCCAACTCCGGCTGAAGAGCCGATCACGAGCGACCCAGCGCTCGCGGCCGTCGATGTCTGTGGCTTGCTGGACGGAGGCGCGATGCCGGACGAGAACGGCCAGCAGCACCGTTCCTCCCTCGGGGATAGGCAGGCGTGGACCGACCACGACAGTGGTGGTTCCGACTGCGACTTCGCGGCCTTCGAACTCGGGATCTTCTACAGGATCGAGTTGCGGCTCCAGGCAACGACGGCCGCGGAAGCTGAGGAGTTGGTCCAGGGCGACTTCGGCGTCGGTGCCTATCGGGAGATCGAGATCGCCGGCCAGACCACGTACCTGGATGCCTGCGCCTATTTGGCTCTGCCGTGCGAGCCCGCCATCGCCATCTCGTCCGACCCGTACTTCCTGATGATCCGGGGTACGCGGCAACCGACCGCGGAAGAGACAGAGGAGGTCCTCCGCGCCCTCGCTGCGACGGCGATCGAACGGCTGGGGCGGTAGCTGTTTGACGATCGCCGGTTCCGACGCGGGGATCGCCGAGGGGTGGCGAGATCCCTTCGCTCGGACGTGGCCGTATGATGGCCACGCGGCGGGGAGTGGCGTAGTTGGCAACGCACGTGCTTTGGGAGCACGAGACCGCGGGTTCGAGTCCCGCCTCCCCGACCACACCGGCCCCCCCCGTTAGCCCAGCGTCAGCCGCCGATCGCGATCCCGATCGCTAACACCGCGAACGCGCCGATCACGAGACCTGAGCCGACGTTGATCGCCCGCATCCAGCCGTCCGTCAGGCGATGCCGCAGGGCTCCCACCACCCCGATCAGCAGGACCCACCACGCCGCCGAGCCGAGGAACACGCCGAGCGTGATCGCGGCCGACTCGCCCAGGTCCTCGCCGGTCACGCCCAGCCCCGCGAATAGGGCCCCGAACGACAGGATGGTCATCGGGTTCGTCAGGGTCAGGCCCAGGATCGACAGGTACGCCCCGGCCAGGCCGCCCCGTCGCTCGGTCGCGGTGGCCGCGGTGCCCGGCTCTGCCCGGATCGTCTTCCAGGCGAGCCACAGCAGGAAGATCCCACCGACGAGGCCGAGCGCCCGACGCCCGTCGACGAGGACGTCGGTGATGGCCGTCAGACCGAACGCGGCGATCGCGCCGTAGGTCGCGTCGGCCGTGGCCACACCCAGTCCCGAGGCAAGCCCGACCACCCGACCCTCCGCCAGCGTCCGGCGGATGACGAGCAGGGAGATCGGCCCGACCGCGGCCGCGATGGGAAAGCCGAGCGCGAAGCCCTTGGCGAGGAGAGCGGGATCCATGTGAAGGCCTCCGGGGGAAACATGAAAACACCCTCAGCGCCGTGCTGAGGGTGTTCCTCTCGTGTGGTCGTCGGCGCCCGTTTCGGGCGCAGCGCGTCAGCTCGAGCGGGCCCTCGCGGGCCGCTGCTGCGATCGGGTGGCGATGATCGGCCGGTCGTCGTGACGCATCGCCGGAAGGGTGGGGGAAGGGCCGGTCGACTGTCAATGACTATCATGCGAGCCATGGACGGCATCCGACGCGGCACGAGGACCCGCCGACTCGAGGAGGCGGCTGCGCGCGAATCGAACGGCAACGGGCACCTAACGCCCCGTCCGGCCGCCGACGTCGACCACACGGCTTTCCCCGATCGCGCGACCCGTCTCGCGATCGATGGCGGTGCGGCCAGCGCGAGGTTCCGAGCTCTCCTCGACCGCGGCGGCCCGATCATCGCGGACGGCGCGATGGGCACGATGCTGTTCGCGAACGGCCTCCAGTTCGGCGATCCACCCGAGGTCTGGAACCTCGCCCACCCCGACGTCATCCGGCGCATCCAGCGCGGCTATGTCGAGGCCGGGTCGCAGATCCTGCTCACCAACACGTTCGGCGGGAACATGGCGCGCCTTCGCCTCAGTGGTCACGGCGACCGCGTCGACGACCTGAATCGCACCGCGGCGATCCTGCTCCGCGCCGAGGTCGATGCGGCCGGCGGTGACGCGCTCGTCGCCGGCGACATCGGGCCGACGGGCGAGATCGTCGAACCCCTCGGGACCCTCGCCTATGACGAGGCGGTCGACATCTTCCGCGAGCAGGCCACCTCGCTGATCGCCGGCGGCGTCGACCTCATCTGGATCGAGACGATGTCCGACCTCTCGGAGATCAAGGCCGCGATCGAGGGCGTTCGCCAGGCGTCGCCCGGGATCGCGCTCGTGGCGACGATGACCTTCGACACGCGCGGTCACACGATGATGGGCGTCTCCCCGGAGGAGGCCGTCGAGGCGCTGGCCGGGTGGGGCGCGGACGCCGTCGGCGGCAACTGCGGCAACGGCCCGGACGAACTCATCCCCGTCATCGCGAAGATGCACGCCGCGCGGCCGGACGTCGTGCTCGTCGCCAAGTCGAACGCCGGGATGCCCGAGCTGGTCGACATGCGCGCCGTCTACCGCGCCGACCCCCGGACGATGGCCGCGCAGGTCCTCGAGATGCGCGATGCCGGCGCCACGATCCTCGGCGGCTGCTGCGGAAGCACTCCCGACCATCTGCGCGCCATCGCCGACGCCGTCGCCGCGCGCGCCTGACGAGGTGACCGGAGGGCGTCCGCTCAAGGTCGGCGTCCAGCTCCCCGAGGTCGAGCGCGAGGTCCGCTGGCCGGAGCTGCTCGACATGGTCCGGGCCATCGAGGACCTGGGCTTCGACTCCATCTGGCTCGGCGAGCACCTCCTCTACCGCTGGGCCGACCGGCCCGCGCGCGGACCCTGGGAGGCCTGGACCCTCATGGCCGGGGTCGCTGCCGTGACCTCGCGTGTCGAATTCGGGCCGCTCGTCGCCTGCACGAACTTCCACAACCCGGCCCTGCTCGCGAAACAGGCCGCGACGATCGACGAGATCAGCGGCGGGCGGTTCATCCTCGGGCTGGGTGCCGGCTGGAACGAGACGGAGTTCCGGGCGTTCGGCTTCCCGTACGACCATCGGGTCGATCGGTTCGAGGAGGCGTTCACGATCATCCGGACCCTGCTGCAGGAAGGGGCCATCGACTTCGATGGGAAGTTCTACCAGGCGCGCGACTGCGAGCTGCTGCCGCGCGGGCCGCGACCCGGCGGCCCGCCGCTCCTGATCGGGTCCAACGGACCCCGGATGCTGCGCGTCACGATGCCATACGCCGACGCCTGGAACTCCTGGTTCGCGGACATCGGCAATCGCCCGGATGGCATCCCGCGTCTCCGCGAGATCGTCGACGACGCCTGCCGCGATGTCGGGCGCGACCCCGCCGAGATCGAGCGCACGGTCGCGGTCCTCGTGCGTGGGCCCGGCGGGACCGGGCGGATCCAGGGCGACTACGCGGAGGCCGGCCCGCCGCCGCTCGAGGGCGCTCCCGACGAGGTCGCCCGGAGCCTGCGGTCCTACGCAGAGGCGGGCATCTCGCACGTGCAACTGGTGCTCGACCCCATCACCTCCGACTCGATCCGAACCGTCGCGCTCGTGCTCAGGGAGCTCGATCGCGGCTGACTGGCGGCATCGGGTGGGAGAATCGTCAGGGTCTGCGGAGCGCGGACTGCGTGCTAGCGTTCGCCTCGCCATGCGAGATTCGAATCGTTCGCCTCGGGGGCGACGCCGATCGCTCGCACTCCTCGTCATCGCCTGTGCGCTGGCCACGGCGTGCGGTGGCGAAGCGCCGTCCCCATCGCCGCGCCCGGCGACGCCCGTGCCCACGGCCTCCCCCAGCCCGCCGCCGGTCCATCTGAGCGAGCCGGCTGCCGCCGACGCCGTCTTCCGGGCCCTCAACAAGGCCGGTTTCACGGTCGTCGCGAGCACCGCCGGCTCCGGCGGGACCGGACACGAACCCGTCAGGCGCATCACGGCCACGTTCGAGGATTGGCCGCTGGTCGTAAGCGAGTACAGTTCCACCAAGGCCCTCGCCAAGGCCAAGCCATGGAAGAGCGGAATGAAGCCGGGTCCGGGTGAACCGCCCATCGCCTTCATCGGGCTCAACATCCTCATCGAGTGGGGTCCGACGAACGGCGGTCGGCCGAAGAAGCCCGGGGATCGGGCACTGGTCTCTGCGGTGTCGCTGGTCAAGGTCATCGACCCGTTGCTCTCGCCACTGAAGGCGCGCACGATCGTCCCGGTCAGCATGCCCAAGCCCCAGGCGAGCGCCAGCCCGGCAACGGCAAAGCCATGAGTTCGGAGACGCCAACGCCATGACCGCTCCTGGCCGATCCGCCCGCCCGCGGGCTGCCAACGGCCGACAGGACGAGGTCTCGCCGCTCGACAAGCGCATCATCGAACACCTCCAGGCCGATGGGCGCCGTCCGTTCACCCAGATCGCCCTTGAGCTCGGCGTGTCCGAGGCCGCGGTTCGCGCCCGCACGAACCGGCTCATCGAACGCGGCATCCTCCAGGTCGTGGGGGTCACCGACCCGCTCAAGCTCGGCTTCCACCAGATGGCCATGGTCGGGGTGCGCTGCCAGAGCGACCGCCTGGTCGCGGTCGCCGAGGAGCTCGCCGCGATGCCGGAGGTCGACTATGTCGTCATCACCGCCGGCACGTACGACCTCCTGATCGAGACCGTGTGCGAGGACAACGAGGCGCTCCTGCGCTTCCTCGCCGAGCGCCTCCGGGCCATCGACGGCGTCCGCGAGACCGAGACGTTCGTCTACCTCCGGCTGGTCAAGCAGACCTATCAGTGGGGCGCGCGCTAGGCGCGATTCCCTTCATCCGGTGCGCGCTCGCACCGGGACCGAGCGGTCGTTCCGGGAGCCGGCGGGGAGAGCCGCTAAGATGCCCCCGAGAGGGCGCACCCCCGTACTCGCCCCGCTCGTTAGTCGGAGTCACTGCGTGCCCGTCGAGGCGGTCCTGGGCCTCATCGTGGTGGCGGTCGTTGCCAACCTCTTGTTGATGGCCGCCTTGATCTACCCGTCCTTCGCCGGTCGTGCCCGGCGCAAGAGCGGGACGGCGGCCGTCGACCCCGCCGATGCGCGGATGACGGAGGCGGCCGTGGTCAGCGGCCTCATCGGCGACCCGACCGACCCCGACGCCCGACCTGCCTACGACCGCGTCGTCCGGATCGTCAGCTGGGTCTTCCTGATGGCGACCGCCACGATCGTCGCGGTGACCGGGCTGTGGCCCGAGACGCAGGCCGCGATCCTCGTGCTCCTGGCCCTGTCCGGACTGTTCGTCATCGTGGTGCACGACCTGCTGCCGACCGACGCCCTGGGCCCGGGCCGGTTCGTGGTGGAGGGCTCCGTCGCCCTCACGGCCGCGACGTTCCTGGTCGCGCTCACGGGCGGCGTCCAGAGCCCGTTCTTCTTCACGTTCCCGCTCATCGTCGCCGGCGCCGCGCTCGTGGTGTCGTCGGCCGTCACGGTCGGGCTGACGGTCGTGGCGGCCCTCGGCTACCTGACCGGTGTGCTGGCGGGCTCGCCCCCGAACAGCATGGGGCCGATGGCCGGGGCCGTGATCGGGGTCAACCTGACGGCCCTGATCCTGCTTGCCTACGTCGCCATGGTCATCGCCCGCGAGCAGCGCCGGACGCGCGATGCCGCCATCCGCCTCTCGACCATCGACCCGCTGACGGCGCTCTTCAACCGGACGTTCTTCTTCGCCGCGATCGAGCGCGAGATCACCCGGTCCGCCCGTTCCGGCCGGGGGTTCTGCCTCTTGATGATGGACCTCGACGAGCTCAAGGCGGTCAACGACCGCTTCGGCCACTTCCACGGCGACCGCGTGCTGCACGGGGTCGGCGAGGTCATCGCGTCCGGCGTCCGCAAGCTCGACACCGCGGCCCGCTACGGTGGCGACGAGTTCGTCGTGCTCCTGCCCGAGACCGACCCGACCGGCGCATTCGTCCTGGCGGAGAAGATCCGCCTCGGCGTCAAGGGCATGCAGCTCGGCCTGCCGCCCGGCAGTCCGCAGCCGTCGCTGTCGGTCGGCGTGGTCAGCTACCCGGACGACGGCCGCAGCGTCGACGAGCTGATGATCAGCGCGGACGGGGCGATGTACGCATCCAAGCGGGCCGGCAAGGACCGCGTGACCGGCATCCCGATGCCCCTCGAGCGCACCTAAGGCCCTCCCCGCGTGGGTCCGGTGTAGCATCCGAGCCGTGAAGGACCCTGAGTCGCGGCCGGCGCCGAGCGCGCGCGGCTTCTCCACTCGCGCCATCCGGGCGGCCTCGCGGATCCCGCGACCGGGCCAGACCCCGACGAGCGTGCCGATCTACCAGACCGCGACCTTTGCCTCGGCCGACGCCGACGAGCTCGGCCGGGTGGCCGGCGACCCTCGCGCCGGCTTCGCCTACAGCCGCATCGCCAACCCGACGACGAGCGCGCTCGGCGCCGCATACGCCGAGCTGGCAGGGGGCGAGGCCGGCGTCGCACTCGCTTCCGGGATGGGCGCCATCTACGCGGCCTTGGCCTCGCAGGTCCGGGCAGGCGACCGGATCGTGGCTCCGGTTGCCGTGTACGGCTCGACGCGGACCCAGCTGCTCGGGACGTTCGGCGGCTTCGGCGTCGAGGTCGACATCGTCGACATGACCGACCTCGAGGCCGTCGCGGCGGCCCTGGCCGCACGGCCGACCCGGGTCCTCTACGCCGAGACGATCGCGAACCCGACGACGTTCGTCAGCGACCACGCGGCGCTCGCCGACCTGGCCCACCGCCACGGCGCCACGTACATCGTCGACAACACGTTCGCGAGTCCATACGTCTGTCGCCCGCTCGAGCTGGGCGCCGACCTCGTGGTCGAATCCGCGACCAAGTTCCTCGGCGGCCACAGCGACCTGATCGCCGGCGTCGTGGCCGGCCCGAAGGGGCTGATCGCCGAGGTCGAGCGAGTCCAGATCGAGACGGGCGCGACGCTCGGGCCGCTGGAGGCGTTCCTCGTCCTGCGCGGGATCCTGACCCTCGCGGTCCGCGCCGAGCGGCACAGCCGGAGCGCCGCGGCACTGGCGGGCTGGCTGGAGCGTCAGGACGGCGTGCGCAGCGTGCTGTATCCAGGTCTCCCGAGCCATCCCCAGCACGCGGTCGCCCAGCGCCAGTTCCGGGCTGGGGCGGCCGGCGGGATGCTTGCCTTCGAGGTCGAAGGCGGTCGCGAGGCCGGCCGGGCGATGATCGACCACCTCAGCCTGCCGGAGCTGACGGCGTCCCTCGGAAGCGTCCACACGATGGTCGTCCACCCGCCATCGACCTCGCAGCGCCAGCTCTCCGAGTCACAGCTGCTCGAGGCGGGCATCACGCCCGGCCTGCTGCGCGTCTCGGTCGGGCTCGAGGACGTCGAGGACCTCGAGGCGGACTTCAGCGCGGCCCTGACGCGGCGCACGTCGCCACGCCGGGCGAGACAGAATCCAGCGATTCGGCCGGCCAGCCGGCAGCGACCTCGGCCGTCGTCTAGGAGCCCGACATCGCGACACCGGCGGTCGTCTCGGCCGCCTCGACCCGTCCCGTCGGTCCGAACCCCCTCGCCCGCGTCGGGATGGGGCTGTGGCGCCTGCTGACCTCGGTCGACTTCGCGGTCGCCCAGATCATCACCCTCGTGCTGCTCGCGGTCGTCGGGATGACGATCCGGCAGCTGCCCGATTTCGCGTTCCGGTCCGCCGGGGACTACACGACGGCGATGGACGCGATCCACGCCCGGTACGACCCGGTGTTCGGCGCCGCGGTCGTCGACGTCCTCGAACGACTGAGCGTCTTCGCGATGTTCCGCTCGGTCTGGTTCAGCGCCGGGTTGACCATCCTGGTGATCTCGATCGTCGTGTGCACGCTCGACCGCACCCCCAAGCTGTGGCGGGGCGTCGCCGAGATCCGGGTCGCCCAGCCCGAGCCGTACTTCGACCCACGGCTGCCCGACCGCGCGGAGATGTCGGGTGTTTCCGCCGATGGCGTCCGGGGCGTCCTGCGCCGGCACGGTTTCCACGTCCGGGAGGCGACGGCAGACGACGGGTCCGCGTACCTCTATGGCGACCGCCACCAGTACACCAAGATGGCGACGCTGCTCACCCACACCGGCCTGGTGCTGTTCCTGCTCGCGGCAGCGGTCACGTCGCGGCTTGGTGACGAGCAGGGACTCGTCGTCCCCGAGGGCGAGTCGCTCACCGTCCAGCCGATCGGCACGCCCGGCCTGCTGCTGGTGAAGAACCTCGACTTCGAGGCGCCCGGCTTCGAGACCGGCCAGGCGTCCGACTTCACGACCGATCTGGCGGTGTATCGCGACGGCCAGGAGATCGCGCGCAAGACGATCCGGGTCAACGACCCGCTCTCGATCGCGGGCTACACGTTCCACCAGAACGGGTTCGGGCCGGCGCCGCACCTGATCGTCCTCGACGCGGCCGGCAAGCCGCTCTGGGACGCGGCCGTGCCCATGACGGATGCGGCCGACGGGCTGCCGTACGGCATCCTCTCGGTCCCCGGTCGCGACATCGGGCTGCAGCTGTTGCTCGACAAGACGCCCGACGGCATCGGGCAGGTCGTGGTGCTGCCCTATCGGGTGACGGGCGAGGCGCCGGACGGCTCGCCGATCGTCGAGAACTTCGCGGCGACCACGCTCGCGAAGGGCGACACGCGGATCTCCGACGAGCTCGGGATCACGATCGTCCTGAAGGACTTCAGCGACTACACGCTGCTCATCGCCAAGCACGACCCGGGCCAGGGCATCGTGTGGCTCGCGTTCGCGAGCCTGATCGCGGGCATCACGATCACGTTCTACCGGCCCCGCCGGCGCGTCTGGACCCGGCTCACGGCCGACGGCCGTCTCGGGATCGTCTGGCGCTCGGATCGCTACGTCGATGTCGAGCGCGAGTTCGGCCGGCTGCTGGACGACCTCGTCGCGGTCCGCGCAACGACGTGACGGTCGCCCCGCGGCGGGCGGGGTCGCGGGCGCGCATCCCATCTCGGCGCACGGTTGTCCTCGATGCACAACGAAGTCCCGGACGTCCTGACGCTGAATCGCAACCCGTTCCGCTGGTACCGTGAGCAGGGACGTGGGAACCGCGCGTTCCCGTGCGGGATCAAGCAACGCAGGCAGCGACAGGAGAGCCATGACCGCGCGTGAGACGGCGATCGCCTCGATCGCGACCCTGAAGGTCGCTTCCACGCAGGACCACCTCGGGCAGGCCGGCCAGGACATCTATGGCCAGTACGTGTTCCACGAGGACGCGCAGCGCCAGTACCTCGCCAAGCCGATCTTCCGCAAGCTGCGTCGCACCATCGATGGCAACGAGCCGTTCGACCCTGCGATCATCGACGCGGTCGCGCATGGCGTGAAGGAATGGGCGATGGCGCACGGCGCCACCCACTACACCCATTGGTTCATCCCGATGACCGGCTCGACGGCCGAGAAGCACGACTCCTTCCTGAACCCGACCGGAGAAGGGCGGACGATCGCGGAGTTCTCGGGTCGGAACCTCGTCCAGGGCGAGCCCGATGCCAGCTCGTTCCCGTCCGGCGGCATCCGGGCCACCTTCGAGGCCCGCGGCTACACGGCCTGGGACGTCACCAGCCCGATCTTCCTCCAGGTCGAGCCCAACGGGGTCACGCTCACGATCCCGACCGCGTTCGTCTCGTACACGGGCGAGGCGCTCGACCACAAGATCCCGTTGCTGCGCTCCCAGGAGGCACTCGGCAAGCAGGCCCTCCGCGTCCTGCGCTGGTTCGGCAACACGACCGCGACCCGGGTCTTCACCAACATCGGGCCCGAGCAGGAGTACTTCCTCGTCGACCGCGGCCTCGCGGAGCAGCGGCCGGACCTCGTGCTGACCGGGCGCACCCTGTTCGGCGCGGCGTCGCCGAAGGGGCAGGAGCTGGAGGACCAGTACTTCGGCTCGATCCGCGACCGGATCCTCGCGTTCATGATGGATCTCGACCGGGAGCTGTGGCGCCTCGGGATCCCGGCCAAGACCCGCCACAACGAGGTCGCGCCCGGCCAGTTCGAGATGGCGCCGGTCTACGAGCCCACCTCGGTCGGCTCCGACCACAACATGGTCGTGATGAGCATGATGCGGCGCATCGCCCGCCAGCACGGGCTGATGTTCCTCATCCATGAGAAGCCGTTTGCCGGCATCAACGGCTCGGGCAAGCACAACAACTGGTCGATGGGCACCGACGAGGGCGAGAACCTCCTCGACCCCGGCAACGATCCGCACGCCAACGCCCAGTTCCTGGCGTTCCTGGTCGCGGTCATCCGCGCGGTCAACGAGCACGCCGATCTGTTGCGGGCCAGCATCGCGGACGCGGGCCAGGACCACCGCCTTGGGGCGAACGAGGCACCGCCCGCGATCATGTCGATCTTCCTCGGCTCGCAGCTCGAGGACGTCGTCGAGCAGCTCGGGAAGGGCGCGACCTCGGGATCGAAGAAGGGCGGCTCGGCCAACCTCGGGGTCACCTCGCTGCCGGTGCTCCCCAAGGACGCGACCGACCGCAACCGGACCTCGCCGTTCGCGTTCACCGGCAACAAGTTCGAGTTCCGCGCGGTGGGCTCGTCGGCCCCGATCTACTGGCCGCAGACCGTGCTCAACACGGCGGTCGCCGATTCGCTCTCGCAGCTCGCCGATGAGCTGGAGAAGCTCAAGGAGGGCGACTTCCCCGGGCTCACGGCCATCCTCTCGAAGGTCGTCGGGGCGAACCAGCAGGTCCTCTTCGAGGGCAACGGCTACTCGGAGGAGTGGCACGCCGAGGCGGCCAGGCGCGGCCTGCCGAACAACCGCACGACCGTGGACGCACTCCCGTCACTGACCACGGCCAAGGCGAAGAAGCTGTTCTCGTCGTTCGGCGTCCTCTCCGAGCGCGAGCTCGCCTCGCGCGTCGAGATCAACTGGGAGCGCTACGTCAAGGTCAGCAACATCGAGGCGAGCTGCGCGCTCGACATGGCCAGGACCATGATCCTGCCGGCCACCGCGCAGTATCTCGGCCAGCTCAACGCGGCGCCGTCGTCGCGCGGGATCAGCGCGGTCTGCGAGAAGGTGTCGGGTCTCGCCGATTCGCTCGTCGATGCGATCGACGCGCTCGAGCACGCGCAGCACAAGGCCCACGAGGCGGGCTCCGTGCAGAAGGAGGCCCGCGCCTTCGTCGACCACGTCATCCCGGCGCAGAACGCGCTGCGCGAGGTGGCCGACGAGCTCGAGACGCTCGTCGCCGACGACCTCTGGCCGCTGCCGAAGTACCGCGAGCTGCTCTTCCAGTTCTGACGGCTCGCCGGAGCGGGGTCGCCACCCGGACCTCTCGCCGAACACGTATCGTGGGCTCGCGGCGATGATCGCCGCCGGCTCGACGCGGTGCAGACGCGCCTGACGTCTCCGAACCGGTCGAGGAGTCGCTGCTCAGATGGAAGTCTTCTTCACCGGGACCGGGCTCTTCCTGCTCGGGGCCGTGGTCTGGGTCGTGTGCGCGATCTATGCGTACCGCGCCGCGCCGAAGTTCCGCCGCCGGCCGTGGGTCTGGGGCCTCCTCGGCCTCGTGCTCGGCCCGATCGCGTTGATGATCCTGTACGTGATGCCGAAGGGGCGGTAGCCCCCGCGCGGCGGCGCGTTGGCCCAACGGGGTAGGCCAACGATGCGGCACGATAGCCGCATGGAGGCCGTCCCCGACATCCACCCGAATTCGCTCGCTCGGGCTCCTCTCGATCGCGCACGCGATCAACCACGCCCAAGCGGTGCTGCTGCCGCTGATCTTCCTCAAGATCATCGACGAGTTCGGGGTCGGCGTGGAGGCCGTGGCCTTCCTGGCCGCGATCGGCTCGTTCGCGTCCGGCCTCGTCCAGCTCAGCTATGCGGCGCTGACCCGGGTCGTCTCCCGACGCAACCTGCTCGGCGCGGGCGGGCTCCTGTTCGGCGGCGGCATCGCCGCTCCAGTCGCTCGCGACGAGTTTCATCACGTTCGCGATCCCGAACGTCGCTCTGGCGGATCGGCGGCTCGCCCCAGCATCCGGTCGGCAACGGCCTGCTCGCCGAGCAGTTCCCGACCGAGCGGCGCGGGTTCGCGATCAGCGCCCACATCGCGGGCGGCAACGTCGGGACGGTGATCGTGGCGCTGATCGGGGTGCCGCTGATCGCGGCGTTCGACTGGCGTGGCGCCTCGCTCATCTTCGGCCTGCCGGCCATCGCGATCGCGATCGCGATCCTGCTGTTCGTCCGGGAGCGGGGCACGGACCGGGCGGCGGCCAGGGCCGGCGGCAGCGTGCGCTCCGCGTTCGGCCGGATCCTGCACGACCGCGACCTGCGCTGGCTGTACCTGACGTCGGCCCTTGGCGGCGGCGGCCGCGGGCTCGGTGTCGTCAACCTCTTCGCCTTGATCTACCTGACCAAGGTGATCGGTCTTGACGAGGACACGTCGGGCTTCATGTACGGCGCGCTCATCGTGTTCTCGGTTCCGGTCCCGTTGCTCGCCGGCTGGCTGTCGGACCGGGTCGGGCGGAAGCCGGTCATCGTCGGCGTCTACCTCGGTGGCGCGATCGGGTTCGTCGTGTTCCTGCTCGCCGGGTCGTCGCTCGTCGGGCTGTGGGCAGGCATCGTGCTGATGGGCCTCTTCAGCTTCGCCGAGAGCCCGCAGCTCCAGGCTCTCCTCGCCGACATCGCGCCGCCATCGATCCGCGACGCCTCCTACGCGCTCTACTTCACGGTGGCGTTCGGCGTCGGCTCACTGTGGGTGGCCGTGTATGGCGTCGTCATCGACGTGGCCGGCGAGGCGGCGGGCGTGCCGATCGTGTTCGGGCTGATGGCCGCCGCGTTCGTGCTGGCGGCACTCGGCACGCTGCCGATCCGCGCCGACCAGCGCGCCCGTTCGAATGCCGCTCACGAGGCTGCCCTCAGCGACTAGGGACAGGGCGGCGGCCCTCCCGCTTGCCGCCGCCCCGTGGTGAATGCGATCTCAGGGCTGGGCGATGAACCACACGTCGCCGAAGCCCTGGCCCTTCGTGTCGCCGGCGGCTGTGTCGCCCGAGTAGTAGTAGAGCGGCGAGCCGCCGTAGGCCACCTGCATCGAACCGTCCGACCGCGCGAAGGTCGTGAGCTTGCCCGTGACCCCGCTGTCCGCCTTGAGCGAGTCTCCGGCCCCGATCGTGAACGGCGGCCAGGTCGTCGCGCAGCCGCCATCGCAGGCGCTCGTGTTGGCGGAGTCGTTGCCGAAGACGTACAGGGTCATGCCGTTCGCGCCGGTCAGGTAGTCACCATCGGGCCCGCTCCCGACGCCGACCTCGTGGTCCTCGGGGTCGCCGGTGGCCGGGCTTGCCGGTTTCGGGGTGGCAGGGGTGCCGTAGCCGTCGTCGTCATCACCCCCGTACCGGCCGCCACCGCCGGAACTCGACGCGGGCGACGAGGCCGCCGATGCTCCTGGCGCAGCCGACGCGTCCGGCCCGGCACCCGACAACGCCCCGTTGCCGGTCGTACACGCGGCCGCGACGATCAGGACGGCTGCCGCCATCACACTCAGCCAGGCGACCGATCGGGTAGGCGTGGCTCGCAAGCTGGTCCTCCTGCCGGGCACGAACCGGGCGGATCGACGGTCCGGCGCGGTCCTGACGAACGGTACGCCGGGACGCGGTGTTGCGGTTTCGGGCGGCCGACACCTTCGTCGAAGGCCCGAGTCGCGCGTTCAGGATTCCGGGCATTGAAGAGCGGCGCCAATTCCCCCCGGCGCCGCTGTCTGCGACCTTAGGCTCACGCGCGGGGGCCGGTCAGGCTCGCGGAGGTCCCGATACCGATGGGACCTTTGTCATCTGCCACGCGGGGGCCGGTGGTGCGATGCACCGGCTCCTGGGTCGAACGAGCGCCGGGTCGGGGCACCTTTGCTATCATCCGCAGGCCCTGTACAACGGGCTCCCTCGGTCGGGGCGTGGCGCAGCTTGGTAGCGCGCATCGTTCGGGACGATGAGGTCGGAGGTTCAAATCCTCTCGCCCCGACCAGACTGACCTTCTTTCACGCGGACGACGCCAGGCCCGAAGGCCGCGTCCCATCCGCGGGCCCTCGCGTGGGCGGTCAGCGCGAACGTGAAGTCGCTCGCCCCCAGGACATCGATCCGTTCGAACACGGCCTCCGCGATCGCGTGCCGGCCGGTGTCCGAGGTCTTGGCCCACAGGTCCGGCAGCGACTCCAGGTAGGCACGCGCTTCGGCGGCCGTCGGGATGCGGGATGGCCGGACGACCGCAGCTGCCGCCTCGGCGTCAAGGCGCGCCATCGTCGCCCTCGAGCCCACCGAGGTCGCGGTCGCGGGCGAACCGCAGGGCCGCCCGGTCACGCTCCCTCGCGATGCGGGCCATGGCCAGGTCATCGCCGCCGTCGGGATCCGGTCGCCTGGCGATGGCGACGGTGTCGGCCTTGAGCCTCGACGACACCGCGACGTGCTCGAAGGCCCGGCCGATCACCCGCTCGTACATGTCGACCTTGTAGGACTCGCCCCGCACACGGGGGTCGACGTCGCCCCGTCGCGCTGGACCCGGCGTTGGGCGGCGGCCTTGAACGCCTCGCAGGCATCGGTGTGGCGATACCGCCCGACGTGCCCGACAGGGCGTTGTGGCGGCTGCGGTTGGATGCTCGGGCGTGGACAGTGCAGCGACTACCAGGGCGGCTGGTCACAACTCCGCAGACCGTGCACAACTTCACTGCTCGCGCCGTCCGTCGGCTGTGCCACGCCTGACGGTGGTGACGCTCGAATACACGCCCGCCGACATTGTGATGAGCGTGGAGCGGGAGGGCGCTGCGGTCTATTCGCCTCGGGTGCTAAGCGCCAGGCACCAACGGTTACGTCGGTAGACACCCCACCGCAGCTCCACGGGGACTCGGGCAGGGCGCATTTCTTACCGTCGCCGCGCTGCAAAGAGCCGATCGCCTACCGGTCGACGCCCGTGACCCGTATCGTGGGGGTCACATGGTCGTGCCATCCCAGCTGCTCGAGACCAAGCTCTACGTCCCCACGCTGCGACGCGGTCTGGTGACACGTCCGAGACTGAGTGAGCGGCTGAACCGCGGTGGCGAGTCGAAGCTGACCCTGGTCTCCGCGCCCGCCGGCTTCGGCAAGACCACCCTGCTGGCCGAGTGGCTGGCATCCACTCCGGTCGAGAAGCAGACGGCGTGGCTCTCGCTCGACCCAAGCGACAACGAGGCCGCACCCTTCTGGCCCTATGTGATCGCTGCGTTGCAGACGGCGGCGCCTGGGATCGGCGCAACTGCTCTCTCCCTCCTGCAGGGCCCCCAGCCACCGCCGATCGAGACGGTCTTCGCGACGCTGCTCAACGAGCTCAGCGCTCTGCCGAACGACGTCGTGCTGGTGCTCGACGACTACCACGTGATCGACGCGCACGACATCCAGGACGGGATGTCGTTCCTGCTGGAGCACCTGCCGCCGCGGCTGCACCTCGTGATCACTACCCGCGCCGACCCTGCGCTGCCGCTGGCTCGCCTGCGGGCGCGTGGCGAACTCGTCGAGATCCGTGCGGCCGACCTGCGCTTCACGCCGGAGGAGGCCGCCGCGTACCTCAACGAGGTGATGGGGCTGGATCTCGGGGCGAGCGAGGTTGTCGCGTTGGAGGCGCGGACCGAAGGGTGGATCGCCGCCCTCCAGCTGGCAGCGCTCTCGATCCAGGGCCGAGACGACGTCGCGGGCTTCATCGCGGGATTCGCCGGGGACGACCGCTACATCGTCGACTACTTGGCCGACGAGGTCTTGCACCGTCAACCCGAACATGTCCGCCAGTTCCTACTGCAGACCTCGATCCTGGGTCGGCTGACTGGCCCTCTCTGCGATGCCGTTACTGGTCATGAGGGCGGCACGGCGATGCTGGAGGCGCTCGATCGCGGGAACCTCTTCCTCGTCCCGCTTGATGACCGCCGGCGCTGGTATCGCTACCACCAGCTCTTTGCCGACGTGCTGCGCACGCGCCTCTTCGATGAGCAGCCAGCGTGGGTGCCCGACCTGCACCGTCGTGCCAGCCACTGGTACGAGCACAACGGTGACCGCTCCGAGGCAATCCGGCACGCGCTGGCGGGCGAAGACTTCGACCGAGCCGCCAGCCTGATTGAGTTGGCGGTGCCGGCGCTGCGGCAGGGTCATCATGAGGTGACGGCGCTCCGGTGGCTTAGGGCGCTACCGGATGAGGTCATCGGGCGAAGACCCGTCCTGAGCGTCGCCTACGCCTGGGCGCTGTTGTCCATCGGCGAGCTCGAGGACGTTGAGCGCCGTCTGGGAGACGGCGAGCGCTGGCTGACGGCGACCGACGGTGTGCCAGATGAACCCGGAGCCGGGCGGCCGGAGATGGTCGTGACGTGACCGGCGCGAGTTCAGCCTCCTGGCTGCGCTGATCGCGGTCTACCGAGCCGTGCTCGCCCAGATCCGAGGCGACGTCGCCGCGACCGTCCGGCACGCGGGGGACGCACTGAACCTCGCTCCCGAGGACGAGGATCTCCTCCGCGGGGCAGCTGAGGCCCTCTTGGGATTGGCCACATGGGCGAGCGGGGACCTCGAGACCGCGCATCGAATCTACGGCGCTGGGATGGCGCGGGTGCAGCGGTCTGGCAGCCTCTCGGATGCGCTCGGTGGTGCGATCGCCCTGGCGGACATCCGGATCACCCAGGGACGGCTGCGTGACGCGATCCGGACGTACGAGCAGGCATTGCAACTGTCGGCAAAGCATGGCGAGCCAGTCCTGCGGGCCACGGCGGACATGTACGTGGGACTGAGCGACCTCGCCCGTGAGCAGGGCGACCTCCAGGCCGCCACACGGCATCTCCAGGCGAGCAAGGACCTGGGCGAGCACATGGGCTACCCGCAGAACCGCTATCGGCTGCATGTCGTGACGGCTCGCATCCGGCAGGCTGAACGGGACCTCGATGGCGCGCTCGATGCACTCCACGAGGCACAGCGCCTGTACATGCCGGACTTCATCCCGGACGTCCGTCCCTTGCCGGCGCAAGAGGCGCGAATCCTGCTCAGGCAGGGGCGGTTGGCCGAAGCGAATGCGTGGGCTCGGGCGCGAGGCCTGTCGCCTCACGACGACCTGGCGTATCTGCGCGAGTTCGAGCACGTCACGCTTGCGAGGGTGCTCCTGGCCCAATCCACGCTGGACCCTTCGGACGGGTCTGCCCGTGACGCCTTCGCGCTACTGGGTCGCCTGCTGCGAGCAGCGGAGGACGGTCAGCGGACGGGCAACGTCATCGAAATCCTTGTCCTGCTGGCGCTTGCCCACCAGGTGCGAGGCGACATGCCTGCCGCTCTTGCCGCCCTCGGACGTGCCCTGGCGCTCGGCGAACCGGAAGGCTATGTTCGCGTCTTCCTCGATGAGGGCCCACCCATGGCGGCCCTGCTGCAGGACGCCGCGAACCGGGGAATCGCCCCGGGCTACGTTCGCCGCCTTCTGACGGCCGCTGTCCGCCCCGAGGACAACGCCGGGAACAAGGAGGCGCTCATCGAGCCGCTGAGCGACCGTGAGCTTGACGTGCTGCGGCTGCTTGCAACCGATCTGGCCGGACCGGAGATCGCCCGCGAACTCGTGGTGTCGCTGAGCACGGTGCGGAGTCACACCAAGGGCATCTACGCAAAGCTCGGCGTGAACAACCGCCGGTCCGCCGTGACCCGGGCCGAGGAACTCGACCTCCTGTCGCGAGCCCGCAACCGACCGTAGCCGAGGCGCGAAGCCCCGGTCGGCCGCCGCAAGTCGCCTCGCGGCTCGATCGAAGATTCATCACCTCGAATCCCCACATGTGGGGATGCTCGCTCCCCACGTCCGCTCCGATGCTCGGGACCACGCCGGCAGACAGATCGCAGGACCGGCGGAAGGGAGCAGATGAGCGGAACGACACGCATCGACGGTGACCGTCACGAGGACGGCCGCTACGAGATTCGCCTCAAGGGACACCTGGATGGCCGATGGGCTGCCTGGTTTGACGGCCTGAGCCTCAGCCACGAGAGCGAGGGCGTCACCGTCATCCGTGGCGGCGTACCCGATCAGGCGGCGCTCCATGGCCTGCTCCAGAAGGTGCGCGACACCGGATTGCCATTGGTCTCGGTGACGCAAGTCGACGCCGACCCGACCGGGACGCCCGGCACCGAGCCTCGATAGCCCAACACGAACGCACGAAAGGGAAACCGACATGACAACCGCCGTTCGAACCGCCGCAACGAAACGACCGCCGATGGATTCGATGCGGAAGACCGCGCTCGTCGCGGGCATCCTCTACCTGATCACCTTCATTTCGGTCGCGACACTGACCCTCTACAGCCCGGTGCTGAATGACCCGGCCTACATCCTGAGCTCCGGAAGCGACACCGGCCTGCGCTGGGGCGCCCTCATCGACGTGATCGTCGCGCTCGCCGGCATCGGCGCCGCCATCACGCTGTACCCGGTCGTCAGGCGCCAGAACGAGGCCGTCGCGCTTGGATTCGTCACCTCACGCGTCATCGAGGGCGCGATGCTCCTCACGGGTGTCGTGAGCCTTCTCTCGCTCGCGTCCCTGCACCAGGTGGGCGCCGCGGCCGGCGCCGACTCGACCGCGCTTCTCACCAGTGGCGCCTCGTTCGTCGGGACGTACAACGCGGCGTTCCTGATCGGCGGGACCCTCATGCCCGCGATGAATGCCCTCCTGCTCGGGTACCTGATGTACCGATCCAGCCTCGTGCCGCGACTCATTCCCGCGATCGGACTCGTCGGCGGCGTCTTGATGACGTCTTCCGTGATCGGACAGATCCTCGGCATCAACGAGAAGATCTCGGTGTGGTCTCTGATCGCGCTCCTCCCGATCTTTCTCTGGGAGCTGTCGCTCGGCCTGTGGATGACCTTCAAGGGGTTCCGCAAGGAAGCGCCGCTGATGGTCGAGGCCGCGGCCGAGGCGGAGAGCCCGCACGGATCGGCACCGGCAGTCCTGTCACCGATCGCCGTCGCGACGACGGCGGGTGCAGCGTGACCGCCACCGAGGCGCGGCCGACTCGTGTCCCGCCGCGAGTGGTCATCCGTGTTGTCTGGCTGCTGCACCGCGCACTCCTTCGGTTCAGCGGGGGACGGGTCGGGCTGCGGGCTCCGGGCGACAAGTTCGGGCTGCTGCGCCTGACGACGGTTGGGCGCCGCTCGGGTCAGCCGCGAGTCGCGATCGTCGGGTACTACCAAGACGGCCCGAACTTGGTCACGTTGGCGATGAACGGCTGGGCCGAGGCGGATCCCGCGTGGTGGCTGAACCTTCAGGCGCGGCCCGACGCGGTCGTCGAGTTGCCGGATGGCCCGCGTGCCGTCCGAGGTCGCGCTGCGGAAGGCGAGGAGCGTGATCGGCTCTGGGCTCGGTGGGCCGAGTTCAGCGACAAGTACGACGCCTGGGCGGCGCTCCGTTCCGGGAAGACCGCGATCGTCGTGCTCGAGCCTCGCGTCGGTGCCGGAGCCACCGCGTAAGCTAAGCCCGTCGCCGCGCCCACCTCGCGTAGGTACTGGGCGAGGTCGCTGGACGCCGACGGGTTCGACCCCGACCTTCTGCTCGGCCAGGAGTGGGCGGCGCAGGCCGGGCGGGTGGTCGTCATCGGGGAGTCGGGCGAGACGCTGCTTGACCGTCGCCTGCCCAGGGCGCCTGCCGCCGCCGGCGAGGCCAGGAGCGGCATGGCGTAGGTATGTCCCGTGGCACCGCGCGACTCGATGGCGCGGCGGCTCACGCCCGCTTCCCTTCGATCTCCGGTTGACATTGAAGGGTTAGCGGCGCAATCTCGTCTCATCCCTTCATTCATGCCGAGAGATTGAAGGGTTGCAGCCGGAGGCCGTGTGCCGAGGACCGTCGAGCGAACGTGGGAGGGAGACCCTGGCGCGATGGGCGGACGCCGGGCGCGTGCCTCGTTCCGGTACCAGGCATTCGTCCCTGACGAGATCGCGGCGCTCAGCCCCGTCGTCCCGTTCGAGGTCGCCGACCTGTCGGCCGATGCCGAGGCGGCGATCCGGGCGCTCAACGAGCGCGCCTCGGTCGGCGGCCTCGAGGCGATCGGCCCGCTGCTCCTGCGGTCGGAGGCCGTGGCGTCGTCCCGGATCGAGGGCTACGACGTCTCCTCGCTCAACCTCGCCCGCGCGCTCATCGATCCTCGGGCGGCGCGGGGCAGCGCGCGGATCGTCGCGGCGAACGTGTCCGCGATGGAGGAGGCGATCGCGATCGGCGACCGCACGGCGCCCGTGACGGTCGACGACCTGCTGGCCATCCACGCGGTGCTCATGGCGGGCGACGAGCGGGCGCGACCCGGCCGCGTGCGCGAGGAGCAGAACTGGATCGGCGGCCGGCTCGGGAACCCGTCCGATGCGGCCTTCGTGCCGCCGCCCGAGGACCTCGTCCTGCCGCTGCTCGAGGACCTCGTCGCGTTCATCGCCCGCGACGACCTGCCGGCGGTGGCGCAGGCGGCCATCGCCCACGCCCAGTTCGAGACCATCCACCCGTTCATCGACGGCAACGGCCGCGTCGGCCGGGCCCTCGTGCACGTCGTGCTGCGGCGCCGCGGCGTCGCCGCCCGCTTCGTCCCGCCGGTCAGCATCGTCCTGGCGGCCCGACCCACCGCCTACGTCGAGGGGCTGGTTGCGTTCCGAGAGGGGAACGTTGCCGACTGGATCGGCTCGTTCGCGACCGCCGCCGCCCGCGCGGCCTGCTGTCGATCGAGCTCGCGGACCAGGTGGCCGCGCTGCAGGCGGCGTGGCGCGAGCGCGCGGGCCGGCCGCGGGCCGGATCCGCGGCGAGCAAGCTCATCGCGCTGCTGCCCGCCCTGCCGGTGCTCTCGGCGCCGACCGCCCGGGCGGCGATCGGCGTCAGCCAGCAGCAGACGCTCGCGGCGCTCAAGGCGCTGGCCGAGGCCGGTGTCATCCGCCAGCTGAGCGCGGGGACCTACGACCGCCAGTACGCGGCGACCGAGCTGTTCGACCTGCTCACGGCCTACGAGGAGGGGATCGTCGGCCCGGCACGGAGTGCGCGGCCAACGCCGTAGGCCAGCCTGGGGCGCTCTTGCGGTCGGTCGCGTCTGTGGCCACGCTCGGGCTCATCGCGGCACGTGGGCCAACGTGGGCGCCCACGGGCGGACCTGGGCGAGGTCGCGGGGCCGGATCGCGGCGCGCACGCGCCTCGGGCGCTTGGCTGCGGGCACTCCGGCGGCCTGCCCCGCCCGCGGGCGAAGACGCAAGGGACGCGGATGGTGGGCGTCGCACCACCGGCGCGGCCTGCCCCGCCCGCCGAGGTACGGGAGCTCGGCGCCGCAGGCCGGGCAGTGGCGCGGCGGTGCGAGGCTCGCGCGGAGGGCCATCGTCGCGGACGCGGCCACCGCCTCGAGGGCGTCAGCGCTCATGCATCACTCCACTGGCGAAAACCCCCCAAAACTGGCGAAACTCGGCCGCGTGCACACAGTCGCCGGGCGCGGTCGGGCGGGCATCCGCGTCCCCCTAATGGGCTACCCCGCCCCGGTCGGTCGACGCACCCTTCGTCGAGTTGCACGAGCGGCACAGCACGGCGGTGTTGGCGATGTCGAACGGCGCACCGCCAGCGGCGAGCGGGACGACGTGATCGACGGTCAGGTCGCGCGCTGGATGGGCAGGCGCGCTGGTAGCCAGGGCACCAGTTGCCGTGCTCGCCGCGCCAGGCGCGCAGCACGCGGGCGCTGAGCCGTTGCCAGGCCCGCGTGCTGTACAGGGCGTTGTGCCGGCTGCGGTTGGACTGCCGGGCGTGCTCGGTACAGCGGCTACCCGCGCGGCTGGTGACGACACCGCAGACCGTGCACAGCTTCACCCCCAAATCGTCGACGGGCTGGCTGGCGGGGTCTATTCGCCCGCGGTGCTACGCCTGCGGGACCAACCGGCCATTGGAGAAGGTTCGCGAGCGCCTCCCCTCCGGGCGCTACGAACTCCTGTCGATCGCCCGCCTCCCGAGGAGCCACTGAACCGGCAGGATCAGCAGCCACGACAGTTCGACGAGGTAGGTGCTCGCAAACGGCAGGAGGAGCAGCGACGCGAGCATGACCACGGGTGCCGCGAGCCCGCGTACGGAACCGGATCGCACGAGATCGTGGGGCGCATCAGCCTTGACGAGCCCAGCCCGCAGCGCATAGACCCAGGACAGGAACCCGGCGATTCCGGCCGCCGCCAGGGTCCCGGCGTAGATCATGACCGGCAAGGGCTGGTCCCCATGCTCCCCGATCAGTGAGGTCGGGAACGGGATCAGCGCGATGAATGCCAGCAGCAGCAGGTTGAGATAGGCGAGGCGCGCGTTCGCTCGCTCGATCAGCTTGAAGCGGCGGAGATGGGCGACCCAGTAGAACGAGATGATCGTGAAGCTGAGCGCATAGGCGAAGACGCGCGGGACGAGGTCGGCGATGGCGGCAGAGATCTCGCCGGAGCCGGCGGCCGCGGGGAGGTCGGGCAGACGCAGGTCGATCACCAGGATGGTCAAGGCGATCGCGAACAGGCCATCAGAGAGGAAGACGACCCGCTCGAGCCCGAGGTCATCCGGGGGGTCCCCGGCGTCGCTCGAGTATTGGTCGCGCAGAGGTCGGCCGATTTGGGTCAACACAGCGGTCTCACCACTTCTGGTCGTTCGCCTTCACGCCCAGCCGCGGTCCCTTGGGCGCCGCGACGGGGTCATTAGCGGTCGCGCCGGCGGTGGCGATGTGAGTGGCCCGTCCAGCCCCGGGCCAGGGCGCCGATCCCGAGCAGGATCACCAGGACCGGCCACAGGGCATTCCAGTCGATGTCCGGCATCGCGATGCCGAGCGTGTTGCGAAGCAGGAAGTAGCTGCCGGTGAGAAGGAGGATGGCAGCGAAGATCAGGCCGCCCCAGTCGCGACCCGAGAGGGCCACGCTCCGGGGATCGTCGGCTGGTGACTGAGGTCCGCCGAGCGCGACACGATCATCATTGGAAGTGGTCGACATGTCACACCCATCCGGACTCGGCGAGCTCGTGTCGGTGCCTGCGCAGGATCCAGATGCCGAACAGGAGCATGACGACCGACTGGAAGACGTTCACCGGGATCGTCGGCAGGCCTCCGATCTGGAGGAATAGATCACTCAGGAAGTGGATCACCATGACCGGGATCACGGTCCGGGTCGCAAGGCGGATCGCGATCAGCCCGATCCCATCGCTGAAGGCCCCGACCGCTTGGGCAGCGGTGATAGCAACCGATTGATCCGGCCGGCTCAGGATGTTGCCGAAGTGCGCGAGCCCGAACAGCACCGATGACAGGACGACCACCCAGATCAGGCCTTTGGATCGAAGCACCCTGGGGATGATCCCGCGAAACAACCCATCCTCGGCGATGCTGTTGGCGGCATAGCCCAGGAGCAGCACGCCGAGTGTCGTCGTCTCGGTGGACTCGACACCACCGGCGAGCGGGATGAGGACGAGGAGCAACGGCAGGATCAGCAGTGACAGATGACGCCACGAAGACAGTCCGTTGATCCCGACGTCCCGACGCCAGCCGAGGACCCCGACGATCGCGAGCACGAAGGCGGCGAGAATGAGCTCGACGATGAGGTCGCGGTTCTTGCCGTCGAGCGATGGCACCGCCGCGGTGAGGACGAGGGTCCCCACCGTCGACACTGCGAGGAAGGCGATGGCGAGCAAGATCGCCCACACAATGGGCCGGCGCTCAAGCGTCGAGTCGACCGCTGGTGCCTCGATGACCGTGCTTGACATGATCGACCTCTCCCCTCCGGTCGCTGGACCCGCAGGAATGTCGTTGGCCGATGCGCTCAGGGCCGAGCACTCGCCGCCTCTTAGGACGCGGTCCGCGTGCAGGCGATAATAGTCGAGTGGCTAGCCCTATGGCTAGCCCTATGGCTGCACCGCAACGAAGGAAGCTTGCCAGTGACTCCGACTGACTCTCTCGAAATCATCGCGCGCGCGAGCGTTGCCCTCACCGACGACGTCTTGCGCCTCGCTGGAGCCCGCTCGATGTCGCTGCAGCAGTGGCGGGCCCTCTTGGTCGTGGCGGAGACGGAGGACGGAGCCAGGATCAGTGCTGTCGCCCGGCGCGTCGACGTCACCGTGCCCGCCACGAGCCGCCTACTCCACCGCCTCGCCGCGCGCAACCTCATCAGCCTCGAGCCCGACGCTGATGGATCGACCGCGCAGGTCGCCCGCCTTAGCCCGGACGGTCGAATCCTCGTAGAGGATGCCCTTGCCCGGCGCCGTCGAGTCCTTGCGGAGGTCGCCTCAAGGATGCAAGGACCGGAAGAGGCCCGGGTCCTTGCCGAGGTGGCGGCCGTGATGGACGACTTGGTGCTCCGACAGTCGACGAGTGCTCGCTAGGCGGTCCGCGCTGGTCAACTAGTAGCCTATAGGCTACTATGGTCCTGCACACGTGGACGAGGCGACGCGAGCCCGTGCCGAACGCGACCACATTTCGGTTGCGCGGCCGCCCATCGGCCCCAGGTGCCGCCCTCGTCGTCCGCCCGCGACCAGTTCCATTGCGCGACTGTGCGTCGCGTCCCGCCATGGAGGTTGCGATGGCCACGACCAACTATGAGCAGGCCCGTCTCGGTAGGGCTGCGCTCGATACCCGATCGATCCCGATGGCGGTGCCCATCCTCACGGCGTTCTCGCTCGTCGTCGCCGGGCTGTTGCTTGTCGCCTATCCAGCCCTCCGGCCGTTCTCCTCGGAGACCGGCCTCGAGGGCGCGCAGGCCTTCGCCTCGACCGATTGGATCATCGCCCATTCGCTCGCGATGGCCGGCTTCATCCTGCTGGGCCTGGGCCTCCTCGGGGTCTGTGAGTGCCTCCGCGGAACGGCTGGAGAGCGCCTGGCAAGCTGGGGCATCGTGCTCAGTTGGATTGGCATCGGCCTGACCCTGCCTTATTACGGCGCCGAGGTCTTCGGGCTGCACGCGGTCGGGCAGGCGGTCGTCGACCGTAACGACCCGGACCTCATGTCGATCGTCAACAACATCCGTTGGGAGGTCGGGATCTTCTGGATCCTGGCGGGCCTCGCCGCGCTCGGCGTCGGCGTCATCATGTTCGCGATCGCGATCTGGCGGTCGGGTCGCCTGGCGAAATGGTCGGGGATCGTCCTGGCCGTCGCATTCGCCCTCTACATCCCACAGTTCGCGGCCGGCCAGCCGCTCCGCGTCGCCCACGGCGTCGTGATCCTTGTCGGCAGCTTGCTCCTGGCGTGGGCGATCTGGCCCCGGCGAGACGAGGAGGCCCGGGCATGAAGATCGCGGACGGGATCCACCGGATCGGCGACGACCCGAGGGTCAACGCCTACCTCGTCGAGGAGGCCGGCGAAGTGACGATCATCGACGCCGCCATGCCGGGCTTCTACGACGACATCCCGAGGGAGCTGGCCGCCATGGGCCGCACCGTGGAGGACGTTCGAGCGGTCGTGCTGACCCACGGCCACTCCGACCATCTCGGCTTCGCCGAGCGCGTGCGAACCGAGCGAAGGGTCCCCGTGTGGATCCACGAGGTCGACGCGGGGCTCGCCCGGGCCGAGGCCGACCCCGACAACCCGATGGGCAAGATCCGCCTGGCGCCGCTCCTCGGCTTCCTGTGGCTGGGGCTGCGCAACGGCGGCCTCAAGCGGCCGGTCGTCAAGGTGGTGTCCACATATGGCGATAGGGCGACGCTCGATGTCCCCGGCAGCCCGACGGTGACGCTCGTGCCGGGCCATACACCCGGGAGCGCGGCGCTCGCGGTACCGAGCCGCGACGCGCTGTTCGTGGGCGACGCATTCGCGACCTAC
>CAVYCV010000007.1:0-55429 GCA_963767165.1 uncultured Chloroflexia bacterium | reverse complement strand
ACGACCCGCCTCTGTCGCGTAGCCATAGCCGACCGGCGCGCCATCGGGTCCGCGGTAGAGCCAGCCGCGTCGCGACTCCGCGCGCAGGTAGCGGTGATCGACCGGGTGGGCCACCCCCAGCAGCTCACGATCGAGGCCGTCGACGGCCTCGGCCAGCTCCCGGTGTCCTGCGCCGCCCGGGGGCCCGCCGGCGATCGACTCGAACGGGACGGGCGTGATGCCCGGCGGCAGCGGCTCGAACGCCCCGTCACGCTCGGGCCGCCCGATCAGGTTGAGGAGCGGGATCCGGGGCACGATCCCGTAGCTGGAGTAGAGGGCGTTGGAGATCGGTTGGGCGCTGTCGGTCGCGGTCGCCATCGACATGCCGGCGGAGGGTTCGGGCATGACCCGCGCCAGGAGCGCACGGCCCACGCCGGCCGCCTGGACGTGGGGCGACACGAAGAGCATGGACAGGAACCACAGCCGCTCACGGACGAGTGCCGACGCGAAGCCGACGATCCGACCCTCCCCCGTCCGGGCGGCGGTCTCCGTCGCGACGACGAAGCGGTCGGGATCGGACGTGGACAGGTGGCCGTACAGGCGCAGGAGCGGACTGGTCTCGGACGCGATCTCCGGCTGGCCGAGGCGGCCGATGTAGTCGTTGATCAATTCGCGCCAGATCTCGACACAGGCGGCGAGCTCGTCGGGGCGGACCGGGCGGTACGCCAACCCATCCGACCGGGACGCGACGCCGGTCATCGCCTCACGCCGCGTCCTCGTCGCCGCCGATGCCGCGCTCCAGCTCGGCCTGCATGAACGGATCGAGGTCACCGTCGAGCACGGCCGCGGTGTTGCTGGTCTCGTACTCGGTCCGCAGGTCCTTGACCATCTGGTAGGGGTGCAGCACGTAGCTCCGGATCTGGTTCCCCCAGCCGGCCTCCACGTGCTCGCCCTTGAGGCGCTTCGTCTCCGCCTCCTTCTCCTCGAGGGCCCGCTCGAGCAGCCGCGCCTTGAGCACCTTGATCGCCATCTCCTTGTTCTGGGTCTGGCTGCGCTCGTTCTGGCTCTGGGCGACGACGCCGGTCGGCAGGTGGGTGAGGCGGACGGCCGAGTCGGTCTTGTTGACGTGCTGCCCGCCGGCTCCCTGGGAGCGGAATGTGTCGACCCGGATCTGGTCCCAGTCGAGCTCGATCTCGATGTCGTCGTCGACCTCGGGCAGCACCTCGACGAGGCCGAACGTCGTCTGGCGGCGGTTCTGGGCATCGAACGGGCTGATGCGGACGAGGCGGTGCACCCCGCGCTCGGCGCGCAGCCAGCCATACGCCCGGCGTCCCTGGACCGCCACGGTCACGCTCTTGAGGCCCGCCTGCTCGCCTTCCTGCTGGTCGAGGATCTCGGTCCCGAATCGGTGCCGCTCGGCCCAGCGCAGGTACATCCGCAGGAGCATCTCGGCCCAGTCGGTCGCCTCCGTGCCGCCGGCCCCGGCACTGATCATCAGCAGCGCGTTTCGATCGTCGTACTCGCCGGCGAACAGGAGGGCGGTCCGCTCGCGGCGGACCTCGGTCTCGAGCGCGGTCGCGTCGCGTTCCAGCTCGGCCTCGAGGTCCGCGTCCGGTCCCTCGTTCAGCAGCTCGACGGCGGCCAGCAGGTCGTCCGCGCGCGACTGGAGGTCGCGCCACATGGCGATCTCTTCGCGGAGGCCATTGGCCTCACGCAGGACGGTCTGGGCGGCTCGGCTGTCGTCCCAGAATCCGGGTGCCTGGGTCAGCGTCTCCAGCTCGGCGACGCGCGCTTCCTTGGTATCGAGGTCAAAGACGCCCCGAGGTCGACCGGATCCGTTCGGCCAGGTCCCGGATGGCGGCGGGTTCCACCTAGTTCCTGGTCTGCAGATCCTGGAGCAGGAGCGGGCGCAGCTCGATGAGCCGCAGCGCTGTCTTGCTCCGGGCGACGACGGGGTTGACGCACGGACAGTAGCCGTTGTGGGGGCAGACGCCGCAGTTGCCGTCGCAATCGAGCGCGGCGGCATAACTGCACGTCCGGCAGTCCCGCTCGCAGGCGATCAGATCGACGAACGATGCTTCCTCGGCCTGCTTCACGGACTCCCTCACTTAGCTCGGGGCAGGGCGCTTGGGGCGACGCCTGCCACAGACTCGGGCGGTCCGGAACGGCAGGCTTGGATGAGTATACGGGGCCAAACCCCCACCGCCAAGAGGGAAATCGGTCCCGTCGTGCATGCCGGGACCCAGTCCGATGGTCAGGGCGACTCGCCGGTCACGAAGTAGATCGCCAGGGCCCCGAGCTCGTGGACGATGGCGTCCAGACGCGCGACGGGGTCGCGGTCGATCGGGCTCGTCGTGGTCGGCGATCCCCAGCCGACGATGCCCTCGTCGCCGGCCATCCGCAGGACCCGCAGCATGTGCTGGCGGTCCGACACGAACACCGCGGTCCGCAGGTCGGCGTCGCGCAGGATGGTGCCGACCGAGCGGACCGACTCGAGCGTCGTGCGCGCCTGGTCCTCCATCAGGATCGACGCGACAGGCACGCCGTGGCCGACCGCGTACTCGCGCGCGGTCGCCGCCTCGGTCGTCCGGTCGCCCTCGGCCTTGCCGCCGGTCACGATCAGGTACGGGGCCACGCCCGCCTTGTAGAGGCCGACGGCGTGGTCGAGCCGAGCCCGGAAGATCGGCGAGGGTCGGCCGTCGTACTGGGCCGCGCCCATGACCACGATCGCGTCCGCGGGTCGGGCGTCGTCCTGATCGCCCTGCGCGACGATCCGCCAGGTGGTGTAGACCCCGACGAGCGTGGCTCCCAAGACCCCGACGGCCACGAGCCTGCCGATGTCCCGGGTCAGCGACCGTGGCACTTCTTGTACTTGGCGCCCGATCCACACCAGCACGGGTCGTTGCGCCCGATCCGGGCGCCGTCCGGGGTGTATCCGGGACGCGCGCCGCCCGCCGGGGTGGCCGCGCCGGCGGCGCCGGCGGCCGAGATCAGGGCCTCGTCACCCAGGGACTCGCGGATGTTGCGCGCGACCGGAACGGTCGGGATCCCGCCCGCCAGGACCGCCGCCGGCTTGCCGGGCGTGGCGTCCGGCCCCTCGCCGGGCGTCCTGCCGTTGGTCGGTCCGCCGTCGCCGGGTCCGCCCCCGGCCGGTCCCTTCGGGGCGTTCGGTCGCGGCGGCTGGCCGGGTCCGGGCATCGGTCGCGGCCCGTCGCCGGTCGGCGGCTCGCGGGTGATCGTCACGCGGAAGATCGTCGAGGCCACGCCGTGACGGATCAGGCCGCGGAGCTCCTCGTACATCCGGAACGCCTCGCGACGGAACTCGTTGAGCGGGTCCTGCTGGGCGTAGCCGCGCAGGCCGATGCCCCGGCGCATGTCGTCGATCTCGGTCAGGTGCTCGACCCACAGGGAATCGATCGTGCGCACGAGGACCAGCCGTTCGACGGTGGACCAATCCTCCGCGCCGACCTCGGCCTCCTTCGCGGCGAGCTTCGCGTCGGCGAGTTCGCGCAGGTGCTCCGCGATCGGCTCGCGGCCGCCGACATCCCAGAGCTCGTCGGCCGACGTGCCCTCGCCGGTCAGGCCCATCTGGTGGAGGGCGTTCGAGAGCCCCTCGAGATTCCACTGGTCGGGGTCCTCGCCGGCGAGGTCGGTGTCGACGAGGATGTCGAGCTCCTCGTCGAGGAAGGCCCGGACGGTGTCCGTCAGGTCCTCGTTGTGGAGGACCTTGTCGCGCTCGGCGTAGATCGTCTCGCGCTGCTTGTTGATGACGTCGTCGAACTCGACGACGCGCTTGCGGATGTCGAAGTTGAAGCCCTCGACGCGGCTCTGGGCCGATTCGATGGTGCGCGACACCAGGCGCGATTCGATGGCGACGTCTTCCTCGAGCCCGAGGCGCTCCATCAGGCCGGTGACGCGCTCGCTCGCGAAGCGCTTCATAAGGTCGTCCTCGAGCGACAGGTAGAAGCGCGACGACCCAGGGTCGCCCTGGCGTCCGGCACGGCCGCGCAGCTGGTTGTCGATCCGGCGGGAGTCGTGGCGCTCGGTCCCGATGATGTGCAGCCCGCCCGCCTCCACGACACGGACGTGGTCCTCGTCGGTGATGGCGCTCGCCTCGGCCAGGACCGCTTCGTAGGTCGCCGCGTCCACCTCGGCCGGGTTGAGGCCGCGCTTGTGGAGGAGCTCCGAGGCGAGCCCGGCCGAGTCCCCGCCGAGCTTGATGTCGGTGCCGCGACCGGCCATGTTCGTCGCGATCGTGACCGCCCCCGTGCGTCCGGCCTGGGCGACGATCCCCGACTCCTTCTCGTGGAACTTCGCGTTGAGGACCTCGTGGGGGATGCCGCGGCGCTTCATCAGCGTGCCGAGGATCTCGGACTTCTCGACGCTGATCGTGCCGACCAGGACCGGCCGCCCGATCTCCTGCATCTCGGCGATCTCGTCGATCAGCGCGTTGAACTTCGCGTTCTCGTCGCGGAAGACGAGGTCCGCCTCGTCCTCGCGGATCATCTCGACATTGGTCGGGATCGCGACGACCTCGAGCTGGTAGATCTTGTGGAACTCCTCGGCCTCGGTCATCGCCGTGCCCGTCATGCCGGCGAGCTTGTCGTAGAGGCGGAAGTAGTTCTGGAACGTGATCGTGGCGAGGGTCACGCTCTCGCGCTGGACGCGCAGGCCTTCCTTGGCCTCGACGGCCTGGTGGAGGCCCTCGCTCCAGCGCCGACCGGGCATCTGCCGTCCGGTGAACTCGTCGACGATGATGATCTCGCCGTCCTTGACGATGTAGTCGCGGTCGCGCTTGTAGAGGGCGTGCGCCTTGAGCGCCTGCTCGAAATGGCGAGCGAGGCGCGGGTCGGCGTCGTACATGTTCTCGACGTTGAGCCAGCCCTCCATCTTGTCGATGCCCTCTTCGGTGGGGCTGACCGCCTTGTCCTTGAGGTCGATGAAGTAGTCGCCGCCCTCCTCGTCACCCTCGGGGCGTTCCTTGAGGCGCGGCACGAGCCGGGCGAAGGTGAAGTACAGGTCGGCGGACTCCTCCGCCTGGCCGCTGATGATCAGCGGCGTCCGCGCCTCGTCGATGAGGATGTTGTCGACCTCGTCGACGATCGCGAAGCTGCGCTCCCGCTGGACCCGCTGATCGAGCTCCAGGACCATGTTGTCGCGCAGGTAGTCGAACCCAAACTCGTTGTTCGTGCCGTAGGTGACGTCCGCGGCGTAGGCCTCCTGGCGGGTCACCGGCCGGAGGTTGACGAGGCGTTCGTCGTTGGTCGGGTAGCCGGGCTCGAAGATGAACGACGCGTCGTGGGTGATCATCCCGAGGCTGACCCCGAGGAAGTGGAAGATCGGTCCCATCCACTGCGGGTCGCGGCGGGCCAGGTAGTCGTTGACGGTGACGACGTGGACGCCGCGGCCGGTCATCGAGTTGAGCACGGCCGCCAGCGGGGCGACCAGCGTCTTGCCCTCGCCGGTCCGCATCTCCGCGATGCGGCCCTGGTGGAGCACGGCCCCGCCGATGAGCTGGACGTCGAAGTGGCGCATGCCGAGCGTCCGCCACATGGCCTCGCGGGTCATCGCGAAGACCTCGGGCATCGCCTCGTCGAGGGCCCGCTGGATGCGCTCGTTCTCGCGCTTGCGGCGGGCCTTGGTGAGCTCGCGCCGACGCTCGAGGTCCGGGTTCTCGAGCTCGTCCTCCGACGGCTCGTCGGGCAGGGCGACCTCGTGGATCTCGTCGCGGATCTCCGCGAACCGGGCACGGATCTCGTCGTCGGAGAGTGCCTGGATCTCTGGTTCCAGGGCGTTCGCCGTATCGACGAACGGTTGCAGTCGCCGGACCTCGCGGTCATTCGAGTCGACGAATCGGGAGAAGAACTTCATGGGACGGTGAAGTATACGGGGAGGGCCGCGTGTGACCCTCAGGCGGGCGGCGTGCTCCAGAAGCCCGTGGCGTATCCCAGCACGAGCAGCACGAACGTCACCCCGCCAAGACCGAGCCAGAACAGGACGGACATGAACCGCGGCGTCGGGTTCATCTCCGGGTTCTTCAGGTCGGGCAGGTTGCCCGAGTCGAGGCCGCTGCCCCACCGTCGCGAGCGCAGCTGGGTCCGCCAGTCGGCCGGGGCGGCCGGGCGCGGCTCGATGCCGCCTTCGCCGTCGGGCCGGTGGAGTTGCAGGCTCATCGTTCGGCCAGGGGGACGGCGCCGGCGAGGTCCGCTGTTGAGGGCTCCCCGTCGTCGCTGCCACCCTCGTGGTCGTCTCGGGTGTCGAGCGTGCCCTCGTTGCCGTCCTCCCAGAGCAGCATCTCCTGGGTCAGCGACACCTCGCTCGAGAACAGCGCCCCGACCGATTCGCCGCGATGGATGCGCTTGATCGCCTCGCCGATGAGCGGCGCGACGGACAGCGTCGTGATCTTCGGGATGCGCTTGCGCTCCGGCAGCGGGATGGAGTCGGTGAGGACGACCTCGCGCAGCGACGAGGCCGCGATGCGGTCCACCGCCGGATCGCTGAGGACGCCGTGGGTGGCGCAGGCGTAGATCTCGGTCACGCCCTCGCGCTCGAGGGCGCGGACGATCTCGACCAGCGTGCCGGCCGTGTCGATCTCGTCGTCGACGATGACCGCGCGCTTGCCATGGACCGTCCCGATGACGTTCATGAGCTCGGCGCGATCGAGATTGCCGACGCGCCGCTTCTCGATGATCGCGAGTGGGGCGTCGAGCAGCTCGGCGAACGTCCGGGCCCGCTTCGCGAACCCGAGGTCGGTCACGACCACCAGGTCCTCGAGCTTCTTGTGGCGGAAGTAGTTCGAGAGCATGTGGACCGCGGTCAGCTCGTCGACAGGGATGTTGAAGAAGCCCTGGATCTGACCCTGGTGGAGGTCCATCGTCAGGACGCGGTCCGCGCCGGCGACCGTGATCATGTCGGCGATCAGCCGGGCCGTGATCGGCACCCGCGGCTGGTCCTTCTTGTCAGAGCGGCCGTAGGCGTAGAAGGGGATGACCGCGGTGATGCGTCCCGCGCTGGCCCGTTTGAACGCGTCGATCATGATCAGGAGTTCCATGATCGACTGGTTGACCGGGTGGCTGGTCGGCTGGACCAGGAAGACGTCCTTCTCGCGGACGTTCTCGAGGATCTTGACGAAGATGTTCTCGTTGGCGAACTGGAAGACCTCGGCCTTGCCCGGCTCGCTCCCGAGGTAGCGGCAGATCTTCCGGGCCAGGCCGGGGTTCGAGTTGCCGTGGTAGATCTCGAACTGGTCCGCGTACAACCGCGCCTCCCTGCCGCCCAAGACCTCAGCCGCCTGTCACGCGTCCGTCGGGCCGGCGGGTGCCGGTCCCTCCGGTGCGGGGTCGCCATCGTCGCCGATGCCATCCCGCTCCGCAAGTCCGGCACGGAACGCGGCGATCGCCACCACCCGGTCGCCCTCGGCGAGCCGCATGACGATCACGCCGCGCGCGGACGAGGAGTAGCGGTTGATGGTGTTGGTCTCGGTCCGGATCACCTGGCCGCCCGCGCTGATGAGGAGCAGCTCTTCGTCCGCCTCGGTGACCTGCTGGACCGCGGCGACGTCGCCGGTCTTGCGGCCCTCGAGCGAGATGAGCCCGACGCCCTGGCCGCCACGATGCTTGCGCCGGAACTCGGTCAGCGGCACGCGCTTGCCGTAGCCGGTCTCGGTCAGCACGAGGACGTCGGCCTCGGGCTCGACGACGCTCATGCCGACGACCATGTCGCCCTGGCGGGCGAGCCGGATCCCGATTACGCCCGCGGCGTCGCGACCCATGGCCCGCACCTCGGTCTCGGCGAACCGGGCGAGCTTGCCCTTGGCGGTCGCGATGATCACGTCGTCCTTGCCGGTCGAGACGTCGACCCAGGCTAGCTCGTCGTCGTCGGCGATCGTGATCGCCCGGATGCCCGACGAGCGGACGCGCTCGAACTGTTCGAGTGGCGTCTTCTTGACGATGCCCTTGCGGGTCGCAAGCACGAGATACGAGCCGGCGGTGAAGTCGGGCAGCATGATCGTCGCCATCGGGACCTCGCCCGATTCCACCTGGACACCGGGCAGGTTGATGATCGGGATGCCCTTGGCCTGGCGGCTGGCATCGGGGATGGCGTGGACCTTGGCGCTGAAGACGCGCCCGCGGTTCGTGAAGAACAGGGCCCAGTCGTGGGTGTTGGCCACGAGCAGGCTCTCGACGGCGTCCTCCTCGCGGGTGACGTGGCCGATGATCCCCTTGCCGCCGCGGTGCTGGCGGCGGTAGGTGTCGACCGGCTGGCGCTTGATGTAGCCGCGGCCCGAGATCGTGACCACGACGTCCTCGTCGGCGATCAGGTCCTCGTCGGTCATCTCGCGGCTCGAGTCGTCGGCGACGCGCGTCCGGCGCTCGCCCGCGTACTTCTTCTTCAGCTCGGCGAGCTCGTCCTTGATGATCTGGAGGACCCGGGCCGGGTTGGCGAGGATGTCCTCGAGCTCGGCGATCTCCTGGATGACCGCGAGGTATTCGTCCTCGATCTTCTTGCGCTCGAGGGCGGCCAGGCGGGCCAGCCGGAGGTCGAGGATGGCCTGCGCCTGGAGCTCGCTGAGCTTGAACCGGCTCATCAGGTTGGATCGCGCGAGGTCGACGTCGGGCGACTCGCGGATCGTCTTGATGACCTTGTCGAGGTTGTCGAGCGCGATCTTGAGCCCTTCGAGGATGTGGGCCCGGGCGCGCGCCTTGCCGAGGTCGAACTCGGTCCGGCGGCGGACGATCTCGCGGCGGTGGTCGATGTGGTGGACGAGGACGCTGCGGAGCGGCAGGGTCTGCGGCTGGCCGTCAACGAGCGCGAGCATGTTCATGTTGAACGCGAGCTGCATCGGGGTGTGCTTGAACAGGTTGTTCAGCACCTTGTGCGGGTTCGAGTCGCGCTTGATCTCGACGTAGATCCGCATGCCGTCGCGGTCGGACTCGTCGCGCAGGTCGGCGATGCCGTCGATGCGCTTGTCCTTGACGAGGTCGGCGATCTTCTCGAGCAGGCTGGCCTTGTTCACCTGGTACGGCAGCTCGGTGACGATGATCGCGGTCCGGTCGCCGCGGACCTCCTCGAACGCGACCTGGGCGCGCATGACGACGCGGCCGCGACCGTGCGCGTACATCTGGCGGATGGCGTCGACGGTCTCCCACTCCCCGGTGAGGGAGTTGCGCTGGCGCTCGTAACGGAAGATCGTGCCGGCGGTCGGGAAGTCCGGGCCGTGGACGAACTTGCACAGGTCGTCGCTCGTGAGCTCGGGGTCCTCGATGAGAGCGATCGTCGCGTCGCAGATCTCGCCGAGGTGGTGCGGCGGGATGTTCGTCGCCATCCCGACGGCGATCCCCGATGAGCCGTTGATGAGCAGGTTCGGCAACTTCGAGGGCAGCACCGACGGCTGCTTCTGGGTCCCGTCGTAGTTCTCCTCGAAGTCGACCGTCTCCTTGTCGATGTCGGCGAGCATCTCGGCCGCGATCGGTGTCAGGCGCGCCTCGGTGTAGCGCATCGCCGCGGCGTCGTCGCCGTCGACCGACCCGAAGTTGCCCTGCCCGTCGACGAGCGGGTAGCGCATCGAGAAGTCCTGCGCGAGCCGGACGAGGGCGTCGTAGATCGACTGATCGCCATGCGGGTGGTACTTGCCCATCACCTCGCCGACGATCGCGGCGCACTTGCGGTAGGAGCTGTTCCCCGACAGCCCCATGTCGCCCATCGTGTAGAGGATCCGGCGATGGACGGGCTTGAGGCCGTCGCGGACATCGGGCAGGGCGCGCGCGACGATGACGCTCATCGCGTAGTCGAGGTAGCTCGTCCGCATCTCGTCCTCGATGCGGATGCCGCGGATGTCGCCCAGGTCGTCGGTCACGGTGCGCTACTCCTCGGAACGGTCATGCGAGCGGAGGCTCGGGATGGCTGGTCGGGTCGGGCAGCTCGCCGAAGCGAGCTGAGGTCTCGGCGGCGATCGAGGTGGTCGGCGCGCCCGGGCGCTTGCGGATGCCCGCCAGACGGGCGCGGAACTCGTCGGCGACGGCGGGCTCCAGCTTGCTGAGCGAGTCGCGGATCACCCAGGCGCGGTGGCCGTCGCCGTTCGCAGTGGCGAGGTCGGTCTGCAGACGCAGGGCCTCGGTCGTGGCGGTCAGGTCGGCCTGTGCGAGCGAGCGGTATGCCCAGGAGAGGGCCTTCTGGACGTCCGGCTCGTCGTCCCCGATGAGCTGGGCCAGCAACGGCAGCGCGCGTCGGACCACCTCGGGATCGCGGCCCCGGCGACGGTCGACGTGAGTCATCGTCGCGATCGTCGAGCCGACCAGCCGGCGCTCCCAGCGCGACGGCGAGAAGACCAGCTGCTCCAGCTCGGCCCAACGATACGGCTCGGCGGCGATGCCCTTGCCGTACGGATGGGCGAGCGAGTCGACGGTGATCCAGTCGCCGGCCTCACGCGCCGCACGACGGAGGAGCTGCCAGCTTCGCTCGGTCTCGATCGGGAGAGTCCGTTCCAGCAGGTCGAAGGCGAACCAGCGCGGTTCGAGGTACGGCTCGTGGAAGAGGCGGTCGGCGATGAACAACAAGGGGGTCGGGCGTTCCTTCCGGGTCGCTTTGCGGAAGCCGCGCGACACGGCCGCCGTGAGCGGCCAGCGGACACCGTAGACGGCGCCGATGCCCGGCGCGATGCGCTGCTGCCCCTCGAGGTACTCGGGGTCGGCGAGTCGCTGGAAACCGGCGGTCAGGGCGGCGGCGAACGCCTCCGGATCGTTCGTGAGGTCGGCGAGCGCCGCCCCGAGGGCCTCCGCCTCGGGCTTGTGGTCCGCCACGAACACGACGGCGCGGGCAGTCACCTCACTGCCGGCCGCCGGGGGCGGTACGGTGGCCGTGGCGGTCATCCTGGTGAATCCACCGGTGCGGGCGTACCGGCCTCCGCGAGCGCGATGTTCGAGTCGAGCGCGCGAAAACCGTAGCGTTCGCGGAGTTCCTGCTTGCGGTCGGCGTCGGCGGCGGCGTATGTCCCGGTCGCGGTCGCCAGCTCGATGCCCGTCTCGGCGTCGACGATCCGCCCGGCCGTCTCGACGAGCCGGCGCCGGGTCCGGGTGACCCAGCCCTCGGCGCGGATGCGCTGGCCGATGGACACCGGCTTGCGAAACGCGACCGCGAGACGAGCAGTGACGCCCCAGTCGTCCCCCGCCACGAGCGCCCAGGCCATGACCTCGTCGAGGATCGTGCTGACGATGCCGCCGTGCGCGACCCCTTCCCACCCCTCGAACCGGCGGTCGAGCTCGAGGGTCGTCCAGGACCGGGCAGGCTCAAGGTGCAGGATCATCTGGAGCCCGTGCGTGTTGAGCGTGCCGCAACCGAAACAGTGGTGTGGCGTGAACTCGAATTGGGCAGCCGGCGAGACTCGGACGTCACGGACGTCAGATGTCAAGGTTCTGGACCTTCCGGGCCTCGGACTTGATGAAGTCCTTGCGCGGCCCGACCTTCTCCCCCATCAGCATCGTGAAGACCTCGTCGGCCTGCGCCGCGTTTTCCGAGTTGACGCGCAACAGGGTCCGGGACTCGGGATTCATCGTGGTCGCCCACAGCTGATCGGCGTTCATCTCGCCGAGGCCCTTGAACCGCTGGACGGACAGGTTCTTGACGTTGAACTCCTTGATGACGCGCTCGCGCTCGTTCTCCGTCTGCGCATACCGCGTGACCTTGCCGGTGCTGATCCGGTAGAGCGGCGGCTGCGCGACATAGAGATAGCCCTGCTCGATGATCTCGGGCATGTGGCGATAGAAGAGCGTCAGGAGCAGGGTCCTGATGTGGGCGCCGTCGACGTCGGCGTCAGTCATGATGATGACCCGGTGATATCGCAGCTTCGTGATGTCGAAGCTCTCGCCGATGCCGGCCCCGAGGGCGATGATCAGCGGCCGGACGTTCTCACTCGAGAGGATCTTGTCGAGGCGCGCCTTCTCGACGTTGAGGACCTTGCCGCGGAGCGGCAGGATCGCCTGGAAGCGCCGGTCGCGGCCCTGCTTCGCCGAGCCGCCGGCCGAGTCGCCCTCGACCAGATAGAGCTCGCTGCGGGCCGGATCGCGCTCCTGGCAGTCGGCGAGCTTGCCCGGCAACGACATGCCATCGAGCGCGCCCTTGCGGATGACCAGGTCGCGCGCCTTGCGGGCGGCCTCGCGGGCGCGCGCAGCGGTCAGGCACTTCTCGATGATCCGGCGGCCGTCCCCCGGGTTCTCATCGAGGTACTGGCCGAGGCTGTCGGCGACGGCGGTCTGGACCTGGCCCTTGACCTCGGCATTGCCGAGCTTCGCCTTGGTCTGACCCTCGAATTGCGGATCGGTCAACTTGACGCTGATGACGGCCGTCAGACCCTCACGGACGTCATCGCCCGAGAGGTTCGTGTCGGACTCCTTGAGGATAGCCGCGCGGCGCGCCCAGTCGTTCAGGGAGCTCGTGAGCGCCGCCCGGAAGCCCGTGATGTGCGTGCCGCCGTCGACGGTGTTGATGTTGTTCGCAAAGGCGAGCACGTTCTCGGTGTACGAGTCGTTGTACTGGAGCGCGACCTCGACCGCGGTCGAGCCTTCCCGACGCTCCACGTAGATCGGCCGCTGGTGGAGGACCTCCTTGCGTCGGTTGAGGTGACGCACGAACGATTGGAGGCCGCCCTCGAAGTAGAACGAGCGCTCGCGATCGTTGCGCTCGTCGATGAGCGTGATCCAGACGCCCTTGTTCAGATAGGCCGACTCACGCAGGCGCTGGCTGATCGCCTCGAACGAGTAGTCGGTGGTCTCGAACATCGTGGAATCGGCGCGAAAGCTGGTGAGCGTCCCCTTGCGCGTGCCCTGCGGCCCGATCTTCTTGACCGGTCCGCGCGGCTTCCCGCGCTCGTACTCCTGGGCCCAGACGTGCCCGTCGCGGGCGGACTCGACGCGCATCCACTCGGACAGCGCGTTGACGACGCTCACGCCGACGCCGTGGAGGCCGCCGGACACCTTGTAGCCGCCGCCGCCGAACTTGCCGCCGGCGTGCAGGACGGTGTGGACGACCTCGAGGGCATCCTTGCCGGTGGAATGCTTGCCGACCGGGACACCGCGACCGTCGTCCTCGACGATGACCATGCCCGCGTGGACCGTTCCGTCGGCGTCCGTCCAGCCGTCGGCCTTGATCGTGACGGCGATCTTGCGGGCGTAACCGGCCATGGCCTCGTCGATAGAGTTGTCGACGACCTCCCACACGAGGTGATGGAGGCCACGTTCGTCGGTCGAACCGATGTACATGCCGGGACGGCGCCGAACCGCCTCGAGGCCCTCGAGGACCTGAATGCTGGCTGCTGTGTAGTCGGAGCCGGCGGCGCGGCCACGCTTGGCGCCACTCGGGGCGGCCTTGGCCGGCTTCGCGGGCTTGTCAGCCTTGGCGCCATTGACAGGCTTGGCGCCATCGACGGGCTTCGGGCCGGTCGCCTTGCCGGTCGTGGCCGCCTGTGCCGCGACATCATTTGCCCGCGCGGCGGCGTTGCCGGTTCGGCCGGCGGTTTCCTCGGTCACGCGGTCCCTCCGGTCAGGCGGTCGTAGAGACGCCCCAGTTCTTCGTCGCTGTAGTACTCGATGACGATGCGGCCACCACGCCGGGATCGGGCGAGAGTGACCTTGGTGCCGAGCGATCGGCGGAGGTCCTCTTCCACACGCTCGAGGTCGGGGTCGGTCGCCCCCTCCGCACGAACGAGCGGCTCGGGACGGGGTTCGCGCAAGCGGCGCACGAGCTCTTCCGTCTGGCGAACCGACAGGTCCTGGCCGACGACACTGTCGAGGACCCGTTCCTGCATCTCCGGTATGAGTCCGCCGAGAGCGCGGGCGTGGCCCTCCGTCAGGACCCCGTCGGCGACGGCGGCCTGCACGCTCAGAGCCATCTCGAGGAGACGAAGGGTGTTCGCCACGGTCGACCTGGCTCGCCCGACTCGTTCGGCGAGCTGCTCGTGCGTGAAGCCGAACTCATCGATGAGCTGGCGATAGGCCGAGGCGGCCTCGATCGGATCGAGATCCTCTCGCTGGAGGTTCTCGACGAGGGCGAGCTCGAGTTGGTCGCGGTCGGCCAGTTGACGAACGACCGCGGGGATCCGGTCCAGCCCCGCCGCGATCGCAGCGCGAAGGCGCCGTTCGCCGGCGACAAGCTGGTATCCATCGATCGTTTCGGTCACGAGGATCGGCTGGATGACGCCGTGCTCGGCGACGCTGGACGTGAGTGTCGTCATGGCGGCATCGTCGATCCGCTTTCGCGGCTGGCGGGGGTTGAACCGGATCCGTGCGGTCGGGATGTCCATCTGCCCGGGATGCCCCGCGCTCCGCTGGGAGATGAGCGACGCGAGGCCCCGACCGAGGCTTGCCGGCCGCTCGGGCCTGACCGTCACGACGCCACCATCCGCTGGATCGCGTCCGACGCACTCGGCTCGCGATCCGCGACGGCCGGCGAGCCCTGCAGGTCGCCCAACGCGCGCCCGTCCTTGTCGGAGCGGCGCCTGAATTCGTCGGCGAGCGCGCGGTAGGCGGTCGCCCCGGCGGAGTCCGGCCGATAGATCGCGATCGGCTGGCCGTGACTCGGAGCCTCCGAGAGACGGACGCTTCGCGGGATCACCGTGTCGAAGACCGACGGGCCGAGGTGTCGACGCACCTCGGCGGCGACATCGGCGGAAAGGTTGGTCCGGCTGTCGTACATGGTCAGGAGGACACCCTCGAGCTCGAGGTCGGGATTGAGGTTGTCGCGGATGAGATTGAGCGTGGCAAGCAGTTGAGTCAGTCCCTCCAGGGCGTAGTACTCACATTGGAGCGGGATGAGCACAGCATCGGCAGCGGTGAGCGCATTCACGGTCAGGAGCCCGAGTGACGGCGGGCAGTCGATGAAGATCGTGTCGTATCGGTCCGCGACCTCGCGGATGAGCCTCGAGAGACGCCGTTCCCGGGCGTCGACGAGCGCGAGCTCCACCTCGGCTCCCGCCAGCGCGACGGCCGATGGCACGACGTCGAGGCCCAGCGGGCCACGCACGGCGATCGGCGCCAACGACACCTCGTCGATCAGTGCGTCATAGATCGAACGCTCGAAGCGCGTCCGGTCGAGCCCGAAGCCGCTCGTTGCGTTCCCTTGCGGATCGAGATCGATCACGAGGACCTTTTCGCCCGCAAGCGCGAGATAGCTCGCGAGATTGACCACCGTCGTGGTCTTGCCGACGCCGCCCTTTTGGTTCGCGCAGGCGATCGTTCGGCCCACTCAGTGACCTACCTGGGATGCTCTCACGGTGATTGATTCTACCATCGGAGACGGTCGGACCTCGGTTCGGGAGGATCGCGTCGCATCGTCCCATCAGCTCCTGCACGAGCGGTTATCCGTGGCTCACCGGGCTGTTTCACGTGAAACACCGCAGGCTCCGCCACGGTGCGAGGTCAGGGTCGCTGGCGCTGAACGCAGCCGGGCCAAGCTGCTTCACGTGAAACACGCTCGATCGGGGGCCGTTGCCGCTCTTGGGGCTCCGTGGGATACTTGACCGAGACGTCGCCGCCGAATTGACCGCGTCGAGAGCCGCGTAGGCGGGCGCGCGACCTTCGGACACATGCCGAGGATCGACGCTCAATGACCCTGCTGCTCGCTGCAGTCGGTGCGACGGTGGCGGCCCTGTTCGAATTGACCGTGACCACGTACCTTCGGGTCGGTGGTGTCCAGCCGCACTTGGTGCTGGTCCTGGCCATCATCGTCACGATCGCGGTCGGGCTTGATGCAGGCCTCGTCTGGGCCTTCGTTGGCGGGCTCGCACTTGATGTCTTGGCTCAACGACCACTCGGATCGACGGCTTTCGCGCTCCTGCTCTGTGTGGGCGGGGCGTCTGTCTTCGGTCGCCTCCTCTCCCGCGTGCGTCCCCTTGCTCCCATCATCGCCACCTTCTTCCTGAGCGTTGTCTACTCCATGGTCCTTTTCGCACTCTTCAGCGCCCTTCGTGCGCCGCTCCCGGTGGCTGACCCGCTGGGCCTGGTCGTTCCTCCGGCCGTCTACGACGCGATCCTGGCGGCGTTGATCGGGCCGCTGGCCGTCTCCGTCCACGACCATCGCGTCCAGGTGGAGCGCGTCGACTGGTGAACACCTACCTGGACGGCCGACGCGAGCCCGCCACGCGTCGGCTGTCACGCTTTCTCGTGTTTGGCATCGCCGTCATCCTTGCGATGGGCGGCCTGACGGCCCGTCTGTTCTATCTCCAGATCGTCAACGGCGGCCAGTTCACGGCCCTTGCCACCGCGAATTGGACCGTCATCGAGTCGATCCCGTCGACCCGTGGCCTCATCTACGATCGGGCCGGCCGGCCGATGGTCACGAACGTGCCCATGTTCGCCGTCAAGATCCGACCGGCCGACCTCCCGGTGCAGTTCCGGCCCGAGGTCGTCGATCGGCTCGCCGCGATGATCGGGATCGACCCGGCCGGGATCAACGCAGCGATCGACAGCAACCCGGGCTCGTCGTTCGACCTGGTGCGTATCGCGGAGGACATCGACGAGGACACCGCCCGGCTGATCTCAGAATCATCGTCACAGCTGCCTGGGGTCGAGATCGCCGTCGAGGCCCGCCGCGAGTACCCCGACGGAGCCCTGATGTCGCAGATCGTCGGCTACACGGGACCCGTGTCACCAGAGCAGCTCCCGGACCTTCGCGCCAAGGGCTACTTGCCCGACGACCTCCTGGGCAAGTCCGGCGTCGAATCCTCGTACGAGACCTACCTTCGTGGCGTCTACGGCAGGGAACGCGTCGAACGGAACGCGCTTGGCCAGAAGACCCAGGTGCTCGCCACGGAGACCGTCGCCAAGCCTGGTGACTCGCTCACCCTCACGATCGACACCAAGATCCAGAAAGAGGCGGAGAAGGCCCTGAAATGGGGCATCAAGGCGATCGGCAGCAAGCGCGGCGTGTTCATCGTCATGAACCCGCAGACCGGCGAGGTCCTCGCGATGGTGAGCCTGCCGACGTACGACAACAACCTCTTCGCCCGTGGCATCAGCACCAAGGACTTCAACAAGCTGGTCAAGAACAAGGACCTCCCCCTGCTGAACCACGCGGTCCAGGCGCACTACCCGCCAGGGTCCACCTACAAGCTCGTCGCCGGGACCGGCGGACTCGCCGACAAGAAGATCACAGCGACAACAAGGGTCGCCACCAAGGGCTTCCTGACGGTCGGCGCGACCAAGTACTACGACTGGAACCGCCGGGGCTTCGGGCCGTGCGACATCTATTGCGGCTTCGGCCATTCGAGCGACACCTACTTCTTCACCGTCGGCGGCATGCTCGGGATCGACCGGCTCGCCTACTGGGCGAACCAGTACGGGTTCGGCCATCCGACCGGGATCGACCTCCCTGGCGAGGCGTCCGGGATCGTGCCGACCAACGCCTGGAAGCAGGCAACGAAGGGCGCGTCGATCTTCACCGGCGAGACCTACCAGGCGAGCATCGGACAGGGCTACGACAACGTCACGCCGATCCAACTCATCAACGCATACGCCGCGTTGGCGAACGGCGGGAAGCTCTACGAGCCGCAGGTGGTCCGCGAGATCATCGGTCCGGACGGCACGGTCGTGCGCCCGTTCAAGCCCAAGCTCATCCACAAGATGAAGGTCAAGCAGAGCGTCCTGCGCACGATGCGCAACGCGGCACGCAGCACGGTGCTGTTGCGCCACACATACAACCTGGTCGACATGCCGATCAAGATCGCCGGCAAGTCCGGCACAGCCGAGTTCGGCAATCGAGACGCCCGCGGCCGCCTGCCGTACCACTCCTGGTTCGTGGGCTGGGTGCCGAAGGACCCGTATCACGGTTCGTTCGACAAGACCGACTCCAAACTGATCGCCATGGCGTTCATGTACGACTCGCGAACGATCGGCAATGCGGGCACCGAGGTCGTGAAGTACTTCTATCAGCTTCACTTCGGGATCAAGCACGATTACCGGAACTTCGATCTCATGGAACGCGGCAACTTCTTCAGGAACGATTGATGGGCGTCATCCGAGCCGAGCCCGCGCGCGTCACCGACTGGGCGGCCAAGTCCGTCGGGGCCGTGTGGCGCGCGTTCGACCTGCAGCTCGTGACGTATGCGGGCCTGCTCGCCGCGATCGGCCTTGTCATGGCCTACACGAACAGCGTCGAGAACGGCAAGCTGACCCTCGAGACCCAGACGGTCTTCACCCGTGGCCTGATGTGGGCCGGCATCGCCGTGGTCATCTTCATCGTGGCCACGGCGTTCGACTACCGCTGGCTGAAGACGCTCGCCTGGCCGATCTACGGCCTCCAGCTCGCACTGCTCGTCCTTACGCTGGCCATCGGCGACGGGGTCGGCAACTCGGCGCGCTGGATCGCCCTGGGCCCGTTCACCTTCCAGTTCAGCGAGCTCGCGAAGATCTTCATGATCATCGTCCTGGCCAGCTACCTGTCCGCCCGGCAGGTTCGACTCGATTCGCTGGCATCGATCCTCGGCGCCTGCGTGCTCGTCTTGCCGCCGCTGGCGCTGGTGGCGCTTCAGCCGGACCTCGGGACGTCGCTCGTCTTCGCCGCGATCCTCGCAGGGATGCTATGGATGTCAGGCGCCAGTCTGAAATGGCTCGCGGCGCTCGCGGCCGCGGTCATCGCCCTCGTGCCGCTCGCCTGGACGTACATCCTTCACGACTACCAGAAGCAGCGGCTGCTCTCGTTCCTTGACGCCGATCCGGACATCAAGGGCTCTGGCTACCAGCTCTACCAGGCGCAGATCGCGGTGGGTTCCGGGAGCTGGATGGGCAAGGGGCTGACGAACGGGACGCAGGCGCAGGGCGACTTCCTGCCGGTCCAGACGACCGACTTCGTGTTCGCGATCCTCGCCGAGGAACTGGGGTTCATCGGCGGCATCGTCGTCTTCACCCTGTTCTTCCTGCTGTTGTGGCGGGTCCTGGCGGCCGGCTGGCGTTCACGGGATCCGTTCGGGACGATGTTCGCGGCCGGGATGGCCTCGATGATCCTGTTCCAGTTGGTCATCAACGTAGGGATGGTCATGGGCGTCATGCCCATCACGGGCATCCCGCTGCCGTTCGTGACACACGGTGGCGCCTCGCTTGTCAGCATGGCTCTCGGCCTGGGCATCCTCCAGAGCATCAACGTCCGCCAGACGCGCGCCGAGTGGTGACAGGCACCGTCGCACCCTAGTCGCGATACGCCCGACTAGGTGGCCTTCCCGTCCACCGCTCCGCCGCTGCCCGAATCAGGCACCATCACATGATGGACGGCCCGGGCACGCTCAACGCGATCGAACTCCTCGTGAGCCTCCTCGGCCTGGCCGGGCTCGTGGCGATCGTCGCCCGGCCGCTGCGGCTGCCGTACACCGTCGCCCTTGTCGTCGCCGGTCTCATCGCTGGTGGATTGGCCACGGTGCTGGGCTTGCCGGCCATCTCCGTGACCCCGGAACTCGTGCTGATCGCGTTGCTGCCCGGCCTCGTCTTCGAGGCTGCCTATCGCCTGCGACTCGACGAGCTTCGACGCTGGCTTGGTGGGCTCGTGCTCCTGGCCGTGCCGGGTGTCCTCCTTTCGGCCGCGGTGGTCGCGATCGTCCTGAACCTGATGACCGGCCTGCGGCCCGACCTCGCGTTCGTCGTCGGCGCGATGGTCTCAGCCACCGACCCTGCCGCGGTCGTCGCGACCTTCAAGCAACTCCGCGTGTCGCCAGCCCTGGCCACCATGGTCGACGGGGAGAGCCTGCTCAACGACGGCACGGGCCTGGTCCTGTTCGCGATCGCGGTCCAGGCAGTCGTCCTGCCGACAAGCCCGCTCGCGGCGAGCGTCGGCTTCGTCGGGACCGTGGCCCTGAGCGTCGGGATCGGCCTCGGGAGCGGTTGGCTCGCGACCCGACTCATCAGCCACATCGACGACCACCTGATCGAACTGACGATCTCGGTCGTGCTCGCTTACGGCAGCTACCTGCTCGCCGACCGGTTCCAATTGTCCGGCGTGATCGCCACGGTCGTCGCCGCGATCGTGCTCGGCAATCTCGGTCCGGGCCGGTCACTGAGCGCGACCGCCGCCGACGCGATCGACACCGTTTGGGAGTTCCTCGCCTTCCTCCTGACCGCGGTCGTGTTCCTGCTGATCGGCCTCGCGATCCCGCCGGCCGGACTGGTGGCGTCGGTCGGCTCGATCGCATGGGCGATCGTCGGCATCCTCATCGGGCGCGCGCTCGTCGTCTACGTCCTGCTCGGCGGGGTCTCGCGCCTGGCACCGTTGCCTGGTCTCGTCGAGCGCGTCTCGACACAGTGGCTGCACGTCCTGTTCTGGGGCGGCCTGCGCGGCGCGGTCGCGGTGGCGATGGCGCTCGCCCTCCCCGCGGACATCCCGCAGCGTGCCCTGCTCCAGGAGATCACGTTCGGGGTCGTGCTGTTCACGTTGCTGGTCCAGGGGACGACCGTCGGCTGGGTGGTTGCCCGGACGTCGGAGGCCGCGCCAGAGCGCGGCTAGCGTCGGCGGAACAGGCCTCGTCGGTCGCTCGCCTCGGCGGCGGCGCTGCGGCGTCGACCGGTCCGTCGCAGGATCCCGTCGATCTCCTCGCGGTACTGGCGCCCGATCGGGGCACGGTCGAGCCACTCGAGATACTCGAGGTCCTGGCGCCCGATCTCGCCGATGGACCACCCGGCATACCGGCCGAAGTTGAGGATGCTCCCCGACGGCCGACCGGGCGGCGGGCCCGCCGCGCCCAACCCGTCGGGCTCGTGCATCGAGGCGGTGTACCCGCCACCGAACGACGACCGGCCCGACGTCCAGTCGCGCGACACCTCGTCGGGCGGGCGCGGTGGCGGTGGTGGCGTCGGTCGGGCCTCGGTCGCCGCCGGTCGGCCCGGGCCGGCCGGTGGTGCCGCCCGCGACGCGGTCGAGGCGCGGGCGGCCGCATCGTCGGCGTGGGCCAGGATCGCTCGGTCCGCGTCGTACCGACGTCGCGTGTCGGGGTCACCGATGAGGCCCCACGCCGCGTTGATGGCCGACATCCTCTCGGCGGCATCGTCGCCGGCGACATCGGGGTGGTACTTGCGGGCGAGTCGTCTGTACGCCGCCTGGATGACCTCGTCCTCGGCCTCGGAGTCGACCTGGAGCGTCTTGTACGGGTCGAGACGCTCAGGCATCGGCAGTCCCGAGACCGCCGGCCGGGGTCGTGGCGTCCGTGGCGACGGATTCGATCGTGTCGATGTCGGGCGCCATGCCGACCTTGCGCACGATCTCGGCCAGCCCCGCCGGATCCTCGTCCGGACCGACCCGCCGGAACAGGTACCGCACGACGTCGCGCCCGGCCGCCGCGACCGGCAGCGCCAGGATCGCGCCGACCAGGCCACCGAGGGCGCCGCCGATGATGATCGCGAACATCACGGCAGCCGGATGCAACTCCGTGGCGTCGCCCTGGATCTTGGGGACGAGGAAGTTGTTCTCGACCTGCTGGACGAGCGTGTACAGGATGAGGGCGGCGATCGCCGCCTCCGGTCCGGCCGTCGCCGCCAGCAGGACCGCGGGCACCGCCGCGATGATCGGACCGATGATCGGCAGGAGCTCGAGGATCCCGGCGATGACCGAGAGCAGGAGCGCGTAGCGGCCAAAGATCGGGTCGACGAAACGGCTCAGGAACAGCAGGCCGATGAACGTGAACAGGCCCACCGCGAAACCCAGGACGAACTGGGCGCGCACCCACTGGCTGAGGACCCGCTCGACGCTGCGCAGGACCACCAGCGTGTCGAAGCGCCAGGCCGTCGGCAGGGCCCGGTCGAAGGAGGCCGCGAGGCTGACCCGGTCTTTCAGCAGGTAGAAGATCCAGACCGGCAGGATGATGTAGCCGAAGATCGCGCCGATGAGACTGCCCGCGCCGGTGACCAACGGGAGCAGGAACGACAGGTCGATCCCGGTCCCGACCTCGCCGCCCTGCCCGATGCCGGCGATGACGCCATCGATCCAGTCCCGGATGGCGACCGGGATCTCGAGACGCGAGTACAGCTCGGTCAGGTCCTGGAGTCGTGTGTTCAGCGACTCGGCGAGCTTGGGGAAGTCCTCGATGAAGCGCAGGATCTCGTTGACCAGCGGCGTCAGCGTCAGCGCCATGAACTCGACGAAGATGAAGACCGCGGCGACGTACACGAGGATGATCGCGAGGATGCGGCGAAGGCCCCGGCGGGCCAGCCAGCGGACGGGGATGTCGAGCAGGTAGACGAGCAGGAGGCCGACGATGAACGGCCGCACGCTGTCGCGGGCCATCCAGAGCAGCAGGCCCACGACGATGGCGGCGCCCAGCAGGACCATCGACGCGTGGCGACAGCGGGGCGAAGCGCGGCGGTCCGTCGGCCGGTTTCACGACGAACGGCGGGGGTGGCAGCGAGGCCACCCAGGCGTTGGATCCTGATCCCTCGACGGCGCCCGATCCGGGCCGGGCGGGCTCGTTCATCGTGCCGCAGACTAGCAGACGTGGATCCCGATCCCGCATCGCCGCGTCCGGTGGCGCCCGAGCCACGGCAGCGCTGGCGGCTGGTTGTCGGGCGCGGTCCCGAGGCTCCGCCTCTGGCGCAGCGCGATGTCGCGGATGCCTGGAGCGCGGCGGTCGAGGCGTCCGGGTTGCCGGCGGTCCCAGGGCCCGGCGACCCCCCAAGACCACGGCTGTCCTTCGGGGCGCCACTGCCGATCGGCCTGGCCGCCGAGGCGGAGCTCATCGACATCGTGCTCACGGAACGTTGGCCGCGCTGGCGCGTCCGGGAGGCGCTCGAGCCGTACCTCCCGGCAGGCTGGCGCCTGACCGATCTCAGCGACGTGTGGCTGGGCGGGCCGGCTCTCGCCGGCGCGGTCGCCGCCGCCGACTACCGGATCGCGCTGGAGTCGGCCGAGGGCATCACCCGCGCGGACGTGGTGAGCGCGGCGGGGGCCATGATCGGCGCGACGTCGCTGCCGCGGCAGCGCGAGAAGGGCGGCGGCTCGGTCGAGTACGACCTGCGGCCGCTGCTCATCTCCATCGACGTCGCGGAAGGCTCAGCGCCGGTGACGATCCGCGCGCGAACGCGCTTCCATCCGTCGCTCGGCACGGGCCGGCCGGATGAGGTCGTCGCCGCCCTCGCCGACGCCCTCGGCCGTCCATTGACCACATCGACCATCGTGCGCGAGCGGCTCGTGCTGGCGGACGACCTGGAGTAGCCCGCCCGCCGATTGACCGTTCGGCCGTTCGACCGGTAGACTTCGCCGTCCGCGTCCCGGCCTGTGCCGGGCGCCACCCCATGTCTCACAAACACGATCGCCACGTGCTCGTCGCCCGCCGGTGGATCACCAGCCCTGAGGACCCATGTACGCAGTCATCGAGACCGGCGGGAAGCAGTACCGCGTCGAGGTCGGCACGGAACTCCAGGTCGAGCTGCTCGACGTCGAGCCGGGCAAGACGATCACGCTCGAGCGGGTCCTCCTGGTCGCCGACGGCGACACCGCCTCGATCGGCCGGCCGCTGGTCGCCGACGCCGAGGTCAGCGCCGAGGTCGTCCGCCAGATGCGCGGCGAGAAGACCATCAGCTTCAAGTACCGCCCGAAGGCGCGCAGCCGCGTCAAGAAGGGTCATCGCCAGGAACTGACGGTCCTCCGCATCAGCGACATCACGTTCGGCGGTCGCAGCGCCGCGAAGGACAAGGCAAAGGCCGATCGCGACGCGAAGACAGAGCGACAGCATCTCGAGGAGGCCGCTGCCGCCCAGGCCGCGAAGGACGCCGAGCTTGCCGCCAAGCTGGCCGTGACCGCGGAGGCCGCGGCATCGAAGACGGCGGCCCCGAAGAAGACCGAGGCGAAGACGGCCCCGAAGAAGACCGAGGCGAAGGCGGCCGCCAAGGCGGGCGCCACCGCCGACGCCAAGCCGGCCGCCAAGACTGCGGCCAAGCCCGAAGCCGACGACCGCGGCCAAGCCCGCAGCGGCGAAGAAGCCGGCGGCCAAGGCCGCGGCCCCCAAGACCACCAAGGCGACCCCGGCCAAGGCCGATGCCGCTGACGCCAAGCCGGCCGCTCCGAAGCGGACCCGCGCCACCAAGAAGGACGAGTAGACGAGATGGCCCACAAGAAGGCTGGCGGCAGCGTCAAGAACGGTCGCGACAGCGCCGGCCAGCGACTCGGCGTGAAGGCCGGCGACGGTCAGCTCGTCACGGCCGGCTCGATCATCGTCCGCCAGCGGGGGATGACGTTCCTCGCGGGCCCGGGCACGGGCCTCGGCAAGGACTACACCGTGTTCGCGACGGTCACCGGCAAGGTGAAGTTCGAGCACGCCACCAAAGACAAGAAGCGCATCCGGGTCGAGGCGGTCGAGACCGCACCGGCCGCGGCGACCGCCTAGCACCGAACCGCAGCCGGCGACCACCGGCGGGGCGATGGCCCTGCACGGAAGGCGTCGGAGGAGAGAACACACGTGAAGCCCGATATCCATCCCAAGTATTTCCAGGCCAAGGTCCACTGCGGCTCGTGCGGCACCGAGTGGATCGTCGGATCCACCCGCGAGGAATTGCGCGTCGACGTGTGTGCCAACTGCCATCCGTTCTTCACGGGCAAGCAGAACATCATCGACACCGCCGGCCAGGTCGAGCGCTTCCAGAAGCGCCTCGAGCGGCAGGTCCGCAGCTAGATCCCGCGATCCCGTCCACCTTCCGGACCGCGATCGTCACGGCGGGCCCTCGGGCCCGCCGTTCTCATCGCTCCCCGGACCATCGGCCACGGTCGCTCCCGCGCGAACGCCGGTAGACTTCCGCGCATGCCCAGATTCACCTACGGCGGACAGGCCCTCATCGAGGGCGTCCTGATGCGCGGCCGCGACGCGATCGCCGTCGCCGTGCGCCATCCGGACGGACGCATCGTCTTCGCGACCGAGCGACTCGACTCGGGGTTCCACGGCACGACCTGGTCGAAGATGCCGCTCGTCCGCGGCCTCGTCGTCCTCTACGAGACCCTGATCATGGGCACGCGCTGGCTCGTCCGGAGCGCCAACGTCCAGGCCCAGGAGGAGGGGATCGAGCTGGGCAAGAGCGCGATCGCGCTCATGCTGGGGATCACGCTCTTCGCGGGCATCGGGGTCTTCTTCCTGCTGCCTCTCCTGATCGCGAGCGTCACGACGGCCAAGGTCGAGAACGGGCTGGTCCAGCACCTCGTCGAGGGCCTCATCCGGGTCGCCCTGTTCCTCGGCTATCTCGTGTTGATCGGCCGGGCGCCCGACATCCGACGCGTCTTCCAGTACCACGGCGCCGAGCACATGACGATCCACGCCCTCGAGGCGGACGACCCGCTCACCGTCGACGCCGTCCGCAAGTACCCGACCGCGCACCAGCGCTGCGGCACCGAGTTCCTGGTCGTCGTCATCCTGCTGTCGATCCTGGCCTTCTCGCTCGTCGGCCGGCAGGACCCGCTAGTGATGATCGCAAGCCGCATCCTGCTCATCCCGGTCATCGCATCGGTGGGCTACGAGATCCTCAAGTTCGGGGCGCGCCACCGCGCGAACCCGCTGGTGAAGGTGCTGCTCTACCCGGGACTGCTCGTCCAGATGATCACGACGAAGCAGCCGACGGACGACATGATCGAGGTCGCGATCGTCTCGATGGAGGAGGCGCTCGTCGCCGACGGGGAGACGGTGCCCGATGGCTCGACGCCGTTCGAGCGCGACCCGATGGTGCTCGGACTGAAGCCGGCGACGGCGCCTGGCTCGCCCACCGGGTCCGGCCCGGCCGCCGCGACGACGACGACACCGACCGATCCGCCAACGGGGTCATGAGCGAGCTCGACGACAAGCTTTCCGAGGTCGCCCGCCAGTACGACGACGTCCAGGCCGAGCTGTCACGCCCCGAGGTGTCGGCCGACCCCTCCGAGATCCGTCGTCTCGGCAAGGAACTGTCTCGCCTCGAGCCCGTGGTCGAGGCCTTCCGGCGCCTGCAAGCCGTCCGCGGCGAGCTCGCCAACCTGCGCGAGTTGCGCGATGCCGGCGACGGCGACGAGGAGATCCGCGCGATGGCGCGCGAGGAGATCGAACCCCTGGAGGCCGACGAGGAACGGCTGCTCGCCGAGCTCAAGGTCCTCCTCCTCCCGCGCGACCCCAACGACGACCGCGACGTCATCCTGGAGATCCGGGCGGGCGCGGGCGGCGAGGAGGCCGCGCTCTTCGCCAACGAGCTGCTCCGCATGTACCTGCGCTACGCCGACGCCCACAGGTTCTCCTACGACCTCATGAGCCTCAACGAGACCGGGATCGGCGGCATCAAGGAGGCGATCGTCGAGATCGCCGGCGACGGCGCCTACAGCCGCCTGAAGTTCGAGGGTGGCGTCCACCGGATCCAGCGCGTGCCGTCGACCGAGTCGTCGGGGCGGATCCACACCTCGACCGCGACCGTCGTCGTCATGCCCGAGGCCGACGAGGTCGAGATCGAGATCGACGAGGTCCGCGACCTGCGGATCGACGTCAAGCGCTCATCGGGGCCCGGCGGCCAGTCGGTGAACACGACGGACTCGGCGGTGCGCATCACCCACCTGCCGACCGGGCTGGTCGTCGAGATCCAGGATGAGAAGAGCCAGCACAAGAACAAGGCCAAGGCCCTCGCGGTCCTCCGATCGCGGCTCCTCGACCTCGAGCTGCAGCGCCAGCGCGCCGCCGACTCGGCCGCCCGCCGATCGATGGTCGGGTCGGGCGACCGGTCCGAGAAGGTGCGCACCTACAACGTGCCGGACAACCGGGTCACCGACCATCGCATCAAGATGACGGTGCATGACGTGCCGGGCGTCCTCCAGGGCGCCCTCGACCCGCTGATCGACGCGCTGGTCATGGCGGACCAGGCCGATCGCCTCTCGAACCTGGGGAACGATGACGCTGCCTGAGGTCTCGACCGTCCGGTTCATCGAGCCGCGGGTGATCCCGGTCGCCCGGGCCACGGACCTCGGCTCGGTCCAGGTCCTCAAGCACGGCAACATCTACCAGCTGACCGACCCCTTCGGTGACATCCATCCCGATTCCCGGGGCCTCGGCATCTACCACGGCGACACGCGGATCCTGTCGTGCTCGATCCTGCGCGTCGGTGGCGCCCGGCCTGTCCTGCTCCAGGGCTCGATGGGCGGCAACTACCGCGGCCGTATCCAGTTGACGAACCCGAGTGCCGACCGGAACCCCGACGCCAAGGTCCATCCGCTCGACGACCTGGTCGGGCGGACGATCAGCATCGCGCGCGACCGGCTGATCGCGCGCGATGCGCTCGAGGAGCGGGTCCGGATCGCCAGCCACAGCTCGCGGCCGGAACGGATCACCCTGGAGCTCGAGCTGGGCTACGACGGCGCCGACATCTTCGAGGTCCGAGGCTACCCGCGGCCGGCTCGCGGGACGTTGCTCCCGGTCGCGGTCACGGCCGACCGGGTCACCTTCCGGTACGACGGCCTCGACGGGGTCCGGCGCTCGACGCACGTCGCCTTCTCGGAACCCTCGACACGGGTCGATGCGGTGGACCCGGCGAGCGAACCTGTCGACGCCGGCGCCGTCGTCCGTCTGCACTGGGAGCTCGATCTCGAGCCAGGCGCCACCGGGAGCGTCGACTGGACCGTCTGGTCGAGCGAGGCGCCGACGCCAGCCGGGACGGACGGGACGGCCGCCGTCGCGAGGGAGGCGCGCGAGGTCGATGTCGCTGCCCTCTTCCCCGAGCCACCGAACGTGTCCGGCGACGAGGGCGCGGCCGCGTACCACGCATGGGAACGCGGCACGACCGCGGTCGACAGCGACCACGACCTGTTCAATCTCGTGATCAAGCGGTCGGTGGCGGACCTGCGGCTCCTGGTCAACGAGGGCCCCGGGCCGAATCAGCGCTACGTCGCGGCCGGCGTGCCGTGGTTCGCGACCCTGTTCGGACGCGACGCGATCATCTCGGCGATCCAGTCGATCGCGTTCCGGCCACAGCTCGCGGTCGAGACGCTGTCGGTCCTGGCCGCGTATCAGGCCGTCGACATCGACGACTGGCGCGACGCCGAGCCCGGCAAGATCCTGCACGAGATCCGGGCGGGGGAGATGGCCCACAGCGGCGAGCTGCCGCACACGCCGTACTACGGCTCGGTGGAATTCGACGCCCCTGTGGCTCATCCTGCTGGGCACGACCTTCGACTGGACCGGCGACCGGGCGCTCCTCGACCGGCTGTGGCCGAACGCCATGGCCGCCCTTGAGTGGATCGACACGTTCGGCGACCGGGACGGGGACGGGTTCGTCGAGTACGAGCGCCGGTCCGAGCGCGGGCTCCTGAACCAGGGCTGGAAGGACTCGAGCGACGCGATCCGCGATCGGAACGGGACGGAAGCCCGGCCGCCGATCGCGCTCGCAGAGGTCCAGGGCTACGTCTACGACGCGAAGCGCCGTCTCGCCGGCCTCGCGCGCGTCCGCGGCGAGACCGAGCTCGCGATCCGGCTCGACATCGAGGCCGACGCGTTGCGGGCCCGGTTCGACGACGCGTTCTGGATCGAGGATCAGGGGACTTACGCACTCGCGCTCGACCGGGACAAGAAGCAGGCCGACGCGATCGGGTCGAACGCGGGTCAGTGCCTGTGGACCGGGATCGTCGCCCCGAACCGGGCGCGCGCCGTCGTCGATGGGCTGCTGTCGCCGGCGATGTTCTCCGGCTGGGGCATCCGGACGTACGCGTCCGGGCAACCCGGCTACAACCCCATCGGCTATCACACGGGCACGGTCTGGCCGCATGACACATCTCTCATCGCCGCCGGGATGAAGCGCTACGGCTTCGATGAGGCGGCCAACCGCCTGGTCGGTCCGATCCTCGAGGCGGCCCAGCGGTTCCCCGAGTACCGGCTGCCCGAGCTGTTCTGCGGCTTCGATCGCGACGAATCGCACATCCCGGTCCCATATCCGGTGGCGTGTTCTCCGCAGGCGTGGGCGGCGGCCTCGTCCTTCCTCTTCCTGACCACGATGCTCGGGCTCCAGGCCCACGCGGATCGGGGCGAACTGGAGCTGCGCCACCCGCATTTGCCCGACTGGATGGGCAAGGTGACCCTGACGAACCTGCGCGTCGGCGATGCCTCGGTGGACCTCCTGTTCCACCGCTGGCGCGGGACGACGAGCGCCGAGGTCCTGCGCAAGGTCGGCGACGTCGCCGTCACGATCCGACTCTGATGGTCGCGTCCCGCCCGTGACCCAGGTCGGGGTGCTGTTGCGCGAGGGGATCGAGCGGCTCACGGCCAGCGGCTCCGAGTCGCCGCGGCTCGACGCCGAGCTCCTGCTGGGGCACGCCGTCGGCGTTGACCGGATCGCGATCCTGGCCCACCCCGACGCGCCGGTCGGCGCGGACGCCGAGGCCGCCTACCGGGCCCACCTCGAGCGACGGGCCGCGGGCGAGCCGGTGGCATACATCCGCGGGCTCAAGGAGTTCTACGGGCTGGCCTTCACGGTCGACGCACGGGCGCTGATCCCGCGGCCCGAGACCGAGCGGCTCGTCGAGCTCGCGGACGCCGAGGTCATGCACCGGCTCGCCGCGACGGCGCGTCCGATCGGCTCGCCGCCGGTCCGCGTCCTCGACGTCGGGACGGGGAGTGGCGCGATCGCGATCGCCCTGCTCGTGGCGATCCGGCGCCGGGGCGCGGTCGCCGAGGTCAACGTCATCGCGACCGACAGCTCGCCGGAGGCCCTGGACCTGGCCCGCGAGAACGCCGTCGGCCATGCCGTCGCGGACCATCTCTCGTTCCTTGACGCCGACCTCCTGCCTCCGGTCATCGTGGATCCGTACGACATCGTCCTCGCGAACCTGCCGTACGTCCGGACCGACGCGCTGGCGGGCCTGCCGATCGCGGCGTCGTTCGAGCCGGTCATCGCCCTGGACGGCGGTCCGGATGGGCTCGCCGTGATCGGACGGCTCCTCGAACGCCTGCCCGACGCGCTCGCGCCCGACGGGGTCGCCCTCCTGGAGATCGGGGCGGACCAAGGCGAGGCGATCGTCGAGCTCGCGACGACCGCGCTGCCCGGCTGGCGCCTGACGGTCCTGCCCGACCTGGCGGGCCTGCCGCGCGTGGCGCGCCTGGAGCGGCCGGCGTGATCAGGCCGCCGATCGAACCGGTCGAGCCTGCCTTCCCGGTCCGCCTCATCGCCCTCGACATCGATGGCACGCTGGTCGGCGACGACCTCGTCATCGGGCCACACACGCGTGAGGCGGTCCGGGCCGCGGCCGCACGCGGTGTGGCCGTCTCGCTGGTCACCGGACGGATGGTCTCGAGCGCCATGCGGTTCGCGCGAGAGCTCGGGCTGACCGACCCGGTCGTGGGCTACCAGGGCGGCCTCGTGCGCGCGATGCCTCCGGTGGGTTCGACGCGGCTCGGCAAGCTGCTCGTCCACACGCCACTTCCCGCGCCGGTCGCCCGCCAGATCGTGGCGTGGACGGTTGCACACGGCCTCGATCCCCATCTCAACCACCTCGAGCGGTTCATCCTCCGCGCCGACGACCCGAGGGCCGACGATTACTCGGCGTTCATGGGCGCCCGCGCCGAGCTCGTGCCGGACCTCGCGGGATCCATCAGCCATCCGGTCACGAAGGTGCTCGCCGTCGGGGAGCCGCCGGTCCCGACCGAGATGGCGCCGCTCGCCGCGGCCTATTTCGCGGGCGTCGCGGACGTGACGATCAGCCACCCGCGATTCCTGGAGTTCGTCGCGCCGGGTGTCTCCAAGGGCCGGGCGATCCGCTGGCTCGCGCGACGACTCGGCGTGCCTCTCGGTCAGACGCTCGCGATCGGCGACCAGTGGAACGATCTCGAGATGCTCGCCGAGGTCGGTCATGGCGCGGCGATGCCGACTGCGCCCGCTGGGGTCCGGGCCGTCGCCCGCTACATCGCGCCGCCGGTGGGCGAGGAGGGCGTCGCGGCGCTCATCGAATTGCTCGTCCTCGCCGCGCCGAAGGCAGCCCGCGAGTCGTCGCGCCGCCTGTCGGCGGAGGCAGTCGCGGCTCGTGCGGTCGCCGACGAGGCCTCGTGATGGCGCGCATCGTCGCCGACGGGCCGGCCGGCCGAGCGGCCGCGACGGAGGTGCTCCGAGACGGCGGCATCGTCGCCCTCCCGACCGACACGGTCTACGGCATCGCCGTCGCGTTGGACACGCCAGGCGGCATCGAGCGTCTCTTCCAGGTCAAGGCCCGGCCGCCCGACAAGGGGATCGTGCTGCTGCTCGATGACGTGGCCCAGGCGCGCCGGCTCGGGGTCATCGGCCCGGCCGCGGAGGCGCTCGCGGACGCGTGCTGGCCGGGCGGCCTGACGCTGGTCGTCCCGCAGCTCCCGGGCGTCGTCCTGCCCGATGTCCTCACCGCCGGGTCGCCCACGATCGGCCTCCGGGTCCCCGCCCACGACGCCACGCGCGCGCTCGCGCGCGAGCTCGGACCGCTGCCGGTCACCTCGGCCAACATCTCCGGCCGGCCCGAGGGTCGCGACGCGGCCGAGATCGACACCCTGTTCGGGGACACGATCGAACTCGTGCTCGACGGGGGCCCCGCGCACGGCGGCCCCGCATCGACCGTGGTCGACGCGTCGGGCGTGCGACCGCGGGTCATCCGACCGGGAGCGATCTCGTCGGCGCGCCTCATCGAGGTCCTCGAGGCGGCCGGCATCGCCCACGACCTGGCTTCGGACTGACGACCCGGGCGTCGGTCGAGGGCGGACGTGTTCGTGGGAAGATAGCGCGCGGCGTGTCGGTCGGACCACGAGACCGGCAGGAAGGAGTCGGCGAGCCATGACCATCTCCCCAGTCAGGGGCGTCGCGCTTGAGTCGATCGCGGACGTCGACCCCGTCCTGTGGGAGGCGATGCTGGGCGAGCGCCGCCGCCAGCACGACAAGATCGAGCTCATCGCCAGCGAGAACTACGTCTCGGCCGCCGTCATGGAGGCCCAGGGCAGCTGGCTCACCAACAAGTACGCCGAGGGCCTGCCGGGCAAGCGCTATTACGGCGGCTGCGAGTACGTCGACATCGCCGAACGACTCGCCCAGGAACGGGCGCTCGCCCTCTTCCCGGGTGCCGAGCACGTCAACGTCCAGCCCCACTCGGGCGCGCAGGCCAACATGGTCGCCTACTTCAGCGTCCTGCAGCCGGGCGACCGGATCATGGGCATGAACCTCGCCCACGGCGGCCACCTGACCCACGGCATGGCCTTGAACTTCTCCGGCCGGCTCTACGAGGTGCACCCGTACGGCGTCCGCAAGGACACCGAGCGGATCGACTACGACGCGATGGAGTCGCAGGCGAAGGAGGTCCACCCCAAGCTCATCGTCGGCGGGGCGAGCGCGTACCCGCGGACCTGGGACTTCGATCGCATGGCCGAGATCGCGCGGAGCGTGGGCGCCCTGCTGTTCATCGACATGGCCCACATCGCCGGCCTCGTCGCGGCCGGCGTGCATCCGAGCCCGTTCCCGCAGGCCGACATCGTCACGACGACCACCCACAAGACCCTGCGCGGCCCGCGCGGCGGCATGATCTTCAGCCGCACCGAGCTGCCGCCATCGGTCGATGCGGCCGACTTCCCTGCCGTCAAGGGCAGCCTGGCTGCGTCGGTCGACCGCAACGTCTTCCCCGGCATCCAGGGCGGGCCGTTGATGCACGTCATCGCCGGCAAGGCCGTTGCCTTCAAGCTGGCCGCCGAGCCGGTGTTCCGCGAGGACCAGCGCCGGACGGTCGAGAACGCCCAGGTCATGGCGGAGACCCTGGCCAGCCTCGGGGCCCGCGTCGTCTCGGGCGGCACCGACAACCACCTGCTGCTCGTCGACGTGACGCCCCTCGGCGTCACCGGCAAGGAGGCCGAGCACCTGCTCGACGAGATCGGGATCACCGTCAACAAGAACGCGATCCCGTTCGACGAGCTGCCGCCCAACACGGCGTCGGGCATCCGCATCGGCACGCCGGCCGCGACGTCCCGTGGCTTCGGGCCCGACGAGATGCGCACGATCGGCCGGATCATCATCGATGCCATCGGTCAGCGCGAGGACGCCGCGGCCCAGGCCAGCCTGGCCGGCGAGGTGCGCGAGATCGTCGATCGGTTCCCGGTCCCGGGCCTGCCCGCGGCGTGAGGTCGAATCTCCCGGCCACCCAGCCCCGCGGTCAGGCCACGCGGGCGCAGGGTCGGACATCGCGATGACGTTCATCTCCCTTGACGGCTACCTCGGGCCGATCGCGCTCGCGTTCGCGGCGGCCGGCCTGTTGGCGCTGGTCCTGACGCCGCTCGTCAAGAGGGTCGTGGTCCGCTTCAAGGTGATCGATCGCCCCGAGGCCCGTCGGGTCAACACCTCACCCATCCCGCGGGGCGGCGGGATCGCGGTCGCGACCGCGTTCCTCGTCGTGGTCGTGGTCTTCCTCCAGTTCAATGCGGAGCTCCTGCGCCTGCTCGTCCCGCTGCGCCAGAGCCAGCTCGCGGCGCTCTTGCTGGGCGGTGCGATCGCGGCGGCGATCGGCGCCCTGGATGACCTCCTTGACCTCCGTGCACGCTGGCAGCTGGCCGGTCAGATCGGCCTCGGGTTCTTCGCTGTCGCCCTTGGGATCAACATCGGGTTCATCGCGAACCCGCTCGGGCCGCCGGGCGCCGTGATCCGGTTCGGGGACGGGGCGCTCGCCGTCGCGTTCACGATCTTCTGGATCGTCGGGATGATCAACAGCATCAACTTCATCGACGGGCTCGACGGCCTCTCATCGGGGATCGCCTTCATCGCCGCGGTCACGCTGGGGCTCATCAGCCTGACGAGCGACGTCAATCAGCCGCTCATCGCGGTCCTGTGCTTCATCCTCGCGGGATCGCTGCTCGGGTTCCTTCGGTGGAACCTGCATCCGGCCTCGATCTTCCCCGGCACCAGCGGCGTCCAGTTCGTCGGGTACACGCTGGCGCTCCTCGCGATCCTCGGCACCGCCAAGGTCGCGGTCGCCCTGCTCGTGCTCGGCATCCCCATCATCGACACCTTCTGGATCATCGTTCGCCGGGTCTCGCAGGGACGGTCCCCGTTCAGCCCGGACCGCGGACACATCCACCACCGGATGCTGGACCTGGGCCTGTCCCACCGCCAGACGGTGTTCGCCATCTACGGGCTCTGCCTGGTCCTTGCGGTCCTTGCCCTGGCGCTTTCCGGGGTGACCCAGCTCTATGCGTTCGTCGGCGTCTTCCTCGCGTTCGGGCTCGTGCTGTTCATCCCGACCCGTGGCGCCCTCCGCCGCCCCGAGGAACTCGAGGCCAGCACGTACGAGGACGATCGGTCCCCGCCCGCGTCGGGCGATCCGCCCGCGCCGGGCGATCCGCCAGAGAGACCGGGCCCGGAATAGGGCCGGACTTTCGTACTGGTGACGGCTGCCAACGGTCCTTGTCGGTCGTGTGCGGTGCGGTGCGAAGTGTGGCGGTGGGCCGATGTCGGGGGCGGTGCTAGCATCGAGCGGTACTGGTCCCGGCAGGGAGGCTGGGTCCGTCCACCCTGAGGTTCGATGACCCTCGACATCATTCTCCTGATCGCGACGATCGTGGTCGCCGTCCTGGCCGTGATCGTCGGCCTGATTCGAGCTGTCCTGGAGCGACGTCGCGGATCATCGTTGTGGGAGCAGTACCGGTCCCGCCGGATCGATCCGCAACGCCTCGAGCGCGCAGTGCCAGGCCCGACCCTCGAGGACAGCAATGTTCGGGCGCTTCAGCGGCAGGCGCCTGCGATGGGATCCCGCCCGGCGTTCGCCGCACTCGGCGTCCCGGTGGCGGCCGAGCCGGTCGCGGTGATGCCATTGTCAGACCAGGATCAGCAGTACGCCTCTGACCTGATCTCCGACGCGGAGCCTGATGATGGCGAGCCCGCGCGCGTGTACGCGTACGCGAGGGAATCGGACGCGCCCGACGCCGAGCACGGATCCACCGACATCGAGCCCACGGGGACCTTGGTGGAGCCTGAACCCGTCGTCGGGCCCGAGCCTGTCGCGATCGTCGCCGAGACCGAGCCCGTCGCCGAGACCGAGCCCGTCGCCGAGACCGACTCTGTCGCCGAGACCGACTCTGTCGCCGAGACCGAGACCGAGACCGAGACCGAACCTGGCCTCTCGGACGCGGCGATGGCCGAGCTGGGGATCGTCACCACGCACAAACGACGCGGTGGCAAACCCGCCGCCGTCCCGCCGCCGGTCGAGGTCGTCGCGGCGACGGCCGAGCCGGATACGGCCCAGCCCGCCCCGGTGGAGCCAGCCGCGGCGACGGCCGAGCCGGAGATGGCCGACGAGCCCGCCGAGCAGCCCGCGGCCGAGGCGCCTGCCTCATCCGAGCCGGTCCCGCTGTTCCTGCCCGGAACCTATACGGTCGGCGCGGCCGACCTGGAGGAGCCGGCCATCAGGCGCGGGGACGCGCCGGCAGCGGCCGCCCGCACCGCCGCCATGACCGCCGGGTACGCCCCGACCGCCCGGGCGGTCTTCGTGCCGCCCCCGCCGGACGCCATCGAGGACGAGCTCGCGTATCGGATCGGCGTCCGCGGCGCGAAGCGCCCATCGCAGTCGACGCCGGCCGAGGCCGTCGGTGGGCCAGACGCGCTCGCCCCGGTCCTGCCGACCGTCGAGACAGAGAGCTGGCCGGAACGGCGGAGCCGGCGTCGTCGACGGGTGGCCATCGCGATGACCGCAATCGCCGCGGCCGTGGTGTTGGCGGTCGGTGCCAGCACGCTGCCTGGCCTGCTCGAACAGGGCGGCGTCCTGGGCGAGACCGGTCGTCCGCCCGCGTCGATCGAGGGCGGTGTCCCCCTTGGATCGCCGACCCCGAGCCCGTCGCTGCCGCCCGCCACGGGCGAGCCGACGCTGTCGCCGCCCCCGGGGGCCTCTGCGTCGCCTGCGGCCGCGCCCGCTTCGGCCGCGCCGAGCGCATCGCCGTCCGCGTCTGCGGCCGCGGGCGGGTCGGTGAAGACCGCGACCGTCACGCCTCGGCCGACACGCAACGCGGTCCGTCCGCCGATCGCGAGGTTCGACTGCACCAGCGTCGGCCTGGTCCTGACCTGCGACGGGTCGAAGTCGAGCGGCGCCACCGACTACCTGTGGGACTTCGGAGAGGGCTCGACCGTGTCCGGCGTGACGGCATCGCACACGTACGCGGCGCGGCAGCTACCTCGTCACGCTCGTCGTGACCGGCCCGGGCGGGTCGACCAGCAGGTCTCAGTCGATCATCGTCCCGTAAGCCCAAGGACCGGGCCTGACGCGCTCCATGGGGGATCTCGTGCGCAACCGACGCCGCTCATTCGCAGCGCTGCTCATCGTGCTCATCACGACGCTCGCGGTGCCTGCGGCTGTGCTCGCGGCGGTCCCGGTCGCGAACGACGACCCTGGCACCGCGTGTCTCAGCGGCGAGGATTGGGGCGGCAGTTTCCCGATTCCCGAGGACTACCGGCTCGCCGGCGACTATGGGGAGTGGTTCAGCTTCATGGGGGACTGCTCCGTCCTCGCCAACGACACCGACAACGACGGCGACCCGCTGACGTACGAGTTCGTCACCGCGCCTGCGCATGGGCAGGTCCTGAAGCTCGAGGAGGACTGGTTCGTCTACCAGGTGGAGCCCGACTACAGCACGATCGCCGGTGACCAGCCCGGTGGCGACTGGGTTTCCGACAGCTTCACCTATCGTGCCTGTGACGCGACCGACTGCTCAGCTCCGGCGACCATGCGTTTCTGGATCGCCCCGGTCAACGATCCACCCACGTTCACCGCTGGACCATCGCTCGTCGAGGTCGACGAGGACAGCGGTCCGTACAGCGGCATTTGGGCGACCGACATCTCCCCCGGCCCTGCCAGCGAATCCGCCCAGACGGTCCAGTTCGAGGTCTCGGTCGACACCATGGGCCTGCCCGACCTGTTTGCAGTCGAGCCCGCCATTTCCTCGAGCGGTGTCCTGACCTTCACGCCTGCCCCCGACCAATACGGCCTCGCCCAGGTCACCGTCCGCGCCAAGGACGACGGCGGGATGGAGAACTACGGCCTCGATGAGCTGCTCGTGCAGCCAGACGACACGAGCGACGAGACCACCTTCGAGATCGTGGTCCAGCCGGTCGATGAACCACCCAATCGCGCCCCGGTCGCCGACGACGACACGCTCACGGTCGACGAGGACGCCGGGCCGACCACGGTGCCGGTCCTGGATAACGACGTCGACGCCGACGGCGACGCACTCGAGATCGGAGCGGCGAGCGATCCGCTGCACGGCACGGTCAAGGTCTCGAGCGACGAGTCGGAACTGACCTACGAGCCCGACCCGGGCTACCACGGCCCGGATTCGTTCACCTACACGATCGACGACGGGATCCTCTCCGACACGGCTGCGGTGACGGTCACGGTGGCTCCGATCAACGACGCGCCGGTCGCCGACGACGACACGCTCACTATTGACCAGGACGCCGGTCCGACCGCGGTCCCGGTCCTCCTGAACGATTTCGACGTCGACGGCGACACGATCCAGATCAGCTCGGCGACGGACCCCGCACACGGCACAGTCGAGATCACGAGTGGCGGGTCGGGACTGACCTATGAGCCCGATGCCGGCTACCACGGCCCCGATTCGTTCACCTACACGATCGACGACGGGTTCGACTCCGACACGGCGACCGTCAGCGTCACTGTCGTCGCCAAGCCCGCACCCGATCCTGACGTCGCGCCCCCGGTCATCGCGGCGCCATCCTCCCGATGGCCCGGCCAGTTCGTCGGGACTCGGACCACGACGGCACGGATCAATTGGGGCGCGACGGACGCTGGCTCCGGCGTCAAGAGCTACAAGCTCCAGGTCAGCGTCGACGGCGGAGGTTGGAGGACGATCGCCCTGCCCAAGGCGACCACGACGTCGATCGACCGGACATTCACGAAGGGCCATATGTACCGGTTCCGGGTCCGAGCGACCGACGGCGCCGGCAACACCAGTCCGTACGCAACGGGTCCCTCGCTGACTCCCGTCCGGTACTCCGAGGCGAGCGCCCGGATCGCCTATCGCGGTGCCTGGAAGCGGACCACGTCGCCGAAGGCGCTTGGCGGCGCAGCGCGCCACGCGACCGCCTCGACGAAGCGGGCGACCTTCCGCTTCACGGGCTATGACGTGGGCTGGATCGCGACTCGTACGGCGTCAAGCGGCAAGGCACGGATCTTCATCGACGGCATCCTCATCGGGATGGTGGACCTCGACCGCGGCAGTACCTCCTACCGCAAGCTGGTCTTCGCGCGACACTTCCCGACGCTCGGGCCACACACCATGGAGATCCGGCCCGTGGGCGACGGCCGGGTCGACATCGACGGCTTCGTCGTCCTGCGCTGAGGCGGATCAGCCGGCCGACTCGAGCCCGAAGGTTGCGGGACGGTCGCGGCGACCCGACAAGAGCCTCTGATATACTGCGGCCGCCGTGACAGGTCGCCCATGATCGAGCCCGGCCGAGGGATGGCTTACGTCGCCCTCTTCTCGGAGATCGGCATCTCACTCTTGGTGACGACGCTGCTCGGCGTCCTCGTCGGCCGTTGGGCCGATGGGCAACTCGGGACCCTCCCGGTCCTCACATTGGTCGGCTTCTTCGCCGGCGCCGGGGCCGGGACGCTGATGATCTACAGACTGGTGAGCCGGTTCCTGAAGACGATCGAATAGCCGGTCTCCTTCGCGACCGGTCAGGGAGGATGCGAGCGCGGCGTCAAGCCGCGCTCCTGTGTGTGGAGCAAGCGTGTCGAGCGAGCAGGACGTGACCCACGAGGTCCCCCAGGCGCCACCGCCGCAGCCCAGGTCGGGCCGTGGTCTGTCGTCGCGCTGGTTCCTGCTCATCGGCGGCGTGATCATCCTCAACATCCTCGCGGTCATCTTCGTGCCGCCGTTTCCCAAGGGCGGCTCTCCGGGTGAACCGTGCGCCTTCCCGGTCTGCTACATCAACGGCACCCTGGAGTTCCCGGCCCCGCATGTCGTCTGGGCCCCGGAGGGTTCGACGCCGCCGAAGGCGAGCGAACTCATCACCTTCTTCCCGAGCATCAGCTCGACGATCCTGACGATGTGGATCGTCATGGCGGTGGTGCTCGTCGGGTCCATCCTCCTGACCCGGGGCGGGAAGCTGATCCCAGGCCGGGGACAGAACCTCTTCGAGTGGTTCTACGAGTTCCTCAGTGACTTCGGCCTCGGCATCGCGGGCCCATCGGCCAAGCCATACATCCCGCTGTTCGTGGCCTTCTTCATCCTCATCCTGTTCTGCAACTGGAGCGGCCTGATCCCGCCGATCGGACGGGTCGAGGAGCTGCGAGCCCCGACGAGCGACGTCAACATCACGGTCGGGCTGGCCCTGGTGAGCTTCGTCTACTTCGAGTTCGAGGGGTTTCGGCGCCTCGGCGTGCGCGGCTACGCCGGCAAGTTCTTCCCGATCTACGAATTCAAGAACGGGATCGCGGCCGGAGGCATCGCGATGTTCGTGGGCCTGGTCGAGCTCATGCTCGAGTTCGTCAAGCCGGTCACGCTCTCGATGCGCCTCTTCGGCAACATCTACGGCGGCGAGGTCGCGCTCGGGGTCATCACCGCGCTGACCCTCGCGATCATCCCGGTCGGGCTGCTGGGGCTGGAAGTGATGCTCAACGCGATCCAGGCCCTCATCTTCAGCATCCTGACGCTCATGTTCATCGTCCTTGCGATCGAGAGTCACCATGAGGAAGAAGGTCATGTGGCCGAGGAGGCCCTCGACGCGCTGCACGGGTCGGAGCCGTCCGAGCTCCAGCCCGCCCACTGAAGCGCCGCCCTCGGCGCAGCCCATCTGGTCTCGATGATCCCGTGCCGCAGGCACGGGGAGTAGGAGGAACACACGACATGGATTACACAGGCGCCGGACTCGCAGCCCTTGGCGTTCTCGGGCCGGGCATCGGCATCGGGATCCTTGGTGGCCTCGCCGCCACGGCCATCGGGCGCAACCCTGACGCGGCCGGGCAGATCCGCGGCATCGCGATCATCCTCGCGGCGTTCGCCGAGGGCCTTGGCGTCCTCGCGATCGTCGTCGGCCTGCTCGCGATCTTCATCCAGCCTGCGTAGCCGACCCAGTACGGAGTAGGCATCGTGGACTTCCTGGCCGTCGCGTCAGAGGCTGGGCGCGAGGTCGTCCGGCTGGCTGCCGAAGAAGGCGGCGCGCTCTTCCAGATCAACCTGTTCTGGGTGATCGTCAGCGCGCTCAACTTCATCCTCTTCTTCGCGCTCGTCTGGACGTTCGCGCTGAAGCCGGTCTCGCGGATGCTTGCCGACCGCAAGGATCGGATCGAGCAGGGCCTCAAGGACGCCGACCAGGCGCGCCGTGACCGCGAGAACGCGGAAACCGAGCGCGTGGCCGCGCTGACCGAGGCCCGCCGCGAGGCGAACGACATCATCGGCCGAGCCCAGAAGGTCGCCCAGGAGACCCGCGACGCGGATATCGCCGCGACGCGTGAGGAGCTGGAGCGCATCCGCGTTCGTGCCGCCTCCGACATCGAAGCCGAGAAGCAACGGGCGATCGGCGAGCTGCGCGCGGAGGTCGCCGACCTGGCCCTCGCCGCCGCGAGCCGCGTGGTCGGCGAATCGATGAACGACGACCGCCAGCGGCGCCTCGTCGAGGAGTTCCTGAGCGAGGCGGCCGTGGACGGGTCGAAGAACTGATGGCCGTCCGCCGGGACACCGCCGCACGACGGTACGCGGAAGCCGCGTCCGAGATCGCCATGCGCGACGGGACCGTCGAGCTGTGGCGCTCGGAGCTCGACATGGCCGGCGCCGTCGTCGAGGACCCCGCGGTCGCGCGGATCCTCGCCAACCCGGCGATCACGCTCGAGAGCCGCGACGCGATGGTCGACTCGGCCATCGGCTCGATCGTCTCGGGCCCGGTCCTCAACCTCGTCAAGCTGATGCTCCGGCGCGGCCGGATCGAACAACTGCCCCAGGTCGCGGCGGAGTTCCGCCGACTCGACAACGCCCGCCAGGGCATCGTCTCCGCCACCGCCACCACCGCCTCCCCGCTCAGCAAGGACGAGGTCCGCGCATTGGTGGCTCGACTCGAACAGATGACCGGCGCTCGCATCGAGCTCGATCTCCAGGTCGATCCCAGCCTGCTGGGTGGCCTGGTGGTCCGCGTCGGCGATCGCATGCTCGACGGGAGCGTCCGAGGCCGCCTCGAGCGGCTGCGCAACCAGCTCGTCTCAGGCGCGCTCTAGGAGATCGACTTCATGGCTATCCGTTCCGACGAGATCACCAGCATCATCAAGTCCGCGATCGACCAGTTCGACGCAGGCGTCGAGACCCGCAGCGTCGGGACGGTCGTCGAGGTCGGCGACGGCATCGCCCAGATCTACGGCCTGGCCGATGCCCTGTCGTCGGAGATGCTCGAGTTCCCCGGCGGGGTGATGGGCATGGCCCTGAACCTCGAGGAGGAGACCGTCGGCGCGGTCATCCTCGGCGAGTCGTCGGCGATCAAGGAAGGCGACACGGTCAAGACCACGGGCCGGGTCGTCGAGGTGCCGGTCGGCCAGGCGCTGCTCGGCCGGGTCGTCGACCCGCTGGGTCGCCCGCTCGATGACAAGGGTCCGATCTCGGGAGCCAAATCCCGCCCCGTCGAGCGCATCGCGCCCGGCGTCATCGTGCGCCAGGGCGTCGATACGCCGGTCCAGACAGGCGTCAAGGCCATCGACGCCCTGATCCCGATCGGCCGCGGCCAGCGCGAGCTCATCATCGGCGACCGCCAGACCGGCAAGACGGCGATCGCGATCGACACGATCATCAACCAGAAGGGCAAGGGCCTCGTCTGCATCTACGTGGCGATCGGCCAGAAGCTCTCGACGGTCGCCAACACGGTCGCGATCCTCGAGCAGTACGGCGCGATGGAGCACACGATCGTCGTGGTCGCCGGCGCGGAGGAGCCCGCGCCGCTCCAGTACCTCGCCCCGTACTCGGGCGTGGCGATGGGCGAGGAGGTCATGGAGGTCGGCGTCGAGATCGACGGCAAGACCGTCAAGGACGCCCTGTGCGTCTACGACGACCTCTCCAAGCACGCGTGGGCGTATCGCGAGATGGCGCTCCTCCTGCGCCGTCCGCCGGGCCGTGAGGCCTATCCGGGCGATGTGTTCTACCTGCATAGCCGGCTCCTGGAGCGGGCGGCCCGCATGAGCGAGGAGAACGGCGGCGGCTCGCTGACCGCACTGCCGATCATCGAGACGCAGGCCGGCGACGTGTCCGCCTACATCCCGACGAACGTGATCTCGATCACCGACGGCCAGATCTTCCTCGAGACCGACCTGTTCAACGCCGGCCAGCGTCCGGCGCTCAACATCGGAATCTCCGTGTCGCGCGTCGGCTCGGCGGCCCAGACCAAGGCGATGAAGAAGGTCGCGGCGCCGCTCAAGCTCGACCTCGCGCAGTACCGCGCCCTTGCGGCGTTCGCGCAGTTCGCGTCGGACCTCGACAAGGCCACGCGGGATCAGCTGACCCGTGGCGAGAAGCTCTCCGAGATCGTGAAGCAGCCGCAGTACCAGCCGCTCGCCGTGGAGAAGCAGGTCGCGATCCTGTACGTCGCGACGACCGGCAAGCTCGACGACGTCCCGACGCCACGCGTCAAGGAATTCGAGATCCAGTTCTACCGCTTCCTCGAGACCGAGCGCCCCGACATCCTCAAGGAGCTGGGCGACACGAAGGCCCTCTCCGACGAGCTGGCCGAGAAGCTCGAAGAAGCCACCGACGCATTCCGAGAGTCGTTCCTCGCCTGATGATTGAATTGAGAATCGACCGCCGGGGACCACGCAGTGGCTAGCCAACGAGACATCCGCCGACGCATCGGCGCAGTGAAGAACATCAAGCAGATCACGCGGGCGATGCAGTTCGTCGCGGCATCGAAGCTGAAGCGCGCCCAGGAGGCGACGCTCGCCGCGCGGCCGTACAGCGAGAAGCTCGACGAGGTCCTGGCCGACCTCGCGTCGGTCCTCGGCGGCGAGGACCACCCGCTCCTGGCGAACCCTGAGGGCGGCAAGCGCCTGGTCGTGCTCATCACCACGGATCGCCCGCTGTCCGGGCCGCTCAACACCAACATCGTGCGGTTCGTGGCCCGTGACATCATCGACAAGTCCGACGACCTCGCGCTGATCACGGTCGGGCGCAAGGGCCGTGACGCGATGCGACGGGCCGGCGTCCCGCTGGAGGCCCACTTCCCGACGTTCGGGGACCGGCCGACCTTCGCCGACGTCCTGCCGCTCGCCCGCCTCGTCACCGACGACTTCCTGGCACGCACCTATACGCGCGTCGACGTCGTTTTCAGCCGCTTCGTCTCCACGCTCGTGCAGCGCCCGGAGAAGATCGCGATCCTGCCGATCGAGCCGTCGGAGGACACCGAGGGGATCCCGGGCAACCAGTTCATCTTCGAACCCAGCGCCTCGGCCGTCCTGGAGCGGCTCCTGCCCCGCTACGTCGCGACGCGCCTCTACCAGGCCGTCCTCGAGGCGAAGGCGAGCGAGGAGTCCAGCCGGATGGTCGCGATGAAGAACGCGACCGAGAATGCCGAAGACCTCATCGAGGACCTGACGATCTCCTATAACAAGGTCCGTCAATCCAACATCACCCGCGAGATGATCGAGATCGCGTCCGGCGCCAACGCCCGCTGACGCTCACAGGACGCAGGAGGCAAACCACCCATGGCGAACGCCACAGAGATCGGACCCGGCCGGGTCATCCAGATCACGGGACCCGTCGTCGACATCGTCTTTCCGGCGGGCCAGCTGCCGAGCATCCTCAACGCCGTCGAGATCGACCGGGGCGATGACGAGCCGCTCGTCTGCGAGGTCCAGCAGCACCTCGGCAACAACTGGGTCCGCTCGGTCGCCATGACCACGACCGACGGCCTGGCCCGTGGCGTCTCGGTGCGGGACACCGGCGCCCCCATCACCGTGCCGGTCGGCGAGGCCACGCTGGGCCGCGTGTTCGACGTCCTCGGCCGCCCGATCGACGGCAAGGGTCCTGTGTCGAGCGCCGTGACGCTGCCGATCCATCGATCCGCGCCGGCCTTCGACCAGCAGTCGACCGAGGTCGAGGTGTTCGAGACCGGGCTCAAGGTCATCGACCTCATCTGCCCGTTCAAGAAGGGCGGCAAGATCGGCATCTTCGGCGGCGCCGGCGTCGGCAAGACCGTCATCATCCAGGAGCTGATCCGCAACGTCGCCCAGGAGCACGCCGGCTACTCGGTGTTCGCCGGCGTCGGCGAGCGCAGCCGCGAGGGCAACGACCTCATCCACGAGATGACCGAATCGGGCGTCCTCGCGAAGACCGCCTTCGCCTTCGGCCAGATGAACGAGCCGCCCGGCGCGCGCCAGCGCGTCGCGCTGACCGGCCTGACGATGGCCGAGTACTTCCGCGACGAGGAGGGCCGCGACGTCCTGCTCTTCATCGACAACATCTTCCGGTTCACGCAGGCGGGTTCGGAGGTGTCGGCGCTCCTCGGACGCATGCCCTCGGCGGTCGGCTACCAGCCGAACCTCGCGACCGAGATGGCCCAGCTCCAGGAGCGGATCACCTCGACGAAGAAGGGCTCGATCACCTCGCTTCAGGCCGTCTTCGTTCCCGCGGACGACTACACGGACCCCGCTCCGGCGACGACGTTCGCGCATCTCGACTCGACCATCCGCCTGGAACGCAGCATCGCCGAGCTCGGCATCTACCCCGCGGTCGACCCGTTGACCTCGACGTCGCGCGTCCTCGATCCGCTGGTCGTCGGCCAGGAGCACTACGACGTGGCGCAGGAGACCAAGCGCGTCCTCCAGCGCTATCGCGACCTCCAGGACATCATCGCGATCCTGGGCATCGACGAGCTGTCCGAGGAGGACAAGGCCACGGTGGCGCGCGCCCGGCGGCTGCAGCGCTTCATGAGCCAGCCGTTCTTCGTCGCCGAGGTGTTCACCGGCCGGTCCGGCAAGTACGTGAACATCAAGGAGACCGTCGCCTCGTTCAAGGAGATCCTCGACGGCAACGTCGACACGCTCCCGGAGCAGGCCTTCTTCCTGGCCGGGACCATCGACGACGTCCGCGAGAACGCCGCCAAGCTGGCGAGCTGACCATGCCGCTGCTGCTCGAGATCGTCACCCCGGAACGGCTCGCCTACTCGGACACGGTCGACGCGGTCGTCCTGCCGGGCAGTGAGGGCGAGCTCGGCGTGCTGCCGCATCACGCCCCGCTCGTCTCGATGCTGGGCGTCGGTGAGCTGCGCATCCGCAAGGGCGGCGTCGAGGAATTGTTCGCCATCGTGGGCGGGTTCCTGCAGGTTCGACCGGACAAGGTGGTCGTGATGGCGGAGACCGCGGACATGGCCAGCGAGATCGACCTCGAGACGGCCCAGGAGGCCCGCAGGGAGGCGGAACGGACGCTCGAGGAGTCCAGTGGCGAGCCGGCCGACCTGTCCCGGGCACGCGCCCAGCTCCAGACGGCCCTCCTCCGCATCCGTGTCGCCGAGCGCCGCTACCGCGAGGGTCCGCGGCACCGCGGGTAGAGGTCGTGCCGAGAAACAACGGGATCGCCGCGGCGCTCGTCCAGGCCGGCGTTGGCGCCTCCGCTCATTCACTCACGCACATCGGAGTGCGCTCGTTCACGTGCTCGGCGCCGCCTTGGCCCGGACGGCGGCGCGGCGACTTCGCAGACGGGATCGCCGTGGCGCTCGTCCAGGCCGGCGCTGGCGCCTCCGCTCACTCACTCCGCACATCGGAGTGCGCTCGTTCATGTGCTCGGCGGCGCCATGGCCTGGACGGCGGCGCGGCGACTTCGCGGACATGACTCATGGCTGACGCTCGACCGTTCCACTGGGAGTACCGGCCGGATCCCGTGGCCCGGGAACTGTTCCGGGTCGAGGGCGGCCGGCCGCTGGACGGCACCGTGCCCATCAGCGGCGCGAAGAATGCCGCCCTCAAGCTCATGGCCGCCGCGACGCTGACCGGTGAGCGCTGCCGGCTGACGAACGTGCCGGACATCGAGGACGTGCGCGTCCTCGCCGACACGCTGCGCGACCTCGGCGTGGTCGTCGAGCGGACCGAGACGAACACATACGAGATCGCCTCGGGCGACGTCGAGTGGCTGTTCGTGCCGCTCGAGGCCGCGGCCAAGATGCGCGCGAGCTTCATCCTGCTCGGCCCGCTCCTGACCCGCTTCGGCCGGGTCATCATCAGCAACCCGGGCGGCGACCGGATCGGCCGACGGCCGGTCGACCTCCACGTCGAGGCGATGCGGTCGCTGGGCGCCTCGATCGACTACCGCAACGGCTATTACTTCGCGACGTCGCCCGGTCGCCTGCGCGGGGCCGAGGTCACGTTCCCGTTCGTGTCGGTCATGGGCACGGAGAACGCGATGCTCGCCGCGACCCTCGCCGAGGGTCACACCGTCATCCGCCCGGCGGCCCAGGAGCCGGAGGTGGACGACCTCATCGAGTTCCTGTGCGCCATGGGCGCGGCGGTCGAACGGACGGCGCCGGACACGATCGAGATCGAGGGTCGCAAGCGCCTGCGCGGGGCGGAGCACCGGGTCGTGCCCGACCGGATCGAGGCCGGGACGTTCATCGTCGCTGCGGCCGTCACCGGTGGCCGGGTCACGCTCGAGGGAGCGCCCTGCGACCACCTCGGGCAGTTCCTGGACGCCGTGTCACGGGTCGGGGTCGGGATCGCGTGCGGGACCGACACGATCGAGGTGGACGGGACCGCGCTGCGCGGCGCCGGCTACCGCGCCACCGACGTGGTGACCGCCCCGTACCCGGGCCTTGCGACGGATCTCCAGCCCGCGATCTGCGTGCTGCTGACCCAGGCCCACGGCACGTCCCACGTCCACGAGGCGATCTTCGAGGACCGCCTGGAGTGGCTGACCGAGGCACGCAAGATGGGCGTGGTCGCCGAGGCCCAGGATGCCCAGCACGCGACGATCACCGGGCCTGCAGCGCTGCGCGGCGCCGAGGTGGAGATCGGCGACCTGCGGGCCGGCGCCTCGCTGATCCTGGCCGCGCTGGCCGCCGAGGGCACGTCCACGATCCACGGCGCGCACCACGTTCACCGGGGCTATGAGAACATCGAACGGAAGTTCGTGGATCTCGGCGCCCGGATCGAGCGCCTCGCGGAAGGGACGACAGTCACCACCTCATGAAGATCGGCATCGACCTCGGCACGGCCAATGTCCTCGTGTACGTCAAGGGCAAGGGCATCGTCATCACCGAACCAAGCGTGGTGGCCGTCTCCGACGACAACCGGATCGTGGCCGTCGGCGAAGAGGCCCGCGAGATGATCGGGCGCACGCCGGGCAACATCCAGGCCATCCGGCCGATGAAGGACGGGGTCATCGCCGACTACGTCATCACCGAGGCGATGCTGCGCTTCTTCATCGCGAAGGCGACCAAGGGCCGCATCGGGTTCAACCGGCCCGAGGTCATGATCAGCGTCCCGGCGGGTGTCACCAGCGTCGAGAAGCGCGCCGTCCGCGACGCCGCGCTCAAGGCCGGCGCCCGGGAGGCGTTCCTCATCGAGGAGCCGCTCGCAGCGGCCATCGGGGCCAACGTGCCCATCAGCGGCCCGTCCGGGAACATGATCATCGACATCGGCGGCGGGACCAGCGAGATCGCGGTCATCGCGCTTGGCGGCATCGTCGTGTCGCACAGCCTGCGGGTCGGCGGCAACAAGTTCGACGAGTCCATCGCGACCTACATCCGCAAGAAGTACAACCTGATGATCGGCGAGCGCACGGCCGAGGAGGTCAAGATCCAGATCGGGACGGCCCTCCCGCTCGAGCGCGAGATGACGATGGAGGTCCGCGGCCGCGACCTGATCGCCGGCCTGCCGCGGACGATCCCGATCACGAGCTCCGAGGTGATGGAGGCCATCGAGGCCCCGCTCCAGCAGCTGGTGGCAGCCGTCCGCAGCGTCCTCGAGCAGACGCCGCCGGAGCTGTCGAGCGACATCATCGACAAGGGCATGGTCATGTCCGGCGGCGGCGCGCTCCTGCGCAACATCGACCGGCTCCTGACACAGGTGACCGGCGTCCCGTGCCACGTCGCTGAAGATCCATTGAACTGCGTCGCCCTGGGGACCGGGCTGGCACTCGAGCACTTCGACTTTTTCAAGAAGTCGCTCGTCCAGCAGATCTGAGCGGACGCGCTCTCGGGCATGCGCGCGTTCATCGATCTGCACTGTCATACCGATGCGTCCTTTGACTCGCTGTCGAAGGCTCGGGATGTGATGCGGGCGGCGGCGACTCGGGGGCTGACCCACCTGGCGGTCACGGACCACGATCGGATCGATGGGGCGCTCGCGGCCCGGGAGGCGGCTCCGCACGGCTTGACGATCATCGTCGGCGAGGAGGTCAAGACCGCCGACGGGGATCTCATCTGCGTCTTCCTGGAGCGGGCCATCCCGCCGGGCCTCAGCGCCATCGACACCATCCGGGCCGCGCGCGAGCAGGGTGGCCTGGTCGGGATCCCGCATCCCTTCGATCGGTTGCGCGGGTCGCTGCTCCGCGACGAGGGCATGGTGGCGATCGCGCCGCTCGTCGACTGGATCGAGGGCCACAACGCCCGCCTGGTCGGCAGCGGCAACGAGCGAGCCATGGCCTTCGCGCGCGAGCAGGGCCGGCCGGTCGTCGCGGTCTCGGACGCCCACACGACCCTGGAGGTCGCGGTCGCGTACACGGCCCTCGATGGCGATCCGTCCACGCCTGCGGGGCTGCTTGCCGCGCTCGGCACGGCCGAACTCGTCCCTGGGCGAGCGAGCTACGTGATCCGTCTGGTCACCCCGATCGCCAAGGTCGTCCAGCGCGCGCGCGGCCGTGGCCGGATCCCGCCCTCCGGGCTCGATGACACCCGATCGCCGGAAGGTCCGTCGTGAGCGGCCCGGGTCGACAGGACCATCGGCCGGTGGCGAACGCACCGGGCGAGCCGGTAGCCTCGGCTCCCATGGAGATCAGCCCCGGCCTGCAGGTTGCGCACCCGCGCGGCGCGAACGACCCTGCGCCCATGGGCGCGGCCGCCCCGCCGGCCGGGGACCCACTCGAGGACGAGGTCACCCCGGATCAGATCTCGATCGGGCGCAGGCTGCGTCAGCCCCGGACCATCATCTCGATCCTGATCCCGCTCGCGATCATCGTCGTCTTCGTGACGATCAACGGTCAGGCGCTGTCCAAGGTCCCGGCCCTGATCGCCGCGGCGAACCCGGCCCTCGTCGCCCTGGCGTTCATCGTCTTCTACTGCGGTTTCCCGTTGCGCGGGTTGCGCTGGGCGATCCTGTTGCGCGGGACCGGCTTCCGCATCGGCGTGAAGGATTCGACGGAGATCATCTTCCTGTCGTGGCTGGTGAACTGCGTCGTCCCGGCCAAGCTCGGCGACGTCTACCGTGCCTACCTGCTCAAGATCAATAGCACCGCCTCGCTGAGTCGCACCTTCGGGACGGTCTTCATCGAGCGCTGCCTCGATCTGATGGCGATCGCCCTGCTCGGCATCGCGGCTGGCTACTGGAGCTTCCGAGGCGGCCTGCCGACGGCCATCCAGGTCGTCATGGTGATCGCCCTCGTCGTCGTCGCCGTGCTCGCGATCGGCCTCTTCACGATGCGCAACTTCGGACGCCGGATCATCACCGCGCTCTCGTTCCTGCCGACGACCATCCTCGAGCTGTACGACCGGTTCGAGGAGGGGGTGTTCGGCGCCGTTCAAACGAAGCATCTGCCGGCGTTGGCGACCCTCACGGTCCTCATCTGGATGACCGAGTCCTTGCGCCTCTACTTCGTCGTCCAGGCGCTGGGCTTCCCCGACGTGGAGCTGGGCCTGTCCGGGGCGGTCTTCGTCGCCCTCATCGGCTCGCTCCTGACGGCCGTCCCGCTCAGCCCTGCCGGTCTCGGCATCGTCGAGGCCGGTGTCGTCGGGGTCCTCACCGTGGCCTATGGCGTGCCCCTGCCGGAGGCCACCGCCATCGCTCTGCTCGACCGCGTGATCAGCGTGTTCTCCGTCATCGTCCTGGGCACGATCGCGTACATCCTCTCGCCCAAGCCTCGGGGCATGGGTCAGATCGTGCAGCCCGCCGCCGCCACGACCCCGGTCGCGAGCACCTGAGCGCTGGATCGGTCCTAGCGGGACGACGAACCGGTCGTTGATGGGGGACGTACCTTCGTCCGGGGGCGATCCCCGATCCGCTTCGCCCTTCTCCCGGCCCGACCGCACCGGACTCACCCGGCCAAACACGGGTGGTGCAAGCACGCAAGCGGTACCAACGGGGGATACAGGAGCCCTCCGCCTCACTCGATAGTTGGGGTATCGCGGCATGGGCCGCGGGCCGACTCGGACGGAGCGCCCTCTCTGACATGACGACCCAAAACGGCCGAGCCTTCAATGAATGGCTTCGAGCTCAGCTCAAGGCCAAGAAGATGTCTCAGCGCCAACTCGCCCAGCAGTCGGGCGTCGATCACTCGACGATCTCCCGGCTCATCCGCGGCGACCGCATGCCGTCGCTTGGCACCGCCACGAAACTGGCGCGTGGCCTGCGCGAGCTGCGCGACGACGCCGACACACCGCAGTACCTCGGCCTGGTGGCCTCCGGGTCGATGAACCCGACCGCCCGTGTCGAGTACTCGCTCCGCGCGGACGAGCTCCTGACCGAGCCGCAGGTCCGCCAGATCATGGAGTACTACCTGGCCGTGCGGATGCGCCGCTACGGTCGTCCGTTCCAGCCGACCGAGCCCGCCTCGGGCGGCTCCGAGCGACCGAACGAGCGCACGCTGGGTCGCCCGGCTGCGCCTGGCCGGCCGATGGGAGCCGGCGGCAGCTCCACACCTGTCGGTGTGGGCATCGGATCCGTTCGACCCGTCTCACGCAGCGTGGGACCCGAGCGGGGCCGTTACTGAGCATTCACCTAGGGCACGACCCGGACCGCCCTCCACCGTCCGGGTCTCGGGGACAGCGAACGCCGGCGTCTGGGGCGCCGGCGTTCGCGATTCCGTGAGCTCCTAGCGGAGGCCGTAGACCGTCACGAACCGGCCGGGTGCCGCCTCGAACCGGTCGCGGATCTCGAGGTCCCCGCTGCCCTCGGCGGCGCCGCCGGCCGGGAAGGGGACGGCCACCAGTGAGGCCGCCTCGGCCGGACCGCCACATGGCGCGCCGATCGCCGCCTCGAACAGGGCGTCGCACACGATCACGAGCGTCTGGGTCGCGGCCTCCGGCACGATCTCCGTCCCGTCTCGCACCAACGGGTAGACGTACGTGTCGGGCGGCTTGAATGTCGGCAGCGAGCGGATCGCGATGGCGCGCTCGCTCGTCGCGGCCTGGATCCGGGCTGCGGCTTTCTCGGCCGCCGGGAAGCCGCCGTCCGGGGCGACCGACGGCGGGAGATCGGTGAGGTTCCAGAGCACCATCAACAGCGTGGTCGGCGCCCACCGCGACGAGCGGCAGGGCCGCCCGCGGCTGGCGCTCGGGTCCCGCCTCGCTCCAGGTGCGCCATGCGGCCGCGACGCCGATCCCCACCAGGACGAAGACCATCGGGTCGGCGAAGGCGTGGTAGTGATCGTTCGGGAGGCCCGGGACCACCACCGCGAGACCCGCCGCGGCCAGCGTCAGGAACCCGGCGCTCCAGAGGAGGCCAAGGCCGAGCCAGCGGACCGCCGTGCGCTCGCCGAGTTCCGGGCTGCGCCACCGCCAGGCGACGATCCCAACGACCACGGCGAGGGCCGTCACCGCGGCCCCGAGCGAGCCCGTGATCAGGCCGGTCAGCGGCCACGAGACGACCCGGATCGCCACGACCACGAGGCGCGTCGCCAGCGGGAGGTCGACGGGGTCGCCGCCGGCCTGCAGGTAGTCGAGCGCGGCGCGTGCCTCGCCGAAGTCGGTGGTCAGCTCGTGGACGACCAACGGCACATAGGTGAGCGCGATGATCGCCAGCCCGGCCAGACCGGCACGCACGACGGCGCCCCGCTCGACGCCCGGGCCCCGGCGGCGCGCATCGGCGACGAGCAGCGCGCCGACGACCGGCAGCAGGGTGACGCCGAGGACGTGGCACTGCATCGTGGCCGCCGTCCCGACCGCAGCGACGAGCCACCAGCGCGCTCTCTGCGTCGACCAGGCACGCCATGCGCCGGCCAGGGCGACCGCGCTGGTCAAGGCGATCAGGTTCGGGTTCCAGATGAAGGTCGATTCCTCGATCGCCGAGGCGGACACCGCCATCAGCAGCCCGGCTGTGAACCCGGCGACGGGGCCAGCGATCGAGCGGGCGAGCCACCACGTGACGCCCACGGCGGCGATGCCGAACAGGGCGATCTGCCAGGTCACCGCGAGCGGCGAGTCGCCCCCGGTGAGGGCCGCCGACGGCGCCAGCAGGTAGTAGTAGAGGGCGCCGTGGTGGAAGTCGCCGATCGACGTGGGCGGCCCGAGAAGCGGGACGACGCCGTCCTGGACGAGTGCGCGCAGGACCAGCATGTCGTGTCCCTGGTCGGCGTCCCATGTGCCGCGCGCCGCGAGGCCGGGGAGGCGCATGAGGCCCGCGACCGCGAGGAGGGCGATCAGCGCGATCCCGTCCACCATCGCGCCTGGGCGCCTGGGCGGGGTCGCCACGGTCACGAGGCCGCCCCGGTGGGTGTCGGTTCCGCCGGCCCGCTCCGTGCCCGGCTGCCGCGCATGGTCATCGCCTCGGGCGGCAGGTCCGGGAGCGGCCGGCCGGCAGCCAGGTCGTAGGCTCGGGCCACGTTGACCGCGTCATAGCCCTCGTCCATGCCGGGCGTCTCGAGGTAGTACGTCGTTCGCGCGAGACCCGGGTGGGTCAGGACCCGCGCGAGGCCGGCGGCGCCGATGCGCCCGGCCCCGAGGTGCTCATGGCGATCGGCGTGCGATCCGCGCTCCGACTTGGAGTCGTTGAGATGGATCATGACCAGTCGCTCGAGGCCCAGACGCTCGTCGAACTCCGCGAGGAACGCATCGACCCCAGCGGGCGAGGACAGGTCGATCCCGGCACCCCACGCGTGCGCCGTGTCGATGCAGAAGCCGATGCGATGCTCCGCCACCCCGCGCGCCGCGATCGCCTCGGCGATGTCCGCGAGCTCGGTCACGCTCGTCCCGATGCCGAAGCCGCTGCCCGACGAGTTCTCGAGCACCAGGCGCGCGGCGTCGGGGGCGTCCTCGACCTCGGCCAGGATCCGCGCCACCGCATCCGCGAGGCGCGTGGTGCCCGCCGCGACCGAGGTGTCGCGGTGCGACCCGAGGTGGACGTTCACGAACCTGGCCACGAACCCGGGCGCCGCCCGGAGCTCCTGTGTCAGCAGGCCGATCGACCGCTCGAGGAAGTCGGGCTCCGGGCCGGCGAGGTTGATGAGGTACGACGCGTGGTTGGCGACCGGCCCGATGTCCAGGGCCGCAAGTCGCTCGCGGAATGCGGGCAGCTCGGCCGGCGGCTCGGCCCGACGACGCCACGCCGTGGGGTTGTCGCCGAAGATCTGCAGCGCTGTGGCGCCGATCTCGTGAGCCCGCTCGACGGCCTTCACCATCCCGGTCGCCAGGGGCAGATGGGCACCGAGGCGGCGGCCGTCTGGAAGCACGGGCGCATCGTACGATGCGGAGACCATGGATCACGACCTGCTGACCGCGCTCCGGGCCCTGGCCGACCCGACCCGGTTGCGCATCGCCGGTCGGCTTGCCGGCGGCCCCGCGTCCGAGGCCGAGCTGGCGGCAGATCTCGGCCTGCCACCGGCCGCGGTCCGGCGCCAGCTGGCCATGCTGGTCGACGCGAGTCTCGTCTCGGCCGCTGGTGACGACCCCGCTGCCCGCCACTCGCTCCGGATCGAGGGGGTCAGTGCTCTCGGGCGGCGCCTGGCCGAGCTCGAACCGGACGCGCGGCCGGAGACGGGACCGGGGGTCGGACCGGCCGGTGAGAGCGTGCCGAACGACGTCGCGCGCGTCCTGCGCGGCTACTTCGAGGCCGACCGGCTCACGACGATCCCGGCGGGCGGCTCCAAGCGGCTGGTCGTCCTGCGCTACCTGCGAGACCGCGTCTTCACCGAGGACCGGCCCTATCCGGAGAAAGAGGTCAACCAGCGTCTGGCGATCTTCCACCCCGACGTCGCCTCGCTGCGACGCTACATGGTCGACGAGGGCTTGCTGACGCGGACCGGCGGCGAGTACCGACGACCGGCCTGAGCGGACCGCCGATGGTCAGTGGCCGTTCGTCCGGCCCTGGCCACCCGTGTAGTCGCCCCCGACGATCGGCTCGATCAGGCCGTAGCCGCCGTCGTTTCGCGTGTACAGGATCGCGACGCGCTCGTTCTCGGCGTTCACGAAGATGAAGAACCGGTGGCCGAGCTCCTCCATCGCGGTGATGGCGTCCTCCTCGAACATCGGCTCGATCGCGAAGCGCTTGCTCTTGACCACGCGCGACACCTGGGGCGCCTCGACCGTGCCATCGGCCACCCGCCGCAGGATCGCCTTCTCCTGGACCGGGCGGGCCCGCAGGCGGGGTCGTTCCTTGTGCGAGACAGCCTGCCGCTCGACCTTGTCGACGACCGTGTCGAGGGCGGCCTGGTAGCTCGACCCGGAGGCGTGGCTGTGCATCGTCCGGCCGTTCACGACCAGGGCGACGTCGACGATGTGGGCATCCGACGCGCTTCGATGGTGCTCGTTGGAGAGCTCGACGATGGCGTCTGTCCGATCGTCCACGAGCCGCGCGATGTTGCCGAGCTTGCGCTCCGCATAGGCGCGGACCCGCTCGGGGACTTCGACGTTCTTGCCCTTGACGATGGTCCGCACGCGTAACCTCCCGAAGGGCCGAGTGCCAAGCTCCGAGTATAGTCCGACCGGCCGTCGGACCCCGGCCAGGCCCGACCGGGATCAGCGCTCGCGAGCGACGGTGACTGCGGAGACCGCCGCCGCGCCGCCCCCGAGGAGGACCGCCGCGCAGGCCGACAGCGTCGCGCCGGTCGTCATCACGTCGTCGACCAGGACGACCCAGCGGCCGCGCACGTCGTCGAGGGATCCGCTCGTCCGCGGACGGAATGCCCCCGCGACGTTGGTCGCCCGGGCCCGGCGATCCAGCTGGAACTGGGCGGTCGTGGCCTGCCAGCGCTCGAGAGCCTCGACGACGGGCAGCCCGAGCGCGGCGCCGGCGGCCGACGCCAGCAGGACGGCCTGGTCGTAGCCGCGCTGGGCGGCGCGGTCGCGGTGGACCGGCACGGGCACGAGCAGGTCGCCGCCGACGCCCGCTCGTGCCCAGCGCCGGGCCATCGCATCGCCGAGCGGGACAGCGAGCCGGCGCTCGCCTCTGTACTTGAGCTGGTGCAGGGCGTCGCGGACCACGCCGCTGAACGGCGCGCACCACTCGATCTGGAGGAGGCCCTCGGGCAGGTCAGCGGGCAGGCCGAGCGGGACGCCTGGTGCCAGGTCGAGCCGGGCGTCGAGGCCGGGCCGGCACGCCGCGCAGATCGGCTCGCCCTCGCGCCCACACCCAGCACAGGAGGCGGGGAAGGCGAGATCGAGGGCCCGCCCCGTGACAG
>CAVYCV010000006.1:0-150115 GCA_963767165.1 uncultured Chloroflexia bacterium | reverse complement strand
GATCAGGGGGTGGCGAGTCCGTCCAGGGCGATCAGGTCGCCGACGGCCGTGCCGGTCCGCTCGATCGTGCCGACCGGCAGCTCCAGCACGCCGTGGGCGCCCCGCACGAGCGGCACGAGCCCGGTCCACGCCCGCAGCCCGGGACGGACCGGACGACCCGGCGGGTCCGCCATCGGCGCCGTCGGGCCGGCCGACGAAGACCGCGTCGATCGGGAAGCGCATGAACATCATGTGGATGCCGTTGCTGTCGGGCAGCCACAGCCCGGCGCCGGCGGCGAGCGAGGCTCGCCCCATCAGGCCCATGAACTTGCCCCACAGGCTCGCGGCGACCTCGAGCCGGTCGCTCCAGGTCGGTGCCGCGGGTGACGTTGCGGGCGACCAGCTCGATCGCCCGGTCGCCCGGTGTCGTGTCCGCGGTCAGATCGTCAGGTTCTGGATGATCAGGATGATGGCCGGCCCGAGGATGACGATGAACAGCGACGGGAAGATGCAGCCGACGAGCGGGAACAGCATCTTGATCGGCGCCTTCGCGGCCTGCTCCTCGGCGCGCTGCCGGCGCTCGATGCGGAGCTGCTCGGACTGGACCTGGAGGACCTTGGAGATCGACACGCCGAGCTGCTCGGCCTGGATGATCGCGCCGATGAAGTTGGTCAGCGGCGGGACCTCGGTCCGCGGCGACGATGTCGCGCAGCGCCTCGCGCCGCGCCTTGCCGACGCGCACCTCGGCCAGCGCCCGGCGGAACTCGTCGGACAGCGGCCCCTTGAGCTTCTCGACGACGCTTGCCGAGCGCCGCATCGAAGCCGAGACCGGCCCGGACGGAGATCGTCAGCAGGTCGAGCGCGTCCGGGATCATCAGCAGGATGGCCTTCTGGCGCTTGCTGACCCGGCCACCCAGCCAGAACTCCGGGATCGTGTAGCCGAAGAGCGACGCCGACGAGGGTCATCAGGAGCCGATGAGGAACGGGAAGCTCAGCAGGCCGACGACGACGAACAGCAGGAAGAAGATGATGGCGCCGACGATGGCGCCGATGGCCTTGATCCCGAGCCAGTCGGCGACGCGAAGGTCGCCGGGGTTGCCGGCCAGGGCAAGCCGCTTCTCGGTCCGCTCCGTGAACGACGTGCTGGCGACCCTCGAGACGCTGCCCGACAGGCGCGAGGCCAGCGGGCGCAGGGTCCGCTCGATGAACGGCTGCCTGGAGCTCGAGTTCCTCGAGGTTCTTGGCCTGCATCGACCCGAGCTGGGTCAGGCGGGCCTGGACCGGGTCGACCGGCGAGCCGCCGGCGAGCCCGATGAAGATCAGCAGGATGGCGCCGGCCGCGACGCCGGCGATGACGATGGGGAGGATCATCGGCTAGACCTCGATGTCGACGATCTTGCGGATGACCATGAAGCCGAGGAACATCATGAACCCGCCGATCAGCAGGATGATGACGCCGGCCGGCAGGCCGAGGACCTCCGGTGGCTTCGTGAACATGGGCTCCATGAAGCCGGGGGCCGCGATGAAGAGGAAGCCGGCCAGGCCGATCGGCAGGAAGCCGACGACGTAGCCGGACAGCCGCTGCTGTGCGGTCAGGGTCCGGATCTCGCCCTTGATGCGGACGCGCTCGCGGATCGTGAACGCGATCGAGTCGAGGATCTCGGCGAGGTTGCCGCCGACCTGGTGCTGGATGGAGATGGCCGTGGCCATCAGTTCGAGGTCGTCCGAGCGGACGCGCCGGACCATGTTCTCGAGGGCCTGGTCGAACGGCAGGCCGAGGTTGACCTCGCGGATGACCCGGCCGAACTCGGTGGAGATCGGCGGACGCGACTCGCGGACGACCAGCTCGATGGCCTGGAGGAACGAGGAGCCGGCCCGCAGCGCGTTCGCGATGAGGGTGATCGTGTCGGGGAGCTGCTTGTTGAAGGCCCCGAGGCGGCCGTTCCGGCGGCGAGCGAGCCAGAAGCGCGGGATGAAGAAACCGATGAGGCCGCCGATCAGCAGGACGAGCGGGTTGCCCAGCGTCGGCAACACGACCGACAGGAGCAGCATCGCAGCCGGCACGCCGACGATGCAGCCGGCCCAGATGAGCAGGTACTCCGAGGGCTTCAGCTTGAGGTCGGCACGGGCGATCTCGCGCTGCAGGTTGGCACCGAAGTCGCGATTCTCGACGACCTTGTTCAGGCTGGCGAGCGTCGCGCTCTGGGTGATCATGTCGGCGATGGCGCCCTGGCCGCTGGGAGCGGCCTTGGCGGGGCGATTCGACGCGTAACGCTCGAGGCGGTCGGAGATACCCGATCCGCCCGAGGTGGCGACGCCGACCGCGATCAGCAGGATCGCCAAAGCGGCGACTCCGGCGATCGCGAGCGTCATTGGTTCCACGGGCGTGACTCCTTCCGCGGGTTAGTAGCTGAAGCCGAAGAGGCCTGGCGGCAGGTTGATGCCCATGACCTCGAACTTCTCGACGAACTTCGGGCGGATCCCGGTCGGCTTGAGCCGGCCCTGGATCTTGCCCTCGACGACGCCCGTCTGTTCGAAGACGAACACGTCCTGCATGACGATCACATCACCCTCCATGCCCTGGACCTCGGTGATGTTCACGATCTTGCGGGTGCCGTCCTTGAGACGGCTCTGCTGGACGATGAGGTCGACGGCCGAGGCGACCTGCTCGCGGATCGCCCGGAGGGGCAGATCCACGCCGGCCATCAGGACCATCGTCTCGAGGCGCGACAGCATGTCGCGCGGGCTGTTGGCGTGGCCGGTCGACATCGAGCCGTCGTGGCCGGTGTTCATGGCCTGGAGCATGTCCAGGGCCTCACCGGAACGACACTCTCCGACGATGATCCGGTCGGGCCGCATGCGCAGGGCGTTGCGCACGAGCTCGCGGATCGGGATGGCGCCCTTGCCTTCGATGTTCGGCGGGCGCGACTCCAGCGTCACCACATGCTCCTGGCGGAGCTGCAGCTCGGCGGCGTCCTCGATGGTCACGATGCGCTCGTCGTTCGGGATGAACGACGAGAGGACGTTGAGGGTCGTGGTCTTGCCCGAGCCGGTGCCGCCGGAGACGAAGATGTTCAGGCGAGCCTCCACGCACGCGCGCAGGAAGTCGAACATGTCCGCGGTTGCGGTGCCGAACCGGATGAGGTCGTCGACGGTGAACGGCGACGCGGAGAACTTGCGGATGGTGATGACCGGGCCGACCAATGACAGCGGCGGGATGATTGCATTGACGCGGGAGCCGTCGGTGAGGCGGGCGTCGACCATCGGGCTCGACTCGTCGACCCGGCGGCCGATCGGAGCGATGATCCGGTCGATGATGCGCATGACGTGGTCGTCGTTCTGGAAGACGACGTTGGTCAGCTCGAGCTTGCCGGATCGCTCGATGTAGACCTGGCGCGGGCCGTTCACCATGATCTCGGTGATCGACTCGTCCCGGAGGAGCGGCTCCAGCGGCCCGAGGCCGATGATCTCGTCGGTGATCTGCTCCAGCATCCGGACGCGCTCGGCGCGGGTCAGGGCGAGGCCTTCCTCGTCGATGACCTTGCCGAAGATCTCCTCGATCTGGCGCCGGACCTCGACCTGGTTGGACAGGTCGAGCTTCGGATCCAGGTCCTGGATGACCCGGTTCTGGATCCGGAACTTGACGTCCCGGAACGACTCGCGGACCGGCGCCTGGCTGGTCAGCCGCGGCGAGGTCGGCGTGGGCGGCGCACCACCCGGTGCGACCGGCAGGTTGGAGCCGGGAGCGCCCGGCGCGGCTTCGGGCCCCGTGGACCCCGGTCGAGCGCTCTCGATCCGCTTCAAGAGGGACATTCGACTACACCCCTTCTCGCCCCGAGGGGCTCACTACGGCCGTGTTCATCGCCATGCGAACAGGGATTTCTTCTGGGTGGACTTCTGAGTGGTCTCCCCGGCTGGGACGGGCGGTCGCTCACCGGTGACCGACCGAGCGAGGCGGAGGATGTCCTGGGACACCTGCGCCTCCTTGTTGGACAGGTAGAACGGTACTCCTCGATTGAGCGCATAGACGACGCTGCGACCATCGCTGACGATCGTCTCGTCGACTTTGCGGCCGATCGACTGCTCGACGTCCGCCACGCGGATGCCCAGCGCGGAGTCCGCGCGGTTGAGGATCAGACGGACCTTTCCACTCTCGTATCCGAGCTGCTGCGCGACTTCCAGGAAGAGGCGCATGTTCTTGATGCTCGTGATCTCGAGACTCAGCATCGTCAGGATCACGTCGGCGATGTCAAGGATCGCGAGCGTGGTGTCGTTGAAGAATGCGGTGCAGTCCACCACCACGAGGTCGTGGTTCCGCCGGAGTGCCTCGAGGACCTTGCGGACCGCAGCGGGGGTGATCAGCTCGGCCGTCTCGGGGGTCGGCGGGGCCAGCAGGACCCGGACGCCCGAGGTGTGGTCGATGATGAACATGTCGAGGGAGTCGAGCTCGTTGGCCTCGAGCTGCGGCAGCAGGTCGGCGATCGACTTGCTCTTCGGGTTGAGATTGAGCAGGACACCGACGTCACCGAACTGGAACGACGCATCGACCAGGACGACCTTCTTGCCGAGGTCGGTGGCCGCTGCGACCGCAAGGTTGACCGCGACGGTCGTTCGACCGACGCCGCCCTTGGGGCTGAAGACCGCGATGATCCGACCAGGGTCGCCGCCGCTGTCGCTCGTCGCTGCGCCGCCGCCCGAACCGGTCGTGGCGACCGGCACGGCGGCCATGCGGCTGGCCTTGTCGCGTTCGCGCGAATGGACCTGTCGGATCGAGGCGGTCAGCTCGTCGCTGCTGAAGGGCTTGACGAGGAACTCGCGCGCTCCGGCCAGCATGGATCGTCGGAGGTAGTCCGCCTCGCCCTGGACCGACATCATCACGACGGCCGCGGAGGGAAGCGTCGCGGCCATCTGCTCGGTGGCCGTGATGCCGTCCATGTCCGGCATGTTGATGTCCATCAGGATGATGTCCGGGGTGAGCTTGCCGGCCATGTCCAGGGCCTCGCGTCCGGACGAGGCCGCCCCGACCACGTCGATGTCGCTCTCGAAGCTCAGCAGCTTCGTGAGGTGATCGCGGGTCTCGGGGATGTCGTCGACGACGAGGACGCGGATCTGGTCGGCCATCTCGCTCTGATCTTGTACTTCGATGAGAGACCGGTCCTGGGACCGGCCGGTGAGGCCGGGACCACGACGGGCGCGGGACCTGTGGGTCCGCCGCGCCCGCCGCGTCTGGGCTTGCTTGTCTCAGCTCGGCCGACGATCGGCCGCGCGGGGGTTACGGGTTGGCGGGAGTCACGGTCTCGACGACTTCCGGCGGGACGACCCCGTAGGTGTCGACGAGGGTCTTGAGGTTGACGCCGGTCGTCGTGTTCGGGAGCGGCACGACGGCCTCGTTCGTGATCGGATCGATGAAGTCGTCCGGCGAACGGAGGATGAGGGTGATCGAGGAGTCCAGCTGGGCGAACTTGATGACTTCGGCCTGCTGGGCGTCGACCGCGAGGATCACGATCTGCTGCTGGCCATTGAGCGCCGTGCCCGGCTGGGACGGATTGGCGCCGGTGTCGGTGCCGCTGCCGTTGTCGGGTCGTGGTGGTCTCCGCGGCCGGCGGCAACAGGGTGCAAAGGACCTGCATGCCCTGCAGCAGGATCTTGACGCTGGTGCTGTTGAGGCCGCTGACGACGGTGACCGAGTCGTCGGCAGGGTTGACCGTGATGACCGGGAACTTGTCGCCGGTGACGCCCGCGATCATGTCCACGTAGTCGCCGGTCTTGATGACCGTGCCGACGCCGGTGACCTGGTCGACCTGGACGGCCACGGCGCGAAGGCCGTGGCGGCGTCACGATGTCGCTGCACTCGCCCTGGGCCCCGCCCGTGATGGTGGACGAGGTGATCTGGGCGCCGGTCGCGACCGGCTCACGCGCGATCTTGCCGACGACCTGGGAGGTCTCCGAGAACGCGCCCGGGAGGATCCCGTCGAGCGGGAGCTCCGTCCGCGTCAGCGCAGACGCTTCGATCCGCGAGGACAACGGGATGTCGGTGTTCGCGATCAGGACGAATCCGGTGGTCGGCGGCTTCTCGGTCGTCCGTTGTCCGCTGCACGCACGAGCAGGAGGATCCCGACGAACGCGACGACCGCGAGGAAGACCCCGACAAGCAGGACCAGACGATTAGAGCGCTTCAAGTTGTTACTCCCCGAGAGGCTTGTGACAGGTGGCACCACTGTAGCACCGGCCAAGAGGCTCGCGACTATACGAAAGGCCTAGGACCATTAGGAGGAAACGGCAGGAATCCATGCGTGACGCAAGGTGTTCTGCAAGGTCCCCGCCGGCGTTTGTGCCGCCGTTCGCGGGTGGTGCGTGACGTGGTGTGTACATCCCCGAACGTGACGACAGCCCGCCGCTGGCGGGCTGTCTGCCTCGGGAACCAAGGGTGGCGGCGATCGCTATTGGCGACCGACTCCAGCGTGCTGCCGATGACACTCAGCTTGTCGCTGACCTGGCTGCCCATGAAGATGAGTGCGACGATCGAAACGATGGCGATAAGGGCAAGGATAAGGGCGTATTCAGCAAGACCCTGGCCGTCGACCTGACGGATCCGGTCGATGATGGCGACCAGACGCGGGTGCGCTTTCATCGTGATTCACCTCCTTTCCGTGAGGCTCGCTAGCGGGCGCCGACCACGCTTGGCCGGTGCTTCCACCATAGGTCGAGGGGGGTAGGTGTCAATAGCCCGAAGGTGGGCCGGACCGGCGTGCACGCACCATCAAACATGGAAAGGCCGCCGTGCCCTGGGGGGGCCGGCGGCCTCGCTGCATCTGGAGCTTCGGGTCTCGACTAGATCGAGTCGCCGACCGTGCTCAGGATGGTGCTGACCTGGGTGCCAAGGAAGATGAGTGCCACGATCGCGACGATCGCGATCAGGGCGAGGATCAACGCGTATTCCGCGAGACCCTGGCCATGTTCCCGGCGGAAGGACGAGATAAGGGCATACAGGGACGACATCTGTCTGGGGGTACCTCCTCTCCTGCAGACTCCACGAGCGCGGGGCTCGTGGGACGTGCCACGGTACGGGGGGTCCCCGACGACTGTCAAGACGCCCCCCTGGCCGTCTGCGTCGGACCGGTCTGCCGCGGAGGCCTGCCTGGTCGTCCAGTCCGGCCGGAAGAGCACGCCGATGATCGCCCCGCATCGCTCCGGGGCGCGACGCCGGGACCCACCGGCCCGATCGGATCCACGGTCGCCGGTGCATCCGGACACCGGCAATGTGGCAGTCCGGTGGCCTCTGGGTGGGTTACGGGTGGTTGATCACGAGCGTCCGACGTACGATTCCGGACCTCCAGGCACATCCCCACAGAAGGAGACACTCATGAGAGGATCGACCACGGTGCGACGCTCCGGAAGGATGATGGTCGTCATGGTCGCGGCGGTCGCGATCTCGCTGACGTTCGCGGTGGTCGTCGCCGCCGCCGGCCCTGCGATCCGGACATTCACCCCGCATTCGGCGAACCAGATCACGAACATCGACGTCCTGCGCCAGCAGATCCGGAACTACTACGGTGATCCGCTCGGATCGGGAGTGTTCTCGACCGGCAGCTACTACGCCCGCGAGGCGCGCAGCGTCGCGAAGAAGGGCTCGCAGTACCTGCAGGCGCATGCCCACCACCACGGGTCCGGCAAGCGGGCGATCATCCTGGACGTCGACGACACCACGCTCGCGACCTGGAACTACGAGATCTTCAGCAACTGGGCCTACAACCCGGCCACGAACGCCACGTACGTCAACGGCCAGCTGTTCCCCGCGGTGCCCGGCATGGTCCGCATGGTCAAACGGGCCAAGGCCCTGGGCTACGCCATCTTCTTCCTGACCGGTCGGCCGGCGGCGCAGGAGCTCGCGACCCTCCAGAACCTCACCACCGACGCGATCCCGGCCCCGGATGTGGACGCCGGCTACCCGACACCGACGACGCTGGTCAACGGCGAGGACGGGCTCTTCACGAAGCCCGCGATCGCGGATTACCCGCAATACCTGCTTGACGCTTGCGCGGACGAACTCAGCCAGGTCCCGCAGAAGTCCTGCACGACCGTCCACTACAAGTCGGCTACGCGGAAGCACATCGAGTCGCTCGGCTACGACATCGTCGCCAACTTCGGCGACCAGTTCAGTGACCTGAAGGGCGGCGCTGCGGACAAGACGTTCAAGATGCCGAACCCGAACTACTTCCTGCCGTAGCTCGGGTCAAGGTCGGGTCGCGACCGGGATCGCGATCCGACCGCCCGCGAACAGCCCGCGGGCACAACGAAAGACCGCCGGCCCTCAAAGAGGACCGGCGGTCTTGGTTTCGATCCGTGAGGACCGACGACTAGATCGAGTCGCCGACCGTGCTCAGGATGGTGCTGACCTGTCCGCCGAGGAAGATCAGTGCGACGATCGCGACGATCGCGATAAGGGCGAGGATCAACGCATACTCGGCGAGACCCTGGCCTTCCTCGTCCCGGCGAAGGGAAGCGAGGAACGAAGTAAAGAGCGCCATGTGGCAGCCTCCTGGATGAGTACTCACCCTCGAAATCTGAGGGCTTCCCCACTATATGGAGCAAGCCTTCGGGAAAGCACTAGCACGATGGTACCGAACCTGACCGGACTTCCCGGATGGGGGGCTGTTGCGCCCACGCCACGTTCGCGCGTGGTTCGGGTCCGGCCCCTTGGATCAGGTCCCGCCGGTCGCCGCGTCGATGGCCTCGCCGATCGTGGCAAGGACATCCGCCACGGTCCCGCCGAACACCCCGAGGATGATGACGGTGAACACGACGGTCAGGGCGAGGATCAGTCCGTACTCGACGAGCCCTTGGCCGCTGACCCCGGAGATGCGGCGCATCTCATCGCTCCGTCGGCACCGGCGCCTCGGCCACGAGATGCAACTCCGAGCCGTCCTCGGACAGGTCGGCGAGGATGCCGAGCGTGTTCGCCCGGCTCTGGATCTCCTGCCACGTGCTGACGGGCAGGGCGACGATCGCATCGCGCCGCGCGGCCTCGACCGCGTCGCGGGCGTCGGCCCGACGGTCCTCCATCATCGCCGCGAGCGCGGGCGGGAGCTCGGCGCCTGTCGGCGCGGCCTCGACCGGCGCGGCCGGCTCCGCGGCCGGCTTGGCATCCTTGTCCTTCTCCCGGACGGCCGTGACCCGCGCTTCCACCTGGTCCGACCAGTCGAGGCGCATCGTGATGCGCGTCGGCGATCGCTCGAGGTAGCCCACCAGAGCCTCGTCGAGCATCCGGAACAGCCCGCTCTCGAGGTCCATCGGCAGCCGGCGGTCCTGGCCCATCGAATCGAAGTCGACCGCCACGCCGGCCTTGCGCCCGCGCTCGCGGGCAGCTCGGCGCAACGTCGGCACCAGCCCCAGGTCGTCAAGGACCATGGGCCGCACGTCGAAGATGAAGGTCTTGGTCGCCTCGAGGGTCCGCTGGACCATGCCGATCAACTGGTGGACCTCCCCGAGCGCCAGCGCCGGGTCCTTGGCCACGAGCCGCTCGACGATCTGCGCCTGCAGGACGATGTTGGTCAGGCTCTGGGCGGGGCCGTCGTGCATCGCTCGGGCGATCTCGCGCCGGAGGTCCTCCTGGCCGGTCAGGACCAGGCGTGACACGGCCGGCGGGATGACCACATCGCCGCCGTCGGCGGTGGCGGCCTTGCGCGCCGCCCGGGCGGCGGACTGCGGCGTGGAGATGGGCGTCGCCGGGTCCATGGCGGCCACGGCGTCGGCGTAGGCGGAGATGGACTCGCGATGGCGAGCGAGGGCGCGGCGCTTGCCCTCGAGGACCTCGACCTGCGATTCCATGAGGGCGGCCCGCTTGGTGAGTGCGGCGAGCTGCGTCCCGAGCTCTCCGAGCTCGGTCGCCTCGCCCTTGCTTGGTCATCGCCGCGAGCTTGTCGGCGGCCGTGCTCCGCCGACTCTCGTGTCGCGCCGCCTCGGTGCCGGCCTGGGTGACGAGCAGGTCCACCTCGCCGAGCTCGCTGTCGAGGCGCTCGACCTCTGCCGCGAGCCTGGTGGACAGCTCGGCCAGGGTGGCCGGGGGCGTCGTCGAGGGTGACTCCCTCGATGGGAGCTCGGTCTCCGAGGTCTTGGTCGTCGACGCGTCGGTCATCGGGTTGCGGTGGTCGCGGGTGTCGCTGTGGTCGTGATCGGTCAGTCCTCCGGCATCCGGATCCAGCCCTGGCGCATCGCGTACACCACGGCCTGCGTCCGGTCGTTGACGGACAGCTTGCGCAGGATCGAGCTCATGTGGTTCTTGACCGTCTGCTCGCTGATCGACAGGGCGTAGGCGACCTGCTTGTTGGTCATGCCCTGCGCGATGTTGTCCAGGATCTCGACCTCGCGCGGCGAGAGCGGCGCGAAGATCGGCGCGGCCTCCTGGCCATAGACGGCCAGCTCGCGGAATTCCTTGAGGACGCGCGAGGCGACCGCCGGCTTGGCGAAGACCTTGTCGTTGATCAGGTATTCCCCGGCGACGACCCGACGGATGATCGTGACCAGGTCATCGGGTCCGACGTCCTTGAGGATGAAGGCCGCGGCACCGGCCTTGATCGCATCGAAGAGGGCGTCCTCGTCCTCGGTCTGGGCGAGGACGATGATCCCGGTCGAGGGCAGTTCGCGCTTGATGCGCTGGGTCGTCTCGATGCCACCGGGCGCCGGCAGCGAGAGGTCCATCAGGACGATGTCCGGTGAGTTCTCGAGGGCGCGGTCGATGGCGCTCCGCGAATCGTCCGCCTCGGCGACGACGTCCAGGTCGGGCTCCCGGCTCAGGATGTTGGCGATCCCGACGCGGAACAGGGCGTGATCGTCCACGATGAGGATCCGCGTCCGGTCGCCGATGTTCCTTCGATCGGGGCCGCCTCGTCGTCGCTCAGGACCGCCGTAGTCGACTGCGCTCATCTGCTCTCCCTCTGCTCCGCCACGTCATGGATCGGGATCGCCAGCCGGACCACGGTCCCCCCATCCGGTCGCGATCGTATATCCAGGCGAGCGCCGATCAACTCGGCGCGCTCGCGCATGAACTGAAGGCCGAAGTTGCTCCGGCCCCTGGCTGCCACCGCCCCGGCATCGAAACCGCGGCCATCATCGCGCACCTCCAGGGTCCAGTCGTCGTCGTCGAGCGACGTGCTCACGATCACGTGGCTGGCCGACGCGTGCTTGCGAACATTCTGTAGCGCCTCCTGGGCCACGCGCAGGGCCACCGTCCGCTGGCGATCGTCGAGCGCGGTGCTCGGCCCGGCGAGATCGGTCGAGATGGACAGCCCGATCAGGGCGTTGACGTTCTCGATCGTCTCCATGATGGCCCCATCGAGGCCGAGCTCGTCGAGCAAGGGCGGACGCAGCTGGGTGATGAAGGCACGCAGGTTGCCCAGCTCGCGCCGGAGCAGCTCCCGCAGGATGCCGAGCTCCGTGTCGGCGAGGTTGGGGTCGGACGCGAGGACGCGCTCGATGTATTCGACCTGGAAGATCGAGTTGCTCAGCACCTGGGCCGGCCCGTCATGGATCTCCTGCGCGAGCCGCGCTCGTTCGGCCTCCTGGGCCTCGACGATCCGCATCTGGATGTCGCCCGAGGTCGCCGGCCCGCCGGCCTCGTTGACCAGCGTCACGTCCCCACGCTCCATGAACAGCCACGTTCGTTCCAGGGTGCTCTGGGCCAGTTCCAGCTTGGCCAGCTCGGCCTGGTGGCCGCCGAGCTGTTCGGACAACTGGTCGACCTCGGCGCGCAGGTTCCGCTGCAGGGCATCGTCCGCTCCGTCCTCGGCCGCGCTCGCGGCGCGATCGGCTTCGCTCGAGCGGGCCGGCCGCGTGGCCGTCTTGCGCGGCGTGCGGTCGATGCGGTCCAGCTGGTCGCGAAGCGCCTGCCAGTGAACGAGCGCGTCGGAGTAGGCCTCACGATATCGCTCGCGGATGCCGCGCAGCGTGTTCGCACTGTAGCCAACGGCCGCGCTCGCTTCCGCATGAAGCCCGTCGAAGCGGTTGTCACCGGACTGCGTCCCGGTCCGTGCTTCCATGTGCGCCGGAGTATAGGGGTCGCCTTTCATGGACAGGCGATCTCGAACGCCCGGACACCGACCAACGGGTCGTCGACACCGGCCGGTCCGGGCCCGAGGTCGAGCTCATGGAAGCAGTCGACGTCCGGCCCCGGCTGGTCCAGGACCCCGGGCCAGCCACCGTGGTCCTCGGAGATGACGATGAGGAGCCGGGTGCCGGCGAAGCCCGGATCCGAGGCGAGATCCACGATGTCGCTCGGGGCCTCCGCGGGCAGGGCCAGGGCGCGCACACCCGGGATCTCGGCGAGCCAGATCGGGAAGTTGGTGATCACCGGGCCGGCCGAGGCGTCGAGAGGGTGGCCGATGACGGCCATGCGCCGGGCCAGCTCGCCATACATGTCGGCGGTCGCCTTCGAGCCGGCCCCGAACGACGGCAGGACCGCCACGGAGAACAGGATCGAGCCGAACACGCCAAGCAGGGCACCGAGCCACGCGACCGGGCGCGTCCAGCCAAGGCGCGAGCCCAGCCGTGCGATGCCCGCATCGAGCGCCAGCAGCGCGGACAGGACGAGCAGCACGTGGACCGGACCGGCGGCATGCAGGAACGTGCCCCATGTCGTCGCGACAGGAAAGGCGAGGCTCGTGACCAGGAACGTGACGAGGCCGAGGATGACGACCGGCCGGACGGCTCGATCCCGACCCTGCCACGGCAGCGCGAGGAAGCCGATGATCGAGATCGGCACGCCCGGCAGGAGCAGGACCGAGAGCAGGTTGTGGCCGAGTCCCTCGACGCGCATCTCGAGGAGCCGGGCCGGACCGACGGCAAGGTAGCGCGCGAGTGTCGGCGGATCGTTCCAGGCGAAGATGTCGAAGCCGGTCACCGACAGCGCGTTCGTGGCGGCCTGGCCGGGCAACGGACTGCCGAACACCTGCCAGTCGCGCCACGCCCACGGTGCGAAGACGAGCAGGGCGACGACCGCGGCCACCGCGATCATCCGGAGCCGCTCCGCGCGCGAGGTCGCCGGAGCCAGCCAGGCGACCACGGCCCAGGTCAGCCCGATCCAGGCAGCCTCGTTGCGCGTCAGCGCGGCGAGCCCGATGAGGACGCCCAGCGCGATGACCCGCGGATCGGTCAGCCGCGCGCCGCGCGGGTCGCGCGCGATCCGGGTCATCAGCAGGCAGGCGGAGAGCGCGAGCACCGCGAACGGCATGGTCGAGTCCGGAAGGGCCGAGTGGAGCAGGAGCGGCAGGTAGAACGCCGAGGTCAGGCCGGTGCCGAGCGCCAGCGTCCGGGCCCGGCCGACCGGCAGGCCTCGTTCCTCGGCCACGTCCGCGGCGAGCCGCCAGGCGAGGACCGGGACGATGGCCCCGACCAGGACCGATGAGACCTGCGCCGCCGCGAACGTGGACCCGAGGATGGCCATCGGGATCGCGGCGAGGAAGGTCGGCAGAGGGAGCCACACCTCGAATGCCGGCCGCGGGAAGGCGAGCGGCGGCGTCTGGTAGCTCCACAGCGCGTCCGAGACGAGCCCGCGGCCGTCCAGCAGGTTGCGCGCGACCCCGACGTAGTAGGCCGTGTCCTCGGGCTTCGGGAAGACGATCTGGGACGCGAAGATCGCGCGCGTCACGAGCGCGACGACGAAGACGAGCCCGGCCGAGAGGAGCATCTCGCGGCGCGTCATGAGGCGGCGGCCGTGGCGGCGCAGCGCACATCCGCGGGCTCGAGGCAGACCGGGTAGACGGCCACGGTCAGGCGCCCGTCGCCCGGGGAGGCGTCGGTGGTCGACATCGGCCCGGCGTCGATCGGCGGCCCGATCCAGGCCGGTCGCTCGTCGTCGTCGAGGATCGGCCCGGCGGCCGCGACCGTGTCAGCCGAGTCGAGGACCAGCCACCGGATCCCGTACGCGCGCGCGACCTGCTCGACCGTGTCGATCGGGTCGTTGACGAGGACCACGCCGCCACGCCCGGTCCAGTAGCGGGTGCCCGAGGCGTCGATCGACATGACCCGGTCGCTGGTCGGGGCGCCCGCCGCGTCGAGCGCTGCCGCGACCGCGCGGAACCGATCGGCCCGCTTGGCCCAGTTGGCATGGACGACGAGCGAGCCGGCGACCGTGCACAGGACGGCGAACCCGATCGCCGCCGCGCCGAAGAACCGCGCGGCCCCCTCCGCATCCCAGGCCGGTCGGCGGCGCGCCACCCAGGCGACCGCGACCGCGATGCCCTCGAGCGCCAGGATGTAGGAGTGCGGCGCGAGCGCGATCGCCGAGTGGATGAACGTGCCGCCCGGGACGTGGACCGCGGAGACCAGGGCCGAGAAGGCGAACAGGAGGCCGGCGAAGACGAAGAACGGCCCGAAGTCGAGCGACCGTCGACGCGCCCAGCCGCCGACGACCATGAATGGCGCCAGCACGAACCCGGCAACGAGCGTGGTGTAGATCATCAGGGCCGACGCCAGGCCGCCGACCCGCGTCCCGATGAGCGGACCCAGCCCCATGCCGAGCAGGTGCTCGAGCGTGGCCGGGGTCGTGATGCTGTTCCACTCCGAGATGTCGCGGATGTACAGGACCTTGCCCGACGCGGTCGAGGGCGAGAGGGACCCGAAGACCGCCAGCTGGCGTGCCCACCATGGCGCCATCACAAGGACGAACAGCGCGACGCAGGCCATGGCCGCGGGGAACGAGATCGCCGGTGGCCGGGCGCCGGCCGACCGCCAGGCTCGCCAGCGATCCCACGCGAAGGCGAGGCCGAGTGCGGCCAGGACCAGCAGCCCGTCGTTCCGTGACAGGGTCGCCAGACCCGCCAGCAAGCCGGCCCCGGCGAACGCCCGCCCCGAGCCCTTGAGCCCTCGCGCGCCGAGCCAGAGCGAACCCGCGACCAGCGGCTGGTAGAGCGAGAAGTTGTCGGGCTGGACGAGATAGACCGCCGACAGGAGCGGGACCGCCACCAGGATGCCGGCACCGACCTGGACCCACGACCTCGCTCCCGCGTCGCGCGCGATCGCCCAGGTCAGCGGGGCCGCGAGCGAACCGATCAACGCGAACGGGGCCGCGGACGCCCACGCCACGTCCCCGAATACCGCCAGGAACGGCACCTGGACCATCGAGGCGAGCGGCATCCAGTGGGCGTTGGACGGGATCGGCAGGGTCGGGTCGGCCGGGATCTTGCCGCCGACCTCGGCGAAGATCCAGACGAAGTCGACGTTGAACCCCTGCCCTGCGTGGAGCGCCCGCGCGACATCGACGTAATAGGACGAATTGGGGTAGGCCGGCTCCGGGAAGTGCCAGATGAGCACCGCCCGAACGGCGAGGGCGAGCCCGTACAGCAGTAGGGGGATACGCACGGCCGGTGCAGCGTAGCACCGGGTCCCACGCACGCCGACCAGTACGATTTGCCCATGACGGAGGCCGACGGGCGGCCTCGTTTCAGGTCGCGGGCACCGCCGATGGTTCGTATGCGGCCGGCCAGCGGCGGCCCGCGAGCATCGTTCCCACGACGATCGCGATGCCGAGCCACCAGCCCTCGGCGGTCGCGGTCGCAGTGAGCAGGGCTGCCAGGATCGCGAACTCGTGCCGGATCCTGAGCATGGCCGGCAGGAGGAACAGGCCCTGGAAGTCGTGCATGTTCGGCGCGACCAGGAGCATGGCCAGGCCGAGCCAGATGCCGGTGTCCGGCCCACGCAGTCGAAGTGCGAGGACGAAGGACGCGACCGTCAGCGCGACCACGACCGGCGACGGCAGGTAGGTCAGCAGGGACGGGCCCATCGCGGGCCAGGCCGGGTCCGAGGCCCGTGACAGCTGACCGAGCCAATCGACGTAGAGGCCGATCCCGACCACCGGGAGCGTGACGAGGACCACGATCAGCCAGGGGGAGGCCCCGACCACTGCGGCCTTCGGGTCGCGTCGGGCGATCGCCAGCCATGCCTGGAGCTGCGTGGCCTTGACACTCGCGACGGTCGCCGCGTACCAGCCGATCAACGGGGTGACGGTTCCCGGCACATCGATCTCACGGGGTTCCGGATGGAGGTCATGCCGGTCAGGCCATCGCCAGAAGGTGGCCACGAAAGCTGCGAACAGCAGGATCTGTACATTGGCGCCCCAGATGCTGCCGAGCATCGGCTCCCAGAGCAGCACGATCGGGATCAGTGCCCAGCCGATCGCCAGGCGACGGCAGACCGCGACCGCGACCAGCAGCGCCAACAGCGTCCACACGAGGCGGACGAGGTCCAGCGGGAGGGCCGTCAGCGGGCGCACGAACGGCAGCACGAACGGCGGGTAGAGGAACGGCGGCAGCACGTTCGGGTCGGAGAACCCGGTCGCGAGGTAGACCGTCTCGCCCGCCGACCAGCGGTCCGCGGCGGCCAGCGGGATCATCACGTCGATGCCGACCGGGAAGGTCGTCACGACCCGCAGGTCCGTGGTCACCGACACGAGCAGGGCGACGGCCAGCAGAGCCAGTCGCACGATCGTGGTCGCCCGGGTCCCGGGTCCAAGGAGGGCGGTGGGCGCACTCGCGGTCACGCCCGAAGTATCGCCGCCGCCGAGGTCGGCGCGACGGTACGATGGTTGGGTGTCGAGCCCCCGGTGCGCGCGCTTCGCGACGGCGCCGTCGTCCCGGGACTCCTCTTCCTCGGCTACCTCTTCGTCGTCGTCGCCCCAGGCGCCGGGACGTTCGGCTTCGACGCGTTCGCCTACTGGGCCGTCGACGCGACGGACCCCTACAAGACGGGGGTCGGCGGGCTGGGCGCGTTCAACTACTCGCCGCCGATCGCCACCCTCTTCGGCCCATTCGGGCTGGTGCCGTGGCCATCGTTCCTGTGGGTGTGGACCGCCCTCCTGATCGGGAACCTGGTATGGCTCGGCGGTCGCGGGATCCGCGTGCTCTGGCTCCTGGCGCTCCCGCCGGTCGCGCTCGAGCTCTACCACGGGAACATCCATCTCTGGATCGCCGCAGCGATCGTGCTCGGCTTCCGCTATCCATGGACCTGGGCGTTCGTGCTGCTGACCAAGGTCACGCCGGGGGTCGCGCTCGTCTGGTTCGCCGTTCGACGTGAGTGGCGCTCGCTGGCGATCGCGCTCGGCGTGACCGGCGTGATCGTCGCTGTCTCACTGGTGCTCGATCCCGGCCGATGGGGCGAATGGCTGGCGTTCCTGGCTCCACGCCCGAGGGCGGCTCCGTCGCCCAGTTCCAGATCGCCGATCCCGCTGTGGATCCGCCTGCCGATCGCCGTCGTGGTCGTGGCCTGGGGGGCCCGCACCGACCGGCGCTGGACCGTCCCCCTCGGCGCGACCCTGGCGCTCCCGGTCCTGTGGGTCAGCGGCTTCGCGATCTGCGCCGCATGCCTGCTCCTCGGGACGACGTATCGGCGCGACCCAGTGGATGCTCACGACCGCTCGGTGGTGAGCGCCGTTCCGATCGACACCTCGCCGGGGGCCTGAGGCCGGAGGGCGAACGCGAGGACCGCGACGAAGGCGACCATGAGCACGACGGGCACGCGGATCGGCGGACCGCCGATGTCGTTCGCGGAGATGGAGTTCGTCAGGAGGATGACGAACGGCGAGGCGGCCAGGCCGATCCCGATCCACCCGCCGTTCGGCCGCAGGCGCAGGGCTCGATAGGCGATCGCAGCCGCCGGGACGAGCAGGAGGTCGTCATGGGGGTTGAGATGCGGGCTGGTCAGGAGGCCGATCACGACCGTCAGCGCGAATCTGAGATCGAATTCGGGTCGCTGCGGATCCCACCGACCACGCCAGAGGTAGGCGACCGCCGCGAGCCCGAGCAGCTGTCCGACCAGCCCGATCCCGTTGATGAGGCTCGCCTGACCGGCGGCCTGGTCCGGCCCGACCAGCAGCGTGACCGTGCCGCGCAGGTTCCACATGACGGACGGTCGGACGCTGAACTCATCGAAGGTCGACACGTAGCGCGACAGGAACGCGCAGGTAGTCGCTCCAGATCCCGGTTCCGAGCACGAGCGTGGCGATGGCCGCCAGAGCGACGACGACCGCCGCCCCGACCGCGATGACCCGCCAGCGCCGACCGACGAGGACCATGACCCCCAGCGTCGCCACCGCCTGGGGCTTGATCGAGGCCAGCGCGAGCCACGCCCCGGCACTGCCATCGCGACCCCGACGCAGGGCGAGGTACGCCTCGATGACCGCGACGCAGACCAGGAGGGAGAACGCACCCTGGAGGAACGTCACGACGAGAGGCGTTGCCGCGAGCGATGCCGCGATGAGCGCGAGGCGCTCGTCGGCCGACCAGTCCTGCGCGACAGCGGACCACAACCGCCAGACGAGCCACGCGAGGAGCGCGACCTGGATCGCGGCCCACGCGAGGTAGCTGATGTCGAGCGGCAGCCAGGCCAGGGGCACGAACGGCACCACGAGATGGGGCGGGTTGTTGAACGGGTTGAGACCGGCCTCGAACGACCGTCCGCCGAGGATCTCGCGCTGCACGGTCGCCTGGACCGCCGGGTCGTAGAGGTCCTGTCCGTGGCCGTCGGCGACGATGGTCCAGCCGGTGTAGAAGGCCGTGTAGTCCGCCTGGTCGGTGGAGCCGCCGGCGATGAGCGCCAGCCCAGAGACCGAGGTAGATCGCGAAGACCGCGATGCCGGCGACGAACACGACGCGACTGACCACGCGCCGCCGCCGTGCATCGACCTCTCGCGCCATGAACCCTCCAGGCCCGTTCGGTGGCCGAGCCTACAGGACCATCGGGGGATGCGTGCGCTCCCGCCCCGGAGATCATGATCGCCCTGACGGTTGCGGGAATGCACCGCCTTCGGCACCCTAGGCGCAGCCGGCCGATCTGGTATGCGCCGGTGGAGGACTCATCCGATGCATCATCTTCTCGCGTACATCGATCCCGGCTCCGGCAGCCTGATCATCCAGGCCGTGATCGCGACGGCCGTCGCGATCCCGATCTTCTTCCGTGACAAGATCGGCCGGGTCATCCGCGCCGTCCGGGGCGGTGCCGACACCACTGAGCCGGTCTCCGAACCGACCGACCATCCAGCCTGACGGCACGCTCGCCGAGGCGGCCATGACACCGGTGACCGCCCCGGCCGACGCGGCAGCGGAGACCCGCCACTGGCGCACGCCCCCATCGATCCCGTGGTGGCGCATCCCGCTCTATCCGGCGGCACTGAGTTCGGCCCTGGTCGTGATGGTCTGGGGTCACGCCGGCCTCGCCACCAGCATGCTGATCCGGCCACTCGCCGTCGCCGTGGCGACTGGTCTCGGGCTCACGCTCCTCTTCGCCGCGTTGCTGAGGGACCGGGATCGAGGCGCGATGCTCGCCTCGGTCCTCATCCTCATCGCCATCGCGACCGACGACCGAATGGCGTTGGTGCTGGTGATCGGCGCCGTCGTCATCCTGGTCGATGGGCTGATGCGGCGCGGCCGTCCCACCCTCGTCGCTCGAACGTCCACCCGGATCCTGTCGGGGATCGGGCTCATCCTTGTCATCGCGCTCACCATCGACCTGATCCAGTTCGGGGCGATCGGATCGGCGGCCGCCGAGCTGACCAAGCCGCCACTGCCACCGCTGGGCGTCACGGCCGCCGGCCAGCCGGACATGTACCTCTTCCTCCTTGATGCATACCCGGGCGACCGCGCCGCCGCCCGCTCGGCGACATTTGATCGCGACGCATTCCCTGATGCCCTGACGGCCCGCGGGTTCGAGGTCGTCCGGGACTCCCACTCGAACTACCTGCAGACCCCGTTGACCCTGGCGTCGATGCTCTCGATGCGCCATCTGATCGACATCCCCGAGTTGGGCCCGCCCTACGGCCCGGTGATGGCCGACTGGCGACGATTGCGTGGCGTGCTCGATGACGCCGCGGCCTTCGCGATCCTGCGCGACGCGGGCTACGAGGTGACCGTCCTCGACGCGGGATACGGGCACGCCCAACTGCGTCGCGTGGACCATTTCGTCGAGTCGATAGGGCCGGAGGAGCTGGAGTCCGTCTTGCTGGAGAGCACCCGCCTCGAGCGCCTCATCGAGACCGTCGTACCCACGCTGTCGGCGGATGCCGCGCGCACACGCGTCAAGGACACGTACCGGTCGGTGGCGGCCATCGCGGCCGAGCCGCATGCGACGCCACGGTTCATCTTCGTCCATGTCCCCGCGCCGCACCCGCCGTGGGTCTTCAACGCGGACGGCAGCCCGCGAACACCAACGCAGGTCACCTTCGGGGGCGAACCAGGCCTGTCCTACCAGGAAGCGCGCGACGCCGGCTTCGCCCAGGCGACCTACATCGCCCGACTCACCGAGGAGGCCGTCGATGGCATCGTCGCCGCCTCGGGTCGCCCGCCGGTCATCGTCGTGATGTCGGACCACGGGCCCGGCGACGGATTCGATCCGGAGGCCCCCGCTCACGTCGGACCTCGAGGTCCGGGCCAGCAACTTCATGGCCGCGCTCGTCCCCGGACATCCCGGCCTGATGGACAGCCGCCCGACACCCGTCAACCTGTTCCCGACGCTCCTCGGCGCCTACCTCGGGAAGGACAGCCCGCGCCAGCCGGACTCCATCTGGGCGTACCGCGATTCCTACATCGACTCGGTCGAGGCGCCACCGATCGCGGGCTGGACCCGATGACCAGCGCTCGTCGCCCCTGCTCCGGCGCCCGCCCCCGCGGCGCCGTGCGAGGTCGGCCGCGGTCGAGGCTGCCCATCGCCGTCTACCCTGCCGCCCTCGCGGTGGCCCTCGTCGCGGAGCTCGTCAACGTCGGCGGCGTGAGCCCGTTCTCGGCGGTCCGCGGCTGGATCATCGTCATCGGGCTCGGGCTGCTGTTGTCCGCGATCGGCCGGTTGCTGCTCGGCGACAAGGACCGCGGCGGGGTCCTTGCCGCCGTCTGGGTGATGGCCCTGCTCGGCGGCGATGACCCGGCGTTCCTGTTCGTGATGGTCGCGGCCACGGCGGTCTTCCTGCTCGAGCGATACGGCCTTCGGACGGAGCGGCGGACGATCCGCTGGTGGTTCGATCGGCCGCTGGGCGAGCCGGATCGCCGGCGTGATCGCCCTGGCCATGCTGATCCAGTCCGTGCAGATGGGGACGCTCGCGGACGCCGCGCGATCGCTGACTCATGAGACGTTCCTCCGGCCGGCCCCGCCGCCGGTGGCGGCGGGCTCTACCGACCCTGACATCTATCTCGTCCTGCTCGACGGCCATACGCGGTCGGACGTCATGGGCGACGTCTTCGGATCCGACGAGTCGGCCTTCATCGGCGCCCTGGAGGCAGACGGGTTCAAGGTCGCCCATGCCAGCCGATCGAACTACACGAACACCTCCGAGACCCTCTCGTCGATGTTCAGCGCCACGCATCTGCGGGACATGCCCTCGATGGCCGGGCTGATCGCCGGCACCGAGGCGCGGCCGGCGGGCGGGGTCGTGCGCGAGGCGATCAACGACAACGCGACTCTGGACCTCCTCCACGGTCGCGGCTACGAGGTCGAAGCCATCGTCGTCGGGCTGGGAGCAGGTCACGATGCGCGAGGCCGACCGGTTCATGGACACGCGGCCAGATCAACGAGTTCGAGATCGGGATCCTGCGCCGATCGCTCGTCGGGCACGCGCTCGAGTCGCTGGCGCCGGACTTCGTGAGCGCGCAGCAGCGCGACCGGATCAACGGCGTGTTCGCCGCCCTCGAGACGGCTCCGACGCGGCTCGGCGCCAGGCCACGGCTCGTGTTCGCCCATGTGCCAAGCCCCCACCCGCCGTGGGTCTACAACGCCGACGGATCGCCGAGGACCGTGGTGAACCTCGACTCGATCTATGGCGAGACGCCGGCCTCGATGGGCCTCACGATCGATGAGCTCAAGGTCGGCTATCGCGGCCAGGTCATCGACGTCGACCGACGGATGCTCGCGTCGCTCGGCCCGCTCGACGAGGCGATCAAAGCCGCTGGTCGACCGGCCGTCGTGATCATCTTCTCCGACCACGGGACGTGGATCGGCGCCGACGGCGGGGACATCCGGCTCCGGTTCAAGAACCTGCTCGCGATCCGCTCGACGGCCGGGCCCATCCCGCTCCGCCAGAACGAGACCCTCGTCAACCTCTGGCCGACCGTCTTCAACGCCCTCTTCGATGCCGGATGGGCGACGCAGCCCGACAGCGAGTACCGCATCGGGGCCCGCGACAACTTCGACCTGGTCGAGGTGGATGACCCCGACGTCGTCGCCAGCCCGTAGACTTCCGGCGTGTCCGCCGCCGACAGCCTGACGATCGTCCTGCCCGCCTACGACGAGGCCGAACGGATCGGGCCGGCGCTCGACGAGTTGTTCGGCTATCTGCGCCGGCGCGGGGACCGCGCCCGCGAGGGATCGCCCGGTGCGGCCGGCCTGCCCGAGCGGATCGACGTCCTCGTCGTCGACGATGGCAGCACCGACGGCACGGCGGACCTGGTCCGAGCCCGACCCGAAGCCACGACCGAGCGGGGTCGTCCGCCTCGGCGTCCTGACGGTCCCGCACGGCGGCAAGGGCGCCGCGGTCCGGGCCGGGCATGCTGGCCGCAGACGGCGGACCTCGTCGTCTTCGCCGACGCGGACATGGCCACGCCGCCCGACCAGCTGCCGCTGCTGGTCGCCGCGCTCGCCGATCACGACGTCGCGCTCGGGTCGCGGATCCAGGCCGACGGCTCCGACATGCGGGCGAGCCAGCCGACCTACCGCCGCGCTGCTCGGCAAGGCCTTCCACCTCCTGGCGTCGGCCTGGGTGGTCGGGTCCGGTCAAGGACACCCAATGCGGGTTCAAGGGCTTCACGCGCGACGCGGCGCGCGACCTGTTCGACCGACAGCGGATCACGAGCATCGTGTTCGACGTCGAGCTGATCTACCTGGCCCGGCGCCGCGGCTACCGGATGGCGGTCGTCCCGATCCACTGGTACGACCGGCGCGGCTCGCGGATGCGCGCCCGACCCGGCCTCGCGCTCCGCGTGGCCTGGGACCTGTTCCGGATCCCGCTGATCCATCGCGCCGACGGCCGGGGCGCCCGCCGGTCCACGTGACCGCCGCGCTCGACGCGTCGCCGGCTGGCCCGGGCGGCGCTGCCGGTCGTCGCGATCGTGGTCTTCGTCGCCGTGCGTCGGGGCGACCGTGGCGGTCGCCGGCGACACGCTCGGCTACGACTTCCTCGCCTACCACCAGGCGGCCGTGCGCCTCCTCGACGGGCAGCCGCTGTACGACCTCGGCGTTCGAGGCGAGCGGCGGCGTTCGGGCTCTTCTACTACCCGCCGACCGTTCGTGCCGCTCGTCGTCCCGTTCGGGCTGCTCTCGGCGACGACGGCCGTCTGGGTCTGGACGGCGCTCCTGATCGCGGCGTTCCTCGTCGGCGTCGCGCATCCTGCCGGTCTCCACGACCGTCCGCTGGTGGATCGTCCTGCTGGCCGGCCTGTCCTGGCCGTTCGTCTACGCGCGTCAAGCTCGGCCAGGTCGGACCGATCCTGCTTCCTGCTCTTCGCGATCGGCTGGCGCTGGCTCGATGACCCGGTCCGCGCTCGGGCTGACCGGCGCGCTCGGGGCCGCGGTCAAGCTGCAGCCCGGGCTCGTCCTGGTCTGGGCGCTGCTGACCGGCCGCTGGCGCGCCGTTGTCGTCGGGCGCGCGTCGGCGCTCGCTCGTGCTCGCGGCCGTCGCCACGCTCGTCGCCGGGCCGGGGTCCTGGGCCGACTTCGTCACGCTTGTCCGGCAGGTCAGCGACCCGATCACGACGCCGCACAACTTCACGCCGGGGGCGGTCGCCTACCAGCTCGGCCGTCGGCGCCGACGTCGCGTCGATCGTCCAGCTGGCGAACGTGGTCCTGGCGCTCGTGGTCGTCGTGGTCGCGGCGCGGTGGTCCTCCGCCGAGGCCTCCTACCTGGTCGCGGTCGTCGCCAGCCAGCTGCTCTCGCCGATCCTCTGGGACCACTACGCGATGCTGCTGCTGCTGCCGGTCGCGTACCTGCTGGCGGCCGGCCGATGGTGGGCGCTCGTCATCCCGCTCGCGACCGCAGTCCCCGCTGATCGGGATCACGCCCGCGGTCGTCTACCCGATCGCGTTCTGGGTGCACGCTGCTGGCCGTGCTGCGTCGTCGGGACCCGGGCACGGACGCAAGAGCTCGCCGGGTGACGCGACGGATCGAGCCGCGAGACGTCGCTGGGACTCGCCCTCGTCGGGGCGTCGGCGCGTCATCTACTGGCTGTGCGACCGCGAGTTCGATGCCGGCCGGGGCGACTTCTTCTACCTCGCCGACGCGTTCCTGCACGGGCGCACCTGGCTGGACGTCATCCTCGGCCCGTACGACGTCATCCACGTCGGCGGCCACTTCTACGTGCCGTTCGCGCCCTTCCCGGCCGTGGCGTTGATGCCGCTCGTCGCGCTCGTCGGGGCGGTCAGCGCGGACCAATGGGAGTCCGGGGTCAACGCGCTCCTCGCGGCCGCCGGCGTCGGCCTGTGCTGGTGGCTGCTCGGCCGGATCGGGCGGTCCGGCGGAGCGACCGCATCTGGCTGACGATCCTGTTCGGGTTCTCGACCCAGATCCTGTGGGTCACGACGCGCGGCGGCGTCTGGCACACCGGCCACCTCGTCGCGACGATCCTGACGTTCGCCTGCCTGATCGAGCTGTGGGGCCGCCAACGGGCGTTGCTGATCGGGCTGCTCGCCGGGGCCGCGTTCCTGACCCGGGCGCCGCTCGCGTTCGCGATCCCGTTCTATGCGCTGCTCCTGACACCCTCGACGACGCTGCCGCGACGGACATCCCGGGGCAGTACGTCGAGCGGGCGCGCGCCATCCCGTGGCGGTCGTGGGCGTGGCTGGCCATCGGCGTCCTGCCGGCGCTCGTCGCGTTCTTCGCCTACAACCAGGTGCGTTTCGGGACGCCATTCGAGTCCGGCTACGCGCTCGCGACGCTGCCGCCGTTCCTCGAGGCGCTGCGTGAGCAGGGCCTCTTCGCGCTCGCGCACGTGCCGATGAACCTGGACTTCCTGCTCATCCACCTGCCGAGGCCGATCCCGACGTTCCCGTTCTTCCAGCCCGACGGGCTCGGGATGTCCGTCCTCATCACGAGTCCCGGCCTCCTGTTCGCGGTCCGCGCCGACTGGCGATCGCGCCGTGCCTGGCTCCTGCTGGGCGCCACGATCGCCGTCCTCATCCCGACGCTGCTCTACTACGGCGGCGGATGGCTCCAGTACGGCTACCGCTACTTCCTGGACTCGGTGCCGTTCGTCATCGCCCTGTGCGGTCTCGCCGCCGCGCACGGCCGCCGGGTCGGCCCGGGCTGGCGGGTGCTATCCTGTTCGGCGTGGTCGTCAACGCCATCGGCGTCTACTGGGCGTACAACCTGCATTGAGCCCTGCCGTCTCGCCCGATCGCCGCCCGGCGTCCGTCGTCGCGGTCCTCGCGATCTTCGTGCTGTCCGGGGCGGCCGGCCTGATCTACGAGATCGTCTGGTCGCGCCAGCTCGTCCTGGTCTTCGGCAACACGACCCAGGCCGTCTCGGCGATCCTGACCGGCTTCTTCGGCGGCATGGCGATCGGTGCCGCGGTCGGCGGCCGGATCGCGGACCGCGTCCGCTCGCCGCTGCGCATGTACGGCATCCTGGAGCTTATCCTCGTCGTCGTCGTCCTCGTGACGCCGATCTCGTTCCGGCTGATCCACGAGGTCTATCGCGGCATCTACCCGTCGCTCGAAGGCTCGCCCGGGCTCCTGGCCCTCGTCGCCTGGGGCTCGCGGTCCTCGCTCTCGCGCCGGCCACGGTCCTGATGGGCGCCACCTTCCCGACCCTGACCCGCATCTCGCCCGGACCAGCGCGCTCAGCCGGGCCTTCGGCCGCCTGTACGCCGCGAACACGATCGGCGCGATCCTCGGGACGCTGGCCGCCGGGCTCGTCCTGATCGAGCTGCTCGGCCTCTCCGGCGCCTGGCGGTCGGGGCCGGCTGCTCGCTCGTCGCCGGGCTCGTCGGCCTCTGGCTCGCCCGGGGCGGCGAGCCGTGCGGAACGACGCCGCGGTGCCGCCGGCACCGCCCCCGACGAGCCCCGGCGGCGACGACGTCGCCCGCGCGGCCTCGACAGGCCGCGGCTCGCGCTGACGATCGCCTTCGTGTCCGGGCTGACCTCGCTGGCCTACCAGGTCACCTGGACGCGGCTGCTCGCCTCGGGCACCGGCAACACGACCTACGTCTTCACCGTGATCCTGGCCGTGTTCCTGGCCGGCATCGCCATCGGCGCGCTCCTCTTCAACTCATCCGGCCGCGGTGCGCGATCCGTCCGCTGCTCGCCCTCACCCAGTCGTCGTCGCGGGCCTGGCGCTGCTCGGGCTGGTCCTCGTGCTTGGCCGGCCGGAGGCCCTGGAGCCCGGGCAACCGTTCGAGACGCTCGCGCCCTCTTCGGCTCGGCGGTCCTGGTCGTCCTGCCGGTGACGATCGTGCTCGGCATCGCCTTCCCGACCGCCTCGGCGCTGCTCGCGACGAGGCGGCTGAGGCCGGTCGGAGTCGGGCTCCCTGCTGGCGTCGAACACGCGGGGCGATCCTCGGCAGCCTCCTCGTGCCGTTCGTGCTGATGCCGACCATCGGCTCGCCGGCGTCGTGGTCCTGCTCGCGGTCATCAACGCGGCGCTCGGGCTCGGCCTGGCGCTCATGGGCGCCCGCGCCGCCTCGGGCCGTGGCCGCCGGCGGTGTCGTCCTCGCGGTCGTCGGGATCCTCGTGCTCCGGCCGGGCCTCGTCGTGCAGCCGAACGAGGCGTTCATCGCGGTCGGCGGGCGGCGAGCTCTTCGCCTCGACCGAGGACGAGATCGCGTCGGTCCAGGCCGGCCAGGTCAACGCGACGCCGGAGCTGTGGGTCGCCGGGACCTCGATGACGCTGCTCACCGTCGACGCCAAGCTCATGCCGGTCCTGCCGCTCATCGCCCGGCCGGACTCGAAGCGGGCGCTCGTCGTCGCGTTCGGCATGGGCACCGCGTTCCGCTCCGCGCTCATCGCCGGCCTCCGGACCGACGCCGTCGAGCTCGTCCCGTCCGTGCCGGAGATGTTCCGCTACTACTACCCCGACGCGGCGAGGTGCTGGCGGACCCGGACGGTCGCGTCGTCATCGCCGACGGCCGGAACCACCTCGAGCTCTCGACGAGCGGTTCGACATCATCGTCACCGACCCGCCGCCGCCGATCGAGAGCTCGGGCGCCTCGGTGATCTCGTCGATGGAGTACTACCAGGCCGGCCGCGACCACCTGACCCGGCGGGGTGATGATGCAGTGGATCCCGTTCGGCGCGCCCGGGCGGACTTCAAGGACCATGTCCGGACGTTCGCCTCGGTCTTCCCGTACGTCGCGGTCATCCGCGGCGCCGGCGGGTACGGCGCCTACATGCTCGGCTCCGGACCGCCGATCGCCTTCGAGCCCGACGCGATCCGGGCGGTCCTGGCGCGGCCGGGCGTGCTCGAGGACATCTCGTCGGCCTACGACTCGCCGGCCTCGACCGTCGATGACTGGGTCGACGTCATCGCGCAGCAGCACTGGCTCGCGGCGACGCCGGGTCGCGGCCTACGCCGGCGACGGGCCGCTGATCACCGACGACCATCCGCGCCCCGAGTACTTCCTGATCCGCCGCCTGCCAACGGCACCGATCGCTGAGCGGTGATCCCGTCAGGTTGCCGGCGCAACGATCTTCCGAGGCCCGGTGCTATCCTCGCCTGTGACCCCCCTGACCCTCGACCGGGAGCCTGCCTGTCCGGGGCCGGCCCTCGACGGCGACGATACCGACGCGATCGCGGCGACCGCAACGACCGGCCTCCGCGTCGAGGAGCGCGCCTTCGACGACATCCCGCGACGACCTGGGACGGCCTGGCCGCGTCGAACCCGTGGGCCACGCCGTTCTCCGACTGGGCCTTCCACCGGGCCTGGTGGGACGCGTTCGGGCCGAACGCCCACGAGCAGACCCTTGTCGTCGTGCGATCGGACGCCCCGGCCGACGGCCACGCCGCGCCTGTCGCGATCGTGCCGCTCATGCACCGCCACGAGGTCGAGCCATCCGACGCGCTGACCCACACGACGATGCGCCACGGCGCCGACGCGGACCTGACGCCGGTCCCGCCCGATGCGACGGCGATCTTCTTCGGCGCGTCGTACCACGCGGACTACGCGACGATCCTCGCGGCGCCCGCCGACCTGCCCGCCGTGAGCGCCGCCCTGGCCGCGTACCTCGCGGCTCCCGAGTCAGGGCCATGGGACGCGCTCGATCTGCGTCGGCTCCGTTGCGGCGACCCGTTCGCCGAGGAGCTCGCGGCGGCCCTCGGCGCGCTCGAGATCGTCAACGGCTGGACCCTCAACGTCGAGCGCGAGGACGTCTGCCCGGTCGTGACGCTGCCGAGCGGCGTCGACATCGACGGGTTCCTCTCGACCCTGGGCAAGAAGGAGCGCCACGAGATCCGGCGGAAGGTCCGTCGCGCCGAGGCGGCCGGCGAGGTCCGGCTCGATGACTCGCCTGACCCGCTGGTCGACCTCGAGGCCTTCATCGACCTGCACCAGAAGCGATGGGGCGAGGCCGGCCTGTTCCCGCCGACGATCGGTGGCGACCAGAGCCGGACGTTCTTCCGACGGATGTTCGAGCTCTGGGGCCCGGATGGCCCGATCCGCCTGACGTTCCTCACGGTCGGCGGCCGCCGGATCGCGGCCGGGATCCACTTCGAGACGCCCGACGGCTACCTCTACTACAACGCGGGCGTCGACCCCGACGCACGCGAGCTGTCGCCGGGCGTCGTGATGGTCCATGCATACGTCGAGCGCGCGCTCGCCGCGGGCAAGCCGCGGCTCGACTTCCTCCGCGGCGACGAGCCATACAAGTACGAGTGGGGCGCGGTGGACGAGCCGATCCAGCGTGTCCTCGTCCGGCGGAAGGGCAGGTGACATGAGCGCCCCCCAGCCATGGGACGCCTGTCTCGAGCCGGTCGACCGGCCGGTGCTGACGGCCGGCCGGATCCGGGTGGTCGAGGTGCTCGCGACCGGCACGAACGGCGGCGCCCAGCAGCATCTCCAGTCGCTCGTGACCCGGATCGACAAGAGCCGCTATGACGTCTCGGTCGTGGCCCTGTCGGGCGGCGGCGCCGTCCGCAAGCTCCAGCGGGCCGACATCCCGGTCATCGTCATCGACGATCCCGACGATGCCATCGCAGTCGGGGCGTTGGCGGCGCATCTCGCCGAGGTGCGTGCGGACGTCGTCCACGCCCACATGTACCGCGCCGAGACCGTCGCGACCCGTGCGGTGCTGGCCCTGGCCGAGATCGGCCACCGGCGACCGTATCTCGTCTCGACGATCCACTCGAGCCGGGTCCGCTCGTCCGAGGACCAGGCCCTGCTACGGGCGTTGACCCCGCACATGGACCGGCTGATCGCCGTGTCACGGGCCATCGAGCACAAGCTCGTCGACGAGGAGCGGACGACCGTTCCCGTCTCGCTCATCTACAACGGCGTCGACCTCGACCGGTACGACCACCAGGAGGCGTGCTGCACCCTGCCCGACGAATACGGCATGGAACCGGGGTCGAAGATCGTCGGCGTGGTCGCCCGACTCGAACCCGAGAAGGGCCACCCCACGCTCCTCGAGGCCTGGCCCGCCGTCCTCCGCGCCGTGCCGGACACGTACCTGCTCATCGTCGGGGAGGGGAGTCGCCGGGACGCCCTCGAGGCGCAGGCCCGGGAGCTGCAGATCGCCCACCGGGTGGTGTTCACGGGGCGTCGCGACGACGTGCCGGCCGTGACCGCCGCGCTCGATGTCGCGGTGCTGCCCTCGTATCGCGAGGCCCAGGGTTTGTCGGTCCTCGAGGCGATGGCGTTGTCGCGCCCGGTCGTGGCCTCGAACGTCGGCGGCATCCCCGAGATGATCGAGGACGGCGTGACCGGCCTGCTGGTCCCGCCCCACGATCCGCAGGCCCTCTCGGCCGCCATCATCCGGCTGCTCCGCGATCACCCGTACGCGGACACGCTCGGGCGAGCCGGCCACGACCTGGTCCACGACCGTTTCTGCATCGAGCTGATGGTCAGCGCCGTCGAGTCGATCTACGACGAGGGGGCGGGCTCCGTGCGCCTCACCGAGGTCGCGGCGGCCGGCTAGGACCATCGGGCCGGTGCCGGCGCGCACCGGGGCTCGCTAGCATCCCCGCGTGACCCTGACCCGACTCTGGGCGTTCCTGGCCCTCGCCCTGCCGGTCCTCGCCGCGCTCATCGCGAACCTGAGCTCGGTCGACCTCACGTACCACCTGCGCGCCGGTGACGAGATCATCGCGAACCGCGCCCTGCCGACGGTCGACACCTGGACGTACACGGCCGCGGGCGTCGCGTGGGTCGATCAGCAGTGGGGCGCCCAGGTCCTGCTCGCGAGCGTATATCGGCTGGCCGGCTGGACGGGTCTCGTCCTCCTACGCGCCGCGCTGGTCGGGTTCATCTTCGGCTGCATGTTCGAGATCGCTCGTCGGCGGGGTCTGGGCACCCGACGCGCGACGGCGCTGACCCTCGTCGCCTTCACGGTGTCAGCGGTCGCGCTGGCGCTCCGACCGCAGCTCCTCGGCATGGCCCTCTTCGCGGTCGTGTTGCTGCTGGTGGTCGACCGCCGAGCGCACCCCGGCCGCCTGTGGCTGATCCCGGTCCTCGTGGTGGTCTGGGCGAACCTCCACGGGAGCTTCTTCCTCGGGCCGTTGGCCCTCGGCCTCGCATGGCTCGAGGATCTCCACGATCGGGTCGCGGGCGCTCGCTCCGTGCTGCTCGTCGCCGTGGTCTCGGCTATCGCCGCCTGCCTGACACCGTTCGGGCCGATGGTGTGGGCCTACGCGGTCGGCCTGTCCGTCAATCCGCAGGTGACAGGGCGGATCAGCGAATGGCAGCCGACGTCGCTCCGAAGCGTGCCGGGCATCCTGTTCTTCGCGTCCGTCGCCGCGACGTGGTGCTCATCGCCCGGCGCGGATCCCGGACGAGCTGGCCGACGCTCGCCTGGCTCGGGGTGTTCGCGGCGATCGGCACGTATGCCATCCGCGGTGTCGCGTGGTGGCCACTCGGCGCCGTGGCGGCGATCGCCGGCACGCTCGTGACGGAGCCAGAACCCAAGGCCGTCGAGCGGCGTCCGGACCCGCCACTCATTCGGCGGATGAACCTGGTCCTGGCCGGTGCGATCGTGGTGGCCGGGATCGTGCTCCTCCCCGTGTGGCGGCCGACCGACCCCGGGCTCGGGGCGCCGGCGGGCGTTGTCGGCAACGCGCCCCCGGGGATCACGGCCGCCCTGCGCGACCTCGCGCGGCCGGACGACCGCGTCTTCAACCCGCAGCCGTGGGGCTCGTGGTTCGAGTTCGCGCTGCCAGACCTGCCGGTCGCCATCAATTCGCGCATCGAGACCTGCCGGTCGCCATCGATTTGCGCATCGAGCTGTTCCCGGTCGAGGTCTGGGACGCATATGAACGCGTCGTCGCGGGTGTCGACGGATGGCAGGCCCAGCTCGACGACTGGGGCGTGACCATCGTCGTCGCCGCGGGTGACGAGGAGGACGCCTTCCGGCCCGGCTCATGACGGCAGGTTGGCGCGAGCATATCGGGACGCCGACGGGGCCGTCCTCGTCCGGACCGATCGGCCGGTGCTCGCGCTCTCGGGACGCGGTGCGAGTACCGTCGCTTGCCCGACCTTCGGGTCCGGGTACCCAACGGCAAGCGGCTGCTAGAGTCGAGCGCATGAACGAGTCGCCCGCCGATCTCGACGTCGTCGTGCTCGGCGGCGGCGGACACGTCGGCCTGCCGCTGAGCCTCGCCTTCGCCGAGGCCGGCCTGCGCGTCGGGATCTACGACACCAACCAGGCCGCCCTCGATCGCATCGCGGGCGGGGCGATGCCGTTCATGGAGAACGGCGCCGACGAGCTCCTGCGCGAGGTCCTCGCGACCGGCCGGCTCGAGTTCGGCTCGGATGGCTCGATGATCGGCCGGACCGACCAGCTCGTGGTCGTCATCGGCACGCCGGTCGACGAGTTCCTCGGCCCGTCGATGACGATCTTCGAGAAGGCGGTCGACCAGATCGCGCCGCACCTGCGCGACGGCGCGCTCGTCGTGCTGCGGAGCACCGTCTACCCGGGCACGACCGCGTACGTGGCCCAGCACCTGGCGGCCCGCGGCTGCGTCGTCGACGTCGCCTTCTGCCCGGAGCGGATCGCCGAGGGCCACGCGCTCGAGGAGCTGCACTCGCTGCCGCAGATCGTCGGCGCGGACACGGACGACGCGGCCGCCCGGGCGGCGGCGCTCTTCGCCCACCTGACCGAGAAGACGATCCGCACGACCTCCAAGGAGGCCGAGCTCGCCAAGCTCTTCACCAACACGTGGCGGTACATGAAGTTCGCGGTCGCGAACCAGTTCCTCATGATCGCGGACCAGGCCGGCGTCGACTACACGAACGTCCTGCACGCGATCCGCGAGGACTACCCGCGCGCCGCCGACCTGCCGGGCCCCGGCTTCGCCGCCGGTCCGTGCCTGTTCAAGGACACGATGCAGCTCGCCGCCTTCACGAGCGACCATTTCCCGCTCGGCCAGGCGGCGATGCAGGTCAACGAGGGCCTGCCCGCCTACATCGTGTCGGCCCTCGAGCGACGATACGGCGGCCTCCAGGGCAAGACGATCGGCATCCTCGGCATGGCGTTCAAGAGCGAATCCGACGACACCCGCGCGTCGCTCAGCTACAAGCTGCGCAAGCTCCTCTCGTGGGCCGGCGCGCGGGTCCTCGCGACCGACCCGTACGTCCAGGACGACCGGCTCGTCTCGCTCGAGTGCACGCTCGAGGAGAGCGACATCCTCGTGCTCGGCGCCCCGCACAAGGCCTACCGCGGCCTCGAGGTCGGGGGCAAGGACGTCGTCGACGTCTGGGGCGCCCTCGGCGGGGGCATCCAGCTCTAGTGCGCATCCTCGTCACCGGCGCCGCCGGGTTCATCAACGGCTATCTCGTCCCGGAGCTGCTCGAGGCCGGCCACGAGGTCATCGGGCTCGACGACTTCAGCAAGTACGGCCGGCTCGCCAAGTCGTACGACGACCATCCGCGATACCGCTTCGTCGAAGGCGATGCCAAGGACGTCGCGCTCATGCGCGAGCTCGCGGCCGAGTGCGACCAGGTCGTCGCCGCGGCGGCGATGATCGGCGGGATCAGCTACTTCCACGAGTTCGCCTACGACCTGCTGGCGGAGAACGAGCGGATCCTCGCGTCGACGTTCGACGCCGCGATCGCCGCCCACCGCGACGGCCATCTCGAGCGGATCGTCGTCGTGTCCTCGTCGATGGTCTACGAGTCGGCGACGGTCTTCCCGACGCCCGAGGGCGCCCAGCTGACCTCGCCGCCGCCGATCTCGACGTACGGCTTCCAGAAGCTCGCCTCGGAGTACTTCGCGAAGGGGGCGCACGAGCAGTACGGGCTGCCCTACACGATCGTCCGGCCGTTCAACTGCGTCGGCATCGGCGAGCGGCGGGCCCTGCGCGACACCGACGTCATGAGCGGCAACGTGAAGCTGGCGCTCTCGCACGTCGTGCCGGACCTCGCGCTCAAGGTCCTCAAGGGCCAGGACCCGCTGCACATCCTCGGCGAGGGCAACCAGGTGCGCCACTACACCTACGGTGGCGACCTGGCCCACGGCATCCGGCTGGCGATGGAATCGCCGGCCGCCGTCAACGACGACTTCAACCTCTCGACCGCCGCCTCGACGACCGTCCTCGAGCTCGCCGAGTGCATCTGGCACAAGGTCCACACCGACGGGCGACCCTTCCACTACGTGAGCGACGCGCCATTCGAGCACGACGTCCAGCTCCGCGTGCCCGATGTCCGCAAGTCGCGGGACGTCCTCGGATTCGAGGCGACGACCACGCTCGACGCGATGCTCGACGAGGTCCTGCCATGGATCCGCGACGAGGTCGAGGCCGGCCGGCTGTGAGCCATCTCCCCGAGTTGTACGGTGCGCGGTTCGACGAGCGTGACGTCAGTGCGAACGACGCGGTCTGGCGGGAGCTCGTGCGATATCTCCAGCGATACATCGACCCCTCCACGCCCTTGCTTGATGTGGGCTGCGGCCCGGGCCAGTTCGTGCGATGGGCGGTCGCCAGCGAGCGTTGGGCGACTGATGTGCGCGATGTCCGGGACGTGCTCCCTCCCGAGATCAGATTCGTCCAGTCGTCGGGTCTCGACCTCGCCGGCAGTCGTCCCGACTGCCCATTTCGGTACGGTCTTCATGAGCAACTACCTGGAGCACCTGGAGAGCAGCGACCAGGTCATCGCCCAGCTTCGCGTCGCCGCAGACCTCCTGAAGCCGGGTGGCCGTGTCCTGGTGCTCCAACCGAATATCCGACTGGTGGGAGCGCGGTACTGGGACTTCATCGATCACCGGGTCCCCCTGACCGAGCGAAGCCTTCTGGAGGCGGCCGACCTGGCAGGGCTGCGCACCGAGAAACTCGTCACCCGCTTCATTCCATATTCGACGAAGGGCCGCCTTCCATCGCATCCCGCGCTGGTTCGTGCCTATCTCGCCATACCGCTCGCCTGGCGATTCATGGGCAAGCAGACGCTCTACGTTGGTACGCCACGCCATGAATGACGACATCGAGCTCTCGATCGTCCTGCCTGTCTACAACGAGGGCGAGGCCGTGGAGCCGGTCCTGCGGGCGCTCTCGGCCGGCGTCAGGACGCCCCACGAGCTGGTCGTCGTCTACGACTTCGACGGCGACACGACCGTGCCCGTGATCGCGCGCCTCGCCGGCGAGATCCCCGGGCTGCGCGGGCTTCGCAATGACCTGGGACGCGGCGTGCTCAACGCGATGAAGGCCGGGATCGCCGACACCCATGCGCCGTACGTGCTGATCTCGATGGCCGACGGGTCCGACGAGCCCCACATCGTCGATTCGATGGTGGCCCTCGCCCGCGGCGGTGCCGACGTCGTGGCCGCGTCGCGCTACATGAAGGGCGGCCACCAGGTGGGCGGACCGCCGCTGAAGCGGCTGATGAGCCGGGTCGCGGGTCTCACGCTTCACTGGTTCGCTCGCGTCCCGACCCATGATCCGACGAACAACTTCAAGCTGTACTCGCGTGAGTTCCTGGAGTCGGTGACGATCGAGAGCACGGCCGGATTCGAGCTGGCCCTCGAACTGACAGTCAAGGCGACGCTGGCCCATCGACGGGTCGCCGAGGTGCCGACGACCTGGCGCGATCGGACTGCCGGCCAAAGCAACTTCAAGCTTCGCAAGTGGCTGCCGCACTACCTGCACTGGTATCGCGCGGCGTTCTTCCGCCGTCGGGCGCGAGCCTGAGGGCCGCCGAGCCATCGCGATGTCGGGCGTGACGGAGGGGCCACCGGCGATCGGGGACGCGACGGACTAGGCGGGCACCCCTTCGCGGGCCCTGGAGTCCCTCGTCATCCAGACCGCCGCCGACGTGATCGCCAGCATCGCGATCGAGCCGACGATCCCCAGCACCCCGTCGACCGGCAGCAGCGCCGCCGATCCCGGGCGTCGGCGGGACGGCCGCCAGCAGGTTCAGCGTGAAGACGACGCCGAACGCGATCCCGAGCCAGCGCACCCGCGCCTCCGGGATGAGCAGCATCAGGAAGACGAGGGCGCCGTACGCGTAGCGCTCGTGCATGCTCGTGAGGAAGCAGAACGCCACGAGCGTCGCGGCGGCCAGGCCCAGGATGAGCGTCCGCGGCCGCGGATCGCGCAGGATCGCGAGCGCGACCAGCGAGCTGACAGCAGCCCGGTGAGCAGCGTACCCGACGTGTCGGAGCGTCAGCGGCCCCAGGAACGCGACGTCGTCCGCGCACGAAGCCGCCGCCGGCGAAGAGCGACTGGACCAGCCACCACAGGTTCCACGCCCGCAGCGACAGGATGTTGAAGATCTCGCCCTGGTACTCGGCGAGGTTCTTGAGGTAGTTCGCGGGGCCGCCGGCCGGGATGAACGGCAGCCACAGGACGACGATCACCGCGAGGCCGATCAGCGCGGCCCGAAGGAACCCTCGCCAGCCGCCGGTCGCCCAGAACCAGGCCGCGAACGGGACGAGGAACGGCAGCACCTGCGGCTTGGTCATCAGCGCGACCGCCAGCAGCGCCGCGGCCAGCCCGTTCCGGCCGTGGACGGCGCAGATGACCGCGGCCAGGGCCGAGAGCATGTAGATCGACTCGTACTGGCCCCACCACGCGCTGATATCGATGACGGCCGGGTGCAACGCGATCGCCGCGGCGCCGATGACCGCCCAGCGCGGCTTGTCGCGAAGGGCGAACGCCACCAGCAGCGCCAGTCCGATGTCCGCGATCGACGCCGGGGTCTTCATCAGGGCCCGGATCGCCGGGTCCGAAGCGTCGGTGACGGTCTGGAACGCGGGCTGGATCGCGGCCAGGACGCCCCAGACATAGGCCATCACCGGCGGGAACGAGAGGTTCTGGTCGTATGCGTTCGGGAGGCCGTCGACCGCGATCCCGTGGACCCACAGGACGAACTGGTCGATGTCGCCGCGGACGCCCTGGGTCGGCAGCAGGACCGCGCGGATGACGATGCCGATCGCGATGGCGGCCACGAACCCGACGACCAGCGACACGGGCCACCGATCCCCGGGCCGCTCGCCCGCCACGGCAGTCTCGGGCGTCACCGGATCAGACGCGGCCGGACACCCAGTACCGTTCGGCGGATCCCTCGACGTCGCCCAGCTCCGCGATCGCACGCCCGTACGAGCGGACGGCGTTGGCCATCTCCTTCGTGCCGTCGAAGAGGCGCTCGAGCTGGCTCTGGTAGATGTTGATGCCCATGATCTTGCGCTCGAGCTGGTCGGTGATGTCGGCGAAGGTCGGCAGGATCGAGACATCGCTCGGCAGCGCGTCGAGGGCGCCCGCCCCAAGGCTCGTCGAGGCCTCGGAAGTCGTTCCAGTACGCGTACGGGAAGTCCTCGTAGAACGTGACGATCCCGGCGTATTCGGGGCCCGGCATCACCCAGCGGCGGCCCTCCTCGAGGAGACCGAGACCCACGTCCCGACAGAGCTGATGGTCGACATGACCACCGACGCCGAGCGGGAAGTAGACCTTCTGGGGCTCGAGCCGGGTGATCTCGCGGCGGAGCGCATCGAACGGCGCCGTGTCGTCAGCCCGCGGCGGCCCGAGCAATTCGTCGTCGCCCACGTAGCCGCGGAATACGGCGTCGGGCAAGTCGAGGAAGACGATCGACGACTCGGAGAAATAGGCGAACCGCTCGTCCTCGACGCGTCGCTGGGCCATCAGGTCCCCGGCGGCCGCGTCGGCCATGACGTCGTCGGTGTAGATGGCGCCCTGGGTCGAGAGGTCGTCGATGACGGGCTGGTCCGCGAGCGACTCGTTGCGGATGCTCGCCCGGCGGTACCACGACGAGCGCTGCCAGAACCGCTTCGCGGCGGCATCGGCGTCCGCCTGGGTCGCCTCGAGGCGGTCCTCGGTCGCGGCCCACGAGGGGACCAGCGACGCGGTCGGCCAGTCGGCGAGGATGCTGCTCCGGTTGAACGCCTCGGTCGCGGGCCACATCGCCTTGCTGCCGAACCCGAGCGCCTCGCGCTGGTAGCCGGTGAGGCCGTCCTCGGAGGCGCCACCCGAGAAGACCGTGACGATCGTGACCGTCTGGCCCAGTTCGCGCAGGCTCGCGATGAGGCCGCCGCACGAGAGGGCGACGTCGTCCGGGTGGGGCGCGACGAACACATGGGTCATGGCCGGCCGAGTATACCGAGCGCGAACGGGCCTCCGTTCAGGCCTCGATCAGCGGTCCCAGCCGCCGACGCCGACGAGCGGGACGAAGACGCAGGCACCGTCCGGGCGCTCCGTCCATTCGTTGCCGTGGCGCGTCACGACCGTCAGGATCTGGCGGTCGCGCGGGCCGACCGGGATGACCAGGCGAGCCCCGTCAGCGAGCTGCTCGCGCAGGATGTGCGTGATGCCTGGGGCGGCGGCCGTGACGATGATCCCGTCCCAGGGCCCCTCCTCGGGCAGGCCCAGGCTGCCGTCTCCGACCCGGACGTCGACGTCATCTCCGAAGCCGAGACCGGCCAGCCGGTCGCGCGCAGTCGCCGCGAGGCCCTCGTGGCGCTCTATGGTCGTGACCCGCGCACCGAGCGCGGCAAGGATGGCCGCCTGGTAGCCCGACCCCGTCCCGATCTCGAGGATCCGGTCGCCGGGCCGTGACGCCAGGAGCTCGGTCATGCGCGCGACCATGAAGGGCTGGCTGATCGTCTGGCCCGACGCGATCGGCAGCGCCTCGTCGTCGTAGGCGTGACGACGCTCCGAGTCGGTGATGAACAGCTCCCGCGGGATGCGGCCCATCACCTCGAGGACGCGCGTGTCGGCGATGCCCCGGGCGCGCAACTGGTCCGCGACCATCCGCTCGCGGGCCTGTTCCAGGCGCGGGTCGGACTCGGCCGGGGGGCCGCTCATGGCTCGCAGGATACGCCTCGCGGGAGGCCCGGCAGGCGCCCTCTCGCGGGTGGGGGCTCAGCCCGAGGGCGAGGCAGAACTGGACGGCGCGGACGAAGCGGACGGTTCCGCCGACGCCGACGCGGATGGCGCGACCGACGCAGACGGCGCCGCTGACGCGGACGCGGATGCCGATGGCGCCGCCGACGCCGAACCCGATGGCGCCACTGACCCCGATGCGGACGGCGCAACGCTCGGCGATGCCGTCGGGGCCGCCGTCGGCGCAGGCGTTGGCTTGCCGGCGAGGATGCCGCCGTTGCCCAGGAAGATGCCGTTGAGCAGGATCCCCGAGAAGATGACGACGGTCGCGATGACGAAGATCTTCGAGGCGTTGTCGGTGATGTGGACTGCGACCTCGGAGACGGTCGGGGCGCGCGGTGCCACGGGCTGTGACCCGCGCCGTCGGCCGGCGGGGGTCGCAACGACCGCGGTCGCGGCCAGCGCGTCGCTCTCGGTAGCGGCGGCCCCTTCGGTCGCGTCCTCCGTCTCGTAGGACTCGTCCTCGGTCTCGCCCGCGTCGAGCTCGTCCTCAGCGTCGGGGGCGTCCGGCTCGGGCTCGAGTTCCGGCTCGGGCTCGGGCTCGACCGCTGGCTCTGTCGCCACCACGGGTTCCGGCTCGGACGCGGCCTCCGGCTCGGACGCGGCCTCCGGCTCGGGCTCGGACGCAGGCTCGGGCTCGAACTCCGGCGGAGGCTCGACCGCGGGCTCGGGCTCGACGACCGGCTCCGCCTCGGGCAGGTCGATCTCGTCCGGCGCCTCGTCCGGCGTCCCCTCGGGTCGATCAGTCATGCGGTCGTGTCACTCCTGGCGCGCGGCATCGGTCCGGCCGTCGGCACGCGGGCGCCAGTGTACCCAAGGGTCCGGCCCACCGCCCGGTCACGACCCCGCACCTACGCGTTGCGGATCGCGGGCACGAACCACCCCGCGAGCCCCGTCACCAGCGTCACGAGTCCGAACAGCGCGATGACGAATGTCGCCGGCACCACGACGATCATCAGGCTGCCCACGGCCATCGCGACCGTCATCGACCCGTAGACGAGCGCGAACCGGAAGCTGACCACGCGACCGAGGAGCGCCGCCGGCGTCCGCTCCTGGAACAGGGCCTGGCTCGGGATGAGGAAGACCATGTTCGCGACGCCGGACCCGAAGGCGAGCCCCACCGCGATCGGGACGTTGTCGGTGATGGCCAGCAGGAAGGTCGAAAGGCCAAGCACCGCGTACCCGGCGATGATCATCCGGCCCTTGGCGATGCGACTCCCGATCAGGCCGATGACGAACCCGCCGATCAGGTTGCCGGCGCCCGTCGCGGCCTCGATGAACCCCCAGACTCCCGAGTAGCCGATCGATGCCTCGGAGTACACCTCGTAGCAGTAGATCACGGTCAGCACCGTGAGGATCCCCACGGTGAACTGCGCGATCGCCGCCTGGATCGTGTTCGCGAGGAGCACGGTCTCGTTGCGCAGGAACCGCCAGCCCTGCTTGAGCTCGTTCGTGAAGTTCTTCGGCTCGTTGGCGTCGCCCTCCTCGCTCGCGGGTCTCGGGCGCACGACGATCGTCGCGAGCAGGACCGCCGAGGCCAGGTAGGTGACGGCGTCCAGCCAGAACGCCAGCGGCAAGGCCGACATGAGGGACGCGACGAACAGCCCGGCCAGGGGATACGCGACGACGTCCGCGATCGTCTCGCCGACCCACATCGCCGAGTTCGCGGTCACGAGCTCGTCGCGCTCGACCAGCTGCGGGAGGATGGCGACCCGGGCCGGGCGGAAGAAGATCGAGATCGAGGTCACGACGAAGATCAGGGGGTAGACCAGGAAGACGTTGACGACCGCCGCGATCGGGATGAGCAGGACGACGGCCGCTCGCAGGATGTCGCTGACGACGAGCACCTCCTTGCGATCCCAGCGGTCGACGAACGTGCCCGCGATCGGCGAGAGGAACAGGTTCGGCAACGCGGCCGCGACGAAGGCGAACGCCGCCAGGACCTCCGAGCCGGTCGTCGTCAGCACCACGGCGGCCAGGGCGAACTGGTGGATCCGGTCGCCGAACATCGAGATGAACTGGCCGGCCCACAACGCCGAGAACGATCCGTTGAGCGCGAGCTTGACGTATGGGTGGCGGCGGAGGATCTCGACGACTTCGGGTCTCGGGGCCGGGATGGACGTGACCGTCGGCGAGGAGAGGCGCATCCCGCGGCCGCCCAGGAAGAGCGGCCGCTCGAGGGCCGCGACACCCGCGAGCGCCGGCGAGAGTCCCGTGTTCCCGGCCGGGGCGCGTCGTCCACCGCCCGCCGTCGCCTCCTCCGGCTCCGGGAAGATGCCGACGACGCTGGCGAACAGGAAGAACGTGAGGCCGCCCGCGAGGAACAGGTCGCCGACAGACGCCACGTTCTGGATCAATGGGAACGGGATGGGGATGACGTCGCCAAGCGGCACGAGGTGGAGCAGGAACGCGGCGTCGAGATTCGGCGAGACGACCACGTGGATCGATGTGGCGACATCGGACGGCCCGAGCCCGGCCAGGGTGAGCGCCGGTTCCCAGATCGGCATGTACCCGAGGTTCACGACGATGACCAGCGCGTTCGACAGCGTGCCGACGAAGGCGAGGGTCATGCCCGGGTAGGCCCGGTTCGCCCAGAGGCCCACAAGGAGCATCGAGAAGGCGGTCGCGAGCAGTGGCAGCCGCAGGGCGTCGATGACGGGGAAGTCGGCCCCGAGGAGCGCCTCGGTCGCGAAACGCAGCACGACCGCCCCGGCGATGAGTGGGATGAAGCGCAGGCGGACCTCGGCCAGGTTGGTCAGCCGGCCACCGACCAGCAGGCCCAGGATCAAGCCGACTGCGATCGCGGCGATCAGCACACGGAGCCCGTCCTCGGTGCCGGCGGTGCATGCACGTCCGACATCATGGCCGCCCGAGGGCCGCTGTGTCGCTCGGCGTCGCGCCGGTCAGGCCTGGACGGTGCTCCCCGAGCACGGCCCGGATCGACGGTCCTGGGGCTCAGGCCTGCTTGGCCGCGGGCGTGGGAGCGGTCGGCGAGGACTCATTGCCGGTTGCGCCCGGCAACTGCTGCAACGTCGCGGTGGAGTTCATCCGGTCGGCCGCCTGGGCGATCAGCGGGATCTGCCGAGGCTCGGCGCGCCGGCCCGGATCCGGGACGCCCTCGACGTGATGCGTCCGGACGAAGGCGTCGACCACGATCGGGTCGAACTGGACGCCCGCGAACTTGCGGAGCTCGGCGAGCGCCTGCTCGTTGGTCAGTGGCGTCATGCGGTACGGGCGGGCGGCCGTCATGGCCTCGAAGGCATCGGCGACGTGCAGGACGCGGGCGAGCTTCGGGATCTCGTCGCCGATCAGTCGATCCGGGTAGCCGGAGCCGTTGTACCACTCGTGGTGGTGGCGGATGATCGGCAGCTCGCGAGCCAGCTTCGTGACCGGGGCGATGATCTGGGCACCAAGGACCGGGTGGGCGTTCATGATCATCCGCTCGTCGCGGTTCAGGCGCTCGGCCTTCTTCAGGACGTCGTCGGGGACGCCGATCTTGCCGACGTCATGGAGCAGGCCGCCCCACTCGAGCGCCTCCAGGTCCGAGTCCGACAGGCGCATGACGCGCCCGATGTCGACCGCGATCTCCTTGACCCGGTGGCTGTGCCGGGCGGTGAACGGGTCGCGCTTATCGACCGCCTCGGCGAGGGCGCCGATCGTCTGGGTGAACATCTCGCGCATCTCGACGAACCGCTGCGACGCCATCCGGGTCGTGTACAGCGGCAGCGCGAACAGCAGCGTGGCCCACCACTGGATGGAGTAGACGATCGACATGAGCCATCCAAGGGGGCCCATGGCTAGGTTGTTGAAGGATGTGTCCCTGAGGTCGCCGACTACGACGGTCACGATGGGTTGCCCTGTCCGTAGTCCGAGCAGTGCTCCGGCAAGTGCCGCATTGAGCACAAAGAAGACTCCAGCCGCGACCATCGTCGCAATGAAGTCGACTAGTGAGTTGCCTGATCGCGCGGGATCCACGACGTTTATGACAGCCAGGCGGGCAACACCCGCCACGATTGCTGGGAGGGCTAGTCCCGCGTGGTTCGCCAAGGTGCCGTACCACGGGATTCGACCCCGAATTTCCCGCATCTCGGTTGAGCCTAGAGCGGCGACCCACCCGCCCACGGCCGGACCTCCCAGACTGATGGCGGCCAGCACGGGCGCCATCGCGACGGCCTGCTGCGTGCCGAGAGGAAGACGGACTGGCAGTGCGGACGCGACCAAGGTCAGGCCAGTCCAAAAGGCCACACCGAGAAGGACGCGTACGTCGAGCCCGAACACGGGGGCGTCGACAGCAACGTTGAGCGCGATACCTGGAGTCGCGGGAAACACAAGAGTCGCGGTCACGAGTGCAACAGCACTCAGGACCACGACTCCGGCGATATAGAGCCTCAGAGACTTAGGCATCAACTGCCCCGTACGCTAACCACCACCACCTCGAACTGTATCCCCAATGAGATTCGAGGGGTTATGGCACCAACGTACTAAAAGCCTCGAAGTGAAGCTCCACCTGCGAGCGCGATCATGGCGACGCTAGAGAGCACCACCAAGACTCGCGTAAACCGGGCCTTCATGAGAAGGCCTACCAGCCCTTGAGGGACATCTCGGGAGTCACGCCTGTTCCTCCTTCGCGGCCCTTCGTGTTCCCAGAACACGAAAAACCGACCGGACTACGAGTCGGTCGGTTGCACTACTCGCTCGGCTCCACCCTAAGTGCCCATTTCAGGTGGTGCTTCTGCGCGTCCGATCTTCTTTACATTGCTTCCTAGTACGTGGGTACTACGAAGTGTCAGGACTATAGGGAGACTGAACTGAGCCGGTCAATACGGCACCTTACCTATCCCCTACAGAGACTCGAGTGCCGGTGGCTCAACGCCGAGGGTCTCCCGCATGGTCGCCGCGTAATGCGCGTACTGCTCCGCTGCGGCGGCATGAGACCCGTTGAGCCGGTACAGGCGCAGGAGCGAGAGTTCGATTTGGTCGGCTTCAGGAGTCAAGTCCAGTGCTCGCCGCGCGAGTCCGATTCCTCGCTCGAAGTGCCCGTTGGTCGTGTCTGATGCCACCGCCCGCTCGATAACTTGGAGATACCTCGAATGAAGCGAAGTCCGGTATTCGGCCGCCCATTCCTCGTAGGCGAAGTCGAGGGCGAACAGCCCCTGATAGGCGGTAGCCAAATCGTTGACGTCGTTCGGGCTCGGCTCAAGCGGCATCGCTTGCATTAGTTCGAGACAACTACGGCTTCGCGATGAAACGAGCTCTCCATCCAACCAGATGACGTCTGATTCGTGATGTAGGTAGCCTGGCGACAGGTCGTCCTTGTAGTCCTTCTCGAACACGCGACGCAGGAAGTAGACGGTCTGGTTCAGTGAATTCAGGGCATCGGCCGGATCGAACTCCGGCCAAAGCGCCTCCATTACCTCGTCTCTCGTTGCCGCAAATCGCGGACGCGTCAAGAGAAAGCAGAGCAGGGCCAAGACCTTTCGACGAATTGATGACCCTTCGACTGACTGCGATCCGATGTGGATGAAGATCCGACCCTGATCCTCAACGACGACTTGCGTGGCAACTCGCCGAGCCAGCGCGCGGCCGAGGTCTGACTCCGGTTTCCCCCGGTGTCGGTGCGCCAAGCGGCGAAGCCTCGCGACATCGTCGGAATCTCCGACCTGCTCAAGCAGACGCGCAGCATGAACGGAAGCGTCTCCCTCGGCGTCCACAGCGAGTCGCAGTGCCGTCTTCCACCGGTCGGGCCTGAGAAGCGCCTCGGCAAGGATGACTGTTCGTTCGGCCTCACCGAGCTGATGCAGCCGATCCGCAATCAACTCCGCGATTCTGCTGAGCGGCCATCCGCCCAGTCGTTCTCTGTTTCGGACATAGACCGACAAGCTCTCCGATCCGGCGGTGACCGCGCGTAAAGCGGCGCAGTGTTCCACCCAAAGGCCCGCCGACTGCATCATCGCGTGGCCCGATGCCTCACCCAGGGAGACGACCCATTCTGGCTTCCCCGCACTGACGAGCGACTGGGCCCGAGATGTCAGGACCCGAGACTTGTGCGCTGTAAGACTCGTCGGCCGATCCGGGGTCGTCTCCTCGGAAAGGCGAACCGCGTCCTCGTATCGTCCTTGTCTCATCGCGATCAATGAGGCAAGTGGTCCGAGGGGATGGGATGTCGAGCCGGGCTCGAGATTGGCAAGCTCCGCGAGATAGTCCGAGGCGCGTGTCAGATCCCCGTAGGTAGCCTCGGCATCCGCAGCTTCATATAGAACATCAAGCCGACCCGCGTCGTTCATGCTCGATAGCGCCGTCATGACTTCGTATCTGGCGAGATCGAGTCTGCCCTGGTGGGCAAAGGCCCAACCCAGCATCGCCTGAGCAGCGGAAACCTCGGAGCCTGCGGAGCTCGCTTGTAGGAGCTCGATGGCCTTCCTGGCCGAGTCGATCGAACCCGAAATGTCGGCGGTCGCTCGCTGCGCATCGGAGAGGTTGAGGTAGGTGATTCCCTCGAAGTGCGTGTCGCCGCTGCGCTGTTGCTGAGCCGCAAGCTCGCGCATCTGTATGACGGAGGCGGCGATGTCCCCGTCGACCGAACATTCAACGATGGCCAAGGTTCCGGCGGCGATCCCGCTTAGAACCGGGTCAGTGGTTTGGTCCAGCAGATGGCCCGCTGCCGAAATCGCAAGCTCCAAGTCGCCGCTGTTTACAAAGAGCGACGCCAGGTTCGCCAAGGCCACGTCCGATTGCGGGTCCATCTCGACGGCGCGCTTCGCGCGGACGAGCGCTTGGCGCACGTCGCCCTGCTTGAAGTCACGGCGTGAGAGGACGACCTGGAAGCTCGCGCGCTGGGCATCGTCGGCGACCTCCGCGACGAACGGCGCAGCGACCAGGTACTCGCCGCGGCCGATGATGCTCTGGGCCGATGCATCGATGATCGCGTAGGCCCGGAGGCGATCGTCGGCCGCCCAGTGGTGATGCGCCGCGATTCGCCAGTCGCGTCCCTCGGCGTGGGCGGCCACGGTCCGGTGCAGATCGCGCACCGCATCGGTGCCGAAGTCGCGCGCGAGCCGGGACTCCAGGAACTCGCGGACGAGCGGGTGATACCGCAGCTCCGTCCGGGGCCCGCGGGCACGTCGACCGAGCAGGGTGACGCGTTCGGCAGCGGCCGTGAGCCGCGAGACCTCGGCCGGTTCGAGGTCGGTCACGACCTCGGCGAGGTCCGGTGTGACCAGCTGGAGGATCGACGTTCGCATCAGGAACCGCTGGAGGTCCGCCGGCAGGTCGCCGACGACCTCCTCGGCCAGGTAGTCGTACAGCTCCTGGTCGCCGCCTGACAGGTTGCGAACGAAGCTGCGGATCTCGACCGGCGTTCGATCGCGCAGCGCGGCGTGTACCAACTGCAGCGACGCCGCCCAACCCTCCGTTCGGGCGGTCACGTCGGCCAGGACATCGGGCTCGAGCGTCCGACCGTACGACTCGCGGAAGAGTCTCGCCGTCTCGTCGGCGTCGAACCGCAGGTCGTCACGGGTCAACTCGGCGACCTCACCGATGGCGCGGAGCTTCGCGATCGGGATACCCGGCGTTCGTCGGCTGGCGAAGACGATCGTGAGTCGCTCGGGGGCCCGCTCGACCAGCTCGCGGACGATCAATTGGACGTCCGGCGCATCGTCCACGAGGTGGAAGTCGTCGAAGATGAGGACCGCGCCGTGCGGGGCGATCGATTGCAGCTCCCGCGCGAAGACATCGATGACGGTGTCGCGCGTCGGGCCGCTCAGGCTCTTGTCGGCGAGCATCGCGGCCGTATTCGGGGCGAACGCGGGATCCGCCTCACGGCCGGCCGCCACCAGATGGTGCAGGACCGAGATCCAGTCCCGGTCGTCCTCGTCCAGCCGGTACCACAGCGTCCGCAGCCGGGTCCGGCCGGCGAAGTCGGCCAACAGCGTCGTCTTCCCGTAGCCGGCATCTGCGATGACCAGGATGATCCGGTGGTGGATCTTGGCCGCCAGCCAGTCGAGCAGGCGGTGGCGGGCGAGCGTCTCCTGCCGCAACGGCGGTGGTTGGACCTTCGCGTATTGGATCGGAAATCCGCTCACGTCGTCACGGTGGGCTCCGCTGGCCGAAGTGGCGGCGGTCGCTCCCGTTCCGGCAGCGGCCGGCGACGGCGAGCGCTCGCCTGACGGATGGACGCGGGGGTGGGCGAACGATACGGAGCGCTCGCGGAGCGTGTCAACGGAAGGGTCCGGCAGTGCCATGGCGCCATGGTGGCGCCCGGCCCTCACCGGACCCTTAGCTGCGGCCCCGCCCCGGGTCTCTCCGGGCGGCGAACCTCTACGCCTTGATGTCGGGCTCGTCCGGCAGGAGCGGGCGCAGCGACAGCGCGTAGATCTTGCCGTCCGACGGGCCGACGAGGGTGATGCCCTGGGCTCCGCCCTCGACCGTGTCGATGCCGAGCTTCGCGACGTCCGCCGCGGTCAGCGCCCGCTGGGCCATCTGGAAGGCGTTCGGATCGGCCGGGAACGGGAAGTCCGCGGGCTTGATGTCGGCCCACGGCCAGGGCTTCTGGTCGGGCGCCGCGGCGCCGTCCATGAGGATCCCGCGATAGCGCTCCGGCACGTACACCTCGGTCGGCGTCGAGCCGCCGTTGTCGAAGTCGGCCAGCCGGTCGGCGAGGTGCTTGAACGCCGTCCGGGCCAGGGCGTCCGGCATGCCCTCGACCTCGAGGCCGAGCGCGTAGACCGACACCGCCTTCTTGATGCCGCCGGCGTCGACCGTGAAGATCGCCGTCCCCGCGTCCGCGACCTGCATGTTCTCGTAGCTCGCGCGGGCGACGCCGAGACCTCCGTCGCCGAGTGCGAACGCGAGCACCTCCTGGATCTGGTCCTCGCTAAGCTTCGCGGTGCGGAATGGGGTCTGCGGCATGACCGAGCCGACCGCCGGGGGTGGCTCGGCCATCGGGTTGCGGAAGATGATGACCCCATCGCCGTAGAGGGTGAAGATCGGTGCCTGGGTGGCGATGAAGGCCGGCATCATGAAGCCGCCGCCTTCCTCGTAGCGGAGCAGGACGTCGGTCGCGCCGGTCGCGTGGTCGATCGGGCCGAGGACGCCGGTCGAGGGGCTCGGGGCGCTCGAGGGGGCGCCTGACGGGCCGGCCGACGGAGGCGCGGCCGAGGGGCTGGTGCCGCCGGAACTGCACGCGGCGAGCGCGAGGATCAGGGCCGGCAGAAGCGTGGAGCGAGTCAGGTTTGGCATGGCCGACCGACGTTCACCTCCCCGACTTGGTTCCACGGGATGCCGCAACTCGAGAATGGGGCTTGACGGCGCGCGTATCTTCACGGCTATGAGTTCCGGGTCCCCCAGGCCCGGGCCGACCCGGGCGCGCACCCCCGTGACGCGCGCCCCCGCGCCGGTCCTGACTGCCCCAGGGCACGGGCCTCTGTTGTGGCATCCCGAGCCGAGGAGGGTCCGGAGAGGGTGTACGAGGACCGAAGTCTGACCTGTCGCGATTGTGCCGAGGAGTTCACCTTCTCTGCCGGCGAGCAGGCCTTCTACGCCAGCAAGGGGCTGACGAACGACCCGCAGCGATGCCCATCGTGCCGGGCCGCCGCCAAGCGGGCTCGCTCGAACGAGGGCCCACGGGAGTTCCACGCCGCGATCTGCGGGGCCTGCGGGGGCCAGGCCATCGTGCCATTCGCGCCGCGGAACGATCGCCCGGTCTATTGCAGTTCCTGTTTCGACAAGGTCCGAGCCGGCACGTTGTCGGTCACGGCGGGCGTCTAGCCCGGGAGCGGCTCGCATCCGATCCGAGCGACCCAGGGGCCGACCCGGCGACGGGTCGGCCTCGTGGCATCATGGCTTGGTCAGCGGCCGCGCCACGATGGCGCCTGACGACGACCGCGGCAGGAGCGTGAGGTGCCGACCGTGGGAGTCATCATCATCCGGGAGATGGTCGGGACCAGCCCGAAGTCGTGGAGCGACGCTGCCCGCCAGGCGGTGTCGACCGCCTCGAAGACCGTTCGCAACATCCAGACGGTCGAGGTGGTGAAGTCGAGCGCGGTCGTCGAGGACGGCGAGATCGTCGAGTACCGCGTCGAGGTCAAGATCGGCTTCGAGTACGAGGGCTGACCCGGGCTGACGACGGGGGGCCGGTTTCGGCGGTCAACCCGCCTCGGCGAAGCGCTCGCCCGCGTAGCTGACGAAGCGCGTCTGGCGCTTCTTGAACCACAGGTCCACCTCGCCGGTGGGTCCGTTGCGGTGCTTCGCGAGCTTGAGCTTGATGACCTCGCCGTCGGCGTCCTGGTCATCGGAGCGGTCCTTGTCGCGCCACAGGAACATGACGAGGTCGGCGTCCTGCTCGATCGCGCCCGACTCGCGCAGGTCGGAGAGCCGCGGCTCCTTCGACTCGCGCATCTCCGGCTGGCGTGAGAGCTGCGAGAGCGCGACGACCGGCACGTTGAGCTCGCGGGCCAGCGCCTTGAGGCCGCGCGAGATCTCGGAGACCTCCTGGACGCGGTTGGCGTCGCGGTTCGTGGTGGTGGCCTGCATGAGCTGCAGGTAGTCGACGATCACGAGGTCCAGGCCCGCCTCCGCCTGGAGGCGGCGGGCCTTGGTGCGCAACTCCATGGCTGTGATGTTCGGCGTGTCGTCGATGTACATCGGCGCCTCGGAAAGCGCGTTCATCGCCGGCGCGATCCGGGCGAAGTCGAGCTCCTCGAGGAAACCGGTCCGCAGGCGCTGCGAATCGATGTTGGCGACGCTCGACAGCAGCCGCAGGACGAGCTGCTCCTTGCTCATCTCGAGGCTGAACACGCCCACGCTCTTGCGTTCCTTGACCGCGGCGAACTCGGCGATGTTGAGCGCGAGGCTCGTCTTGCCGACCGAGGGCCGGGCCGCGAGGACGATGAGGTCGCTCTTCTGGAGGCCCGTCGTGAGGGTGTCGAGGTCCGTGAAGCCGGTCCGGACGCCGCTGATCTCTCCGCGATGGGCGTGGAGGTAGTCGAGCCGGTCGTAGGCGTCATGGAGGAGGGCCTTGAGCGCACTGAACCCGACGTCGACGCGCTTCTGGCTGACCGCGAACAGCTCAGCCTCCGCGCGATCGATCGCCTCGCTGATCTCGGCGGGGTCCTCGTAGCCGATCCCGGCGATCCGGCCGGCCGCCCCGATCAGATTGCGAAGCACCGCCTTGCGCTCGACGATCCGCGCGTACTGCGCCGCGTGGACGGCGGTGGGCGTCTCGTTGGACAGGCTCGAGAGGTAGGCCCGCCCGCCGATCGCATCGAGCTCCTCGCGCCGCTCGAGCGCCTCGGCGACGGTCACGATGTCGATCGGCTCGCGCCGCTCGAAGAGGTCGAGGATGGCGGCGTAGATCCGCCCGTTCGCCTGCCGGTAGAAGTCCTCGGCGCGGAGGAACTCGGCCACCTCGATGACCGCATCGCGGTCGATGAGGATGGCGCCGAGGACCGACTGTTCGGCCTCGAGACTCTGGGGCGGCAGGCGGTCGATCATGGGCTCCCAGGATGACGTCGGGTCGTGACACCTCCACTGTCACGCCCAGGTGCCGCGACGAGAAGGGCCTTGTCCACGAACCCCGTCCACGAACTCATCACCACGCGACAGTCGATGTGGAAACGCTGTGGATGATCGACAGGAACTGAGAATCGGCGGCTAGGGCGGTTCAGAGCAAGGCGCCAGGCGAGCAAAAGGAGCGAGCGCACTCGACCTGCGTGAGCGACTGGCGGAGCCGGGCAACGCAGCGCTGGGCCGCCCTAGCCGCCGCCATCAATCCAGCTTCCGGATCACTCCGATGAGCTTTCCCTGGATGCGAACGTCGTCATAGAACTGGGCTGGGTAAGCCGGATTGGCGGGCTGGAGTCGGATCTTGTCCTTCTCCTTGAAGAAGCGCTTGAGGGTGACCGCGTTCTCCTCGACCTGGGCCACGACGATGTCGCCGTTGCGGGCCGTGGTCTGGGGCCGGATGAGGACGAAGTCGCCGTCGGCGATATGGGCCTCGATCATCGAATCGCCCCGGACCTTGAGCACGTATGCGTCGCCGCTGGGTGCCAGCAGGTCCGGCACGGCCATCGTCTCGGATGCGTCCTGGTAGGCCTCGATGGGACCGCCTGCGGCGATCTCGCCGATCACCGGCAACACGCGTGAGTCGGCCGACGTGGCCTGCGGGACGAGCTCGCTCGAGAGCCCGAGGCGGATCGCCGCCGTTGGCGTCAACCGGATCGCGCGCGACTGCGCCGCCCCCCGCTCCAGGTAGCCCTCACGCTCGAGGATCTGGAGGTGGTGGTGGACGGCCGACGTGGAGGCCAGACCGACCGCACGGGCGATCTCGCGGACCGACGGCGGATAGCCCCGGGCGCGCAGCGTCGCTGCGATGAAGTCGAGGATCTTGACCTTGCGCTCGGCGTCGTGTTTGGTCACTCGCGCCTCCTTGCCGTCCATGATACCGAACGGACGTTCGATGTCAAGCCGAGCGCGATCGCGGTGGTCCTCGGGCCCAAGGGACGGCGGAGTGGTGGCGGAGCGCCAACGATCCCGGCGCGAGGGACCAGCGGTGAGTTCGTCCTGTCGTCTTGCTGGCTGGCAGCCAGCGCAGAGGCGCCTGGATGGTGGATATGGGCGCGCCGACGGGCTACCTGTCGAGATCGTTGGCTGGCGGCCAGCACGGCAGGGTCGTCGCGGCCGGGCACCGGGGGGCCGGGCCACGGAACGCTGGTAGACTCCGGCTCCGCGCGCAGGCGCCACGATCGAGGAGACGGACAGGGATGGCAAAGGGCGGCTCGAACGGCAGCTCGAAGAAGAAGGAGTCGGGCCGGGCCAGCATCGCCGGCATGACCTTCGGCCGCGCCCTGTCGCTGCTGGCCTTCCTGCCGGTCGCGAGCCGGATCCCGATGTACGCCCGGCTCGTGGCCGCGCTCGCCATGGACGACCGGATGCCCGCCGCGCGAAAGGCCGTGCTGGCCGGCGCCGCCGGCTACCTCGTCCTCGGCAAGGACCTGATCCCCGACAACATCCCGATCCTCGGCGGGCTCGACGACCTCGTCGTCGTGGTGCTGGCGGTCGACCTGTTCATCGACGGGGCGCCCGAGGACCTGCTTCGCGAGAAGCTCGACGAGCTCGGCATCCCGCGTGGCGAATTCGAACGTGACATCGCGCAGATCCGGCGCTTGACGCCGAGCGCCGTCCGGCGGAGCATCCGCCGGATCCCGACGGTCATCGCGTCCGCCGGGGACACCATGAAGCAATTCGGTCTGGGCCCGCGGGTGCGGTCCTGGATCTCCAGGGAGGATCCCATCGCGTGAAGGTCATCCTGACGAGTGACGTGGACAAGCTCGGGAAGAGCGGCGAGATGAAGTCGGTGTCCGACGGCTACGCCACGAACTTCCTGATCCCGAAGCAGCTGGCGGTGCCCGCGGCCGGCGGCGCCTACCGCGCGTGGCAGCACGACGTCGCGAGCCGCGAGGACAAGCGCAAGCGCGAGCGCGAGGAGGCCGAGGTCGCCGCGACCCGGATCGGCAGCACGACCCTTACGATGGGCGTGAAGGTCGGCGAGGGCGGCAAGCTCTACGGCTCGATCACCTCGAAGGACATCGCCGACGCGCTGGCCCGCCGGGGCATCGAGATCGATCGCCACAAGATCGACCTCGAGGAGCCGCTCAAGTCGCTCGGGACGTACAAGGTGGCCATCAAGGTCTACTCGGGCATGACGCCCGAGGTCACGATCATCGTCGAGCCGAAGGGCTGATCAGGCCGGGTCCAACCGCCAGATGCTCACGCCGGCCTCCTTGAAGACCGGCACGAATTGCTCGCTCGTGTCGAAATCGGTCGGATCGAGGTCGTCGCAATCGAGGACCCCGCCGCTCGAGAGCACGTATGTGGCCCCGTAGCGCTCCATGATCGCCGCGGCCGCGTCCGTCCCGTCGCAGTAGGCCGCGTCGACGTCGGCCTCGCGCGGCGCCGGGTCGTAGCCGAGGTTCGACACGTACGGCCCGAAGGTCGTGATCCGCATCCGCCCGCCGAGATCGATCGGGCTGTTGATGAACGCGTCGGTAAGGAACACGCTCCGATCGGGCGTGTTGGTCTCGATCCAGCGGGCCGCCCGCTCCTGCGCGAGGCTCATCGTCACGGGCGTGCTGATCAGGTGCCACACGGCGATCAGCGCTGGTGAGATCGCACACACCACGAGGACCGCACCGATGACCGGGCGCGGCCACCGCCGGATGAGCCAGGCCGCGAGGATCGCGACCGCGATCCACATCATCTGGAAGTACTTGTTCATGTCGAAGTCGACCGCGCTCAGGACGACGATGTTCGGGACCACGAAGAGCGCGGCGAGCCACGCGACGAGGAACCAGCGGGCCGGCAGCCCGCGCGCGGTGACGGCGGCGATGAGCGCAAGAGCGAACGGGATGCCGAGGTTCGTCGCGTAGAAGAAGACGACGGCGAGCGGGCCGTCGCCGAACCGGGCCTCGCTCCAGCCCGCGGTGAGCCGGAACGCGCCGGCCTGGCTCTGCTGGAACACCGCCTCGGCGATGAACGGCACGGCCAGGATCAGCGGGCTCAGGAAGAGCGCCGCGTCGCGACGCGCCGTCGGAGCACGCCAGGCGCCGGCCGTCACGACGTACAGGCCGACGATCAAGTACGTCGCCGGGAACGCATAGAACTGGAAGGGCGCCAGGAGCGCCGCGATGAGGCCCGCCAGGAGGACGCCCGCGGGCCGTTGCCCCAGGCACTGGACCACCAGCAGCACCGCCGCGACCAGCCCGGGCAGTCCGAGCGTCGAGGCCCGGTGGGGCAGGAACGCGGTCCCGAGGACTGACGCGATCCGGAAGAACGGCCAGCCGTCCTCCCAGCTGTTGTCGTACGGGTTCTGGGCCAGCAGCGCGGCCACGTCCGGGTTGCCGGCCAGCACGTCGCCGACCAGTCGCAGCCAGCCCATCCCGCCGCCGAGACAGGCGAGGACGGCGGCGATGGCGGCGACCCGGCGGCCGCCGGTCAGGCGGAGGGTCAGGCTCCAGACGAGCAGCGCCAGCACCGCGGCGAAGACCGCGCTCGTCGTGAAGTACACCTGGATCAGGTCGATGCCCGCGACGCTCGAGGTGATCGCCCCGTGGAGATCGGCGAACCAGTGATACGTCAGGGGCGCTCCGGCGAAATAGGGGACCTCCGGCGGGAAGTTGCCGTGCACGATGCTCGCGCCGATCGCGACGTGGACCAGCAGGTCGCTCCAGTTCCAGCCGCCCGACACCCAGCCGTTGAGCGTGTACCGCCAGCCGTTGGCGAAGAGGACGACGAGGATGATCAGGCCGAAGGCCGCGGCGATCAGCCACGCGGCCGCGTCCGTGCGGATCGTCGCGCGGATCCCGGCGATCGTGGGTCGGCCGATGGGCGCCAGCCATGGATGGCGCAGAACCGCGAGGGCCGCCGTGCCCACGACGATCAGCAGGGTGGCGACCAGGATCGATGGACGGTCGAACCCGCCGACCCGCGCCACGAGGTCGACCACGTGGGCCGACAGGTACACGCTGACGATGACGGCGCTGCCGACCTGGCCCGGCACCGGCAGGTCCGGTGCCACGCGCCGGACGATGACCCAGCCCGGAACGGCGAACAGGATCGGCCAGACGAGGACCATGGACGTGACGGGCACGAGCCATGCCACGACGACCCCGCCGATCAGGGCGAGTGCGAGGGCGGCGACCGAACGCCCCGGGACCCTGCCGGCAGAGGCTTCCACAGCGGGTCGATGATAGCGAGCGTGCCCGACCGGACGATCCTCCACGTCGACCTCGACGCGTTCTTCGCGTCCGTCGAGCAGCGCGACCATCCGGAGCTGCGCGGCCGCCCGGTCATCGTCGGGGGCGGCGGGCCGGACCAGCGGGGCGTCGTGTCGGCGGCCAGCTACGAGGCTCGGCGGTTCGGGGTCCACTCCGCGATGTCGCTGCGGGAAGCCGGCCGGCGCTGCCCCGACGGCGTGTTCGTGCCCGTCGACGGCCGGCGGTACCAGCAGGCCAGCCGCGACGTCATGGCCGTCCTCCGACGGTTCACGCCGCTCGTCGAGCCGATCTCGATCGACGAGGCGTTCCTCGACGTGACGGCGACCGCGAACCTGTTCGGCGACGGTCCGACGATCGCGCGCAGGATCAAGGACGAGGTCCGGGCGGACGTGGGTCTGACGGTGTCGGTCGGGGTCGCGACCACGAAGCTCGTCGCCAAGGTCGCATCGGATCTCCGCAAGCCGGACGGGCTGGTCGTCGTGGCGCCCGGGGATGAGGCGGCCTTCCTCGCGCCGCTCCCCATCTCGCGGCTGTGGGGCGTCGGCGAGCGGACGGGTCTCGCCCTTGCCGACTACGGGGTCCGGACGATCGGCGACCTCGCGGCGCTGCCGGAGGACGTCGTCGTGCGCCGGTTCGGCAAGTTCGGCGCGTCGCTCGTCGCGCGAGCTCGAGGCTTCGATGCCGACCCCGTCCACGACGGCGACCCGGCGAAGTCGGTCGGCCACGAGCACACCTTTGACGTCGACACCAGCGACCGCGAGACGATCGAGCGGGCCCTGCTCGGGATGGCCGACGGCGTCGCCGCGCGGCTCCGCTCGGCGGGGGTCAGGGCCGGCACCGTCGCGGTCAAGATCCGCGACTCCTCGTTCCGGACCGTCACCCGTCAACGCACGCTGGCCGAGCCGACCGACATGACCGAGCCGATCTATCGGGTGGCGCTCGAGCTGGCTCGTCCGGAGGTGCGCGGCATCCGCGTGCGGCTCCTGGGTGTCACCGCGTCGAACCTGGGCGATCGGGAACAGCTCTCGATGTTCAGCGACGAGGATCCCCGCCGTCGTCGGGCGACCGCTGCCGCCGATGCCGTCCGCCGGCGCTACGGCGAGGACGCCGTCACCCGGGCGCGCCTGCTCGGCGCCGGGTTGCCCGCGCCGTTCGAGCGCGATCCGCGCAACCCGCTGGACCGCCGCGCGCGCGGCGTGCCGACCGATCCGGAGGCATCCGAAGGCGATCGCGAGGGCCGTGACACGCAAGCTGTCACGGACGGCGACGACATTCCGGACGACGAGCCTTGACATCGAACGCCTGTTCGGTCTAGGCTCCGGATGTAATCGAACAGACGTTCTGTCGGACGCGTGCCCCGGACGACACAGACACAGCGAAGTCGCCCCCGAGAAGGAGCCATCCGATGGCATTCACCCGTGTCGATCCGGTCCAGGTCCACGTCCGGACCGGTTGGTTTGACGGACGGCCGCGCGAGGTCACCTGGGGTGCGACGCGCATGCCGGTCACACGCCTGAGGGCGGTCCGCGAAGAGGCGGCGGCCTACCCCGTCATCACGGGGCCACGGACGTTGTTCGAGGTCGAGACGCCTCGAGCCCGCCTGTCCCTGACCTATCACCACCGCTCGAAGCGATGGACCGTGACCGGCCTGGACGAGGCGATCCGCCTGGCGGCCTGACGCTCGAACGTTCCGGGACCGACCGGCAGCCCTCCCCTCCGGGTCGGTCCACCGTCGGTCGCGGGGCGGGTGCGCCGGTACCGCTCCCGCCCCGTCTCCGACTGCCGCACACGCTCGATCGGTTGCGGTCGTACAGGGTGCATTCCCTTCGCCGCAACGCCCCGCGCGTACCTACAATCGGGGCGTGCAACCCTCCCCATCCGATCGCTTCCGCGATCTGACCGTCGATGCGTTCGTCGCCCGCCTCGCATCGTCCGACCCGGTGCCCGGCGGTGGCAGCGCCTCCGCGGTCGCCGCCAGCCTGGGAGCCGGGCTCGTGGCGATGGTCGCGGCGCTCTCCCAGGACCGCCCCAAGTACGCCGCGCACGCCGACCTCCTGGCGTGGGCCGCCGAGGCGGGGCACGAGCTGGTCGATCGGCTCCTGACGCTCGCCGATGACGATGCCGCGTCCTACGCCCGGTTCGCCGCGGCCAGAAAGCTGCCTCGCGACACGGAGACGCAGAAGGAGGCTCGGGATGCGGCGATGCGTGCGGCAGCGCGGGAGGCGTCCGAGATCCCACTCGAGTGCGTCGAGGCCTGCCTGGTCGTGGTGGAGGTGGCCGAGGCCCTGGCCGGCCGAAGCAATGTCAACGCCGCGAGCGACCTGTCCGTGGCAACGCTCCTCGCCGAGGCGGGCGCCCGCGGAGCAGCCGCGAACGTCCTCATCAATCTGCCATCGGTCGGCGACCCGGAGTTCAGTGGGGAGATGACCGGCCGCGTCTACGAGCTGGTCCACGACGTGGAGCGGATGGCGGAGACCGCCAGGGAAGCCGTGGGCAGCGGCGAGCCGCGCGAACCGATCCCGGCCCCCGGACGGGAGTGAGCGTGTCCGGATCGGGCGGTGCCCGGCTCCTCGAGGGTGGGCCGATCGCGGACGAGATCCGTGTCGCCGTCGCCGAGGACGTCGCGCGATTCCGGATGACGCGTGGCCGACCGCCGGGCCTGCGCGTCGTCATCGTCGGCAAGGACGCGCCCTCGATGGTCTATCTCGAACGCATCCTGCGCGGGTGCGCGAAGGTCGGCATCGACGCCGGGTTCGTGGAGCTCGAGGGCGAGGCGACCGAGGCCCGCGTCACCGCCACGGTCCGCGACCTCAACGACGACCCGACCGTCGACGGCGTCATCGTCCAGATGCCCCTCCCGCCGACGATCCGCCTCCGGGCGGTCATCGACGCGATCGATCCGGCCAAGGACATCGACGGCATCCATCCGCTCAACGCCGGGCTCCTTCGCCTCGGTTACGACGGGTTCCTGCCGGCGACCGCCCATGCGGCCGTCGAGATCCTCCGTCGGTCCGGGATCCTGATCGAGGGCCAGGACGCCACGATCATCGGCCGGTCGGCCGTCGTCGGCATGCCCGCGGCGTTCCTCCTCGTGAAGGAGGACGCCACGGCCACCGTGTGCCACTCGCGGACGCGGGATCTCGCCGGTCATGTCGCCCGGGCGGACATCGTCGTCGTGGCCGCCGGTCATCCGGGTCTCGTGACCGGGGCGATGCTCAAGCCGGGTGCGGTGGTCGTCGACGTCGGGATCAACGTCGTCGATGGGCACATCGTCGGCGACGTCGACTTCGCCTCGGCGGTCAAGGTCGCCTCGGCCATCACCCCGGTCCCTGGTGGGGTCGGGCCGCTGACGAACGCGATCCTGCTCACGCACCTGATCCGGGCTGCCGAGCGCCAGGCGCCGACCGACCGCCTTGGGACCGTCGACGGTCCGGCGTCCCCGTCACGACCCGTCCTGTCCGGAGGAGACCGATGAGCTTCCCGTCCGATCTCGAGATCGCCCGCTCCGTGCGGCCGCGACCGATCGTCGAGATCGCCGCCGAGCTCGGGATCCGGGACGACGAACTGGAGCTCTACGGACCGACCAAGGCCAAGGTCACGCTCGAGGCGATCAGGCGCCTGGAGGCGGAACGCCCGCGCGGCAAGTACGTGGTCGTCACCGCCATCACCCCGACGCCCCTCGGCGAGGGCAAGTCGACCACCACGGTCGGGCTGGCCCAGGGCCTCAACAGGATCGGGCGCAAGGCGTCGGTCAACATCCGCCAGCCGTCGCTCGGCCCCGTGTTCGGGATCAAGGGCGGGGCGGCCGGCGGCGGGTACAGCCAGGTCATCCCGATGGAGGACTTCAACCTCCACCTGACCGGCGACGTCCACGCCATCGGGGCCGCCCACAACCTCGCGGGGGCCTTCATCGACAACAGCCTGCACCACAAGAACCCGCTCGGCATCGATCCCCACGGGGTCCTCTGGCCGCGCGTCGTCGACATCAGCGACCGGGCGCTCCGCCACGTCGTGATCGGCCTTGGCGGCCGCGAGGACGGCATCCCGCGCGAGACCGAGTTCGTGATCACGGTCGCGTCGGAGGTCATGGCCGTGCTGGCGCTGGCCACGGACCTCCACGACCTGCGCGCCCGGCTCGGGCGGATCGTCCTCGCGACGCGCGGGGACGGCTCGCCGGTGACCGCCGACGACCTCGGCGTCGCCGGGGCGATGACGGTCCTGTTGCGCGACGCGATCAAGCCGAACCTGCTCCAGACCCTCGAAGGCGGGCCGGCCTTCGTCCACGCCGGGCCGTTCGCCAACATCGCCCACGGCAACAACTCGATCATCGCGGACCGCCTCGCGCTCGTGACGAACGACATCGTCTGCACCGAGGCCGGGTTCGGCGCGGACATGGGTGCCGAGAAGTTCTTCGACATCAAGTGCCGGGCGTCCGGGCTCGCGCCCGACGCGGCCGTGGTGGTCGCCACGGTCCGGGCGCTCAAGATGCACGGCGGGGTCGGCAAGATCGTCGCCGGCAAGCCGCTCGATCCGGCGCTGCTCGAGGAGAACGTCGATGCCGTGCGGGCCGGTGCCGCGAACCTCGCCAAGCAGATCGAGAACGTCACGGTCTTCGGCATCCCCGCGGTCGTGGCGATCAACGCATTCCCGACCGACACGCCGGCCGAGGTGGACGCCATCCGTGAGGTCTCCCTGGCCGCGGGAGCGCACGACGCCGTCGTCGCGACCCATTTCGTCGACGGTGGCGCCGGTGCGACCGCGCTCGCGGAGGCCGTCTGGTCCGCGGCCGATGCCGGTGGCGGCGGCTTCAAGCTGCTCTACCCCGACGAGCTGTCGCTGACCGAGAAGATCGAGACGATCGTGACGCGGATCTATGGCGGTGACGGTGTCGAGTACCTGCCGGCGGCCCGCAAGTCGCTCAAGCAGTTCGAGGACCTCGGCTACGGCCACCTGCCGATCTGCATGGCCAAGACCCAGTACTCGCTCAGCCACGATGCGAACCTGAAGGGGCGTCCGAGCGGCTTCACCGTGCCGATCCGCGAGGTCCGCCTGTCGGCCGGGGCCGGGTTCATCACGCCGCTCTGCGGGGAGATGCGGACGATGCCGGGGCTGCCGTCCAAGCCGGGCGGCGAGAACATCGACATCGACGCCGACGGGAACGTCGTCGGCCTGTTCTAGACGGTCAGCCCTAGACGGTCAGCACTCCTGTCGCGAGCGCGAAGCACGCCGCGATGACGACCCCGATCGCGACCCCGGCCACGCCGGCGCCCCAAGCCGCGACGTCGATCGGACCGAGCGTCTCCTCGGCATGGGCGTGATCGTCATGCCCGTGGTCGTCGCCGTGGTCGTCGGGCAGGTGATGCTCGACCGCCCCGGCATGGCCGGGTGCGTCGCTGTCGTGCCGGTCGGCGCTCATCGTCGGATCGGTACCTCCGGCGGCATTCTCGCAGACCCGTTCCGGCCGCGTCGCGCCTCGTAGACTCCGCGGTGATGGCCACGCCCGCGGCAGGACCCGATCCGGGACTCGTCGCGAGCCTGCGCGGTCTCGACCACGACGGTCGCCTGCTGTTCGCGATGCGGACCCTCCGGATGTTCGCGTACGGGTTCCTGGCCGTCGTCCTCGTCCTCTACCTCGTTGCTCTTGGCCTCGATGCCCTCACGATCGGGCTCGTGCTGACCCTGACGCTCGTCGGCGACACGCTGATCTCGCTCTGGCTGACCACCCATGCGGACCGGATCGGTCGGCGTCGGGTCCTCGTGGTCGGCGCCGTCCTGATGGTGCTGGCCGGTGTGGCGTTCGTGCTCACCGACTGGGTGCCGCTGCTCATCCTCGCCGCGACGATCGGCGTCCTCTCGCCGACCGGGAACGAGGTGGGGCCGTTCCTCGCGGTCGAGCAGGCCGCGTTGTCGCAGACCATCCCCGACAGCCGGCGGACCGCCACGTTCGCCTGGTACAACCTGGTCGGGTACGTGGCGACGGCCACCGGCGCCCTCGCCTCGGGACTCGTGAGCCAGGTGCTCCTTGGCCGCGGGCTCGCACCGGTCGATGCCTATCGGGCGATCGTCGTCGGATACGCGGTCATCGGCGTCGTGATGGCCATCGGGTTCTGGCGGCTCGGCCATGCGATCGAGCCGCCGCCGAGGACGACCAGCGACGACGGCATCCGTCGCCGCCTCGGGCTCGGTCGCTCGCGGGGCGTCGTCCTGCGGCTGTCCTTCCTCTTCTCGATCGATGCGTTCGGCGGCGGGTTCATCCCGCAGAGCCTCATGGCCTACTGGTTCCACATCCAGTACGGCGTCGAGCCCGCGGTCCTGGGTGGGATCTTCTTCGCTGCGAACCTGCTGGCAGCGGTGTCGTCGCTGTCGGCCGCGCGGATCGCCGCGCGGATCGGCCTGATCAACACGATGGTCTTCACGCACCTGCCCTCGAACGTGCTGCTGATCCTCGTGCCGCTCATGCCCAACCTGCAGCTGGCGATCGTGGTCCTGCTGCTGCGCTTCAGCCTCAGCCAGATGGACGTGCCGACGCGCCAGTCCTACGTGATCGCGGTCGTCGACCCCGATGAGCGGTCGGCCGCCGCCGGGGTCACCGGCATCGCGCGGACCACCGGCGCGGCGCTCTCGCCGACGATCTCGTCCGTGCTGCTCGCGAGCGTCGGCTATGCGGCGGTGCCCTTCTACCTGGCCGGCGGGCTGAAGATCCTGTACGACCTGTTGATCTACCGCGACTTCCGGTCCATCAAGCCGCCCGAGGAGCAGCGCGCCTGAGTCAGTCGGTCTCGGACTCGGCGGGTCGCGGGCCGGGACGTCCCGGTCGGCCGGGCATGCCGAGGCGCCACCAGATGAACCCGAGGATCATCGCGACCACGGCCACGGCGATCGCGAGGTCGAACGGCTGGAGCATGTGCCGGATGTCCTCCCAGTTCGCGCCCAGGACCGTGCCGGCCCAGACGAGGAGGATCGACCACAGGAACGCGCCCAGCGTCGAGTAGGCGATGAACTTGCCGAGGTTCATCCGGGCGACGCCGGCCGGGAAGCTGATGAACGTCCGCACGATCGGCAACAGCCGGCCGATGAAGACCGTCGCCGAGCCGTGGCGCTCGAAGAACGAATCGGCGAGCTCGATCTCGTGCGGCCGGATGAGCAGGTACTTGCCGTATCGCTCGAGGAACGGACGGCCGCCGTACGCGCCGATCGCATAGGCGACAAGCGAGCCGAGCGTGTTCCCGATCGTCGCCACGACGACCACGATCCAGAAGTTCCAGGGCCCGCCGGTGAGCGGCTCGATCTGGGTCGGGTCCGACACGAGGAAGCCCGCGTACGGGAGGATCAGCTCCGACGGCAGCGGGATCATCGCCGATTCGATCGCCATCGCGACCAGGACGCCGAGATAGCCGACGGCCCCGTAGAGGCTGTTGAGGAACGGGATGACGATCTGGTCGATGAACGCGAGCAAGCCGACCTCACGATGAGGGGAATCGAGGGACGCCGCCAAGGTTAGCCGACTATCCTCGGCACGGTGAGTGAGCCAGAGGTCCCGCATTTCTACCCGGACCGACGGGCGGCGGCGACGGTCGTCCTGACCGGGGCGGACCTGACGATCGCGGACGTCGAGGCGGTCGCCCGCGGGGACGCGCCGGTGGCGCTCGACATCCACGCCCGGGAGCGGATGCAGGAGGCGCGCGACGTCATCGAGGCCCTCGTCGCCGACGGCGCCGTGGTCTACGGGGTCACGACCGGGTTCGGCGACCTCGCGACGACCTTCGTCGACCCCGAGCGGTCAGGCGAGCTCCAGCGCCGCCTGCTGATGAGCCACGCGGCCGGCGTCGGGCGACCGTTCCCGCGGGAGGTGGTCCGCGCGATGCTGCTGCTGCGGGCCAACACGCTCGCCCTTGGCCACAGCGGCTGTCGCCCGCTGATCGTCGACCGGCTCCTCGCGATGCTGGCCCACGGCATCCACCCGGTCGTGCCCGAGCAGGGCAGCGTCGGGGCGTCTGGGGACCTCGCGCCCCTGGCCCACCTGGCGTTGCCGCTCATCGGGCGCGGCGAGGTCGAGGTCGCGGGCAAGGTCGTGCCGGCCGCCGAGGCCCTCAGCGCCGTCGCGCTCGAACCACTGGAGCTCGGACCGAAGGAGGGTCTCGCGCTGCTCAACGGCACGCAGCTGATGGGCGCGATCGGGGCGCTCCTGCTCGCGGACGCGGACCGGCTCGTGCGGACCGCATCGGTCGCTGCCGCCATGAGCGTCGAGGCGCTGCTCGGGACGGACGTCGCCTTCGCCGCGGCCTACCAGCTGGCCCGACCGCACCCGGGCCAGGTCGCGGTGGCCGGACAGCTCCGCCATCTCCTGCGCGACAGCGAGCTCCAGCGCAGCCACCACGATTCGGTCCACAAGGTCCAGGACCCGTACTCGCTGCGCTGCGTGCCTCAGGTCCACGGGGCCGTCCAGGACTCCCTCGACCATCTCCGTCGCGTCCTCGACATCGAGCTCAACTCCGCGACCGACAACCCGCTCGTGTTCGCCGGCGGCGGCGTTGCGCCCGGTCGACGCCCTCGCGACGGGCGGCGGCCGGGTCATCAGCGGCGGCAACTTCCACGGCGAGCCCATCGCGCTCGCTCTGGACTTCGCCAAGCTCGCGCTCGCCGAATTGGGCTCGATCAGCGAGCGTCGGACGGCGCTCCTCGTCGATCCGCGGCTGAACGGCGGGCTGCCGCCGTTCCTCGCGGCGGGCTCGGGCATCGATTCGGGGATGATGATCTACCAGTACACCGCGGCCGCCCTGGCCAGCGAGCACAAGGTCCTCGCCCATCCAGCGTCAGTCGACTCGATCCCGACGAGCGCGAACCAGGAGGATCACGTCTCGATGGGCGCGACCTCGGCGCGCCATGCGCGGCTGGTCCTCGAAGGGGTCGAGCGCATCCTCTCGATCGAACTCCTCGTGGCTGCCCAGGCGCTCGACCTGCGCCTGGCGCCGACCGGCTCGCCTGCACCCGGACACGGCGTGGCCGAGGCGCGGGCGCGCGTGCGAGCGGCCGTGCCGCACCTCGATGAGGATCGCGAACCCGGCCCGGATCTCGCGTCAGCGCTGGACCTCGTGCACCGCGGCGCGCTCGTCGACCTCGCGGGCTGACGACCCGGCCCGGATCAGCGCCCGAAGCGCCCCCGGCTCGCAGCCTTGGCCGTGGCCGGATCGGTGGCGGTCCGAAAGCCCGTCCGGCGGAGCAGGGAATCGATCTCGCCGATGTATGGCTTGCCTTCGGGCCGGCCCTCCAGCCAGGCGAGATACCCCGGGTCCACGCGGGCGATCTCCCCGATCGACCAGCCGATGTGGCGCCCGAAGTCCAGGACACTGCCGGACGGCCGACCCGGCGGCCGGCCCGCCGCGCCCGTCCCGTCGCGCTGGACCGGTCGGTCATAGGCCTGGTAGGCGGTGGCGGTCTTGTGCGCGGCCTCGGCCTGCGTCGGCGACGACGGGTCGTGGTTCTGCGGTCGTCGGCGTGCCTTCGCGGCCCGGATCGGGTCGATCTCGTCGAGCTCGACGTCGTACTCGGCCCGACGGACCGGGTCGCGGACGCGATCGAACGCGGCATTGATCTTCATCATCCGCTTCGTTGCCGTCTCGCCGGCGATGTCCGGGTGATACCGGCGTGCGAGCCTGCGATAGGCAGCCTGGATCGCGTCATCGTCCACGCTCGGCTCGACCCCGAGCACGGAGTATGCGTCGTTGCCTCGAGCTGACACCCCGAATCCTTCCACGTCGCCTCGGTAGGTGTGACTACTGGGCTGCACACCTGCCGCCCGACGCGACTGTAGCAAACGCGAACAGCCACTCGGTGCATCGACACACCCTAGAATCGCCAACAGTGGTGACGATACGCATCATCGACGTGGCCGACGAGGCCGGCTTCGGCCGGATCCCGCCGTGCGCGGACCCCGGTTTCGACCACCGGAGCTGCGACTACTGGGAGGACACGGCGCGCGGCTCGAAGGCGGCCCGACTCGCCTGGCTGGAGCGGTCCGTCCCGGCCCCGGAGCGCGCCGCGCGGCCGGTCCCGGACAACCCGTTCCTTGCAGACCTCGAGGGGCCCACGGCCGCCAACCCGTTCGCCCTGGATCGCACGATCCGCAATCCGTTCCTCGATGACGACTACGGCCCGGCTGTCGAAAACCCGTTCGCGCCGACGACCGACCGCCGGCCGGCGGTCCCGCCCGACGCCCCGCGCAAGCTGCAGTTGCTCGCCCGCGGCCTCGGCGTCGTCGGCAGTTACGCGAAGGTCCTCGAACGGGACGAGGTGCCGGCGGCGTACTGCCAGTTCGGCCCGCTGACGGCGTATCCGCGGGCGCAGCAGACGCGCGACCTCTATCCGCGGCTGCCGGCCGCGCCGCTGCCGGCGGTCATCACGTGCATCGCCACGACCCCGGAGGCGCGAGGCGAGGGCCTGGCACTACGCCTGGTCGCGGCCGTCTGCGAGGACCTCGCGTCGCGCGGGTTCGCCGCGGTCGAGGCCTATCCCGAGGTCGGGGCCCGGCCGGAGGCGACGAGCGCGGCGACGCCCGCGTTCTGGGAGGCCGCCGGTTTCAGCCTCGCGATCGCGGACGCGCGGTTCCCCGTGATGCGGCGGGAGCTGACCTGACGGGCGGCCGCGCGGCAGGACACGGGACGCGGCGGGCCACGTTCGCCCTGCTGGTCGCCGCCCTTGGGTTGGTCGGGTGCGACGTCGTCACGACCGGGACCGGCACGCCGGGCGCGACCGTCCCAGCCCCGAGCCCCAGCGTCCAGCGGACGGCGCCGTCCGCCTCGCCCTCAGCGCCGCCGATCCCATCGGCGAGCGGCTCCACGTCGAGCGGCGTCGCGGTCGACCTGTCGCTGCTCGATCACCTGCCCTCGACCGTCGACGGCCTGCCGGTCGAGGCGGACGCCGAGACATCCGCGAGTGTCGCCGCATCCCCGGGCCTGGCGTCGGATGCGTCGGCCATCGCGATCGCCCGGGTCGTGGCGGCGGCGAGCGACGACCTCGCCGTCGCGAGCATCGTCCGGCTCCGATCCGGTCCGCTCGACGCCGCGAGCTACGGCCGCTGGCGCACGACCTACGACGAGGCGGCCTGCGCACCGGCGGGTGGCGTCGCGGCCACGACGCAAAGGGTCGTCGACGGCCGGACCGTCTTTGCCACCGCGTGCAACGGCGGCGCGCAGACGTATCACGTCGCCCTGGGCGACGACATCCTCGTGTCGATCACCGCGATCGGCGGGCGGCAGCTGGGAGACCTGCTCGTCGCCGGTCTGCGGGAGTAGGCTCCGCCCATGTCCGGACCCCGACCCGTCCGAGCGCCTCGCGGCCCGGAGCTCTCGTGTCGCGGGTGGGCGCAGGAGGCGGCCCTGCGCATGCTCATGAACAACCTCGATCCCGAGGTCGCCGAGGACCCGGACCATCTCGTCGTGTACGGCGGGACGGGTCGCGCCGCCCGGAGCTGGGACGCCTTCGACGCGATCGTCGCGGAGCTGCGCGTGCTCGCCGACGATGAGACGCTGCTCGTCCAGTCGGGCAAGCCGGTCGGGGTGCTGCGGACGCACGAATGGGCGCCGCGGGTCCTCATCGCCAACTCGAACCTCGTGGGCAAGTGGGCGACCTGGGAGCACTTCCGCGACCTAGAGCAGGCCGGCTTGATGATGTACGGCCAGATGACCGCGGGCTCGTGGATCTACATCGGGACCCAGGGCATCCTGCAGGGCACGTTCGAGACGTTCGCCGAGGCAGCCCGCCAGCACTTCGGCGGCACTCTCCGGGGGACGGTCACGCTGACCGCCGGCCTGGGCGGCATGGGCGGCGCGCAACCGTTGGCCGTGACGATGAACGACGGCGTCTGCGTCGTCATCGAGGTCGACGAGGCACGTGCCCGCCGCCGCCTCGAGATCGGCTACGTGGACCGCCTGACCCACGATCCGGTCGAGGCGCTCGGCTGGGCGCGGGCAGCCGCGGCGGTTGGCGAGGCCCTCAGCATCGCCCTCGTCGGCAATGCCGCGGAGATCGAGCCGGCTTGGGCGGCGGCGGGCGAACGGTTCGATCTCGTGACCGACCAGACCTCGGCGCACGACGCCCTCGGCGGGTACGTCCCGGCCGAGATCAGCCTCGCGGACGCGCTCGAGCTGCGTGCCCGCCTGCCCGAGGAGTACCAGCGGCGCTCGCGCCGCGCGATGGCCGAGCACGTCCGCGCGATGCTTGCCTTCCAGCGCGCCGGGGCGGTCGTGTTCGACTACGGCAACAACCTGCGGGCCCAGGCAGCCGAGGCCGGCGTGACCGATGCGTTCGACTATCCGGGCTTCGTGCCGGCCTTCATCCGGCCGCAGTTCTGCGAGGGCCGGGGCCCGTTCCGGTGGGCCGCGCTGTCAGGCGACCCGGCCGACATCGCGCGAACGGACGAGGCGGTCCTGGGACTCTTCCCCGAGGATCTCGGCCTGCGGCGCTGGATCGAGATGGCCCAGGCCCGCGTGCCGTTCCAGGGGCTGCCGGCGAGGATCTGCTGGCTCGGCTATGGCGAGCGGGCGCGGGCCGGCCTCGCCTTCAACGAGCTCGTTCGGACGGGCGAGGTCGCGGCGCCGATCGTCATCGGGCGCGACCACCTCGACGCTGGGTCCGTGGCCTCGCCGAACCGCGAGACCGAGGCGATGCGCGACGGGTCGGACGCCGTCGCGGACTGGCCGCTCCTCAATGCGCTCGTGAACACGGCGGCCGGGGCGTCGTGGGTGTCGATCCACCACGGCGGCGGCGTCGGGATCGGGTACAGCCAGCATGCCGGGATGGTGGTCGTCGCCGACGGCACGGACCTGGCCGCCCAGAAGCTGGAGCGTGTCCTGACCACGGACCCGGCGATGGGGGTCCTGCGCCACGTCGACGCGGGCTACGAGCGGGCGATCACGGTCGCCCGCGAGCGTGGGGTCCACGTGCCGATGCTTCCCGCGGTCAGCGCCCCGGAGGGTCGATCGGACTGACGGGCGGCCGTTCCGCCTCGGCTTCCGCGAGCGCCTCAGCGGGGTCGGCGGCCGGTGCGTCGTCGATCGGCGCCGGCATCTCGCGCAGGGTCCAGACCGGAGTGATGAGCAGCGGGACGACCGCCAGGATCGAGCCGGCCGCCCCGATCCAGATCGCCTCGTGGAGGCCGATCGTCGTCGCGATGATCCCGCCCAGGATCTGGCCGAGCGGGATCGTGCCCCAGACGACGAACCGCATGGTGGCATTCATCCGCCCCTGCATCGGCCCGGGCGTGATGGCCTGCCGGAAGCTCACCTGGTTGATGTTGTACACGACCGCGGCCAGGCCGAACAGGAAGCCCGACGTCACGAGGAACGGGATCGGAAGTGCCTTCGGGGCGATCGCGATGAGGAGCAGGGCGGGGAAGCCCAGAAACATCGAGGCCACGATCGCCGGCCCGAGGCCGAGCAGCCTGGCGACGCGGCTCGCGATCAATGCGCCGACGATCGACCCGATGTTGCCGAGGCCGAAGACGATCCCGATCTCCCCGGGCGAGAGGCCCAGCTCGCGCACGGCGTAGACGATGTAGGTCGCCGTGGCGATCGAATTGAAGAGGTTCGAGGTCCCGGTGGACGCGGCGATGCCCCGCAGGTACCGATTGCCCAGCACGTACCGGAGGCCGGCCGCGACCTCGTGGCGCAGGCTCTCGCGCGGCTGCCCGTGCTCGTCCACGTGCCGATCGGGCGTCGGCTCCTGGCGGCGGATGAGGAAGACGAAGAAGGCCGACGCGCCGAAGCTGACCGCGTCGATCGCCACCGCGATCGGGGCCGTCAGGATCCCGATCAGGCCGCCGCTGATCGCCGGGCCCGCGGTCTGGGCGATCGTCCGCGACACCTCGAGCTTGCCGTTGCCGTCCACCAGCTGGTCGCGTTCGACGAGCGACGGCAGGTAGGACATGTACGCCACGTCGAAGAAGACCGTGAGCGTGCCATTGATGAACCCGACGATGTAGAGCTGCCAGATCGTCAGGCCGCCGAGCAGGTACGCGATCGGGATCGAGGCCAGGCTGACGGCCCGGCCGAGGTCGCCGAGGATCAGGATCGGGCGCCGCCGCAGGCGATCGACCCAGGCGCCGGCGGGCAGGCTGAACAGGATGAAGGGGGCGAACTCCACGGTCCCGAGCAGGGCGACCTCGAACGGGGTCGCGCCCAGCAGGATGACCGCCACGAGCGGGATGGCGAGCAGGCTGACCTGGGTGCCGAACTGGCTGATGGTCTCGGCGGTCCAGAGCCGGACGAAGTCGCGATTCCGGAGCACGCTGGTCGGAGGGGAAGTCACCGGCGGCAGTCTACCCGGGGTTCCCGCCGCGCTTTTCGGCGTCTCGTCGGCAGGTCGCGAGGCTTAGCATCGACGGGTGCTCATCGAGTCGGTTCCGAACGTCTCCGAGGGACGGCGGCTGGACGTGGTCGACCGGTTGGCCAAGGCGATCGAATCGGTAGCCGAGGTCCATCTTCTCGACCGGACCAGCGACCCCAGTCACAACCGGTCGGTCTTCACGATCGCCGGCGAGGACGGTCCGGTCCGCGAAGCCCTCGAGCGGCTGGTCGCGACCGCGATCCACGAGATCGACATGGGCGTGCACACCGGCGAGCACCCGCGCATCGGGGCCGTCGACGTCATCCCGTTCGTGCCGCTCGGCGCGACCACGATGGCCGATTGCGTCGAGCTGGCCCGGGCGTTCGGCGGGCGGCTCGCGTCGCGGTTCGAGCTGCCCGTCTACCTGTACGCGAACGCCGCCCTGCGCCCCGACCGGGTGAAGCTGTCCGACGTCCGGCGCGGCCAGTACGAGGGGCTCAAGGCGGAGATCGACCAGCGCGGCCGCGAGCCGGACATCGGACCGTCGCGGATGCACCCGTCGGCCGGTGCGGTCGCCGTCGGGGCGCGACCGTTCCTCATCGCCTACAACATCAATCTCTCCTCGGAGGATGTCGACCTCGCCAAGCGGATCGCGCGCCGGGTCCGCGAATTGGGCGGCGGCCTGCCGAAGGTCCAGGCGAACGGCTTCTGGCTCGAGGACCTGCGACGGGCGCAGGTCTCGATGAACCTGCTCGACTTCGAGACGACCCCGCTCTGGGCCGTCTGGGAGACGGTCCGCGAGCTCGCCGCCGAGGATGGCGTCGAGGTCGCCGAGTCGGAGCTCATCGGGCTCGCGCCGCTCGCCTCGTTCCTCGCGGTCGCCGATCACGCGGGCGCGCCACGCCACGGCGACGTCGAGCGCCGCCTTGCGGCCGCCGCGGCCTTCCTGCGGCTGCGCGACTTCTCGCCGATGCAGGCCCTCGAGCTGCGACTGGAGGCCGCGCGGGCCGGCCGGCCCGGCTGAGCGGCAGCACCGATGAGCGGACTGTTCCGGGTCATCAAGGGCGGACGGAGCGACGATGTCACGCCGGGCCTGCTGATCGTCGGCGCGGCCGAGATCGCGACACTCGCCGGCGGCGTCCGCGCGGGCGAGGCGCAGGGCGAGATCGGACGCCTGACCGCGGCCGAGGCCGGCGGGCCCGACGCGCCCGGCGCCCCGGTCGTGGCGGTCTGGGAAGGACGGATCGCCGCGGTCGGCCCGCGCGCGTCGGTCGAGGCGGCGCTCGTCGCCGATGGCCTGCCGCTCGGCCGCTTCGCGCGGCTGGATGCCCGCGGCGGATCGGTCACCCCCGGTCTCGTCGACCCGCACACGCATCTGCTGTTCGGGGGCACCCGCGAAGCCGAGCTCGTCCTGCGCCAGCGCGGGGCTGGCTACCTCGAGATCCTGGCCGCGGGGGGCGGCATCCTCGGCACCGTGGCCGCGACGCGGGCGACCAGCACCGACGACCTGCTGGTCCACGGCCGGCGCTGGCTCGATGAGATGCTCGGGCACGGCGTCACGACCATCGAGGCGAAGTCCGGCTACGGGCTGGACATCGAGACAGAGATCCGGCTGATCGACGCGGCCCACAGGCTCGGTCGTGAGGGCCCGATCGACATCGTGCCGACCTTCCTCGGCGCCCATGCGGTCGCGCCGGAGTTCCGCTCGCGGCCCGACGGGACCGAGGCCTACGTCCGGGCCGTGATCGAGGAGCAGCTGCCCGGCGTGGCGGCCCACGGCCGGGCCCGCTTCTGTGACGTGTTCTGCGAGGAGGGCGTCTTCAGCGCCGACCAGTCGCGGCGGATCCTGACGGCGGCCCAGGGCTACGGGCTGACGCCGCGGCTGCACGCTGACGAGCTGTCACCGTCCGGCGGGGCGGAGCTCGCCGCGGAGCTCGGAGCTGCGTCGGCCGATCACCTCGCGACCCCATCGGACGCGGGCATCGCCGCCATGGCAGGTGCCGCGGCCGGCGGCCGGCCGGTCGTCGCGACCCTGCTGCCGGCGACGACGTGGTTCCTGATGAAGGACCATCACGCCCCGGCGCGAGCCTTCATCGATCGCGGCGTGCCGGTCGCGATCGGCACCGACTTCAACCCGGGCACGTCGCCGACGGCCAGCCTGCCGCTCGCGATGACCGCCGCTTGTGTCGAATTGCGGATGACGCCCGACGAGGTGCTGTCGGCTGTCACGATCAATGCCGCGCGGGCCCTGTTGCTCGACGACGAGATCGGCTCGCTCGAGCCGGGCAAGGCCGCCGATCTCGCGATCTGGCGCGTGCCGACGACCGCCCAGATCCCCTACTGGCCGGCGGCGGACCTCGTCCGCACGGTCGTCAAGCGCGGGCGGGTCGTGCTGGACCGAGCCTGAGGATCAGGCCTGCTTGCCGCGCGACTCGAGGAGCACCGCGGTGGTCTCCGCCGGCAGGCTCGTTGCGGTGACCGACAGCTTCGGCTGCATCGTCGGCTCGGCGCCCATCTCGTGGAAGAACTTCTTGAGTGCCTCGGCACATTCGGGGTCGCTCGCGTCCTCGCAGAGTGGCATGGGGACGACGATGCTCGGATCGAGCTGGGCGACGAGGGCGGCGGCGCGCGTCGGCGTCAGCCGGCCGCCGAGGGGCACCAGGACGATGTCGACCGAGCCGATGTCGCCGAGTTTCTCCTCGGACAGCTCGTGGCCGATGTCGCCGAGGTGGATCGTGTGGAGACCGTCGATCTCGACGACGAATGCGACCTGCTTGCCACCCGTCGCACCCTTCGCGTCGTCCCGGTACGTCCGCACCCCGGTCACGAGGACGTCCTTGACTTCGTACTCGCCCGGGCCGTCCAGCACGAAAGCGTCGTCCAGGCTGGACGGCAGCAGCGTGAAGCCGTCGCGCGACGGCTTGCCCTTGGCGCGCGGCAGCCGGGAGTCGTCGGGGTGGCTGAAGGTGACGATGTCGCCGGTGATGCCCCGGCCCGTCGGGCCGACGACCGACTGGTAGGGGTCGGTCACGACGACCGCATCGCGGCCCCGAAGGCGGACGCAGGTCCGTCCGTACCAGGTGACTTCCATCGCCGCGATTCTGACACAGCGCGATGCACTGCCGCTTGCGCCGGAAATGGAAGACCGGAGGCGCCTGCCCAATCGGCGCCTCCGGTCGGAGGGAGGGAGGATGGAACCTTGCGGGTTCGTCCAACCGATACGCTACGGCGGGCCCATTCAGCCACGAGATGGCAAGCGGTTAAGAAAGCGATACGCATCCATGGACCGCTGCACGGCCCGACCGGACAGGGCCTCCCCGGACCATCGGACGGTGGGGTGATTCGAAGACCTCTGCGACAATCCGCCGATGCACATCCCTCGTCGATCGCGGGTCCGGATGGGTCCGCGCCTCCTGCTCGTCCTCCTTTCGATCGTCGTGTTCACGGCGACCGCCTGCGGACCATCGAACGCGAGTCCATCGGCCTCCGGCGCCCCGTCGGCAGGGCCGACCGCGAGCCCCGGCGGCTCGGCCGCGCCATCAAGCGGCCCGTCGGCCGCCGTCGACGAGAACGCTGTCCTCGACGAGATCGAGAAGCAGGTCGTGGAGCTCCGTGGGCTGAAGGCTTCGGCCTCGGTCGGCCGCGAGATCATCGACGAGGACCAGCTCCGGGCGATGCTCACCGCCGACTACGACAAGGACAGCCCGCCGGCCTACGTGGCCGCGAACGAGCGGATGTACAAGGCGCTCGGGCTCCTGCCCGCGGACGCCGATCTCAAGGCGATGTCGCTGGACCTGCTGAGCGCGGGCGTGGCGGGCTTCTACCGCAACGACGAGAAGAAGATGTTCGTCGTGTCGCGCAGTGGCTCGCTCGGCGCGGAGGACAAGATCACCTACGCTCACGAGTACACCCATGCGCTCCAGGACCAGAACTTCACGGTCTTCACCGACCAGGAGAAGGTCCTCGATCGGAGTGACTGGATGCTCGCCCGGCAGGCCATCTACGAGGGCGACGCCACGGTCCTGATGTCCTACTGGGCGATCGGCAACCTGACGTCGCAGGAACTCGGCGAGGTCAGCCAGGCCGCCGTCGACCCTGAGCAGCAGGCGGTCCTCGACCGGATGCCGGCCATCCTGCGCGAGACCCTTCTCTACCCGTATACGACCGGCGCCTTCTACGTCCAGGCCGCCCAGATGTCCGGTGGCTGGCCGAAGGTCGACGACTTCTACGCGAAGATGCCCGAGTCGACCGAGCAGATCCTCCACCCGGACAAGTACCAGGCCGACGAGGCGCCGGTCGCGGTGACCGTGCCGAAGGGCCTGGCCAAGGACCTCGGGAAGGGTTGGAGCGTGCCGCTCGAGGACTCGTTCGGCGAGTTCCAGATGGGCATCTGGCTCACCGAGGGCGGGGTCGATTCCGCCACGGCGAAGGACGCCGCCGCTGGTTGGGGTGGCGATCGCCTGGCGGTCATCTACGGCCCGGACGACGCGTGGGCGCTCGCGATGCAGACCGCGTGGGACACGCCCGAGGACGCGGCGGCCTTCGAGGCGGCCGCGAGCACGGCACTCGGCAAGGCCGGCGGGCCCGGCCAGGTCCTCCCAGGGGAGGGCGGCAAGATCCGCTGGGTGGTCGTCGGCAGCGACGACGCGACGCTCGGCAAGGTCGCAGGCGTCCTGGGCCTGGCCGGCTAGCGCGCGAGCGGCGGATCAGCCGGTCGTCCCGGCCGACGCCTACATCGAGTCCGGGGCGGAGATCCCCAGAAGCCCGAGCGCGTTCGCGAGCGTGACCTGCGCGGCCCGTGCGAGCGCCAGCCGCGCCGCCGAACGCGCCGGCTCCGTCTCGTCGACCACGCGGGCATCGCGGTAGAAGGCGTGGAACGTGGTCGCGAGCTCCGTGGCGTACGCCGTGACACCCTGCGTCTCCTCGGCCGCGACGGCGTCCTCGACGACCTCGGGGAAGCGCGCCACCGCCCGCGCCAGGGCGGCCTCCGGGGCCGCCGCGAGAGTTCCGGTCACCTCGGCGGCCGGGTGGATGCCCACGCCCTCCGCCTTGCGCACGATCGACGCGATCCGCGCGTGCGCGTACTGCACGTAGTAGACCGGGTTCTCGTTGGTCTGCTTCTTGGCCAGCTCGATGTCGAAGTCGATGCTCGAGGTCGGCGCCCGTGACGCGAAGGACCAGCGCGCGGCGTCGACGCCGACCTCGGCCAGCAGCTCGTCGAGCGTGATGAACTCGCCGGCCCGCTTGGACATCGAGACCTCCTGGCCGTCGCGCACGAAGCGGACCCAGGAGTAGAGCTTCATCTCGACCGCGTCCTGGTCGTAGCCCATGGCGGCCGCCGCGTTCCGCACCCGCGCCACCGTCCCGTGATGGTCGGCGCCCCAGATGTAGATGAGGTGGTCGAAGCCGCGGCTGAACTTCTCGGTGACGTAGCCGATGTCGGCCGCGAAGTAGGTCGGCTCGCCGTTCGAGCGGATGATGACGCGGTCCTTGTCGTCGCCGAACGCGGTCGAGCGGAACCAGAGTGCCCCGTCCTGCTCGTACACGTGGCCGCGCTCGCGCAGGCGCTCGACGGCCCGGTCGACCCAGCCGTCCTCGTGGAGCCGCGCCTCGCTGGTCCAGACGTCGAATCGGACCCCGAGCGCGGTCAGGCTCGCCTCGATGCCCTCGCGGACCCGGCCGGCCGCCCAATGTCCGACGATGCCGTCGGTATCGGCGTCCGGCGCCGTCGCCTCCGACCAGACGTCCTCGGGCAGCGCATCGGCGAGCTCGCGCACGTAGTCGCCCTTGTAGCCGTCCTCAGGCACCGGCTCGCCCCGCCTGAGCGCCACGACGGACGCACCCAGGTTGCGGATCTGGCCGCCCGAATCGTTGAAGTAGTACTCGCGCGTGACCTGCTGACCGCCCTCCTCGAGGACGCGGCTCAGCAGGTCACCGACGAAGGCCCCCCGCGCGTTGCCGATGTGGAGCGGGCCCGTGGGGTTGGCCGACACGAACTCGACGTTCACGACCCGCGGGGTCGCGCTCACCCGGCCCCACGTCGCAGGCTCGCGCAGGATCCCCGCGACGACCGCATCGAGCGTCCGGTCCGTCAGGCGCAGGTTCAGGAACCCGGGCGGGGCGACCTCGGCCGAGGCGATCGGCGTCGAGGCAGGGTCGTCCGCAGCCAGCGCGGCGAGGGCGCCCTTGAGCGCCTCGGCGATCGCGAGCGGCGCCATCCGGTACGGCCGCGCGAGCTTCATCGCGAGGTTGCTCGCGAAGTCGCCGTGCTCGGGATCGGCCGGATGCTCGACCTCGACGGCCGGGCGTGGCGCGTCCTCGGGGAGCGGCGGCAGGGTCCCGTCCGCGATGGCCCGGTCCCAGGCGCGACCGACGGCATCACGGACCTGGGTCCGGATTGGCGTCATGACGTCGGGGATCTCAGGCGGGGCGCTCACGGGGGCCCGATCGTCGTCGGGAGCGTGGCGGGCGCCAGCACGACCCGATCCCCGGGCTCCACGAGCGAGACCCCGCCACGGAACGACGCCTCGACCGAGGCGATCGTCTCCGCCGGGTCGAAGCCCATCTGGAGGTGGGTGAGCAGGACCGCCGCGACGCCCGTCCGCTGTGCCAGCGCCCCGACGGCCGGTCCGTCGAGGTGCCCGGCGCCCGGCGGGACCGGTCCGGGCCCGAACGAGACCTCGGTCAGCAACAGGTCACCCGGGCGGATGAGGGGTTCGAGGTCCTCGGCGTGCCCGCAGTCGCCGGAGTAGACGAGGCCGATCTCGTCGGTCGAGACCCGGAATGCGTAGCTGTCGTCGGTGTGGCGGACCTTGGCCGCTTCCACCTCGAACGGCCCGATCGTGAGACGGCCGGGCCGCAGCACCTCGATATCGAGCGCGGCCGCGCTGAAACCCGGCTCGGCGTGGAGCGCGTCGATCCGATCACCCAGCCCGGCTGGCCCGATGACCCGGGTACGGCCCGGCGGCTTGAGCTGCCAGTGCAGGTAATGGCGGAACGAGACGAGATCGATGAAGTGGTCCGGGTGGAGGTGCGTGACGAGCGTGGCGAGGAGGCGCTCCGGGGGGACCTCGGCCGCGACGTTCGGAAAGGCGCCCTGCCCCAGGTCGAGCAGCAGGTAGGCGGACGGGTCTCCCCGCGCGCAGCAGGTAGGCCGCGCCCAGGGCCCCGCGCCGGTCGCTGTACGAGGGACCGGCGCCCGCCACGAACAGCTCGAGGGACGTGTCGTGTGATGTCACGTCGAGAAGCCTAGCGTGGCGACCGGGTCACGGATGGTCCCCCGGCGCCACGAGCGGCCGCCGCCGGACCACGCCGCGGTCAGGCCGTATGCGTCGCTGGGCGGCGCTACCGGCGAACGTGCTTCGTCGATGCGTCGTCTGGCGACTGATTCGACACCGGGAGCCGTGTCGCGTCGTCATCCCGGTCGTTGAGAGGCGCGTACGGCGGCTGGCTGGGTGGAGGGATAGGCTCCTTCGTCAGTAGCGCCGCTGGGCGACGAAGGGAAGCGGCGACGCCGGATATCTGGTCACGATGACTCTCGCGACGCCCCGACCGGCCGGAGCGGGACCACGACGCGTTCGGCGCCGCGGCGGAAGGCCATCGCCTCGAATCCGGCCGCGGCCGCGGCGCCATATCCATCGGCCAGGGCGAACGCGAAGTGCTCGGCCCGGTGCGCGTCGGAGCCGATCGTCACCCGCTCCCCGCCGAGTTCGCGGAAGCGGGCCACGGTCGCGCTCGATGGGTAGGTCTCGCCGGACGCCTGGCGCAGGCCGCTCGTGTTGATCTCGAGAGCGGTCCCCGAATCGACGAGCGCGCGAAGGATCGGTTCGAGCAGTTCCGGGGCCGCCGCCAGCGTCGCCGCGGTCACGTGCGGCGCGAGATAGCGCTTGACGAAGTCGATGTGGCCGAGCGCGTCGAACAGCCCGGATCGCGCCGCGGCCTCCACCTCGACGTAGTACGGCTCGACGATCTCGGCCAGCGACCGGCCGGCCACCCAGCCCGCGACGCGGGCCGCGGTGAACGGCGAGTCGGCCCCGATGTGGACCGACCCGATGACGAAGTCGTAGGCGTGACGGCGCAGGTGCTCATGGATGTCGGCTTCGTAGGCGCGCTCGTAGGTGAGTTCGGTCCCGAACCGGATGGCGAGCCCCTGCGAGACCCAGCGCTCCGCGGCGTCGCGGACCTGACGCTCGCGCCGCTCGAACGTCGAGAACGCAGTACGCGGGTGCGCCGGGCCGGAAGTCGACATGGTCGGTGATCGCCAGCTCGGCGATGCCGCGCTCGACCGCCTGGCGGGCGAAGGCGTCGATCGGGACGTCGCTGTCGGGCGAGAGGTCCGTGTGCAGGTGGGCATCGAGCGGCAGGTCGCGCGCCTGGCGGTCGGTCACCCGGCGATGAGGCCCAGCTCGTGTCCGACGGTGTCGAAGGCGGCCAGCGCCTGGTCGAGCTGGGCGTCGGCGTGGGCCGCGGTCACGATCGTCCGCAGGCGCGACTTCTCGATCGCCACGGTCGGGAAGACGACCGGCTGGACGAAGATGCCCTCGTCCATCAGGCGCGCGCTGAATTGTCCGGCCGTGTCGGGGTCGCCCATCATGACCGGCGTGATCGGCGTTTCCGAGCGCCCGGTGTCGAAGCCCAGGCGGGTGAGCTCGGCCTTGAACCGCCGGGTGTTCGCCCAGAGCCGTTCCTGCAGCTCGGGCTCCTCCTCCATGACCCGGATCGCCTCCCGGCAGGCGGCCACGACCGCCGGCGGATGCGAGGTCGAGAACAGGAACGGCCGGGACCGCTGGGTGAGGATCTCGCGCAGGGCCTGGCTGCCCGCCACATAGCCACCGAGCGAGCCGACCGCCTTCGAGAGCGTCCCGACCTGGATGTCGACGCGGCCGTGGAGTCCGAAGTGGTCGACGGTCCCGCGGCCGTTGCGGCCGAGGACCCCGGAGGCGTGAGCGTCGTCGACCATCACGGCCGCCCCGAACGACTCGGCCGCCTCGACGATCCCGGGGAGTGGCGCGATGTCGCCGTCCATGCTGAACACGCCGTCGGTCACGACGAGGATGAGCCGATGCGGTGCCCCGGCGCCGTCGCGGCCGCGCTCGCGAGCCTCGCCGAGGATCGCCCGCAGGGCTTCGACATCGGCGTGCGGATAGACCTTGCGCGGCGCCTTCGACAGGCGCATCCCATCGATGATCGAGGCATGGTTGAGCTCGTCCGAGACGATCAGGTCGGTCTCGCCGGTGACCGTCGGGATGACGCCGGTGTTGGCGCTGAAGCCGGACTGGAAGGTCAGGACCGCCGGCGTGCCCTTGAACGCCGCGAGCTCGGCCTCGAGGGCCTCGTGCATCGCCATCGTGCCGGCGATCGTCCGGACCGCGCCGCTGCCGACGCCGTACTCGCGGACGGCCTCGAGGACCGCCTCGCGGAGGCGGGGATGGTGGGTCAGACCGAGGTAGTCGTTCGACGAGAGGCTGATGAGTCGTTTCTCGTCGACCGAGACGATCGGGCCCTGAGCCGACGACATCACCCGGAGCGGCCGGTAGAGGTGGCGTTCTCGGAGAGCCGCGATCTCCTCACCGAGGAAGCCGAGCGGATCGGGGCGGGTGGCCGGGCTCGGCCCGCGCGTCGCGTCGTGGTCGCTCATGCCGCCCAGTCCAGGATGACCTTGCCCGAGTCGCCGTTCCGCGCCGCGGCGAACGCAGCCTCGAAGTCCCGGAAGCCGAACCGATGGGTGATGACAGGCCGGATGTCCAGCCCTGACTCGAGCATGACCGTCATCTTGTACCAGGTCTCGTACATCTCGCGACCGTAGATGCCCCGTAGTGTCAGCATCTTGAAGACGATCGCGTTGAGGTCGAGCGAGACCTCGCCCGACGGCAGCCCGAGCTGGGCGATCCCGCCGCCATGCGCCATCGCCGCGATCGCGGCCCGGAGCGCCATTGCGCTGCCCGACATCTCGAGAGCGACGTCGAAGCCCTCCACCATGCCGAGTCCGGCACCGACCTCGCGGAGGTCGACCTCGCCCGGATCGACGGCGATCGTCGCGCCCATCCGAATGGCCAGCTCGCGTCGGTACGCATTGGGCTCGCTGACGACGACGTGACGGGCGCCCGCGTGGCGCACGACCGCGGTCGCCATGAGGCCGATCGGGCCCGCCCCGCTGATGAGCACGTCCTCGCCCAGGATCGGGAAGGCGAGCGCGGTGTGGACCGCGTTGCCGAAGGGATCGAAGATCGCGGCGACCTCGGGGTCGACGCCCGGCCAGTGGTGCCAGATGTTGGTCATGGGCAGCGCGACGTACTCCGCGAACGCGCCGTCGCGGCCGACGCCGAGGCCGATGGTGTTGGCACACAGGTGACGCCGGCCGGCCAGGCAGTGACGGCACCGGCCGCACACGACGTGGCCCTCGCCGCTGACGAGGTCGCCCGGGTGGAAGTCCACGACGTTGGCCCCGACCGACACGATGTCGCCGACGAACTCATGGCCGACCACGAGGGGCGGGTGGATCGCGGTCTGCGCCCACCGGTCCCACGACTCGATGTGCAGGTCCGTGCCGCAGATCCCGGTCTTCTGGACCCGGATCAGGACGTCGTTGATGCCGATGACCGGCTCCGGGACCTCGCTCAGCACGAGTCCGGCTCCCGGCCCGGCCTTCACCAGCGCGAGCATGTGCGTACCGTACGGCACTTGGAACGTGTCGTACCCCGGCCGGTGCGCGGTCCAGGTGCCCCGGGCCTTTGCTTCGGTATCCCTGGTTTCCGTCAGATGACACCCAGGCGGTCGTTGGTCACCCGATCTGTGTCAGATGACACTGAGGCGGTCAGATGACACCAATTCGTCCGTCCGCGTGCGTGCCGCCGATCCCGGATCGTGCCCGGCGTTGACGAATGACCGGGTGAGTGTCGGGTGTCACACGTCGGGGACGTCCGTGCCCGGGGTTCGCTGGGACTCCTTGGTCAGCTCGGGCTCGCGCTGGGCGCCGCCGAGCCGCTCGGTGCGGCGCTCGCACCGGCACTCGCTGACGCGCTGGGCGTCGCCGAGCCGCTGGCGCCGGCACTCGCCGACGCGCTGGCGCTGGCGCTCGCCGAGGCGCTTGCGCTGGGCGAGGCCGACGGGCTGCCGCTCGGGGCCGGCGACGGGCTCGGGCTGGCAGGCGCGCACTGCGGCTCCGGGTTCGTCCGTTCGCCCCAGATCGAGAAGAAGTCGAGGATCGCGGCGGTGTCGAGCGTCTGCAGGGGCAGCACGCGACCCCAGACGAGCGCCGCGAACGGCGTCGCCATCTCGTCGAACCGCGTCACCACCGGACCCTGGCTCGTGCCCGGGGCGATGTTGCAGACCGGACTGTTCGGGAAGGAATCGAAGAACGCCCGGAGGGCCAGCTGGCCCTCGGACGTGGCGCCCTCGCTGTCGCCGCGGTAGAGCAGGACCAGCGCGCCGTGCTCCAGGTTGTGGATCCAGCCCTGGGGGATGGTCTTGTCGTTCACGCCATAGAACCGCGCGGGGATGGGGCCCACGCCCGCGGCGAAGTAGTGGTTGCCCGACGCGGGCGGGCAGTACGTGTACTTGACGACCTCGCCGGGCGGGACATGCAGGCGGCCCATGTCGTCCTGGACGTAGCCGGGGGCTGGACTGGCGTCCGGCAGGGGACTCGCGGTCGGCGCTGGCTCCCAGATGTTCGTGCACTGGAACAGCGGCCGCGACGCCGAGTAGACGAAGAACACGCCGATCAGCGCGATGCCGGCGACGGCGGCGATCCCCACGATCGTGCCGCGGTGCCGTTCGGCGAAGGAGCGCTGCTGATAGGTCGAGCGTGTCCGCCGGCCGGTCCGGGCCGTGCCCGTCGAGCTCGTGCTCGGGCGTTGCGTGCCCGACGGCCGGGGCGTCGTCCTTGAGGACGGACCGGGCCCTGTCGATGTCTGCGACACCGTCTCGTCCGTCGAGGACGCGCTCGAAGCCGCGCCCGTCACGGGGGGCGTGGCGGGTGGCCGCGGGGTGGCGCCAGTCGGGGTGCTGCCGGGGCGCCCCTGGCGCCGGCGGGAGGGTTTGCTCACGGATGGATGCCTCAGATGCGGTCGATGGGGTCGCCGGATGATGCTGGGACCCGGCGGCGACGGTGGCCGCGCGCCGTGAGGGTACCGCCCACCGGCCCGATCGCGCGCGGACGACGGACTCTGATGGGCCCTGAAGGCTGCGATCGGGCGCGGATCATGGCTCGCTCAGGTAGGCCCGGACCTCCGGCCGCAGAAGGCCCCGGAACAGCAGGCCGGCCAGTGCCCCGATGAAGATCGCCTCGACGCCCAGCTGGCTGAGCGCCAGCAGCGGGATCAGCGGGATCGTGAGGCTGGCCAGTCCCAGGGCGAGTCCGCGCGCGGCCTGCTTGCGCTGCAGGACCAGGGTGATGGTGAAGATCGTGTAGGCGAGCAGGACCATGACCACGACGCCCGTCAGGCTGACTGGCGCGGCGATGGCCTGATCCACGACGAAGCGCAGGCTCAGACCGATGCCGGCCAGGATCAGGAAGGCATAGACGAGGAACAGGCGGATGCCACCGGGCATCGCGCGGATCTGGTCGATCATCGGGCGGCGTCGGTCAGCCCGTCCTGGTCGACGGGAGTCACGAGCGGACACGGTCGATCGTGGGGCACGGTCGACCGATGGTAGCCGCTCGGGTCGTTGGCCGGGTCCGGGCCATAGTCGGGGTCGGGTATTGACACGCCGCCGGCCATCCGTACACTCCGCTAAACCGGTTTGCTAAACCGGTTTGCATCGAAGTCGCCCGACCGCCGTCACCTGCGCCGCGGCCAGGAACGCGAGACCGTCCGCCGGCATGGCGGGACGCAGGACGACGAAACCGAAGCGGAGCCGACCACCTCGTGGATCAGCGGACCCAACGACCGCGCATCGCCGACGTCGCCCTCGAGGCGGGGGTGAGCAAGACGGCCGTGTCCTTTGCCTTCAACTCGCCGGAGCGGCTGGCGCCGGAGACGGCGAGTCGGATCCTGCAGATCGCGGACGACCTCGGGTACACCCCGCATCCGGTCGCGCGGATGCTCACCCAGCGCCAGACGATGACCATCGGCGTCCTGACGCCGCAGGCCCTCAGCGTCAGCTTCAGCAACCCATCGTTCGGGGCGTTCAGCGAGGGTGTGGCGCTCGCGGCCGAAGAGCACGGCTACGGCCTGCACTTCATCTCGCCGCTGCACGGCAGCCTGCTCCGGGCGATGAACCGCGCGACCGTCGACGGCGTCGTCGCGATCGGCCTGTCCGAGGCCCATCCGGAGGTGGAGCAGATCCGGCGCGGTGGGCTGCCGATCGTCCTGGTCGACTCGGCCGCGTTGCCAGAGCACGGCTCGGTCGAGATCGACGATGTCGGCGGGGCGTTCGCCGCCGCCAGCCACCTCGCCGGCCTGGGCCACCGGGACGTCCTGGTCCTGGGTGTCGAGCCGCCGACGCCGGGCGGGCCGGAACCGGACGGCGTCATCAGCCGGCGCCTGCGTGGGTACCGCCAGGCGTTCGCCGAGGTCGGCGTCGAGATCCCGGACGATCACGTGCTGATCGGGCCGGCGAACATCGACGGCGGCACCGCGATCACCGACCGGGCCTGGGAGGACGGCCACCGCCCGACCGCGATCCTCGCGATGAGTGACGCGATGGCGATCGGTGCCATGCGTGCCCTGCGCGGCATGCGGCTCGACATCCCGGGCGATGTCAGCGTCGTCGGCTTCGACGACATCGACTTCGCCCCGCACGTGGACCCCCCGCTCACGACGGTGCATCAACCGATCCGTCGAAAGGGCGAGGAGGCGGTCCATGCCCTTCTGACCGTCGTCGAACGACGGGGTCCAGCCAAGCCAGAGCATCGATACCTGGAGACGCGGCTGATCGTGCGCGCCTCCACCGGGCCGGTGCCGACGCACCGACGGGAGGTGGCCGAAGACCGACGCTGAGGTCGACGCGCGGCGAGCGATCACACGATCGCTGCGGCTCGCCCGGGGACGTACCGCACTGTGCCGCACACGCGGCGACCACAGGCCGGACCATCGGCCGAATGCGGTCGGGTTCGATCCCGACCATGTGGGTTGACCGGATCTTGCGGGATCCGGATCGAAGAGGAGGCAAGGACGTCAATGAAGAAGCGATTGCATCTCGCGACGCTCGTGGCAGGGGTGGCGGTCATCGCCGCGGCCTGCTCCTCGGGCACCGCGAGTTCCGCTCCGAGCGCCGCCGGGAGCGCGGCCGCCAGTTCCGCTCCGAGCGCCGCGGGGAGCGCGGCGCCGTCCGCCGGCGGCGACCTCGCCTACAAGGGTGAGATCACCTACTGGAACACGATGCGCGACTTCGAGGCCGCCGAGGTCCAGAAGCAGCTGGACGCGTGGCAGGGGCTCCACCCGGGCATCACCGTCAAGATGGACCTCGTCCCCTTCGACGGCGCCGACAAGAAGTACGAGACGGCCGCGAATGCCGGCAACGCGCCGGACGTGTTCCGCTCCGATGTCGGCTGGGTCAGTGGCTTTGCCAACCAGGGCATGCTCCTCGACCTCACCAGCGCGTTCCCGAACGCGGCGAACGACTTCCTCGCGGCGCCGCTGGCGACCGGGACCTATCAGGGCAAGATCTATGGCGTGCCCCAGGTCACCGACGCCCTCGGTCTCCAGTGCAACAAGACGGTGCTGACGGCGGCAGGCCTGTCGGCCGCACCGACCACCTGGGACGAGCTCGTCACGGCCGGCACCAAGGTCACCGACCTCGCCGGGCAGAAGTACGGCTTCTATCTGCGCGGTGACTCGTACTGGTCGCAGCCCTTCATCTGGGGCTGGGGCGGCTCGCTCTTCACCGCCAACGACCAGGGCAAGGTCACGGATATCGGCGTCAACTCGCCCGAGTCCGTCGCCGGCTGGCAGGCCTCGAAGGACAAGCTCCTCGGCACGGTCGCACCGGCCACCTGGGACTTCAAGACCGACTACGACAACATGGATGCGGGCTTCAAGGCCGGCACCATCATGTGCATCCTGCAGGGGCCGTGGCAGGTCGCGGACATCCTCAAGGGCGAGGCCTTCGCGGACCCGACCAACCTCGTCATCGCCCCGGTTCCGGCCGGCGTTGACGGCAAGACCGGCTCGCCGGTCGGTGGCCACGACTGGGGTCGGCATCGACGTCGGAAGGACCAGCCCAAGGCCGCCGCGACCGCGAGCCTCATCCAGTCCTGACGCCGCCGGAGCAGCAGGCGGTCCTCGCCAAGAGCCTCGGCCTGCTCCCGACGAACAAGGCCGCCTATGACATCGCAGAGGTCAAGGCCGACCCGATCATCACCCAGTGGAACGCCGTCCTGGCGAAGGCCACCAACCGTTCCGGCGTCCCGGGCGCCCAGGGCATCTACGACTCGTTCACCAAGAACTGGCAACTCTTCCTGACCGGGTCCGCGACGGCCCAGGAGGCGCTGGATGCCACCGCGAACACGTGGGAAACCACCGTGTTCAAGGACCAGATGGCGCAGTAGAGTCCACCTGACGCGGCGGCCGCCGGCCCTCGGTCGGCGGCCACCGCTACGTTCCGATCGCAGAGAAGAGGGTCGCGTGGGGTCGCGCGCTTGGGTCGCCTGGGCGTTCATGACGCCGGTCGTCCTGGTGATGCTCGTGATCGTCTTCTATCCGCTGGCGATCGGGGTCTTCCAGACCTTTACCAACATCGACAGCCTGAATCAGGGCACGCGCTTCAAGCCACCGAGCTGGGAGTTCGTCGGGCTCCAGAACTACATCGACATCCTGACCGGCAAGGACACCAAGTTCTACCCGGTCCTCGCGTGGACGATCGTCTGGACGGTCGTCAACGTCTTCTTCCACTACACGATCGGGCTGGGCCTTGCCTTGACCCTGAACCAGCGCTTCCGCGGCCGGACGGCCTACCGGCTGGCGCTGCTGCTGCCGTGGGCCGTGCCGGCCTACATCACGGCCATCGCCTGGTTGTTCATCTTCAACGGCGAGTACGGCTTGCTGAACAACGTCCTCGGCGCGTTCGGGATGCCCCGGGTCGCCTGGCTTTCGACGTTCCCCTGGTACTACATCATGCCGATCATCGTGAACGTCTGGCTCGGCATCCCGTTCATGATGGTGACCCTGCTCGGCGGCCTGCAGTCGATCCCCGGCGACCTGTACGAGGCAGCCCAGATGGATGGCGCCAGCAGGACCCAGTCGTTCTGGAACATCACGCTGCCACAGCTGCGCTCGGTCAGCACGACGGTCATCCTGCTCGGCTGCATCTGGACGTTCAACATCTTCGTGGTGATCTTCTTCATCACCGGCGGCGGGCCGGGTGGGAAGACGGACATCCTGGTCACCTATACCTACAACGGGTTCACGCTCGGTCAGTACGCGATCGCCGCGACGTACGGGGTGATCATCTTCAGCATGCTGATCGTGTTCAGCGTCGTCTATCGGCGCATGGCCCGCGACACGTGAGGAGACGACGATGAAGATGTCGCGACGCCACCTCGCGCTCACCCATTTCATCCTGCTCGTGTTCGTCGTGTGGTCGGTCCTGCCCGTCTTCTGGACGCTCGTGACGAGCTTCAAACCGGAGGACAAGATCTTCTCGACAGAGATCAGGATCGTCGACGAGCCGACGCTCGAGAACTACGTCAGCCTCCTGACCCGTGGCGACTTCGTGCAGTGGGCCATCAACTCGCTCTTCGTCGCAAGCGTGACGACGGTCTTCGCCGTCTTCCTGTCCGCCACCTGCGCGTATGCGATCTCGCGCTTCCGGTTCCGCGGCCGGAGCTCGGCGATCTACCTGTTCCTCGTGGCCCAGATGTTCCCGGGCGTGATCCTCCTGATCCCGCTGTACGGCATCTTCACCGGCCTCCATCTGATCGACACGCCATGGGCGCTCGTGCTCTCGTACGCGACGTTCGCCATCCCGTTCTGCATCCTCATGCTCAAGGGGTTCTTCGACACGATCCCGTACGAGCTGGAAGAGGCCGGCCGCGTCGACGGACTGGGCGTGTTCGGGACGTTCTGGCGCATCGTCGTGCCACTGTCCGTGCCGGGCCTTGCCGTGACGGCGTTCTTCAGCTTCATCACGGCGTGGAACGAGTTCCTCTTCGCTCGATCGTTCCTGACGAGCAAGGAGGCGTTGACGCTCCCGGTCGGCATGGCGACGTTCATCGACCCCTTCAACCAGCCATGGGGCTTGCTGACGGCGGGCTCGGTGCTCATCACCATCCCGGTCATGGTCTTCTTCTTCCTCGCCCAGCGGTTCCTCATCTCCGGCCTGTCGACCGGTGGCGTCAAGGGGTGATCGGACATGGTCGAGATCGAGGAGTTGCGGCCTGACGCTGACCCTGGACCGAGTGCCTCGGACGTCGCGGGCATGATCGACCGCGCCCGACGCCTCACGCCGTCACAGGCGCATGCGCTTGCGGGTGCCGTCGCGTGGCGCTGGACGCCCCTTGCGATCCCCGGCAGCGGTTCGCTGGTCGCGGCCCGTGCCGCGGCGACGGCCGCCGCGAGGGGCGCGAGACGCGCTGAGGCCGCGGCCGCCGCCGAGGCTGAGGCGCGCCGGGCGGCCACGGAGTCGCCCGGCGGCCAGAGCATCGGCGGACGCTGGTCGTTGGCGGAGGATGGGATCGCCGCCGTGGTCGTCGGCGTCATCGGTGTGGCGGTCGCGGCCGGCGCGGGGCAGCAGATCATCGCCGTGGCCTTCGCGCTCGCCGCGCTCGGGGGAGTCGTCCTCCTCGTCCTGTTCGAGAGTCGCGCGGTCACGCGCGCGCGCCTGCTGGCCGCGGTCGACGCCGCGGCCCTCGCGATCGTCGTCCGCGACCTGGTGGATCCCGGGGCATTCGACACCCTCCACGGCCCGTGGGCCACCGTCATGCGCGATTGACACGGTGAGCGCCGAACCGCCGGCCTGGGTCCGCGACGCGGTCTTCTACGAGATCTTCCCCGACCGGTTCGCCGCGAGCGATCGGGTGCCGAAGCCCGGCCCGCTGGAGCCGTGGGACGCGCCGCCGACGCTGCACGGGTTCAAGGGCGGCGACCTGCTCGGGATCGTCGAGCACCTCGCGGACCTCGAGGATCTCGGAGTCACCGCGCTCTATCTCACCCCGATCTTCCAGTCGGCCTCCAACCACCGGTATCACGCCTATGACTATCTCGCGGTCGATCCGCTGCTGGGCGGCGACGAGGCACTGCGGGCCCTCCTCGACGCGGCCCACGGCCGTGGCATGCGGGTGATCCTCGATGGCGTGTTCAATCACAGCGGCCGGGGGTTTTGGCCGTTCCATCACGTCCTCGAGAATGGCGCGGCGTCGCCGTACCGGAACTGGTTCCACCTCGATGACGCCGCCCTGGATGCCGGCCGGGCGCTCGAGGCATACCCGCCGCCAGGCGCCCCGCCGAGCGTCCTTGGATACCAGGCCTGGTGGGGCCTGCCGGCCCTGCCCAAGCTGAACACCGATGAGCCGGGCGTCCGCGACTACCTGTTCGGCGTCGCCGAGCACTGGCTCCGGTTCGGCATCGACGGCTGGCGCCTGGACGTTCCCGAGGAGATCGTCGACGCGGCCTTCTGGCAGGAGTTCCGGCGCCGTTGTCGCGCGATCCGGCCGGACGCCTACCTCGTCGGCGAGGTCTGGCACGTCGCGCCGGAGTGGCTGACGGGCGACCGGTTCGACGCGCTGATGGGCTATCCGCTGGCCGAGGCGATCCTCGGCTTCGCCGGCGGGTCACGCCTGGACATGGCCGTCGTCCGGGGCCATCAGGAGTTCGCGAAGAACATCTGGCCGCTCGATGGGCCGGCATTCGGCCGCGTGCTCGTCGACCTTCTGGCTGCCTACCCTCCGGCGGTCACCGCGGCCCAGCTGAACCTGCTCGGGTCGCACGACACGCCGCGCCTGCGGACCGTCCTTGGCGACGACCTCGCCGGCGTCCGGCTGGCGACGCTCATCCAGATGACCCTGCCGGGGGCGCCTTGCCTCTACTACGGCGACGAGATCGGGCTGGCCGGTGGCAACGACCCCGACTGTCGTCGGGCGTTCCCATGGGACCAGGACGCCTGGGACCACGACCTTCGGGTGTTCGTGCGGGCGCTGGTCCGGACCCGGGCGAGCGACCCGACGTTGCGCTCCGATCGCGTCGAGGTGGTGGCCGCCGCCGGCGGCGCGATCGCCTACCTGCGCAGCCTCCTCGACCGCCGATCGGTCGTGATCGTCAACGCCGGCGATGATGCGGTCCGACTGGAGCTTCGGCTCGATATGCCCGACGGGACGCGCCTCGAGCCCCTGGAGCTGCCCGGCGGGTTCGGTGCGGTCGGGGGCGGTCTGGTGACGTCCGGTGGGGTCGCGGTCGCCGAGCTCGGACCGCGGAGTGGTTCCATCCTCAGCGTGGGCTAGTCCCGACCCTATACTCGCCGCTCGATGGCGGATGTCCCTCTCGAGCTGGACGCTGTTCTGGAGGGGAGGCTGGCGCGCGCCCTCGATGTCGAGGGCAAGATCCCCCGGACCCTCGGATCGCTGGGCCCCGTCAGTGGGCGCGATGTCGTCCTTGTCGATGGCGATCTGTCGGCGTCGGATGGGATCCGGGCCCGGCAGCTTCGAGAGCTCGACGCCCGCCTGACCGTCACTGGGTGGGGTGATCCGCCCCACGCCGACCTGCCCGACGAGTCGGCTGATGTCCTGATCAGCTGCTGGACGGCGTTCCGTGGCGCCGAACCGGCCGAGCTCGACGAGGCCGGCCGGATCCTCCGACCGGGCGGCCGGCTCCTGGCGCTCCATGACTACGGTCGTGACGACGTCTCGAGGCTCCTTGGCGAGCGCCCGGAGTACACGACCTGGAGCCGGCGCGACGGACCGTTCCTCAGGCAGGGGTTCAAGATCCGCGTCGTCCATTGCTTCTGGACGTTCGAGTCGATCGAGGACGGGCAGGACTTCCTCGACGCCGCGTTCGGGGACGTGGGCCGTGTAGTCGGCGCCGGCATGACGAGACCGAGACTGACCTACAACCTCGCTGTCTACCACCGGACCTTCGAGGGCTCGAACGGGGCCTGACCCGCGAGGCTGCTAGGCTTGCGGCCGTGTCGATCTCCGGTCAGGCGCGGCCGTCCCCGCGTCGTCCCACCGAATCCAACGCCCGACCAGCCGGCAGGCGCGTCTCGCCCGGCGCGATCATGCTCGCGATCGCCCTCGTCGGGTCGCTCGCGTACGCCGCGTATGCGCTGGCCAACCGCGACGCCTCCATCCCGCTGCTCGCGTCAGGGGCCGTCGTGCTCGGCATCGTCTTCGGCGCCCTGGCCGTGTACTGCCTGCGTTCGGTCTGGCGGGCCGGCCTCGACGGGCGCGACGGGCGGGCGATCGCCCTGGGTGTGGTCGGCGGTATCGCGGCGGTGGTCGCGGCAGGCTGCGCCGCAGCGGCGATCATCCTCTTCCAGCTCATCAGGCCGCCGGCGGCCTGAGATCGCCCGCGGTGGGCGGCCACGCACGCCGGTCTTGTGAGGGCGGCCGCGGCCGCGTTTCGAATTCCGCGAAGGACTGTGAGGAAGGGTTCCAAGCCCTGCCGACGGTCGCCGACGGCCCCTGTCAGCGGATCGATGACTCCGGGCGCGAGCGGAGGCGTTTTCGGCGGGCCGCAGGGGCTCCACCTCGACTCGTCTCCGGAGACCGTGCCGGCCTTGGCGTCCGTGTAGTCCTTCTCGGAGTACGGCCGTCACAGAGCACGACCGCCATCATCCTGTCCAGCTCATCAGGCCGCCGGCCCAGGGTCGGCCGCGCAGCCGCCCGGCACGTGGTGCCCCCAAGGGGATTCGAACCCCTGATCTCCACCTTGAAAGGGTGGCGTCCTAGGCCTCTAGACGATGGGGGCGAGGGGCGGCGGCAGGCCGGTTCGAGTCTAGCAGGAGGGCCCGCGCACTGGCCGCGCGGCGTCCGCGCGTTCGTTCACCTGCCTTGCTACCATCGCCGGGCGATGGACATCATGGGCATCCGGATCAACACGATCATCGAGGACAACGTCGCGCGCCGGTGCGATGGGTGCCACGAGGTCATCGACGGCACCCCCTGGCGGATCAACCTGCTCGATATCGTGGCGGCCGAGACGCCGGTCTCGTGGGCCGAGCGACCGCTGATGAACCCGGGCCCCTTCCAGTTCCACTCCGACCCGGCCCACGTGCGGACGTGGATGGCCGCCCGGGGATATCGGTTCTGCCGGCGCGGCCAGGTGCGCGAGATCATGCGACCCGTCCCGATACCCAGCGAGACCGTCGAATGGGGACTCTGCGACGGCATCCACCGCGACGATCACGAGTTCGTGCCCGCCTGATCCGCACCCGGTGACGGGGCTCGTTGCAGGCGTTTGACAGACCGTCGGCGGCGGGCCTATCCTCCGGCCGCTCGCCTCGTGCGAACGATGTATAGATTCGCATAGATTCGCACGTCGTCACGGTCCCGTCCGCCCTCCTTCGAGGCCCGATGTCACCCACCGCCCAGGCCACGACCCCGAACACCGCGACCTGGCTCTCGCTGGGTCCGGCGAGCCGGATGCTCGGCGTCGACCCCGGCACCCTTCGGCGATGGGCCGACGACGGCCGCATCCCCGCCTACACGACCCCGGGTGGCCATCGACGGTTCGACCGACACGCGGTGGAACGTCTCGCCGCGGAGCGTCGGCCCGGCACCGGCCGACGCACGACGCGGCCACCCTCGCGCTCGCTGACCAGCATGGGCGCGACCCCCGAGCGACTTCGCCGGGTCTACCGGAGGAGCTACAGCGCGACCGCGTCGGCGACCACGACCGGTTCCCACGCGAACCCAGCCCGAGCCGTCGTGGGCGACGCGGACCGGGCGGCCTACCGCCAGGACGGACGCCAACTCGTGACGGCGCTCGTCGCCTATCTCGACGCCGACCCGCTCGACGAGTCGGCCCGCACGACCGCCGAGGCCGAGGCCGTGACGCTCGTCGACGAGCTGGCACGCCGGCTCGCGACCTCGCGAACGAGCCTGACCGAGTCGGTCGCATTGTTCGTGGCTTCCCGCCGACCGTTCCTGACGGAGCTGTCCGGGCTCGGGCGACGGCGGATGCTGGATCCGGGCCGGCTCGGGGGTCTCTACGAGGACGCCTCGAGCCTGCTCGACCGCCTGCTGCTGCGCCTGATCGCGACCCACCAGGAGATCTCGCGCTAGCCATGGACCCGCGCGTCGTGCTGCCCGCACTGACCTCGATCCTCGCCCTCGTGTTCGCCCTGGCCCTGTTCGACCAGTGGCGCGAGCGTCGCGGCACGTTCCAGCTCGTGTGGACCCTCGGGATGCTCTTCTACGGCGTCGCGTCCGCGTGCGAGGCGATCGGCGGTGCAGCGGGCTGGAACGAGGCGCTGTACCGGACCTGGTACCTCACCGGTGCCGTCTGGACGGCGGGCTGGCTGGCCCTCGGCACGGCCGTGCTGCTCGGGCGGACCCGCTTCGGCTACAGCTTCGCGTTCTCGCTCTTCTTCGCGGGCATGATCACGTTCTTCCTGCGCAACAGCCCCCAGTACCAGGGCGCCGGCACACTGCCGCTCCTGTACTTCATCGCCGCCGGGCTGCTGGCCATCGCGGTCGCGGTGGAGACCTACTTCCAGAACGATCGATGGCCGCAGCTCGCGGTGGCGGCGGTGCTGGGTGCGACGATCCTGTCGCTGGTGCTCATGGCCTCGACGACGCTGGCCGCGCCGGGTTTCGTCCTGGACCCGGCGACCGGTGTGCCGGTCGCGACGCTCTTCCCGCCCCAACTCCGGTTGCTGACGCCCTTCATGAACATCACCGGGGCGCTGGCCCTCATCCTCGGCGCGACGTTCTCCGCGTACGTGTTCATGCCGAAGCGGCGCGTCCTGGCGTACTCGCTCGATCCGAACCAGCCGGGCGACGAGTTCCTGTTCAATCTCCTGATCGCCCCGGTCGCCATCGTCGTGAACCTCGCCGCGTCCCTCCCGGGCGCCGTACGCGCGCTGTTCGCCGGGCGGCTCCACAGCCGCGTGCCGGCGACGCTGCTGATCGCCATCGGCGGGATCGTGGCCGGCACCGGCGACACCCTGAGCCGGTTCGGCGTGACGAGCCTCTTCCAGTCGGGCAAGTTCATCGGCGTCCTGTTCCTGTTCGCCGGCTTCCTCGTCTCGATCGACGTCTTCCGCACGATCCGGATCCCGTTCACCTCGATCACCTTCGCGGCGGGCCGTCACGAATCGGCGGCCGCCAGCCGGCTCGCCGACGACAACGAAGTGCCGGCCGACCGCCCGGCCGAGGCGACCGGCGCCGGCTGACCTCGTCGAGACGCGCGGCCACGACTCGCGCGACGCCGCCCTACCATGGCCGGATGCCGCCAGACCACGCGCCGCGCCTGCCGGCGCCGATCGCGACCTCGACCCAGGCATCCCCCGCGATCACGCCCGCGGTCGGGTTCATCATCGTGCTCGGTGCCGCGAGCCTCTTCGGGACCCTCGGACCGCTGTCGCGGTTCGCGTACGAGGCCGGCATGGACCCGACCGCGTTCGTCGCCTGGCGGGCCCTCATCGGGGTCGGCGGCACGCTGGCGTTCGTCGCGTGGCGGATCGGGCGCGGCTCGGTGCGCCTGGTCCACCTCGGCTCGCAGCCGCGGCGCGTCCAGGTGACGCTGTTCGTGGCCGGTGTGACCGGCTTCACCCTGAACCTCTGCATGTTCATCGCCTTCGACCGGATCACGGTCGCCCTCGCGCTGCTCGGCTTCTATACCTACCCGGCGCTCGTGGCGATCGCCAATGTCGCCCTCGGCCGGGAGCGACTGGACACCCCGCGCGTGGTCGCGCTCGGGCTGGCGCTCCTGGGGATGGTGGCCGTGATCGCGTCGCAGCTGGACCCGAACGCCGGGATCCGGTTCGATGCGCTGGGATTCGGCCTGGCGCTCGCTGCGGCCCTGAGTCAGATGGTCTTCGTCGTCATCAGCCGGGATGGCTATCGAGACGTGCCGACGGAGCAGGCCATGACGACCATCCTGCTCGTTACCGTCGTGGGTGCGACCGGCCTGGCGGTCCTGACCGGGCAAGCCGAGACGCTGGTGCTGCCCTTCCAACAGCCGTCGATCCTGCCGCTGCTCCTCTTCACCGGGATCTTCGCGGCGGCCATCCCGTCGCTCGCGTTCCTCGCGGGGATCCGGGTCATCGGCGGGACTCGGGCCGGCATCCTGATGCTGTTCGAGCCGGTCGTCGGGGTCCTGCTGGCGGCCTGGCTCCTCGGCGAGGCGCTGGCGCCCATCCAGCTCGTGGGCGCGATCCTGATCCTCGCGGCCGCGGTCATCCTCCAGCGGGGGTCGTCTGGGGTCATCGAGGCCGAGGCCGAGGGCGGGGGCCTGCCATTCGACGAGGGCCTGGCGCTTCGCGTGCCGGGCGGACCATAGGCGCATGGCCGATCGCATCCGGATCCTGCTCGTCGACGACCACGCGATGGTCCGCCGCGGCATGCGCGACTTCCTGGCCCTCCACGACGACCTCGAGGTCGTCGGCGAGGCGGCAGACGGGCTGGCGGCCCTGGCGGCGACCGCAGAACTGGCGCCGGACGTCGTGATCATGGACCTGCTCATGCCCGAGATGGACGGCATCGCCGCGACCGCGGAGATCAAGGCCCGCCACCCGGCGGTCGAGGTCATCGCGCTCACGAGCTTCGTCGACGAGGACCGCGTCACGGCCGCCATCGAGGCCGGCGCGAGCGGCTTCCTGCTCAAGGACGCCGAGGCGGATGACCTCGCGGCCGCGATCCGTGCGGCGATGGCCGGCGAAGTCCACCTCGATCCCGCGGTGGCCGGGATCGTCGCGCGGGGGATGCGCGACCGCTCGGGACCAGCGACACGGTCCGGCCCGGCGACGAGCGGCGCCCCCGGCGTCGGCGGTGGGGCCGGATCCGGCCGCGGCCGGGGGAGTGCCCGCGCCAGCCTGGCGACGCTGACCGGCCGAGAGCGCGAGGTCCTCGCCGGGGTGGCCCGCGGATTGTCGAACAAGGCCATCGCCGACGAGCTCGGCATGGCCGAGCGGACCGCGCGGACGCATGTCTCGAACATCCTCGCCAAGCTCGGCCTCACCAGCCGGACGCAGGCCGCCCTGTTCGCGGTCCAGCACGGGTTGGGCCCCGGTCGATGACGACGGGCGTCGCCGCGCCCGACACGACGACCTATGACGTCGCGGGACCGATCGCTGCCCCCGCGATCGTCTTCGTCCACGGGACGCGGCTGACACGGACGGCCTGGACGGCGCAGATGACAGCGCTGTCCGACGAGTTCCGCACGATCGCCGTCGACCTGCCCGCGCACGGCGTCCTCGCGGACGAGGCGTTCACCCTCGCGGGCGCCGCCGACCGGGTCGCCGAGGTGATCGATCGCGAAGGGGGCGGCCGTGCCGTCGTCGTCGGCCTGTCGCTCGGCGGGTTCGTCGCGATGGACCTCGCCGCGCGCTCGCCCGAACGGGTCCGCGGCCTCGTGATCGCGGGTGCGACCGTCGAGCCGACCGGTCCTGGCCGCCTCGCGATCCTCGCGCTCGCCTGGGGTCTCGCCATCTTCGACGGGCGGGGGCTGACCGCGATCAGCCACCGCTACTTCCGCGCGCGGTTCCCGCCGGGCATCGCCGAACCGATCATCGCCGGCGGGTTGTTCTCGCGCGGCGGTTCGCTCGCACTCCGGTCCATCGTCGGTGAGAGGTTCGTGCCCAGGCTGGCGGCGTACCCGGGCCGGACGCTCATCCTCGAAGGCTCATTCGACCTGCCCCTGCGCATGATGGAACGGACCTTCCTGCGCACCGCGCGGCAGGGCCAGCTGGTGCGGATCGCCGGCGCGTCACACCTCTCGAACCTGGACCGCCCGGCCGCGTTCAGCGAGGCCGTCCGCCGGTTCGCGCGGTCGCTGGGCCAGGCCTGACCGACGACGTCCGACCCCCGGACCGGACGGGCTCAGGCGGCCCGACAGGGGCCTCGCGGTATACTGCCCCGACCTTCCCACCCGCCCATCGCGAGGTCCGATTGCGCGTTCGTAAGGCTGTCTTCCCCGCCGCGGGCTGGGGTACACGCTTCCTTCCGGCCACCAAGGCACAGCCCAAAGAGATGCTGCCGCTGGTCGACAAGCCGATCATCCAATACGCGGTGGAGGAGGCCGTCGCCGCCGGGATCGAGCAGGTCATCATCGTCACGTCCAGCCAGAAGCGGGCGATCGAGGACCACTTCGACCTCTCCTACGAGCTCGAGCACCTGCTCGAGGAGAAGGGCGACATCGAGATGCTGCGCCAGGTGCGCGCGATCAGCGACCTGGCCCAAGTGGCCTACATCCGCCAGAAGGAGCAGCTCGGTCTCGGGCACGCCGTGCTCATGGCCAAGGACCTCATCGGGCACGAGCCGTTCGCGGTGATCCTGCCCGACGACGTGGTCGTCGGGGACCGGCCGTGCATCGGCCAGCTCATCCACGCCTACACGCAGACCCACAGCTCGGTGGTCGCCGTGATGGAGGTCCCCCACGAGGACACCGGCCGCTACGGTGTCATCGCCTCGGAGCCGTCGGTCGACCCGCTCGACCACGGCCGCCTCCACAAGGTGACCCGGCTCGTCGAGAAGCCGGCCCCCGAGGACGCGCCGTCGAACCTGGCCATCATCGGGCGCTACGTCCTGACCCCCAAGATCTTCGACAAGCTCGAGCAGACCCAGCGCGGCGCCGGCGGCGAGATCCAGCTGACCGACGCGATCGCGGAGCTCATGGAGGAACAGGCTGTCTACGCCTACGAGTTCGAGGGGATCCGCTACGACGCCGGGACGACGATGGGCTGGCTGAAGGCCTCGGTCGAACTCGCCCTCCAGCGACCCGACCTCGCCACCGAGTTCCGGGCGTACCTGCAGGAGCTGCAGCTCTGACGTGATCGACCAGGTCTGGCGGCGGCTGACCGGTCGGTAGGACGGCCCGACCACGGGCGGCGTCTGCGCCATGGGGTACGATGCCGCCCGACGCGTCGACCTTCGTCGGCGCCTGACGAGGGGATAGACGGTTTGGCGGAGATCGGGACGATCCTGGGTGGTCGCTATCGGCTGGTCGAGCTGCTCGGCCAGGGTGGCATGGCGACGATCTTCCGCGCCGTCGACACCCAGCTCGGCCGTGACGTCGCCGTCAAGCTGCTCCGGCCCGAATACCTGCGCGACCCCGACTTCTCGTCCCGCTTCCGCCAGGAGGCCCAGGCGGCCGCGTCGCTGACCCACCCGAACGTGGTCACGGTCTTCGACTACGGCGAGGACCCGTCGGGGCCGTACATCGTGATGGAACTCATCGATGGTGAGGACCTCTCGACGATCATCCGGCGCAGCGGCGCCCTGCCGCCACGCCAGGCGACCCGGATCGCGGCCGCCGTCGCCCGGGCCCTGGCCGCGGCGCACGCCCGCGGGCTGATCCACCGTGACGTCAAGCCGGGCAACGTCCTGATCGGCCGCGACGGGCAGGTCAAGGTGGTCGACTTCGGGATCGCACGCGCGGTCGCCGAGGCGCAGGTGACGCTGCCCGGCACGACGCTCGGTTCGGTCCACTACTTCAGCCCCGAGCAGGCGCGCGGCGAGCCCGCGACCGAGTCGTCGGACATCTACTCGCTTGGCATCGTGCTGTACGAGCTGCTGACCGGCGTCCGTCCGTGGGAGGGCGACAGCGCCGCGTCGGTCGGGCTCGCTCGGCTGTCCGGCCCGGCTCCGGATCCGATCGCGGTCCGCCCATCCGTGCCGCCCGATCTCGCTGCCATCACCCGCAAGGCACTGGCGCCCGATCCGCAGGACCGGTTCGTCTCCGCCGCGGCGATGGCCGATGCCCTCGATGCGGCCCTAGCCACCGGAGGTGCCGCGGCCGGGTCGGGCGCGGCCGCGGCCGGTGTCGTCGGCGTGGCCGCGGGCACCGTCGCGATGAGCGGCGTCGCGCGAGCGAACCCGGCGGCCGTGCCCTACCCGGCCGATGCCTATGCCGATCAGGTGCCGCCGGCCGGACGCCCGGTGCCGCCGCCCGAGGACGAGGAGGAGACGAGCCTCGACGAGCCCGCTGGTGTGGGTCGCGGGCATCGTGGCGATCCTGCTGCTCGCGGCCATCGCGTTCCTGGTCTTCCAGCTCGCCGGCGGCGGGGGCGCCGTGCCGTCCGCGTCGCCATCCGCGTCACCGTCGCCGTCGCTCGGCGTCGTGACCGTCCCGAACTTCGTCGGCACCAAGCTTGCCGACGCGACCGTGGCCGCCGAGGCGCTCGGGATCACGCTCGTGTCCACCGGCGAGCCGTCCGATCAGCCGGTCGGCACGATCCTCGCCCAGGACATCCTGGTCGGGACGTCCGTCCCGGTCGGGAGCGAGGTGAACGTCACGGTCGCGAGCGGCGCCGACACGACGCCGGTTCCGGCCCTGGTCGACATGACGAAGGCGGAGGCGCTGCAGGCGATCGTCGAGGCCGGCCTCGTGGTCGGACAGGAGAGCGACGCCTTCGACGACAACGTGGCCAAGGGCTCGGTGGTCTCGCAGAACCCGCGGGCAGGCACGGTCGTCGCGAAGGGCACGTCCGTCGACTACGTCGTCTCCAGGGGCCCCGAGCCGACCCCGACCCCGACCCCGACGCCCACGCCGACCCCGACCCCGACCCCGAGTCCCACACCCACGCCCACTCCGACGCCGCCAAGCGCCGAGCCATCCGAGTCGCCCGCCCCCTAGGTCGGTCAGGCGCCCGGATCGTCCCAGAGGCTCCAGCGAGGTTCGTCGGGCAGCGGGCCGGCCTCGGCCTCGATCCCGAGCGCGGCGATCTCGACGAACTCGAGCCGCGGAACGGGCGTTCCATCGACCAGCGGCAGCCGGGCCCGCGCGGCGGGCATCTCGGGCGTGACCGACGGCGCCGGATTCGCCTCCCAGCAGGACCGGATCTCGTCGCCGCGGAGCGGGAGCCGTCGCCGGTCGAGGGCGCAGTAGCCGAGCTGGCCGGCGACCGAGCGACGGAAGTTCCGGCAGGTCAGACAGGCGGTGCTGGAGCGGTGACAGACCCAGCAGCGGGCGGTCTCGGCCTGCGGGATCCCGCAGTGTGGGCATCGCCACATCGGCATGCGCCGATGGTAGCTGCGACGTCGGGCGCTGTCGACCCGGCAGCGCATCACGCTCGGCGGTGGCCCGCCGTGACGCCTAGCGCACGACCGTGATGGCGAGGACGTCCTGGGCGGACCCGAACTCGTCACTCGAGATCAGCACGGTCGCGCTGCCCTGGCCCCGATCCGCGCTCTTTGGGATGGTCGTCTGGTACGAGGCGCGACCGTCTGCGTTCGTCTTGCCCTCGGCCGTGACCGTCCGGATTCCCGGGATGCTCAGCGTGAACGTCACGTCCGCCCCCGACAGCGGTCGCCCGTCAGGATCGGTGACGGTCACGGTCAGCTTGATCGACTGCGGCAGCGCGCGGCGCGAGATCGTGTAGTCGGTCGCCTCGAGCGTGGCGACAAGCTTCCCGCTGCCGCGTCGGACCGTCAGCTCGGCCGAGCTCTCGTTGCCGGCCGGATCCGAGGCGTTGATCACGATGTGGTTGATGCCCGTCGCAAGCGGCAGGCTGATCTTGAACGTCCCGTCGGCCTCCGCGGTGCCGGCGATGCTCTGGGCGTTGTCGCTGTTCGTCGCGATCAGCGTCGAGCGGGCCTGGACCTTGCCCTTGATGGTGACGCTCTTGCCGTTGATCACCGCGTTGTTCTTGGGCGAGGTGATCGTGACCTTCGGCTTCGAGGTGTCGAGGACGTAGCGGACGACCGCCGAGGTCTCGGACTCGCCCCCAGGCCCGACGATCGTGACCGTGAAGTCGTTGATGCCCTTGGTCAGCTCGACCGGGATGACGGTCTTGGGGCTCTCGGCGATCGGCACCTCCTGGATCGCCTGGGGCGGCTGGTCCTTGAGCGTGAGGTAGACCCGGATCCGGTGCTCCGTGTTGCCGACCATCGCCGCGGGCACCGTGACCACGAGATCGACCGTGCCGGAGTTGGTGTACGGCTCGTCCGGCGAGGCGAGCGTCGGGGCGTCGGAGATCGTCAGCACCGTCGGGGCAGGGGTCGGGGTCGCGGTGACGCCCGCGACGAACCCGGAAAACGTCCCGCTGAGGCTCGCGGCGACCTTCCCGAGTCCCCCGACGCCGACGTACACGACCCCGACGCCGAGGGCGACGACGGCCAGGGTCATGGCCAGCTTGACGATGAGCGGCAGGCCCCGCCCGCGGTTGATGGGTCGGTGGGACTTGATCCGTCCGGGCTGCGGCGCCCGGGGCCGGACCTTGACCGGGGCGGGCCGACCACTCGACGGAGGCCGAGGTCGGACGTGAGTGGGCCGCGGGCCACGCCGGGTCGTCATCGCTCCGATTGTGACACGGGCGGGCCGCGCCGGGGATGGAGGCCCCCCCGGCCTCCGGTTCACGGCTGGCCGTCGGTCCGTTGCGGTGCGATGTACTCTGGCGCGGTCAGCGCGCGTGATTTCGATGATGCGCGCGCCCGCAACGAGGGATGGAGTGCAGGCACGCGATCCACGAGCCGGACGATCCGGAGGGTCTTCCGGACGGCCCGGCAACGCGATCGGTCGACCGGCGTTCGGCGTCGGGCCCATCGCTCGCGTCTCGCCGTCCCCGCTGACCGCGCGGGAACGGGACGTGGCCGAGCAGTACGCGTCATCCCCGCCTCGCCCCGGCTTCGGATTGCCGAGCCTGCGGCGGAACGTCTGCCCGCACTTCTACATGACCGGCGCCCGTGGCGCGATCCCGATCCAGGCGCCCCACCTGCTCAAGGCGCTGATCCGGCAGGACCTGAACGTGTCGCGCTGTCAGCTCCGTGGCGGCGTCCACCTGGACCAGGGCTTCGTCAACGACGTGTGCCTGACGCCGCGCTTCAACCAGTGCGTCTTCTACGAGGACGAGCTGACCCGGGAGTGACGGTCCCAGCGTGAGCCCGAAGGCGGCCGTGCCCGACGACACCGCGGACTTCGGGTACGACGACGCGCTGCGAGCGCTGGCCGAGCGAGGGCGATTCGGCATCCACCTGGGCCTCGGCCGGACGCGTGCCCTGCTCCGGGCGATGGGCGACCCGCAGCTGGGCATCCGGGGTGCCCTGGTCGGTGGGACGAACGGGAAGGGCAGCGTGCTCGCCCTCGCCGGGAGCGCGCTGCGGGCGGCCGGTCTCCGTGTCGGCCAGACGCCCAAGCCCCACCTGGTCACGTACCGGGAGCGGATCGAGATCGACGGCCGGCCGATCGACGCCGCGACGTTCACCCGGCTCGTGGCCGAGGTGCTGCCGCTCGCCGATCGCGTCGCCCGGCGCCACGGGGAACCGACCGAGTTCGAGCTGCTGACCGCCGTGGTCTTCCGTCACTTCGCCGAAGCAGATCTCGACGTCGCCCTCGTCGAGGTGGGTCTCGGCGGTCGACTCGACGCGACCCATGCGTGGGACGGCGGGGTCGCCGCGATCACCAACGTCGATCTCGACCACACCGATCGGCTCGGGCCGACGATCGCGGCCATCGCCCGCGAGAAGGCCCCGATCATCGAACGCGGCGATCGAGCGGTCACGGGCGCCACGGGCGAGGCGCTCGCCATCATCGCGCGGCGGGCGCGGCGCCTCGACGTGCCGCTCGTCGAGGTCCGTCCGGCGCCCGTTGCTCGACTGGGATCGTGATGGGATCGTCGTCGAGCTGCCCTCGCTCGGGGCCACGCGCGTCGGGTTGCGCGGCCGGCATCAGGCCGTCAACGTGGCTGTCGCCGACGCCGTCCTCGACGCGCTCGAGGCTGCCGGCATCGCCGCGGCCGATGCCGCCGCCCGCCGAGCGGGCTACGCGGGTGCGAGTTGGCCCGGCCGTCTCGAGCTGCTCGTCGCCGACGGGCGCGAGGTCCTGCTCGATGGGGCCCACAACCCGGCCGGCGCAGCGGCCCTCGCCGTGGCCCTCGACGACCTGCGGCCCTTCCTCGCCGATGGGCCGATCACGCTCGTGACGGCCACGATGTCGGACAAGGACGTCGACGGCGTGATCGCGGCCTTGGCAGGCTCCGGGGCGATGGCCGGTGCGCGGGTCGTCACGACCGCCGTGGACCTGCCCCGGGCGATGCCTGCCGACGAGCTGGCCGCGCGCTGGGCCCGTGCCAGGCCGGACCGGCCTCGGCCGCGCTCGGCCCGCGACCCGCTCGCGGCGCTCGACCTGGCGCTCGAGGATGCCACTGGCCCTGTCGTCGTCGCCGGCTCGCTCTATCTTGTCGGGGCGATCCGGGCCGTCCTCGTGGACGATCCCGACCTGCGCGACCCCTCGCCCGATGCGCCAGAGGCCCGATGACCAGTCCACCCGTCCACGAGCCGCACCCGCCGCCGACGCGGATCGGCCGGTCGGTCTTCGCCTGGGGCTCGCGCACGTTCGTCATGGGCATCCTGAACGTGACGCCCGACTCCTTCTCCGGTGACGGCCTGCTGGCTCGTCCCGATGGCCACGATGGCCGCGACGCGCCAGATCCGGTCCGTGACGCGGTCGCCGCCGCGGTGGCGATGGTCGCCGACGGCGCAGACATCCTCGACATCGGTGGCGAGTCCACGCGGCCGGGCCACGCCAGCGTGCCGACGGAGGCCGAGCTGGAGCGGGTGGTGCCGGTCGTCGCGGCAGTGCGAGCCGCCCTGCCCCACGTCCCGATCAGCGTCGACACGACCAAGCCGGCCGTCGCCGAGGCGTCGCTCGCGGCCGGCGCCGACCTGATCAACGACGTCTGGGGGGTCGGGCCGGACGACGGGCTCGCACGCGTCGCGGCGGCGCACAAGGTCCCGCTGGTCGTGATGCACAACCGTGCCGAGCCCTCGTACGTGGACGTCGTGCCCGAGATCGTGGCGGAGCTGCGGGCGGCCCTGGCGCGCGCGGTCCGCCTCGGCGTCGCGTGGGAGCGCCTCATCGTCGATCCCGGCTTCGGGTTCGGCAAGACACCCGCGCAGAACCTCGAGGTGGTCAGGGGGTTGGGCGCGCTTCGGTCGTTGGGCCGGCCGATCCTGCTCGGCACGTCGCGCAAGTCGACCCTTGGCCTGGTGCTCGACCTGCCGGTCGATCAGCGGCTCGAGGCGACCCTCGCCACCACCGCGATCGGGATCGCCGAGGGTGCCGACATCGTTCGGGTCCACGACGTCCGCGCCAACGTCCGCGCGGCGAGAGTCAGCGATGCGATCGTCCGCGGGTCCTGGCACGAGCCCGCGGCACCGGGAGCTCCGTCGTGAGCGACCGCATCGTCCTGGCGAACATGCGGTTCACCGCCCGCCACGGGGTCCATGAGTGGGAGCAACGCGAGCCGCAGCCATTCGAGGTGGACGTGGAGCTCTACCGCGACCTGCGCCGTGCCGGCATCGACGACGACCTGGCGGCGACCATCGACTACGGACCGGTCTACTCGACCGTGCAGGCGGATCGTCGAGGGCCCGTCGGTCCGACTGCTCGAAGCGCTCGCCGAGGCGATCGCGGGCTCCTTGCTCGCCGAGCTGGACGTGACCGAGGTCGTGGTCAGGGTCCGCAAGCCGGCCGTCCGGCTGGCCGGCCCCCTTGATTTCGCCGCCGTGGAGATCCGCCGCAGCCGCGCCGATCCTGACAGCCGCCACGGCTGACACCGGGACACCAGGACGCCGGCGCGGCCCGAAGGCCACGCCGGCGTCAAGGCCGCGGGGGTTCGCGCGGAGCGCTACAGGTTGGCGGGACGCGTTCCGAGGGTGACGCTCAGGGTGATGGTCTTGCCGTCGCGCAGGATGGTCACCGTGACGACGTCGCCGGGCGAGTACTGGCTCAGGGTCGCGTCGAGCGGATGCTCGTCGTCGAGGACCCGGTCGCCGATCTTGGTGATGATGTCGCCGTTCTGGATCCCGGCGGCCGCGGCGGGGGTTCCGCTCTTGACGCCCTCGGTCGCACCGGTGTCGCCATCGGCCGCCCCGACGTAGGCGCCGACGTTGACCGGCAGATTGTGCTTGGTCGCGTACTGGCGGTTGATGCTGACGAAGCTGATGCCGAGGTACGGGCGGGCGAGCTCCTGACCGGCGACGGCCTGCTCCATGATCGGGCGGGCGATGTCGATCGGGATCGCGAACCCGATGCCGTTGCTGCCCGACGCGATCGCGGTGTTGATGCCGATCACGTTGCCGTCGGCGTCGAGCAGCGGACCGCCCGAGTTGCCCGGGTTGATCGCCGCGTCGGTCTGGATGAGGTTGCTCAGCGGCTTGTCCGAGCCGTCGGTGGTGATCGTCCGACCGGTCGCCGAGACGATGCCGCTCGTGACCGAGTTGGAGTAGGTGCCGAGCGGGCTGCCGATCGCGATGACCAGCTCGCCGACCTTGAGGGCGTCGGACGAGCCGATCGTGGCCGACGGGAGGTCGGTCCCATCCACCTTCACGATGGCGAGGTCGGTCAGGGTGTCGATGCCGTAGACGGTGCCGGCCAGGACCCGCCCGTCCTTGAGCTCGACATCGAACTTGTCGCCGCCCTCGACGACGTGCTTGTTGGTCAGGATCCAGCCGTGGCTGTCGTAGATGACGCCGGAGCCGACACCGCTCTCGGGGATGACGCCGAGGTCGCCCGCGTTCGTGTTGCCGGTGACCGTGATCTTCACGACGGCCGGGCTCACCTTGGCCGCGACGGCGATGGTCGCCGAGGACTCGTCGATCGTGACCGGCTGGATCGCGCCGACGTTCGTTCCCGAGCCGATCGCGGCGGCCGGGGAGCTCCGGTCGAGGGCGCCGGAGGCGCCGAGCGCGACGACGGTGCCGCCGGACGCGAGGACCGCCGACAACAGCGCCACCGCGACGATGGACCCCGTGCCGGAACGCTTCTGGGTCACGGCCGGGCTGACAGCGACCGGCGCAGGAGCGGGTTCGTACCAACGCTCCGGGGACGCGGCTGCCGGCGCTTCGTAGGTCCGCATCCACTCGGGGCGTGCCTCGGGTGCGGGTGAGTAGCTGCCCGCCGCGGGCACGTTCGGCGCCGACCAGCCGGCCGGGTGGAGCGGTGCCGCGACCTCGCCCGAGTGGGGCGGTTGCGTCGCGCCCGTGTCGGGCGCGGGGAGCTCGTGGCGCTGGGTCGCCTCCGTGGGATCGATGGGTTCGGGGTGCTGCGGATCGTCGGTCATCTCGATGGTGGTCCTTGCAGGTGGCGGCCGGTGAGCGGCCGGGACGGTCGTGTGAACCTAGGGTGCGGGCTCCGGGTTCACCTGCGGGCGGTCTGTCGGTGAAGTTTCCGTCACGTTGCGCACGACGTCGCGCGCGGGTGCGGCAGCGGCGGACGCCACGTCGGCGCGGTCGGCGGCGGGGGTGCCCTCGACGAGGCGGGGGTCGCGCGGCAGCTCGACGATGAACCGCGAGCCCTCGCCGACGCGGCTCTCGACGACGACCGTGCCGCCGTGCATGTCCACGATCGAGCGGACGATCGCGAGACCGAGGCCGCTGCCGCTGCCGCGTGCCTCGTTGGCGCGGGAGCCGCGATAGAACCGCTCGAAGATGTGCGGCAGCTCGGCCGGGTCGATGCCGACGCCCGTGTCGATCACCTCGATCCGGGCGCCGTCGGCGGTCGGGTCGAGCTCGACCCCGACCATGCCGCCGCGCGGCGTGAACTTGACCGCGTTGGCCACGAGGTTGGCGACGACCTGGCCGATCCGCTGCGGGTCGTGGCGGATCCTGATCGGCGTGGACGGCAGCCGGAGTCGCACCGTGATGCCGCGCTTGCGCGCGGCGGCCGTGCTCTGCTCGACCGCGGTCTCGACCGCCGCCCGCAGGTCGTCCGGGCGCAGGTCGAGCAGGACCAGCCCCGAATCGAGCTTCGAGAGCTCCAGCAGGTTCTGGGCGAGCCAGTCGAGCCGCTCGATCTGCTGCCCGCTCAATTCGAGGAACTCGGCACGGGCGTCGGGGTCGTCGCCGGCGCGCCCGAGAAGGAGGTCGTTGAACGTCCGCAGCGCCGCAAGCGGCGTTCGCAGCTCGTGCGACACGTCGGCGAGGAAGTCGCGACTCCGGTCGCGGTCGCGCCGGATGATCTCGACGCTCTCCTCGACGCGGTCGGCCATGGCGTTGAACTGGATCGCCAGCTCGGTCAGCTCCGATGGGCCGGCCCGGACCTGACGGATCGGCACGCGCCGGCTCAGGTCGCCCTCGGCGAGGGCGCTCGCGGCGTCGCTCAGCTGTCGAAGGGGGCTGGTGAACCGGCGCGCCAGGGCCGCTGCGACGACGACGCTCAGACCGAGCGCGAACAGGGCGATCGCCGCCAGGAGCCCGGTCACGTTGCCGATGGCCGACGCCCGGACCGTGTACGGGTTGACGAGCGTGATCTCGGCGGAGAACTGGCCGAACACGTCGCCCCCGGTGACGACCGACGTCGGGACGGTCATGGACTCCCGGCTCTGGCCGGTCGATGGCGGCTTCCGGGCCGGGATCCGGAAGGTGCCGTCGTCAGCCGGCACGAAGACCGGGGTCTCGCCTCCGGGCACGTGCCGCCCGAACGTGATGACGACGTCGGCCTGGCCGAGCGTGTCCGCGATGCTCGCCTGGACCTTCGGGTCCCCGAGCGCCTCGGCGATCCCGGGGTGGACCTTGTTGTTCGGGTCCACCACGAGACCGTTCGGCGCGGCCGCCTCGGCGACGTACGCGACGTACGCCGCCACGGCCCTCGACCGTGACGCCAGGTCGGCCTGCTGCTGGTCCGCGAAGTAGGCGTCGAGCCGGTTGATGACCAGCCCCGAGACGAGCGTCAGCGTCAGCGCGATGACCGCGACGAACGCGACGGTCAGCCGGCCCTGGAACGTCCGTGGCATGAGCCGGCGCAGCCGACGCGGGAGCCGGAACCGCCGGCGCCCGGACGTTTCAGCGCTCGGCGAAGGCGTAGCCGACACCCCGCACCGTCAGGACGAAGGCGGGCACCGCCGGATCGTCCTCGATCTTGTCGCGCAGATGGCTGACGTGCACGTTGATGGTCTTCTCGTCCTGGTCGAGCGCCTCGTAGTCGCGCAGCAGCTCGAGCAGCTCCGACCGCGTGTAGACGCGGCCGGGTCGTGAGGCGAGGTGGCGGAGGATCTCGAACTCGGTGGGCGTGAGGCTGATGCGTCGCGCACCACGCTGGACCCGTCGGCGCTCGAGGTCGATGACCAGGTCCTTGTGCCGGATCACCCGCCCGCCGACGGCGTCGGCGAGGTCGCCGTACGAGCGGCGCAGCAACGCCTTGATGCGGCTCATCAGCTCGCGCAGCCCGAACGGCTTGGTCAGGTAGTCGTCGGCGCCGAGCTCCAGGCCGATGACCTTGTCGACCTCGTCGTCCCGTGCGGTCAGGATCAGGATCGGCATCTTGGCCCCGGCCGCTCGAACGCGCCGGAGGACCTCGAATCCGTCGATGCCGGGGAGCCGGACGTCGAGAACGACCAGGTCCGGGGCCTGGTTCACGGCCAGGTCCAGGCCCTCCTCGCCGGACGTCGCGACAGCGACGTCATAGCCCTCCTGCTGCAGGGCGTACTGGATGCCCCGCGCGACGGCGTGCTCGTCTTCGACGATGAGGATGGTGGCGGCCACGTCGCGATGCTACACCGACTCGCGCCATCGACCGGCTCTGGGGGACCTCGCGTGGCCGTGGTACCCTACGGCGCGCAGTCCCGGGCGCCTCATCACGGCCGGCCCGGCCGTCGAGCCGCAGCCCGCTCCGACCAGACGAACCAACCGACTCCTGAGAGGTCCGCTTCCATGTCCACTGCTCCCGCCCGGCCGAAGCTCGCAGCCGAGCCCCGCGAGATCACCGGCAAGGCCGTCAAGCGCCTTCGCCAGGAGGGTCGCCTGCCCGGCGTCGTGTACGGCCATGGCGCCGAGTCGTCCAACGTCTCGCTCGACAGCCACGAGTTCGACCAGCTCCGGCGGGCGGTCGGCTCGAACGCCCTCGTGGACCTGTCGATCGACGGGGCCAAGGCCCAGCCGGTCCTCGTCAGCGGCGTCCAGATCCACCCGGTCAACCGCCGTCCGCTCCACGTCGACCTGTTCCTCGTGACGATGACCGAGGAGCTGACCGTCGACGTCCCGCTCGTGGCGATCGGCGAGGCACCGGCCATGGCGCTGAGCGGCGGGACGCTGCTCCATCCGATCGAGACCGTCAAGATCCGTGCGCTGCCCGACCACCTGCCGCAGTCGATCGAGTACCCCATCGAGTCGCTCACCGACTTCGACGTGACGATCCGCGTCCGCGACCTCACGATCCCTGACGACGTGACGCTCGTGACCGACGGCGACGAGATCGTCGCGAGGGTCCAGGCGCCGCGCGTCATCGAGGTCGAGGAAGTGCCGGTCGCCGCCGAGGGCGAGGGCGAAGAGGGCGAGGCCGCCGCGGAAGGCGAAGGCGGCGAGTCGGCCCCGGCCGAGGGCGGCTCCTCCGACGAGGGCGAGTCGGCCTGACCCTCAGGCGCCGGACTCGTCCGGCGCCACCCGCGCCGCGACCTCAGCCGAGGTGATCACGGGCACGACCTCGAAATCGACGATGTCGCACCACGCGGCGATCCATTCGTCGATCAGGCTGGGATCGGCCGCCTCCATCAGCTGGAAGCAGCGCGCAAGGGGCTCGTCGACCCAGCTCGAGACGTAGGTGAGGCCGTCGGGCGCGAGTCGGCCACGCTCCCGGAAGCGCCGGTAGACCGGCACCGGGTCGCCGTCGCGGTAGTGCTCGATGACCATGTAGAGCATCGCGCGGCCTACCGACGCGCCGATGCGAAGACGATCGGGAAGCGCATCGTCAGCTCGTCGGGCCGGAGTCTCGAGAGCTCCTCGCGGAGACGGGCAAGCACCCCTTCCCGGAACGATGGCTCCATCTCGTCGAACAGCGACGCCTCATCGAACTCGGTCATGAACGCGATGTAGTGCTCGACGTCGAAGGCGTATTCGAGCCAGCTCCAGTCGGCGGCCGCATCGCGGAAGCCGGCTCGCCGCAGCTCGTTGACGGTCCGCTCCACGGACGGGAGGTCGCCCGAACGCGCATCCGGCTCAGGGGGCTCGATACCCGCCTCTTCGAGCACCTCGTCGAAGGCGCGATCCGGGGCGAAGACGCGGTCGTCCTGGAGCCACGTCACGAAGGCGAAGGCTCCGCCCGGCCGAAGGATCCGGCGAACCTCGCGCAGTGCCCGAGACCGGTTCGGGACGAGCTGAAGGACGAATGACGAGAGCGCCCCATCGAAGGCGCCGTCGTCGAGCGGCATCTGGTCGGCGAACGCCACCGTCACCCGGAACCGGTCGCGGTCGGCCGTCGGCAGGCGTCGGCTCGCCTCGCGCTCGGCCATCGCGCACATCTCCGAGGACGGATCGATGCCGACGATCTCCAGGTCCTGCCAGCGCTCGAGCGCGCCGACGGCCAGCTGGCCGGTCCCCGTCCCCACGTCGACGAGGGTCCGAGCGCCGGCCGCGATCGCCGGCTCGAACCGGTCGAGCAGCTGCTCGACGGCCGGTGCGAGCACGGGCGCCCACCAGTGGGCGTAGCCCTCGGCGATCCGGTCGAAGCGCGCGGCCTGGTCGACGTCCGCCATCGAGCGCATGGTGCCATGCGCCCGTGACGGTGGTCAGCCCTCGCTGAGGCGCGGCTCGGCCGGTGGCGCGGGTGGTGCAGGCGGCGCGGCGGGCGGGAAGGTCGGTGGCGTCCCGCGCCGGATGAGCCCGAACCGCCGGAGGATCCAGAGCGTGGCGACCCCCACCACCGCGAGCGTCACCAGGATCGGGAGCCAGACGATCGCGAACCAGATGCCGGCACTGGCGAGCGTCTGGAGCAGGTCGACCATGCTCGCCGACGCCTCGTCGACGACCGCGGTCGGATCCCAGTCCTTCTGGGCGACCTCCACGGCGACGAGCGCGACCCGGTAGGTCGCGGTGAGCGTGGCGAAGTCGGCCCGGTTGCCGAGGTCGGTGAGCTGGGCGGTGAGCTGCTCGATCTGGCCGCGGACCTCCGTCAGCTGGGCCTGGACCTCGAGGACGTCGGAGATCTTCGTCGCCTGTGCGGCGATCGCCTGGAGCGCGGACTCACTGGCCCGCAGGTTGCGGATCCGCGCCTCGAGGTCGACGATCTGACCGGTGACCTCGACGGCTTCCGTCTGCTCGGTGATGACCTTCGTCGTCTGCCCGTTGAGGCGGCGCAGGGCGGCGAGCGCATCCTCCCATCGATCCACCGGGATCCGATAGGTGATCTCGGCGACGGGCTCGTCGCCGTCGTTGAAGGTGTTGGAGGCCCCGATGTAGCCGCCGAAGCCGCGGATCGCATCACGCGCGACCCCGACCGCCCGCGGCACATCCTGGACCTGGAGCTCGATCGTGCCCGTCCGGACGATCCGGGCGTCGTCGACGGCCCCGACGGCGCCGCCGCCATCCGGGTTGCCCACCCCGGGCGCCTGAGCCGGGGCGGCGCTCGCCGCGGCGCTCGGCGCGGCCGCGTCCCCGTCGCCGAAGAGGTTGCCGCCTCCGGCGCCCTCGCCGACGGGCGCGAGCGATGCTCCGCCGGCGCTCGCGCAGGCCGCGATGCCGAGCGTGAGCAGGACGGCGATGACGATCCGTGTGCTGGCAGTCCGGGCGCCCCGGACGTCGATGGTCGTTCTCATGGCCAGAGGCCTCCCACGACCCGGATGGGACGCCGGACGGCGTCGGCCCCGGGGCATCGCGGAGACGCCTGCCCATCGATGGGAGTTCCGCGCGAGACCGGGGGCCCCGGCTACACTCGGGCGGTGTCCGACCTGCGCCTCCCGTTCCAGCCGCCCGTCGAGCCGATGCTGGCCAAGGCCGTCGACGGCCTCCCGACCGACGAAGGCTGGCTGTTCGAGCCGAAGTGGGACGGCTTCCGGGCACTCGTCTTCCGGGACGGCGACGCGCTCTACACGCAGTCCCGTGACCGCAAACCGCTCGACCGCTACTTCCCCGAGCTCGAGGCGCCGCTCCTGGCCTCGCTGCCGGAGCGCTGCGTGCTCGATGGCGAGATCGTCATCGCGCACGACGGGTCGCTCGACTTCGGGGCGCTCCTGCTGCGCATCCACCCGGCCGCCTCGCGGGTGCGCATGCTGGCCGCCGAAGCGCCCGCGAGCTACGTCGCCTGGGACCTCCTGGCGCTCGGCGACGAGGATCTGCGAGCCACGCCCCAGGGCGAGCGACGGGCGCGCCTCGAGGCTGCGCTGGCGGGCGTCGAACCGCCGGTCCACCTGACACCGGCGACGCGCGACCGCTCGACCGCCGGCGACTGGTTCGACCGCTTCGAAGGGGCAGGCCTCGACGGCGTGGTCGCGAAGCGGCTCGACGCCCCGTACCAGCCGGGCAAGCGGGCGATGCTCAAGATCAAGCACCAGCGGACGGCCGACTGTGTCGTGGCCGGGTTCCGCTGGCACAAGAACGGGCCGGGCACCCACATCGGGTCGCTGCTCCTGGGCCTGTTCGATGACGCCGGCAAGCTCAACCACGTGGGAATCACGTCGTCGTTCTCGTGGGAGCGACGCGAGGCGCTCGCCGCGGAGCTGGCTCCGCTGCGCGAGCACGCGCTCCACGATCACCCCTGGCGGGAGTGGGCCGAGTGGGCTGGCTACGGCGAGGCCGACGCGTCCGGCCAGCGACTGCCGGGTGCCACGTCGCGCTGGAACCGCGGCAAGGACCTCTCGTGGGAGCCCCTCCGCGCGGAGCGTGTCGCGGAGGTCGCCTACGACCATCTCCAGGGCGACCGCTTTCGGCACGCGACCACGTTCAAGCGCTGGCGCCCGGACAAGCCTCCCTCGGACTGCCGGTACGACCAGCTCGAGGAGACCGCGCCGTTCGAGATCGCCCGGATCTTCGGGGCGGACTGAGACCCGATGGCGACGCGCCTCGCGTTCATCGGTGCCGGCTGGATCGCCGGGATCCACTTCGAAGCGCTGGCGCGTCTCGGGCGGACCGAGCTGGTGGGCGTCGTCTCCGGTTCCCACGAGCGGGCCGCCGCATTCGCCGCCCGATGGGGTGGCACGGCCTACGACGACCCGGACCGGATGCTCGACGACGTCCGACCGGAGGCGGTGTACCTGTGCGCGCCGCCCCACCGGGCCATCGAGATGTGCGATCGCCTCGTCAAGCGCGGCATCCCGTTCCTCGCCGAGAAGCCACTGGCCGCGACCGACGCGGACGGTCCCGCCCGGGTCGCCGCGGCCATCGAGCGCTCCGGTCTGGTGGTGGCAGTCGGCTACCACCTGCGGGGACTGCCCGTCGTATCGGAGATCCGGCGTCGTTTCGCGGCTCGTCCGCCCCGGATGGTCGTGGCCCGCTGGCTGGGGCCGACGCCGCATCCGCCGTGGTGGGGTCGGGTCGACGAAGGCGGTGGCCAGGTCGTCGAGCAGGCGACCCACTTCTACGATCTCGCCCGCCACCTCCTCGGCGAGGCCCAGGTGCTCGGGGCGGTGTCGACGCACGATCCCGCGGCCTCGCCACCCTCGATCGACGTCGTGGATGCGACCGCCTCGCTGCTGCGGTTCGACGGTGGCGCCATCGGCTCGTTCGCCAACACCCGGCGGCTGGCATCGACCGACATCGAGATCGAGTTCGTGTCGGACGACCTGCTCACCACCCTGCGGCCCGAGCCGGAGCGGGGCCAGGGCGGCTGGCACGCCACGTTCGACGATGGCGCGACGGTCGAACACGTGCCGGCCGGGCGTGACCCGTACGACGTCCAGGCCGAGGCGTTCCTCGACGCCGTCGAGGCGGGCGATCGCACGCGCGTGCTCTCGAGCTATGAGGACGCACTCCGGACCGATCGGCTGACCCGGGCCGTCGTCGCCGCGACCGGCGCGCCCGGCTGACTCCCGGCCCCCGTCAGCCGACGGGCGGCTCGATCACGACATCGCCGCCGAACTCGCTGTAGTCCTGTTCGATCGTGCTGTAGCCGGCGGTGCTGCCGTCCGCCTTGGTGAGCTGCAGGCCGACCTCGATCCGGGCAGGGCTGCCGTCACCGAGCAGGAAGCAGTCGAAGGTCACGACGCTCGCCGTGCCGCCCGTGACGCCGAACGACTCGGCGACCGCGCCGCCGATCGGGATCACCTGGGCGAGTGAGAACGACTCGAGGAACTCGCCGCCGGCGAGCTGGCGACCGGCAGAGCGCATGTAGCTCGCCTCGAGGAACGGGAACGGCGGAGGCAGGGCCTGGGCGGGCCCCACGGCGCGCCAATCCTCCTCGCCGCTTCGCTGGTACGCCTCGCCGTTCGTGACGAGGTACTCGGAGTGGGTCGTCTCGCCGCCGACCGTGCTGTCCGAGACGGTCAGCCGGTCGGCGCCCGAGACATCCGAGTGCGACGTCGCCTCGGAGGCCGCCTGCCCGACGACGACGTTGACCGTCTGGTCGACGCGATAGCTCGCCGCCGGATCGCGGAGCCGCTCGAGGAATGTCGTGACCAGGGTCAGATCGGAGCTTGGCCCGGAAGATGTCGCAGTCGCCGAGCCGGGGGCGGCGCGCGGCGCCGCGGAGGGGGCCGTGGACGCGACCGGCGATGCACCCGACGACGTGCACCCCGCCAGCACCATCAGGACGAGCGCGCCGGCGACCAGGCTGCGTCGTCCGAAGGTCATCCGGACGTCTCGGTCGGTCGTCGCCGCGAACGTTCGAGCTGGCCGGCCCGGTCGGGGAATTCGTAGCCGGCCCACGGGTCGTAGTCGACCTCGAGCGGTGCCTGGGCCGGTCGCTCGGCCTCCGGGACATGCGTGAGATTGACCCGCACGCGGTACCAGACGTACGAGCGGCCACGCATCCCGTCAACGAGGACGTCGGCTGGCTCCAGTGCGGCGGCGGCGACCGGATGGCGCGCCTTCCAGCGCTCCAGCCCCTCGAGTGCTTCGGCCTTGGTCGCTGCGCGGGCGATCTCGATGACGGGGATCGTGGTCTTTCGCCGGCCGGTCGGGGTGGGCTTCGAGCCGGCCCACTCGGTCGGAAGGCCGGCGTTCGGGTCGCCCGCGGCGACCGCCTTGGCCCGTTCGGCCGCGACCTCCGGCGGCGGCCCACCCGCCTCGCCCCGGCCGCGCTCGTACTCGGCGTCGGCCTTGCGCTTGCGCGAGGGCTGGACGCGAGGCGGCTCCCCGGCCTGCTTGGCGTAGTTGGGCGGCCACGGGGCGTCGCCGAGGCCCTCGGTCTCGTGCCGGTGCGAGAGCTCGAGAAGCGCCTCGAGCGAGCCGACCGCCCCGTCGATCCCCGCACCCGGATCGCCGATCGCCGCGTACCGCGCCGGGACGGTGTCGAGCGTGAATGCCTCGGCCTCGACGGTCGGCACCTCGTCCCAGGTCAGCGGCGTCGAGACGCGTGCATCGGGCAGCGGTCGCACCGAGTACGCGGAAGCCACGGTCCGGTCCTTGGCGTTCTGGTTGTAGTCGAGGAAGACGCCGTGGCGCTCCTCCTTCCACCATTTCGAGGTCGCGGCGTCCGGCACGCGCCGCTCGACGTCACGGGCCAGGGCAAGGGCGGCTCGCCGCACCTCGGGGTACGTCCAGCGACGCTCGATCCGGACATTGATGTGGATTCCCGCGCGACCCGGACGTCTTCGGCCACCCGACGAGGCCGACGTCGGTCAAGGCCTCGCGTGTCGCGAGCGCGACCTCGCGGATCTGCGACCAGGGCACGCCCGGGACGGGGTCGAGGTCGACGCGGAGCTCGTCGGGGTGGTCGAGGTCGTCGGCCCGGACGGGGTGCGGGTTCAGGTCGATGCAGCCGAGGTTGACGACCCAGGCCAGCCCGGCGGCGTCGTCGAGGACGATCTCGTCGGCGGTCCGCCCCGACGGGAACGTCAGCTCGGCTGTCCGTATCCACTCGGGGCGGTTGTCGGGCGCCCTCTTCTGGAAGAAGGGCTCACCCTCGGCGCCATCGACGAAGCGCTTGAGCGCCATCGGCCGGCCGGCCGCGCCTGTGAGCGCCCCGTCCGCGACCGCGAGGTAGTAGCGGACGAGGTCGAGCTTGGTGTGCCCGGTCCGCGGGAAGTAGACCTTCTGCGGGTTGGAGATCGCCACCTCGCGGCCGCTGACCGTGAGGATCTCCTTCGGCGTCGCCATGCCCGAACGATACCCCTCGACACGCGGGACCGGCCGGCGGATGATGCCCGGGCAGGACGCCACAGGCCGTGGCTGGCGGAGCCCCCGGTCGATTCGGGCCGGGGCCGTTCGTCGTGAAGGTGACGGCCGGACCGATGCGCCCGCCGCACCGCTGAGGAGGCGCCCACCATGCGCTACATCCTGTTGATCTACACGGCCGAGCCGACCGGTGACGTCCCCGACGATCTCATGGCGGCCGAATACGGCGAGTACGCCGCGTTCTCGGCGCTCCTGCGCGAGCGCCGAGCCTACGAGGCCGGCGAGGCGCTCCAGCCGACCGCCACCGCCACGACGGTCCGCGTCGTCGACGGCCAGACCGTGGCCACGGACGGCCCGTACGCCGAGACGAAGGAGGCCCTGGGCGGCTTCTACCTCGTCGAGGCGGCCGACCTGGACGAGGCCATCGACTACGCCTCGCGCATCCCGGGCGCCCGCCACGGCGCGATCGAGATCCGGCCGATCTTCGAGCTCGCGCCGAGCGGTCGGGACGCCCGTCCGGCCGAGGCCACGGCCGCGAACTGACGCGAGGGTCCGGTCCGCCTCTTGTCCGACGCCGACGCTGCCCACGAGATCGTCGACCGCCTGTTCCGCGAAGAGTCCGGCCGGGCGGTCGCGACGCTCATCCGGGTGCTCGGCGACTTCGACCTTGCCGAGGAGGCCGTCCAGGAGGCCTTCGTGACCGCGCTCGAGACGTGGCCGGTCCGGGGCGTGCCCGACAAGCCGGGCGCCTGGATCACGACGACGGCCCGCAATCGGGCCATCGACCGGATCCGCCGGCGGACGCGCTTGCGCGAGAAGACCCGGACGCTCGAGCGCGACGCCGAGATCGAGGCGGAGCTGGCCGCGATCGCGCCCGACCCATCCGAGGATGAGATGCCCATCGCCGACGACCGGCTTCGGCTGATCTTCACGTGCTGCCATCCGGCGCTTCCGATGGACGGCCGCGTGGCGCTGACCCTGCGGACGCTCGGCGGACTGACGACGCCCGAGATCGCCCGGGCCTTCCTCGTCCCGGAGCCGACGCTCGCCCAACGCCTCGTCCGGGCCAGGCGGAAGATCCGCGATGCCGGCATCCCGTATCGGGTCCCCGACCTCGAACTCCTGCCGGAGCGGCTCGGCGGCGTGCTCAAGGTCCTGTACCTCGTCTTCAACGAGGGCTACACGGCGTCCTCGGGCGATGCCCTGGTGCGCCGCGAGCTCTCGAGCGAGGCGATCCGCCTGGCCCGGGTCGTCCTGTCGCTGCTCCCCGACGAGCCGGAGGTGATGGGCCTGCTGGCCCTGATGCTCCTCCACGACGCCCGCCGGGAGGCGCGGGTCGGGCCCGACGGAGAGCTGATCCTGCTCGACGACCAGGATCGGTCGCGCTGGGATGCTGCCCGGATCGGCGAGGGTCGCGCGCTGGTCGAGCGAGCGCTGGCGGCCGGCCGGCCGGGCCCGTACCAGCTCCAGGCGGCGGTCGCCGCGCTCCATGACGAGGCCGCGACCGCTGCCGACACGGACTGGGCGCAGATCGCCGCGCTCTACGCCGCGCTCGCACGCCTGGACCCCTCGCCGGTCGTCCAGCTCAACTTCGCGGTCGCGGTGGCGATGGCCGACCGGCCCGAAGTCGGCCTGGCGATGATGGACGGCATCCTGGCCGACGGGACGCTCGAGACCTACCCGTACCTGCATGCGGCCCGCGCCGACATGCTGCGTCGACTCGAGCGCTGGACCGAGGCCGCGGCTGCCTACGACCGGGCGCTGCAGCTCACGTCGAATGCTCCGGAACGGGCATTCCTCACGGCGCGCCGGCTGGCGGTCCTCGCACGGCGGCAGAACTGACCGACCGGTGTGCCGCTCCTCGCCGAGCCGGTCCGCCTGCTCGTGCTGGGCGTCGGGCTGCCGGTCTTGACGATAGCTAGCAGGGTCCTCATCGTGACGCTCGTGACGGTGTCCATGGCCCTCGGAACGTTGATCGCGACCCGGATCGTCGTGCCGGCTGCCGACCGGCTCGATGCCCGCCTTGGGCGTCCCGTGAGCTGGGAGCCCGTCGCGTCGCCACCGGAGCCGACGATGGACGGGAGCGACGCCTCGTCCGCAGGAGCGGCCGTCGGTTCGTGACTCTTCCCATCCAGGTCGGACCCGCGACCGTCACGATCAATCGCGACGATCGGGTCCTGGTCTGCCAGCCCGACGGCCGGATCGACCCGTCCGCGCAGGAGGGCTTCTTCGCGCGGGACACACGGTTCGTGTCCGGCTGGGACCTCCAGATCAACGGTCGGCGGCCGGTCCTGCTCAACTCCTCGCCCGTCCAGTTCTACTCGGCCCGATTCGAGTTCACGAACGAGGGCCTGCTCGACCAGCACGGTCCGTTCGACCGGCACTCGCTCTCGATCCGGCTGGACCGCACGATCGCCGGCGGCGTGCACGAGGACTACGACATCCTCAACTTCGCCAAGCGCGAGGTGGTGCTGCTCATCGAGGTCGAGATCGACTCGGACTTCGCAGACCTGTTCGACGTTCACGGCGGCGGGCTCGTCCGGCGCGGGAGCCTGCACTCGCGCTGGTTCCGGTCGCGCCATGAGCTGCGGACCATCTACGAGAACCGCGACTTTCGGCGGGAGCTCATCGTCCCCATCGATCGGGCCGACTCCCCGGCGCAATTCGCGAATGGGCGCCTGGCATTCGTGGCCAAGATCCCGCCGAAGGGGCATTGGCACACATGCATCCGATGGCTGCCCATCATCAAGGCCGGGCGTCGGCCGACGACCCTGGACTGCCACAACCTGACCGATGGCAAGGCCGATGGCGGACCGGCGCCGATCCGCCTGCCGACCGTGGCGCTGACGACGTCGAACCGGGCGGTGAACCGGGCCTGGGACCAGGCCGTGCTGGACCTGGCATCGCTCAAGCTCGAGGACCTGAGGTACGGTCGCGGCGTCTTCATCCCGGCCGCGGGCGTCCCCTGGTTCGTCACCCTGTTCGGGCGCGATTCGCTGGTCGTCTCGATGCAGGGCATCTCCGGCTATCCCGAGTTCGCGGCCGGCGCGCTGCGGCGCCTGTCGGAGCTGCAGGCGACCGACGACGACCCGGAGCGCGACATGGAGCCGGGCAAGATCCCGCACGAGATCCGCCACGGCGAGCTGGCCCAGCTCGGCATCCTGCCGTTCCAGCCGTACTACGGCACGCACGACGCCACGAGCCTTTTCATCATCGTGCTCTCGTACCTCTATCACTGGCGTGGCGACGACGAGCTCGTCCGCCGGTACCTGCCCAACGTCGAAGCGGCGATGCACTGGATCGACAGCTGGGGCGACCGGGACCAGGACGGGCTGCAGGAGTACAAGACCCGCTCGTCCCATGGCTTCTACAACCAGGGCTGGAAGGATTCCGGCGATGCCATCCAGCACGCCGACGGGACGCTGGCCCCGCTGCCGATCGCGGCAGTCGAGCTCCAGGGCTACGCGTACGACGCCAAGCTCCGGTTGGCCGACTGCTACGAGCTCCTCGACCGGCCGGAGGAGGCGGCGCGGCTGCGCGGCGAGGCGCGACACCTCTTCGACCTTGTCAACGATCGCCTGTGGTGGGAGGCCGAGGGGACCTACTACCTCGGCCTCGATGGCGCCAAGAAGCCGATCAAGTCGGTGGCCTCCAACGCCGGGCACCTGCTGAACTCGGCGATCGTGCCGGTCGAACGGGCGGAGCGGGTGGTCCGCCGCCTGCTGGCCGACGACATGTGGTCGGGCTGGGGGATCCGGACGCTGTCGTCGGAGCACGCCGGCTACAACCCGTTCGGCTACCACACGGGCTCGGTCTGGCCGCACGACAACGGCGTCATCGCGGGCGGCTTCGCGCACTACGGCTTCCGGGCCGAGGCGGCCCAGATCGCCCGGGGCATGTTCGACGCGGCGGAACGGTTCCAGGCGAGCCGTGTGCCCGAGCTGTTCTCCGGGCTCCATCGCGACGAGGGCAGCTTCCCGGTCCAGTACCTCGGCGCCAACGTTCCGCAGGCCTGGGCGGCCGGCGCGATGATCCGCTTCATCGCGATCCTGGCCGGGATCCACGGCCGGACCGATGCCGACGGATCGAGGATCTACGTCGACCCGGCCCTGCCCGACTGGCTGCCCGAGTTGACGATCTCCAACCTCCGCGCCGGGAAAGGGGCGATGACGCTCACGCTGGCCGACGGAAAGGTCGAGGTCTCCGCCAACAGCACGGGCTTCGAGGTGGTCGCCTCGGCGCCGCCGCGGGTCCTGCCATCGCTCGGTGACCGGAACGTCCGCCCGCGTCGGGCCAGGGCCGCGACCGCGCGCAAGGTTCGGGGACCCTCGTGACGGACTCCGGTCAGTCGCCGAGGACGCGGAAGACCCGGACCTCCTTCGAGGCGGCGTCCTCGAGGTCGTCGGTCGTGGGGACCGTGTAGCGAGCCAGCTCGACGAGGCCCTGGGCCGGCAGGTACGCGCGACCGAGGTCGCCGATCAGGACTGTCGCCCCTCGGGCAGCCAGGCTTCGCAGCCACGGCTCCATGCGGGCCGCCAGCTCGGACTCGTACCAGAGGTCGCCCGCGAGGACCACATCCCAGCCGTCGTCCGTCCCGGTCGGGTCCGCCTCGGACACCGCGAGGGTCACGCCGTTGGCCGCCGCGTTGAGCCGACAGGCCTCGACCGCGAAGGCTTCGATGTCGATCGCGGTGACCTCACGTGCGCCGACGAGCGCTGCCGCGATGGCCACGATCCCGCCGCCCGCGCCGATGTCGGCGACGCTCCGCCCCTCGGCGATGGCCGGGTGGTCGAGCACGAACCGCGCCAGTGCCTGCCCGCCCGCCCATGGCCAGGCCCAGTAGGGCGGAGGCACCGCGGGCCGGTCGTCGGCGAGGGCGGCCTGCTCCCAGAGCGGCATCGCGAGGCCGCCGGTCAGGAGCTTGATCTCCGGCACGAACGCCGCGGCGACGGTGTGCGTGTGCGCGGCGATGAACGTCCGCCGTTCCTCGGGGGTCATCGCCCCAGTCTGGACCGGGCCAGGCCTCGACGCCCGGTGGCTACGGCAGTCGGCCGAACCAGAGCGCGGACAGCCCGGCACCGACGACGACCAGCACCAGTGCGGCCCCGGCGAACCAGGACGTGACCTCCTGGCGCTCGTCGACGTAGCCGACGCGCGACTGCAGGTTGTCGTAGACGGCACTGAGGTCCTCGGCGGTCGGGGCGTCGAACGCCGTGCCACCGGTGACCTCGGCGATCTGGGCGAGGGTCTCCGTGTCGGGCGGCACCTGCAGCGTGTGCAGCTCGCCCGGATCGTCGCGCACCTCGACCTCGCCGTCGGCCGTGCCCAACGCGATCGTGTAGACCGGCACATGGAGCGCGGCGGCGCGTTGCGCGGCGTCGAGCGGCTCCGTCTCGCCGACGGAGTTGGCGCCGTCGGACAGCAGGATCGCGGCGACGAGCGGCTCGCCCGAGGGCGTGTCCACCGGCGCGTCGGGGGCCGCCGAGGCGTCCGGCGCGGCAGACGGATCCGGCGCGGCCGACGCGTCCGGGGACGCCCCGGCATCCGGTGTCGTGGTCGCGGCCGGCGCGTCCTTGTCGCCTTGCTGGATCTGCTCGGCCAGGTCGAGCGTTCGCATGAGCCCATCGCCCATCGCGGTCCCGTCCTTGGCCGTGAGGCTCTGCAGGGCGGTCTCGACCGCCTCGCGATCGGTCGTCGGCGCGACGAGCGTCTCGGGTGTCGACGCGAACGAGACGACCCCGACGCGGATGTCCTCGGGCAGCTGCGCCACGAACGAGCGGGCGGCCTCTCGCGCGGCGTCGAGGCGGGTCGGTGAGACATCGGTCGCCCGCATCGAGCCGGACACGTCGATCGTCAGCAGGACGGTCGCGTCCTCGCGCGGGGTCGCGACGACCATGGTCGGGCGGGCGAGTGCGAACACGAGGGCGGCGATGGCCCCCAGGTACACGACGGGCGGCACGTGGCGACGCCAGGCCGGCCGGCGCGGCGCGAGGTTCGCGAGCAGGTCCAGGTTGGTGAACCGGACCGCATAGCGGGTCCGGCGGCGCTGGGCCCAGACATAGAGGCCCAGCAGGATCGGGACCAGCAGGAGGCCAAGGAGCAGGAGCGGCGCGAGAAAGGTCATGTCAGTCGTCCAGTCGAATCGAGGCCGTGCGCGAGCGCGGCCAGCCAGGAGCCTTCGGTGGTCAATCGCAGGTGGCGGATCCCGAGGCGCTTGAACTCGGCGGCGACGCCCTCCCGTTCGGATGCCCGCGGCCGTCTTCGAAGGCCTGCCGCAGTCGCCGGTCGGAGGTGTCGACGCGAAGCGTCCGTCCGGTCTCCGGGTCGATGAGCGTCAGCTCGCCGACATCGACGAGCTCGCCTTCCCGCGGGTCGACGATCTCGATCGCCAGCACGGTGTGCCGGCCGGCGACCGAGGTCAGCGCAGGCCGCCAGTCGAACGGGCCACGGAAGTCGGAGATGATCGCGACCAGACCGGCGGTCGTCCGTGACGCTGCGACGGTCTGCAGCGCGTGTGCCATCGACGTCGGGCCGCCACCCTCGTCGGGCGCGTCGCTCGCGAGGGTGCGCAGGAGCCCGGCCATCGCGGTGCGGCCGCCGGACGGCGGCGACAGCCTGTCGCCGGTACCGTCGCCCGACCCGAACGCGATGACGCCGAGCCGGTCCGATCGGCGGGCGACGAACCGCCCGACGACGAGCGCGGCGCCCTCGGCCACGTCCGCCTTTCGGCGGTCCGCCGTGCCGAAGTGCATCGAGGGCGATTCGTCGAGGAGCAGCCACGCCGTGAGCTGCCGATCGGGGACGTCCTCGCGGACCTGGGGGACGAGGCTCCGCGCGGTCGCGTTCCAGTCGATCCGGCGAACGTCGTCACCGGGCTCGTAGGCGCGCAGCCGGTCCAGCTCCAGGCCGACGCCCAGGCCCAGCCCGCGGTGATCGCCGGCCATCCGGCCGCCGACGCGTCGGGTCAAGGCCAGCTCAAGGCGCTTGACCAGGTCATCCGAGACGGGCCCCGGGCCGGGCCGCGCGGGGGTTCGGCCGCGGCTTCCGACCCGTGCCAGGTCCGTCACGCCGTGGGCTCCGCGGCCATGTCGAGCTGCGGGGCCTTGACGAGCCCGAGGACCCGCGCGATGACCGCATCCGGCGTGATCCCGTCGGTGAGAGCGGAGTAGCTCATCACCAGGCGGTGACGCAGGACGTCGGGCGCGAGCTCGACGAGGTCGGACGGCAGCACGTACCGCCGGCCGCGCAGGACCGCGAGGGCGCGGGCGCCATGGACCAGGTTGATCGAGCCGCGCGGGCTCGCCCCGTAGGCGACGTACGACTCGAGCTCCGGGGCGCCCCAGTAGGCGAGACGTCGCGTAGCTTCGACGAGGGCGACCGAGTAGCTGATGATCCGCGGGTCGACATAGACCTCGTCGACCCTCGCCTGGAGCGCGATCAGCCCGTCGGTGTCGAGGATCTCGCGCGGCGGGAGGTCCCGGCGCAGCGAGCGGGCGACGATCTGGGCCTCCTCGGAGGCGTTCGGATAGTCGAGCAGGATCTTGAGCATGAACCGGTCGAGCTGGGCCTCGGGCAGCGGATAGGTGCCCTCCGCCTCGATCGGGTTCTCGGTGGCCAGCACGATGAAGGGCGAGGGGACGGGGTACGTCGTGTGGCCGATCGTCACCTGGTGCTCCTGCATGACCTCGAGGAGCGCGGACTGGACCTTGGCAGGGGCGCGGTTGATCTCGTCGGCGAGCAGGAAGTTCGCGAAGACCGGGCCGAGCTCGGTCTCGAACGTCGCCTCACCGGGTCGGTAGATGCGCGTGCCGACGAGGTCCGAGGGCATCAGGTCCGGGGTGAACTGGACCCGCTTGAACGACCCGCCGAGGACATCGGCGAGTGTCTTGATCGTCAGGGTCTTTGCCAGCCCGGGGACGCCCTCGAGGAGGATGTGCCCGCCCGACAGCAGGCCGACGAGGATGCGCTCGAGCATCGCGTCCTGGCCGACGATGACCCGTCGCACCTCGAAGAGGATCGCCTCGGTCATGGCGCGGGCGTCGGTGGGGTCCGGCAGGGAACGCAGGTCGCGCGGCGGCTCCGGCGGAACGGTCTGGGTCATGGCGGCACATCTCACGCTGCGGTGGGTTGGGTCGGATGGCTGTCGATCAGCCGGGAGCACCCACTATCGCGACCGTTCCTGAAGAGACGGTGAGAAGGCCGGTATGGAAATCTGAACCGTTGGCGGGACCGCCACCCTTCAGGCGGCGCTCCAGGACGAGTACACGGGCGGCCAGTCGTCCGCGGTGGGGCGCTCGCCCAGAAGGGCGGACGAGATCGAGAACTCGAAGAGCGTGTAGCTCTCGTCGACCTCGAACGACCACGCGGCGGCGGCGGCCGACCGGGCGGCGTCGGACGTCACGACCGAGGCGCGACCGCGGACCGCGAACTCGCTCGGCGCGACCGGGTCCTGGTGCGTGTGGAGGGCGTACCGGCCATCGCGTTCGAGGTCCGTGCGCTTGGCCGACCCGAGGATGAACGCATAGAGGTGCCCGTCGACGATGGCCACGTTGATCGGGTGGATGCGCGGCGGCTCGTCGTCGCGGACGGTCGCGAGGAGCGCCTCGCCGGCCTCGCCGCGGTGGAAGAGGTCCCGGCCCCGCGCGGCCAGCGCCGGGGCGGCGGCTTCGAACTCGGCCCAGGTCGTCATGGTCATGCTCCGATCTCGCCCCATGACCGGAGTATGGCCGTGGACGAGTGATCAGTCACCCGGTGCTCAAGGGGCTGGCGTCTCCTCGGGTGCCGGGGTCGCGGGATCGTCTGGCGGAGGCGTCGGTTCCGCGGTGGGGTCCGGCGTCGGATCGGGGGTCGGCTCCGCGGTGGGCGTCCGGCGTCGGGTCAGGGCGTCGGCGTCCGCGGTCGGCTCGCGGCGTCGGCTCGGCTGTGGGGTCAACTGCCGAGGTCGGCGTCGGCTCTGCGGTCGGCGACGCCGTCTCATCGGGACCAGGCTTGGGCGGATCGTCGTTCGCCGGCGGCCCGTTCCGAGGCAGCCAGTCCGGCCACGGCAGGTGGAGCTCGGCACCCGCATACAGGTGCGGCACATCGTCCAGCCAGGGGTTCATGGCGCGGACTTCGTCGAGATCGACCTCGAAGAATCGCGCGATGCTGAACAAGTTGTCGCCCGCGCGAACGACGTAGACGACACAGTCCGGCTCGCCGGGGCATGGCGTGAGGAGTTCCGCGCGAGCGTCGGTCGGTGCGCCGAGTCGATGTGCCAGGTTCGCCCTTGGACACGTCCGCACCTTCGCCCACGATCGGCGGCTGCGTCCCCTTCCGCGTGGGCGGGTCGGGCGGAGCCACGGGCTCCGCGCCCGTTCCGGCTCCGACGCCGAGGATGGAGTTCTGGGAGAAGAAGGCGCCGCTCGTCGGCCCTTGCGCCTCCTTGCTGGTCAGCAGGTTCCCCAGCCACGGGATGTGGAAGCGATATTCGCCGACGACCCGAACCGTGTTCCCGGTGAAATCGTCGCGCGCGGTGTTCGCATCGCCCTTGGTCGTGAAGGTCCCATCGGGTTCGACTGCGACGACTCGGTGGGTGACGACCGCCCCGTCGACCTCCATGGTCAGCACCATCCCGACCTCGACCTTCTCGGGTGGCCGCGTGATGACGATCAGATCGCCGGCCGCGATGGTCGGGCTCATGCTGCCGCCGGTCACGGCGACGACGTGATACCACTTGTTATCGATCAGGCCATAGGCGATGAAGGCGGCGATGAGCGTGCCCGGACACGAGCACGATCGTCGCGACCGCCTCGGCAGCGCGAAGAAGTCGACGTCGGCTGGGTCCAGCCGGGGCCGTCGACGCGGCGACGTTCAGTCTCGGCCTGGGAGTGTCACCATCGATCAAGGGTCGTCGACCGGCTCCCCGGGCGAGCGCCCAGGGAGCCGGAACGCGCTTGACTACTGGCTCCAGCCGGGGTTCTGGGGCTGGGTCGCGTCGAAGACGAGGTCGAACGCAACGGTCTGGTTCTGGTAGGCATTGCCAGCCGAGTCGTCGAGCTGGAACTCGAAGTAGTAGCAATGCGTGATGTTGATCCCAAGCGTGTCGCTGATCGCGTCGTCGATGGAGTTCACATCGAAGCCCTGGAGCGCGCCGTTGTAGACGATCGGCCAGCCCGACGGCGTTGGGGTGCCGCAGAACGTGTGCCGAACGCGGACGTTCAGGAGCTGATACAGGCCACCGACCGACTGCGAGGTGAACGCCTCGGTGATCCGGTACTTCACGTCCGTCGTCGAGGACGCCGGTGTTGTACACGTCCACCTGGTAGAGGCTCGACCACTGATCCGGCAACAGGTTCGAGAGCGCGATGCCGGCCGTGTTGGGCCCGTTGGTCTGGAAGACGATCTGGCCGCTCGTTCCGGTCACGGGGATCGTGTCCTGGGCCGTGAACCATGCGGCACTACCGATCACGCCGATGGTGAGGATGGCCACGAGGAGCGTGGCGAAGAGCGCGCTAAGAGACTTCCGTAGGGACATACCCGATCCTCCCGTTGGCGGGCCAAGGACGGCCCGCGATGTCACCTGAGGTCGGGGAGCCGAGGCCGACGCCCCCCCCGTCACGGCGACCAGAGTATGGACCCGCGAACATCATCAGAACATTACAGATGACCCCAAATGGCCCATGGCCCGCACTGCCCCGGAATGTGGATAACCGCCCGCAATCCATCCAGTTGCGACATTCCCGGGGGGTTCGCGGGCCGGACCGTGGGAGGAGATCCCGGCCCGGCCCGCGGGGAGAAACGAGCTGATCGGCGGCTCAGAGGCCGCGTGCGAGGAGGTAGTACAGGTCGTTCCAGCGGAGCTGGTCGCGGAACCGATCGAGCGAGGTGTTTTCGTCGATCAGCAGGAATTCGACCCCGGACATCGCCGCGAAGTCGGCGAGGTGCTCCGGCGTCACCGCGAACCCGAGGCTCGTGTGGTGCGAGCCACCGGCATGGATCCATGCGGTCGCGTTGGTCTTGAGGTCCGGCCGTGGTCGCCACAGCGCGCGGGCGACCGGCAGCTTCGGCAGCGGACGCTCCGGAGCGATCACGTCCACGACGGTCGTGACCATCCGGAACCGCTGGCCCATGTCGACGATCGAGGCGAGGACCGCCGTCCCCGGATGGGCGTCGAAGACGAGCCGGACGGGATCGTCCTTGCCGCCGATGGAGAGCGGGTGGACCTCGAGCCGCGGCCGCCCGCCGGCGATCGACTCGCAGACCTCGAGCATGTGCGCCCCGAGGCTCAGGTCGCCATCGTCGTCGAGGTGGTACGTGTAGTCCTCCATGAACGAGACGCCGCCGGGCAGGCCGCTGGACATGACCTTCATCGCGCGGACCATCGACGCGGTCTTCCAGTCGCCTTCAGCGCCGAAGCCGTAGCCGTCGCGCATGAGACGCTGGACGGCGAGCCCGGGGAGTTGCGTCAGCCCGTGCAGGTCCTCGAAGGTGGTCGTGAAGGCCGAGAACCCGCCGTCTTCGAGGAACCGTCGCAGCCCGATCTCGATGCGGGCGCCGTCGCGGAGCGCGCCGGCCCTTTCGGCGCCAGGGCACAGGGCCGGCGCGATCTCGTACTCCTCGATGTAGGTTGCGATGAGCTGGTCGACATCTGGCTCGCTCACGTCCTCGATGACGGCGACCAGGTCGCCGACGCCGTAGGTGTTGACGCTGTACCCCAGCCGCCGCTGCGCCTCGACCTTGTCGCCCTCGGTGACAGCGACATCGCGCATGTTGTCGCCGAAGCGGGCGATGCGCCCGGTCTCCCAGTCGCGCTTCGCGCACGCCGCCCGGGTCCATGCGCCGATCCGCTCCTGGACTTCGGCATCGGACCAGTGGCCGACCACGACCTTGCGCTCGAGCCGCATCCGAGCGGCGATGAACCCGAACTCCCGGTCGCCGTGGGCGGCCTGGTTCAGGTTCATGAAGTCCATGTCGATGGCATCCCACGGGATGGCGCGGTGGAACTGCGTGTGGAGGTGGAGCAACGGCCGCTGGAGCGCGTCGAGCCCGGCGATCCACATCTTGGCCGGTGAGAACGTGTGCATCCAGACGATCAGCCCGACGCAGGCCGGGGTCGCGTTGGCCTCCTGGAAGAGCGTGCTGATGCTCGTCCGAATCGGTCACCACCGGCTTGGCCACGATGCGCACGGGGATCGACGACGATGCGCCCAATGCCTCGGCCACGACCGCCGCGTGCTCCGCGACGGCCTCGATGGTCTCCGGGCCGTACAACGGTTGGCTGCCCGCGACGAACCAGACCTCGTAGGTCCCGAGATCGAGGCCGCCGGGTGCCGCCTGGTTCGGGCTCATTGCCCGTAGCTCGTGGCGTACCGGTCGCGCAGCCGGTCCACGACGTCATCGGGGAGGACCTCGGGCGTCCCGATCTGGAGCGCAGCCCAGACCGTGGCCGCGACGTCCTCGACCATGACCGCGGCCTTGACCGCGGCCTCCGCGGTCGGGCCGACGGTGAACACGCCGTGGTTCTTGAGCAGGATCGCGGGGGAGCGCCCGATCCCCTTGACGACCTCGGCCCCGATCGCCTCATCGCCGATCAACGCGAACCCGCCGCACGGGATCTCGCCACCGAACTCGTCGGCCTGGGCCGTCAGGTAGACCGGGATCGAGCGGCCGACCGCCGCGAAGGCCGTCGCATAGCGCGAGTGGGTGTGGACGATGCCGTTGACGTCCGGGCGATGGCGGTAGATGTACAGGTGACTCGCGGTGTCCGAGGACGGCCGGAACGCTCCTTCGACGATCCCCCCATCGAGGTCGAGCACGACCATCGTTTCGGCGGTCAGGTCCTCGTATCGGACGCCGGACGGCTTGATCGCCACGAGGCCCGTCTCGGGGTCCCGGACGCTGATGTTCCCGCCGGTCCACACGACCAGGCCATGACGCGGCAGTTCCGCATGCAGTCGGACCAGCTCCTCGCGGAGCGCCTCGAGTCGCATCGTCAGGCCCCCACCGCGACCCGATCGACTGCCTTCGCCTGGGCTCGCAGTCCGCGGAGCACCTTCATGACGTCGTTCTCGCCCCGCCCGAAGTAGTCGTGGAGGCGGACGTACTCGCGGTAGAGGACATCGTAGACCTCGTGGTTGGCTGGGTTCGGCTCGTACGCCTGGTCCTTCAGTCGGGCCATGGCGCGCGCGGCGTCCTCGATCGTGGCGTGGCCCCCGGCGGCCGCGCCGGCGGCGACCGCGCCGAACATCGCCGACCCGAGCGCCGGCGTCTGGTCAGAGGCGCTCACGCGGAACGTCCGACCGGTGACATCCGCGTAGATCTGGAGGATCAGCGGGCTCTTCTCGGCCAGGCCGCCGCAGGCGACGACCTCGTTGACCGGCACGCCGTTCGCCTCGAACGTCTCGATGATGACGCGTGTCCCGTAGGCGGTCGCCTCGATCAGCGCCCGGTAGACCTCCTCGGGCGTGGTCGCGAGGGTCATCCCGATGAGCAGGCCGCCGACCTCGGCGTCGACGAGGACGGAACGGTTGCCGTTCCACCAGTCGAGCGCGATCAGGCCCGACTCGCCGACCTTCTGGCGCCCGGCCTTCTCCTGCAGGAGGCTGTGGATGTCGATCCCGCGGGTGCGCGCCTCTGCGTGATAGGCCTCGGGCAGGCCCTGCTCGACGAACCATTCGAAGTGGTCGCCGACGCACGACTGGCCGGCCTCGTAGCCGAAGTAGCCCGGGATGATGCCGTCCTCGACGCAGCCGCACATGCCGGGCACCGCCCGCTCGTCGCGCGACAGGACCATGTGGCAGGTCGAGGTGCCCATGATCATGACCATCGTGCCGGGTCCCGGTGACGGTCGCCGCCGGGACCGCCACGTGCGCGTCGACGTTCGCGATGGCCACGGCCGTCCCGACCGGCAGCCCGGTCCATCCCGCCGCCTCGGCCGACAGCCCGCCGGCCAGCTCGCCGGCTCGCGAGAGGTCTCGCCGCATCCGCGTGTCGACGACGTCGGCGAAGCGCGGGTCGAGCGCCCCGAAGTAGGCAGGCGCCGGGAAGCCGTCGCGCTTGGACCACATCGCCTTGTAGCCCGCCGTGCACGCATTGCGGGTCTCGATGCCGGTGAGGCGCCACACGACCCAGTCGGCGGCCTCGATCAGGCGATCCGCGGCCGCGTAGACCTCGGGCGCCTCGTCGAGGATCTGGAGTGCCTTCGAGAAGAACCACTCCGACGAGATCTTGCCGCCGTACCGGTCGAGCCAGGCCTCGCCCGGTCGTGCGCGCGACCTCGTTGATCCGGTCGGCATCGGGCTGCGCCGCGTGGTGCTTCCACAGCTTCACCCAGGCATGCGGGTTCGAACGGAACGCGGGGAGCTGGCAGAGGGCCGTGCCATCGGCCGTGGCCGGCAGCATCGTGCAGGCGGTGAAGTCGATGCCGATCCCGATGACGTCGGCGGGGTCGACGCCGGCCGTGCGCACGACCTCAGGGACGGCGGTCTTCAGGACGCGCAGGTAGTCGTCGGGATCCTGGAGGGCCCAGTCGGGCGGGAGGAGGACCGTCCTCGTCGGGAGCGGGGAGGTGCTCGTCGATGACGCCGTTGCGATACGGCTCGACGGCCGTCGCCAGCTGGGACCCGTCGGCCACGTCCACGAGGATGGCCCGGCCGGAACCGGTCCCGAAGTCGACCCCGATCGCGTACCGGCTCACCGTCGCTCCCTTGGAACCATGAACGGCGATCCCGCCTGCCGGCGCCCCAGCGTCGACGCGCACGACACTTGTGAAAGACCTCGGCGTCCGTTACCGTTCCCGCTAACGTTCACGTTGTCGTACCGTAGCATTCGAGCCGCCTCGAGGCAAGCCCGCGCAGCGCTTGGGGAACAGGCAAATGCAGGATCACAGCCGCATCACCATCAAGGAGATCGCCCGCATGTGCGGGGTCTCCACGCAGACCGTCTCGCGCGTGATCAACAAGCGACCGGACGTGTCGCCTGCGACTCGGCAGGCGGTCGAGGCCGCCATCGCGGCAACCGGCTTCCAGCCGAGCGCCGTCGCTCGCAGCCTGGTCCATCGGCGGTCCCAGACGCTCGGCGTGATCGTGGCCGGCCTGAAGTACTTCGGAGTCGCGCAGACGCTCAACGGGATCACCGAGGAGGCCCAGGCATCCGGCTACGGGATCCTGCTCAAGGAGATCGAGAGCACCGACACGGTGGACATCGGGCCCGTGATCGAGTTCATGATCGCCCACCGCGTCGAGGGCATCATCTTCGCGGCGCCCCAGCTCGGGACCAACATCGCCACGGTCCGGGCCCAGCTGCCGTCCTCCTGTCCGCCGATCATCTTCCTGAAGTCCGAGCCGTCGCCCGCCTTCTCGACCATCGTCATCGACAACTACGGCGGCGCCCGCCAGGCGACAGCCCATCTGTTGGCGCTGGGTCGCCGCAAGATCGGCCACGTCGCTGGCCCGCTGCCGTGGCGCGAGGCCCAGGATCGTCATGACGGCTTGCGCGATGCCCTGCGCGACGCCGGCATCGAGCCCGGCCCAGTCGTGCCCGGGACGTGGTCGTCCGCGAGTGGTGAGGCGGCGTTCGAGCAGATGCTCGCGCTGGCGCCCGACCTCGACGGACTCTTCGTCGCCAACGACCAGATGGCCCTCGGCGTGCTGCGCGTCGCCCATGCGCGCGGGATCGCGATCCCGGACGACATCGCGGTCGTCGGCTACGACGGTCTGGACGAGGCGGCGCAGTTCACCCCGTCGCTGACGACCGTCATCCAGCCCCTGCGGGAGCTCGGCGAGCTGGCCGTCCGCGAGATCCTCGGCATCGCCGGCGAGGCGCGCGGGCGGGGGACGGTCCGCAGCCTGTCGCTCGCGACGCAGCTGATCGTCCGCGAGAGCGCGCCTGCCGCGACGCGACCGCCGACGCCGCCGGCCCGCACCGGTCGAGCCTCGCTGCCGGTCCAGGCGGCCGAGTCTCGCTGACGTCATCTAGCTCGATCGGTCCGGATCTCAGGATCGGCCGCGACGCCCAAGGTAGTCGTGCCAGAGCAGGCGCGCCGCGACGGCCCGCCACGGTCGCCACGGTTCCCCGAGTGCCTCCATCGCGGCAGCGTCGGGGCGGGCCGCCAGGCCCTTGACCGCCACCGCGGCCGCCTGGAGCGCGATGTCGCCGACCGGCCAGACATCCGGGCGACGCAGCACCATCAACAGGTACACGTCCGCCGTCCACGGCCCGATCCCGGTCAGCTCCAGGAGGGCGGCCCTCGCGGCCTCGTCGTCGAGGGCCTCCAGGGCGTCGAGGTCGAGCGAGCCGTCGACGAGCCGGGCCGCGAGGAGGCGCACGTAGCGCGCCTTCTGGCGGCTGAAGCCGATGGCCAGGAGCTGCTCGTCGTCGAGCCGCAGGAAGGCCGCCGGCGTCAGCGGGTCGGTCGCGGCCACCAGGCGATCGCGGGCGGCCTGCGCCGACGCCAGCGAGACCTGCTGCTCGAGGATGATGTGGGTGAGCGTCTCGAAGCCCGGCGGCCGGGCCCACAGCGGCGGCGGTCCGAAGCGGTCGACGACGGCGGCAAGGTCCGGGTCCCTCGCGGTCAGCGCGGCGACGGCCGCGGCGAGGGTCGGCTCGGTCAGGGTCGGTGGCATGGACCCGAACACTACGGGACAGCCGTTGGTTTCTGAGGAAAAAAAAAAAAAAAAAAAAAAAAAAAAAAAAAAAAAAAAAAAAAAAAAAAAAAAAAAAAAAAAAAAAAAAAAAAAAAAAAAAAAAAAAAAAAAAAAATCGTCTGGAAAAAAAACGATGAGTCCTCCACGTCCACCCGTGTCCTAGGAGTAGAAAACGATATCGATGGAGGAGTCAGATGTTTCGAGACCGCCACGGTGCGTTCTCCGGGTCGACGAGTCGACATCGCCCGCGATGCCGTCGCGACCTTCGTCATGGCGACCGCGTCGGGCTCGATTGTGTGACCGAGTAGAACGAGGAGCATGCTGATGTTTTCGCCTGCATCCACGTCGTTCTCCGGGTTCTCGACGAACGACATTTCCGGGCGGCGCACGGTCTTCTTATCGTCGATCCCAAGGAGAACCATGGGCCCGCATGAATAACGTTCACGGTGCTGGTTTCGACTTCCCGGTGGAGATGACATCGACGTCTGCAAATATCGTCGACGCGCTGGCGTTATAAACCAACGACTGGCCGCGTCCAGTCGAGCGGTTGAGGGAAAAGATAAAAATGCTCGAGGTGACCGAGTAATATGAGAACGTTGCAGTGTAATTTACTGAGCCTGCATCCGAGGGCGGCGCAGGGTCTGATCGTATCCGAAGGGATGAACCATGATGCTATCTCCGTGATCGACGTTCACGGTAGCTCGGGCAGCTTTCCACGGTCGAGCGGTCATCGACGCGCGCGTATCCACCTCTCTACGCGACATCGCCTTTTTTGGTTAAGGACATACTCGAAGCCGGCAACATCTCTAAACGCGACGTACGACATCCGATCCAGCGCTCTCGACGACGTGCACGACGTGCCCGGCGACAACAAAAAAATAAAAAATAAAAAAAAAAATAAAAAACAAAAAAAAAAAAAAAACGTATAATAAAAATACTATCTTCGAAAAAACAACGTCTGCAATGTCTACGCGCTAGGAGAAAAACATAAAACACACGCAACTATTCACGTACTCAACTTCCCTAATAAAAAAAAAAAAAAAAAAAAAAAAAAAAAAAAAAAAAAAAAAAAAAAAAAAAAAAAAAAAAAAAAAAAAAAAAAAAAAAAAAAAAAAAATATCAACAACATGCGTAATCAAAAAAAAAACAAACAAAACTTCTACATCGGGCGAAAAATCAAAGGTGAACGAGGGGAAACATTTGAAAAAAATACCTTCACTAAACACAAACAACTCACAAAATACCTAAATTATACCAAAAAAAAAAAAAAAAATAATAAAAAAAAAAATATCGCAACTATTCGAGGTGACATTGACTACTTCGGTCGTGTCTGACGTGTTCGCGCGGTCGACGACGCCGGCCAGGATCTTCATCATATCCCAATGCGAAATATAATACATAAACCCTCTATTCTTTACCATACTCCACTTACCCTCTTAGAATCTTTTTTTTTTTTTTTTTTTTTTTTTTTTTTTTTTTTTTTTTTTTTTTTTTTTCAATCATTTTTTCAACACTATCACCACACACTGACTACCTTTCCGTCCAATTGAGCCATACTCGACCAAAAAAAAAAAAAAAAAAAAAAAAAAATATATAAAGAGGACATCGACGCTGTTTACAGTCGACGCGCTGGGGCCGCCGGCGTCCAGTCGAGCCGTACGACGGTATTTTTTTTTTTTTTTTTTTTTTTTTTTTTTTTTTTTTTTTTTTTTTTTTTTTTTTTTTTTTTTTTTTTTTTTTTTTTTTTTTTTTTTTTTTTTTTTTTTTTTTTTTTTTTTTTTTTTTTTTTTTTTTTTTTTTTTTTTTTTTTTTTTTTTTTTTTTTTTTTTTTTTTTTTTTTTTTTTTTTTTTTTTTTTTTTTTTTTTTTTTTTTTTTTTTTTTTTTTTTTTTTTTTTTTTTTTTTTTTTTTTTTTTTTTTTTTTTTTTTTTAAAAAAAAAAAAAAAAAAAAAAAAAAAAAAAAAAAAAAAAAAAAAAAAAAAAAAAAAAAAAAAAAAAAAAAAAAAAAAAAAAAAAAAAAAAAAAAAAAAAAAAAAAAAAAAAAAAAAAAAAAAAAAAAAAAAAAAAAAAAAAAAAAAAAAAAAAAAAAAAAAAAAAAAAAAAAAAAAAAAAAAAAAGGCCGGCCAGGATGCTTGCGCGGCATTCGCGCGCGCGTATCCACGCCGCGCCGATCGAGCCTGGTTCAAGGACCCGGCCGGCAACTATCCCGGTGATATTTCCAGTACTGACGACATTGTCACGAGCCTTCTGACGCGTCGTATTTTTTTTTTTTTTTTTTTTTTTTTTTTTTTTTTTTTTTTTTTTTTTTTTTTTTTTTTTTTTTTTTTTTTTTTTTTTTTTTTTTTTTTAAAAAAAAAAAAAAAAAAAAAAAAAAAAAAAAAAAAAAAAAAAAAAAAAAAAAAAAAAAAAAAAAAAAAAAAAAAAAAAAAAAAAAAAAAAAAAAAAAAAAAAAAAAAAAAAAAAAAAAAAAAAAAAAAAAAAAAAAAAAATAAAAAAAACAAAAAAAAAAATACACAACATAACACACAATAAAACTTATACGCCGCCGACCCTCGTGACCCGGCCGGCATACATCCTCGCGGTGATCAGGGATGACGACAGTGCACCGTCCGTGACGCGCCAAAAAAAAAAAAAAAAAAAAAAAAAAAAAAAAAAAAAAAAAAAAAATATCGCGGTGATACAAAAACCAGGAAACGCTGACGACGGGCTACGATCGTGCCCGGCGACCATACAAAAAACATGACACGACAAAAAAAAAAAACAAAATACACACCACATCACACACCACGTCCACCACCGACGCGATTAAAAAAAACAAAAAAACAACCAACACGACATTCCTCACACATAAAATATCACAAACAAATGACACATATACAAACAAGAGACGAGCACGAGGTGTCCGGCGTCATCGTATGTAAGAATTGACTTATATAAGTCGTGCCTGTATCTTCGGGCAGTGCACGCATTCGACGTCCTCGGCGACCCCGTCCGGCGCCGGATCCTGGAGCTGCTGGCCGACGGCGAGCTGACGTCCGGGGCGATCACCGAGGTCGTCCAGGCCGAATTCGGGATCTCGCAGCCGGCCGTGTCGCAGCACCTGAAGGTCCTGCGGGAAAGCGGGTTCGCAACCGTCCGGCCCGAGGGTGCCCGTCGCCTCTATGCGGTCGATGCCGAGCCGTTCCACGAGCTCGACGACTGGCTCGACCACTTCCGCCGGTTCTGGGGCCAGCGTCTCGACTCGCTCGCGACCGAGCTCGCGCGCGGAAAGCGTGAGCGCCGCCTCGATGCCGCGGCCACAACGACCCGAAAGGAGACCAGATCCCGATGATCGACATCGTCCATGAGATCGAGGCCGTGCGGCGCGAGGTGGGCGAGGGATCCGTCCCGGCCGGCGTCGGCCATGTGGTCCGGCTGCAGCGCGAGTACGCCGCGCCCGTCGATGACGTCTGGGACGCCCTGACGAACCCCGACCGGATCGGCCGATGGTTCCTGCCGATCAGCGGGGACTACCGCCTCGGGGGTCGGTACCAGTTCGAGGGCAACGCCGGGGGCCGGATCGTCGAGTGCGACCGGCCCCACCGGCTCAAGGTCACGTGGGAATACGGCCCCCCGACCGAGGCCGATGCCTCCATCGTCGAGGTCCGGCTCTCGGCCATCGGCGATGGGGCGACACAGTTTGTGCTCGAGCACATCGCGGTGGTGCCCGACGAGATGTGGGCGGAGTACGGGCCGGGCGCGGTCGGGGTCGGCTGGGAGGGCGGGCTGATGGGGCTCTCGCTCCATCTTCAGGGCGCTCCGCGGCCGGACGACCCCATCGCGTGGCAGCTCTCGGCGGAGGGACGCGACTTCTCGCGCCGGAGCAGCGAGGCGTGGGGCGACGCGAACCGGGCTGCCGGCGCGGATCCCGAGGCGGCCGCCCGCGCCGTCGCGAACACGACGACGTTCTACGCGCCGGATCCGGAGGCAGGGTCGTAGGCGAGACCTCGAGCGGTTAGTCGATCGTCTTCGGCGACATACCGTTCCAGCAGGCTGGCGAGCTCGCGTGGCCGACTCAGCGCCGGGCAATGACCGCTCTCGATCTCATCTGGGTCGATCCCGAGGCGGTCGCGAACCAATGGTCGTAGCCACCGCGCAGGGAAGAACCGGTCGTTGCGGCACAGGACGAATCGCGTCGGGATGTCGGGCCAGGCTGGAAGGGGCCAGGTTTCGCGGCCGGGCGTGTCGGATTGCCGCCGTTCGTGCGTGAGCGCGTCATCGACGATGTCCGGGGGGACGTCGTGGTAGAACACCGACCGTGCGCTCGAGTCTTCGAGGCGCTCCGGTCGCCAGCCCGTGTTCGCGAACATCTCCTCCGCCAATTCGCCGGGCAAAGGCACCATCCCCGCAACGAGAACGATCAAGCGCGCGCCGATGCGTTCCGCGACGATCGGGGCCGTGTAGCCGCCGAATGATTGGGCGACCACGACGACGCCACGCCTTCCGCCGATCGCATCGACGACGACATCCGCGTATCGCGAGAGGCCGGCGCTGTCCTCCTCGACCGGGAGATCTGGTGCGACGGTGTCGTGGACGCTGCGGTGCAGCTCGGCTTGGACCAAATGCCAGTACCAGCCGACGTCGCCGGCTCCGTGGATGAACGCGAACATGGCCGTTCTGTTCCGGGCCCTGGCAGGGAGCCGTTGGCCCGTCAGACGTCGAAGTCCCAGCGAGTCGCACCGCCTGGCGTCTCCCCGAGCACCCCGAAGACCGTGGTCGGCTTGACCACGTAGAGGTCCCATGGAGGCGGGCCGGCGCTCGGCGCGCTGTACTCATGGGTGAAGGCGCCGTCCTTGACGGTGGCCGGCCAGCCCCCTTCCGCGTATCGCTTTGCCAGGCGTTGGAGCGTCTCATCGTCGGTCACTCGTTCCGCTTTGCCCTCGATGACCAGGTCGATGCCGTCCAGCGATACCGAGATGGCGCAGTCGGCGTTCTTGGCGAGGTTCCGGCTCTTGCGGGTCCCGGCTCCGCTCACGAAGTAGACCCTGCCGTCGTCCCAGACGGCGCCGACTCCCGCGCTGTGCGGACGGCCGTCAGGGCGCGTCGTGGCCAGGAAGTACGTCAGGGGCTGCGACGCTGCGGACTCCGGCGCCTCGAGGGCCGCAAGCGCGCGCGACCAGGGGATGGGATCGAGGTTGTAGAGATCGGCGAGGTTCTTCTGCCGCATGTCGGTCCTCCTTCGCGAGGTCTGTCGACAAATCAGACCAGCCGGCCGCGCGAGAGTCATCGGCGCAGACGGAAAGGGGGAGTGGAGCCGACACTCGGATTTGAGCCGAGGACCTGCTGTTTACGAACTAGATCGGCCTGAGCGTTGTGGCACAAGCGTGGAATCGCGAGCGTTGGGCGCTCAGTTAGCAGGTCTTCCTTCTCGAGCCTGTCGCCGCGGCCTCCGAGGTGGTCGCGATGGTCGGCCCGATCGTACTCCTGATGGCTCGAGCGCCGGTCGATCATTGGTGTCTGTTATGGCGTCAGCACTCCGGCACCCGCCACTTGCACGGATGGGTGTGGGGGTTGTCCACCACGTCTGCCGTGTCCGGCAAGCTCGTTCTTGCCGCAGGTGGTAACCGTGTACGGCGTGTGGCCGCGCCGGCCCGTCACCGCGGATGCGGGGCCGGATAGGTCGCAGCCCGAAATCGACTTTGACGCGGCGAGAGCCGGCGTCGTGAGGGCTCAGTCGGTCAATTCTACGTAGGGGAGGAGGACCGCGCTAACTCCAGACAGATGCTCTCCTTGAGCACGAACAAGGGGAGTGGAGCCGACACTCGGATTTGAACCGAGGACCTGCTGTTTACGAAACAGCTGCTCTACCGCTGAGCTATGTCGGCGCCGATCAAGAATAGCCGATGATCACGGACAGCAGCTCTGTGGCCTCGTGCACGCACTCTCTGTTTCGCGCTCAGTTCGATAGCACAACGCTCGAATAGCTGATAACTATCGGATGGAAGGTCGGCATCATCTGGGGAGATGAGAACGCTCGTTCCATATCCGGGCGCCAGGTACGCAGAGGCGTGTCCCCGCTGATTTCGAAATCGTCCGGTTCAGGGCGTTGTGGGTCGTGCTCGCATCGGCGCCCGCCTGGATGTCAGCACGGCCGCTGCGGCTGCTGCGAGCCACGTCACCAGCATGATGGGACCGCCCGCGACGACGAAGAGAAGGATTCCGGCCACGGTTCCCGCCGGGATGACCGCCAAGATTCTGGATCGACCAGGAAACGTGCGCGCGATCACGATCGTGAGCGCCACCAGGGCGACATCAAGGATCAGAGTGCCGAGGATGAAGGCGACGAAGAACGCGTCGATCCGGAAGCCGTCCTCGACGATGTTCGCGACGCTCGAGATGCCCACGCCTGCCCCGGCGACGGACGCCAGTCGGACCACCCTTCGGCCACCAACCATCCGGCCGAACACCGGGAGCGCGACTGCGAGCGAGAGCAGGGTTGCACTGAACCACAGCACATGCGGCCATTCCGTCATCGACGCGGTCATCTCGAACGAGGGGCGGGCCACCACCCAGTACAAGAACAAAAGGACGCCCGTAAGGGCGAACAGCAAGGATCGGCTCATTACTGCCGTCCACGACGCAGTGCTACTCATGCTCGACGTTCCCGGTGGAGCCGTCGATCGTGACGCGCATCCCGGTCCGCAGGCGGGCAGTGGCGTCGCCGCAACCGACGATTGCCGGGATGCCGTACTCGCGCGCGATGATCGAGGCGTGCGACGCGAGGCTTCCGACGTCGGTCACGACTCCGGCCGCGCGGGTGAAGAGCGGCGTCCAGGCCGGCGCCGTGAGCGGCGCCACGAGGATCTCGCCCGGCTGGAGCTGATCGAAGTCCCGCGGGCCGCGGACCACCCGGACCAACCCGGTCACGCGACCCGGCGACGCCGGCGTGCCGGACACGAGGGCACTGTCCGATGGGACGGCACCGACGAGCCGCGGCATCTTCTCCCAGAGCCACTTCATCATGCGGGTCATCCGGCCGACCATCAGCGGAGCCATGAGCTCGCCCTGCTCGGTGCGCCTGGCGCGGCGCTCGGCAACGTCGAGGGTGGCCGACAAGCCGGTCCCCTTGAGCGCGGACAGCACCTCGTCACGGGTCAGGAAGAAGACGTCATCCGGATCGGCGATGACACCACGGGCAGCAAGTGCCTCGCCGATGCGCAGCACTGCTCGCCGCATGACTGGCCATCCGATCGTCAGGCCCGGCACCTGCTCCTCACGCACCGCTGCAAGGTGCTGGGTGTCGGCGAGCAGCTTCCTGAATGCCCGCAGGCGGCGCGGTGATGAGGCGAGAGCTCGAAACGCGACCTCCTCTGCCGCCCGCCGCGTCTCGACCACGGCTGCGTGTTGCTCGGTAGCCGTTTCCGCCGTTTCGGCGAGCGGTGAGGGCGCGTGCCACCAATCGAGCGATACCACGGCGTGCGATTCCGCATCGGCGGGTGGCGCGAAACCGGCCACCAACGGAAGGTGGCTGCCGCCGAGTGAGCTGGCGAGATGGCGGCGATAGAACCCGGCCAGCATGATCTCGATCTTGAACGCGCCGCCCGCGAGTGCGGCGATCGAGGTGAAGTACTCGCCGGAGAGGTCCGCCAGCTCATCGATCAAGGCGGGAAGCTGCTCCACCGGCAGGGACTCCACCTGGCTCTCGGCAGCCGCCACGGCTGCGCGGTAGCGCGGCTGAAGGTCTTCGCGCCACTCCTGTTCAAGGATCGGAACGCTGTGTCGGACCGTCGCTGGGAACAGGCCGGCGACACGGCGCGGCGATCTGATCAGGTGCCACAGCGTGCTTGGCAGGTTGCGAGCGAAGACGCGGGGCGAGAGCCAGTTGATCGAGTAGTAGTACCAGCCATTGACGACGACGTGGTACGGGCGCGGATCACGCTCGCCGAGCAGGTCCTCGAGGAGAGCGTGCAGCCGGTTCTCCATGGCAGTCAAGAGCCACGACTCAAAGAGCGGCGTCACCGGCTCGGAGATCCACTCGCCGAAGCGAAACGTGCGGGTGAAGGCGCCACGTGCGGGCGGGTCCCAGGAGACCTCGCGCGGCAGCGCCGTCATCGGCCTGGCCTGGAGGATCCAGAGGGTGCCGTCCGCATCGAGCGCCCATTCGATGTCCTGGGGAGCTCCGCGGGCAGCGGCGATCCGCCGAGCCTCGCTCGCCACCTGGATCACCTGCGGACGGTCGAGGGCGTGCTCTGGCTGGCGTCGCGGAGTCGCGTCACCTTCCACTACGACCCATTCGTCACCGACGGCCTCACCGGATACCAATCGGTCTCCCAGGCCACGCACCGCGGAGATGACGGTCGAGTGCCGGTCCCCGGAGATGGGGTCGGCGGTGAGGACGACACCGGCGGCGGCCGGCGCGACCATGCGCTGGATGATCACCGCCAGGCGGCCGTCCGTCCCGTGGGTGGACGGGGCGTAGGCCGCGACGCGAGCCGCACCTGCGCTGGAAATGCTTCGAGCCGTCGCTGCGGCGAGCCCATCTGCCGATACGTTGAGGACCGTCTCATACATGCCGGCGTAGGAAGCTTCCGCGCCATCTTCGGAAACGCCGCTTGAGCGGACGGCGAATGGTCCGGCGCCCAGCTCCTCGGCGGCGGCGCGCAACAACGGCTCGCGCTCGCTCACGGTCATCTCGGTGGCCGCAACGGTGAGGACCACGCCATCTGGAACGCGCGCGCCCACAGCGATCAGCTCGCCCAGGCCGGCGGCCTTGCCTCCCACCTGGCCGGCATCCGCCATGCCCACCTCGCTGAGCCGTCGGACCGCGGCGGAGGTCATGGTTCACTCCTGGTGCTGGCAGCTATGGCTGCACCGATTACCCAATCGATGTCGTCGGCCGCCTCCTCCACCGTCGAGCCGAGATGGTCGCGCCACACCCGCAGCGCAGATGCAGAAATCAGGATCGTCAGGAGGCGTGCGATCCGGTCCCGGTCGCCCGGTGTGAGCTTCGGAACGATCGAATCGGCGATCCGGCGGCTCATCTCGAGCCGAGCGGGCATGTCGACGCGCCGTACCTCGTCCGCCGCCGGGCTCGCGGCCGCCGCCCGAGCGAGGTCGCCCGCCGAGTCGATGCGTTCGAAAAGAGCCCGCACTCCGTTACCGAGGTCATCGATTGACCGTGGGGGTACGAGCTCATCGAGGCCGGCACGGCGCACGACATGCGGGAAGACCGCTGCGAGGAGGTCGCGCTTCGTCCCGAAGTGGCGGTAGACCGTCGGGACCGACACACCGGCCTCGCGCGCGACCGCGGGAATCGACACGGTCGTGACGCCGCGCGCCATCACGCTGAGGGTCGCTTCGAGGATGCGGCCCCGCGTCGTTTGCGCCTGCGCCGCTCGGAGCCGGTTGTACGCGTCCATCGTCCCGGTGGCGATACGATTCATATCGTGACTATATGAATCGTGTCAATACTCCGCCCGACGGCCGGCATCGGCCAATCCGACCGGCCCTGTCCGGGCTTCCACGGTTGTAGCACTGCGCAGAGGGCGGTGAGTCTGCGGGCCGTTCCTTGCACAACGCTGTACAACGATGTACCTTACGGGTGTGTCGAACACCATGACGGTCAGCAAGGCTCGAGCGGCCCTCCCGCAGATCCTTCAACGCGTGCTGGCTGGGGAAGAGGTCACGATCACGCGCCATGGTGAGCCGGTCGCCGTCGTCGTCCGGCCCGATACGCTCCGGGCGCGCCGAGCCAGCCAACGGCTGAGCGACGCGGATCGGGTGCGCGATCTCATCGCCAGCAGCCGGCAAGCGAAGCTGCATCCTCGCCCGACCCTGAGTGAGCGGCAGGCCGATGCGCTGCTGGCGGACGTTCAGGCAGCCCGATCCAAATCGTAGCCCAATCGGACATGGACGCTTTCGATGCCGACGTGCTCATCTATGCCGCGGTCGCCGACCATCCGCTGGGCATGCGTGTCCGAGCCCTGTTTCCGGTCCAGCCTGTCGAGGGCGCTGGAACCGTCGCGGGAATCGGCTCGGTGCTGCTGCTTCCCGAGCTTCTGACGAAGCCGCTCCGTGAGGGAGCCATCGACGAGCTCAACGAACTCGGCGCACTCCTCGGTCGACTCGACCTCCGCCCGGTGGACGAGGCCACCGCCGAACTGGCGACCGCGCTCGGTGCCGCCTATCGGCTCCGCGCGGCGGACGCAGTCCATCTGGCGACCGCCGTCAACGCTGGCGCCGATCGCTTCATCACCAACAACGCAGCCGACTTCCCGAAGACGATCACGGAGGTCGATGTCACGTATCCGGTTGACCTCACAGCGTGACCGAGGTGATGACTGCGCCCGCGACCGACCTGTTCGACAATTTCAGGTGTTCAGCATCGGCTCGGGCGGAAAACGGGCCGTAGCGGCGATCCTGGGCGGGCATCCCCTCGAAGCGAATAGCTGATAAGTGTGCCCGTTTGTATCGGGCTTCCACGCTTGTAGCACTGCGCAGAGGGCGGGAGGCTTACGAAACAGCTGCTCTACCGCTGAGCTATGTCGGCGCCGATCAAGAATAGCCGATGCTCAAGAGCATCAGCTTTCGGGCGCATGCGGGGACGTTCGGTACCGAGCCCGACTCGCTGCATAGCGCCTGAATAGCTGATAACTGTAAGGGCGCGACGCGGACCTCCTCACGGACTTCAGAACGCTCGTTCGATACCTGGCGCCGTTTCGCGCTCGACGACTCGCGCGCTTCTGGGCCCTGCGTTGCACGTCCGACTCCTGTCGGGCGCGCCATTTCAACCTTTTGCGGCAGAGCCAGCGCCAATCCGTGCGCATAGGCCGCCTGCGTCAGCCGGACACCCACGATCTCGGGGCCGGCGACCGTGATCCGGTCGTAGATGGCGTGCATCAGGTCTGCCTTCTCCTTCGACTTCTCGGGGGCTTGTAGCGACTCGCCGAGGGCGCGGAGCCACTCGACCGCGCGCTGGCCGGGGACGCCGCGACCCGTTCGCTCCGCGACCGCGTCCCGTTGTTGGCGGAGCACCTTCAGGCGCGCGAGATAGGCCTCGTCGCCCAGACTCCCTGCTGCGTGCTCGAGCGCGAGCTCGCGGATCTGGCGGTCGATCCGCGCCTGGTCGATCTCGACGGGCTGGCGGCTCGACCCGAGGGCGGCAAGGACCGAGGCGATGGTGCCGTCGTCGAGGGCGATGCCGGCGACCTGGGCCAGCACGGGCGCCTCCCAGGTCTCGTCGCCGAGACGGGCCTTCCGGCCCCACGCCTCGCACGGATTGGCGTGGTGCTTGCGGTGGCGGCCATCGGCAAAGGTCCCATCGTTTCGGAGCCGCCGACCACAGACGCACTCGAGCAGTCCGCCGAGCAGGTCAACCCGGTCCCAGTTCTTCGGTCCCCCACCCCGGGTCCTGGCTCGCCGGGCCTCCTCGACTCGGGCCCAGAGCTCGTCGGACACGGGAGGGTTGGCCCGCCACGGCGCCGGCTTCAGCGACTCTCGCTCGCTCCGCCGATGCCGTCGGATCCAGCCGTTGTAGAGGGGGTTCATGAGGACCATCCGGATGCCGCTCGCGGGGAGTCCCGTCTCCTCCTCGAGCTGTTTCGCGCTCAGGTTGCCGAGGGCGTACCGCTCGAACAGGCCGACGGCGATCGGCATTCGCTCCTGGTCGATCTCGAGAACGTGGGGCGGGTCGACCGAACGCCGGAAGCCGAGTCCGGCGTGCCCGCCAGGGTCGTCGCGATGGTCGAACTTGGCGGCGTAGCCGTCGGTGATCCGCTCGGAGAGGCGCGTCGTTGGCCACGGTCACGCTCATCGCGGCACGTGGGCCAGCGTGGGCGCACACGGGCGAACCTCGACGGATCCCCGATCAGCGACCGGGACAATTCGCGAAACCCGGCCGGGCGCACACAGTCGCAGGGCGCGGTCTGCGGGCATCCGCGTCGACCTAGGGTCTACCCCGCCCCGGTCGGTCGACGCACCCTTCGTCGAGTTGCACGAGCGGCACAGCACGGCGGCGTTGGTGATGTCGAACGGCGCACCGCCAGCGGCGAGCGGGACGACATGATCGACGGTCAGGTCCGACGCTCGATGGGCCGGACGCCTGTAGCCCGGACACCAGTCGCCGTGCTCGCCACGCCAGGCGCGGAGCACACGAGCGCTCAGCCGCTGCCAAGCCCGCGTGCTGTAGAGGGCGTTATGCCTGCTCCGGTTGGACTGCCGCGCGTGCTCGGTACAGCGGCTACCAGCGCGGCTGGTGACGACACCGCAGACTGTGCACAGCTTCACCCGCAGATCGTCCGCAGCGTGGCTGGCCTGGTCTATTCGCCTGCGGTGCTACGCCTGTGGGATCACGACGAGGTGGGACGCGACCGTTGCGATCGACACCCCGTCAGAAAGAGGCAAGAGCGCCAGGGATGAGGGACCCAGAAGCGTGCATCCGGGCCCCTTCCCATCAGACGGCGGCGCGAGGTTCAAGCACCACGACCGCGGTCTGCCCGGAGCGCATCGCCGCCCGGCTGTCGTAGTCGGGGCTGAACTCTCCCCACCGTGCCCACAGCCGGTCACGCTCCTCGCCTTCCGCGGCGCGACCGCGGACGGCCCGGCGACCGTCCTTGAGTTCGACGGTCGTGTCGGGCTGTGCCTGGAGGTTGAGCCACCACGCGGGCTCGGCCTCGGCCCAGCCGTTCATCGCCAGGGTGACGAGGTTCGCTCCGTCCTCGAGGTAGCCGACGATCGCGACCCGGGGCTGGCCCGAGCGCCGCCCGATTGTCTCGAGGCGGAGCATCCCGAACGCCTTGCCGGGTGGCCGGAGGCCGATCCGCCCCCCAGTGAACCGAAGGAGGGCGCGGTGCAGCACCCAGGCGGTGCGAGCGAACACCCGGGGAGGAATCTTGGCAGTCCGCTCCTGCCCGGCGGTCATGCGGCACCTGCCTGCGGCGCCACGATGGGACGTGAAGGCAGTGTCGCCGCCAGCCCGCCTGCGCTTGCCGCATCGTCGGCAGCGGCCTCGACCATGAGCGGCGCGTCCTTGCGGAACCCCTTGATTGCCATGTAGAGGCCGAGCGACAGCTCCCACGCGAAGATCGGGAGGAGCGCGATGAGAGACCACACCGAGATCTTCTCGTTGATGCCGAGGATCTGTCCGATCACGGAAGACGTCATCAAGACGCCGCCGACGAGTCCGATCGCGGGAATGAGTCGCGGCACGAGGCTGGATCGGTACATCAGGTACCCGAGCAGGAGAGCATTGATCGCGGGCCCTAGGGTCCCGCCGATCAGGAACGCCGCGTTGTACGTCCCGACGAACGAGGCGCCACTGGTGAGAAGCGCGGCCGAGTCGGCGCCGGCCGCGGCGCCCGCCTGGTGCAGGGACGCGAGCGAGAGAAGGCTCACGACACCCGTGAGGAGCATCGCGCCCTCGATGACGCGGGATGTGACGAACCCAAGGGCGACGGCCTCGTTCTGGCGCCTGACGACCGGGTACAGCGTGATGGCGGCGCCGATGCCGGCGAGCGCGACGATCACATCGATGATGGCGCCCCAGCGCAGGGCGGTGTCGCTGCTCGAGCTCAGGATGTAGGCCGGATCGTTCAACACCGGGCTGTAGAGGGTCAGTGTCGCGACCGAAATGAAGGTGATCAGGTAGAGGATGCCCGCGACGAGCGCGGTCCTCCGCATCGAATCCATCGGCGGTCGTTTCGTTGCGGCGGTTCGAACGGCGGTTGTCATGTCGGTTTCCCTCTCGTTCGTTGGTGAACGCGCCTGCGCCCGATGAGCTGGCTGCACTGGGCTGTTTTTTCGGAGCGAGCCTCACGCCCTGCCCGATCGAACCGAGCCGATCGGGGTGGGCGCGCCGCGGTTGGGAGGGTTACCTGACTCCGACCGGGTCGAGGTTCGAGCTGACGGGGTTGGGGACGGGCAGAGCAGCCGATGTGCGCTGTGCGCGCCACAGGGAGTAGCCGAGGCCGACCAAGGCGAGGCCGGTCGGGATGGCGAACAGGCGCTCGTACTGCGGCACGATGCCGGCGCCGATGGATGACAGGGTGCCGACGGCGAGGAGGGCTGAAGCCCAACGGGCGAGGACGTTCGCTCGGAAGAGGGCGATCGAGAAGAGGACACCACCGGCGAGGTAGGCGAGGCCGGTGAACAGGATCGCGCTCTGCATCCCGCCGATCGCCGCACCCGTCGCCGGCCGGTTGTTCGCGATCGCGATGACGTCACTCACCCAAGCATTCGAACTCCCGACAATGGACGGGAGCACGAGCGTCGCGACGTATCCGGTACCGAAGATGCCGAGGTAGCCGACAGCGAACACGACGTATCCGACCAGTCCGAGGACGCCGATTCTGCTCACCTGGAACAGGTAGACACCGGTGATCCCGACGATCGTCAGGGCGGCCATGAGCAGCTTCAGGGCATTTCGGGTGATCACGTCGCTGGTGGCGATCGAGGTGGCGTCGAGGTAGGGGTGACCGATCTGGACACCGATGAAGATCAGCCCCGCAAGGGCGGCGGCAACGGCGGACGCTCGGAGCAGGAAACCATAGGTGATTGTCATGTCGTTCTCCTTGAACGAATTGGCAGGCACCTATCGAGGTGCCGTGGTCGGGTGCATCGAGCTGTCAGCATCAAGCCGACGAGCGCCGAGCCCGCGAGCGCCAAGACACGGCGGCGCGGGCAACGGGCTCGAGGGGCACGTCAGAAGCCGAGCGGCCGGCGCTCGTCCGGCGAATCGCCCAAGAGGACCTGAAGAGCCGGTCTCGGAACGGACCGCCCGGGGTTGGTTGGAGTCGCCCTGCGCCGTTCATGCAGCACCGGCGTTTGCCGCGAGGGCTGCCGCTGGGCTGGAGGTCTCGGCTTGGCGCCGACGCGCTCGCTCGGCGAGCCCGATCGCGGAGTTCTCGTTGAAGCCCTTGAACGTCAGCCAGAGGCCGAGGGCAAGCTCCCAGATGAAGAAGGGCATCACCGCGATGGCGTGGAACGGGGTCCCGGGCTGAGCTACGCCCAGGATCATGGCGATGACGAAGGCGATGAGGATCGGCGCCCCGGCGAGGCCGAGGGCGGGGATCGCCCGCGGCACGAGCCTCGACCGATACAGCGCGGTGCCGAGCATCAGGGCGTTGAACGGCGCCATGTTCGCGCCGATGGCCGTCGCCCAGTACCGAAGCGCACCGAGGCCTGAGGCAACCGGGACCAACGACTCGCCGTCAGCGCCGGCCGCGACCTGCTGACGGAGCGTGAGGATCGACAGCAGGCTCAGGACGCCGACCGTGATAATCGCGGCCTCGAACAGCCTTGTCGCGAAGTAGCCGATCGCCAGCCCCTCGTGCTCACGCCGGATGATCGAGAAGAAGGCGATCCCACACCCGACGCACCCGAAGACGTTGAGGAGCTCGAAGATCGCCCCCAGGCCGACCTGCTGGTCGGCGCCGGCGCCCAAGAGGTAGGCGGGGTTGTCGAGGACCGGAGCGACTAGGACCGCCGATCCAATCGAACCGATGAAGGTCAGGAGATAGAGGAGGCCGCAGACGAGGGCGGTCTTGCGAAACGAGGTCATCGCGCTCTCCTCCGGGCGATCGAGAGGCGGATCCCTCGTTCGCGATTCGGTCTCGGATGGAGTGGGGCAGCTACCGTTCAGCACTCGAGCCACTCGGCCCTTGCCAGACCCCCACTAGCCGTGATCCAGACTCGCGAGCCTGTGCCTCGAACGGTCGTGCGTCCGCCTGTTGGGCGACACTCCTGTGGGGGGAGCCGCAGAGCGCGACAATATGGCCATTGCGATCGGTCGCCACGGTGGCGATGTCATCGCCGTTCGGTGGGGTCCAGGCAGATATCGGTGTTGCCGCCAGCACGGAACCGTCTCCTCGAATCACTGCGCCTTGCGGACCCGGCTGCGGAGGCGAAGCTGCGGGCAAGCCTCGAGTCGGTGGATCTGAAGCAGCGTGCCAGGGTCATGCGGCCGGACCGCCCGATCCGGCACGTCTACTTCCCTGAGACCGGGGTCCTGTCGGTGCTCCAGCAGATGCGCAACGGCTCGACGGTCGCGGTCAACCTGGTGGGCAGCGACGGCATGGTGGGTTTGGGTGTCTACCTCGGTGCGCTCACGTACCCCATGGAAGCCATCTGCCAGGCGCCGGGAACCTTCCTCCGGATCAGCGCTGCGGCGTTCCAGGCCGAGGTCGCCCGGAATCCGCCGCTACTCGCCGTCCTCCACGGGTACACCCAGGCCATCCTGGAGGTCCGCGCGCAGATCATCGGCTGCGAACGCTTCCATGCTGTGGAGGCTCGGGCAGCTCGATGGATGCTCGAGATGGACGACCGCGTGGCGCAGGACGAGTTCACGATGACGCATGAGTTCCTGGCGCTGATGCTCGGGGTGCGCCGCCAGACCGTGTCGGCGGTGACGTCCGACCTGAGTGCGCAGGGCCTGATCGCTAACCGGCGTGGCTTCGTAGAGATCCTCGATCGACTCGGACTCGAAGCCGCGACGTGCGAGTGCTATGCGTTCATCCGCGACGAGTACGCGCGTCTCGTCGGGCCGCCGCTTCCCCGGGCGCGTAGGGCTCCTGTAGCCCCGACCGAGCGGTAGACCGTCACTTACGATCGAGCAAGGCCGTGCGCCCCGCCGCGACGCTCGTCACAGCACGAGCCCGATCCCAAGTGCGATCAGCCAGATCGACCACGCGATGTACGCGATCGGGACGATAGTGCCGGCCAATGCCCAGCCGCGCTCCTCGTTGGGCCCCACGAATTCGAGCGTGCCGACGAGCAGCGCCACCCCGATGGGGATGCCGACGATGCCGAGCCACCCAGGCAGGACCGCTGTGGACAGGACCGAGCCCGCGACCAGGAGCGTCCAGGCGCCTGTCAGCAGGTAGCCGAGGTGCTCGCCGATGCCTACCCCGAGCAGTCGGTGGAGCGTGGCGAAGACCACCTCGATTGACTTGCGCGTGGCAGCGGCATCAGGGCCATCCGCGCCGATGTAGCGGCGGGCCAGTTCGGGGACCGCGAACGGCCAGCGCACCAGCCCAAGCGCCTGGACCAGCGCCGCTGCCGAGCCGACGACGATCGAGAGCGCCGTGAGCGCCGGCGATGCGGCGAGGACCACCGCCAGGAGCGCCACCAACGGCAGCATCGCGAGGGCGCTAAGGAGGAGCGCCTCCCAGCGGAGGATCAGGCCGGGGCCCCCGTGTGCGAACCGCCGGAGGATCTCGTCCGGCTCCTTGCGCAGGATATTCGGGTAGTCGAAGGCCCGACCAAGTTCGAAGAACGCCCCGTTGAACGCGATCGGCACAAGGATGAGCAGGATGGCGGCAGCGAGCTCAGCGCTCACGCGCACCCGCCCGCCGACCCAGCACCATGCCCACACCGCCAGCCACGGCGGCGACGAGCCCGATGACGTGCAGCAGGCTCCCGACGAAGATGCCGGTCCTGCCGGGATCGGTCAGCTGGTCGAGGAATGCGCCCGTCATGAGCACCGCGATCATCGCCCCAACACCCAGCACGAGCGGGACCAGAAGCCCGATGTACGGCGTCCAACGGACGGGCCCAAACAGGACGATGACCGCCGTGCCGAGCAGAACGACCGGCCCAGCGATGCTCGGGTACAGCGTGGAGCCCGCTGCGATCTGGAGCAGCATGCCCGTCGACGTCAGGACCAGGCCGGTCGCGTTGAGCTTCGCTGCGGTCGACAGCCGTTGGACGGCGACAATGGAGAACGTGCTCGAACGAGATGTCACGGTCAGGCTCCTCTCGGGGCCACGATGGCCCGGCTCATTGAGGTGCTTCAGACCGCGCGAAGACCCGCTCGGGACGCGTGCAGGCTGGTAGGGACGGACGCCCAGTGCCTCGCTTCGGCCAGTGTGCGCGCTCCGGCGACGGATAGGAAGCGGGATCGAGGATCGTTGGCCGGGCTCCAAGGCCGGCACCACTAGCCAATCCGCAGCGCGTCCGCTGTAGATCAGCTGCTCGGTCGTGAGGCCCGACCGCGCCCGCAGGTCGGCGAGGTGCTGCTTCGCTGTGCTCGGCCGGACGCCGACGCGGGCTGCAGCATCGGCGACGGATCCGCCAGTCGACGACGAATGCCGCATGGACGTCGACCTGGCGGGCAGTCGGCGTCCGCGGGAGCGTCCCCCGTAGATAGCCGTCCTTCACGACGCGGGCTGACGCGACTGCGCGTGATGAGCCCGAGGATGACCGCCGTGACAGCGAGGATCGCCCCGATCTGGTCGGGGGCGAGGGATAGACCGAACGCCACGACAAGTGCGATCACCGCCTGGACGAGCGCGAGGACCATCGCGGGCTCCCGGCCCCAGATCGTGCCCGGCTGGCTGTCCATGGCTCCTCCCGTCACTTCACGCGGACGATGTCGCCCGGGTGGATGAGCCCCGGGTTGGCGCGGTACTTCGCGTTCTCCGGGAACGCCAGGAGGGCTCTTGAGCGTCAGCCGGTGGGCAGCGGCGATCTCGCTCAGGCGTGTCGCCCGCCTTCACGGTGACGGTCACGATCGGCGGCCGCAGGATCGCGTTCGCCCGGGCGATGACGCGCTTGACCCGCGCCTCGCGAGTGGCCGGCGGCCATGGGTCGCTGCGCCGGCTCACGCTGTTGATGTCGGCGTGGACGACCACGGTGCTGCGGTTGATCGGCAGACCGGTGGCCTTGCGAGCCGCGGCGACAAGGTGGGCGACGGCTCTCGAACTGGGCGTCGGTGTAGGGCTCGGTCCCGGCACCCGAGCATTCGATCGACTCGTGCACCCACTCGTTCATGTTCACGCCCGAGGCGACCGCGGCGGCGATCGTCGGGAGCTTCGTGTTGGGATGCGCGACGTCGCCCTGGCTCCAGGCGGCGTACTTGCCCGGGTCGATCGCCCGGACGATCGTGCCGTCGCGGTCGATGTACGCCGTGGCGGAGGGCCCCCAGGAGCCCTGCCCGGTTGGCGTAGTTGCGCTCCTGCATTGCCGTCGCCTTGGCGTTGGCGGTCTGGTGAAGGCAGGCGAGGATCGTCGGCTTCCGGCGACGTCGAGCGCCGCGTGTCGGGTAGCCGTAGGCCTTGTTGGTGAGGAGCGCGGTGACCGTGCTCACTTCACGCTCCTCCAGAATGCCGAGGCCTCGAGCCCGAGGAGCGCGCAGATCGCGCCCAGGAGCGGGCAGGAGGATGCCGGCGCTGATGTCGTAGTCGGGGACCGCGACGTCGAGGACGAGGAGCACGACCAGGACGAGCGTGAGCGCAGCCGCAGCTCCGATCCGGGCCGAGCGAGTAGACGTCGGCCCGGCGGCGGTTCGCGGCATCGTCACCCGCTCATCGCCCATGCCGGCGCGTCGGTCGATCCACGCATCGACGAGGAGCGGGAGCACGAAGCGGTCGAGGGCGCCACCCATGACCACGCCGGCGAGGAACGCCAGAACCAGCTCGATCCCGCTCATCGGGCGCCGCGGGGTTGACGGCGCGGACGTACCCGGTGGGGGGAACCGGGAGTCGATGTGGATCGGACCAGCGCGCCGTCATGCGATCAAGCGTCGGGCGGCGGCGGCCGGATTCCTATCCGCCCTGGGTGCTACACCCCGGAGATGAGGCCCTCATCGGCCCGGGCTCAGCCGGGTTCAAGGGCGTCGATGACCAACCAGCCTGCAGCGCGGCCGACGTAGATCAGCTGCTCGGTCGTCAGCCCAGTCCGCGCACGCAGATCGGCGAGGTGGCGTTTCGCGGTGCTCGGCCGGACGCCCGCGCGAGCAGCGGCAATCGATACCGATCCGCCCGCTTCAACGTAGGCCGCCAGCACGTCCAGCTGGCGCGGGGTCGCGTGCTGTGGGAGTTCGCCGCGAAGGCGGCGGTCCCTCACGCCAGCCGCCGTGCCGCAGCCAGCCACTCATCCCGCCCCTCGATCGGGATCTCGCAGGTTGCTAACGCGCGCCCAACACCTGTTCGGGCGCGCCACGACGGCATCC
>CAVYCV010000005.1:0-538132 GCA_963767165.1 uncultured Chloroflexia bacterium | reverse complement strand
GGCGACTCTGATGAGGAGCTCGTCCGGCCCGGGGGCTGGCGTCTCGACATCCTCGACGCGAAGGACCTCCGGTCCCCCGTACTCCCGGTAGACCACGGCCTTCATCGCGTCGCCTCGGCCTGCCGACGTGCGAGGACGCTGCCATCCCCGGCGTCAGCGGGCGCGTCCCGATCGGTCGTCCGCACCCCCTTGATCAGCAGCCAGCCGATGAACGTGACCTCGCCGAGCACCCCGAGGATTGCCGACACCGGCAGGGTGGAGGGCTGGACCTCAGGTGCGAGGAAGTAGCCGTCATATCGACGAGGTAGCCGACGCAGGCGAGGGCCAGGAGGTAGCCCAGCACCTTGGGGAAGTACCCAGACCTGACAACGAGGTAGCCGAGCGGCAGGAGCCAGAGGGCGAAGTACATCTGCGACAGGACGAAGCCGTCATGCTGCAGGCCGGCGAACAGCAGCGCGAGGCTGTCCGAGCCGGTCGCGCCCAGAGCCGCGGCCAGGCCCGGGTCGGTCGCGGCCGAGAGCGCCGCGACCTGCAGCACGAGGCTGAGCGCCTGCATGCCGACGCTTACCGCCACGAATGCCACCATGGCCATTGCCGCCAGCCGGTGGACGTGGTGGAGCAGCGCGTACAGGGCGATTGCCGTCAGTAGGAAGAACGCCGTCTGCAGCAGGTCCGCGACGATGCCCAGTCTGAACAACGTCTCCGACGCTCGAATGTTCGCTGCCGTGGCCGCTGCATCTCCCGCCACGACGACGCTGCTTCTCGCGAAGCCGGCAATCCCGGCCGAGACAGCGACCATGAGGTAGACGAAACCAGCGACTCGCGCCAGCGTCTTGGGCGACATTGCGTTCAACGGCTGCTCCTCCATCGTGGGCTGGCGGCTACCCCATCGGGAACGGTGGGTCGGCTCGGCGACCAGGAACGCGGGGAGACACCAGCCGGATGGGCGACTGGGCACACCTGCATCAACAGGCACCAACGCTGGCAGGCTGAGGAGACGCGGCGCATCCCCCACCCGGGTGAGTCGCCCCGGCCCACGGGTGAGACGGGCGCTGGAGCCCCAGGTCGTATGCGCGCCAGCCAGCTGGTTCGCTAGGGCAGCTGCGCGCGACCGGCTCGAGAGCGGATCGCGGGCGCCGCGTCGCGGTTCCGCGGCGCTCCCCCGTCACGTGGGCCGGATGGCTGGCCATCGCCCGGGACGAGCTCGATGATGCCAGCCTGCAGCGCCCGCGCGACGGCGTCGGTGCGGTTCCGCGCGCCGAGCTTGGAATAGGCGTGCGCCAGGTGCGACTTGACGGTCTCGCGCGACACGAACAACTGCCGCCCGATCTGGTCGATCTGCAGGCCGGTCGCCGCGACGGTCAGCACCTCGAGCTCGCGAGGCGTCAGCGGATCGACCCCCATGTCCTCTGCACCGAGCTGCACGCGTGGCGACAGCGAAGCTGGGACGCGGACGACGGAGGCGAGGGCCGCAACGAACAGCCCCTCCAGGAGGAAGAGGGCAAGTCGCGTGGCGTGGGCTGGCTCGGTGTACCAAGGGTGCCCGCGGAGCACCACCAAGAGGCACGCCCCGACCGCACCGAGTGTCAGCGCGAGCAGCCCGGCCCGGAAGCCGAGCACGGCGGACGCCGCCATGACCGGCACGAGGAGCAGCAGAAAGGCGCCGCCGCCGGGGAAGACGTCCGTTGTCGTATCAACGAGACCGATCGCCGCGATGGCGCTCCCGACCGGGAGCCCATAGCGCACTCGTCTGCCCAGGTTCGACCTTGCCGCAAAACGCGCCATCAGGCGATGGGTAGCGAGGCCCAGCGTGCGGACGTTCGACGTCAGCACCGCCCCAGTCTGACAGGGCTCGCACGCATTGGCCAGCACGCGACCCAGCCTCCGCGACTCGGAATCACCCGTGCGGGGGGCGACCTGATTAGGCGGTGAGCGCACGGTTGTTGCCCAAGCGAGCGCGTCCCGGCGCCGTAGCCACTCGAGGTGCACCTACATGGAGCAGACGCCCTCCGCGATCGAAGAGCGTGGTCTCGAAGTCCGCCCGATGACTCGGTCCTCGGTGCGGAGCAGCGTCGCTTGCTCCGAACGCCGTTGACGATGCGGGCGGTCCTGTTCGAACGCTCGGGTTCCACGAGCGGCCTCGTCCTCCGGGAGGTTCCCGACCCAACCCCCGAGGCTGGAGAAGTGCTCGTCCGGATCCACGCCACCACGGTTACTCGGGGCGACGTTGTCTTGCGCAAGATGCCACCGCTCCTCGCGCGCCTGTTTGGCATCCCTCGCAAGCGGATGTTGGGCCATGAGTACGGCGGCGTCGTGGCCGCGGTCGGCGCCGAAGAATCCCACTACCGTCCCGGCGACCGCGTGTTCGGCACGACGACGGGACTTGCGGCGGGCGCGTACGCGGAGGCCATCTGCGTTCCCGGCGGCGGCATCATCGCCGAGATCCCGAACGGGCTCCGCTTCGAGGAGGCCGCGCCGATCCCGATCGGAGCGTTGGCGGCGCTGACCCTGCTCCGGCGCGGGGGCGCGGAAGAAGGCCTCGGACGGCGGATCCTCGTCTACGGCGCATCCGGGAGCGTGGGTAGCTACGCGGTGCAGTTGGGCGTCGCGTTCGGCGGCCGCGTCACCGGGGTGTCGAGCACACCGAATCTGGACCTCGTGCGGTCCCTGGGCGCGGAGCGCGTGATCGACTACACGCGGGAGGACGTCCTCGCGATCCCGGATCGGTTCGACGTGATCATCGACGCGATCGGCATGGGTGAGGTTGGCCGTGCCAAGCGGCTGCTCGGCCCAAGGGGACGGTTCGTCTCGGTCCGCTCGCGCACCAGCGAGCGCCTCGCCGACCTCTGGTCCATCCGCGACCTGCTCGAGGCGGGCTCGCTGCGAGCGGTGGTCGATCGGACCTACCCCCTGGAGGCCGTTCGCGAGGCCCACGAGTACGTCGAGGGGGGCCACAAGAAGGGCAACGTCGTGATCGTCGTGCGACCGGATTGATCGAGAGGAGCCGATGGGATGGACAACTTGATCACTGACCGGCACGGCGCTCGCTGGTGGCATGCCCCTCGGGGTTTCGCTCGAGGCCGCCGGTCGAAGGGCCCGCGAGCAGGACAAGCAATGAAGCCGGCGCTCGCAGAGACCCTCCCTCCCGCAGGTTGGCATGTGCCGATCGTCACCGGCCCCTCTGGATCCCAACATCCGCCACCCGAACTGAGGCCCAAGCATGAACGTCGTCGAAGTCAGCGAACTCTCCAAGCAGTACGGAAGCCACGTGGCCGTCGACGGCGTGTCCTTCGAAGTCCAGGAGGGCGAGATCTTCGGCATCCTCGGCCCGAACGGCGCGGGCAAGACGACGACCGTCGAAACGATCGCCGGGTTGCGCGAGCCCGACGGCGGGACGATCCGCGTCCTCGGGCTCGACCCGCAGCAGGATCGTGAGCGGCTGCGACCGCTCGTCGGCGTCCAGCTCCAGGAGAGCGAGCTGCCCGAGCGCATGACCACGGCCGAGGCGGTCGAGCTGTTCGCGTCGTTCTACGCCGATCCGGAGGATCCGACACGGCTGATCGGCGACCTCGGGCTGACCGAGAAGCGCCAGACCCAATACCGGAACCTGTCTGGCGGCCAGAAGCAGCGCCTCTCGATCGCCCTGGCCCTCGTCGGCAAGCCCAAGGTCGCGATCCTCGATGAGCTGACCACCGGTCTCGATCCACAGGCTCGCCGCGAGACATGGCAGGTGATCGAATCGATCCGCGACCGGGGCGTCACGGTGCTCCTCGTCACGCACTTCATGGAGGAGGCGGAGCGTCTCGCAGACCGCGTTGCGATCATCGACAGTGGCCGGATCGTCGCGATCGACACGCCCGCAGGAATCATCTCGCGCCTCGACGCCGAGCAGACGCTCCGCTTCCGCCCGTCGGCGCCGATCGAGGATCAGCTGCTCACCGACCTCCCGGAGGTCAGCGGTGTCCAGCGGACGGGTCCCATGGTCGTGGTCACCGGTACCGGCAACCTCATCCACGCCGTGACATCGGTGCTGGCCCAGCGCCATGTCGTGGCCAACGACCTCCGCGTCGAGCAGGCCAACCTCGACGATGCCTACCTCGCCCTCACGGCCCGTACTGCAAAGGAGCTGTCATGAACGGCATGCGCGCCCTGATCGTCGCCGAGACGAGGCTCCTTCTGCGCGACCCGATCAGCTGGACCCTGTCGATCTTCCTGCCCACGGCGATCCTGTTGGTCTTCGGCGTGATCCTCGCGCCTCACCGCCCGGACCCGGTGTTCGGAGGCCTGCGGTTCATCGACGTGTTCGCCCCGTCGCTGGTCGTGATCGCCATGGCGATCCTCGCCCTCCAGATCCTGCCGGTCCGCCTCACCAACTACCGCGAGCGGGGCATCCTGCGTCGCTTCTCGACGACGCCGGTCCACCCTCGGCGGCTGTTGATTGCCCAGCTCGTCGTCTACTCGGTAACGTCGACCCTCGGCGTGCTCCTGCTGGTCGTCGTCGGCTACCTCGCGTTCGACATCCGGATCCCCGGAAATCCGGCCGGCTTCGTGGCCGCGTTCGGCGTCGGATTGGCGGGCCTCCTGGCGATCGGGCTGCTGCTGGCCGCTGTCGCGCCGTCGGCCGGCGTCGCCACGGCCGTCGGGGTCCCGGCGTTCATGGTCGTGCTGCTCCTGGGCGGCGTCTACGTCCCCCGGGCGATCCTGCCCGAGCTGCTCATCCGGATCGGCGAGTTCACGCCGCCGGGCGTCCAGGGGCTGCAGGACGCATGGACGGGAGCCACGCCGCAGCTCGTGCCGCTGGCCGTGCTGGCTGTTCTGGCCGTCGTCTTCGGGGCGATCGCCAGCCGCTCGTTCCGCTGGGAGTGACTGCCAGTCGGCCGAGTACGCGTCGCTGAACCGATCCTGGTATCGACAACGAATCCCAAGGAGATCGAACCGTGCAAAACAAGCGATTGAGCCAGGGGGCATGCGTCGCCATCGGTGCCGGGATCGGCGCCGCAATAGGGAACGCCATCGGCAACATCGCCGTTGGCATCGCCGTAGGTATCGCCATAGGTGCTGCCATCGGAGCCAAGTTGCCGGAATCTCCACCCCCAAGATCGAGAGAAGACCATGAAGGCAATCCGTCGGGACAAGTACGGCCCACCCGCCGTCCTCGAGCTCAGGGACATCGAGAGGCCCGTCCTCAAGGGTGATGAGGTGCTCGTCCGCGTCCGGGCGGCGTCGCTGAACCAGGCTGACCTCGACTACCTGCTGGGCAAGCCCTTCCTGACACGCATGGGCACCGGGCTCCGCACACCGAGGAACGGTGGCCTGGGGTTGGATGTGGCTGGGCACGTCGAGGCTGTGGGCCGGGACGTGACGACGTTCCAGCCGGGCGACGAGGTGTTCGGAGACCTGACCGCGTTCGGCTACGGCGCCTTCGCCGAGTACGCGTGTGCCCCGGAGGCCGCCTGGGCGCTCAAGCCTGCCAATATGGGCTTCGAGGAAGCGGCGACCATCCCGCAGGCGGCCATCCTGGCCCTGCAGGGCCTCGGACGAGGTGAACGGATCGGGTCGGGAACGAGGGTGCTCGTCAACGGTGCGTCGGGCAACGTGGGGCCGTTTGCCATCCAGATCGCGAAGGCCTTCGGGGCGCGCGTGACCGGCGTCTGCAGCACCGCCAAGATGGACATGGTGCGCGGGCTCGGAGCCGATGAGGTGATCGACTACACCCGCGAGGACTACACGCGGAGCGGGCAGCGATACGACTGGATCGTCGACGTCGCAGGCAACCGCTCGATCCTCGAGTGCCGCCGGGCGCTGAAGCCACGAGGCGCCTACGTCATGGTCGGCGGTCCCACGAGTCGCATCCTCGGTGCTCTGCTGCTCGGCCCGCTGATCTCGCTGGCCGGGAGCAGGAAGCTGGGTCTCATGTTGTGGTGGAAGGTCTTCAAGAAGGAAGACGTGGTCCTTTTGAAGCAGCTCATCGAGGCGGGGAAGATCAGCCCGGTCATCGACCGGACGTACCCGCTCGCAGACGTTCCTGAAGCGCTCCGGTACCTGCAGGGAGGATACGCACAAGGGAAGGTCGTCATCACCATGTGAGGTCAGCGCGCGCCTAGATCGAGTAGTCGTCCGCAACGGATGGTCCGTAGGGCGTGACCCATGGATCGGCATCGTCGTCGCCCTGTTGGTCGATGACTCAGCTCAGAAGAGAGGAAGACACGATGGAAGGTCTCTGGTCGGCGCAAATGTGGGGCACGCCCGTCGGATTGGGCATCGTCACGTTCCTGGTTGGAAGTGGGTTGGGCGTGTTCTTCTGGGGCGTGAGCAAGCTCCCGAGGAAGAAGGAGTGAACCCCATTCGATGCGTGGACGCGTGCGGCCTGCGTTGATGTTGCGGCGCCGTAGGTCTCTCGGTCGGTCGCGCGATACAGCCGCGTCGGTGGTGATCGCGATCGCGATCGCCGGCTGCTCGAATGGCAGCGAGGCGGCTCTGCCCATCGATCCCTCGGCGACCGACACCACGACAACGGCCACGGTGTCGGCATCGCCGTCAACGTCTGGCTCGACCACGACATCGCGGGCGTACGACTTCCGTGACGTTTCCGGGCTGATGGATCGGTTCGTGACCCAGCGCGGTCTCGCCGGTGCGGGCTTGATCGTCCTCGAACGCGATGACGGGATCGTCCACGAGGAGTACTGGGGCGAGTTCGATGCTGAACGAACCACGCTGATCGCGTCGGCAAGCAAGATGATCACGGCCGGAGTCCTGTTGAGGCTCGACGACGGCGGATCCCTCGACATCGACGCCCCGGTTGCCGATGTCGTCGACTGGGGACCCGCGCAACCCTGCCATCACACCAGCCCAGTTGCTCTCCAACAGCTCTGGGCTGGTCGGCATCTTTCCGGACCCGGTCTACCTCCCGTACCTCTGCCAGTACCTTCCGGAGGGGAGCCTCCAGGACTGCGCAGCGTCGATCTTCACGACGATGGACGACGACGCCGACGTGATCGCACCCGATACGTCGTTCCGGTATGGCGGCGGCCAATGGCAGCTAGCCGGTGCCGTCGCCGAGGTCGCATCGGGACGGTCGTGGGCGGAGTTGATCGACGAGACCTATGTGCAACCCTGCGGCCTCGATCCGGGCAGCCTCGGATACAGCAACTACATCTCACTGATGGGGAACGGCATTGACTACCCGACCGAGTTCGACGGAGACCCGTCGATGCTCGTCGCCACCAACAACCCCAACGTGGAGGCGGGCGCATACGCAACGCCCCGAGTCTTCGCTGAGCTTCTGTTGATGTACCTGCGCGGAGGGGAGTGCGGCGACGGTCAGCAGGTGCTATCCGAGAAGGCCATCGATCGGATGGTCGCCGATCGGGTCGGCACGGTGTACGACGGCAGCGCCGGTCCGGGCCGGGGGTACGGGTTGGGTTGGTGGATCCATCGTCAGGGCGGATACGTCTACTCGTTGGGCGCATATGGGGCCGCGCCGACGCTCGATCTTGACGAGGGGTTCGGCTACTACCTCGTGCTCGAGGCGAATGATTCCACGTGGCAAGCGATCGCCGAGCCCCTCCACATCGCCATCGAGACAGCTGTACTCGCTGCCCGCAAGTGACCCGGTCCAGATCCAGCGAGTCGCTCGACGCCCTGGCTACGGACTTCGGGCTGAGTCAACGTCCCCTTGTGTGTGGTCGTCTGCCCGTGTTCATCAGGGAATTGCTGCCACGTCCGTTGCCACTCTCGCCAGCTGCGGATCGAGTCGGGTATCGCCCAGCACGAGTCCAAGTGTTCCGATCGATAGGAACGTCAACCCGACCGTGATCACCACACCGATCCCGAAGAGGGCAGGGCTGCCGCCACGCATGGCGAGATAGAGGAGAACTTCGAGCGGGTCGATCGCGGCGATGAGATAGGCAAAGGCCCCGAGGACGACCATCCCGATGCCCAGCACCATCGGGATCCTGGCTCCCAGCCGCCCTAGTTCAGCGGTCCGCCGCCCTACGAGCTCAACGCCCCGTCGCCAGGCGAGCAGCGCCGCGAGGCCTGCTGCCCAACTCGTCGCCACGAAGGTGCCGCCGACCGCGTCGGCCATCCGATGCCATCCGGTCACGAGCGTGCTGACCTCTACCAGAGAAACGACGACCGCCGACAGGAGGATGGCAGGTACGCGAAGGAGGGGCGGGACGACGAGCATCAATCCGACGGCAATGGACGCGACGGCGGTGGCATGCCCACTCGGGAAGCTGTTCGGCAGGGGGTAGAAGAGTCCATCGAGCAGGTCCGTCCGATCGAGTAGGACCTGCTTCAGTAGCTGCGTCGTCAGGTTCGCGCCGATCACGACGATGAGCGCCGCGCCGGCAAGTCGCGGCCGGCGCTGGAGGAGAGCGATCACGACGATCAGGAGCGTCCCGATGGCCAGGGACGAGCGCGACAAGGTCCCAAGCACGCTCTCGGCCGTCGTCACTTGGTCCAGGGCAGGCGACCGGCCACCCAGGATCAGTTCGCCCATCAGTTGACCTGCTCGCGTGCCCACCGTGACGAGATAGATCGCGCCGGCTCCGAACGCCGCACCAAGACTCAACACGGCGAGTCGCCGGGTCGCCCTCACGCTTGCGTTTGATCGCTGTGATTGAACCGCCATGGCGCGTCAACAATGAGGCATCGAGCCAGAAAGCATGGAGTTCGGTGCGCACCTGCGGCCGCGCCCTGCCAACGCATTGGCAAGCCCACGATGACCCAAGGAAAGGGCGTCCAGGGCGGGCGATGAGGCTCTTGGCCAGGCGATCACGACCACGTCGGTGGAGCGGGTGCGCGCGCTTGTGCGAGCTGCACGCTCGGCCCGACGGCGAGTCAGGTGACCGATCACTTTGTCGAGTCAGGTGACCGACGAATTGGCGAGTCAGGTGACCGGCGAGCTGGAATCGTCGGGCTGCAAGCGTGGCACATGGGTCACCTGACCGTGGGATAGGTGTCAGACACCCCATCCGCGTCCGCGGGGAGCCGACCGATCCACAACATGTGGCCGCGAACCAGCCGAGAGACACAACATCTTGTGGTGTGGCTGGCGAGGAAGGATTCGAACCTTCGATCTCCTGATCCAGAGTCAAGTGCCCTCTGTCTCAGTGCCCACCAGGTGCGTCGTGCTCAAAACGGTCCGATTCGAGGTCCGTTCGCTCACTGTTTCCGGGTGAGTCAGGTGCCCATCCGAAAACGAATTAGGTGCTCATCCGAAAAAACCGGATGAGTAAAGTGCCCATTCGGGTCCTCGGCTCGATCTTACACCCCGACCCGACAGCCTCTGTCCAATCGGACAGCCTCAACGCTGTCGCCTTCGCCCACGTGTCGCATGTCTGACAGGATTCAACCGCGCGGATGCCATGAATATCCCGATCCCGATCGAAGGAGCGGTTGCCGTGCCTTTCGGCGAGATTGGGATGATCCGAAAGTCTGTCGCCCTCTGGACCGCCGAATTGCCAGCGCCTGAACGGGCGAGGCTCCGGGCCGGCCTCTGCGCATGCCAAGCGGCACGCCTCTTCCGTCCGACCGGCCCTGTTACGGGCAGCCGAGATCCTAGACCGTGACTATGTCTGGGAGGCGTCCCTGCTGGGAACCGTTTAACCCTCCCGGGAGGAGGGTGAGATGGTCAAGCTCTTCGATACGACGTTCTTCGTCGGGTCCTTCCTTGTGTTGGCGGCGTTGGCGGTCGCATTCCTGGCCCTCACCCGGAGTGAACTGCCGCTTATCGGCACGGGTGTGGGAGCACTGATCGCGGTCGCGGTGATCGGGATGGCGGGCTGCGCAGTCGGCGGCATCTCGCAGGCACCGACCCTGGGCTGGACCGCTCCGACCATCGTCCTCGGCGTCGTGCTTGGGGTCATCGCCCTGGCAATCGTCGCTGCCGGCATCTTCGGCTGGAGCGCTGTCCTCGAGCCGATCGGTCGCTTCGTCCCCGGTCAGGCTACAAGCCCGGTCACGACCGTTCGGACCGCGATCTTCGCCCTGGCCGTGCTGATCGCCGCGAAATGGCTCATCGCGATCGGCATGGCGGCGACGGCCCGCTGACGCGGCAAGCCCCACGAACCTCCAGACGGACCAGAGAGGAGCACCGACGATGGCAATCGAGACGACGCCCCAGCTGCCGCACAGCGCGGTCGCTGGCCCCGAGATGGCCGCACTGGCGCCCTTCTACCGGGACTGGACTTGGACCGGCGTGATCGAGGCCGGTGGCATGGGTCCGGGTTCGCCCGAGATGAGCGGCGAAGGCCGAGCGGTCTGCCCCGTCATCCAGGACGGCCTGTGGTATTCCTGCGACTTCGAGCAGGATCAGCGCCTGGCGGACGGCACCTTCGTCCTCCGCTGGCGGCTCCATTGGATCGCTGGGTGGGACGCCGCGGCCGGCGAGTACCGGGCCAGCAGCGCCGACAACAACGGCCCGAACCTGGCCATCTACCGCGGCCGGATCGACGGCAATCGCCTCGTCTACGAGTCGCTTCAGGAGAGCTATCCGCGGATCCGGTTGACCTGGATCCTCACCGATCCCGATCACTGCACGTGGCGCAACGAATTCACGCTCGACGGCGACAGCTGGAGCCTGATCGAGGAATACGCGATGGTCGCCGCAGGGCCTGCGTCATGATCGTTCCAGTCGTCGTCGCGCTCTGCCTCGCCTTATACGTGTTGGTGATCCGACCATGGATGCTTCCGTGGGGCTCGACCCGACAGGAGCGCCATTCGTCCCTGCCCGGCGATGATCTCGCGCCTGATGCCCGGTACGTCACCACCCGGGCAGTGACCGTCACCGAGATCCCCTTCGCTGTCTCGTATACGAGCCGCTCCACGCCTACATGGAGACCGGTGTCATTCGTGGTCTGAAGGAGCGCGCCGAGTCAATGGTCGCGGGATCGAGACGATATGCGATCCGCGGCTAACGACCTCGGCTGACGCATGGCCGCAAGCGGCGCAAGCTGGGCGGTGCTACCAGCGTCAATAGCCATGGGTGGGCCGCTTGGACCTCAGCCGACGCGGGCGGCCCCGAACGACCGCCGGCAACACGCTTGACGGAGAACCAATCGATGCGGCATCCGAGAGGGCTGGCTGATCATGCAGCCCCCGTTGCCCCCGACCGGAGTGCGGCGAAGCTCGACGGGCGCCGCGCCCTTGCTCTCGCGCTACCCGTTGCGATGCCGATCGCCATGACCGCGACATTCGTCGCGACGAAGGCAGTGTTCGGTGAGCGCGGAGGCTACCTCGCGGGCTTTGGAGTGTACTGGGCAGCCTGCGCGGGGCTGTCAGTCGGATTGCTGGGCAGACGCCGTGTTCGCGACCTGTTCCGTGACACCCGACCGCGTCTGGGCCGTCCGGCCCTGGTGGGCGCTGTGCTCCTGCTCTGGCCGCCCCTCGGCGCGATCTCCACGCGCTTCGTGCCCGAGCTCGGCGAGGCCACCCCGGCAATGCTCGCGACGATCGCCGGGGTGGCGGTCGCCAACGCGACCCTTGAGGAGCTGCTGTGGCGCGGCGTCTACGTCAGCTACTGGCCGAAGGACGCTTGGCTCGGCTGGGTGTGGCCCGCCATTGGGTTCGGGGCATGGCACGTCGCGCCCCAGGTCATCCACCCATCCTCGATGGGGCCCGTCGGGTATGCCGTTGCAGCGACCGCGCTCGGTCTGTCTTGGGGCTGGGTCGCTTGGCGAACAGGCTCCCTCCGCTGGGTTAGCGTCTCGCACTTCCTCACCGACGGTTCGGGGTTGCGCAACGCGCTCTTCTTCATCGGCTGACCAGCCGTGGGGACGAGGGTCTCTCGGTTCGTGGGTTCCTCGGCTGATATACCGCCTTGTGGGTCGCGCCCTCGACCGCTTCGTGTTTCCGCTCCTTGTCGATGCCTGGATCGATCGACTGCGCCGGCATGGGATGAGCCCAGGAGCCCCGCAACAGACCGACGCCGAGTGCCGATGGCCCGCCAGAGGGATCGAGGCCGACTCTCGGTGGCTGCATCACCCGACCCCGCGAAGCAGCGGACCGAATGGCGACAGCCGTGCCGACGTGCCTCGAGGCTGATGGATCAGCTGGGCGTGGCGCTATCGAATAGGCGGAGCTGCTCGCCAGCGGCAAGAAGCGCCATCATTTCAGGAACCCGAAGCAGCAATGAATTCAGTCGGTCCTTTGGTGCATACCAATCGCCCGCGGGTGACTCCGCGAGGCTCCAGCCACCCTGCCCGCGCGATGCGGCCGAGTTCCGTTCGCGCAGCGGGGGTCGATCGACCCGTCAAGCCTGCAAGCATCGCCGTGCGCACACGACCAACCCGCGCGGCCAGAAGTACCGATGCCCATTCCAAGGGCTCCCCGGCGTCGGCGAGCGCCGAGAAGATCGTGCCTATGTCGGTTGGGAGCGCGTCGAGGATCCAGTTGCGAGCCTCTCACCGATCGAGCGAGATTCGCGTGTAATAGTCGAGCCATTCGGTCGCGGGGCGGTTGTCGGGGTCATAGATCGGGCCGAGGGTCGTCGGAGCGCATTGACATACTCATCGCGGTTCCGGCGCAGGTACCCCTCGATGCTGATGAGTTCCGGCGCCCGAACGCCGTCGCGGACGAGCTCCATCGCAGCAAGGATGGAGGCGTCCGCGGGCTCGACTCCTGTCTAGCGCGATCCGGCCGCGATTACCGGAAGGCGCCACCGCGACGGCGTTGACCAAAGGCGCCCCGAACGCTCGTCTCAGCGGCACTCGCCGTCCGCCGGCATGGAGCGGAATCGCACGCATCGGACGACGGCATCTCGTCCGGCCAGGGTGGAACCTCAGGGGGTTGATCGCCTTCTTCTCTGGGAGGGACTCCGGTCGTGACAGCGCTGACACCCCCACAGCCGCATCGGGCGACGGGCCTTGCGCGATGGTGACCCGGGGCGCGACGGCGTTCCTGGCCTGCCTCGTCGGATTCGGACTGATCGCGTGGCGGCTCAGCCAGCCTGGGATCCCCGTGATCGACACTGCCACGACGGTCTTCCTGCACGGCCTCGCGAGCCCGACCCTCGACGCCCTCATGGCCGCCGCAACCTTCCTGGGGTCGAGCCCCGTGCTCGCCGCCGTCGTGGGGCTTGCCGTCGTCCTTCTCGTCGTCCGACGACGACGCGTCGAGGCGGCGTTCCTCGTCATCGCCTTCGTCGGCACGCTCGTGCTCAACGACATGCTCAAGATGCTCGTTCAACGACCCAGGCCCGGGTTCGACTGGGCGGAGGTCTGGCCTGAGACCAGCTTTCCCAGCGGTCACTCGATGAACTCGTTCGTCGTCTACGTCGCGATCGCCCTTCTCATCTGGCACATATGGGGACGCCGAGCGGGGATGGTCGCTCTTGTCCTCGCGATCGCTCTCGTCGTCAGCGTCGGCATCAGCCGCATCTACTTGGGAGCCCACTGGCTGTCCGATGTCATCGGTGGCTACCTAGCCGCGGCGCTGTGGCTGCTGGTCCTGGCCGCGGCGTGGGCCTTTGTCTCACGGGTCCGTCGAGGTAGTCCTCGCGACGCCGGCGCCGGGAATGTGGAGGTGCGGCCCGTGCCGTCCCGACCCGCTCGGTGACGATGATCGCTCCGGAGCGACGACCGTGAGGACTCTCGGCCGGATCTCGAAAACGACCGGAGTCGTTCCCAGATCCTGAGCGTCAGCACGTGCTGGGAGCGGTCGTCCGCTCGTGATGCGGACCCAGCTTGCCCGCTCGGTGAGGGAGCGCCGTTCGGGCCCTCGGCGACGGAAGGCGCCGCTCGCGAGGTAGCGGGCCAGCTCCCCGATCGTGTAGTGCAGGAAGACCCGCACGTCGAACAGGCCGTCGTCGAGCAGGGCCTCGGGTGCAACGGCGATCCCCGGGCCCATGAACGGCCCGTTGGCCACCACGACGCCGACTGCCTTAGCGGATATCGTGCGGTCGCCGTCCAGCTCGATGCGCATCTCAGAGGGTCGATAGCGGAGCGCTGCCACGATGGACCGGACGAGCGCCCCGTAGTCGCCCTTGTCGACCAAGGGCAGCTCGCGCGTCGCGGCCGCATGCATCCCGACCGAGCCGGCCTCGTAGAAGATGCGGTCGCCGACCCGCCCGACGTCGATCGTGCGCACCTGGCCGTCCGCGAGGATACGCGCGGCCTCCTCCGGGTCGCGCGGCAGGCCGAGCATCCGGGGGATGTTCATGACGCTGCCCAGCGGCAGGATCCCGAGCGCTGTGGGCGTGCCCATGAGCTGCCGCCCAACGAGCCCGATCGTCCCGTCGCCACCGGCCGCGACGACCATTTCGTAACCCCGCTCGACGGCGTCCCTTGCTGCCTCGACGGCACCCTGCTCTGAGCCTGGGTCGACCAACTCATCTCCCAGACAATGGCGAGACATCAGTTCGAGCAGCATCGCGCGGGACGAATGATTCGTCGGTACGCCGCCTTTGCGTCCGGCCGTGGGATTCCAGAGGACCCGAATGCGTCGCTCGCCCATCCTTGGCGCTTGCGCGGTCAATGGAGCACCCCCCAGGACTTGAGTCGCCGATAGGCGACAAGCAGGGCCGCCAGATAGCTCGAGCCCAGGACGTACGACGCGAACACGTCGCTCGGCCAATGGTGTCCGAGATAAACCCGACTCGCGCCGACCGCCGCGATCAGGCTCGTTAGCGCCGCCACGGCGAGTCGTCGGGGCAACACCGGCCTGATCAGGCGGGCGGCCATGATGGCCATCCAGCCATAGACACCCATGTACGTCAGGACGTGCCCGCTCGGGAAGCTCGAACCGCTGAGTGGCGTTGCAACGACCCGAAGATCCTTGCCGGCGACGGGGCGCGGTCGTTGCATGAATGCCTTGACGATCGTCGACATGAGCCCGCTACCAGCGGCGGCCAGCTGGAAGACTGCCTCGAGCCGGAAGCGCGCGCTCCAAAGGACGGCCGCGTACGCCAAGGGCAGCACGCGGCTCTGCGGCGGATAGCCGAACCACGAGACACGCGTCATCGCCCGCTCGATCCGCGGGTCCTTGTTCGACTGGACTCGTGCCGCGATCGCCCGGTCTATCGCTTCGCCCCGCTTTGTCTGCACCATTGCCGCCAGCGCAGAGAAGGCGGCAATGCCGGCCACAAACACGCGGCGCGAGAAGCGCCTCTTGCGCTCGGCCTGGTACGACGACCGCAGGCTGTGCCGCACCCCGGTGAGCATCAGACCGTTCCTCCACAGTGTTGGCCCATGCGCGCCAGCCCCAAGAAGATCGACGACCGGGGTACGCGAGGCACCCCGGTCGTCCCAAGAGCATCGCGCATCGGCGATTTGCGCCGCGCGACGATGGTGGTCCTGACGGGGTGTCAGGCCGTGACGTAGCTCGTCGGGTGGCGGAACACCACGCCGCCATGCCGCCAGACCGCCTCGTCGACGTTCTGGGTCGAGTATTCCTCGACATCCGCGACCAGCGCGGCGTGGCCCGGCAGCAGACGGCCGCTGACGGCGTCGATGTAGTCTGCCTTGAGGCCTGTGTCCGCGAGATCGACGGTCGCCCCCATGGTGCCGCCGAGCACGGTGCCGGTCGCTGCACCCGCGGCGCCCACCTGAGCTCCTGTCAGCGTACCGGCTGGGCCGGCGAGCGTGCCGACCAGCGCTCCGAGGAGGGCGCCGCCGGTGGCGCCAGCGATGCCGCCCCACGGGGTCGCGAGGTCCTTTTGATCGAGCCAGGTGACGTTGCCGAGCATGTCCTTCTCGACGATCGCACCACTCTCGACGTGGATCACGCTGTCGTCCAGCTTGTCGATGTCCCTGGCGGCCTCGTATGCCTGGTTGCGGTTCTCGAACGTCGCGATGATGACGTCTCGTGCCATGGTGCTGCCCTCCTGTGGGTTGATGGGTCGGATGACCTAGGCGAAGCATCGAGGCGCGGAGGATGAGCGGTCGTCACCCGCATCGGTCGATTCCGGGGCCAGCATGGCGCCGCGCGGCCGCCTTCTACGCTCAACGCCCGCGTGTGATCGAATTGCCCGCATCGGACGACGGCAGCTCGTCCGGTCAGGATGGAACCATCGAGCTGCCGGCCGGCGTAGGGCTGACAAGTTGGACTTCTCGCGGGTGAATTGGTGACGTGCTCATTTCCAGGACGGGCTCGGTAACAAGCCCTTCCGCGATCCGGCCCCGCTTCGGCAGGCCGAGGCGGTCGCCGATCGTTCGATCGACGACCGCCTCCGCAGCGAGACGTTCTAGCGGCTGGCCGCGACGGCCGCCTCGTCCGCATCGCGCCGCGCGAGGATCGCATCGAGGACGGCGTACTCGGCCTCCTCGATCGCGGAATACGCGTAGTCGATCGACAGCTCGGCGTTCCACTCGGCCCAGTCGGCCTGGGACTTCGCGTCCGAGGCGTCGAACTTGGCCTTTCGGTGGTCGATGTCCTTGCGGGCCTTGTCCATGTGCGCGTTCCAGGAGCGCTGCACGTCGTTCCAGCTGTCGGAGGCCTTCTGGCCGGCCGCCTGGGTCTGGGTCTGGAACTTCTTGGCCCCGGCTTCGGCCGTGGTGCGGACGTCGGTCACGGTCTTCTGGAGCTCCGCTCGAGCCTGTGTCTTGGCCGTGGCGGCGTGGTCTTCGGCCGTCTTGGCCCGATCGGAGAGCTTCCTCAGGTCGTTGGATACTGCCATGTCTGGTACCTCCTTCTTGAGATTGGACACGTGTTGGATGGAACCCTAGACGTAGGTCGTCGGGCTGCGGAAGATCACGCCGCCGTGCCGCCAGACCGCCTCGTCGACGGGCTGGGTCGAGTACTCGTCGACCTCTGCCACGAGCGCGGCATGACCCGGCAGAAGACGGCCGGAGACCGCGGCGACGTAGTCCTCCTTGAGGCCCGTGTCGGCGATGTCGATGGTTGCGCCGACCGTGCCGCCGAGCAGGCCGCCGGTCGCGGCAGCAGCGGCACCGACCTGGGCTCCGGTCATGGTGCCCACCGGCCCGGCGAGCGTGCCGACCAGCGCCCCTAGCAGGGTGCCGCCCGTAAGGCCGCCGATGGTGCCCCACGGACTCTGCTCCTCCGAGTCCAGCAAACTGACGTTGCCGAGCATGTCCTTCTCGACGATCGCGCCGTTCTGGACTTCGATCACGTTGTCGTCCAGCTTGTCGATATCCCGCGCGGCCTCGTACGCCTGATTGCGGTTCACAAACGTCGCGACGATGACGTCTCGTGCCATGGTGTCTCCTCCCGTGGGGGTTGTTATGGTCAGATGACCGAAGAGAATCATCGCGACGCGGAGGATGAGCGGTCGTCATCCGATCGGGTCGATTCCGGGCCTCGTCGATCCGGGCCTCTGCGGCCCGCCCGCGCGGGCCGGCGGCGCGACCCTTGCGACCCACGGCGACGAGTCGGCAACCCGGAGCGAATCGGCCCTGCCACCTCGATCTCGTCCGAATCGCGTCAAGCCCGGTCACCTCCCGCGGCCGGAAGGCTGGCCCCGTGATGCGGCCTGCGTTGACGCGAGCGTCTGCCGCTCAACGTCGCCTGAACCCGCCCGCGATCTGCGCCTTGACGGTGCATCCGTTGCTGCCCGGCGAGCACCTCGCTGGACCTGGCGACGGGAGCCGTGGGCGTGGGTCGCGATCAGAGACGGTCTGGAACCGAATCGCCCGGATCGGATGACGGCGGCTCGTCCGGTCGTGCTGGAGTCTTGAGGCAGTGATCGCCGTCTGTCTGCAGGAGCGAGGCCCGTGACCATACCCGCATCGCATCACCCCGTCGTCGTCCGGCTGAATGCGGAGCGCGCCGCGGAGTTCGAGCTCCGGCTCGCGGACCGCATCACTGCATTCGCAGGCTCCATGAAGTTCGTGTACCTGCATGTCCTGGCGTTCGGGTTCTGGATGCTCTTGGTCGAGAGGAGTCCGTGGCCCACGCTCACGCTGATGGTGTCACTTGAGGCGATCTTCCTGACCTCGTTCGTGATGATCGGGCAGAACCGCCAAGCGACGTTCCAGCAGGAGAAGGCCGACCACGACTTCGTCGAGGAAGTGCAGGAATTGAAGCTAAACACCGAGCTGACACGTGAGATCCACGAGCTTACCCGCGATCTCCACGAACACGTCCTCGGAAACCCTGGACAAGACCGGTAGGAATAGCGCTTGTGACTAGCCAAGGACAACGATCAATCGATGACGAGCTTCATGATCCTCGCGTGATTCCGGCCGCAGCACCCGAAGGGGTCGCGAACGCTCCAGTCGGGACGCCGGCGCAGCCGACGTTGAGCCGGGGAGCGATCGTGCGTCGCGCGCTCGTGCTCGTCGCTCTCCTCGTGATCGTGTTCGGGATCGTGCTGCCGCGACTGGTCAACTACGACGCCGTTCGGGCCGCGCTCGAGGCCCTGACCCCGTGGCAGCTCGCGCTTCTCGCCGGCAGCAGCATCGTCGCCTACGTCGCCAGCGCCGCCCCTTCCCGCGTCCTGGTGCCCGGGCTCTCGTGGCCGCACGCGGTCGGATCGGACCTGGCTGCGCGCGCGGTGGTCAGCACTGTGCCCGGGCCGACCGACGTCGCCACCAGGTTCATGCTGTACCGCCAGTGGTCGATCCCGACCGACGTCGCGAGCGCCGGGATCGCCTTGGCGGCCCTGTTCGAGACATTCGCCTACTTCCTGCTGCCGCTGGTCGCCGCCGCGGTCCTACTCGTCGGCGGTCAGCCGGCTCCGTCGAAGGCCGTCGTCCTTGCCCTCGTCGGCCTCGTGGTGGTGGTGGCTGCGGCGGTCCTGCTGGTCTCCATCGTGCGGTCGGAGAGCCTCGCGCGGAAGCTGGGCGGCTGGCTCGATCGGATGGCCCGGCGCATCTGGAAGCTGTTCCGGAAGACGCCGCCTGCGGGCATCGTCGAGGGCGTGCTGGACCTGCGTGAACGCTCGAAGGTCATGCTCACGCAGCACGGCCAGTTGGGGTTCGCCGCGGCAGTGGTCGGCAGGCTCGCCTGGTTCGTCGTGCTCGAAGTTGCGCTCTGGTGCGTCGGGATCGGCCCGGATGTCCTCCCGCCGCCGGCTGTTCTGGCGGCGATGGGGGTCGTCGGGGTCGTGTCGCTGGTCCCGATCACGCCGGGAGCAGTCGGCATCGCCGAGGTCGCGTACATCACGATCCTGTCGAGCGTCGCCGGGTCGGGGATGACCGAGCAGCTCACCGTCGCCGTGATGCTGTTCCGGATCGCCCAATGGCTCGCCCCGATCCCGATTGGGTGGGTGCTCCTGATCGTCATGCGGCGGGGCCACTTGGGGGAGTTGCTCGGGGGCCCGGGCAAGGCTCCGACGTTTGCGGGCTGATTGGACCACGCGTCGGACGGACACCGCCCGGCGGAATAGGCCGGATCGGACGACGCGCACTCATCCGGGCGGGTTGGACGCTCGACTCGAGCGTCGCGGATCGCGACCGAAGGGAGAGGAGTCTCGAGATATGGGCAGCAAGATCCTGGTCTCAATGTTCGATTCCGAGCGAGCGGCGTTCGAAGGGCTGACCGCTCTCAAGGACCTCCACCGCGAGGGCGACATCACCGTCTACGGGTCGACGGTGATCGCGAAGGAGCCCTCGGGGAAGGTGTCTGTCCGCCAGGAGGAGGACCACGGACCGATGGGCACTCTGGTGGGCATCGTCACGGGCGCACTCGTCGGGGCGCTCGGCGGCCCGGCCGGCGTCGCGGTCGGCGCGTACATCGGCGGCGCCGGCGGTCTGATGTACGACCTGTTCAAGGCCGGCGTCAGCATCGACTTCGTCGACGACGTCTCGGCCTCACTGACCCCAGGCAAGGCCGCCGTTATCGCCGAGATCGACGAGACGTGGGTGACCCCGATCGACACCCGCCTCGCGGCGTTGGGCGGGACGACGTTCCGTCGCCACCCGGGCGACGTCGTCGACGCTGAGCTGATCCGCGAGACGGACGCCGCGCGATTGGAGCTCGAGCAGCTCCAGGCGGAGCTTCGGCAGGCCACGGGCGAGGCAAAGGCGAACGTCGAGAAGGCGATCGATGGGCAGCGGCGCAAGCTGGAGGCCCTCGACGATCGTATCGGCAAGTCAATCGACCAGCAGGACGCCGAGTTTCAGGCGGGCCTCGCCACGCTGCGCGAGCAGCAGGCCACGGCGCATGAGAACCAGCAGAAGCAGATCGAGGCCCGCAAGGTGCAGCTGAAGGCGTCGCATGAGGCGCGCAAGGCGAAGCTCGAGGAGGCCCGCGAGCTCGCGGAGGAGTCAATCGAGGCCACGCGCGAGGCGCTCGTGCCCTGACCAGGGCGAGCGTCGCGGGGCCACCGCGTGCGTCCAGCCTCGGTGGTCGTTGTTCATCCGCGGAGGGGAGGCTTGGCGGAATCAGCCGGATCGGCTGACGACCGCTCATCCGGCCCGACCGGACGCTGCATCCATCGTCAACCGCTCACATAGAAAGGAGAAGGTTCCAATGCTTGACATGGTGACCCGCGACTGGTGGGTCTTCGCGATCCGTGGCATTGCTGCGATCGCCTTCGGCATCGCCGCATTCGTCTGGCCGGGGGCGACACTCACGGTGCTCGTCTTTCTGTTCGGCGCCTACGTCCTCGTCGACGGCGCCTCCCTGCTCGTCGCGCTCGTTCGCGGCGACGCCATGGCGCGGCGCCACGCCTGGGCCGTGGGCATCATGGGCGTCCTCGGCATCGTCGTCGGCATCGCCACCTTCGTGTGGCCGGGGCTGACCGCCCTGACCCTGCTGTACCTCGTGGCCTTCTGGGCGATCGCGTCGGGCGTCTTCCAGGTCGTCGCGGCGATCGAACTGCGGCGCGAGCTGGACGGCGAGTTCTGGCTGGCCCTCGGCGGGGTGGCCTCGGTCATCTTCGGCGTGCTGCTGATCGCTTTCCCGGGCAGCGGGCTGATCACCCTCGTGTGGCTCGTCGGCATCTGGGCGGTCGTGTTCGGCATCTCGAGCCTGGGCCTCGCCTATCGGCTCCATGGGATCCACGCGGAACAGTCCAAGACGGGCTTTCGCGCGACGGCGCACTGACCCGCTGCCGGCCACGGTCGTCCACGAAGGCTACTTCTGCTGGGCGACCGGGTGGACAGACAAGAGCGCGGTGGGAGCGGCGGCAACGCCGCTCCCACCGCTGTAACCGGCTCGGCTGAGCCCACCAAGGCCAGGGAGGACGAAGATGGCCGGACGTGACCCAGGAGCTTCGGGCGGCCCACCCGCCGGACGCTTCGATGGCGAGTCCCGCGCGGATGGGCTGATCCGGGCCGCCGGCCCGCTCACCGCGATCGGCGGGCTCGTTCTCGCCCTCATTGCGGTCCTCGGCGTCCGCGAGGTGGCGTCGCTGGTCGTCCCTGTGCTGTTCGGTCTCTTCGTCGCCCTGACCGCCTGGCCGATGGTCGGGGCGCTCGAGCGGCGTGGCGTCCGCCACGGCGTCGCCCTGGCGGGGGCGATCGTGGTCGTCCTCGCCGTCGTCGTCCTTGCGGCCTTCATCGTCGCGCTCTCGGTGGGCGAGCTCGTCGTCCAGATCCCCAGGTACGAGAGCCGCCTGAGCGCGGCACTCGCGGACCTGCGCGACCTCCTCGCGCAGCTCCCGATCGACGTCGATCCCGGCGCCATCACCGCGATCATGTCGCCGGAGCAGGTCTTCGCATTCGTCAGGCCGGTGGCGTCGTCCGTCTCCGAAGCCGGCGGAGCGTTGTTCGTCCTCGCCTTCACCATGATCTACGCCCTCGCCGACGGAACGTCGCTACGGGCGCGGGCGGTTGCGGCGTTCGGTGAGCAGCATCCGCTGGCGCTCGGCATGGAGCGGTTCGGCATCGACCTGCGGCGCTACCTCGTCGTGCGCGCCAAGCTCGGGCTGTTCGCCGCGGTGCTCTCGTTCGCGCTCCTCCTGGTGCTCGGCGTGCCGTTTCCGATCCTGTGGGCGATCCTCGTGTTCGCCGCCAGCTTCGTCCCGAACATCGGCTCCGTCATCGCAGTCATCCCGCCGACGATCCTGGCATACCTCGACAGCGGGCCGGGGTCGGCGGCCATGGTGGTCATCGGCTACGCTCTCATCAACCTCGCCCAAGACCAGTTCCTCCAGCCGGTGGTCATGGGGAGCGAGCTCAACCTGAGCCCGCTGACCGTCTTCATCGCGGTCGTCGTGTGGGTGTGGATCCTTGGCCCGGCCGGCGCGCTCCTCGCGGTCCCGCTGACGGTCGGGCTGGTCATGGTCCTCGAGGCGTTCCCGTCCTCAAGGGCCTTTGCTGCCCTGTTCCGCAACGAGGTCGAGCCGTAGCCCGGATGATCGGAGCGCTCGTGCCATGACCGGGCGCGCGTAGCCGGGCAACCGTCGCGGCGTGGCCTCGATCGTGTTCGGCGCGCGGCGCCTCGCTCCCGCAGGCGGGCAGATACGCGAGGGCGAATGCGGCCCCGGTAACGCGAGGGCACGGCTCCCCGGTACAGCTGGGGGATGCTGCACGGGGAGCCGGATCCCCTTGTACACCGGCCCAAGCCGCACGTCCAAGACATGATCGATGGCGAATCGATATGTGAGTCAAATGGATCGCGAAGAGGCGATCCGTTACCGGCCTCGCCCAGACGAGCCGTGGGCCGATGGCCGCGCGCCTACCTGCGCCTCCGCGTCGCTGCGGCGAGCAGGCCAAGGTCGCGGGCCCGTTCGACGGCCTCGGTGCGTCGGTGGACGCCGAGCTTCTCGTAGACGTGGCGCATGTGGGTCTTGACTGTGCTCGTGGAGACGAACAGCTCACCGGCGATGTCCGGTGCCGACAGGTTGCTCGGCAGGTAGCGAAGTACGCGAAGCTCGCTCTCGCTGAGCGGCTCGGCCATGGCCGCCAGCTCTCCCAAGCGGGCTGGCGGCGATCCGGCAAACATGCCGCGGATGTCGGCCAGCAGCGTGGCGTGAGCCGTTCGGTGGCGAGGGTGCCGATCGAGGAGGTCCCGCACGGGCGTGACGAGGAACGGGAAAACGACGGCGTCGGCCTCGGTCAACTGGAGCGCACGCTCGACGTCCGCCTCCGAGGCGGCCGCCTGGCCGAGCTGCTCCCGGGCGAGCGCATCGAGAAGCAGCGCCTGGACCGCCGTGAACGCGCGGATCACGGACGCCTCGCCGCTGAGGACCGGGGCGAGGACCTCGATGGCCGACGACGCGTCCTTGTCGGCGAGGTGGATCGCCGCCGCCGAGCATCGGGTCTCGCCCCAGTCGCGCTGTTCCTGACCGACTCGAGCAAGCGTGGCGCGCGCGGCGTCCCGCTGGCCCATCCGCAGCTGCGTCTGGACGAGGAAATTCCGCACGAGGGCGGTGTTGACGTGCATGGTCACGAGGGACGCCTGAGTTCGCTCGGCGGCGGCGAACACGCCGGCCGCCTCGTCGAGTCGGCCCTCACCGAGGCGCTGGATACCGCGCACCAGGAACAGGTACAGCGCGGTGGCGGGTTCGACTTCCGTGCGCAGCGCGCGCTCCGCTCGATCAAGCCACTCGCCGGCTTCGGCGAACCGACCCTGGGCGACGTCGACCGCCGCCATGGTCGCAAGCGCCATGCACGCGATCGGTTCGATCTCCCAGCCGTGCCGTTCCGCGATCGCGACCGCCTCGGCCGCGACCGGCCGCTGGCGGGTCAGCGGTCGAGTCGGCAGGAGTGCGATGTGGGAGAGGCAGCCGATCTCGAGATACGGCCGTCCGGCTTGACGGGCGAGCTCGAGGGCGTGCTCGAGGTCGCGTTCGGCCTCGTCAGGGCGACGCGACCACAGCTCGACGATGCCGAGGTTCATCAAGGCCGCGGCGCGCGCGTCGTCCCCGAGGAGCATCCCGTCGAAGGCGCGGGCTGCCGGCTCGAGGAGCGTGCGGACCTCGGCGAGCACGGACGCGTCGTCGCCGCGACGGCGCGCGAGGGCGAGCCGGGCGATGGCGAGGTTGAGCCCGAAACGTGCCCGCCTCTCGGGCGGAACATCCTCTCGATGCTGCTCCGCCAACGCGATGTACGACGCCGCCGTCCCGAGCGAATGGGCCGAAAGCTCCTGGTAGGCCATGAACGCCGCGAGTTCTGGCTCGCGTCGAGCATCCGCCGGCAGGCGCGCGAGAAGGCTGTCGACGGCCGCTCCTTGCCCGTCGAGCGAGAGCGTCAGCCCGTGCTCCGCGAGGAGGCGCCCCGCGTAGTCCCACGCCTCGCATCGCGCCGCATGGCGGACCGCCTCGAGCACGTGGCCATGGGCGACGTACCACTCGGCGGCGGCGAGGTGAAGCTGGGGCACGTCCTCTGGGCTCGTGCGGCGGAGCTCCAGCCGCAGGAGATCGGCCAGCAGATGGTGGTAGCGGAACGTCGTCCTCGCCGCATCGACCGCCACGACGAAGGCGTTCTCGCCCTCGAGCCTGAGAAGGATCCGTTCGGACCCTTCGGAGCCGAGGAGGTGGTCTGCCAGCGGCCCCGTGACGTTGTCGAGGATGGAGGTCCGAAGGAGCAGGCGACGGACGTCCGCGGGCTCGCGGGCGAGCACCTCGGCGAGCAGGTAGTCGGCCACGGTCCGCTCATTGCCCGAGAACTCGGCGACGAAGCGGCGCGGATCCGGATGACCCGCCAGCGAGAGCGCGGCCAGACGGAGCCCGGCTGCCCAGCCCTCGGTCCTGCCATGAAGCTGCGCGAGGCTGTCGTCGTCGAGTCGGACGCCCGCCGCCTCCAGAAGCTTGTGCGTCTCGGCGAGATTGAACCGCAGATCGGCCTCGCGAATCTCCGTGAGCTGACCGGTCAGGCGGAGTCGGTGGAGCCCGAGCGCCGGGTCGTGACGCGTCGCCAGCACGACGCAGAGGTGCTGGGGCCGGCCCGCGATGAGTTCGGCCACGTCATCGCGTGCGGAAGCGGCGCGGAGTTCATGGAAGTCGTCGATCACCAGCAGGATCGGCCGATCGAGCCCGACGAGCTGGGCGATCAGCCTTTGCACGAGGGCAGAACCGTCGAATTGCGGTGATGGAGCGAATGGCGCAAGTTCGACGTCCGATCCGACGGCCGCGCGGAGCTGTTCGAGCACTGAGAGCCAGAAGCGCTGGGGGTCCTGCTCGTCGCGCCGGACCGAGACCCACGCCGTGCGGTCGGCGAGGTTCGCTTCGTCGATCCACGAGTGCAGCAGCACGGTCTTCCCGCTGCCGGGCGGCGCCGAGACGAGCGTCACGCCGCCTGCAAACCCGGCGGATAGCCGCTCGAAGAGTTCCGGCCGTGCGACGACGGACGGAGTGTGCGTGCCCGATGTTATCGAGGATCCACTCACGTGCGCATCGTCTCACGCCGGAACTCACCGAGGAACTCCTAGCGACCGCGTAAAGGCCTCGATCGGGGCGACGGGCGTCGCGACCGCGGTCCTTGCTCAGCCCCATCCAAGAGCCGACCCGACCTGGCCGATCGGTACGACGGCGCAGGGATCGAATCCTCCGATCGGGATGACGCGGACTCATCCGCTCGAGCACGAAGCTCACGGCATGCGCGATCTTCGGAAGGATGCACGGTACGAGATCCGCATCCGCGGAATCCTGGGTCGAACGGTCGCCGGTGCCTTCCCGGGCCTCCTCGCCCGGGAGAATCGCGGCGAGACGGTGCTCACCGGCCGGCTCCCGGACCAGGCCGCACTCCACGGAGTCCTTGCTCAGATCGAAGCGCTCGGACTCGAGCTCATCGAAATCCGGCGTCGATAGCGCCCGTTGACGACGTCATGGATCCAGTCGTCGTTTGCACTCCTGCTCCTCCTCGTGACCGCCTGGGGGCTCATTGCTCGTCTCGGGCTGCGACGTCTCCGACGCGGGCGACGACGGTAGCCAGCTTCCTCGTGCCGCCGTTGACCCGCGGCCCTTCCAACGCGTCGCTGCGCGTTTGAGGAGCGCCTTTCGCCGAACAAGCCAGACGTCGACCGCCCCGGCCGAGCGTGTCGATTGCATCGCCGTGGCTCCGCGATCGACAGGCCGGGCCTCTGGGATCCTCGCGGGTCAGAACGCGGTCTCAATCCTCAGTCGTTCAATGGCGATGGCGGCACTAGTAGCCACCCGGGCCGAGCGACTCCCAATCGGACGTCGAGGGATCTCGATCTGGTCCTCGCGTCGACGCCTGTCCCAGACTCCAGCACTGTTGTAGCTCTTGCAGGATCTGCGCGCCGACACCCGGCAGGTGGCAAGGGAAATGAGTCTGGGTGGTTAGGAACTCACAGTCGCGAAGTCCGCCAGAACAGGCGGCGACATTGCCAAATGCTCGGCCGCGGCCGCGACAAGCTTCTCGACCGTCAGGCGCGTCCGATCGCCGATCTCTGACAGCCTGCAGAAGACAGCCCGCGGCAGGACTACCGACACCCTCGGTCCGATAAGCAGCCGGTCGGCCGGTGACGCCATGGCGTGGAGCCGGCGAACGATCTCCAGCTCTGCCAGCGCCACGTAGCGCTTCACCATGTCGAGCGTCGTGTGGCCGAGGATCCGCTGGAGGCTGAACACGTCTCCGCCGTTGACGAGGTAGCTTCGGGCGAACGTGTGGCGGAGCGAGTGCGGGCTGCATCGCCCGGTGATCCCGGCCCGGACCTTGAGGCGCTTGAGGACCTGCTGCATCCCGCGCCAGTCGAGCGCGCCACGTCGACCGAGGAAGAGCGGCTCGTCGGGCGCGCCGACACCACGCTGACCCATGTAGCGGACGATCGCCGTCCGGGCGGTGCCGCCGACCGGCACGATCCGTTCCTTCGCGCCCTTGCCCATGACCTTGAGCGTGCCGTCAGGCCGGAGATCGCCCAGGCGCAGCCCGGCCGCCTCCGAGACCCGCAGTCCGCAATCGAGGAGGAGCAGGAGGATCGCCCGATCACGGACATCGGCGACCGCGAGGAGTCGCCGCATCGCATCGTCGCTGATCGGCTCGACGAGCTTGTCGGGGACACGCGGCTTGCGGAGCGTCCGCAGCGCTGCCGCCTGGGCGAGCTCCTCGGCCGCCAGCCAGTTGCCGAGGACCTTGAGCGTCCGGACGTAGCCGGCGACGCTGATCGGCGACAGCGTCGAGCGGAGCTCGAGGATCCAGGCCCGCAGCTCGGGCCCGGTGAGCTGCTCGATCGGCCGATCCTCGCCCAGTCCGCGGACCGCCCGGCGGAGGATCATCCCGTACCACTCGAGGGTCTTGGCCGCGGCGCCCTCGGCGGCCTTCGCCGCGAGGAACAGATCGACCGCCCGGCCGAGCGTCAGGTGCCCGCCAGAATCAGGTGCCCATCGATGTGGGGTCCCCGAATCAGGTGCCCAAAGATCAGGGGAGTCAGGTGCCCAAACCATGTCCGTCGCCTCCTGCGACGAACCGCGGATCGGCGTTCAAGCACGATATGCAGGCCCCTCGTTGGTGCCGACCACAACATCTTGTGGTTCGGCGAGGAGCTGGCTGGCGAGGAAGGATTCGAACCTTCGATCTCCTGATCCAGAGTCAGGCGCCTTACCGCTTGGCCACTCGCCAGTGGAGCGGCGGTGATGATACCGCACGACCACCCGGGACCTCCCGGCCGGCCGTCGGCAGCGTCTATGCATCCATTGGAATACCGGATCGAAAGGGACTTGGAGCGCGGAATCGTGCATAGCCCGGCACGACCCAGCCATCCATGAGGCGGGCCTGGTTCGGAACCTGGGCGTGACCCAAGTCGTCTCGACCCCAAACCGCCGCTCACCGGAGGGCTGACCCCATGCCCATGCGCCGGATCGTCGCAGTCGTCGTCGTGTTCTTCCTGGCCGGCTGCAGCCCAACTGCCTCCGTCTCTCCGACTGCAGCGCCGCATTCGCTGGCGCCGACCGCCGTGCCGGTCTCGCCGAGCCCATCGTCACCCTCAGTCGCACCGGCAGATTCGGCGATCCACATCGCCCTCGGCGGCCGCGGCCCGATCGGTCTGGACGTCGTCGGCGACCGTGCCTGGGTCGTCCTCACCGACAGCGGCGATCTCGTCGAGGTCGACCTGTCCGGGCACGACGTCGCACGAACGATCGCGGTCGGGACCGGCGGCTCGCAGGTCGTCGCGACCGACGACGGCGTCGTCTACGTGGGCCGGTTCGACAGCGGCGGGGTGGGGGAGAACATCGCGGTCGTCGACACCGCGACCGGCGAGGTGGGCGGCATCGCCGCCGGACCGATCGGTGGGCTGACGGACGAAGACTTGAGCCTGTGGGCCCTCCTGCAGACCGGCGACGTCGTCCTGATCGATCGCGCGACCGGCAAGACGGCCGGCTCCGAGACGGTACACGTCGATCAGGACGCCCACATGGACGCGGTCGCCGGCGCCGGCTCGGTCTGGGTCTCGGGTGACCGGACGCCGGTCCACCGGATCAGCGGGCCGGAGCCCAAGGTGGTCGCGGACATCGAAACGGGCGGCGGGATCCCACTCGCCTTCGCCGGCGGCCTGGTCTGGGGAGCGCGGGCCGACGAGCTCTGGGCGATCGACCCGGCGTCGAACGAGGTGACCCGGCGGATCCCGCTGACGGCCGTGGACGAGATCCTCGCGCTCGATGTCGACGCCGAAGCCGGCGAGGCGTGGATCGCGATCCGCCGCGCGGGCCGGGTCGGATCGGTCATCGCGGTCGATCTCGAGACCGAAGCCGTGATGGGCGAGACGCACGTTTCGCTGCCCGCGGGCGTGAGGCTCACCGCGGATCAGGCGTGGGTCACCGACTACGACACCAACGAGCTTGTGGGCCTGCCGCGCACCGTGGCCAGGTAGGAGAGCGCCCACGAGCGTATGCATCCATGGGCATACGCGCGGGGAGGTCACCCCGACCCGAAATCGTGCATTACCCCGCCATGGCGCGCCGCCATACCGCCCTGCCCGCGCCCGGTACGTTCGGGGAGGTGCCAGCCTTGCCGTGAGAGGGTAGCCTCGTAGACATGCACCGACCGACCGGCCCCGGTCCGACCGGCCGCCTCCTCATCCTCGTGCTGAGCATCGCGCTGCTCACCGGGCTGACCGCCCAGGTCACGTCTGCCGCCGAGGGCGCGGCCCTCCCGGCCTGCAAGGTCGCGGACACGCTCACGCTGCACCGATCGCTGACTGACTGGCGCCGCGCGCTCCTGGACCAGCAGTTCCGCCTCTCGAGCGCGCACAAGCCCAAGGACCTCCGCTCGACCGCGGGCGCCGGGCTCAACGCCGGCTACAAGGTGCGCCGCGTCGCCCTCGCCGACCTCAAGAAGATGGCGACCGCCGCTCGGCGTGCCAAGGCCCGCTTCTCGGTCCAGTCCGCCTACCGCAGCTACGCGACCCAGAAGGCCACCTTCCAGAGCTGGGTCCGGGCCCACGGCTACGCGGTCGCCCTCAAGGAGAGTGCCCGTGCCGGGCACAGCGAGCACCAGCTCGGGACGACCCTCGACCTGCGGACGTACGGCGGCCGCGCCCCATGGGACGTGAAGGACTGGGGCAAGTCGAAGGCCGGCAAGTGGCTCAAGGCGAACGCGTGGAAATACGGCTTCGTCATGAGCTATCCGAAGGGCAAGACCGCGGTCACCTGCTACACGTACGAGCCCTGGCACTACCGGTACGTCGGCCGCGCCGTCGCCAAGCAGGTCCGCGACACCAAGCTGACCCTGCGCGAGTTCCTGTGGCGGCAGCAGAACCCGGCTCCGGCTCCCGAGCCGACTCCGACCCCGACCCCGACCCCGACCCCGACCCCGACCCCGACTCCGACGCCCGAACCCACCCCGAGCGAACCCACCACCTAGCGCCTGGCCCGCGACGCGCGGTCAGTCCATGAGCCCCAGGCGGGTCGCGATCGTCGCCGCCTCCACCCGGCCACCGACCCCGAGCTTGCCGATGATGTGCGAGACGTGCACGCCGGCAGTGCTCTCGCTGATGAACAGCTCGTCCGCGATCTGGCGGTTGGTCCGGCCCTGGGCGACCAGCCTGAGAACCTCGACTTCGCGCGGCGTCAGGTCATAGGCGGCGAGCGGGTCGATCTCCGCGATCTCCGCGACGGTCCCATCCGCCGTCGCGTCTGCGAGCGACAGCCGCGCCCTGGCCGCGAGCGCCTCGATCCGCTCGCCGAGCGGACGGGCGCCGAGTCGGAGGGCGGCCTCGTGGGCGGTTCGCAACTCGTCGGCGGCTTCCGCACGGTGGTCTCGACCCGAGAGAAGCGCCTCCGCCACGCGGTACCGGGCGTAGGCCGCCGGGTAGGCCGACTGTCGCTGGAGGAGGAGGTCGATGGCCGCCCGCCAGGCCGCGGGATCGGAGGCCCCGTGCGCTCGGGTCGCCTCCGCATCGGTCAGCGCGGAATGACCACGCCCCTCGAGCTCGGGTCCGCCCGGCACCTCGATCGTCGCCATCGCGCGAGCGAGTTGCTCCCGATGGGCGGCCAGGCGCGCCTCGGCCGTTGCCGCCCCGGGCGTGTCCCGACTCGCCCGCGCCCGCTCGGCGATGTCCGCCTCCACCATCGCGGCGAGCGAGATCGTCCGCGCGAGGATCGGAACGTCCTCTCCGTCGGACAGGATGGCGAGTGCCTCGTCGACGTCCTGCCGCGCGGCCGCGAAGTCGTTCCGCCAGTCATGCAGCTCGATGGCTGACTGACGCAAGGGTCCGTTGAACTGCGCATCGCTCCCGGCTCCGAGGGCCGCGAAGCCACGCTCAAGCGCTGCCTCGGCGGCAGCGGTGTCGCCACGACCCGTGTACAGCTTCGCCAGCATCGACTCGCAGAAGATCCGGCCCACCCCGGTCGCGTGCGGTGACACCTCCTCGGCCAGCCTCAGCGCGTCGTCCCAACGACCAAGGTGGTACCAGGCCTCGACCGCGTTGAGCGTGTGGAACACGCCGTACCCGCCCGGGCCCCCGAGGCCGACGTGGGACATGATCCTCGCGCCCTCGAGCGAGACCTCGGCCGCCTCCTCGAAGTCGCCATCGAGCATGATCGCCGTCGACAGACACGAATAGGCACGGCCAAGGTCATCGACCTCCCTGATCTCCTCGGCGATGGCGATGGCCTCGCGGAGGATCGCGACGCCGGCGACAGCGTCGCCGATCTGGGCGAGGCCCGTGCCCTCCGAGGCCATCGCGTGCCCCTCGATCTGGCGGTTGCCGAGTGCCCGGGCCATGGCGATCGCCTCGCGCGCGACCGGCAGGGATTCCGAGTACCGGGCCGCGAGCATGAGGATCTGGGCATAACCGGCGAGGACCCGGGCGCGCTCCTCGGACGGTGGCTCGCTCGGGACAAGCTCGGCGGCCCGCGTGTAGGCGGCGATCGAGGCATCGATCTGGCCCTGTGTCCAGAGCGCGCGGCCCAATCGCTCGTGGAGCAGGCCGGCGCGATTCGGATCGACCACTGGATCGACGAGCCCCACCAGAGTCTCATACTGGTCGGCGGCGCGCGCGTAGTCACCGGCCAGCTGGGCCGCCTGTCCGGCTCGCTGGATGAGGTCAGCCCGGGTCATGCCCAAGGCTGCCTCGGGGTCCGGCACGACATCCCAGAGCTCGATCGCACGTTCGAACTGACGCTGTGATTCCGCGAACGCGTGGGTCTCGAAGGCGGCCGCCCCGGCCGCGGCCGACGCCACGAGCGCGCGCCCCTGCTCGCGAGCGGACATCCAGTGGTGGGCGATCTCGGCGAGCCGGCCGGCGTCATCGCCGGCTCCCGATCGCGTCTCGAGCTCGGTGGCGATCGCGGCGTGGAGTCGCCGACGGTCGCCGGGCAGGAGCGCGTCGTAGACGGCCTCGCCCATGAGCGCATGCCGGAATGCGTATCGCTCGGTGTCGCTGTGGTCTTCGACGACGAGCAGGCCAGCGGTCATCGCTTCGCCGAGCGCCGACAACAGCTCGCGGTCATCGAGGTCGGCGATGGTCGCGAGCAGGTCGTGATCGACCCGCCGTCCGGCCACGGACGCGACGCCGAGCAGCTGATGGGCGTCTTCGCTGATGCGGGCGAGTCGGGCGCGGAGCACCTCGGCCAGGGTCACCGGAAGGCGCCGGCCGGGCGTGCCCGTCGCGAGCAGCTCCTCGGCGAAGAACGGGTTGCCCTCCGAGCGGTCCCAGATGGCCGCGGCGACGCCGGGCTCGAGATCCGTGCCCAGGATCGCGGCCAGCTGGCGCATGACCTGGTCCCGATCGAGTCGTGCGAGCTCGATGCGCTCGACGCCCGCGACCCGGTCGACCTCGGCGAGCCAGCTCAGGAGCGGGTGACGACGGTGCAGCTCGTCGCTCCTAAAGGTGGCGACGACGAGCAGCCGCTCGTCGCGGATGTTGCGAGTGAGGAATGCGAGCAGCTCGCGCGTCGAGTCGTCGGCCCAGTGCAGGTCCTCGACGACCAGCACGACCGGCCGCTCCGCCCCGAGACGGCGGAGCAGGTCGAGGAGCGTCTCGTACAGGCGGCTTCGGGTCCACTCGGGACGCAGCTCGGCGGCGTCCATCGAGCGAACGCTCGCCTCGCCGGCGAACCGGAACGCCGCGGCGACCGCGACGACCGCGTCACGGGTGGCCGGTGACCACCCCTCCGCCGGGCCCTCACCTTCGCGATCCTCGAGCGCCCGGACCAGCGGACGGACCGCTTCGACGATCGGGCCGAACGGGAGCGAGCCCTCCGCGACCCCGACACACCCGCCCGAGAGCACGAGGGCGCCTGCCGTGCGGGCCAGATCGGTCGCCTCGGCGACCAGGCGCGTCTTGCCGATGCCCGCTTCGCCGCCGATGAGCACGACCCGGGCGCGACCCGCCGACGCGTCCTCGAGGGCGTGCGAGAGGACCTCGAGCTCGGCACCTCGGCCGACGATCTCCGGGCTGACGATTCGACCGACCATCACCTCGATGATACGGGCCGACCCGGCTTCACCGGTCGTGCCGGTCGGGCGGAAGCGTTCGTCGATGACCATCGAATGGGGGGTCAGATCGTCACGTCGTCAGACCGCGGCAGGCGAGCGATGGGTCCGGACCAGGCGAGCAAGACTCCAGCGATGCTTCGGCGCCGACTCGGGGCGGTCCTTGCGCACGAGGCGGTCGGCCTCTGCCAGGGCCTGGAACTCGGCGATCCGCATCTCCGCGAAGCTCTTCCGTGTCGTCATCGTGGTTCCGTCCTTCCGGTGGGACGGCTCAGGCGCCGTCGTCGTGGATGAACGTACGAGTCAAGGTGGGTCGGAGGCATCGGGTGAACGGGTCGTTCGCGAGCGGCGCGACCTTCATTTTGTTCGGCGGGACCCTTTACGGGAGGCCGGTCGCCTCCCGATATGTGCCCGCATCGGCATGGACGTCGCCGCTGGCCCACCACCGCGTCGCACGGGGTTCCCGAGCGGAACGGCATACCGATCCAGCTCCGCCGCGACGTACCCTTTCGGCATGACCGCCATCCCCGCCACGTTCCGGGCGTATGTCGCCGAGAAGCTCGAGCGCGACGGTGCGCCGGCCGTCGAGCGCGGCGTCCGTGAGTTCGCGGAGACCGACCTGCCGCCCGGCGAGGTCGAGATCCGCGTCACCTGGTCGAGCGTCAACTACAAGGACGGGCTCGCGACCCGGCCGGACGGCAAGGTCGCCCGGATCAGCCCGTTGATCCCGGGGATCGATCTCGCTGGCGAGGTGGTGGCGAGCGACGACCCGGAGATCGCGGTCGGGACCGATGTCGTCGCCCATGGCTACGAGCTCGGGGTGTCGCGCCACGGCGGGTATGCGCAGTACCAGCGCGTGCCGGCCGGCTGGGTCGTGCCGCTTGCGCCCGGCTTCACGCCGCGCGACGCGATGGCGATCGGCACCGCCGGGTTCACGGCCGCGATGTCGGTCGTGGCCCTCGAGGATCGCGGGCTGAAGCCGGCGAACGGGCCGGTCCTCGTCACCGGGGCGAGTGGGGGAGTGGGCGGGACGGCTCTCGCGATCCTCGCCGAACGGGGTTATGAGGTGTGGGCTGCGACGGGCAAGCCCGATGAGGCGGAACGGCTGACCGCGCTCGGGGCGGCCGGGATCCTGACCCGGGACGAGGTGACCGCCGAGGGCAAGCCGCTCGAGACCGAACGATGGGCCGGGGCCGTCGATTCGGTCGGTGGGGCGACCCTGCCCTACGTGCTGCGGACCCTGAAGACCGGCGCGGCGGCCGCAACGAGCGGCAACGCCGGCGGTCCGAAGCTCGAGACGACGGTCTTCCCGTTCATCCTGCGCGGCGTGGCGCTGCTGGGCATGGACTCGGTCACCATGGCGATCGAGCGCCGCCGCCGGATCTGGGACCGGCTCGCCACGGACCTGCGGCCGCGAGAGCTCGGCGTCCACTGCCAGGAGGTCACGCTGGACACGCTCGAGCCGGCACTCGACGGCATCGTCGGCGGCCTGGCCCGGGGGCGCTGGATCGTCCGGATCGAGGCGTAGTGGAGCAGACCCAGGGCGCCGACGCTCCGAGGCGCTAGACGACCTCGCCGCGCAACTGCTGGAGGGCACGCTGCAGCGGGCCCCTGAGGGCTCGTCGCGGCTCGCCGGGGAACGCGGTCTCGTCGGCGATGGCCTCGTCGAGCGACAGCTCCCCGGCGAGGACGCGGCGGGCCAGGTCGGCCAAGCTCGCGAACGATGCCGCCTGCGTTTCGGCGAACGCGCGGCCGGCCTGGTCTCCATGGCCGGGCACGACCACGCCCTCACCCACGAGCTCTGCGAGGGTCGCCGCCGTGGCCGGCCAGTCGAGCGGGTAGCCGTCCCCGAAGAAGGGGACCGCCCCGCCTTCGAGCAGGTCGCCCGCCCACAGGACGCCTGTCCCGGGGACGCTGATGACGATGTCGTGGTCGGTGTGGCCGCGACCGAGGTATCGAAGCTCGACCGCCCGTCCGCCGAGTTCGACGGTCGCCGTGTCGGTGAAGGTCTGGTCCGGCGGATCGATGACGACCTCGCGCAGGTCGTCGGCCAGGTCCGGCTCCTCGAGCGCGATGGTCGGTCGACGAGCCTCGCCCGTCCGCTCGATGAAGGACACGCATCGTTCGTGACCCCAGATGACAGCCGGACGGAACACGTTGTTGCCGAAGGCGTGGTCGAAGTGGCCGTGCGTGTCTACGACGACCGTGACCGGCACGTCGGTCAGGGCGCGGACGTCGGCTTGGATCTCGCGCGCCTGCGCGTGCGTGGACCGGGTGTCGATGACGAGCGCCTCGCCGTCGCCCAGGATCAGCCCGATGTTCTGGTCGTAGAAGGCGTAGCGACGCACGAAGAAGCGGTCACCGAGCTCGACCCAGCCATCCTCGACACCCATCGGCGCATCGTATCGACGGGGAGCGATGACGGGCCATCAGGTCGCGTACGCTGGGCCCATGCCATCGATCGTCAGCCACGCGACCGCGGCGGACGGCACGGACCTGCTGGTTCGGCACTGGCCGCCCGATGAGGTCGAGGCCGGCGGCGCGTGGGCGGGAAAGCCGTGGGCCTCGATCCTGCTGGTCCACGGCCTCGGCGAACAGTCCGGTCGCTACGAGCACGTCGGCGACCAGTTCGCGGGGGCAGGACTTGATGCGTGGGCCTACGACCAACGCGGGAACGGCGGGTCCGGCGGGCGCCGCGGCGACGTCGAACGCTGGTCGCAGTTCCACGACGATCTCGGAGAAAGGCTGGCGGCGGTCCGCGGTGCGGCGGGCGGGCGACCGGTCGTGCTGTATGCGCACTCGATGGGCGGCCTTGTCGCAGCCGGCTACCTCTTGAGCGAACGACCAAAGCCGGATCTCGCGGTCCTCGCCTCGCCGGGTCTCGATACGGCGCTGCCCGGCTGGAAGAAGACCGTCTCGCGCGTCTTGTCGAAGGTCACCCCGACCCTCGTGATCCCGAACGGCATCGACGGCTCGACTCTTTCTCGCGACGCGACGGTCGGGGAGAAGGCGGCTGCCGATCCCCGGAACGCGACGTCCAGCACGGCCCGTTTCGGCGCGGCGGGCCTGGCCGAGCAGGCACGCGTTCGGGCTGCCGCGGCCCGGGGCTTCGGCATCCCGACGCTGGTCCTGCACGGCCTCGACGACGGCCTCGTCCCATCCGCCGCGTCCGAGGTCCTCGAAGGCGCCCCCGGCGTCGAGCGCCGCACGTTCCCCGGCCTCCGGCACGAGCTCCACAACGAACCCGAAGGCCCCGAGATCATCGAAAGCGTTATCAGCTGGCTCCGAGCCCACGTCCCGATGTAGGTCACACAAACGAGCGAACCCCGCGATCTCCGCCAAATGCTCATGGAGTGACCGTTAGGCGCGGTTCAGACCCATATCGTGGCCGGGAAGGCTCCTTCGCCCGTTGGGATATGCACGGGGACGCATAGCAGAGGGCGGATACCGGCTTGGAGGCGACCAAGACCCCGCCTAACGTGCACCTGGTGGGCATCTGGCGGACTACCCAAGGTGCGTGAGCGAGCGCGCGCAGCCGCCAACGCCGGGATGGGCCGCCAGTAGCGCCGCCGCGAGATCCTACGATTTCGTAGTACGAATTCGTACGATTCTGTGCCGGCCGGACGACACGTCGCAGACCGAACCGACAATCCCGCCAACGGCGCTTCCGTGCTACCGTGGCAAGCAACTTCATATGCCTCCGGGGAGCGCTTGGGCGCTGAGAGTGTGGCTGAAGGCCACAGACCCGCCGAACCTGATCCGGCTCATACCGGCGAAGGAAGCAGGCCGATCGACATCGATGACGCCGTCCCCGGCATCCGGAGGCGGCGTTTCGCTTGCATCGACCTGGAGGCTCGACCCCGATGGCCACCACCTACGGCACGTCCAACCCGGCGACCGCCCCGGACCTGCGCTGGCGGACCCGGGACATCGTCGTCGCGGCCGTCATCGGCGTCGCATTCGGGGTCGTTTTCGTCGCGGCCGGCGGCATCTGGAATGCCCTTGCCCCGATCGGCCCGATCCAGAACCTCCTGTACGCAGTCTGGTTGCTCCCGGCGATCGTCGCCCCGCTCATCATCCGCAAGCCCGGTGCGGCACTCTTCGCCGAGGTCGTCGCCGCCGGCCTCTCGGCGTTCCTCGGCAGCACATGGGGCGTCGACACCATCATGTCGGGGGTGATGCAGGGAGCGGCAGCGGAGCTCGTCTTCCTCCTCACGCGGTACCGCTCGTACAGCTTCCCGGTCCTGGCTGCGGCGGGCCTGGCCGCTTCGGCCGCGGCGTTCGTCCACGACCTCTACTTCTGGTACGCCGGCTACGCCACCGATGTGCTGGTGATCACCGCCGTGTCGATGACGATCTCCGGACTCTTCGTCCTGCCGTTGGCGGCGATCGCGATCGTCCGGGCGCTCCGGCCGACCGGCGTCCTCGACGGGTTCCCGACCTGACACACGCCATCGACCCCTCCGGGCCGGTCGCGATCCGAGCCGGCGGGTTCGGGTTCACGTATGCGGGTTCGGATGCGCCTGCGCTCCGGGCGGTCGACCTGGATGTGCCGGCGGGCCACTGCCTGCTCGTCATCGGGCCGTCCGGTTCCGGGAAGAGCACGCTGGGACTTGCCCTGGCTGGGCTCGTCCCGCGCGAGTTGCCAGGTGCTTGGCTGGGCTCCCTGACCGTCGATGGTGTCGAGACCCGGGCGTTCGCTCCTGGCGAACTCGCGTCGAGGGTCGGACTGGTGTTCCAGGATCCGTCGCGCCAGATCGTCATGGAGCGGGTCGAGGATGACGTCGCGTTCGGCCTCGAGACCCGCGCCTGGCCACGAGCGACGATGCTCGAACGGGTCCCCGTGGCGCTCGAGGCGGTCGGGCTCGGTGGCACCGGGCGACACCTGACTCGAACGCTCTCGGGCGGCCAGCAACAGCGACTCGCACTCGCAGGCGTGCTGGCACCGATGCCCGGCCTGCTCATCCTCGACGAGCCGACCGCAGATCTCGACCCCGATGGCTCCGCTGCCTTCTTCGAGCGGCTCGCGTCCATCCGCGCGGCACGGTCGGCCACGATCGTCCTCGTGGAACACCGCGTCGCCGAGGCCTGGCCACTCGCCGACACCGTTCTCGCCCTCGACGGCACCGGCCGTCCGATCGTCGTGGGGCCGCCGGAGCGAGTCCTTGCCGAGCACGGACGGCGGCTCTCTGATGCCGGGATCTGGCTGCCGGGCGATCGCGCCGGGCGAGCCGCGACCGTGGGACGGACGTTGGCGCCGCCGGCCCCGAGTGAAGCGCCGCTCCTGCGAGCGAGCGGGGTCACGTTCGGCTACGACCGGGCGACGCCGGTCGCGCTTCGACGTCAGCCTCGAGGCGGGGCCAGGCGACCGGATCGCGCTCGTCGGGACCGAACGGCGGCGGCAAGTCGACCGTCGGGCGGCTCCTGGTCGGCCTGCTCACGCCGGATCGGGGCTCCGTCCGACTGGGTGGAGCGGACCCGGCGCGCCTGTCCGCCGGAGTCCTGGCCCGCCGGGGCGGCTACGTGTTCCAGGAACCGGAGCGTCAGTTCCTGATGCAGACGGTCCGCGATGAGGTGCTGCTCGGCCTCCTCCCGGACGAGGTCGCGCACGCCGACGAGCTGATGGAGCGGCTTGGGCTGCCACTCGGAACCTTCGGTGCTCGCAGCCCATATCGACTGTCCGGCGGGGAGCAGCGACGCCTGTCACTCGCGGCGGTGCTGGTGCGCCGACCGCAGGTGCTCGTCCTGGACGAGCCGACATTCGGGCAGGACCGGCACGGCTACGAGGGCCTGCTCGCGATCCTGCACGAGCGACTCGAGGCCGGGACCTGTCTGATCGTGTCGACCCACGACGATCGTCTGGTCGCGGACCTCGCGACACGCATCATCCGGCTCGATCATGGCCGGGTCACGTCCGACGAGAGAGTGACGTGACGGCGCCCCGCGGCCTGGACGAGCGGATCGGGAGCCCACTCGGACGGACCGGACCGTTGACGAAGCTCGCGATCGCGTTCGTCTGGTTGATCGGCCTCGCGACGACCACGAGGCCCGAGCCGCCGCTCCTGATCACGCTTGTCACGCTCGCCGCGGGCCTGTCCATCGGGCGGATCTCCGCCGCGACGATGTTCCGGACTCTCGCGCCCCTGTGGTTCGTGGCCGCGATCGTCGTTCTGAGTAACACCGTGTTCGCGGCCGCGAACGTGGATCCGGCCGCCACCGAGCTCACCCGCATCGGTCCGTTGCGGATCACCGAAGAGGGGCTCGGCACCGCGGCCGCCCTGGGACTCCGGGTCATCGCGATCGCGTCGGTCGGCGCGGTCTTCACGCTGACCACCGACTCGACGAAGCTGGTCGATGCGCTCGTCCGCCAGGCGCGGGTGTCCCCACGTTTCGCCTACGGCGCGCTCGCGGCGTACCAGTCGATCCCGAGGTTCAGCGAGGACCTCACGACCCTTCGCCAGGCACGCCGCATCCGTGGGCTGCGCGGCGGCTGGCATCCGCGGCTGCTCGTAAGCCTCCTCGTGCTCGCGATCCGCCATGGCGACCGCCTGGCTCTCGCGATGGACGCGCGGGCGTTCGGGTCCGGGCCCATGACCCACTTCCGAGAGATCCGGTGGACGGTTCTCGACCCGGTCATGGCGGTCGCGGGCGCCGTAGTCCTCGCCGGGGCCCTTGCTTTGGGCGCCTAGAGCGCTACGCTGCAGGCGGGCACGGAAGACAGACAGGTGGGGAGATCCGATGCCGGCACCAGGACCGCTCGAGTGGATCATCGTCATCGCGATGATCGTGCTCATCGTGATCGTCTCGTACGCGCTCATCGTCGGAGTGGCGCGTGGGATGCACCGCGTCATGCCCGCCACGACACCGCCGCGCGACCCGGCGATGGATGCCCTCCGCACCCGGCTGGCGAACGGCGAGATCGACGACGCCGAGTTCCAGCGACTCCGTTCCGTCCTGCAGGGTCACTGAGCGGATCGCCACGCGGTCGGCGATGATCGGGGCCTGATCCGCTGTCGGAGGGCCACGTGACGGACGCCCGGACGATCGTCTTCTTCCCCGAGGGCGCCTACGGCCCGACGAACAACTGCGTCGGGATCGGGCAGGTCCTCCGCGCGCGCGGCCATCGCGTCGTGTTCGTCATCGAGGAGTCGTTCGCCGGCACCCTGGAGGCGAAGGGCTTCGAGGAGCGCCTCATGCGTCTTGGCCCGCCGCCGGAGGTGCCCGAGATCCCCGGTCAGTTCTGGATCGACTTCATCCGCGACACGTCGCCGGTCTTCCGCAAGTCCACGCTCGAGCAGCTCGGCGAGTTCATCGCGCCGACCTTCCAGGCGCTCGTCGACGGCGCGAAGTACGTCGACCCGAGGCTGACCGAGATCTTCGACGAGCTCGCCCCCGACGTCATCGTCCAGGACAACGTCGTGGCGTTCCCGGCACTCGCGGCGTCGAGGCCGGCCGTGGGCCCGGATCATGTCCTGCAACCCGGCCGAGATGAAGGACCCGGCCGTTGCGCCCTTCTCGTCCGGGTACGCGGCCGCGGACCGTGGCGGCTGGCCGGCCTTCCTCGAGGAGGTGCGCCGGACCCACGGCGACATGTGGGCCGATTTCGATGCCTTCTGCCGCGAGCACGGTGAAAACGGCCTCTCGTACGGCGAGCTCGGACCGGACTTCATCGCCGAGTCCCCGTACCTCAACCTGTATTCCTATCCGGCCGAAGCGGACTACGCGCGCGAGCGCGCGCTCGGTCCCACGTGGCACCGGCTCGACTCCACGGTCCGGGAGGCGGACACGACCTGGGAGCTGCCCGCGCACCTGCGCGAGCGCGACGGGGCGCTCATCTACCTCTCGCTCGGGTCGCTCGGTTCGGCGGATGTCGGGCTGATGCAGCGCCTGGTCGACCTGCTGGCGACGACGGAGCATCGGGTCATCGTCTCGAAGGGCCCGCTGGCCGACCAGATCGCGCTCCACGAGAACCAGACCGGGGAGGGCTTCCTGCCGCAGCCCGCGATCCTGCCGCAGGTCGACCTGGTGATCACGCACGGCGGCAACAACACGGTCACCGAGGCGTTCCACCACGGCAAGCCGATGATCGTCCTGCCGCTGTTCTGGGACCAGGTCGACAACGCGCAGCGGGTCGACGAGACCGGGTTCGGCCGCCGCCTCTCGACCTATGGCTTCCGCGACGAGGAGCTGACCGACGCCATCGACGAGCTGCTCGATGACCGTGCGCTCGCGGCCCGCTTGACCGCGATGTCGACCCGCATCAAGGCCGGCTCCGGCACCGTGCGTGCCGCGGACCTGATCGAGCGCCTCGCGCGCACCGGAGAAGCGGTCACAGCCTGAGCGCTCACGTGGCGGGACGAAGTACCGCAGCGGGCATAGGATGACGACACTTTCCACCCCGACCGTCACGCCCAGGAGGCACTCACGTGACCGACACCCTCGAGCGAGTGAAGACCTACCAGCAGCTCATCGGCGGCGAGTTCGTGGATGCGGCCGACGGCAAGACCGCGGACGTCGTGAACCCGGCGAACGACGCGGTCATCGGCAACGTCCCGGCGAGCTCGCTCGAGGACGTGAATCGCGCGGTCGATGCCGCCGCCACGGCCTTCGAGACCTGGAAGAACACCACGCCGCAGGATCGCTCGCTGCTCCTGCTCAAGCTCGCCGACATCCTCGAGTCCCGCGCAGACGAGTTCGGCCGGCTCGAGAGCGCGAACGCGGGCAAGCCGGTCGGGGCCGCGATCGACGAGATGACCACGAGCGTCGACCTCTTCCGCTTCTTCGCCGGCGCCGCCCGCGTGATGGAGGGCCTCGCGGCCAACGAATTCCTCGCGGGCCACACCTCGATCATCCGGCGCGACCCGATCGGGGTCGTCGCCTCGATCGCACCCTGGAACTACCCGCTCTACATGGCCAGCTGGAAGCTCGGACCGGCGCTCGCGACCGGCAACACGGTCGTGCTCAAGCCGTCCGCCCGGACGCCGTTGAGCGCCCTCCTCTTCGCCCAGATCCTCGCCGAGGTCTTCCCGCCAGGCGTCGTCAACGTGCTTTCCGGCTCGGGCGCCGACATCGGCGACGCGCTCGTCGGCCATCCGACGGTCCGCATGGTCTCGATCACCGGCGACACCGTCACCGGCAAGCGGGTCGCCAAGATCGCGGCCGACACCGTCAAGCGGCTCCACCTGGAGCTCGGTGGCAAGGCGCCGGTGATCATCTTCGACGACGCCGATATCGAGCTCGCCGCCGAGACGCTCAAGTTCGCGAGCTACTGGAACGCCGGCCAGGACTGCACGGCGGCCACCAGGGTCATCGCCGGGCCCAAGGTCTACGACAAGTTCGTCAGCGCCCTCTCCGACCAGGTCAAGACCATCAAGTGGGGCGACCCGGCCGAGGGCGACGACATCGAGATGGGCTCGCTGATCGCGCACGCCCAGGCCGACAAGGTCGAGGGCATGGTCGATCGTGCCCGGGCGGGCGCCGAGGTGGTCGTCGGTGGACACCGGCCGGATCGCGCAGGCTCCTACTACGAGCCGACGATCATCGCGGGTCCCGGACCAGCATTCGGAGATCGTCCAGGACGAGGTGTTCGGGCCGGTCGTCACCGTCCAGCGGTTCAGCGACGAGGAGCAGGCCGTCAAGTGGGCGAACGACGTCCCCTTCGGGCTGGCGTCCTCGGTCTTCACGAGCGACATCGGCCGCGCGATGCGGGTGGCCAAGGCGCTCGAGTTCGGGCACGTGTGGATCAACGAGCACTTCACGCTCGCGTCGGAGACGCCGCACGGTGGCGTGAAGCAGTCCGGCTACGGCAAGGACGGCTCCAAGTACGCGCTCGAGGACTACACGTTCATCAAGCACGTGATGATCAACACGGGGACCTGAACCGGGTCAGGACCCTCCGGACCGCGCCGCCTCAAAGGCGCTCACGGTCGCAGTTCGAGTACGTTGACATGGGCCGGCCGTACCGCCCGAAAGTGGCGTTGATCGAGTGTCGCGACCTTCGGCTCGCTCAGGCGCTCGGCGAGCGCGACGACGCTGGCATCGACGACACCGAGCGTGAGATCGGCGTAGCGAGCCTGCAATTCGCCGCAGCGGGCAAGGTCCTCGCCACTCGGCGATTCGATGCGGTAGACCCCAGCGAGCAGATCATCGAGGAAGATGAGCCAGGCCCCCGGTGACAGCCGGCGGCTGCACCAGTAGTCGAGCTCAGCGAGAACGAGCGTCGGGACGACGAGATCCTCATCAGCTTGCGTCAACATCCGGGCACAGCGCTCGTGATCGGGGTCGGCGGCGTCGAGGGCGGCCAGCAGCGGACCTGTGTCGCAGATGAGCGCCACCGTCAGCGCGGCTCCTCGGCGACCGGTTCCGCAGTGACTTCTGCCGCGCCGCGTCCGTCGGTCGAGCTTGCCACACCGACCCGCGGGCGCCGACGACTGCGCAACTCCACTGCTTTCGCTTCGACAGCCTCGCGTAATAGCGTCGCCAGCGGCACCCGTCGTCGCTCCGCCTCGGCCTCCAGCGTTCGAATGTCGGCTTGCGGCGCGCTGACGGTGGTCCGTCGGAGTTGAGTCATGATGCGTGATGTTAGCATCGTGATGCGAGCCTGCCAACAGCGGGCCCCGGAGCCCCTCAGCCCCTGAGTGCCGCGCGGACCTCGTCGAGCCGCTCGATGGTCTCGATGTCGAACGGGTCGCGGAACGTGAAGATGACCTCGCGGACGCCGACCCGCGCGTAGCGCTCGACCAGGGCGGCGACCTCGGCAGGCGTCCCGCCGATCGTGAGCCCGCGGTCGGTGCCGTCCGAGCCCGCCACGCCCTCCAGGCCGTGCCGCCTGGCGGTCTCGGCCCAGGCCTCCTGGGCCGCCGCCGCGTCGTCGCGGACGACGGCGTGGATCGTGACGGTCCGCTCGATCTCGTCGAACGGGCGGCCGACCTCCTCGCAGCGCTGGCGCAGGACCCCGCTGACCTCGGCGATCCGCTCGGGCAGCCCGTAGCCGTTCCAGATGTCGGCGACCGCGGCGGTCGTCCGGAGCGTCTTTGTCGGCCCTGAGCCGCCGATCAGGATCGGCAGTCGCGGCTGGACGGGGCGGGGCGCGCAGATGGCCTCGTGCATCGAGTAGTAGCGGCCCGTGTGGGTCACGGTCTCGCCGTCGAGCAGGCGCCGGATCAGGCGCGCGGCCTCGTCGAGCCGGTCCAGGCGGTCGCCGAAGCCCGTGCCGAAGTCGATCCCGAAGGCCTCGTGCTCGAGCTTGAACCAGCCGCCGCCCAGGCCAAGGACGGCCCGTCCATTCGAGAGGTGGTCGAGCGTCGTCGCGATCTTTGCGGTCAGCCCCGGGTTCCGGAACGTGTTGGCCGCCACGAGCAGCCCCAGGCGCATGCGCGGGATCAGGACGCCGAGCGCCGCGAGCGTCGTCCAACCTTCGAGCTTCGCGTCCGTGGGATCGCCCTCGTCGGCGAGCAGGTGGTCGTCGACCCACAGGCTTTCCCAGCCGACCCGCTCGGCGAGCCGGCACGCCTCGAGCAGGCTCGGCCAGTCGGTCCGGTTGATCCAGAAGGCGGCCCCGAATCGCACCGGGCGCTAGGCCCGGACGGTCGCGAGGAAGCGGAAGACCGGCATGCCTGCCGCGAACGCGTCCGCGAGCGTGTCCGGCAACGACGGCGACAACACCTCCGCGTCCGACAGGCGTCGCCCGAAGACGACGTCCTTGTACCGGAAGAGGTCGGCCATCGGGTGGTCGACGGGCAGACCCGGCGGCACACGCTTGAGGTGCTCGTGCGCGGTGACCGCCCCGAAGGCCGCGACGAAGCCGGGCTCCTCGAGCGCGGCCCGCACCCGGTCGGGATCCTCGACGATCGCGCGCCGGAACGCATCGAGGCGCGGCTTCTCGGCCATCCACATCCCGCCGCCCACGTACATCTCGCCCGGCTGGAAGTTGAAGTAGCCGCCGTTGCCGTGGGCGGAACCGTCGGCCTCGACCAGGGACCCGTCCGCCGAACGCTCGAGCCACGGGAAGCTCGCGCCGAGGTGCGTCTTGTACGGCGACTTGTCCTTCGAGAAGCGCGTGTCGCGGTAGATCCGGAAGATCGAGCGCTTCGGATCGGCGAGCAACGGGATGTCGCGGGCCGCGAGGCGTTCCGCAAGCGCGCCGACCAGCGCCTCGAACGGCCCCTTGAGCAGCCGCTCGTAGTCGGCCTTGCGTGGGTTGAACCACTCGCGATCGTTGTTCGCGGCCAGGTCGGCCAGGAAGTCGATGGCCTCGGCGGGGAACCCGTGGAACGTGGACGTGGCGATGGCCATGGGGTCGACTCCTGAGCGGCTCGGGGGACGAATCTACGCCAGCCCGCTCACCCCCGGATCATCGCGCAGCGGCTCGCCTATCCTGCCTTCGTGACGGGCACGATCCCTCGGCAGCCCGCGACCAGGCTGCGCTTCAACCGCCGGCTGTTTCGCTGGCACGACTCTGGCCGCCGCCCACTCCTGATCCGGGAGGCCGCGACGCCGTGGCAGGTCCTGGTCGCCGAGGTCATGTCCCAGCAGACCGGGATCGAGCGTGTCGGCCCGGCGTGGCGTCGGTTCATCGAGCGTTGGCCGACGCCCGGAGACTTGGCCGAGGCAGGCACCCACGAACTCCTCGCCGCCTGGGCCGGGCTCGGCTACAACCGACGAGCGCTTGCCCTGCGCGACGCCGCTCGGTGCGATCGTCGCGGATCACGAGGGCCGCGTGCCCGGAACCGTCGAGGCGCTGGAGCGACTGCCGGGGATCGGGCCCGTACACCGCTCGCGCGGTCGCCGCGACGGCCTTCGGCGTGCCGGTCGCGCCACTCGACGTGAACACGCGACGGGTCGTGACGCGGGTGCTCGGCGTGCCGCCGACGTGGCCGGGGTTGCAGGAGGCCGCCGACGGCCTCGTCTCGCGAAGCCGGCCTGGTCGCTGGCTCGACGCTGTCATGGATCTGGCCAGCGCGACGTGCACCCCTCGGACACCCCGCTGCGACCTGTGTCCGCTCGAGGCTCTCTGTGCGTCCCGCGGTCGGGTCGTTCCCCCCGAGGCGGCGCGCCCCGGTGTTCCGTTCCCCGCCACCGCGCGCTGGCTTCGGGGCCGCCTTCTCGCCGCCGTCACCGAAGCGCCGACCGGGGTATGGGTGGCGCTGCCCGATCGCCTCGGCCACCACGATGCCGACGCGATCGATGCGGCCGCCCGTGGCCTCGAGCGCGACGGGTTCCTGGACCTGCGCGCAGGGGAGGCGCGCGTCCGGGAGTGAGTCCGACGGGGCACGCTTCCGGATGAGCTGACCCTCGTTCGGCTACGCTTCGCCGCGCGATGCCCACCACCGTCGAGCGCGCCGCCGCATCGGCCGCGCTTCCCGCGAACGACCCGTCCATCTTCGAGCTGGACCTGCGGGGCCTGCGCGGCCGATGGGCCGCTTCGTCGGCGCTCACGGCCATCTCCGCCGAGGCGATGACCGGCACGGACCGGCGAGCCCAGCTGCTCGGCGTGCCCGAGGAGCGCCTCATGGAGCACGCCGGGACCGCGGTGGCGGCCGCCGTCCACGCGCTCGCGGTGGACCTCGGTCGGTGGGGGACCGGCCCGATCGTGATCCTGTGCGGACCGGGCAACAACGGCGGTGACGGCTTCGTGGCCGCGCGCCGGCTCGCGCTCGCGGGCGCGTCCGTCGTGGTCGGCCTGGTCGCGCCCGACGCCCGTCCGGCCGGCGCGACATCCGCGCGCAACTGGGACCGGATCGCGCGCGACACCGGGATCGTCAAGGTCCACCTGCCGGTCGCCCGCGACGTGGCGATGTTCGAGCACGGCATCGAGAAGGCCGCGGTCATCGTCGACGCGCTGCTCGGGACGGGCGTCAGAGGCGTCCTTCGGGAGCCGATCCGGACCGCGGTCGAGGTGATCGTCCGGGCCGCCGCGGCGGGCGTCCCGGTCGTGGCCGTCGACACGCCGACCGCGGTCGACCTCTCCAGCGGGGAGCCGTCGGACCCGGCGGTCCGCGCCGACCTGACCGTCACGTTCCACCGCCCCAAGACCGGGCTGCTCACCACGCGTGGCAAGGCCCACGCCGGCAAGGTCCTCGTCGCCCCGATCGGCATCCCGCCCGAGGCGGACCGTGGCTGACGACCGGCCGGTCAGGCCGCCAGCCGGGCTGGCGCGAGGTCGCGCTCGTCGCCGCGGCGGTCGTCGTCGTCGTGATGGGTGCGGCGATCCTGACCAGCGTCCTGCCGGCGAGCCTCCAGCAGATCGTCTTCCACACGCCGCTCGCCATCATCGTGCTCGTCGTGGGCACCGGGTGGCTGCTCTGGCGGATCTCCCGGCGACGGCCGGAGGAGCCGCTGCCGTGACGATCGCGCCCGGCACATGACGGGGCCCGCCCCCCTCGACGCTCGCCGAGGGAACCTCGCGGCGTTGGCGGACGGGACCTGGGACGTCGTCATCGTGGGCGGCGGCATCGTGGGCAGCGGCGCCCTGCTCGACGCGGTCTCGCGCGGGATGCGTGCCGCGCTGATCGAGCAGGACGACATCGCATCCGGCACCTCGTCGCGCTCGTCCCGGCTGATCCACGGCGGCCTGCGCTATCTCGAGCAGTTCCGGTTCGGGCTCGTGCGCGAGGCCCTGACCGAACGCTCGCGGATCCTCCAGCTCGCGCCCCATCTCGTGCGCCTGGAGCCGTTGCTCTTCCCGATCTACGGGATCCCGTATCTCTCGAAGGCGTTCTACGACATCGGCCTGACGATGTACGACGTCCTCGGCGCTCGCCACGACGGAGGCTGGCACCGACGGCTCTCGAAGGCGGACACCCTCGAGATGGCGCCGACACTCCGCCACGAGGGCCTTCGGGGCGGCCTGCTCTACCACGATGGCGTCGAGGACGACGCGCGGTACACCCTCGCCGTCGCCAGGACGGCCGTGGCCGACGGCGGCCTTGCGGTCACCCGCGTCCGGGCCACGGGGCTCCGCACGTCGGCGAGCTATGGGACGCTCGAGGCCGTCAAGGCGCAGGACCTCCTCACCGGGTCGGAGTTCGAGATCCGGACGCGCGCCGTCGTGGATGCGACCGGCGTCTGGGCCGCCGAGCCAGATCACGCCTTCGGCAGCGGCTCTCTCCGCATCCTGCCGAGTCGCGGCGCGCACCTGGTCGTGCCGCGAGAGCGGATCCCGAACCGGCACGGCCTCACGATCCGTGTGCCGGGAAAGGTGGTCTTCCTCGTACCGTGGCCGGACCACTGGCTGATCGGCACGACCGACGCGCCGTACGAGGGCCCCTCGGCGCACCCGGCGGCCGCCGGGTGGGAGGTGGACCTCCTGCTCGACACGGTCAACGCCACGATGGACGTCGACCTGCGTCGCGAGGACATCGTCGGCACATTCGCGGGGCTTCGACCCTTGATCGCCTCATCTGGCGGGTCGACCGTGAAGGCATCGCGCGAGCATCGCGTCACCGTCGAGCGGACCGGCGTCGTCCGGATCGGCGGCGGCAAGTACACGACATATCGGGTCATGGCCCGCGACGTCATCGACGCCGTCCTCGGCAGGGAGGGGGCGAGGGCGCGCCCGAGTCAGACCGTCGATCGCCGGCTGATCGGGGCCGCCGACACCGACGCGCTCGCGCGGATCGCGGCCGAGATCGAGACCATCCCGGCGCTCGCCGCGGTCGGGCCCGACGCCGCCTCGCGGCTGGTCTCGCGCCACGGCACGGATGCGCCGGGCGTGGCCAGCCTCGGCGCCGACCTTGGCCTGGTCCGGGCGTTGGTCCCGGGCCGGCCGTTCCTCGAAGCCGAGGTCGCCTGGGCAGCGCGCCACGAGCTGGCGCTGACGCTCGACGACATGCTGGCACGCCGGACGAGGCTCGCCCAGGAGCTACCGGACCGGGGCGCCGCGATCGCGCCACGAGTCGCCGGACTCCTCGGCGCGGAGCTCGGCTGGGGCGAGACGCGCCGGGCGCGGGAGGTCGAGTCATACCTGGAGCTCGCACGCCGCGAGTACTCGGTCGCCGGACCGGCCACGGGTTGACCGCGGCGGCTGTCATCGCCGCGTCACGAAGGACCGGCATGGTCTGCCGATGCCATCCCTCGACGACATCGGACGGACCTTCTTCAACGCCCTGTACGACCTGCGCGTGCCCGTCGCGCTCGGCTCGGCGATCGCGGTCGTCGTGGTGGCCTTCATCGGACTCCGCCGTGGCTGGTTCGCGGCGGCTCGCCGGCATCCGGCGCGAACCGGAGCGTTGCTCGCCGTGGCATTGGCGGTCGGCGTTCCGCTGACCTGGTATCTCGCCTCGCCGATCTTCATCCGGACCGCGCTGGTCGAGCCCGCCCCGGTGATCGCGGCCGCGAGTCCGGCCCCGATCGCCACTGTGCCACCTGCGGACCCGACGAGCCCACGCGCAGCTCCGAGCGCGGCTCCGACCGTCACGCCGACCGCGACGCCCTTCGCGCCGGTCACGCATGTGAGCGGCTCGTTCCACGGCTCCGACGACTTCCACTTCGGCCGAGGGACGGCCACGATCGTCGAGACGGCGCCCGGTCGCTTCCACTTGCGCCTCGAGGACTTCTCGGTCCGCAACGGCCCGGACCTGTTCGTCTATCTGTCGCCGGCGGCCGACGGCTACGACGATGGCGCGCTGGAGCTCGGCAAGCTCAAGGCTACCGATGGCGCGTTCGGCTACGACCTGCCGGAGGGGACCGACCCGGCCGACTTCGCGAGCGCCATCATCTGGTGCAAGCAGTTCAGCCATCTGTTCGCGACGGCGCCCTTCGAAGCCGCCTGACGGGCCATCGGGGATAGCCAAAAGTCGGGGCTATGCAACGTACGGACGAGGTCGTACTATCCCGCCCGTAAACGCCGTGGAAACGTCCGCGGCCAGAGCGTAGCTCGACGCAACTCGGACTCCTCTCACGGCTGACGCGAGAACCCGACGGGATCGCGCCGGCTACCGAGAGGAGTTTCGTTTTCGTGTACAGCGACAAGAATTTGACCTGCGCGGACTGTGGACAGGAATTCGTGTTCACGGCCTCCGAGCAGGATTTCTATGCGCAGCGTGGGTTCACCGAGCCGCGCCGTTGCCCGTCGTGCCGCGCCAGCCGCAAGGCCGCGCGCAACGCCGAGGGCGGCGGCAGCTCATATGGTGGCTACGGGGCCGGCGGCGGCTACTCCGCGGGGGGTAGCGGCGGCGGGTACGGTGGCGGCGGCTACGCCTCGCGCGACCGCGGTCCCCGGGAGATGTTCGCGGCCACGTGCTCGAACTGCGGCAAGGAAGCCCAGGTCCCGTTCCGCCCGACCAGCGGCAAGCCGGTCTACTGCAGCGACTGCTTCCGGAGCATGCGCGGCGGCTGACCGTCCTCTCGGTGCGGGCCGACCCACGGCCCGCCGACCATCGTGATCCCGACCCGGGCCGTCAGCCGACCCGGGTCGTTCGATTCCAGGGTGGTCCCCGCCCGGGTGGTCCTCCCGCTGGCCTCCCTCACTCCATCCTTGGCCAGATATGCGCCGGGGGACTCGTAGGCAGCCAAGAGTGGCGTCTGACGAGGCTCGGAGCCGCCCCTGTCGTTGATCGGTGCGTGGCCGATCATGACCCTGTTCCGGTTCGAGCCGGGTCGGCGGCCGAGGTACCCCAAAGCTGCCTACCAGTCCAGGCGCGAATATCTGGCACGGACCGTGGCCCCGAGCGGGCCAGCCAGGGGGCGCTTCAGCGGATCGGGCGCTTGCCCGCGAGCAGGCCCAGGTCGAACTTGCGCTCGGTGCCATGGAGCAGGCGATCGATGTTGTCGGCGTGCGCGAGCCAGATGAACGCGGCGCCGACTCCCGAGTAGACGACGTAGGGCAACGGGGTCTCCGGGACGACGAGGAACACGAGCAACATCGCCGGGAACATGGCCGCCGACCCGAGCAGCGAGCCGAGCGAGACGTAGCGCGTCAGCAGGATGACGAGCACGAACACCGGCGCCGCCAGCAGCACCGCGATCGGCTGGATGACGAGCATCGTGCCGACGCCCGTCCCGACCCCGCGCCCGCTGCGGAACCCCACGAAGACCGACCAGATGGCCCCCGCCACGGCCGCCCCGCCGCACAGGACCTCGGTCAACGGGTCGCCGCCGGTCACGACCCGGGCGAGCAGCACCGGGAGCGCGCCCTTGAGCAGGTCGCCGATGACCACGACCGCTGCCCACTTGCGCCCGAGCGCCCGCAGCGCGTTGGTGCCACCGGTCCGCCCGGATCCGATGGTGCGTGGATCGGGTCCGCCGGAGATGCGGGCGACGAGGATGCCGACCGGGATCGAGCCGCCGAGATAGGCGACGAGCATCAGGACGACGGTGCGGAAAAGGACCGCTGCATCCATCCATGTGCTCCAGCGTCGATCGACCCCCCGAGGCCGGAGTCTAGCACCGGGTCATTGCCGTCCACCGATGGTCGCTCGGTTGCGCCGTTCGGGACGCCACGCGTACCATCGGTCGCGATGACCCACCCGCCCGCACGGCCCGCCGAGGAATACCCGCGGCCGCCGCTCGACGGGCTCCCCGAGGCTCCCTGACCCATGGCCGTCGGCTCCTCCAACGACTTCGACCTCGTCGTGCTCGGCGCGGGCACGGGCGGCTACACGGCGGCGTTCCGGGCGGCCCAGCTCGGGTTGAAGGTGGCCCTCGTCGACGAGGACAAGATCGGCGGCACCTGCCTCCATCGCGGCTGCATCCCGACCAAGGCGCTGCTCGAGTCGGCCGCGTTCGTCGAGCGCGTCCGCCACGCCAAGGAGTTCGGCCTGGTCCTGCCCGGCGAGGCCGTCGTCGACTACGCGGCGATGGCGGCCCGGCGAGATGCGGTCGTGAAGCGGCTGTGGACCGGACTCAAGACGCTGATCGACAAGAACAAGGTCACCTGGATCCCCGGCCGCGGCCGCCTCGATGGACCCCAGAAGATCCGGGTCAGCCAGCCGGGCGAGGACGGCACGCCGGGCAAGGGCGGCGAGCGGATCCTCCAGGCCACCGACGTCATCCTCGCGACCGGCTCGCGCGTCAAGTCCCTGCCGGGCCTCACGCCCGACGGCAAGCGGATCGTGACGAGCGACGACGTGCTCAAGATGGACGTCCTGCCCAAGGACATCGTCGTCGTCGGCGCGGGCGCGGTCGGGGTCGAGTTCGCCTCGATGTTCCAGGACGTCGGCGTCGAGGTCACGCTCCTCGAGTACCTGCCCCAGATCGTGCCGCTCGAGGACGGCGAGGTCAGCAAGGTCGTGGAGCGCAGCTTCACCAAGCGCGGCATGACCGTCATGACGAGTGCCCGCTTCGATGCCAAGGCGGTCACGGCCGACAAGAAGGGCATCTGCCTGATGGTCGGGCCCGAGGGCAAGGAGCCGGCCGAGCTCCGGGCGGAGCTGATGCTCGTGGCGACCGGTCGCGCCGCGAACATCGAGGACATCGGGCTCGAGACCACGAAGGTCGAGACCGATCGCGGGATCATCAAGGTCAACGGACACATGCGAACGAGGGAGCCGCACGTCTACGCGATCGGCGACATCGTCGGCGGCCTGTGGCTGGCCCACACCGCCGCGCATGAGGGGATCACCGCGGCCCACACGATCGCCGGCGAGGCGGACGTTCACGAGATGGACTACGACAGCCAGCCGCGGGCGACCTACTGCCGCCCGGAGATCGCCTCGATCGGGCTGACCGAGGAGCAGGTCAAGGCGGCCGGCCGCGACTACAAGGTGGGCAAGGTCCCGTTCCAAGCCATCGCCAAGGCGCTCATCGGCGGAGAGTACGAAGGCTTCGCCAAGGTCATCGCCGACACGGCGACGGGCGACACCATCGGCGTCCACGTCGTCGGGCCGCACGCGACCGATCTCATCGCCGAGGCAAGCCTCGGCTTCACGCTCGAGGTCGCGCCGTGGGAGATCGGGGCGGCAACGCACCCGCATCCCACGCTGTCCGAGGTGATCGGCGAGGCCGCGATGGCGGTCGACGGGCGGTCCATCAACTTCTAGGCGGATCCACCGCTAGCGGAGGGCCCCGATCGCGCGATGACGGTGAGCAAGGACACCTCTGCACTCGCCGCGTCCGTCGGCCTGACCGACGACGACCTCGTCGCGATGTATCGCCTCGTCGCGCTGGCGCGCGCGGTGGACGAGCGGATGTGGATCCTCAATCGGGCGGGCCGCATCCCGTTCGTGATCAGCGGCCAGGGTCATGAGGGGGCCCAGGTCGGGATCGCCTGGGCGTTCGAGAAAGGCCACGACTGGATCGCGCCCTTCTACCGCTCGATCGCGACGTGCCTGACGTTCGGGATGGGCGCGCGCGACATCATGACCGCGCAGTACGCGACCGCAGGCGACCCGTCGTCGGGCGGTCGACAGATGCCCGGGCACTACGGCAGCCACGAGCACAACCTGGTCTCGGTCTCGTCGCCGGTCGCGACCCAGCTGCTCCACGCGGTCGGGATCGCCCTGGCCGCCAAGATCCGCAAGACCGGCCAGGTCGCGATGACCAGCATGGGCGAGGGCTCGTCGAACCAGGGCGACGTCCACGAGGGGCTCAACTTCGCGGCGATCCACAAGCTGCCGTTCATCTTCGTCGTCGAGAACAACGGCTATGCCATCAGCGTGCCGGCGGCGATGCAGGTGTCGGTGCCGAACGTGGCCGATCGCGCACCGGGCTACGGGATCCCCGGCGTCGTCGTCGACGGCAGCGATGTGCTCGCCTGCTACGTGGCGGCACGTGACGCGGTCGCGCGTGCCCGCGCGGGCGACGGACCGACGCTCATCGAGGCGAAGGTCATGCGGCTCACGGCGCATTCGTCCGACGACCAGCAGACGAAGTACCGCTCCGAGGACGAGCTGACCGCCGAGCGCGGGCGAGATCCGGTGCCGCACTTCCGCGACCAGCTCCGCGAGGCCGGCGTCCTGACCCAGGAGATCGAATCGCGCCTGACCGCCGAGATCGTCGCGGAAGTGGACGACGCGACCGACTACGCCGAATCGCAGCCCGACCCGGATCCGGCGACCGCGCTGCGCTACGTCTATGCCGAGGACGTCGACTGATGCCGGCCAAGACGTTCATCGAGGCGATCCGCGAGACGCTCGCCGACGAGATGCGCCGCGACGAGTCGGTGATCGTCCTGGGCGAGGACGTCGGCAAGAAGGGCGGCGTGTTCCTCGCCACCGACGGGCTATGGAGCGAATTCGGCGGGGAGCGGGTCATCGACACGCCGCTCACCGAATCGATGATCGTCGGGGCGTCCATCGGGGCCGCCGTCAACGGCCTGCGACCGGTCGCCGAGATCCAGTTCGCCGATTTCATCTTCCCGGCCTTCAACCAGCTCGTGTCCGAGGCGGCGCGGATGCGCTACCGCTCGAACAACGGCTACGCGGTCCCGATGACGATCCGGGCGCCATACGGCGGCGGCGTCCACGGCGCGCTCTATCACTCGCAGAGCGTCGAGGCGTTCTTCACCCATGTGCCCGGCCTCAAGGTCGTCGTCCCCTCGACCCCGTACGACGCACGCGGCCTTCTCCGCTCGTCGATCCGCGACGACGACCCGGTGCTCTTCTTCGAGCACAAGAAGATGTACCGCTCGGTCCGCGGCGACGTCCCCGACACGGATTACGTCGTGCCACTGGGCCGGGCCGCTGTCACGCACCCGGGCACCCAGATCACGGTCATCGCCTACGGCCTGATGGCACACTACGCGCTCGAGGCCGCCGACCGCGTCGCCGACGACGGCATCAGCGTCGAGGTCATCGACCTGCGCACGCTGCGGCCACTGGACAAGGAGACGGTGCTCGACTCGGTCAAGAAGACCGGCAAGTGCCTGGTCGTCTACGAGGACAACCGGTTCGGCGGATACGGCGCCGAGGTGGCGGCGACCGTGGCCGAGGAGGCGTTCGACTATCTCGACGGCCCGGTCACCAGGATCGCCGGCCCGGACGTCCCCGGCGTGCCGTACAACCACGCACTCGAGGACTGGTTCATGCTCAGCCCCGAGAAGATCGCCGACGCCGTCCGCAAGCTCGCGGCGTACTGAGGCGCGTCCGATGCTCGATCTCGAGGCCGTCCACGACTGCCTCCGGCGGCTCCTCGAGCCCTATCGTGCGGACCTCTCGGTGACGGCCGATGGACCGAACGGAATGACTCTCGAAGTGCCCGGTCTCGAGGGCAAGCCGTGGGGCTACGTGGCCGGGACCCGCCTCGGCAAGCGCTATGTGAGCTTCTACCTGATGGCGGTCTACGCGGATCCGGCGCTCGCGGGCTCGATCTCGCCGGCGCTGGCCAGGCGACGCCAGGGGAAGTCGTGCTTCAACTTCACGACCGTGGACGAGGCCCTCTTCGCCGAGCTCGGCGCCCTCGCGGCGAGGGGCATCCCGGGCTTCCGGGCCACCGCCGAGGCCGCCGCGGCGACTCGTCGGTAGCGGCGCGGTCGTCCTGCGCCGGCCCGGCTCGACCGGGATGGCCGGATGGGGGACACTACGCGCTCAGAGCGAGACCCAGCGGAGGACATGCGAACGTGGCGAAGGTGACGATGCCCCAGCTCGGCGAGAGCGTCGCCGAGGGGACGATCGGCAAATGGCTCAAGCAGGTCGGCGACCACGTCGACAAGTACGAGCCGCTGCTCGAGGTCATCACCGACAAGGTCAACGCGGAGGTCCCGTCGCCGTTCGAGGGCGTCCTCAAGGAGATCCTCGCCGAGGAGGGCGCGACCGTCCCCAACGACGCCGAGATCGCGATCATCGACACGGGCGCCGAATCCGACGAGTCCGCGGCAACAGGGCCCGCGGCGACAGCGGCGCCGGCGGCCGCCGCCGATTCCGGGAACGGCCCGGCCACCTCCGACGAGCGACCGGCCGCGGCGACAGCGGCGCCTGCCGCACCCGCCGCGCCCGCCGCGCCCGTGGCCCCTCCCGCCCCGGTCTCGGCTCCAGCGGCCGCGCCGCTCGCGCCCGCGGCGACGCTGGCGGCGACCGGTGACCCAGACGCACGCATGACCCCGGCCGTCCGGCGCCTGCTGCGCGAGCACGGCCTGAGCCCCGAGCAGATCCGGGGCACCGGCGGCGGCAACCGCATCACCCGCGACGACGTGCTGGCCGTGGTCGAGTCCATCCGGACCGGCGGCACGGCTTCGGTCCCGGTGATGGCCCCCGCGGCGAGCACCGCGGCCAGTGCTCCCGCCGGCGCGGCCATCACCTTCCCCGACGGCGCCGACGAAGTCCTCCTGCCCATGACCCAGATGCGCAAGGGCATCGCGGCCCAGATGACCCGGGCACTCGCCGTCCCGCAGGCCTGGGTCCACATGGAGGTGGACGCCTCGGGGCTCGTACGGGCGCGCGAGAAGGCCAAGCGCGAGTACCAGGAGCGCGAGGGCATCTCGCTCAGCTACGTGCCGTTCGTGATCAAGGCGACGGTCGAGGCGCTCAAGAGCCACCCGACGTTCAACGCCCACTGGACCGACGATGGCGTCCTCGCCAAGCGGCGGATCAACATGGGCGTCGCGGTCGCGGTCGACGACGGCCTCATCGTCCCGGTCGTGCGCGACGTCGACCAGCTCTCGATCAGCGGGCTCAACCGGGCGATCGCGGACGTCGCGGCGCGGGCCCGGGCCGGCAAGCTGCGCCTCGACGACTTCGGTGGCAGCACGTTCACCATCGACAACACTGGCTGGTTCGGGTCCAACCTCACGATGCCGATCATCAACGTGCCCGAAGTCGCGATCCTGACGATGGAGGCGATCACCAAGCGCCCGGTCGTCCGCGAGACCCCCGAGGGCGACGTGATCGCGATCCGCCCGGTCATGAACATGGTCCTCGCCATCGACCATCGCGCCAACGACGGCGCCAATGCGGCCGCCTTCCTTCGGGTGATCAAGGCCGCGATCGAAGCCGTGGGACCCGACACGCCGGTCTACTGACCCGATGCGCGTCGTCGTCACGGGCGCAGCGGGGTTCATCGGGCGGTCGATCGTCCGTCAGCTCGCCGCACGTGGCGACCACGTCGTCGCCCTCGTGCGAGACCCGGCCACGGCCACGCACATCGCGGCCCCGACCGTCGAACTGGTCGCGAGCGACCTCTCGGACGTCGCCGCCCTGACCGAACTCGCTCGCGGCGCCGACGGCCTCATCCACGCCGCGGGCTGGTATCGCGTCGGCATCCCGGTCTCCGAGCGGCCGTCGATGCTCGACGCGAACGTGGGGACGACGGAGCGCGTGCTGGCCGCAGCGATCGTGGCCGGCGCTCCGAGGATCGTCTACCTCTCGACGATCAACGCATTCGGCAACACGCACGGCCAGATCGTCGACGAGACGTACCGACGCGACCCGAAGGAAGGCTTCGGGAGCTACTACGACGAGACGAAGTGGCTCGCCCACCTCGCCGCGGAGGCGCGCATCGCGGACGGCGCACCGATCGTCATCGTCCAGCCCGGCGTCACCTACGGCCCGGGCGACCATTCTTCGGTCGGGCAGCAACTCCTCCAGGCGTACCTGGGCACCGCGGCGTTCATCGCGCTCGGCAGCCTGGGCATCAGCCCGGTCCACGTCGACGACCTCGCCGCGGGGGTCATCGCGGCCCTCGATCGCGGCACCCCGGGCCGGACCTATGCGCTCGGCGGCCCGAACGTCCGGCTGAAGGAAGCCATGGGGATCGCGGCGCGCGCGGCCGGCCATGGTCCGCCGCGGCTCAACGTCCCGACCTGGTTCCTGCGCATCGGCGCCCGGCTGGGCCCGAACCTGGGCGGGATGTTCGGCCTCTCGCCCAACCTGCGCGAGATTCTGAAGTCCTCCGATGGCGTGACGTTCTGGGCGAGTTCCGCCCGCGCCGCCGCGGAGCTCGGCTACCGGCCGCGGGACCTCGCCGCGGGCTTCGCCGACGCGTTCGGTGGCGGGAAGCCCTGAGCGGCGACCCGCCCGGCCCCGTCGTACACTCCCGCCCATGGCCCGCCACCTCCCGATGTTCACGCCACCCGGCGACCCTGGCCAGGCCGTGCACGGCCACCGGCCGGACCTGCCGATCGCGTTGGGTGGCGGTGCGGCCGGTGAGGCCGCCGCGGACGGCTCCGTGGCCCTCCGGCGCCACCCGGACTGGATCCGGGCGCGGATGCCGTCGGGCGAGAACTATCACGACCTGAAGGGCCTGCTCCGCGGCCTCAACCTCAACACGGTCTGCGAGGAGGCCCACTGCCCTAACATCGGGGAGTGCTGGGACCAGCGCACGGCCACGATCATGATCCTGGGCGACACGTGCACCCGGGCGTGCGGGTTCTGCGCCGTCAAGACCGGCCGCCCGACATGGTTCGACGACGACGAGCCGCGGCGCGTGGCCGAAGCCGTCGGCGCGCTCGGCCTCGAGCATGTCGTCGTCACCTCGGTCGCGCGCGACGACCTACCCGACGGCGGGTCGGGCGTCTTCGCCGAGACGATCCGCCGCTTGCGCGAGACCTCGCCGGGCATGGGCATCGAGGTGCTCATCCCGGACTTCGACGGCTCCGACGACCGCCTGCGGACCGTCATGGACGCCCGCCCCGACATCCTCAACCACAACCTCGAGACGGTGAAGCGCCTCCAGAAGCCGGTCCGCAAGCGGGCCCGCTGGGATCGCAGCCTGTACGTCCTGCGTCGGGCCAAGGAGATGTCCGCCGAGATCGGCTACCCCGCGCACACCAAGTCGAGCCTGATGGTCGGCCTGGGCGAGACGCGCGAGGAGCTCACCGAGGCATTCGCGGCCCTGCGCGCGGTCGACGTCGACATCCTGACCGTCGGGCAATACCTGCGGCCGTCGATGAAGCACCTGCCGCTCGAGCGCTACTACCACCCTGACGAGTTCGCCGAGATGAAGGTCGAGGCCCTGGGCCTCGGCTTCAAGCACGTCGAGTCGGCGCCGCTCGTCCGCTCGAGCTACCACGCCCGTGACCAGGTGCCGGGCGCCGAACTGAAGCGCCTGCGCCGCCAGGCCACGATCGACGCCGAGGGCCGGATCGTCCCGCTCGCGGGCTGAGGTCGAAACAGGGCCGCACGGTGCTCGAGGAAACCTGTTGGCGGGTCGCGTCGTCTGGCGGCCGATGACCCTTCGAGCCCGCGTCCAACCCATCGTCGGACTCCTCGCCTTCGTCCTTGCGGTCGTCGCGGCCGGTTGCGCGTCATCGGCGCCGTCACCGTCAGTGGGCCAGGCACCTCGTGTCGTGACGCCACCCGGCGCGACGGCCCAGCCGACCGCATCGGCCGCCGCGCCATCCGATGGCCCCGGCATCGCGGGCGTGCCGATCGCCTGTTACGGCCTGGGCGCCGACGACTGTCGACGGGTGGCCGAGCAGACCGCGACGACTCTCTTGACCGCGACACGGAACGCACCGATCGTCTACATGCAGGTCGGCCCGTTCGGATGCCCGGCTGGCGAGCGTTGCCCGACCACGCTCGTTGCACGACCCGAGGGCGACGTCACCGTCGAATCCGCGGGAGTCCCGGCGACGGGCTTCCATGTCACGGCCGCGGCTGCCGGCCCGCTCGAGGTCGAGCCCCAGGAGATCTTCGGCATCGTCCTCGAGCCGACGACCGCGAAGGCGGCGATGTCCGGCGCCCAGTCGTTCACGCTCGGACACTGCGGGCTCTGGAGCGGGATCGACCTCGGCGGCAGCTGGTGGGATCCTGTCGGGCCCATCGACTGGGACCACGGCGACGCGATCAACTCGGCCGAGGGCACGATCGCGTTCAACGACCCGGACCACGCCACGTTCACATCGAAGGGCGGGCTGACCGTGCAGGTGCAGCGGCGCGACGGCGGAAAGCACCTCCCGTTCTGCGACTGACTCGGGCCCGGACAGCGGTGGGCGGCGGGGTATCCTGCTGACCATGGTCCGACCGCTCTCCCGGAAGCTGCCGCTGGCTGAGCTCCATTGCCATCTCGGCGGTGCCGTGACCCCCGCGATCATGTGGGGCATCGCCCACGCCCAGGGCATCAAGCTCCCGACAAAGGACTACTGGGAGTTCCGCGACATGATCACCGTGTCGCCGCGGCGGAACCGCTCGTTCGACGGGTACCTCCAGCTCTTCCACTGGACGGAGCTCATCCAGAGCTCGCCCCTCGCGGTCGAACGCAGCGTCTACGAGGTCGTCGGCGGCGCGTATCGCAAGAACAACGTCACGACGATGGAACTGCGTTTCAACCCGATGAAGCGAAACCGGGGCGGCGAGCAGGACCTCGACCACATCATCGCGGCCGCGGTGCGCGGGATGGACAAGGCGGGCCTTGAGTACCCGGTCAGGCCCGGGCTCATCTTCTGCCTCGACCGAGCATTCCCGTTCGAGCTCAACGAGATCATCGTTGACAAGGCCATCGCATGGCGTGACCGCGGCGTCGTCGGCGTCGACATCGCAGGTCCGGAGGCCGCGACGTTCCGCGTCGCCGACTACCGCCGGCTCTTCCGCAGGGCCCGCCAGTTCGGTCTCGGGCTGACGGTGCATACCGGCGAGTCCGGGCCGGTCGACGAGGTCGCGCGGGTCGTGGAGCTGCTCGAGCCCGACCGGATCGGCCACGGCGTCAAGGCGGCCTACGACCCACGCGCGATGGCGATGATCCGCGACCGCGGCATCGTCCTGGAGATCTGCCCAACCTCGAACCTCAACACCCGGGTCGTGTCGGGCTGGGACGAGTTCCGCTGGATCTTCGACACGTTCCGGCGCAACGAGATCCGGTTCACGATCAACACCGACGGCCCCGAGATGCTCAAGACCTACATCCGCGACGAGATGGCGCAGCTCGGCCGGCTCGGGATCCTGTCGGTGGCCGATCAGGAGGTGGCGGCCGCGACGTCGCTTGCCGCCTCGTTCGTGCCGAACGTCACGGACGTGCCCCCGCCTCGCCTCGAGCCCGCCCGCCGCAAGGTCGTCGAGCGCGAGGAGGCCTAGGCGATGTTGGCGAACACGCGGCCGATGCCACTCACGATCGCCGGCGGTGTCCTGATCATCGCCGCCGTCGCCTACCTGGCCCTGATCGTGCTGGCGATCCCGAACGGCTCGGTCTACCTGACGGCCCTCGGCGGCAGCGAGCCGACGTCGCTCGGGACGGTCGTCGTGGTCTACGGCGCGCTCGCGATCATCGCGGTGCTCCTCGCCCGGCAGCTCCTCGCCGGCCAAGTCGACCGTCGGGTGGGCATCGGCTTCGTCGCCTGGTTCGGCGTCGCGGCCCTCGGCGCGGTCCTCATCGGACCCCTGGCGGGCGCAGGGATCGCGCTGACGGGCCTCCTGCCCCTCGTGCTCGCCTGGTACGGGACTCGCGCCCCGCGCTGAGGTCGCCTCGCGCCGGGGCTCAGTCCCCGGCGCGCTCCTCGATCCGATACGTGCAGCAGCGGTCGCCCGAGGCGATATGCGTCTCGCGGACCACGTCCGCGCCGAGGACGTCGCGGAAGAGCTCCAGCTCGGCCTGGCAGGCGGCCGGCGTCGCCCGGGCGACGTGGTAGATCGCGCAGTTGTGCTCGCGCAGCCGGATCGTCCCGTCGGCATCGACCGACGCCTCGGCGAGATAGCCCTGCTCGGCCTGGATGACCGCGAGCTCCATCACCCGATCCTTGAGCGGCGTGCCCTTCGGCGTTCGCTCGGCGAGCTGGCCGCGGACACGGTCGCCCAGCTGGCAGCGGCGCGCGGCGAAGACCTCGTCGAGCAGGTCGTCGCCACCGACAGCGCCGATCGCGGCGAGCAGGCCCGCAGCGAGCGCGTCGTAGGTCGATGGGAAGAGGTCCTGCGCGTCAGGGGTCACGTCGTAGAGGTGCCGCGGCCGGCCCACCCCGTGTCGCACGGTCTGGCGGCTGACGAGGTGCGCGGCCTCGAGCGCCCGAAGCTGCTGGAGGACGCCCGTCCGCGACGCCTCGAGTCGCGCCGCCAGCTGGTCGGGCGAGGAGGGTCCATCGAGACGAAGGCGAAGGAGGATGTCCCGCCGCAGGCTCGACGGCCCGCCGACCGATGCGGCACGCGCGGACCCGGGTCCGATCGTAGCGGCCGGTCCATCCGGGGCCGGGACCGTGGGGGAGGTCTCGGGCATCCCGGAAGGCTAGCACCGGCGTTCGAGGCGCGCTGTCCGGCCGAGGCGCGACCGCGGCTGGTACGCTCGCGGTGATGGATCTGGACCTCTCGCCCGAACACGCGCTCCTGCGCGACACGATCCGCGACTTCATGCTCACCGAGGTCGCGCCCGTCGTCGAGGAGCACGAGCGGGAGCGCCGCTTCCCGGTCGAGATCGTCCGGCGCATCGGCGAGCTGGGCTGGCTCGGCATCCCCATCCCCGAGGACGAGGGCGGAGCCGGGCTCGACACGCTCGCGTATGCCATCGCGATCGAGGAGATCGGCCGGGTCTGGGGCTCTCTCGGGCTGATCGTGGCGGCCCACACGAGCCTTGGCTGCGGCCCGCTCCATCTGGCAGGCTCGAAGGACCAGCAGCAGCGGTTCCTCGTGCCGATGGCACAGGGCCGCGTCATCGGAGCCTACGGCCTCACGGAGCCCGGCGCCGGCAGCGACTCGGGCGGCACCCGCACGACCGCACGGCACGAGGAGGGACCCGAAGGCGGCTCGTGGGTGCTCGATGGCGGCAAGCGGTTCATCACGAACGCCGGCCAGGCCGGGACCTACATCGTGACGGCGCGGACCGGCACCCGCGACGACGGCGGGGCCGAGATCAGCGCCTTCATCGTGCCGGCCGACACGCCCGGGTTCTCGGTCGGGCGGCTCGAGGACAAGCTGGGGCTGCACGCGTCGGCGACCGGCGAGCTCCTGTTCGAGGGCGCGCGCATCCCGGCGGCCAACATGCTCGGCGAGCAGGGGGGTGGCTTCAAGACGTTCCTGGCCATCCTCGATGGCGGGCGGATCAGCATCGGGGCGCTTGCCATAGGGCTCGCCCAGGCCGCGCTCGACGCCGCGATCCCGTACGCGCAGACACGCGAGCAGTTCGGCCGGCCGATCGGCTCATTCCAGGGCGTCGCGTTCATGATCGCGGACATGGCGACCGAGATCGACGCGGCCCGGGCGCTGGTCTGGCGCGCCGCGTGGCTCAAGGACCAGGGTCGCGACTTTGCCCTGGCGGCCGCGGAGGCGAAGCTCTTCGCCTCCGAGGTGAGCTCACGGGCCACCAACAACGCCATCCAGGTCCACGGCGGCTACGGGTACGTGACCGACTACCCGGTCGAGCGCTACATGCGAGACGCGAAGCTGACCGAGATCGGCGAGGGGACGAGCCAGGTGCAGCGCCTCGTGATCGCCCGCAAGATCCTCGGCCTGCGGGTGGTCTAAGCGTCTAGCCGACCCGGGTCAGGCGGACGATCAGCCGGTACTGGCTGCGCGAGCCGACGCACGTCTGCAGGGTCAGGCTCGGGTTCTTCTGCGCCGCATACGCCCAGGTGCCCTTGGTCGGGGTCGTGATCTTCCACCAGGCGACCTTGAAGCTCCGGACACGCCCGTCGGAGTCCGCGTAGTAGAGCATCGCGCCCTTCTTCAGCTTGCCGCGGACGTATGCGTCGTGAAGCGACTTGAAGACGCTGTGCGCGTGGCCGAACAGGTAGACGTTGTTGTGGCCCGCGCAGCCCCAGCGGTAGACGCGGTTGCCGGGGTACGACTTGTTCGAGCACGAATAGGCAGCCACCGACCTGTCGATCCGAAGCGAGGGCATCCAGATGTGGTTGCGCCCGTGGTACTCCCCGCTGATCGCGGTCTCGCCGCCAGAGGTGACGGCCGGGCGTGGCGCGGGCAGGCTCGGGGTCGGTCGCGTGGCGGGCACCCCGACGAGGAGCGCGGGCGCCGTGTCGGACCCGGTCCGCGACGCGCCGACGACGTTCGAATCGGCCGCGAGGACCTCGCCGGTCGGGGCCGGGGCGACGTCCTGTGCCACGGCCATGCTCGTGGACGCGGCACCCGTCGATGGGTTCGATGGGGTGGCCGCGTCGCGGCCGACCGCCCCCGAGACCGTTCCGATCGCGAGGGCCAGCGCGAGGAGCGAGGGCGTCAGAAAGCGGGTGGCGCGAGGGATGGGGGGCATGTCGCCAGCGTCCCCCGCGCGACCCCTCGCTGACCGTCACCCGGTCGTCCCATCGGGGCCGAGGCATGAGGACCTTGGCAGACCCCACCGGATGCCAACGGACCCCCGCGGACCCGACTGCCCGACCTTCAGCCCCCGTTGCCGGCGGCGACCTCCAGGGCCGCCCGCAGGGCCGTTTCGAAGGCCGGCGCCCATGGTCCCTGGCCCGCGAGGACGTAGGGCGACTGGTCGATCGACTCGAACGTCTCGGTGTCGGAGACGAAGCTCCGGGCGCAATCGTCGACAGTCGATCGGAGGCGCTCGAAGACCTCGCTCGTGCGGAAGACGTAGAGGTAGAGCCGGACCGGCTTGGTCTGGCCCATGCCGGATGCGTCCATCGCGATCGCGGTCGGGATGAGGACGGGATCGTCGCAGCCGGCGTCGCCCGACACCACGTTGTCGATGACGATGCCGTGCTGGGTCAGCTCGATCGCGAGGTCCGAGAAGTCGGCCGGCGTCGGTTCTGGCGGCGAGGTCGAGACGATGCCGCAGGCGCTGACGGCGAGCGCGGCGAGCAGCGTTCCGGCGAGGCCGATCCGACGGGGGGACATCGGCGCGAAGGCTATCATCGACCGACCCGGGGGCCCTTCCGTCGTACAGTGGCGCCCTCGTTGCAGGTCTTCAAGCCGATGCTCGACCGCCGTCCGTCGCTCCGACTCGCGCTCTCGTTCACGGCCGTGCTCGCGATGCTCGCGCCCACGCCGAGCCTCGCGATCGATGCGCCGCCGGTCCCGGTCTCGGACAACCTGCTCGACCGGCCGATCGTGGACGTCGCGCTCGTCACCCGGGCGGATGGCCAGCCGCAACCGGACCTCCTCACGCTGGGCACCCTCGGACAAGTCCCCGGCAGCTTCGCAGTCTCGTTGCTCCGACGCGAAGACAGGTGGTCCCCGATCGCCGAGGAGACCATCGATGCCGGATCCGCGACCGGCGGATCGAAACCCTGGCTCGTCGAGCTCGGCGACCGACGGTATGCCGTGCTGTCGGTCGACCCCGATACCGGTCGCACGTTCGTCGCCGCGGTCTCGGCCGCCGGGGACCCGGACGTCGGACACCCCCTGGTCCAGGCGACGACGACGATCGACCTGATCGTCACCGATGCCGGCGCCGCCGATACCGACGGCGACGGGACCGCCGAACTGGTCGTCGCGGGAGTCGTGGGCCAGCCCGATCCCGCACCGCGATGCGTGCAGACCGTCCTCGAGGTCATCGACGGCTCCAGCCTCTCCCCACGGACGGCCTACCCCGTGCCTGATCGTCGGCTGGCCGGGGCCGCGATCGGCGAATGGGACGGGAAACCGGGCGCCGACCTGCTTGCCTATGTCGCGAAGGTCGATCCCTGCGCTGTCGGCCAGGACGCGGCACCGGAGGATTCGTCCGGTCTCCGTGCGTTCCGGCTTCGGGATGGGTCGACGATCGCCGACCTGTCGCTCCGCCCTTCGGCCGACCCGCTCGGGTTGCCGCTCGCATTCGATCTCGATGGCGACGGCCGGGACGAGGCGCTGGTCCGGGACGGGCCGTCGCTCGTCGTCCTCGACCCGTCGCGCCGTTGGTCGACGACGCGGGTCGCCGCGGATGGCGCGGCCCCGCTGCTTGCGGCGCCCGCCGCGGGTCCCGACGCGACCGGCGGCCGCATCGCGTGGTTCGGGCCGGAGGACACGCGGTCCGGCGTGGTCGTCTCGATGAGCGGCGTGCTTCGGGCACCATCGGGCAAGGTCGTCGTCCTAGAGCCCTCGTCCTTCGACCTCCCGGGCCTGCCGTCCAGCCGGGGGGAACTCGGGCGGAAGGTCGTCACGGACGCCGCGGCGCTTCAACAGGTCCCGCATGTCTGGCGAGGCGACCTCGATGGGGACGGTTGCCCCGAGGTGCTGGCGCCGCGGGTGACCGCGGAGTGCGACGGCAAGCTCTCGCTCCGCGCGGGCGCCCTGTGGCTCGCCACCAGGCCCCTGGCCGCGTTCGACGTCGGCGCGAACCGCGAGCTCCTGGTGGCCCCGGCGGTGGACTGGGACCCCGCGTTCGGCAGGCCCATCGCGCCGACCCCGTCAGCCGCCGGATCGCCCGGGGCGTGGCGGCACGGACCGTCGGTCCGCTTCGTCCTCTCGGAGCTGCGCGCCGGTGACGCGACCTACTTCGCGACGTACCCGATCCCGCGACCGACGATCGACCGGATCGCCGTCCGCGATCATGCCACGGACGTGCCTGGTTTCACGGGCGCCCGCGTCCTGGTCCGGTCCGCGACGACGAAACTCAAGGACCGGCGACCGCCCGTCGCCCCGACGCTCGAGGACTTCCTGGGCGGGCCCGTCGCCATCGGCGAGCGCGTGTCGCTCTCGCGGATCGCGGTCCCGCCCGGGGCCGAGGCGGGCCGCGACGGCTCGTTCGTTCGCGTTCCCCTGCCTGACATCCTCACGGGCGACGACGGGCCCGTTGAGGGCTGGGCCGTGTCGATGTCGCAGCTCAACGACTGGGGCGAGATCGCGGCGCCCGTCGCCGGAACCGTGACGCGCGACACGACAGGACCGTCACTCTCGGTCGAGACCCCGTTCACCAGTGCGCCGTGGCCGTGGGAGGCGTCGCTGCACGGCCGTTCGGAGCCGGGCGTGCTGGTGAGCATCGGCGGCGGACCGCCGGTCGAGACCGACCGGCTCGGGCGGTTCATCATCGAAACGCAGCTCGCGCCATGGCCGCAGACGGTCGAGGTGACGGCCGTCGACCCGTCGGGCAACGCGACGACCACCACGGTCTCGGTCATCGGCGGCGTCGACTACCGGGCGTTCCCGTGGCCCGCGATCGTCGCGGCGATCCTCATCCTTGGCGCGCTCATCGGCGCAGCGCGGTCGGGAAGGGGAGCGGCTGTCCGTGCGGTAGTCCCCAGATCGGTCGACGACGAGCCGTTCCCGGAGATCGAGGACCTGCCGTCGGGAACGCGCTTCTAGTTCCGGCGCTGCCGGGCGTGGGTCCTCAGCGCTCGCGGGCGCGCCGTTTGGCGTCGCGGAGGCGGGCCATCGTCTCGGAGGCGTCCGCCGCCGCGGGTGTCGTCGCGGCAGGCTCGGCGACCGTCGTCGGCGCCGGCATGGGTGGCGGAGGCGTGGCGGCCGCCGGCGTCGCCTTGGCAGCGCCGGGCTTCGCCGCGCGGCTCGCCGCGGCCTCGACGGTCACCGCGGGCTTGGCGGCCGCCCTGGGATTCGCGGCCGCGGGCGTGGCCACAGCGGGCGCCGCGGTCCCGCTCACCGGCGCGTCCGTCGGGGCCGTGCGAAGCGCCGCGCGCGACGGCGCGCCGCTGGCCCGCTCCCGTGCGGCGAACAGGCCCTCCCCGGTGGCGGTGCGGGGCACCGTCGAACGACGCCGGCGGCGAGCGCCGGCCAGCCACCCCCGGGCGGCCACGAGCTCGCGGCGCCCGATGGACACGCGCCGAAGCGCGATGTCGAGCGGCCAGAGCAGCAGGGCGATGACCAACAGGAGCGGCCACAGGTCGGTGTAGCGGTTCGTGGCCGTCAGGTCGTGGACCCAGGGGTCCGACGCCGTCTCGACCACCTCGCCGCCGGTCGCGGACCGAAGGGCGGCCATGAACGGCTCGTCGGAGCCGAGCAGGCGGTACTCGGCCGCGGTCGGCGCGACCAGCCCGATCGTGCGACCGAGCGGCGACGAACCCGGGCGGGTCTGCGTCACGCGGAGAGCGTAGGCGCCCGGCGCGACGTCGCCGAGCGGCACCTCGTAGACGCCTGGCGCCACCTGGGCAAGGGCCACGTCGACGGGCTCGAGATCCGGACCCACGACGGTCGCCCGGGTCGAGTAGAAGTCGCGCGGCGAGCCGTCGGCCTCGACGCTCTCGATGTGCAGCGAGGTGGAGCCATCCTTCGAGTCGAAGCGCGCCTCGATGCCGTCGGTCTCCTCGCCCGGGAAGGTCCAGCTCACGAGCTGGGAGAAGAAGCGAGTGAAGCCGCCCCAGGCCAGCCAGTCCTTGGCCCATCGCCCGGTCGAGTCCGAGGTCCACGCCACGGACCGCCCGAGCCCGTACTGCCACTGCGCCAGCAGCGGATCGTCGCGGGCGGTGACCAGCACGGTCTGGGCGGCCGGCTTGGCCGTCGTCCCGTTGTAGCCGAGGAGCTGCGGCAGGCCGGCGTCGAGGCCGCGCATGATCGGCGACGACGAGGTCAGGATCGGGAAGAACGGCTCCTCGACGATCTGCTGGCCCGAGACCTGCTGGGTCTCCTTGAGGAAGATGTCCGGGATGCTCGCGGGGTTTGCCGCGGCGTAGAAGCGGCCGCCACCCTTCGTCGCGAGCTGCTCGAGGAAGGGATTGGCGCCGCCGCCCGCGCCGACGGTCGAGAGGGTGATCCCGTCGGCCTTCATCTTGGCGAGGATCTCGTCGTACTGGCCGGAGGTGGACCAGCCGTCGGTCAGCAGGATGATGTGGCGGCGGGTCGCGGTGACGCCCTCGAGCGACTGCACGGCCTGGTCGAGGCCCGCGAAGATGTTCGTCTGGCCGTCGGCCCGGATGCCGCTGATCTGTCCCTGGAGGTCGCCGACGCCGCCCAGCGGCTGGGTCCGGACGACCCAGTGGGCGGCCTCGTTGAAGCTGACCACGCCCAGCTCGTCGCGTTCGGTCATCGCCGCGGCGGCCCGCAGGATCGCCTCCTTGCCGATGTCGACCTTCTGGACGCCGCCGATCCCGCTGCCGCTGCCGCGGTCGAAGGTGTTGCAGTGGCAGGCCGCCATCGAGCCCGACGCGTCGATCACGACCACGAGCGCGATGTCCGGCTGCTTCTGGCGGTCGCGCACGCCCATGTCGACCGGCAGGGTCTCCTCGAGCGGCGTCTTCTGGTAGCCACCCGCGCCGTAGCTGTCGGGGCCGCCGACCATCACCAGGCCCTTGCCGAGGTCGCGGACGTAGACCTGCAACGCGGCCAGCTGGCGGTCCGACAGGCGGATCCGCGGTACGTCGACGAGCACGATGCTGTCGTAGGTCGCGAGGCCCGCGAAGTCGGTCGGGAGCGCCTCCGGGACCAGGGTGTCGACCTGCTGGCGCTGGCTCTCCAGGGCCGCCACCAGCTCGGCGGCGACCACGTCGTCGCCGGCGAGGACCAGGGTCCTGGGCTCGCCCTTGACGATCGTGTTCGAGTCCGCCCGGTCGTTCTCGCTGAACGTGTCCAGCGCGGCCTCCACACGGACGCGGAACGTGTGGAATCCGGCCTCGCTCGGCTTGATGTCGAACGTGACCCGGGTGATGCCGGCCTCGAGCCTGACCGGCTGGGAGGCCACCTCTGTGCCGTCCGCGAAGAGGAACACGACCGCCTGCTGAGCGACCGACGACCGGATCTCCGCGACGGCCTCCACGGATTCGCCGAGGCGGGCCGTCGACGGCGTGGTGAGACGCTCCACGAGGACCTCGTCGGCGTCCCCGAGGCCGATCTGGCGCGTCTCGATCTGCACGCCCCGACTCGCGGCCAGGGCGCCCTCGGACTGCCCGGACCCGGTCGTGTCGTTGCCGTCGCTCAGCAGCACGATCCGCTTCTGGACGTCGTCGGGGAAGAGCGCCGTCGCGAGGCGCAGGGCGGCCCCGATGTCGGTGGCGGACTTGACGGGCGTCGACGCGATGCGGTCGATGTCCTCGAGCTCCGACGGCAGCCTCTCGACGAGCGCGTCCTTCCCGAACGCGACGATGCCCGCGACGTCGCCGGGGGGCTTCACCGTGAGCGTGTCGCGCAGGTAGGCCAGCGCCGCCGAGCGCCCGGCATTGCCCACCGAGTCCGAGAGGTCGACGACGAAGACCGTCGCGAGCCGATCGACCGGAAGGACCAGCTGGAACCCGGCGACGGCGAGGACCAGGGCGGTCAGGACCACGGTCCGCAGGATCAGGGCGGCGCGACGGCGACCGGCTCCCATGCGCCGGCGCGCCCCGGCATGCAGCCCGATCGTCAGGATCAGGGCCGGGATCAGGAGGAGCAGGGCGAGGGGCGCCTCGAACGCGATGCCCATCTAGGCCGTCCCGCCGGGCTGCCGCCCGAAGCGCGCGGCCAGTGATCGCCGCATTCGGACGACGGCATCGCGGTGGTAGAGCGCCCATTCGACGCACAGTCCGATGAGGACGAGCAGCACGATCGGCAGCCACAGCTCGTCGCGGGTCGTCGGCCGGTCGGTCGGGGCGCCGTCGCCGGGCGACCCGGACGGAGCCGGGGCAGCCCCAAGGCCCTCGATGGCCGCCACGGACCCGGGCGCGATGTTCGACTCGCCGACGTCGAAGAGGTCGACCGCGAAGCGGACCGGTGCGTTCGGGTCGACCGGAAGGGCGGACGACCCTGGCGAGCCGGACGGCCCGGCGGATGGACGGGCGCTCGAGGGCGGCGTCGGGTTCGACGTCGGGCCACCGCTCGGCGAGGGCTTCGGAGACGCGTCGGCCGATCGGATCGGGGTGACGGTGTAGATGCCCGGCAGCTCGGTCGCGACGTACGACATCGACGCGCCTCCGGCGGCGCTCGCGAGGAGATCGGTGGTCGTGCCGTCCGGTCGCGTGACGGTCACGCCGGTCGCACCCGAGGGCACCGTCAGGCTGACCGGGGTGCCGGGTGCGACGGCATCGGTCGGGGCCGCCGAGCTGCCGAGAAGCTCCCCGGTGAGGTTGGAGAGCAGGATCGGGAACGCGACCTGGAGCGGCAGGTCCGAGCGGCGCGGCTCGAACGCCAGCACCGCCGTCGGCAGGCCGGCGCGCACGCCCGTGTAGAGGAGGGGAGCGCCCTTGGGGCCCGGGATGACCGTCCGTGCCCAGTCCGGCGTCGCGAGCTGCTGCGCCTGCGAGATGTGGGTCGTGGAGAGGTCGACGTAGCGCAGGATCGGCTCGTCGGGGCTCAACGACCCGATTCCCGGGTCCTTGAGCGTGCCGCCCACGACGCCGAGCGCGCTCGTTCGTGGCGGCGCGATCGCCAGGATCGGTGTCGTCGGCAGCGTGGTCGGCAGGTTCGACTCGAAGATCGTCAGGTCCCATGCGCGACCGTCCGTCCGTTGCGAGGCCGGTCCGTAGGCGGCCGGCTCGACCCCATACAGCTCGACGTTCGGGAGATACGAGAGCGCGGTCTCGAGGTAGGGGTCGCCCTCGCCGACGAGGAGCACGAGCTTCGTCTGCGTCGCCGGCAGGACCGCCCACGCCCGGTCGTCGATGGCCAGCTGGTCCGGTGCCGTCGCGGACGCCGGGTCGCGCCCCACGAGGCGGACCTCCACGACCCCGACATCGGCCGGCACGTCGTCGATGACCACGTCGGACCGGGCCTGCGCGTCGAGGTTCACGTCGCGCGCCTCCAGCAGCCGGTCGTCGCCCCAGATCTCGATCCGGCGCTGGGCGCTCTCGATGTCCAGGTTCGCGACGCTGACGAACACCGAGCGGGTGACCGCCGACGGCGACGTGCGCACCGCCAGCGCGACGATCGCCTGGTTCTTCCGCTCGCGGCCGACCGGCAGGACCTTGATCGGGGCATCGACCTTCGCGGTCGGCACGGTCGCGAGAGCCGCATCGGTCGCGATCAGGATCTGGGCGTCCCCGGAGCGCGCGGCGAGCTTGGAGGCGAGCTCGAGGGCGTCGCCGAGGTCGCCACGGGTGGCGGCCGGTCGCAGCTCGTCGAGGGCCTGGCGGACGCGGCTGATGTCGCTCGTGTCGTTGACGACGATGCGGGCGCTCCGGTCGACAGCGATGACGCTCACCCGGCCGCCGGTCGGGAGGTCGCCGAGGGCATCGAGCGCCGCAGTGCGCGCGGCGGCCAGCCGGTTCGGTACGACGTCCGTGGCGGCCATGCTGGCCGAGGTGTCCATCACCAGCACGATGTCGCGGGCCAGCCCCGCCGGTCGCTCGAGGAACGGCCGTGCGGCGAGCAGGACCAGCGCGATGACAAGGAGCAGCTGCAGCAGCAGGAGCGGGCTCCGTCGCAGGCGCTGCCATGGGGCGTTCGCCTCGACGTCGCTCAGGAGCCGGCTCCACAGGAGCGTCGATGGGACGACGGCCTGATCGCGCCGGAGCTTGAGCATGTACATCGCGATGACGGCCGGGATGAAGACGAGGCCGGCCAGCGCGAGCGGGGTGATGAACGGCATCGCCTAGCCCAGGACCCTGCGGCGGCGCAGCTCGGCGAACATGAGGTCGGCGAGGTTGACGTCCGACGACAGGTCCACGTAGCTCGCGCCGCGCTTCGCTGCGAGATCCGCGAAGCCCACCTTCCAGGCCGCCAGGCGCGCCTTGTAGGCGTCGATCGTCGAGAGGTCGACGGTCACGTCGATCCCTTCGCCGGTCTCGCTGTCGACGAGACGGAGATCGCCCTCCAGGACGGGATCGAGCTCGTCGGGCGAGAGGATGTGCATGACGATGAGCTCGGAGCCGGTGGCCGCGAGCTCGCGGATGACGCGGTCGGCCGAGGGGTCCAGCAGGTCCGAGAGGAGGATCACCACGCCCCGACCGTGGAGCTGGGCGGCCGAATGGCGGGCCGCGGCCAGCAGGTCGGTGCGGCCGTCGGCGGGCGTGATCGCCGACAGGTCGGCCAGCAGCCGGAAGACCCGGCCCGAGCCGCGCAGCGCGTTCCGGCGACGGGCGGTTCGACCGGAGAGCGCCGTGACGGCCACCCGATCCTCGCTCGCGAGCCCGATGTACCCGAGCGCGGCCGCCGCCCGCTTCGCGAAGAGGAGCTTGGCCGGGGCGCCCGCCGCCATCGATGCCGAGGCATCGACGAGCAACGTGACGGTGACGTCCTCCTCCTCGACGAAGAGCTTGACGAACAGCCGCTCCAGGCGGGCGTAGACGTTCCAGTCGAGCTGGCGCAGGTCGTCGCCGAGCGTGTAGTCGCGGTAGTCGGCGAACTCGACCGACTGGCCCCGCTTGACGCTTCGGCGACCGCCCTTCAGGCCGCCGCGGACCGGCGAGCGCATGAGCAGCAGCAAACGCTCCAGCTGCCGCAGGAACGCCTCGTCGAAGACCGTCGGGTCGACCTCGCTCGGCAGGAACGCGGGGCGCGTGCCGGCCGCGGCGGGCCGGTCGCCCGGTCCGGACGGGGGTGGCGCATCGGCCGGCGGCCCGGGTCGTCCCTCGGTCATGCGGCGGTCGCTCGGATCAGGTCCGATGGACCCGCTACTCGACGGACGGCGGGGCGACCGCGTCGAGGATGGACCGGACGACGGCCTCGGTCGTGATGCCCTCGGCCTCACCCTCGAAGTTGAGGATGATCCGGTGCCGGAGCGACGGCAAGGCCACGGCGCGGATGTCGTCGATCGAGACGTTGAACCGCCCGTCGAGCAGCGCGTAGATCTTGCCGGCGGTGACCAGGGCCTGGGCGCCACGCGGCGACGCGCCGTAGCGGACGTACTCGCGGGCGAGCTCGGGCGCCCGCGGCTGGTCCGGATGCGTGGCGGAGAGAACGCTCACCGCGTACGCCGTCACGTGTGGCGCGATCGGCACCGCCCGGGCGAGCCGCTGCATCTCGACGATCTCGGCTGCCGTGCAGACCTTGTTCGCGGTCACGGCCTCGGCGCCGGTCGTGCGATCCATGATCGAGACGAGGTCCTCCTCGGACGGGAAGGGGACCATGACCTTGAAGAGGAACCGGTCGAGCTGCGCCTCGGGGAGGGGATAGGTGCCCTCCATCTCGAGCGGGTTCTGCGTGGCGAGCACGAAGAACGGCGCGTCGAGCGGGAAGCGCTGGCGGGCGACCGTGACCTGGTGCTCCTGCATCGCCTCGAGCAGGCTCGACTGGGTCTTGGGGGTGGCCCGGTTGATCTCGTCGGCCAGCACGAGGTTCGCGAAGATCGGGCCCGGCTGGAAGCGGAAGACGCGCTGGCCGCCTTCCTCGATGAGGATGTTCGTGCCGGTGATGTCGGCGGGCATGAGGTCCGGCGTGAACTGGATCCGGTTGAACGTGCAGTCGATGACGTCCGCGATCGTCCGGACCAGCATGGTCTTGCCGAGGCCGGGGACGCCCTCGAGCAGGACGTGGCTGTTGGCGAGGAGGCCGGTCAGCGTCTGGCGCACGAGTTCGCGCTGGCCGACGATGACGCGTCCGATCTCGCGTTCGATGGTCTGCGCGCGTTCGGCGAAGGCCTCTGGTGCGAGCCGCGGTGCCGCGGTGGCGGTCGATGGTTCCATGGAAGCCTCCGGCTGGATCGGGATCGTCTGGTCGGCGCCGACCGTCACTTCGACGGGTCGAGCGAGCTGAAGTAGTCGCGCACGAAGTCCTTGACCGAGAGCGGGATGTAGCCGCGTTCGAGCGAGGTCTGGGCGTACTGCTCGAAGTCCGCATAGACCTGCTGGTAGGGCGTGAGCGCCCCGTTGTTGGTGCCGTTGCCGACCTGGTTGCCCTGCTGGGTCTGGCCGTCACCACCGGTCCCGGCGATGTACGAGGGGTCGCCCGGTCGCCCGAGGCGATCGAACGGCGCGTAGACCGACGAGAGGTCCGCGCCGAGCTGGGACGGTCGGTTCGGGTTGGTCGGGCCGGCCGGGCGACCGTTGCCGCCGATGCCGTTGCCGAGCGATCGGGCGTTCGAGCCGCCACCACCGATGGCGCCCTGCCCCTGCCCCTGGCCCTGACCCTGCCCTTGCCCCTGCCCTTGCCCTTGCCCCTGCCCCTGACCCTGCCCCTGACCCTGCCCCTGCCCTTGCCCCTGCCCTGACCCTGCCCCTGACCCTGCCCCTGCCCCTGCCCCTGCCCCTGCCCCTGCCCCTGACCTTGCCCCTGACCCTGACCGGGGCTCGCGCCGGGGCTCCCCTGGGCCTGCCCTTGACCCTGACCCGGGCTGCTGCTCGGGCGCGGGCTTCCCTGGGCCTGCCCTTGACCCTGCCCCTGGGCCGTGTTGGTCCGCCCGGAGTCGGCGAGCTGGCGCCGCGCTTCCTGGAGCCGCGACGCCGCGCCCGACAGGTCGCGATTCGCCGCCACCTGGCGCTCGGTCCCGGTCAGCGCCTCCCCGAGGCGATCGAGCGCGGACTTGGCGCCCTCGGTGTCGCCCTGCGCGAGGCTCTGGGCCGCGTCGTGGAGAGCCGTCGAGGCCGCCCCGTTCGTCCCGGAGGCCGCCGCCTGTTGCTCGGCGAGCTGGCGGGCCAGGTTGGCGCGCTGCTCCGGCGTCATCTCGTCGAGCTGCTCCCCGAGCTTGTCGAGGTCCCGCTGGGTCTGCTTCGGGTCCCCGTCCTTGTTCGCGTCGGGCTTGCCGGTCGCGGCCCTCGACAGCGCGCGGCTCAGCGACGTCATCGCCGCCGCCTTCTGCTCCGTCGCCGGGTCGATCTGGGCGCGAACGTCAGCCTCGACCGAGCCGAGCCGGGCGAGGTTGACGTCCAGCTGGTCCGGCCGGTCGCGCAGCTCGCGGGCGAGGTCGCGCAGGTCCTGGGCCAGCCGCGTCCGCGGGTCCTGGGCGTCGGCGCCCTTCGTCTCGAGCTCGTGGGCCAGGTCGTCGAGTCGCTCCGCCTGCTGGCTCGCCGCCTCGCGGACCTGTCGCTGCTGGGCGATCGCCGCGTCCTGCGGGTTCGGGATGAGCAGCACCGGCGCGAGCAACAGGGCGGCGACGACCACCGCGACTGCCGGCCGGCGCGAGAACCGTGGTCGGAACAGGTTGGAGGGTGCGCTCCGAAGGGACGCGACGGCGTCGGCCCGCTGACGGCGGACGAAGCGGTCGGTCTGGGCGGCCTCGTCGAGCGGGCCATCGGACGCGGCCAGGTCGGCCTCGACCGATCCCTCGGCGGCGGGACCGGCCGACGCGGGGAACCCGACCGCGAGCTCGAGCGCGCTCGAGATCCGGTCGCCCAGCCGGCCCTCGGTGTCCAGCGCGAGTGCCGTCTCGCCCAGCGACGGGCGAGCGCGGACCACGGCGATCAGCCAGCCGACCGCACCGGCGACCGGGATCGCCGCCGCGGCCACCGGGGCCGACTCGATCGGCACGAACCGCGCGACGGTCCACAGGACGAGCTCGGCCACGAGGATCGCCGCAAGCGCGAGCCACGTCCGCCGGACGATCCGTCGGATCCAGAGCCGGCGCCGGTGCGAGGCGAGGCCCGTGCGGACGGCCAGCAGCATCGGATCGAGCGGCCCATCGATCGCCCCGCGCGGATCGACGGGGATGTAGACGGCCTCGGCCCCAGGCGACCGGCGAGAAGGCAAAGCGCGTCGGATCCTCATGCGGCGGCCTCCTTGGGCGCCCGGCGTCGCAGGCGTGGTCGCCAGCGCCGCGTCGGGGACACGAGCTGGATCGAGAGGAACAGGAAGATGACCGAGAGGATCAGCCAGGTCGCGACGCTCTTCGGCCAGACGGTGTCGTGCAGGCCGCCGAACGGGGCGACGTCGTTGACGGGGTTTCCGAACTGGTCGATCGCCACGTTCACACCGCGGTCGAGGACGACGCCGCCATTCGAGAACCCGACGACCGGTACCGCGCCCGAGAACCCCTTGTCGACGACGATGACGCCGTTCTGGTTCGGGACGAGCTGCTGGGTCAGGCTGCACCAGGTCCCGTACGACAGCTCCGTGCCGCACAGCACGTCCGCCTGGGCGATGAACGGGTTCACGTAGGCGACGAGCTCGGGCGCCCGGCCCTTGATCGGACCGAAACCGCGACCCTGGTCCGTGTTGGCCATCCCGGCCCAGAAGATCAGCACGAACATCGAGCCGATGGAGACCGCGAGCACGCCGAAGATCGAGATGGCCGTGGCGGCCTGGGTCCGCTTGACGAGGCTCGAGCAGAAGAGGCCGAATGAGCCGAGGCCCAGTGCGGTCGCGAGCAGGACCGCGTAGCCCTTCAGGACGTCTTCGGGGCTGACCCCGCCGTAGACGAATACCACGGCCGTGAGCGGGACCGAGGCGATGATCAGGAGGAAGACGTAGGTCAACGCGCTCAGCAGCTTGCCGAGCACGATCGCCACCGAGGTGATGGGCGTCGCGATGAGCATGTCGAGGGTCTGCTTCTCGCGCTCGAGGCTGATCGCGCCCGCCGTCGCCGCGGGCGCCAGGAAGATCACCTGCAACGTCTCGAGCATCAGCAGCGAGGCGAAGATGACCTGCCCGATCGCGGCCGATGCGTACGCCGCAGAGCTGCCGAAGCCGCTCGTGTAGGTGCGCTCCATGAGCAGCTCGACCATCCAGGCGAAGCCGCCGAGCAGCAGCAGGTAGATGGTCAGGATCACGAATGCCCGCCGGCCGCGCATCCGGCCGCGGAGCTCCTTGACCCCGACGGCCGCGATCCCGCCCGAAGTCCGCCGCAGGCTCAATCGCGGCAGGCCGACGCGTGGCGTCCGGCTGGCGACCCAGTCGGTCTCGACGGCTTCGAGGTCACCCGCCATTCGAGCGTGCGCGATCTCCTCGACGGTGGGTTCGGTCATCGCCGGCTCCTCAGGCTGCATCGAGCGGCGCCCGATCCGGTGCGGTCACCTGGAGGAAGAGCTCTTCGAGGTCGCTCGCGGCGCGCGCGAAGCTGGCGATCGGGAGGCCGGCCCGGACGGAGTCGGCGAGCAGGCGAGCGGACGCCGCGTCATCGCCGCGGAAGCCGAGCTCGATGGTGCCGTCCTCGAGGACCACCGCCGAGGCGACATCCGCGTCGCTGGCGAACCGGTCGCGGGCTGCCTCGAGGGCATCGCGATCGGCGATCAGCCGGACGCGGAGCACGGCCCCGAAGCGGAGTCGCCGCTCGATGTCGCTGACGCGGCCCTGGGCCAGCACCTGGCCACGATCGACGATCGCGACGCTGGTGCACAGCTCCTCGAGCTCGGGCAGGATGTGGCTGCTGATGAGGATCGTCTTGCCGAGCGAGCGCAGCTCGCGGAGCAGTTCGCGAAGCTCGACGCGGGCCCGCGGGTCGAGGCCCGAGGCGGGCTCGTCGAGGAGCAGGATCTGGGGGTCGTGCACGAGGGCGTGCGCCAGGCACAGCCGCTGCTGCATGCCGCGTGACAGCGTCTGGACGTACTGGTCGCGCTTGTCGCCGAGGTCAACGAGGTCCAGGAGGTCCCCGATCATGCGTCGCCGCCCGGCCGCGGGGATGCCGTAGCAGCGGGCGAAGAAGTCGAGGTACTCCCAGACCTTCATGTCGTCGTAGACCCCGAACACATCCGGCATGAACCCGAGGACGGCTCGTACCTGGTCGGGGTTCCGGGTCACGGACCAGCCGGCGATCTCCGCCTCCCCGGCGGACGGCCGCAAGAGCGTGGCCAGGATCCGCAGGATCGTGGTCTTGCCCGCGCCGTTGGGGCCCACCAGGCCGAAGATCTCGCCGGCATCGACGGACAGGTCGACGCCGGCCACGGCGAGCGTGCCGTCGTACCGCTTGACCAGGCCCTCGGTCCGCAGGATCTCGGTCATCGGACGCTCCCCGTCATCGACAGGTCGAAGCTGAAGCCTACGCCGTCGCTTCGGTCGTTGACGAACCTGACGACCACGCTGCCCGACGTCGGATCGACGTAGCGCGTCGGCTCGGCGACGGCGTACCGCGTGCCCCCGGCCAGGTGCGGCAGGCGGACCCAGTCCCCCTTGACGAGATCGAACAGCTCGACCTCGGGCAGGCCGTCGAATCCCGCCTGGGCGCACTCGGGCTGCGGCGGATCCGTGCACGCCTCCGGGATGGCCGGCAACGGCTCGAGCGTCTTGACCGCAGGGATGACTGGCATGTCGCCACCGAAGTTCATGCCGATCGCGAGCTCGGTCGGGATGAACGTGCCACCGAACGGGATCGGCCGATAGGCGATCGTGGCGCTGCCCTTGCCGAAGTTGATGTTGAACGGATCCTTGTTGAAGAACGCGGCGCCCGCGTCGATGGTGCTGGAGCGCAGCAGGTCGCCGCGGAAGGTGGTCTTGCCATGGACCCCGACGTCGGCCGGCATGTAGTAGAGGACGTTGCCGGTGGCCCGTGCCCTCTGCCCGACGATGTCGACCGGCAGGAGGCTGCCCGATCCCCAGGCGAGGACGACGGCCCCGTCGGTCGCGAGGGACCCGGTCGCGCCCCAGTTGGGGTCGAACGTCAACTGGTCGACGATCGTGTGCCGGATGTACAGGTCCGTCATGTCGGCCGTGAGCTGGCCGGTGTCGCCGAAGAAGAGCGGCCCCACGACCTTGTCCGAGAGCGGCTGGCCGAAGGGGATCGGGGCGATGACGACGTCGACGTTCGCCACGGCCCCGGCCTCGAGATCCTTCAGGTTGGCGACCGTCCCGCCCAGCACCACGGTCGGCTTCAGGAGCGTGACGGTCGAGGCGTTCTTCACCGTGCCCTTGAGGTGCCCGTCGACGAGCTGGAGGTCCGTCTGGATCAGGGGCACGGTGACCGCGGTCTCCGCCCGGATCGTCCGCAGCGATCCGAAGCCGACGGCGAGGTCGCGGACCTTGGCCGGGTCGCCCTGGAGCACGTCGAGCGCGGAGGCCGTGCCGTCGCCGCCGAAGAAGTCGCCGCTGATCGGGGCGGACAGGAGCGCCCCGCCGGGCACGTTGAGCTGGTAGTTGCCCCGGGACGGGGAGAAGACCCCGATGTAGACCTGGGCGGTCCCGTCCGTGGCGCCCGGCGAGCCACGCACGAGCGCCACCTCGTTGATCAGCACCTCGCTGCCGCGCAGGAGAGCGCCGTATCCGTACGCGCCGACGGCGAAGACGCCGATGAGGGCCGGCATCGTGATCCACGCCCAGTCACGTCGGTCGATCCGACGCAGCACGAAGTAGTTGATCGGACCGACGAGGAGGATGTAGGCGCCGAGCAGGGCGATCAGCCCGCCGATCGGGGGCAGGGCCAGCGCGGGCAGCTGCGACACGGCGCTCACGAGCTGGCTATCGTCCCCGAGCACGATCCCGGCGTAGGTACGCGACGGGAGCAGCCGTCGCCACAGCGTCTCGCCGGCGCTCCCGTCGGCGATCCATTTCGTCGAGGGATCGAAGCCGACCAGCGTCACCGCGCCGTTGCCGTAGCCACGCTCGGCGGCGACGACGCGATCCCCGCTCATCACGAGCGACCGACCACCGATGAGCGAGCCGCCCAGGGCCGGCAGGTCTGCCGTCCCCAGCGGGACGTTGCCGACGAGGCTGGTGAGGGAGCCGGCCGGGACGTCGACCGTGGCCGTCGGCCGGTACGGGAGCAGGGCATCCGGGAATGCGGACAGGCTGCTCGGCCCGGCGGTCCCGCCCACGATGACGAGCCGTCCACCGCCCGCGACCCAGCCGCGGAGGGACGAGAGTTGTCCGGTGGTCAGCCGGTTCGAGTCAAGGTCCTGCCAGACGAGCCGGTCGAGGCCGCCCCACGCCTCGACGCGCTCCGGGAGGTCCTCGGGATCGAGGGGCACGATGACCGGCGCGAGCTGGTTCTGGTTGGGCAGTAGGTCGATCCCACCGACGATGTCGCCCGGCCGTTCGGCGACGACGCCGACGATCAGCTGGGTCGCATCGTGGATCTTGAAGCCGACCGTGGTCTTCGCGACGACCCGGTCGCCATCGACCAGGGCGACCTCGAGCTCACGCCCGAAGGCCGGTGGCTGGGCATAGAGAAGAAAGGTCTTGTCCGAGAGGGTCGGCAGGTCGACGACCTGTCCGAACCGCGTACGGCCCTGGGCACCGCCGGCCATCCGCAGCTCGCCGTTCAGGGCGGGGCCGTCGTTCCTCATATGGACCGAGATCGCCATCCATGACCCGACGCGGGCGTGCCCGTCGAGGAGCGCCTGCGCCTCCATCGTGAGACCGTCGGCCGCCCGGGCCGGGGCCGGGATCAGGCCGAGCGCGATGATCGCGAGCAGCGCCGTCGCCGCCAGCGAGCGCATGGGACGGCCGCGGTGCGCGTGTCGGGCAGCGACGGCCGGGCCGGCTGGAGGGAGGAGGCGCACGAAGACTCCGCGACGGGTTCGGCTTGCGATGGTCGGAGCAAGGACGTCTCGCCCCGTGTGAAAGTTGCGTGGGACGGGCGCGACGCGAGCGGGCCCCGAGCCGCATGTCGCGTCGCCGCTGTTCCTATCGTACGATGCCATCGTCCCGCAGCCGTCGGCCCGTGCGCCGCCCTCCCGAAGGTCCTGTGCCCGAGATCCGTCCGTTTCGCGCCCTGCGTTTCGATCCGGCGACCATCGACGACCTCGCGGCCGTCGTGGCGCCGCCATACGACGTCATCGGTCCGGAGGAGCATGCGCGGCTGCTCGCCCGTCACCCGGCGAACGTCGTCCGCCTCGACCTGCCCGAGGAGGCCCAGGGCGACGAGCCCGACGACCGGTATCGACGCGCCGCGCGGACCCTGGCCGCCTGGCGCTCGGGTGGCGTCCTGCGCAAGGACCCACATCCGTCGATCTACATCTACGAGCAGTCGTACCGCGTTCCGGGCACCGACGTCGCACGGACCCAGCGGGGCTTCTTCGCCCGCCTGAAGCTCGAGCCGTTCGGGCCCGCCTCAGGGGTGCTGCCGCACGAGCGGACGCTCTCGGGGCCAAAGGAGGATCGCTACAAGCTGCTGCGCGCGACCGGGGTCAACACCAGCCCGGTCGTGGGCCTGTTCGAGGACCCGAGCGGCTCGGTGCGGGACCAGCTGGCCGCGTGGGCCTCGGGTTCCGCCGAGGTGGAGGTCACCGACGATGACGGCGTGCACCACCGGCTGTGGGCCGTGCCGGCCGACGGGGAGTACGCCGACGCGGTCGGTACGCTCCTGGCCGGTGCTTCCTCGGGTCCGGTCGCCATCGCCGATGGCCACCATCGCTACGAGACGGCCCTCCGCTATCGCGACGAGCGACGGATGAGCCGCTCGTGCGAGGAGGATCCCGCCTTCGACTACCTGCTCATGCTCTTCCTGCCATCCACCGGCGAACCGCTGACCGTCCTGCCGACCCACCGGGTCGTCGGCGGGCTCGGCGACGTGTCGTCCGATGCGCTCGTCGAGCGGTCCGGCGGGCTGTTCGAGGTCGAGCCGAACGTCCCCGCGGATGAGCTCCGGCGGCAGTTCGAGGCGGCCGGGCTGGCCGCCGGTGGCGAGGGGCGGTTCGGTCTGTGGACGCGTGGCGGCGGCGCCCGCCTGACGGCCCGTCGGGCGGCGTTCGACGCGCTGCTGCCCGACGGCAGCGAGGCCCTGCGCGACCTCGACGTGACGTTGCTCGGTGCCACGCTCGAGCGACTCGGCGTCGGCCCGGACGCCGTCGAGGCTGGTGCCGTGACGTACACGAAGTCGGCGGCCGAAGCCATCGACCGCGTCGACAAGGGGACCGGCGGCGCATCAGCCGCGTTCCTGCTCGAACCGACCCCCGTCGCCGCGATCGAGGCGGTCGCCCGCGCCGGCGACGTCATGCCCCAGAAGTCGACCTATTTCTACCCGAAGGCCCTGACCGGCCTCGTCATCAACCCGCACGAATGGTGAGTCCGTTGCCCGACCAGACCCCCGACGCGATCCTCGCGCAGGCCCAGCTCCCGCCGATCAACGGCCGACCCGTCCGCAAGGACGAGATCGAGTTGCATGACCGCGGGCTGTACATCGAGTCCTGGCTGCCGGAGCGGCGATCCCGCCGCAAGCCGCTGCTCTTCATCCACGGCGAGCTGACCGGCTCGTGGCTGTGGGAGCGCTATCTCGGCTACTTCGCCGGTCGCGGCTGGGAGGGCCATGCCCTCAACCTGCGCAACCACCACTGGTCGCAGACCGCCGACCCGGCGCAGCTGTCGTTCGACACCTACACCGAGGATGTCGTCTGCGCGCTCGAGCGGCTCGGTCCCTCGACCGTGGTGGTCGGCCACGGCATGGGCGGCCTGCTCGCGCTCAAGGCGGCCGAGCGGATGCCGATCAGCGGGATCGTCGTCATCGGACCGGAGCTGCCGCGCGACCTGCGCCCGCCCGCCCGGCCCTACGAGCTGCGCGAGATCCCGGAGTCCTACGGACGCTCATTGATCGGCTGGGAGACGCTGCCCGAGCGGCTGGTCCGCGACCATCGCGACCTGACCCTGGCGGACGTGCTGCGGATCCAGCACCTGTTGGGCCAGAAGCCGCACGAGGCCGGAGCGGCCCGCCGCCAGGTCCTCGCCGGGGTCAAGGTCGATCGACGCGGCATCGAGGCCGTGCCGCGCCTGGTCATCGGGGGCGGCCTTGACCGGACCGTGTCGACCGACGACACCGAACGGCTGGCGACCTGGCTCGACGCCGAGTTCGAACCGTTCGGCGCGCATTCGCACTACGGCCTGGTCATCGGCGAGAACAGCTACCAGCAGGTCGCCGAGGCCGTCCGCGGGTTCCTCGAAACGCACCGCCTCTGAGAGGGATCAGGGGCGTCGTCTGGTATCATCCCGACCGGCCGGGCGGTCCCGTCGCCCGCGCCACTCTGGCCGCATTCGTCTAGAGGCCCAGGACACCGCCCTCTCAAGGCGGAGATCACCGGTTCGAATCCGGTATGCGGTACCAACAAGCCCCCGACCATCGAAGCGCCGAGCGTAGACGGTTGTGCAGCGATGTCGCTCCATCCACCAATGGGCCGCACGCCCAGCGCGTTTCGCCGCGCACCGCTGGCGAGTGCCATCTGCCTCATGTTGGTCCTCGGCGCTTGCTCGCCCGGGGCCGACGGATCCCCGGGGACGGTCAGTCAGGGTCTCGGCCTGGGCGCGTCGTCGTCGGGCGTGTGCGCGGCGATCGCCGAGCTCCCCGACGTGCCCAGGGCCCAGCGCGCATTCACGAACCTGGCGCACGACGCGCTGCATGGTCTGGCCGCCGACCAACGCCTGGCCCGTTCGCTGTCGGCTCGCGTCCTGGAGGCGATGCAACAGGTCGAGGCCGACTTTGACCGGCCACCGGATGTTGCCGTGCTCACCGTGGATCTGAAGGCACTCCACGCGTCGGCGGACGCAGCGCTGCAGGGGCTCGGCGAATCGGTCCCGGGGTGCACGGAGTTATGAGGTCCACGCGGCGGCTGGTCTGGACCGCCCTCATGGTGCTGCTCGCCCTGACGCCGCTGAGCTGCGGCAGGGCGACGGAGTCAGCGACGCCAACCTCGTCTGCCGGGGAGCTCGGGATCGTCGCCGAGGTCGCCAGCTATCAACTCGTCGCCGATCAGCCTGGGCGTCTGCTCGTCGCCATCCTGACCGCGGACGGTCGATGGCTCAGCTTCGGCAGCGTCAGCGTGAGCTTCAGCTACCTTGGCGTGGAGGCCGCGACGCCTTCCCCCGACGCCATCATGCCGGACGCGCTCGCCCGGTTCCTCCCGATCCCCGGGTCGCCCGAGGGCGACGGTCAGGCGGCGACCCTGACGTTCGCGGCGGACGGGCGCGGCGTCTACGCGATCGCACCGATCACGTTCCCGATGGCCGGGTACTGGCGGCTCGTCGCCAGCGGTGAACTCGGTGACGGCTCGACTTTCAGTGCCGACGCCTCGTTCACCGTTCTCGATTCACCAAAGGTCATCGCCGTCGGTGCGCTCGCTCCGCACACCGACAATGCGGTGATCGGCGATCCGGGTGTCGCACCCGAGGCGATCGACTCTCGGGCGACCGGCGGCGAGCCGATCCCCGATCCGATCCTGCACACGGCCTCCATCGCCGATGCGATCGAGGCGGGGCACCCGGCGCTCGTGGTCTTTTCGACGCCCGTCTACTGCGTCAGCCGATTCTGTGGTCCGGTCACCGACATGGTGGCGGAGCTGGCCAAGGTCTACGGCGACCGGGCCGACTTCATCCACGTCGAGATCTACCGCGACTTCCAGGCCAACGAGCTCAACGATGCCGCGCGTGACTGGCTGTTGACGGCCGAGGGTGATCTTCGCGAGCCGTGGACATTCCTGATCGGTGCCGATGGACGGATCGCTGGCTCGTGGGACACGGTCGCGACGCGTGGCGAGATCGAACCCCTGCTCAAGGCGCTCCCCGCCAAGTAACGCTCGGGGGAGACAGGGGATCCACTCAGGAGCCGATGATCGTCCGCAGGTGCTCCTCCATGAGGTCCCGCGTCATCTGCCCGAGGTAGCGGTCCCTGATCGTGCCGTCGCCATCGAGGAAGACGTGCGACGGCAGGGCCAACGCGCCATACAGATCCTGGACCGCGGCCCTGGAATCGAGCCCGATCGCGTAGTCGAGGCCGTGAGCCAGCGCATACCCGCGGACCGCTGCCGCCGGCTCCTGGATGTCGATGGCCAGCACCGCCAGCCCATCGTCCTGGTGGGCGTGGTAGAGGGCGCGAATGTCCTCAGCCTCCTGCTGGCATGGCGCGCACCATGTTGCCCAGAACACGATCCAGAGGGGCTTGCCGGCGAAGGCGACGAGTCGGATCGGGTTGCCGTCGAGATCCGTCATGAGCGGTGTCCGGGTGTCGTCGTCGGCCATGAAGTCCGGGGCCGACTCGCCGATGGCGATGCCTCGCGCGGTGACCGTCGGCGCGTGACTGGCGTCCAGCGCGCGCGTGGCGGTCGACGTGCCCCCGAGTGGCAGCGTCGCCACGTACGCCGCCGTGCCGAGCAGCACCACCAGGCCCAGCCCCACGGTGAACCGCCTCGCCCGCCGGCGAGTGCGCTCCGACGAATGTCCCGTGGGCGACTCGTTCATCACGCCGAATGCTAATCGCCGGTGAACGCACGTGGACGCCGGCCGGCGCCTACGTCTCGTCGTGGATCAGATGATGCTCCACCGCGTATCGCGTCAGTGCGACCCGACCATGGACGCCCACCTTGGATGCCATGTTCGAGAGATGGCGCCTGACCGTGTGTGCGCTGATCCCCAGGGCGCGGCCGGTTTCCGCGGCGGTGCGTCCGGCGGTGACGAGCCGCAGAACCTCGATCTCGCGCGGACTCAGGCGATCCGAGTGCCGCAGCCACCGCAGAGAGTCGACGACGACGACTGATGCCACCACCGGGTGGACGTAGTGCTGGTTGTTGGCGACCGCACGGAGAGCCGTGACCAGGTCGGCGCTGGCGGCACCCTTGACGACATAACCGGCCGCCCCGGCCAGGAATGCCTGTCGCACGGTCTCCTCGTGGTGATGCATGGTCACCGCGATCACCCGGATCCGCGGGTTCCGGATCGTGAGGTCCTTGATGAGCGGCACCCCGTCCGAACCGTCGAGCGTGAGATCGACCAGCATGATCTGGGGCTGGTGAAGTGCCGCCATCGCGAGTGCACCTGCCGTGTCGCTCGCCTCGCAGACGACGTCCATGTCAGGCTGAGCACCCAGGATCAGCCGGAGGCCCTCGCGAACGAGGGCATGGTCATCGACGATGCCGATCCGGATGGCGGCCATCAGCCGGCCACGGCGGCGGGATGGGTCGGGATGATGATCGTGACACGGGTCCCGGCCCGAGGTGCCGATTCGATCCAGAGCTGTCCGCCCAGCAGGCGTGAGCGTTCCAGCATCCCCGCGAGGCCGATGCCCGACTCCGGGGTGTCGGCGGGATCGAAGCCATGCCCATCGTCGGCGATGACCACCGTCAGTCGGTCATCGCGCTGCGTGATCGACACGCGGGCCTGCGGCGCGCCACTGTGGCGAGCCGCGTTGGCAAGGGCTTCCTGGATGATGCGATAGACCTCCACCGTCGCCGTCGCACCAAGCAGGTGCGGGTCGATGGCGGCGTCGTCACTGTCGACGACCACCCGGAAGCCGGATTGCGACGTCAGGTCCCGCACAGCAGCGACCAGGCCCCGCTCCTCGAGGCGGGCCGGGCGGATCCGGTGCGAGAGGTCGCGCGTGCCCGCCAGCGCAGCGTCGGCGAGCGTCCGGGCGGACGCGAGACGCTGGCGGGCGACGACGCTGTCCGGTTCGGCCTCTGCGGCATCCAGCGTCAGGGTGAGGGCGGTGAGCACCTGGCCGACGCCGTCGTGGAGCTCGCCAGCGATCCGGCGTCGCTCGTCCTCTTCGACGGTCAGCAGCCGCTCGCTTGCGCTCCGGAACAGGGTCGCGTATCGACGTGACGTCGAGTTGCGCTTCTCGGCCATCCAGGCGACCAGGGCCGCGATGACGAACATCAGGGGCCACTCGGTGAGTTCGAGCGGCGGCATGTCCAGCCCGAATGCCCGTGCGTCCGCGTACAGAAGCAGCGGGATCGAGGCCAGCCCGATGCGCAGGAGCGTGCCGCGCAGGCCGAACAGGAACGCGTGCAGCACCAGCAGCACGAAGACGCAATGGAACAGGAACTCCGCCGACAGCGGGAAGTGGACGAACGCCACGAAGATGAAGCCGATCCCGAGGAGGTCGAGGCCAGTCTGGATGACGCGGGGATGCCTCCCGAGCTGGATCGCCATCGGGCCGGCCCGCCACCACCACCGGCCCGGGTCGACCTCGTCCGGGACGACGGCTGGCTGCTGGGGGACCGCAGGCACGTCGCCCGTCGCTGGGGTCGTGTACGACGGTGTGGTCAACGGTGACTCCAAGAATGGCTCGTTGCGAGTATAGAACCCGAAGGTTGCAGGATCGATGCTGATTCAGCCAACGGTCGCGGCAGGCTTCGCCCAAGTCCCCGGTGTCGCTGGAACGAGGAGGAGAGGGATGATGCACATCGTTCGACGCGTCGCGACGCTCATCGCGGTCGTCAGTCTGCTGGCTGGGTGTTCCGGGTCATCGGACACCACGGGTCCGATCGCGGCGACCGTGAAGGAGTGGCAGATCAGCCTCAGTTCGACGACGCACGCGGCCGGCGCCATCACCTTCAACATCAAGAACGACGGCGACAAGGAACATGAGTTCGTCGTCCGCAAGACGGACCTCAAGTCCGATGCCCTCCCGCTGAACGCGGACGGCGAGGTCTCCGAGGACGCCCCGGAACTGACCGAGGTCGGCGACCCGAGCGAGGTCGCTGAGATCGCGTCGGGCAGCAGTGATCGCACCCTGACGGTCACGCTCCAGCCGGGTCACTACGTCATCTTCTGCAATCTCCATGTCGAGGATCTCCTCCACTACCAGAAGGGGATGCACATCGACCTGACGGTCAACTAGGCGCCGCAGAAGACTGACGTCCGGTCCGCCACGTGATGCCTCGGCGTCACCTCCTGACCGCAGGGGTCGTGTGGGTCGTTCTGTCCGTGGTTGTCGCCGCCCTCGTGGCGGGGATGCAGATCATCCCCACGATCGCCTCGCGGGAGGCCTCGATCCAGAACAGCGCATTCGTCGTCCTCAGCGTCGCGTCCGTTCCGATCCTCATGCTCGTGGTCGTCGCCCTCGTGTACAGCGCGCTGCGCTTTCGGGCCGAGGGCGAGATGGTCGACGGGCCGCCCATCCACGTGCACGTCGGGTTCCAGGCCCTCTGGCTGACGGCGAGCCTGATCCTCGTTCTGTTCCTGTTCGCGTACGGCTCGGCCGGGCTCATCGACATTCGTGGGACCCAGGAAGCGCAATTCGAGGTCAACATCAAGGCCGAGCAATGGGCCTGGCACTACGAGTATCCGGCCGATCAGGTCGTCGCGGACGAGCTCCACGTACCGGTCGGCCGCCGGGTCCATCTCCGGATCACGTCGGTCGACGTGATCCATTCCTTCTGGGTGCCCGCGTTCGGGATCAAGCAGGATGCGGTGCCCGGACGTCCGACCGATGTCTACCTGACCCCGACCGACGTCGGGACGTACTCGGGCATGTGCTCCGAGCTTTGCGGGCTCGGCCACACGACGATGACGACGACGGCGGTCGTCTCGGATCAGGGTGAACTCGACGCGTGGCTGAGCCAGGCGCACAAGGAGCCGCCGCAATGACAGCCGTTACGCAACGATCCGGGTTCCGGGCGCCCGGTCTGGTCCGGGCGATCCTGGGCGCCCTGGCGGGTGCCGCCCTCGGTGCCGTCCTCGGCACCGTCGTCCTGCACACCGACGAGGGCCAGATCCTGGCCCTGGGATACCTCCTTGCGCTCTTCGGTTTCCTGATCGGCATCGGCGCGTTCCGCTTCTGGCTGACGTGGGCGGCCGGGCGCGAGGTCGATGTGGCGGAGGAGCATGAGGCCCATGGGCATGCGGGCGACTGGCGGCGCTACTTCCGTTTCACGACCGACCACAAGGTGATCGGGATCCAGTACCTGGTCACTGCATTCGTCCTGTTCTTCACCGCGGGGACGGTCGCGATGTTGATGCGGACCGAGCTGGCGCAACCGGGCATCGCGACGAGCAAGGATTTCTACAACACGATCATGAGCACCCACGGGGCGATGATGATCACCGTCGCCCTGGTCTCGATCATCGGTGGCCTCGGGAACTACCTGGTGCCGCTCATGGTCGGCGCCAGGGACATGGCCTTCCCCAAGACCAACGCCCTGAGCTACTGGCTATTGCCGCTGGCCATCCTGCTGGTGGCCATCAATCCGCTCCTGGGCGGTTTCGATACGGGCTGGACGGCGTATCCGCCGCTGAGCCAACAGGCCAACCTCGGTCAACAGGCCTACCTGATGGCATTCGTGACCGTCGGGGTGTCATCGATCCTGAGCGCCATCAACTTCCTCGTCACTGTCTTCCGGATGCGCGCACCCGGCATGTCGCTGATGCGCATGCCGATCTTCGTCTGGGCGCTGACCGTCACGGCCGCTCTTGCCCTCATGGCGACATCGGTCGTGGCCGCGGCGTTCACGATGCTGCTCTTCGATCGTCTCCTGGGAACGGCATTCTTCCGCGCCAGCCGGGGCGGCGACGTGATCCTGTTCCAGCACCTCTTCTGGTTCTACTCACACCCCGCCGTCTACATCATGGCCTTGCCGGGCCTCGGCGCCATCCTCGAGATCGTGCCCGTGTTCGCGCGCAAGCCGTTGTTTGCGTATCCGCTGGCGGTCCTCATGTTCATCGGGATCGGGGTCATGAGTTTCATGGTCTGGGCTCACCACATGTTCGTGAGCGGGATGGCCGAGTTCTTCCATATCCCGATCATGCTCACGACCGAGTTGATCTCGGTCCCGACGGGGATCGTCTTCCTCTGCGCGCTCGGGACGATCTGGATGGGCCGGCTCCATTTCAAGGTGCCGATGTTGTGGGTCTTCGGGTTCCTGTGGGCGTTTCTCATCGGCGGGATCACCGGCGTCTTCCTGGCCGATGTCCCGACTGACATCACCCTCAGCGACACGTACTTCGTCGTCGCCCACTTCCACTACACGATCGTCGGAGGGACCATCTTCGGCCTCTTCGCAGGCACCTACTACTGGTTCCCCAAGATGACCGGCAGGATGTACGACGAGCGACTGGGGCGGATCCACTTCTGGTGGTTCACCATCGCGTTCAACGCCACGTTCATCCCGATGTTCTGGCTCGGGATCGAGGGGATGCGGCGACGGGTGGCCGACTATCCGCCCGAGCTTGGCACCGTGAACCTGTTCGTCACGTTCGCCGCGTTCAACATCGCGCTCTCGGTGGCCGTCTTCATCTTCAACATGGCCAGATCGTGGAAGCGCGGCGAACAGGCAGCCGCCAACCCGTGGCGCGCTCAGACGCTCGAATGGCAGACCACCTCGCCGCCGCCGATCGACAACTTCACCGACATCCCGACGGTCGGCGCCACGCCGTACCAGTACGGGAACGTGGGCGTCGGGGTGCCGGTCGAAGGCCACTCGATGCCATGAGCGCCCACGTCGCGACCCAGTCCCATCCCGAGGATCCGGTCCAGGCCAGGGCGAACCTGCTGCTCGGCGTGAAGCTGGCCATCCTCTCCGAGGCCATGCTCTTCGGGGCCCTTTTCGCGGTCTACTTCGTGGTCCGCGGCGAGAGCCCGGGGTGGCCGCCGGAGGGTGCCGATCGACCGGAACTCATCCTGCCCGGGCTCAACACCCTATTGCTGATCTCGTCGAGCGTGACGATGCAGTGGAGCGTTCGGGCGGCCCGCGGTGGAGATCGGTCGACGATCCTGCGCTGGCTGGGGCTGACCCTGATCCTGGGCGGCACCTTCGTGGTCGTCCAGGGCTACGAGTTCGCGACCAGCGGATTCGGCCTGAGCTCGGGGATCTTCGGGTCGACCTTCTACATCCTGACCGGCTTCCATGGCGCCCACGTCATCGCCGGTCTCGGCCTGATCGCGATCGTCGCGAATCGGGCTCGCCTGGGCCTCGTATCCGCCGAGCACCATACGGCCGTGGAGGCGACCAGCTACTACTGGCACTTCGTCGACGTCGTCTGGATCTTCCTCTTCTCGTCCCTGTACGTCCTCTAGTCGGCTGGTCCAGCGCGTAGGGCCGCACGCGTTCGAGCGTCGAGCAAACGGCTGCGACGAACGTCGGCGCTCATCCAGGCCACCACCACGAGTGGTACGACGGCCAGCAGGATCAGGTCTCCGACGCCCCACATCAGGACGCCGCCGATCTGCTGGTCTGTGAGCGCATCCGGTCCCCACGTCCGCTGCAAGGACGCGTAGTGGTGGTAGAGCACGACCGGCGCGAAGTAGATCGCCAGGCCGACGGCGGCGCCGACCGGCATCTGGAGTCCCACGTAGACGAGCCTCGATCCGTATCCCATTCGCCAGGGGATCGGGTCGGCGGCCACGATGGGCCACCAGAAGAGCATGCCGGTCGCGAGGTACACGAAGTGCTCCGCCATGTGCAGCGCCGGATCCTCGAGCGCCGCGTCGTACAGCGGGCTGAAGTGGGTGATCCACATGACGGCAGAGAAGAGCGGCCAGGCGACGAGGGGCGAGGCGATCACGCGGACGAGCCTGGAGTGGAGCACCGGCAGGATGAGGCGCTGCCGCGTCGACGGTCTGGCGGTCCGAAGGAGGAGCGTGATCGGCGCGGCGAGGGCGAGGAGCGGCGGGGCCACCATCGTGAGGAGGATGTGCTGGACCATGTGCACCGCGAGCAGGTCGTCGGCGTACACGTCCACGGCGGACACAAGCGCGACGAGGATGACCGCGAGCCCTGCCAGCCAGGCGGCCACCCGCCAGCGGGGCACCGGGACTCGCGGGTGCGCCCGGTTGACCCGTCGGACGGCGACCAGGTAGCCGCCGGCGGCCGCGAACGCGCCGGCCCATGGAAGCGGATCGAGCGACCACGTGGTGAGGGTGTTCAATGGCGTCGGCTCGGGGGCGGCGATGCCGTGGGCCTCGGCCGTGCGTGTCGTCATCGCCATCAGGGCACCGAGGACCAGGCCGCGCGATGCGAGGCGGATCATCGGGCCCATGCCCAGCATGGTACGGCCGCGCAGGGCTGCCCGCGACGGATCGTCCCCCGATGACGGGCCCGTTTTCCCTACACTCGCCCGATGCGACCCACCGACCGGCGACGACTCCTGATCCTGGCCGAGGGTGCCTTCGGCGAGCACGACGCCAAGACCGCGTACGGCGTGATCCGGTACGGCCGCGACGACGTGGTCGCGGTGCTCGATTCGACCCAGGCGGGGCGAAACGTGAGCGAGTACCTGCCCGGCCACGACATCCCGATCGTCGCGAGCCTGGACGATGCCCTGGCACTCCCCACGCCGCCGGACTCGTTGCTCATCGGCATCGCCCCGACCGGCGGGAAGCTGCCGCCCGCGTGGCGGGAGACGATCCTGGCCTCGATCGACGCCGGCCTCGACATCCTCGGCGGCCTGCACACATTCCTCGGCGACGACCCGGAGTTCGCGGCGGCGGCCGCGGCGAGGGGCACGACGATCATCGACTACCGCCGGCCGCCCGACCGGATGGAGACCGCGGTCGGCCGACGGCACGGCCCGGGCAAGCGGGTGATCCTGACCGTCGCGACCGACTGCGCGATCGGCAAGATGTCCGTCGCGCTCGAGCTGCGGCTCTCGGCCATCGCGGCCGGCCAGTCGGCGGTCTTCGTGCCGACCGGCCAGACCGGGATGATGATCGAGGGCTGGGGCGTCGCGGTCGATCGCCTGATCAGCGACTTCACGCAGGGCACGGTGGAGTGGCTCGTCGAGCAGGGCGAGGCGCTGGGCGACTGGGTGCTGGTCGAGGGCCAGGGCTCGCTCGATCACCCGGCCTACTCGTCGGTGACCCTCGGGCTGATCCACGGCGCGACCCCGCAGGCGATGATCATGGTCCACAAGCCGGGCCTGACCGAGCACGACTTCGACCACCTGCCGGAGGCGTCGTTCCCGATCGCCTCGCTGCCCGGCTTCATCGAGCTCCATGAGCGTGTCGCCGGCCTGGTCGCGCCATCGAAGGTGGTTGCGGTCGCCGTCAACACCTCGATGTACCGCGACGACGCTGACGCGCGCCGGATCATCGCCGAGACCCAGGCGGAGACCGGCCTGCCCACCGACGACCCGGTCCGGTTCGGCGGGGACCGGTTGTGGGCGGCCGTCCGCGAGGGAGTGGACGCCCTGCCGTGGGTCTGACCCTCTCGCACGAGGTCCTGCGGCTCAGCCTGCGCGACCCGTTCCGCATCGCGCGCTCCGACCACGGCAGTGGCCAGCAGGTGACGACGGTCGTCGTGGAAGTCCGGGACGAGCGGTATCCAGGGATCGTCGGGGTCGGGGAGGGGTACCCCGACCGGTTCTACGGGGAGACGCCCGAGACGATGGCGGCCGTGTTCCCGTTCCTACTGTCGATGGCCGACGAGTTCATCACCGATGTCGGGGAAGCGTGGTCGGCCCGACAGCACCTCGAATGGCTAGGTGTGACCTGGGATCTGAACCTTCGCTGGAACGGCGCCGCCAAGTGCGCGATCGACATCGCGCTCCACGACTTTGCCGGCAAGGTCCTGGGCGTGCCGGTGCACGAGCTGATCGGGCTGCCCTCGGCCATGCCACCGACCGACTTCACCATCGGCATCGATGAGCCCGCTCTGGTCGCCGAGCGCGCCCGCCGCGCCGCGGGCTTCCCGGCACTCAAGATCAAGTGCGGTGGCCCCGACGACCTCGCGACCCTGCGGGCCGTCCGCGAGGTGTTCGCTGGGCCGATCCGGGTCGACGCGAACACCGGCTGGACCCGGGACGACGCCGAGCGCCTGCTGCCCGAGCTGGTCGCGCTTGGCGTCGAGCTCATCGAGCAGCCGTTCCGGGCTCGCGCCTACAGCGACCTCGGTTGGCTCCAGGAGCGCTCGTCCTTGCCGATCGTCGCCGACGAGAGCGCGGTCACGACCGAGGATCTCGATGCCCTCGTCGGGGTCGTGGCCGGCGTCAACGTCAAGCTCGCGAAGTGCGGTGGGATCGGACCGGCGAAGGAGATGCTCGAGCGCGCGCGGGAGCTCGGCTTCAGGACATTCCTCGGTTGCATGGAGGAGACGTCGGTCGGGATCGCAGCGTCCGCGGCGGTCGCCTCACTGGCCGAGTGGGTCGACCTCGATGGCTGCCTGCTGCTCGCCGACGACCCCTTCGAGGGCCTCGATCTCGGGGCCGACCACCGCTGGATCCTGCCGTCGGGACCGGGTCTCGGGCTGACCCGGCGAGTCGCGTGAAGGTCGCCCCGGGCTTCGGACCGGTTGTCCACGCTCGTTCCGCACGGGCGTTCACCGAACAGGTGTTCGTGTGGATAACTTGGTGGATGAACTCGTGGACAAGCCCCCTTCCCGGCGTTCCGGGCGCGGCCTACGATATCCACCCACCGGCCCGCAGGGATGAACGTGAGGGCAGGCCGGAGGACTTCCGGGACCATGTCCCGGCGGGCGGATAGGCGCTCCGGCTCGTCGGGTTGAGCTTCGTTTTGCCCAAGTCGCGCCAACGGCCGGCCCGGGGCAGTTTGAGGGAGAAGGGCACGCCACCGATGGAATCACGCACCGCCGGCCCCAGTTCACCCGATCCTGACGCGATCGAATTCGTGCGGTTCTGCTACCGCCGGCGACGCGTCGGCTGGCCGGAGCTCTACGACGAGATGTGCGCGGTGGCGTCGCGCGGGCTGTTTCGCGGTCTCGGGCCCGACGACCTGGCCGGCCTCGGCATCGGCTTCAGCCTCTTCGACATGCCGGCCCTGGCCGGCCTGGCCGCCGGCGTCATCAGCGAGGAGCAGGCACGACGCCGGCCTGTCGCGGTCCGGATCGCCGCCGAACCGGTGCCGGTCATGATGGGTCCCGACGACGCGCCGATCCGCGCCGACCAACCCGTGATCCCAGATGACGCGATCGCGGCCACCGTCTCCACCGAACGGCCCGCCGAACCGGCCGAGCGGACTACAGAAGTCCCCATCCGACTCAACCCGGTGCACGCCGCGGTCTGAGCGTCCCTGGTCCCCAGAAGGTCTCGAACCCTCCGTCGCGCCGGGGGGTTCGAGATTCCCGGCCGGTTCGCGTCAGGCTCTCAGGCCCGGATGCGGCGCCTCGCCATCTCGCCCTCGATCTGTCGCTCCGCCTCGACGTAGCGGTCGATCTGCTCGCGGAGCTGGTTCGCCTCGGGCACGTAGAGGTGGACCTGCTGCTGGAGGATGTAGCTCAGCCGCCGGCTGGTCATCCGCACGTGGTCGAGGTTCTTCATCAGGACCAGCGGGTCCATCGCGGCCAGGTCCGAGGGGTGATACATCGGCTGCATGACGGCAATTCTAGAGGGCGCGCAGTGCCCTCGGCGGCCAGGACCAGTCGATGTCGTTGCCGGCCCCGGCGAGCGCGCGGCGTCGGCCCGCCTCGGTCGCCCCGAGCACCAGGATCCGGTCGGTCTTGGTCGCCTGGCCGGCCTCGTCGCCCCAGAGCTTGGTCATCTTGCGCGTGGCCGCCACGTCATCGAGCGCGACCCCCGCGAGCCGGTAGCCCTCGGGCTCGGCCGCGGCCTCCCAGACGCGGGCTGCCAGCCCGACGCCACCTCGGATCCGGCGACCGCGGTCGGTCTCGACGTCCCCGATGACCAGCACGACCACCGCGTCCTCCGACAGGACGGGCCGGAGCCCGGCGAGGACGTCGCGCAGGAAGGCGAGATACGGCTCGCGATGATGGGCGTCGTCGAGCGTCGCATCGATCGCCCGGGCGTCGAAGCCCAGGAACCACGTGCGCAGCCAGTTGTAGTAGCCGTACTTGACGACGCGCAGGTACGGCGGCGAGGTCACCACGAGCCGGGCGCGCTCGGGCCGGCCGCGTTCGTGCATCGCGACGCGCATCCGGGGCGCGACGTCGCGCGCGTCACCCAACAGCCCGACGCCTTCGGCGGACGGCGGCCCGGTTCGGTACAGCCGGTCGAGCTTCTTCGCGAGGCCGTTGAAGACGTCCCGTTCCGGCGACGCGAAGGCCGTCCGTCTGGCGAAGTCGCGGACGTAGCGCGGCGCCATGCTGAACGTGTTGGGCATGAGCTCCGAGAGATAGGACGCGCTCTTGCCGTGAAGGATGCCGGTCAGCGCGGCGGCGAGGAACCGGTCGGTCCGATCGTCGAGCCGGAGACGCGTCCGCACGAACAGCAGCTGGCCGAGCGTCCGCGGATGGAAGGCGAGCGCGACCTCGATCGGGACGGCCTCCACGCCCTCGTCGGGGCCGGCCCCGGAACCGGCGATCGGCACGAGCGAGGTGTCGGCCGTCGGGTCCCGCCAGACGCGCTCGCCGAGGGCCAGCCAGTCGGCCGACCCGGCGTGCCACGCGAGTCGAAGCCCGGCGAGGCGGGTCGTGGCCTGGGCGCGGGTCGCGGGCTCGACCTTGGCCGCGGTCAGCAGGTGGGCGAAGGGGTTGAGGTCGTTGCCGACCCCGATCCGGCCCTCGGCGCAGGCCTGGAGCGGTGTCGTGCCGCGGCCGGAGAAGGGATCGAGGACGACGTCACCGGGTCGCGAGTACCGGGCGATGAACGCGTGGGCCAGGGCGGCCGGGAAGCTCGCGAGGTACGAGCACATCGGGTGGAACGGGTGGCCCCACAGGCGCTGCTGCTCCTTCCACTCGGGCGCGATGGCGAGCGGCGGCAGCTCGAGCGGGAGCTCGAGTGCGAGTTGGCCGGTGGTGGCGCGCGTCGGGGGCCCCGACATCGTCGATATGCATCCTCGATGACCGCCGGCCCGACACGGATCGGGCGATGGGGCGGGGAGCATAGCACGCCGGATTCGGCCGTCCGGGCCGGGCACCTGACGTTCGGGGGCGGCTAGAACCTGCGACGGCGACCGGGCGTGACGACTGCGCCGACGACGGCTGCCTTCGCGATCGGCGACGGGCCGGGTGAGACCGCAGCGCCCACGACCGCGGCCTTCGCGACCGGCGAGCGTCCCGGGCCCATGGCGGCACCGACGACGGCAGCCTTGGCGACGGGAGCACCGATGACGCCGACTCCCCGGCGACCTGGTCCGAGCGGCATGTCAGCCTCCTACTTCGACGAGGGCCTCGTCGGCCTCGATGGCGGCGATGATGGCCTGGATCGGGATCCGGCCGTTGGCGATCAACTGGCCACCGGCACGTCGCATGGCCGAGGCGAATGGTGCGGCCCACAGGTTCTCGTAGACGAGGACGCCGGCGACGCTGCCGGGATCCATCGCGGCGGCGAGATGGTCGACGTCTGCTTCGGCCAGCGTCTGCACCAGCTCGGTCTCGAGCCGCGCGAGCTCCCCGAGGTCGGCGAGGTCACCCAGCTCCTGGGCCATGGTCGTGCCGTCCTCGCCCTTCTGCAGGATGAGCAGGTCCATGATCCGGATGATCCCGGCGTCATGGAGCCGCAGGAGCTCTGCCGCACCTTCGCCGGTGAAGTTCTGGGCCCCTGCCGGGAATTCCACGATCAGATAGTCGACGGGTCCGAGCTCATCGAGCGATCGCTCAGTCATGACGCCTCCAAGCTCCAGGGCGCTCCGGCCCGTAGCCCGCCGAAGTCGGTCGCGCCTGGCCGAATCGCAAGCTACGTCTCGGATCCACCGTCGGCATCCACCGAATCGGGTGACTTCTGGCGAGAGCGTCAGTCCGGGGGAACCCTGCGTAAACTGGCGACGCGTGTCCCCGTAGCTCAGTGGACAGAGCAGCCGCCTTCTAAGCGGAAGGTCCCAGGTTCGAATCCTGGCGGGGGCGCCAAACGCGACGACCGTTGGTTCCAGTGGCATCTCGCCGGTGGGACCCGACGCGTACGATGCTGGCGTGCCCACGACACTCGAATCGAGCCCCTCGATCCTCGCCCTGATCCCCGGCTACCAGGCAGGGCCGCGGATCGCCGCCGTCGTCGAGGGCGCCGCGCGCCACCTGCCCGTCATCGTCGTCGACGACGGCTCGACCGACGACACGGCGGCCCAGGCCGAGACGGCGGGTGCGACGGTCATCCGACAGGTCCCGAACCAGGGCAAGGGCGCGGCCCTGCGGGCGGGCTTCCGACACGCACTCGAGGTCGGCGCGGACGCCGTCGTCACGCTCGACGCGGACGGCCAGCACGACCCCGCCGAGATCCCGGCTTTCCTGGCGGCGTACGAGCGCGACCGCCCCGAGCTCGTCATCGGTCGCCGCGACTTCAGGCAGATGCCCGCCGTCCGCCGCCTTTCGAACACGCTGGGCGGCTGGGTCTTCTCCGCCGCGGTCGGCCGCGGTGTGCCAGACAACCAGTCCGGTTACCGCTTGATCGGACGGGGGCTCATGCGGACGCTTCTCGACTCGAACGAGCAGGGCTTCGAATTCGAGGTCGAGATGATCGCCCGGTGCATCGCGCTGGGTCTCCCGATCGGGTGGGTGCCGATCCGGACGATCTATGCCGGCGAACCCAGCCACGTCAGGCCGCGACAGCACCTGACCCAGTTCCTGCGAATCAGCCGGGAGGCACGCCAGATCGCCCGAGGCGGGCGTCGATGACGCGCACCGTCGATGCTCACTGGCGTCGCGCCAGGGCCGTCGGTCGGCGGATCCGCGATCTGGTGCCAAGTCTGGTCGTCATCCTGTCGGCCCTGCTTGTCGGGGCCATCGTCATCAGCGCCCTCGAGGCATTCGGCCTCAATGACGCATCCCCGGCATATCTGCTCGCTGTGGTCGCGGTCGCCGTCCTGCGCGGGACAGGGCCCGCCGTCGCGACCGCGGTCGGGGCGTTCTTCGTCTACGACTTCTTTTACATCGAGCCGCTCTACACGTTCACGGTGCGTGACCCGGCCGAGTGGCTGAACCTGCTCCTCCTGCTGGTGGTCGGTGTGGTCGTTGGCCGCTTGGCCGGACGGGAGCGGGACCGCGCCGTCGCGGCCATCGAAGGCGAGCGAGAGGCATCAGCGATGTTCAACATCAGCTTCACGCTGGCGAGTCAACGCGACACCGCCTCCGCGCTTGGCTCGATCGCCGGCCAGGTCCGCGACGAGGTTCGCGCGTCGCGCGTCTGGATCGTGGTCGGCGACATGATCGTCGCCGACACCACGGATCAAGCCGGAACGCCCGTAAGCCCGGTCGTGTACACGGTGCTGCGCCGTCGACCCGGTGACGAACCCGCGGAGTGGGTCCGGGTGCATGCCCCGGCGCGTGCGCCGAAGTCCGCCCACGACCCGGCAGAGCAGTCATTCCAGGTCGTCGTGACCGCTGGCGATCGCACGTACGGGGCCGTGTGGGTCATCCGGCCGCGAGGTCTCGGTCCACCGGACCTCGGAGAGACTCGCGTGCTCGCCGCGGCGGCCGACCAGATCGGCGGGTCGTTGGAGCGTGACCGTCTGCAGCGCGACGCGACCTCGGCCGAGGTCTCCCGACGCAGCGAGGCCCTGAAGTCGGCTCTCCTGGACTCGGTGTCGCACGACTTGAGGACCCCCTTGGCCTCGATCCGGGCGGCAGCGGGCACATTGATGGACCCCGACGTCGAGTGGCCGCCCGAGCAACGCCGTGAGTTCGCCGCGTCGATCGACCACGAGGCCGAATGGCTCAACCGCCTGGTGACGAACCTGCTTGACATGAGTCGGGTCGAGGCCGGCGAGCTCCGTCCGAGCCTGGCGATCCTCGCGCTCTCGGACATCGTCGCCGAAGCCGTCCGTCGATCGGCGTCGAGTCTGGCCGGTCATCCGGTCGAGGTCCGGATCCCGCCGGACCTACCGCCGGTGCTGGTCGACGAGGTGTTCCTCGGGCAGGTGCTCGCGAACGCGCTGGACAACGCCGCGAAATATGGAGGCGCCGGCGTCCCGATCCGCGTCTCGGCGCGCAGCCTCGACGATCGGGTGAGGGTCGTCGTCGAGGACGGGGGACCCGGCGTCCCCCCCGAGACGTTGCCCCGCCTGTTCGAGAAGTTCTACCGGGTGCCGCGGAAGGGCGAAGGTTCGCGACGCGGGACCGGGATCGGGCTGGCCGTCGTTCGGGGCCTGGTCGAAGCCATGGGCGGTCGCGTCGAAGCCCGAAGCAGCGAGCTGGGTGGTCTGGCCATCGAGCTCGATGTGCCGACCGCCGCCCCGGGACCGGATATCGTCGATCAGGCGAGTTACGTAGCGCAGCAGTGACGCGCCCGAATGACGCGGCCTCGATCCTCCTGGTCGAGGACGACCCGCCGACCCGATCCTCGGTCGCGACGTTCCTCCGCGGGCACGGCCACGATGTCACGGAGGCCGCCGACGCGGCCGAAGCCACTGCCGCGTGGGAGGCGCGACGTCCCGACCTTATCGTGCTGGATCTGGGTCTGCCCGACCTCGATGGGCTGACCGTCATCCGGCACATCCGGCGTGAGGCTTCGACGCCGATCCTGGTTCTGTCCGCCAGGGATCGCGAGTCGGACAAGGTGGCCGCGCTGGACCTCGGTGCGGACGACTACGTGACGAAGCCCTTCGGCATGATCGAACTCCGCGCGAGGATCGACGCCCTGCTTCGGCGAGCGGCAGGACCGGCTGCGGATGCCACGGGCGAGGTCCGGGTCGGCGAGCTGACGCTGGACATCGCCAAGCGCTCGGTCACCGTCGGATCACGGCCGGTGCACCTCACGCCGCGCGAATACGAGGTCCTCAAGGTGCTCGTCACGCACGCCGGCCGGTTGGTCACCCACGGCCGCCTATTGCGGGCGGTGTGGGGGACCGCCTACAGCGACGAGGCCCACTACGTCCACGTCTATGTGAGCCAGATCCGTCGCAAGCTCGAGGCAGCCGATCCGACCGGATCGCTGAGCGGCTTGATCGTCGCCGAGCCCGGAGTCGGATACCGCATCGCCGCCAACTGACGCACGGCCCGCCCGTCTCAGGCGCGGCTTGAGCCGTTCTTGAGCGATCGTCGGGGACGAATGGCACCTGGCCTCTTGGGCCCCAGGACGACCATCGGTTCGTGGATCAGAAGGACCAGGTCAAGGCGACCATCGATCGTGAGGCGGAGCTCCTGGCGAGCGCCGTCCGGCTCGTCGCGTCCGGGGCCGCCAACCGAACGACCGTGGGCAATCTGCGGTTGAGCGAGGCGGCCATCGAGATCGTTCGGCCGCTGGCGGCGGAACTTGGCGTGGAGCTGGAGCCGCTCTGGCGGACCGACGAAGAGGGCCTCGATGTCCTCGTTCGACGAGCCAGCCCTCCCGAGGCGCACGCATGACGTCGGATGAACCGCTGGCCCCGATCCTCCTGGTCGAGGACGACGAGACACTTGGCAACCTGCTGGCCGGCTACCTGCAGGCCCATGGGTACCAAGTGGTGGTGGCGGGATCGGCCGAAGAGACGAACACCGCGCTCGACCACGGCCTACGCCCCTCCCTCGTCCTGCTCGATATCAACCTGCCGGGCGAGACTGGTTGGTCGCTCCTTCGCAGCCCGGCTTTCGAGGCCGCCGGACGACCGCCGGTCGTGGTCGCGAGCGCCATGGCGGTCAGTCCAGCCCGCCTGCGCGAGTTCGGCGTCGCCGGGTACCTGCCCAAGCCCTTTGCGCTGGACACGCTTCGGTCGACGATCGACCGGTTGTTGACCACGGAGATCCCAGAACCAATGACCGACGTCCAGATCGCCCTGATCCTGATCGGCTGCATCGCCGTCTTCTCGGGGTACCTGCTGCTCTGCGAGCGGGTCGGGCGATGAACATCCTCGAGCTCCTGGCCGGCCTCGCGGCCGCCTTCGTCTTCGTCTATCTGCTGTGGGCCTTGCTTCGCCCCGAGGACTTCTGATCGTGTCCCTCAACGACCTCCTGACCCTCGCCACCCTCGCCCTGGCGATCGTCGTCGTCACCCCGTTCCTCGGCCGCTACATCTATCGGGTGATGGAGGGCGAACACGTCTTCCTGAGCCCGGTGGTTCGCCCGATCGAGCGGTTCATCTATCGCGTCTGCGGGGTCGACGAGACCGTCGAGCAGGGCTGGAAGGGCTACGCCGTCTCTGTGCTCGCGATGGCCTTTGTCGCGATCATCGCCGGGTACGTCGTCCTCCGGTTGCAGGACGTCCTGCCGCTCGATCAGGGCGGCATCCCGCCGATGACCCCGGATCTCGCCTTCAACACGTCGGTGAGCTTCGAGACCAACACCAACTGGCAGAACTACTCGGGCGAGACCGGCGCCACGTACCTGTCGCAGGCGACGGTGCTGGCGGTCCGGAACTTCACGTCGGCCGCGACCGGCCTGGCGATCGCGATCGCGCTCTTCCGGGGTCTCACCCGCCGCTCGGCGAAGACCATCGGCAACTACTGGGTCGACCTCACGCGAGGGGTGCTCTACATCCTGCTGCCGATCGCGATCGTGGGAGCTCTCGTGCTCGTCTGGCAGGGCGTCCCCCAGACGTGGGAGCCCTCGCAGACCGTGACGACCCTCCAGGGGGCGCAGCAGACCATCGCCATCGGTCCGGTCGCGTCGCAGGAGTTCATCAAGGAGCTCGGCAACAACGGTGGCGGATTCTTCAACGCGAACTCCTCACATCCCTTCGAGAACCCGACGCCGCTGACGAACTGGCTCGAGATCTTCGCGCTCCTGATGTGTTCGTTCTCTCTGACCTACACGTTCGGCCGGTACGCGGGCGACAGGCGCCAGGGCTGGGGGATCTTCGCCGCGATGGCGGTCATCCTGCTCGTCGGGGCTGTCGGCGCGATGCACGTCGAGTTCGTCGGGAATCCGCTGTTCCCGGCCGGCGCCGACCAGGCCGGCATCGGCAACATGGAAGGCAAGGAGACGCGGTTCGGTGCCGCGGTCGGCGGCCTCTTCATGGCCGCCACGACGGGCACCAGCACCGGCGCGATCAACTCGTGGCACGACAGCGCCCAGCCGATCGCCGGCCTCGTCCCGCTCCTCAACATCGAGCTCGGAGAGGTCACCCCCGGAGGGATCGGTGCGGGCATGTACGGCATGCTCGTCATCGGCGCGATCCTGGCCGTGTTCATCGCCGGCCTCATGGTGGGCCGCACGCCCGAGTACCTCGGCAAGAAGGTCGAGTCGTTCGAGATCAAGATGGCGATGCTCGTCGCCCTCGTCCTCGGCGCCAGCATCCTCGGCTTCACGGCGATCGCGAGTGTCACGGCGGAAGGCACGGCTGGCCCGCTCAACTCCGGGCCGCATGGCTTCAGCGAGATCCTGTACGCCTTCTCCAGCCAGACGGGCAACAACGGCTCGGCCTTTGCTGGTCTGACGGGCAACACGCCCTTCTACAACATCCTCGGTGGCTTCGCGATGCTCATCGGCCGCTACGGCATGATCATCCCGATCCTCGCCCTCGCCGGATCGATGGCCGCCAAGCGTTCCGTTGCGCCATCTCTCGGCACCTTCCCGACCTCGGGCACCCTGTTCGTGGTCCTGCTGATCGGTGTCGTCATCATCGTCGGAGCCCTCACGTTCTTTCCGGCGCTCGCGCTGGGTCCGATCGTCGAGCAGCTCATCCAGAACGCCGGAAAGGTCTCCTGATGGCACTCATGTCGGTTGACACCGGTCGCGGCACGCGCCGGTTCCAGCGATTCGTCACCCTGGGCGGAGCAAAGCCATCGGGCGAGGCACCCAAGCCGCGCGGGATCCTCGACCCAGATCTCCTCCGGTCGGCCATACCGCAGGCCTTCCGCAAGCTCGATCCACGGCTGCTCATCAAGAACCCGGTCATGTTCGTCGTCGAGATCACCGCGGCGCTCGTGACCCTCATCGCGATCGGCGATGCCATGGGCACCCAGGCGGCCGGCTCGGCTGGTCTCGGGTTCTCGGTACAGATCGCGATCTGGTTGTGGTTCACGGCCCTGTTCGCGACGTATGCCGAGGCCGTTGCCGAAGCGCGCGGTCGCGCCCAGGCAGCCACACTGCGCAAGACGCGCTCGGAGACCACGGCACACCGTCGCATGGCCGACGGGACCCTCGAAGACGTCGGCTCCTCGGAGCTGCGCAAGGGCGACATCATCGTCGTCAACGAGGGGGAGACGATCGCCGGGGACGGCGATGTCATCGAAGGCATCGGGTTCGTCAATGAGGCGGCGATCACCGGCGAGTCCGCACCCGTCCTCAAGGAACCGGGAACGGATATCCGGAGCTCGGTCACCGGCGGGACGAGCCTCGTCAGCGACCGGCTCGTGGTCGAGGTCACCACCGATCCGGGCGAGACCTTCCTCGACCGGATGATCGCCCTCGTCGAGGGCGCCAAGCGACAGCGCACACCGAACGAGATCGCCCTCGCGATCCTGCTCGCGGGCCTGACGATCATCTTCCTGATGGCGACCGTGACCCTACGGCCGTTCGGGATCTATGCCGGCACGACCGTCGAGACCGTCGCCCTCACCGCCCTGCTCGTGTGCCTGATCCCCACGACCATCGGCGGGCTGCTGTCGGCCATCGGCATCGCCGGCATGGACCGGGTGGCGCGGTTCAACGTCCTGGCCATGAGCGGGCGTGCCGTCGAGGCATCCGGGGACGTCGACGTCATCCTGCTCGACAAGACCGGCACCATCACCTACGGCAACCGGCTCGCGGCCTCGATCACCCCGGCACCAGGCGTCACCGAGGGCGAGGTCGTCGAGGCCGCGTTGGTGGCCTCGATCCGTGATGAGACACCGGAAGGGCGCTCGATCGTGGAGCTGGCCCGCAAGCGTCTCGCGGAACTCGGCCGTCCGGCGGGTGTCGGCGATGAGACGGGCTTCGCGGCCCTTGGTCAGACCATCACCGAGGAGATCCCGTTCCGCGCGGAGACCCGCACCAGCGGGGTCAAGATCGCGACCGGGGTCACGATGCTCAAGGGCGCGGTGGACGCGATCACCGCCAAGGTCGGCAGTCTCCCGCCGGAGGTCCTCGCCGAGTCGGACCGTATCGCGGACCAAGGAGCAACCCCGCTCATCCTCGAGAGCGAAGGTCGCGTCCTCGGGCTCATCGAGCTCAAGGACACGGTCAAGGAGGGCCTCGTCGAGCGATTCGCCGAGTTCCGCCGGATGGGCATCAGGACGGTGATGATCACGGGCGACAACGCCCGGACCGCGGCCACCATCGCCAGGGAGGCCGGCGTCGATGACTTCATCGCCCAGGCGACCCCCGAGGAGAAGATCGCCTTCATCCGGTCGCAACAGGCCGAGGGCCATCTCGTCGCGATGACCGGCGACGGCACCAACGATGCCCCGGCGCTTGCCCAGTCCGATGTGGGGCTGGCCATGAACAGCGGCACCTCCGCCGCGAAGGACGCGGCCAACATGGTCGACCTCGACTCGGACCCGACCAAGCTGCTCGAGGTCATCGCGATCGGCAAGCAGCTGCTCATCACGCGTGGCTCGATCACGACGTTCTCGATCGCCAATGACGTGGCCAAGTACTTCGCGATCGTGCCCGCGATGTTCGTCGCGGTCTACCCGGAGCTCAACGCCCTCAACGTCATGGGTCTGTCGACTCCCCAGAGCGCGATCCTGTCAGCGGTGATCTTCAACGCATTGATCATCGTCGCGCTCATCCCACTCGCGCTTCGTGGCGTGTCGTTCAAGCCCGCGCCCGCGAGCGTGCTTCTCCAGCGCAACCTCCTCATCTACGGCCTCGGCGGGATCATCGCCCCGTTCATCGGGATCAAGGCGATCGACCTCGTCGTGTCCGGCCTGCACCTGGCATAAGGACCTTTCGATGATCACCTTCGCCCGCTCTCGGCTGTGGCCTGCCGTCGCGCTCCTGATCGTGCTGACGCTCGTCACAGGCGTCGTCTATCCAGTGGTCGTGACCGCGATCGCACAAGTCGCGTTCCCGCACCAGGCCAATGGTTCGTTCGTCGTCACGACGGACGGCCGGACGATCGGTTCGAGCCTGATCGGTCAGGGCTTCAGTGACCCCAAGTACTTCTGGAGCCGCCCGTCGGCCGCCGGCAAGGACGGTTACGACGCATCAGGTTCGGCCGGGTCGAACCTCGGACCCACCAACCAGGACCTGATCGATCGGGTCACGGCGGCCGTCGCGGCCTATCAGGCCGAGAACGGCGATGCGCCGGTCCCGGTGGATCTCGTCACGACGTCGGCCTCAGGGCTGGACCCCGAGATCAGTCCCGCCGCCGCTGAGTACCAGGTCGCGCGCGTCGCGTCTGCACGCGGCTCGTCCGTGGACGACATCCGCGCAGTCGTCGCCCGTCACACGGAGCAGCCGACGCTCGGCTTTCTCGGTCAGGCTCGTGTCAACGTCCTTCTCCTCAACCTGGACCTCGACGGTCTGCTGGCTGGGTGACACCATCGTGATCGACGGATACGGGCCCATTGGCGAGGAGGTGCGTCCGTGACTGACACCAGACGTGACCCCGACGACGAGCGTCCGACGGCGGAGGAGATGCTTGCCCGCACGCGTGGGTCAGCCGACGCGCACGCCCGGGGGCGCCTCCGCGTCTATCTCGGGATGGCGCCGGGCGTTGGCAAGACCTATCGGATGCTCGAGGAGGGTCATCGCCGCACCGCTCGCGGGACCGACCTCGTCGTCGGGTTCGTCGAGGCGCACGGGCGTCCCGAGACCGAGAAGCTGCTCGATGGGCTCGAGATCGTGCCCCGACGGCGCGTGGAGTACCGCGGGGTGATCGTCGAGGAGATGGACACGGACGCGGTGCTGGCGCGCAAGCCCGCCGTGGCGCTCGTCGACGAGTTGGCTCATACGAACGCACCCGGATCGGAGCGGGTCAAGCGATGGGAGGACGTGAACATCCTCCTCGACGCGGGGATCGACGTCGTCAGCACGTGCAACGTCCAGCATCTCGACTCGGTCGCCGACGCGGTGGCCACCATCACCGGCGCGCCCGTCAACGAGCGGATCCCGGATGAGGTCCTTGCCGCGGCCGACGAAGTCGAGCTGGTCGACATGAGCCCGTTCGCGCTCCGTCAGCGGATGCGCCATGGCAATGTCTACCCACCGGATCGCTCCCGGATCGCCCTCGATCGCTTCTTCACGGAGTCCAACCTGACCGCGCTGCGCGAGTTGAGCCTCCGTTTCGTGGCCGGCCGGGTCGACGCCCAGCTCGAGGGGATCGGCGCGCCATTCATCGCGCAGCCGGTCACCGAGCGTGTGCTGGTGCTGGTGGACGACTCGCGTGCCACTCCGCGGGCGCTGCGCCGCGCTGCCGCGATCGCGGCCGTCTTGCGGGCACCACTCCTCGCCCTGGTCGTGGAGACGCCCGCGGACGCCGGTGCGTCGTCGGAGCAGACGCGTCACCGGCGCGAATACCTCGATGACGCGGTCGACCTGGGCGCCGAGGTGTTGATGGTGGAAGCCTCCGACCTGACCGAGGGGATCGTCGGCGTGGCACGTGGTCGACACGTCACGCGCCTGCTCCTGCCGCACCGAGCCTCCCGAACGCTCGAACGCATCCGTGGCAAGCCCCTTGCGGATCGGATCCTGGAACGCGTGCCCTCGCTTGAGGTCACGATCGTTGCCGAGGCACGCGATACGACCGATGCCTACCGGGTCGGACGAGGCGACTGACCGCCCCTAACCCGACCGTGGTACTGGCGGCTACCCCAAAGTACGGCTTGGCGGTGGTGGTACCTCACTCATACGCTCTGCCTCGCAGCGGGCCGCACCCTACCCCTGGCTACCCCAGGGGCCCGGACCGCCGACAAATGCGCAGAACGAGGCAACGACCACATGGCATCGATGGCCGTCAACGAACTGGGACCGATGCTCACCGCGACCGAGGTCGCCGAGATGCTCCACCTCCACGTGAACACGGTGAAGCGCCTGGGCGATCGGGGTGAGCTGCCGTTCTATCGCGTCTGCAAGCGCGGGGACCGCCGGTTCCGGCTTGACGACGTGATGAAGTTCCTCTCGCAAAACCGCTGACCGTCCCTGGTCGGACCCCGTCCGACCAGATCGTCGTTCGTCTGCGCGTGTTCGAGCGCCCGGCCCACGAGGGCACGGGCGCTCCTTGATGTCCCGGTCCGGCCTGAGCCTGGCGTTCGCCCGTCCGATGCCCGCGGGGTCGCTTGACCCTCACGTAACGTCAGGGTCTAGACTCCCGTCGAGATGGATGGAAACGGGCGGACGTACACGGTCGGCGAAATCGCCGGCCTCGCGCACGTCAGCATCCGGACGCTCCACCACTACGACGCGATCGGGCTCCTGAGCCCGTCGGAACGGACCGCGTCGGGCTATCGACTCTATCGGCACGAGGAGCTCGAGGACCTGCAGCAGATCCTGCTGTACCGGGAGCTCGACTTCCCGCTCGACGCGATCGGGCGCCTGATGCTCGACCCGACCTTCGACCGGCGGGCGGCGCTCGTCGCCCAACGCGAACAGCTCGCGGGTCGTACCCGTCGCATGGAGGCGATCATCGCCGCCATCGACACGGCCCTCGACGCGCTCTCGAAAGGAACGACGATGAACGACGGCGACATGTTCGAGGTCTTCGGCGACTTCGACCCCAAGGCTTACGAGATCGAGGTCAAGGAGCGCTGGGGCGACACCGACGCATACGCGGAGTCCGCCCGCCGGACGGCCCGCTACACCAAGGACGACTGGAAGGCCATCAAGGCCGAGAGCGAGGCCATCGGGACGGGTCTCGGTGCCGCCCTCGCCTCGGGCGCGGCCCCGGGCGACCCGGAGGTGCAGGCGCTCGTCGAGCGCCACCGGCTGCAGATCGACACGCGGTTCTACCCGTGCTCGAAGGAGATGCACGCGACGCTCGGCGACATGTACGTCGCGGACCCACGGTTCGAGGCGACCTACGAGAAGATCCAGCCCGGCCTCGCCCGGTTCGTGCGGGACGCGATCCGGATCAATGCGGGGATGCCGCCGGCGACCGACTGACGGTCAGTCCAGGCCCGAGAGGGTCTCCCCGAAGATCTCCACCGCCTCCGCGATCTCGGCCGCGCTGACGTTCAGCGGGGGGATCCAGCGCACGGTCTCGTGCTGCGACCCACAGGTGAGGACCAGGAGCCCGGCGTCGGCGCAGGCCGCCATGAGCCGATCCGGCAGGTCGATGTCGCGCTCGCGCGTCTTGCGGTCACGGACGAATTCGACGCCGACCATCAAGCCGGGCCCGCGCACGTCGCCGATCCGCTCGTCTTCCGCCGCGATCGCGCCCAGGCCGGCCGTCAGCTCGGCGCCGCGGGCCATCGCGTTCGCCACGAGCCCCTCGTCGCGGATGGTCTCGAGCACGGCGACGCCAGCGGCACAGGCCACCGGGTTGCCGCCATAGGTGGACCCGTGCGCGCCCCGGCCCCATCGCTCCTGGAGCTCGCGCGAGGACACGATCGCGGACAGGGGCAGGCCGTTCGCCACGGCCTTCGCGACGGTCACGACGTCCGGCACGATCCCCGCGTGCTCGAATGCCCACATCCGCCCGGTCCGCCCGAAGCCGGTCTGGACCTCGTCGGCGATGAACAGGATCCCGTGGCGGTGGCACAGCGCCCGAAGCTCGCGCAGGAAGGCATGCGGTGCGGGCACGTACCCGCCCTCGCCGAGCACGGGCTCGATGAGGATGCTGGCCACCTCCGACGGCGGCATGACCGAGGCGAAGACCGCGTGCAGGCCTTCGAGGGCCGCCGCGGTCGCACGCTCCTCGTCGCCGTCGAAGTCGTGATAGGCCTGCGGGAACGGGGCAAGCGTGACGCCCGGCACCATCGGCTGGTAGCCGGTCCGGTAGTTGAGTGACGACGAGGTGACCGACATCGCCCCGAACGTCCGGCCGTGGAACGCGCCGCGGAACGCGATGATCCCGGGCCGCCCCGTCACGCGACGGGCCAGCTTCAGCGCGCCATCGATCGCCTCTGAGCCGGAGTTGAGGAACATGACCGAATCGAGCGGCGCGGGGAAGGTCGCCGCCAGGTCGGTCGCGAGGCGTGAGATCGGCTCGGCGTAGCCGATCGCGTTGATCGGCCCCATCAGCTTGTCGACTTGTGCGTGGATCGCGGCGTTGACCCGGGGATGGGCGTGGCCGAGCGCCGTCACGGCGATCCCGTTCGCGAAGTCGAGGTACGCATTGCCGTCGGTGTCGAACAGACGATGGCCGACGCCGTGACTCCACTCGCGCTCGTAGTAGCGGCCGACGACCGGGGTCAGGTTCGGGGCGGTGTCCATCGCCCGAGTGTATCGACGGGAACCGGGCAGCGTCGGCCGGTGCGGCCGCGTAGCATGCCGCCGTGGTCGACTTCACGCTGACCGAGGAGAACAAGCTCGTCCGCGACAGCGTCCGCGCGTTCGCCGAGGCCGAGATCCTGCCCCACATCCGCGAGTGGGACGAGAAGGGCGAGGTCCATCGCGAGATCTTCGTGCGGATGGCCGAGCTCGGGTTCCTGGGCGCCCCGATCCCCGAGGCGTACGGCGGGGCTGGGATGGACTACATCAGCTTCGCGCTGCTGTGCGAGGAGCTGGAGCGTGCCGACACGGCGTTCCGGGTCGTCCAGAGCGTACACGTCGGGCTCAACTCGCTCGCGCTCCTCCAGTGGGGGAGCGAGGAGCAACGGCAGCGCTGGCTGGTCCCGCAGGCGAAGGGCGAGAAGCTCGCCACGTTCGGGCTGACCGAGCCGGGCGTCGGCACGGACGCCGCGAACCTCCAGACGACCGCCCGACGGGACGGCGACGTGTACCGCCTCAACGGCCAGAAGATCTGGATCAGCCTCGCGGACCTCGCGGACCACTTCCTGGTGTTCGCCTCGGTCGACCGATCGAAGAAGCACAAGGGCGTGACCGCCTTCATGCTCGAGCGCGGCATGACCGGCCTCACGACCGGCACGTTGCACGGCAAGCTCGGCATCCGGGCCGGCAACACCGGGCTGATCAACCTCGATGACGTGCCCGTCCCGGCGGAGAACCGCATCGGCGAGGAGGGCGAGGGATTCCTCGTGGCGATGAGCGCCATCGACCAGGGTCGTTACACGGTGGCGGCGGGCGCGGTCGGCCTGGCCCAGGCGTGCCTCGATGCGAGCGTGCGCTACGCCCACGAGCGCCACACGTTCGGCCAGGAGATCGGGGAGCACCAGCTGGTCAAGCAGCTCATCGCGAAGATGGCCGCCGGGACGGAGATGGGCCGGCTTCTCGTGTGGCGGGCCGGCTGGCTCAAGAACCAGGGCCTGCGCAACACCCGCGAGACGAGCCTCGCCAAGTGGCACGCCACCGAGCACGCGGTCCAGAGCGCGCTCGACGCGATCCAGGTCCACGGCGCCAACGGCTACTCGAACGAGTTCCCGGTCGAGCGCTACCTGCGCAACTCGAAGGCGGCCGTCATCTACGAGGGCACGAGCCAGCTGCACACGCTCATCCAGGCCGACTACGCGCTGGGATACCGCGAGGACCGGCCGATCCGCTGCGAGCCGTGGCCGGCGCAGGGCTGGGAGCAGCCGGGCGGCTGACGGCCCGGCGCCGGGTCAGGCGCTCGAGGCCGGACTGGCGACGATCGGCGTCACGTCGGGCGCGGTCGCCCGCTTCGGGGACGACATGCGGCTCCGCGTCGTCACGATCAGCGCGACGGCGAACACGATGATCGCCCCGGCAAGCAGAGTCCGCGGCTCCACCGGCTCCTGCAGGACGATGGCGCCCAGGGCGACCGCGACGATCGGATTGACGTAGGCGTAAGTCGCGATGAGCGGCAGCGGCGCGACGCGCAGCAGCCAGCCGTACGTGGTGAACGCAAGGAGGCTGCCGATGACGGTCAGGTAGGCCAGCGCCGCCCACGATTCGGTCGAGACGGCCTCGGGACGGAACGCACCGAACTCGCCCCGCAGGCCGGCCGTGACCGCGAGGACCGCGGCGCCGGCCAGCATCTGGGCACCCGTCGCCAGCAGCGGCCGGGGCGGCAGGACCGCGCGGTGCGACGCGAACAGCGAGCCCAGGGTCCAGCAGATCGGGGAGAGGAGGACCGCCGCGAGGCCGAGCGGATCGAGCGCCCCGGCGCCCCCGAAGGCGGACGGACCGACGAGGATCGCGACGCCGACGAAGCCGACCGCGATGCCGACGATGGCGACGCGCGGCAGGCCCTCGCCCAGGAACAGCCGCCCGAAGATCGCGACCCAGACCGGCATGAGCGCGATGAGCAGCGCGGTGATGCCCGATGGGATCGTCAGCTCCCCGAACGCGACCATGCCCATGCCGCCGCCGAGCAGGAGGCCGCCGACGATGAACGAGTCACGCCACTCGCGCCGCGTCGGCGGGACGAAGTCGCCGCGGTCGCGTGCGAGCGACCACAGGAGCAGGACGCCACCTGCGATGCTGAACCGGATCGCGGCCATCAGGAACGGCGGGATCGTGTCGACCGCGACGGCGATGCCGAGGTAGGTCGAGCCCCAGACGACGTACAGGACCAGCATGCCGACCCACAGCGAGGCACCGCGACGCGCGGTGGCGGCGGGCTCCGTTGGCACAGGTGGGTGGTCCAAGTCGGCAGTCTACGACGTCCCGGTTGGCCTAGTCCAGTAGGACAAATGCCCTTCTGCGCGCGAGGCCGTCAGGCGGCAACGGCGACCGCACCACTCACCGGCCGGCAGACCTTGCACGGCCGGTAGCCCGCGAGGGCCGCATCCTCGAGCGAGCGGAACGGCCGGCGATTGCGCGCCAGCATGTGCCGGCCGGTCCGGCACGTCGGCCAGCAGACGATATGGGTCGAGGCACAGCCGATGAGCCGCTCGCCGCGGCGAGCGGCGTCCTCCATCTCGTCGGGGTCCAGGCCTTCCGAGGCGAGGATCGCGCGCTTGTTCTCGGGTCCGCCGAGCGAGTACTGGCCGAGGTGGCCGTCGGTCCGGACGACCCGATGGCAGGGGACGATGAGCGGCACCGGGTTGTGGCCGAGAGCCGTCCCCACCGCGCGCACCGCCCTGGGCCGACCGATCTCGGCCGCGATCCAGCCGTATGGCCGGACTTCGCCGCGCGGGATGTCGAGGGCCTTGCGCCACACGTCGCGCTCGAAGTCGGTGTGGCCGCGGAGGTCGAGGTCGATGCGGACCCGGCGATCGCCGCCGAGCCGCCGGTCGATCGCGCGTGCCAGGTCGGCGGGGAGCCCCTCGGCCGGGAAGACCGGGCGACCGGTCCGGGCCGCATGGCTCGCCGCGAATTCCTCGGACTCCACCCCGCTCACACCCAGGCCGTTCCACGCGACGTGGAGCGGCCCGATGACGGTGTCGATGCGGGCCATCCGATCGGCGAGGCCGACCTCGACGAGGACGTTGGGGGCGAGTCGGGTCGGGGCGGTCGTGGCGAGGTCGGCCATCGCGGTCTCCAGGGTCAGGTCATCGGTCGTCATGCTGTCATCTCCTCGCGTTCGAGGCGGTTCGCCGTCTCGAGTGCGGTGCGCAACATCGCCAGGCCGCGGTGGACCTGGGCCTTGACGGTGCCCTCGGGCCGCCCGAGGGCGACCGCGAGGTCGGGGTAGGACAGGCCGTCGACATGTCGCAGGACGACGGCGGCCCGATAGGCGGGTGGCAGGGTCGCAAGGAGGCCCGCCCAGTGGTCCCGGGCGGCTCGTCGTTCGACGACCGCGGTCGGCGAGGTGGAGGGATCGGTCGCGGCCGGCTCCGGCAGGGTGACCCGATCCGGATCCGCGTCGAGCGACAGCGGGGCCCGCCCTGCGGTGGCACGACGCTGGAGCCGCGTCCGGCACAGGTTCAGCACGATCGTGGCCAGCCACGGCCGCAGGCGCAGCTCGAGGATCCGTGCCTCGTCATACCCGGCGAGGGCGCGATACGCCCGCACGAACGCGTCCTGGGCGGCCTCCTCGGCGGCTCCGGGATCGCTGAGCATCCGCAGCGCGATCGAATAGCAGCGGTCCTGGTGCGCGAGCACGAGCGCCTCGAATGTCCCGTCGAGATCCCGTGCGAGCGAGGCGATGAGCGCGTCGTCGGTGTCCATCGCCCTCCAGAACCGGGATGGAGCGTGGACCGTTGCGTCCGGTCTTCGCCCGTGCGGATAAGGTACCCGGCCCGCCTGCGTCCGACAGATTGAGGCGATGCGATCGCGTGGCGTAGGCAGCCGGCCCGATGGCGCGGCAGGTGTCCGGATCGAGCATGGCGACAGCACCACGGACGGCCACTCGGATGTCCCGATCGCCGGTCCTGGTCCAGACAAGGAGGTTCGGACGATGTCCGCCACCACGACGCAGCCCATAGCCGGGCATGCCAACCAGAGCGCGCCGCTCGGCGCGGTCGCTATCCTCATGGGCGCCCTCGTGCTCGGTGCGGTCGGCGTCGCCCTCGGCACGACCTACAAGGCGGCGCCCGTCGCCGGCGCCGTGACCCGACAGGCCGCGCTCGAAGCCCAGCGCAAGGGCGAGATCGGTGGGAACGCCACGACGGACTACGCGCTGCGGATCCAGCGCCGCGGCGAGATCGGCGGATCCGCCGTCGCCGCGGGCGAGGCCGCCACGGTCTACCCGAAGGCCGTCTCGGGTCCTCCGAACCGAGCGCACAGGGCTCATCGCGGCTCCGCAGTCGTCGAGCAGCCCGTCGACGCCCCGTCGCGAACGCAGTACACCCGCCGCTGACCGGGCATCGTGCCCGATCGAGACACCGTCCGACACCGTTCGGACGGTGTCTCTTCATGCCACGTGCATGCGACAATCGCTCCACCGATGCAGCTCGATGAACGTTTCGACGACCTCGTCGCGAGCCTGGCCGGGTTCCACAACACCTGGCTGGTCTATCTCGGCGTCGAGCTGGGCCTCTTCTCCCACCTGCGCGCCGCGGGGTCCGATGGCCTGTCCACCGCCGAGCTGGCGGAGGCCAGCGGCTGCCGGCGCGAGGCGATCGAGGTCTGGGCATGGGCGGCCGACGCGCACGAGCTCGCGACGCTCGATGGCGACCGGCTGACGGTCGACGAGGCCACCTCGATCGTGCTGCTCGACGAGCAGCGGCCGGAGTTCCTGGGCGGCCAGTTCGTCCACTCGGTGACGGCCTCGCTCGATTGGGGCGGGATGCTCGACTTCTTCCGGAGCGGGAAACCGATCACCCAACGACCCGATCGCTATCGGGTGTCCATCGAGCGCCTGACCGTCCAGGACATCGCGGTGTTCTTCCAGGAGGTCCTCGCCCAGCTCCCCCAGCTCGTCGCCGACCTTGGGCGCGGCGGCCACGTCATCGACATCCATTGCGGCGGGGGTCGCTGGCTCATCGCCATGGCCCGCCGGTTCCCCGCGCTGCAGCTCGTCGGCGTCGAGTTCGAGCCCGATTCGGTCATGCGCGCACGGGCGAACGTCGAGGCAGCGGGCCTGTCGGACCGGATCGCGATCCGCCAGGGCGACGTCAGTCGACCCGGGCGTGCCGGCGAGTACGACCTCGCCTATTTCCAGTACGCGATCCACCAGCTCGCCGACCCGGTCGCGGCCCTCCGAGCCGCGTGGGAGTCACTGCGGCCCGGTGGCCGGATCGTCGTCCTCGACTGGCCGCTCCCGTCGACCACCGAGGAATTCCGGACGCGCCACGGCGAGTTGATCGCCGGTGTCCAGATCGACGAGCTCTACCAGGGCACGGCCCTGCCGACGCGCGAGCGCCTGCGCGAGTGGTTCGCGGCCGCCGAGCTGCCGGAGCCGCTGCTCATCGACCTGCCGTCGGGCGCCTCGGTGCTGCAGGTCGAACGCCCGAGCTGAGCCCCGCGGCCTACTCGGTGACGGTGATCGTGCCTTTCATCTGGGCGTGGATCGAGCAGTGGAACGGATAGCTGCCCGCGACGCTGAACGTGAGGCCGTCGGCCGCGCCGACGTTGATGGCGGGGGTCGTGCAGCTGTCGTCGTCGAGCGTGGCCGTGTGCGGCGCCGCGCCTGTGTTCGTGAACGCGATGACCTGGCCGACCTTCGCCGAGATCTCGGCCGGCTCGAAGGCGAAGTCCTTGACCGACGCCGCCACGTCGCCCGGATCGGTCGTCTCTTCGCAGACGGGCCCGGCGGCAGGTGCGGACGCAGCCGGGGCGGCGGTCGCGGCGCTGCTCGGGGCGGAAGATGCCGTGCCGCCTCCGCACGCAGCCAGGGCCAGCGTCATCAGCGCAGCCAGGCACAGGGTCAGGATGGCGCGGAACACGGGCGACTCCTTCCGGGACGGGCGATGTCGTCGTACGGTACGTCGTCCAGCGATACGTCGCGTCTGCCGTGACGGTTTCGACGCCGGTATCGTTCGGGCATGAGCACGCACCACGCGACCGGCGAGCGACGCCGCGACCTGGTCGACCCGGCGACGATGCGCCGCCTGCTCGAGCACGAGGCGCGCGTGCACGCCATGCCCGGTCGCGAACTGCGCGACCTCGGCGACGCGATCATGCTCCACGACCAGGCTGACCCGGAGCCGTTCTGGAACCGCATCGAGGCGCTCCGGTGGCCCGCCGACGCCGACGCCTTCGACCGCCGTCTGACCGAGGCCTTGATCCTGTTCACCTCGAGCGGGCGGCAGCCGCACATCTGGCCGTCGCCGATCCACGACACGCCGGGCGACCTCGTGGAGCGGCTGCTCTCGAACGGATTCCATGACGTCGGGAGCGGCTGCATGATGGTCATGACCGACCCCGAGCCCGCCCGGCGCGGGGCGGCTCGCACGATGGCGCCCCAGGTCAGTCTCGAGCGGCTGGGCCGGCGGGCCTCGCGCGGGTCCCCGACGACGCCTGCCGAGATCGTGTCGGTGCTCTGTGACGCCTTCCACGTCGAGGAGGCGCGTCGCCCCGGTGTGGAGGCCGAGACGGCAGCCTCGCTCACGAATGAGGCTTTCACCCACTATCTCGCCCGGATCGACGGCGAGCCCGCGGCCGTCGCCCGGCGAGCGACCTTCGATGGTGTGAGCTATCTCTCCTCGATCGGCACGGCAGCCTGGGCGCGCGGGCGCGGGCTCGGCGAGATGGTCACGATGGCGGCGGCCGCCGACGCCGTGGCGGCGAACAGCGAGTGGATCCACCTGGGGGTCTTCGCCGACAACGAGGTCGCCATCCGGCTCTACCGCCGTGCCGGCTTCGAGATGCTCGGGGAGCCCGCGCCAGACCTCCTCCTGCTCGGCTAGGCAAGCGTGCGACCGACCCTGGCCGACCTCGCGAGCGCGGTGTCCGATGCCCGTGACCGCGTGGAGGCCGCCCTGCCCGGTCGCGGGTCGGCCGCGCGCCCGGTCGCGATCGGCTGGGCGACGGTCGAGACGGAGCGGGCGGAGCGCGAGCTCGCCGAGGCGTTCGGCCCCGATCTCGGCCCGTTCGGCGATGCGCCGAACGACATCATCCTCGGCGCCCGATGCCGCACCGCGGCCGGCGGACCGGCCGGGATCGTGGCGCTGATCGAACCGGCCACCGAAGGCCGGCTGGCGGAGACGCTCGCCCGTCTCGGCGAGGGTCCGGCCGTCGTCTGGTTCGAGGTCGAGATCGCATCTGGCGGGGGGACACCGGCACCGTCCAGTGGGCCGTTCGGACCAGAGTGGCTGGTCGAGCGCACCGTGCGCGACGGCCGGCACGTGCTCCTGCTCACGGGCGAGCCGGGTACCATCGCGCCATGACCGAACCGCAGACCGACCGCTCGGCCGTGACGCTCCGCCCGGCCACGCCCGCCGACGCGGACGCGATCGCGTCGCTGTTCACCGATGAGGGCTACCCGGCCGGACCCAGCGACATCGTCGCGCGGCTCGAACGATTCGGCTCGCCCCATTCCCGGGTCGTCGTCGCGGAGCACGACGGCGCGATGCTCGGCTTCATCGCCGTCCACGCCCTGCCGCGCTTCGAGCACGACGACCGGATCCTGCGGATCCTTGCGCTCGTGGTCGACGCCGGGGCGAGGGAGCGTGGGGTCGGTCGGACGCTGATGGCCGAGGCGGAGCGCATCGGCGCCGAGCTCGACGTGGCGTTCGTCGAGATCACCGCCGGGCATCACCGACCCGAGGCGCGTCACCTCTACGAATTGCTGGGCTACGACGCGACCGTCGCCGCCTACCTGCGCAAGAAGCTCTGAGCGAGCCGGTCGTCCAGCGCTCGTTCCCGAGGCTGCGACTCCGCGATCGCGCCGGCATCCTGCTGGACCTGCCCTGGGAGCATCCGCTCGCGGACTGGTCGCCCGAGACGTTCGAGTTCCGCGAGCTGCCGGTCGGGCCGTCCCGTCACCTCGTCCGGTTCCTCGTGGCCGGCGAACGGACGTACGCGCTCAAGGAAGAACCGCTCGACGTGGGACGGACGGAGTTCGACGTCTTGAGGCACCTGGAGGCGCTCGGTCTGCCCGCGGTCCAGGCGGTGGGCATCGCCGAATTGCCCGAGCGCGAGTCGGCGATCCTGATGACCGAGTACCTGGCGTTCTCGATCCAGTACCGGCGGTTGATGTCGCGCTTCCCGCTGGGACCCGGGCCGTACCGCGACAGGCTGCTCGACGCGATGGCCTGGCTGCTCGTCGACCTCCACCGCGTCGGCGTGTTCTGGGGCGATTGCTCGCTCGCGAACACCTTGTTCCGCCGCGACGGCGACAAGATCCAGGCCTTCCTCGTCGATGCCGAGACGAGCGAGATCCACCCGGGGCTCTCCGACGGCCAGCGTCGGTACGACCTCGACATCCTCGTCGAGAACGTCGCCTTCGGGTTGGCCGACCTCGGGGCCATGCAAGGTCGCGCGGACGCCTTCGACGACGCCGTCGCGGCCGCCGAGACCGTCCGATCGCGCTACGAGTCGGTCTGGTACGAGCTCCATCTCGTGCCCGAGCTCTCCCCGGACGATCGGCACGCGGTGCGGGCCCGCATCCGGCGACTGAACGACCTCGGGTTCGCGGTCGACGAGATCGAGCTCGAGCCGGCGGGGCCGGACGGGGGCGCCGTGCGCCTGCGGGTCGCAGTCACCAATCGCCGCTTCCACGCGCGGGAGCTGGAGCGCCTGACCGGGATCGTCGCCCTCGAGGGGCAGGCCCGGCTGCTGCTCAACGACCTGCGCGAATACCGTGCCTGGCTCGAGCACCACGGGAAGCGGTTCGTCGGCGAGCAGGAGGCAGCCGCGCTCTGGCTGGTGGACGTGCTCCAGCCCAGCCTCGCGATCCTGGTGCCGGCCATCGGAGAGGGTCGCGACTCGATCCAGGCGTACTGCGACGTCCTCGAGCAGAAGTGGATCCTGTCCGAGCTGGCCGGGCGCGACGTCGGGCTCGATGCCGCGATGGAGGCCTACCTGAAGCTCGGGGCGCCGGCCCCGGAGGACGACAGGGGACCGGCCGGAAGCACGATCGCGCTCGACATCGACTGGTCGATGAACCTCGACGGCACCGACCCGGAGGCCGTGACCGAGTCCTGAGCGCCCGGCGGGCGGCGCGAGCGAGGCCCCCCGGCCATCTGTCACCATCATCGGATGCAGACGACCGCTATCGGCGCTGAGCCGGTCATCCGGGTGCGCGGCCTGGTCAAGCGCTACGGCGAGCTGGTCGCCGTCGATGGGATCGATTTCGAGGTCGGGAGCGGCGAGATCTTCGGTCTCCTCGGGCCTAACGGGGCGGGCAAGACCACCACGGTCGAGATCCTCGAGGGGCTGCGCACGCCGGATGCCGGCGAGACGACGGTGCTCGGACTCGATGTCGCGAAGGACGCGACGTCGCTCAAGCCGCGCATCGGCGTCAGCCTGCAGACCGCGGCCCTCTACCCGAAGCTCACCGTCACCGAGCTCATCAACCTCTTTCGGAGCTTCTATGCGACGTCACGCCCGACGGCCGAGCTGATCGACGCGCTCGAGCTCGGGGAACGCAGGAACGCCCGGACGAGCGAGCTGTCCGGCGGCCAACGACAGCGCCTCGCGGTCGCTCTGGCCCTGGTCAACGACCCCGAGCTGGTCTTCCTCGACGAACCCACGACCGGCCTCGACCCGGCCGCCCGCCGCGCCTTGTGGGACCTGGTCCTCGAGCTCAAGCGGAAGGGCCGGACCGTGCTGCTGACGACGCACTACATGGAGGAGGCCGAGCTCCTGTGCGATCGGCTCGCGATCATGGACCACGGCCGCATCCTCGAGATGGGGACTGTGCAGGAACTGGTCTCGAAGCGGTTCCAGGAGCGTGCCGTCCAGTTCGATACGCTCGACGCGGTCGCGGATACAGACCTCGCGGCGATGCCCGAGGTGACGAGCGTCAAGCACGACGCCGGAGCATCGCTCGTCTACACGCGGGACGTCGCCGCGACCATCGGAGCGCTGCTCGCCCTCACCGAGTCGCGTGGGCTCGAGCCCCAGAACCTCCTCGTGCGCCGGGCGACCCTCGAGGACGTCTTCCTCGACCTGACCGGACGGGCGCTCCGTGACTGACGGGGGACGCTGACCGATGCAGGCGCTGTTCGCCCTGACCGCCGCCAACATCCGGAGCTACGTCCGCGATCGCGCGGCGCTGTTCTGGACGCTCGCGTTCCCGCTGGTCTTCATCGTCATGTTCGGGCTGATCTTCCAGGGTGGCGGAGGACCCTCGCTGACCCTGGCCTTCGTGAACGAGGACGGCGCGGCTGGGTCGGCAGCGCTGCACGAGACCTTCCGGAGCCAGCCCGGCGTCAGCCTCGTCGACACGACGCAGGCCGACGCGATCGATCAGATGAAGCTCGGCAAGGTCGACGCGATCATCGTCGTGCCCAAGGGCTATAGCGACGGGCTCAGTGCGAGCGCCGCGGGACCCGCGCCGCCCACACAGGTCGCGGTCTACACCGACCCGACGCGCCAGCAGCTCGTGGGTTCGGTCTACCAGGTGGTCGGAAGCGTGCTTGGCATCGTCAACCTTGGAGGCAAGCCGCCCCTGGTGGTGCCCAAACCGGAGACGGTCCAGACCGAGAACCTCAACTTCATCAGCTACTTCGTGCCGAGCATGCTCGGCTTGTCGGTCATGCAGGTCGGGATCTTCGCCGCGATCCCGCTGGTCGCCGATCGCGAGAAGGGCATCCTCAAGCGCCTCGCCGCCACGCCCCTGCGACGCTGGCAGCTGGTGGGCTCGAACGTGATGATGCGACTGCTCATCGCGCTGGCCCAGACTCTTATCATCGTCGCGGTCGGGACGGCCGCATTCGGCGTCGAGATCGTCGGGTCGATGGTCGTCACGTTCGCGTTCGTGGTCCTGGGCGCCGTGACGTTCCTGGCGCTCGGCTACGTGATCGCGTCATTCGCGACCACCGAGGACTCGGCGAACGGGATGACCAGCATGATCCAGTTCCCGATGATGTTCCTCTCCGGGGCGTTCTTCCAGATCGACCAGATGCCGCAGTTCCTGCAGGTCATCGCGCGCGTCATCCCGCTGACCTATCTCGCCGACGCGCTGCGCCAGGTCATGGTCGGCGGCGCCCCGTTCGCGCCGCTGTGGGTGTGCGTGGCGGTGCTTCTCGGCTGGCTCGTCGTGTGCTTCGGGATCGCGTCCGTCAAGTTCCGCTGGCAGTAGCCCTGGGCGGGCTCCGCGGCAGTCTGCGCCGCGACGCTCCATGCGTCACTCCGTCGGTCTATGCACGAATTGCGCACCGGGTAGCCCTTCCAGTCGCATGCCAATGGATGCATATCGCCCGGTGGGGTCGGCTGGTCGGCCCATCCGGCTCTGCCCCCTTATGCATCCGACAGGCATAGCGGATGACCTGGGGTCTTCGGGATCGGCGGATTTCGTGCATAACCCCGGTGGTCGCCGGACGCCGGTCCCGCCACCCGCCGGACCCGGCCGCGCCGGCCCCCTACCAGCGCTCCTCGTGCACCAGCTCGCCGCGCGACAGCCGCCCGCCGGCCTTGAGCGGTCGGGTCAGATCGGCGGGATCCGCCGGGTAGCCGAACGACAGGAGGAACTCGCAATGCTGATCCCCGGGATAGCCGAGGAGGCGGCGGGCGAGATCCTGGTCGTACACGGTCGCCGGCACGCTGCCGATCTCGAGCTCCCAGGCAGCCAGCATCATGTTCTCGGCCGCCTGGCCGAGGTCGAACATCACCGAGAGGGGCGCATCGGTCGTCGTCGGGTCCGGCGTGACGAGCGCGATACCGACAGCCGCGCCCGCGAGATGACCGGCCCACGGCCCGACGTGCGACAGCTCGCCCAGATGCGCCCTGTCGCGACAGACGACGAACGCCCAGCGCTGCGAGTTCTTGGAGCTGCCGGCCCGCCGTCCCGCGTCGAGGATCCGCTCGAGGTGGTCCGGCTCGAGCGGCCGGTCGGCGAACGCGCGGATAGCGCGCTTCCCGTGGATGGCGTTCCAGACCGGATCCGTGTCGTTCACTCGATCACCGGCTCATCCGCCAGAGACATCGATGCAGGCGGCCGGGTCGCGCCCGGTAGCGCCACCTGGGCCAGTGTCCGGAAGCCCCCGGGCGTGTCCTCGACCGCGCCGAACCGGTTCTCTGCGTCGGGGATCCGCTCGGCAGCGGTCGCCGCGGCAAGCTCGCCCGCGGCGTCGGGCTCCATGGGGCCGCCGAACGCGCGGGCCACGAAGCTCGCCACAGCCCGGCGGTACGCGGGGAATTCGTACAGCCAGGAGTGCTGACCCTCCGGGATCAACGCGGTCTCCACGGGGGCCGGCGCGTCCGCGCCGCCGGTCGCGGCCACCCGCCCTGCCCGGGCAGCGGCGGCAAGTCGAGCCATGTGGGCGGGCGGCACGATCGTGTCGTCCTCGCCGTGCGCGAGCAGCACCGGGCCACGGTATCGGGCGATCGCGTCCGACGCGCTGACATCGCGGACCACGTGGCCGCGGGGCCGGAGGTAGACGCGGGTGGTCAGCCATGCGAGGGGGTAGGCGATCGGGTCGGGGATCGGCAGGTGGGCGAGCCGGAACGTCTGGCGCGTGAGCCGGTACGGGTCCGCAGGCGTCGAGCTCGCGACGAGGACCGCGGTCCGGGGATCGGCGGCCGCCGCGAGGATGGCCCCGATCCCGCCGAGCGAGTGGCCGACGACGCCACCGGCGGTGACCTCCGGACGAGCCAGCAGCGTGTCGAGTGCGGCAAGCGTGTCCAGCCCGAACTCGCCCGCGCTGAGCGGGAGCTCCTCGGGCGGGTTCGCACCGTGGCCTCGCACGTCGAAGGTCAGGCAGTGGTAGCCGACCGCGTGGAGGAACACCGCCATCGGCAGGGTGCGGTCCCTGGCCGATTCCCAGCCGTGGACCAGGACGACGCCTGGGCCGGGCGCGCCGTCTCGTGCCGGGATGAACCACGCCGGGAGGTCCACGCCCGCGGATCGCACGGTGGTGGCCTCGAATGGCAGGCCGAGGGCCTCGGGCGTGACCCGCGGCGGGTGCTGCCGCGGATACCCGGCCCTGACGCGATAGGCGAGCGCGAATCGATATGCCAGCCCGGCCGGCACGGCGGCCGCGGCCGCCAGCAGACCGGCCCGACGGACTCTCCCCATGTGCGAAGGGGACGGCACGGACCGTGGCCCTGTCAAGCGCCGGAGGTCCCGGCCCGCGCCGCTACACTGGCTTGATGGCGAAACGCGACCCGCACGAGGTCCTTGGCGTCGAGGCCGGGGCCTCGGCGACCCAGATCAAGGCGGCCTGGCGGCGGCTGGCGCGGGCGCACCACCCCGACCTGACCGGCGACGATCCGGCGGCATCGCGGGTGGCGACACGTCAGATGGCCGAGATCAACGACGCCTACGCGGCCCTGACCCGCACCGAGGGTTCCGGCCGGGGCCGCGGCAGCGCGGACGGGGACGTGCCGTTCGACGCCTCCGCGGCCCGTCGCGGCGGACCGCCCCGGCCGAAGCCATCGCCGCCCGTCACCGGCCGGGTGGACATGAGCGCTACGTACCGGCCACGCAACCAGGTCGCCGGAAATCCCTCGCGTCGGGTGCCGCTGGCCGGGCAGCCGCCGCTTCGAGGCAGCCTGGTCGATCGCGAGCCGCCACGGGCGTCGACCCCGACGGGCCCGCCGGTCAAGGGCCGCATCCGTCACTTCCGCCGTCCGACGCCGCCATCGCTGGATCGCGCGTCGAAGCACATGGTCGAATTCGGCAAGTTCCACGGCCACACGCTCGGTCAGATCGCCGCCTTCGAGCCGTCCTACATCGACTGGCTGGCCGGCACGGTCACCCGCGACCCCGACCTCGTGGCCGCCGCCCGGGTGATCCGTGGAGACCTCGACCGACGCGGCGTCCTGCGCCGCACGCGCCCGACCCCCGAACGCCCCGGCCGATCCGCCTGATCCGTGCGCCGGACGCGAAGACGCCCCCCGATACCGGAGGGCGTCTTGTTCGCTGATTGAAGAGATGCGATGACTGCTGCCGTCCCGACGGTCCACCAGGCCTGCTGGCCGAAGAACCTGTTATTCGGCTCGTGATCCAGATCCGGGGTCGCCCGATCGAACCTTCCTCGATCGCTTGTCCGTCTCCGGTTCCGTGACCGACGCCCCAGGATGTTGTCCCGGTACGATCGCGGGTCGGCGTAGGCAGCACATTAGGACGACGAGCGTCCGGAGGCAATGGCACCCTTTTCCCCCTCGACCCGGGGGTCATAGGTCGGGCGCACGCGCGCACCACTCTGGTACCGAAGTACCAGGTGCAGGGAGGCACCATCGGCGGCGGGCGGGGACGGTCTTGGGTACGATCGTGCACGATGTCCCCCCGATCCGTGATCGCGGCGCTTGCCGCGGTGATGTTCCTTTTGGCGGCCTGCGCGCCGACCTCGGCGGTGTCGTTCGACCCGACAGGGCCGTGCACATCCGACGGCTCCGCGCCCGGCGCCTATCCGGATCTCGAGGCCCTCGTGCCGGCGACGTTCCGTGACGAGCGGCCTGGGACGCTCGACTCCGGGCGCCACTGCTCCGGCCCGGCGCTGGGCTCGCTCGCGCCGGCCGGCATCTCCGAGATCCGCTTCGCAGGGGGCACATGGTCCTTCGGGGCCGAGCGGGCCGCCGTGCTCGCCATCTTCACGGCGCCCGGCCTGACCGCCGACGCCCTGGCGACCTTCTACGCTCAGAGCGCCCGGGCGGCGAACCGGACCCAGGTCCTGGCCGAGACCGCGCCGTCGATCGCCGGCCGTGCCGGCCACCGGCTGGACACCAAGACCGGCGAGCGCCTCCAGACGGTCGTGGTCTGGCCGTCGGCGGAGGCCGACCGCGTCAACGTGGTCATCACGAACGACCTGCCGGATGCCCGGATCGAGGAGGCCATCGCCGCCTTCGGCCAGGGCTGAGTGCTAGAGTCGCGGCCATGACCGACCGGCCGACCGACTGGGCCGCTCGCCGACTCGCCTGGCAGCGCGACCGCCAGGCGCCCGCCATCGAGCGGGCGTCGGAGCGCAAGCCGCGGTTCTCGACGATCAGCGACATGCCGATCGAGGGCCTGTACGGGCCGTGGTCGCTCGACGAGCAGGCGATCGACCCTCTGCGCGACATCGGGTTCCCGGGCGAGCCGCCGTTCGCGCGAGGGATCCACCCGTCGGGCTACCGCTCACGGCTCTGGACGATGCGCATGTTCGCCGGGTTCGGCGCGGCCGAGGACACGAACGCGCGCTTCCGCCAACTGCTCGACGCGGGCCAGACCGGGCTCTCGATCGCGTACGACATGCCGACCCTGTACGGGTACGACACCGACGACCCCGAGGCCGAGGGCGAATTCGGCACGTGCGGCGTGGCGGTCAGCAGCCTCGCCGACATGGAGGTGTTGCTGGCCGGCCTCCCGCTCGAGCGCGTCTCGACCTCGATGACCATCAATTCCCCGGCCGCGCCGATCTGGGCGATGTACATCGTGGCCGCGGAGGCGGCTGGCGTGCCACGGGCCCAGCTCGAGGGCACGACCCAGAACGACATCCTCAAGGAGTTCATCGCCCAGAAGGAGTACCTGTTCCCGCCGGCGCCCTCGATGCGCCTCGTCACCGACACGATCGAGTTCGGGACCCGCGAGATGCCGCGCTGGAACACGGTCAGCATCAGCGGCTACCACATCCGCGAGGCGGGCTCGACCGCGGTCCAGGAGCTTGCGTTCACGATCGCCGACGGGATGGCGTACGTGGAGGACTCGATCGCGCGCGGCCTCCGCGTCGACGACTTCGCGCCCCGGCTGTCCTTCTTCTTCAACTCCCACTCGGACTTCTTCGAGGAGATCGCGAAGTTCCGCGCCTCCCGGCGGATCTGGCACACGCTCATGACCGAGCGCTACGGGGCGGAGAACGAGCGCTCCGCCTGGATGCGATTCCACACCCAGACCGCGGGCGTGTCGCTGACATCCCAGCAGCCGCTCAACAACCTGACCCGGGTCGCGATCCAGGCGCTGGCCGCGGTGCTGGGCGGGACGCAGTCGCTGCATACGGATGCCCACGACGAGGCCCTCGCGGTGCCCACCGCCGAGGCGGCCATGCTCGCGTTGCGCCAGCAGCAGATCCTCGCCGAGGAGACCGGCGTCGACGCCACGGTGGACCCGCTCGGCGGGTCGTGGTTCGTCGAGGCCCTGACCGCCGAGACCGAGCGCCAGGCGTGGCGGTACATCGAGGAGATCGACCGGCGGGGCGGCATGGTCGCGGCGATCACCGAGGGCTATCCCCAGCGCGAGATCGCGGACGCGGCGTACCGCTACCAGCGCGAGTTCGACGCCGGCGAGCGACGTGTCGTCGGGGTCAATGCCTACATCGATGCCTCCGAGGTGACGAGCGTGCCCGTCCTCCAGGTGCCCGAGGGCTCGCTCGAGGCGCACATGGCGCGACTGGGCCGGACGCGCCGGGAGCGCGACGCCGAGGCCGTCGGGGCGGCGCTGGCCGGACTCCGCGACGCCGCCCGACGGCCTGGCTCGTCCGAGACCAACCTGATGCCCCACTTCATCCGCTGCGCGGCGGCCTACGCGACGCTCGGGGAGCAGTGCGGGGTCCTGCGCGAGGCGTTCGGCGAGTATCGCGAGCCGGTCGCGGTCTGATGTACCTCGATGCGCTGGAGTTCCTGGAGGAGGAGCGGGAAGCGTGGGCGCCGTACGAGGCACTGGCCGAGCTCACGGATGAGCAGGCCGGCGTGGCGGTCGGTCCGGCGCACGGCTGGTCGGCACGCGACCTGATGGCGCACATGTGCGCGTGGCAGGCGGTCGCGCTCGACATCGCCCGGGAGCTGGCGGTCGGGGAGTCGAGCCCGACGATCGCGCGCGTGGATGCGGACTGGAAGGCCCGCGGCGGCGAGGTCGTCAACGCCGAGATCCAGGCGCACTGGGCAGCCCTTCCGCTCGGCGAGCTGCGCGACCGCTTCCGTAGCCAGCCGGGCGAATTGCGCGGCACGCTGACGGTGGTGCCGGAGTCGCGCTGGGTCAAGCACGCCGAGCACATGAAGTCGCTGCACGACGAGACCGTCGACCACTACGAGAACCACCTGGGGGACCTCGAGGCGATCCTCACGGCGGCGGGGCGTTGACGCTCGGCGATCTCCTTCGGGCTGCGGCTGCGGACGCGGGCGTCGGCACGACCGACCTCCCGGACGGAGGAACGGCGTTCGCCGTCGGGGCGACGACGGTGGCGGCCATGTCGGCCGACGGGGCGACCGCCGAGTTCCGGCTGGACCCGGCGGTCGCGCTGGCCGCCCAGCGTACGCCGGATACAACGGCCTCGGAACGCGGGCCCGACTGGGTGCGATTCACGCCGGCCACGCTCGACCCGCATGCGGCCGACCGCGCCGTGGCCTGGCTCGGGTCGGCGGCCCGGCGCGCCCTCGGCGCCTGAGCCCGGGCGACCCGACGCGTGGTCCATGCATGGACCGTCCGGCGTCGGAGACTCTCCGGAAGCGGCCCTTGACTGTCGATCGGTCCGCCCGTCGACCGATCGACGCCGGAAGCCTCGAATCAGGCCGGGATGTTCGTCCGATGGTCGCTCCATGGACCGATCGCGCGCGACCACGCGAAGCCGGCCGGAATTCGAACGACCCCGGTCCTCGGGACCGGGGTCGGTGCGTGAAGCCGGGAGCGCTATTCGGCGTCGGCGGTCACGAACTCGGCGAGACCGAACTGCTGCTCGAGCTGCTCGAGCGGGCGGAAGCCCACGACACCCTGCGGCTGGGCGCCGGGCTTGAAGAAGGCGATCGTCGGGATGCTCAGGATGTTGAACGCCTGGGACAGGCGCGGGTTCGCATCGACATCGACCTTGACGACGTCGACGGAGCCGTCGTACTTGGCGGCGAGCTTCTCCATCTCGGGCGCGACCATCTTGCAGGGCCCGCACCAGGCGGCCCAGAAGTCGACGACGACGGGACGCTCCGCCTTGAGGACCAGTTCTTCGAAGTTCGCGTCCGTCGCGACCTTGATCTCCGCCATGTGGATCTGTTCCTTCCTCCCGCCCTCCGGCGAGATCCGAACCCGGGCTGGGCCGGGCGTTACGCGCTCGCCTCGCGAGCGATGTCCTGGATGAGTCGGTAGGCCTCGAGGACCCGGGGGTCCGCAAGGCGGTACAGGATGGCGTTGCCGTCTCGACGACTGGTCACCAACCCGACGTTGCGCAGCACCGCGAGGTGCTGGCTCATGTTGGGTACCTGGCAGCCGACCCGGTTGCTGAGGTCGCTGACGGACAGCTCGCCGATGGCGAGTGACTCGAGGACGCACAGGCGCTTCGGGTCCGCCAATGCCCGACCGATCGCGGCGTACCGCTCACGATCGACCTCGGCCGAGACCGGAAGGTAGTCCAACACCGCTCAACGATATCAGTACTTGCGCAAACTCGCAAGTAAGCTTCGCAGCCGCTGGGCGCGGCGGGCGCGGCATACTCCCGCCCATGACCGACGCGGATCCCACCGACGACGTCACGCTCGACCAGATCGTCGCCGCCCGTGAGCGGATCGGCGGGGTCGTCCACCGAACGCCGCTGTTCTCGTCGGTGACCGCCGCCGCGTGGGTGACCGCCGCAGGCGCTGTCAACATCGGGGACGGCCGCCTGTACCTCAAGGCCGAGCACTTCCAGAAGACCGGCTCGTTCAAGGCCCGGGGGATGTCGAATCGCATCGCCACGCTGAGCGCCGAGGCGCGCTCCCGCGGCGCGATCACGCTATCGGCGGGGAACGCGGGCCAGGCGTACGCATGGGCGGGTCGTGCGGCAGGCGTGCCGGTCACCGTCGTCATGCCGGCGGGCGCGGTGCGCTCCAAGGTGGATGCGTGCCTCGGGTACGGCGCCCGCGTCGTCCTGCACGGCGCCCATGTCGGCGAGGCCCTCGCCGAGATGGAGCGGATCCGCGATGCCGAAGGGCTGACCTACTGCCACCCGTTCGATGACCCCATGGTCATCGCCGGCCACGGGACCGCCGGCCTCGAGTTGGTCGAGGACCTGCCCAACGTCGATGTGGTCGTGGTCGGGGTCGGTGGCGGGGGACTGATCAGCGGGATCGCGGCTGCGGTCAAGGGACGGCGACCTTCGGCTCGCGTCTACGGCGTCGAGCCGGAGCGCTCGAATGCCCTGTCGCTCGCCCTCGAACGTGGCGAGATCGTGCAGATCCAGCCCGATAGCGTCGCCGACGGGCTGGGTGCCCCGTTCGCGGGGGCATGGACGCTCGCGATGGCCCGACGATACGTGGACGGCGTGATCCTGCTCGACGACGCCACGATCCTGGCGGGGCTGCGCTTCATGCTCGAGCGGGGCAAGCAACTCATCGAGCCGGCAGGCGCGGCGGCGCTGGCCGCGGTCCTCGCGGGCCGGGTGCCGATCAATGACGGCGAGCGCGTCGCGGTCGTGCTGTCGGGCGGGAACGTGGAGATCGGTCGTCTCGGGGAGCTGCTCGAGGGCGCAAGGACGCTGCCCGGGGCCGCGACGTGACCGAGGGACCTCCGGACGAGTCGCTCCCGGCCGGCTTGGGAGCGCCAGAACAGGAACCGTTGCCGCTCCCGGCCGAGCAGCCGGTCGCCCCACGGGCACAGTCGACCGACGCCGAACTGCTGCCCGCCGAACCACTGCCGTCCGAGCCGCCGCCATCGGCGCCCCCAGCGCCCGGCGAGCCGCCTCGGCCGGCGCCGCCGCTCGAATCGACCCGGCGGCTCGTCGGGGCCAGCTTCGACCTGCTGTCGCGCGCCTCGGAGGAGATGCGGGCCGCGTCGTTCTACATCGGCGCGATCGTGCTGGGCACCGTGGGCCCGATCGCCCTCGCGAGCTGGCTCCTCGAGGTGGGGACGCTCCACCGCACCGTCGACGAGGCGGCCGAGCTCATGGAGGGTGGCGCGGCCGTCTGGTACGGGCTGCTCGCCGTCCCGGCGCTGATCGGCGGGTTCGTCGCCCTCGTCGAGAGCCGGACGATGGCGGCCGCGATCCTCGGCGGCCGGCTGGCCGGTCGCCCGTTGACGGTCCGTGAGGCTCTTGGCCGGTCACGGATGGTCTTCTGGCGGGCGGTGGTCGCCTCGATCGTCGCCGGCGTGCCCTTGGCGCTCCTCCAGGGCGCGGTGGAGGCCGTGCTCGCCGACCTGTTCAACGTGACCGACGAGGTCACGGTCGTCGTGTCCATCGTCCTGACGGCGCTGCTCGGGGCGCCGCTGGCCTACATGCTCGCGGGTGTCGTCCTCGGCGACGTCGACCCGTTCGAGGCCCTGCGCCGGTCGTTCCGCGTGTTCCGGGCCCGCAAGGTGGCCGCCGTGGTCGTCGCCCTGGTCGAGACGACCACCGGCCTGCTGATCCTTCTCGGGCTCGGCGCGGGCCTCGACGTCGCGCTCCGGCTGCTCGATGCGCTCGGCCTGGGTGCCGGCTCCGGGCCGGCGGGCCTGATCCTCGTCACGCTCGGCATCGCCGCCGCGACCTTCGCACTGGGCACGCTCGTCTATACGGTGACGGCCATCGCCCTCGCGCCGCAGGTCGTGATGTTCGTGGGCCTGACCCACGCCACGATCGGACTGGATCATGTCCGGCCGGGCGGCGATCGCGCGCCGGATCGACCACGCCCGGGCGCACCGGCGTTTCGGATGGTCGGGCGGGGGATGCTTCTCGCGATCGTCCTCGGCTGGTTGATGCTGGCCCTGGTTGCGGTCCTCTTCCTGCGCTGAGGGTCAGTCGACGCCCAGCTCGTGCAACCGATCGTCGTCGATGCCGAGGTGGTGGGCCAGCTCGTGGACGACCGTCAGCCAGACCTCGTCCTCGAGCTCGTCCGGATCGGCGAAGTCCGCCTCGAGCGGCAACCGGAAGAGGGTGATCCGGTTGGGGACCGGCGCCCAGTCGGCGCCCCAGTCGGTGCGGGGCACGCCCTCGTAGAGCCCGTAGAGCGTCGCCTCCGGGTCGGGCTCGGCCTCGCCGAGCTGGTCGGCCGTCGGCTCGTCCTCGATCACGATCGCGACCTCGTCGAGCGCCTCGGCGAACGGCATCGGGATCGTGCCGAGAGCGCGCTCGACGAGCTCCTCGAAAGGGCGGTGGCGAGAGGCTCGGGGTGGGGCGCTGCGGGAGCCCCTGCGGCGCTTGGCCATGGCGCCCGTATCCTAGGCTCGATGGAGTCACCGCCCGACATCGTCCCGGCGCCGGACCCGACGGCCGAGCCCCAGGGCTTCATCGTCACCGCCGATTCGGGCGACCGGATCCACTTCCTCGACTGGGGCGGCCCGGTCGACCCCGGCGCACCCGCCACGCCCGGCGTCCTGCTGATCCACGGGCTCTCCACGACCGCATGGACCTGGACGCCGGTCGCGCGTCGGTTGCGTGCGGTCCGGCATGTCGTGGCCATGGACCTGCGCGGCCACGGCCTCTCGGACGCGCCGACCGAGGACGGCGCGTACGAGCTCGCCGAGCTGGCCCGCGACGCGATCGCGGTGGCCGAGGGCTCCGGCCTGCTGGTCGAGGCGGATGACCGCGTCGTCCTGGCCGGGCACGGCTTCGGGGCGATGGTCGCCGCCGAGGCCGCCCTCGCGCTCGGCGAGCGATGTACCGGCGTCGTGCTGGTCGACGGTGGGTGGGAATCCCTCGAAGCCTCGACCGGCCTCGACGTCGAGGGATTCCTGCGCGGACTCGACGAGCCCCCGGAGGTGCTTCGCTCGATGCGGGCGTACCTCGCGGATCGGGCCGCCTTCGACCCGTCGACCTGGGACGGGGATCAGGAGCAGGCTGCTCGGGCCACGGTCGTCGAGACCCATGCCGGGCGCGTCGTGCCGGTCACCCGACCGCACGTGCTCGAGGCCAGTGTCCGGACGATGTTCGCCTACGCTCCGCTGACGACCGTCCCCCTGATCGCGGCGTCGATCGTGGTGCTGGTGGCGGCCGGGTCCGCGGACGATGCGCCTGGCGCCAGGGACCGGGCCCTCGAGGCCGCCGCCGCGGCACGGGTCGCTGCCGGCAACCCTTCCCTCGAGACCGTGCCGTTCCGGCACGACGGGCACAACCTGATGCGCTACCGTCCCGATGCGGTCAGCGCGGCGATCCTGGGGGTCGCCGGCCGGGCCGGGGACTGAGGGATCCGATGCAGGTCGTCTACTCGCCGGCCCATCTCGGCCACGACGTCACGCTCGAGACGTTCATGGGCGAGGCCATCCCGGCGAACGAGGTCGCGGAACGGGCGGAGATCATCCGACGGACGCTCGAGGCGGACGGCGGCTTCGAGACCGTCGCGCCGACCGAGCACGGCGAGGCGCCCATCACGGCCGTCCACGACCCGGGGCTCCTGCGGTTCCTCGAGGTCGCCTGGTCGGAGGTCCGTCGGCAGGCCCTCCCCGTGGCCTTCCTCTCGGCGGACACGTACCCGAACCGCTCGATGTTCGAGGGCATGAGCCCCGAGGCCGTCACGCGCCTGGTCCGCGAGCCCGAGCACGCCGCCGGTCGGGCCGGGTTCTGGGGCCTCGATTCCGCGGCGCCACTCGTCGCCGGCACGTACCCGGCGGCTCGCGCGGCCGTCGACGTCGCCCTCACGACGGTCGACATCGTGCTGGACGGGGCCCCGGCCGCGTACGGCCTCTGCCGGCCGCCCGGGCATCACGCCGCGCGGTCGATGTATGGCGGGTACTGCTTCTTCAACAACGCCGCGATCGCGGCCGAGGCGATCACCCAACGCACCGGCGAGCGTGTCGCGATCATCGATGTCGACTACCACCACGGCAACGGCAGCCAGCAGATCTTCTGGCGGCGCGGCGACGTCAGGTATGTCTCGATCCACGCCGACCCGCAACGCGCCTACCCGTACTTCCTCGGCCGGGCCGACGAGACCGGCGAGGGCGACGGGGCAGGGGAGAACGTCAACATCCCGCTGCGGCCGGGGGCGACCAACGCCGACTACCTCGAGGCGACCGACCAGGCCGTGGCCGCGATCGCGGCGGTCCCGGGCACGGTGGTCGTCGTGTCGCTCGGCTTCGATACCTACGGACTCGACCCCATCGGCGACTTCGCCCTGACGACCGAGGTCTATCACGAGGTGGGCCGCCGGGTCGCGGCCCTCGGCCGGCGGCTGGTGATCCTCCAGGAGGGCGGCTACCACCGCCCGTCGCTCGGCGAGAACGCCCGCACCTGGCTGCGCGGCGCCGAGGGCCGGCCGTTCGATTCGCTGCCGGCGGCGGGCTTCACCGCAGGCGGATCGGTCGTCTGAGAGGCCGCGCCGCCCCGATCCGGGCGAGTGCTCAGTTGGTCGGCACCTCGACCGTGACCGGCTTGCCGACGTCGGAGAAGTCGTAGCGGCCCACGATCGAGAGACCGGTCTTCTGCTTGCGGGCGATGGCGCTGCCGACGATCACGAACTTCGCCGTGACCGGCGTTCCGTCGCCGGTCACCCAGAAGTCCATCACGCCGGACGCGATGTCGAGGTCGCTGATGTCCGACTGGTCCGTGTTCGACGCGCCGATCACCGAGGGGTCGTCGATCCGCAGGTGGTGCAGCGGCTTGCCGCCGATCGTGTCCATGCCCACCCAGGCAACCTTCTCGAGGGGCACCTCGCCGAGAGGGTTGGCGGTCGTGGGATCGCCTGAGAGCTCGACCCACTCCTGCCCGGCCACGCGCACGAACTCCCGCCCTTCGACGATGACCAGCTGCGCGGTCTCGGTCACGTCGAGGACCTTGGCCGCGACCTGGCCGGCCATGTCGCCCGTCCCGGAGAGGTCGAGGACCAGCCGCACCGTCACCGGTCGCGAGAGCACTTCGACCCGGGAGGTGAGCACGAGGTGGAACGGGGTCTGGTTGGAGCCGGCGAACGTGACGAACCCTTCCCGCGCCGCGGTGCCCTCGGCCGTCACGACGACCGGTGTCGGCGCGGGCGTCGCACTGGGGCGCGGGGTCGGCGGCGCCGTGCGCACGGCACGCGGCGTCGGTCGCGGCGTCGGGATCGGGGTGACACCGGCGGTCGGGCTCGGGGTGGGCTGGACAGAGGCGACCGCCGCGCCTCCGCACCCGCCTGCGACGAGGATGGAGACGATCGCGAAGGCGATCAGCGCACGCCAGCGAGCCATGCACCGAGCCTAGCAGGCACATCGGCGCGGCCGACATGGCGCAGATGTGGCATCGCGGGCAGGACTTCCCGCTGCTGCTCAGGCTTCGCGACGGTACGGCGCCTGCGACTCGATGTCGCCGACGAACTGGGCGAGGCGCGTGTGCCCGAGCAGTTGGCGCACCGCCGACGCCTCGCCGATGTGCGACCAGTAGTGGTACGTGATCCGCTGGATCTGCGAGCCCGCGGCCGAGGCATCGGTTCGCCGGTCGAATGGGAGCGGGACCTCCAGGGCCTCGGTCGTGAGGGCGTCCATGAACGGATCGGCCAGATCCACCACGCGATGCCACGTGGCCCACATGGCGTCCAGATCCGGGGTCGAGGCGGGGGCACCGTTCGCGACGAGATCGAGGTCGGGTTCGACGCGAAGTCCCTGCCCTCGTTCAAGCCACACGAGTCGCTCGTGCCAGGCGAGGTGCCCGACCATCCACGAGATCGAGTTCATCGGTTCGAGCCGTTTGCGCGCGTCCTCGTCGGTCAGGCCTCGGAGGCCACGCCGCCACTCGGATCGCGCGAATCGGAGCTGGTCGACACGGGGATGGGCCACGTCCGCAGCCTAGCAGCGTCCGACGTACCATCGCGCCCTGCACAGGAGATCGCTGACCCGATGCCCAGCCCGACCGACCTGCCTAGCCATGTCCGCGCCATCGTCGACGAGATCGAGACCGAGATCGGCGAGGAGCCCCGCGGCGCCGAGACCCTCATCGAGGGCACCGGCCGCCACTCGGGCGACAACGGCCGGGTCGAGGCCGCGGTCCGCGAGATCCTGACCGAGATCGGCGAGGATCCCGACCGACAGGGCCTCGTCGGCACGCCCGAGCGGGTCCACCGGATGTACACGGAGCTGACCGCCGGCTACCACGTCGATCCCGAGCGGCTGATCAACGCGGCGATCTTCGATGTCGCGTACAGCGAGATGGTGGTCGTCAAGGACATCCCGTTCTACTCTCTCTGCGAGCACCACCTGTTGCCGTTCTTCGGGACCGCGGCAGTCGCCTACATCCCGAGAGGCCGTGTCATCGGGCTCTCGAAGATCCCGCGCGTCGTGGAGATGTTTGCACGCCGGCTCCAGGTGCAGGAACGGCTCACCCAGCAGATCGCCGAATTCCTGCAGGACCGCCTGGCGCCGCAGGGCGTCGGCGTCGTGCTCGAGGCCACCCACCTGTGCGCGGTGATGCGCGGCGTCCGGAAGCCCGGCACGATCATGACGACCTCGTCGGTGCTGGGGTTGTTCCGGACCCGTGACCGGACCCGGGCCGAGTTCTTCGCCCACCTCGAACGCCGCTCACCAGAGGCATGACCAGGATCCGGTTCACGGCGGTCCTCCGGCCGATCGAGGGCGGGACCTACGTCGATATCCCGCCCGAGGCCGTCGAGGCCCTCCGGGCGACCGGCCGCACGTCGGTCATCGGCACCATCGACGGCCAGCCCTTCAAGAACCAGTTCATGCCGTACATGTTCGAAGGCGAGGGTCGCAAGGTCGTCATGGTCGTCAACAAGGCGACGCGGACGTCGCTCGGCAAGGATGTTGGGGACACCGTCGACTTCGACCTCGAGCGCGACGAGCGCTCGCGCTCCGCGGACGTGACGGTGCCCCCGGAGCTGGTCGAGGCGCTCGCCGCCGAACCGGCGGCGAAGGCGGCATTCGAGGCCCTCGCGCCGTCCCGTCGGCGCGAGTACGCCGAATTCGTGGCCGAGGCCAAGCGGCCCGAGACGCGCCTACGCCGCGCCACTCAGACCGTGACCGAGCTGCGCGGCTGACGCTCCAGGCCGGTGGCTAGGCCCGCTCGACGACCGTGATCGTCTTGACGCCGCCGACCACCTCGACCGAGAACCGATCGGCGGTCTCCGACCAGCCGGCGGACTCCGCGGACGTGTCGCCGCCCTTCGAGCCGAACGACTGGCGGTCGATCTCGACCTGGCCGACGCCGCCCTTGATCCTGAGGCGGACCGGCACGCCGGCAGGCCGCTCGAATCGGATGGTCTTCGCCCCGCCCAGGATCCGGATCGGCACCTCGCCGGACGGCCGCCCGAGCTCCGCCTGGATCCGCTCCGAGCCGCCGATCAGGTCTAGGCGACGAACGTCGATCTCGCGCAGGTCGGCCTCGACGCGATGGACGCCGCCGACCGCCTCGACGCTCCAGGGGATGGACGGATTCAGCCCGATCGTGGCGACACGCTTGCGCCAGTCGAAGGGGATGCCGCGGTACTGGACGAGCACGCGGCCGTCGCGGACCCGGACCTGCGGCGTCGCCCCGTCGAATCGGGCTCGATAGAGTTCCACGGCAGAGCGGCCCGCTCGGACCCGCAACTCCTGGGCGCCCGAGCGGAACATCAGCCGGGCACTGGTGAGGCCGCCGAGCGGCGCGGAGTGCTCGGCTGGGCCGGTCGGCTCCGAGGCATCGTCCTCGGTCAGGGTCCGGAGCCGGGCGGATTCCGTCTGGGTGAGGTCGGCCATCCGCGTGAGGAAGTCGTTGATCGTGGCGAGCTGTTCCGGCGAGTAGCGGTCGACCTCGGCGGCGGCAGCTCGCTCCAGTGAGTCGAGCAGCGACTCGATGGTCGCCACGCGCTCGGGGACGACCTCGACCACGACGCGCCGTCGGTCGGCCGGGTCGGTGACTCGCCGGACGTAGCCCGCCTGCTCGAGCCGGTCCACGACGCGCGTGACCGCGCCCGAGGTCAGGCCCATCACCTCGGACAGCTTGCCGGCGGTGGCCGCCCCGGTATCGATGAGCAGCTCGAGCGCATCGATGTCGGACTCGGAAAGGCCCAGCCGGATCGCGATGGTCTGGCCGAAGATCGAGCCCTGGAAGTTGACGCGTCGAAGCGCCCGGACGACGCCTTCGACCCTCTGTCGCTTGTCCATGTTGACATGTGCCTCTGTGTGGGTGAATATCTGCACTGCGCAGATAATGACCCACGTTGGCGAACCGTGCAAGTGGCCGGGACCCAGCATAGGGCACAGCAGGAGCGATGCGATGACCACCGCGAGCGGCCCCGGCCGGCCCATGATCGAGACCCGGGGCCTGAGCCGGACATTCAAGACCCGCAAGAGCACGGTCGAGGCCGTGCGCGGCGTGGACCTCACGGTCGGAGCCGGTGAGATCTTCGGCTTCCTCGGCCCCAACGGCGCCGGCAAGACGACCACGCTGCGGATGCTCGCCACCCTGCTCGTCCCGTCGGGCGGGCAGGCGACCGTGGCCGGGGTCGACCTCCTCAAGCAGCCGCAGGAGGTCCGCCGCCGGATCGGCTACGTGCCCCAGGGCGGCTCCACGGATCCCGCGGAGACAGGCCGCGGCGAGCTCGTCATCCAGGGCCGCCTCTACGGCATGGACAAGACGACGGCGGTGCGACGCGCGAGCGAGGTGCTCGAGGTCCTCGACCTGGCGACCGCCGCCGATCGCCCGACGGCGACCTACTCGGGCGGGATGCGCCGCCGGCTCGATGTCGGGCTCGGCATCGTCCACCGTCCGGCCGTCCTGTTCCTCGACGAGCCGACGACCGGTCTCGATCCGCAGGCGCGGGCGCGCATGTGGGACGAGATCCGGGCGCTCCGCGAGCACGGGACGACGGTCTTCCTGACGACTCACTACCTCGAGGAGGCCGACGCCCTCGCCGATCGCCTGGCGATCATCGACCACGGGCTGATCGTGGCCGAAGGCACCGCCGACGAGCTCAAGCGCCAGGTGGCCGGCGACGTCGTGACCCTCGGCATCGAGGGTGACCAGGAGCGCGTGCTCGAGACCGTTCGTAGCCAGGCGTTCGTGCGTGAGGCGAGCGCCGAGGACGGCCTCATCCGCCTCTACGTGGACCAGGGCGACAGCGCCGTGCCCGAACTGATCCGCGCGCTCGACCACGCCGGGTTGCGCGCCCAGACGCTGACGTTGGCGCGACCGAGCCTCGACGACGTCTTCCTTCGCCAGACCGGTCGATCCCTTCGAGAGGAGCCCGCAGCATGAGCGCCGACACATTCGCCGGAACCCTTTCCACCGCCTCCACCAGCACGCGGAGCCCGTTCGTGAGCGCCGTGCGCGACACGTGGCTGATCTTCCATCGATCGCTCTGGCTGACGATCCGTCAGCCGGTCTGGATCGTCTTCGGGATGATGCTGCCGCTGCTGTACCTGTTCCTGTTCGGGCCGCTGCTCGAGGGGGCCACCCAGGCAGCAGGCGCCGGCACCAACGCCTTCAACTGGTTCGTCCCGGGCCTGGTCATCCAGATCGCGATCTTCGGGACCGCATTCGGCGGCTTCGGACTGATCGCGGAGCTGCGCAGCGGCGTGATCGAGCGCATGCGGGTCACCCCGATGAGCCGTGTCGCGATGCTGCTCGGCCGGTCGCTGCGGGACGTCGTCATCCTGATGTTCCAGGCGGTCCTGCTCATCGTCCTGGCGATCCCGCTGGGCCTCGAGGTCGACCCGGCCGGGCTCGTGGTCGTCCTGGGCCTGCTGGTCCTGATCGGCCTGGTGACCGCGCCCCTTTCCTACAGCGCGGCCCTGATCCTCAAGAGCGAGGATGCCTTCGCGCCCCTCGTCAACTCGGTGGCGATGCCGCTGCTGCTGCTGTCAGGGATCCTGCTGCCGATGGCGCTCGCGCCAGACTGGCTGCAGTTCCTGAGCTCGCTCAGCCCCCTGTCCCATGCGGTCGATGCCGCGCGGTCGCTGTTCAACGGCCAGTGGGGCGACCCCGAGATCCTGTTCGGCGTCGGGATGACCGCGATCCTGGCGGTCCTGTCGCTGATGCTGGCCGCACGAACGTTCAGTCGCGCCAACGCCTGAGCCAGGGCGTGCGCGATCTTCTGGAGTCCTGGGCCGGTTCGCCGGTCCGGGGCTTCGAGATGTCCGGCGGTCAGGGAATGCTCGCTAGGGCCGATGGATCGGCCCGATCCACCCGAGCACGACCAGCACGCCCGCGTATAGCACGATGACGAGACTCAGTGCGAACAGGGCGACTGTCATGAGATTCGACCCGATCCCGGCGAGGATCGTGAGCACATTGACGGCCAACGCCGACAACGCCACGATCGTCCAGGTGGCTCTGGCTTCTGACGCTACGGTCGATTCGGGTCGCTGGGTCGGCCAGGCACCGGTCGGATCGATGGTCGGGAGGTCCACGGACCAGCGCGGACCGTCCACTCCGCGGACGTGGTCGTATATGGCGCGTCGGGTCGGGTCCGCCAGCCACGATCGGGCCACGTTCAGGCGCTGCATCCGCGCCGTGGACCCCGGAGCATCGGCCGCCGCGTCGGGGTGATCCATCTTTGCCGCGGTCCGAAAGGCCATCTCGATCATCTCGGTCGTCGCCGAGACCGGTACACCGAGCGTTCCATACAGGTCGAACTCCGGGACCGCCTCGCTCACCGGAACGTTTGGCGGGCCTCGCCTGGCTTGTACGGCCGCAGGCCGAACGCCGACCAGGTGTCGTCGACCGAGACCAGCGACAGCCACATCAGGTCCGCGCCCTCGACCGGCCCCCAGCCCTTGTCGCGGCTGAGGTCGGTCTGCATCTTCGATGAGCCCTTCGGGTAGCTGATCCAGACCACGCCGTCGGGCGCGATGGCCGCCTTGATCCTCGGGGCGACCGCCGCCAGCTCGGCCGAGGTCTTGACGAACACCTGGATCCAGTCGAGCGGACCCTGGAGGTCGTTCCGCACGACGACGTCGGCGGGCGGGTCCAGGCGTTCGAGATAGCCCGTGTCCGCGTCGATGACGGCGGCCCGCACGCCGGGCTTCAGCTTCAGCTTGCGGGACAGGGGAGACGTCGCGGGGGAATCCATGCGGGCATCATCCCCCGCGCCGTCAACCGGCGCGGGCCTACAATCCGGCCCATGACCGACCGGCCGCTCAAGGTGCTCATCGCCAAGCCCGGGCTCGATGGGCACGATCGGGGCGCCAAGGTGCTCGCGCGCGGCCTGCGGGACGAGGGGTTCGAGGTCGTCTACACGGGCCTTCGTCAGACCCCCGAGATGATCGCGACCGCCGCGCTGCAGGAGGACGTCGACGTCGTCGGCCTTTCGATCCTGTCCGGCGCGCACATGACCCTGGTCCCGCGCGTCACGCGGCTGCTGACCGACCAGGGCATGGCCGATGTCCTCGTCACGGTCGGCGGGATCATCCCCGACGACGACGTCGCTGCCCTGAAGGCGGCCGGCGTCGCCGAGGTCTTCGGGCCCGGGACGACGATCGCGCAGGTCGCCGAGTACCTGCGGGCCAACGCGCGACCGCGCGAGTAGGGTGGGGGAGGTCGGCGGGTCCAAGGCGTCGGCGCTTGTCGATGCGGCGCTCGCGGGCGATCGACTCGCCACCGCGCGGCTGCTGACCGCCGTCGAGAACCGGACTCCGGTCGCGGAGGTCGCCCTGCGTCGCCTCTACCCGCTGGCGGGGCACGCGCACGTCGTCGGGATCACGGGTCCGCCCGGCGCGGGGAAGTCGACGCTGGTCGCGGGGTTGATCGCCGAGGTGCGCCGGGCGGGCCGGACGGTCGCGGTCATCGCGGTCGATCCGTCGTCGCCGATCACCGGCGGGGCGCTGCTCGGCGACCGCGTGCGGATGCAGGCCTACGCCGAGGACCGCGACGTGTTCATCCGCTCGATGGCGTCGCGCGGCCATGCCGGCGGGTTGGCGTCCACGTCGAGCGCGGCCGCGGCCGTGCTGGATGCGTGCGGGTTCGATCTCCTGTTCATCGAGACGGTCGGGACCGGCCAGAGCGAGGTCGAGGTGGCGGCCGCGGCGGACACCACGGTCGTGCTGGAGGCGCCCGAGATGGGCGATGAGGTCCAGGCGATCAAGGCGGGCTTGCTGGAGGTCGCGGACCTGGTGGTCGTCAACAAGGGCGACAAGCCCGGCGCGCAACGGACCGCGGCACAGCTGCGGGCGATGCTCGTGCCGTCCGTGGGGCGGGGGACCGGAGCGGGGAGTGGCAGCGGCGCCAGCGCCGGGCCGCGTCCGAAGCGTCCCGAAGTCCTGATCACGACCGCAGCGACCGGCGAAGGCGTGCCCGAACTCCTGGCCGCGCTCGATAAGCACAGGACGACCGCGCGGGACGCCGCCGGGTCCGCCCGGGCCAGGCTGGCACGTGCCGAGGCCCAGGTCTGGGCGATCCTCGGCGAGCGACTGCGTGCGTCGCTGGTCGCCCCGGAACGGCGAGCGGGCACGGAACGGCTGCTCGAGGAGGTCGCGGGTCACCGACTCGACCCGTACACGGCCGCGGACCAGCTGCTGGCGGCCCTGCTCGATCGGTAGCCCGGCCGGGCCGGCACGGCACGGCGCGCCGCGGGCCCGTGGTCCACGGATGGACCGTCCGACGAACATCCGAGCTTTCCAGCGTCTCGTGGTCGATGCGCAGACCGTCTGGCGCCCAAGACCCCCGGAATCATGGCTTCGCGGCCGCTTCCACCGTCGGACGGTCCACACATCGACCACTCGCGCGGGATCCGCGCTCAGAGCACGACGAGGGCGTCGCCTCCGGGATCCTGGCCGCGCGCGAGACACGCGAGGCACGCTCGGGTCCCGATCGGGAAACGGCGGTGGAGTTCGGGAACCCGCGAGATCACTGCGCGGTTGTGGCGGGTGTCGGCCACGAGAAGGATCACTCGAGCGATCTGCAGGTCGCGCTGCTTGCCGGCGATCCCGCGCTCGAGGGCTTGGACGTCGGCCACGTGCGTCTCCGCCTCGACGATGGCTTCGAACCCGTCGACATCGATCACTGCGTCGGCGCTTCGACGATCGCCTTCGATGGGGATCGGGACCTCGGTTCGCCACCGCAGGGTGGGACCGAGGCGCGATCGGAACCGCTCCAGAAGCGCAAGGTGCGCCTTGTCCCGGACTGGGTCTCCGTCTGGGTGCAACGAGACGGTGAGCTCGAGTCCCAGGACTGCCGCCATTCGTGCCGCAAGATCGAGCGTCAAGGCGTCCGGATCTCCGCGCTCGGCCCGTGCGACCCGTGCGTGGCCGGCATCGACCCGGCGTCCGACCTCGCGAAGGCTGAGCCCACCCGCTCGCCGGGCTGCCGCCAGACCATCGGCCGTCCGCGCGAGAAGCATGCGGCCGCGCCTCGCACCGCGTTCGCTCGCAGTCTCCCGGATCGGCATTCGGACATCATCATCAGCGGCGCTTTACTCGCGATCATCGAAGGCGATCCGCTGCGTTCCACGCCCTCGCGCGCCGGCGACCCGTCGGGTACGCTCGGGGCGTGACGATCGAGCGGGTGTTCGTGGCGGGCGCGGGGCTGATGGGGCACGGGATCGCCCAGGTCCACGCGGCGATCGGCAAGGCCGTGATCCTGTACGAACCGGATCCCTCGCGCGCCGAGGCGGGCCGGGACCGGATCGCCGCCAACCTCGACCGGGCGGTCGCGAAGGACAGACTCAGCGTCGGCGAACGGGACGCGATCGTCGATCGGGTCGCGGCCACCGCCGACATCGATGACGTGCGCGACGCCGACCTCGTCATCGAGGCGGTCTTCGAGGATGTCGCGGTCAAGCACGCGCTCTGGCGCCAGCTCGACGACCACGCGAAGCCGGAGGCCCTCTTCGCGTCGAACACCAGCTCCATCTCGATCCACGTTCTCGCCGAGGCGGTCCGCCAGGATCGCCAAGCTCAATTCCTCGGGATGCACTTCTTCAGCCCGGTGCCGCTCATGCCGCTCGTCGAGCTGATCCGCGGTCGCGACACGGCGGACACGACCGTCGAGACCGTTCGGGCCCTGTCGATCGAGCTCGGCAAGCAGGTCATCGTGTCCGAAGATCGCCCCGGCTTCATCGTCAATCGGATCCTGATGCCGTTCCTCGTCGAGGCGATGCGAGCCCTTGAACAGGGGATCGGCACGGCCGAGGACATCGACACGGGGGCCCGTATCGGCCTGAACCACCCGATGGGCCCGCTCGAGCTTGCGGACTTCATCGGCCTCGACGTCTGCCTCCAGATCATGCACGTCCTCGAGGACGGGCTGGGCCTCGAACACCTCCATCCGCCGCGCATCCTCGAGCGGCTCGTGGCGGCCGGCGATCTCGGACAGAAGACCGGCAAGGGCTTTTACACCTACCCAAGGGACGAGCGATGAGCGGGTCACTCACCTCGGAGGAGCGGCTGCTTCAGCAGACAGCCCGCGAGTTCGCCGAGCGAGAGGTCGCCCCGACCGCCATCGAACGCGACGAGGCGGAGCGCTTCGACCGATCGATCTTCAGCCGGATGGGCGAGCTCGGCTTGACGGCGGCGCCGATCCCGGAGGCCGTCGGGGGTGCCGGGTTCAGCTACCTCGCCTGGACCCTGGTCATGGAGGAGCTCGGAGCGGCCGACATGTCGACCGCGGTCACACTGTCGGTCCACATCCTGAGCCAGTACCCGGTCGTGACATGGGGCACCGACGAGCAGCGCGCCCGATGGCTGCCGCCCATGCTCGCGGGCGCGGCGCTCGGCGCGTTCGCCCTGACCGAACCTCACGCGGGCTCCGACGCCGGCGCGATCCGGATGCGTGCCGAGCGGGTCGGGTCGGCCGATGCGCCCACCGCATACCGGCTCACCGGCACGAAGATCTGGATCTCGAATGCGCCCGAGGCGGACCGGTACCTCGTGTTCGCGACGCTCGACCCCTCCGCGGGGACGAAGGCCATCACCGCGTTCCTCGTCGAGAAGGGGATGGCCGGGTTCCGATTCGGGGCGCACGAGCGGAAGATGGGGATCCGGGCATGCCCGGCCGCGGAGCTGGTCTTCGACGGCTGCGAGGTCCCGGCCGCGAACCGGCTCGGCGCCGAGGGTGAGGGCTACAAGATCGCCCTGTCCGCACTCGGCGAGGGCCGGATCTCGATCGCGGCGGCGTGCGTCGGACTGGCGCGGGCCGGGCTCGAGGCCGCCGCGCGGTACGTGTCGGAGCGTCAGGCGTTCGGCGGCCCGCTCGCGGATCAGCAGGGGGTCCGCTTCATGCTCGCCGAGATGGCCCGCGACGTGGCCGCGGCGCGGGCCCTGACCCGCGAGGCGGCGCTGGCCAAGGATCGTGGCGAGGCCCTGGCCGAGATCTCGTCGCTGGCCAAGTGGACCGCCTCGGACACGGCGATGCGCGTTGCGACCGACGCGGTGCAGCTGTTCGGTGCGAGCGGGTATTCGCGCGAGACGGGCATCGAGCGACTCATGCGTGACGCGAAGGGCGCCCAGATCTACGAGGGCACGAACCAGATCCACCGCCTGATCGTCGCGGACGAGCTACTGAAGCGGGCTTGAGGGCGGGTCGGACGAGCAGCAGACGCCCCTGGTCGACATGCGGACCATCCGACGAAGGAGAGTCGGTGCTTGTCCGGCTCCGGTGTGGTCTGGTCCACGGCTGGACCAGGTAGCCCCCAAGGTCCCCTAGATGGCTCCGCGCTTCGCCGGACGGTCCACGCACGGACCACGAGCGCCAAGACCGGGCAGCGACCACACCCGGTGTAGATTCGGGGCATGACCCTCTCGAACGCCGGCCCGAACGGCGGCATCTTCATCGTGAGCGCCGCGCGGACGCCGATCGGCAAGTTCGCCGGCGCCCTGAGCACGGTCCCGGCCACGGAGCTCGGCGGCGTCACGATCCGCGCGGCGGTCGAGCGCGCCGGACTGGATCCGGCCACGGCCCAGATCGACGAGGTCCTGATGGGCCAGGTGCTGCAGGCCGGTACCGGGCAGGCCCCCGCCCGCCAGGCGCTGCTCAAGGCCGGATTGCCCGACGGCACGAGCGCCACGACCATCAACCGGGTCTGCGGCTCTGGCCTGAAGGCGATCATGCTCGCGGCCGCGGAGATCCGGGCCGGCGATGCGGAGACCGTCGTCGCGGGCGGCATGGAATCGATGAACCAGGCGCCCTACCTCGTCCCCGGCGCGCGCTTCGGCCTCCGGCTCGGTAACGGCGAGCTGGTCGACGCGACCGTCCACGACGGCCTGTGGTGCGCCATCGAGGACTGCCACATGGGCACGCACGCGGAGCGCGTCGCGATCAAGGACGGCGTCAGCCGCGAGGACCAGGACGCCTTCTCGCTGGCGAGCCATCAGAAGGCGGTCGCCGCCATCGACGCCGGCCGGTTCGACGCGGAGATCGCCCCGGTGACGATCCGCGATTCGAAGGGCCGCGAGACGATCGTGACGGTCGACGAGGGCCCGCGCCGCGACTCGACGCTCGAGGCGCTCGCCCGCCTGAAGCCGGCCTTCGAACTGCCGAGCCAGGCCTCGGGCGACCGCGGCGACGCGACGATCGGGACCGTCACCGCGGGCAACGCGCCGGGCATCACCGATGGCGCCGCCGCGACGGTCGTGGCGAGTGAGCGGGCCGTCGAGCGGCTCGGCCTCAAGCCGCTTGCTCGGATCGTCGGCTACGCCCAGGCCGAGGTCGCGGCCAAGTGGCTGTTCCTCGCCCCTGTCGAGGGTGTCCGCCGGCTGCTGGCGCGCATTGAACTCCCGATCGAGGCGTTCGACCTCATCGAGATCAACGAGGCATTCGCCGCCCAGACGCTGGCCGACGGCCGGGAGCTCGGCTTCGATTGGGACAAGGTCAACGTGAACGGCGGCGCGATCGCCCTCGGCCACCCGATCGGCGCGAGCGGCGCCCGGGTCGTGGCCACCCTCCTCCACGAGCTGCACCGCCGCGATGGCCGCTACGGTCTCGCGACCCTCTGCCTCGGCGGCGGCGGGTCGGTCGCGATGGCCGTGGAACGGGTGTGACGGTCCCGCCGTACACTCGCGCCCATGACCGAGACCGCCGTCGAGACGCCGACGTACCGCCACTTCATCGCCGGGGAGTGGTGCGATTCGACGGGCGGCGCCACGTTCGAGAGCCGCAACCCGGCCGACCAGCGCGACGTCATCGGGCGCTTCCAGCAGGGGACCGCGGCCGACGTCGGGATGGCGATCAGCGCGGCCTACAACGCCCAGGTGATGTGGCGTCGGACGCCGGCCCCAAAACGCGGCGAGATCCTGTACGCCTTCGGGGCCCTGATGGCGCAGCACAAGGAGCGCCTCGCCCGCGCGATGACCCGTGAGATGGGCAAGGTCCTGTCCGAGGCCCGCGGCGACGTCCAGGAAGGCATCGACATCGCCTACCTGATGGCCGGCGAAGGGCGCCGGATGTTCGGCGACACGACGCCGTCCGAACTCCCCGACAAGTGGGCGATGAGCATCCGCCAGCCGGTCGGGATCGCGGGGATCATCACGCCCTGGAACTTCCCGATGGCCATCCCGTGCTGGAAGATCATGCCGGCCCTCGTGAGCGGCAACGTCGTCGTCTTCAAGCCCTCGTCCGACACGCCCCATTGCGCGACGCTCCTTGTCGAGCTGATGGCCGAGGCGGGCGTCCCGCCCGGCGTCGTCAACCTCGTGACGGGCTCGGGTGCCGAGGTGGGCGACGCCATCGTCGAGAACCCAGACGTGTCGGTCATCTCGTTCACCGGCAGCTCCACGACCGGCAAGCACATCGGTGCGAAGGCCGGCGCCCGGCTCAAGCGCCTGGCGATGGAGCTCGGCGGCAAGAACGGTGTGGTCGTCATGGCCGACGCCGACCTCGACCTCGCCGCGGACGGCATCCTCTGGTCCGCGTTCGGCACGACCGGCCAGCGCTGCACCGCCTGCTCGCGGGTGATCGTCGAGCGGCCGGTCGTCGAGCCGCTGCTCGAGCGCCTCGAGACCAGGGCCCGCAAGCTCCGCCTCGGTCCCGGGCTGGACGAGTCGACCGACGTCGGGCCGCTGATCAACGCGGCCGCGGTCGACAAGGTGGACGGCTACATCGGCGTCGGCCGCGCAGAAGGGGAGCTGGTCATGGGCGGCGGCCGGGCCACGGACGGCGACCTCGCCCACGGCCACTTCTTCGAGCCGACGATCTTCGCCGGCGTCCGGCCGATGGACCGCATCGGCCAGGAGGAGATCTTCGGCCCGGTCCTCTCGATCATCCCCGTCGCCGACTACGGCGAGGCGATGCTGGCCGTCAACCAGACCCGCTACGGCCTCTCGGCGAGCATCTTCACGAGCGACGTGAACCGTGCCTTCCGGGCCATGCGCGACTTCGAGACGGGCATCGTCTACGTGAATGCGGGCACGACAGGCGCGGAGGTCCACCTGCCGTTCGGCGGCTGGAAGGAGACCGGCAACGGGCACCGCGAGGCCGGGCACGCCGCGCTCGACACGTTCACCGAGTGGAAGTCCATCTACGTCGACTTCAGCGGCCGCCTCCAGCGCGCCCAGATCGACAACCAGCCGAGCTGACCGGGAGGCTTCCGGCGATGTCATCCCCCAACCCCGGGCGCCAGCCCTGGACCGTCCGCGTCGCGCTCTGGAGCGCGCGACACCGCTGGCCGGTCTTCACCCTCTGGTTCGTCGGCACGATCGGCCTGTTCGTCGCGAGCCTCGCAGCGGGCGGGACCGCCTCCCAGAACGCCGTCTCGACCGACACCGGCGGATCGCGCTACGAGTCGATCCGGGCCAGGGAGGTCTTCGACGCCTCCGGAACGACGGAGCCGAGCCAGTCGCTGTACCTCGTGGTCGCTGTCCCCCCCGGCACGACCGTCGACGACCCCGCGGTGGCGACCGCGTTGCAGGAGATCGCCGCGCGCACGACGGCCCTCCCGGCCACCGTCGGCGGATCCTCGGTCCCGGCGTTCACCGACGTCGTCGATCCGCTCGTCGTCCCTCCGAGTGTCGGGCTCGTCGCACCGGACCGGTCCGCCGTCCGCCTGGTCGCAACAGTCCCGGGCGACAACACGGAGATCGGAGAGCGGCTCGCGCCGGTCCCGGCCTTCGTCGACCAGCTTCGCAAGGACTTCCCGACCTTCACGATCCACGTGCTCAACAACACCCTGGCGAATGACGACATCTCCGAGCTCGTCAACAAGGACCTCGATGCGTCGCTCCAGATCACGATCCCATTGACGTTCGCGATCCTGCTGATCGCGTTCGGGGCGGTCGTGGCGGCTGCGGTGCCGCTGGTGCTCGCGATGACCGCGTTGCTCGCCGCGTTCGGCGTCCTGGGCCTGTACAGCCAGTTCGTGACGCCGGTCAGCCCGTACGCGAGCCAGCTCGTCGTGCTCATCGGGCTCGCGGTCGCCGTCGACTACTCGCTGTTCATGCTCACCCGCTTCCGCTCGGAGCGCCGCCGGCGCCCGCAGGCCGTCCGGCCGGCGACGACCCGCACCGTCTACCTCCGGCGCGTGGTCCTCGCGCTCGCCGCGGTCGCCGCGCTCGCCATCGCGGTCGTGATCGACGCGGTCGTCATCCGGCTCGCGGCCGCGGCGCTCATCGGGGGCATCGTGATCTGGTCGATCTCGCGGCTGATGGAGCGGGGCGACGACACCGAGAAGATGCGGGCCATCCAGACGGCGTCGAGCACGGCCGGCCGGGCGGTCTTCTTCTCCGGTCTCGCCGTCATGATCTCGATCGCCGGCCTGTTCCTGCTCGACGACCCGCTGTTCCGCTCGATGGCGATCGGGACCATCTCCGTCGTCTTCATCTCGGTCGTCGGGTCGCTCACGTTCCTGCCGGCCGTCCTCTCCATCCTCGGCGACGGCATCAACGGCGGTCGCATCCCGATCATCGGCCGCCCGCGACCGGAGGGCAGCGGGATGTGGGCGCGCATCGTTCGGGCGACGATGCGCCGGCCCGTGCTCTCGTTCGTGCTATCCGCGGGCTTCCTGCTCGCGCTCGCGTCACCAGCGCTCCGGCTGCATATCGGACAAAGCGACTTCGCCTCGTTCCCGGATGAGATCGACGGCGTCCAGGCGCTCAACCTGATGAACGAGCACTGGCCACAGGGCTCGACGCTCGCGCTCCAGGCCGTGGTCACCAAGGCCGATCAACCCGCGACGAAGGCGGCGATCGACGAGCTCACCAAGCGGCTGCTGACGATCGAGGGACTCAGCGAGCCGGTCGAGACCCAGACGTCCCAGGACGGGACGGTCGCATCGGTCTCGTACCTCATGGCCGGGACCCAGAACGACATCGTGAACCGCGACATCGTCCGCGACGTGCGCGCGAACGTCGTACCCGCCGTCTTCGGCGGGCTCCCGGATGTGCGCGTCTACGTCACCGGCGACGCGGCGTACACGCTCGATGTCGTCAGCTTCTACGAGGCCGGCATGCCGCAGGTGTTCCTGTTCGTCCTCGGCCTCTCGTTCCTGCTCCTGTTGGTGGCGTTCCACTCGGTCGTCATCCCGATCAAGGCGATCCTTCTCAACCTGCTCTCGACCGGGGCCGCCTATGGGCTCATGGTGCTCGTGTTCCAGGACGGCAACGGCGCCTCGATCATCGACGTCAAGCCGGGCGTCATCGAGGCGTTCATCCCGGTCTTCATCTTCACGATCCTGTTCGGGCTCTCGATGGACTACCACGTCTTCATCCTGACCCGCATCAAGGAGGCCCGCGACCACGGGCTGAGCTCGAACGCGGCCGTCGAACGCGGCATCTCGATCACCGCAGGCACCGTGACGAGCGCCGCGGTGATCATGGTCGCGGTGTTCGCCGTCTTCGTGACCCTTCGGCTGTCGATCATCAAGCAGCTCGGGTTCGGGCTCGCCGTCGCGGTCCTGCTCGACGCGACGATCATCCGGAGCGTGCTGCTGCCGGCCTCGATGCGGCTGCTCGGCGACTGGAACTGGTGGATGCCGCGGTGGCTCGGCTGGCTCCCTCGGATCACCATCGAGGCCGAGACCGAGGACGAGGACTCGGAGGCCGCCCAGGAGGCCGAGCGCGCGCCCCAGCCCGCGGAGCCCGACGAACCGGAGGAGCCGACCCGACCCGTCGGTGAGCCCGCGGGCGCGTGAGCCCCGATCCGGAACGTCCGGACGCCGCGGCCGGCGCCCTCGACGACCTGCCCGACCATGTCCGGCGCAACCGGGCGATGTGGGACGAGTGGGCGACCGACTACGTCGCGAACGGCGAACGGAGCTGGCGTCTCGGGGTCGGCGAGGAGACGTGGGGGATCTGGGACATCGCCGAGGCGGACGTCCACCTGCTGCCCGACGACCTCGCCGGTCTCGACACGATCGAGCTCGGGTGCGGGACCGCGTACGTGTCCGCCTGGCTCGCCCGGCGCGGGGCACGGCCCGTCGGCATCGACAACTCCGCGGAACAGCTCACGACCGCGCGCCGGCTCCAGGCCGAGCACGGCCTTGACTTCCCGCTCCACCACGGCAATGCCGAGGCCGTGCCGTATCCGGACGCGAGCTTCGATCTGGCGATCTCCGAATACGGCGCGAGCATCTGGGCCGACCCCCTATCGCTGGATCCCGGAGGCGTCGCGCCTGCTGCGGCCCGGCGGACGGCTGATCTTCCTGATCACTGGGACGATCCTGGTCCTCGCGGAGCAGGAGACCGACGACGTCCCGGCCGACGATCGGCTGCGCCGCCCGTACTTCGGGCTCCACCGCCTCGAGTGGCCGAGCGACGACTCGGTGAACTTCGCGCTGGGCTACGGCGACTGGATCCGGCTGCTGCGAGCGCACGACTTGGAGGTCGAAGACCTCATCGAGCTGCAGGCGCCCGAAGGGGCCACGACGACCTACCCGTTCGTGACCGCGGACTGGGCCCATCGCTGGCCGAGCGAAGAGGTCTGGGTCGCGCGCAAACGCGGCTGACGGACGCTCGCGACGCTCGCCCGGACCGCCTCAGTCGAAGCGGATGAGTCGCCGGGCGTTGTCGCGGTAGACCTGCCGCAGGACCTCATCGGGCAGCCCGAGCCCGTGGATCGCCCAGCGGCCCTGGCTCGGTGGCGCGTCCTCGTCGGCGTCGTACGGGAACGACTCGTCGAGCGTTTCGAGGAAGCGGTAGTGCAGCGCGTAGATGGCGGGGTCAGGCCCCATGTCCACCCCGAACAGGATGCGATCGGGCCAGCGCAGGAAGAGGCTCCGCGCGCCGTACGGCTGCCGCCCGAGCTCGCCGACCCTGGCCGCGATGTCCACGTGCCAGTTCTTGTACGTGGCCAGCATCCGGTCCACGCGCGCCAGGTCCTCGGCGGCGCACCCGACGTGGGCGCCGATGAACGTCGTGCCCGGGTGACGCGCGACCATGGCCTCCAGGCCGTCGAGCACCTCGTCGAAGGTGGGAAAGCCCGGCGCGTCGGGCATGTCGCGGGGACGCGTCGGCCAGAAATGCCAGTCGGGATGGTCGAGCAGCTCCTCGACGCGCTCGTTGCGCTCGTCGAGCGGCTCGAAGAACGCGATCGGGTCCGCGACGTGGATGGTCACCGGGACGCCGAGCTCGCCGGCCGTCGCCCAGAGCGGATCGAGGCGCGCATCGTCCACGGCAACGAGACGGCCGTCCGGGCCCACGGGCGTGGAGGCCCAGCGTCTTCCAGACCTTGAGGCCGCGCGCACCGGCCCCGACGCCATCGCGGAGACGCGCGGCCTCGCTCTCGCCGAACCGCTCGTCGGCCGACCAGCTCGGGTAATCGAGGCCGGCGAACACCGCGACTCGGCCCGGGAGGGCCGTCTGCCACCGCTCGATCTCGTGGCGCAGCGCCTCGCCCGACCCGCCGTCGAGGTCGACCAGCGCCTCGATCCCGGCCGCGTCGAGCGTGGCTGCGAGGTCGCCCGCAGACCGGTCCTGCCACTCGCCGCCGAAGGCCGAGCCGAGGTGGTTGTGGGCGTCGATCGCCCCGAAGCGCGGCCGCGGGACCAGGTGTCGGGGGACGCGCACCTGCGCCCGCGGCCGGAAGTCCGCCAGGCGCAGGTCGGCGAGGCCCGGGCTCACCCCTTGAGGCCGCTGATCGCGATGCCGCGGACGAAGAACTGTTGGGCCGCCACGAACAGGATGATCATCGGGGCGACGCTCACGAGCGCTCCCGCCATCATCTCGGGCCACTTGCCGACGAACTGGCCCTGGAAGAAGGCCAGCCCGACGGTCGTCGTGTACTGGTCGAGCTGGCGCAGGTAGATCAGCGGGTCGATCAGGTCGTTCCAGGTCCACATGAACGTGAAGATCGCGAGGGTCGCGAGGGCCGGCTTGGACAGCGGCAGGTAGATGTGCCGGTAGATCTGCCAGGGGTTGGCGCCGTCCACGCGCGCGGCCTCGGCGAGCTCGCGCGGCACGGTCAGGAAGAACTGGCGCAGCAGGAAGATCCCGAACGCGCCGCCGAGGAACGCCCCGACCCAGAGGGGCTCCTGGGTCCCGATCCAGTTGCCGCTCTCGCTCGTCGGGTGGGGGAGCAGGCGGTACAGGATGAAGTTCGGGACCAGAACCACCTGGAACGGGATGATGAGAGTGGCCAGGATCAGCGCGAACAGCGGCCCGCGACCCCGGAACGGCAGGACCGCGAAGGCGAAGGCGGCCATCGAGCAGCTGACCAGCTGCCCGATCGTGTTCAGCGTCGAGAGCTTCAGCGAGTTGAGGAAGAAGGTCCCGAACGTCACCTCCGGCAGCGCGTTCCACATCTTCGCGTAGTTGTCCGGGTGCGGCCCCGACGGCAACGTGAACGGCGCCGCGCCGAACACCTCCGCCCGGGTCTTGAGCGAGGTGAGGATCATCCACAGGAACGGCATGATCATGATCAGCCCGCCGATCACGAGCAGGGCCGTGAGGACCCAGCGGCGGACCCGCTTCGACTGGCTGCGACGAGTCGCCGTCATGGGACGGGCGGCCGTCATTGGTAGTGGACCCATCGGCGCTGGGAGCGGAAGTACAGGATGGTCAGCGCCGCGACGATGAGGAACAGGATCCACGAGGCCGCGGCCGCGTACCCCATCTTGAAGTTCTTGAAGCCCGACTCGTAGATGAAGTAGACGAGGGTGATCGTCGCCTTGGTGGGCTCGCCCGGCCGCGCCAGGACGTACACCTGGTCGAAGACCTGGAACGCCCCGATGAACGAGAGGATCCCGGTGAAGAAGATCGATGGCGTCAGCAGCGGGAGCGTCACGTGCCGCAGGCGCGCCCAGGCGCCGGCGCCGTCGACAGCAGCCGCGTCGTGGTACTCCTGCGGGATCGCCTGGAGACCGGCGAGGAAGATGATCACCGTGATGCCCAGGCCCTGCCAGACGCTCATGACCACGATGGACGGCATCGCCCAGAACGGGTCGCTGATCCACTTCTGGGCGGGGATGCCGAAGACGCCCAGGAAGTCGTTGAGCAGCCCGCCCTGGGGGCTGTAGATCCAGAGCCAGACAAGGGCGATCGCCGTGGTCGAGGTCACGACCGGCAGGAAGTACGCGGTCCTGATGATGGCGATCCCGCGGATGCGCTGGTCCAGCGCGAGCGCCAGGCCGAGGCCCAGCACGAGCCCGAGCGGGACTGACGTGACCGTGAAGAAGACAGTGTTCCGGAGGGCGATCAGGAACCGATCGTCGGAGAGCAGCTTGGTGAAGTTGTCGAGTCCGACCAGCTCGGGCGGCCTGAGCAGGTCCCAGTCCGTCAGGCTGATGCCGAGAGCCGCCACGATGGGGCCCGCCGACAGCAGGGCGAGCCCCAGGACAGCCGGGGCGAGGAAGAGCGCGGCCCACCAGGTGTCGACGCCCAGCCGACCACCTCGGCCCGGCCGGCCCCGCCGAGTGCGGGGCCGGGTCGCTTCCGCGATGAGCTGCTCGGGTGCGACTGAGCGGGTCACCCGCCGTTGCTACTGACCGGCGAGCAGGGCATCGAGCTGCGGCGCGACGGAATCGAGCGCCGCCTGCGCCGTCTTGTTCGGCGCCATGAAGACGTTCTCGTCCAGCTCACCCTGGAGGACCGTGACGTACTCGTCGTAGCCCTGGAAAGACGGCTTCGGATTCGCGTAGGCGAGGCTGTCGGCGAAGACCTGGGCTCCCTCGAACGAGGAGGCATACGGCCCGGCGAGGACCTCCTTCGAGACCGGCAACGCGGCCTTGAGCTGCATCAACTGCTCCTGCGCAGCCGGGCTGGCCAGGAACTTGACGAACTCCCACGCCGCGTCAGGCGCCTTCGTGGACTTGTAGACCACGACTCCTGTCGGATTCACGGACGTGAATCGGCCGGCCGGACCCTTGGGCAGCGGGGCGATCCCGAAGTCGAGGCCGGCGGCGATGTCGGTCGGGACCAGCCACGAGCCGTTGATCTCCATGGCCGCGAGGCCCTGTTCGAACGCGTCACCGGTCTCTGCGAAGATCGCCGGCTCGGCGAGGATCTTGTCCTTGTAGATGAGATCCTGGAGGAACTGGACGCCACCGGTCGCCTGGGGCGTCGTCAGCGCGGTGGACTTGCCGTCGGCGCCGAAGAACGAGCCGCCGTTCTGCCAGACCAGCGACAACCAGTAGTTCTCCATGTCGGAGGTCTCGGTATAGAGTCCCCATTGGTCGGTCTTGCCATTGCCATCGGCGTCCTTGGTCAGCTGCTTGCCGACCTCGACGAGCTTGGCCCAGTCCCACGTGTCGTCGGGGTAGGCGATCCCGGCCGCGTCGAACATCGCCTTGTTGTAATAGAGCGCGATGACGTTGAGGTCGCGCGGCAGCCCGAACTGGCCCCCGTTCGACGTCTTGAAGACGCCCACGCCCTGGTCGGCGAGCTGGCCGAGGTCGTACCCGTCACGGGTCACGTACGGCTGGAGGTCGAGCAGCACGTCACGGGCCTGGTAGTCGGGGAAGAGCGGCCCGTCCATCGCGAAGACGTCCGGCGCGGCGCCGCCGGAGAGCCCGGTCAGCAGCTTGTCCCAGTAGGTGTCCCAGTCCGACACGCTGACCTTGACGTCGATCGTCGGATTCACGGCTTCGAACGATTCGACGAGCTTGGTCTGGCTCTGGATCTCGGCGGGGTCGCCCCAGATCGAGTATTCGATCGATGCCGCCGGGCCCGTGTAGCCGCTGGATGCCGCCGGGCTTCCGCCGGGCGCGCCCGACGCGGGTGCGACAGACGCTGGCGAGGTGCTGGCGGCCGGCGCGCTCGGGCTCGTCGCGGACGAGCCGCATGCCCCGGTCACCAGGGCGAGGACTGTCGCCGCGATCGCGAGCGACCGGTGCGTCGAGCGGGTCATGAGTGCGTTCGCCATCGGGGGTCTCCTCCTCCTCGGGATGTCGGCCGTCAGGCCGCGCCACCCAACCAAGCCGGGAGCCACGCGGCCTCCGCGGCGATCAACTCGTCGGTCATGTGCCACGCCTCTTCGAGCGTGAGCCGCGCCTGGACCTGGGGGTCGCAGAGGACGGCGTGGTAGATGGCCTCGCGGTCCTCGCCGAGCGCGGCCTGGACGGTGAGGGCCTGGGTGTCCACGGCCGGGTGGACGTACGCGGCGCAGTGCGCGGGCAGCGGACCGGGCGAACGGGGATGGACGCCCGCCCCGTCGACGTCGCACGGCACCTCGACGCAGGCGTCGGCCGCGAGGTTCGCGATGAGGCCCGGGCCGTTCATCACGTTGCCGACGATCCGGGCGGTCTCGCCGGTCGCCCGCGCGTGCGCGATGACCGCCGCGTATTCGCCGCTGCGCTCGATCTCGAACGGCTCCCCGGCATCGAGACGCCGCTTGGTGTCCTCGAACTCGTCGAGGTTGTTCGCCACCCGATCGAGGTACTCGCCGATCGGGATGTGGAAACGCTCCACGAGGTCGTCCTTGGGGATGAACCACGGGTTGTACTCGGCGTGGTGCTCGGACGACTCGGTCGGGTAGTACCCGAAGCGCCGGAAGAGCTCGGCACGCACCAGGTCGTCGGGCGGGACGCGGCCGGCCTCCACCGCCGCCCGAAGCGCCGGATACAGGTCCTGACCCTCACGCTCGAGGCGCAGGACCCAGGCAAGGTGATTGACACCCGCCGTCACGTAGTCGATCTCGGATGGCGGCAGGTCGAGGTAGCCGGCGAGAGTGTCGATCGTCCAGTAGACGCTGTGGCACAGGCCGGTCGTGCGGATGCCGCTCGACTCGGCGACCGCGCGGATGAGGATCGCCATGGGGTTCGTGTAGTTGAGGAACCAGGCGTCCGGGCACAGCTCCTCCATGTCCCTGACGATCCCGAGGACGACCGGGATCGTGCGCAGGCCCCGGAGCACCCCGCCGACGTTGATCGTGTCGTTGATCGTGTAGCGCAGCCCGTAGCGGGCCGGGATCTCGAAGTCGACCTTGGTCGCGGTCGCACCGCCCACCTGGATCGTGTTGATGACGACGTCGGCGCCGGGGAGTGCCGCCCGGCGGTCGAGGTGCGTCTCGACCCGTGGCGACGCGCCCATCGCCGTGGCGACGTACGCGGCCATCCGATCGGCCGTCCGCAAGCGGTCCGCATCGATGTCGTGGAGGACGATCTCGGCCGTCCGCAGCTCCGGATAGGACAGGATGTCGCCGAGCAGGTTCCTGGTGAACTCGACCGAGCCGGCGCCGACGAGCACGATCCGCATCAGCCGACCTCCTGGACGCCGAGGATGTGGCGGAGACCCTGGCTGTGGTATCGCTCGACCCAGTCGGGCCGGTCCGGGTCGTGGCCGCGCCGCCGGGCGAGCGCATAGGCCAGCCGGGCGACGGGCGGCACCGCGGTGAGCGGCGCATGGTCCTCGACCGCGGTCGCGGGGAGCGGCAGCAGCCGTGACCCGGGCGTGATCGGGACGGGTCCGACCTCGACGGTCCGGGCGCCCCACGCGGCGGCGTGACGAACCATGTCGGCGACGGCGTCGTGACCGGGACCGGCGGGTGCGATCGCGATGACGACGCTCGTCGGACCGACGATCGTCGCTGCGCCCGAGGCCATCTCCCAGGTCTCGGTGCCCTCGGCATGGACGATGGCCATCTCCTTGAGCTTGAGGGCGGCCTCCATCGCGGCGACGTGGGCGAGGCCACTGCCGACCACGAAGATGTGCTCTGCATCGGCGAGCTCGTCGGCCAGGTCCTCGACCATCGGCTCGGCTGCGGCGATGGCCGCCTCGGCGTGGTCGGCCGCCCGCACGATCGCCTCGACGACCGGGTCGCCCCGCCGCCGATCGAGCAGGCCAAGCAGCAGGAGTTCCGTGGCGACGAGCGTCGACGAGAACGTCTTCGTCATGACCGGCACGTCGCTGGGGCCGCCCGCCGACATCAGGACATCCGACGCCGCGCGGGTCAGCGTCGACCGCGGGACGTGCACGACCCCGATGACCGGCACGCGTCCCCGCCACGCCTCGGCGACCGCGACGACGTCCCGGAACTCGCCCGACGCCGATATGCCCACGATGACGTCGTGCCGGCCGAGGTCGGGCGGGTAGGCGAGGAACCCGCCGGCGGTCACGGGGACGACCACGGGGTCATCGGCCGTCGCGCACCGTGCGTACAGCCCGGCCGCGGCCAGGCACGAGTGGTACGAGGTCCCGTTGCCGATCAGGTGGATCCGGCGGATCCCGTCACGCCTCAGGCGCCCGGCCATCTCGCGGGCGACGGGCCAGGCGGTCTCGACCGTCTGCCGGATGGCAGCGGGGCCCTCGGCGATCTCGCGGGGGACGATCGGCGACGTCATGACGCGACCACCACCTCGACGCCGTGCGCCCGGAGCGCCGCGACGTCCGATGCTGCGACCGAATTGTCGGTGATGAGCGTGGTGACCTGCTCGATGTCGAAGACGAAGGCCGGGGCCACGGTCCGGAACTTGGTCGCGTCCGTCAGCACCACGCAGTCGCGCGCCGCCCGGCGCAGTGCCCGGTCCGTCAGGATCTCCGGGATCGAGTCGTTCATCAGGCCCAGATCCGGCCCGATCGCACCGATGCCCATGTAGAGGGCGTCGGCGCGCAGCTCGCGAAGGGCCAGCTCGGCGATGTGGCCCAGCGTGGAGTGCATGCCGGCCCGAACGACGCCACCGAGCACGACGAGCTCGATGCCGGGCCGATCCATCAGGATCGTCGCCACGTCCAGGGCGTTCGTGATGACCGTGATCCGTCGATCGACGAGCCGGCGGGCGAACTCGAGGGTCGTCGATCCGCTCGAGATCAGGATCGTGTCACCGTCCTGGACCCGCGCCGCGGCGGTCTCGGCGATGGCCCGCTTGGCCGCGAGACCGGGGTCGCCTGCGCTGGGGAGCGCTGGGCCGCCGAGGGCTGCCCCTCCATACGTGCGCAGGATGCGCCCATCGCGAGCCAGCCGAGCCAGGTCGCGGCGGATCGTCGAGGGCGTGACGCCGAGATCCCGTGCGAGCGTGCCGACCGACGCGCGGCCGTCCGATCCGATCCGCGTCAGCAGGGCATCACGTCGCGACGTGCGTGACATGGCGAAGACGGTAGACGCGCACTCTGCGTCGTGTCAAGACCATGACGCGCAGCCATAGGCGTTTCACTGCGCACATCGCGCATGAATATTGCGCGATAGGGATTCTCCGCTATCCTGCCGTGGTTCGGACCGGCCACCTTGGAGACACATGGCGCTGTTGCTCGGCACTCGACGCGGTCTCGAGGCCACCTCGTCCGCGCGTGGAACGTTCACTGTCCTTGCCCTCGACCACCGGCAGAACCTGCGCAAGGAACTCCATCCCGAGGCCCCCGAGTCGACTACGCTCGACGAGATGGTGGCGTTCAAGCGCACGGTCGTGCGCGCCCTCGCCACCGAGGCCACGGGCACGCTGCTCGATCCGGAGGTCGGGGCGGCGCAGTGCATCGCGGACGGCTCCCTGTCGGGCAAGGACGGCTTGCTCGTTGCCCTGGAGGCGACCGGCTACGAGGGTCCAGCTTCTGCCCGTGTCAGCCGGCTGCTGCCCGGTTGGGACGCCGAGAAGGCCAAGCGCCTGGGGGCCTCGGCCGCGAAGCTCCTGATCTACTACCACCCCGACGCACCGAACGCTGGAGACCAGGAGCGCCTCGTCGAGGACGTGGCCGCCGCCTGTCGGCGGGAGGACCTCGCGCTCTTCGTGGAGCCCCTCTCCTACGGGCTCGACGGGCAGCCAGTGACGGGTGAGGCGCGGCGGCGCGTCGTCGTTGAGACGGCCCGGCGACTGACGGCCATCGGCGGCGACGTCCTGAAGGCCGAGTTCCCGTACGACCGGACCGTCACGGACCGGACGCTCTGGGAGGATGCCTGCGACGAGCTGGACGCCGCCTCGCGCCTGCCGTGGGTCCTGCTGTCGGGCGGCGTGGACGACGCGACGTTCGAGACCCAGGTGGAGACGGCCTGCCGCGCGGGTGCCAGCGGGGTTCTGGTCGGGCGGTCCGTGTGGGCCCCGGCGGCCACGATGCCGCCCGGCGACCGGGAGGGCTGGCTAACCTCCGAGGGGGCGACCCGTCTCCGACGCCTGGCCGAGCTCGTCGAGCGCAGTGGTCGGCCGTGGCGACCCAGGTGGGAGTCGACCAACCGGCCCGAGGCGCCCGGGCCCGACTGGTACGCCGGATACTGACGCCACAGATGGGCACGATCGAGCGCGAGTTCGACATCCTCGTCGTCGGCGAGGTGAATCCCGACGTCATCGTCTCCGACCCGGACCCGCGGCCGGTCTTCGGACAGGTCGAGCGGCTGGTCCATGGGATCGACCTCACGATCGGGAGCAGCTCGGCGATCATGGCCTGCGCCGCCGCCCGGCTCGGGCTCCGCGTCGCCATCGTGGGTGTCGTCGGGGACGACGTCTTCGGGCGGTTCATGGTCGATGCGCTGCGGGACCGCGGCGTCGACGTGTCGGCCGTCCGCGTCGATCCGGCCACCCCGACCGGCGCGAGCGTCATCCTCTCCAACGGCCGCGATCGAGCGATGCTCACGGCCAGTGGCACGATCGGTGCGGCGACGGCCGACGACGTGCCGGCGTCCCTGCTCACGCGTGCGCGCCACGTGCACATCGGGAGCTGGTTCCTCCAGACGGGCCTGCATGCGGGCGCCGGCGTGCTGTTGGCCGCGGCCCGCGACGCGGGCCTGACGACATCGATCGATCCCAACTGGGACCCGGACGAGCGCTGGGATTCGGGCCTGCGGGACCTGCTGTCAGGCGTGGATCTCGTGCTCCCCAACGAGGCCGAGGCGATCGCGATCGCGGGGATCGACGGGGTGGAGGCCGCGGCCGTGGCCATGGCCCGGATCGGGGCCGACAGTCGAGGCGGCGGACCGCTGGTCGTCGTCAAGCGTGGCACCCAGGGCGCGCTCGTCGCGTCGACGCACGGCGTGCTCGAGCGGGTGAGCGCCTACCCGGTGGACGCCGTCGACGCGACGGGCGCCGGCGACGCGTTCGATGCCGGATTCCTCGCCGGGTGGCTCGAGGCCCGTTCGGACGCCGACGCGCTGCGGCTGGCCGCGATCAGCGGGGCGATGTCGACACGGGCCGTGGGCGGCACGGAGTCGCAGGCGACGCGTGCGGAGGCCGATGCGGCCTTGGCCGCCTGGACGACGCCATGACCGAGGCGACGCGGATCGGTCGGCTGGTCGGGGTCTCACTCAACGCGGCGATCGACAAGATCGCGACAGTCGAGGCATTGCAGCCCGGGCGGATCCACCGGCCGGAGATGCTGGCAGCCGTTCCGGGTGGCAAGGCCCTCAACGCGGTCCGGACCGCCCGGCATCTCGGCCTGCCCGCCGACGTGGTCGCCGTGGTCGGGGGCCATGCGGGCGCGTGGCTCGAGGCGGAACTCGACGCCCGGGGCATCCGCCACTGGCTCGTGTGGGTCGAGGATGAGACGCGGACCTGCCTCTCGGTGCTCGACCGGCAGACCGGCGAGCTGACCGAGTTCTACGAGGCGGGCATCGTCCTGCCCGACGATCGCTGGCCAGCGGTTGAGACCGCCCTTGGCGAAGCGCTCGAGGTCGATGCCGATACGGCCGTTGTCCTGCTGGCAGGGTCGTTGCCGCCGGGTGCGCCGATCGATGCCTATGGGCGACTGGCGCGCGTCGGGGGTGCCGCCGGCGCCCGGGTCGTGGTCGACATCGGCGGCCCGGCGCTCGAGGCGGCGCTCGACGCGCGACCCTGGCTCGTGAAGATCAACGCCGCGGAAGCGTCCGAGACCACCGGCATGGCGACCGATGATCAGGCTGGGGCCTTCTCGGCCGCGACGGCCCTGCGCGACCGCGGCGCGGGCCTCGTGCTGATCACGCTGGGCATGGACGGCGCGATCCTCGTGACCGAGGAGGAGGAGTGGGTGGTCGGGCCGCCACCCGAGCGCGGGCCGTACGGCGTCGGGAGTGGCGATGCCCTGCTCGGCGGACTGGTCGTGGCCCTCGCCCGGGGCGCGGGGCTGCCCGAGGCCGTTCGCTTCGGCTCGGCCGCCGCGACCGCGAACGCGCTCACCCCCGGCCAGGGCGAGCTGGATCCGGCAGACGTCGACCGGCTCCTGCCGGGCTGCGTGCTGACCCGACGCTGACGAGCGAGACGGCCGCCGACCGCGCTATTCGTCTGCGCCGACCGGGTCGAGTTCCGGTTGGTCCACGGTGTCGACGATGAGCCCGGCATCGGAGTACGCCGGCGCGGGGACGGCGGGCGGCTCCGCCGGGTGGGCAGGCGTCGACGCCAGGTGCAGGAGCTCGCCAAGGCCCGCCCGGGTCGCTGCAACGACGACTTCCTCGCCCGCGTCGAGGATCTCGTCCACGGGGATGTCCCAGCGCGCCTCCTCGGACCCGGGATCCGCGACGGCGAGGACGCGCAACGTGCCTTCCGCGTGCAGTGACGCGGCCAGCCGGCCCTCCAGCAAGGCGCCCGCCGGCACGCGGAGTCGGGCGAAGAGGATGACCCGGCGGTCGCCGACGGGCACCGTCGCCATCACCTCCGAGCCGACCGCCGCCGCGGCGAATGCGGGGGCCGCGAGGTGCGAGACGCTTCGCGTGAACCGGATCCCGAACCCGTGCTGGACGCGGACCGCGAACTCCGGGTCGAACAGCCGGACCACGACGCGCATGTCCGGCCGCAGCGCCCGGGCGTTCAACGCCGTCGAGAGGTTGACGAGGTCGTTGCTGGTCGCCGCGACCACCGCCCGCGCGGTGCCCACACGAAGGTCCTCGAGGACCTCGCGATGGCGGGCGTCCCCGATGTAGACCGGAATGCCCGCGGCGCGGGCCGGCGAGACGAAGCGGCTCTCGTCATGCACCTCGACCACGACGACCGGAACGCCCCGGGCCGCGATGCCGAGGGCGACCCTGTACCCGATCGAGCCGAGGCCCGCGACGATGACGTGGTCGCGCATGTTCGCCGGCACGGTCCGGCGGCCGAGCGTCTGGAGGAGGCGAGAGCGGATCAGCGCATCAGTGATGAACGCGTAGACGACCGCGACGAGTGCCGCGCCGACCAGGCTCAGCAGGATCGCGTAGATGCGCAGGGCGACATTGGCGCTCTCGGTCTGGAGGTCGGTCGGCAGCGGAGCGCCGGTCAGGAGCGTGATGGCGTACGACACGGCGTCGAGTGGTGAGAGCCGGGAGATGACGCCGAAGAACGCGGCCGACCCGATCGCAAGGCCCACGAGGATCGCGGCGAACCGCACCAGCCGCCGCTCAGGCGTGGCGAACCTCGACCGGATCCCGCTCCACGCACGTCCGACCGGCCCGCCACGATGGGTCGGGGGCGGTGGCAGCTCCGTCGCCGGTGACCCCGGATCCTCCTCGGCCACGTCGACAAGGATGAGATCGGGTTCGGTGGCGCTCGCATCGGGGAGTGTTTCGACCGTCCGATCCGCGTGCAACCGGGCGATCGGCACGGACACGGGCGCCAGCGGCGGGTCGGAGGAGTGGCGCGATGCGAGCAGACGACCGGCCAGCCGGAATCTGCTTCCTGTCTCGCCATCGATAGCGGCCGACACGAACCCGGGCGCGGCCAGCGCCGACGACGAGAGCGCGACCGCATCGGGGAAGAGTTGCGGGATGTGGGCGCCGAGCTCCTGGTCGAACATCCGGATCACCAGGCGGATGTCGGGCTTGAGCTCCGAGGCCGCGAGGGCGGCGTTGAGGTTGCCGAGGTCGTCGTCGATGGTCAGGACGAGGGCCGCGGCCTCGGCGACGCCCGCCATGCGCAGGACGGGGACGAGGCGATGGTCACCGACGACGAGGCGCACGCCGCGCTCGCCCAGCCACTCCTCGTGGTCGGCGCTGGGGCCGATGGCGACGACCTCCTCGCCGCGCATCCGCAGCTCCTCGATCGTCCTCCGGCCGAGGTGATCGAGTCCGCAGACGACGGCGTGACCGCGAGGCGGCAGCGTTCCAGTCATGGGCACGGCGCCAGTCTACGGGGATGGGATACTCGGCTTCGGCCTCGAATGCCAAGAGGAGATCCGCGCAAGGCCGAGACGACGGACCTGCATGTGACGCCGCCGGATGGCTCTGCGCCCGCTCCCGTCGGCTCGGCGACGGCTCCGAGATCGAGGGGAGCCTTCGGGGCCTCGATCTGGTCCCGGTGTCGCGATGTGGCCGCGTTGGGTAAGATGCACGCCGCTGGTCGATGCTGGTGCTGCCGCGCGGGCTCTCTTAATCGGGACTGTGACAGGTACCAATCATCAGCGGTCCGAGCGGTGACGTCGCCGCATCGGCCAGCTCTCGGCCCCAGCCGAGCGCGAGATCGTGGGCCCGTAGCTCAATGGCAGAGCAGCTGACTCTTAATCAGCGGGTTGAAGGTTCAAGTCCTTCCGGGCTCACCAGTTCTGATCCGCACGACGATCGTCTGACGACGGTCCGCTCCCTGGGCTGGTGCGCCCGCAATGCATCCGTAACGATCGTCGGCGTCACGGACCTTCTGGATCGAACGCATCGGGCCTGACAGTGGCCTTCGACCAGATCTGCCTGTATCGGAGGTGCCCGACGTGCGTGGGATCATCGTCTTCGCCCTCGTGCTGTTGCTCGGCGGTGGCCTGTGGGCCGCGCTGGTCAGTGGCTGCGTAGCGTCCTGACCGCCGGGCGGACCCGATGCGCGATGTCACCTTTCCTTGGTCGTCCGCGCCGGACGGGGCTCGGATCGTCCGCCTGTCCTTCGACGAGCCGACGTCGATCGGGGTCAACGACTTCCGCGACCTCGTCGTGGGAGCGGACCACGCTCACGATGAGGACACGCTCGAGGCGATCATGGCGAGCTTCGCCGACCGCCACGGGTACCAGCTCGTGCACTTCGCCACCGGCGGCAGGGAGCGTCCGCCCGACCAGCTGATCAGCGTGGAGTTCCGCCGGCAGGCGTCATAGGCCTCGGACCGGCCGCCTCACGACTTCCGCGACCGTTGCGCCTTCGTCTCGCCGTGCTCGGCCCGCTCCTTGTTCACGGTCCGGGCGGCGCGCTCCTCGGCCTCGCCATCGTTGACGCCACGCTCCTCGTACGAGTCCTTGATGTGCTCGTATTGGCGCTCGCGCTTGTCGCTCCAGGCCCTCTGCGGCATGTGGCACCTCCTCGAGCAGCCCACCTCGGGCCGCGATGCTCGCAGGATCGTCCGATCGGTCGCTCACCGGCGCGCCACGGACCCGCGGTCGGGCTTGCATCGGCCTGACGACAAGGGCCACGAAGCACGAAAAATGGTCCGATTCCCTATTGCCGACTGCACAAGACCGTACTAGAGTGCGCCGCGGCGGCCTCGGGGGCAGCTTTCTCGGCGCAATCATCCTCGCTACTCCATCGTCTCGGCCCCCGCGGCGCGTCGGCGTGTGGGTCCGTCGGTCGGAGCCGGACGGACCCGGACTCGGGGATCGGGGCCTGGATGTTCCCGGCGCGTTCCTCCCTGTCGAACGCTGCCCGTCGGACTCCGTTGTCCCGGCTCGTCCGGGGGAGGATCCATGCGACCGTCATTGCGGACGGCGACCGGTGAGGGTCGTCGTCGCGATCGCGCGCTCGTCGCGGCGCTCACACCGCTCTTCGTTCTGTTCATGCTCATCCAGCCAGCCAGCGTGCTGGCCAAGCCGCCGACCGGCATCGTCACCGTCATCGACGGGGTGACCGGCGAGCAGACCATCGTCGACGGGGAACCCGAGGTCTGCACATTCGCGGTCATCTTCGACTTCGACCAGGCCTTCCCGATCGTCGGCTGGAAGATCAAGGATTGGGTCCCTGGCAACTGGAAGGACGGCAAGACCCGTCTCAAGGGCCAGGGCGCCACCGACGCCGACGGCGTCATGCGCATCCCCGACGCTGGCTTCTTCACGCTCGCTGAGGGCAGATACAACGTCGTCGCCGACGACGAATGGCCGATCGACGGGAGCAGCAAGGTCCAGAGCTTCCATGTCGTCTGCCCGGACACGACGGAGCCGACCCCGCCCGACGACGGCGAGGAACAGCCCGCGACCGGGACGCCGACCACGCCGCCCGACGAGGGTGGCGAGGTGCTGCCGGCGACCGGCACGCCGCGGCCGACCCTGCCACCGACGGACGCCGGGGCCGTCCTCGGCATCGCCGCCCATGACGCGTGGATCGCGTTCCTGGCCCTTGGCACGGTCGTCTTCATCGTCGTCTCGCTGACCCCCCGTCGCCGAGGTGCCGGCCGCCGACGCTAGCCCGCCGCCGGAACGTCCCTGGGAGCCCCGATCAGTCCCCGGTCGGGGCTCCCGTGTTGTCCGCCGACCCCCCGCCGGTCGATCCGCCGATCCGGTGCGTGCTACCCTGACGGGGTCCTTTCATGGCCCGTCCTGTGAGGCTGGCGTACCGGTCCCGTGAGGCCGGCGAAGGAGGCTCAGATGTCCTCGCATGTCCTCGCCCACCGCGCCCTCGGGGCCGGTGGGTTCGTTGTATCCGCAGGCTCGTGATCGTCCCACCGCCGCCGCGCGCAAGCGCGATCGTCGACCCTCGGATCGGGGACCTCGGGCCGGCCCTGCTGGCCCTCGAGGACGGCTCGGTATTCCCGGGCGTGGCCTTCGGCGCCCCGGTCGCAGCGGGCGGCGACCTCGTCGTCAACACCAGCCAGACCGGCTACCAGGAGGTCTGCACCGACCCCTCGTACGCGGGCCAGATCGTGGTCATGACATACCCGCTCATCGGCAACTACGGGCGCCTGGCCGATGACGACCAGTCGATCCGCCCGTGGCTGCGCGCGCTGGTCGTGGCCAACGCGACGGCCGCCGTCCTGGACGGCGCCCGCCAGCTCGCGGCCCTCCTGCGCGATGCGCAGATCCCGGCGATCGCCGGCGTCGACACGCGGGCCCTCGCCCGCCACTTGCGCGCGAACGGCTGCCTGCGCGGAATCGTGACCGCCCCTGGCGACGTCGACGTGGCCGCGGCCCAGGCGGCCGCGAGGGCCGTCTCGCGCTGGGAGGACCAGGACTTCGTCGGCCAGGTGTCGCCGCCGGAGGTCACCGAGTTCGAATCGCCCGGTGACACGGGGCCGCGGATCGGGATCGTTGACCTCGGGCTGAAGAACAACATCGTGCGGGCCATGCGCTTCCGCGGCGCCCGTGTCCGGGTCTTCCCGCACACGGCAGCGGCCTCCGACGTCCTGTCGTCGGATATCGACGGGGTCATCCTCTCGCCCGGCCCGGGCGACCCGGCCCGGCTTGAGGCACAGGTCGCGCTCGCCCGAGCGGTCATCGACGACGGGCGGCCGCTGCTCGGGATCTGCCTCGGTCACCAGATCGTCGGGCGCGCCGCGGGCGCCGACACGCGCCGCCTGCGATTCGGCCACCACGGGGCGAACCACCCGGTCCGCGACGTCGAGCTCGGCCTGGTCCAGGTCACGGCCCAGAACCACGAGGTCCAGGTGGTGGGGGAGTCGCTGCCGTCCGCCTCGGGCTTCCGGGTCAGCCAGGTGAACCTGAACGACCAGTCGGTCGAGGGCCTCCGCCACCGCGACCTGCCGATCGAGACCGTCCAGTACCACCCCGAGGGCGCGCCCGGGCCGCTGGACGCGCTGGCCGTCTTCGACCGGTTCTTCACGGCCGCGACGACCGGCAGGATCGCGCCCCCGTGACCGACGCGCGCAAGCCCGCCTCGGTCCTGATCCTGGGCTCCGGGCCGGTGGTCATCGGCCAGGCCGCCGAGTTCGACTACGCCGGGACCCAGGCCTGCCGTGCGCTCCGGGCCGAGGGGGTCCGCACGATCCTGGTGAACTCGAACCCGGCCACGATCATGACCGACCCGCAGGTCGCCGACGCCATCTACCTCGAGCCGCTGACCGTCGAGGCGGTGGAGGCGGTCATCGCGAAGGAGCGGCCGGAGGGCATCCTCGCGGGGCTCGGCGGGCAGACGGCCCTCAACCTCGCGACCGCCCTCGCCGAGGCCGGGGTCTTCGAGCGCCACGACGTCCGCCTGCTCGGCACGCCGCTCGAGGCGATCCGCATGGCCGAGGACCGCGAGGCGTTCCGCGACCTCCTCGACCGTCTCGACCAGCCGTACGCGCCGTCATCGATCGTCGAGGGCGCGACGCCGGAAGCCCGCGCCGCCTCCTCGCGCATCGCGCTCGACACGATCGGGTTGCCGGCCATCGTGCGCCCGGCCTTCACGCTCGGCGGCACCGGCGGCGGCATCGTCGAGACCGAGGAGGCCTACCACGAGCGGGTCCGGGCGGGCCTCCGGGCGAGCCCCATCGGCCAGGTCATGGTCGAGAAGTGCCTCGTCGGCTGGCAGGAGATCGAGTACGAGGTCATGCGCGATGCCGATGACACCTGCATCGCCGTCTGCTCGATGGAGAACGTGGACCCGCTGGGCGTGCACACCGGGGATTCGATCGTCGTTGCCCCGGTCCAGACGCTGACCGATGCCGTCCACCAGCGCCTCCGCAGCGCGGCCCTCACCATCATCCGGGGCCTCGGCGTCGAGGGCGGCTGCAACGTCCAGTTCGCGCTGTCGCCCGATTCGACCGAGTACGCCGTCATCGAGGTGAACCCGCGCGTCAGCCGCAGCTCCGCCCTGGCCTCGAAGGCCACGGGCTACCCGATCGCCCGGGTCGCGGCCCAGATCGCCGTCGGGCGGAGGCTCGCCGAGATCCCAAACGTGGTGACCGGCACGACCGTGGCCGCGTTCGAGCCGGCACTCGATTACGTCGTCGTCAAGCTGCCGCGGTTCCCGTTCGACAAGTTCCCCGGCGCCGACCGGACGCTCGGCAGCCAGATGAAGGCGACCGGCGAGGTGATGGCGATCGACCGGACATTCGGGTCGGCCCTGAACAAGGCGCTCCGCGGCCTGGAGCAGGCTGGCGTCGGTCCGCTGGCCGAGGATGCGAGCTGGACGCCGACGTTCGACTATCTCGCGGGCGTCTACGCGGGCGACCCCGACGCCGACGAGCCCATCCGCTGGATCGACGAGGCGGGCCAGGCCTGCGAGTCGACACGCCATGCGCAGCGGACGGCCGCGCCGATCGTGCTCCGGCGGTTCCTAGCGCCGTCAGACAGCAGGCTGTGGCGCCTGCTCGGCCTGCTGCGCCGGGGCGTGCCCGAGGCGGTGATCGGCGAGGCGACGGGCATCTCCGCCTGGTTCCTCGCCGAGATGGGCCGCAACATCGCCCTCGAAGCCGAGGTCCAGAAGGCCGGCGTCTCGCTCGCGGACCCCGCGAACCCCGAGGCCGCCACGCTCCTCGCCACGGTCAAGCGGGCCGGGTTCGGGGACCGCGAGCTGGCCGGGCTGGCCGGCACGACCGCGGCCGAGCTCCGAACGGCCCGGCTGGCGCTCGGCCTGCGGCCGGGCTACGCGATGGTCGATACGTGCGCCGCGGAGTTCGCGGCCGAGACGCCGTACTTCTACTCGACGTATGCGGCCGCAGGGTCCGCGCCCGAGGCGCCCCCGGTCGCGCGCCCCGCGGCGCTCGTCATCGGCTCGGGGCCGGTCCGGATCGGCCAGGGGATCGAGTTCGACTACTGCGCGGTCCACGCGTCGGACACGCTCCGCGAGCTCGGCTGGAGCGCGGTCATGATCAACTCGAACCCGGAGACCGTCTCGACCGACTTCGACTCCTCGACGCGCCTCTACTTCGAGCCGCTGGACCCCGAGAGCGTGCGGAGCGTCATCGACGCGGAATCGCCCGACGGGGAGGGGCTCCTGCCGGCGGTCGTCGCGTTCGGCGGCCAGACGCCGCTGAACCTGGCCGCGCCGCTGGCCGCGGGCGGCGTGCCGCTGCTGGGCAGCGACCTCGAGGCCATCGACCAGGCCGAGGAGCGGACCCGTTTCTCCGCGCTGCTGGACCGTCTCGGCATCCCACAGCCCGAGGGCGGCATGGCCCACAGCGTCGACGAGGCCCTGACCCTTGCCGAACGCATCGGCTACCCGGTCATCGTCCGGCCGAGCTTCGTCATCGGCGGCCTCGCCATCGACTTCTGCTATTCGCCCGACGATCTCCAACGCCAGCTGGCGGCCGCGACCGTGGTGGACCCGGACCGCCCGGTCCGCATCGACCGGTACCTGGAAGGCGTCGAGGTCGACGTCGATGCCGTCTCGGACGGCGAACGGGTGCTGATCCCCGGGCTCCTCGAGCACATCGAGCGCGCCGGCGTCCACAGCGGCGACTCGGTCGGCGTGTACCCGCCGCAGACGGTCAGCGAGGGCGACCAGGCACTGATCGTGGCCACGATGGAGCGGATCGTGCTGGCGCTGGGCGCCCGAGGGCTCGTCAACGCCCAGTTCATCGTCCGGGACGACGGGGTCTATCTCATCGAGGTCAACCCGCGTGCCAGCCGGACCGTGCCGTTCCTCTCGAAGGTCACGGGCGTGCCGATGGTCGAGCTCGCGGTCCGGATCGCGCTCGGGGCGACGCTCCCGGAGCTCGGCTGGGACCGCGGGCTCCTCGCGCCGCCCGCGTTCGTCGCGGTCAAGGCGCCAGCCTTCTCGACCGCCAAGTTGCGTGGCGTCGATCCGTCGGTTGGGCCCGGGATGCAGTCGACCGGCGAGGTCATCGGGATCCACACGGACCCGCGGGTCGCACTGGCGAAGGCCTTGCTCGGCGCGGCGCTGGTGCCGCCCCGCGCCGGCGACGAGGGCGCGCTGGCGCTCTTGTCGATCGCGGATCGCGACAAGGCGACGCTCGGGCGGCTCGCCGCGGCCCTCGCGGCGGCCGGGTACCGGCTCGCGGCAACGCCCGGGACGCGGGCCGCGCTCGCAGCGGCGGGCTACGACGCCCGGCCGGTCGCCAAGCTCGGCGAGGCGGCCGACGAGTCGATCGGCGAGGTCGCGATCCTCGACCTCATCGCGACCGGCGAGGTGCGACTCGTCGTCAACACCCCGACACCACGCTCCGGCGCGGTCCGCGACGCCGCCGAGATCCGGCTGGCGGCCACGAACGAGGGTATCCTGTGCCTCACGGCGATGGAGACCGCGGTCGCGGCCGCCGAGGCACTCGATCCGTCCATCGCGGAGCGCCTCTCGGAGGTGCGCTCGCTCGGCGACTGGGTGCCGGGCGCGCGACGCGCGGTCGCAGCAGTCGGGGCGTAGAGGGTCGGAGCTCGGGCGCCTCGCGTCTAGTCGTGAGACGACTCGTGTGCGCGTCCGACGTCGATCTGCCTCTCGTGTAGTCGCCTGATGACTCGGTGAGATCGGATCCGCCCGGATCGGACCCCGCGTCCGACTTACCAGGCGTGGAGCGACTGGACGCGAAGTTCGAGGCTGGCCCGGCCCGGGGATAGCGTGGCCGGCGCGTTCTCTGGTGGCGCCACGACGATCGCCTGGCCCAGCGACCAGAGCGTGAGCGTCGTGAGGGCGACCATGACGACCGCCAACGGGACCTCACGACGACGGATCGTGCTCGGGTCGGTCCCGGCCGGGGCGTGCGCCGCGGCGTTCACGTGCCCGGCCCAGGCACCCAGCATGTGGCCGCCGACGACGGCCGCGAGCTGCACGGTCCACACGAGGCCAGGCGGCAGCCACGCCCCCGACGACTCGTGGAACGCGGTGCCGAAGAGGTCCCAGCCCTGCTGGAACGGGTCGGAGATCGCGACCAGGATGTCCTGGCCGCTGATCAGCAGGTACGTCAGGTAGTGGGCGATGAGGTACCCGATCGCGATCGGGAGGAGCCCGGCCCCGGTGGCTGCCACCCCGACGACACGGGTCAGCGACAGCGCGGCGAGCGCGAGCAGACCCAGCCAGCCGATCAGGAGCAGCGTCTCGCCGCCGACCCCGGGGGCGCCGAACAGGTCGAACCAGAACTGGGTCTGCGAGAGGCCGTCGAACAGGATCGACCCGACCCCCAGAGCGACCAGGATCGCGTCGGACGTGGCCCAGCCCGGCTCGAGCAGGCCGCTGACGAACGGCCGTCGGCGGACCCGGCCCTCCTCGTCGGCCAGGCCGTACGGGGCGAGGCGGCCGAGAAGCCGGAACCACACGGTGAACGTCTCCCCGTGCGAGCGCCACGTGTCGCGGCCGAACTGGGCCATCATCGCGAGCGTGAACGCCGTGTAGCCGACGAGCACGACGAACAGCGTCGAGGGTCCCCCGCCGGCGTCCACGAGCTCGAGCCACACGAACGCCGGGAACGCGATCACCGCGGGCCACTTGCCGAGCCGCGCCGGGTATTCCGCCGGCGTCCACGCCCGGACGTTCACGCGGCGCAGCGCCCACGCACCGATGTCGTAGATGCCCGAGAACGGGTCGAGGAACTGCCAGACGGGGCCGATGGCCGCGGACACGAGCGCCACGCCAACCCAGCCGTAGACCCACAGGAACAGCGGAGCGACCGATCCGGCACTCGCCCCGCCGATGATCCCCTGGGCCACGATCCAGGCCCACGCCAGCACGCCGATGACCCGGAGAGCCAAGCGGAGGGCCCGCGGTGGGAGGTGGGCGGGCGCCGTGGTCGCCGGTGGCACCGCGCGGACGTCGCGGGCCAGCACGAACAGGAACGAGAGGGCGACGGTCATCGCCGCGCCGGCGAGGTACACCGCGAGGGGCAGGCGGCTCGTGTAGGTCGGATTCAGCGCGTGGCCGAGCGCCGTCGCGGGCAGCACGGCCGACAGGCCGAATGCGACCCCGACCAGCGAGGCGACCCGCGTGACGGTAAGGCGCCGCCGGCGCCTGGGGCTCATGCCTGGGTCGGTGGGCGTTCGCGGCGGCTGTAGAGATAGCCGGCGACGATGGCGACGATCACGATGGCGGCGATGATCGGCAGGAGCGCGTCCCCGGCGCCGGTCGCGGTGTTCGTGCCATCGGCGCTCGCGATCGGTGTCGGCGCCGCAGACGGCACGGGCGTGAGGCTCGGGGCCGGGGTGGGGGATGGCGCTGGGGTGGCGCTCGGAGCGGGGGTCGGCGTCGGGCTGGGACTCGGACTCGGGGTCGCGGCCGCGACGACCGTGAACGACCACTCCTTGCGATCGATGTCGCCGTCCTCGGCCGACTTCGTGGTGGACTTCACCGTGTAGGTTCCGGGCACCAGGCTCGGAACGTCGTCGATCGACATGCGCTTGGCGTCGTCCGGATCGACTCCGCCCTCGGCGAGCTGTGTCGCGGCCTCATCGATGAGCTTGAGCGAGCTGCCGCTGGGGTCCATCGCCTCGGAGTACGTCGCGAAGATCTCGGCCGGGCTTCCCTCGACGGTGGCGCCGTCCTGCGGCGTGGACTTCTCGAGCTCCGCGTGCGCCGTCACCACGGTGGGCAGCAGGAGAAAGGCGATCGCGACCGCCGGGAGGGCCGCCCGAAGGCGAGGAACGGGGAACTGCCGCATCATGCCCGGGAGTCTACGGGGTCCGTCGGTGACGCGCGGCGTGACCGATCCGAACGGAGCCGAACATGATCGAGTACCTCGACACGGCTGACGGCGCCTACCGGCCCGGCGCCTGCAACATCGGTCCGTACGAGATCGCCCGCCGCCGCCGCGTCGGCCTGTTCGAGTTGGGCCTGGCCGCGATCATCGCGGTCGTCCTGGTCGTCGTCGGGGCACCGCCCGTGGCTCGCCTCGTGGTGTTCCCGTTCCTGGCCGGCGCGATCGTCAGCCTCGAGCAGGCACGACGCCACTTTTGCGCCGGCTTCGGGATGGCCGGCATCCGCAACTTCGGCGCGCGCGAGGACCTCGAGCACATCGCCGACCCGGTAGCAAAGGCAACCGACCGTCGGGCCGCCCTGGTCATGTTCGGCTATTCGAGCCTGATGGCGGGGGCGATCACCGGCCTTTTCGTGGCCCTGCCGATCTAGTCGGCGCGGTCAGCGCCGATCAGCAGGTCACGGTCAGGTAGAACGGGAGGTCAGCGCTGGTCGGGACCCCGTTCACCGTGGCGACAGCGACGCCGGTCGGCTGGCCCGGAGCCGGTTCGGCCGCGATGCGGGCAGAGGCGTACAGGCCCTCTATCGGGTACGAGACCTGGTAGTAGCACGCGGTGACGACCCGATCGAAGACCACCACGTAGACGCCGACACCCGTGCGGGTGACGCTGGTGACCCGTGACCCGCGTGCCAGCGTCCCGTTGCCGTTCACGTGTGCGGCCAGCGGCGCGATGTAGTAGCCGGTGACGTCGACCACCAGGTGGAGCGCGCCAGCGCCGTCCCGGATCGTGAAGTCGAACAGAGCTCCCGGCTGGGCCAGATCCTGATTGGTGAAACCGGCCAGCGTCACGTTCTTGGCCAGGTTCATGAACGAGCTCAGCGGTTCAGCTGCGCTGAAGGCCCAGGAACGCAGGTACCCGGCCGACGCCGGCTTCACGCCGACGACGGTGATCGACATCGAGGCCGCGTTCGCGGGCAGCCGACAGCCAGTCGTGCTGCCGCCCTGGGCCGCGAACGACCCGTTGCCGCGCGCCTTGAAGTTGCGCAACGCTCCGGCGGCCACCTTGCCGCCCGCGACCCGGGTATCGACGAGTCGGCACGGGGCCACCGGCACGTAGATCATCTCGGAAGTCCCGCCGGCCGCCTGGAAGTCCGGGTCGATGGCGTTCGCGTCGGGTCCCGCGCCCTGGCGCGGTTGGGTGCTCATCGATGCCGGTTCGACGTTCGTCGAAGTCAGCGGTACCGATCCGAGCGTGGCCCCAGACCCCGGAACCAGACTCAGCACGAGCGCCAGCGAGACCACCACGACCGAGGTTGTCGCGCGCGAGACCATGGGGAACCTCCGTTCTCGAGGCGCGCCGGGTCAACGCTCGCACGTCTGTCGGGGCCAGCCGGCGTCCGCGCGATCATACGGGCCGACCGCACCGACCCGTCACATGGTCATGGAGGCGTCGCGCGCCCCGAGATCAGCAGGTCACGGTCAGGTAGAAGGCCGCGTCGATCAGGGCGCCCGCGGTGTCGTGGAACTCGATGTAGACGCCGTTCGCGGTCTGAGTCCGAGGCTGGACGATGATGTCCCGGACACCAACGAACGAGACGGCGCTGTAATAGCAGGTGTTCACCGCTCGGTCGAACAACACCTCGTACTGGCCCACGTTGAGTTTCGCGGTGCTGATCACCCGGGACCCGACGCTCAGGTTTCCGTCGCCGATGACTCGGGCGCCCATCGGCGCGATGTAGTAGCCGGTCACGTCCACGACGAGATGCATCGCGCCTGCGCCATTTCGGATCCGGAAGTCGAGGATCTCGTGCGGGTCGGCGAGATCCTGGATCGTCAGGCCATTGACGGTCATGTTCTTCGTCACGTTCAGGATCGAGGTCTCGGGCTCGGTCGTGCCCTGGGCCCACCCTCGCAGGTAGCCGCCAGCGGCTGGCTTGATGGCCACGACGCTCATCGACGCCGCGGCCGCATTGAGTGGCAGGCCGCATCCTGTCACGCTGCCGCCCTGGGCCGCGAGCGAACCGGTGCCCCGCGCGTCGAAGCTGCGGGCCGTACCGGCCGCGAGCTTGCCGCCGCCGAGCCGCGTGTCGACAAGTCGGCACGGTGCGACCGGGACGAAGTTCATCTCCGAGGTGACTTCGGGCGCCTGAAAATCGGGCTTGACCTGGCGAACCGCCGCGCGTGGCGTGGCGGGCTGATCGATGGGCGGATCTGTTCTGGGCGTGGCGGTCGGCCCGTCTGGTGGGGCGCTGGCCGGGGATGACCCGACGGCGACCGTCGATCCGATGACGGCGCCAAGGATGAGCGCCAGGGACGCAGCGAGGACCATCGTCTGCAGACGCGGGATCATGCAACCCTCCCTCGTTGACCAGGCGCCGGGTCAACAGTCGCGGTGGGCGAGCAGCCCGGCGTGCGCGAGATGATACGGGTCAGTCCGAGCGCCCGAACGAGTCCGGCCGCCGCCTGTTCGGAGGTCAGGCGACGGCCGGGATGATCTCGCGGCCGAACAGGTCGAGTCGCTCGAGCACGTGGGCGTCCGGGAGGTTGACGATCACGTGTTCGATGCCCTCGTCGGCCTGGGCTCGCAGGGCCGCCACGACGTCGGGCGCGGACTGGCGCCCTGGTCGCAGGTCGGCCTCGACGAGCGATGTCTTCTCGATCGACCCGAAGTCGCGACCCATCGCGTCGCAGTGCCGCCGCAGCACCTCGAGCTTGTGGGCGCTCTCGCCTGGGTCCGGGACGAGGATGTTGCACGCGTCCGCGTAGGTCGCCACGAGGCGGAGCGTCTGCCGCTCCCCGCCGCCCCCGATCATGATCGGGGGGTGTGGCCGTGTCAGGGGTGCTGGCCGGGCGATGGGCTCGGCGAGCTGGTAATGGCGCCCTTCGATCGGCGCCGGATCGCCCGCCCACATCGCGAGCGCGATCCGGAGCGTCTCCTCGAGCCGTTCGAAGCGCTCGGCGCGCGTCGGCCATGGGAGCCCCAGGCCGCTCGCCTCGCGTTCGTACCACGCGGCATCCGATCGCCAAGGTACGAGCGGCCGCCGGACAGGACATCGAGCGAGGTCGCGGCCTTGACGAGCAGGCCGGGTGGCCGGGCAACGGTGTTCACCACCATCGGGCCGAGCGCGATCCGATCGGTCGCCTGGGCCAGGAAGCCGAGCGTCGTGTATGCCTCGAGCATGGGTTCGTCAGGGCCGCCCCAGCCTGTGTCGAGCGGCAGCTGGAAGAAGTGGTCCATCACCCACAGGCTCGCGAACCCGTTCGCCTCCGCCGCCTGGGCGATCGAGGTGAGGGTCGGCCGGATGGCCGGCGTGCCACCGGGGAACGAGAACGACGGGAGTTGCAGGCCGACGCGCACGGTCGTGCCCGGCTACGCAGGCCGCGTGTGGGCCGAGGTCCTCCGGGCAGGCTGCCCGCCGATCGGGCCCCGACCCGCTTCGCCTGGCTGATCGTCGGTCCCGGCGGCGCGGGCCGATCGGCGGTCGCCGCCTTCGATCGACGGACGGCCTTGGCAACGCGGACATCGTCAGCCGATCCGCCGCAGATCGGTCATGTGCGCATGAACGTCGCGGAGCCTCTGGTCCTTCATGTCTTCTCCCTTCTGTAAGACGGATATCTAACACTCGGTCGGCATGAGGGAGGCCGGGGTCCATGGGATGCCGGGCTCAGCCCAGCAGGAAGTGCTTGATCTCGGACGAGGCGTCGTCGAGTCGAGCCGGCCGCAGGCTGTAGTAGATGACGGAGCCCGCCCCGGCGACCGTCACGAGGCCGGCCGAGCGAAGCATCGCAAGGTGGTGCTTGATGGTCGGCTTGGAGAGCTCGAGCTCCTGCGCGATCTCGGTGAGATAGAGGTCCTTGTCCCGCAGCAGGCGCAGGATCCGGAGCCGCGTCTCGTCGCCGAGGGCCCGATGCAGCCTGATCACCGACGGCGGCGGCGCGAGCGGGTCCGACGCGTCGAGTGCGGCGTCGGCGATCGGGTAGCCGAACATCCGCCAGTCCGGACCGCCGAGGAGGAAGTTGTACGGCCGCGCGAAATACGACGGGGCCAGGATCAGTCGCCGGACGCCAGGCTCGGTCAGCCAGCGGATGCCGCCTGTCGTCCGCTCGACGAGCTCGACGATCTCGAGCGAGTCGCGATCGGCGGCGCGGGACTCGTAGTCGTGGCGGATCATCGCGTCGACCCGCGCCTCGACCGTCCGGAACGGCTTGAGCCACGCGGCGAGCACCTGGCGAGCCGGTCCGATCACCGACGGCGGATCCGAGTAAACCGACGTCACGTACGCCTTGAACGCCGGGTCGTGGTGGTTCGCCACGCGTTCGGCCATCGCCGCGATCGCCGCGGGATCGCCGTCGATCGCCCGTTCGGCCGATTTCGCGGGTCTCGGCGTCGCGCAGGTCGTCGCCGACGATGGTCCGCAGGATCGACCTGTCATCCGACTCGTCGAGCAGGCGCATGAACGAGGCCGCGTCGGTGACCTCGGGATGGTCGATGGCGAGGCCCGCGAGCACGATGCACGACTCGTGGCCGTACAGGTCGAGCGCGTCGCCGGTCTCCCGGCGCAGGTCGGCCTTCGCCTCGGCCAGCCAGGCCCGGTCCGGGGCAGGCAGGTCGTCGGTGGAGCCCGCGTCGTCCGAGAGGCTGAAGACGAAGTCGTACGCGGTCCGGACGTCCCATTCGACGGTCGGGCCGGTGGAGCGGCTGAAGTGGCGGACCCGCGGCGTGGCGGATCGGTCGTCCGTCGGGGCGCGGCGGGTGGCGGGTCGGCCTGCCATCGTCGAGTGCCTGTCTCCTAACGCATGTTAGATACATATCTAACATCGAGATCGGCCCCATGTCAACCCCCAGGCGAGGGCCGTTGACCCCGGTCCGGGTCGGAAGGCGCTACGATCGACGCCACTCGATCATGTCCCGGCGTCCCCGTGGCCGGCCGGAGTCCAGAACCCCAGGAGTCCAAGCGTGCCGACCCACGTCCCGACCATCACGTTCAGCGACGACCGCCTCGCGAACGGCCTGCGGGTCATCGTCGCCGAGGACCATCTCGCCCCGGTGGTCGCGATCAACCTCTGGTACGACGTCGGCTCGAAGCACGAGCAGCCGGGTCGGACCGGGTTCGCGCACCTCTTCGAGCACGTGATGTTCCAGGGCTCCAAGCACGTCGGGAAGGCCGAGCACATCGCGCTCGTCCAGGCCGCCGGCGGGACGATGAACGGCTCGACGTGGCTCGACCGCACGAACTACTTCGAGACCCTGCCCGCCCACCAGCTGGAGCTCGGCCTGTGGCTCGAGGCGGACCGGATGGCGACCCTGCCGGACGCGCTCAGCCAGGAGAACCTCGACAACCAGCGCGAGGTGGTCAAGAACGAGAAGCGAGCCTCGTACGACAACCGGCCGTACGGCCTGTGGCAGGAGAAGATCCAGGGCCACCTGTTCCCGCCCGAGCATCCCTACCACCACCCGACGATCGGCTCGATGGCCGATCTCGACGCCGCATCGCTCGATGACGTCGTGGCGTTCTTCCGGACCTACTACGCGCCCAACAACGCGGTCCTCTCGATCGTCGGCGACGTCGACACCGCCGATGCGCTCGCCGCCGCGGAGCGCTATTTCGGGGCGATCCCGGCGAACCCCTCGATCCCGAAGCTCGGCGACCTGTCGCTGCCGCCGATCCTCGGCGCGGAGGTCCGCGAGACCGTGCGGGACCGTGTCCCGCTGCCGCGGGTCTACGTCGCGTTCCGGGCTCCGGTGTTCGGCGACCCGCGGATCGAGGCGCTCGACATGGCGAGCCAGATCCTCGCGGGCGGGAAGGGGAGCCGCCTCGATCGCCGGCTCGTGCGCACGGAGCGGATCGCCCAGGACGTGGCCCTGTTCAGCCTCGGCTTCGTCGGCGGCGGCTCGATGGTGGCCGGCTGGGCCACGGTCCGGCCGGGGATCGATCCCACGCGGGTCGAAGAGGCGTTCCACGAGGAGCTCGCCCGCCTGACCACGGAACTCGTGACCGACGACGAGCTCGCCCGCGCCCGCGCGCTCGTGGAGGCCGATGAGCTCGGGTCGCTGCAGCGGGTCGAGGAACGTGCCGACCGCCTCTCGATGTACGCGACCCTGTTCGACGACCCGGGCATGATCAACGCGATGCTGCCGCGCTACCTCGCGGTCACGCCGGAGGACATCCGGACCGCCGCGACCGACGTCTTCCGGCCGGATAACCGGGTCGTGCTGACGTACCTGCCCGACGGGCCGGCGGCCGACGACCAGGCCCTCGACGAGCGCGAATCCGAGGAGGAGGCCGCATGACGGCCTCCGCCGAGCAGGCGCGCGACGGAGCGGTCATCGCCGAGCGGCCTGTCGCGGGCACCCCGCGCCCGTACGAGTTCCCCGAGGTCACCGAGGCGCGGCTCGACTCGGGCCTGCGCATCCTCGTGGCGAACCTGCCCGGCCGGCCGCTGGTGTCGGCGTCGCTCGTGCTGCCGATCGGTGCCGTCGACGAGCCCGACGACGAGGCCGGGTCGACCGTGCTCGCCGCCCGGGCCCTCGCGGAGGGGACCGAGCGCTACGACGCGATCGCCCTGATCGAGGCGACAGAGCGCCTGGGCGCGTCGCTCCACGCCGAGGCCGGCTGGGACGCGTTGAACGCCGGACTCGACGTGCCCGCCGACCGGCTCCCGCAGGCGCTGGACCTGCTGGCCGAGGTCATCCTGCACCCGACCTTCCCGGTCGCCGAGGTCGAGCGGCTCCGCGACGAGCGGCTCAACGACCTGCTCCAGGCCAAGGCCGACCCGCGCCGGCGGGTCGAGGAAGCCCTGATCGGCACCATCTACGCGCCGGTGTCGCCGTATCACCGGCCGGCCGGCGGCACGAGCGAGACCGTCGAGCGGCTCGATGCCGAGATACTGCGCCGGGCCTGGCTGCGCGGGCTCGACCCGGCCCGGGCGACCCTCGTCGTCGGCGGGGACCTGGCCGGGCAGGACGTGCCGGCCATCGCCGAGCGCCTGTTCGGGAGCTGGGTGTCGAGTCCCGACGTCGAGCGCCCCGGCCCGATCGTGGACACCGCGTCGTCGGCCGGCCGTCTCGTGCGGGTCATCCACCGCCCGGGGTCCGTCCAGACCGAGATCCGCATCGGTCACCGGGGCCTGCCGCGCCGGATCGGCGACTTCCACGCCGTCTCGGTGATGAGCGCGATCCTGGGTGGCCTGTTCAACTCGCGGCTGAACATGAAGCTGCGCGAGGAGAAGGGCTACACGTACGGGGCGAGCGCCGGCTTCGAGATGCGTCGCGGCGCCGGCCCGTTCGCGGCGCGGGCCGGGGTGAACACCGAGGTCACGATCCCCGCGATCCTCGACACGCTCGCCGAGCTGACGCGGATGCGCGACACGAGCGTCAACGACGCCGAGCTCGCGGCCGCACGCGACTTCCTGATCGGCGTGTTCCCGTTGCGGTTCGAGACCGCGTCGGCGGTCGTCGGGGCCCTGTCCGGCCTGGTCGTCCACGGCTTGCCGGTCGAGGAGCTCGTCGGCTATCGATCGCGCATCGAGGCCGTCGATCCGACGGCCATCTGGGACGCGGCTCGCGCGCATCTCGACCTCGACCGGGCCGCGATCGTCCTCGTTGGCGATGTCGACGCGTTCGGCCCTGCCCTCGAGGCCGAGGGCCTTGGCCGCATCGTCATCGAGCCCGACGACGTCGAGGGCGCGCCCGGTGGCGCCTTCGGCCTGGCCGCCGCCCTCGCCGAGACCGAGGAGAGCCCGCCGCGGATGGCCCCGGCCCGCTAGACGAGGGACCGGCGACCGGCCCGACCGCGGGTGCCGAGGAGCCGTCCCTGCCGGGAGCGGGCGACGAGCCGGTGACCGCGGACACCGGAGGCACAACGCCCGACTGAAACCTTCGGACCGCGGGGTGTCTCAGGGGGATAGATGCCGGTCGACCGATCGGTGACCTCCCGGAGAGACACACCATGCAGTCCCAAGCTCGATGGATGCGCGGCCTCGCGGTCGCCGTCGTTTCGACGTTCCTGATCGTCGGCGCGGCGTTCGCCGCCAACGGCGTGCTCGCACCCACCGGTGCCGAGGCGACCCCGGCGACGCTCGCCGAACCCACCCAGACCGCCGAGCCGACCGAGACGGCGGAACCCACCGCGACCGTCGAGCCGCAGCCCGCCGAGCCCGCCGAGGCCGACGAGCCGAGCGAGACCGCCGAGCCGAGCGAGACGCCCGAGGCTGACGAGACGGCCGAGCCCGGCGACGACAACGGTCAGAACCGCGGGCCGGGCGGCGACGACGCCGCGACCGACGACCATGGCGGCACCAGTGGCCATGACACCGCCGACGACCAGAACGACGACAACGGCCATGACGGCGCCGAGGACGAGAACGACGACAGCGGCCACGACGGCGCCGACGACCAGGGCGACGACAGCGGCCACGACGGCAGCGAAGACGGCGGCGACAACGGCCATGATGGCGGCGACGACGGCGGGAACGGCGGCGGCGACGACTGACCGGACGATCACGTCCCACCGATCCGGGTGGACGACGGACATGCGACCCGATGGGTCGGCCCGCCTCAGCGCATCATGGGGGCGGGCCGACCGACTGCGTCCGACGCAGAAGGGGACCGTGTCGACCGGAGGCCGTCGATCAACGAACCACGTTCCACGCTGCCCGAGCAGCCCGATGACCTCGCCGGCGATCGAGCGACCGTCGAGGCCGTCCTGGCGGGTGATCGCGATGCCTTCCGCCGGCTCGTTGAACGCGAGTCTGCCCCGGTGGTTCGAGCGTGCCACCGGATCCTGGGCGATCTGCACGAGGCTGAGGACAGTGCCCAGGAGGCATTCGTGATCGCATATCGCTCGCTCGCGAGTTGGCGCGGGGATGGTCCGTTCGGTGCGTGGCTGACACGGATCGCGGTCCGGATCGCGCTGCGCCAAGCGGGGCGTCGCAAGACCGTCGCCTGGCGCGACCCGTTCGGGCACGAGCGCGACGAGGCCGTCGACCCGATCAGTGCGGCCATGGACAAGGCCTCGCTCGAGGCGACGGTCCACACCGACCCGTCATCGCTCGCGGTCCGTGCCGAACGGGCGACGGACGTCCGGACTGCGGTCGCGTCGCTCCCCGAGCCGTACCGCGAGATCGTCACGTTGCGGTTCTTCGGGGATATGAGCCTCGACGAGATCGCGCGCCAGACCGGCCGACCCCTGAACACCGTCAAGACCCACCTCTACCGCGGCCTCACCCGGCTGCGCTCGTCCCTCGCCGAGGAGGGCGCTCGATGAGCGGCATGGGTCGCCGCTTCGATCCCTCGGAGGTTCGACCCGACACCGGACCCGGCCCGTCCGACGCTGAGCTGGCCGAGGCGATGGTCGCCGCCCGCGAGCTCGAGGCGCTCGGCGCCCGCGATGCCGCAGGGCCGACGGCCGGCTTCGAGGACCGCGTGATGGCCGCCATCGCGGCCGAGCCGGCCCCCCGCGTGCTGGCGCGCCCCGGCCGGAATGTGCGCTACGGGCTGCTCGGTGCGTTCCTCATCTCGGTGCGCGACGCGTGGCGCTTGGCGACCGGTGGCGGCCGGCCGCTGGCCGTGCGCGCCCAGGCGATGGCCTTCGTCCTGCTCGTGGTCCTTGCGACCGGTTCGCTCTCGGTCTTCGCGGCCGTCGGCGCATCGAGCCTGCTCTCCTCCGGGCCGACGGCGCGGCCGAGCCTGCCGACGCGGACCGCGAGCCCGTCACCGTCGCCGAGCCCATCGATCCTGCCTTCGCCGACGCCGCCGCCCGCGAGCGGCCAGACGGTCGAGCCGGGCCAGACCGACGAACCCGGCACGAGCGCCGATCCGACCGACACGACCGAACCGGGCGAGACGAACGAGGCCGAGCCGTCCGACGAGACGCCGAAGACGGCGACGACCCCGAAGCCGACGCGGACCCCGAGGGCCGCCGAGACGCCCGAGCCCGAGGAGACCGACGACGCGGAGCCCACAGAGACCGACGACCACGGCGGCGGCGGTGGTGGCGAGGACGACTCGAGCGGGCCGGGCGGGGACTGACGCGACCTCGGCCGCTTCGGAGACGCTAGGCTGACGACGTGATCGTCGTCGTCGGCAACCCGACCCCCAGGGCGACTCCGGCGGGAATTGTCGCCGGTGGCGCGGCCGCTATCGTGGCGTTGTCCGCGGCCGCGGCCGGCTCCGAGGTCCAGCTCGTCGCACGGGTGGTCGACGACGCGGACGGCGATTCGATGCTGCAGCACCTGACCACGGCCGGCGTTTCGCACGTCGCCACGCTCCGGCAACCGGCCACGCCCGACGGCCCGGTCCTGGAGGCGGCCGATCTCGAGCTCGCCCTCCGCTACCTGACGAACGTGGGCGTGCTGGTCCTGGCCGGCCATGACCCCGGCCTGACACCGGTCGCGGTGGATGCCGCGGCCTGGAACCACGCCGCGCTCGTGGTCATCCTCCCGCGCGGCGTCGCGGTCCCGACCGATCTCCCGCCGGACGCGACCGTGCTCGCGGCGCCCGAGACCGACCCCGACGGGGCGTTCGGGACGCTCGTCGGCGCCTATGCCGCTGCGCTCGATCGAGGCGTCGACGCGGCGACGGCCTTCAGGACGACGATCACCGAGGCCGGCGACTGGGCGCGCGTCGCCGACGACTGATCAGGCGCCGGCCGGCACGAGCGGCTCGATGAGCCCGGGCCCGTCGCGCCGGACGTCGTTCACGTCGCGGACCACCGGATAGACCGTCAGCTCGAGCTCGTCGTTCGGGACCAGCAGCGCGAGCAGCTCACCGGGGTCCGTCGGGGCCGGGCCGAGCCAGAGGTCCCAGGCGTCGTCGGGGAGGACGACCGGCATCCGATCGTGGAGATCGCGCAGCGCGTCGTTCGGGGTCGTGGTCACGATCGTGAAGGTCCGTCGGACGGTCTCTGTCGCGGGATCGCGCCAGCCCGCCCACAATCCCGCGAGGGCCAGGGGCCGCCCGTCGTCGCGGACCACGCGGTACGGCTGGCGGACCGTGCCCTCGCGCATCCATTCGTAGAACGAGTCGACCGGCACGATGCAGCGACGGCGCTGGAACGCGGCCCGGAAGGCCGGACTCGTCGTCAGGGTCTCGGCGCGGGCGTTGAACATCCGCGACGCGACCTTCGCCTCGGTCGCCCAGTGGGGAATGAGCCCCCAGCGATAGGCCGTGATGGCCCGACGGTCGTCGCGCTGGACCACGACCGACGCCTCGTCGGTCGGGGCCACGTTGTAGTGCCCGCCCGGATCGTCGACGAGCGGCTCAGCCCCGAAGATCTCGGCCAGCTCGGACGCCGGCCGCTCCTGGGTGAACCGCCCGCACATGTCCGCGAGTCTAGCGCCGGACAGGGAGCGACCCCCTCGTCGGCCGGCAAGGGGGTCGTCTGTGAAAGGCGAGGAAGCTAGGGAAGGACCAGGTGGACGGGGTTGCCCCGGATCTGGACCTGCCAGGTCGTGATGTCGGTCGCGGTGGCGCCGCTACCGGTCATGTTGTAGCGGATCTTCCACCAGCCCGATTGTGGCGCCGTGTAGCTCTGCGGGATCGGGATCTCGATGGTGATCCAGCAGCCGTTGAATTGACTGTTGCCACTCGAATACGTCACGACGCTGCTCACGTTCGTTCCGGCTGAAGAGTTGCAGTTCGTCGCGCCGCTGTTGGCCGTGCCCTTGGCCGCCGTGTAGTTGAAGGTGGTCGTGCTCCATCCGCCGGAGGTCGGGATCAGGATCTGGATGTTGGAGTCCTGGTTGGTGTCGCCGGCGTCCCAGAGCTTGACTTCCATCGTCTTGCCGGCATGGGCCGCTTCGATCTGGGCAAGATAGAACTCCGAGGACTGGCCACTCGGCAGCGGCGTGTACATCTCCATGGCGCCGATGCCATAGACCTTGGGCGCCGTGCCGCTGGTCACCTTCGTGTACAGCGCCCAACCGTTGCGCGCGTTGGTCGGCGTCTGGTCGGACGCGCTGGTCGGATCCTTGGTGCTCGTGTGAAGGCGGTAGACGTGGCCCGTGGCGCCGCCGGTCAAGGTCGAGGTCCCGAGCTGGTACCAGCCAAGGTGATAGGCGTCACAGCCCGCGATCCCGGACCCACCCGATCCGTTCAGTGTCGGGTCGGAGCCGTTCTGCCGCCGGAACGTCGTACCCGACGAGAAGCCTGGCACGAGCGTGTCGTCCGTCAGGTCGTATTGCGTGCCCTTCGTGTCGAACAGGTCGTAGTACGAACTCACGGGGTTGCTGCCGCTGACCCACGTATCGCCGAGACCTGTCTGGAGCGCCCCGGAACAGAAGCCGGGGTCGTAGATCCAGACGCTGCCGCCGGTCGAGCCAGCCGCCATCTCGATGGCGTAGTTGTAGTAGTTCGCCTGGTCGTAGTTCGGGTTCGCCGTGCCCGGGGTTCCAGCGATGTCGAACTGGGGGAGGTACGCGTCGCCGCTGATGGTCTCGGCGCCCTGCGAGAGCATCATGCCCCAGAAGCCACGCGGCGCGAGGACCTGGCTCTGCGGTCCGAGGACGTTGGAGTCCGGTGTGAACACCTTGGGGTTCGAGACCTCATAGTCGTACTGGACACGCACGCGCAGATGATCGATCCGAACGACCGCGGCATTGGCGCAGGCGCCCGTCGATGTCTTGATCGTGCGGGCGCGAACCCAGAAGTTGGTGTTATTCAGCTGTGTCGTGCTCCACGAGGGACGGTTCCAGAGATCTGTCGCCGTGCTGAGGGTGGTGTAGGTATCGGTTGTCGTCAGATTCGGAGAGAGCTTCACGCCAGTGCCCGCGCCGGTCGTCCAGTTGGAGGTGTTGTTGTAGGACAGTTCGAACTGGATCTGGCACGAGGCGCCGGTACCCGTCTTGCTCATCTCGGCCTCGAGCTCGATGCCGTCGATGTTCGTGACCGAGCTGTTCAAGGAGATGTTGAATTCCGCCGAACGTCTGGTACTGGTTCGCGGTCGTTGAAGTGGCCCACGCGTTATTGGATGTGGTGGTGTTGGTCGGCGTCGTCCATGTCCCGCTCGGTGCAGTGCTGGCGGTGAACCAGCTGGTGGTCGTATTCGGGAATTGGGTGGGCGGTGGGAAGGTGGTGACCCCGCCTGCCCGCTCGCAGGCGGTGCCTGATGATGTCGTCGTGTCGCAGTGGCGCACGAGCCCGTAGATCCCGTAGTAGTTCTCGGGGCTGCCCATGGGCACGGGCAGGACGTAGTCGGCCTTTGAGCTGCGCGACGTGTGGAACGAGTTGATCCCCAGGACGCGGGCGAAGAACGTGCCCACGTCGGCGCTGACCGTCACGCGCAGGCGGCGATTGTTGTTCACATCCTGGGTGGGTGTGACCACGACGCTGTTGACGCCGTCCTTGTAACCGTTCTTCTCGGCCTCGTTTTTCGCAAGGAGCACCGCGCCGGTCACGTCGGCTGGCAGCCGGACGACGCCGGCGAGCGCCGCGGCATCGGCCGCGCGCTGCATCCGCAGGCTGTTGGACCAGAACCACGAGACGTCGATGACGATTGCGCAGAGCCCGACGAACGCGATCACCGAGATCGCGAAGATCACGACGATCTGCCCGCGGGAACGAGGTTGACGAGAAGTTCGCATGGTCATTTCCCTGGGTTGAGGGCCATCACGGTGCGATCACCGATCGGGATGGTGGTTGGACCGGTGCCCGGGCCGAAGAAGCCCATGGCCGCGGAGAGCGGCGTCACCAGCTGGTAGTCGTACTTGAGGCTGACGCCGATGGAATCCGGGGTGGCGCCGTTGTCGCGCGAGCAGGCGGCCCAGCCGGTGGCGCCCTGCGCGATGAAGTTGAGTTTCTTGCCGTCGACGAGCGGGCCGGCGTTGTAGCTGTAGACCCACTTGTTCGAGGACGAGGCCGAGACGCCACCACTGGACGTCGACTTGTAGATGCGGATCTCCGAGATGCGACTCGCGACGACCGGTGATCCGGGCGACGTGATGACGCGCTGAACGGCCGCGATGATCTGTGGGTCCACGGTCGCCGCGTTGGGCGACTGGCCACTCGAGCAGCCCAGGGTCCCGCCGCCGTTCCCGAGGGCGGCTCCCACGCGGGCGCCCTCGCGCGTCGCATATTCGAGGGTCAGGTGGTGGTCGAAGAGGAAGCCGAACTCGAGCATGCCGAGCAGCAGCAGCATGATCACCGTGATGATCATCGAGAACTCGACGAGGCTCTGGCCGCGTCCCCGCTCACCCGCATGGCCGCGCCCGATGGGCCGGTGGCGCATCACAGGATGGGCTCCATGCGCATCACGTTCGAACGGTCGAAGATGATCCCGCTCCCGGTCCCGACGAACGTCTCCAGGGGCGTCACGTACGGGTGGCTGTAATAGATCCGGACGCCGATGTGGTCGATCGTCGTGTGCGTCCCGCCACAGCCCGCGAGGATGTTGCAGCGATTGAGCTCCGGGTAGCCGTTCCCGGTGCGCGTGTACGGAAGCGTGGCGGTCGTCCCGTCAGGGTAGATGCAAGGCATCGACGAGACCCGCGTGTACGTTGTCCGCTCTGCGGGCGTGTAGTCGTCGCCGTTGGACTTCGCGCGGTAGATCTCGACCTTGATGATGTTCGCGTGGTTCGCCGGTGCCGCGATATCGGATTCGATGCCGTTGAGGATCACGCAGTCCGCGCCGCCGGTCGTCCCGGCTTCGGCGGCGGCAAGCGCCGCGTTCCGCGAAGCGAAGTTGACGCCGAGGATGGCGTTGAACGCGAAGGCGAACTCGATCACCCCGAGGAACAGGGTGAAGAACATCGGGAAGACGAGCGCGAACTCGACCAGGGTCTGGCCATCGGAGCGACCCGTGCCGCGGCGAACGATCCTCACGTCAGGCTCACGAAGACCGTCGCGGACCCGTGATCGAGCGAGGTCGTCTGCGTGTCGCTCGGGGTGCCCTGACACGCGGCGACCGCCAGGACCGCCGACACGGCGATCAGGATGGTGCGGATGCGAGGCATGCGGTTGTGGGGATTCGCCACGGATGAGCCACCGTCGAGCGGATGAGTTCAACGTCACGATCGTAGATGGGGCCGCCCTTGATCCAAGAGGCCCGGTCGTTCCGGTGCTCCACGCCGATAGTCCCAAGATCGGGAAGACTTCCGTAAGGTTCGATGCAAGGTCGTGCGGGAACAGGGCGAACCTGGCTACTCATACGCCCTGAGGGTGTTGACCGGACGCCCCAGGGCACTCGTCGCAGCCTGTCATGTAGAGTCGCGGCGATGGACGAACCTGGACCACACGACGCCGCTCGCGAGGTGCCTCCCGGGCGCCTGTCGCGCCCCGCCGCTCAGAGCCTGCTCTCGCGCGGGGACGAGCTCCTCGCGGCCGGCGACTTCGGGGACGCCGCGATCCACTACCAGCGAGTCGTCGGCTTCGACGATCCGGCGATCACGGCTGCGGCCCTCCTCGGCCTCGGCGAGGCCCGCTACCGGCTCGACGATGAGGAAGGCGCTGTGGCCACCTGGGAGGCCGCCATCCAGATCGGTGAGACGCCCTCGACGTATCCGGCCTGGCGCAACGTCGCGGCGGCGCGTGTCCGCGCGGGCGACCTGCGTGGCGCGCAGCGGGCCTATCGCGAGGCAGACCGACGGGCGCCGGCGGCCGACAAGGCCGAGATCGCGTCACGGCTGGGGTGGCTGGCCAAGGAGGCGGGCGACGCGGGCTCGGCCAACCGCTACTTCGCCAAGGCCCGCGGCGATGGCCCGCTCGTCCCGGTCTCCACGATCCTCATCGCCGCGACCGCGATCGTCTCGCTCGTCGTCCTGTTCACGGCCGAGGGTGAGGACCTCCTGCAGGTCCTGTGGCTGGACAAGCTGGCCGTCGCGGAAGGGGAGTACTGGCGGCTCTGGACGGTCACACTCGTCCACGCGGACCCGCTCCACCTCTTCTTCAACATGTACGCCCTGTACCTGGCCGGGCCCATCGTCGAGCGCTGGTACGGCTCGCTCTGGTTCCTGATCATGTACCTGCTGTGCGCCGCGGCGGGCTCCGTCGCGAGCTTCGTGTTCGGCGGCGACGTGCCGGCGGTCGGGGCGTCCGGGGCGATCTTCGGGTTGTTCGGCGTGCTCCTGGCCGCCAACAGGCTTCACCACCCGGTCGACCGGGCGAACCGCGGGCTCGTCAGCCAGCTCTGGTTCCTCGTGCTGCTCAACCTCGTCTTCGGGTTCGCCTCGGGCGGGCAGATCGACAACGCCGCGCATCTCGGTGGCCTGTTTGCAGGGCTGTGGCTGGGCGCCGCGATCCGACCGACAGGGGTCCCGACGATGTCCGCGATGTGGCGACGGCCCGGCGGCGCCACGGCGACCACCCGGGAGGGTCCCGTGGCAGCGTCGGTGCCGGCGACCGAATCGCCGCGGTTCGTGCCGGCCATCGCGGTCGGGGCCGTGGTCATCGCGGTCGTGGCGGGCATCTTCGTCGGGACCGCGGCGCGAGAGGACGGATTCGCGGCCGGGGCGACGACGGTCGCGTTCGCGGCGGCGCCTGCGCTCGTCGCCGAGGCAGATGACGCCCTGGGCCCCGCGCCCGTGACCGACTAGGGCCGGTGTTCGCGACACTGCTCGGACCCCTGCCCCGCCCGCCGCTCGCCGCCGACGCGACCCGCGAGGCGATCCTCGACGCGATCGTCGCGGCACAGGTCGAGGCCGGCTTCGAGCCGGTCACCGACGGAGGCTGGCCGCTCGTTCCCGACGATCCGGTCGCCGCCTGGCGAGCCACCGCCGGGCGCACCGACCGCGCGGTCAAGGCGGTCATCGCCGGGCCGTACACATCGGGCATCCCGTCGGGTGGGTCCGTCGAGGCGCTGCGCGACGTGGTCCGCGGACTCGCGGCGGCTGGATGTCCGATGGTCGAGGTCGCCGAGCCCGCGGCTGTCGGGATCGGGGCTGACGTCTCGGGGCGTTCGCGGTTCCGGGACCTCCATGACCGGCTGCTCGACGGCCTCGTCGGCCAGGGCCCGGCGGCCCCAGGCCTCGCAGGCACGCATCTGTCATTGGCCATCACCGGCGGCGCGGCGGACGCGGCCGGACCGGCGACGATCCTGGGGCCGGCGTACGCGAGCCTCGCGGTCGACCTGATCGCGGGCCCGGACAACTGGCGCCTGGTGCGCGCGGCCCCGGGTGACCGCGGCATCGTCTGCGGTGCGCTGTCACCCGTGGAGAGGTCCGATGACGGCCCCGAGACCCTGCTGTGGGCGGCGGCCTATGCCGCGGGCAGCGCCGGGCGCGGGCCGGCGCGCGTCGGGCTCGCGACGGCGTCGTCGCTGGCGGCGCTCCCGTGGCCCGTCGCCCTGGCCAAGCTCGCCAGACTTGGCGAGGCCGTCCGGCTCGCGGGCCTGCCCCAGGACGAGCGGCTCGTCGCGATGGATCCGCGGGCCGTTGACAGCCGCAGCGCGGCGCTTGGCCGATACGAGCCGGCCGCCGCCCGGCGCTCCCGTCGCCGTCCTCCCGACTGAGGCGCTGCCGAGGCGGTCAGCGTCCTTCGCGCAACGCTCTTGATTCCCGCCCGCCACGGTGCCACCATCGTCGGACCTCGTTCGACTTGAAGGCGGTCGGATGGAGGACCCGAATGCTCAAGGTGAGGCGCGGCCCATCGGCGTGTCCGCGCACCATGTGCCGGAGGAGGTTGAGCCCGTGGGCGAACACATCCAGTTGACGGTCAACGGGACGGCTCGGGAGCTCGACGTCGAGCCGAGACGCCTCCTCGCCCAGGCGCTCCGGGAGGACCTCGACCTCACCGGCACGCATGTCGGGTGCGACACCAGCCAGTGCGGTGCCTGCACTGTCCACGTCGACGGCCACGCCGTGAAGTCGTGCACGATGCTCGCGGTCCAGGCCGACGGCGCAACGGTCATGACCATCGAGGGCCTCGCCCCCGAGGGCGGCCTCCATCCGATGCAGAACGCGTTCTGGGAGCAGCACGGGCTCCAATGCGGCTTCTGCACCCCGGGCATGATCATGACCGCGGTCGACCTCCTCGCCCGCAACGCGGATCCCACCGACGACGAGATCCGACATGCCATCGACGGCAACATCTGCCGCTGTACCGGCTACCAGAACATCGTGGCGGCCATCCGGGCCGCCGCGGCCGCGATGCGCGACGGGGCCACGACCCCGGTCAGCGCGTAGCCAGGGGGAGACGACGATGACCGACGTGCTCGACGCCCTGCCGACAGCCCTCGGCAAGCGGATCAAGCGAGTCGAGGATCCGCGCTTCATCACCGGCGCGGGCAACTACCTCGATGACATCAAGCTCGCCTCGATGGCCCACGTGGCCATCCTGCGCAGCCCCTACGCCCACGCCAACATCCGATCGATCGACACGTCCGCGGCGAAGGCCATGCCGGGCGTGCTCGCGGTCATCGTCGGTGCGGACATCCCGTACAACCCGTTGCCGATGGCCTGGCCGGCCGGCGGCAGCGCCGGTATCCAGAACAACGTCAACACGCCGCGCATCCTCGCGACCGACGGCGTCAAGTGGACGGGTGAGGGCGTTGCCGCGGTCGTGGCCGAGACCCCGGAACAGGCCGTGGACGCGCTCGACGTGATCGTCGTCGACTGGGAGCCGCTGCCGACCGTGGTCGACGCGGAGAAGGCCACCCAGCCCGGCGCGCCGCAGCTCCACGAGAACGCCCCGAACAACATCGTGTTCGAGTGGACGGTGGGCGACAAGGCCGGCACCGACGCGGCGATCGACGGCGCCGAGGTCGTCGTCCGCCAGCGGATCGTCAACCAGCGGCTCATCCCCAACTCGATCGAGACGCGCGGCGACATCGGCTGGTACAACCCGGGCACCGACGAGTATACGGTCTGGATGTCCAGCCAGACCCCGCACATCCAGCGCCTGCTGCTGGCGGCCTTCGTGACCGGGATCCCCGAGCACAAGATCCGGTGCATCAGCCCGGACGTCGGCGGCGCCTTCGGCTCGAAGATCTTCTGCTACGCCGACATGGCCCTGACGATGTTCGCGAGCAAGCTCATCGGCGGCCTGCCGGTCAAGTGGGTCGAGGGCCGGCGCGAGAACTACCAGAGCACGATCCACGGCCGCGACCACATCACCTACCTCGAGATCGCCGGCAAGCGCGACGGCGAGGTCACCGGCCTCCGGGTCAAGACCTTCGCGAACCTCGGCGGCCGGCTCTCGACGATCGGCCCAGGCATCCCGACCACGCTGTACGGCCGGGTGCTCTCGGGCTGCTACAAGATCCCCAACGTCTACTGCGAGGTCACCGGCGTCTACACGAACACGACGTTCGTGGACGCATACCGCGGCGCCGGTCGCCCCGAGGCCACCTACGTGATCGAGCGGGCCATGGACCTGTTCGCAGCCGAGATCGGCATGGACCGCGCCGAGGTCCGCCGGCGCAACTTCATCGCCCCGGACAAGTTCCCGTACGACAACCCGTCCGGTCTCGGCACCGCCTCGGGCGGCGCCAAGATCTACATCGATTCGGGCAACTACGAACCGGCCCTCGACATGGGCCTCGAGATGGCCGGGTACGCGAACCTGACCGCGACCAAGGCCGAGGCCAAGTCACGCGGCAAGCTGCTGGGCCTGGGCCTCTCGACGTACATCGAGGTGTGCGGCGTCGCGCCGTCCAAGTGGATCGGCGCGGTCGGCGAGGGCTGGGGCGCGGCGATGTGGGAATCGGCCAACATCCGCGTCCACCTGACCGGCAAGGTCGTCGTCACGATGGGCACCCAGCCGCAGGGCCAGGGCCACGAGACGACGTATGCCCAGATCATCAGTCACGAGCTCGGCGTCCCGATGGAGGACATCGTCGTCCAGCACTCGGATACGCAGGGCACCCCGTTCGGGTACGGCTCGTACGGCAGCCGGACGTCATCCGTCGGGAGCACGGCCGCCATCAAGGCCGCCGCCAAGATCCGCGACAAGGCCCGTCGGTACGCCGCCCACATGCTCGAAGCCTCGCCCGAGGACATCGAGATCGATGGCGCCAACTACCGGGTCAAGGGCAGCCCCGACAAGGTCAAGACGTTCCAGGAGATCGCTTTCGCGCTCGATCTCGCGTTCGATGCCCCCGAGGGCATGGAGCCGTACCTGGACGAGACCGCCTATCACGACACCCCCAACTGCACGTGGCCCTTCGGGACCCACATCGCGATCGTCGAGATCGATGAGGAGACCGGCCACGTCGAGCTGGTCCGCTACATCGCGGTCGACGACGTCGGCAAGAAGATCAACCCGATGATCGTCGATGGACAGCTCCACGGCGGCATCGCCCAGGGCGTCGGCCAGGCCCTCTGGGAAGGCGCCATCTACAGCGACGAGGGCCAGCTGCTGACCGGCTCGATGATGGACTACGCACTGCCGAAGGCCACGGGCTTCCCGAACTTCGAGCTCGCCGAGACCGTCACGCCGTCGCCGGTCAACCCGATCGGCGTCAAGGGAGTCGGTGAGGCCGGCGCGATCGCGAGCACCGCCGCCGTCGCCAACGCCGTCATCGACGCCCTGAGCCCGTACGGGGTCCGCCATCTCGATATGCCATACACCGACCAGACCGTCTGGCGAGCCATGCAGTCCGCGAAGGGAGGCCAGGCATGATCCCGGCGGCGTTCTCCTACCAGTGTCCCGCGACGCTGGATGCGGCGCTCGAGGCGCTCGCGGCCTCGGACGGGTCGGCCAAGGTCCTGGCCGGCGGGATGAGCCTGTTGCCGCTGATGAAGCTGCGGCTGGCGAGCCCCGAGACGCTCATCGACATCGGACGACTGAGAGAGCTCAAGGGCGCCCGCCCGACCGCCGACGGCGGCTTCGAGATCGGGGCGCTCACGACCTACGCCGAGACACTCGAGTCCACCCAGCTCGACTTCGCCCGCGAGTGCATCCTCGGCATCGGCGACGTGCAGGTCCGCAATCGGGGCACGGTCGGGGGCGCGATCGCCCACGCCGATCCCGCCTCGGACCTGCCGGCGCTGGGCCTCGCGCTCGACTACTCGGTCGTGCTGCGCTCGAAGCGCGGCGAACGCGAGGTGCCGCTCGACGGCTTCTTCCAGGGGGCCTTCGCGACCGGCATCGAATCCGACGAGATCCTGGTCGCGCTCAAGCGCGGGCCGCTGCCGGCCGGGGCGACGGGTGCCTACCGGAAGATGGAGCACCCGGCGTCCGGGTACTCGATCGTCGGCGTCTGCGCCGTCGTCGCCTCGAGTGGTGGGAGCATCTCGCACGCCCGCGTCGCGCTGACCGGGGTGGGCGAGGTGGCCTACCGGGCGAAGGCCGTCGAGGCAGCCCTGCTCGGGTCGGATGGCTCCCCGGCGTCGGTGGCCGCAGCCGCGGCCCACGCGACCGACGGCGTGACCGTCAGCGGCGACATCTACGCGGACCGGGCGTACCGGACGCAGATGGCCGCCGTCTATACCCGCCGTGCGATCGAGGCTGCCCTCGGCCGCTCCGCCTGACCGAAACTCGGCGGCGCGGCGTGCGGGTCGAGCGGGTCGTTCCCGGCCGGCCCGCGCCCGCGCGCCTCAAGGACGCCGTCCTCGCGCGCGACCTGACCGTTGTCGGCAAGCGGTGGGAGAAGGGTCGTCGGCTCAGTGCCGACGACCTGCTCGCGCTCGCCACGGCCGATCCGGGGCCGCCCGTCACGGTCCTGATCGCCGAGGCCGGCGAGCTCCACGAGGACGAGGCGGCGGTCCGGCTCGCCCGTGCCGTCGCCGGGCCCGGTCTCGACGTCCGGGGCCCGAACCAGAGCCGCATCGACCTCGTCGCGGCGGCGCCCGGCGTCGTCAACGTCCGGATCGCCGAGCTCGAGCGTTTGAACCGGCTCGACCCGCTCGAGGTGTTCACGGTCTTCGACGGCCAGATCGTCGAGCGCGGCGACCTCGTCGCGAGCATCAAGGTCGCGCCGCACGTCGTCGAGGCGGCCGTCGTCGACGAGGGCGTGCGCCTGACCGACTTCGGCTCGCACCCGATCGTGTGGGTCGCGCCGTTCATCGCGTCGCGTGTCGGGGTCATCGTGAAGGAGTCCGTGCGCGCGACCGCGCGCGAGCGCTTCGAGGCCAGCGTCCGCGCCAAGATCGAAGGGCTGGGCTCGACGATCGTCGCGATCGACTATGTCGAGGACGACGACGAGGCTGTCGAGGACGCCCTCGCGCGGTTCACGGGCGGCCCCGAGCCGGTGGACCTGGTCCTGACCGCCGGGGCGGCCAGCACGGACCCGCAGGACGCGGTGTTCACCGCGATCGTCGCCCTCGGCGGACGGGTGGTGCGGCGCGGCGTGCCGGCCCATCCAGGCTCGATGCTCTGGCTCGCGCGTGTCGGCCAGACCGCGATCCTGGGGCTTCCGACGTGCGGGGCGTACTCGAAGGCGACCGCGGCGGACCTGCTGCTGCCGCGGCTGCTCAGCGGGGAGCCGGCGTCGGAGCGGACGGTCGCCAAGCTCGGCCACGGCGGGATCCTGACCCGCAGCCAGCAATTCCGGTTCCCGCCCTACGCCCGCGAGCTCGACGCCCCGGACGGCTGACCGACGTCACGTCGCGCCCACGTACTTCGAGGAGGACTATCGGAGCGCTATCCCGGATCGGCGTCGGCCGCCCCGGGACGAATCGAGGCCCAGATCGATCAGAAACGCCCGCCAGGACTGCGGCGGCCGATATGACCGTGCCAGTGGCGCCCGGGTCGCCTGACTCCCCGCCGGGTCCCCTCGGATCCCGCCCGCGCAGTCCTTCTCGGAGTATCGAAGGATCACGGCGCGCTGAGCACGCGCGTCACCCGGCGCCCGCATAGATCTCCTCGTAGGCGCGGCTGACGATCTCGGCCGCCTCGACCGTCTGGCGATCGCTCATCGGGCTGCCGGCTCGGGAACGCCAGCGCTCGATACCGGCGATCGCAGCGGCGCGGAGGTCCGGGGGCTCGGTCTCCGCCGCAAGCCCGACGCGTTCGCTTGCCGGGCCCGAGCCGCACAGGCGATCGATCTCCGCCCGCTCGTCGGTGGTCAGCGCGATCTGACCGGAAAGCACGAGGTGGAGCAGCCGCAGGAGCGCAAGGGCCTGGGACGACGCCTCGAGCCGATCGACCGACTGGACCAGGTCCGCGGCGCCCGGGACGTCGCGCCGGTCGAGCTCCTCGCCGATGACCCGCAGCGCCGCCAGCGCGGAACGGGCCTTGAGCGCCTGTGCGCGGGCGGTGTACTGCTCGGCGAGGACGCGCTGCAGCTCGCGGATCCCCGACTGCTCGAGCAGGACGCCCGACAGCTCGGTCGCGGTCTTGACCTCGCCATCGACGATGAGGCGGACCGCGAGGCGCAGCCCGTACAGACCGAGCCGGTCGAGCAGCTCCTCGCGAATCTCCTCGGCGAGCGGGCTGATGTCGGCGTCCCGGAACCGGTCGACCGAGCGCAGGAGGTCGGCCCGGCGCGGCTCGTCGAGTCGCGCGACCTCGCGCAGCCACTCGAACTGCTCCTGGCGGAGCGTCGCACCGGTCTCGGCGATCAGGCCCGCGACAGGGACGACGCCTGACGCGAGCGCGCGGACCTGCGGGTTCGCCGCGTAGCGGGCCGCGATCGAGCGCGCGGAGTCGAGCGCATCCGGCCGCGCCGCTCCGATCTCGTCGGCGCGCGACAGGACGACGATCGCATTGACCGGCGACGCCTGGGCGATCGAGCGATCCATGAACGCCTCGAGGAACTGCGAGTCGGACCGGTGCAGGTGGCGCATCAGGTAGAGGACCGCATCGGCCTCGCCCGGGCCGTCGGCCCCGCGGTCGAGCAGGGCGTGCGTGGTGCGCTCGGAGGTGCGCTCGTTCGCCGATGCGAGGCCTGGCGTGTCGATGAGGGTCAGGTCGGAGAGCTTGCGCGACGGCCAGCCGACGTCGATCCGCTCGATCGACTCGATCGGCCGCCCGTCGAGGTCGATCAGCAGCTCGCCGTCCTCGCGCCGAAAGGGCAGTTCCGCCGAGCCAGCCGGCCGCAGCTCGGCCGTGACCCGGTACCCGAGGTCGTGGCGGTACCAGGTCACGATTCGCGTGCACTCCCCGGCGTCCGTGGCCGCGAGACGCTCGCCGACGAGGGCGTTGAGGAGCGTCGACTTGCCGGCCTTCACCCGGCCGGCGATCGCCACCCGCAACGGCTCGTCCAGGCGTCGCACGGTCGCCTCGACGGCCGCTTGCTGGTCCGTGTTCGTGGCGACGCGCCAGGCCTCGTCCGCGATGCGCCGGACCTCGACCGCGAGATCCCCGGAGCCGTCAGCCATCCCTCGCCGACGCCTAGCCGGGCAGGTCCCAGCAGTTGCCGGTGTCCTGGACGACCGTGTGATCGTGGTTGGCCACGAGGACGCACATCTGCTTCGCTCCCGCCGGCTTGTCGGCCACCTTGTACTTGAGGAACGGCGAGGAGCCGTCGTACAGGATCCAGTTCTTCGACGGAGCCGGCGCGCCCGCCTTGGTCGGCGGGATCGTGTCCCAGAAGAAGTGGATGTGGCGCGTGCCCGGGATGTCCGGCGTGAAGTGGAAGGCCTGGAACTCGACCGCGTAGGCGTTGCCCTGGATCGTGATGCCCTGGATGCGAACCTGGCGGCCCGCTGGCGTGGGCGAGGGCGTCGGGACGGGTGTCGGCGTCGGTGTCGGGCTGGCCGTCGGCGACGGGGTGGGCGATGGTGACGGCGGCGCGCTTGGCGATGGACTCACGACGACGGCCACCGACGAGGCCGCCGATGGCGACGGCGATGCGGACCCGCCTCCGAGCAGCGCCGAGGCCCCGACCGCGAGGACGGCGATGAGCGCGATCGCGCCGATGCCCGCGGCCACGGGCACGAGGCCGCGCCGACCACGGCCACCACCGCCGGCTGCCGGTGGCGGGGTGTCTCCGGGCCGAGGTGTCGGCGGGACCACGGCCGGGACGGGTAGGGCGTCGGCCGACCCGGGCGTCGGGGCCGCCGGCTCGGTCGCGGCAACGAGCGGTGGCGACCCATCGGGCGGAGGGGGCACCGCGGCCCCAGCCCCGGTGGCAGCGGCTGCCGCCGCCCCCGCGCCGGCGAGGGCAGCCGCGGCCGCGGCCGCCTCGATCGCTCCGTGCGCGTCGGCGTCGGCCGTGAGCCCCTGATCCGCGATGTAGGCCGCGCCGAGCGCCATCGTGTGCTTGGGATGCGCATCCACGGCGACGGGCTTGCCGGTCGCCTCACGGACCATCTCGCCCACGAGCGGGATCCGTGAGCTGCCCCCGACCAGCAGCACGCGGTCGAGATCCGCGAAGCCGAGACCTGCGCTGCGGGCCGCCCGCTCGAGGGCCTGGATCGTCTCGCGGATGCGCGGTCGGACCATCTCCTCGAATTCGGGCCGGGTCAGGCGCATCTCCTGCTGGATGCCGGGCAGGAAGATCTGGATGGTCGCGTCGGTGTCGGACGAGAGTGCCTCCTTGGCCCGGCGACATTCCTCGCGGAGCCGAGCCAGGGCGGCGAGCGTGGCCGGGTCGTTCGCATCGATCGCCACGCCCGACGACGTGACCAGCGCCATCGCGCGGGTGAAGAGCGCCTCGTCGAAGTCGATGCCGCCGAGTCGCTCCATGCCCTCGGGCCGGCCGAGCTGTTCGAAGCCCGTCTCGGTCTTGCGCAGGATCGTCGCGTCGAACGTGCCACCGCCGAAGTCGTAGACCGCGATGACCGTGCCGGCCGGCACGCGCTCCTGGCGGGCGTAGTCGACGGCCGCGGCCTCGGGCTCGGTCAGCAGCGAGACCGACCCGATGTCGGCCTGGCGAACCGCCTGGCGGAGCAGGTCGATCTTGTACTCGCCGTAGCTCGCCGGGTGACAGAGCGCGATCGCGGCCGGCGGGCCCCCGAGTTGCTCGCTGATCCGCAGCACGATGCCACGCAGCAGGTGGGCGAGGAGGGCCTCGGCGCCGTAGGGCGTGCCGCCGAGGATGATCGGGGTCGGGTCGCCAAGGCGGCGCTTGAACTCGCGGCCGGTGCGCGTGGGCTCGGCCAGCGCACGGCGTTCCGCGGCCTCGCCGGTCAGGACTTCGCCGTCGGAGCGCAGGACCACGATCGAGGGGATCGTCGCCGACTGCTGGCCGAGCTGGAAGATCTCGAGGCGATCGCCGCGCGCGGTCGCGGCGGCCGAGTACGTGGTTCCGAGATCGATCCCGAGCGAGTACTCCATCACCTCACCTCGACCAGCCGGCTCCCCGGGCGCACCGACGAACGGTCCCTTCCCAAGGGTGCCGAGTCTAGCGTGCGGGACGTCGTGCGGGATCACGGACGGTACACTCCGGGCCGGAGAGGGAGGACCGCGCCACCGATGCCGCGAGGCGGAACCACCGCGCCCGAGACCGTCGCGCCGCCGGCCGAGCCGACCGGCAGCGACCCGGGTCCGTCGCCGGACCCCGATTCGGGGCGCGTCGCGGAACTCCTCGCCGACGTCCGTCGATCCGCGGCCGACCACGATCGCGACGATCTGGCCTCGCGGCTCGATGCGGTCGCGGCGCGGATCGCCCGGACCCAGACCGTCGTCTGCGTCGTCGGCGAGTTCAAGAAGGGCAAGAGCGCCCTGATCAACGCGCTCATCGGGAGTCCGGTCTGCCCGGTCGACGACGACCTCGCCACGACCGCGGTCACGGTCGTCGGCTATGCGGACCAGCCGACCGCCACGGTCCGGCGACGCGAGGCGGGCGAGCTCCTCATCGAGTCGATCCCGGCCGACGACGTGCGCACGTGGGTGCTCGAGCGAGACGACGCGGATCGCCGGCCGGGTGTCGAGCTCGTCGAGGTCGGCCTGCCGAATGCGTTCCTCGGGCGCGGCATCTCGCTGGTCGACACGCCAGGCGTCGGCGGCCTGAACGCGGGTCACGCGGCGGCGACGCTCGCCTTCCTGCCATCGGCTGACGCGCTTGTCTTCGTGACCGACGCATCGGCCGAGCTGTCGAGTCCGGAGCTGGAGTTCCTCGCGAGCGCGATGCGGGCCGGCCCGCCGATCCTCGTGGCCGTCACCAAGGTGGACATGTATCCCGAGTGGCGCCGCATCGTCGAGATCGACGAGCGCCACCTGCGCTCGATGGGGCTCGTGGAGCGGCCGTTCGCGCTGAGCTCGGTCCTGCGGATGACCGGCGACGTCCTGGCCGACCCAGGGCTCGAGCGCGACAGCGGGTTCCCCGCGTTCTCCGACGCCCTGGTCGGTGACGTCGTCGGTCGAGCCAGGACGCTGGCCCTGGCCGGAGCCGTGGCGCAGATCGGCCCGGCGATCGAGCAGCTGCGCGAGCCGTTGGCGGCCGAGCTGGTGGCGCTCGAGCAGCCAGACGACGCCGAGCGCATGGCCGAGGACCTGCGCGAGGTCCGGACCCGGCTCGCCGCGCTCAGCGAGGCGGACGCCTCGTGGTCGGTCCGGCTCGAGGACGAGTTCGCCGCGCTTCGGACGCGGATCACGTTCGCGTTCCAGGGCCAGATGCGGCAGGTCGTGCGTGACGCGCAGGACGAGCTCGAGCGGATCGACCCGGGCGACGACTGGCCGGAGTTCAGCGGTCGTTTCCAGGAGCGGACCGCCGCGACGGTCCGCGGCGCGTTCCTGGCGGCGACCGACGGCTCGGCCGACGTGCAGTCGATGATCGCGCGCCTCCTCGCCGACGAGGACATCGGCCTCGACAGCACCGGCGTCCCGATCTCGTTCGACCCGCAGACCCTCTGGCAGGGCGGGCCGTCGTTCGACGGGCGCACGCGGTCGGGACTCGTGGCGAGCATCGGGATCTTCACGGGCGCGAGCGTCGGGATCGAGATGCTGGGCATGCTCGGCACGCTGCTCGGCGCCGCGATCGTGGGGCCGGCCGTGCTGGGCGTCGCGCTCGTGTTCGGCGGCAAGGGCGTGCTCAGTGAGCGGCGCCGGCAGCTCGCCGACCGGCGTCAGCAGGCACGGACGTTCCTGGTCGGGTTCGCGGAGGAGGTCCGCTTCGAGGCCGACGGCCGCCTCGCCTCCCTGCTTGACGAGATCCAGCGCCAGATGCGGGCCCGGTTCGCGGACCGGATCCGGGAGCTGTATCGGACGTACACCGACGGTGCCGCGGCGATGGAACGGGCGGTCGAGCAGGCCGAGGCCGGGCGGGCGGCACGGCTTCCGTTCGTGCGGGCGGAGCTCGAGGCGCTGGAGGCGTTACGGGTGCGTGCCGCGGAGCTCGCCGCGGACTAAGGCCCGCTCAAATGGGAAGACCCGGGCCTCGTTGCTTCGGGGCGTGTAGATTCGCTCGATGACCGACCGCGACGACCGGCCCGCCGGCACCCGCTCCATCGAGGCCATCCAGGTCGACTTCCGCGAGCGCGACTACATCGCCGACCGATCGCTCGCGACCGCGGTCTTCCTGGCGCTCGAGCTCAGGCGCCCGCTTCTGCTCGAGGGCGAGGCCGGCGTCGGCAAGACAGAGCTCGCCAAGGTGCTCGCGGCCTCGCTGGGCAGCCGGCTCATCCGCCTCCAGTGCTACGAGGGCCTCGACGTCAACACGGCCGTCTACGAGTGGAACTACCCGCGCCAGATGCTCGAGATCCGGCTGCTCGAAGCGCGCGGGGAGGCGGACCGGGCGACCGCGCACGACATCTTCGGGCCTGACTTCCTGATCAAGCGGCCGCTCCTCCAGGCGCTCGAGTCGGACGATGGCCTCGCCCCGGTGCTGCTCATCGACGAGATCGACCGCGCCGACGAGGAGTTCGAGGCGTACCTGCTCGAGATCCTGTCCGACTTCCAGGTCACGGTCCCCGAGATCGGCACGATCAAGGCCGTCCAGCCGCCGCGGGTCATCCTGACCTCGAACCGGACGCGCGAGGTCCACGACGCGCTCAAGCGGCGCTGCCTCTACCACTGGATCGACTTCCCGACCGCGCAGAAGGAATACGAGATCGTGCTCGCCCGTGTGCCCGAGGCGCCCGAGCGCCTGGCGCGCGAGGTGGTCGGCTTCGTTCACCGCCTGCGCGAGGCCGACCTGACGAAGGTGCCGGGCATCGCCGAGACCCTCGACTGGGCGGCCGCGCTGCTGTCCCTCGGCGCGACCGAACTCGCGCCCGAGCTGGTCGACGAGACGCTCGGCGTCGTCCTCAAGTACGAGGAGGACATCCGCCAGGTCCGCGGCGACCAGGCTCACCGGATGCTGACCGAGGTCGCCGCGGGCGGCTGACGGCACCTCGTTGCCGGCGCCTGTCCGGGCCTTGCCGGGGCAGCAAGTAACAGCTGCATCCGAGCCCGAATCGGCCAGGATTCCGGGCCCTGGGAAGGGAATCGGTCGGCAGGGAGGTCCTCGAGGGCGGTTTCTTGCGCTCTGCGCAAGGGTTGGCCGCGTCCGGACACGGATCCGGCCGGTCTGAGTCCGTTCGCAGTCATTGCTTGCGCCCAGCGCAAGGTCGGGACCCGGACACGCACGCGCCCGGCACGCGCCCAGCGCAAGGTCGGGGCCGGGCACCCACGACAACCGGCACGAGCCCGGGCTTCGTGGCAGAGTCACGGCATGCAGGCCGGCGGTGATCCGACGATCGTCAAGGCGCCCTGGGGGCCCGAGGTGGACGGGCGCCGGTTGCTCGGCGAGGCGGTCGGGTTCGGGCGGGCTCTCCGTGCCGCGCGCCTGTCGGTCGATCTCGGCGCCGCGGCGGACTTCGCGCGCGCCCTGACCCTTGTCGACATCGGCGATCGCGAGCAGGTCCGCGGTGCCGGCGCCGCGATCTTCACGCGCCGTCGCGACGACCGCGAGATCTACGACGCGGTCTTCGACCGCTGGTGGCGGCGACGCGCCTCGCGCCTGCCGGGCACGTTCGAGCCGCCCTCGCTGCCCGACCCGCATGCCCCGCCCGACGCCGACGGCGAGGAACCGGGCGGCGCTCCGCCCGAGGAGGGCGAGCTCGGGGCCAACCAGGCCCCTGACGAGCGCGGCATCCCGGTCCCGTCCGACGGCGACGAGGACTCGGACGAGGCGCCGATCGAGGGCGTCGTCATCGCACCCGACGCCTACAGCCAGGGCGAGGTGCTGCGCCATCGCGAGTTCGACAGGATGACGCCGGCCGAGCTGCGCGAGGCGGAACGCCTGGTCGATGCGCTCGTGCCCCATCTCGAACGACGGCGGACCCGCCGCTACGAGCTGCACTCCCACGGGCGCCGCCTCGCGCCGCGGGCGATGTTCCGCCGGAACCTCGGGACCGGCGGCCAGTTCGTCGACTGGGTGTGGCGGCGGCCGATCCGCGAGCCGCGCTCGCTGGTCGTCATCTGCGACATCTCGGGCTCGATGGAGCGGCACTCGCGCCTGCTCCTGCGCTTCGTCCAGGCCCTGTCGGCCGCGTCCGAGGTCCGCACCGAGTCGTTCGTGTTCGGGACGCGCCTCACCCGCGTCACGCGGCTTCTTCGCGACCGCGACCGCGATCGGGCCCTCGGCCGCGTGGCCGACGTCGTCAACGACTGGGCCGGCGGCACCCGGATCGGGGAGTCGTTCCGGACCTTCAACCAGAAATGGGCGCGACGGACGCTGCGGACGTCGGGCGTGGTCATCGTCGTGTCCGACGGCTGGGACCGCGGCGACCCGGCCCTGGTCGCGACCGAGACCGCGCGACTGCGTCGCAACTGCCACCGGCTCATCTGGCTCAACCCATTGGCCGGCACGCCCGGGTACCAGCCGCTGGCCGGCGGGATGCGGGCGGCATTCCCGTACATCGACGACTTCCTCGCCGCCGGGACCGTGGCCAACCTCGAACGTCTGGGCGAGATCCTCGGCGGCGTCCGGGCGACCGACACGCGGCGGGGGAGCGAGGCCGCCGCCCACGCGGCACTCCCCGGCGCGGCCGGTCCGGACGTCGCGGCCGTGCCGGGCGTCGTGGGCGGCACGCCGACCGACCCGGCCACCGCCCGACCGCTGGCCTGATCCACCGAGCCCTCGAAGGAGCGACGAACGATGCGCGAACTGCTCGACACCCTGGCGACCTGGCAGGCCGAGGGCGCGGACATCGGCCGGGCCGTTGTCGTGCGGACCTTCGGGTCCGCGCCGCGCCCCGAGGGCGCCGTGCTCCTGTACGCGGCCGACGGCCGGATCGCGGGCTCGGTCAGTGGCGGGTGCGTCGAGGGCGCCGCGGCCGAGGAGATCGAGGCGGCCCGCGCCAGCGGCAACGCCCGGGTCATTCGCTACGGGATCAGCGACGAGCAGGCCTGGGATGTCGGGCTGGCCTGCGGCGGCACGATCGACGTCCTGGTCGAGCCGGCCGCACCGGCCCTCGTGATCGACGCGGCCAAGGCATCCCTGGGTGCCGGTGGGCACGGATCGGCCGTCATCACGCCACTGCCTGCCAATTCGCCGCCGGGTGCGTTCGGCCCGCACGAGCCGGGCAAGGGCGCCCCACCCGCACCGGAGCTCGTGTTCCACGACGACGGCCGCCTGGACGGCACGCTCGGGACGCCCGAGCTCGACGCCGAGCTGGCCGCTGCCGCTGGCGAGGCCCTCAAGCGCGGGCTGTCGCGGACCGTCGAGCTGGGCGGCCGGTCGCTGTTCATCGAGGTGTTCCCGGTCCGGCCGCGCCTCGTCGTCGTGGGCGCGGTCGAGGTCGCGCGGTCGCTCGTCCGGCTCGCGCGCGAGCTCGGCTTCGAGACGGTCGTCATCGATGGCCGCTCGTCCTTCGCGACCCCCGAGCGCTTCCCCGACGTCGATCGCCTGATCGTCGGCTGGCCGGACGAGGTCGCCGACGAGATCGGGCTCGGACCGAACGACGCGGTGGCCGTCCTCACCCACGACGTCAAGTTCGACGAGCCGGCCATCGTGGAGGCACTCCGGCGCGGCTGTCGGTATGTCGGCGCGGTCGGGTCGAAGAAGACGCAGGGCGACCGGCGGGCGCGGCTGCTCGAGGCGGGCGTCAGCGAATCGGAGCTCGCGAAGCTTCGTGGCCCGGTCGGGCTCGACCTTGGCGGGCGGGCCCCGGCCGAGACGGCCCTCGCGATCCTCGCCGAGATCGTGGCCGAGCGGTACGGCGGCTCAGGCGTGCCGCTGCGCCAGCGCGCGGTGGCCTGAGCTCCGCCGCTCGGAGCGGGGTCAGGCGGGCGGCGTCGGCGGGACGTCCGGCGGCGCTGGCGCGGTTGGTTCGGCAGGCGTGGCGAGCGGCTGGGCCACGCTGGGCGGCAGGCTCGGACGGCGCGGCGGGAGGCGTCGTCGGAGGCGTGGCAACGGCCGGCGGCGGGACCTTGATCCGGGCCTGCCACGTCGGCAGTCCCGCGAGGACGCCGCCGGCGATGATCCCAGCGATGCCGAGGAACGACAGGACCTGCGGCAGATAGTCGATCAACTCGAGGTCGACGCGCGAGCGGCCGATATCCATCAGCTCGCCCCACAGCCCGACCGCGAGCAGCAGGCCCACGACCCCGAAGCCCGCCCCGACCCAGCCGAGCGGGATCTCCTCGAGCACTGCAAGCCAGCGACGCTGGACCACGACCAGGACTGCCCCGAACGTCAGCAGGGCGACGGACGTGGCCGCGGCGTTCATGTTCCAGAACCCGATCGAGAGATTGAGGAGCCACGCAAGGACGACCAGGGCGAGGCCGGCGACCGCGAGGCGCGTGCCTCGGTCCGGGGCCAGGATGTCGGCACGCAGCGTCGGGTCGCGACGCATCGAGCCCACCAGCACGGCGAGGGCGGCAACCAGCAGACCGACTGTCAGGATCGCACCGACGACGCCGCCGTAGCTGTCGAGGTCGTCGACGTCGAAGGCCATCTCGACGACCCGAAGCAGCGCGAGCACGGTCGCCATGGCTCCGGCGGCGAATTCGATGGTCTCGAGCGGGATCGGCGAGGGCTGGGCGCCGGCGACGGTCCTCGTCCTGAGGCTGGCCACGATGATCGCGGCGGCCGCGGCGATGACCACGACGCCGACGAGGGTCCCCGAGTCCTCCCACGCATTGACGAGCGCACCGACCAGGCCGATGACGATCAAGGCGATGGAGCCGCCAACGATCAATCGTCCGACCGGCCCGAATCTGGACCAGGCCGCCATGACCTGGGCGCCTGACACGCTCGGCAGCGGCGGCGTGGCCGTGGGCCCGGCCGCGTTGGCGGGCCCGTCGGTCGCGTCGGCTGGGGGCGTGGGATCGGTCTCGTCGGTCATCGATCGGTCCCTCTCTGTGCCCTCGGCTCGATCTGGGGGCGAGCGTCATCTGGGCCTTGGACACGGTACCGCGCCGCGAAGGCCAGGGGAAGCCTCGCACGCCCCGGTGAGCGCATCACCTAGCATGGGTCGCGTGAGCAAGCCTGAGCGGGTCGTCGCGATCGTGCTGGCTGCCGGGGCCGGATCGCGGTTCGGCGGGCACAAGCTGCTCGCGACGATCGAAGGACGGCCGATCCTCCAGCACGTCCTGGATCGGATCGTCGACACCGGCATCGGCGAGACCGTCGTGGTCCTGGGCGAGGACGCCGAGGCCGTCGAGATGGCCATCGACTGGCGCTCCGAGCGTCGCGTTCGGAACCCTGATCCCGGCCGGGGCCTCTCGAGCTCCCTGCAGGTCGGGATCGAGGCGCTGGACGAGGGGGTCGGTGCGGCGCTCGTCGTGCTCGGCGACCAGCCGCGCCTGTCGATCCAGGTCATCAGCGCCCTTCTGGCCGTGCCGCGGACCGCCGACCTTCCGATCGTCGTGCCGGCATACACGGGCGATGGCGGCCGCAACCCGGTCCTGCTGGGCCGTGCCGCGTTCGGGCTAGCCGCGTCGGCCACCGGCGATCGCGGCCTAGGTCCGCTGCTCGCGTCGCATCCGGAGCTCATCCACGAGGTCACCGTCGCGGGCGACAATCCGGACGTGGACACGCGCGCGGATCTGGTCGCGATGCTGGAGACGGCCTGGGCCGCGCGCGTCCGGGCCAACCGCGAGCAGGTCGACCGCGTGCGCGAGGTCTCTGACGGCACGGACTTCTACGCGCCCGTCACCGGCCTGTTCCGAGCCGACCCGACCCGCACCGACGAGCCGGCTCTCGACACGCTCCGCCGCCTCGTCCTTCCGGGCGAGACGTGGCTCGACATCGGGGCGGGCGCCGGCCGGTACGCTCTGCCGATCGCCGCGGACCTGGCGCCGTCAGGCGGCGACGTGATCGCCGTCGATCCATCGAGGGGGATGCTGGGCGCGCTCACCGAGCTCGCCGAGGAGCATGGCATCGCGAACGTCAGGGTCGTGGAGGCGCGTTGGCCGCCCGACGACATCACGCCATTCAGCTCGGACGTGTCGCTGCTGGCCCATGTCGGCTACGACATCGAGGCGATCGGCCCGTTCCTCGACGCCATGGAAGCGGCGACGAGCCGGCTGTGCGTCGCGACCCTCATGGAGCGCCAGCCGTCATCGATCGCGGACGTCTGCTGGCCGCCGGTCCACGGCGAGGCCCGTGTCGCGCTCCCGGCACTCCCTGAGTTCGTCGAGCTCCTGCGGGCCAAGGGCCGGGAGCCGACAGTCGAACGACTCGACCGGGAGCCGCGCCGCTTCGACGATCGCGCCCAGCTCGAAGGGTTCCTCCGTCGCCAGCTCTGGGTCGAACCGGGCGGCCACAAGGACGCGCGCTTCCGCGCGGCTCTCGACGAGGAGATCGAGATCGATGCCGAGGGACGGGTCGGACTGCGCGGCCAACGCCCCTTGCCCATCGGGATCGTCACCTGGGTCCCGGAAACGCCTGGTCGCTGAGTCGGCAAAGCCGGAGGTCGTCATCAAAGACGAGATCGAGCGAGAGTTGGCGGTCCTCGTCGGCCTGCCGTTGGCCTACGCCGGCCGCGCGGTGGACATGGGCACGTTCGGCTTCGGCGCCGAGAGCGTCCAGGTCCAACGCGGCCAGCCCATCCGGATCGCCGACTACCGGCTCCATATCCAGGAGATCTGGCGGATCGTTCGCGATGGCGCGATCGTGCTCGGCTACGCGGACTACTTCTACCCGCCGCGCGAATCGGCCGTTCGGCGTGAGGACTTCGTCGCCCGCAACGCGCCGCGGACCCGCCGCGATGACCTGATCGACGACTGGTCGACCCATGCCGCTCCGGGCCACGTCGTCCGCGAGGTCCGCGGGACCGACGCCGGCGATCTCGCGATCGTCTTCGAGGACGGCTGCACCCTCGAGACATTCGCCTCGTCCGCCACGACCGACGTCGACGGCAGCGACGAGTTCTGGCGACTGATCCCACCCCGCGTGACCGGCTTCGAGCCACAGTTCGTGGTCACGGCGCACGGTATCGAGCGCTAGCGCACGTCGACATCAGCGGTGGTCCTGGGTCGTGGCTCCGGACGCTGGCGCCTCGTGATGAGTCCTGCGGCGTTCCGCGGTCGTATCGTTCAACCCGTGACCGAGGAGGGCTTCCGATGCGCAGCGTGACCTATTCGATGGGCGCCTCACTTGACGGCTACATCGTCGGGCCGGACGGCGGCTTCGACTGGACGGCGCCCGACAAGGACGTCTTTCGCTTCTGGATCGACGAGATCCGAGGGGTCGGCGTCCACCTGATGGGACGGCGGCTGTACGAGACGATGCTGTACTGGGAGACCGCCGACCAGGATCAGTCGCTCGATGAGGCGGAGCTCGAGTGGGCCGCACTGTGGAAGCCTCTCCCGAAGGTCGTGTTCTCCACCACGCTGTCGGCGGTGCAGGGAAACGCCCGACTGGCGTCCGGCGGCCTGGCGGAGGAGATCGAGCGGTTGCGAGCCGAGCCGGGGGAGGGCGACATCGCGATCGGCGGCGCGACGCTCGCGGCCGAGGCGGCCGCCCTGGGTCTGATCGACGAGTACCAGGTCATCGTCTTCCCGGTGCTGGTTGGCGGTGGCATCCCGTTCTTTCCCCGAGACGAGCGCCGGGTGGATCTCGAACTCGTCGACACGCGCATCTTCAACTCGAAATTCGTCTACCTCCGCTACCGCGTGACGCGCTAGCCGGATCGTCCGTCGGCCGCGCACAGCCCGACTCTTGACATGTGACTATCTAGTCACATAAAGTCGGCGGCATGACGGATGACATGGCTCCGGTCTTCCGGGCGCTCGCCGACCCCGGTCGGCGGGTCCTGCTCGACCAGCTCTTCGAGCGCGATGGCCAGACGCTCGGCGAGCTGTGCGTGCACCTGCCCGCGATGACGCGCTTCGGGGTCATGAAGCACCTGGGCGTCCTCGAAGAGGCGGGGCTCGTGACGACACAGCGCGTCGGCCGCGAGAAGCGCCACTTCCTCAACCCGGTGCCGATCCGGCTCGTCCACGACCGATGGACCGGCAAGTTCGCCGAGTCGATCGTCGGCTCCCTGAAGACCATCAAGGCACAGCTGGAGACACCGATGGGAACGATCAACCACGTCTACGACATCTACATCAAGGCGTCGCCCGAGCGCGTCTGGGACGCGATCACCGACGGCGACGACACCGTCCGCTACTACTACGGGACGCGCGTCGCGTCCGACTGGGCCAAGGGCTCCCCGCTGACGTACACCTACGAGGACGGCGGCATCGCGGCGGACGGCGAGGTACTCGACATCGAGCCCGGGAAGTCCGTGACCATGTCCTTCCATCCTCGCTGGTCGCCCGACATCGCGGCCGAGGGCCCGGTGCGCATGACCTGGTCGATCGAGCCCTCCGAGGACGGCGGCTCGAGGCTCACCGTCACGAGCGCGCTCGTCCAGGGATCCAAGACCGAGGCCGAGTTCTCGGGTGGCGTCGTGTACATCGTCTCGGGCCTCAAGACGTTCCTCGAGACCGGCCAGCCGCTCGCGGTGGCCTGAGCCTGACGGGGGCCCGTATCGGGAGCCGATCAGTCCGGGTACGGGCCGTCGTCCGCATCCGCGTCGGGCGCCGCGACGTATGCACCACCGAGGCACCGGTCCGTTCGACTCGCGTTGACGGGCGTACGGGCCGGCGCGATACTCAACCGCAACATCCCACGCAAATCCGGACCGCCGGTCGGACCCCAGTCGCCACGTCCCGACCCCCGGCCCGCGATCGTCGCCACACCCCGATGCCCGTCCCACGTCAGGCGGGCTGATCCGTATCGCCCCCGCGCGAGCGGGGAGGAGGGTAGCAGCGCGATGATTCCCGCCCAGTTCGACTACGTCCGACCAGCGAACCTGGACGAGGCGTTGCGGATCCTCAAGGATCGCGAGGGCGAGGCGAAGCTGCTGTCCGGCGGCTACAGCCTCATCCCGCTCATCAAGCTCCGCCTGGCGCAGCCGGCCCTCCTGGTCGACCTCCGCGACGTGACCGGCCTCGACGGCATCGTCGAGACCGACGACTTCCTCCGGATCGGCGCCCGAGCCACCCATCGGCAGATCCACGAGGCCGAGGTCGTCCGCGACCGGTACCCGCTCCTCCACGACGTGACCGGGGTCATCGGCGACCCGCAAGTCCGCAACTGGGGAACGATCGGTGGCTCCGTCGCCCATGCCGATCCCGCCTCGGATTGGCCGGCTGTCCTCATCGCGGGCAACGCGACCATCATCTGTCGCGGCCAATCCGGCGAACGTGAGATCGCGGCCCGCGACTTCTTCCTCGGCACGTTCGAGACGGCCATCGAGCCGACGGAGGTCCTGACCGAGATCCGAGTGGTTCGTCGGCCGCGTGCCTCCGCGGGCGCCTACGAGAAGCTCGAGCGCAAGGTGGGCGACTTTGCGACCGTCGGCGCCGCCGCCGTCGTCTGGCTCGACGATGCAGGTCGGATCAAGCGGGCCGGCATCGGGCTCACCGGCGTCGCCGACACCCCGTTCGCGGCGACCGATGCCGAGGCCGTCCTGGTCGGCAACGCCCCGTCCGATGACCTGTTCCGTGCGGCGGGTGCCGCCGCCGGAGCGCAGAGCCACCCGTTCGGAGACGTTCGCGGTCCAGTCGAGTACAAGCGGGCGATGGCCGCGGAGATGACCCTCAGGGCACTCCGGCGGGCCACCGAACGCGCCGTCGCGTACGCGTAGAGGGGAGCCACGATGACCACCCAGCACATCACGGTCACCGTCAACGGGGAGGCCCACGAGGCCGACGTCGAGCCGCGCCTCCTGCTCGTCCACTTCCTGCGTGACAACCTCGGGTTGACCGGCACGCACGTCGGCTGCGACACGAGCAACTGCGGCGCCTGCACCGTCCACGTCGACGGCGAGAGCGCCAAGTCGTGCACGATGCTCGCCGTCCAGGCCGACGGACGCAGCATCAAGACCATCGAGGGGATGGCGTCCGGCGCCGACCTCCACCCGCTCCAGCAGGCGTTCTGGGACCAGCACGGTCTCCAGTGCGGCTTCTGCACCCCGGGCATGATCATGCAGTCGGCCTGGCTGCTGGAAGAGAACCCGGACCCCTCGGAGGCGGAGATCCGCGAAGGGATCAGCGGCAACCTCTGTCGCTGCACCGGCTACGTGAACATCGTGAAATCGATCCAGCAGGCGGCGCACGAGATGAGTGCCGCCGCCGAGACCCAGACCGGCGGGACGCCGGTCGCGGCCGGCTGAGCGGAGAGTGACGAGATGACCACCGAGACCGAGCACGAACTCCGCACCAGCCCTGAGATCGGGGGCATGGGTCACTCCGTCAAGCGCAAGGAGGACCCGCGCTTCATCCGTGGCAAGGGCCAGTACATCGAAGACATCAACCTGCCGGGGCAGCTGTGGCTCGACATCGTCCGGAGTCCGTACGCCCACGCGAAGATCAAGTCGATCGACACCTCGGAGGCACTGAAGGTCCCGGGTGTCGCCGCCGTCGTGACCGGCAAGGACCTGGAGGGATACAAGCTCCATTGGATGCCGACGCTGGCGGGCGACATGCAGATGGTGCTCCCCGTTGACACCGTCATGTACCAGTCGCAGGAGGTCGCGGCGGTCATCGCCACGTCTCGCTATGCCGCCGCGGATGGCGTGGCGGCGGTGCTGGTCGACTACGAGCCGCTGCCGGTCATCGTCGATCCGCACAAGTCGATGGAGCCGGGCGCCTTCGTGCTCCGGCCCGATCGAGGCGAAGACAAGGCCAACAACCACATCTGGCACTGGGAATCGGGTGACCGGGCCGGGACCGACGCCGCGATGGCGGCGTCCGAGGTCCGCGTCTCCGAGGACATCTACATCCCGCGCATCCACGTCGCCTCGATCGAGACGTGCGGCTGCGTCGCCGATTGGGATCCGGTCCGCCAGCAGCTCACCCTCCACATGACCAGCCAGGCGCCCCACGCCATCCGGACGGTCGTGGCACTCGTCGCCGCAGGCGCCGGCCTGCCCATCTACGAGCACAACATCCGGGTCATCACGCATGACATCGGTGGCGGGTTCGGGGGCAAGGTGCCGGTCTACCCGGGCTATGTCCTGGCCGTGGCCGCGTCGTTCCTGACCGGCACGCCTGTCAAGTGGATCGAGGACCGGTCCGAGAACCTGCAAGCCGACTCGTTCGCTCGCGACTATCACATCCACGCGGAGCTCGGTGCGACCAAGGACGGCAAGATCACGAGTCTCAAGGTCAAGACCCTCGCCGATCACGGTTACACGGATGCTGCCGCGGACCCGTCGAAGTTCCCGGCGGGCCTGTTCAACGTGATCACCGGCAGTTACGACTTCGACAACGCGTTCGTCGAGGTCGACGGCGTCTATACGAACAAACCGCCCGGAGGCGTCGCCTACCGCTGCTCGTTCCGGGTGACCGAAGCGGTCCACGCCATCGAGCGCATGGTCGACATCCTTGCCCACGACATCGGCAAGGATCCGGCGCAGCTCCGGATGGAGAACTTCATCCAGCCCGAGCAGTTCCCGTACAAGACCCCAACGGGTTGGGAGTACGACTCGGGGAACTACGCGCCGGCGCTCCAGAAGGCCATGGACATGATCGACTACGCGGGCCTGCGCAAGGAGCAGCTCGAGAAGCGGGCCCGTGGGGAGCTGATGGGCATCGGCATCTGCAGTTTCACGGAGATCGTCGGCGCCGGGCCGTCGCACGACTTTGACATCCTCGGCCTCAAGATGAACGACGGCGTCTTCATCAGGGTCCACCCGACCGGCAAGGTCCACGCGCAGATCTCGGCGCAGACCCAGGGCCAGGGCCACGAGACCACCTACGCCCAGATCATCGCCGAGGAGCTGGGCTTCCCCGTGCAGGACATCAAGATCGAATACGGCGACACCGACAAAGCGCCCTACGGCCTGGGGACCTACGGCTCCCGCTCGACGCCGACGTCGGGCGCCGCCGCATCGATGGCGTCACGCAAGATCCTCGACAAGGCTCGGACCCTGGCGGCGCACCTGCTCGAAGCCTCCGAAGAGGACCTCGAGTGGGAGCCCGGGAAGTTCAGCGTCAAGGGCTCGCCGGACCGCTTCAAGACGATCCAGGAGATCGCGTTCGCGGCGTACACGAACTACCCGCAGGGCATGGAGATGGGCCTGGAGGCGGTCGACTACTACGATCCGCCGAACCTGACGTTCCCCTTCGGCAGCTACATCTGCGTGGTCGACATCGACAAGGGCACGGGCCAGGTCCACATCCGCCGATTCGTGGCGGTCGATGACTGCGGCAACATCATCAATCCGATGATCGTCGACGGCCAGATCCACGGCGGCCTGAACATGGGCCTCGCCCCCGCCCTCTATGAGGAGATCACCTACGACGAGAACGGCAACAACCTGGCCGGGACGTTCATGGACTATCTCATCCCGACCGCGGTGGAAAGCCCCGCTTGGGAGACCGGCAAGACGACCACGCCATCGCCGCATCATCCGATCGGCGCGAAGGGGGTCGGGGAGTCCGCCACGGTCGGCGCACCCCCGGCGATCGCCAACGCGGTGGTCGACGCGCTGTGGCATCTCGGCGTCCGCAACATCGACATCCCGATCACGCCCCAGAAGGTGTGGGCCATCCTCCACGAGAAGGGCATCAGTTGAATGCTCGCCGCTGATGCGGCCCAGGCCGGCGTTGGCGTCTGCGCGCGATCGCTCACGCACCTTGGAGTGCGCTCGCTCTCGTGCTCGACGCCGCCTTGGCCTGGACGCGCCTGAGCGGCGAGCCAAGGACTGCCGATGACCGCTCGATCGATCTTCGCGCGTGCCGCCGAGCTCGAATCGGCGGGTCGGCCGTTCGTGGTCGCCACGGTCGTGGCGGTCCGGCGGCCGACCTCGGCACGGCCCGGAGCGAGCGGTCTCGTCCATCCCGACGGCACGATCGAAGGCTGGGTCGGCGGCAGCTGCGCCCAGCCCGTCGTCGTCCGCGAGGCGCTCCGCTCGCTCGCGGACGGCCAGCCGCGCCTGCTGCGCCTCTCGAAGGACGCCCCGGCCGAGGGTCGGCGCGGGGACGGCGTCATCGAGCTCGTCATGACCTGTCATTCCGGGGGAACACTGGAGATCTACGTGGAACCGCATCTGCCAGCGCCTGTGCTGTGGGTCGCCGGCACGACCCCGATCGCGTCGGCCCTCGCAAGCCTGGGCGCGGCCGCCGGCTGGCGGGTGACCGTCATCGATCCGGTCGCCGAGCCCGATGCCTTCCCGACGGCCGAGCGTGTCCTGACGGGCACTGACCTCGCCGGGATGGATTCGGGCGTCACGCCGTACGTCGTCATCGCCACGCAGGGGATCTGGGACGAGGAGGCCGCCGCATCGGCCCTCACGCGCGACGCCGCCTATGTCGGGCTCGTCGCGTCCCCGACCCGGGCCAACGTCGTGCGCACCTGGTTGCGCGATGAGGCAGGCGTCCCCGATGAGCGCCTCGCCGCGCTCCGGGCGCCGGCCGGGCTGGACCTGGGCGCCGAGACAGCGGAGGAGGTCGCACTCTCGATCCTCGCCGAACTCGTCCAGGTGCGTCGCGGCCGGGCGGACTTCGTCGCGGCGCCGGGCCCGGCGACCGTCGCCGGGACGTCGCCCGAGCCGATCGTCCTGGAGCCCGTCGTCGACGACATCGTGCTGCTCGATCCGGTCTGCGGCATGACCGTCGAGCGCGAGCACGCCCGCCATCTCGCCGAGCACGACGGCGTCGTGTATGCGTTCTGCTCGATCGGCTGCCGGACCCGGTTCATCAAGGAGCCGACCGCCTTCCTGCCCACGTCGGTATCCTTGCCCGACTGACGACCGCGGCGCTCCCGGAGCGCCACCGAGCGAACCCCCGGAGGTCCAATGCACTTCGAAGGCTCCGTTCCGATCCGTGCCAGCCGCGAGAAGGTCTGGGCGTTCGTCATCGACCCGGACCAGGTCGGCCAGTGCGGCCCGGGCGTCGAGAAGATCGAGGTCATCGACCCGACCCACTTCAAGGCGACGGCCAAGGTCGGGATCGGGTTCATCAGCGCCCGATTCGTCGTCGACATGACGTTCGCCGAGCTCGTCGCCCCGGACAAGGCGGTCATCAAGGCGCACGGCCAGGCGCCCGGCAGCGCCGTCGACGCGGACGCGTTCATGCACCTCTCCGACGGGCCGGATGGGACGACCGTCATGGACTGGAGCGCGGACGTGAACCTTGCCGGCACCCTGGCCGGGGTCGGCGCGCGCCTGATCGACGGGACGGCGAACAAGATGATCGGCCAGACCTTCGAGTGCATGCGCGAGAAGCTCGAGGCTTGACCGACCGACTCAGCCGTGTCGTCGGGCCCGTCGCGACCAACGTCCACATCCTCGCCGATCCGCGGTCCCGCGAGGCGATCGCGATCGACACCGCGACCCCGTCGCTGGCGTGGATCGTCGACGAGCTCGCGGCCCGGGACTGGACGCTCAAGCTGATCGTCTCGACCCATGGCCACTGGGATCACATCGGCGACAACGCCGCGCTCTCGACGCACACCGGCGCGGATATCGCCGTCCACCCGGCCGATCGGGACCGCCTCGAGCATCCCGACCCGCTCTGGGCGCCGTTCGAGATCGTGCCGTCCGTGCCGGCCGTGGAGCTGGCTGAGGGCGGCGTGATCCGGTTCGGCGAGATCCGCCTCCGGGTGATGCACACGCCCGGGCACACCGAGGGCTCGGTCTGTCTCCTCGACGAGGACGAGGGCGTCCTCTACAGCGGCGACACGCTGTTCGCGGGCGGCTGGGGACGGGTCGACCTGCCCGGCGCCGACCCCGACGCGATGGTCGCCTCGCTCGCGCGTCTCACCGGCCTGGCCGACCCGACCGGCGTGTTCCCCGGGCACGGCCAGGCCACGACGATCGGGCGGGAACGCGCATGGCTGGAGCTCGTCCGCGACGGCGGCCGCCTCTTCGCCTGAGCCCGGTCGCGGCCCTTATCGCTCCAGCACCCGGCGATGGGCCGCCGCGCGCGAGTGGACCGCGAACCCGAGACCCTCGTACAGGCCGAGCGCGCCGGTCGGGTTCTCCGAATCGACCCCGAGCATCGCGTCGTCCATGCCGGCCGCCCGCAGCCGGCGCATCGCCTCCGCTGTGAGCGCCCGCCCCAGACCGCGGCGCCGCCACGGACGCCGGACGCTGATGCGCTCCAGCCAGCCGCGCTTGACGCCCAGGTGCTCGTTCTCCGCGGGCCAGATCCAGCCCTGCACGACGCCGGCGATCTGGTCGCCGTCCCACGCCACCGCCCACAACGAGGTGTCGAGCTCGGCCCTGGCGTACATCGTGTGGAACAGGTCATCACCCTGCTCGCGATGCCCCCAGTGGTCCTGGAAGGCCTCGGCCTCGGCGTCGAAGATGGCGCGGTGCTGGTCCGGGGTGACCGGTCGCATCTCGAGGCCGTCCGGGAGCGGCGCATCGGGCACATGGTCGAGGTCGGGGACCCGCATCAGGAAGAAGTGCCGGACCGGCTCGAAGCCGGCCGCGACCATGATCGTCCGATGGCCGATCTCGGTCTCCTCGACGAAGCCCTCCACGAGGACCTGCTCGTCGGCGGGTTGCGTCGCCGCCCGTTCGGCCGCCCGGCGGAGGTTCTCCGCGAGGAGGGCGCGGCCGATGCCGCGCCGGCGATAGGCGGGATGGACGATCCCGCCGATCTCGAACATCGGGCGGCCGTCGCGGGTGACGCCCCAAACCTCGCCATAGGCGACGAGCGCGCCGTCCACCTCGACCAGCGCCAGGTCTCTGGCGGGATCGATCCCGTCCTCGCCTTCGATCTGCACCTGGAGGTTGTCCGCGGTGGGCATGAACGGGACGGCATCCGCGTCATACGCGGCGGCCGCGACGGCCGCCATCGAGGCGTAGTCGGCCGCGTCGCGCCAGCGACGCACACGGAGCCCGGGGATCGGCGGCGCTCCCTCGAGCTCGATCCAGTGCGTCTCGGTCTCGGTCGTCACGGGGTGTCCTCCATCGTCGTGGCGGGTGTCGGCAACGGCTTGGTCCAGTCGGTCTCGGACGCGTGGATCGCGAACCCGAGCCCCTCGTACAGGGTCATCGCCTGGTTGGGGTTGAGTCCGTCGACGCCGAGGTACGCGCTCGTCATCCCGCGCTCGCGGAGCAGCGTCGAGGACCTGGGCGAGCAGGGCCCGCGCCAGGCCGCGCCGGCGATACGGCGCTCGGGTCCAGACCCCGCTGATGTACCCCTGGAGGACGCCGCGGGCGGCGTTCTCGTCGGGGTCGATGCGAGCCTCGACGCCTCCCGCCACCTCGTCCCCGGCGAACGCGATCGCCCATAGGGTCGGGTCGCGGTGGGGGTCCGCCTGGTTGCGGGCCCAGTCCTCCTCCGACCATTCCTGCTCGTCGCGCTCGTCGCGGAACGCCTCGGCGGCAGCCTCCCAGACGCGCCGCTCGTCCGCCTCGCCGATGATCGCCCGGACCTCGAAGCCATCCGGCAGCGGCACCACCGGGATGTCCTCGAGCGTCGCGCGGAGCATCTCGTAGCCGCGACCGACGGGAGTCCATCCGCGTGAACGGAGCAGGATCCCCGCACCCTCGTCCGTGTCCCACGTCCACGTCCGCATCTTCGAGGGCCGGTCGGCCGGCAGGCCGGCGGCCATCGCGGACATCCGCGCCTCGGCCCAGCCCAGCATCGCGGTCCCGATGCCGAGCCGACGGTCGACGGGTCGGATCGGGCAGATCGAGGTGAACCCGCGCGAGCCGTCGACCTGATCGCGCCACTCGACGCGGGCGTAGCCGGCGATCGCGCCGTCGCGCTCGACGATCAGGATGTCGCGTTCCGGGTCGCAGTTGACGAGGTGCGCGTAGGACCGGGCCATGTCCCCGGGTGTGACGACCTCGAGGCTGCCCGCCTCGTCATGCGTGGCCTGGATGGCCGCGGCCATGCCCGGGAAGTCCGCCTGCCCACGGAACCGGCGGAAGTGCAGACCCGGGACGTCGGGGCGGTCGGGAACCGCGATCTCGTCCATCGACGGCGTCGTCATCGATCGTCTCCGTACTTGCGCGCCATGTGCTGGTTGACCGACTTGTGGATGAGCCGCCACTCGCGCTTGTGGGCTGCTCGGGCGCGGGGGTCCTCCTTGCGCTCGGCGTGGGCCAGCTCCCGTTCGAGCTTGCGATGGCTCGCCAGCCGCTCCTGGCTGAGGCTGCCGTCGTCGAGCGCGGACCGGACCGCGCAGCCGGGCTCGGTGCCGTGGCGACAGTCGCTGAACCGGCAGCCGGTCGCGAGCTCGATGATGTCGTCGAAGGCGGTCTCGACGCCCTCGTCCGCGCCCACGACCTCGAGCGAGCGGATGCCCGGGGTATCGATGAGGAGCGCCCCGCCGGGCAGGGTGAACAGCTCGCGATGGGTCGTCGTGTGCCGGCCGCGCGAGTCGTCCTCGCGGACGTCGGCGGTCGCCTGGCGGGCCTCGCCGAGCAGGGCGTTCACCAACGTCGACTTCCCCACGCCCGATGACCCGAGCACGACTGCGGTCGTCCCGGTCCCCAGGTATGGCGCGAGGTCGGCCAGGTGGTCGCCGGTCAGCGCCGAGAGCGTGACGATCGGGACGCCGGGCGCGATCGCCTCGATCGCGACGCGACGACCCTCGGTGTCGAGCCCGATGTCGGCCTTGTTGAGGACCGCCACGGGCATGACCCGGCTGGCCCACGCGACCGCGAGGTAGCGCTCCATCCGCCGCAGGTTGAAGTCGCCGTCGAGACCGGCGACGAGGAACGCGATGTCGACATTCGCCGCGATCACCTGCTCGTCGACCAGGTTGCCGGCCGTCCGGCGGTTGGCGTCGGCCGCGCTGCGGATGAACGCCGACCGGCGAGGGACGACGGCCGAGATGACCGCCGGGTCGTCGGGTGACGTGGCGACCGCCGGGCCGTCAAGCACCACCCAGTCGCCGACGGCCGGGTAGTCGCTGGGCCCGAGGGCCTCGAACCGGAACCGCCCCGTCACGATGGCCGGCCCGTCGCGACCCGCCTCGTCCCGCACGATCGCGGTCTCCTTGTGGACGGCCATGACCCGCGCGGGACGGCGTTCACCACCGGCGAACGGCAGGAACGCCGTCTCCCAGGCGGCGTCCCAGCCGAGGGCCAGGGTGGTGGGTCCGCGATCGCCGGCCGGCAGGGTCATGGCTCAGCCCACCCGCTTGAGCTTGCCGGTGCGCTTCGCGTAGCGCTCCGCGCGGCCGAAGGCCCACAGCCCGAACGGGATGAGCACCACGCCCATCACGATCAGCGGCCACACGTCGTGGAGCAGGGCCGACACGGGCGTCCCGTGCACGAGGCCGGCCCGCACGCCGTCGAGGACGTAGGTCGCGGGCGACAGGCGCGAGAGCACCTGCATCCACGGCGGCAGGACCTCGACCGAGTAGTACACGCCGCTGACCAGCAACAGGCACGACTGGAGCACGAAGGTCATCTGCGCGCCCCGCTCGATGTACAGGAGCGGCAGGATGGCCGCGATCATCCCGATGCCGACGAAGCTGAACGAGCCGAGCAGCATGAAGGTCAGTGCCGTGGCCGGGTTCGCCTTGCTCAGGTCGAGCTGCGGGAAGAACAGCACGAGCACGACGAAGATGGCCCCGGTGTGGAGCAAGCCGTAGAACATCGCGTAGGCGACCTGCCCGAGCAGCTGCGACGATCGGCGGATCGGGGCCATGAATGTGTACTCGAGCGTGCCTTCCCAGCGCTCGATGGCGATCGTCTCCGCGATCCAGCTGAACACCACCGAGAGGTAGTTCCAGAAGATCGCCCCGACCATCAGTGTCAGGAGCAACGTGGGGTCGCCCTGGTCGGCACCGATGAGCGTGATCGAGAGCGCGCCCGCGACGGAGTAGACCAGGAACGCGAGTTCCCAGCCCCAGTAGCGGCGAGTGAGGTTGAAGTTGCGCTCCATGAAGGCATAGGAGGCCTTCAGCTCGTGGGCGACGATGGTCATCGGAGTGTCTCCTGGCGGTGCGAGCCGGCTCGGCCCCTATCGGCGGGACCGAGCCAGCTCAAGTGATGGTTCCGCCGCGATCCGGGCGCCGATCACCATGATCCGGTGACCGACCGCCCGACGGACGGACGGCGACTGACCGACCAGCCGCTCGCGCGCGGCCATTTCGATCTGTCGTTCTCGCTGGTATCGCGCGAGCGCGAGAGCCAGCCAGGGTTGCTGCTGCATGTCATTCACCTCCTTTCCGGTCAGTCTTCGGGCTCGGTGTCGTCTTCCTCGATGTCCTCATCGAGGGAGCGGCCCGTGTAGGTCATGAACACGTCCTCGAGCGTGGCGGGCCGGCCCTGCTGGGCCGAGACCATCGCCTTGAGGCCCTCGGGCGTGTCCTCGGCGACGACGCGGCCGCCGTCGAGGACCGTGATGCGTCGGCAGAGGCGTTCGGCCTCCGCCAGGTCGTGGGTCGTGAGGACGATCGTGGCGTCGTGGGTCGCCCGGAGCTCCTCGATGAACGTCTGCACGTCCAACTTGGAGCGCGGGTCCAGGCCGGTCGTCGGCTCGTCGAGCAGGAGGAGCGTCGGGCTGGTCAGCAGGGCTCGCGCGATGGCGACCTTCTGCTGCATCCCCCGGCTCATCTGCTCGATCGGACGGCCGACCCGCTTGCTGCCGATCCCCAGCCGCTCCAGGATCGCGAGGGCCTCGCGCCTGGCCACGGCACCGTCGATGCCGTAGAGCCTGGCCGCGAAGGTCAGGTTCTCCATCGGGCTGAGCTTCTTGAAAAAGGCGGCGTCGACGCTGACCCGGTTGATCAGGCGCTTGACCGCGATCTCCTCGCGCTCGATGTCGTGGCCGAAGACCTCCACCCGGCCCTCATCCAGGGTCAGCAGACCCGAGATGAGGCGGATGAGCGTCGACTTGCCCGACCCGTTGGCGCCGAGGACCCCGTGGATGTCGCCACGCTCGAGGCGCAGGGACACGTCCGTGATGGCCGCGACCGACTTCTTCGCCCGGCCCACGACGAAACGCTTGCTGACGCCGTCGATCAGCAGCGCGGGGACCCCGGACGCGACCGGCCACACGACGGGCTCGACCGTCGGCTGGTCACTCTTCAGTTGGTCGATGAGGGTTGCGGTCACGGTGGACTCCAGGTGGAGGGTGGACATGGAACGAGCCGCGGGCCTCGTTCCGACAGTTCGTCGGTGGGCCTCGCGGCTCTCATGTCCCGGGCACCGCCTGGAGGCGGGGAAGGGCATCAAAAAAGCCGGGGGCCCGATCTGGCCCACGGCTCGTGGTCTCTCCGGAGGGCGGTCGTGCCGCCTGCGGCTAGCTCGAGATGGGCGCAGATCTCCCGTTGTCGCCAACGCCGATAGGCGCTGCCGTCCGTCGGAAGAGGTGTCGCATCGTCATTCGGAGACCGCCTCCAATTGAGCTAGACGAGGGCGCGCGACATGCGCACCGGCCGGGAGTTTAGGCTTGTCCGGGGACCGATGTCAACCGGGACGGACGACGGTGGCGGACCGCGTCAGATGACGTAGACGAGGCCGCGAACCGGCCCGCCCAGTCGCTGAGCGACGCTACCAGCGAAGGCCCTTCGTCGATCGGGCGCCGAGCGGCGCGAATGAAGATCGGGCTCGCCCTATGCGCTTCGTCCGGTGTCGGACGCCCCGCTGAGCGACTGAGACAGCGGCGGACAGATCGGCGTCGGTCGGTGCTTCGTCAGTAGCGCCGCTGGGCGACTCACCGCGACGTTCACCGCCGCGCGTTCAGCTCACAACGACAGTCGGACGATCGGTCGTGGCCGCGAATTGGGGTTCCCTCTGCGCAGGGCGGCGACCTCGAAACCGGCGTGCTCGAACATCGACAGGGTCCCCTGGTACACGTTGGCCGCGGGGATCCGCCCGCCCGACGTGTCCGTCGGGTAGGCCTCGAGCATCGTGGCGCCGTGACTCCGGGCGTACTCGACGGCGGCGGCCAGCAGCTGCCTCGCGATGCCTCGCCCGCGCTGCCGCCGCGCGACGACGAAGCACACGATCGACCAGACCGGCGTGTCGTCGACCGCGGCGAGGACCCTCGAGTAGGTGAGCCGCTCATAGTCCGCGCGAGGGCCCAGGCTCACCCAACCGACGAGGGCGTCGCCTTCGTAGGCGACGAGGCCGGGCGCCGGGTCGTCGTCCGCGAGGCCTTCGAGGATCGCGCGATTGGCGGCAGGCGTCGAGTTGGCGAAGCTGAGGTTGCGGATGCGGAAGAACGAGCACCAGCACCACTTCGGGTCGCCGCCTGCGTCGAACAGGGTCGCGAGGTCCGCGATCCGGGCGAGCGTGAGCGGCTCGATTCGGAGCGTATCTGCTACTGGGGCCGTCATCGCGACCAGCGTAGTCGCCGACGTGCCGAAATGCGTCAGCTACTTCGACCCGTCACACGGGAGTCAAGCCCGACGAGCGACTTGCCACTCGTCGAGGGGTAGCTGGCTGACGACAACTCCATTGTCGGAGCGTCTCGCGGAGGATCGGGCTTCGCGGCGACAGTTCGTCGCAGCAGGGTGTCGAACCGCCCGGACTCGCGTCACTCGCAGAAGCCATGGCTCGATGCTACTGCGGTCGCTTTCAACATTCCGCGATCCACGTGCCACTGCCAAGTGCGTTTGACGCCCTTCCGACCCGGCCGTACGCTGCCCTCCCGAGCCGGCATCCCCACCCCTCGTTCGGAGTCTCTCGTGGCCGACACCTCGCCGCCGCGGGGCCGGTGGGCCTTCCGCCCGGTCCCGCCCGAACCTCGATCGATCGTCGAGCTGATCCGCTCCGGCACGCTCGATGCCGAGCTCGCCGCCACGCTCTGGCTCCTGGTCGAGGCGCGAGTCCCGCTCGTGGTCGCCGCGGCGGCCCAGGGGACAGGGAAGTCGACGCTGCTCAACGCCCTGCTGGACTTCCTGCCCGCCGGCACGCACGCCGTCGAGCTGGCCGGGGCGACCGAGACGTTCGACTGGCTGCCGCAGGCGCCCGAACTGGGGTGGCGCCGTGTGCGACCGTCCGCGACCGACGTGATCCAGGGCTCCGTCCGCGTGCCCGCGGGCGACGCCACGGGGCCGCGCGGCCGTCCGGCCGGGCCGCCGATCCGGCCCGACACGACCGTGCTCCTGATCCCGGAGCTGTCCGATCACCTGCCCTCGTACACGTGGGGCGCCGAGGCCCGGATCGCGATCCGGGCGGCCTCGATCGGCTACGGGCTGGCGGCGACGATCCACGCCGATTCACTCGACGAGGTCGTTCGAGGCGCTGCGACGACCGCCCGTCCTGCTCGCGGACGACGAGCTCTCGCGGCTCGGCGTCGTCCTCATCCTGCGTGCGGTCGCGGGCGGCCGGCGCAGGGTCGTGGCGGCCCACTATGTCCGCCCCGTCGTCCGCGACGTCCATGGCCACGTCCAGCACCTCGGCCCGGCCGTCCTCTCGACGTGGGACCCCGGCTCATGACGGCTTCGAGCACTTCGCCTGGGGAGTCACCCCCGAGCTCGCGGGGCGCATCGGCCAGCGTGCCGGCGACTTCGAGCTCGAGACCGAGCGACGTCGCGACTACCTCACGGACCTTGCGACCGCGGGCGTGACCGGCGTCGCCGATGTCCGCAACGCCATCGACGGCTACCGCCACGCCGCCCCGTCTCGAACATCCGCCGCAGCGACATCGCCGAACTAGAGGTCAGACATGCCGAAGACCGCGCGCCCCACCACGATCGCCGAGCTGCGGGAAGCCGGCTGGCGATCGCGGACGGTCAAGGAGGAGCTGCGCGCGAACCTCCTGTCACGCCTGGCGTCCGGTGGCGAGGTCCTGCCCGGCGTCGTGGGCTACGACGACACGGTCGTGCCGGCCATCGAGAACGCGATCCTCGCCGGCCAGGATCTCGTCTTCCTCGGCGAGCGCGGCCAGGCGAAGACGCGGATGGCGCGGGCCCTGGTCGGACTCCTCGACGAATGGCTCCCGGTCGTCCGTGGGGGCGAGCTCAACGATGACCCGACCGCGCCGGTCAGCCCGGCCGCCAAGGCCATCGTCGAGCGTGACGGCGATGCGACCGCCATCGACTGGCTGCCGCGCGACCGCCGGTACGCAGAGAAGCTCGCGACCCCGGACATCACGATCGCGGACCTCATCGGCGAGGTCGACCCGATCAAGGTCGCCGAGGGTCGCTATCTCTCCGACGAGCTGACCCTGCACTACGGCCTCATCCCGCGCGCGAACAGGGGCATCGTGGCGATCAACGAGCTGCCCGACCTGGCGGAGCGGATCCAGGTGGGCCTGTTGAACATCCTCGAGGAGCGCGACGTCCAGATCCGCGGGTTCGTCGTCCGGCTGCCGCTCGACCTGTTCATGGTCGCCTCGGCCAACCCCGAGGACTACACGTCCCGCGGCCGGATCATCACACCGCTCAAGGACCGCCTCGGCTCGCAGATCCGGACCCACTACCCGCGGACCCTCGAGCACGAGATGGCCATCGTCCGGCAGGAGAAGCGCCGCTTCGTGGCCGACGATGCGGTTCCGACCGTGGTCGTGCCGCCGTTCATGGAGGAGCTCGTCGCGGAGCTGACCCATCTTGCACGTCGCTCGCCCGAGATCAGCCAGCGCTCCGGGGTGAGCGTGCGCGTGTCGGTCGCCAACACCGAGGTCCTCGAGGCGGCGGCGCTCAAGCGGGCCGTCCGCCTGGGCGAGAAGCTCGGAGCGCCGCGCGTCTCCGATCTCGGCGCCGTCATCGCCACGACCGCAGGCAAGGTCGAGATGGAGTCCGTTGGCGATGACGCCCCCGAGGAGCGCATCGTCGAGCGCCTCATCACCAAGGCCCTCTACGCCACGTTCACCCGACACGTCTCGCTCGACGACCTCGACCCGGTCGTGGAGGCGTTCGAGGACGGCTTCACGGTCGAGACCGGTGAGCGCACGCCGTCGCGTGAGTACGTGGCCTGGATGCGCGAGGTGCCCGGTCTGAGCACCGCGGTCGATCGCCTGGGCGCGTACGACGTGACCGATGGGGCCGAGGAGCCGGCGGTCATCGCGTCGGCCGTCGAGTTCCTGCTCGAGGGGCTGCACCTCGCCCGGCGGCTCAACAAGGAGCGCATCGCCGGCGGCACGATCTACCACCGGTGAGCGCCACGCCATGACGGCCTACTCGCCCGATCCGCGCGACCTCACCGCCCTCGACCGCGCCCGGGCAAGCCGCGACACGGACGCCGCGAACACCCTGGCACGGCGCGCCCGGTACTCCGCCTGGGATGGCAGCCAGCAGCTGGCCGATCTCGATGCCGACGAGATCATCGACGCGCTGTCCGACGACGTCATGGCCGAGGGCGACCTCGCCGAGGCCCTCCGCCGGCTGATGGAGCGCGGCTGGCGGACGGGCGATCCCACGCGACCGGACCTGGCCGGCCTGCGCGACCTCATGGACCGCCTGGAGCGCCGGCGCGAGGAGGCCCTGGAGCGGTACGGGCTTGGCGACGTCCTCGGCGACATCCGGCGCGAGCTCGACGAGATCGTGGCGCAGGAGCGCTCCGGCGTCGAGCGGCGGCTGGAGGAGGCGTCGGCCGAGGGCGCCGATGACGCCGACCTGCGCGAGATGCTGCGCGACGTGGCCGCGAAGCGGCTGGACCAGCTCGACGGCCTCCCCGCCGACATCGGGGAGCGGCTGCGCGGCCTCGGCGACTACGACTTCCTGGAGCCCGAGGCCCGCCAGCGCTTCGACGACCTGGTCGGCAAGCTCCGCGGCCAGATGCTCGACCAGTACGTCGCCGGCATGTCGGACGCGATCCGCTCGATGAGCCCGGAGGACCTCGCCGCGAACCGCGAGATGGTCCGCGACCTCAACGAGCTCATCCGCGAGCGGATCGGCGGCCGCGAACCGGACATCCGCGAGTTCATGGCGAAGCACGGCCGGTTCTTCCCGGGCGCCCAGAGCTTCGACGACATCATCGACCAGCTCGCCGCGCGGATGGCGGCGATGCAATCGCTGCTGCGCTCCATGACGCCGGAGCAGCGGGCGGAGCTCGAATCGATGATGGAGGCGCTCCTGCGTGACGACCGGTTGCTCGTCGACCTCGCCCAGCTCGCCTCGAATCTCGACCTGCTCTTGCCGGGCGGCCTCGGCGAGCGCGTCCCGTTCGGCGGCGACGAGCCCCTCGGCCTCGAGGGTGCGCTGGCCCAGATCGAACGGCTCGCGGCCATGGACCGGATGGAGGACGCCCTGTCCGACGTCGACGGGCCGGGCGCCCTGGCCGACATCGACCGCGACGAGGTGCGCGAGCTGCTCGGCGACGAGGCGGTCCGCGACCTGGACACGCTCGACGACCTCGCCCGCCGACTCGAGCAGGCCGGCTACCTCACGCGCGACGGGGAGCGGCTCGAGCTCACCCCGCGCGGCAGTCGGCGGATCGGCCAGAAGGTCCTCGACGACCTCTTCGCCCGGCTGCAGCGCGATGCCTTCGGCGGCCACCGGATGGACCGGGCCGGCCGCGGCGGGGAGCGCGAGGAGACGACCAAGCCGTACGAATTCGGCGACCCGTTCCACCTTGACCTGCGCGCCACGCTGACCAACGCGCTCGCACGCGAGGAGAACGCCCCGGCGACCCGCCTCGCCCGCGACGATCGGGCCATCCGTCTCACCGCCGCCGACTTCGAGGTGTACCGGACCGAGCAGCTGACGCGCACCTCGACGGTCCTGCTCGTCGACATGAGCCGCTCGATGCTGCTGCGCGGCTGCTTCCTGGCCGCCAAGAAGGTCGCGGTCGCCCTCGACACGCTCATCCGGACCCAGTACCCGCACGACCACCTCTCGGTCATCGGCTTTGCGTACTACGCCCGCGAGATCCGGCCCGGGGCGCTGGCCGAGCTGACCTGGCACGGCTACGAATACGGCACCAACCTCCAGCACGGGCTGCTGCTGGCCCGGCGGATCCTCGAGCGCCACCCGGCAGCGAACAAGGAGATCGTCGTCATCACCGACGGCGAGCCGACCGCCCATTTCGAGGGCGACCAGGTCGAGTTCAGCTACCCGCCGACGCGCCGGACGATCAGCGAGACCCTCAAGGAAGTGCAGCGGTGCACGAAGGAGGGGATCACCATCAACACGTTCATGCTGGAGCGCTCGCGCGCGCTCGCGGAGTTCGTCGCCCACATGACGAAGCTCAACCGCGGTCGCGCCTTCTACGCCACGCCCGAGCACCTCGGCGAGTACGTCCTCGTCGACTTCGTCGGCCGCCGGACCAGGCGCGTCTCCTGACCGACGTCCCCGCGCGGGACGGCCATGTCGCGCGCCCTCGCGCGGACTATCCTGCCCGCGATCATCCCGGAGGTCACCGTCAAGCGGAGGGCGTCGATGGACTGGAGCGCGCTGTTCCCCTGGCTGCTGTTCCTGCACGTGCTGGGCGCGATCGTCGCCTTCGGGCCGTCGTTCGCGTTCTCGTTCATCGGGGCGATGGGCGGCGCGGAGCCGCAGCACGCGAACTTCGCCACGCGCGTCTCGCAGACCATCGCGTCCAGGCTCGTCTACCCGATCGGGATCACGCTGCCGATCACGGGGGCACTGATGATCCTCGTGCTCGGGATCGACCTGACCAGCCGCGCCTACTGGTGGCTCGACATCGCGATCGTGCTGTATATCGTCGCGTACGGGTACTCGTTCTTCGTGCAACGCAAGCTCGTCGAGCGTGTCATCGAGATCTCGTCGTCGCCGCCACCGCCGGGCGCGAGCGGCCCGCCGCCCGAGTTGCTCGCACTGGTGAAGCGGATCCAGCGCGGCGGGATGATGCTGGGGCTGCTGCTCGTCGCGATCATCTTCCTGATGGTGGTCAAGCCGACGTTCTAGGGCGACCCGCGCGGGCGTTTGCGACCGGAGTGGTCGTCGGACCTCGTCATCCGTCGGGTCGGGTTGGCGACCAGCGGCGGTGTCGCGCCGCGGTCGCGTCGGCCAAATTCGACAGGTCGACGCCGACATCGCGTTGACCCCCGGCCGCCGACCTCTCCCCCGGGTCGGCGGTCGTTCCATGTCGCGACGGCGCAGCCGCGTCCCGGGCCGTACCATGGTCCTCCGAACCCTGGCCCGAGGAGATCACCGACCCATGCCCCACGTCGCGACCTCGCCCGCCGACCTGCTGAGCGTCATCCGCGATGCCGCCCACCTCGACGGCGACCTGCTGCTCATCGATGACGAGGCCGCGTTCCGCGAGACCGCGATCCGCGACCTCGCCTGGACGGCGGCGTTCAGCACTGACGAGCCGACGACCGCCACCGCGCAATGGCTCGTCTGGGAGGCGAGCCAGGCGCTCGGCGCCCAGTCGGCGAGCATCCAGGACCTGTACACGGCCCGCGGTCGCGGCGAGGTCTCGGGCTTCACCGTGCCTGCCATCAACCTCCGCGCGCAGACGTTCGACATGGCCCGCACGGTCTACGAGACGGCCAAGGCCGCGGATGTCTGGGCGGTCATCCTCGAGCTCGCCCGGAGCGAGCAGACCTACACGTTCCAGCGCCCGATCGACTACTCGACCGCGGTGCTCGCGGGGGCGATCGCAGCCGGCTGGCGAGGGCCCGTCTTCATCCAGGGCGACCACTACCAGTTCAACGCCAAGAAGTACGCCGCCGACCCCGAGGCGATGACAGAGGAGATCCGGCGTGCCTGCCGGCTGGCCATCGAGGCCGGCTATCGCAACATCGATATCGACTCGTCGACGATCGTCGACCTCTCCCAGCCGACCCCCGACCTCGAGCAGCGCGAGAACTACCGTCGCGCGGCCGAGCTGACCGCGCTCATCCGGACGCTCGAGGCCGACGGTGTGACCGTCAGCGTCGGCGGCGAGATCGGCGAGGTCGGCACGCAGAACTCCACGGTCGAGGAGCTGCGCGCGTATCTCGACGGCTACCGGAGCGAGCTCGACGCCCGCATGTCGGGCGCCATCGGCATCAGCAAGGTGAGCGTCCAGACCGGCACCAGCCACGGCGGCGTGCCGCTCCCCGACGGTGGCGTCGCCGAGGTCAAGCTGGACTTCGAGGTCCTGCGCGAGCTGGGCGAGGTCGCCCGTCGCGAGTACGGGCTGGCCGGTGCCGTCCAGCACGGCGCCTCGACCCTGCCCGACGAGCTGTTCCATCGTTTCCCGGCCGTGGAGACCGCCGAGATCCACCTCGCGACCGGGTTCCAGAACGCGCTGTACGAGCATCCCGCCTTCCCCGAGGCGCTCCATCGCGAGATCGAGGGCTGGTGCTACTCGAACGCGCTCGACGAGCGCAAGAGCGGCCAGACCGACCAGCAGTTCGTCTACACGACCCGCAAGAAGGCGATCGGCCCGTTCAAGCGCCAGCTGTGGGACCTCCCGACCAAGGACGAGATCCTCGCAGCGCAGCGCCGCAAGATCGCGTTCCTGTTCACCGAGCTCGGCGTCAACGGGTCGCGCGAGATGGTGGGGGCATACGTCCACCCCGTGACCGTGCATCGGCCGATGCCCGACGCCCTGCGCGAGGCCGTCGGGGCGGGCTGACCGTTGGGGGAGGTCTCGATCCGGCCGGAACACCCGGGCGACGAGAACGTCATCCGGGCCCTGGTCGAGGCGGCCTTCGCCCCCTCGACCGAGGAAGGCCGGATCGTCGACGACCTCCGCCACGACGACGCCTGGATCCCGACGCTGTCGCTCGTGGCGGTCGATGGGTCGGGCGCCATCGTCGGCCAGTGTCTGACGACCGCCGGTCACCTCGACGGCGACGACGGCACGATCCGCCGGATCCTCACGCTCGGCCCGATCGCAGTGGCCCCGGACCACCAGCGGCGCGGCATCGGCAGTGCCCTCATCGAGGCGACGATCGCCGAGGCGACCGCTCTCGGCTGGCCGGTGATCGTGCTCGTCGGCCACTCCACGTACTACCCGCGGTTCGGGTTCGACTCCGCCCGGAGCATCGGCCTGGTCCCGCCGCAGGCATGGCCCGACGACCTCTGGATGGCGCTTCGGCTGCCCGGCTGGGCGCCGGACCTCGTCGGGCGGGTCCGGTACGCGCCGGCCTTCGACATCGACTGATGTCCATTCCGCTCGGGCAGGTCGACGCCTGACCATCGACGCTTCCCTTGACCGACGGAGGAAACATGTCCACGACGACGACGAGCGACGCGTCCGAGCGCCGCGATGCGCTGGCCGGGCGGGTCGGAGCCGCCATCCTCGGGGCGCTCGACACGCAGGCCATCTACCTGGGCGACCGCCTGGGGCTGTATCGCGCGCTGGCCGAGGGCGGTCCGGCGACCGCGCCGGAACTGGCTGCGCGGGCCGGGATCCATCCGCGCTATGCCCGCGAGTGGCTCGAGCACCAGGCGGTCGGCGCGATCCTCGACGTCGACGACGTGGAGGCGGACCCTGACGCCCGACGTTATTCGTTGCCGCCCGGCCACGAGGCGGTCCTCGTCGATGCGGACAGCCTCGCCTACCTGGCACCGCTCGCCCGCATGGTGGTCGGGATCGGCCAGCGCCTGCCCGATGTCCTCGCCGCGTACCGGACCGGTGGCGGCGTCGACTGGGCCGATTACGGGCCCGACGTCGTGGAGGCGCAGGAAGGCGTCAACCGGCCCCATTTCATGCACCTCGTCGGCGAGTGGATCGACGCGCTGCCGGACATCGCCGCGCGTCTGCGCGACGGTGATGGTCGGGTCGCTGACGTCGCGTGCGGCACGGGCTGGTCGTCGATCTCGATCGCCCGGCACTTCCCGGGGATCGCCGTGGACGGCATCGACATCGACGCGGGTTCGATCGAACGGGCCAGGGCGCACGCCGCGGCCGCCGGGCTGGCCGATCGGGTCTCCTTCGTGTTCGCCGATGCCGCCGAAACCGATGGCGCCGGCCGCTACGACCTCGTGACGATCTTCGAGGCCGTCCACGACATGGCTCGGCCGGCCGAGGTCCTCGGGACCGCCAGGCGCCTGCTCGCTCCCGGTGGCGCGGTGCTCGTCGGCGATGAGCGCGTCGCGGAGCGGTTCACCGCGCCCGGCGACGAGGCCGAGCGCTTGTTCTATGGCTATAGCGTCGTTGCATGCCTGGCCAACGGCCTCGTCGACCCGCCAGCGGTCGGGACCGGCACCGTCATGCGGCCCTCGGCGCTCGAGGCGATCGCCCGCGAGGCGGGCTTCGCCCGGTTCACGATCCTGCCGACGGAACACGACTCCTTCCGCTTCTACCGGCTGGATCCATGAGCGGCATGGACGTTCGATGAACGACGAGCACGTGCTTGGCGAGTCGCGCAACGATGTGGTCCGGGCGATGGGCCGCGTGCCGGAGCTGGCCGGCCGCGACCTGACCCTAACGCCGTTGTCCGGCGGCATCACGAACCGGAACTTCCTGGTCTCCGCGGCTGGAACGGACGAGCGCTGGGTCATCCGGCTGGCCGGCAACGACACACACCTGCTCGGGATCAGCCGCGAGGTGGAGCACGCCGCGACGGTCGCGGCGGCGGGCGTCGGGGTCGGTCCCGAGGTGACGGCCTTCATCCGGCCCGAGGGCTACCTCGTCACGCGGTTCATCGAGGGCTCGCCGGTCAGCGACGAGGCCGTCCGACGGCCCGAGACGCTCCGCCGCGTCGCCGACTCGCTGCGCCGTATCCATGACGGCCCGGCGATCCCGGGCTTGTTCGTCCCGCTGCGGATCGCCGAGGCGTACCGGGCCCTCGCACTGGCGCGTGGCGTGCCGATCCCGCCCGAGTACGACCTGGCCGCCTCGATCGGGCGGCGGATCGAGCTCGCCTGGCTCGCCGCACCGCTCGAGCTGCGGCCGTGCCACAACGACCTTCTGAACGCGAACTTCATCGACGACGGCGAGCGGATCCGGATCGTCGACTGGGAGTACGCCGGGATGGGCGACCCCTTCTTCGACCTCGGCAACTTCAGCATCAACCACGAGCTGACGCCCGAGCAGGACGAGGTCCTCCTGGCGGCCTACGACGGCGACGTCCGCGCACCCCGTCTCGCGCGGATCGTGCTGATGCGTGTCGTGTCCGACTTCCGCGAGGCGATGTGGGGCGTGCTCCAGCAGGGGCATCAGCACGCTCGACGTCGACTTCGTCGCGTATGCCGGGGAGCATTTCGATCGGCTGCTCGCGAACGCAAGCACGCCAGCGTTCGAGCGGGCGCTGCGCGAGGCCGCCCGCGACTGAGGGTGGGTGCGTCTCAGTGGCACGGCCCCGAGCCGGAATCGGCGAAGTCGCCACCGGTCGGGATGAACGTCCAGTCGTATGAGCCCGGGTGCAGCTCCAGCTTGAGCACGCCGTGGGTCACCGCCGCCCGGAGCTCGCTGTTGGGCCGGGAGTCCTTGAACGGCCGCAGCTCGGCGCCTCCTGTGCCCACGACGAACTCGCGGATGCCGCGGGCGCGATCCTCGTTGCCGTCGGGGTCCTGCGGCGCGAACCGCTCGTAGTCGTGGTCGTGGCCGTTGACCACGACGTCGGCGCCGGCCGCGTACAGCGCCTCCCAGAACGGGGCCACGCCCTTGTAGTTCCCGTGCTCGCCCGAGCTGTAGCGGGGCTGGTGCCAGATCGCGAGCGTGCACATCGCGTCCGACGCCGCGAGATCGGCAGCCAGCCACTTGCCCTGGTCCGATCCCTTGCCGCAGCCACCGGTCTCGCCACACATCGAGTCGAGGACGACGACATGCCATGCCCCGAGGTCGTATGAGTACCAGGGCACGTCATCCGGGGCCGCGGCCTTCCCGAAGTAGTCGAGATAGCCCTCGAGGTCCTTCGTCAGCCAGTCGTGGTTGCCCGGGGCCGGTCGGGTCCTGTCCTTCGCGCGTCCCCAGACCGGCTCGTAGCAGTCCTGGAAGTCCTGGGCCCGGCCGGACGGGTAGGCGTTGTCGCCGGCGGTGAAGACGGTGCCCGCGACGCCGTCGATGAGCTTGCCCGTGTCGGTGTCGTCGGGTGTGTCGCAGTCGCCGATGTCGCCGGCGCCGACGATGACCGCCTCGACGTCGGCCGAGGCTGACGGACCGGGAGATGGCGTTGACGCGGCCCCCGACGCCGATGGCGAAGCGTCAGCCGAGGCCGTGGGTGAGGGCTCGGCCGCAGGCGACGGCGATGCCGAGGAAGAGGCCGTGGGCGGCGACGGTGTCGAGCCGACCCCACTGGTCGTGGGACTCGCGCTCACCGCCACCCGGCCGATGACCTGCGAGATCCCGACGAGGAGCACGAGCGTCGCGACGAACGCGACGATGGCGAGTGCGACCTGTCGGCCACCAGGCGAATCAGCGGACCTCGTCGACATCCGTCCACCATTGCCGTCGATCCCCGACGCGGTCGCGCAGCCGCCACGCACGTGGCTTCGGCTCGAGATCGATGCGCGCCTTGAGCCCTTCGACGGCGCGCTGGACGAGCGCACGCTGGGCGTCGTCCAGCTGGCGGTACGTCTTGGCGAGATCGGTCACCTTGGCAAGGTTCAGCGTCAAGGTGCGCCACAGGCCCCATTCCGCTGCACACAGGGCCGCGATCCGGTCCGCATCGATCGTGTCGGCGTCGTCTCGTCCGAGCGGATGGTCGAGCATCAGCAGGATGATGTCGATGACGTCCTTCTCATTGATCCTCACGATCTGGAGCTTCGAGAGCAGGAGCTCGGCCAATGGGATCGTCGGGGAGTCCGCCTCGAGGCGACCTGCCAGCGGGATGACATGGCAGAACTCCAGGCGATCGTAGAAGACGTCGATGTGGAGGTGTCGGGCGGCATCGTTGAACATCGAGCGAGCGCCCTCTGAGGCGATGTACACCTCCCGATCGTCGCGGTAACCCATGGAGGCGAAGATCCCGCCCAGGGCCTTCGTGTCGCGCCGATAGGCCACGAGGTCGATGTCCGCGTACGTCCGCTCGAACCCGGGCAGGAGTCTCGCCGCATCCGGACTGTGCATCGCAACGCCGATCGACCCCAGGACTCGCACGGCGACGCCCGTCGTCGCGGCTGCGACCACGATCCGGTTCACCTCGGCCTCGAGGGTCGCCCGATCGATGACGAACGAGGCCTGGTTCGGCTGGTCGGTCACCGCGCGATCGTAGCCGAGCGGATCGCGCGACGCGCCGGTGACCCGACGGGCGGACGTGGAGGGTCGTACCGTGTGCGGCCATGGGAACAGACTCGGCCCGCGTCGTCGTCATCGGTGGCGGCATCACCGGCTGTTCCGTGGCGCTCCACCTCGCCGAGGCCGGCTGGGCCGACGTCCTTCTCGTCGAGAAGGCCACGTTGACCGCTGGGTCGACCTGCCACGCTGCCGGCCTCGTGACGGCGTTCAACCCGTCGGCCACGATGATGGGGTTCCGCCGGTACAGCATCGAACTCTACGAGCGGCTCGGCGTGTTCGACCGGGTCGGGAGCCTGCGTCTGGCCTCCAGCGAGGCACAGCTTCGCGAGCTGGAGCGAACGGCGAGCCGGGCGCGTGGCATCGGCCTGGAGGTCGGTGTCATCGGAGCCGACGAGGCCCGCCGCCTCATGCCGGCGATCTCCCCGGGATCGCTGTACGGCGCGGTCCACCTCACTGGGGACGGTCACCTCGACCCCCACAGGACGACGTACGCCGTGGCCGAGGCGGCGCGGGCGCTCGGCGTCCGGATTCGCACGGGAACGCGGGTGACGGGCTTCGAACTCTCGGCACGTCGCGAGATACGTCGTGTGTTGACCGACGCCGGTGCCATCGACACGGAGATCGTGGTCGATGCGGCAGGCATGTGGGCTCCGCAGGTCGCCGCGATGGTCGGGGCATTCATCCCGTCGACGCCCGTCGATCACCAGCACATCGCCCTCAAAGCGGTTCCCGGGCACGAGCTGCCCCCGGACATGCCCTGTTTCCGAGATCCGGACAACCTCGTGTACGGCAAGAGCGAACAGGGTGGCATGGTCTTCGGCGGGTACGAGCTCGATCCCGTGTCGCGCTGGGAAGATGGCGTGCCGTGGGAGCACGCGGCGCGTTCGCTGCCGCCCGACTATGAGCGCTTTGCCCCGCTGATGGCTGGAGCCATGCGCCGTTTCCCATTCCTGGGCGACGCGGAGGCGATCCGGCTCGTCTGCCATCCGGACGCGATGACTCCCGATGCCAATCCGCTCTTGGGTCCGCTCCCCGGGCTTCGCGGATTTTGGGTCGCCGCGGGCCTGTCGCTGAACGGGTTCGGCGGTGGCGGCGGGATCGGCCGCGCGATCGCTGGCTGGATCACGGCCGATGACCCGGACGCGGACATCGGTCCCTACCGGGCATGGCGATTCGCCGAGATCTATCGCGACCCTGGATTCGCCGCAGGACTCGCTCGTGAGGCATATGCGGACTACTACCGACTGCGCTACCCCTACGACGCCGATCTCGCCGGTAGACCCAAACGACTGTCGCCGCTCCATGGTCGGCTCCAGGAGACCGGCGCCGTGTTCGGCACGAAGGCCGGGTGGGAGCGGGCCGACCATCACGAGCCCGGACGACCATGGCGACGCGCTGGTCGGGATCAGATCGCATGGGGCTGGGCGGCCCCGCCGTGGTTCGGGCGCGTGAGCGATGAGGCTCGAGCGGTCCGAGAGCGTGCCGGCCTCATCGACCTGAGTTCGTTCGGCAAGATCGCGGTCGATGGTCCCGGGGCACTCGGTCTGCTCCAGCGCGTCGCGGCGAACGACATCGACCGGCCGACCGGCGCCATCATCTACACCCCGTTCCTCGATCCGCGCGGCGGCATCGTGGCGGATGTCACGGTCACGCGTCTGGCGGCCGACCGGTTCCGCGTCGTCACCGGCGCGGGCTTCGTCGCCACGGATCTGGGGTGGCTCGAGGCCCAGGCGGCAGACCGTCCCGTGTCGTTGCGGGACGTGAGCGACGACTTCGCCACGATCGGGCTCTGGGGGCCTCAAGCGCGCGAGATCCTCGCTGCGGCCTCTGCCGACGACGTCGGAGGTGATGCGTTGCCGCTGCGGCGAGCGGCTGAGATCGAGGTCGCCGGTGCGACGGTCCTCGCCTCACGGATCAGCTATGCCGGCGAGCTCGGCTGGGAGATCAGCGTGGGTGCCGCCTCTGCGGTCCCGGTCTGGGACGCTCTCCGTTCGGCAGGTGCCGCCGTCGGGCTCGAGCCTTTCGGATATCGGGCCCTCGATTCGTTGCGACTCGAGAAGGGGTATCGATACTACGGGACCGACATGACGATGCTCGATTCGCCCGACGAGGCTGGCCTCGGGGCCTTCGTCCAGCCCGCCAAGGGCGACTTCATCGGCAGGTCGGCGGTGGTCGAGCAACGAGAGCGAGCTCCGGACGGTCCGTCTCGCCGGCTTCGGACGGTGCTCATCGGTGAAGGGCCAGGGTACCTGCCGATCTACGGGGGCGAGGCCGTTCGCCTGGATGGCGGGGTCGTCGGGCGACTTCGGAGCGTCGCGTACGGGACGGCTGTAGCGCGCACCATCGGGTATGTGTATCTTCCGTCAGGACTCGAGGAGGGCACTCGGCTCCAGGTGGACGCGTTCGGCGAACGGATCCATGCGGTCATCGCGGCGGATGTCCTGGTGGACCCCCGCGGCGATCGCATGCGCGCCTGACGGTACGACGCATGCGACTCTTTGGTCAGAAGGGCGGAGCCCGACAGACGAAGGTCTTCTATGCCACCGACGTGCATGGCTCCGAGCGGACCTGGCGCAAGTTCCTGAACGCCGGCACCTTCTACGGCGCCGACGTCCTCGTGATGGGCGGGGACGTGATGGGCAAGCTGACGATCCCGATCATCCGTGAGCCGAACGGCCATCATCGCGCGACCGTCCATGGCCGCGTCGAGCACCTCGAGACGAAGGCCGATGTCGAGGCGACCACGCAACGGATCGGGTTCCTGGGCATGTATCACACGGTCATCGACGAGGACGAATACGCCGCCCTGCGTGCCGATCCGGATGCGGTCGATCGGCTCTTCGTGCGTTTGGCGACGGAGCGCCTGGAACGGTGGATCGACCTGGCCGAATCGAAACTGGCCGGCACGGGCATCCGCTGCTATGCGACCGGTGGCAACGACGATGTTCCCGAGGTCATGGCGGTCATGGATCGCTCCGATACGGAGCATTTCGTCGGCTGCGAAAGCCGGGCCGTCCAGCTGGACGACCGTCACATCATGGTCAGCATGCCGTACGTGAACCCGACGCCGTGGCACACGCCGCGCGAGGCGCCCGAGGCCGAGCTCGCCGAGCGGATCGACCGCGTCGCCGGCGACCTGCCCGACTACGGTCACGCGATCTTCAACTTCCATGCGCCGCCAGTGGACTCGACCTTGGACACGTGCCCGAAGCTCGACTGGACCACCGACCCGCCGTCCCAGATCGTCTCGGGCGGCCAGCCGGTCCTGTACGGCGCCGGCAGCGAGGCCGTCCGCTCCGCGATCGAGCGCTACCAGCCGATGCTGGGTCTCCACGGGCACATCCACGAATCGCAGGCGGCCGCGAAGCTCGGCCGGACGCTGTGCATCAACCCGGGCAGTGAGTACGGCGAGGGGGTGCTCCGAGGCTGCATCATCACGATCGCAGATGGACAGGTGAAGGGATATCAGATGACGGCCGGCTGACCGGTCGTCACGGACCTGGGGGCAAGGGAGGTGAGGGTCGGAGCATCGGAGGGGGTCACGAACGAGCCATACCCCGTACTGAGGTGACTTGGATGGCGACAGCGGTTGCGGTGCCCGAGGTCTTTGTTCGCAAGTCGTCGGGTCTTGTCCGCGTCATGTCCCCTTCGTCGGCGTTCGTCTACAACGTCCTGACGATGGGTCTCATCTTTCCGTGGACCTATCTCTGGGCCCCCGGTGCCCTGCCCGGCGGCCAACTTGTGTGGGGGATCCTCCTTGCGATGCTGCTGGAGATCCCCATCGCCCTTTCGTACGTCTGGTTGTCGACCGCGTTTCCGAGGACCGGCGGCGACTATGTCTTCCAGAGCCGGGTCTTCGGTGGCGGGATCGCGTTCCCGATCGTCTTCTCCGGGTTCGTGATCTGGATCCTGCAGTGGGTCGCGCTGTCCGGATGGCTGCTGGCCACGCTGGGCTTCGCGCCGCTCTTCCTTGGCCTGGCGGCGTCGACCGGCAGTAGCGGCCTGGTCGATGTCTCGACCTGGTTCACCACCCCGGTCGGGATCGTGATCACAAGCATCGTGAACGCCCTCGTAGCCCTGCTGATCCTGGTCTCCGGATTTCGAAACTACATCCGTCTCCAGCGGGTGATGTGGATCGCGATCCTCCTGTCCTTCGGCACGATGCTGGTCGTGCTCGCCACGACGGCCGCCGCCGATGTCCCCGGCAAGCTCGATGCCTTCTCCACGGCGATCGGCGGCTCCTCGACCTTCACCGCCGACGCGACCGCGGCGGCCACCGCAGCCGGCATCGAACTGAACCCCGCCTTCAGCCTGCTCGCGACCCTGCTGATCGCACCGATCGCCTGGACGTCTCTGCAGTGGGCGACGTACAGCAGCCAGCAGAATGGCGAGATCAAGAGCGCCGGCTCCTTCCGGGACCAGGCCTTCATCATCGTCGGCTCGCTCGTCCTGACGGGCGTCCTGCTCGCGGTGCTGGCGTTCGTCCTCGAGAACACCGTCGGCACGGAGTTCCTCTACGTCGCCGGCGCCGGCTACTGGAGCGGCGTCGGGGAGGCGACCCTCGCGGGATCGTACCTGTGGCCGAACATCATCGCGACCGCCTTGTCGAACAACGTGATCGTGACCCTGCTGATCGCCTTCGGGTTCATCCTCAACGGTCACCAGATCGTGCACAACTGCTACATCGGCATGACGAGGGTCATGGTCGCGATGTCATTCGATCGACTGCTGCCCGAGTGGGTGAGCCGCGTGAGCGACCGGCTGCACACCCCGGTCAATGCCCACGTCGTCTACTTCGTGGCCAGCCTGCCGGTCATCCTCCTGTACAACTACTTCGCGTACGGGGACGGTGACGACCAGGTCTCGTGGGCGTCCCTGACGCTGGGCGTCACCTTCGCGTGCGGCTACGTGTTCGTGGTCACCGCGCTCGCCGGCGCCCTCCTGCCGTTCCGGGCCAAGGCGGCCTATGAGGCGTCGCCGGGCGCCAAGTACACGATCGGCGGGTTCCCGTTGGTCACCGTCGTCGGGGGCGTCGGCGCCCTCTTCGGCCTGATCTTCCTGCTGCTGTTCCTCACGAACGACCAGCTGGGCCTCACCAGCCAGCTGGCCTATGTGGTCGTGATCGGCGTGCTTATCTTCGCGGCCGCGTGGTACGTCATCGCGAAGGCGATGCGTCGAAGCAGCGGCATCGACGTGACGTACGCGTTCAAGGAGATCCCGCCGGAGTGAGGGTCCATCGACCCGTTTCGCGCGCCGAGGCCCGGACGACGTCCGGGCCTCGGTCTGAGTCGGGCGATCACGCGCGGACGGACGCCAACCAGCCCTCGAGATCCGGTCCGTCGATGGCGGTCGAGGCCCGCGCCCAGCGTTCCTCCGCCCAGCCGGCGAAGTCGTAGTCGATCGTCGAGATGCGCGCCTGGATCGCGGCCCATAGCGTCCAGCCGACGTCGGACATGATCATCTGCAGCCGCATGCGAGCGAGGAGGGCCGGGGAGGCCTCGCCGAAGTAGGCGGCGCACAGCTCGCGCACCTGGGCGTCGTCGTAGCCGAGCTCCTGGCACGTGTTGCCGAGCTCGAAGGTCGGGTCGTTGTTGCCGCTGTACTCGTAGTCGACGAGCCACAGCCGCTCCCCGTCGTCGAGGTAGTTCTCGGCCAGCAGGTCGTTGTGGCACGGGACGGCGGGCAGCGGATGGACGGCGAGAGCGGCCTCGATCCGGGGGATCGCCGGGAGCCGCTCGCGGTAGCCCGCCGGGATCGGGATGTCGCGCTCGTCGACCAGCGCGAGGTAGCGCTCGGTGAGGCGGAACATGTCGAAGTCGTCGCGGAACCGCGGCCCGGCATGGAGCCTCCGGAGCGTCGCGGCGATCCGGCCCGGGATGCCCGGCACGCCGAGAGCCGCGTTCGACATCGTCCGGCCTTCGACCCACTCGAGCGCGAACACATCCCAGTCCTCGAGCACCGCGACGACCCGCGGCGAGACACCGCTCGCTGCCGCGGCGATCGTGTTGTGGCGCTCGTTGGCCCGATCCACCGCCAGCAGCTCCGTCGAGGGGCCCGGGATCCGGACGAAGTAGGGGACGCCGTCCACCACGACCCGGTGGTTGGTGTTGGTCAGGCCGGCCGCGATCCGCTCGTGGGTGATGGTCCTCCCGGCCCAGGCCGGGATCGCGGCGATGACCTCGTCGATCGTGGGTGGCGTGGCGGTCACGGGCCCCTCCTCGGGGCGACTCTACCGCAGGCCTTCCGCCGTTCGGCAGCCGTCGCGCGGCGCGAGCGGCCGCCTCGGGCGGGCAGGCCAGCCGCTACGCTGTCGGCGTCGGTCAGTGCCGTGCGGAGGAGCGTCCAGGACCATGGCGGAACACGCCCGAGCGGTCGTCATCGGTGGTGGCGTCGGCGGCACGTCGATCGCGTACCACCTCGCCGAGCTGGGCTGGACCGACATCGTCCTGGTCGACCGGGCCGAGCTGACGTCGGGCTCGACGTTCCACTCGGCCGGCCTCGTCGGCCAGCTCCGCAGCTCGGTGACCCTCACGAAGATGATGATGTACAGCACCGACCTGTACCGCCGCCTGGCCGCCGAGACCGGCACGGACCCAGCCTGGCACGAGGTGGGATCGCTCCGGCTGGCGTCCAGTCCCGAGCGCCAGGAGGAGCTCCGTCGGCAGGCCGGCTGGGCGAAGACGTTCGGCCTGCCCGTCGAGCTCGTCACGCCCGCCGAGGCGCTCGAGCTCTTCCCCCTGATGTCGCTCGATGGCGTCCTCGGCGCGATCTACCTGCCGACCGACGGCTGGCTCGACCCGTCGGGGCTCGCGCTGGCGCTGGCCGCGGGCGCGCGGCAACGGGGCGTCTCGATCCGGCCCCACACCCGCGTCGTCGGGATCGGCGTCGAGCGCGGCCGGGTGACCGGGGTGACCGTCGAGCACCGGGGCGAGCGCCAGGAGATCGAGGCCGAGGTCGTCGTCAACGCGGGTGGGATGTTCGCACCCGAGATCGGCCGGCTGGCGGGCGTCAACGTCCCGATCATCCCCATGGCTCACGAGTACCTGTTCACAGAGGCGATCGAGGGCGTCGTCCCGGCGCTGCCGACGATGCGCGACCCCGACAACCTCGTCTACTACCGCGAGGAGGTCGGCGGCCTGTGCATGGGCGGCTACGAACGGCATCCGGCCCCGTGGTCCCTGGACGGCGTCCCGCCCGACTTCAACGGCAAGCTCCTCGCCCCGGACTGGCCGAGGTTCGCCGAGATCATGGACGGGGCGGTCCGGCGCGTGCCGGCCATCGCGGACGCGGGCGTGAGCCGGATGATCAACGGACCCGAGGGGTTCACCCCCGACAACGAGTTCATCCTCGGCGAGAGCGATGTCCGCGGCTTCTTCGTCGCGGCGGGCTTCTGCGCGCACGGCATCGCTGGGGCGGGCGGGATCGGGCGCCAGATGGCGTCGCTGGATCGTCGAGGGCGAGCCTGAGCTCGACCTCTGGAAGATGGACAGCCGGCGGTTCGGCCCGGCCTACCGCTCCCAGGCCTACACCCTGGCCCGGACCGTCGAGGTCTACGCGACCTACTACGACATCCATTACCCCAACGAGGAGCGCCAGGCCGGCCGGCCCCTGCGCACCGCGCCGACCTACGAGCTCCTGACCGACCTCGGGGCCGCCTTCGGCGAGAAGTCCGGCTGGGAGCGGCCCAACTGGTTCGAGTCGAACGCGGCGGCCGGCGACGTCGCCCTCCGGCCGCGCGGCTGGGCCGGCCAGCATTGGTCGCCCGCCATCGGCGCCGAGGCGCTCGGGACACGCCAGGCGGCCGGCCTGTTCGACGAGACATCGTTCGCGAAGCTCGAGATCGCAGGGCCCGGCGCCGTCGCGTTCCTCGAGCGGATGTGCGCGAACGAGATCGATCGACCGGTCGGCTCGATCGTGTACACCCAACTGCTCGATCGCCGCGGCGGGATCCAGGCCGACCTGACCGTGACGCGCCTCGCCGGCGACGCCTTCATGCTCGTGACCGGGACGGCCTTCGCCAACCACGACGCGGCCTGGCTCCGCCGTCACCTGCCGGAGGACGGGACGGTCACGCTGCGCGACGTCACCTCGTCGCGGGTGTGCTTCGGGCTGTGGGGCCCGCGGGCGCGCGACATCCTGGGCTCGCTCACGCGCGACGACCTCTCGAACGAGGGCTTCCCGTTCCTCACCGCGCGCGAGATCACTGTCGGCGCGGTGCCGCTCCTCGCGTTGCGGGTCACGTACGTCGGCGAGCTCGGCTGGGAGCTGTACGCGCCGGCCGAGTACGGCCGCACGCTCTGGACCACGCTCTGGGAGGCCGGCATGCCGCACGGCATGGTCGCCGCCGGGTATCGCGCGATCGACGCGCTCCGGCTCGAGAAGGGCTATCGCGTCTGGTCGAGCGACATCACCCCCGACGAGAACCCGTTCGAAGCCGGTCTCGGGTTCGCGGTCGCGATGGACAAGGCCGGCGGCTTCCTGGGTCGGGAGGCGCTGGTCGCGGCGAAGGCGGCCGGCCCGCGCAAGCGCCTTCGCTGCCTGGTCCTCGACGACCCCGGATCGGTCTGCCTCGGCAACGAGCCCGTCCGGGTCGATGGCCAGGTGGTCGGGCGAGTCACATCGGGCGGCTACGGGTTCGCCGTCGAGCGTTCGATCGCGTACGCCTACTTGCCGCCGACGGCCGCGATCGGGACCCGCGGCGACGTCGAGGTCTTCGGCGAATGGATCGGGTTCGAGGTCGTGCGCGAGCCGCTCTGGGACCCCACCGGCGAGCGGATCCGGTCGTGAGCGACGCGCCGTACGGCACCGAATGGTCGGCCGGGCTCCGGCGCGGGACCGATGTGGAGCTGCGTCGCTGGCTCGACGTCGCCCAGGCGGCCTGCGACGAGGCCGACGTCACGGCGCGGACCCATTTCCGCCGCGACCTGGTGATCGAGACCAAGCCGGACCGCTCGTTCGTCACCCAGGCCGACACGGCGATCGAGCGGCGCATCCGCGAGCGGCTCACCGACGCGTTCCCGGACCACGGCCTGGTCGGCGAGGAATACGGCACCGAGGCCGGCGACGCGTCCGTCCGCTGGTACATCGACCCGATCGACGGCACCCACAACTTCATCCGCGGCGTGCCGCTGTTCGGCACGCTGCTCGCGGTCGAACGCGACGGCGAGCTCCAGGCGTCCGTCCTGTCCGCGCCGGCGCTCGACGAGCGCTGGTGGGCGTACCGGGGCGGCGGGGCGTGGGCGCGCAACCGGGGCGAGGCGCCGCGCCGGATCGAGGTGTCCCGGGTGACCTCGCTCGGCGACGCCCAGATCCTGTACGGCTCGGGCCGGGACATCATCGCGTCGGGTCGCGCGCCAGGCTTCGAGGGCGTGCTGCGCGACGCGTGGCGGGAACGCGGGTTCGGCGACTTCTGGGGCTACGCGCTGGTCGCCGAAGCGGCAGCCGAGGCGATGGTCGAGGTGGGCCTGTCGGCCTGGGACGCGGCCGCCCCGATGCTCCTCGTCGAGGAGGCCGGCGGCCGCGCCACCGACCTGGAGGGACGTCGCGCGATCGACAGCGGGACGTTCCTCGTCACGAACGGCCGCCTTCACGAGACCATCCGGACCCGCCTCGTCGCGCCATAGGAGAAGACCGCATGCAGGAGTCCGCGCCTGTCGGTGCCGGCGAGGCCCGACACGTCGATCCCGGGTCCGCCACATCGTCGACCGGAGATGCCGACCCGCTGGCCGATCCGAGGGCGCTGCAGATCCTCTCGACCGAGCATTCGAGCCTGCTCGCCAGCCGCTCGCTCGCCTACAACGAGGCGTTCACCCGTGCGGGCATGTTCCTCTCGTTCCTGTCCGCGACCCTCATCGTGATCGGGTTCCTCATCGGCACGCAGGGCCTGTCCGCGGACGTCATCCCGATCGCCACCATCCTGTTGACGGCCGACCTGTTCATCGGCGTCGCAACGACCGGCCGGCTCATCGATGCCAGCGCGGAGGAGCTCCATTGCGTCCGCGGGATGAACCGGATCCGGCACGCCTACAGGGAGATGGTCCCTGGCATCGAGCCGTACTTCGTCAGCGGGTTCCACGATGACGCGCGCGGCGTCCTCGCCGCGTACGGCGATATCACCAGCAGCGGATCCGTCCTGGCCAACATCGTCCACGGGATCACGACGACCGTCGGGATGGTCGCGACCATCGATGCGATGATCTTCGGCGCCATCTGCGGCCTGATCGCACGTGGACTCGGGGCCGGGGTCGCCATCACGGTCGCCAGCGCCATCGTGGCGTTCCTGATCGGCTTCGTGATCTTCGTCATCGTCGGCATGCGCACTGCGCTCGGTCAGCAGGCCCGTGCCGTGTCGCGCTTCCCGACACCCCCGAAGGATCCCGCCTAGACGTCACCCGCTCCGCGGGCGTCCACGACGGCCAGCGCCAGGCAGGCAGGGCAGCACGCATCGGCCCAGTCGCCGATGACCGCGACGGGGGACCCCGCCGCTCCGCGCCGGCGGCGGCCGAGCACGAGCCAGCCGACCGCGCCGAGCACGGCCAGCGCGACCCCGGCGATCGCCAGCGGCCCGAGGGCGCCGCCGACTGCCGTCACGACCGGCTCGCCGAGCAGGTAGCCGAGCGCGAAATGTGCGCTGATGAAGACCGCGTTGCCGAGCGCGAGGCCGGCGACGAAGACCGAGGCGGGCAGGTCGGCCAGGGCGCTCGCCGCGATGGCGACGATCCGGACACCGGGGGTCGAGCGAGCGACGGCCACGGACCGCGCCCCGCCCCGTCGCAGTCGTCCAGCCTGGCCGTCGATCCTCTCTGCCGTCGTGACCCGCGAGAGCAGGCTCAACAGGGCGGGCCGGGCGACCGAGCGGAGCAGCCCGAACTGGATCACCCCGCCGACGATGCTCGCGACCACGATCGCCACGAGGGCGACGACGGGATCAAGGTCGCCCCGGCCGGCCGCGACGCCTGCCCCGATGACGATAAGGTCGCCCGGCACGGGGATCGGCAGTCCGGCCTCCTTGACGAGGATCAGACCGACGATGGCGAGCAGGCCTGTTCCGGCGACGTCCATCGTGTCCTGTCAGTCAGCTCGTCGTCGGAGGGCTGCGGAGTGAAGCCAGGGCCGCCGACGAGGAGGGCGAAACGGGCGACGAGCGTATCGACGGTCTCCTGTGGGACCAGGTCGGCCACCAGATTGGCGGTGGCCGCATCCGTCAGGACCTCGATGGCGTCGCGCCGTTGTTCAGGCGGCTCCATGGCGGGCTGGAAGTAGACCGCCCCGAACCCTTGCCGTCGGTATTGCTCGAGCGCCCAGTCCGTGATGCCCGCCTGAAGCTCCCGCAGGAACTCGCCACGCCCGTTGACGATCGCCGCGTCGATGGCGCGGTCCCTGGCCCGCTCGAGCGCGACGGGATCCTCGGGACGGATCGCGATGGCGTGGAGCGCTTTCGACCCCCATCGATCGAGCCATGCGTAGATGTGCTCGATGGCCGCGACCGGGTCATAGGCATCGGTCGGCGGCTCGTCGTCCATCTACGCGCCGGCGGCCGCCAGCGATTCGTCGAGGATCCCGATGGCCTGCTCGACCTCCGCGGCCGTCGTGACCAGCGGCGGGATGATCCGGATGACGTTCACGTACGTGCCGGCGGTCAGGACGATGAGCTTGCGCGCCAGCGCCTCGGCCTGGATGCGCTTGGTCAGGTCCGGATCGGGCGTCCGGCCGTCGCCGGCGTCCGGCTTGACCAGTTCGATCGCGACCATCAGGCCAAGGCCGCGCGCGTCGCCGATCGAGCGGTACGTCCCGGCGAGCCGGTGGAGGCCGGCGAGGAACTGGTCGCCACGCTCCCGGGCGTTGGCCACCAGCCCCTCCTCCTCGATGACGTCAAGCGTGGCGTTGGCGGCCGCGCACGAGACGACATTGCCGCCGTACGTGCCGCCGTGGGTGCCCGGCTTCCAGGCGGCCATGAGCTCGGCACGTGCCAGGATCCCGGAGAGAGGCAGACCCGAGGCGATGCCCTTGGCCATGACCAGGATGTCGGGCTCGACGTCCCAATGCCTGACCGCGAACATCTCGCCGGTCCGCCCGAAACCGGTCTGGACCTCGTCGGCGATGAGCAGGATGCCGTGCTCGCGGGTGATCTCGCGGAGCCGCGGCAGGAACCCCGACGGCGGGACGATGTAGCCACCCTCGCCGAGGACCGGCTCGAGGATGATCGCCGCGACCCGATCCGGGTAGATGAACTGGTGGAACGTCAGGTCGAGCTGCTCCTCCCAGTCGCACGAGCAGGCGTCGGGCGAGTGCGGGCCGCCGGGGGCCCGATAGCAGTACGGGTACGGCGTGTGGTAGACGGAGCCCGGCAGCGGCTCGAACGCGGCCCGGTAGACGTCCTTCGCGGTCGTCAGCGCCATCGTCTGGGCCGTCCGGCCGTGGTAGCCGTAGCGGAACGCCATGATCGCCGGGCGACCCGTCGCGACCCGCGCGAGCTTGACCGATGCCTCGACCGCCTCAGCGCCCGAGTTGGAGAGGAAGGCCTGCCAGGGCCCGCCGGGCAGGACGGTCCGCAGCCGGTCGTACAGCCGCAGGCCCGGCTCGTGGTAGAGGATGTTCTGCTGGCCGTGGAGCAGCTTGGCGGCCTGCGCCTGGATCGCCGCCACGACCCGGGGATGCGCGTGGCCGGTGTTGGTCACCCCGATCCCCGACGAATAGTCGAGGTAGCGCTCGCCGTCGCGGGTGATCAGCCACGAGCCCTCACCGCGATCCACGTCGAGGTTGGTGATCCGGCCCCACACGGGCGGGACGACCGCGTGGTCGGGGAGGGGACCGGCTGGGGCGCCGGCCGGACGGGCGTCGGCGGTGTCGACCATCGAGGAAGCCTCCTGGGCCGCGTCAGGCGCGCGAGGCCGCGTAATCGCGAGCTGCCACGCGACGCTGCCAGAGCGTGCTGAGCAGCACCAGGCCGACCGCCGTCAGGAAGATCATCGTGCCGATCACGTTGACCTGGACCGGGATGCCGCGCAGCTGCGAACCGTAGATGAACAGCGGGAACGTCTGGGTGGCCCCGGCCGTGAAGCTCGTGATGACGTAGTCGTCGATCGAGAGGCTGAACGCCAGCAGGGCTGCGGCCATCACGCCCGGCAGGATGAGCGGGAACGTCACCTTCCAGAACGTGACCCACTCGTTGGCGCCGAGATCCATCGCGGCCTCCTCGAGATGCCGCGGGAAGCCCTGCATGCGCGCCTTCACGGTCACGACGACGAAGCTGATGTTGAACATGATGTGGGCGATGATGATCGTCCGGATGCTGAGTGGGTACACCAGACCCTCGGGCACGAACGGCAGCCCCACAGACGCGATGAAGGTCGTGAGCAGCGAGGCGCCGAGGACGATCTCGGGCGTCGACATCGGCAGGAAGATCAGAAGGTTCGTCCCCGACCGCCCGCGGAACTGGTAGCGCACGAGGGCCAGGGCGATGAGCGTGCCCAGGATCGTCGCGACGATCGTCGCCACGAAGGCGATGATCAGGCTGTTCCCGACGGCCTCCCCGAGACCCGGTCGGCCGAGGGGATTGAGCCACGCGTCGAGGGAGAACCCGCGCCACGTCAGGTTCGAGCGACCGGCCGGATCGTTGAAGCTGAAGATGATCATCACCAGGACCGGCAGGACCAGGTAGACCGTCACGCCGAGCACGTACAGGGGCAGCAGCCACCTGTCGACGGCCCCGCGCAACCGGCTCCCGAAGGTCGCGGGCCGGGCGATGGGAACGGCCGCGGTGGCCATCAGGTCAGATCCTCGGTGCCGAGGAGGCGGGTGTAGATCAGCACGCCGATCAGGATCGCGAGCATGAGGATGAACGACAGGGCCGACGCGGTCGGGTAATCGGTCACCTTGAGGTAGCGGGCCTGGATGACGTTCCCGACCATCAGCGACTGCGGATTGCCGAGCAGCTCGGCGTTGATGTAGTCGCCCACGGCCGGGATGAAGGTCAGCAGCGAACCGGCGAAGATGCCGGGGACGGCCAGCGGCAACGTGACCCGGACGAAGGCCTGGCTGACGAGGAACGTGCCGACCAATCCGCCGATGATCGCCCCCGGGATCCCGAGCGCCAGCGGGCCGTATTCCATGACCACGCCGACCACGACGCCGAGCAGGCCGCCGATGAGCACACCGGCGATCGTGCCCTGCGGTCGCCACGGTCCGGCATACAGGTCTTCGGCGGCCTCGAGGAGCCGCCGGTCGATCTTCTCGAGCGCGACGTACAGCGGCAGCGTCATGAACGGCAGGAAGTTGTAGGTGATGCCGGCGATGACCGCGGCGGGGGTCGCGAGGAGCCGGAACTCCTCCGGCAGGACCCCGATCACCTTGAGCGGGCCGAGGAGGAGCCCGTCGTCGGACAGGATGATCTTCCACGAGATCGTGCGAAGCAGGAAGCTCGTGAAGAACGGCGCGATGACCAGGAACAGCAGCAGGTTCTTGTACTGGCCGCCGCGGAACGCGATCGCGTACGCGAGCGGGAAGCCGAGGGCGAAGGCCAGGATCGTCGCGAGCCCGCCGTACACGATCGAGCGGGCGATCCACGGCCAGTACTCGGTCAGTGCCTCGGGGTAGATGCCCCAGTTCCAGGTCTGCGTGAACCCGTCCTGGATGTTCCCGGTCCACAGCGACACGAGGAACATCTGGATGGCCGGGTAGACGTAGAAGACGGCCAGCCAGAGGAGTCCGGGGAGCAGCAGCGCGTATGGAGCGATGGCCCGGAAGCTGATCGACCGGCGCATGGCTGGCTAGAGGCCCAGCACCTTGGTGAACGCCTCGCTCCAGGCCGTCTCCTCCTCGGCCGTGGTGGAGCGGAACTGGTGGAGCCGCGCCACGTAGTCCGCCGGCGGGAAGATGAGCGGGTTGTTGGCGAGGTCCGCGTCCAGCTGGAGCATCACCTCGCGGGCGCCGGCCACCGGGCAGACGTAGTTGACCCAGGCCTCGATCGTGGCCGCGTTCGCCGGGTCGTAGTAGAAGTCGATCCAGCTCTCGGCCATGCGCCTGTTCGGCGAGCCCTTCGGGACGACCATGTTGTCGGTCCAGAGCATCCCACCCTCAGTCGGCAGGGCCCAGCGGAAGTCCTGGTCCGGCTTCTGGTCGGGCACCAGCAGCGAGGTCACGTCGCCGGACCAGGCCATCGCGAGCACCGCATCGCCGAGGGCCATGACCTCGACGTACGAGTTGCCGGTCACCTGGCGGACATAGCCGGCCTTGACGGCCTTGTCGACCTCGGCCAGGGCCGCCTGGAACTGCTCCTCGGTGATGGTCGCCGGATCCGAGCCGAGCCGGAGCGCGGAGAGCCCGACCGTGTCGCGCATCTCGCTCAGGTAGGTCATCTGGCCGCCGTAGTCGTCGCTGAAGAGGATGTCGATCGAGGTCTGGTCGCCGGTCTTGTTGAAGTCGAAGCCGAGTCCGGTCATGCCCGACTGCCATGGCGCCGCGATGTTCGTGTCCGGGTCGAAGGAGCGGCCCCGGTACAGCGGCAGCAGGTTGGCGACGAAGTTCGGCATGTTGGCGGTGTTCAGCGTCTCGAGCCAGCCGAGGCGGACGAGCCGGTCGACCATCCAGTCGGTGACGACCACGATGTCCCACTCGGTCGGCAACCCGGCATTCAGTGGGCCGGACAGGTGGGTCGTGAAGAAGTTCTCGTTGTCGTCGACGGCCTCGACGTAGTCGACCTTGATCCCGGTCTCGTCGGTGAACTTCAGGATGGTCGGATACGACTTGTCTTCCTCGTTGATGTCGATGTAGCCGAGCCAGTTCGCGAACCGCAGCGTGCCGATCTGCGGCGGCTCGGGCGACGGTCCCTCGGACGGCGGTGGCTCGCTCGCCGGGCCGCTGGCCGAGGGGACCGGGGAAGGCGACGCCAAGGCCGCCGAGGCGTCGGGCGAGCCGGACGGCTTGACGCCGCTGCCCGTCGTGCTGGCCAGGAACGCCGCGAACCCGACGGCGCCGACGACGACCGCGCCACCGATCAGGAACTTCCGGCGTGAGACGCCGACGGGCGGCGGGATCGGCGCGCCGCCGTCATCCTCGGCGAGACCGGCCGGGACCGGCCCGGCGGGCGGCGGGGAGCCCGTGACGTCCACGGCGAAGGTGTGGTCCGGCGACCAGGTCATCTGGACTTCCTCGCCGGGCGTCCAGAGCTCGGCGCGAGTCGCGCGCTCGACGTTCTGCTCGTAGACGGTGACCGTGCCGCCGCTCTTGGTCTCGACGATGTAGCTCGTCGAGACGCCCAGGTAGGAGGCGTCGCGGATCGTGCCGAGCAGGTGGTTCTGACCGTCGGGGACCGCCTCGGTCGTCTCGCGGAGGCGGATCTTCTCGGGCCGGACACCGACCTCGAAGGTCTCGAGGCCCTCGGTCAGCGTCTTCGGCACCCGGATCGCGGTCCCGTCGGCCAGACGACACACCACGTATGCGCCGTCGGTGGTGCCGTCGGACTTGGTCGGGAGCAGGTTGCTGACGCCGAGGAAGCCGGCCACGAACCGCGTCCGCGGGCGTTCGTAGAGGCTTGCCGGGTCGCCGAGCTGCTCGTACTTGCCGTGGTTCATGACCGCGATGCGATCGGACATCGTCATCGCTTCTTCCTGGTCGTGGGTCACGAAGATGAAGGTGATCCCGACTTCCTGCTGGATCCGCTTCAGCTCCACCTGCATCTGCTTGCGCAGCTTCAGGTCGAGGGCGCCCAGTGGCTCGTCGAGGAGCAGGACGGCGGGGCGGTTGATGAGCGCCCGTGCCAGCGCGACGCGCTGTGCCTGTCCGCCTGAGATCTGGGTCGGCTTGCGTCGCTCGAAGCCCGGCAGTTCGACGAGCTTGAGCATCTCCGTGACGCGCGACTTGACCTCGGCGTCGTCCACGTTCGAGCGGCGCAGCCCGAATGCGACGTTCTCGTAGATGTTGAGGTGCGGGAACAGGGCGTAGTTCTGGAAGACCGTGTTGACGTGCCGCTTGTAGGGCGGCAGCCATGTCACGTCCTCGCCCTTGAGCTCGATCAGGCCCGAGGTCGGCTGCTCGAACCCGCCGATCATCCGCAGGGTGGTGGTCTTCCCGCAGCCCGATGGGCCCAGCAGGCTGAAGAACTCGCCGGTCTCCACTTCGAGGTTGATGTGGTCGACGGCCACGGCCTCGCCGTAGCGCTTGACCACGTCCACGAGCTTGACGTCGACGGGCACGTTCGTTGGCACTCCTGGAAGGGGCGAGGAAGCGCATCATGCCACCCGGGACCGGCACGCGCCTCGCCGCTGTCCCGCGGGGCCCTCCCGGCCCGGCCCGGATGCGGCCCGAGGATATGGTCGCGGCGCGCCGAGTGTCAAGGATATGGACCGGCCTGTGGAGTCCGCATCTCCGGACGAGCGAACGCGTGCGAGATTCGAGCGTGGAACCCCGGTTCCGCGCGGACTTCGTCGGTCGCCGATCGGCGCACGGGCAGACGTCGCGACGGCGTCGCCACCCGTCCGCCGCCCGTTGCCGCGGCGTCTTGCCCGATGCGCGGTACGATATCGACGCACCGACCGTCAGAACGCCACGTGCGACCACGTCGCGGAGGAAACCGACCGCTCATGCCCGCCCTCACAGAGAGCGCCGTCATCGACGCCCTGCGCGCCGTCCAGGAGCCCGAGCTGGGCCGCGACATCGTCACCCTCGAGATGGTCAAGGAGGTCGCGATCGACGGCACCGCGGTCGCGTTCACGATCGAGCTGACGACCCCGGCCTGCCCGCTCAAGGACGAGATCGAGGGCAACGCGAAGTCGGTCCTCGCGGCCATCGGCGCCGAGACGGTCGAGATCACCTGGGGTGCGATGGTCCGGCGCGCCCAGCCCCGCCAGGCCGAACAGCTCCTGCCGGGGGTCAAGAACGTCATCGCCGTCGCGTCGGGCAAGGGCGGGGTCGGCAAGAGCACCGTCAGCGTCAACCTGGCCGTCGCGCTCGCCCAGGCCGGCGCGGCCGTCGGTCTGCTCGACGCCGACATCACGGGCCCGAACATCCCGATGATGATGGGCATCGAGGGCCAGCCCAAGGCGACCGACAACAACAAGATCGGCCCGCTCGAGCGCCACGGCGTCAAGACCATCTCGATCCAGTTCTTCGTCCCCGAGGGTCAGCCCATCGTGTGGCGTGGCCCGCTGGTCGGCGGCGCGATCCAGCAGTTCCTGCGCGACGTGGAGTGGGGCGAGCTCGACTACCTGGTCATCGACCTCCCGCCGGGCACCTCGGATGCCCAGCTGACGCTCGCCCAGGCGGTCCCGATCTCGGGCGCGGTGCTGGTCACCACGCCCCAGGAGGTCGCGCTCTCGGACGTGGCCAAGGCTCTCGCGATGTTCAAGCGCATGAGCGTCCCGATCCTCGGGCTGGTCGAGAACATGACCGCCTTCGTCTGCCCCCACTGCGGCGAGCTGACCGAGATCTTCGGGCGTGGCGGCGGTGAGCGATTCGCCGCAGAGCACGGCCTCGACTACCTCGGCGGGGTTCCGCTCGATGTGACGGTCCGCCAGGGCGGCGATGTCGGCGTGCCCGCGGTCGCCCAGCGCGAGCCCGGGCCGGCCGCGCGGGCGTTGACCGCGATCGCCGGCGCCGTCGCGGCGCGGATGAGCGTGCGCGCGGCCCAGGCCGCGGATCGGCCGGTGCTGACCGTCTCCTGACGCCGCGCGGGGGGTCTCGATCGCGGGTCTAGACTGCACCTCCGAAGCGCGCGGGGAGAGGGGTCGATCCGACGGTGCGATGCGGTACGTGCGGCGCGACCGGGGCGGTCGGGGCGCGGTTCTGCGATCAATGCGGGGCGTCGTTCGGCGCGGCCGGATCCGGGTCGACCGCCCCCACCACTCCCGCCCCCGACGACGACGGGGACCGGCGGATCGTCACGGCCCTGTTCGCCGACCTCGTCGACTACGTCCGGATGGTGGCGGAGCACGATCCCGAGGTCGTCCGGCGCCGTGTCCGAGCGGCGCTGACGGTCATGGCCGACGCCATCGAACGGCTCGACGGGACGCGCGAGAAGTTCATCGGCGACGCCGTCTTCGCGGTCTTCGGCTGGCCACGCGCCCACGACGACGACGCGGTCCGGGCGGCCCTCGCGGCCCTGGCGATCCGCACGTCGCTGCGCGACCTGGGCGACGGCACAGAGGCGATGGAGGTCCGGATCGGGATCGCCACGGGCGAGGTCGTGACGTCCCGGGCCGACCCGGCCCGTGACGACCTGGCCCTGACCGGCTCGGCCATCACCACGGCGGCCCGGATCCAGTCGCTCGCCCGGCCCGCCGAGATCCTGCTCGATTCGGCGACCGTGCGTGCCGCCCGCGGACGCCTGGTGGTCGCGGACCGGGGGTCGTTCGTGCTGCGCGGGCAGTCGGAGCCCGTGCGGCTGCATGCGCTCGAGGGCGAGGTCGGGCTGGGCGGGTACACCGCACCGCGGACGCCGGTCGCCGGCGGTCTCGTCGGACGCGTGCCGGAACGTCGCCGGCTGCGTGCGCTCCTCGACAGCTGCCAGTCGACGGGGGTCGGCGGCACGAAGCTGATCGTCGGCGACCCGGGCATCGGGAAGTCGAGGCTGCTGGCCGATCTCGAGAGCGACGCCAGGGACCGGGGGATGGCCTGGACCTGGACCGACAACACCTCATACGGACAGGCGGAGCCCTATCGGTTCGCGCGGATGTTCGCGCAGGCCGCGGCCGACGAGCACGGGATGGATTCGGGCGGGTATGCGCGGGCCCTGCTGTTCACCCCGGATCTCGACGACGACGTGGTGCGGCAGTTCGGCGGGGCGATCGCCGCCATCGCGCGGGACGCGGCATTCTCGGGCTGGGAGGCCGAGACGCCCGACATGCCCGCCGACGCGACGGCGGTCACAGCGACGCTCGTCGAGGTCGCCGGCCGGTATGTCGACCGGCTCATCGAGACGAGTGGTCCGCGCGTCGTGGTCGTGGACGACCTGCACTGGATCGACGCCTCGTCGGTCGCGATGATCGAGGTGCTGGTCGAGCGGGCCGCACGACTGCCACTCGTCGTCCTGGCCGCGATGCGCCCGGTCGAACGGCCGGCCTGGGCGAGCCAGCCGGGAGTCGAGGAGATCGACCTGTCCGGCCTGTCCATGCCCGAGACGGCACAGCTCGCCACGCAGATCGCGCGCGCCGCCTTCGATGCCGACGGGGCGCGGCGGATCCACGAGCGCACGGCCGGCAATCCGCTGTTCGTCACCGAGACGGTCAGGGCGTCGCTCGACGACGGCACGCTGGCCTGGCATGACGGGCGGGTGACGCTCTCGGAGACCTCGGTCGCGAGTGTCCCGCTGACGCTTCGTGCCGTGCTGGGCGCTCGCATCGATGCCCTGCCGGCCGCCGCCCGTGATGCGCTGGGCGTCGCCTCGGTGGTGGGCATGCGCTTCGAGCAGAAGCGGATCGAGGCGCTGATGGGTGGGCCACTGCCACCGGGCACCCTCGAACGCGTCGCCGATGCGGGTCTGGTCGTCCCCGACGCTCGCGGCTGGCGATTCAGCCACCCGCTCATCCACGACACCGCCTACGCGGGCATGCTGGGGGTCCGCCGGCGGCAGCTCCATGCGAGCTACGCCGACCAGCTGGAGGCCCGCAAGGACCCGCGCTCGGTCAGCCTCATCGCCGTCCATCGCGCGGCATCGGGCGACGCGGTTCGCGCGATCCCGCTGCTCGAGACGGCTGCCGCCTCGGCCCTCGCGCTGGGGGCCGCGACCGAGGCCGCGTCGTTCTGGCGGAGCGCGGCGGAACTGACGACCGACCCGACGGAGGCGGCCGCCTATCGGTCGCGCGCGGCGGCGGCGCTCGCGGCGGTCGCGAGCCCCTGACCGGAGCCGGCGGCCACGGGACGGGGGCCCGGGCTGACGGTCACCGTCTGGCCTGCGACGGCCGGCAAGATCCAGGGACCGGCGGCCTCGCACATCGCCTCGAGCTCGGCTCGCCGGGGCGGGGCATAGTGCACCAGAAGCGCCGCGCGGACCCCCGCGTGGGTGGCCAAAGCGATGGCCTCCCCCGCCGCCAGATGTCCCCGCTCACGATCGTCCTGCGACGGTCGGCGCAGGGCCGCCTCGACGAGCAGGAGATCCGCCCCGCGCACGGCCTCGGCCATCGTGTCGCTCGGTCCCGTGTCGCCCGTGTAGGCGAGGCGTGCACCGTCCGGGGCCTCGATGACGACGCCCCAGGCCGGGACGTAATGGCGCCCGCGGACGAACCGGACGCGGAGCGGCCCGACGGCGATCGCCGTGTCGGGGTCGAACTCCGAGATCGCGAACGACGCATCGAAGAACCCGGCGCGCTCGGAGATCGCCGTGGCAAGGGCATCGAGACGGCCCCGCCCGCCGGGTGGCAGGTGGACCGGGATCGGCCGCTCGGCCGCCTCGCCCCACGGGAAGAGGTAGCGCAACGCGACGAGGTCGAGGTAGTGATCGGCATGCAGGTGGCTCACGATCACGGCCTGCAGTCCGGACGGTTTCATCGAGCGCTGCAGGCGGCGGACGACTCCGTACCCGACATCGAGCAGGAGTCTGGTCGCGCCCCATTCGACGAGGTATCCCGATGCCGGCCAGTCCGGGTGTGCCGCCGCCGTGCTGCAGCCGAGCACGGTCAGGCGAAGCCGATCGAGGTGGCGCGCGCTCATCGCGGGCCATGCTATCGCCGGTCCGCCGCGGAACGAGACACACCGCCGACCGGCGGTCTGTCGGCCCGCGGACATCCTGCAGCCAGGCTCCTCGCCGTGTGCTCTTCGGGGCGGTCTACGATGGCACGACCATGCTCGCCAGCCGCCCCATCGTCGACTCGCTCGTCGCCGTCCCGTTCTTCGCGGGCCTCGACGCGGACGCCCTGCAACGGGTCGCGGCCGGGATGCGGTCCAGGCGGTTCCGGCGCGGCGAGGTGATCTTCCACGTCGGCGACCCGGGCGACGCCCTGTTCATCATCGTGTCGGGCGAGGTGAAGATCGGGCTGCCATCGGAGGCCGGGGAGGAGGCCATCCTCGTCCGCCTGCGACCGGGCGACGTGTTCGGCGAGCTCGCCCTCCTCGACGGCGCCCCGCGGTCGGCGACCGCGACCGCGTTGAACGCGACGGAGACCGTCGTCCTGCCACGGGACAAGTTCCGCGAGCTGATCTCCAACGAGCCGGCTGTCCGCGATGCCCTGCTCGCGTCGCTGGCCCGCGAGCTGCGCCGACTGACGACGCATGTCGAGGAGCTGCACTTCCTCGACATCACCGGACGTCTTGCGGCGTGCCTGGTCCGGCTGGCGAGCGACGGCGGCACGACCCTCCCCGACGGGGCGGTCCGGCTCCGGACGTCGCTCACGCAAGGCGACCTGGCCTCGATGGTGGGCAGCACGCGCCAGAGCGTGAACAAGCTGCTCGGCCAGTTCGCCGGCGACGGTCTCCTGCGCCTCGAGCGCGACGCCATCGTCCTGACCGATCTCGACGGTCTCGCGCAGGCGTCCCGCCGCTAGTCCTTGCCGAGCGCCTCGAGGAGGATCGCCGCCGCCGTGAGGGCCGAACGGCTCCGACCGGTCGGCCCATCGAGGAAGACGAGCCGGCGCTGTCGATGGACACCCGACGGCGTCACCACGACGACCGACGCCGCCAGGTCCGCGCGGCGCGGCCGAACCCGCAGGGCGAGCCCGACGTCCGCTCCGCCCAGCTCCCGCGCTCGCGCGGCGTACGGCTGGAGCGCATCCGCCCCATGCGGCGCTGTCACGTCATCGTCGCCGTCGTCATCCGGGTCGTCGCCGTGGGCCATGGCGGCCGGCGTGTCGGGCGCCATCGTCTCGCTGAAGCGGAGCCACGGAACGTCCCCGAGCAGAGCCGCGAGCTGGCCGGCCGATCCGATCTCGACGATCGCGAGCGTCCAGCCGAGGGCCTCGAGTCGCTGGCCGATCGCCCCGGACCATGTCGTCTCACCGGTCGTCCAGACGCGATCGCCGACCTTGGCGAGGACGGTCTTCGCGGCCGCGTCGACGAGCAATTCCGCGCTCGTCGTCCCGTCGCCGACCGCGGAGATCCGGATGTCGACGGCCTCGACCCTGGCATAGGTCGCGACGATCGGGTTCGTCGCCCGCAGCAGCGGCTCGCCGAGCACATCGGCCAGCTGCGACTCGCCGATCCCGGTCAGCCGGTACGTGCGGATCGCGACGTCGGTGCCGAGGCCGGATGCCTCGAGGCGCGGCAGCACGTGATCGGCCCACATCGGGCGCATCTCGCGCGGCGGACCCGGAAGCGCGACCAGGATCCGGCCGTCCGGGCGCCGGACGAACCAGCCGGGCGCGGTGCCGTTGGGGTTGGGGAGCGCTTCGGCGGACGGGATCCGCCAGGCCTGCTTGAGGTTCAGCTCGGGGAACGGCATCTCGCGTCGTCGCCACAGCTCACGCAGCCACGCCTCGATCTCCGGGTCGACCTGGGGTGTCTCGCCGACGGCCGCGGCGATCAATTCGCGGGTGAGGTCGTCGGGCGTGGGGCCGAGCCCGCCCGTCGAGATGACGAGGTCGGCGCGATCGAGGCCGGCGCGGAACGCCTCGGTGACGACGTCGAGGCGGTCGGGGATGGCCGTCAGCCGCCCCACGCTCACGCCCCGCTCCGTCAGGGCCCGCGCGAGCTCGCCGGCGTTGGTGTCGCGGGTCTCGCCGACGGTCAGCTCGCTGCCGATGCTGAGGAGCTCGGCAGTCAGGAGCGGTCGGCGCGGGATGTCGTCGGTCATCAGTGGAGCGTAGCCAACCGGCCCGCTGCGTGCGCGAGGGACGCCACGCTCCACGCCGCTGGTATCATCGCGTCGACCCTCGCGTCCATCCGCTCAGCCCCGGAGCCCCGACCTGGACGATCCGACGACCCCGATCCCGCCGACCGGCCCACCCGATCCGCCCGGCCCTCCGGATCCTCCCGCGCCCGGTCCGCCCCCGGGGCCGCCGCCCGGACCACCACCTGGACCCCACCCGGTCCGCCGCCCCGACCCCCCGGGCCGCCACCGAGTCTCCGTGCCCAGTTCGAGTCGACACGGGTCGCGGCGATCGGCCTCGTCATGGCCCACATCGAGCTCGCCAAGACCGAGCTCAAGGCGATCGGTGGCCAGGTCGCGCTCGTGGCCGGGCTCATCGGGGCGGCCATCGTCCTCGTCATCGCCGCGGCCTCCCTGCTCATCCTCGGGACGGCGCTCTTCCTTGGCGAGTGGATCCTCGGTTCGATCGGCTGGGGTGTCCTCCACGGCATCCTGGCGTTCGTGGCCGTGGCCTTGACCTGCGTCCTCCTGGCGCTCAGCGTCTCGGGCCGCCGACTGGTCGGGGCGTTCGCCGTCGCCGTGCTCGTCGGGATCGTGGTCGGGGTGGTCCTGGGCCTGCATCTGCCGAACCAGGCGTATACGCGCCATCGGCGACGCGACGCTCGTCGGCATCGAGCCGGGCGTGCGGCCGCTCGTGATCGGCATGCTCGTCGTCGGGATCCTCGGCCTGCTTCTCGGGCTGCTCATGGCCTGGCGGGCGAAGGCCTCGCTCGGCGGGGCGGCCGTCGGCGGGCTGGTCGTGGGCGTCCTTCTCGGCGCCTTCACCGCCATCACGTTCGGACCGCAGCCCGCCGCCGGTGTCGGGATCGCGGTCGGCTACATCACCTGGATCGCCCTGATGGCGATCGACGTCAGTCGCACGGGCATCGATACCGAGGCCCTCCAGGCCCGCTTCTATCCCGCCCAGACCATCGAGACCAGCAAGGAGACCCTCGAGTGGCTACAGAAACGGATGCCGCCCGGGATCGGGTGATCGCGGCGCGTGCCGACCTGGCTGCCGAGCTCGAGACCATGGAGGCCTCGGTCCGGGCCGCGGTCGACATCCCGGCCAAGATCAGGCGCAGCCCGGCCAAGGTCGCCGCAGTCGTCGGTGGCATCGGCTTCGTCGCGCTCAAGGGCCCCCAGCGGATCTTCGGGCGGGCCAAGCGCGCCGCTCGCGGCCCATCGGCCGAAATGCCGAAGGCGATGCTGCCCGACGAGATCGAGAAGACCCTGCGCAAGCTCGGGTCCGACGGCGACAAGGTCCGTGGGACGCTGGAGCGGGACTTCGCGGCCTATGCCGCGGCTGCCGACAAGCAACGGTCGGGCCAGGCCCGGGCACTCGCGTTCGCGGCCCTGTCGCCGCTCATCACCAAGGGCGCTCAGAGGTTCGCCGAACGACTGCTGAGCCCGGGCGAGGAGGGCTTCGCCGCCAAGCTTGCCGAGATGCGCCAGCGCGCAGAGCAGGCGGGGCCGGGTGGCGACGCCGGCCCGGGTGCCAAGGACAAGCCCCGACCCGGGGACCACTCGTCGGACGCTGGCGCCTGACCCGCTACACTCGCGGACGGGCGAGTGGCGGAATGGCAGACGCGCCGGCCTTAGGAGCCGGTGCCGCGTAAGCGGCGTGTCGGTTCGACCCCGACCTCGCCTACCAGCCGCGTCGGCGCCGCACCGGCCACGAGCGGGGACCCGCCCTATACTTCCCCGGCGATGCACGTCACTGCCACCCCCGCCGCCAAGTCCACCGTCGAGCTCGAGATCGAACTCCCCCCGGAGCGTCTCGATCGAGCCATCAAGGACGCCGTCCAGCACCTGTCCCGGCGCACGCGCGTCCCGGGCTTCCGGCCGGGCAAGGCGCCGCGGGCGGTCCTCGAGCGAACCCTCGGGCCCGGCGCCGTCCTCGACGACGCCGTCGAGCACCTCGTCGAGTCGGCCTACCGCGAGGCCCTGGTCAAGGAAGACCTCCTCCCGCTGACGAATGCCGACGTGGACGTCGTGCAGGCCGAGGAGGGCAAGCCCCTGATCTTCAAGGCCACCGTCCAGGTGCGCCCGGACGTCACCCTCGGCGACTACCGCGGCTTCAACTTCGGGCCGGAGATCGAGACCATCGACGACGCCCGGGTGGACACCGTGGTCGAGGAGCTGCGCGACCAGAACGCGACGCTGACCGCGGTCGAGGATCGTGGCGCCAAGGACGGCGACTACGCGGTGATCGCCTTCGTCGGCACCCGCGACGGGCGCCGTTCGAGGGCGGCACGACCGAGCGGATGCCGCTGATCCTCGGCCAGGAACGGCTGATCCCGGGCTTCGAGGCGAACCTCGTCGGGCTGAAGCCGGGCGACTCGACCGGAGTTCGACATCACGTTCCCCGACGACTACGCCGAGACCGAGCTGGCCGGCCAGACCGTCCACTTCGCGGTCGACCTCAAGGAGCTGCGCGAGAAGGTCCTGCCCGAGGTCGACAGCGACTTCCTGCACCAGCTCGGCGACTTCGCCGACCTCGACGCCCTCCGGACCGACATCCGCCAGCGGCTCGAGGCGAACGCCATCGACCGCGCCCGCCACGACTTCGCCGACAAGATCATCGAGTACGCGGTCGCCAATGCCACCGTCGAGCTGCCGGACGTCCTGATCGACCAGGAGGTCGAGGTGATGCACGACGAGTTCCGCGGCCAGATCGCGCGACAGGGCATCACCGAGGAGGCCTACCTCAAGGTGATGGAGAAGACCGAGGCGGACCTGCACGAGCAGTTCCGGCCGAACGCCGAGAAGCGCGTGAAGATGCTGCTGGTCCTCTCGAAGGTCGCCGAGGCCGAGGGCGTCACGATCGACGACGCAGCGGTCGACGCCGAGGTGGCCCGCGGCCGCGAGCGCTACGCCGGCGATCCCAAGCTCCTCGGCTACTTCGAGTCCGAGCGCGGCCGGAGCTTCATCCGCAGCACGCTTCGCCGGAGCCGGGTCATCGAGACCATCGTCGATGGCTGGCTGGCCGACCATCCCGAGCACCCCCCGCTGCCGCATCTCGAGGACGCCCCGGCGTCCGCGGTCGAGGGTGGGGGGGCCGAAGCCAACGCCGCGATCGGGGCCACCGATCCCGGATCCATCCTCGCCGACGAGCCGACGCTCGCCGGCTGACCGACCCGAGAACCCGTTCCGAACCCCGAGCCTGCAATGGAGAGACCAAGAATGCTCGTCCCCATGGTCATCGAGTCCTCGAGCCGAGGCGAACGCGCCTACGACATCTACTCGCGCCTCCTGCGCGAGCGGATCATCTTCCTCGGCGACGCCATCGAGGACCACCTGGCCAACCTGGTGATCGCCCAGCTCCTGTTCCTCGAATCCGAGGATCCGGAGAAGGACATCAGCCTGTACATCAACTCGCCCGGCGGACAGGTGACGTCCGGCCTCGCGATCTACGACACCATGCAGTACCTGCGGGCGCCGGTCAGCACGATCTGCATCGGCCTGGCCGCCTCGATGGCGGCGGTCCTGCTGGCGGCCGGCGCGAAGGGCAAGCGCTACGCCCTGCCGAACGCCCGGATCATGATCCACCAGGGCTCGGGCGGGTTCCGCGGGAACGCTCCGGACGCGGTCATCCAGATGAAGGAATGGGAGCATCTGGTGCACGCGAACCACGAGATTCTCGCGCGCCACACGGGCCAGCCGCTCGAAAAGGTGATCAAAGACACCGACCGGGACTACTTCATGGCTCCCGGAGACGCCAAGGACTATGGCATCATCGACGCGGTCTACTCGGTCGAGAGTGCATCTCTGATCGCGCAGGCCCATGATGCCGGCATGACCGGTGGCGAAGGTGCGGCGGCCGCGGAGGCTGCCGAGACGGCGCCGGAACCGGCCAAGAAGCCGAAAGATGGCTAGGGGTTAGACGGGCACAGTGACCACGAGCAGCAGCACCAAGGGACCCAAGGTCCCGTACCGGTGCTCCTTCTGCGGCAAGAGCCAGGAACAGGTTCGCAAGCTCATCGCAGGGCAGGGCGTCTACATCTGCGATGAGTGCATCAACCTGTGCCAGGAGATCATCGAGGAGGAGCTCCTCGAGACGCCGCGTCCCAAGTCCGCGGCCGCCAAGCTTCCCAACCCGCACCAGATCAAGGACGCGCTCGACCAGTACGTGATCAGCCAGGAGAAGGCCAAGAAGGTCCTCTCGGTCGCGGTCTACAACCACTACAAGCGTGTCAACGCCGGTCACCAGGTCGATGAGGTCGAGCTCCAGAAGTCGAATGTCCTGCTGGTCGGGCCGACCGGCTCCGGCAAGACGCTCCTCGCCCAGACCCTTGCCCGGGTGCTCGACGTCCCGTTCTGCATCGCCGACGCGACGTCGCTGACCGAGGCCGGATACGTCGGCGAGGACGTCGAGAACATCCTGCTGCGCCTCATCCAGGCGGCCGACTTCGACGTCGCCCGGGCCCAGCGCGGGATCATCTACATCGACGAGATCGACAAGATCGCCCGCAAGGCCGACAACCCGTCGATCACCCGGGACGTCTCGGGCGAGGGCGTCCAGCAGGCGCTGCTCAAGATCCTCGAGGGCACGGTCGCCAACGTCCCGCCCCAGGGCGGTCGCAAGCACCCCCACCAGGACTTCATCCAGATCGACACCACGAACGTCCTGTTCATCTGCGGCGGGGCCTTCGACGGCCTGGAGAAGATCGTCGAGGAGCGGGTCGGCCGACGGTCGATCGGCTTCGGGTCCGAGTCGGCGATGAACGCCGTCGACCGCGGCAAGATCCTCGACAAGCTGATGCCCGAGGACCTGCTGAAGTTCGGGCTGATCCCCGAGTTCATCGGCCGCCTGCCCGTGATGGTGACGCTCTCGGCGCTGACCGCCGACGACCTCGTGCGTGTCCTGACCGAGCCGAAGAACGCGGTCACCCGCCAGTTCGAGAAGTTCCTCTCGCTCGACAAGGTGGACCTCGTCTTCACGCCAGGTGCCCTGCGAGCTGCGGCCGAGGTGGCGCTGGACCGCAAGACCGGCGCCCGGGCGCTGCGCTCGATCGTCGAGGAATTGCTCCTCGAGGTCATGTACGACATCCCGGAGCGGACCGATATCCGCAAGTGCATCATCACCGAGGAGACCATCCGCGACGGACGCCTCCCGCTGCTGCTCTCGAAGAACGACGTCGAGGGTGGCGTGGACGAGACGAACTTCGAGGAGTGGCTCGCCGAGCGAGGCGAGACCGCCTAGCGCCCGACGCCGGCCGACACCGCGCGACCGGAAAGGTCGGCGCCACCCGGATCCCGGGTGGCGCCTCGTCATGTCGGGGCCTACGCCACCTCGATCGGGACCTCGTAGACCTCGGGCGTCGGGTGACCAGCCATTTCGTGCACGCGCATGACCGCTTCCTTCGATGGTCCGGTCGCGAGGCAGAACACCTTGCCGGCCTCCGGGTCGAGCCACGCGTGCTCGTAGTGCACGCCCTCGGCCTTCTCGACGTCGAGGTCGCGCTGGTGCGCCTCGGCGAGCTGCTGCGCCGTCACGCCGAAGAACCCGGAGTGGACATCCATGAACTTGTTCACGTGGCATTCCTCAGATGCGCCTCGCCCACGGGCGGGGAGGACTCTTGCGGCAGGTTGATGGCCACGCCCCGACCGGTCATCGGTCATTCGACCGATGACCATGGACCCCTCCGACCTACACTGCGCGAACGATGAGCGCCGCCGATACCCTCGTCTCGCCCATCCTCGTCGGCCGCGACGACCTGCTCGACCTAGCCGACCGCCGGCTCGCCGAGGTCCGATCGGGCCACGGCCAGATGCTGTTCCTCGCCGGCGAGGCCGGGATCGGCAAGACGCGCCTGCTCAACGCCATCGCCGGCAAGGCGGATTCGCTCGGGTTCGCGATCGCCGGCGGCGACGTCGGCATCCGCGACCTCGAGGTGGCTGGCTCCCTGATCTTCGACCTGACCCATTCGATGAACGGCCGCGAGGCGTTCCAGCCCGTCCGCGCGGCCATCCTCAAGCGGATGACCGAGGGGCGCCGGACCAACGCCGACGGCCAGGGGCGAGGGGATGCCGCACAGCGGCGTCGCGAGCTGGTCCACGACGTCGCCGATCTGCTGGCCACCGTCCCGGCCTCCGGCCCTGCTCTGCTTCGAGAACCTGCACTGGGCCGACGACCTGAGCCTGGAGATCGTCGGGGCCTTCGCCCGGCGCGTGCGCGATGTCCCGATCCTCGCGCTTGGGACCTACCGGAGCGACGAGCTCTACCCGCGGATCCCCATGCGCGAGTGGCGCTCCAGGCTGCTGACCCAGCGGCTGGCCGAGGAGGCCCGGCTCGGGCGGCTGTCGCCTTCGGAGACCGGCATGATGACGACCCTCCTGCTCGCGTCCGGCTTGCCCGCGCCCCAGGACGTGGTCGGCGCGGTCCATGAGCGGACCGACGGCATCCCGCTGCACGTCGAGGAGGTCCTGCGGGCGCTCCGCGAGCAGGACGGATGGACGGGAGCATCGGTCGACAGCATCGGCGTGCCCGACACCATCGAGACGACCATCCGCGAGCGCCTCGAGCGACGCTCACCAGAGGCGCGGGCGCTGGCCGAGGCCGGATCGGTGATCGGTCGGTGCTTCGTCGTCGACGTCGCCGCGGGCGTCCTCGACCAGGAGCCGGCACAGCTGTCCGCGCCGCTGCAGGAACTCGTCGACCACTTCTTCCTCGTCCAGACGAGCCGCCCTGGCCTCGTCGACTTCCGCCACGCCCTCATCCGGGACGCGATCTATGGCGGCGTCCCGGAGCCGACCCGACGGGGCATGCACGGCCGGGTCGCCGAGCTCGGCGAGGGCCTACCCGGCGCGGGGGAGGCCTTCCGGTCCGGACACTTCGAGCTGGCGGGGCGGACGAGCGAGGCATTCGAGGCGGCCGTCGCCGGGGCGCGAGCGGCGGCCCGCTGGTCGTCGCATCGCGAGGCGGCGCAGCTCTACCGGCGCGCCCTGCGCAACCTCCCCGACGACCTCGATGCGGCGCGCCACGCCGAGGTCCTTGAGGCCTTCGCGAGCGAGGCGGCCGCCCTCGACGAGAACGAGACCGCGGCCGAGGCCTACGAGCAGGCCCGCGAGCGCTACCTCGCGGCAGACTGCCCGGTCAAGGCCGCGGCGATCGCCGCTCCGCTCGTCGCGATCCGGCACCTGCTCGGCGACGACCTCGAGACGAGGGTAGCGGCGCTCGACGACGCGCTCCGCACGCTCGACGCCGTGGAACCGGGTCCGGAGGTGGAGGCCACGCGGCTGCGCCTCGAAGCCGGATTGTCGGCTGCGTACATGCTCGACCGTCGTCTGGAACGCTCCATCGAGCATGGCCGGACGGCCATCGCGCTCGCGGTCGGACTCGGCGACGAGGCATCGGAGTTGCACGCTCTTGTCACGGTCGGCGCCGACCTGGTGTTCGAAGGCCGCATGGACGAGGGCTGGGCGGCCCTCGAGAGCGGCATCGAGCGGGCGCGCTCGGCGAAGCTCGAGGAGACCGCGGCGCGCGCCTACCGGATGCTTGGGTCGTCGGCGTCGGTCCTCGTCGAGTACGACCGGGCCGACGCCTGGCTGCCCGAGGGCATCGCGTTCGCCGAGCGTGTCGAGCGCTGGAACCACCGCCACTACATGGCGGCGCATCTCGCCCATGTCCTGTGGGCGACCGGCCGCTGGGACGAGGCGGAGGACACCGCGACCCACGCGCTGGCCGACGGTCGGGGTGGCCTGACGACCCGCATCACCGCCCTGCACGTCCTGGGCTACGTCGCGATGGGCCGGGGCGATCTCGACCGAGCGAGCGCGAACCTTCTCGAGGCCCGGGCCGCCGCCGCGGCGATGCGCGAGCTCCAGCGCCTGTCCCCGGCCGTGTGGGGCCTCGCGGAGGTCCGCCTCCTGGCCGGCGACCCGCACGGCGCCCTCGAACACTGCCGCGAGGGACTGGCGGCCTCGTCCGTCGTCGACGACGCGGCCTACCTGTTCCCGTTCCTGGTGACCGGCACGCGGGCACACATCCAGGCGGGTGACCCGGCAGCGGCCGAGGCGTGGGTCGAGGAGATCGCGACGAGGCTGCGCCGGCGCGACATCCCGGGGACGCGGCCAGCCATCGACCACGCCACCGGCCTGCTCCAGCTGGCCGCCGGTGCGAGCGTCCGCGCCCGCGACAGCCTTCGAGGCCGCCGTCGCCGGCTGGTCCGCCCGGCGCCGCGTCTGGGAGCACATCGGCGCGCTCACCGACCTGGCGACCGTCCACCTCCGTGCCAATCGCCCGGCCGATGCGGTCCGCCTCGCCGGGGAGGCCGCCGCCATGGCCGAGCGGATCGAGAGCCCGCCGCTTGCCGCCCGCGCACGTGCCGCGGTCCGTGCCGGCCGGGCGCGACACCCCGACGAGGAGGTCTGGGAGCCACTGACCGGTCGCGAGTTCGCCGTGGCCCGGCTGGTCACGACCGGGCGCACGAACGCCGAGATCGCGGACGACCTCGGGATCGCGCCACGCACCGTCGGGTCGCACATGGAGCACATCCTGGCCAAGCTCGGGGTCGGGCGGCGGGCCGAGGTGGCGGCCTGGGTGGCCGAGAACCGCGTGCTACACTCCCGGCCTCACGGCAGGGACCGAGAGGAGTAGCGCCGGGGCGGGCCTCCGGAGCGAGCGCGGGACGGTGCGAGCCGCGCGGGACCCACGGCGTGAACGTCGCTCGCGAGCCGTGACGGCCGGCGCCCGATAGCGCGCCGCGAGGGTGCCCGGACCCGGCGATCGTGATGGACGAACCGCCCCGGACGCCGAACCAGCAGGTGGTACCACGACCCGTTCGTCCGCTGGACGAGCGGGCCATTTCATGTTCGAGGGCGACGATGGGCGAACTCGCGAAGACCTATACGCCAAGCGCGGTCGAGGACGCGATCTACGAGCGCTGGCTCGCGGCGGATGTCTTCGCGCCCGACGGCGCCGGGTCGACCGCCGATCCGGACCTGCCGCCGTTCACGATCATCCAGCCACCGCCGAACGTCACCGGCTCGCTGCACCTGGGGCATGCCCAGCGGACCGCGGTCGAGGACCTGATGATCCGGCACGCCCGGATGCGCGGCCACGCCGCCCTGTTCCTGCCTGGCCTCGACCACGCCAGCATCGCCGCCCAGGTCGTCCTCGACGCCATCCTGGCCAAGGAGGGCGAGAGCCGGCAGTCGCTCGGTCGCGAGCGCTACCTCGAGCGGATGCGCGCCTTCAGCGACTCGACCAAGCCGATCATGCTCGGCCAGCAGCGCCGCGTCGGCGGCTCCTTCGACTGGGGCCGGCTGCGCTACACGATGGACGACGGCTCCGCGAAGGCGGTCCGGGTGGCCTTCGACCGGCTCTACCGGGACGGCCTCGCCTACCGCACCGAGGCCCTCGTCAACTGGTGCCCCGGCTGCCTGACGAGCGTGAGCGACCTCGAGGTGGTCGGCCGGCCCGAGACCGGGACGCTCTGGTCCGTCCGGTACCACCTGGTCGACGAGGCGACCGGCGCACCGGATCCGGCCGCGACGATCACCGTGGCCACCACGCGCCCCGAGACGATCCTGGGCGACACCGCGGTCGCGGTGCATCCGAACGACGCGCGGTATGCCGCCCTCGTCGGTCGTCGCGTGCGCATCCCGTTCGTCGAGCGCGACGTGCCGATCATCGCGGACGAGGCCGTCGATCCCGCGTTCGGCACCGGGGCCCTCAAGATCACGCCGGCCCACGATCACGACGACCACGCCGTCGGCCTGCGCCACGGCCTCGCGGCGATCACGGTCCTCGCCGACGACGCCTCGATCGCCGGGACCGGCACGCCCTATGACGGCCTTGACCGCTACGAGGCGCGGCGGCGCATCGTCGAGGATCTCGACGCGCGCGGCGACCTGGCCGGCTCCGTCCAGCACGAGATGGTCATCGGCCACTGCCAGCGCAGCGACGACGTCATCGAGCCGCGGCTCAAGACCCAGTGGTTCGTGCGGACGGCGCCGCTCGCCGCTCGTGCGCTCGACGCGACGCGGTCCGGGCGGACGCGGATCCTGCCGGACCACTTCGAGAAGACCTGGGAGCACTGGCTCACCGAGATCCGCGACTGGAACGTCAGTCGCCAGCTCTGGTGGGGCCACCGCATCCCGGCCTGGTACTGCCCGGACGGCCACGTCACCGTGTCACCCGATGCGGACGGGCCGAGCGCGTGCGAGGTGTGCGGGCGCCCGGCGGCCGACCTCCAGCAGGACCCCGACATCTTCGACACCTGGTTCAGCTCCGGGCTGTGGCCGTGGTCGACCCTCGGCTGGCCGGACGACACGCCCGATTACCACCGCTACTACCCGACCTCGGTCATGGAGACCGGCTACGACATCATCTTCTTCTGGGTCGCCCGGATGATGATGCTCGGCCTGCATCTCACCGACACCGAGCCCTTCCACACCGTCTACCTGTCCGGCCTGATCCGCGATCCGCTGGGTCAGAAGATGTCGAAGACGAAGGGCAATGTCGTCGATCCCCTCGGCATCATCGACGAGTCCGGCGCGGACGCCCTGCGGTTCGCGCTGATCCACGGCGCGACGCCGGGCAAGGACCAGCGCTTCGGGACGGCCAAGCTCGAGAACGCGCGCAACTTCGCGAACAAGCTCTGGAACGCGGCGCGGTACGTCGTCGGCGCCCGGCCGGCGACGATCCCCGAGGGCGCCGAGCGCCGCCTGCCCGATGCCCGGCACCTCGGCCCGACCGAGCGCTGGCTGCTGTCCCGCGCGGCGGCGACCACCGACGCGGTCGACGAGGCGATGGCCGCCTATGCGTTCGGCGAGGGGACCCGCATCCTCTACGACGCGATCTGGAACGAGTTCTGCGACTGGGGCGTGGAACTGGCCAAGGTCCGGCTCACCGACGAGGCGCTCCCGGCCGAGGTCCGGGAGGCCACCTGGTGGACGCTCGTCGAGGTCCTCGACACGTACCTGCGGCTGCTCCATCCGGTGATGCCGTTCGTCACCGAGGCGCTCTGGGCGGCGCTGCCGCACCGGGCGTCCGACCCGGGGCTGCTCATCGTCGCTCGCTGGCCCGGGGTGGGGGAGCGGGACCTCGACGCCGAAGCCGAGCTCGAGGCCGTGATCGGCCTGGTCACCGCGCTCCGGAACGCGCGTGCATCGGCGCGGCTGCCGGCCGGCGACCGGCTCGAGACGTGGGCGTTCGTGCCCGTCGCGCTCGGCGAGGTCTTCGAGACCCTGCGACCCGCCATCGAGCGTCTCGCGCGCGCCCGGCCGCTCCATCGCGTCCTGACGCCCGAGGCGCTCCACGCCGCCGTGACGCCGGGCGACCTCGCGGTCATCGTCCCAGGCGGCGATCTGGAGGCGGCCATCCGACCTGCCGCACCCGACGCCGATGCGGCCGCGCTCGAGCGATCGAGGCTCGAGCGGGAGCTCGAGGAGGCCGAGATCCGTCTGTCGGCCGCCCGTGATCGGCTGTCGAACGAAGCCTTCCTGGCGAAGGCGCCGCCGGCCGTCGTGCAGGGCGCGCGGGCCCTCGAGACCGAGCTGACCGAGCAGGTCGACCGGCTGCGGGACCGACTCGGTCGCTGATCCCGCGGGTCAGGCGACCGCGCGGTGCTCGAAGGTCGCGACCACCGGCAGGTGGTCCGACGCGTCTCCCGCCTCGGTGACGACCCGGCACGCCACGACGTCGAGGCCGCGACTCAGGACGTGGTCGATCGGGTTCGGCCCGCACGAGCGTCGCCGCGGGTCACCCGGCAGGATGCCGACGACCTCGAACGCATCGTCGAACGAGCGGGCCAGGCCGCCGAGCTCGGGCGACTCGACCGCGGCGTTGAAGTCGCCGGTCACGATCACCGGCTCGGGACCCGCCAGCGCGAGGGTGGCCAGCGCGTCCGCCTGGCGCTCGCGTTGCGCAGCGCCCGCGTAGCTGAGATGCGCGTTCAGGACCCGGACCCCAGCGCCGCCGATCGCCGGTGCCGCGCCGATGACGCACCGAGGCTCGCGTGAACCGTACGGCGCGTCGGCGAACCGGATCCCGGCAAGGTCGCGACCGCTCTCGGCCGGTTCGACCATCTCGTCGTCCGCGCCGATCGGGAGGCCCTCAGCGAACGTCTCGCGCAGCGGCCCCAGGCCGATCAGCGCGTTGCCCCACTGGGCCGATCCGATCGCCCGGCCGGACTCGGGCTCGATGAGGGCGAACGCGTGGACGGCCGCGTAGCGGACCTCCGTCCCGGTCAGCCGCGCGAGCTCGGCCGGCTGGTCGAGCAGGATGCCGCCCGCCGTCAGCACGGACACCTCCTGGAGCGCGACGACGTCGGCATCGAGCGACGTGATGATCCCGGCGATCCGTTCCAGTCGGCCGCGATCGACGTGGCGCCACCAGGCGGGCGGGAACGGCTCGCCTGGGCCGATCGCCGCGCGGATGTTCCAGGTCGCGACGCGGAACGCTGGACCGGCGCTCATCGAGCCCCGGCTACTTGACCGAGCCCGCCAGCAGTCCCTGGACGAAGTAGCGCTGGAGGCTGAAGAACACCAGAAGCGGGACGACCATCAGCAGGAACGCCCCGGCGGCCAGCAGATGCCACTCCGTGCCGTACTGCGAGAGCAGGTTCTGGACCGCCCTGGTCATCGGGTACTTCGTGGTGTCCTGCACGAACACGAGCGCCATGAGCAGGTCGTTCCAGACCCACAGGAACTGGAAGATCCCGTACGCGGCGATGGCCGGCACGGACAGTGGCACGACGATCGTCCTGAAGATCCCCACTTCCCCGGCGCCGTCGATGCGGGCCGCCTCGATGAGGTCACGCGGCAGCGTGATGAAGAAGTTGCGCAGCAGGAAGATCCCGAACGGCAGCGCGAATGCGGTGTGGACCAGCCAGATCGCGCCGAAGCCGGTGGTCAGGCCGAGTGGCTTGAACAGGGTCAGCAGCGGGATGAACGCGACCTGTGTCGGCACGAGGAGCAGCGCCACCACGATCAGGAACAGCGAGTCGCGGAACGGGAAGCGCAGCCACGAGAACGCATAGGCGGCCATCGATGCCAGGACGAGCGGCAGGAGCGTCGACGGGATGGCGATGATCATGTTGTTGATGAACGCGCCCAACATGCCCTGGGCGTTGAGCACCTGCTCGTAGTTCTCGGTCGTGAAGCGCAGCGTGCTCAGGGTCTCCCACCAGCCGGTCGCCTGGATGTCGGTCCGCGGCCGGAACGACGTGACGAGGAGGCCGATCGTCGGCGCCAGCCAGACCAGCCCGACGAGACCCAGGGCGATGTGGATCGGCGTCCGGTTGATGGCGCGGACGATGCGCCCGCTCAGGGTCGTCGCGACCGGTTTGATGGCCGGACCGGACAGGGCGTCGTGCTCGGCGGTCATACCACGGACGCCGTTCGGAAGCGCCGGATATTGAAGATCATGATCGGGATCAGGATCAGCATCATCACGACCGCCACGGCGGCGGCCTTGCCGAAGAGACCCGCCTGGAACCCCTCCACGTAGAAGGTATAGCCGATGACACGGCTCGAGGTGCCCGGACCGCCGTTCGTCAGCACGTAGATCAGGTCGAAGAGCTTGACCACGTTGACGATCAGGGTGACCGCCAGCACCGACAACGGCAGGCTGACCATCGGCAGGATGATCCGGAAGAAGATCTGGCGCTCCCCGGCGCCGTCCGTGCGGGCCGCCTCGATGATCTCGGCCGGGATGCCCTTGAGGGCCGCCGACAGGATCACGGTCGCGAAGCCGACCGACGCCCAGGTCCCGACCGCGATGAGCGCCCAGTTGACGAGGTTCGGGTCACCCAGGAACGAGATGGGTCCGATGCCCCCGACCCCGAGGCTCGCGTTCAGCAGCCCGATGTTCGGGTCCGGGGCGTAGACGAACTTCCAGATGACGGCCAGGGCGGTCGCCGCGATGGCCTGGGGCAGGAAGACTGTCGCCTTGATGATCGACTCGTAGCGGACCCGGCCCGCGAGGGTCGCGATGAGGAGTCCGAGGCCGAGCACGAAGCCCGTGTAGAAGATGATCCACAGGACGTTGTTCCAGACCGCGCCGCTCGGTGGGAACGTGCTCAGGTTGATGAAGTTCGGGTCGTTGGTGAAGAGGGTCGTGAAGTTGTCGAGTCCGACCCAGTTCGTGAACTCGCCGCGGCGCCCGCGGTTGAGTGACAACAGGACCGTGTAGATCGTAGGGAAGACGAGGAAGACGAGGAGCAGGACGGCGGCCGGCCCGAAGAAGATCAGGAATCCGCGCCAGTTGTTCTTCTCGCCCGTCTTGGGCGCCCCTCCGGGGAATGTCGCAGGGGTGGCAAAGACCGGGTCGCTGACGTCGCTCGAATCCAAGGGCCCGTCCTCTTCGTCGTGCGGGGCAGAGGTGCGGGAGGCCCGGTGGGCCTCCCGCGCGTGGTTCGGTGAAGGTTACTCGTTACCCCAGGCGGTTTTCACCTGGGACTCGAAGCTCGCCCAGTCGACGGCCGTGCCGGCGATGGCCTTCTGCAGCTCGGCCCCGAGGTCGGGGCTGCCGGCGGGCAGGAGGTCGGAGCCATCGAACTTGACGACGCTGGCACCCGTCACCTGTGCGGCCTCGCGCTTGGTGAGGTCGTTCGGATAGACGGACTGGTCGACGGCCTTGACCGGCGAGATGATCGCACCGGTCGCCGCCCAGGCATTGCCCGAGTCAGCGGTCGTCATGAACTCGACGAATTCCTTGACGCCGGGCTTGTCGGTGAGCGCCGCGATGACGTCGCCACCGATCGTGACCGGCTTGGCATCCGGGCCGCCGAGAGACGGGAAGTCCGTCCAGTCGATCGTCTCGCCCGGCTTGAGCGCGGTGTTGACCTGGCCGGTGGCGATGCCACCGACGAAGCCGCCCTCGTAGTACATGTCGGCGACGGCGTTCTCACCGAACACCTGTGCGATGCCGTCGACCCAGGCGCGCCCGTTGGCGGCCGTGATCCCGCCGGCGACGTACTTGTCGTTGAGCACCTCGGTCAACGAGGTGACGGCCTGCGCGACGCTCGGATCAGTCCAGGGCAGCTGGCCGCTGAACAGCTGGTCGTACTTGTCGCCGCCGGCCTGGCGAAGGTAGATGCTCTCGAACCAGTCGGTCAGGGTCCACGTGTCGGGCGACGTGCCCAGGCCCAGGGACTTGTCCTTGAGGGTCTCGAGCGTGGCCTTGAACTCGTCCCACGTCTTGGGTGGCGTCACGCCGGCGGCCGTGAACTGATCCGGCCGATACCAGAGCGTGCTCTTGCTGTTGAACTTGACCATGATCGCGTACAGCTCGCCATCGACCTTGCCGATGTCGAGGATGCCCGGGGCGTAGTTGGCTTCGAGCGCCGCAGGATCGAGGCCGAGGTCCGCGACCTTCTTGATCGACCCGTCACGAGCGAAGCGTCGCAGGAAGCCGATCCCCGGGAGGATCGAGACGTCCGGCGGATTGCCGCCGGTGATGCGGGTCTGCAGGACGGTGGCGTAGTCGGTCCGGATGGACTCGTAGTTCGCCGTGATCCCGGTCTTCGCCTTGAAGGCGTCGAGGACCTTCTGGAAGGACTCCTGCTCGCTGCCGCCCCACAGGGACGTGACCGTGATGGAGCCGCCGGCGGCCGCGCTCTCGGCGGGCGTCGACGCGGCCGGCTGCGACGCCGCCGGCACTGAGGCTGCGGGCGCCGAGGGCGACGCTGTCCCACCGCCGCAGGCGGTCGCGACCATGACGATCGCGATGAGAAGCGCAGATGTGCGCCAGTTTCGAATCATCGATTACCTCCAGGGGTTGATGGGTTGTCGCCGGCCGTTCGAACGGCGATTCCCGCGGATCGGCGGTGCGTGGCACGCGCGGACATTCGCGGTCTCCTCCTCCTCGGTCCTGACGCCTGCGTCGCCTCCCTCGTCGTGAAGATCAAAGGGAGCGGCGCCACCCGTGCGTCCTGGACCTGGTCTCCCGTGCGTCGATCCCCAAGGTACCGATCCGCCGGGAGTCGATGGCAACCCAGGCCATCTGGCCGAGCCTAGTGTCCGCTCATTCGTCCTGTCAAACCCCGTGAGCACATTGCGAGACGGATGCAATGTGCTCGTGCTGCTCAGTCGCTGGGCCTCGATCGCAATCGGATCGTGCGGATCTCCCAGGCACCCAGGTCGAGCCGCAGAACGCCTCCGACGGCATCGAGGTCCGCGAGGGGGCGACCGAGCAGATCGACCTCCTGGGCGACGCCGAACGGCCCGCGGACCGTGACCGCGCCACCGAGAGGCCGCTTGGCGACGACGCGCAGCTCGATCCAGTCCCCGACGCGCGCCAACGCGGACAGGACGACGCCCGGCCCGTCGATCTCGAGGCCCTGCGCATCGATCCCTCGAGCCGCATCGGTCGGGCCCGTCCCGCGGACCGCCGCGAACGGATGCTGGTACCGCTCGGCCTGGGCGACCGTCCCGGCGCCGTCCCACCCGCCGACGTGCGGGTACAGCGCGAAGGCGAACGAGCGCGGACCGCGGAGCTGTGCGGCGGGGATCGCGATCTCCGGGCCGGCCGGATCCTCGCGATACGGGTTCGTGTTGCGGCTGATCATGCCGGTGGAGCGCAGCACCGTCAGGGCGACCTCTGCTCCCTCGAGGACCTCGTACTCGGTGAGCTGCTCGAGCAGGACGCTCAGGCCCTCGACCGCCACGAAGCCCCGAGCCGGGAACGTCGGCAGGGCACGCTCGCCGTGGCCGGCTTCGACCGTCAGGCCGCGTTCGACGACGGCGTACTGTCCTTCGGCCGACGAGCCGGCGACCGGTCCCGGGAGGGGGATATGCCAGCGGGTGCGGTGGTCGTCGGATCGATTGTCGAACCGCACCTGCACGCGCACGAACGGCTCGCCGGCCCGGAGCTCGAGCTCGGTCACCACGTCGGTCGGCGCGGTGGTCGAGGTGCGCGTCGATCCGTCCGGCTCGATGCCGGTCGGCCAGTCGTACCGACGGACGATCTCGAGCCGCCCGCGCAGCGGCCCAGGCTCGACCGCCCGGGTCGCGACGCCCAGCGGCACCTCGACGAGCGTGTCGGTCTGGGGCGGCCCGTAGTTGTAACTGTCGCCGAAGTCGCCCCCGTCGACGATCCGCCCGACGCCACGCATCGTCGACCCACCCCCTGACAGCTCGAACGTGCCGTCGGCCGCCACCTCGACCGTGATGAGTCCATTGGTGAGCGAACGCCCCGTGACAACGACCGGATGCTCGATCGGCTCGACGCCCTGCCCCGGTTCCTCGGCGACGACCAGCTGCGACCAGGCGAGCCCCGGAGCCGGGACCGAGGCCAGCAGCCCTCGTCGGTCGGCGGCCCGGAGCACCACTTCGACCATGTCGTCGGGTCGATCGGCGGCGGCCGCCTCCAGTCCGCCGAGCAGCTCCTCGATGTCGAGCTCCGCGGGGTCGGCCACGTCGTCGATCTCGATGGTGATCCGCGTGGCGCTGCCATCGCTCCCCGGCTCGACGCTCGCGCCGTTGATGAGCCGACCGAAGAGCTCTCGGCCGTGCCGCCGCCGGCTGAAGAACCCGGGCAGGTCGCGGCCGGGCAGGTGGATGTCCGCGACGATCCGGTCGGGTCGCGCGACCTCCTGCGTCGCGTACAGCCGGTCTCCGCTGCGCAGGACGACGCGCTCCCAGGTCGGCGGGACCGCGACGTCGAGCAGGACCTGGTCGACTCGTTCGGCCGGCGACGGGTTGACGGCGGCCCACTGGCCGGTCGGCACGGCGCGACCGATGGTGGCCAGCGTCCGCCGGAGCACGCTCGTGCCGATCTGCTCGGCCTCGGCATATCGGGTCAGGACCTGGGCGACCACCGCGTCGTGGGAGCAGCCGCAGATCGAGTCGTGTGCCGAGTTGTCGATGACGCGGCGCCACGCGAGCTCCAGCGGTCGGGCCGGCCAGGCCTCGCCGTGGAGGGCGGTGAGGGGTTCGGCGTAGCGCTCGAGCAGACGCTCGGTGCGCGTGCATGCGGCCTTCAGGTCGACCCGGGCCGACACGACGTTCATCAGCATGTTCGCGCGGGCGCCGGACCGGAGCTCGCCGGTCCACTCGGGCATCGGCCGTGCGGGGTCGTCGAGGTCGTCACGCGTCACGTAGTCGGCGAGCGTCTCGAGCCGGACGATGACGTCGCCACCGGCCGCGTTCACGCCCTCGACCAGGTCCGCCAGGCGCGGAGACGGGACGGCGTGGTCGGTCCCGTACATGGCCAGCAGCGATCGCTCGCCGTAGAACGGCGCGTTGGCGACGCGATAGCCGTCGAGCTTGGCCGCGAGCCGGTCGGGGACGTCGAACAGGTACGCGCCATTGCCGTATCCACCGACCAGGTACTCGGTCTCCACCGCCGAGCCGTCGGGTGAGCGCCAGATGAAGCGGTCGCGGTCGATCGCGAGTGGGACGCCGCGCCAGACGACGGCCCGGTCGATTCCGGCGCGCTGCAGGATCTGGGGCATCTGGGCGATATGGCCGAACATGTCCGGCAGGTAGCCGACGCGCATCGCCCGACCGAGCGCCTCCGACCGGGCCCACCCGAACTGCAGGTTGCGCACGATCGTCTCGCCCGACACGAGGAACTCGTCCATCAGGATCTGCCACGGCCCGATGGCGAGACGGCCCTCGTCGATCAGGCGCCGGATCAGCGGTTCGGCCCCGGGCCGGATCTCCAGGTAGTCGTCGACGGTCGCCGCCTGGCCGTCGAGCGTGAACCGGAGCCGCTCGTCGGCCGACATCCGCTCGAGCAGCTCATCGATCAGGTCGACGAGCCGCATCCGGAACACCTGGAACGGCTCGTACCACTCCCGGTCCCAGTGGGTGTGCGGGACCAGGTGAACCACGGTCGGCTCGGTCACCCGGCCGCCTCGCCGCCGATGGCCAGGCCGAACTGGGCTGCGCGATGGGCCGCGATGCGCTGGCAGGTGACGATGTCGGCACGTCCCTCGGCGAGCCCGGCCACCGGCGTGCGGCCCTCCGTCACGAGTGCGTGGAACGCGAGGAGCTCGTCATCGAACGCCTCGATCGACGACGTCCAGACGGTGTCGCGACGACCCTGGTCGCCGCGGCCTCGGTCGTCGAGTTGCACAACGCGCAGCTCGGTCGCGTGATGCAGCAGGTATGGGTCCGGGAAGGCGAGCTCGATCGTGGCCGTCTCGTAGACGACGCGGACCTCCTCGCGATAGGCGGGGTACTCGGGCAGGAAGTGCCAACGGATGGCCAGCCGGCCCTCGTCCGGGAGCCGCCCGGCGATCGCGACCGACGGCGGCCAGCGGTGGGCCGGCCAGACGTCGACCGCGTCGATGCCGAGCGGGTCGCCGCCGAAGGCCCGGATCAGGGCCAGCTCGTGGACGATGCTCCCGAGCAGGATGTTGGCGTAGAGCGGACCGAGCGCGGCGGCCGCCTCGTCGCCCAGGGCCGTCCGGTACAACTCCTCGGCCTCGTCCTGGAGGGCGCCCAGGACGGTCGGGTCGATGTCGCGCGGCGGTGGCTGCAGGCGCGCGTGGATGAGCTGCCGCTCCGAGGTCGGATGCAGGACGGTCACCTCGATCGACCGGGGCGTGCCGAACCCGCCGTCTGCAGCGATCGCGCGGGCCCGGGTCACGGCCGGGTCGTAGAGCTTCATGTAGCCGACCTGCAGTCGGCGGCGCGGGTCGGCGGCCAGTCGCGCCGCGATCGCGTCGGTCTCCGCGAGCGTGTAGGCGAGCGGCTTCTCGGCGAAGACCGCCAGGCCGTGGTCGAGGCCGGCCAGCACGGCCGCTCCGTGCGAGCCCGATGTGAGGACCAGCAGGGCGTCGAGCTCGCCCTCGCGCAGCATGTCGTCGAGCGAGCCATGCCGGCGGTCTCGCCGGGACCCGGTACCGGTCCCCGATGATCGCCCCGAGGGACGGCGACAGGTCCGCGAGGGCGGCGATCGCGTAGTGCTCGTGGAGCCGGTCGATCAACGGCAGGTGGACGGCCTGGGCGACGGCGCCGAGCCCGAGGACCCCGAGCCGGACCGTCTGGAGCGGCTGGCCGGTCGACGGCTGTGCGGTCATGGGCGCCGAGTATATCGACGCGGCCGGGCGGTACCGGCCCGGGCGGTGTCGTACGCTTGGACCGCCGCCGACCCGCTTCGGTCCCAACGCCTGAGGTCGCTCGACGATGTCCGACCAGCCCGCCCTGCAGCACGCTCCCGCGCCCGTCGAACACGCCGGCTTCGGCGACGACTGGTGGCAGCGAGGCGTCGTCTACCAGGTCTATCCGCGCAGCTTCGCCGACTCGAACGGCGACGGCGTGGGGGACCTGCCCGGGCTGATCTCGAAGCTCGACTACCTCAACGACGGGACCCCGGCGTCGCTCGGCGTCGACGCGATCTGGCTGTCGCCGATCCACCCGTCGCCCGGCTTCGACGTCGGCTACGACGTGGCCGACTACGACGCCATCGATCCGCTCTTCGGGACGCTCGACGACTTCGACCGGCTCGTCGACGAGGCCCACCGGCGTGGCATCCGGATCGTCCTCGACCTCGTGATGAACCACACGAGCTCCGCCCATCGCTGGTTCCAGGAGTCGCGACGCGACCGCTCCGGCCCGAAGGGCGACTGGTACATCTGGCGCGACCCGCCGGCGGGGTCGGGTCGACGCGCCAGGCCGAACAACTGGGTCTCCTTCTTCGGCGGCTCCGCCTGGGAGTGGGACGACGTCCGCGGCCAGTTCTACATGCACACGTTCCTGCCCGAGCAACCCGACCTCAACTGGCGGAACCCCGCGGTCCGGGCCGAGATGCTGCGGATGACCCGGGCCTGGCTCGCGCGCGGTGTCGACGGCTTCCGGCTCGACGTGTTCAACGCCTTCTTCAAGCAACGAGGAGCTGCTGTCGAACCCGCGAGCGGGGAGGTTCCACCGCCGCCCGTATTCGCGCCAGAACCACCTGTACGACAAGGACCGGCCGGAGCTGCTGGACTTCCTCGAGGAGTTCCGGGCCATGGTCGACGGCTTCCCGGGCCGGATGACGGTCGGTGAGATGTTCTCGGCGGACTATCGGGCCGCGGCCGCCCTCGCACGGCCTCGACATCTCGTCTTCGACTTCCTGCTGGTCAACCAGCGGTGGAAGGCGAAGGCTTTCGCATGGGCGAGCAAGGTCCACGAGGAGATCTTCCCCGAGGGGACATGGCCGACCGTCGTCCTGTCCAACCACGACCAGTCCCGCCACGTCAGCCGCCTGTCGGCCGGGACGAAGGATCCGGTCGCCGACGGTGACGCGATCGCCCGTGCCTCTGCGCTGTTGATCCTGACCCTCCGCGGCACGCCGTTCCTGTACTACGGCGAGGAGATCGCGGCGCGTGACGTCAGGGTGCCCTGGGCGGAGATCATCGACCCGCCGGCGAAGCGGGGCGGGCGCCTGACCAGGGCCCTGGTCCCGTGGTGGAATCGCGACGCCGCCCGCTCGCCGATGCCCTGGGGCGGGGGCGGCCAGAACGGCGGTTTCACGGCCGGTCGGCCGTGGATCCGGATGGCGAACGACACCGATCGGCGCAACGTCGCGGCACAGGACCATGACCCGCGCTCGGTCCTCTCGACCTACCGCCGGTTGATCTGGCTGCGGCGGCAGCATCCGGAGCTCCAGGTCGGCAGCTACCGGGAGGTCGCCTCTGGCTCGGCCGACGTGTTCGCGTTCCTTCGCGAAGGCGAGGGCCGCTCGTCGCTGGTCGTGGTCAACTTCGCGGCCAACACCGTGACCGCCCGGGTCGTTGCCAGGCCTGGCAGCCGCTGGGAGCCGGTGTTCGACACCATCGATCCGGCCGCGCCGGCCTTCGGCGACGGCACGGGTCTGGCGCTGCGGCCCTACGAGGCCGCGATCTTCCGCCCCGCCTGAACTCGAACGGGCCGCCCGTGTTCGCAAAGGCGACAAGGCGCCCTGCTACCATGGCCGCGGAGCCAGCCGTTCATCCGGGAGACCCGACGTGCCCCTCGAGTTCCTGAAGCGAAAAGGTGCAGCCGAAGCACCGGCACCCGCCGCGGCCGCGCCTCCGCGCCAGTCCGGCCTGACGATGCCCGAGGAGGTCGTCGCCCAGGACCACCAGCTGAAGTTGTACTACGCGGGCAAGAGCAGCGAGGGCGTCCGGATGAAGTCGGGCCCCAAGGCACTCGCGGAGCTGCCCGGGATGCTGGCGGGTCTCGCCCAGTCGGAGATCGAGGTCGTGGCGCCGTTGCCGATCGAGTTCAGCCAGGCGACCCCCACGATCGCCCGTCCGTCCGAGGCCATGCAGTGGCTCAACGCCCACCACGTCCATTCGCCGATCACGCGCCACGCACTGGTCGTCCTGGAATCCATCGACGCGGTCGACCTGGCCTTCGACACCTTCGCCTGCGCCCTGCTCGACGGCGAGATCGATACAGCGGGCTACCCGGAGTACAACGCCATCGTCGGTGGCGTCGCGTCCCACTGGGACGAGGCGACCGGCGACATGATCTGTCGAGCCGTGGTGGGCTGGGGCGGTCGCGGCGCTCGCGGCGACACCGACCGTATCGGGGCCAAGCTGCTGTCCGGCATCCTTACCAACATCCTGGCCAGCCAGTACGCGCAGGGCATGACCCAGATCGAGCGACCCGTGCCGGCGGCCGGGCGGGGCGGTCTGGTCTGCGCGCACTGCGGGTTCGCCTCGGCCCATGAGCGAGCGTTCTACTGCCCGAAATGCGGCATGCGCCTCCTGCGCGGCTGAGGCCGCCCCGACGATCGCCCGAATGCCCATCTACGACTACGAGTGCGCGAACTGCAAGCGACGGTTCGAGGTGATCCACGGCGTTCACGCCCCGAGTCCGACGGAGTGTCCGCTGTGCGGCGGCGGCCCCGTCCGCAAGGCGATCTCGGCTCCGGCCGTCCACTTCAAGGGATCCGGCTGGGCAAAGAAGGAGCGACGCGCCTCGTCCCCGTCGTCGTCGAAGAAGGACGGCGACGGCGGCGCCGATGACGCGGCGCGCACGGCGGCAACGACCTCCACGGTGACCAGCGACACGAAGAGCGACACGAAAAGCGACACGTCCGCGTCCGGCGCCGACAAGGCCGCCAAAGCCGACAGGGCCGACACGGCCACCTCCAGGAAGGGCGGCGATTGACCGTGGCTGCACCGGCGGACTGGATCACCCTGGCCGAGGCGGCGGAGATCCTGGCTGCCGCCAACGTCCACTTCACGCCATCGACCATCGGCGGCTGGGCAAGGGCCGGACGCCTCCAGAGCATCAAGCTGGGTGGTCGCCGGTTCGTGCGGCGCGGGGAGGTGCGGGCCCTCATCGCGGCGCCCCGTCGCGTGCGGGCCGATGACCTGCAGCCCGCCCTGTTCGACGACCTGGGGAGCTGATCGGGCGACCGATGGATCCCGGCGCGATCCTCGAGCGGTTCCTCGAGCGGCCGCGCGTCGCATTCGTGCGCGCCGTCCTGGACACCTATGGCCGCGCGGCAGGCGGGCTCCTCGCGAACGGCCTCGCGTTCGCGGCCCTGTTCGCCACGATCCCCATCGCACTGGTCACCCTCGGTCTGGCCGGCGTCCTCGTCGCGAACAAGGACGTCCAACGGGAGCTGGCTGACGCCCTCTCCTCGGTCTTCCCGCCGCTCAAGGACCTGATCGACGGGACGCTCGAGGGACTCGTGAGCGGCGCGGCCCTGACCTCCGTGATCGGCATCGTCGGTCTCGTGTGGACCGTGAGCCAGTTCTACGTGACCCTCGACGTGGCCTTCTCGCGGATCTTCTCGGACGAGCCGGAGCGCGACATCCTTCGCCGCACGGCCCGCGGGTTCGTGTGGGTCGCGCTCCTCATCGCGATCGTGATCGTCCTCATCATCCTGGTCTGGCTGTCGAGCGCCGCCGACGCCTGGCTTCCTGACACGACGCGGTTCGGGCACTCGCTGTCCAGTCTGTTGACGTCGCCCCCGGTCGTGCTGGTGGCGACGTTCCTGGTCATGACCCTTGTCTATCGGACGGTGCCGCCGAGGGCGCCGCGGTGGTCTGCGGTCCTCCTGCCGGCCGCGGTCGTCGCCGTCGTCGTCGTCGTGCTGAGCCAGGTCTTCGTGTTCCTGGCGCCCAGGCTCGTGGGCGCCGCGGCGCTGGCGGGTTCTCTCGCAACGGCGTTCATCGCCCTGGCCTGGTTGTCGTTCACGTTCCAGGGCGTGCTGTACGGCGCAGCCTGGGTGCGCGTTCGAGAAGACGCAGCCTCGAAGTCGGAGCGAGACGCGGCGGCCGGAGAGGTCGAGTCCGGGTCAGCCGACCTGGGACGTCCCGCACCGCCGGCAGAACCTGGCGGAGGCGGAGAGTGACAGGCCGCAGCTCGTGCATGGCTGCACGCCACCGGTGGGCTTGTCCGCGTCGGTCCGCGGCGCAGTGACCGCCTGAGTCGATTCGGCCCACAGGGCTTCGACGCCCCCGGTCGGCACGGCGTGGCGACCCAGGAAGGGCAGGCCGGAGGAAACCTGCGCGGCCGGCCATTGCGGTTGGGCCGGCCAGCTCGGCTCGTCCGATGCGGGCGGCGCGGCCTGGGCGGCAGGCGCCAAGGGAGCGATCGTCGAGGCGGGGCCGTCGGCGAGCGGCCCGGGGACCTCGCTGACCGGCTGCGGGTCCGGCGCGAGGATGGACCACGTCGGTTGGGCCACGATGTCGTCGGCGGCGGCCGCGGCGATCCCGGGCTGCGTCGCCGTGGGCTCTGGCGCGGCCTCGACCGCGGCGATCTCGATCTCGGGCTCCGGCGCCGTGGGCTCTGGCGCGGCCTCGACCGCGGCGATCTCGATCTCGGGCTCCGGCGCCGTGGGCTCTGGCGCGGCCTCGACCGCGGCGATCTCGATCTCGGGCTCCGGCGCCGTGGGCTCTGGCGCGGCCTCGACGGCCGGCTCGGACTGGGCCTCGATGACTTCGGCGGCGGCGACGTGTCGGCGAGCGGCTCGGCCTGCCAGGCGGGCTCCGGCTCGGTTTCCGGGCTGGACGTCGACCACGGGCTCGGACGCGGCCGAGCCGCCGAGCAGGATCTCATCGAGGGGCTCGACGAAGGCGACGGGCTCCGGCTGGCCTCGACCGGCTCCTCGACGTGCGGGCGATCGGGGCCGGCGCGGCGGCAGCGGCCGGCGCGCGCCCGGCCAGGACCGCGGCAGCGGCGGCCAGGACCGCCGCGTCCGGTGGGTCCGGCTCGGCGTCATCAGCTGCGATCGGGGTCTCGGCCGGTCCGTCGACGCCAGCGCGGCGATCACCGCGGCGTCTGCCACGGCGTGCTCGATCGGTTCGGGGGCCGCCGGCTCGTCGGACGCGACGACGGCTTCTGCGACGACGGCTTCGGCCGCCTCGTCTGCCACCGGCTCGGCCTCGAATGCGGCGAGGGCCTCGTCGAGGCTCTGTCCGGGTCGCAGCCCGGCGAGCAACAGGCTGGTCTCGGCGGCCGGGGCGGCGGCGCGGTCGGATCCGGCCTCGGCGTCGTCCGAGGCGGTTTCGGCCCCGGCCTCGGCGACGACGTCCTGGGCCGCGACGGTCTCGTCGACCGCGACGGACTCGGCGACGGCAGCCTCGGCGGCGACCTCGGGCTCGAGCGTCGGCGTCTCGAGGACCTGGCTGGCCTCGACGACGACCTCGGGCTCCGGCGCCGGGGCCCCGACTTCGGCCACCACGGGCTCGGCCACCACCGGGTCGGCCACGAGCGCTGCCGGCGGGGCGGGCGGTGGCGGATCGTATGGGTCGTAGATGAAGCGCTCGGCCTCGGGTTCGGCCACCGTTGCGTGGAGCGAAGCAAGCGCCGCAGCCTCGGCATCGACCGCGTCGGACCCGGGCTCGTCACTCGCGGGTGCGATGGCGTCCGGCTCGACGGTCGCCCGCGCCTCGACCTCGCCCCCGATCATCTCGACCGGGGCGCTCGGCGCGCTGGCCTGCGTCAGAGTCTCGAGGTGGCCGACCGAATCGAAGCCGTTGCCGTTCGTTTCGCCGCCGACGTGGGTGTGGCCGTTCATCGCCGCAGCGGCGAGGCCGTCATCGGGTGCCGCGAGGACCCCCGCCGAGGGGTCGAGGTGGGGGAACGGGGCCGGGAGGATGCCGCGACCGAGCGTCGGCGCGCAGGTGAGACACCGGCCCTCGCCCTCGTTCCAGCAGTTCGGGCAGATGTACTGCCGGCACTGCATGCAGAAGTTGAAGGTCTTGTGGAAAGCCTCGAGCTGCTGCGAGGTCAGCGAGCGGTCGGTATCGTCACGCGCCGCGGCCATCGCCTCGTCGATCGAGGTCTTGTCGTCGAGGACGAAGTTCTTCAGGCCGCGCGAGAGGACCTTGACGCCCCGGAGCCGGGCGCGTGGGACCGCCGATTCGAAGGTATAGCGCGAGCCGCATCGCTCGCAGAAGGATTCGGTCAGGATCTCGGCCATCGGGTCCCCGGATGGGCGCTGGACATGCTGGGGCGGTCGGACCACCCCGAACAGGGGCGAGAGTATATCGCACGCCACCTGACGTTCCCCCGACGGGGGTACCGGGCTCCGCGGCGGATAGTCCGGTGCGGTCTACAGGGGCCCGGGGGCCTCCGCGGACCCTGTGGTAGAGTCCGCCACCGACCATGCCGCCGCTGACCGCCATCGAGCGGTTCTTCGAACGACTCTTCGAGCGCCCGTCCGCTCGGTTGTTCCGGACCAGACTCCAGCCTGTCCAACTCCAGCGGCGGATCGAGCGCGCCATGGAGGCCGAACGGCTGGCCGCCTCGGACCGGACGCTTGTCCCGAATCGGTTCGTCGTGCACCTTCATCCGGACGATCTCGCCGGCTTCGACGACATGGAGCAGACGCTGGCCGCCGAGCTGGCCGACGCCGCGCTCCTCTTCGCGCGGGCCCACCACTACACGCTCGTGGACCGGCCGCGCGTCGACCTGCTGGGCGATGCCACGGTCCTGCGAGCGGACATCCGGGTCGACGCGAGGTTCGCCGACCCGATCGCGGGCAGCAGCCACCACCCGGTCGTCGATGACGACGGACGCGAGGAACGGGGACGCCAGGACCCCGTCCACACGATGGTCTATACGGTACCGGTCGTGATCGCCCCGTCCGCCCGCCTGCGCGTCCATGAGCCGCGGGGCGGCGTCCGCGAAGTGTCGATCGGCGCCGGGCTGACGATCGGCCGCGCCACCGACAACGACCTCGTCCTCCACGACGAACGGGTGTCCCGCCATCACGGGCGGATCGCCGGCCGTCGCGGGGCGCTGCTGTACTCCGACCTCGGCAGCACCAACGGCACCGAGGTCAACGGGGAGCGGGTCAGCTCGGTCGTCCTGGGCCCAGGCGATCAGATCCGGATCGGGGCATCGACGCTCGAGGTCGAGGTCGACGGGGCCACGCACTGATGGATGGATACCTGGTCGTCCTGTGGGTCATCCGGTTCCTCTTCCTCGCGCTCCTGTACCTGTTCCTCTACCGCGTCGTCCGGGCGCTGCTGCGCGACCTCCGGGCGGCGACGCGCGAGGGGAGCGGCGAGCTCGGTCGACTGGTCGTGGTGGACTCACCGAGCGGAGAGCCCGAAGCCGGCCAGGTCTTCGCGCTCGACGCGATCACGACCATGGGTCGCGACGTCAACAACGCGATCGTCGTCGACGACCCGTTCGCCTCGGCCGAGCACGCCATCCTGACCTACCGCGGCCGGGCGTGGTACCTCGAGGACCTCGGGAGTACCAACGGCTCGTACGTGAACGGCCGGCCGGTCAAGGGCGTCGCGGCGCTCGGCTTCGGCGATGAGCTCCAGGTGGGCCAGGTCCGGTTTCGGCTCGAGCGGGCGCGCCGATGAGCGCGGGCGCCCCCAGCACCGCCCGCCAGGCGCCGGCACTGCCCCGGATCCTCGGGCCGATCCGTCCGCGCCCGCGCTGGCAGGAGGCGCGCCTGCTCCTGCTCGTCGCGTTCACGTTGCTCGTGGGCAGCGTGTCGCTCGGGGCGACCGTCACCGGGTCGTTCGTGCCGGCCGATGCCGGCGCCCTGGCCATCTATCTCGCCGCCCTGGCCGTGGCACATGGCGCCCAGGTGCTGGCCGGCCGTCGGACCGACCAGGTCCTGCTGCCGGTCGTCGCGCTGCTCGGCGGGATCTCGCTCCTGCTCATGGAGCGGCTCCCGCAGGACCTGGTCACCCAGACGTTCTTCGGGGCGGAGCTCGGGCCTCGCCCAGGTCCAGTTGGTCTGGCTGCTGGTGGCGATCACGATCGCGACCACCCTCGGGATCGTCGTCCGCTCCGACGCCTGGTTGCGCCGGTACAAGTACACCTGGGCGGCGGCGGGCGTCGGGCTGCTGCTGCTGACGTTCGTTCTGGGGAGCGAGATCAACGGCACGCGCCTGACCCTCCAGTTCGGCCCCATCAGCGGTCAGCCGTCCGAGCTGCTCAAGGTCATCCTCGTCGTGTTCCTGGCGGGCTATCTCTCGGAGAACCGCGCGCTCCTGGTCGAGCAGGACACCCGGGTCGGTCCGCTCCGCCTGCCACCGCTGCCGTACCTCGCCCCGATGGTGGCGATGTGGGCCATCGCGTTGGGGATCGTCGTCGTCCAGCGTGACCTCGGCGCGGCCCTCCTGTTCTTCGGCGTCTTCCTTGCCCTCGTGTACGTGGCGACGGGGCGGGTCAGCCTCGTGGTGATCGGGCTCATCCTGTTCGTGCTCGGCAGCCTCTTGATGGCCCAGCTGTTCGATCACGTCCGGGTGCGGTTCGACCTCTGGCTCGACCCCTTCGCCGACCCGCTCGGCATCGGCTACCAGGTGGTCCAGGCACTCCTCGCCTTTGCCCGTGGTGGCCTGGTGGGCGTCGGGCTGGGTGCCGGCCTGCCCGAGGTCGGCGGCAGGCTGCCGATCCCGGAGATCCACACGGACTTCCCGCTCGCGGCGCTCGGCGAGGAGCTCGGCATCGTCGGCGTCCTCGCGATCCTCGGCCTCTTCCTCGTGGTCGTCGAGCGAGGTCTGCGGATCGGCGCCGCCGCGGCGGACGACTTCCGCGCGCTGCTCGCGATCGGGCTGGCGCTGGTGGTCGGGATCCAGGCGTTCATCATCGCCGCGGGCAACCTGAAGGTGCTGCCGCTCACGGGCGTGACGCTGCCGTTCATCAGCTATGGCGGCTCGTCGCTGCTCGCGAACGCCCTCATCGTCGGGCTCCTGCTGGCCCTGTCGGACAAGGGTGTCGAACCGCCGCCGCCGCCGTCCGAGGTCCGTCGGTGGCGGCGCCTGACCAGCTGGCGGGCAGCCTGATGCGGACGAGCGGATCGGGCGGTCGGCCGCTGTCGCGCGGCATCATGCACGTCTTCGTGGCCTTGTCACTGGCCTTCGGGATCCTGGGTGGAGCGGTCGCGTACTGGGGTGTCATCAAGGCGCCCGACCTGGTCCGGTCGCCGTACGATCCGGCGGTCATCGCCGCCTCCAGGACCGTTCCCCGCGGCCAGATCCTCGACCGTGACGGAAAGGTCCTCGCGCGCAACAAGAAGGACGCCAACGGCGAGCTGTACCGCGTGTACGCGAGCACCGCGATCAGCCACGTCGTCGGCTACGCCTCGCGACGCTACGGGACTGCCGGTCTCGAGCGGGCGTTCGACGCCGAGCTCTCCGGGCTCGCGGGCGACCCCCTCGCCGACGCGTTCCGCAAGTTCGGGGCGACGCCCTACGACCCCAAGGACCTCACGCTGTCGCTCTCGTACGACCTCCAACGGGCCGCTGTCCGGGCGCTCGGCAAGGATCGCGGTGCGATCGTCATGCTCGACCCGCGCTCGGGCGAGATCCTCGCGCTGGCCTCGACCCCGACATACGACGCATCGGCGATCGCCGACCCGGCCACGGCCGATTCGACGTTCGCCGCCCTGATCGACGACAAGACGCAGCCGCTGCTGCCGCGCGCGACCCAGGGCCGCTACGTGCCGGGCTCCGTGTTCAAGATCGTGACAGCCGTGGCCGGTCTCGGATCCGGGGCGATCACGCCGGAGACGACCTACAAGGAGCAGCCCAAGGCCGAACAGGACGGCCTCCTCGTCGATGGCTTCCGGATCCGCGACGGGCACCATCCACAGACGGGGAAGAAGGCGCTCGACTTCGTCGAGGCGACCGAGGTGTCGTGCAACATCTGGTACGCCCTCACCGGTCTGGCCATCGGCGGCGTCGACCTGAAACGCTATGCGGACCGGATGGGCTTCGATGCCCCTCTGCCGTTCGAGCTCCCGACGGCGACCTCGCAGGTCACCAACGGCGACGGGTCCGGGCCTGGCGGTTTCGCGGATGACGTCGAGCTCGCGAACGCGGCCTACGGCCAGGCGGAGACCGTCGTGACGCCGCTCCAGATGGCGCTGGTCGCCGCGACCGTCGCCAACGACGGCGCCCTGATGCGACCGAGGCTGGTCACGTCGTTGACCGGGAAGAGCGGCCAGCCGCGCGTCTTCGGTCCCGAACGGATGGGGCAGGTGATCGACCCGTCCGATGCCCGCGACATCAACCGTGCGATGGTCGAGGCGGTCGAGGGCGACCTCGGGCGGCAGTTCACGACTGGAGCAAAGGTCCAGGGCATCACCACGGCCGGCAAGTCGGGGACGGCCGAGCTGGGCGGCACAGGCGAGCCGCACTCGTGGTTCATCGGCTTTGCCCCGGCGGAGGCACCGACGGTCGCCATCGCGGTCCTCGTCGAGCAGGCCGGTCGTGGCGGCGAGGTGGCGGCGCCGATCGCGGGCGACCTCATGACCCGCTACCTGCGCGGGACGCCGTGACGAGCGAGGACCCTGGCGTTCCGTCTGATGACATCGTCGAGCCGCCTCGCCCGCGTCGCCCGTGGGTCGAGCGGATCGGTCTCGCCGCGATCGCGGCGGTCCTCGCCACGATGTTCGGCGGGGTCGCGGCCGCGGCCTGGATCGGCGGGGAGCCGTTCCTCACCGTGATGGGCGCGATCGGCTGCGTGATGACCGCCTGGGTCGGGGCGCTCACGCTGCTCCGCGGCTGACGACGACGCACCGCCGGGCCCGGGCGTGTCCGGAATGTTGACGGCACGCTGACGTCGCGTTCACCGTGGCGGACCAGCGTGATCCCGTGAGGGAGACCGGGACGTGAGACGACGGTGATGGCTGGGGGCCGTGATCGCCGCCGCACGCCCTCCCGTGTCGGCTCGCGCGGCGGGTGGCTCGCCCGCTCAAGGCCGATGCTCGTCCGTCGGCGCTGCGTCGCGGGTCCCGTTGGGGGACGGTACCCGCGACCCGGCGGACCTGACGGGCCCCGTCTCGAGCGCGCCGATCCAGGCCCGCTCCGCCCCGACGCCCTGGGGGGCGGCCCGCCCCGTTCCTGATCGCCGCGCCCCTCGACCGACAGGCCCGGGAACCTATGGCCCCGGCTGGACGTACTATCCTGCGACGACACATGAGTCCCACTGGGCTCGTCGCACCCCACCAACCCGCCCGCCTGCGGCGTCCCCGGCGTCGCCCACCCTGCGAGAGAGGCCGATGACCAAGATCCAGGAGACCGGCGACAAGGTCCTCGCCAACGTCGAGCGCGTGATCGTCGGCAAGCACCACGAAGTCCGTCTTGCCCTGGTCGCCCTGCTGTGCCGCGGCCACCTGCTCATCGAGGATGTGCCGGGGACCGGCAAGACCGTGCTGGCCAAGGCGATCGCGCGGAGCCTCGGCTCCTCGTTCCGACGGATCCAGTTCACCCCCGACCTCCTGCCCTCCGACGTCTCGGGGCTGTCGATCTACAACCAGAAGACCCAGGAGTTCGAGTTCCGCCCGGGCCCGATCTTCAGCCAGATCGTGCTCGCCGACGAGATCAACCGGGCGACCCCGAAGACCCAGTCCGCGCTCCTCGAGTGCATGGAGGAGCGCCAGGCGACGATCGATGGCACCACCTACCCGATGCCGGATCCGTTCCTCGTCATCGCGACGCAGAACCCGATCGAGTACGAGGGCACGTTCGCGCTGCCCGAGGCGCAGCTGGATCGCTTCATGCTGCGACTTCGCCTTGGCTATCCCCAGCCGATCGAGGAGATCGTGATCCTCGACGAGCAGAAGCGGACCCATCCGCTCGAGGACCTCGAGGAGGTCCTGACCGTCGAGGAGCTGCGCGAGATGCAGGAGGCCGTCCGCGAGATCTACGTCGATTCGAGCGTCGCCGACTACATCGTCCGACTCGTCGGCACCACCCGCAGCCATCCCGATGTCTACCTCGGCGCCTCGCCACGCGGCTCGATCGCCCTGTACCGGGCCGGTCAGGCGCTGGCCGGCCTGCTCGGCCGGGACTACGTGATCCCCGATGACATCAAGGCGCTGGCCGAACCGGCCCTGGCGCATCGGCTGATCATCAAGACGAGCTCGTCCATCCACGACGTGCAGGCCGGCCAGGTCGTCCGGGAGCTGCTCGAGACGACCTCGATCGAGGGCATCCGACCGACCGGGCAGGGCGGTCCGACCGGACTGCGCAACCCGGCGGGCGCGTCAGCCGTCCCCGGCGCCTAGGACCCGGGCGGTCGGCCGGATGGAGCCCCGGGGCCGAACCACATGATCCGCCGGCTCGAGCTGCTGTTCGTCAGCGCCTTCCTCGTCGTCGCCGCGTTCTCGACCGGCTGGCCGTTCCTCTTCTACCTGCTGTACCTCGCGATCCTCGTGATCGGCGGCTCGTACATCCTGGTGCGCCTGGGCCTGACCGACCTCGAAGCCGGATACGCGGTGAGCCAGCTGCACGGCCACGTCGGCGACAAGATGCGGGTCACCTACACGCTCCGCAACGGCAGCCGGCTGCCCAAGCTCTGGCTGGAAGTCCACAACCCGACGACCTTGCCGGGCGCCCTGCCGGGTCGGGCGATCACGCTCGGCGGGCGCAGCGAGCGATCATGGCTGATCCGCGTCCCGCTCTCGCGCCGCGGGCACTTCCGGATCGAGCCCCTCCACATCCGGACCGGCGACCCGTTCGGCTTCTTCGAGGCGGCGGCGACGGTGGGCCAGGGCGTCTCGGTCATCGTCTATCCGCGGCTCGAGCCCATCCCGTCCTGGCGGTTGCCCTCGGCGATCCTGGAGGGCAGCCACGCCTCGCCCGAGCGGACGCTTCAGACGACGCCGCTCGCGACGTCGGTGCGGCCATATGCCCCGGGTGACGCGATGAACCGGATCCACTGGAAGACGACGGCGCGCCACGGCGAGCTCCAGGTCAAGGAGTTCGACCTCGAGCAGACCGCCGACGCCTGGATCATCCTCGACCTGCAACGCGGCATCGGCGGCGGCCGCGGCGACGAGTCGACGACCGAGGCGGCCATCCGGGTCGCGGCCGCGGTCTCGGACAAGGCCATCGCCGAGAACCGGGCCGTCGGCTTCACGGTCAATGCCGGCCGGACCGCGTTCCTGCCGGCCGACCGGGGCGGCCGCCAGCACCAGAAGATCATGCAGCTCCTCGCCGCCGTCGAGGCCGACGGGCATGCCCCGCTCGTCGAGACGCTCATCTCGACTGTCGGTCGCCTCCGGCGCGGCATGACGGCCGTCGTGATCACCCCGTCGCTCGACCCGTCGTGGGTGCGGCCCCTCGCGAGCCTGCGCACCCGGGGCGTGGCCTGCGTCGTGGTGACCTTCGACGTCGGCGAGTACGACCGGGTCGCTCGTGCCGTTGCGGCGTCGGCGTCCGGCGGGACGGTCCATGTCGATCCGGCCGAGGCCGAGGCGGCGGCCAAGCGTGCCCGGGCCCTGCGCCATGCCCTCGCCGAGTACGAGCTGCCCTACCACGTGGTTACCCCCGGTCGCCCGCTCGGCGAGATCCTGACCCGATGACCCGGACGATCGGCACGCGCCGCATCCCCCTCTCGCCCGTGGAGGGCTGGCTGACGGTCGCCCTCGTCGCCCTGCTGTGCGCCACGATGGCGACGTCGATCGACGACGCGGCGCCGATCCTGGCTCGCGAGGACTTCACCGACCTCCTCATCCCGATGGCGATCCTGGGCATGTTCGCCGGCCTGATCGGGGTCAAGGTCGGCTGGGGCCGCTGGCGGACGTATCTCATCGGGGCGGTCTTCGCCGCGCTGATCGTGCCGCTCGTCGTCGGCAACGTCCTGGTCGCGGAAGGCAGCAGGCTGAGCGCCTACGAGTCGACCGCGAGGTCCCTCGTCCACGCCGTCATCGACCTCGTCGTCCTCGACAAGCCGCTCACGAACGAATACGGCCACTTCCTGCTGGTGCTCGGCCTGTTCGTGTGGGCGACCTCGATGTTCGCGGCCTACGCCACGTTCGGCCAGCGGCGACCGCTCAATGCCATCGTGATCGTCGGGCTGGTCCTGCTGGTCAACATGTCTCTCACGACGCGCGACCAGCTGGTCCTGCTCGTGCTGTTCAGCATCACCTCGCTGTTCCTGCTGATCCGCTATCACGTCCTGGAGGAGCAGGCCGAGTGGCTCCGCCGCCGGATCGGCGACCCCGCCTCGATCTCGGGCGTGTACCTGCGCGGCGGGACGCTCTTCATCACGGCGGCCATCGGCGGATCGCTGCTGCTCACGAATGTCGCGTCGTCGGACCCGTTGCGCGGCGCCTGGGGCGGCGTCAGCGCCAGCCTGATCGAGCTGTCGCGCTCGTTCCAGAAGTTCCTGCCGACCGGCGGGAACAGCGTGTCCTTCGGCGCCGACTTCGACCCGTCGGGCACGCGGATCTCGGGCCGCTGGAACCCGGACGACTCCCTCGAGGTCACGATCCAGGTGCCACCCGACGAGAAGCGGGACTTCTACTGGCGCGTCGTGACCTTCGACCAGTTCGCGCTCAACGGCTGGAAGCCGAGCGAGGGGTCCGAGGTCGTCCGGCAGGCGGGCGAGGAGCTCCTCAAGGACACCGCCGAGGCACCGGATCCGGCGTTGACCGAGCCCGTGACGTTCAAGGTGACGCCCGCGCGGTACACCGGGCGACCGATCCTCTCGCCACTGATCCCGAGCGTCGTCGACCAGGGGACGACGGTCCGGCTGATCGGCGACGGCCCGTTCATCGGCAGCGTCGAACGCGACGGCAACGGCCCGTACACCGTGACCGCGCTCGTGCCGATCGCCGGCAACAAGACCGGCGAGCTCAACCAGGAGAACCTGCGCGCGGCGGGCACGGCCTATCCGGTCGAGGTCACGGACCTGTACCTGGAGGTCCCCGAGGGCGCCATCCCGGCGGGCGGCGCGGCCGAGGCCCTCTACGACCAGCTCGTCACGGAGGCGCCCTCGCTCAACCCGTTCGACTTCGCGGACTACCTCCAGACGCGCTTCCGGGATTCGGGACCGACCCGCCTCTTCACGTACGACACGGACGTGCTGGACCTCCTCGCCGGCGGATGCAAGGACATCTCGTCGGTGGAGTGCTTCGCCCACTACCGCCAGGGGTACTGCCAGTTCTACGCGTCGACGATGGCGATCTTCCTGCGCGAGCAGGGCATCCCGTCGCGGATCGTCGAGGGGTTCCTGCCGGGCGAGCGCTCGGCGAGCGGCGAGGAGACGATCGGGAACGGCCTCAGCCACCAGTGGGTCGAGGTCTACTTCCCGGGCTACGGGTGGGTGCCGTTCGATCCGACCGGCGGCAGCGTCGCCAGGCTGCCGGTCCTCCCATCGGGGCCGCCGGTCACCGGGACCGCGAAGCCACTGCCCAGCCTCGTGCTGCCGTCGCGGCTCGGCGACAACGAGTTCCGGAACCCGGACGAGGGGTCCGGTGTCGTCGCGGGGACGAGGAACGACGTTGCCGCGCCGCTCATCGGCATGACCATCCTGTTGCTGGTCATCGTCTGTGCCCTGGCCTTCATCGCCTGGCAGCGCGGCCCACGCAGCGGGACGACGGCCGACCACGCCTACCGGACGGTCACCCGGCTGGCGTCGCGGTTCGGCTTCGGGCCGCGCGCGACCCAGACCGTGTACGAGTTCTCCGGCAGCCTCGGCGAGGTGCTGCCGATCGCCCGGCCGGAGCTGGAGCTGGTCGCGCACGCGAAGGTCGAGACCGCCTACGGTCGCGGCATCCTGAGCGACGACCGGCTGCAGGCCCTCAGGGCCGCGGAGCGGCGGCTGAAGCTGAACCTGCTGCGTCTCGCGTTCCGCCGGCGGGACCGCCGCCGCCGCTAGCCGGCCTCAGAGGGCGCCGCTGGCCTCGCGCGCCGAGCGCTCGGCCAGGACCGCGGCATCCAGCACCGGTGCGAGGTGTCCCGTGAGGTTGTGCGCGCGCAGGACGGGTCGCCCGGCACGGAGCTCGACGACGGTGATGCCGCACAGGTCGAACGACCACATCCAGAACCGCTCCAGGGGCAGGTCGAACAGCGTCAGCATCGTCACCTTGAAGACCCCGTCGTGACCGACGAGGACGCTCCACGGTCCGTCGTGGCGCGACTGGCCGTAGCCGGCCACGGGGTCGGCGACCTGCCGGACAGGTTCACCCGCGAGGTCCCCGAGGGTCGCGGCCAGGCCGTCGCGGACGCGATCGGCGACTTCGGCGAGGGATTCGCCGCCGGGGGCCCAGACCTCGGTCGGTCTGAGGCGCCAGGCTGCCAGCGTATCGGCGAACCGGGCACTGATCTCGTCGCGATGGAGGCCCTCCCACTCGCCCTGCCCGATCTCGCCGAAGTGCGGATCCGGCCGAAGGATCGGATGGGCCGGATGGGCATCCGCGATCGCTGCCGCGGTCTGGGCGGCCCGACCCAGCGGGGAGTGGACGATCTCGTGGGGCGGGCCGGTCGGGATCGGCAGGGCCGGGGAGCGCTCGAGGTCGGCCAGTCGCTCGGCGACGAGGGCGGCCTGTCGGCGGCCGGTCGCGGACAGCGGCGTCTCCGCCTGGCCCTGGAACCGACCCTCGACGATGTACTCGCTCTCGCCGTGGCGGACGAGGACCAGCGTCGCGTTCAGCCCGGCCGGGATCGGCGAGCCGGTCAGCGCTCGCTCCCCAGCCGGATCGTCCAGATGTCCCGGACGTTCTCGTGCGCCCGGATCGCGTCCGCGACGCCGTCGGGCACGTCGTCGTCGAGGGCCAGGATCATCAGGGCGTCCTCGCGCGGACGGGTCCGGGCGAGGTGCATCGCGCTGATGTTCACGTCGGCCTCGCCGAGCATGATCCCGATCCGCCCGACGGTCCCGGGGCGGTCCATGTGCCGGGTGATGAGCATCACGTCCGATGGGGCCATGTCGAGGCGGTAGTCGTCGAGACGGGTGATCCGCGGCTCGCCGCCCGCGACGGTCCCGGCCACGGTTGTCGTCACGCCGCGTCGCTCGGTCGAGAGCGTCAACTGGGACGCGAACGCCCCGGCGTCGGGCGTCTTGCGCTCGATGAGGGTGATCCCCCGGGCCTTGGCCAGGGCGCCGGCGTTGACGAGGTTCACCCGCTCCGTCGTGGTCGTCTCGAGCAGGCCGCGCAGGACGGCGGCGGTGAGGGGCGTGCCGTCGAACGCGGCGAGGTCGCCCGCGATCTCGAGGGTCAGCGTCTTGAGGCCGCCGCGGGTGAATTCGGCGAAGAACCGGCCGAGGACCTCGGCGAGCGGCAGGTACGGCGCGATCGCCCGGGCCGTCTCGGGCGTCAGCAGCGGCGCGTTGACCGCGTACCGGGCGCTCCGACCCTCGAGCACGTCGAGGACCTGTGCCGCGACCTCCTCCGCAACGAGGATCTGGGCCTCGGCCGTGGACGCCCCGAGGTGCGGCGTCAGCAGGGTGTTCGGGGCGTCGAGCAGCGGGGAATCGGTCGGTGGCTCGTGCTCGAAGACGTCGATCCCGGCCCCGCCGAGATGACCGGAGCGCAGCGCGTCGGCGACCGCCGCCTCGTCGAGGACGCCGCCGCGTGCGACGTTGAGGACGATCGAGCCTGGCTTGAGCTTGGCGATCGCCGTCTTGCCGATCAGCCCGCGGGTCGTGCGGGTCAGCGGGACGTGGACCGTGACCACGTCGGAGCGCCGGAGCAGCTCGTCCATCTCGACGAGCTCCACGCCGTGGTTGGCCGCCTGCTCCGGGGTGACGAACGGGTCGACGCCGAGGACCGTCATCTCCATGGCCCGGGCGCGGACCGCGATGGCCTGGCCGATCTTGCCGATCCCGACGATGCCGAGCGTCCGGCCGCGCAGTTCGCGACCCGTGAACGAGGCGCGCTCCCACTCGCCGCGGCGGATCGAGGCATCGGCCGGCGCCGTCTTGCGGGCCAGGCCGTAGAGGAGGGCGAAGGTGTGCTCCGCGGCCGCGATCGTGTTGCCGGTCGGGGCGTTGACGACCGTGATGCCGGCCCGCGTGGCCGCGTCGAGGTCGACGTTGTCGACGCCGACGCCCGCCCGCCCGATGACGACGAGGCGTGTCCCTGCGGCGATGAGTTGCGCATCGACCTGGACCTGGCTGCGGACGACCAGGGCGTCGTAGTCGGGCAGGATGGCGCACAGCTCGTCTCGCGAGAGTCCGGTCCTGACGTCGACCTCGTGGTCGGCGCGAAGGAGCTCGAGGCCCTCCGCGGCGACCAATTCGGCGACCAGGATCCTCACGCGCCCGCCCCGGCGGGAGCCGGGACCGCGAGAGCGGACGCCTCGACCGCGGCGGCCTGCGCCGCGGCCACGGACACGCCCGGACGGACGGGCCGCCCTGTCGCGAGGGAGGCGAACTCGAGCGTGCTCAGCGCACCGAGGATCTCCTCGACCGTGACCGACCCGAGATGCCCGAGCCGGAAGATCTTGCCGGTGAGCTTGCCCTGGCCGCCGGCGAGGACGACGCCCCGGCGCTTGACTTCGCCGTTGAACGCCTTCCAGTCGAGGTCCTCGGGGATGAGCGCTGCGGTGACGGTCTTCGAGGCGACGCTCGCGTCGGCCAGCAGCTCGAAGCCGAGGGCTGCCAGGCCCGCCCGCGCTGCGGCCGCACAGGCCTCGTGGCGGGCGAAGATCGCCGGGGCGCCCTCCTCGGCCATGATCCGCAGGCCCTCGTCGACCTGGTAGACGACCGCGATGGCCGGCGTGAACGGCGTCTGGCCGGCGGCGTGGCTCTCGCGGTGCGCCATGAGGTCGAGATAGAAGCGGGGCATCGTCGCCGTTTCCATCGCCGCCCAGGCCCGCGGCGAGGCCGCGACCATCGCCAGGCCCGGTGCCGACATCCAGGCCTTCTGCGACCCGGTGACGACGACGTCCACGCCCCAGGCGTCCATCTCGAAGGGGACCGCGCCGAGGCCCGACACGCTGTCGACGAGGATGAGGGCCTCGGGCGCCTCCTCGCGGATGGCCGCGGCGAGCTCGCGGATCGGGTTCATCACCCCGGTCGAGGTCTCGTTATGGGTCAGCAGCACGGCCTTGACGCCCGGCACGGCCCGCAGCTGTTCGCGCACCTCGTCGGCGGCCGCCGCATAGCCCCACTCGGCGTCGAGCTTGGTGACGTCGGCGCCGTAGATGCGCGCGATCTTCGCGAACCGATCGCCGAACGAGCCGATCGACACCCCGAGCACCTTGTCGCCCGGGGAGAGGGTGTTGACGACTGCGGCCTCGAGGCCACCGGATCCGGCGGTCGTGATCATGGCCACGTCCGAGCTCGTCCCGAAGAACGGCTTCATGCCGGTCAGGATCCGCTCGAGCATCGCCGCGAACTCGGGTCCGCGGTGGTTGATCATCTGGCGGCCACCGGCGACGCGGACCGACGGCGGCAGGGCCGTTGGGCCGGGGATGCGGAGATTGGGCTCGAAACGGTCCACGGTGGGCCTCCGGTTGACACGGCACTGGATCGACGACGGCCGACGGGCGGGACATCATGGTCGCACGGGTTGACCCCTCGACGCCAACGTGTCATATATGTCGGCATATGGCCACGCACAGGACGACCATCCTCGCCGACCAGGACCTGCTCGAACGCGTCGGGCGGTACGCCTCCCGGCATCGGACGACCCGCACGGCGGTCATCACCGCTGCGATCGAGGCGTTCCTCGAGGCGCACGACGAGGCGCCCGACCTGCCGTTCCTGGCGGTCGGACGGAGTCAGCACGGTCGCCTGTCGCTCGACGGCCGCTCGATCGCCCGACGCGAGGCCGTGCGACGCCGGCCCGTCTCCAGGTAGCGGACCCCCGTGGCGATCCTGCTCGACGGGAGTGCCGTGCTGGCCGCCGCGGACCAGGCCGACCTGAACCATGCGGCGGCGATCACGTGGTTCCGGCGCGCCGACGAGCCCCTGCTGCTCGGAGACCTCACCCTCGCCGAGCTCGACGTCCTGTTCCAGCGGGAGATGGGCCTCGACGCGACGCTCGCGCTGATCCGCTCGGTGACCGGTGGCGGGATCCGGCTCATCGCCCCGACTGACGAGGATCTCACCCGGGCGGCCGAGCACCTGGAGGCGGCCGCCGAGCACCGACCGCGCCTGGCCGACGCCGTGCTGGTCGCGACGGCCGAGCGCCTGGGCATCCGCCGGATCGCGACATTCGACCGTCGGCCGATCGCCGTCTTCCGACCCCGCCACGTGCGGACGTTCGACCTGGAGCCGTGACCGGACGCAACGGCACGGGTGCTCACGGCGTCTCAGCTGCAACGCCCTCATCGTCGTTTGACCGTAGGATGACCAACCCCGGAGGACCGCCCCGCGCATGTTCAGTCGACCTCGCCGCCGCACGCAGCTCATCTCCGGGTCGGCGATGGTCGTCCTCCTCGGCCTCGCCGTCGGCTCGAGCGCCGTGGCGGTCAACGCGTTCGGCGTCGGCGACCGGTTCGACCACCTGCTCGACCGGGTCGACCGCTACCTCGCGGGCCCGCCGCCCGATCGCCCGGCTCCCAGCACGGTCCTGGTGACCGATCCGGAGGATGACGAGGAGTCGGAGGCGCCCGAAGCGACCACGACCCCGATCCCGCTCGCGACCCCGAGCGGCCCGGTCGATCCCGCCGCGACGCCCGAGCCGACACCCGAGCCGACGCCCACTCCGACCCCGGTGCCCGACCGCAAGCGCGTCGACGTGGACATCGTGGCCAAGCCCAAGGCCGTCTTCGCGTCCGAGCTCCGGGACACCTGGTGCTCGCCGGCGGGCGTCCAGATGACCCTCGCCGTCCTGGGTCTGGCGGACACCTCGGATGCGTTCCAGAAGAAGCTCCAGACCAACGTGCGCAAGTGGGAGAGCTACGCGGACAGCCACAACGGGGACTGGGGACCGGGCGCCATGGCCCTTGCCCTCGATGCGTACGGCGCTCCCGGCTACGAGGTCCGCGCCTACAAGACACGGAGCGGCGCGCTGCGGGACGCGGCCAAGGCGATCCTGAAGACGAATTCACCGGTCATCCTGCTGGCCTGGCGCGGCGCCCACACCTGGGTCATGACGGGCTTCCGGGCCGACGCCGATCCGTTGGTCTTCAAGGACGCCAAGGTGTCGGGCGCCTACATCCTCGACCCCTGGTATCCGCGGGTCTCGAGCATCTGGGGCCGCTCGGATCCGCCGGGCACGTTCCAGGATGCCGCCGAGATGGAGCGCAACTACCTCAAGTGGCACCGGCCGGAGGGCCGCTACAAGGATCGCGACGACCTCTACATCTCGGTCGTCCCGACGCTCAGCGCCCCGTAGGGTCGGGGCGTCCGATGCCCCGGACGCGGCCGGCCAGGAACATCGCGAGCAAGGCGTCCTTGGCCGCCATCCCGACCGCGTAGCTGAGCGGGATCGCGAGGATCCCGAGCGGGCCGACAAGAGCCTGCGAGACGACCACGACGACGCCAAGCCCCACGAACGACGAGGCGACCTGACGGATCGTGTCGTGGGTCGCATAGAGCCCGCGCGAGAGCGGGTAGGCGAGCGCATCGAAGGGGATCGAGAGTGCGTACGCGGCCACGACGCTGGCCGTCAGCGCGACATCGTCGGGGCCGAACTTCCCGCCCCCGAGCAGCACGTCGACCAGGACCCCGGATAGCAGGAAGAGGCCGACCGCCGCGGCGAGGGTCAGCAGGCCGATCGTCACCAGGTTTCGGCCGAGCACGGCGCGGTAGGTCCCCGCGTCTCCCGTCGGCGTAGGCCGCTGACAGGGTCGGGAAGACCGCGAGCGAGAAGGCCACGCCGATCAGGCTGACGGGCAGGACCTGGTAGTCGCTGGCGAAGTTCAGGGCGGTGACGCTGCCCGCCCCGAGCGACGCCGCCATGATCGTGAAGTAGGTCACGGTGATCGGCTCGATCGGGTGGCTGATCATCCGGGGCACCATCAGCCGGATGAACTCGCGGAACGCGGGCGTGCGGAAGGCGCTGGCCGCCCGGATCCGGAACGACGTCTGGCGGGTGCCCAGCGCGCGGATCCCGAGGTGCGCAGCGGCGCCGGCGACGGCGCCCCAGGCCGTGGCATAGACCCCGAAGCGACCGGCGAAGAGCACCGTCCCGAGGACGATCCCGCCGGAATACAGAACCGGCGCCAACGCGTAGAACGCGAACCGCCGGTTCGCCACCAACACCTCGCCGAGTGCGAACGACGCGGCGAAGAGGACCTGGGCGATGCAGTTGATCCGCAACAGCTCGATGTACAGCTCGCGGGTGGCCGGGTCGAAGCCCTCGAAGGCGTCGGCCAGCCACGGTGCCGCGATCGCCAGGACCGTCGAGGCGACGGCCATGATCACGATCGCGCCGGTCAGGATGGTCTGGCCGAACGTGTTCGCGGCACGCTCGTCCGTCCGACGCAGGCTGGTGAAGATCGGGACGAACGGGGCCGTCAGCCCGGCGGCCACCAGCACGTCGAGCGCGATCTCCGGGATCCGGAACGCGGCGTTGTAGGCGTCGAGCTCGGGCCCTGCGCCGAACGTGTTCGCGAAGACCCTGTTGCGGACGAGGCCCATCGCGAAGTAGACGAGGCTCAGGACGGACAGGACGACGGCGCCGCGCGGGAAGACGACGTCAACGAGTCCGCGGACCCAGCCGATCGGCCTGGACAGGACGGTCATCCACTCCACGCGCGGCGCATGCGATGAGCATGGCCGATTTCACGCGATGTCACGACACGACGCTGCGGCCGCGCTGGTACCGTGCGGATCCTGGACGATCCAGCGGGAGGGCACCTGGCCATGGCACGACGTTCGGGACCTTCAAGGGCAATCCGGAGGCGAAGGCCGTCACGGGGCTTGGCGACGAGGCGGTCTGGCTACCCGCCTACGCTGCCGTCGAGCTGCACGTCCTCAAGGGCGCCACGCTGCTGTCGCTCGCGGTGGGGACGCTGAGCGGCGTGCCCATCGACGGGTTCCCGTCCGATATGACGCCTGACCAGCTGCTCGACATGGCCAAGAAGCTCGGGACGCTCGCCCTCGCCCGGCTGTAGGCCGGCGTGAGGCTCAGCAGCCGGCGACGCGGTCCCGGCCGAGCGGGCATCCTGCTCGCGCAGGACGATGACAGCGAGCAGCATGCTCAGACCGCCGTACCAGAGGGCGGGCAACGCCAGCATGCCGGCCACGGGGACGGTCCAGCGGCGATCCGTCCGGGCGCCCCACACGACGACGGCGATGGCGAACGGCAGGCGGACGATGAACGGGATCGGGACCGCGGCCCAGGTGCCATCGCGCCCGGCGATCCGGATCAGGACCTGGATCCACTCGAGCCAGGCGCCCGGCATGAGGACGGCCGACACGGCGACGACCGCCGCAGTCGCGCCAAGTGCGATCCCGAGCTGGCGCCATTCGCGCCGGACGACGAACCACAGGAGTCCGATGCCGGGGGTGACCTTGGTGAGGATGACGAACGCCCATGCCGCTGGCCAGCGGAAGCCGACGACCATCGCGACCGCGAGCAGCAGGGAGATGTTGCCGCCGAACAGCTCGAAGACCGCGAGCAGCGCCCCGAGCGCGAACAGCCGGGGCCCGGTCAGGAAGCGGACGGCCGCCAGCATGATCGCCGTCCAGACGCCCATGAACAAGCCCCACGGCAGGGCGGTCAGAGGTGACACCAGCTGGAGGAAGGCGGGCGAGTAGACGTAGGCCCCGGGCTTGGTCCAGTCGGAGTTGGCGTACGGGGCCGACAAGTGGCTGGCCCAGTAGCAGAAGGCCTCCAGCCCGGAGCCCCACGACCGTCCGAGCGGCTGCGCCAGCGCGACGATCACGACCCAGACGGCGAATGCGACGACGAAGCCCGTGATCTCCGAGGACGGCAGGCGCGCTGAGACCGAGGCCGGGATGGCCAAGCGGTAGCGAGGGCTGTTGAGTTGAGTGAGCAGGTCGGTCATGCCTCGGGGAAATGCGGCCGATCGTGGCGGTCCGTCGTCTGACACGGCGGTGCAGCGTCATCCTGACCCGCGGATGATACGGGCGCGGGCGGCAGGGCATCAGGCTGTGACATGGTCCCGCGCCGGCCGCCTCAGATCGAGTCGCCTCAGTCGGCGGCGTCCTTCTTCTCTGTCTCGGCGATCCGCTTCCGGTTCTCCATATTGGGCTTCATCGCGTCGCTCATCCCGGCCATCGGCACATCCGTCCGCTTCTTCCGTCGCGCACCCTGCGCGCGTGCCTGCGTGCGACCCTCCATCCGGGTGGCGATGGTGGTCTCGTAGCCCTGGTCGCCTGGGACGTAGTAGCGCCGATCGACCAACTCGTCTGGCAGGTATTGCTGCCCAACGTCGTCCCCCTCGAAGTCGTGCGGGAACTTGTAGCCGACCCCGATGCCGTGGGCCTTCATCCGACGATCGCCCGCAGTCCGCAGGTGCATCGGGACGTTGAGCGATCCGAGCTTGAGCACGTCGGCCATCGCCGCGCCATACGCCCGACCGATGGAGTCCGACTTCGGTGCCGTGGCGATGTAGGTCGTCGCGTGGGCGAGCGCGTACTGGGCCTCGGGCAGCCCGATCCAGTCGAGCGCGGCGGAGGCCGCGACGGCGACCTGCAGGGCACGCGGATCCGCGTTCCCGACATCCTCGGACGCGCTGATGATCAGGCGTCGCGCGATGAACCGCGGGTCCTCGCCGGCCGCGACCATCGCCGCGAGCCAGTACAACGCGGCGTCCGGGTCGTTGCCGCGGAGGCTCTTGATGAACGCCGAGACCGTGTCGTAGTGGCCGTCGCCGGCCCGGTCGTAGGCGAGGACGCGCTGCTGGGCGGCCGTCTCGATGTCCTCGAGACGTGGTGTCACGTGGCCGGCCTTGTCGCGGACGCCCTCGTCCGCCGCGAGGGCGGCGGCACCCTCGAGGACGTTCAGCGCGGCGCGGGCGTCGCCGCCCGCGAACGAAACGAGGTGCTCGAAGGCGTCATCGGCGAGGGCCACCCCGCCATCGGGACCGAGCGAACCGGCCAGGCCACGGTCCGCGTCGACGAGCGCGCGGCGAACGACGGTCGCGACCTCGTCGTCGGTCAGCGCCTCGAGCCGCCAGACGCGCATCCGCGACAGGAGCGCGGCGTTCACCTCGAAGTAGGGGTTCTCGGTCGTGGCGCCGATCAGGGTGATGGTGCCGTCCTCGACGTGCGGCAGGAGCGCGTCCTGCTGGGCCTTGTTGAATCGATGGATCTCGTCGAGGAAGAGGACCGTGCGCGTGCCGTGCAAGGCCAGCCGGTCCTGCGCCTCGGCGATCGTCGCCCGGACCTCGACCACGCCGGACATGACCGCGGAGAGCGAGATGAAGTGGGCGCCGATCGCATCCGCGAGCAACCGCGCCAGGCTGGTCTTGCCCGTCCCCGGCGGTCCCCACAGCAGGATCGAGGAGAGGTGGCCGCGGGCCACGCTGCGCCGGAGCGGCCCACGCTCGCCGACGAGGTGGGTCTGGCCGACGAACTCCTCGAGGTCGCGCGGGCGCATGCGGGCGGCGAGCGGCTGACGCTCGGGCGGGGGGTGGAAGAGCGCCTCTGGCTTGGCGCCGGTCGGACGACGGGCGGCGGGCATGGCCCGATGGTAGCGCGGCGGGCCGGCGGGCCCGCGGGTCAGATGGCCGCGTTGCCCGTCAGGTGCGTGAGCGCCCAGAGCACCAGCATGATGATGATCAGCGTGCCGCCGATCAGCGTGATGCGACGGACGTCGCGACCGACGTAGGCGTACTCCTCAGAAGCGCGAACGGCCAGGCTCGACCCGGCCCGGGGGCCGGGCGCAAGGTCGGGAGCCGCACTGCCTCGCCGACGGTCGGTCGTCCGCTTGCGGGCATCCTCGGCTGCGCGCTCGTCGGCCACGATCTTCGCCTCAAGCTCGGCAGCGCGGGCCTCCTCCTCGGGCGTGAGGCTCGTCGACCGCGGGGTCGTCGGCGCGACCGGCGCGGGCGCAGCCGAGCGGGCGGCCGTGCGCTGGATCGGCCGGCGCTGACCGGGTCGGGTGCTGCCTCGGGCGCGTTTGGCCATGGTGCGGGACGGTCCTCCAGCGATGTCGGATGGGCGGGCCGCCTGGCGGCGCAGGGATCCGGGTCCCGCCGAGCGGAGAGGATAGCATCACGACGGCCGTCAACCGGTCTCGCCCTCAGGCCCCTGCTAGACTCGGGACCCCATCGGGAGGACCGGACGATCGACCTCAACGCGCTCGTGACGCCTGCGATCGGTGCCATCGTCGTCGGGCTCGTGGTCGCCCTGTTCTTCGTCGTCCTGGTGCTGGTCGTGCTTGCAAGACGCTCGCGGCGGCTCGAGGCGCGCCTCGTCGGCCTGACGCGCGATTCGGATGGACAGAGCCTGGAGGCGGTGCTCGAGGCGCACCTTGACAAGGTCGTCGAGGTCGCCCGCAAGGTCGACGACATCGGGGGCCGGACCAAGATCCTCGAGTCCCGCCAGCCCCGTGCCTTCCAGCGGACCGGCCTGGTCCGGTACAACCCGTTCGAGGAGACCGGCGGCAACCAGAGCTTCGCGCTCGCCCTCCTCGACGCCGACGGCGACGGCTGGGTCCTGTCCAGCCTCCATGCCCGTTCGGGCACCCGCGTCTACGCCAAGGCCATCGTCGCGGGCCGATCGGACACCGGCCTGTCCGAGGAGGAGGCCGCGGCGATCAAGCAGGCGATGGTCTGACAGGCTAGGTGACACGGCGGTCGGCGATGGTCCGGGCATGGCCCCCACGACGACCGGCGCCCCCGGCCCCGACGCTCCTCCTGCCCGCGACGAACCCGCCGCCGAGTCATCGGTGACCCGACCGCGACTCCGCACCCGGCGCGAGCCCGCATCGCTCGACCAGCTGCCGGCCTGGCATGACCTCGTCCCGGTCATGGACCCTGACCTCGTTCCCGAGCCGGGGTCCGGCCTGGCCGCCCTGCTCGCCGGCCTGAATCCGGACCAGCTCCGCGCGGTGACCCACGATGACGGCCCGCTGCTGGTCGTGGCGGGCGCGGGGACCGGCAAGACCGAGGTCATCACGCGCCGGATCGCCTGGCTCGTCGCGACGCGACGGGCCCGGCCGTCGGAGGTCCTGGCCCTGACCTTCACCGACAAGGCCGCCGAGGAGATGGCGGTCCGCGTCGACCAGCTCGTCCCGTATGGCTATACCGATACCGCGATCTCGACGTTCCACGCCTTCGGCGATGGCCTGATCCGCCAGTACGCCCTCGAGCTCGGGCTGCCGACGGACCTCCGCGTCCTGACCCGGCCGGAGGTCGTGATCTTCCTGCGCGAGCATCTCTTCGAGTTCGATCTCGACGTCTACCGGCCGCTCGGCGACCCGACCCGCTTCCTCGCCGCGCTCGCGACCCTGTTCAGCCGATGCAAGGACGAGGACATCAGCCCGGCCACGTACCGGGAGTTCGCCGGCCGTGTCTCGGCGGAGGCCGCGAGCCTCGCGGCCGCGGCAGGCGACGCGGCGTCCGAGGTGGACCGCGACGCGGCCGCCGCGGGGCTCGAGGATGGCCGGCGCCAGGACGAGCTCGCGCGGGCCTACGCGACCTATCAGGACCTCCTCGCGGCCAACGGCTGCATCGACTTCGGCGATCAAGTGGCGTTGGCGCTGCGGCTCGTGCGCGAGTCGGCCGCGGCGCGTGCCGAGATCGCGGGGCGGTTCCGGTATGTCCTCGTCGACGAGTTCCAGGACACGAACCGGGCCCAGGCCGAGCTGGTCGGCCTCCTCGCCGAGCCGCATCGGAACATCACCGTGGTCGGCGACGACGACCAGGCGATCTACGCCTTCCGGGGCGCCGCGATCGACAACATCCTCGGCTTCCGCGACCGCTACCGCTCCGCCCGGACCGTGGTCCTGCGCCGGAACTACCGCTCGAAGGCGCCGATCCTCGACGCCGCCTACCGCCTCGTCCGGTTCAACGATCCGGAGCGGCTCGAGGTGCGGGCCGGGGTCAGCAAGCGACTCCGCGCCGAGCGATCGGACCCGCACGCGACGCCCGTCCGGGTGGAAGCGTTCGCGACGGCGTCGGACGAGGCCGACTGGATCGTCGCCGAGATCGGGCGTCGCATCGCCGCGGGCGTGTCGCCGCGGGACCACGCGATCCTGGTCCGCGCGAACGGCCACGCAGACCCGTTCCTGCGGGCGCTCAACGTCGCGGGCATCCCGTGGCGGTTCTCGGGCACGTCCGGTCTCTACGCCCGGCCGGAGGTTCGCCTCCTCCTCGCGTTCCTGCGCGTCGTGGCGGAGCCGGATTCCAGCGTGGACCTGTATGCCCTCGCCACGTCGGAGGTCTACGGACTCGGCGGCGACGACCTGACCGCCATCGTCAACATGGCCCGCCGGCGGAATCGGTCCGTCCGCGAGATCCTCGAGGAACTCGAACGCCAGCCCGGGATCCTGCGGGTCGGACCGGAGACGCGCGCCACGGTCGCCAAGCTGGTCGCGGACCTCCGTCGCTATGGCGAGATCGCGCACGAGCGGCCGGCCGGTGAGTTGCTGTACGGGTTCCTGCGGTCGAGCGGCCTGCTGGCCCGGCTGGCCGCCACCGACACCGTGGTTGCCGAGGAATCGCTCGCCAACATCGCGCGGTTCTTCGAGATCGTCCGCGGCCAGTCGGCGCTCCTGGTCGACGACCGCGCGATCTTCATCGCGCCCCACCTCCAGACCCTGATCGACGCCGGCGACGATCCGGCGACCGCCGAGCTCGACCCCGACGCCGATGCGGTCGCCGTCCTCACGGTCCACAAGGCCAAGGGTCTTGAATTCCCGGTGGTCTTCCTGCCCGGGCTCGTCGCGGGACGCTTCCCCTCGAGCGGGCGGGGCGAGGCGCTGGCCCTGCCGGCCGGTCTCGGTCGGGGCGTGCCGCCGACGCCGGACCTGGCGCTCGCCGAGGAGCGGCGGCTCTGCTACGTGGCCATGACCCGGGCCCGGGACGAGCTCATCCTCTCGCACGCGGCCGACTACGGCGGGGCCCGGGCGCGGCGCGTCTCCCCGTTCGTCCTCGAGGCCCTGGACCTGCCATCGACGTCGGGCGTGCCCGGCGCCGGCGCCGCGGCCCCGACGCCGGCGGAGCGGCTGGCGGCGTTCGAGGCCGCGGCGGCCCGGCCCGAGGTCGTGCGCGGGCCGAGCGACGAACCGCTCTCGCTCAGCTTCTACCAGGTCGACGACTACCTCACGTGCCCGCTGAAGTTCAAGTACGCCCATGTGCTGCGGGTGCCGCTCGCCCCGCATCACGCGATCGTCTACGGCGCGGCCCTCCACAAGGCCGTCCAGATGTTCCACCACCGGCACGCGCGCGGCCACGTGATGTCCGAGACCGAGCTCGACGAGGCGTTCGAATCGGCCTGGTCGAACGAGGGCTTCATGAGCCGCGAGCACGAGGAGGCGCGCCTGGAGTCCGGGCGCCTCGCCCTGCGCCGCTTCCGAGAGGCCCAGCTGCAGCCCGATTCGGTCATCCCGACCTATGTCGAGCGCGAATTCAGCTTCACGCTCGGTGGCGACCGGGTCCGAGGGCGATGGGATCGGGTCGATGTCGAGCCGATCGCCGACGACCGCAATGTCCCGGCGGCCGGGCCGCCCGAAGGCATCGAGCCGTCGGCGGACGTGGTCTCGCCGACCCTCGGCATGATGGGCCGCGAGCGGGTGACGATCACCGACTACAAGTCGTCCGACGTCCGCGATCCGGCGAAGGCGCGCCAGCGGGCCCGCGACTCGTTGCAGCTCCAGATCTACGCGATGGGCTACGAGGCGATGACCGGCCGACTGCCGGACGCCGTTCAGCTCCATTTCCTCGGCTCCGGCCTGATCGGTCGGGTCGAGGTGGATCCCAAGCGCCTCGCCAAGGCCCGCGAGCGGATCGCGACGGCGGCGGCCGGGATGCGGGCGCGCGACTACACCCCGAAGCCCGAGTACCTCGCATGCACCTACTGCGCGTTCCGCGACATCTGCCCGGCGAGCGTCGCGCGCTGACGCCGCGCCAGGCGTGCGGCCCGTCCGCTGATAGGGAATCTGCCCGACTCGACGGGACGTCCCCGCTGGTGCATGGTCGCCGACCCGGCGGCGGGGATGACCCGCACCGCCGGACATCGTGGATGGGAGCGTCGATCGACCATGGACTTGCTGACCCGGGTGTTCCGCCCCTGGGCGACCGCGCGGGCCGAGGCCCTAGACTCGCTCGTGATGGAGGCGCGCGACCGCTGGCTCAACCTCGGGTTCTTCGGCGCGGCGACGTTGGTCTGGTTCCTGGTCGGCCTCGTCCTGACGACGCGCGACCCCGTCCTCGACCCGGGCGCGGGGTTCATCGGGGCGGCCCTGATCGGCCTCGCGATCGCGCTCACGCTCGTGCCGATCTTCTGGCTGGTGGTCTTCGGCCGGCACCGCCAGATCGCCTTTCGCGGTGACTGGACCCGCGCGATCCGCCGTGCGGCCTGGGTGGGCGTCATCGTCACGGTGCTCGTCGCGCTGCGCGTGCAGGGCGTGCTCGACTGGCCGATCGCGTTGTTCATGATCGCCCTCGCGCTCGTCGCGGAATCGACCCTCTCGGCGGAGCGCTGACGGCACACGCCGCAACCGGCCCATCGTCGCGACCTGCCGGACGCTAGGCTGGCGCCGTCCACCGTCCCCGCAGCCTGGAGCGCCCGTTGCCGTCGCTGTCCGCCACGCCCCCGGCCGAGCCCCATGTCGAGGTGAAGGCCCGTCTGGCCGCCGCCGTCGAGGGATCCCGCGCGGAGATCCTCGAGCTCTCGCACCGCATCCACGCCGACCCTGAGCCGGCCTACGAGGAGCACCACGCGTCGGGGTGGGTGGCGGAGGCTCTCGCGCGGCACGGCTATGAGGTCGAGCATCCGGCAGGGAGCCTCGCGACGGCCATCCGCGCGGTCCGTCGCGGCGGGCGCGGCGGCGACGGTCCCCGGATCGGGATCCTCGCCGAGTACGACGCGCTGCCCGGTCTCGGGCACGGCTGCGGCCACAACACGATGGCCGCCGCGGGCGTCGGGACGGCCATCGCCCTCGCGTCGATCGCGGACGAGCTGCCCGGCGAGATCGTCTTCCTCGGCACGCCGGCCGAGGAGCGCGGCAGCGGGAAGGCCCAGATGATCGAGGACGGCCTGTTCGCCGGTCTCGACGCGGCCCTCATGTATCACCCCTGTGACCGCAGCCACGTCGAGGCCTGGCCGCTCGCCTCGGAGGACATCGACGTGGTCTTCCACGGCCTCGAGGCCCACGCATCGTCCGACCCGTGGAAGGGCGCGAATGCGCTCGACGCCATGATCCTGCTGTTCGCCTCGGTCGGCCTGTGGCGACAACAGCTCCGACAGACGGCGCGCGTCCACGGGATCATCCGGGAGGGCGGCACGGCGGCGAACATCATCCCGGCCCGCACGTCCGCCTGGTTCATGATCCGCTCGGACGACGAGGCGTACTACGAGACGATGCGGGCGCGCTTCCAGTCGCTGTGCGATGCCGCGGCCCTCGCGACCGGTACGACCGTGGACGTGACGTTCTCGGGCAAGGCGACGACGATGCGCAACAACTCCGTCCTGACCGAGCGCTTCCGGGCCAACATGGCCGCGTACGGGATCGTGGACCAGGGCGACGACGAGAACGCCGGCAGCACCGACATGGGCAACGTCAGCTGGGTCTGCCCCACGATCCATCCCGAACTGGCCATCGCCCCGGAGGGCACGCCGGGTCACTCGGTCGAGTTCCGCGACGCCGCGGTGACCCCCCGCGCGGACGAGGTGACCCTGCTGGCCGCCACGCTCGTTGCCCAGACCGCATACGAGCTGTTCGCCGACCCGGCGCTCGTGGAAGCAGCCTGGCGGGCCTTCCGGGAAACGTGACGCGGCGGCAAGTCGGTCGTGGGGTAGGATGACCGCGGCGCGCCCCGCTGGACGACGGGATCGAACCGGCGGCGCCCCCAGCGAGACGGATCCACGCGCGGCGATGCACGCCGCGCCCGCTCTCCGGGAGGACCACGTGGCCAAGCGCCCCCACGATCAGGACCCCGCGTCGGGGTACGCGTCCCGGAATGGCTGGGACCAGGATTTCGAGACCTATTCGGACTACGACCTGCCCACGTATGTCGGGCCGGTCTCGTTCTCGAAGCTGCCCTGGGTCGACGACCCCGCGGAGCTCCGCCGGCTGGGCGTCGATGTCGCGATCGTCGGCGCGCCGTTCGACGACGCCGTCAGCCATCGATCCGGCACCCGCTTCGGGCCGCGCGCCATCCGCGAGGCCAACTACGCCTCGGGCAGCATCCACTCCCTGCAGCTCGAGGTGGACCCGTTCGAGGTGCTGACGGTCGTGGACGCCGGCGACGCGAACATCGTGCCCTCCTGGATCGAGCGCGGGCACGCGATGATCTACCGCAAGGTCCGTGACGTGGCTGGCAGCGGGGCGATCCCGATCATCCTCGGCGGCGACCACTCCATCACCTGGCCTGCGGCGACCGCGATCGCCGAGCTGCGCGCCCCGCAGCGCGTCGGCATCGTCCACTTCGACGCGCACGCCGACACCGCCAACGACACCTTCGGGGTCCTCGCCAGCCACGGCACGCCGATGCGCCGGCTCATCGAGTCGGGGGCCATCGACGGACGCAACTTCGTCCAGGTCGGGTTGCGCGGCTACTGGCCGCCTCAGGAGACCTTCGAGTGGATGCGCGAGCACGGGCTGCGCTGGCACTTCATGCGCGAGATCGAGGAGCGCGGCGCCGAGGCGGTCATCGCCGACGCGATCGCGGAGGCCCTCGACGGCCCCGACGCCATCTACCTCTCGCTCGACATCGACGTCATCGACCCGGGCATGGCGCCCGGGACCGGCACGCCGGAGCCCGGTGGCATGTTGACCCGCGAGGTCCTGCGGGCGATCCGCCAGATCGTGGGCGCGGTCGAGCTTGCCGGCATGGACATCGTCGAGGTCTCGCCGCCGTACGACCAGGCCGAGACCACTGCGATGGCGGCGAACCGGGCCGCGCTCGAGGCGATCAGCGCGCTCGCGCTCAAACGCCAGGCGGGCGCCAGGGTCCGCTGGGAGGGCTGACCCATCGATCGCGACCCGCTCGACGTCCGCGACCGGGCCGCCGCCGACGACCTGGCCCGCCTGTACGACCTCGACCTCGTCGACGACCCGGGCGACCTCGACCTCTATCTCGCGCTGGCCGAGCGGACGGGCGGGCCGATCCTCGAGCTCGCGGCCGGGACCGGTCGGCTGGCCGTGCCGCTGGCGGCGGGCGGGAACCGGGTCACGGCCGTCGACCTCGACCCGGCGATGCTCGCGCGGGCCCAGGCGAGGGCCCTGCAGGCCGGGCCGGTCGCCACGGAGCACCTGACGCTCGTCGAGGCTGACCTCGTCGGGTTGCGGCTGCCCGACGCCGGGCGATTCGGACTCGCGTTCATCGCGCTCAACTCGATCCTCGTGCTCGCAGACCGGGCGGCGCAGCGTGCCGCGCTCACGACCCTGGCCGAACACCTCGCGCCCGGCGGTGTCGCCGTCGTCGACATCTGGCTGCCCGATGCGGAGGACCTGGCCCGCTTCGACGGCCGCGTGATCCTGGAGTGGCCCCGCGCCGATCCGGAGACCGGTGAACTGGTCACGAAGGCGGGTTCCGCCCAGCACGATGCGGCGACCGGCACGATCACGCTCACGACGCTGTTCGAGGCGTCACGCCAGGGCGAACCGGCGCGGCGCTGGGTCCGGCGTGACGTCATGCGCCTGCTCTCCGCCGACCAGCTCGGCGCCTGGGCCGAGGCGGCCGGCCTCACGATCGAACTGCTCGCCGGCGGCTACGACCTTGGGGCGTTCGGACCGGGCAGCGAGCGGGCCGTCCTGGTCGCCGTCAAGGGCTGACAGGGGGTCTCCCGGGTCATCCGCGAGACCGGACCTCCGAGGGAGTCCGCCGCGCGGACTGCGTGGTATCGTCGGCCTGATGGCATCGAGTGACCAGACACGCTTGCTGATCGTCGAGGACGTGCCGCAAGTCGCGCAGTACATCCGCAGCCTCCTGAACGCTCAAGGCAAGGTCAAGCTGCTTGACGTGCTCAGTGAGGGCGGCAAGGCCCTCCTCCAGATCCAGGAGCTCCGGCCCGACGTCGTGATCGTCGATGCGCTCCTGCAGGGCCGGGTCAAGGGTCCCAGCCTCGTCGACCAGATCCACAAGTCCGGCCTCGGCGTGCCCGTCATCGTCCTGACCGTGCCGCAGAACCCGATCGAGCCCGATCCGGAACGGGGCATCCACGGCGTGCTGTCGATGCCGTTCTCCGGCTTCGACCTCATCAACCGCATCGGCAGCGTCCGGAAGCTCTTCGAGGAAGACGCAGGAGACGGCCAGCACCAAGATCTTCTCGGTCTTCGCGCCCAAGGGCGGGGTCGGCAAGACGACGATCGCCTTCAACCTGGCCGTCGCGTTGGGGCAGCTGGACCAGCGCACGGTCCTCATCGACGGGAGCCTCCAGTTCGGCGACCTGCGGGCGCTGCTCAAGGTCCCGACCGACGCGCCTTCGATCCTCGACCTGCCGACCGACCGGATCGCCGAGTCCGACCTGGGCGACGTCCTGTGGCGCGACCCGTCCGGCATCGACATCCTGCTGGCCCCGCCGCGCATCGAGATGGCCGAGATGGTCACCTCGCGCGATATCGAGAAGGTCCTCTCGCTCCTGCGGCGGGTCTACTCGGTGATCGTCATCGACATGTCGAGCTACGTGAACGACGTCAACCTCGCCTTCCTCGACGCGAGCGACACGATCGTGGAGATCGTCACCTACGACTCGACGACGATCCACAACACGGTGGCCATGGCCGACACGTTCCGGGCGATCGGGTACGCGGCGTCCAAGGTGCGGTACCTGATCAACCGCGCCGACTCCTCGGGCGGGATCGATCCGGCCGCCCTCGAGCGCGCTCTCGGACGCGTGCCCGAGCACCGGGTGATGTCCGACGGCCGCCTCGTCATCCAGTCGAACAACGAGGGCGTGCCGTTCGTCCTGGCGAACCCGGACGCGCCGATCAGCCAGGACATCGCCCGGCTCGCCGGCGACCTCCTGGGGCTGGCGCGCACGCCGGCCGCCGCCGGGCTTCGATAGGGGACCGGATGGCCGATCCCCGTCCGATCGGGGTCTTCGACTCTGGTGTCGGCGGGCTGACGGTCCTGCGCGAGATCCTGCGGAGGACCCCGGCCGAGTCCACGATCTACCTCGGCGACAACCTGCGGACGCCGTACGGCGTGCGACCCGACGACGAGGTCCTGGCCTTCTCGACCCAGTCGCTCGATGCGCTCGTCGAGCGCGACGTGAAGGCCCTCGTCGTCGCCTGTAACACCTCGACCGCGGTCGGCCTCGCGACGTTCCGCCGCCGCTACGAGGTCCCGGTCCTCGGCGTCATCCGTTCCGGGGCGTCTGCCGCGGCTCTCGCGACCCGCAACGGCCGCGTCGGGGTCATCGCGACGCCGGCCACCATCCGATCCCACGCCTATCTCGCGGCCATCCGGGACGAGAACCCCGCGGTCGAGGTGCACGAGCACGCCACGCCGACCCTCGTGCCCCTGGTCGAGGCCGGCGAGCTGCGAGGCCCGATCGCGGAGGCCGCGGTCGCCGAGGCGCTTGCGCCGCTGCTGGGCACGCGCGATGCCGATGGCGATCCGCTCGCCCCGCTGCCGCCCGGCGCGACCGTCGACACGCTCCTGCTGGGTTGCACCCACTACCCGCTGCTGCGGCCGCTCATCGAGGTCGTCGCGGGCGCCCAGGTCGCGATCGTCAATTCGGCGACCGCGACGGCGTCGGCGCTGGCCGAACTCCTCGACATCGACGACATCGCGACGCCGGCAGCCGTCGCGTCCGCGACCCACCTCCAGCTGACGACCGGCGATCCGGACAGCTTCCACGCCCTCGCCGCGCTCCTGTTCGGGGCGGCCTTCCCGGACGTGGAACGCGTCGAGCTCGCGGTGCCGGTCCGATGAGCGAGCGAGGCGGCCGGGGCCCGGCATGGCGCGACGACCGCGTCTGGCAGGCCGGGTTCATCATCGGCTCGGCGCTCGGGGCGGCCGCGACGGTCGTCGGGCGGCACGCGGAACGGTCCGCCCGGCGCGGGCTCGTCGACTGGCCCGCGGTCGAGCGCATCGCTGTCGCCCGGCTCGAGCGGGCGCCGGGCACGCTGTCCGCCACGGAGCTGCGCGCATCGGAGCCGGCCTACGCCGAGGCCATGACGAAGATCGTCCCGGCGCTCTCGCGGGCGCTCGGCACGGAGCTGCCGGGCGTCGTCGAACGGTCGGCCGTGGTCGATCGGGCAGGCTGGGTCCAGGCCAACATCGGGACGTTCGCGTCGCTCATCGGCAAGTTGGAGGCGGACCTGCTCGACCAGGTCGTCCCGGCCGGTGGCGGGCTGGCCAAGGCGACGATGGCGCTCGCGAACCGCTGGGTGACGACCCGCCAGCTGGGGTTCCTGCTCGGGTTCATGGGCGGCCGCGTCCTCGGCCAGTACGACCTGGCCCTCCTGGCCACCGAGCAGGCGCCGGGCCGACTCCTGTTCGTCGAGGAGAACATCCGCCAGACCGCGCGCTCGCTCGGCGTGCCGCTCGACCCGTTCCGGACCTGGATCGCCCTCCACGAGACCACGCACGCGTTCGAGTTCGAGGCGCATCCCTGGCTTCGGCCGTATCTCGCCTCGCGCCTCGAACGCCAGCTGGCCCTGTTCGGCAGCGACGCCCGGACGCTCGGCCGCGACGCGCTGCGGGCTCTCGGGCGGACCCTGCGGGGCGAGGCCGAGGGCGAACACTGGATGGAGCGGCTGATGGGTCCGGAGCAGAAGGCCCTGTTCCGCGAGACGCAGGCGGTCATGAGCCTGCTCGAGGGGTTCAGCGACTACGTGATGGACGAGGTCGGGCAGGACCTGGTCCCGGGTGTCGAGCGGATCAGCACGCGATTCCACGAGCGGCGGACGCGGCGAACGCCCTTCGAGCGCTCGATCATGCGGCTGACCGGCCTGGACCTGAAGATGGAGCAATACAAGAAGGGCGAACGATTCGTCCGGGCGGTCGCGGACGCACGGGGCAAGGTAGCCCTGACGCGCCTGTGGGATGGCCCCGAGACGCTGCCCCGCGAGGGTGAGATCGACGAGCCGGAGCGCTGGATCGCGCGCGTCCTCGACGGGGCAGACGCATGACCGGGGACGCGGGCCTCGTCCGCCGTGCCGGCCCCGGCAGTGGTCCCGGCGGAGCCCCGACGGCCATCGCCCTGAGCCCGATCCTGTCTGCACGGTATCGCTCGCGCGACCTCGAGCGGATCCGCGCCGCGGCGCCCGGGGCCCGGATCGTGACGGTCTCGATCGAGGGCCTCGCCGACGGCCCGCTCGACGATGTCGAGGTCATGCTCCGGGGCTGGCTCCTACCCGACGCCTTCGATCGCCTGCTCGTGCGTGCCCCGCGCCTGTCGTGGGTCCACTCCGCGACGTCGGGCGTCGAACGGGCCCTGACGCCGGCCGCCCGCGACCGGGGCCTGGTCGTCACGAACGCGCGGGGCGTCTTCAGCCGGCCGATCGCGGAATACGTCCTGATGATGATCCTGGCCGTGAGCCGCCGGCTGCCGCAGCTCCTCGAGCTACAGCGCGAGCGGACGTGGCAGCCGCTCGAGGGCGCGGAGTTGCGCGACGTGACCGTCGGGATCGTCGGGCTCGGCTCGATGGGCCGCGCGGTCGGCGCGCTGGCGACGGCCTTCGGCTGCCGGGTCATCGCCGTCCGTCGCCGGCCGGACGTGGGCACGGGGCCGACGGCGTCGGAGCTCGCCAACGCGGATCCGGACGATCCGGGCCTCGCCGACATCCCGCTCGATCGGATCGGCGGTCCCGACAAGCTCCCGGAGCTCCTCGGCGAATCGGACTTCATCGTCCTCGCCGCGCCGTTGACGCCGGAGACCGAGTCGATGATCAACGACGAGACGCTCGCGTTGGTCAAGCCGGGCGCCTGGCTCATCAACGTGGCGCGCGGCCGGCTGGTGGATGAGCGGGCGCTGCTGCGGGCGCTGCGCGATGGTCCCCTCGGTGGCGCCGTGCTCGACACGTTCCATGACGAGCCGCTGCCGCCGATGTCGTCGTTCTACGACCTGCCCAACGTCATCGTGACGCCGCACACGGCATGGTCCAGCGGGCGCGTCCTCGATCGCAGCGTCGAGCTCTTCTGCGACAACCTGCGCCGTTTCGCCGTCGGCGAGCCGCTGCTGAACGTCGTCGATCCGGTCGCCGGCTACTGAGCCTCGGCCGCCAGGTCGGCTGACCGGCTACGATCGGCGGCATGCAGACCGCCATCGTCGGGCTCGCCGGTTCGGGCAAGACCACCGTCTTCAACACCCTCACGCGGGGTCATGCCGAGACCGGCGGCTTCGGCGGGGTCACGCTCCACGTCGGGGTCGTCAAGGTCCCCGACGCCCGGCTCGACCGCCTGGCCGAGATCTTCAAGCCGAAGAAGATCGTCCATGCGGACGTGACCTACGCCGACCTGCCGGCGCCGCCGGCCTCGACCGAGGGCCACGTCGGCACGGAGGAGCTGCCACCCGACCACCTCGCGCGCCTGCGCGACTCGGACGCGCTGCTGCATGTCGTCCGGGCGTTCGAGGACCCGTCGAACCCGCATCCGGACGGGAGCGTCGACCCCGCCCGCGACCTCGAGCGGCTCGACCTCGAGTTCGTCCTCGCCGACCTCTCGATGACCGAACGCCGGCTCGAACGCCTGAAGGGCAGCGGGCGCCACGGCACGTCCGCCGAGCGCGAGGCGGCAGAGCGCGAGGAGGTCGTCCTGCGCCGGTTGCACGAAGGTCTTGAGGCGGGCAAGCCGATCCGCGACCTCGGCCTGGACGCCGACGACGAGAAGGCGATCCGCGGCTTCCGGTTCCTGACCCAGAAGCCGGTGCTCGTGCTGCTCAACGTCGGGGAAGGGGACCTGGCCTCGGCGCCGGCGCTGGTCGAGGGGATCGTGTCCGGCTACGACCACCAGCACGTGATGGTCGACGCGTTGTCGGCGAAGATCGAGATGGAGCTCGGCGAGCTGGAGCCCGACGAGGCGGCGGCATTCATGGAGGAGCTCGGGATCGCCGAGTCCGGCCTGGACCGGGTCATCGCGTTGTCGTACCGATTGCTCGGGCTGGTCTCGTTCCTGACCGCCGGACCGGACGAGGTCCGGGCATGGCCGGTCCCGGACGGATCGACCGCGGTGGATGCGGCCGGCGCCATCCACACCGATCTCGCGAAGGGATTCATCCGGGCTGAGACCGTCGCCTACGACGACCTGGTCACGCTCGGCTCGATGGCCGAGGCACGCAAGGCCGGGCGGCTACGGTCGGAGGGGAAGACCTATCGGGTCCACGACGGCGACGTGCTGGAGATCCTCTTCAGCAAGTAGCGGTCAGTCCAGCCGGTAGCGGTCAGTTCAGCCGGCCCTCGGGGTCGAAGTCCACGAGGACCGACTTGAAGTCCACCTGATCGTCGTCCTCGTCGTCGTCGTCATCATCGTCGTCCTCGGCCGCGTCGGCGAGGTCGACCTCGAGCTCGGCGAGGAAGTTCTCGGCCTCGATGACCGAGACGTTGACGGCCGCGGCCAGACGGTCGTCGCTGACGTGGATGAAGCCGTGGTCGCGCTCGAGCTCGTTGGCGATGGCCTCGCTGAGGGTATCGTGGTGGTACTGGTCCTGGATCCGGCGGCGGATCGTCTGGACGAGCTCGAAGAACTCGTCTGGCTCCCACTCGGATTCGCTGACCACCAGGACGTCCGAGTAGACCTCGTCGTCGCCCTCGTGGAGCTCGTAGAAGAACACGTCGGCCTCGCGATACGGTCGTGGCGAGGCGGCAGTATACGCCCGGAGGTGCCATGGTTCCGTCCCGCGCCGAGGTCGTCCACATCGGGTCGGCGTGTCGCGACGTCGTGCCGGAGGACCCCCGCGGCTGGCGGCTCGGCGGCGGCGTCACCTACGCCTCGCTGACCACGGCCAGGCTGGGGCTGCGGACGGCGGCGATCGTGGGGGTCGACGTGGACGCGGCCACCGCGAGCGAGCTCGACATGCTGCGCGACGCGGGGGTCGACCTGCGGCTCGTGCCGCTCGCGGAGGGCCCGGTCTACCACAACCGTGAGACCCCGACGGGACGCGTCCAGACCTGCGTGCAGACCGGGGTGCCCCTGCCGATCCCGGACATCCCCGATGCGTGGCGAGCCGCACCCGGCTGGTCGGTGGTGCCGGTCGCCGGCGAGGTCACCGACGACTGGGCCGCGGTCATCCCGCGCGCCGCGCACCTGGCCGTCGCGTGGCAGGGCTTCCTCCGGAACCTCGCGCCGGGCGAGCGCGTGACCCGGCGTCCGCCGAGGCCGTCGGCGATCCTGCGGCGGGCCGACCTCGTCGGCGTGAGCCACCATGACGTCGTGACCCACACGTCCGCTGCGTGCGCTGTACGGGCTCCTCCACCCGGGCGCCTACCTGCTCGTCACGCAGGGCAGCGAGGGCGGCTTGCTGATCCACCTCGGCGACGACGGCCCGACCGAGACCCTGCGCTATCTGCCGACCGCGACGACGCTCGAGATCGACCCGACCGGTGCGGGCGACACGTTCCTCGCGGCGCTCCAGGCCTCGATCCTGCGACCCGCCGTGGCCGGTCGCCACCGCTCGCGGCGCCCGCCGGACCTGCGCTTCGCGGCCGCGGCCGGCTCGCTGGTCGTCGAGGGCCTCGGTCTCCAGGGCGTGCCCGACCGCACGGCCGTCATCGTCCGGCGTGCGCGCGAGCGGATCCGCCGGGCCGTCCTCCCGACCGAGGTCAGCCAGGTGGGTGCGGTCGATCCGCCGTGAGCCCCAGGGCGGTAGCGCGGACCGCGGGGCGCGGGTGGCGCGCCCGCGACGGCCGACCAGGCTCAGGCGCCCGGCGCGGGACCGGTCGAGCCGCGGACCTCGAGGCGGACCGGGAGCATGACGACCGGCGCGGGAGACATCCCGCGGCCGGCGGGCGTCGCATCGTCCGCCGCCGTGCTCCGCGCACGGAGCCGCTCGGTCAGCCGCTCGACCGCCCAGTAGCCCATCTCGGCCGTGCTCTGGCTGAGGGTCGTGAGCGGCGGATCGACGTACGCCGCCAGCGCGACGTCGTCGAACCCGACGACGCTCATGTCGCCGGGGACGGACCGGCCCCGCCCGCGGATGGCGCGCAGCGCGCCGATCGCCATCAGGTCGTTGTAGGCGAGGACCGCGGTCGTCGCGGGCGCCCGGTCGAGCAGCTCGAGCATGGCCGCCTCGCCGCCACCGACCAGCGGAGCCCCGCTCGCGATCGCGAGCCCGTCGGGGTCCAGCCCCGCCTCGGCGAGGGCATCGCGGACGCCCGCCAGTCGCTGCGGCGCGTCCACGTTCCGCGGCGGGGGCATGAGGTAGCCGAAGCGCCGATGCCCGAGGTCCAGGAGATGCCGCGCCGCGAGACGGCTGCCGGCCCGGTTGTCGGATTGGATCGACGGCAGGTCGACATCGGCCGCTGTCGTGTTGATCAGGACCACCGGCAGCGGCGGCGAGGCCAGCCACTCACCGTGCCGAGCCCCGAGGCTGCTGGCCGCGATGATCAGGCCGTCCACCCGCCGCTCGACGAGAAGGTCGAGATAGCCGGATTCGCGCTCAGGGTCGTCGGCGGCGTTGCACAGCAGGATCGTGTAGCCCTCGGCCCTGGCGGCGTCCTCCACCGCCCGGACCAGTTCGGGGAAGTACGGGTTCTCGATGTCCGTGACGATCAGCCCGAACGTCTGGGTCGAGCGTCGCTGGAGCGAGCGGGCGACGCCCGACGGCCGGTAGTCCAGCTCGCGGGCGGCGACGAGGATCCGCTCGCGCGTCTCGGGGCGCGCGTGCCCCAGGCCCGCCAGCACCCGGCTGACCGTCGCCGTCGAGACCCTGGCTCGACGGGCGACGTCAGCGATCGTCGCGACCACCCGCCGCGCTCAGTGCCTGGTCTCGCCGAGGACCTGTCCCGAATCAGGATCGGTCCCGATCGGGACGGTCGGCACGTCCTCGCCACGGGCCTCGCGTCGCGCGAGGATCTCGAGGTCGGCCTGCAGCTCCTCGAGCTCGGCTCCGCCGCCCATCATCGCGTGGAGCTGTTCGGCGTTGAGCTCGCCCCGGCGATATGTCCCACCGGACCGGCCACGGGTCAGGATCGTGAACGAATCACCGATCGGCAGCGCGTGCTGGACGTTGTGGGTGATGAAGATGACGCCGAGGCCCTTGTTCCGGGCCGCGATCGCGTGACGGAGGACGATCGCAGACTCCTTGACCCCGAGCGCGGACGTCGGCTCGTCGAGGATCAGGACCTTCGCCCCGAAGTACTCGGCGCGGGCGATCGCCAGGGTCTGGCGCTCGCCGCCGGACAGCGTCCCGACGAGCTGGTCGGTGTCGCGCACCTCGATGCCGATGTTGTGCATCTCCTCCTTGGCGACCCTCGCGGCCCTGGCCGCATCGAACCGCTTGAAGGGTCCGAACCCGAGCGTCGGCTCGTTGCCGAGGAAGAAGTTGCGGCTGATGCTCATCAGCGGCATGACCGAGAGATCCTGGTAGACGGTCGCGATCCCCGCGTCGAGGGCATCGCGCGGCGAGCTGAAGGTCACCGGCGTGCCGTCGATCGCGAGCGTGCCGTCGTCCGGCGGATGGACCCCCGAGAGCGTCTTGATCAGGGTCGACTTGCCCGCCCCGTTGTCGCCGAGGAGGCAGTTGATCTCGCCCGCCCGGACCTCCAGGGAGACGCCTTCGAGAGCGACGACCGCGCCGAAGTACTTGGAGATGTCGCGGGCCTCGAGCAGCGGCGGGCGGTCGTTGCCGACCGGGCCGGCCGGAGCGGCCGTGGGCATCGTCATGGCGTGCTCCTCCGCTAGCGCAGGCCGGCGAAGCGTCGCCGGATCCAGTTGTTGAGGACGACGGCCGAGAGCAGCAGGACGCCGATCGCGATCTTGTACCAGTCGGCGTTGATCGAGGCGTACACGATGCCGATGTTGGCCATCCCGAGGGCGAGCGCGCCAAGGGCGGTGCCCGCCACCGAGCCGTAGCCGCCGGTCAGCAGGCAGCCGCCGATGACGGCCATCGTGATCGCGGTCAGCTCGTAGCCGCCGCCGCGCTGGATGTCGGCGGAGGCGAACTGCATGCTCTGGCACGCCGCCAGGATCGACGCCGAGAAGGCGGTCGCAGCGAACAGCGTGATCTTCACGCGCGCGACCGGGACGCCGAGATTGCGGGCCGCCTCCGGCGAGCCGCCGACGCCGGCGATCCAGTTGCCGAACTTGCGCCGGCCGAGGACCCAGGCGCCGATGGCCGCGATCAGGATCCACCAGACGACCGACACGTACAGGTCGGACGTCGCCAGGTCGAACTTGATCGAGAGCTTCCAGTTGAAGAACTGGGCGAGGGGATCCGCGGCGATCAGGGTCGGTTCGATCCGGATGAAGGTGATGTTCGTGAGCCCGAGGACCAGGACCGACGACAGGCCCGCGATGATGAACATCGTCGCAAGGGTGACGATGAACGACGGCAACCCGGTCCGAACGACGATGAGCCCGTTGAGCACGCCCAGGCCGGTCGTGAGGGCCATCGAGATCAGGATCGACAGCCAGATCGGCAGGCCCCAGATCGTCGAGCCGATCCCGATCATGATCCCGGCGAAGCCGACCAGCGATCCCACCGAGAGGTCGAACTCGCCGGCGATCATCAGCAGGGCGATCGAGGTCGCGATGATGCCGACCTGCGAGGCGACGCCCACGTAGTTCAGCACGCCCGGGATCGACAGGAATGCCGTGTTCCCGCGGGCTACCGAGAGGACGCTGAACACGATGAAGACGAAGACGACGATGACCAGCGCGCCCGCCGCTGGCCTGGCCAGCAGCCGCTGGGCGAGGGAGATCTGCCGAAGTCGATCCGGCGCGGGGCTGGCGCTTGGGGTCGCCGCCATCGATGGCCTCCGTCGGTGGTGGAGGGGTCGAGCCCCGAGACTCGACCCCTCCCAGGGACGGCGTCGGCGGGGCCGACGCCTGACGCTCAGATCAGCGCAGACCCTTCGCCGCGAGGGCGATGACGTCTGCCGCGTCCTCCTTCGTGACGAACCCCGGTCCGGTCATGATCAGGCCGGTGCCATCGCCCGTCGGAAGGTTGCGGGTCTCTGCGTAGTTCGTGAGGATCACGATCGGCAGGTACCCCTGGAGGAACTGCTGCTGGTCGATGGCGAAGTCCATCTTCCCGTCCTTGATGGCGGTCAGGACCTCGGCGCTCAGGTCGAAGGTGGCGAGATGGATCGGCTTGCCCGAAGCGGCGACCGCGGCGAGCGCCGGGCCGGCCACGGACGGGCCGAGGGTCAGGATGCCGTCGATGGTCGGATCGGACTGGATCGCGGCCGCCATCTTGGCCTGCATGTCGGCCGGGTCGGAGATCTTGCCGGTCAGGACCTGGCCCGCGCCCTCGGCGAGGCCCATGCCCTGGAAGAAGCCGTTGCAACGCAGGGTCAGAGCCTGGTTGCCGACCTCCTGGTTGAAGCACACGGCGTTCTTGACGCCGGCCTCCTTGAATCGCTGCCCGGCGCCGAGGCCGGCCTGGAACTCCGTCTGGCCGACGTGCGCCTTGATGCCGAGATCGCGGAAGACGTCCGAACCCGAGTTCATCGAGACGACCGGGATCCCGGCCTCGATGGCCTTCTTGATCGCGGGGCTGAGCGCGTCCGGGTTCGGGATCGAGACGACGAGCCCGCTCGGCTTCTTTGCCACGGCAGCGTCGATGAGCGCGGACATGCCGGGCATGTCGCTCTCCTGCGCCGGGGCGTTGTAGTTGACCGTGACGCCCATGTCGGCGGCGCCGGCCTTGACGCCGTTGCGGACGACGCCCCAGAACCCGTCGATCGCCTGGCCGTGGGTCACGACCTCGATCTTGATGTCGCTGCGCTTGACGAGCGCGCCGTCGAGACCGGCGCCACCGGCCGGGGCCGCACTGCCGGAACTGGTCGCGGCGTTGCACGCCGCCAGGATGATCACCGCGCCCGCGAACAGGGCGACGTTCTTTCGAAGCTGCATCCCGTCTCTCTCCTCACTTGTCGATGGCGCCGCTGCGCGCCCTCGCGAGCGTCACGGATGGTCCGCGACCGCTCGCCATCGGATCCCCGGATCGATCCGGTCGGGCCCGGGATCCCGCGTCCCGTCGCTCGACCGCGCACCTCCTTTCGCGCCGGCCACCGGGGCCGGCTCTCAGCCTGGGATCTCCTCGAGTCGCACCGGACGGTGCTCGTGGAGTGAGCGTGTCGCCGCCTCCGCGATCCGGAGGGCGGCCAGGCCATCTCGGGCGACGCACGGGCTCGGGACGTGCCCGTGCGCGACCCGGATGAATTCGGCGAGCTCGGCGGTGTAGGCAGGCGTGAAGCGGTCGACGAAGTCGGCCCACGCGGGGCCGGCCGGCGCCGGGACGCCCGGTTCGACAGACCGAAGCGGCGTCCGCGGTCCGAGGCCGACGCTGACGGAGTCCGCGGAGCCGAACAACTCTGCGCGGATGTCGTAGCCGAGCGGATCGTGGCGGGCCGAGGTCAGGACGACGAACGGGCCGTCGCGCATCCGCAGGGTCGCCACCCCCGTGTCGATGTCGCCGTATGTGGCGAACATCGGGAAGCCCCGGACGCCGCCGTCCGCGTAGACCTCCTCGACCTCCCGGTCGGTCATCCAGCGCAGGACGTCGAAGTCGTGGATCGAGAAGTCGCGGAACAGCCCGCCGGAGCCCGGGATGTACGACTCGTGCGGCGGGGCGGGGTCGTGGCCCGCGAGATAGACGGCGTAGACCGTCCCGAGCTCGCCCGACGCCACCAGCCGGCGCGCCTCCCCGTAGCCCGCATCGAAGCGACGCTGGAACCCGAGCTGGAACGGCACGCCGCTGCGCTCGATCTCCTCGGCGACCGCGATCGTGTCGGCGAGGTCGACCGCGAGCGGCTTCTCGCAGAACGTCGGCAGGCCACGCCCGATCGCCATGCGGGTCAGCTCCGCGTGGGCCTCCGTCGCAGCCGCGATGACGACCCCGTCGGCCTCGTCGAGGGCAGCCTCGATGGTGGGCGCCGCGGTCGCGCCCACCGCGGCCGCGACATCGGCGGCCCGGGCCGGGTCGGCGTCCGCCACGACCAGGCGCTCCACGCCGGGTGTCGACGACAGCAGCCGGGCGTGCATCCGGCCGATGCGTCCCGCGCCAAGGAGGGCGATCCTCATCGCGAGCCCGACCGGGCCGTTTTGGCCGAACCCGCCCGCCGCAGCGTCGCGCCCAGGACGCGACGACCGATGGCGGCACTCTCCGAGGGCGGTCCCCAGCAGCTGTCCTGTTCCACGATCAGCCAGCCGTCGTACTCGCGCGTCGACGAGGACATCGATGACCCCGTCGAGATCCAGCAGGCCGGCCCCGAGCTCGGTGAAGATCCGCGCGCGGATCGCCTCGCCGAACCCGCCGATCGCGCCCTCGCGCATCCCACGCAGGACCGTCGGGTCGACGTCCTTGAGATGGACGTGGGTCACGCGCTCACCGAGGTCTCGCAGCGCCTGCACCGGGTCCCCGCCACCGACCAGGTAGTGGCCGACGTCGAGGCAGATACCGATGAGGCCGGGATCGAGGCGGCTCACCAGGCGGTCGACCTCGGCGGGTGTCTCCACGTACGTTCCCGCGTGCGGATGGAACGCCGCCCGATGGCCCGCCTCGCGGGTGGCCGACGCGATCGCATGGATCACGTCGATCAGGCGGTCCCACCCCGCATCGGTCAGGACGGGCGTGCCGGGCTGCGTCGGCGCGGCCAGCCCGCTCCGAGCGGTCGGGCGAACCGTCGAGCGCCACGACCAGGACCTCGCCGCCGCCGTCGTGCAGCAGTCGCAACCGCTCGAGGCCTTCGGCCAGTGCGCCCTCCGTCGGTCCATCGACCGTGGCGGGCAGCGCAGCGTAGACCTCTGCCAGGGCGAGCCGCCGCTCGACGAGGGCGTTGCGCAGATCGGCTCCCCCCGGAAACCCGAGGCCGAGCTGCGCACCTTCGTATCCGGTCCTGGCGACCTCGTCGAGGATCGTCAACCCGTCGGTCCCGAGCCGCAGGTCGACGACATCGACGTTGTTCCAGAGGATCGGCACCGTCCCGATCGACGCCCGTGGCAGCGCATCGCCCGGCCGTCGCAGGATCGGGCGGATGTCCGGTCGGGCGGGCACGCCGGCGCTCACCGCCGACGTCGACTGCTGGGCTCGGGCAATCGGATCCCCTTGCGCTTTCGATGTAATCGATTACCCTTGGGTGGCGGAAGGGTAGCATGGTGGGGCGTGCTGTCAACGCGTCAGTTTCGGGACCGGACCGCTCGCGACCCGCATGCAACTTGGAGGCGAACGATGGCGACGACCGCGCGACCGCCCGCACCCCCGCTGGCCGACACGCCGCTCGGACGGACCATCGCGACCACCGCCACCGACATCTGGAACGACTCGTGCGCGGTGGACGAGCTCGAGTACGCCGTCTCGTACGGGGCCGTCGGTGCGACCGCCAATCCGACGATCGTCGCCGACGTGTGGAAGGCGGATCCCGGTCGCTGGCGTGGCCGCGTCAAGACGCTCGCGGAGGAGCGGCCGGACGCGACCGAGATCGAGCTCGCCTGGGCCATCGTCGAGGAGATGTCGCTGCGCGCGGCGCCGCTGCTCCTGCCTGCCCACCAGGCCTCGGGCGGCCGTCAGGGCCGTCTGTCGATGCAGACCGATCCGACGCTGTTCCGGTCGTTCGAGCGGATGCTGGCACAGGGGGAGGGCTTCGCCCGCCTGGCGCCGAACATCATCGTCAAGTTCCCCGCGACCACGGTCGGCGTCCGGGTCATGGAGGAGGCGACCTACCGCGGCGTCAACGTGAACGCCACGGTCTCATTCAGCGTCGCCCAGGCGGTCGCCGCGGGCGAGGCGGTCGAACGCGGGCTGCGACGACGCGAGGCCGATGGCCTTGCGGTGGACGACATGGGCCCGGTCATCACGCTGATGATGGGCCGCCTGGAGGACTGGCTCCGGATCCAGACCGAGCGCGACGGCATCGTCGCCGACCCGTCGGCCCTGCCCTGGTCCGGTGTCGCGGTCTTCAAGCGGGCGTACGCGGAGTTCCAGGCACGTGGGCTTGCGCGCACGGCTGCTCGGCGCCGCGATCCGCCATCACCTCCACTGGTCCGAGCTGATCGGAGGTGATGTCGTCATCACGCTCCCGGCGGCGTGGCAGCGACGGTTCAACGCGTCGTCGATCGAGGTCCGGCCGCGGATGGACGATCCGGTCGACCCGGCGATCGTCGACGAGCTCCGCACGCGGTTTCCTGACTTCGTCCATGCCTTCGAGCCCGATGGGCTCAGCCCCGACGAGTTCGACGCGTTCGGACCGACCGCGCGGACCCTGCGTGCGTTCATCGGCTCGTACCACGAGCTGCTCCACCAGGTCACCGATGCCCTGGTCCCGAACCCGGACGTCCGACCGGCCGGATGACCGACCCGACGGTCCACCCGAGCGCCCCGCCGAACGACCTGCCGCCCGACAGGCTCCGGCTGCGGCCGGACGAGAAGGGCTCAGTGTCTCGGTCGATCCGGGGACCGCCGGCTGGCGCTACCTGTCGTTCCGGACGGTGACGCTCGCGGAGTACGAGTCGCTCGAGGTCGGCGGGCCGGACCACGAGACGGCCATCGTGAACCTCCACGGCGGCGACGCGGTGGTCGACGAGGGTGACGGCGCGGAGGCCATGCTGGCAGGTCGGACCACGGTCTTCCACGCGTTGCCGGCTGCGTACTACCTCCCAGCGGGTCGTCGGGCGAGCGTGACAGCCATGAAGCGCGGACCGCGGACGACGACGACGGTCGCGATCGCGGAGGCCCCGACGCGTCCGGATGTCTCGGCGTCGCTCAAGTCGGTCCACATCCGGCCCGAGGACATCCGCGTGGAGATCCGCGGCGCGGGTCGCTCGACGCGCCAGATCAACCACATCATCACGCCCGACTTCCCGGCCGACCGGCTCTTGGTCGTCGAGGTCCTGACCCCGGCCGGCAACTGGTCGAGCTGGCCGCCGCACAAGCACGACGTCGACGACATGCCGAACGAGGCGGTCCTCGAGGAGATCTATCTCTACGCGTTCCGGCGGCCAGAGGCGTGGGCCGTCCAGCGTGTGTATCGGCCGCCCGGCGGCCCGCTTGGCCCGGCCCGGGACGCGGCTTGGGCGGTCCGCGGCGGCGAGGTCGTTGTGGTGACCGACGGATACCACCCGTTCGTCGCGACCGACGCCGATGACGCCTACTACCTCAATGCGCTCGCCGGCGATCGTCGGACGATGGCCTGCTCGTTCGATCCCGCGCTCGACCACATCCGCTCACGCTGGTCCGGCGAGACCGTGGATCCGCGCGTGCCGCTGGTGCCGCCCGCGCCCTGACGCCCGGCCCGCGCGACGAGACGCCGTCGCAGGCGACGGGCCCGGTTGCGGAGGTCCGCCTCGAGACGAGGTTCCGGCAGCCCGAGTCGCTGGCGACGCTCGGCCAGGGCCAGCCCATCGCTGGTCGTCCGGAGTGCCCCGAGGGGGTCGCGCAGCCGGTGCTCGCGGATCTTGGCGAGCTCGATCGCGGCGACGATCGCCGTGCGGCCGGGGCCGGCGGCCAGGCTCGCCCAGGCGTCCGCGGCCTCGTCCCAGCGCTGGAGCCGGCGCAGGAGATGGGCCCGCTCGACGGCGATCCGGTCGGTCGTCCATGGCGTCGCGAACGCGGCGGAGCGGCTGGACGGGGCCCCGGCCGGCGGTCGCCGGTGCCCCCCGAAGTCGGCCGGGACGCGCGGCGACCACCACGGGACGTCGTCATCGGACGTGGGAACCGGCGCGGCTGCGGTGGGTGTGGCTGTGACGCGGATCGACGTCGGGCGCTCGGTCGGGTTCTTCGCCTCGACCGCAAGCGCCCCGTCGTAGCAGTCGAGCGCGTCGCCAAGACGCCCTGCCCGGGCGAACGCACGGGCGAGGCCACCAAGATCTCCGGCCGGGGCCGTCCGCCGGGCTTCGGCGGTCCCGTACCCATCCGCGAGCAACACAAGCAGGCGGGCCAGCGACCGAACGTCCTGGTCGTTGTGCCGAACGACCTCGACGAGCGGCTGCGCCGGTCCGCCGCGCAGGAATCCGAGATACCGGCCGGGGATCTCCCAGCCGTCGACGTCGCCATGTCGTTCCAGCCCGAGCAGGCCGGTCTCGGCCGTCCGTAGGCGGGCGTCCTCGAGCCGGTGGCGGAACAGGCGGCGGACGACCGGGAGGAGATCCAGGTGGCCCGCGTGGACCGGCGCCGCGCGCCGGGCCATCCGGTAGCGCGTGACAAGCAGCGGCCAGTCGAACCCGCGACCGTTGTACGTCACGAGCCAGCCGTCGATCGGGATGTGATCGGCCAGCGCCGTCAGCAGGGCCGGCTCGTCGGCGTGGTCGGGGAGCAGCAGCTGGACCTGGCGGAACCGGTCGCGCTCCCACCAGCCCAGCCCGATCAGGAAGGCGACGGTCCCGGTCGCGGTGGCCAGCCCGGTGGTCTCGGTGTCGAGGCAGACGAGCGGGACCCCCGGCGGCGGCTGTGCGGGCAGCCGCGCGAGGCTTGCACGGTCGAGCGGGATCGAGCGCGGCGGTCCCTCGCACCGGACGTATGCGCCGCCGGGCGCGTCGACGATCTCGCCCTCGACGGCCGCCGCGAGCCGCTCCGCCAGAACGCGCCGGTCGAGCGGGGCGTGGGGCAACTCGACCTGGCGACCGACCTCGGTCGGCGCCTCGTGACGGGTCGCGGCCCGGAAGCGCTCCAGCCGCCGCGCGAGACCGGCCGGATCGGCCGCGGGGATCGTCACCCGGCGGCTGGGAGCGCGACCGTGGCGGGCCTCGCCCCGAGTTCGACCAGCAGCCGCAGCGCGAGCGCTCGCGCGTCGACGTCCGGCTCGAGTCGTGGACCGGTGCAGGCCGGACACCCGCCGTCGCAGCCGCAGGCCTCGATCAGGTCGGCCGCTGCCGCAAGGAGCTCGTCGTGGCGGTCCCACAGGCGTTCCGACAGGCCGATCCCGCCAGGCACCGACTCGTACAAGTAGATCGTGGGCTGTTCCGCGTGGGGCGAGCGGACCTGTGACACGAGCCCGAGATCACGCGGATCGACCATCAAGAGGACCGACGCGACCGTCTGGATCGCCCGTCCGGCACCCAGGAGCGCGACGTCGAGGTCGTCGCGCCGCCAGCCGTCACGGACCCGATCGGCGGTCAGCCAGTAGGCCGTCGTCTGTAGCTCGAGCTCGGGCAGGTCGATCGGTCCCCAGCCGACGTTCTCGTCGGTGAGGAACTTGAGCTTCTTGAACAGGGTCACCAGGCTCGCGACCATGACCTCGCCGTGGATCCGCCGGCCGCCCGTGGCCGGCGCCTCGGCGAAGATCTCGAGCGGCTTGAGCGTCACGGCGCGATTCGCGTAGGTGTAGTGGTCGACGTCGATCCGGTGGACGTACGCCTTGCGCTCGCCCCATTCGAGCCGGTCGACGTAGTACTGGATCGACTCGTGGATGTAGATGGCCCGCTCGTGGACGAGGACCTGCGCGCTGAACAGATCCACCTCGCCGAGGACCCGCGGCCGGTCCGGCGTCGTGTCGATGATCACGACGTTCTCGGGCGCTGCCGTGCGCAGCGAGATCTCCGAGGCCGGGAAGTTCTCGCTCGACCAGTACCAGCGACCGTCGTCGGCGTGGCGGACGTGGCCCTCCTCGGCGAGGAAGGCGAGGAGGTCGTCCGCCGGCTGCGGCCCGAACACCTCCCCCGGCTCGAACGGCAGCTCGAACGTCGCGGCCCGGAGGTGGGCCAGCAGGACGTGCAGGTTGTCCGGGTCGAGGCGGGCTTCCTCGGGGGTCCCCTCGAGCAGGAATTCGGGATGGTGGATGACGTACTGGTCGACCGGCGCGCCCGACGCCACCAGCACCGCGACGCTCGTGCCCAGCCGCCTGCCGGCCCGCCCGAACTGCTGCCAGGTGGCCGCGACCGAGCCCGGGTAGCCGGCCAGGATGGCCGCGTCCAGGCGCCCGATGTCGACGCCCAGCTCGAGTGCGTTCGTGGCGACGACGCCGAGGATCTCGCCGTCGCGCAGGCCGTGCTCGATCGCCCGGCGCTCGGTGGGCAGGTAGCCACCGCGATAGCCGCGGACCCGGCTGCGCGGCCCGCGACTCTCGCGCAGCGATTCGCGCAGCCCGGTCAGCAGCAGCTCGACCGCGACCCGCGACCGGCCGAAGACGATCGTCTGGCGGCCCGCTCGCAGGAACGGCAGGGCCCAGCGCTGGGCGAGGGTCACGGCCGATCCGCGCGCCCCGCTCGCGGGCTCGAGCACGGGCGGGTCCACGAGCACGACGTGTCGCTCGCCGGCGGGCGCCCCGTTCCGATCGATGAGCCGGGACGGGCGCCCGGTCAGCATCGCCGCCAGCTCGCCCGGGTTCCCGATCGTCGCCGAGCAGCACACGATGACCGGGTGGCTGCCGTAATGCGCGCAGATGCGGAGAAGCCGGCGCAGGACGTTGGCCACGTGGCCGCCGAACACGCCGCGGTACGTGTGCAGCTCGTCGATCACGATGACCTGGAGCTGCTCGAACAGCTGGAACCACTTGGTGTGGTGGGGCAGGATCGCGGAGTGGAGCATGTCGGGGTTCGTGACGACGACCTGGCCGGCGGCCCGCACGGCCGAGCGGATCGGGGCGGGCGTGTCACCGTCGTAGGTCGAGGTGTGGATCGCCATCCCTGCCGCCGCCGACAGGCCCCCGAACTCGGCGACCTGGTCCTGCCCCAGCGCCTTGGTCGGGAACAGGAACAGCGCGCGCGACGCCGGATCGTCCGCGATCGCCTGCAGGACCGGCACCGCGTAGCACAGCGTCTTGCCCGACGCGGTCGGCGTGACGATGACGACGTCCTCGCGGGCGTGGACCGCCTCGATCGCCTCGGCCTGGTGCCGGTATGGACGGTCGATGCCGCGCGATGCGAGGCCGGCCACGATCCGGGGGTCGAGCCAGGCCGGGAACTCGCCGTACTCCGCGGCCCGCGCCGGGATGACCTCGTGATGGACGACGCCGCGCGCCATCGACGGCTCGGCCAGCAGGGCCGCGAGGACGGCCTCCGGGTCGGCGGGGGCGTAGGTTCGCATCAGGCGACCTCGAATAGCACGGATGTTCGATTCCTGCGAGTCTAGCAGCACCTTCCAGCGTGGATGTGACAGCTCGGCTGTCACGTCGATGGCAAGTTGACACGCCAGTCTACCGCTAGCTACCCTCGGTCGGATGGTTCGCCGGCTCGCACCCCTGCCGCCCGATGCCGACGCCGAGGGCCTCGACGAGCGGATCGCGTCCGACGACCGCCTGACCGGCGACGATGTCGACGCCCGTGAGGCCCCGGACCTCTCGAGCCTGTCCATCGCCGGGATCACCCGGCGTCATCTCGCAGGCCTCATCGGGGTGCTCGTCGCGGTCTGGATCGTGGTCGTCTTCGCGCGGCAGGTCGGCGAGGCACAGGCGGCCGCCTCGCGCGCCGAGCAGATCGCCAGGGACAACGTCACGCTCACGACCGAGGTCGCCGGCCTGGCACGGGAGCTCGACCAGATCCAGCGCCAGGGCTACATCGAGCAGCAGGCCCGCGGCTACGGTCTGGGAGCCACGAAGGAGATCCCGTTCGCGCTCGCCGAGGATGCCCCGGCGCTGTCGGCCGACGCGCCCGGCTCCGCCAGTGTCCGGCTCGGCGCGGACAGGACCCGTGTCTCGCCGCTGGAGAGCTGGCTGACGCTCCTGTTCGGTCCCACCGACTGACCCTCGCGTCGCGCTCGGACGACCCCTCGTCGCGCGCCTCGCCGACCGCTATCCTGTCGGTCCCGGCCGCCCGGCCGTCGAGGAGGGAACGTGATCGCGCGATGATCGACATCCCGGTCGAGGACCTCATCTTCGTCGTGTGCACGCTGGTCGGCGGCACGCTCCTCCTGATCACGGTCGTCGTCGACGACCTGCTCGGCGCCGTCTTCGACTTCGACGTCGGCGGCGTCTCGCTGATGCCCCTGCTCCTGTCGTTCGTGTCGATGTTCGGCGTGGGCGGGCTCTTCGCCACCCAGGTGCTCGACGTGCACGGCGGTCAGGCGGCGCTGATCGGATCGGTGTTCGGCCTCGCCGGACTGGCCGTCGCCTACGCGCTCTTCAGCGTCCTCCGGCGCGCCGAGGCCGACGCGCCCTTCTCGACCCGCGACCTGATCGGCGACGACGCCTTCGTCTCGGTGGGCATCCCGGCCGGGCAATACGGGAGCGTCATCGTCAAGAAGGAGGGCCAGACGCACGAGTTCAGCGCGACGTCGTCGCAGGAGGTCCCGGCGGGAACGACCGCCCGGGTGACCGGCGTCGCCGGGTCGGGGCTCATCGTGGAGCCCATCCCCGCGGCCGGTGGATCAGCCCCGGTCAGTGCCGATCAGGGAGGGAGCCAGGGTGCCTGACATCGTCGAGTTCATCGGTGGTGGGGTCATCCCCATCTTCCTGATCATCATCATCGTCGTCCTCATCGTCAGCTACATCGGCAGCCGCTACAAGGTCGCCGGGGCGAACGAGGCCCTCGTCGTCAGTGGCCAGCGCGACAAGGGTCCGGACGGCACGCGGAACCTCAAGGTCGTGCGCGGCGGCGGCGTCATCGTCCTGCCGCTCCTCAACAAGGTCGGCAAGCTCAAGCTCACCGCCCGCCAGATCAACGTCGCGCTCGCCGATGCCGTCACCCGGCAGGGCATCAAGGTCGCCGTGCAGGGCGTCGCGACGTTCAAGATCGGCGCGGACGACGAGTCCATCCGCAACGCCGCAGAGCGGTTCCTCGAGGCCCGCGACGAGGAGGTCGACTCGATCGTCAAGAACGTCCTCGAGGGCTCCCTCCGGTCGATCGTCGGCACGCTCACCGTCGAGGAGCTCAACCTCGACCGGCAGAAGTTCCAGCAGGCCGTGCAGGATGCCGCCCGCGGCGACCTCGCGACATCGGGACTGCAGATCGACTCGTTCACGATCCAGGCGATCCGTGACGAGTCCGGCTACATGGAGCTCATCGGCCAGCAGGAGACTGCCCGGCGCGAACGCGACGCGCGCATGGCCAAGGCCGCCGCCGACCAGGAGGCCGCCGTCCGCGAAGCCGAGGCGGAGCAGGTCAAGATCAACGCCGCCCGCGACGTGTCCCTGCGCCGCGCGGAGACCGAGACGCAGACCGCGGCCGCCCAGGCGCGGGCCGCCCAGTCCGGTCCGCTGGCCGAGGCGGAGGCGACCCAGGAGGTCACCCGCAAGCAGACCGAGCTGGCCCAGCTCGAGGCGGCGCGCAAGGAGCAGGAGCTCGTGGCGAGCATCGTCCGGCCCGCCGAGGCCGACGCGGCGGCGCAGGTCCGCCGGGCCGAGGGCGAGAAGTCGGCCCGGATCGCCCAGGCGCAGGCCGAGGCCGAGCGGGTGAAGCTCGCCGGATCCGCCGAGGCCGCGGTCACGGTCACCAAGGGCGAGGCGCAGGCCCGGGTCGTCTCGGTCAACGCCACGGCCGAGGCCCAGCGGACGACCCTCGAGGGCAACGCCGAGGCCGGCATCACGTTCACCAAGGGCGAGGCCGAGGCCAAGGCGCTGGCCCTCCGGGCCGATGCCTACCGCCAGTTCAACGAGGCGGCGATCATCCAGACCGTGCTCTCGATGCTGCCCGACATCGTCCGGGCCGCGGCCGAGCCGATGGCCAACATCGGGAGCCTGACCGTCCTGTCCACGGATGGGGCGTCGGACGTCGTCAAGAACGTCACGCGGACCGTCACCGAGGCGAGCGCGACCGTCAAGGGCCTGACCGGCATCGACATCCCCGACCTGCTGAACAAGGCCGTCGGCGCCTCGGACGAGGATGGCGAGCCGTCCGGCGGCGCCCCTCGCAAGCCACGAGGCGGCGGCTCCGGCGGCTCGCAGGCTGCCGGCCGTCGCCGGGCGACCAGCGCTGCCGCCCCGGCCCCGGGCCCGGCGCCCGCGTCGGCGTCCGCGGCCACCCCGGCGCCGACCCCGGAGCCCGCCTGGGGCTCGCGGCCACCGACCCCGCCGACGCCGACACGCCCGCCCGCCGCGGCCAGTGCCTCGTCCACCTCGGCGACCCAGGCGCCCGCCCCGCCCCAGTTCGACGGGCCCGAGGCTGTCGACGCCGCGCTCGCGGGTGCCGACGAGGCGATCCGCAAGGCGAGCGCGACCGTGTCCGACGCCGCGAAGGTGCGGACCGATACCGCGGCCGGGCCCGCCCGCCCGTCCCGCGCCACGTTGGAAGCGGCCGGTCTCGATGCGGCCGGCATGACCCGCGAGACGACGGTCGAGGAGGCGGCGCGCAACCTCGCCGCCGAACTCAAGGACGTGCCCGGCATCGAGCGCTTCGGCGCTTTGCGGCTGGCCGACCTGCAGACCGGCGGGCCACGTCCGCTCCGCGCCATGTGGCGGGTCGCGCGCGCCCGGCTCGACGAGCGATACGGCGGTCTGACGATCGGGGAGCTGATCGACCGATACGGTGGAGAGGCACCCCCGCCGAGCTGACGTCAGCCTCGTCTCCACGCGCAGACCGCCGGGTGAGCCTATTTCGGGACGATTTGCCCCTTTCCGTCCGGGCGCGCATGCCGTAGGCTCCCGTCCTTACGCTGGCGCTGGCCCGCGTCCGCCCGGGGTTGAGCAGTCGATGGCCGTCACCGAACACGTCACGCCGGCAGTCCGTGCCCTGCGGGTCCCCCGACCGGGTCGCGGGGCCCGGAGGTTCGTGCTCGGCACGCTTCTCGGGGTCGCGCTCGTCCTGATCGGGCTGATCGCATTCCGCCAGTCCTATGCCGACCGGATCCTGCCGGGCGTCCGCATCGGCGGGGTCGAGGTCGGCGGCCTCACCCCGGCCGACGCGCGACAGGCCCTCGTCGCCGCCCTCGGTCCGCTCGAGGAGGGCAAGGTCACCGTCGGCTCGTGGGTCGGGTCCGTCGACATCTCGTACGCGCAGGTCGGCCGGAAGGTCGACTTCGACGCGATGGTGGATCGCGCCGCGCGCGTCGGTCGTGACAGCACCCGCTTCGCCGAGACCGTGACCGGGCTTCGCCTGCTGGTCGAACCGGTCTCCATGCCGACGATCCTCAGCGTCGACCGGGACCGGCTCGATGCCGCGCTCGCGTCGTACGGCCGGGCGGTCGCTCGCGGCACGCTCGATGCCAGCGTCCTCACGACCAAGGCGGGCTACGTGATCCGGCACCAGATGAACGGCGTCGAGGTCGATACGAGCGGCGTCGCGCCCGCGATCGAGAAGGCATTGCTCGATCCGGCCACGCCCGCAGTGTGGGCGGTGCGAGCCGATGCCTCGCGGGTCGAGCCGCCGACCACCGACGCGGACGCCCTGCGGGCGCGGGCGATGGCGGACCAGGTCGCCGCCGACCTCGTCCTCTCGAAGGGCTCGAAGTCGTGGAAGATCAAGGCCGCGACCATCCGCGGCTGGATCACGTTCTCCGGGACAGGCGCCACGTACGGGCCGACCGTGGACACTGCCGACGTGCCCGCCGCCCTCAAGAAGGTCGCGAAGGATCTCAAGCGCAAGCCGACCGAGGCCGTCTACCTGCGCACGCGGGCCGGTCACATCTTCGGGGTGAGCGCGTCGCGCCTCGGGCGGGCCGTCGACAAGAAGGCCACGGCCCAGGCCGTCGTCGCCGCACTGACCGCCCGCGGCCAGGGCTCGGGCACCGACGCCAAGGTGAAGGTCGCCACGACGCTTGTCGCGCCGAAGCTCTCGACGGACGAGGCCAAGCGCAAGGCCCCGCTGATGGTCAAGTTGGGGACCTGGACGACGTACTACCAGGTGGCCGCGCACAACGGCTTCGGGGCGAACATCACGGTCCCGGCGAGGCGACTCGACGGGGTCGTCGTGCAGCCCGGCGCGCTGTTCGACTTCTGGGGCCGCCTCGGCGAGGTCAGCTTCCGGACGGGCTACCGGCTGGGCGGTGCGATCGTCGGCGGGCACTCGGTCGAGGGCAAGGCGCTCGCCGGCGGCATCTGCGCGGCGTCCACGACGCTCTTCAACGCGGCGGCGCGGGCCGGCCTGCAGATCGTGAGCCGCTCACCGCACTGGTACTACATCACCCGCTATCCGCTCGGCCTCGACGCCACGGTGTCCGGTTCGCAGAGCATGCGGTTCCGCAACGACACGAAGTACCCGATCCTCATCAAGACCCATGCCTCGGGCGGCATCGTCACGTTCGAGATCTGGAGCGTGCCGAACGGCCGGACGGTGACCTGGAGCCGGCCGAGCGTCAGCAACGTCGTGCGCGGTTTCGACACGGTCAGGAAGACATCCTCGCTGCGACGCGGTCAGACCGAGCGGATCGAGTGGCCCGTCGACGGCAAGGACGTCTCCGTCTCGCGGACCGTGCGCGACGCGAGCGGTCGCGTCATCCACCACGACACGTGGGTGTCGCACTACCACCGGATGATCGGCATCACGCTGGTGGGCACGCGCTAGCGTTCCCGCACGGAGCGTTGACCTGCGACGCGAACTCGATGACGTCCGGTTCAACTGGGGTTGACCGCCGGGTGAAAATCTAGTTCTCACATTCCAGTGATGGAGCGCAGACCGCGCGATCTGCCCCCGGTCCGGGACGGGCTTCGGTCCGTCGCGATCCTCCGCCAGACCGTCGGTCCGTCCAGGCGTTCGGGGAGTCATCGACGCCTGAAGCGGTTTCGACCCCACCGTCGCGTTCGGGGAGCAGCCGAGGGAAGCCGAACCACGATCGACGGATCGTCGTGGTCGGGGGACGGCAGGTCCGTGGGCCGTTTCGCGGGGGCGCGATGTACATCACGATCCGACTTCGATCCGACGCGCACGCCGCAGACGACGACGCCTCCGGGCTGCCGCCGGACCTCATGGACGAGGCCGACGAACTCGGGGTGCGGATCCTGCCGATGCATCCGGGGGTCCCGGACGACGAGCTCAGCCGGTACTTCTACGCCGAGCTCGATGACGAGGATCGGGCGAAGGACGTCGCCGAACGTCTTGGCCGCATCCCGTCCGTCGATTGGGCATACATCAAGCCGCCCGAGGGCCCGCCGTGATTCGGCGCGAAGGCGCCGAGAAAGGGGGAACTGGACATGGCCCGACGACGAGTCGGAACGAACGGACGCAGGCCGCGTGAGGAGCGGCCACTCGAACCATTCTCGCCCGCCGAGCTGATCGTGGTGGCGAAGCCCGAGGCCGGCCTGCGGGCGGGAGCCTTCGGGATCGGCGCGGCGGCGGCAGCCGACGCGAACAGCCTCGAATCGATCCTCAACGCGCACAACGCGGCGATGCAACCGCTGTTCGGCGAACCGGAGGCACGGCTTCTCGCATCCGCCCCGGCCGCGTTCGACGGCCCGCCCGAGCCCGGCTCGCCGCGGGCGCTCGCCCGGTACTACCGCGTCGACGCCCCGGATTCGGAGCTCGACGACCTCGCCAAGACGTTGCAGGCGCACGGTGCCGTCGAGGCCGCCTACGTCAAGCCGCCGACGACGCTGGCGGTCATGACGCTCGACGCGCCCGAGGCCAACAAGCGGGCCGAGAAGGTCGCCACGAAGGCGACCCTCAACGACATGCAGCCTGCTGCGGCCGAAGCGCCGGCCGTGACACCGGACTTCACCGCCAGTCAGCAATACCTGGACTACGCGCCGGTCGGCATCGACGCTCGCTACGCATGGACGCTGCCGGGCGGTGGCGGCGCCGGGGTCCGCATCATCGACTGCGAATGGGCCTGGAACCTCGGACATGAGGACCTGCTCACCAACAGCGGTGGCGTCGTCGTCGGCGCGGCCGCCGGAAACGACAATCACGGCACCGCGGTCATGGGCGAGATCGCCGGCGACCGCAATGCCGTCGGCGTCACCGGCATCGCCCCGGACGCGGTCATCAGTGCCGCCGCGTTCTCGATCCCGACGGCGCAGGCCATCCGCCAGGCCGCCGACAAGCTCGGCCCCGGCGACATCATCCTGCTCGAGATCCACCGGCAGGGACCCGGTTCGAATGGCGTCGGCCAGGACGGCTACATCGCGATCGAGTGGTGGCCGGACGACTTCGACGCGATTCGCTACGCGACCAACAAGGGCGTCATCGTCGTGGAGGCTGCCGGCAACGGCGCGCGCAACCTCGACGACCCGATCTACAGCGTGCGCCCGTCGAACTTCCCGCTCGACTGGACGAATCCGTTCAATCGGGCCAACCGCGACTCCGGGGCGATCGTCGTCGGCGCCGGTGCCCCACCGCCCGGCACCCACGGTCGGAACCACGGCCCGGACCGGTCTCGCCTCGACTTCTCGAACTTCGGCGCCCTCATCGACGCCCAGGGCTGGGGCCGCGAGGTGACCTCGTCCGGCTACGGCGACCTCCAGGGCGGCCTGATGAACCAGTGGTACACGGAACAGTTCAGCGGCACCTCGAGTGCCTCGCCGATCGTGGTCGGCACGATCGCCTGCGTCCAGGGCGTCCTCAAGTCGAAGGGCCGGATCCCGCTGACCCCGGCCCGGGCGCGCGAGATGCTCCGGGCGACGGGCTCGCCGCAGACCGATGCGCCCGGCCGGCCCGGGACCCAGAGGATCGGCAACCGGCCGGACCTGCGACAGCTGATCCCGATGGCGGTCCAGCAGGGCTACTGGATCGGCGTGCAGTTCATCGGAACGCTGCAGCCGAACCAGACGCAACGCTGGTTCACCTTCAACTGGCCGGCCCACTGGCATGTCGATTGGACCGTCATGCCGATCAGCCCGCAGCCGGGCGGGCCGCAGCTCGGACTCACCGTCCAGGTGGAGCGGGCGAACGATCGCTACGCCACCTACTGGCTCACCGTCCAGAACCTGACCAACCGGGTCGTCAACTTCGAGGGCCGGTACGCGGTCCTCGGCTGGTGAGGGGGGACGCCATGGACTCGCAGACGATCCGGATCACCATCGAGGTGCCCAACGGCGCCGACGTCCAGGCCTCGACCGGGGTGACCGGCGACGTGGGCAAGGGCATAGAGACCGCGGCAGCCGGTGCCATCGACGCCGGACCGCCGCCGACGGCGCTCCTCGCGACCCTGGGCGACCCGGAGGCGCCGGTGGCGATCGCCCCGTCGATCGAGGGCACGAGTCGCGTCGCCGCCGGGGACGCGATCGACGCCGGGTCGTTCCCGGCGAGGCTCGCGATGCAGATGGAGGCCGAGGGACCGCGACATCCTCTGCGGGATCCCCGGATGGGGACCCTCGCGTCGGCGCTGTCACCGGTCCTCGATCAGCATTCCCGTAACTAGCCGTCGTTGGCGAACGTCCCGCCCGGCGATAGAATGGCCGACGCGGCGGAGTAGCTCAGTGGTAGAGCAGGGGACTCATAAGCCCTTGGTCGGTGGTTCAAATCCGCCCTCCGCTACCAACCTCGACCATGACGACCCTCCCGGTCCGGGAGGGTCGTTTCGATTCGGTTCGAGGGTTGCGAATCCTTGGCCTGCCCCGTCGCCACCATCCGGGCACGGCAGCCGTCCGTATCCCCGATAAGTGCCATGACCACCGTCATGGGGTCCCTATGACTCCCGGCGCTATACTCGCCACGCTGGCGGCGCACCGGCGTCGCCGCACATCCCGGAGGCTCCCTCGTTGAATCCCAAGTTCTTCCGCAACGGCATCGTGATGGTGGTGCTGGTGCTCGGCACTGCCGCGCTCCTGTTCACCTGGATCAATGCCAGCACACCGGCCGTGCCGGTCGGCTATTCCGAGTTCCTCAGCCAGGTCGAGGCCGGCCAGGTGACCGAGGTCATCCAGGAGGGCGACGTCCTCACCGTCAAGTCGAGCGCCCAGCCGTCCAACTACACCGTGGTCGTCCCGAGCGTCCTCACCCAGGTCTTCAATGACATGGTCACCGCGGCCGAGAAGGGTGGCCACGACCTCAGCCCACAGGTGTTCAAGGCGATCAAGGCGCCCGACACGTCCTGGCTCGGTCTGCTCCTGACCGGGTTGCTGCCCCTGCTCGTCATCGGCGGCTTCATCTTCTTCATGATGCGCCAGGCCCAGGGGACCAATAACCAGGCACTCTCGTTCGGCAAGAGCCGCGCGCGGATGTTCCTCGGCAGCAAGACCGTCGTGACGTTCGCCGACGTGGCCGGCGTCGACGAGGCCAAGACCGAGCTCCAGGAAGTCGTCGAGTTCCTCAAGTACCCGGAGAAGTTCAACTCGCTCGGCGCGCGCATCCCGCGCGGCGTGCTGCTGGTCGGACCTCCCGGCACCGGCAAGACGCTGATGGCGCGGGCCGTCGCCGGCGAGGCCGGTGTCCCGTTCTTCAGCATCTCGGGCTCCGAGTTCGTCGAGATGTTCGTCGGCGTCGGCGCCAGCCGCGTTCGCGACCTCTTCGACCAGGCCAAGCGCAATTCGCCGTGCATCGTGTTCGTCGACGAGATCGACGCGGTCGGCCGCCAGCGCGGCGCCGGCCTCGGCGGCAGCCACGACGAGCGCGAGCAGACCCTCAACCAGATCCTCGTCGAGATGGACGGCTTCGACACGAACACCAACGTGATCGTCGTGGCCGCCACCAACCGGCCGGACGTCCTCGACCCGGCGCTCCTGCGCCCGGGCCGGTTCGACCGCCAGGTGATCCTCGATCGGCCCGACATGCGCGGCCGGACCGAGATCCTGCGCGTCCACACCAAGGGCAAGCCGCTCGACAAGGGCGTCGACGTCGAAGGCGTGGCCCGCCAGTCGCCCGGCTTCTCGGGCGCCGACCTGGCCAACCTCGTCAACGAGGCGGCCATCCTGTCGGCCCGCCGCAACAAGAAGGTCATCGGCATGTCCGAGTTCCAGGAGGCCCTGGAGCGGATCGTCGCCGGACCGGAGCGCAAGTCGCGCCTCATCTCGGACGCCGAGAAGGCGATCATCGCCTACCACGAGGGCGGCCACGCGGTCGTCCAGCGGATCCTGCCGAAATGCGACCCGGTCGCCAAGGTGACGATCATCAGCCGCGGCATGGCCCTCGGCTACACCATGGCCCTCCCGCAGGAGGACCGGTATCTCCAGTCCAAGACCGAGTTCGAGGACAAGATCGCCGGCCTGCTCGGCGGCAACGTGGCCGAGCGCCTGATCTTCGGCGACACGACGACCGGCGCCAGCAACGACATCGAGAAGGCGACCGACCTGGCTCGCCGGATGGTCACCGAGTTCGGGATGAGCGACAAGCTCGGCCCGCTCTCGTTCGGGAAGCGCGACGAGCTCGTGTTCCTCGGCCGGGAGATCGGCGAGCAGCGCAACTACAGCGACGAGGTCGCCAAGACCATCGACGAAGAGGTCCGCGCGATCATCGACAAGGCCTATGAGCGAGCCCAGGAGGTCCTCACGACCCACAAGGACAAGCTCGTGGCCCTCGCCGAGAAGCTCGTCGCCGAGGAGACGGTCGATGCCGAGGGCTTCGAGGCCCTCTTCAGCGACCTGCCGCCCAAGGAGAACCGGCACGGCGCCCCGACGATCATCGGGCCAGGCCAGCCGGTCCCCGAACCGAACCCGCAGCCGGCCTGAGCCGGCACCGATCCAGACACCCGCAGCGAGCGGGCCGGCGACGGCCCGCTCGTTCGATTCCGGGCACGTAGAATGGCCGGACCCGCCCACCACCCCGACCGAGGCAGCCCGTGACCGACCCGAACGCCGCCCTCGAAGCCCACCTCGATGCGACGCACGACGCGCGGCTCGAGTCCTACAAGGCGTTCCTGCGGATCCCGAGCATCTCCGCGATCCCGGCCCACGCGGCAGATTGCCGACGCGCGGCCGAGTGGCTCGCGGACGCGATGCGGACGGCTGGCCTTGAGCACGTCGAGGTCTGCGAGACGGCCGGACACCCGGTCGTCTACGGCGACTGGCTGCACGCCGAAGGCGCGCCGACGATCCTCGTGTACTGCCATTACGACGTGCAGCCGGTCGACCCGCTGGACCTGTGGACCTCGCCGCCGTTCGAGCCGGTCATCGACGGCCATCGCATGCTCGGGCGCGGGAGTTCGGACGACAAGGGCCAGGTCCACATCCACCTGATGGCCGCCGCCGCGATCCTCGCGACCCGGGGCGGCTTCCCGGTCAACGTGCGCTACGTGTTCGAGGGCGAGGAGGAATCGAGCTCCACGCACCTCGACCCCTGGCTCGAGGCCAACCGCGACCGCCTTGCGGCCGACGTCGCGATCATCAGCGACAGCGGCTTCTTCGAGGGCAACCTGCCGGCCATCACCGCGAGCCTGCGCGGCATCATGTATGCCCAGATCGACATCGTCGGGAGCCCGGTCGATCTCCACTCCGGCGGTTTCGGGGGCATGGTGGAGAACCCGGCGAACGCTCTCGCCCGGATCATCACGGCGCTCAAGGGGCCGGACGGCCGGATCCTGATCCCGGGCTTCTATGACGAGGTCGTCCCCATGACCGACCTCGATCGGGCGGCGCTTGCCTCGCTGCCGTTCGACGAGGAGGCGTTCCGCGCGGAGCTCGGCGTGCCCGCCCTGGTCGGTGAGGTCGGCTACACGCCCCTGGAGCGACGCGGGGCACGGCCGAGCCTCGACGTCAACGGCGTCTGGGGCGGCTTCCAGGGCGATGGGTCGAAGACGATCATCCCGGCCCACGCCCATGCCAAGGTCAGCTGTCGGCTCGTGGCCGCGCAGGATCCGGACCTGATCTTCGAGCGGTTCAAGGGGTTCGTCGAGGCGATCGCCCCGCCCGGCGTCACCACCACGGTCAGGTACCTCGGCGGCGGTCGTGCGACCTTGACGCCGATCGACCATCCGGCGACCCAGGCGGCGGCCCGCGCGATCGAGGCCACGTTCGGACAGGCGCCCGTCTACATCCGCGAGGGTGGCAGCATCCCGGTTGCCGCGAGCTTCGAATCGATCCTCGGCCTGCCGGTCGTCCTGCTCGGGTTCACCCCGCCCAACGACCGTGCCCATGCCCCCGACGAATGGATGGACCTGCGCAACTACGAGACAGGGATCCGGACCATCGTGCGGGTCTTCGAGGAGCTCGCGACGACCCCTCGCTGACCCTCCGAGAAACGGGCACCCTGTGCGGACTGCATGGGTGCGGGTGGGTGATTCGGGCACATTCGAGTGCTACCCTTTGCTTCACTGCACCACTCGGGGAGGTCTGCACCACGTGAGCACCGAAGCCGCTGATCTGAAGGCGGATCCGCAGCCAACATCATCCTGGCGACTCGATACCGACCACGGCAGCATGGTGCCCCGGTCCGCCCTCGACGTGCTCGTCGACCTCAACGACAAGGTCGTCGGCGGCCAGGTCGGCGAATACCAGCCCGTGCCCCTCGGCTTCACTCCGATGGACAAGACCATCGGCGGCGGCTTGCGGGCCGGCGAGCTGTTCCTGATCGGTGGGGCGCAGGGCACCGGCAAGACCACGATGGCCCTCCAGATGGCGCGCAACATCGCATCGGGCGGCCAGGCCAACGTCTTGTACCTCTGCTTCGAGCACGACGAGGCCTACCTCCTGAACCGCCTCATCGCGATGGAGTCGGCACTCGCGCACCTGCCGCACAAGACGGGCGCGATCAAGATCGTCGACGTCCGCAAGGAGATCCTCGGGACCTGGATGGCCGAGGGCTCGGGCGGCGCCCAGCTCGCCAACAACCCGCGCCTGCGCCCGTCGCTGGATCGCATCGCGCGTTACGGGCAGAACCTCTTCCTGCTGCGCGGCTCGCAGACGGCCAGCACCATCGAGAACATCCGAACGCTGGTGCAGCAGCATCGCGCGCTCTCGGGCGACCGGCGACTCGTCGTCTTCGTGGACTACCTCCAGAAGGTGCCCCAGATCCCGGAGCCGGAGAACGAGACCGAGAAGGTCACGTACATCGTCAACGGCCTCAAGGACATCGCCCTCGCCGAGGACGTCCCGATGATCGCCATCGTGGCGGCGGACAAGGAAGGCCTGAAGGCCTCGCGCCTGCGCAACTTCCACCTGCGCGGCAGCTCCGCCATCAACTACGAGGCGGACATCATCGTCATCCTCAACGAGAAGTACCACATCGTCGCCAAGGTCAACATCGAGTTCAACCCGTACCAGGCCCAGCGCTTCCGGGACTGGGTCATCGTCTCGATCGAGAAGAACCGCGGCGGCCAGGACAACGTGGACCTCGAGTTCGAGAAGCACTTCGAGTTCTCCTGTTTCGACCCGAACGGTCGAACGGTGCAGGAGAAACTGATCGAGGAGCGGCTCTACAACGACTAGCCGCGGCTAGGTCGCCTGCGGGGCTAGACTCCGGGGCATGAAGAGCCCCGGGCCGTTTCCCGAGATCGTCGAGATCGTCGTCGAGATCCCGCGCGGGTCGCGCAACAAGTACGAGTTCGATGAGGTGGCCGGCGTCTACCGGCTCGATCGGGTGCTCTCGAGCGCGGTCTTCTACAACTTCGACTACGGCTTCATCGAGGGCACGCGTGCGGGGGACGGCGATCACACCGACGCCCTCCTGATCATCGACGAGCCAACGTTCACCGGTTGCCACGTCTGGGCCCGCCCGATCGGCGGCCTGGAGATGCGAGACGAGAAGGGCTTCGACTTCAAGGTCCTGTGCGTCGCCCTCGGCGACGCCCATCAGCAGCACATCGAGCGACTCGAGCAGGTGCGGCCCCACCGGCTCGTCGAGATCGAGCATTTCTTCCAGACCTACAAGGCCCTCGAGGACAAGACCGTCGAGATGCTCGGCTGGCGTGAGCGCGAACGCGCTCTTGAGGTCCTCGGCGCGGATCGCGTGGCCTGGGAACGCGAGACCGGCGCCACCGTCCCACGATGACCGGGCCGCGTCGGCGGTCGTGGCCGGGTGCAGACGAGCCCGGGCGGCGGATCTTCGTGGCCGTGCCGTTACCGGCCGATGCGGTGGCCGAGGTGGCCGCCCTCGTCGAGCGCGTGCGGGCGCCCGGGGTGCCAGGTGGCGGTCATGACGCCCGCTGGGTCCGGATGGACGGCTTGCACCTGACGCTCCGCTTCATCGGCCCGACCCTGGAGGGCCGTGTCGCGGCCGCACGCGAAGCCGTCCGCCAGGCGGGCGTCGGCCCGGCGTTCGACCTCGAGCTCGAAGGTGCCGGCGCCTTTCCCTCGCCCGAGCGGCCGCGAGCGCTCTGGCTCGGCATCGTCGACGAGGAGAACGGCCTGGCATCGCTTGCCGGTCGCGTCGACCAGGCCCTCGTCGTGGCCGGCTGGCCGGCCTCGGACCGGCCGTTCCGTCCGCACCTGACGCTGGCGCGCTCCGATGGGATCGCGGCGGGCTCCGGTTTCGCGTCCCGGCTGATGGCGGAGGCCTCCGATCTCCACCTCGGATTCCGGGTCGACCAGGTCGGGTTGTACGAGAGCCTGACCGGTGGCGGCCCGGCCCGATACGAGCCGCTGGAGGTGGTCGAGCTCGCCTGAATCGGCTGGTCTCGGACGCGACGAGATGGCCCCGGTGCTACCATCGGGACACGGCGCCAATCCCCGCGGCGCCGCCCGCCCCCGGAGTCCGCATCGACGTGACGGCCGCCCAGCGCCTCCGCGCTGTCATCGCCCTCGGCATCATCAACGTGCTCCTAGTCTCGGTCGCACTGGCGGTCAGCGTGGCCGATCTGAGTGCCCCGGATCGGGCGGCCGGGGCGACCCCAGGGACCGCGGCCGGCTCGCCTGCCGCGACGGGGACGACCCCCAGCCAGACGACCACCGCCGACGGTCCGACGCCACCGCTGATCGGGCCGTCCTCGCCGGGGACCTCGCCCGGGTCGTCGCCAGCGACGACCCCCGCTACGTCGCCGTCGGGCGCGATCGCCTCGCCGAGCGGACTGGCCTCACCGCCACCGAGCTCTGGTCCGCTCGTGGTCCCGACCCGTGCCCCGGGCGCGACCGAGACCGGATCGCCAGGCCAGCCGGTGGTCTCGCGCCCGACACAGCGGCCGTCGCGGACGCCTGCCCCGAAGCCGACCTCGAAACCCGAGCCCAACCCGACACCGACGACCGCGCCGCCCACGTCGCACCCGACGTCCGAACCCACCCAGAACCCGACGTCCAGGCCGACACCGACCGCCACATCGACGCCGACGTCCGGCCCGACGTCCGAGCCGACCGCCAAGCCGACCGCCAAGCCGACACCCAAGCCGACGCACACGGCCGGTCCTGAGCCGACCCTGAAGCCGGTGGACAACCCAGGCCCCAAGCCGACGTTCAAGCCCATCAGGTTCCCGTCCCCCCCGGATCGGTGCGACGCGCATCGATCACGTGGCCGGCACGCCCATCACTGCGATCGCGACAAGCCCGGCGATCGCGACAAGCCCCGCGACCACGATGACCGGGATCGCGCCCGCGACCGGGACAAGGACCAGGCCCATGACCGCGACCACGACAAGGACAAGGACAAGGACAAGCCTAAGCCGCCGTCCAAGCCGAAGGACAAGCCCAAGGAGCGGCCGACGCACCACGAGCCGAAGCACCACGAGCCGAAGCACCACGACCGGCACCACGAGCCGAAGCACCACGACCGGCACCACGACGACGGCAACGGGAGGGGCCGCCACTAGGTCGCCCGGTCTGTCCTCGGGGGAGCCACCACGTCGCGCCCGTCGTCGACGTATTGCGCCCGCCCAGTCCGCCGCGCTAGGCTCGCGTCCCCCGGCCTGCCGCGACCGCAACGCTGTCGGGGGCTGTTGCAGGAGAGCGTGATGGCGCCATCGGACCCACGGCAGACCAAGTTCGTCCTCGACGAGTCGCGGATCCCGCGCGCCTGGTACAACATCGTGGCCGACCTGCCCGTCCCGGGGTCGCCGCCGCTCCATCCCGGCACGCACCAGCCGCTCGGCCCGGACGACCTCGCCCCGCTGTTCCCGATGGCCCTCATCGGACAGGAGGTGTCGAGCGAGCGTGAGATCGAGATCCCCGAGCCGGTCCGCGACGCGTACCGCCTGTACCGTCCCAGCCCGCTGTACCGGGCCCGTCGCCTCGAGAAGGCGCTCGATACCCCGGCCCACATCTACTACAAGTACGAGGGCGTCAGCCCGGCCGGCAGCCACAAGCCCAACACCGCACTCGCCCAGGCCTTCTACAACAAGGAGGCCGGGGTCAAGCGGATCGCGACCGAGACGGGAGCGGGCCAGTGGGGGAGCGCGCTCGCCTTCGCCGGCGCGGTCTTCGGGCTGGAAGTCAAGGTCTACATGGTCCGCGCGAGCTACGACCAGAAGCCGTACCGCCGGATCCTCATGGAGACGTACGGGGCCGAGGTCGTGGCCAGCCCGTCGCTGACGACGAACTACGGTCGCAAGGTCCTCTCCGAGACGCCCGACAGCCCGGGTTCGCTGGGGATGGCCATCAGCGAGGCGGTCGAGGACGCCGCGACCCGCGATGACACCAAGTACGCCCTGGGCTCCGTCCTCAATCACGTGCTCCTGCACCAGACCGTCATCGGCCAGGAGGCGATCGAGCAGATGGGGATGGCCGGTGAGTCGCCCGACATCGTCATCGGCTGCGCCGGCGGCGGGTCGAACTTCGCGGGCCTGACCTTCCCGTTCCTGGGACGCAACTTCCGCGAGGGCGCGATGCACCGGATCATCGCGGTCGAACCGGAGGCGGCACCGAGCCTGACCCGCGGCGTCTACGCGTACGACTTCGGCGACACCGGCAAGATGGCGCCGATCGTGAAGATGTACACCTTGGGCTCGGACTTCATCCCCGATCCGATCCACGCGGGCGGCCTTCGGTACCACGGCATGTCGCCGTTGGTGAGTCTGCTCAAGGAGCACGACTTCATCGAGGCCCGGAGCGTCCACCAGCGCGCGAGCTTCGAGGCTGGCGTGGCCTTCGCCCGGGCGGAGGGCATCCTGCCGGCCCCCGAACCCACCCATGCCATCCGCGTGGCGATGGACGAGGCACTGGCGGCCCGCGAGGCCGGCGAATCCAAGGTCATCCTGTTCAACTTGTGCGGCCACGGCCACTTCGACCTGTCGGCCTACGAGCGCTATTTGGCCGGCGACCTCGAGGATTACGAGTACCCGCTCGAGAAGGTCGAGGCCGCGCTGGCCTCGCTCCCGGTGGTCTAGATGCCCAAGCTGGCCTGTCGCGCGTGCGGTCGGCAGATCTACACCACGGTCCCGCTCGAGTCGCTGTTCGCCGAGGAGCGGCGCTGCCCACGCTGTGGGGCGTTGCTCAACGACGAGCGGCGCGACGCCGAGCGGCGCCTCACCAATCGCCGCCAGAACCCGCCCGACGATCCGGGTCCGCCCGAGCCGACGACGGAACGTCGCAGCGCCGAGCGGCGAGGTCGCCGCCGCCGAGGTGGCGGCCCGAGTGGGGGACCGCTGTCCGGCAACGACCCTGGCTGGGTCGACTGACCCGGCCGGCCCGCCGGCCGTGGGCCGCATCCGTGTCGCGTTCCTCGGCTTCGGACTGATCGGCGGGTCGATCGCCCGGGCGCTGCGTCTGGCCGATCCCCACGGGTGGGAGTTGGCCGCCTGGAGCCCCACGGGCGCTGGTCCGGCTCGTGCACTCGATGACGGAACGCTGGATCGTGTCGCGCTGAGTGGCCCGGAGGCGCTCGTGGGCGCCGAACTCGTGGTCCTCGCGGCCCCCGCATCGGATTGCCTTGACCTGCTGGACGCACTGGCCGGGCCGTGGTCCGGGTCGCTGGCCGCGGGTGCCGTCGTGACCGACGTGGCCAGCACGAAGGGCCAGCTCGTCGCCCGCGCCGACGGTCACCGCCTGCGCTACGTCGGCGGTCACCCGATGGCCGGGCGCGACGCGGCCGGCTATGGTGCCGCGACAGCGGACCTGTTCGCGACCCGGCCGTGGGTCCTGGCCCCCGGCGCCGTGGCCAGCTCGGCCGATGTCGCCGCGGTCGCGGCGCTGGCAGCGGCCTGCGGCGCGCGGCCGGTCGTGATGGACGCCGCAGCCCACGACGACGTGGTCGCCGCCATCAGCCACCTGCCGCTCGTCGTGGCGGCCTCGCTGGTCGAGGCCGTGGCGGGCGCGCCGGGGGGTCCGGCCCGGGCGGACTGGCCGACGGCGCACGACCTGGCGGCGTCGGGCTGGCGCGACACGACCCGCCTCGCGGGCGGCGACCCGGCGATGGGCGCGGCGATCGCGGTCACCAACGCACCGGCGATCGCGGCGCGGCTGCGCGACCTGCGGGCGGTGATCGACGCGTGGCTGGTCGAGCTCGAGCGCTCGCCCGGTCCCGACGAGGCTGCCCTCGCAGCGCGCCTCGCCAATGCCAAGGCGCGGGTGGAGACCGACCCCGGTGGATGAGCAGGTGCTCGTCGTGCCGCGCGACGTCCTGCCCGACCGAGGCGGCTGGTACGGCCTGCGCACCGACGGCCTCGATGGCTTCGCGGATCTCGTCGCAGGCCACGGCGCTTTCCGCGCGCGCCCAGCGATGGAGGTCGATCCGTCCTTCAAGCAGGTGATCCCGTACCTCGTGCTGCGCGACGGCGAGCGGTTCTTCCTGATGCGCCGGACCCGGGCCGGCGGTGACGCCCGGCTGTACGACCGGTACTCGATCGGGGTGGGCGGCCACCTCAACCCGGGCGACGGCGACCTCCTGGGCGGCCTTCGCCGGGAGTGGGCCGAGGAGCTTGCCGCCGACTTCGAGCCGGCATTCCGGCTGGTCGCGCTGCTCAACGACGACACGACCGAGGTGGGCTCGGTCCACCTCGGCGCGGTGTACGTGGCGGAGGCCGGGGGCCGGCCCGTCGCGATCCGCGAGCTCGACAAGCTCGAAGGGGCCTTCGCCGATCCGTCCGAGGTCGCGGCCGTCGCCGACAAGCTCGAGACGTGGAGCCGATTGACGTTCGAGTATCTCGAGGCGACGGCAGTACGATAAGGCCCTCGGAGGTCTCGTGACCCGTCGCTTCGGCCGGTTCCTGTTCGCGCTCCCGCTCCTGCTGGGGATCATCGGGCTGCTCGCCGGCGGTCCGGTTCGAGCGGCGAGTGGTGACGTGGCCGTGCTGCCGGCGTCCGGCGTCGTGGACAACGTCCTCGCCGGCTATCTCGAGGAGGGGATCGCGAAGGCCGCCGCCGATGGGGCGCCTGCGGTCATCGTGCGCCTCAACACCCCCGGCGGGAGCCTCGACGCCACGCAGAAGATCGTGATGGCGCTCTTGAACGCCCCGCTGCCCACGATCGTGTGGGTCGCCCCGGCAGGCGGCCGGGCCGCCAGTGCCGGCACGTTCATCACGCTCGCCAGCCACGTGGCGCTGATGGCACCGGGCACGAACATCGGCGCGGCGTCGCCGGTCGGGGGCCAGGGCGAGGACATCCCGGGCACGCTCGGCGACAAGGTGCTCCACGATGCGATCGCCAACATCCATTCGATCGCCGAGGAGCGCGGCCGAAACATCGAATGGGCCGAGCAGACCGTCTCCGAGGCGCGCTCCTCGCCGGCCACGGAGGCCGTGTCGCTGGGGGCCGTCGATGGCATCGCGGACAGCCTGGAGGCTGTGCTCGCCTTCGCCGACGGCCGGACCGTCAAGGTCCTCGGACAGCCGGTCGTCATCTCGACGGCGAATGCCGGGACGACCGAGCTCGCGATGAACCCGTTCCAGTCGCTGCTCCACCTGCTGTCCGACCCGAACATCGCGTTCATCCTGTTCACGCTCGGGTTCTACGGCCTGCTGTTCGAGCTCCAGAGCCCGAACTTCGTGACCGGCATCCTCGGCGCCCTCGCGCTGATCCTGGCGTTCATCGGCTTCGGCAGCCTGCCCCTCAACGTCGCGGGCCTGCTGCTGATCGGGCTCGCGATCGCGCTGTTCCTCCTCGAGTTCACCGTCACGAGTCACGGCCTGCTTACGGTCGGGGGGATCATCTGCTTCGCGCTGGGCGCCTCGGCGCTGTACACGGAGCCGGGGACACCGACCGGGCCCTCGATCTCGGTCGATCCGGCCCTGATCGCGGTCGTGACCGGGCTCACGGGTGCGTACGTCGCCTTCGTCCTGTTCGTCGTCGTCCGCTGGCGACGGCGGATGGGCCACACGCTCATGACCTCGACCGGCCCGATCGTCGGGGCCGGGTCGATGGGCCTCGTCCGGACGGCGTTGCTGCCCGACGGCGTGGTCTACGCTTCGGGCGAAGAGTGGACGGCTCGGACGGAGGCCGGTGCGACGATCCCGCCCGGCACCCCTGTCCGGGTCGTTCGCCGGGACGGCCTGCGGCTCATCGTGGAGCCCGTCGCACCACCGGCCGGAGCACCGGCCCCGAACGGAGACGTCGATGCCTGAACTGCCGCTCCTGCTCTCGATCATCATCGCGGTCGTCCTGATCCTGGTCGTCCTGTGGCTCTCGATCCGCGTCGTGAACCGGGGCGACCAGCTGGTCGTCTACCGGCTGGGCAACACCGACGAATCGCTGGTCAAGGGACCGGGCCTGGTGTTCCTCATCCCGTTCGTCGACCGGCCGCGCAAGGTCAACCTGCGCGAGCAATTCGTGGAAGTGCCCAGCCAGACGGCGATCACGAAGGACAACGTGACGATCCCCATCGACTTCCTCATCTACTGGCGGATCGTCGAGCCGCTCAAGAGCGTCGTGAACGTCCAGGACTTCGTCGGCGCCCTGGCCGGCTTGGCCACGACGAACCTGCGGGCGGTCGTCGGCGACTTCCTGCTCGACGACGTGCTCTCGAAGCGCGACCAGATCAACGAGGTCCTGCGCACGAAGCTCGACGAGATCACCGAGAACTGGGGCGGCAAGATCACCCGTGTCGAGATCCGCGAGATCACCCCGCCGCGCGACATCCTCGACTCGATGAACCGGATGCTCTCCGCCGAGCGGACCCGACGCGCGGTCATCACCGAATCCGAGGGCGCCCGCCAGTCGGCGATCAACGTCGCGGAGGGCCAGAAGCAGTCCGAGATCCTCAAGGCCGAGGGCGAGCGCCAGGCGGCCATCCTGCGTGCCGAGGGCTTCAGCGAGGCGCTGACGCGCATCTTCAACGCCGCGTCGGGCGTCGACCAGAAGACGATGGCGCTCCAGTACCTCGAGGCGCTCAAGTCGCTCGGTGCCGGCGCGTCCACGAAGTTCGTCATCCCCTTCGAGTTCACGCGCTGGCTCGAGCCGTTCCTCGACTACATCGAGCCGGTCGTGGGTGGACCCGGCGGGCCGTCGGCGCCGGCACGAGGACTGCAGCCCCCGAAGGCAGCACCGCCGCCGCCCGCTCCGGCCACGCCGCCCCCGCCCCCGCCGGCACCCGAGGGTCCCACACCCGCTTCCTGACCAGACCGCGATGGTACAAATGGCCCGTTGACCACAGGCACCGCGCTGGGCACGCTGCGCTCGGGGGACGTGAGCCTATAATCCGCACGCCGGGGGTCCCCAGTGCCGGCGCGCTCCTGTCCACGAGAACGCCCGCGGAGGACCGATGGCGGCCAAGATCCTCATCGTCGACGACGACCAGAACGTCCAGCGACTCCTGCAGTACACGCTCAAGCAGGAGGGCTACGACGTCATCGTGGCCGCGGACGGGGCCGAGGGTTTCCGCCTGTGGGGCACCGATGCGCCGGACCTGATCCTGCTCGACGTCGCGCTCCCGAAGCTCGACGGCTACCAGGTCGCGACCAAGATCCGCGCCGAGGAGGAGCCGCCGGCGCACGTCCCGATCATCATGCTCACCGCCGAGCGTGAGGTCGAGCAGAAGGTCCGCGGCCTGCGCGCCGGCGCAGACGACTACCTCATCAAGCCGTTCCACCCGGCCGAGCTGTTGGCCCGGATCAAGAGCCTCCTCGCCCGGTTCGCCCCGCGCGACGTCCTGGCCGCCCGGCCCCCGATGGGCAACATCCTCGCCTTCTACGGGGCGAAGGGCGGCGTGGGCACCACGACCATCGCGATCAACGTCGCGATCGCGCTGCACCGCGAGCTCGGCCGCAAGGTGTGCCTGGTCGATGGCAACCTCCAGTTCGGCGACCACCGGGTCTTCCTCGACCTCGGGCTCGACCGCAAGAGCATCGTCGACGTCGTGACCGCGACCTCGATCGACGGCGACCTGATCAAGTCCGTGCTCGTCAAGCACGATTCGGGGGTCGACCTGCTGCTGGCGCCGCCGTCGCCCGAGACCGCGGAGCTGGTCCATCCGGAACACCTGCCGCTCATCAGCGAATTCCTGCGGGCCCAGTACGACTACGTCGTCATCGACATCGACAAGCGGCTCGACGACGTCAACCTCGGGGTCTTCGAGGCGGCCGACACGATCTTCGTCGTCATGACCGCGGACCTGTCGTGCCTGAAGAACGTCCGGCTGATCCTCGAGACCGTCGACCATCTCGGCTACCCGCCATCGAAGGTCCAGCTGGTCCTGAATCGCTCGAACGCGTTCACGGGCATCAACGTGAAGAACGCCGAGGGCGCCCTGCGCCGGACCATCGACCACCAGATCGTGAACGAGTACCGCGGCGCCATCAGCGCGCTCAACTCCGGGGCCCCGTTCATGTTCATGAAGGCCGATTCGGCGCTCGGCGGGTCGCTCCTGCACTTCGCGCGGACCATCGACAAGCCGATCACGGCCACCTCGCCCGCGAAGGCGGTCACGGCCCGCTGAGCCCGCGATCGTCCCGTCGGGGCGGCCGTGGTCGCGCGGTGAGCCGCGGGTGAGCGGCCGGTGAATCGCTGGTGAGCCTCAGGTGACCGTCCCCCGATAGGGTGGCCGCGTGCTGGCCATCGTCCCGTCCGCCACCCTCTTCGGCCTCGAGGGCCGTTTCATCCGGGTCGAGGTGGACGTCGCCCCCGGCTTGCCGGGCTTCACGATCGTGGGTCTCCCCGATACGGCCCTCCAGGAGGCACGGGAGCGGGTCCGCGGTGCGCTCCGCAATGCCGGGTTCACCCATCCTCCGCGGCGGATCACCGTCAACCTCGCGCCGGCGGACCTGCGCAAGGCCGGTTCCTCGCTTGACCTTGCGATGGCGATCGGGATCCTGCTCGGGTCGGAGCAGATCCGCGCCGGCCCACGTCGCCTTGCGATGGTCGGCGAGCTCTCGCTCGGCGGCGAGGTCCGGGCGGTCCCGGGCGTCTTGCCGATGGTCGCGGCACTGGCGCGCCGTGGCGTCCGGGTGGTCGTCGTGGCCGGCAGCGCCGCGGATGAGGCGCGGCTCGTCGATGGCGTCGAGGTCGTCGCGGTCGACACGCTGACCGACGCGGTCCTGGCCGTGCGGTCGTCTCGATCGCGGAAGCGCGTCGTGGCGCCGCCGCGGATCGCGCTCGTCGGACCGTCGCGGACCTCCGTGACCTCCGAGGGTCCGGCGCCGTCCGTGGCGCTCGACGTTGCCAGCCGGTTCCCGGATCTGGGCGAGGTCCGAGGCCAGGTCCAGGGTCGGCGGGCGCTGGAGATCGCCCTCGCCGGCGGCCACGGCCTGCTCCTGCTCGGGCCCCCCGGTTCGGGCAAGACGATGCTGGCCCGGACCGTGCCGGGCCTGTTGCCGCCGCTCGACGATGCGGCCGCCCTCGCCGTCACGATCGTCGCATCCGCGGCCGGCGAGGGGCCGATCACCGGGCTTCGTCGCCGGCCACCGTTCCGGGCCCCCCATCACACCATCTCGTACGCGGCCATGGTCGGCGGTGGGCCACGGATGTCCCCGGGCGAGGTCAGTCTGGCCGACCATGGCGTCCTCTTCCTCGACGAACTGCCCGAATTCGACCGTGACGTCCTCGAGGCGCTCCGCCAGCCGCTCGAGGACGGCCGGGTCGCGATCGCCCGGGTCGGCCGGGCGACGACGTTCCCGGCGCGCTTCCAGCTGATCGCCGCGATGAATCCATGCCCATGCGGCTTCGCGGGCGTGAACGATCGCGATTGCCGGTGCACCTCGGCCACGGTCGAGCGGTACGACCGGCGCGTCTCGGGGCCGCTGCGCGACCGGATCGACCTGTGGGTGACCATGCCGCGGGTGCCGCCGACAGCGATCCTGGGCGGGCCGGACCCGGAGACGTCCGACGTGGTCGGGTCGCGCATCGCGGCAGCGCGGATGGTGGCTCGCGCTCGCGGGACCGCGGGCTGGTCGATGAACGGCCGGCTGACCGGCGCCGCCCTGCGGTCTGCGTGTGCCATGGACGCGGCCGCCAGGCGGCGGGTCGTCCGCCTCGCCGAGCTCGAATCTGCCAGTGGGCGGAGCACCGAACGGATCCTGCGGGTCGCCCGGACCATCGCGGACCTCGACGGCGATGATGCGGTCCGCGAGGGCCACCTCGACGAGGCCGTCTACTACCGCTCGACCGATTCCCGCCTCTCGGAACTGCGGGCGGTCTGAGGTGATCGGCCTCGGAGCTGCCGGTCCGTCGGTCGCTGCGGCGGCCACGCTCGACGACCGTGCCGCTGAACGCGACGCCTGGGCCGTGCTCGCCTCGGTGGTCGGGCTCGGACCGGTCGGGTTCGCGGTGTTGTTGCGCCGGTTCGGGAGCGGGCGGCGGATCCTCGAGGTCGCAGCGGATGAGGGCGGTCCCGAGCGCCTCGCCTCCGCATCGGCCGAGATCGATGCCGACGGCGTGCGCCAGCGACGAGCCCTGAGCCTGGCGGTCACGACCGCGATCGCAGCGGCCGCGACGGACGCCCCCCGGATCCTCGCCCGGATCGAGTCTCTCGGCCTGCGGATCGTCACCGTCGACGATGCGGCCTATCCGGTCCGTCTCGCGGCGATCGAGTTCCCGCCGCACCTGCTCTTCGTCCAGGGCGAGGTGTCGGCCCTGGCGTCGGAGCACGCGGTCGCCGTGGTCGGGACCCGGCGCGCGACGATCGCCGGTCGCGGCCTCGCCGCCAGGGTGGCCCACGCCCTGAGCGCTGCGGGCGCCACGATCGTCTCGGGCCTCGCGCTCGGCATCGACGGCGCCGCCCACGCGGCCACCGTCGACGCGGGCGGCCGGACGGTCGCGGTCATCGGCGGCGGCCATGGGCGGGTCTACCCGCGCGCGCATGCCCGCCTGGCCCGCGAGATCGTCGACGCGGGTGGGGCGGTCGTCTCGGAGCTGGCGCCCGACTTCGAACCGACGAAGGGCACGTTCCCGCGCCGGAACCGCGTCATCAGCGGCCTCGCAGACGCGACCGTCGTCATCGAGGCGCCGGCGAGGAGCGGGGCGCTCGTGACCGCCTCGTGGGCGCTCGAGCAGGGCCGCGAGTGCTTCCTCGTGCCCGGTCGCGTCGACGACCCGGCGTCGGCCGGCTGTCTCGCGTTCCTGCGCGAGTTCCGTGACGGAACCCGGATCGTGGCCGGCATCCCGCAGCTCATCGAGGACCTTGGTCTCGCCGTCCGACCGGATGCGCCGCGGGCGACCGCCCTGGCGGGGGCGACCCTGACCGAGCTCGGCGGCACGACCGGAAAGGTGGGGGAGGCCCTCGTCACCGGTCACGTGACGGTCGACGAGCTCGTCGCGGTGACGGGCTTTCCGGTCGCCACCGTGCTGGCCTCGCTGACCCTGCTGGAGCGCCGCGGCCTGGCGGTCGGCGTCTTCGGCCGATACCGTCCGGCGGGCACGCTCGCGCTCGCCCAACGCCCGGCGAGGCCGTCCGGAGCGACCCGAAACCGTGGACCGTAGGCCCCACGGAACGGGTGGCGGGTTTGCCCTTCGTTGCGTACCGATGCTAAGGTGAGGCTCGGTCGCGACCCCCAACGTGACCCGGAGACGCCAGAGCGGCACCCCGCCGACCCCCAACCCTGGAGCGCTCTCTATTGCGAAAACTGGCCATCGCGGTCCTGGCCGTGCCCATCCTCCTGATCGTCTATCTGAGCACCCTGCTGGGACGCTCGATGGCCGTTCGGAGCGCATTCGCCATCGGCCTCGGGGCCATCCTCGCGTTCGGCGTCATCTTCACGATGCGCCCCGCCGAGACCACCGCGACGCCGCCGAGCTCGATCCTGCCGGTCACCGCGGGCGTCTTCCGGACGGTCGTCGCCACTGACCACGCGCTCGGCGCGCCGGTCACCCTCGAGTTCAGCGCGCCGATGGACAAGACCTCGGTCGCGGCGGCGCTCGCGGTCACGCCATCGACGAAGGTCAACCTCTCCTGGGACGCGGCCGGTCGCGTCCTGACCATCGCCCCGCAGGCCCACTGGGCGGCGGGCACGTACCACACGGTGACGGTCGATGCCGGGGCCCTGGCGGCCAGCGGGGCGCCGATGGCGAGCCCCGCACGGGCCGCCTTCCTGACCCGGGGTCCCTCGAGCGCCACGATCGACGCAACTCAGGGAGTGGGCAAGCGGGTCGGCGTCGGGACCGCGTTCGCGATCACCTTCGACCGAGCAGTCGACGCGAAGTCGGTCCTCGCCAGCATCCGCCTCCAGCCCGCGGCCACCGGCACGATCACGGCAGCGTCGAGTGTCGGGGGCAACACGAGCTTCACGTTCACCCCTGCGGCCCTCCTCAAGGCCGATACGCAGTACCGGATCGTCGTCGACGGAGCCCAGGATGCCGATGGCGTGGCGATCGCGCCCGCGATGCTCGAGGTCCAGACCGTTGCCGGGCCGAGCGTCGTCCGGTTCCGGCCCCTCGACAACACCTCCGCGGTCGCGCGCGACGCGACGCTGTCGGTCCGGTTCACCAAGGCCATGGACAAGGCATCCACGAAGGCCGCATTCGCGGTCACGGTCGGCGGCAAGGCCATCGACGGGAAGATCAGCTTCGCCGAGGGCAACAAGGTGCTGGTCTTCGAGCCGGCCAAGAAGCTGCCCTACGGCAAGAAGGTCGTCATGACGGTCGGGCCGACGGCCCTGAGCGGCGGGGGCGTGTCCCTGGCCAAGGCGGTCAAGGGCGACTTCAAGACGGTCGGCAAGGCCAAGCGCGTCACGACCTCATCGAGCGGCGGCGGCACAGGCGGCGGTGGTGGCGGCGGCGCGGTCGGCGGGGGCAGCTGGGCGTCGGTCGAGACGTACTACCTCGGCCTGATGAACTGCACGCGCACCGGCGGCTGGGTCACCTCGAGCGGCCACTGCAGCAGCCCCGGCGGCCGCGCGGTCGCCCCGCTCAAGCTCGACAAGGGCATCAGCAGCAAGGTCTCGCGCCCGTACGCGCGGAAGCTCGCGATCGGGGCGGACTGCAGCCACTTCATCGGCGGCAACCCGGGCGACCGGCTCCGCCGAGCGGGCTACAGGAACTACACGTGGGCCGAGAACATCGGTTGCCGATCCGGCAGCGCCCGCGGGGCCGTTCTCGGCTCGCATCGGTTCTTCCAGTCCGAGAAGTCGTACAACGGCGGGCACTACGTCAACCTGATGAACAAGAAGTACGACCGCGTCGGCATCGGCGTCTGGGTGTCGCACGGCCGCGTGCGCCTCGTCATCGACTTCTACCACCCGTAGTCCACCGGACCATCGTCGGGTCGCGCCCGACCCCTTTGTCGGGCTGACACGGGCGTCGGCGCACCAGAAGATGGTCCCGTGATCCACAACGCCTGCATCCACATCAACGGCGAGCAGCCGCTGCTGGCCGACCTGTTCGACATGCCGACCGCCATGGACCTGGGCCTGCGCTGCACGAACCTGCGCACGCTCGATGGCAAGCGACCGGTCTTCGTCGACGACCAGTACTCGGTCTTCTTCTTCTCGTACGAGCATGTGCGGTTCGTCGAGATCCCGCCCTCGTCGCTCGCCGACAACGGCGACAAGCCCGTCCCGATCGGCTCGCGCCTGCGTGGCGGCGTGGATCCGGCCGCCCCGCTGCCGCCCGAGGAGGACCTCGAGATCGACGAGGACTTCCTGCGCCGCATCCGCGAGGTCTAGGGCCCGAGCAAGCCGCCCGGGCGGCCCGATCCCGACCCAGGTGAGGGTCCGTGCAGGACCCGGTGCTACACTCCCGGCCGTGCCAAAGAACCTCGTGATCGTCGAATTGCCCGCCAAGGCGAGGACGATCGAACGCTACCTGGGCTCCGATTACCGCGTGCTCGCCTCCTATGGCCACGTCCGCGACCTGCCCGAGAATCCCGGCAAGGGCAAGTTCGGCGTCGACGTCGACAACGACTTCGCGCCCGAATACGTCATCACCGACGACCGCCGCAAGCAGGTCGCCGACATCGAGAAGGCCGCGCGCGGTGCAGACGCGGTCTACCTCGCCACCGACCTCGACCGCGAGGGCGAGGCCATCGCCTGGCACGTCGCCGAGGCGGCGCACGTCCCGAGCGACAAGACCCACCGCGTCACCTTCAATGAGATCACCGAGCCGGCGATCCGCGAGGCCTTCGCCCATCCGCGCGGCATCGACCAGAATCTCGTCGACGCCCAGCAGACCCGGCGGATCATCGACCGGCTCGTCGGGTACACCCTCAGCCCGCTGATCGGTCGCAAGATCCGCCGCGGCCTTTCCGCGGGTCGTGTCCAGTCGGTCGCCGTGCGTCTCGTCGTCGAGCGGGAGCGCGAGATCGAGGGCTTCACGGCGCGCGAGTACTGGACGATCGAGGCGGTCCTGGAGACCGACGCCGGAGAGCGGTTCATCGCGGAGCTCGTACGCATCGACGGCGCGGCGCTCGACATCCCCGACGAGACGACGGCCAGCCGACACCTCGAGGCGATGGCGCGGCTGCGACCCGTCGTGCGCAAGGTCGGCACGCGGACGCAGAAGCGATCACCGGCGGCCCCGTTCACGACCTCGACCCTCCAGCAGGAGGCCAGCCGACGGCTCGGGTTCAGCCCGAAGCGGACGATGTCGGTCGCCCAGCGGCTCTACGAGGGCGTCGACATCGGCGACGGGCAGATCGGGCTGATCACCTACATGCGCACGGACTCGACCGCGATCGCGGGGATCGCGATGGGCGAGGCACGCGAGGTCATCGACGACCGGTTCGGACCGACCTACACGATGCCCAAGGGGCGGGTGTACAAGACCAAGTCCAAGGGCGCGCAGGAGGCCCACGAGTCGATCCGCCCGACGAGCTTCCGCCGCGACCCCGACTCGCTCGAGGGCCACCTGAAATCCGATGAGCTGCGCCTCTACCGGCTCATCTGGCAGCGCGCCCTCGCTTCGCAGATGGCCGCGAAGGAGCTCGAGACCACCTCGATCGACCTCGCCGACGGCGCCTACGAGTTCCGCGCCTCATCGACCAAGGTCCTGTTCGACGGGTTCGCTCGCGTCTACACAGAAGGTCGCGACGACGACGCCTCCGAGGACGAGGACGAGGGGACGCGCCTGCCAGCCCTCGCCGAGGGCGACGTGACGAGCGTCGCCGAGGTCACGCCGACGCAGCATTTCACCGAGCCACCGCCACGCTTCACCGAGGCGACCCTCATCAAGGCCCTCGAGGAGCACGGCATCGGTCGCCCGTCCACATACGCGGCCACGATGTCGACGATCATCGATCGCGGCTACGTGCGGATCGAGGAGCGACGACTTCGACCGGAGCCGATCGGCGTGGTCGTCACGGACTTCCTGGTCGAGCACTTCGGCGACTATGTCGACGTGGCGTTCACGGCCGGCATGGAGGAGGAGCTCGACGAGGTCGCGCGAGGCGAGCGCGCATGGGTTCCGCTGCTGCGCGGCTTCTACGGCCCGCTCGATATCCAGGTCCAGGCCGGGGAGGATCTGGAGCCTTGGGTCGAGACGACCGATCAGGTGTGCTCGGAAGGCCACCCGATGGTCGTCAAGTTCGGTCGAAATGGGCGTTTCCTCGCGTGCTCGCTCTATCCCGAGCACAAGGAGACGCGGCCGCTGCCCGAGGACGAGCCGCCACCCCAGGAAGGGGAGGGAGAGGTCTGTCCGAAGTGTGGCGAGGGCACGCTCGTCGGCAAGCGCGGCAAGTTCGGCCCGTTCGTTGGCTGCTCGCGCTACCCCGAGTGCGACTACATCAAGCGCGACGGCCCGCCGCCGCCCGACCCGCTGCCGTTCACGGTCGATTGCCCCAAGAACCACGACGGCCACCTCGTGCCGCGTCGCGCGCGGCGCACCGGGAACGTCTTCTGGGGATGCTCCAACTACCCGAAATGCGACTACACGACCAACGACGAGCCGCTCGGCGGCCTGCACGACGCCGACGACGGCCCGATCGCGCGCAAGGGCGAGGCGGCCATCTGCCTGGTCTGCGGCTCGACGATCGAGGCCGCGCCCGAGGCCATCGTGCCTGGCGAGCGCTATGCGGGCGGGCCGGCGAACCCGGCGGCGATCGCCCGGCCGGCACGCACGGGACGAGGCGGCGGCTCGGGACGGGCTGGGGGACGGGCCCGTGGACCGGCCCGCTCGACCGGTCGGGGCACCAGCCGGCGGACGCGCCCCGTCGAACCGGCCGCCGACGCGTGAGCGGGGTCGCCGTCGACCCCGCGACCCCTTCGGCCCTCGATCGCTTCCTCCGGACCCTCGCCGCGCGCGACGCGTCGCCCCACACCCAGCGCTCCTACGCGACCGCGATCGGCGTCTACCTCGAGTGGCTCGGGTCTCGCGGCGTCGACTGGCGGACGCCGGGCCGGGCCGACCTCCGGGCCTATCTCGCGGAACTCTCGGGCGGGCACGCCCGCTCATCGGTGGCGCAGCGGTTGGCCGCGATCCGATCCTTCCACCGGTGGGCTGCCCGTGACGGCGTGGCGCCGGGCGACCCGTGGGGCGCGATCGCGACGCCGCGGCTGCCAGGCCGCCTGCCCCGCGTTCTCGAGATCGACGACGTCGAAGCGCTCCTGGAGGTCGTGACGGCCGATCTGGCCGATGCGGCCCAAGCCGGCTCGCCCGACCGGATCGCGCTGGCGACCGCTCTGGCGTTGCGTGACCGCGCGCTCGTCGAGACCGCCTACGCGGCGGGCCTGCGGATCAGCGAGCTCGCCGAAGCGGAGCTCGGAGCGCTCGATCTCAAGCGCGGTGAGCTGCGGGTGATCGGCAAGGGGCGCAAGGAGCGGATCGGGCTGCTCGGGCGGCCCGCCCGTGCCGCCATGGCAGCCTACCTCGAGGATGGCCGCCCGACCCTCCTGGAGCGCCGTGTGGGCGAGACGGCCCCGCCGACCCAGGTCTTCCTCAACCATCATGGCGAGCCGCTCGGGGTGCGCGGCCTGCGCTATCGCCTGGACCGGCTGCGGCGTCGGGCCGGCTTGCCGGACGGCGTGTCGCCGCACACCCTGCGCCATTCGTTCGCGACGCACCTGCTCGATGGCGGGGCGGACCTGCGGGTCGTCCAGGAGCTGCTCGGGCACGAGAGCCTCGCGACGACCCAGATCTACACGCACGTCTCGCCCACCCGGCTCCGGGCGGCCTACCGGGAGGCGCACCCGCGGGCGCGTCGCGACACCGCTCCGTGACCGCGACCCGCCACCTGGCGCGGGCGGGGCTGATCGTCTCCGCCGCATTCCTCGCGTCGCGCGTCCTCGGCTGGGTCCGGACCGTCGTCATCGTCCGCAGCGGGGGATCGCTCGCGGAGCTCGACGCGTTCTTCGCCGCATTCCGGATCCCGGACCTGATCTTCCAGCTCGTCGCCGCCGGTGCGCTCTCGTCGGCGCTCATCCCGATCGTGTCCGGCCTGTTCGCCACCGACGAGCATCCGCGGGCCTGGCGGGTCGTCTCGACGGTCACGAACCTGGTGCTTCTGGCCCTGCTGGTCCTCGGCCTGATCGTTCTCGTGGCGGCCCCGGCCATCGTCGGGTTCATCACGCCCGGGTTCGACGCTGCCCAGACCGCCAAGACCGTCGAGCTGACCCGGATCATGATCCTCAGCCCGATCTTCCTGGCCATGGGCTCGGTGGCGACGAGCGTCCTCAACGCCGGCGGCCGGTTCGCGGCATCCGCGGTCGCGCCGGTGACCTACAACCTCGCGATCATCGGCGCGGCGCTTCTCCTTGCCCCCTCGATGGGCGTCGACGGCCTGGCTATCGGCGTCGTGATCGGGTCGCTCTGCCACCTGCTGGTCCAGATCCGGCCGCTGGCGCGCCTCGGCTTCCGGTACGCGCCATCGATCGACTTCGGCGACCGCCTCGCGCGCAAGGCGCTGACCCTGATGGCGCCCCGGGCCGTCGGCCTGGGGGCGACACAGATCACCTTCGTCGTCGTGACCTCGCTGGCGACCCTCCAGGGGCCCGGGGCGGTCACCAGTTTCAACGTCGCGTTCACGCTGCTCCAGATCCCGATCGGTGTCATCGGGGTGCCGCTTGGGATCGTCGTGCTCCCGTCGCTCTCACGGGTGGCCGCCATCGGTCGCGAGCCCGAGTTCGTCGCGATGCTCGCGCGGGCCCTGCGTCTGCTGGTGTACGTGATGGTCCCGATCGGGGCGCTGTTCGCGATCGTCCGTGTCGAGACCGTGTCGCTCCTCTTCGACGACGGCAGCTACGGCGAGGCCGCGCTCTCGCTCACCGCTGCGACGCTCTTCGCATTCCTCGTCGGTCTGGCGGCCCACGCGCTGATCGCGGTGCTGGCCCGCGCCTTCTACGCCCGCCAGGACACGCTCACCCCCGTCCTCGCCGCGGTCGGGGCGGTGGTGGTCAACGTGTCGCTGGCCGTCGTGCTGGTCGGGCCGCTCGGCCTGCCCGGTGTCGCCCTGGCGATCGCGATCGCGGCCTGGATGGAGGCCATCGCGCTCATCGTCGTCCTCGCGCGCCGCGTGCCGGGCTTCACGCCGTCGGCCCTGCTGGGCGTCGGTCTCGAGTCGGTGACCGGCACGGTCATCGCGAGTGGCGCCGGACTGGTCGTCCAGGGGATGCTCGAGCGCACGATCGGTCCCGACCCCGGCAAGCTGGTCCTCGCGCTGGAGATCGCCATCACCAGCCTTGCCTTCGGGCTCGTCTACGCGGGTGTCTCGCTCGCGTTGCGGATCCCGGAACTGCCGACTATCGTCGGGGTCATGGTCGACGTGATCCGCCGCCCGCGGTCGTCGTGACGGAGCCCGCCGGGCCGACCGAACCGTCGGACCTCGCCCGATCGCAGGCGTGGGACGCGTTCGTCGAGGCGAGCGAACCCGGGTCCTATCTCCAGCTGTCGGCGTGGGCCGCCGTCAAGGCCGCCAACGGCTGGTCGGCGCACCGGATCCTGGCGAGCGACGCGCCCGACGGGCCGGTCGGCGCCCAGGTCCTCGTCCGGCGGCCACGCCCGATGCCGTGGGCCTTCGCCTACGCGCCGCGGGGCCCGGTCGCGACGGCCTGGACGCCGGCCGCTATCGTGGCCTTCACCGACCGTGTTCGGGCCGATCTCGGCCCGGCGGCCGGACGGGTCAGCCACCTGCGGATCGACCCCGAGATCGAGGTCGACGGGCCGCTCGACGCGGATCGGGCCGTGCGCACGGCCCTGCGGGCGGCGGATTGGCGACCGGCCCCGGCCATCCAGCCGGCATCGACCCGCGTCATCGACCTGCGGGCAGACGAGGCCGCGCTGTGGGGCGACCTGCGCAAGAAGTGGCGCCAGTACGTGAACAAGGCCCGGACGGGCGGCGTGGTCGTCGTTGACGCCGAGGGCGACCGCCTTGGCGATTTCTACCGCATCTACCAGGAGACCGCGGCCCGGGCCGGCTTCCTGATCCGGACCGAGCAGGCGTACCGCGACGTCTGGGAGGCGTACCGGCCGGCCGGCCGGGCCAGGTTGCTGTTCGCGCAGGCCGCCGACGGCGAGCCGGTCGCGACGCTCTTCCTGGTCCGCAGCGGGCCGCGGGTGGTGGAGCCGTACGGCGGCATGACTGCGGCCGGCGCGGATTCGCGGGCCAACTACCTCCTGAAGTGGGAGGCCATTCGCACCTCGCGCGAACAGGGCGCCACGAGCTACGACCTGTGGGGTCTCGCCACCGGCGGCATCGCCCACTTCAAGACCGGCTTCGGCGGCCGTGAGGTCCGCTACATCGGGGCGTGGGACCTCGTGCTCGACCCGCTCGGGCGCCAGGCCTACGAGGCCGCCGTGAAGGCCCGCGTCCGGTGGGCGCGGTGGCGGCACGGGCGATCGGGCGCGACCGGCGCCGCGGGATTCGGGGGGACGAGTGAGCGGGCCGCGCGAGGCCACGCCGGCCGAACTCGAGGACTGGGACGCCCTCGCAGTCGACGCGCCCGGTGGCCACGTCTACCAGTCGCGGGCCTGGGCCGAGCACCGGCGGGCGTCCGGCTGGCTTCCGCGCCCTCTCGTGCTCGACGACGGCGGTCGGGTGCTCACCCTCGAGCGCCCGTGGCCGCTCATCGGGGGTGCGAGCGCGTACATCCCTCGCGGGCCGGCCCCGGTCGGCGTCGTCGGCGCGGCTCTCGCGGCCCGCCAGGTGGCCGTGAGCGACGCTCTCGCCGCGCTCGGCGTCGATGTGGTGGCCGCCGACCCCGAGGTGCCGGTCGCGGACGCGGCCTACGTGGCCGCGATCCATGCAGCGGGCTTCGTGCCGATCGAGGAGATCCAGCCCTCGCGCCACCGGATAACGCTCGCGCTGAACGACGGCGTCGACGAGATGCTCGCCTTCGGCCATATCGCAAAGTCGACGCGGCAGCGGATCCGGGCCGCGGAGGCCTCCGGGCTGGTCGTCGTGCGCCACGACGGGCGCATTCCCATCGACGGGGCAGGGGAGGGGTTCGTCGGGCCGACGGAGCCGAGCGCGGCGGCGCTCGATCGCTTCTACGACCTGCTGCTCGCGACCGGTGAGCGCCGCCAGTTCACGTTCGGTCCGCGGGCCGGGTTCGTCGGCTGGTGGCGGGCCGCGCTCGCGGCCGGGCACCTCGTCTACCTGGAGGTGCGCGACGGCGGCGCGGACGGGGCCCCTCTGGCCGGTCTCGTCCTGTACCGCCATGGCGGGCGCCTCTCGACCGTGCACTCCGGCGACCGCGCCGAGACTCGCCGGACGCATCCGGGCGCCCTTCATCTCGCGCGCTGGCGAGCCATCCAGCTCGCGATCCGCGAAGGAGCGAGCGAGATGGACCTCGGCGGCGCGGATCTGCCCGGGGCGCGCCGCGAGCCCGTCGAGGGCGAGCCGATGTGGGGCCTCTACCAGCACAAGCTCGGGTTCGGCGGGCGATGGCTGGAGCTGGCGGGAGCCCACGAGCGGGTGATCCGGCCGCGGCGTTATGCGGTCGGACGCCTGACGGCCCGTGCCGCCCGGCTGGTCCGGCGATGACCGAGAGGACCGTCGCCGAGCTCCTCGCCGATGCCGAGCCCACGGGCGTCCGCGAGCTCGGTGGGCTCATCGACCGCCTGACGGCTGAGGGCCGACTGCGTGGCGCGCGCCGCGACGGCCGCGCGATCGGCGCGCGCGGTCTGGCCGGGATCGCGATGAGCGGCGTCACGAACGACTCGCGCACCGTCCGGTCGGGCTCGCTGTTCGTCGCGACGCCCGGGCTGACCGTCGATGGGCACGACTACGTGGCTGCCGCCGCCGAGGCGGGTGCGTCCGCGGCGATCGTCGCGCGACCCGTGCCCGAGGTCGCCCTCCCGCAGCTCGTCGTGGCCGATCCCCATCCCGCGCTCGCGACCGCCGCCGCCTGGTGGTACGACGACCCGAGCGAGGAGCTGGGCGTCGTCGGCATCACCGGCACCGACGGCAAGACCACGACCTCGTTCCTCGCGGTCGCCGCACTCGAGGCGGCCGGGGTGCGGACCGGGATGATCGGGACCGCCGCGACCAGGATCGGTGGCGTTCAGGAGGACAACGAGGCCCACGTGACCACGCCGGAGGCACCCGCCCTCCAGCTGGCACTTCGCGCGATGCTCGTGGCCGGTGACACGGCGGCCGTCATCGAGAGCACGTCGCACGGCCTCGCGCTCGAACGGGTGGGATCCGTGGCGTACGACATCGCGATCCTGACCAACGTCACGCACGAGCACCTCGAGTTCCACGGCACCTTCGAGGCGTATCGCGACGCCAAGCTCTCGCTCTTCGAACGCCTCGCGCCGGGACGTGCGGCCGCAGCGTCCAAAGCGTCGGACCTCGCCTGGCCACGGACCGGCATCGTGAACCTCGACGACCCCTCGGCCGGCCGGTTCATCGGGGTGACCCAGGAGGCCGTCGCCCGGGTCCTCACGTACGGCACGGACCCGGCGGCCGACATCCGCGCCACACGCGTCGAGGAAGACGTCCACGGCCTGCGGATCGCGTACGCGACGCCATCGGGGGCCGGGAGCCTGGCGCTGCGGCTGACCGGGCGGTTCAACGTGCACAACGCGCTCGCCGTCGTCGCGCTCGGCGAGGCCGCCGGGCTGGATCCGGCCGCGGTCAAGGCTGGGCTCGAGGGTCTCACCGCCGTCCCTGGCCGCATGGAGCGGGTCGAGGCCGGCCAGCCGTTCGGGGTGATCGTGGACTACGCCCACAGCCCGGCCTCGCTCCAGGCCGTGCTCGACCTGCTCGCGCCGGTCGCCGCGGCCCGGGGCGGCGGGCTCATCGCGGTCTTCGGGTCGGCCGGCGAGCGCGACACGGCGAAGCGCCCCTTGATGGGCCGGATCGCGGGCGAGCGCGCCCGCCTCGTGGTCGTGACCGACGAGGACCCGCGCACCGAGGACCCCGACGCGATCCTCGACGCGATCGCCCGCGGCGCGGAGGCGGCCGGCAAGCGCCGCGACCACGACCTGCTGTTGATCGCGGACCGTCGGGCGGCCATCACGGCCGCGCTCGAGCGTGCCCGGCCGGGCGATATCGTCCTGCTCGCGGGCAAGGGCCACGAGCGCTCGATCATCGGTCCGACCGGCCCCGAGCCCTGGAACGAACGTACGGTGGCCGAGACAGCCCTTCGGGAGCTCGGGTTCGGCTGAGCACCGCTGCTATCCTTGCCGCCCATGGCCACGACCACGCCACGCACGAAACCGAGCACGAAACCGGCCCGCGAGACCGCGGCCGGTGCGGCTCGGCCGCCGCGACGAGCGCCGACGGTCCCGCGGAGCCGGCCAGCGGGCGAGCACGAACTCGAATCGCTGCGCAAGAAGCTGTGGGCGGCCATCGTCGAGCACTACCCCGATGCCGACCCCGAACCGGTCGACCGCGCCTTCGACCTGGCCGTCGAGGCCCACGCAGCCCAGCGGCGTGCGACAGGTGAGCCCTACGTCACCCACCCGATCGCCTCGGCCCAGATCCTCGCCGAGCTCGGCGTCGACCCGGTCGCGATCCAGGCCGCGCTCCTCCACGACGTCCCCGAGGACACCGAGTACAGCCTGACCGACGTCGAGGAGCGCTTCGGCGCCGAGGTGGCCCAGCTCGTCGATGGGGTCACGAAGCTCTCCAAGTTCAGCACCCACAGCCATGAGCAGCAGCAGGCCGAGAACATCCGAAAGATGCTCCTGGCGATGGCCCAGGACATCCGGGTCGTGCTCATCAAGCTCGCCGACCGGCTCCACAACATGCGCACGCTGTACGGCCTGCCATCGGACAAGCAGCAGCGGATCGCGCGCCAGACGATGGAGATCTACGCGCCACTGGCCGAGCGGCTCGGCATCTGGCAGATCAAGTGGGAGCTCGAGGACCTCGCGTTCAAGGCGCTCGAGCCCGAGCGGTTCCGCGAGCTGGCCACGCTGCTGGACACCCGGCGCAAGGCGCGCGAGACGTTCATCGAGCGCTCGATCGCCGAGCTGCGGCCCAAGCTCGAGGCGGCCGGCATCCACGCCGACATCGAGGGCCGGCCGAAGCACATCTACAGCATCTGGAAGAAGATGCAGCGCAAGAGCGCGGAGTTCGGCGAGATCTACGACGTCTACGCCATCCGCCTGCTCGTCGACGACGTGCGCGACTGCTATGCCGCGCTCGGCATCGTCCACTCGATCTGGCGGCCGATCCCCGGCCAGTTCGACGACTACATCGCGGTCCCCAAGAACAACCGCTACCAGTCGCTGCACACCGCGGTGATCGCGCTCGACGGCAAGCCGCTCGAGATCCAGATCCGGACCCACCAGATGCACCAGGTGTCCGAGGTGGGCATCGCGGCCCACTGGCGCTACAAGGAAGGCACCAAGTCCGACCGCGAGTACGACGCGAAGCTCGCCTGGCTCCGCCAGCTCATGGACTGGCAGCGCGAGGTCTCCGAGTCGGACGCGACCGAGTTCGTCGAGGGCATCAAGCTCGACATCTTCCAGGACCAGGTCTTCGTCTTCACCCCGAAGGGCGACATCAAGGACCTGCCGGCCGGGGCGACGCCGCTCGACTTCGCATACCGGATCCACACCGACGTCGGCCACCGCACGATCGGCGCGAAGGTCAACAACCGGCTGGTCCCGCTCGATTACCGCCTCAAGAACGGCGACATCGTCGAGATCGTCACGACCAAGGGCGAGCACGGGCCGTCGCGCGACTGGATGAACGTCGTCAGGACCAGCCATGCCCGCGAGAAGATCCGCCAATGGTTCAAGCGCAAGGACCGCGACGAGAACATCGTCCACGGCCGCGAGTCGCTCGAGCGTGAGCTCCGGCGCCTCGCCCGCACCTCTATCGGGGCGGTCGGCGTCGATCGCATCGCCGAGGTCGCCAAGACCTTCAACTACGAGACCGTCGACGACTTCTACGCCGCGGTCGGCTATGGCGCGGTGGGCGCCCAGACGGTGGTCATGCGCCTCGGCGTCGTGGACGACGGCCAGAGCACGCTGCCGACGGTCGCGCCGCCGCAACACGTCACCCGCACCGGCGGCGTGCGGGTCAAGGGCGTCGGCGACCTCCTTATCCGCTTCGCGAAGTGCTGCCACCCGATCCCGGGCGACCCGATCATCGGCTTCATCACGCGCGGCAAGGGCGTCACGGTCCACCTCCAGGCCTGCCCGACGGTCGTGAACGAGCGCGAGCTCGGGCGCCTGATCGAGGTCGAGTGGGAGGCGGAGCCGACGCAGAGCTACCCGATCGCCATCCGCGTCGAAGCCTACGACCGGACCGGCCTGCTCTCGGACATCACCCAGGTCGTGGCCGAGAACAAGGTGAACATCGTGGCGGCGAGCGTCGGCGTCACGCCGGACCACACCGCGGTGGTGACCGCGACCCTCCAGGTCGCCTCGGTCAGCCAGCTGGCCCGGGTCATGAGCCGGATCGAGCAGCTCAAGGACGTGGTGAGCGTCCAGCGCGACCTGGGCTAGGACCTCCGGGCGGGTCCGAACTCCGACGCTGGGCGGCGGCTAGACTTCGGCGCGATGCCGACATTCCGAGCGCCGCGCGGGACCCGGGACCTGCTGCCAGCCGAGACGCCGACGTGGACGCGCCTGGAGCGCCTGGCTGCGGATCTCGCCGCCCGTTCCGGGTACCGGCGCATCGAGACGCCCCTCTTCGAGGTCGCGGCCGTCTTCGAGCGCGGCATCGGCGAGGTCACAGACGTCGTCGAGAAGGAGCTCTTCCGGCTCGCGCCGCGGACAGACGAGGGCGAGGCATGGGCCCTCCGCCCGGAGCCGACCGCCGGCATCGTCCGCGCCTACGTCCAGCACGGCATGCACACCTGGCCACAGCCGGTCAAGGTCACCCAGACCGGGCCGATGTTCCGCTATGACCGGCCGCAGGCCGGGCGCTACCGGCAGTTCTGGCAGTTCGACGTCGAGGCGATCGGCGATGCCGGCCCGGCGATCGACGCCGAGATCATCGAGCTCGGGGCGCGGTTCTACCGTGAGGCGGGTCTCGACGGCGTCGAGGTGCAGCTCAACTCGATCGGCGACCCAGCATGCCGGCCGGCCTACATCGAGGGGCTGACCGCCTACTACCGCGAACGGCAGGCCGACCTGCCGCCACTCGAGCGCGAGCGCCTGGGGCGCAACCCGCTGCGCCTGCTCGACTCGAAGGATCCCGCGATGGCGGCGATCAATGCGGGCGCGCCGCGCATGACCGATCGGCTGTGTGGGGCATGCGCCGAGCACTTCGAGGCCGTCCGCGCCCACCTGGATGCGCTCGGCGTTCCGTTTCGGCTCGAGCCTGGGCTCGTGCGTGGCCTCGACTACTACACCCGGACCGCGTTCGAGTACTACGTCCGCGGCAGGGAGGGCCAGCAGCAGGCGATCGGTGGCGGCGGCCGCTATGACGGCCTCGTCGAGCTGCTGGGCGGTCGCCCGACCCCCGGCATCGGCTTCGGGATCGGGCTCGACCGGCTGATCCTCGCGCTCGAGGACGCCGGACAGCCGGCCGTGCCGGAACCGGCACCGGTCGCGGTCGTGGTTGGCGCAGACCCCGCTGACACCGTCTCGCGGCTGGTGATCGCCGCGGAGCTGCGGGCGTCGGGGCTGGAGGTCCACGCCGACCTGGGACGGCGCAAGCTCGGCAAGCAGCTGGAGGCCGCCGCCCGCGGATCGGCGCACTTCGCGGTCATCCTCGGCGACGAGCTCGCGACCGGCGAGGTCCAGCTCCGCGACCTGCCGGCGGGGACGCAGAAGCTCGTCGCGCGGACCGACCTCGCGCGCGAGCTGGCACGGGCGCACGCCGCTCACCGCCACGGGACGGAGTAGGGCAGCGGTCGTGGCGGTCGACGGCGACCTCGACGGGACCATCCGTGCGCTCGGCGCCGCCGAGACGGCCCTCGCCCGGCGCGACCGCGACTGGCCCGGCGGGCTGGGGACCCTGCTCGACGAGGCGTTCGTCGAGGTCGGGGCGAGTGGTCGTGCCTGGTCCCGGGCCGAGGTCGTCGAGCTGCTCGCCACGGATCCGCCGAGTGCCATCGAACTGGAGGACCTCGTCGTCGAGCGCCTGGCCGACGACGTCGCCCTCGTGCGCTTCGTGACCGAGGAACGAGGACCCACCCGGCGCCGGGCGCGGCGCGCATCGGTCTGGGTCCGTCGTGACGGGACGTGGCGGATGCGCTACCACCAGGGGACCGTGTCCGACGATCGGGAGGTGGCGTCCTGATGGCCGAATGGATCTACTTCATCCACCCGCCGCGCGAGGACTTCGCGGCCACGATGACCGAGGAGGAGAGCACGGTCTGGGGCATCCACTTCGAGCGGTTCAAGCGAGGCCCTCGCCGACGGCACGATCATCCTGGTCGGCCCGACGCTCGGGGTGCACAACACGGGGCTCTGCATCTTCGAGGCGCCCGACGAGGCCGCGGCGCGGCGATTCATGGAGGAGGACCCGGTGATCGCCGGCGGCTTCGCTCGCGGCGAGCTTCGTCCCTACCGCGTCTCGCTGCTCCGCGGCCGCGACTGACGAGCCGCGATCAGGCGGGCGGGTCGTCGAGCCCGTGCAGATCGCCCGATCCGTGGAACTCGACGAGGGTCTCGCGCCGTCCGCCCGGCCCGATCTGACGACCGCCGACCGTCACGTGGCCCGTGACGACCCGTCCGTCGGCGAGGACGCCGACGAACTCACCCTCGTCCTCGGGCGGATCCGAGCGGGTCACGACCCGTGCGGCCCACTGCGAGCGGCCCCGGTCGTCGTCCCAGCAGTCCAGCGTCGCACCGGGCATGCTCACGCCCGCGAAGGTCACTTGCTTGAGGGCGAAACGGAGATGGCGGCGGGCGGGCACGCGTCCACGGTAACAGGGCGCGCTTCGATGGGCCCGGTCGGTCGTCGCGGTCGACTACGATACGGCGGCCATGAACGCCCTCAACCCCAGCCTCGCCACGCCCTACCGGACCCACACGAACGGGGAGCTGCGGGCGTCCGACGCAGGTTCCGAAGCCCGGCTGGCCGGCTGGATCCACCGTCGACGCGACCACGGCCAGCTGATCTTCCTGGACCTGCGCGACCGTCACGGCCTGACCCAGATCGTGATCGACCAGACCGAGGCCCCCGCCGCGCACGAGCAGGCCAGCCGGATCCGCCCGGAGTTCGTCGTCACGGTCCGCGGCGCCGTGTCGAAGCGCCTGGCCGGGACGGAGAACCCGCGGCTGCCGACCGGCGAGATCGAGCTTCGCGCGACCGAGGTCGAGATCCTCTCCGAGGCGAAGACACCGCCGTTCTACATCAATGAGCCGGACGCCCCGGTCGACGAGATCCTGCGGCTCAAGTACCGCTACCTCGACATCCGCCGCGAGCCGATGCTCCGCCGCCTGCTCCTGCGGACGGCGATGGTCCGAGCCATCCGGGACGTCCACGAGCGCAACGGGTTCGTCGACGTCGAGACTCCGACCCTCATCAAGAGCACGCCCGAGGGCGCCCGCGACTTCATCGTGCCCTCGCGGCTCCAGCCGGGGACCGTCTACGCGTTGCCGCAGAGCCCCCAGCAGCTCAAGCAACTGCTGATGGTGGCCGGGATCGATCGCTACTACCAGATCGCCCGGTGCTATCGCGACGAGGACCCGCGCGGCGACCGCCAGCCCGAGTTCTCGCAGCTCGACCTGGAGATGAGCTTCGTCGACGAGGCCACGGTCATGGGCTTCGTCGAGGCGATGGCGATCGAGGTGTCGGCCGTGGCCACGCCGGATCGACCGATCCAGCAGGTCCCGTTCCCGGTGCTGACGTACGACGAGGCGCTCGAGCGGTTCGGCTCGGACAAGCCGGACATCCGGTTCGGGATGGAGCTCGTCGACCTGGCCCCCGCGCTGGTCGACGCGGCCGGGGCGCCCGGTTCGGGGTTCCGCGTGTTCGACGAGACGCTCGCGGCCGGCGGACGCGTCAAGGCCATCGTCGCGCCCGGCATGGCCGGCGTGACGCGGCGCGAGATCGACGAGCTGACCGAGCGCGCCAAGCGGTTCGGCGCGAAGGGGCTCGTGCACCTCGCGCTCGAGCCCGGCGGCGAGCTCAAGGGCCCGATCGCCAAGTTCCTCTCCGATGACACCCAGCGTGCCCTGGTCGAGCGGACCGGCGCCGCGGAGGGCGACCTCATCCTCATCGTGGCCGACGACGCTGCGGTGACCGCCGACGTCCTCGGACGGCTTCGCGTCGAGCTCGGCGAGCGCCTGAGCCTCGCCGACCCCAACGTCCTCGCCTACGCCTGGGTCCACCGGTTCCCCATGTACCAATGGGACCCGGAGGGTGGCCGGTGGGACGCGACCCACAACCCGTTCTCCGGCGTCCTGCCCGAGGACGAGGCGCTCCTCGTGACCGCGTCGGGCGATCCGGCGCGGCCGTCGCCCGACGATCCGGCCGGCCGCGCCCGGGCGATGCAGTACGACCTCGCCCTCAACGGCTGGGAGCTCGGCGGCGGGTCCATCCGCATCCATCGGCGGGACCTGCTCGAACGGAGCTTCCTGCTGCAGGGCCAGACGCTCGAGGGCATGCGCGACAAGTTCGGGGCCGTGCTCGAGGCGTTCGAGTACGGGGCCCCGCCGCACGGCGGCATCGCGCTCGGGATCGATCGCTGGGCGGCGTTGCTGTCCGACCAGCCGACGATCCGCGAGGTCATGGCCTTCCCCAAGACGCAATCGGGCAACGACCCGATGCTCGAGGCCCCGTCGGCGCCCGTGCCGGGCCAGCTCGAGGAACTCGGCCTGCGGTTCATCGGCGCCCCGGGCCGGCCCGCCGACGAGGCACCCGACGCCTGAGCGGTCGATCCGCGGATGAAGGACCCGGGCGGCAGCATCGAGGCGTGAACCCGCTTCGCGCGGTCGCCGGTCACCCGCGGTTCGCGGCCCTGGCCGGCGCTCTCTGCATCACGTTCTCGGGGATCTTCTACCGATGGTCGGAGGTCAGCCCCTCGACCGGCGTCGTGTTCCGCTGCCTGTACGGCCTGCCCCTCCTGGCGCTCGCCGCCTGGGTCGAGCGGCGCGACCTGGGGCCGATGAGCCCGCGCGCGGTTCGGCTCTCGGCATTCGCCGGCGTGTTCTTCGCGGCGGACCTGCTGACGTTCCACTACGTCGTCGACAACATCGGGGCTGGGCTGGCCACGATGATGGGCAACCTCCAGGTCGTGATCGTCGCGCTCGCGGCGTGGGTGCTGTGGGGCGAGCGGCCGCAGCGGAACGTCGTCGTCGCGCTGCCGATCATGCTGTTCGGGGTCGTCCTGATCTCCGGGCTGATCGGCGGGGACGCGTACGGCACGAACGCTCCGCTAGGCGTCGCGGTCGGCCTGATCACCGCGGCGTCGTACGCGGGCTATCTCCTCGTCATCCGGCGGGCGACCCCGGACCGGCGGGCGGCCGGTCCGGTGACGGTCGCGACGGCCGTCTGCGCGCTCGTCGCAGCGGTCTTCGGCACGATCGTCGGCGACTTCGACCCGGTGCCGTCGCTGCCGTCCCACGCGTACCTGTTGGCGCTCGGCGTCACGAGCCAGTCGATCGGCTACATCCTGATCCAGGTCTCGCTGCCGCGGCTTCCGGCCGTGCTGACGTCGGCGATCCTGCTGACCCAGCCCGTGATGACCGTGCTGTTCGCCGCGTTGCTGCTCGGCGAGGCGCCGTCACCGGGCCAGATCACGGGTGTCGTGCTGGTGGTCGTCGGGCTGGCCCTCGCGACCGGCGCGGTCGGCCGGGTGCGCGACGACCTCCGCGAGACGTTCGCGCCGGCAGGCTAGGCACGGCGGGCGTCCCCGCGCGTCAGCCGTCGGGGTTCGGCAGTCCGGCCTCGGAGATGACGTCGTCGCCCCACTCGTGGGTGTGGCCTGCCGGCGGGTCCGGCGGGCCCTCGTAGTCGGGGAGCGCGCCGGGCTCGGTGTCGACGTCGTGCGTGACGCCCGGGTCGCCGACCTCGACCATGCGGGTCGGCACCATGTGGGCCAGACGCTCGACGACGTCGGGCGGCATCACGTCCGCGGCGACCGAGCGGAGCGCCTCGAGGTGGGCCAGCGGGAGCAGGACCGGCCAGCCGGGCTCGCCATGCCAGGCGGGTCGCAGCATCGTGCCGCGAGCGGTCCCGTGCGCTTCGATGAGCGAGGTGATCGTCTCGGGCCCCACCCAGACCATACGGGCCGGCCAGAGCAGCGCCCCCGTGAGGTCGTGCACCGCCGCCTCGGCGAGCTCGATGCCGCGGGCCATCTGGCCGACCGGTCCGGTCTCCGGCGTGGCCGGCAGCCCGTGCGTCGCCTCGCTCCCGGCCAGGCTGGCCGCGACCGCGCCGTCAGGATCGGGTGACAGCACGACGATCGGCAGCGCGCCGCCGGACCACGCGAGGTCCGCCAGGCGGCGGACGCGAGCCTGCCCGAGGGTCTCGGCGAGCGCGCCATCGGCGGTCGCAGACAGGATCACGGCGGCCACGGTCATCGTCGCCCGATGCTAGCAGGCGACCGCGGGCACGGCGGCGCGGGAACGACCGATGTGCGACACTGCGCCGCGCCCATGACCGACTCCGCCGCCTCCAGCCCCGCCGTGCCCGCCCTCGACCCGACCGCCATCCGCGCCGATCTGCGCAACGTGGCCATCGTCGCCCACGTGGACCACGGCAAGACCACGCTCGTCGACGCCATGCTCCGCCAGACCGGCGCCTTCCGCGCCAACCAGGCGGTCGTCGACCGGGTCATGGATTCGGGCGACCTCGAGCGCGAGAAGGGCATCACCATCCTCGCCAAGCAGACGACCGTCGATCACGCCGGCATCCGGCTCAACATCGTCGACACGCCCGGTCACGCCGACTTCGGCGGCGAGGTCGAGCGCTCGCTGCTGATGGTGGACTCGGTCCTGCTCCTCGTCGATGCCGCCGAGGGACCGTTGCCGCAGACCCGCTACGTCCTCCAGAAGGCGATGGCCCGCCACCTGCCGGTCGTGCTGGCGATCAACAAGATCGACCGCGGCGACGCCCGGGCGGAGGTCGTGCTCGACGACGTCTACGAGCTCTTCCTGGACCTCGGCGCGAACGAGCACCAGATCGAGTTCCCGATCGTGTACACGAACGCGAAAGCCGGGACGGCGACCCGCGACCTGGCCGTCCCCGGGACGGATCTCCGACCGCTCCTAGACCTCCTCGTGGAGGTCACGCCGGCGCCGGTCTACACGCCCGGACACCCCCTCCAGTTGTTGGTCACGAACCTGTCGGCCAACGAGTACGTCGGGCGGATGGCCGTCGGGCGGATCTGGAACGGGACGCTCCGGACCGGGCAGCGGATCGTCGTCGTGCGCGAGGAGGCCGCCGACACGGCGGGCGTCGTCGAGCCCGGCCGGACGGTGACGATCAGCGGCACCGTGACGAGCCTCCAGACCGCGCACGGCATCGAGCGCGTCGACATCGAGGAGGCGGGGCCGGGCGACATCGTGAGCGTCGCGGGACTGCCTGAGGTCACGATCGGCGACACGCTCACCGACCCGGCCGACCCCCGGCCGCTGGCGCGCCTGGACGTCGACGCCCCGACGCTGCGCATGACGTTCGGTGTCAACACCTCGCCCCTCGCCGGTCGCGAGGGCAGGTACGTCACCAGCCGCCAGATCCTGGCCCGGCTCGAGAAGGAGGTGCTGGGCAACGTGTCCATCGAGGTCCGGGCGGCCGAATCGAGCGAGGCGTTCGAGGTCCGCGGACGTGGCGAGCTCCAGCTGGCCGTCCTCATCGAGCAGATGCGCCGCGAGGGATTCGAGCTGACCGCGTCACGCCCCGAGGTCCTGCTGCGTGAGGTCCGCGGCGAGGTCCTCGAGCCGTACGAGCGGATCACCATCGACATCCCGCCCGACTACATCGGGGAGATCCAGAGCGCGATGGCCGGCCGCAAGGGCCGCCTTGACCAGATGACCACCGATACCGACGGCCGTGTCCGCATGGAGTTCGTCCTGCCGGTCCGGGGCCTGATCGGCTATCGCGGCCAGCTGCTGACCGAGACCCGCGGCACGGCCCTGCTGCACCAGATCGGCGAGGGCTACGGTCCGTGGGCCGGCGAGGTGACCCACCGCACGAACGGGGTCCTCGTCAGCGACCGCGCGGGCATCTCCAACGCCTACGGCCTCTTCAACCTCGAACAGCGGGCGGAGCTGTTCATCGGCGCGGGCGTCGAGGTCTACGAGGGGATGATCGTCGGGGAGAACAGCCGCTCGGGCGACATGGACGTCAACCCGACGAAGGAGAAGAAGCTCACCAACATCCGAACCCACAGCCACGACGAATCGCTCCGCCTGACGCCGCCGCGACCGCTCACGCTCGAATCCGCGCTCGAGTTCATCGCCGGCGACGAGCTCGTGGAGGTCACGCCACAGTCGATCCGGCTGCGCAAGCGGGCACTCTCGCAGCATGACCGGCGGCGCGAGATCGGACGGGCGGAGGACCTGCGGCGCTCCGCGGATCGCGAGGGCGACGAGCACGCGCCCTGACGCGTGCACTCGGTCCCGTGTACCGTTCGCGGCGATGGCGCGAACTCCTCGCCACCGAACAGGCCTCCGACTTGTCGTCTTGGTAGGCACCCTGGACATCCTCTTTGGGGTGCTTCCGGCCGCCCCAGCGCTCGCCGCCACGGACAAGCTGCCCGACCTGAAGGTCGCCAAGATGGGGAGCTTCAGCATCCAGCGGACGGCCAGTGGCCGGCGCCTCCTGCGGTTCAGCGGGATGATGCTCAACGTCGGCAGGGGTCCGTTCGAGATCCGCGGCCGGCGGGCATCGACCAAGAAGCCCTGGATCGTCGACCAGATCGTCTACCGGACCGGCGGCACCAAGCGCCGGATCCCCACGACCGCGACGATGAAGTACGCCGGCGACGGGCACAACCACTGGCACGTCCGGCGGATGCTCTCGTACCACCTGTGGTCGACACACGGCACGAGTCGCGACGCGAAGATCGGCTTCTGCTTCTTCGACACGAACCGCCGCGACACCACGCTGCCGGGCGCCCCCAAGTTCCGGAAATACAAGGAGTCCGGCTGCGGCAAGCGCGGCTCGCTCCACACGACCAACGGCATCTCGGTGGGCTGGGGCGACCTCTATCCGGCGAACTTCGCCTACCAGTGGATCGACATCACCGGGCTGCCGGGGGGGACGTACACGATCCGGGCGTCGGTCGACCTCTATGGCAGGTTCCTTGAGTCCAACGAGACGAACAACTGCACCTGGGCCAAGGTCTCGTTCAAGGGCACGGGCAGCAAGGTGAAGGTGGTCTCGACCGGGTCGAAGTGCCTCAACGACCATGATTCGACGCCGTACGCCGCGGACATCGACTGGGCCGCCGAGCAACGGATCGCGGGCAATTGCGATGCGGACATGTTCTGCACGTACGACCCGATCAGCCGGGCGCAGCTCGCGTCGTACCTGGCCCGGGCCATGCACCTGCCGGCGACCGACACGGACTACTTCAGCGACGACGACGCCAACGCCCGTGAAGCCGACATCAACCGCGTCGCGGCGGCCGGCCTGTTCCTAGGCTGCGGTGCGGGCAAGTTCTGCCCGAGCGGCAAGGTGAGCCGCGGAGCGATGGCGACCATCCTCGTGCGCGCGCTCGCCGCGCCCCCGACCGACACCGACCACTTCACCGACGACGAGACCGACAGCCATGAGGCGGCCATCAATGCCGCCGCGGAGGCTGGGATCATGGCCGGCTGCACTGCGACGACGTTCTGTCCGACGCGGGCGGTGACTCGTGGCGCAGCGATGGGCCTGCTCCATGCCGACTTCGGGGCCGAGCCGCCGCCCGACGACCCGCCAGAGCCCGCGGACGAGGCCGGTATCGACGGCGCCTTCACCGACGCCGACCTGGGCGGTGACGTGACGCTCGCGGTTGCGCGCGTCTCACCGGAGCGGAACGTGATCACGGGGACGGCTGTCCGGTGGAGCGCGTCGAGCCGGGCGCTCGGTGCCGCGCCCACCGTGCCGATGGAATGCTCGATCGTCCGGACGGATCTGGGGGACTCAGGCTAGCGGAGCGGTCCCGCGTAGAGGTCCTCGATCCGCGCCCACGTCGGGACATCGACGGGGTCATCACAGGGGTTCGACGCGCCGGGCGCGTCACCTGTCGGGTGGACCAAGGTGAAGTGGGGAGCATCGGGCTCCTGGACGCCTGTGGGCCAGTCGCGCGCGCCCTGCGCGGCGAACAGGCCGCTCAACGCCTGCGATCCGGCACCGAGCCTGGCGCCCGCGGCGATGACGAGGCCGAAGCCGATGATCGCCGAGATGAGCGTGAGGTCGTCCGCCACGCCCCGATTCTCCCGCGACTGTCCAGTCGCGGGAGCGGGACGGGTCAGACGGCGCCGGACGCGAAGTCCTTCGAGTCGCGGAAGACGAACCGGGGCAGGTCGTCCTCCTGGACGCCACGCGGCCGAGGCGGCATGTCCTCGAGCCGGAACAGGCCGGCGACCGAGTCGGTCGAGCCCGCGCCGAGCTTGGCGCCGACGACGAGGATGAAGGCGATGCCGGCGAAGACGAAGGCGATGGTGAGGATGTCGGGCATGATCGGTCTCCTTAGGCGCCGTAGGCGCGGTAGGTGGAGGTGAAGGGCGGCAGGCCACCCATGTGCTTCGCGGCGCGCAACGCGTCGACGACGAGAAGGGCGAGGACGACCGGAACGGCCACGATCACGAGCTGGACGAGGGGGAACACGACGGTCTGACTCCTGTGCGAGGGCGATACCGCCATGGTCGTGTCGGCGGCCGCCCGGAACCACCGATGGGCGTCGAGTCCCGCCATGGACGAACGTCGACCCGCGCGAGGGGCTCCACGGCCGGCGATCGCCGATCCGGAGGCCGCCGGCCACCCGGCGGTGTACGATCGGCGCGATGCCGATCTACCTGGACCATGCGGCGACGACGCCCCTGCGTCGCGAGGTCCTCGACGCGATGCTGCCGTTCCTGACCGAGTCGTTCGGGAACGCCAGTTCGGCGCACTCGTTCGGACGCACGGCGCGCGCCGCGCTCGATGACGCCCACGAGCGGGTGGCAGACAAGCTCGGGGCGGAGGCTCGCGAAGTCGTCATCACCTCGGGCGGCACCGAGGCCAACAACCTCGCGCTCAAGGGCGCCGCGTGGGCGGGCAAGGCGCGGGGCCACCGCATCGTGACGTCCTCGATCGAGCACCACGCGGTGGGTCACACGCTGCGATACCTCGAGAAGTTCGGGTTCGAGATCGTCGAACTGCCGGTCGACCGGTACGGCCGCGTGGATCCCGACCAGCTCGAGGCCGCGCTCACGGACCGCACGATCCTCGTCACGGTCATGCTGGCCAACAACGAGGTCGGCACGATCCAGCCGATCGCCGAGATCGCCCGGCGGGTGCAGGCCCACAAGGGCACCCTGCTGCACGTCGATGCCGTCCAGGCGGCGCCGTATGTCGATCTCGACATGCGCACCCTCGGGGCCGATCTCGTGTCGCTCGGCGCGCACAAGTTCGAGGGCCCGAAGGGGGTCGGCGCGCTGTACGTGCGGCACGGGACGCACATCCTCGCCCAGCAGCAGGGCGGCACCCAGGAGCGCCATCGCCGGGCCGGCACCGAGAACGTCGCGGGCGCGGTCGGCCTGGCCGCCGCGTACGAGCTGTCGTGTGCCGAACGCGCCGCGACCGTGGCCCGGCTCCGGCGCCTCCGCGAGCGGCTGTCGAAGGCGGTCCTCGCCGTCGCCGGGACCGAGTTGACCGGACATCCGAAGCAGCGCCTCCCCGGCCTCTTCTCGATGGTCGCCCGCGATACCGACGGCGCGTCGGTCGCGCTCTCGCTCGACCTGGAAGGCATCGCCTGCTCGGTCGGGTCGGCGTGCACGACGGGCTCCACCGAGGTCAGCCACGTCCTGACCGCGATGGGCTATCCGGAGGAGGAGGCCAGGGGCGCGCTGCGTCTCTCGATCGGCCGGACGACGACCGAGGAGGAGATCGCCACGGCGTGCGAGATCGTGCCGCGTGTCGTCGCCTCGATGCGGCTGGGGTCCGCGGCCGTCGCCTCCGACCCACTGGGGCAGGGCGTCCTGGCGTGAGCCGGATCCTGGTCGCGATGTCCGGCGGGGTCGACTCGTCGGTCGCGGCGGCATTGCTGCACGAGCAGGGCCACGAGGTGGTCGGCGTGTGGATGCGCCTGCACGACGTCGCGGACAGCTACTCGGAATTCAAGAAGAGCTGCTGCTCGCTCGACGCGGCCGACGACGCGCGCCGGGTCGCCGCGCAGCTGGACATCCCGTTCTACGTCATGAATCTCGAGCGCGAATTCGATGCCGGTGTCCTCCAGCCGTTCCTCGACGCCTACCTCGACGGCCGGACGCCGAGCCCGTGCGTCGACTGCAACACGTACGTGAAGTTCGGGGCGCTGCTGGGCCGCGCCCGACACCTGTACGACTGCGACGCCGTCGCGACCGGACACTACGCCCGGCGCGACGTCGGGCCGGACGGGCGCGCGCGCCTGCGCCGGGCCCGGGACGACGAGAAGGATCAGACGTACTTCCTCTACGGGCTGCGCCAGGACCAGCTCGAGCACGCCCGGTTCCCGCTCGGGGAGCTCACGAAGCCGGAGGTGCGCGACGTCGCGCGGCACCTCGGCCTCGCCACCGCCGAGAAGCCCGAGAGCCAGGAGATCTGCTTCGTGCCCGGTGGCGACTACCGCGACGCGCTCCGGGACCGGGCCGGCTGGCGACCGGAGGCCGGTCCGCTCATCGACGTCGACGGCGAGCGGGTGGGGGACCACCCGGGTTCGGCCGGCTTCACGGTGGGCCAGCGCCAGGGCCTGGGGGTCGCGCTCGGCGAGCCGCGCTACGTCAGCCGGATCGATCCGTTGACGAACACGATCCAGCTCGGCCGTCGGCAGGACCTGGAGACGCACACGTTCGAGCTCGAGCGAGCCAGCTTCGTCGTCGGCGCGGCGCCCGGGACGGCGTTCCGGGCGAACATCCGGATCCGCCATCGCGCGACCCCGATCCGGGCATCGCTGGACGATCTCGGCGATCGTCGCTGGCGGGTCACGACGGACGAGCCGGTCTGGGCCGCCGCCCCCGGCCAGGCTGCGGTGCTGTACGACGGCGACATCGTGCTCGGGGGCGGCCGCATCGCGCGTGACCCAGCCGGCGGCGCAGCGTCCGACGCTCGTGGGCCCGAGGCGGTCCTGGCGGCTTCCGCGTGAGCCTCGACCCGGCCCTCATCCTGGGCGCCCTGGTCGGCGTGTTCAACGCCTCGATCTACGTGCTGATCCGGGGCAGCGCCGGCGGGCGCCTGCCGCTCGTGGTGGGGGCCGCGATCCTGGGCGCGTGGGCCGGGAACACGCTCGGCGACCGGCTGGGCATCACGTTCGCCGCGATCGGCGACTTCAGGCTCGTCGCCGCGTCGGCGGGGGCGTGGCTCGGCATCGCGATCGTCAACGTGGTCGCCGTCCTCGGCCCCACGGAGCGGCGCACGTGAGCGACGATCAGACGGCCGCCAAGTTCCTGCGCGGCTTGACGCTCGGCGCCATCATCGGCGCGGTCATCGCCGGTTCGTCGTTCTGGACCCGTCGGCGCCGATCGGCGGTCCGCTCAGATGCGCCGCCGGCGAACCTCGCCGACGGCGCTAAACGCGAGGCATCAAGGGCCGACTGACCGGCCGGCGCTTCGTCCGAACGGCCGATCGCGTCGCGCCGTTCAGGCGTTCGCCGGGACCTCGTGCTCGGCCTCGACGAGGTCGAACTCCGGCCACGCGCACATCGGGCACGACCAGTTGTCGAGGCGCCGGACTTGGCGGCCTCCTCTGCGGAGCTCCACGTCACTCGGCGGTCGAGCGAACCGCACTTCTCACACTTCCTGACCATCGTCATGTCGGCCTCCTTCGGGCTGCGATCCGGGGCCCGCCTGAGCATGACGGACCGCATGGGGCTGTCGCGACGAACGCTGTCCGCCGGACATTGCAGAAGCCTTTCGGTCGCGACGATCGGGCCGATCTCGGGGAGGCGTCGGCGTTCGTTACCATTGCGGCCCATGTCGACCCCGAGCGAGAGTCCAGACCCGCGCATCCTGACGCTGCCCGGCGCCGAGATCCGGCGCCGGTTCATCGAGTTCTTCGAGGAGCGTGGCCATACCGTCGTCCCGAGCGCGAGCCTCGTGCCGGCGGGCGACCAGACGCTGCTCTTCACGAACTCCGGGATGGTCCAGTTCAAGGACGCCCTGACGGGGACCGAGAAGCGCTCCTACACCCGGGCCGTCGACTACCAGCGGGTCCTGCGCGTGGCCGGCAAGCACAACGACTTCGAGGAGGTCGGGCGGACGCCACGGCATCACACCCTCTTCGAGATGCTCGGCAACTGGAGCTTTGGCGACTACTTCAAGCGCGAGGCGATCCACTGGGCCTGGGACTTCCTCACGCGCGACCTCGGGATCCCCGGGGAGCGGCTGGCGGCGACCGTCTACTCGACCGACGATGTCGCGCATGACGTCTGGCGGGACGAGATCGGCCTGCCGCCCGAGCGACTCGTCCGCTGGGGCGACTTTCCCAACGGCGACGAGAAGAACTGGTGGCGCATGGCCGACATCGGACCGTGCGGCCCGTGCTCCGAGCTGCACTTCGACCGTGGCGCGCAGTTCTCCGAGGGTCCCCACTGCGTTCCCGACCACAGCGAGCTGTGCCCGCGCTGGCTGGAGGTCTGGAACCTCGTATTCATGGAGTTCGAACTGCAGCCGGACCGCTCGCTTGTCCCGTTGCCGGCGCCGGGCGTCGACACCGGGATGGGTCTGGAACGCATCGCGAGCGTCGTCCAGCAGGTCCCGACCAACTATGACACGGACCTGTTCACGCCGATCCACGACCGTCTGCGCGAGATCCTGGGCCACGATCCCGAGAGCTTCGAAGCCGAGCGGTTCAGCTACCAGGTCATCGCCGACCACTCGCGCGCGGTCACGTTCCTCATCGCCGACGATGTCCTGCCGTCCAACGAGGGCCGTGGCTACGTCCTGCGCCGGATCCTCCGCCGGGCCGTCCGCCACGGCCGGCTCCTCGGCCGCCGCGAGCCGTTCCTGAGCGATCTCGCCACGACGGTCATCGAGGTCATGGGCGGGGCCTACCCGCACCTTGTCGCGCGGAAGGAGGAGATCCTGGGGGCCATCGCCCGCGAGGAGGCCCAGTTCGCCCGGACGCTCGACGCGGGGACGGTCCATCTCGATGACGCGCTGGCGGCGCTCGCGACGACCGAGCGGGCCGTCGGCCGGCGGCCCGAGGACCTCCCGGGTGACGCCCCGCAGCTCGACGGGGAGCTCGCGTTCCGTCTTCACGACACGTACGGCTTTCCGGTGGACCTCACGGTCGAGCTCGCCGCTGAGTACGGCGTCGGGGTCGACCGAGACGCGTTCGAGCGCGCCCTGGCCGAGCAGCGCGACCGCTCGCGCTCGGGTCGCAAGGCCGAGCTCAGCCGCCACGCGGAGCTTGGCTCGCTGTACGGTGCCATCCAGGCGCGAGCCGGCGACACGGAGTTCCTCGGCTACGAGACGACGACCGCCGAGGGCCGCGTCGTCGCGATCGTGCGCGACGGCACCGAGTACGACGAGTTGACGGGCAAGGGGGATGCCGAGGTCGTCCTCGATCGCACGCCCTTCTATGCCGAGGGCGGCGGCCAGGTCGGAGACCAGGGCGAGATCCGCGAGCCTGGTGGCGGGAGCGTGCTGTTCGCGGTCACCGACACCCAGAAGCCGGTCGGTGGCCTCATCGTCCATCGCGGGACGCTCCAGGGACGTCTGACTGTCGGATCGACGGTCGAGGCCGTCGTCGACGCCGAGCGGCGGGCCCACACCATGCGCAACCACACGGGGACCCACCTTCTGCACCGGGCGCTTCGGAACGTGGTCGGGGAGCGGGCCCGCCAGGCGGGTTCCCTCGTCACGCCCGACTACCTGCGCTTCGACTTCCCGTTCGACCGGGCGCTCACCGACGACGAGAGGCGGGCCATCGAGGACGAGGTCCGGCGCATCATCCGCGACGACCGGCCCGTCTCCATCGCGTTCATGAGCATGGCCGAGGCGATCGCGGGCGGCGCGGACGCCTTCTTCGATGAGAAGTACGGCGAGACGGTCCGGACGATCCGCGTCCAGGACTACTCGTTCGAGCTGTGCGGCGGCACCCATTGCCGGGCGACGGGCCAGATCGGCGGTTTCGTCATCACCGGCGAGCGCAGCATCGGCTCGGGGCAGCGGCGCATCGAGGCCGTCACCGGAGCCGGGGCCGATGCCCTGGTCCGTGAGCGCTTCGGGCTGCTGGAGCGGGCCACGGAGGTCGCCGGCGCCCGCTCGAGCGAGGCCCTGCCGGAGCGCGTCGCCGCGTTGCAGGACGAGCTGCGCGAGACGAAGCGACGCCTTAGGGAAGGCGCCGGCCCCGCCATCGCGACGCCCGAACAGCTCGTCGCCGGGGCCACCGAAGTGACGCCTGGCGTGCGGGTGGTCGCCCACGCCGCCCGCTACGAGTCGATGGATGCCCTCAAGGGCGCCGCCCGGACGATCAGCACGGCGCTCGGATCCGGGGTCGTCGCGCTCGCCCTCGACGTCGACGAGCCGCAGCTGTTCGTGACCGTGTCGCCCGATCTTGTCGCGCGCGGCATCTCGGCGGGCGCCCTGGTCAACGCGGCCATGCCCAGCATCGGCGGCCGCGGCGGCGGCCGCCCCGAGATGGCCCAGGGGAAGGGCACGGACCGGGAGGGGCTGCCGGCGGCCCTCGCGGCCATCACGACCGCCCTCGAAACGGGGGCCTGATGGCCTTCTGGCGCCGCATCTGGCAGCGTGACGGGGAAGAGGCCCTCGCCGCCTGCACCGCGCTCGACGTCGGGACGGAGTTCGCCAAGGCGCTCGTGTTCGACATCGATGCCGCGGGTCACGGGACGGTGCGTGGCGTCGGGCGTAAGCGCCAGGGCCTCTCGCACATGCAGTCGGGCACGGTCGCGGACATCGCCGCGGTCGTCGACAACTGCGCCGTCGCGCTCCAGGAGGCCGAGGAGATGGCCGGCTTCCGGCCGACCCAGGTCGTCATCGGTATCGCCGGCGAGCTGGTCAAGGGGTTCACGACGACGCACGCCCAGGAACGCAAGAAGCCCGACCAGCCGATCACCGAGGGCGAGCTCCAGAAGCTCATCGACAACGTCCAGCGGGAGGCGCTCCGCGAAGCCGAACGGGCGATCACCTGGGAGACGGGCCTGCCCCACGTCGACGTCCGCCTGGTCCACGCTGCCGTCACCGGCGCCTCGATCGACGGGTACGCGCTGACCAACCCGGTGGGCTTCCAGGGTCGACACGTGAAGATCGGCATCTTCAACGCGTTCGCGCCGCTGGTCCACCTCGGCGCCCTCCAGAGCGTCGCGAGTCAGCTCGACCTGGAGCTCCTCGAGATCGTCGCCGAGCCGTACGCGGTCGCCAGGGTGCTCGGCAGCGACCAGATCCGCCAGTCGGGCGCGCTGTTCGTAGACGTCGGCGGCGGCACGACGGACGTGGCGCTCGTTCGACAGGGCGGCATCGAGGGGACCCGGATGTTCGCGCTGGGCGGTCGGGCGTTCACCAAGAGCCTCGCCGATCGGCTGGACCTGCCCTTCCCACGGGCCGAGTCGCTCAAGGTGGACTACGCCCGAGACCTGCCGGTCGAGGACCGCGAGACCGTCGCCGGGATCATCGGCGACGACGTCCGTGTCTGGGCCGCCGGCGTCGAGCTGGTGATGGAGGAGCTGTCGGGTGGCGACCTCCTGCCCGGGCGGATCTTCCTGTGCGGCGGCGGCTCGCGGCTGCCGGAGATCCGCGCCTCGCTCGCATCTGAGGCATTCTGGAAGGGCCTGCCGTTCGCCCGTCCGCCCGAGGTGACGGTGATGGCGCCTGACCAGATCGAGACGATCTCCGATGCGACCGCGCTGCTGGTCGACCAGCAGGACGTGACGCCGCTGGGCCTGGCCTACCAGGCGATCGAGCTCCAGACGACGGAGGACCCGCTCGACGCGGCGCTCCGGCGCGTCCTGCGGGCGATGAAGGTCTGACCGTGGCCGGCGGCGTCATCTACCTCGACATCGACGACGAGATCACCTCGGCGGCCGCTCGCATCCGGACGGTGGAGGGGCGCCGGGCCGCCGTGGTGCTGCCGCACGGGTCGCGCGTCGCCACGTCACGGATCAACTTCCGGTTGCTCGCCCGGGACGCCCTGACGCATGAGAAGCGCCTCTCGATCATCGCTAACGACGCGGCGACGCGGGCGCTCGCCGCGTCTGCCGGTCTGCCGGTGTTCAGCTCGGTGGGAGAGTACGAGGACTCGCTCGGGCCCGGGGCCGCGGCGGACGCGTTGAGCGCTGAGGCGATCGCGAGCCCGGAGACCCCGCGCGCGACCGAGGCAGCGCAGGCGGCTGCCGCCGCGGCGCTCGCGGGTGAGACCGCCCGCACCACGATCACCCCGCCACCGGCGGCGCGCCCTCCCGAGGCGCCCGTCCAGCAGACCCTCGACGACATGGAGGCGGCAGAGCTGGCTGCCGCGGCGGCGGCCCTGCGGACGACGTCCGCGCCCAGCCCGCGTGGCACGTCCGCGACGGGCACATCGATCCGCGACGGCGGCCGCGGGACATCGATCCGGGACGCCGCCGGTGACCCGCTGCCGCGGGACCCACGGGTCCAGGACGGGCCGGTCCGCGGCGGGCCCGTGACGCTCGGCTCGCTGCGCGCGATACCACGCACGCCGCTGCTGGTCGGGCTGGTGGCGATCGCGCTTGCGCTGCTGATCGGCGGGGTCGGTGCCTATCTCGTGCTGCCGTCGGCGACCATCACCGTGACGCCCAAGGACGAGACCGTCGGCCCCGTCTCGATGACGATCCTCGCCGACCCGAACGCGACGGCGCCCGACGCCGACGCCAAGGTCGTCCCGGCCGAGGTCCTGACCGTGGATGCGACGGCGACCAACACCTTCCAGACCACGGGCAAGCGGGTCGAGGAGGCGAAGGCCAAGGGCGTGGTCCGCTTCCGGAACAAGGACTTCACGTCATCGAACACGATCCCGGCCGGCAGCGTTGTCAGCACCCAGAACGGCATCCGGTTCAAGACCGACGGCGCGGTGACCGTGCCGCGCGCCGATCTCGTCGGTTTCACCGTCTTCCCCAAGACCGCCACGGTCAAGGTGACCGCGGTCAAGCCTGGCCTGGAGGGCAACGTCGAGCCGAACACGATCGTGGTGATCCCCAAGGGCGAGGACCCCATCTCGCTCGACGTCGTGAACCCCGACGAGACGAGCGGCGGCAAGCACGACGAATTCCCGAAGGTGAGCCAGAAGGACGTCGACGCCGCCCTCGCCGCGCTCGAGCCGGCGCTCCAGGCGGCCTTCGCGGCGAGGCTCGCGGATCCGTCCATCGCGTCGCCGGGCGTGACCGTGTTCCCGGAGACCGGGGTGCTCGGCGTCCCGGTGCCGACCGTCGATCCGGCCAGCCTCGTCGACCAGGAGGTCCCCTCGTTCGAACTGGGCCTCAACGCGACCGGCACGGTCACCGCGGTCAACCCCGGTCCGGTCCAGGAGGTCGTGGCCGAGCGGTTGCGCTCGACGATCGACAGCGGCCACAGGCTCGTCGAGAATTCGATCAAGGTGGTGGTCGACCCGGCGGTCGTGACCGGCGACCGGATCAGCTTCCCGGCCACCGCATCGGCCACCCAGGTCGCGATCCTCGACGCCGACGCGCTCAAGGACGATGGTCGTGGGCCGGCCACTTGACGAGGCTCGGTCCATCCTCGAGGCCTACGGGAAGGTGCAGCTCGACGCCTGGCCCGACTGGGTGTCGACCGTCCCGACGCTCGACGGCCGCGTGACGCTCATGCTCGACGAGGCCGTGCCGGTCGAGACGCCCGAACCGACGGCGGCCCCGTGACGCGGATGCTGGGGATCGATCTCGGGGAGCGTCGCGTCGGCGTCGCCCTGGCCGACGGCGACGCCACGCCGCGCGCGGCCGCTCGTGACCCTGCGACGGGCGCGGGACATGGCCGGCGACGCGGCCGGCCTGCGGGCGCTCGTCGAGGCCAACGGGATCGATGAGCTGGTCGTCGGGCTGCCGCTTGAGATGTCCGGCGAGGAAGGCGCGCAGGCCACCCTGACCCGCGACATGGGCCGAAGCGGTCGCCGCGGATCTGCGATTGCCGGTAACCTTTCGCGACGAGCGCCTGACCAGCCACCTCGCGGAGGACCGACTGGGTCCGATGAAGCGGGGTCGGTCGGGCGGCCCCCCGACACGAGCGCAACGCGACGCCTACCGGGCACGCGTCGATCGCGAAGCGGCGGCCATCATCCTCCAGGATGAGCTCGACGCACGGGCCGGGATCCGTTCGTCCCTGCCCCGAACCGGCCACGACACGGAGAAGCGCGCATGACGATCCGCTCCGGCGGACGCCCACGGGATGATCGTGCCCCGCACGCGCACCCATACGACCCCGATGCCTATGCCACCGACATCCTCCCGCCGATGGTCGAGCCCGCCCGACGGGGCGGCCGCAACGGCCGGGGCGGGTCGGGCGGCGGCATCGGCGGGATCGTCAAGTTCCTGGTCTTCGCGATCGTGCTGGCGACGCTGGTCCTCGTCGTCGCCCTGACCGCCCTCCGGCCGGTGGTCAACCAGACGATCCTGAGCTGGGCGGCCGACAACCCCGCGGCCCTCTCGATGCCGTTCGTCAAGGACATCGTCCGCGAGGACCTGGGCGCGTCCCTGACCGAGCCGGCTTCGAGCGACGCGAGCCAGGTCGAATTCGTCGTCCAGGATGGCGACACCGCGAGCACGATCGCGTCTCGGCTCGAGGATCAGGGCCTGGTTCGGGACCATCGCGCGTTCGTCTTCTACGTCGTCGAGCGCAAGCTGACCGACAAACTCCAGCAGGGGAGCTTCCTGCTGCGCAAGAACATGGCGCCCAATGACCTCGTGACGGCCCTGCTCGAGCCACCGGCGATCCCGTACGTGGACCTCGGCCTGCGGACAGGTCTGCGACTCGAGCAGATCACGGCCAAGCTCCAGACGCTGCCTCTGCAGATGGATGTCCAGGAGTTCTACGACCTCGCGACCTCGCCGCCGAAGGAGCTCATCGACGACTACCCGTGGCTGAAGAAGATCCTGGCCGACCCGTCAGTCCCGGCCCACCCGACGCTGGAAGGGTTCCTCTGGCCATCGAGCTACAAGGTGCTGCCGGATACGACCGCCGAGGAGCTCATCCGCCTGATGCTCGACAAGTTCTACGCGGTGGTGGGCGCCGAGCGGCTCGACGTCCCGGCCGATCGGGGCCTGTCGTTCTACCAGGTGCTTGCCCTCGCTTCGATCGTCGAGCGCGAGGCCGTCCTCGACGAGGAACGACCCAAGATCGCCGGCGTCTACCAGAACCGCATCGACGGCCTGCCGGGGATCAAGAACAAGATCCTCAACGCCGACCCGACGGTCATCTGGGCGAACGACACGACCGAGCTCGCCAAGCTCCCCTTCGAGATGTGGCAGCAGTACTCGTTCTGGTCGCCGCCGGACGTCCCGATGAAGGAGGTCGTCGTGCCCGAGGAGCTCGCCGGCTACCAGACCTACGTCAGCCCGGGGCTCATCCCGGGTCCGATCGCGACGCCGACGCTGCCCTCGATCGATGCGGCGCTCCAGCCCGACACGGAAGACAAGTACCTGTACTTCGTCGCGATCCCCGAGGGCGGCGGCGCGCACGCCTTTGCCAAGGACAACGCGGCGTTCCAGAAGCTGCTCAAGAAGTACGGCTACATATGAGCGGTCGGCTCCCCGAGCCGGCTGACTTCGCCCCAGCGCCCACGGACCGCCAGCGGGCGGCGTGGCTCGAGTCCGACCGTGCCGCCCGGCCCGTGCGCCTCGAACGGCTGCGGGCGCGGTTCGCGGATGCTGGCGTCGACGCCTACTTCGGGGTTCGCTCCGAACACATGCGCTACCTGACCGGGTTTGCCCTGGGCGACGGCGAGGAGAAGGTGTCCGGCACGTCCGGCCAGTTCCTCGTCAGTGGGGACGACGTTGTTGTGCTCGCGGATTCGCGGTACACGATCCAGGCCGGCCGCCAGGCACCGGACGCCCGCGTGGTCTACGTCGATCGCAACCTGCCGGCGCGCTGGCCGGAGCTGGCCGGCTCGGTCGGCGCGAGGCGGATCGCGATGGAGGCCGGCGCGATCCCGCACGCGGCATGGGGTCGACTCGCGGAGGCTGCGCCGGACGTGGAGCTCGTGCCAGTCGAAGGCTGGGTCGAGGCAGACCGCGCCACCAAGGAGCCAGCCGAGCTCGCTCGCGTCGAGGCCGCCTGCGCCGTCGCCGACCGGGCGCTCGCGACCCTGCTCCCCGAGATCCGGGCCGGCCTGACCGAGGCCGCGCTGGCGCTCCGGCTGGAATGGCTCATCCGGACCGGCGGCGCCGAGGCGCTCGCCTTCGACGTCGCATGCCTGTCCGGGCCCGAGGCGGCCCTGCCACACGGCGCTCCGGGCGACCGGCCGGTGCTCGCCGGCGCGGTCCTGCTGTTCGATTTCGGCGCCCAGGTCGAGGGCTACCGCAGCGACATGACGCGAACGCTCTTCGTCGGCGAGCCCACGGCCCGCGACCTCGCGATCTACGAGCTCGTCGCGCGGGCCCAGGCGGCGGCGATCGCGGCGCTCGAGACAGCCGTGGCCGGCGGGGCGGGCCGGGACGGTCGGGTGGCACTCCCGAGTGGTCGCGCGGTCGACGCGGTCGCCCGTGCCCTCATCGCGGCCGGCGGTCACGGATCGCACTTCGGCCACGGGACCGGGCACGGGATCGGCCTGGCCACGCACGAGGCGCCGAGCCTCGGGACCGCCGCCGCCGACACGCCCCTGCCGAGCCCGACGGTGTTCTCGGTCGAACCCGGCGTGTATCTCGAAGGCGAGACAGGCGTGCGCATCGAGGACCTGATCGCGCTCGACGCGGCGGCCGGCCGCGTGACCCGCCTGACGCAGTTCCCGCGCGAGGTGCTCGTCGTCGGGGGGCTGACGTCGGGCTAGCCGACCGGGGGGCTGACATCGGCGGGGGCCGCCGCTACGCTGGCGCCGCCATGTCGATCGATCTCTTCGGGTTCCTCGGACCGACGATGCTCTTCGCATTCGCAGTGCCGCTCCTGACCACCGTCCTCGTCATCGGCGTGATCGTGTGGGCGATCCGGCGCAGCGTCCCACCACGCGAGGATCCCGCGGTCGCCGAGCTCAAAGCCCGTCTCGCGCGGGGCGAGATCGACCCCGCGGAGTACCTGGTCCGGATGCGCGCGATCGAAGACGGCGACTGACCATGCTTCGGCCGGCGCTCCGCTGGGCAGTGCTAGCCACCGCGATCCTCGTCGGGGCGTGTGGCGGACCCGAGCCGAGCGCATCGCCGACAGCGCCAGCGGCCGGGCAGCCGAACGTCACGTGCGTCGAGGTGCCGCAGGCGCAGTGCGACGAGGCGGTCACGTCGCTCGCGACGCTCGGTGCGCCCTTCGATGGGCCCGTCGTCCAGGTGCGGGTCGCCTGCAGCATCGCCGCGTGCACGCCCGACCAGGGCATGGTCGCGCTGAGCGTGCTGCTTGCCACCGGCCTGCGCCTGTCGTCCGCCTACGGCTACGGAGGTGCCGAGCCCGCCGCCGGTGCCGGGCGGGCCACCGGTGCTCACCGTCGTCCCGATCTGCGTCGGCGTGCCGCTCGACATGTGCACGGACATGGCGACATCGGCCTCCCGGAGCGGCCCGCCCGGCGCCGTGCGACCAGAGATCGTGAGGATCACGGTCCGTTGCACGGGGGTCTGCACGCCGCTCAAGGGGGAGGGGGAGGCACGGGTCGATTACGTCGACGGGACGTATGCCATCTCCAGCACGGGGTACGAGAACGGCGGCGGCTGAGCGGATCTGCCGGGGCAGTCTGGTACGATCGCAGGCGAATCACCCCGACCGAACGACCGGCGTCGCCATGCCCGGCGTCCGCCTTCCAGGAGCCCCCACCGACATGATCAGCACCGGCGAACTCAAGAAGGGCGTCGCCATCGAGCTCGACGGCGAGCTCTGGCAGATCCTCGACTACCACCACATCAAGATGGGCCGCGGCTCGGCACAGGTGCGAATCACCCTTCGCAACATCAAGCGCGGCCAGACCGTGGAGCGCTCGTTCCAGGCCGGCACGCGCTGGCCGCGCGCCTCGATGGAGAAGCGCCCCGTCCAGTTCCTCTATCGCGACGGCGACGACCACCACTTCATGGACACCGACACGTACGACCAGTTCGTCCTGACCACCGAGCAGCTCGGTGAGACCGCCCAGTACCTCAAGGACGGGATGACGCTCGATCGGACCAGCTACCAGGGCGAGACCATCGGCGTCGAACTGCCGGTGACCGTCGACCTGCGGGTCGCCGAGACCGAGCCCGGTTTCGCGGGCGACACGCAGACGGGCGCCCGCAAGAACGCGACGACCGAGACGGGCCTTGTCGTGGTCGTGCCGATCTTCGTGGAGACCGGCGACACGATCCGCGTCGACACGCGCACCGGCGAGTACCAGACCCGGGTCTGACGGACCGAAGCCCGGTGGACGACCGCGAGGCACGACCGCTCCCGGCCGTCAGCCCGCTCGCGCCGGGCACGTTCGGCGTCCGGATCCTCGGCGTCAGCGAGGTCGCCAAGGCGGTCAAGGCCGCCGTACGCGCGGATCCGCGGCTGACCGACCTGTGGGTGGAGGGCGAGATCGGCCGCGTCACCGTCTCATCGGCGGGGCACGCCTACTTCGCGCTCAAGGACGAGCGCAGCCAGCTCCAGTGCGTCTGGTTCCGCGACGAACGACTGCGCTCGGCGTTCGAGGCCCAGGTCGGGTTGCGTGTCGTCGTCCACGGCCGGATCGACCTCTTCGAGCCGCAAGGCGCGCTGCAGCTGTACGTGGAGTCCCTCCAGCCGGCCGGTTTCGGTGACCTCGCCCTCCGGTTCGAGGAGCTCAAGGCCCGCCTCGCGGCCGAGGGCCTCTTCGAATCCGAGCGCAAGCGCAAGCTGCCGGCGCGTCCCGGTGTCATCGCGGTCATCACGAGCCCCACCGGGGCGGTCTGGAAGGACATTGCGACCGTGCTGGGCCGGCGCTGGCCGCTCGCGCGGGTCGTGCTCGTGGCCACCAAGGTCCAGGGCGCCGACGCCCCCGCGAGCATCGTGTCAGCGTTCCATCGTCTCGAACGGCACCGCGAGGCGCTTGCGCGGGATGGCCGGGCCGCCGAGGCGCCGCAGGTCACGATCCTCGCCCGTGGCGGCGGCTCGCTCGAGGACCTCTGGTCGTTCAACGACGAGCGGGTCGTTCGGGCCGTCGTGGCGCATCCGATCCCGGTCGTCTGCGGGGTGGGGCACGAGGTGGACGTGACACTCGCCGACTTCGCGGCCGATGTCCGCGCGCCCACCCCGTCCGCGGCCGCGGAGATCGTCGTGCCCGACCGAGCCGAGATGTCGGCGGCGCTCCGTCGAGCCGGCACCCGCCTGGCGTCGGTCTCAGCGACACGCCTGGCGGTCGCCCGGAACGAGCTCGCCGTCGAGCGGCGCGCCCTCGACGTGGTCAGCCCGGCGGCGCGGCTGGTCGCCTCCCGTGAACAGGTCGGGCTCCTCTTCGACCGAGCGACGCGCGCCCTCGCAGCGCGCCTTGGCCACGACCGCGCGCGCCTCGACCGGGCTGCCGCGACGCTGCCCCGTTTGACCGCGGCGCGGATCGCCGGGGCCCGATCGAGCCTCGATGCCTCGGCCGCCGCGCTGGCTGTGCTCGGCCCGCAGGCGACGCTGGACCGCGGCTATGCCATCGTGCGCCGCCGGGCCGACGGGTCGGTCGTGCGCGGGCCGACCGACGCGCCCCCGACGACCGCCCTCGACATCCGGGTCGCGGACGGCTCGATCGCCGCGTCCGTCGACCGCCCGGCGGACGGGTAGGGGACCGCCGATGGAGTACGTCGTGTTCGCGGTCCTCGTGGTCGTCATCGCGGTCGTCGGGATCGGCGTTGGTATGCTGCTGGCGCCACGGATCGACCGCCTGACCACGCCCGATGATGAGGAACCCCGTGACTGACACCGCCGAGCCGCGCGTCGAGGACCTCGCCTTCGACGACGCCCTCGCCGAGCTGCAACGGACGGTGGCGGAGCTCGAGGCGGGCGGCCAGCCATTGGAGCGGGCGCTCGCGCTCCACGAGCGGGGGACGGCCCTGATCGAGCGCTGCGACCGCCTCCTCAACGACGCCCAGCTGCGACTCCAGCAACTCGTGCAGCGAGCCGGCGGCGGCTCGGAGCTGCGCGACGTCAAGCCGGACGAGGCCACCGAGGACGCCTGATCCGTCACGAGACCCGGGTCCCGCGCGTCCGTCCGAGCGCCCACAGGGACCGCTAAAACAAGCGACCTGTGAGGAACAGGTTTACACTCTCCGCGGCGTCCGCCGGCGCTCGACCGAAGGAGTCCTCCCACGTGCCGATCCTGCCGAACCTCGAGGGGCCTGCCGATCTTCGCGGCCTGACCGAGGTCCAGCTCGCCCAGCTCGCGCTCGAGATCCGCGAGACGATCATCGCGACCGTGTCGGTCACGGGCGGCCATCTCGGCTCGTCGCTCGGCGTCGTGGAGCTGACGATCGCCCTGCACCGGCTGCTCGAATTGCCGCGTGACCGGATCGTCTGGGACACCGGCCACCAGGCCTACCCGCACAAGCTCCTGACCGGGCGTCTCGAGCGGTTCGGGACCCTGCGCCAGCTCGACGGCGTCGGCGGCTTCCCGCGGCGCTCGGAATCGCCCCACGACGTCTTCGACGGCGGCCATGCCGGCACGGGCCTCTCGATCGCCGAGGGCCTGGCCGAGGCGCGCGACGTGCGCCACGGCCTCGAGCGCATCGCGGTCGTCGTGGGCGATGCGGCCCTGATGAGCGGCCTGTCGCTCGAGGCGCTCAACGACATCGGCCAGCGCAAGACCCAGATGCTCATCGTCGTCAACGACAACGAGATGTCGATCAGCCCGACGGTCGGCGCGTTCTCGAAATACCTGAGCCAGATCAAGCTCTCGCGGACGTGGCGCCAGGGCAAGAGCGCCTACGATCGGACCGTCGAGAGGATCCCCGTGGTCGGGCCGACGGTCCTCGAGCTGTCGAGGCGGCTGCGCCAGTCGGTCGTCAAGTTCGCGCAGCCGGGTCAGCTGTTCGAGGACCTCGGCATCACCTACATCGGGGTGGTGCCCGGACACGACCTGCACGAGTTGCTTGGCACCCTGGGCGCGGCACTGTCCCTGCCCGGCCCGACGATCGTGCACGTCCGGACCCAGAAGGGCCGGGGCTACCGGCCTGCCGAGGCAGACCAGATCGGCTTCCACGGGGCCGCATTGCCGCCGATGGAGCCGCCCCAGAACGGGCTCAACGGCAGTGCGATGCCGACCGAGTCGATGGCCGACGACGCGGCGCCACCGACCAGGGCTCTCGAGGCGCCCAAGAAGCAACCGAATTACACCGCGGTCTTCGCGGCCGAGCTGATCGAGTGCGCCCGGACCGATCGGCGCATCGTCGGGATCACCGCCGGCATGCCGACCGGGACGGGGCTGTCCAAGTTCCAGGCCGAGTTCCCCGATCGGTTCTTCGATGTCGGCATCGCCGAGCAGCACGCGCTGACGTTCGCGACCGGACTCGCGATGGGCGGCCTGCGACCGGTGGTGGCCGTGTACTCGACCTTCCTGCAACGGGCCTTCGACCAGACGGTCCATGACATCTGCCAGAACGACCAACCGGTGCTGATCGCCGTGGACCGGGCCGGGCTCGTCGGCGAGGACGGCACGAGCCACCAGGGCATGTTCACGCTGTCAGCCCAGCGCCAGCTCCCGAACCTCGTCATCGCCTCGCCCCGCGACGAGCAGGAGCTGCGCTCGCTCGTGCGGACCGGGCTCGCCCACGAAGGCCCCTTCGCGCTGCACTATCCGCGCGATCCGGGGTTCGGGCTGCCGGCCGTGGAGCCCGAGGTCCTGCCGATCGGCCGTGGCGAGGTGCTGCGTGAGGGCCGCGACCTCCTGTTCGTCGGGTTCGGGCCCATCGTGGCGCGCGCGTTGGAGGCGGCCGACGCGCTCGCGGCCGATGGCTGGTCCATCGGGGTCATCAACGCCCGGTTCGCCAAGCCGCTCGACGGGCAGCTGATCCTCGACCAGGCGCGCGGCAAGCGGCTCGTCGTCACGGTCGAGGAGAGCGTCACGAGTGGTGGCTTCGGCAGCGGGGTGCTCGAGATCGTCGAGGAGTCGCGACTGACCGACCCGGCACTTCGAAACGTGGCGGTCCAGGTGATCGGCATCCCGGGCGAGCGCTTCGTCGACCACGGCTCGGTCGGGGACCTGCGACGCGTCCTGCGCCTGGACGCGGCCGGCCTGGCCGCGCAGGTCCGCGAGACGCTGACGGTCCTCGGCGCCACCCCGACGAGCTCGACGACCGGCGCCGGCCGCTAGCGCGGGTCGCTCAGGGCTGCGCCGGGCCCCAGCTTCTCGTGATCGTGTCTTCGAGGCCACCCTCGGAGGTGAAGACGATCGCCACCTCGCCGACGGTTGCGTCGCAGCGTTGCTTGCAGGTAACGGTGACGGCCGTCAGGTGATGGGACGGTGAGACATCGTCGATCACATCCGCGATGCGCTCGAGGCAGATCTCCCGGGCAACCCCGAGGCACGTCGGTACCGGGGCGGGGTTCGTGTCGCCGACGTACGACCAATCGCGGCGGACCGTGGCGCCGTCGACGAACGTGATCGTCGCCGTGCCTGCGCCGCCCGCTCGCGTGCAGTTCTTGCCAGGGCAGACGAGTTCGATCGACCGAACCGGTCGGTCGACAGGCGTCAGGCCGTCGGCCTGCTCCCAACAAGCCCCAGCCGGGACGCCGCCGCAGGAATATTCGGGGTGCATCCACCGGCTCTGGCGTGACGATCCGGCAGGCGGCGAGCACGGCGGCGAGTGCGACCAGGGCGACGAGACGCCGGATCATCGGCCGAGTCTGCGCCAGGAGGCGCACAACAGGAAACGGACCCCGTCTGTCGACAGGGTCCGCGTCCACCGTCCGTGACGGCACGAATGGATGGTTGAGCGGTCGTGCTAGGTCTGGGAGTCTCCGGCCTCGCGCCGCGAGACGCGCCTGGAGGCTGCCGCGACGAAGGTCAGGGCGAACACAAGCAGCAGTCCGAGCAGGGCCACCGCATTCGCCGCAGGAGACGTGGTGCCGCTCGCGTCGATCGTGTCCGTGGGCGGTGCGGTGGACGATCCGCCGCCCGTGGTCGGTCCACCGGTCGCCGTGAACGTGTTACTCAACACGACCGAGCAGATGACGAGCGCGCCGCCACCGTTGGTCGAGCCATTGCACTGATTGATCGTGATGGGGTGGCCCGCCGCAGTGGTCCCGGTCGCCGTGCAGGTCAGGCCGACCAGGGTCCCGCCGTTGGCGGAGCCGTTGCACTGGGTGATGGCGGCGCCCGTGGTGTTCGCTGGGAACGGATCGCAGCCTACGGTGATGCCTCCACCGGAACCGACGCACTGGTTGACCGTGACGTTCGACCTGTTGATCCGGATCCCGATGAAGCGATTCGTGACGACGACGCTGCAATGGAGGGTCCCGCCGCCACCATTGGTGGACCCGTTGCATTGTGTGACTCGGGTGACTGCCCTGTTCAGCGTCTGGACGTCGGTGGTGCAGGAGGCTGTCTCGGCGTTCGCTGCGCCGTGACACTCACGGACGGTCACCCGGGCGCGGTTGCCGCTCCTGGTGAACGTGTTGATGATCGTGACGCGACAGATGAGTCCAAGGCCGGGCGTCTCGTCGACGCCGTTGCTGCAGGTGGTGGTGGGGGCGATCGTGGCCGCGGAAACCGTCGCGACTCCGACGTGGGCTCCAGCCACCAGGCTGAGCGCGAACAATGTCGCGATAAGGAAGGAGATCGGGCGACGCACTGCGACACCTGTAACGGTCGAGTGTCGTGCCAAAGGAGATCAGCGACGGCCCGTATGCGGAGGGTCTCGGGTGGGAGCCGTGATGTCTACGTGACTTTGTGGTACTTAGGCCCCCGACCCCGACGAGTGAGTCCCGGTGAAGCGGGCTGTGCCACGATAGGCGGGTGAGTCCAGCCGACGGCGCCACGGCGAAGACGAAGACCACGCGCGTCCGGCTCGACCAGCTGCTCGTGGAGCGCGGGCTGGTCGAGTCGCGCAGTCGCGCCCAGGCGCTCGTGCTGGCCGGGAAGGTCAGGGTGGGGGAGGGTGACGCGGCCCGCCACGATCGCAAGCCAGGCGACCTGATCGACGCGTCGACGAGCGTCGAAGTCGAGACGCCCGAGCCGTACGTCAGCCGAGGTGGCCACAAGCTCGTGGCCGCCCTCGGCGCCTTCGGGATCGACCCGTCCGGTCTCGTCTGCCTCGATGTCGGCGCCTCGACCGGCGGGTTCACCGATGTGCTTCTGCAGCGCGGCGCGTCGCGCGTGTACGCGCTCGACGTCGGGCGCGGCCAGCTCGCCGAGTCGTTGCGACGCGACACGCGCGTCGTGTCGATGGAGCGCACGAACGCCCGCACGCTCACGTCCACGACCCTGCCCGAGCCGATCGGGCTGGCCACGATCGACGTCTCGTTCATCTCATTGGACCTGGTCCTCGCCCCGGTCGCCTCGACCCTCGGCCCGGGCGGCCACATCGTCGCGCTCGTCAAGCCGCAATTCGAGGCCGGCCGCGGCCGCACGGACCACGGCGTCGTCCGCGACCCGGCCGATCCATCGCGAGGTGCTGGAACGGATCGTGGAGCGCGCCCAGGCCGTCGGCCTCGGGACCCGGGACGTCATCGCCTCGCCGCTCCTGGGGCCCGAGGGCAATCGCGAGTTCCTGGTCCACCTGGCGCCCGGGCCGGGCTGCGCCGAGATCGGCGAGCGGGTCGCGACGGTGTCGGCGCCATGACCGTCGAGCGGATCGGCTTCGCCTACAACCCGACCATCGAGGCCGCTGTCGAGCTGAGTGCCCGGGCCGCCGGCTGGTGCCAGATGCGCCACATCGACCAGTGGCAGGCCCCGTCGGACGACATGGCGGTCCTGCTGCGTGAGCTGCCGACCACCGACGCCCTCGTCGTCCTGGGCGGCGACGGCACGTTCCTGCGGGCGGTCCGGGCGGTCGCGGAGGTCGATGTGCCGATCCTCGGCATCAACCTCGGCAAGGTCGGGTTCCTCTCGAAGGCGGAGGCGAGTGACCTCGATGCCGTGCTCGCCCGGATCCACGCCGGCGAGTACCAGATCGGCGAACGAATGGCCCTCGAGGGCGTGATCCTGCGCGACGGGCGGCCGATCGACGACGCCCGCCACGTCGCCCTCAACGATTTCGTCGTCGCCCGCGGCTCACTGGCGCGGGTCTGCCGCTTCGATGTCGCGATCGACGATTCCCACCTCGCCACGTTCATCGCCGACGGCCTGATCGTCGCCTCGCCGACGGGGTCCACCGGGTACTCGTTCTCGGCTGGCGGCCCGATCGTGGATCCGGTCAGCCGGAACATCATCGTCACCCCGATCGCCGCGTACCTCTCAGCGATCCGCTCGGTGGTCGTGAGCCCGCGACAGGTCGTCCGCTGCCGGGTCGTCGGCGCGCACGAGGCGCTCGTCTCGATCGATGGTCGTGAGGACTTCCACATCCAGGTCGGCGATCTCGTCGAGGTCCGCGCGGTCGAACGGCCCATCCGCCTCATCGAACCGACGGGCGCGCAGCCCTTCTGGGACCTGCTGCGCCACAAGGTCGCCCTGCTGCCGTCGTGACCGGGCGCCTGCTCGAGCTCGCTGTCACCGACCTGGCCCTCATCGAGCGCCTGCGGCTCACGCTGGAGCCGGGGTTCAACGTCATCACCGGCGAGACCGGTGCCGGCAAGAGCCTGATCATCGACGCGCTGGGCCTCGCGCTCGGCGCGCGGGCGGACACCTCGCTCGTGCGCCACGGCGCCGACACGGCGCGCGTGGAGGCCCTCTTCGATCGCCTGCCGGAGCCGCTCATCGCGGCGCGGGAGGTCGCGGCCGGGGGTCGCTCGACAGCGCGTGTCGACGACGAGACGGTGACCGCCGCCCGCCTTGCCGAGGAGGTCGGGCCGCTCGTCGAGATCCACGGGCAGCACGACCAGCAGCGGCTGCTCGACGAGCGCTGGCAGCGCGACCTGCTCGACGGGTTCGGGGGGCACGAGGACCAGCGATCCGCGATGGCCGAGGCGGTCGAAGCGTGGCGCGCCAACCGGGCCGCCCTGGCCGAGCTGATCGGCGATCCCCGCGAACTCGCCAGGCGCCTGGAGCTGCTGGAGTACGAGGCCGGCGAGATCGCGGCCGCGCGGCTTCGACCGGGCGAGGCCGACGAGATCCGGGCCCGGCTCGCGGCGGCACAGCACGGGGAGGCGATCGCCCGTGGATCCGCGGCCGTCCACGAGGCGCTCACCGCAGAGGGCGGCGGCGCGCGGGATGGCGTCGCCCTCGCGCTGCACGAGGCGCGGCTCGTCGCCCGCGTCGACCCCCGCTACGAGCCACTGGCGGAGCGGCTCGCCGGCCTGGAGGCGGAGCTGACCGACGTGGCCGCCGAGTCCCGATCGCTCGCCGAGACCGTCGAGCACGATCCGGCCGCGCTGGCCGCCCTCGAGGAGCGCCTTGGGACCATCTACGGCCTCGAGCGCCGGTACGGTGATGGCGAGGCCGCGGTCATCGCACATGGCGAGCGAGCGGCCGCCGAGGCAGAGCGACTGCACGGACTCGACGGCGAACGGGCCCGGCGCGACGCCGACGACGCCCGCTTGCTCGGCGAGGTCCAGGTGGCCGCGGAACGACTCTCGGAGGCGCGCCGGACGGCCGCACTCGCGATGGCCGACGCGGTCGGGTCCGCGCTCGGCGAGCTCGGCTTCCCGGAGGGCGTGTTCGAGGTCGCGCTCGGCCGCCGGATCGCCGGCCCGGATGAGCCCGCGGTCGAGCTCGATGGCGACGCCGTCGCCTTCGATGCCTCCGGCGTCGACGAGGTCGTGTATCGCCTCGCCCCCAACGCGGGCGAACCGCCGCGACCATTGGCCAGGATCGCGTCCGGCGGCGAGCTCTCGCGTGTCGCGCTGGCGATCAAGTCGGTCCTCGCCGAGGCCGACCAGACGCCGACGCTCGTCTTCGACGAGGTCGATTCGGGCATCGGCGGCCGAAGCGCGGACCCGGTCGGGCGGAGCCTGTGGACGTTGGCGCGTCGGCACGAGGTCCTGTGCGTGACGCACCTGCCGCAGATCGCCGCCCACGCCGATGCCCAGTTCCGGATCACGAAGCGCGAACGCGACGGCCGGACGGTCACCGAGGTCGAGCGGCTCGATCGCGAGGGCCGGATCGTGGAGCTCGCCCAGATGCTGGGGAGTACCACGACCGGCCAGGACGGAGCGCCCGGGCCGGCCGGTGCAGCGGGCCTTGCCGCGGCCCGCGAGCTGCTCGACCGTGCCGAGGCCTGGCGCGGAGAGGTCGCGACGGCCGGCTGACGCCGTCGACCGACCGACCGCCGAACGCGATGGGAGCCAGATCCACGCTCGATACGGCGATCGACGATTACCTCGCCTACCTCGCGGTCGAGCGGGGCCTGGCGCCGGCCACGATCCGGGCCTACCGGGGCGACCTCTCCGACTTCGCCGCGAGTCGCGGGACGACGGCCGCCTGGGCCCGCTCGCCGGACGCGGTCGTCGGGTATCTGGCGGCCCGGACGCGCCGCGGGCGACCGAGCGACCCCGGCCTCGCCCCGACCAGCCTTCGTCGTCGTGCGGCGGCGCTGAAGGGCTTCTATCGGTTCGCGTATGGCGAGGGACTGATCGGGACCGACATCGCGGCCCACCTGGACCTGCCTCGCCAGTCCCGGCTGCTGCCCGAGACCCTCACGGTCGAGGAGACCGAGCGGCTGCTCGAGGCGGCCGGCGGCGACGATCCCGATGAGCCCGACCACGACGGCCGCCTGCGCGACCGGGCGCTGCTCGAGCTGCTGTATGCGGCCGGCTTGCGGATCAGCGAGGCGCTGCGGCTCGACACCGAGGACCTCTCGATCGAGGGCGGCTACGTGCGGGTCATCGGCAAGGGCGACAAGGAGCGGCTCGTGCCGGTCGGGGACGTCGCCCTCGACTGGCTGGCGCGCTGGTACGACGGGCCGCGGCCGCGTCTGCTGGCGCTCGGGCACGTCCAGCCGTCCCGCGGCGGACCCGTCTTCCTTGGGCAGCGCGGCGGCCGCCTGGCGCGCCAGCAGGCATGGAGCGCGGTCAAGTCGGCTGCGCGCTCGGCAGGCCTCGCGGATCGCGTGTCGCCGCACACTCTGCGTCACTCGTTCGCGACCCATCTGCTCGAGGGCGGCGCCGACCTGCGCATCGTCCAGGAGTTGCTCGGACATGCGAGTATCTCCACGACCCAGCTGTACACGCATCTGACCGGAGAGCGGATCCGGGACGTCTACACTCGCGCCCACCCGAGGGCCTAGAGGGAGGGACACGCCAGATGGGCTTCGCCGATTCCCTGCTGTCGACCGGTGAGCGGATCACCCATCGCGAGAAGCAGCACTGGTTCGTGTTCGTGTGGGGCGCGCGCTTCACGATCCTTGCCCTGATCCTGGCCGCGATCCTGGCGTTCATCAGCGTCGGCCTGACCCAGGAGGGCCTGTCCGGGAGCATCCGCGTCATCCTCAGCTGGGTGGTCGTGATCATCTTCGTCGTCGGGCTCGCGATCCTGCTCTGGACCGCCCTGCATTACGTGAACCAGGAATACGTGATCACGAACCGGCGGGTCCTCCAGGTCAGCGGCGTGCTGAACAAGCAGTCGACCGACAGCTCGCTCGAGAAGATCAACGACGCGCGTCTCGAGCAGTCGTTCTTCGGCCGGATCTTCGGCTTCGGCGATCTCGACGTGATGACCGCGGCCGAGGTCGGGATCGAGAAGTTCCGGATGATCAAGGACCCGATCGGGTTCAAGAAGGCGATGCTCGACGCCAAGCACGAGTTCGAGGTCGACATGGAGCGCCAGAGCTGGCCGCCGAGCGCCCCCGCGCGGGCACCGGGCGAGGGATCGGCGCCGATGCCCGACAGCCCGACGACGACGACACCGCTCGCACCGGCGCCTTCGCCGGCCCCGGCCGCGCCCGCGGCACCGGTCGCGCCCGAGCCGCGCGAACTGAGCCCCGACGAGCTCACCCGGACCCTGGCCAACCTGGCGGACCTGCGCGATCGCGGCGCGATCAGCCCCGAGGAGTACGAGGCCAAGAAGGCGGACCTGCTCGGTCGCCTGTAGACCGTCCGCCCCGTGGCTTCCGCCCGGCTACCATACGCGGGACCCCCGTCTAGAGGTGCCGCTTGTCCCAGGAACAGCTCGTCTCGATCGTCATCGTCATCGCGATCATGCTGCTCGTGGGATTCCCCGTCCACGAGTTCGCCCACGCGTGGGCCGCATACCGACTCGGTGACGGCACGGCCAAGATGTTCGGGCGGCTGACGCTCAACCCGATCGCGCACTTCGATCCCATCGGCGGCGTCCTGCTGGCGGCCTCGTTCCTCGTCTCGCAGGGCACCTTCGCGTTCGGCTGGGCGAAACCGACGCCGGTCAACCCGATGAACCTCGCGGGCGGCCGACGGGGCGAGGCGATGGTCGCCGCCGCGGGTCCGCTCTCGAACCTGCTCCTCGCGACCATCGGCGCGCTCGTGTTGCGGTTCATCATCGCCGCCGACCTGATCCAAACGGTGCCCGAGATGCTGCTCCTGGTGGTCGACAGCTTCGTGCGGATCAACATCATCCTGATGATCTTCAACTTCATCCCGATCCCGCCCCTCGACGGTTCCAAGGTGCTGTTCGCGGCGCTCGACCGCCAGACCGAGTACCGCATCCGGCCGGTCCTCGAGCAGTACGGCTTCCTGATCGTGATCGCGCTCTTCTTCTTCCCGCCGGGCAACTCGATCGGCGGACGGATCCTCGTCCCCATCATCTCCGGGATCTATGGCTTCTTGGTGGGCATCTAAGGTCCGCCAGTTCCGGACGCACCTGCGGGCCCGCGTGTCGCCCGAGGAGCGAGCGGCGCTGGCGACCTGGACGACGGCGCCGCAGCTGGCGCTCTTCGATTCGATGCACGTGGCCGACCGGCGGCATGGCCTCGATGTCGTCGGCATCACTTCGCGCGGACGGGGTGACCGAGCCGGACGCCCTGCTCGGCCGGGCTGCTGCACGACGCCGGCAAGGGCCAAACGGGCGTCTGGCCGCGCGTGGCATGGTCGCTCGGCGAGGCATACGGCGCGTGGGTCGTGGCGAGTCGCGGGCGTGCTGCCTGGGTTCAGCCCTGCCCTCGAGCGCCTTCGGACCCACGCCGGAGGTCTCGGCCGCGCCTCGCCGCGGAGGCCGGCTGCAGCGCACGGACCGTGGAGCTCATCCGCTATCAGGACGCGCCGCGTGACCCCGAGTTCGGGGAGCTGCTGCGGCTCGCGGACGAAGCGAACTGATGACGGGCGTGCCGGTCATCGCGCTCGGGCCGGCCGTCCGGTTCGGCGAGGGCCGCCGGCCGGAGTCGGCCACCCAGGTCCGGATGGTCGAGTTCGAGGGCCCGCTGGGGCTGCTGCTCTCGCTCATCGAGGCCCGCAAGCTCGACGTCCTGACCGTGCCCCTGGGCGCGCTCGCGGACGCCTATCTCGATGCCCTCGCGACCCTGGAATCCGATCGGATCGGCAACGTCAGCGCGTTCGTGGCGGTGGCCGGCCAGCTGATCCTCATCAAGAGCCGCGCGATGCTGCCCCGGCCGCCCGCGCTCGACCCGTCACTCGGTGCGGACGACGCCCCCGACCCCGAGGCCGAGCTGCGTCGCCGCCTCATCCTGTACCGAGCCCACCGCGACGCCGGGCTGCGGCTGGCCGAGACGGCTCTCGTCCGGATCGGGCTCTTCCGACGGGAGCCCGGGGCGGCGCATGCCACGGCGCTGGCCGGCGCGCGGCCGCTCGACGCGCCGCCGCTGGACCCGGTCCACCTGGTCCGGGCGCTGGACCGGCTCGCCGCGATCGCCCCGCCGCCCGAGCCGCCGCCCGAGGTCCTCGCCCGGATGATCACCCTCACCGAGCGGGCCGAGATCATCCGCGCGGCCCTGCGCGACGCGCCGTCGTTCGTGCTGCAGGAGCTGCTCGTCGGTGTCCGCGATCGCGTCGTCATCACCGTCACGTTCCTTGCGATGCTCGAGCTCATGAAGCGGCGCGAGATCGTCGTGTCGCAGGCCACGCCGTGGGGGCCGATCGTCGCGCGCGCCACCACGCCCGAGGAACGGGCCGCGGCCGGCCTGGACGCCGAGGCCGAGGCCGCGCCGCTCGACGAATCCCTGGAGTCGTTCGCGTGACGGAGGAGCTGACGCGGGCCGCCGACGACGCGGTCGTCGCGACGGCTGGACGAGCTCGACGAGTCGGCGGACGAGGTCTCGCCCGAAGACCGCCCGCCGATCGAGCTGACCGAGGCCGCGCTCGAGGCCCTCCTGTTCGTCGCCGAACGCCCGCTCTCGCGGCGCGAGATCGCGGCGCTGGCCGGCACGGACCGCGAAACCGTGGACGCCCGTCTCGGCGACCTCGAGGTGTCGTTGCAGGGGCGCGGCATCCGGCTGCTGCTCGACGGCGACCGCGTCGAGCTCGCGACCGCGGCCGAGGCCGGGGCCCTCGTGGCACGCTACGTCGGCGCGGACGCGGTCCGCCTTTCCCCGGCGTCGCTCGAGACGCTCGCGATCGTGGCGTATCGCCAGCCGATCACGAAGTCCGCCGTCGAGCGGATCCGCGGCGTCGACTCCGACTACACGATGCGCTCGCTCCTGCACCGGCGGCTGATCGTCGAGCTGGGCCGGGCGGACACCCCCGGCCGGCCCTTCCTGTACGGCACCGGGTTCGAGTTCCTCGAGCGGTTCGGGATGACCAGCCTCGAGGGCCTGCCACCGCTCGAGGTCGACATCGCGGCTCGGCTGGCCGAGGAGGGTGGCGAGAGCGTCCAGGCGAGCCTGGAGTTCGACGAGGAGGCCGGCGGATCCGATGGCGCGCCACCCGACGACGCCCGCACTCCATCTGCCACGACCTCAGACTGATGCCCGCGGAGCGGCTCCAGAAGGTCCTCGCCGGCGCCGGGGTCGCGTCCCGACGAGCGAGCGAGGCACTCATCGCGGAGGGCCGCGTCACTGTCGATGGCAAGGTCGCCAAGCTCGGGGCCCAGGTGGACCCGGAGCGCGCGGTCGTGGCGGTCGACGGCCGCGTCATCGGTGGCGCGTCCACGCAGGCGTACCTGCTCCTCCACAAGCCGGCGGGCGTCACGTCGACCACCCAGGACCGTCATGCGCACAGGACGGTGCTCGAGCTGCTGCCGACCGCGCTCGTGCCCGAGGGTGCCCGCCTCTATCCGGTCGGCCGCCTCGACCAGGATTCGGAGGGGATGCTCCTGCTCACCAACGACGGCGACTGGTCGGAGCGGGTGCTCCATCCGCGCTTCGGGGTCGAACGCGAGTACGCGCTCGGGCTGCGGCAGCGGCTCGACGCCCGCCAGGTCGAGGCGCTGAACGCCGGGATCCCGCTCGATGAGGGCCTCGCCGAGCTGACCGGGCTGCGCGCGATGAGCACCTTCGAGACCGACAAGCTCGTCGCGCTCATGCACCCCACTCCGCCGCCCCTTCAGTGGTATCGGGCGACGCTCGCGCAGGGCTGGAAGCGCCAGCTCCGGCGGATGTTCGGCGCGGTCGGCGCGCCGATCGAGCGCCTGGTCCGCGTCCGGATCGGGCCCGTCCGCATCGACGGCCTGCGGAGCGGATCCGTGCGCCCGCTCAAGGCGCCCGAGATCCGCGGCCTCGCCGGCGGCGGCGGCAGCAGCCGCCGCCCCGCCGCGGACCGACGACGCCCCGGGCCCCGCAAGCCCGCCGCCTCCTAGCGGCTATCCTGCCGCGGATGGACGATGCGTCGAAGGGGCAGCGCGGGCTCGTCGTGGCGCTGGACGGCCCCGGGTCGTCGGGCAAGAGCAGCGTCGGAGCCGCGGCGGCCTCGAACGTCGGCTACCGCTTCTGCGACACCGGGCTGCTCTATCGGGCGGTCACCTGGCTCGCCGAGCATCGCGGCGTCGAGGTCGACGACCCGATCGCGCTGAGCGCGCTCGTCGAGGAAGTGGAGCTCGCCCCGGACGAGGCGGGCCGGCTGGCTCGGGTGCTCGTCGATGGCGTCGACCACACCGACGACGTGCGCGGCCCGGAGGTCGATTCGGCCGTGTCGACCGTGTCGGCCGTGCCGGAGCTCCGGACGGCCCTGCTCGCGCGGCAACGGGACATGGCGAAAGCACGGCGGGATCGTCATGGCCGGTCGCGACATCGGGACCGTGGTCCTGCCCGACGCCGACCTCAAGATCTTCCTCGACGCCTCGGTCGAGGAGCGGGCCGCCCGCCGGACGGCGGAACGCGGTCTCGACCCCGGCAGCCCCGAGGCCGACGAGATCCTCGCCGCCCTGCGGCGACGTGACGAGCTCGACCGGAACCGCCGGGTCGCCCCGCTCCGCGCGGCGACCGACGCGCGCATCATCGTCACCGACGGCAACCGCTTCGAGGACACCGTCGACGCCGTGACCAATGCGATCCGCGACGTGGAGGCGCGCCGGTGAGCGATCGGGAGCCTGCGGTCGCAGAGGCGACCCGCGACGCGCCCGTCCCAGAGCCCATCGAGAGCGCGACGACCCCGCTGATCCGGACCGTGGCCTTCGGTGCCCGGATCTTCGCCCGCGCCATGTCGCGCATCCGGATCGAGGGCGCGATCGACGAGATCCCGCGCGACGGCCCGGTCATCATCGCCTCGAACCACGCCTCGAACTTCGATCCGGTCGTGCTGGGCGCCTGGCTGACCCCGACGCTCGGCCGTCGCATCCACTGGCTCGGCAAGAAGGAGCTGTTCGACTGGCCGGTGGTCGGCTGGATGGCCCGCACGGGCGGCGTCCACCCGGTCGATCGGGACGCGGCCGATGTCGAGGCGTTCCGTCTCGCCCGACGGATCCTCGACGAGGGCAACATCCTGTTCGTCTTCCCGGAAGGGACGCGTAGCGCCGATGGCAAGCTTCAGGCGGCCCGCGACGGCGTCGCCGTCCTGGCGCTTCGGACCGGCGCCCCGATCGTGCCGATCGGCATCGGAGGCTCGAACGGGGTCTGGCCGCGGGGCCAGAAGGTGCCGCATCCGGGCGGGCGGGTCACGGTCCGCGTCGGTCGCCCGTTCCGCCTCGCCGACGAACTGCCGCCCGGCACGGACCGGCGAACCGCCAAGGGCCTCGCCACGGACATCATCATGCGGCGCATCGCCGAGCTCCTGCCGGCCCGCCAACGGGGCGTCTACGAGGCGCCGCCGGAGGCCCCGCACACGTTGCCCGCACCGCCGGCCGAAGGGGTCTGAACGGGGCCCCGTGCGATAATCGAGGCATGGGAACCGTCCAGGAGGTCCGCATCGCCAAGCGCACCGGCTTCTGCTATGGCGTCCGCGAGGCCATCGACAAGGCCAAGGAGTCGGCGGCGGCCGGCAAGTCGACGCACACGCTCGGCCAGGTCGTCCACAACGACGGCGTCGTGCGCGAGCTGCAGGATCTGGGCATCGAGACCGTCGACACGCTCGACGACGTCGATCACGGCGCCGCCGTCGTCATCCGCGCCCACGGCGTCCGGCCGGACGTCCTCGAGCGCGCCGAGGCGCGCGGCCTCGAGGTCATCGACGGCACGTGCACCTGGGTCATCGCCGAGCAGAAGGAGCTGCGCAAGCTCGTCGACGAGGGCTACACGATCGTCCTGCTCGGCACGCCCAACCATCCCGAGGTCGTCGGGCTCCTCGGGTTCGCGCCGGACGTCATCGTCGTCGATGAGGAGGAGGAGTGGGACGCGGCCGTGCCGCGGCGCAAGAAGCTCGCGCTTATCAGCCAGTCGACGCAGCCGCCCTGGAAGTTCGAGCGCCTGGCGGCGCTGATGGTCGGGCGTTCGCACGAGCTCAAGATCATCAACACCGTCTGCCCGGTCACCATCCGGCGCCAGGAGGACACGATGGAGCTGGCCCGCGAGGTCGACCTGATGGTCGTCGTCGGCGGCCGCTCGAGCGCCAACACCAAGGAACTCACGCGGCTGTGCGAGATCGCCGGCAAGCCCGCCATCCAGATCCAGGGCGTCGCGGACCTGACGGATGCGACCGACTTCCACGACGCGAAGGTGGTCGGGGTGACCGGCGGCACCTCCACGCCGATCGAGGACCTGCGCGAGGTGGCCCACTGGATCCTGGCCCATGCCGGGACGCCTGCGACCCAGGCCGATGCCGCGAGCCTCGCAGACGCCGCGCTCGCAGGGGCCGCGACGCCGGCCGGCCGGACCACCTCGCTGCCGAACCTGCCCCGCGCCGTCGCCACGCCCGGCGCTGCCTGACCTCGTGGTCGCGCATCCGGGTGGGCTCCCGGTCGTCGCCGTCGTCGGCCGGCCGAACGTCGGCAAGAGCACCCTCTTCAATCGGATCGTCGGCGGCCGCACGGCCATCGTCGAGGATCGCGCGCACACGACCCGCGACCGGCTCTACGGCGACACCGAGTGGAACGGCCGCCGGTTCGTCCTCGTCGACACCGGCGGCCTCGAGCTCGACCCCGACGACCTGATCGAGGCGGCGGTCCAGGACCAGGCCCGTCTCGCGATCGCCGAGGCCGACGTCATCGTGTTCGTCGTGGACGCCGTCGTCGGGCTGATGCCGCCCGACGAGGAGGCCGCGAACATCCTGCGCCGGGCCAAGGCGCCCGTGATCGTGGCGGTCAACAAGGCCGACAACGAGAAGCGCGAGCTCGAAGGCGCCGAGTTCCACGCCCTGGGCTGGGACGAGACCTACGCGATCTCGGCCACCCACGGCCGCGGCACCGGCGACCTGCTCGACGCGATCGTCTGGGCGCTGCCGCCCGAGAGCGAGCGCGAGCTCGCCCGCAAGGCCCGCGAGACCGAGGCCGAGGCCTGGGCGGACGAGGTGGCGGCCGGCCGGCTCGAGCCCTATGTCGTGAGCGACGCAGACGCCGCTGACGCCGACGGTGATGACGCCGAACCCGATGTCGACCTGTCCGTCGTCGACCCGGAGGCCGCTCGCTGGGATGCGGCGATGGCCGCCGAGGCCGACCAGGAGCCCGCCGCGATCGCGTTCGTCGGGCGCCCGAACGTGGGCAAGTCGAGCCTGCTCAACGCGCTGCTCGGCGAGGAGCGTGCGATCGTCTCGGAGATCCCGGGCACGACCCGCGACGCCATCGACACGCGACTCGCCTGGGGTCGCAGCGAGATCGTCCTCATCGACACCGCCGGCATCCGGCGGCGCGGCAAGGTGGCCGGGGGCCCGGCGGCCGAGCGCTACTCGACGCTCCGGGCGCTCCATGCGCTGACGCGGGCGGACGTCGCCGTGCTCGTCATCGACGCCGTCGAGGGCTTCACGTCGCAGGACGCGCATGTCGCGGGCTACGTCGTCGAGGAGGGCAAGGGCCTCGTCATCGCGGTCAACAAGTGGGACCTCGTGGCCGACAAGACGGACCGCACGTTCGACCAGTACACCGAGTGGATCCGCAACGAGGTCCCGTTCCTCGACTTCGCGCCGATCCTCTCGATCAGCGCCAAGACCGGGCAGCGGGTCGGTCGCGTCCTCGAGGCGGCCGTCGACATCTGGGGCGAGCGCCGCAAGCGCGTCTCGACGGGCGAGCTCAACCGGATGCTCCTGAGCGCCACGGAACGGACGCCGCCGCCGCCTGTGCGTGGCCGGCGACCGAAGATCTTCTACGCCACCCAGGCGGCCGTCGCGCCGCCGACGTTCGTGTTCTTCGCCTCGGACGGCTCGGCCGTCCACTTCAGCTACCGCCGCTACCTCGAGAACCAGCTGCGCGAGACGTTCGGCTTCGACGGCACGCCGATCAAGCTCGTCTTCCGCGACCGGACCTCGGTGAAGCTGCCGCGCCGCAAGAAGGCCCGATCCGGGCCGGGTGCGGCCAAGCCCGCGCGGCGCGTCAGCGCCGGGAAGACCCGCCGGTCCCGCTGATGGGCGGCCCGCGGGTCGCGGTGGTCGGAGCCGGGGCGTGGGGGACCACGCTGGCCCGGCTCGTGGCCCGCGAGGAGCCGGTCATCCTGCTGTGCCACTCCCCGGAGACGGCGGCACGCATCTCGGCGACCGGACGGAACGAGGCCCGCCTCCCGGGCGTGGACCTGCCGCGAACGGTCACCGCGACCGCGGACGATCGCGTTCTCGCCGAGGCGACAGATCTGGTGATCTTCGCGACGCCGTCCGCGCACCTGCGGGGGACCGTGGCGCGGGTGGCGCCGTTCATCGCGCCGTCGGCGGACATCGTGTCGGTCGTCAAGGGGCTTGAACGGGGCAGTCTGCTCCGAATGAGCGAGGTCATCGCCGAGGCCGGGGCGGTCGCGCCCGATCGGATCGCGGCCCTGTCGGGCCCGAACCTGGCCGCCGAGATCGCCCGTGGGCTGCCCGCGTCGGCGGTCGTGGCCGCCACGGATCCGGCGCTCGCTTTGAGTGTCGTTGCCCGGCTGTCGCGCCGGCGGTTCCGGCTCTACGTCAACCAGGACATCCTCGGCGTCGAGCTCGCCGGTGCCCTCAAGAACGTCGTCGCGATCGCGGCGGGCGCGGCCGACGGGCTCGGATTCGGCGACAACGGCAAGGCGGGCCTGCTGACGCGGGGCCTGGCCGAGATGATGCGCTTGGGCATCGCCGCGGGCGCCAACCCGCTGACGTTCGCCGGGCTCGCCGGGATCGGCGACCTCATCGCGACGTGCGGCTCGCCGCTGTCGCGCAACCATCGGCTCGGGATCGAGCTCGCCAAGGGCCGATCGTGGATCGAGATCGAGGCGGACCTGCCCGGGACGGCCGAGGGCGCCTACACGGTCCAGGCGGCGCTCGCGCTCGCGGACCGGTACGGCGTCGAGATGCCGATCGCGCGGGAGGTCGAACGCGCGTTGTTCGAGGGCAAGAGCGTCAAGCGCTGCCTGGTCGACCTGCTCGCCCGCGAATTGAAGGACGAGCTGGCGGACGCGTCCGCCTGGATCGCCAGCCTCGGCGAGGAGCGGGCGGGGTAGGGGACGCGGAGGCCCGCCCAGGACCCGCCCGTCCCGCGCATCGCATCTGGCGCAAGAAACCCGCACGTCGTTGCCCGGGGGTGCTGCGGAGCGGTGCTAGACTCGGGAACGCCGGGGCGTGGCGCAGTCTGGTAGCGCACTAGTCTGGGGGACTAGTGGTCGTCGGTTCAAATCCGGCCGCCCCGACCAATCCCTCTAGTCGGCCGCCGCCTCTCAGCCGTCGAAGCCCGGTTGACGTCAGACGAGATGCCGCACGGAAACGCCGCCCTGCTCGGTACAGAATTTCTATACCATGGCAGCGTGCAGGAACAGGACCAGGAGGACCCAGACCCCCAGGTCGATGTGACGTGGCATCGCCTGCTGGCCGCCGTCGTCGCATCGAGGAGCGGCGAGCTGCGCCTGCCGCGCCATTACCTCGACGGGCTTCCGGACAATCCCAACCTCACGGCGACGCTCGATCCGGTGACGGACGACGTCGTCATCCGGATCCGCCGTTGACCTGGGTCCAGCGCGCCGCGGGCGTCGGCTCGGAGCGATACGAATGGCACCTGATGGACACGGTCCGCGCTCTCCCGAACACGGTGACGGCCGCGTGCGGCGTCAGCTTTCGACGGGACCCGTGGGCGGCCGAGCACGACGACCCGCCTGACGGCGTTCGGTGCGAGGATTGCCACGCGGTCGCGACGAGCGAGGACGCCGCTCTCGATTGACTGCCTGCGCGGACCGAGCCAATGGATGACTTCTGTCGCTGGTGCGGGACCGCCCGCAAGCCGGGTGACCGCGCCTGTCAGGCGTGCGGCCGAGCCTATGGGGGGGACCTGAAGAGCACCCGGGCCCGGACGCTTGGGGTCGGCGTCGTCCTGAGCGTCGTGTTCGTGCTCGGCGTCATCGCCGTGGCGATCGTGCTCCTGCTGGGAGCCTTGAGTCTGTTCGCCCGCGGCTAAGTGCCTAGCCGGCGTCTGGCTCGTCGGTCTCGGGATCGAGCGCCAGCGACGCCGAGTTGATGCAGTAGCGCAGCCCGGTCGGGTTCGGCCCGTCGTCGAAGACGTGGCCGAGGTGGCCGCCACACGTCGCGCAGGTGGCCTCCGTGCGGGTCATGAAGAAGGAGCGGTCGGTCTCGGTCGCGACCGCTTTCGGGTCGGCCGGGGCGAAGAAACTTGGCCAGCCGGTGCCGGATTCGAACTTGGCGTCGGACCGGAACAGATCCGATCCACAGCCGGCGCACCGGTAGGTGCCGGCGCGATGCTCGTCCCACAACTCGCCCGTGAAGGCACGCTCGGTGCCCTTCTGGCGGAGGACCCGGTACTGCTCGGGGGTCAGCTCGGCACGCCATTCGGCGTCGGTCTTGTGCAGCGCAGGAACGCGCTTGGTGTCTGTCATGGGCACATGATGCCAGCGCTGTGTGGCGTTCTCATGACGCGAAGATGGCCTCGAGCGGCCCTGTCGAACCGTCAGCCGCCGTACACCTGGCCGTCGTGGCGCTTGATCGGCGGTTCGTTGTCGGTCGGTTCTTCGTCGGCCGTCGGTTCGTGCTGACCCGTTTCGCCGTGCAGAGGTCGTCATCGCCCCGCGCCGGTCGCTTCCGGCGATCGGCTCGGTTCTCGTCGCCTTGTTCGCTCTGATCCATGTCATGGCCACTGTGGGACGTGAATGCTGTCGGCGGCGTGCCAGGCTCGGTGCTGACCTTGCGGGCGGCCGACAATCCGGCGATCGGCGAGCGTAGGATGGCGCCATGAGCACGGATCCCCCGAACGATCAGCCGCCGCGGCGGATGCCGTGGGAGCCGGAGCCGCCGGCGCCCGGTTCGACGCCGCCCGAGCCGCCGCCCCCGCCCAGCACGGGCTGGACCCCACCGTCGCCGACCGATCCGACGACCGTCTGGTCGCCCCAGACGCCGGAATCCCAGGCCCCGCCGCCCCCCGGGCAACCCGCGTCGAGCCCGCCGGAAGCGCCGCCGCCACCCGGCCAGGGGGCCCTCCTCTCGTCGGCACCTGTCGGCTGGGCGCCACCGCCCCCAGCCGCGGTCGAGATCGCGCCCGGCCTCACGTTCGCGGACACCGGGAGCAGGGTCGTCGCCTACATCGTCGACGTGATCCTCCTGGGGATCGTGGTCTCGATCGTCGTGACGATCATCGGCGTCGGGACGACGGACTTCACGGATTCGGCCACCGCCATGACGGGCATCAGCAGTCCCGCCTGGTCGCTCGCGGTGGCGCTGCTGGGGATGCTGTACTTCGTCCTCTCCTGGACCGGCGGCCGGCGCGCCACGATCGGGCAGCGGATCTTCAACATCCAGGTCGGCAACGCCTTCGATGGCAAGGCCCTGAGCCTCGAGCAGGCGATCCGCCGATGGCTCGGCCTGGGCAGCTGGATCGGGCTGTTCTCGATCGTCCCGAGCCTCGTCGGGATCAGCCAGCTCATCGAGCTGCTCTGGGTGATCGTCCTGCTCATCACGACAGCGACCAGCCCCACGAAGCAGGGCCTGCACGACCGCTTCGCCAACACCGCGCTCGTCAGCCCGTCGGGTCAGGGCGCGAGCGGCCTCGCCAAGGCATGCCTGGTCATCGTGGTGGCCCTGGGCCTCCTGTTCGTGCTGGCGATCGTGGCGCTGATCCTGGTGGGCAGCCAGGTCAGCACGATCCTGTCCCGGATCGGCGACTCGATCTAGCGCCGGGCATCCCGGCCGGTCCCGCTCGCTACACTCGGGAGCGATGACCGACCGCACCGACGCCCCGGCCCGGCTCACCTCGCCGGACCTCGGGGACATGCCGCCCGACGAGTTCCGGGCCGCCGCGCATGCCGTCGCCGACCTGATGGCGGACTACCTCGAGACGGTCGAGGAGCGCGCGGTCTTCCCCTCGATCGAACCGGGCTCGCTGCGGCCGCTGTTCCCGGCAAGCGCGCCCGAGGAGCCCGAGCCGCTCGAGACCATCCTCGACGACTACCGCCGCCTGATCGAGCCCAACGCCACGCACTGGCAGCACCCGGGCTTCCTGGCGTATTTCGCGACCACCGCGTCCGGCCCCGGGATCCTGGGCGAGATGCTCACCGCCGCCCTCGGCCAGAACCCGATGCTGTGGCGGACGTCGCCGATCGGCACGGAGCTCGAGGAGGTCGTCGTCGGGTGGCTGCGCCAGGCCCTCGGCCTGCCCGAGGCCTTCGACGGCCTTCTCACCGACACCGCCTCCACCTCGTCCCTGATCGCGCTCGCCGGCGCCCGCCAGGCGGCCGGCATCGATGCCGCCGCCCTCGGCCTGACCGGGCGCCCGGACGTCCCCGCACTGCGGGTCTACGCATCGACCGAGGCCCACAGCTCGATCGAGAAGGCGTGCATGACGCTGGGCCTTGGCCGCACGGCGCTCGCCCGGGTCGCGGTCAACGACGACTACGAGATGCGGCCGGACGCCCTGGCCGCGACGATCGCCGCGGATCGAGCGGCGGGATACCTGCCGATCGCGATCGTGGCGACGGTCGGGACGACCTCCTCGACCTCGGTGGATCCGGTGGCGCCGATCGCTGACATCGCCGAGCGCGAAGGGCTGTGGCTGCACGTCGATTCGGCCTACGCGGGGGTGGTCGCGCTCCTGCCCGAGCGGCGGGCGCCCTTCAAGGGCTGGGAGCGGGCCGACTCGATCGTCGTGAATCCCCACAAGTGGCTCTTCACGCCGCTCGACGCCTCACTGCTCCTGTGCCGGCGCATGGAGGTGCTGCGGTCGGCGTTCAGCCTGGTCCCCGAATACCTGCTGACGCTCGACCGAGCGACGCCCGTCCACGACTACAACGAGTACACCCCGCAGCTCGGCCGGCGCTTCCGGGCGCTCAAGCTCTGGATCCAGCTCCGCTGGTTCGGGCTGGAGGGCCTGCGCAGGCGGATCGAGCGGCACCTGGAGCTCACCGAATGGTTCGCGGCCCAGGTCGACGCGGCGCCGGACTGGGAGCGCCTTGCGCCCGTCCCGTTCTCGACGGTCTGCTTCCGCTGGCACCCGCCCGGCTGGACCGGTACCGACGAGGCCCTCGACGAGGCGAACGCCGCGATCATGGACGCCGTCAACCGAACGGGGGAGGTGTTCCTCTCGCACACGCGCCTCGACGGCCGGTTCACGATCCGCGTCGCGATCGGCAACCTGCGGACCGAGGCCCGCCACGTCGAGCGGACCTGGGTCCTGCTGCGCGAGGCCGCGGCCGCCATCGAGGCCGCGCGGGCGTGACGCTCGAGCCCCACGACGTGATGTTCTTCGAGTCGCCCGGTGAACTGCGCGCGTGGTTCGACGCGAACCACGAGACGGCCGCCGACCTGTGGCTCGGCTACCACCGGAAGGCCACCGGCAAGCCGACCATCAGCTGGTCGGACGCGGTCGACGAGGCGCTGTGCGTCGGCTGGATCGACGGCATCCGGAAGCGCCTCGACGACACGCGCTCCGCACAGCGGTTCACGCCGCGCCGGAAGGGGAGCACCTGGAGCGCGATCAACGTCGACAAGGTCGCCGGTCCTCACGGCCGAAGGCCGGATGCGACCCGCCGGCCTGCGTGCCTTCGAGCGACGGATCGAGGCGAACACCGCGGTCTACTCGTACGAACGGCCGGATGGCCGTGTTCTCCGACGCCGAGCTCGAGCGGTTTCGGGCCGTCCCCGCCGCCTGGGCCGACTGGGAGCGTCGGCCGCCGTCGTACCGCAAGACCGTGACGCACTGGGTGACGAGCGCCAAGGGCGCAGAGACGCGCGCGCGTCGGCTGGAGGCGCTCATCGCCGACTCCGCGGCCGGGCAGAAGGCGGGTCCGATGCGCTGGTCCCGGGAGCGGGCGTGACGCCCGAGATGGCCGCGGCGCTCGAGGAGGCTGTCGCCGCGCTTCGAGCACTCGAACTGGGCGACGAGTTCGACCCGCGGGCGGCCGAGGCGATCGTCCGGTCCGGGCTCCACCGGCTGGTCGTGCCGGCCGCCGACGGCGGGATGGGCGGCGGCATGGTCGAGGCGGCCGAGGCGCTCCTGGCGATCGGCGCGATCGACGGCTCGACCGCGCTCGGGTTCGCGATGCACGTCCACGTCACCGGCGCTGCGCTCCAGGGTGCGGGCTGGCCCGCGGCGCCCCGCGAGCGGCTCGTCCGCGCCGTGTTGGACGAGGGCGCGCTCGTCAATGCCGCCTCGACCGAGGAGAGTGGCGGTTCGCCGTCCCGTGGCGCGATCCCGGGCACGATCGCCGACCCGGACCCGGACGGCGGCTGGCGGCTGACCGGCGAGAAGACGTGGACGACCTGGCTGCCCGTGCTGCGCCTCGCGCTCATCAGCGCCCGGATGGGAGAGTCGGACCCGCCGGTCATCGGCCTGCTGCTCGTGGATCTCGAGTCGCCCGGCGTGCATCGCTCGCCCGGCTTCGAGGCGCTGGGCATGCGCGGCTCGGCGTCGGGCCGCTTGCGATTCGATGGCACGACGGTACCGGCGGACGCCCTCGTCCTCGAGCGTCGCGCCGACGAGCCGGACCCGCGCGGGCCCGGGCCGGGCGCCTGGTTCGGGGCGGCGATGGCGGCTGCGTACCTCGGGATCGGGGAGGGTGCGCGGCGCGACGTCGCGCGCTTCGCGCTCGATCGCCGGCCGGGCGACGGCTCGACCTCGGTCGCCGACGTGCCCAGCGTCCAGGTTCGGCTCGGCCGGCTCGACGCCACGCTGCGTGCCGCCCGGATCGTGCTGCTCGACGTCGCGCGGCGCTGGGACGAGGCTGTCGCCGCGGACGATGCGGCCGCGATGGCCGCCGCGGCCTCGGACGTGCCACTCGCCAAGCTCGTCGCGACGCAGGCGGCGGTCACCGCCACGGACGAGGCCATGCGCATCGCCGGCGGCCCGGGCTTCCTCGCCGGCCGCCTGGAACGGGCCCTGCGCGACGCCCGGGCCGGCCTCATCAACCCGCCGCTCGAGGACGTCGCGTACCAGGCGTTCGCCCGGGTCGTGCTGGGCCGCGAGGGCAAGGCGGAGCCGGGTCCGTGAGCCCGACCCTGCGCTAGACTCGGCCGACGAGTCCGTTGCCCGCAGGAGGCCCCCGTCATGGCCGTCGAGGTCACCACCGACTATCCGATGTTCATCGATGGCGCGTCCGTGCCGTCGTCGAGTGGTCGCTGGCTCGAGGTGCGCAGCCCGGCCACGCGCGAGCTCGTCGGACGGGTGCCGGACGGGACGGCGGAGGACGTCGATCGCGCGGTCGCGGCGGCCCGCGCGGCCTTCCGCGACGGTCGCTGGCACCGGATGGCGATGCCCGAGCGGGTCACGATCATGAACCGGCTCGGCGACCTGCTGGACCGTGACGCGGACGAGCTCGCCCGCCTCGAGACGCTCCAGACCGGGACCACGTACAAGCTCCGGCGCGAGTCCGACTTCGCGTTCGCGAGCGACAACCTGCGGTTCTTCGCGACGCAGATCCGGAACCTCGAGGGCAAGGCCGCCTACGAGTACACGGGCACGCACACGAGCTTCGTCCGACGCGAGCCGATCGGCGTCGTCGGCCAGGTCAGCCCCTGGAACTACCCGTTGTGGATGGCGATCTGGAAGATCGGCCCGGCGCTGGCGGCGGGCAACTCGATCGTGCTCAAGCCCGCCTCGGCGACGCCGCTCACGACGGTCCGCCTGGCCGTGCTGGCCAAGGAGGCCGGGATCCCCGACGGCGTCCTGAACGTCGTCACCGGGCGGGGAGAGGTCGTCGGCGCCGCGCTGGCGGCGCACATGGACGTCGATCTCATCTCGCTGACCGGCGACACCGAGACCGGCAAGAAGATCCAGGCACTCGCGTCGGCGAACCTCAAGCGCGTCCATCTCGAGCTCGGTGGCAAGGCGCCGTTCATCGTGTGCGCCGACGCGGACATCGAGGCCGCGGCCCGCGGCGCGACCGCGGGCGCGCTCATCAACGGCGGCCAGGACTGCACCGCGGCGACGCGGGCGTACGTCCATCGCAGCGTCTACGAGGTATTCCTGGCGCGGACGGCCGAGCTGTTCGATGGCGTGCGGGTCGGCGACCCGTTCGATCCCTCGACCGATCTTGGGACGCTCATCTCCGACACGCAGGTCGCCCGCGCGGCCGGGTTCGTCGAGCGGGCGAAGGCCGCCGGCGCGCGGGTCGTGGCCGGCGGATTCGCGCCCGAGGTGCCCGGGTTCCCGAACGGGGCGTTCTACCGCCCGACGATCGTCGCCGACTGCGCCCAGGACAGCGAGATCGTCCAGGACGAGATCTTCGGGCCGGTGCTCGCGGTCCTGCCGTTCGACACGATCGAGGAGGCCTTCGAGAAGGCCAACGACACGCGCTACGGCCTGGCGGCTTCGATCTGGACGCGCGACGTGTTCACCGCGATGGAGGCGGCCCGGACGCTCGACTTCGGGCACGTCCAGGTCAACGACCACCTGATGGTGACCTCGGAGATGCCCCACGGCGGCTTCAAGCAGTCAGGCAGCGGCAAGGACATGTCGACGTACTCGTTCGAGGAGTACACGCGGGTCAAGCACGTGATGCTCGAGCTGACCGGCGAGCCCGAGAAGGGCTGGCACTACACGGTCTTCGGCGACAAGCCCGCCGGCTAGGGCGTCAGGCTGGTCCCCGAAGTAGTCGCGCGTCTCCACGGCGCCCTTGACGCCGGCCGAGTCCTGCGACCAGGCCTGGGCGTTGATGGCGTTGAGGCCGGATGCCCGGCCGTAGAGCACGTCGACCACCCCGGCTTCGCGGTGGCTCCCAAGCCGCTCGAGGTGGACGCCGACCGCGAGGTCCGCCTGCCGTGTCCACCCGAAGTTCGCGATGGCGAGCGCCGAGCCGAATGCATCCCACTCGGTCTCGGCCGCCTCGGGCGAGCCAGGGACGCGGCGGAGCGTGCATACTCGTGGCACCGGGAAAGCGTGCAGCGCAGGACGTCCGATGCCCTACCAACGATTGGCCCAGGAAGTCCTCGCCCAGTGGCGGGCCGCCGAGCGCGACCTCGTGTCCGTCGCCGCGGAAGCCGAACGGCTCCAGGGCGAGATCGAGCGGCTGCGCGCCGAGTACCACCGCCTGATCGAGGAAGCGATGGCCGCCGATCGGCCCGTCCCGCCGCCGTTTCCTGACGACTGACCCGGGCGAGCGCCCGCCATCGGCTCGACGTCGAGCGGAACCCCAGGCTTCGGAGAACCGGCCGCGCGTCCGCGGCGTACGTCCGGGTATGGGCGGTCGCCCCGACGCCCGCCCGCGCCCGCGACGGTCGCGACGTGACTCGGTCTCCCGCCTGTTCGCGACCTGCGGCGCCGAAAGGAGGGTGTGCCCCGACCGACTCGATCAGGCCCAGGCCAGACTCCAGAGGAGAGATGGATGAGAAGGCTTCTGCTCGTCGTCGCGACAGCGGGTCTGCTGCTCGCGGTGCTCGCGCCGGTGGTCGCCGGTGACGGCGGCAACAAGTTCAAGGCGTCACTCAACGGATACCTCGAGACGCCTTCGGTCTCGACCGCAGGGTCGGGTTCGTTCCGGCTCAGGATCCACAAGGACTGGATGGAGTACACGCTGACCTACAGGAACCTCACGGGCGCGCCGCTCTTCGCCCACATCCACTTCGGTCGTCCCGACGTGGCCGGTGGGGTCGCGGTCTTCCTGTGTGGTGGCGGTGGCAAGCCTGCCTGCCCGGCGGCTCCATCGGGCACGGTCAGCGGCACGATCGTGGCGGCCGACGTGGTCGGCCCAGGCGTCCAGGGCATCGCCGCGACCGAGTTCGCCGAAGTCGTCCGTGCCATCCGCCACGGCGCGACCTATGCCAACGTCCACACGCCGACCTTCCCGACCGGCGAGATCCGCGGCAACATCAAGAGCGACTGACCCGCCCGCCGAAGGGCGTTCAGCGGCCGGGCGATCCGACGGGTCGCCCGGCCTTCCTGTGCCCGCCACCGGCCGAGCGGCGAGCACCGCGGGTCCCCGATAATGGTTTCGTGCCACCGATCGACGAACTGACCCGCATCGAGCCGGTCCATCTCGCGCGGCTCGACCACCAGGGCATCTTCACGACCGGCCTCCTCCTCGAGGTGTCCGAGACGCCGACCCGTCGCCAGACGCTGGCCGACCAGGTGGTCGCGACCACGAACGACGTGCTCGAATGGCGCGACGAGGCGCTGATGCTCAACCTGGCGAGCTTCGGGCCCGACGAGCACCAGCTGTTCATCCAGGCCGGCATCGAGGGCCTGCGCGGCATCCTCGAACTCGATGCCGACGAGCTCAAGGCCCGCGTGACCGCGGCCGCAGGCGAGCTCGAGGTCGACCCGCCGAGTGACCTCACGATCGACGGCTGGTGGGAGCAGGCCCGGACTCTCGAGGAGGAGTAGGCGCGGGCAGCCGTCTGGAGCGGTCCGCTCGACCGAACGGGCTAGGATGGCGCGGTGCGCAGTCTTGGCGGTCGACCCGCCTCCATCGCGATCGGCATCGCCACGGCGATCGTCATCGTCGCGGTCGCGATCATCCCGTTCCTGACGCCGGCCTGGGTCGGCTTCGAGCAGGGTCGCGCCCAGGCCGGCGCGTGGACCGGCTACGGCGACGCCGACCTGCGGACCGCCACGAACGCGATCCTCGCCGACCTCGTCATCGGGCCGCCGGACTTCGATGTCGCGGTCGCGGGTGCCACGGTCCTCAACGAGCGGGAGCGCGGCCACATGCGCGACGTCCGGACCGTTTTCGGGGGTCTGTTCATCGCGGCCGCGATCTCGGCGATGGTGCTGGTGGTCGCGGCGGTCCGCCGCAAGGACCGGGCGGCGAGCTGGCGGGCGGTCCGGCAGGGGGCTGTCTGGCTGATCGCCGCGGTCGTGGGACTCGGGATCTTCGCGCTCGTCGCCTTCGACACGCTCTTCGAGGTCTTCCACGAGGTCCTGTTCCCGGCCGGCTCGTACGACTTCGACCCGGCCACCGAGCGGCTCGTCCAGCTCTTCCCGTTCCAGTTCTGGCAGGAGTCGGCGATCGCGGTCGGCATCGTGATCATCGCGATCGCGGCGGTCGTCGGGGTCGTGGCCCACGCTCGGGCGTCCACGCCATCGGCGCAGGCGGCCACGGACCAGGCGGCGACCCCGGTCGCCGAGCCCGGATGAACACGATCCCGGTCGGCCGCCTGGCCGGCCTCGAGATCCGGATCCACGTCTCGTGGGCCATCATCCTGGCCATCCTCGTCGTGAGCGTGGGCGCCCAGATCGGCCAGGCCGATCCGGGTTCGCCGATGGCCGTCCGGTGGGGGATCGGGATCGTGGTCGCGATGCTGTTCCTCGTCTCGGCCATGGCCCACGAGCTTGGCCACGCCGAGGTCGCCCGCCGCCGGGGCGTGCCCATCGATTCGGTCGTCGTCTACTTCCTCGGCGCGGCGGCCTCGCCCGATCTCACGACGGCCCGTCCACGTGACGAGGTCGCCATCGCGGCGGCCGGTCCACTCGTCAGTCTGGCCATCGGGTTGGCGCTGCTCGGGGTGTCGGCGGCCGCGGGCGCCTTCGGCGACGGGGGTCCGGCCCTGGTCATCGGGCATGTCGCCTTCGTGGTCGGGGCGCTGGACCTCGCTCTTGGGCTTCTGAACCTCATCCCGGCCTTCCCGCTCGATGGCGGCCGCGTGGTCCGCGGGCTGGCCTGGGCCAGGTCGGGTGACGCGCGGGCTGGTCTGCGGACCGCGGCGCGCGTCGGCCGGTTCGTCGGCCTCTTCCTCGCGGGACTCGGGGTCGTCGGGATCCTGATCGCGGACGGGCTTGTCGTCGACCCCATCGACGGCCTGATGGTCGCGCTGTGTGGCTGGTTCTTCACCTCGACCGCACGGACCGTCGAGCGGCGGGCCGGTCTCGACGAGCTGCTCGACGGTCTCAACGTCGGGGACGTCATGGACCGGGACGTGGCCGGGATCCCGCCCGGCCTGACGCTCGACACCTTCGCGGGTCAGGTCCTCGATGGCAGCGCGTCGATGGCGCTGCCGGTCACCCGGGGCACGGAACTGCTCGGCGTGATCGGAGCCTCCCAACTCCGGCGAGTGCGGCAATCCCGCTGGGCGACGACCCGCGCCGAGGACCTGATGATCTCGACCCCGGCCTTGCTGGTCGTGTCGCCCGAGACTTCGATCCGGGCCGCGCTGGTCGGGCTGGGCCGGGCCGGCATCGATGCGCTGCCGGTCATGGACGGCGGCAGGTTCGCGGGCCTGCTGACCCGGCGCGCGGTGGCCGCCGCGATCCAGGGCCGCGCGGATCGCGCGGGCATCTCGCCGTGGTGAGCGGCACGGCCGCGGGGTCCGGCCTGCTGAGCGTCGAGACGGCACGGGACGCGGTCCTGGCCGCAGCCCGGCCGACCGGCACGGAGCGGGTCGCGATCGATGCGGCACTCGGCCGCGTGGCCGCCGAGGCGGCCGTCGCCCGGACCTCGTTGCCGCCCTGGCCGAATTCCGCGATGGACGGGTACGCCATCCAGGCCGGGGACACGGCATCGGCCGATGGGGCGGTCACGTGCCGCCTGCAGGTGATCGGCGAGGTGCGGGCCGGTCTCGCACCGGACGTCATCGTCCGGCCCGGGACCGCCGTCCGCATCGCGACAGGCGCCCGGATGCCCGACGGCGCGGACGCCGTGGTCCCCGTGGAGGCCACGACGCCCCTGGACGCGGCCGGCCAGGCCGGCCCACGTGGCCGCGACGCGACCGGCCCGCTCCCGGCCGCCATCGACGTGCACGATGCCGTCCGACCAGGCGGCTCGGTCCGGGAGGCCGGCAGCGACCTCGTCGAGGGGATGACCCTCCTCGAACCGGGGACCGCCATCGGTGCCGCGACGATCGCCCTGCTGGCGGGTGCCGGCGTCGAGGCGATCGAGGTCCATCGGCGGCCCCGGGTGGCGGTCCTGGCCACCGGTGACGAGGTCCGGGCGCCGGGCGAGCCGCTCGGTCCGGCCGGCATCCCCGATGCGAATGGCCCGGGCCTTCGGGCCCTCGCGACGTCTGCCGGCGCCGATGTCATCGACCTGGGCATCGCGACCGACGTGCTCGACGACGTCCTGGCCCGTCTGCGGCGAGGCCTGGCCGAGGGAGCCGACCTGCTCATCGTCGCCGGTGGCGTCTCGGTCGGGCCGTTCGACGTGGTCAAGGCCGCGATCGAGACCATCGGGTCCATCGACCTGTGGCGCGTCGCCGTGCAGCCCGGCAAGCCCTTCGCGTTCGGGACGGCGGAGCGGCCCGGGGGCGGAGCCCCGGTCCTCATCGTCGGACTGCCCGGCAACCCGGTCTCGGGCGCGGTGACCTTCGAGCTGTTCGTCCGCCCCGCGATCCGGCGCCTGGCCGGTCGCCGGGACCTGCTTCGGCCGGTGGATCGCGCGGTCATCGGTGACGCGGTGGCCAAGAGCGAGGGCCGGCGGGCCTTCGTCCGCGTCGTCGCCGAGCGGGATGCCGATGGTGCGCCACAGCGTGACGAACGGGGTCGGGTTCGCGTCAGACTGGCGGGAGGCACGGCCGGACTCGGCAGCCACGTCATCTCGGCGCTTGCCGCCGCGGACGCGCTGGCCGTCATCCCCGAGGCCGTGCCGGGCGTCCCGGCCGGGACCGATGTCGAACTCTGGTGGCTCGACCGGCCGTAAGGCGACCCACCCGATCGAGCCGATGAGCGGAGGACCGATGGACCAGCGACCGCCACGCGACGACCGACCGCGGTCGGAGCGTCGCCGGCTGACGCACGTGGACCGCAGCGGCCGGCCGCGCATGGTGGACGTCTCCGCGAAGCCACCGACGGCCCGCCGCGCCGTCGCCGAGGCCCTGGTCGCGGTCTCGCCCGAGACGATGAGCCTCGTCATCGATGGCGGCGGGCCGAAGGGCGACGTGCTGGGCGTGGCCGAGCTCGCGGGCGTCATGGGCGCCAAGCGCACGAGCGACCTCATCCCCCTCTGCCACCCGCTCGCGCTCACCGACCTGGTCGTCGCGATCACGCCCGACCGCGCGGAGGGCGTGCTGCGGGTCCGGGCCGAGGCCGCGACCACCGGCCCGACGGGTGTCGAGATGGAGGCGATGACCGCGGCGTCGGTCGCGGCGCTGACCGTCTACGACATGGTCAAGGGGGTCGAACGCGGGGTCGAGATCCGGGCCGTCCGGCTCATCTCCAAGACCGGCGGCAAGAGCGGGACGTGGGAGCGCCACGACACCCGCTCGGGCGACGCCGGCCAGGGCGCCGCGCGGCCACGACCGAGACCCGGCGACCGATCGGCCGGTCGGATCGGCACGAAGCGGAAGCGGTCCTGATGGGCCACGGATCCGGACGGTCGGCGCTCGTCCTGACCGCGAGTGACGGTGCGTCGGCCGGGGTCCGCGAGGACGCATCGGGTGACGCCCTCGAGGCGCGCCTGCGGGCGCTCGGGTACGCAGTCGACCGGGCCCTCGTCACCGACGACCGCTCGGCGATCGAGGCGGCCCTGCGGGCCGGGACCGGCGACCACGCCCTGATCGTCACGACCGGCGGCACGGGCCTCACCCCGCGCGACGTGACCCCGCAGGCGACGACCGCCGTCATCGACTACGAGGTTCCCGGGCCTCGCCGAGGCGATGCGGGCCGCCGGCCGCGCGACGACGCCCCTCGCGGACCTGTCACGCGGCGTCGTGGGCGTGGCCGGCCGGACCCTCGTCATCAACGTCCCGGGCAGCCCCAAGGGCGCCATCGAATCGTTCGACGCGATCGCCGCGGTCCTCGATCACGCACTCGAGACCCTCGCGGGCCCGTTCGACCACGGCACCACAGCCTGACCGTGTTCGAGCCGTTCGCCGACGTCCCTGCGTACCTGCTGGTCTTCCCGGTCTTCTGGGGCGCGGCCGCGTTCTTCTGCCTCGCCATGGCCCGCCACCTGCGCGTGTTCGCGGCGGTGCGCGCCAGCGGGCCGAGTCCGTTCTCGGACATCCCGACCCGGTTCGTCGGGCTGATCCGCTACGCGTTCGTGCAGACGAAGATGTTCAAGGACGCCCGGGCCGGGCTGATGCACGCCGGCATCTTCTGGGGCTTCGTGCTGCTCACGATCGGGACCGCCAACATCGTGACCGGCGGGGTCATCCAGGCCGTCATCTCGATCCCGTTCGACGGCCTGCTGTGGGCGCTCGTGAGCGCGATGCAGAACGTCGTCGCGGTCATCGTCCTCGTCGCGGTCGGCTGGGCGTTCCTGCGCCGCCTCGTGACCAAGCCCAAGCGCCTGACCCTCAACCGTGACGCGCTCCTGATCCTCGCGATGATCGGCGGCGTGGTCGCGACCGAGCTGCTGGCGCAGGTCTTCGAGGTCGCGGCGCACGGCGAGATCGACGGGGCGTTCATCTCGAACGCGCTCGCCGTGCCGCTGCGGGCGGTGCTCGGGCGCGGACGCGCTCGGCGCCGGGTTCGCCGTGTTGTGGTGGGGCCACATCGCACTCGTCGCCGCCTTCCTCTGTTACCTGCCGTTCAGCAAGCACCTGCACATGGCCACGGCTTTCCCGAACATCTGGTTCCGCAAGCTCGCACCGCGCGGCGAACTGCCCATGATGGACCTCGAGGCCGACGATCCCCAGTTCGGGCTGCGGACGCTCCAGGACCTCGGCTGGAAGGACCTGCTCGATGGCTTCACCTGCACCGAGTGCGGCCGCTGCCAGGAGGCCTGCCCGGCGTACAACACCGGGAAGCCGCTGAATCCCAAGACGTTCATCATGGGCATCCGGGAGATGTCGGTCGAGGCGGAGCACGGCATCGACCTGATCCCGAACTCGCCGATCGTGCGCGACACCTACGGCCTGGAGGACACGCCGCCCGCACGCCGCCGCGCTCGCGGCCCCGATCGTCGACACGGCCATCCCCTACGACGCGGTGTGGGACTGCGTGACGTGCGGGGCGTGCGTCGAGGCGTGCCCGGTGCTGATCGAGCACGTCGACAAGATCGTCGGGCTGCGGCGGAACCTCGTGCTCGAGGACTCGCGCTTCCCATCCGAGCTGACCGGCGCGTTCCGGGCGATGGAGAACCAGGGCAACCCGTGGGGCCAGCCCGTCATCGGCGCGGCTCGATTGGGCGAAGCCGCTCGAGTTCGAGGTCGAGACCGTGGCGAACGTCGCCGCGGACGGCCGGCTCGACGAGCTCGAGGTCCTCTACTGGGTCGGCTGCGCGGCCGCGTTCGACCCGCGCAATCAGAAGGTCGCCCGGGCTGTCGCCACGTGCCTGCATGCGGCCGGCGTCAGGTTCGCCGTGCTGGGCCAGGAGGAATCGTGCACGGGCGACCCGGCGCGGCGGATGGGCAACGACTACGTCTTCCAGATCCTCGCGTCCGGCAACGTGGAGACGCTGAACCGCTACGGGATGGGGGAGCGGACCATCGTCACCGCGTGCCCGCACTGCTTCAACACGATCGGCAACGAGTACGGCCAGCTCGGCGGCGAGTACCGGATCGTCCACCACTCGACGTATCTCGCCGAGCTGCTCGCGTCGGGGCGGCTCGCGACCGTCCCCGAGGATGCCGAGGCGGAGACCGGCGACCATCGCCCTGGCAGCGTGACCGTGCACGATTCGTGCTATCTCGCGCGCTACAACGGCGTCGTGGCCGCGCCACGGGACGTGCTGGGCGCCGCGGGCGTGTCGGTCACGGAGATGGCCAAGTCGGGCAAGAGCACGTTCTGCTGCGGGGCCGGCGGCGGCCGCATGTGGATGGAGGAGGACCGCGGCACGCGGATCAACGTCGAGCGGACCCGCCAGGTGCTCGAGACCGGCGCCACGACCGTCGCGACGGCGTGCCCGTTCTGCATGGTGATGCTCAGCGACGGGATCGCGGCGTCCGATGGCGCCGGCACCGTGGCGGCGCGCGACATCAGCGAGGTCCTGGCCGCCCGGATCGCCGCGACGCCCGAGGATCGGCGGCTGCCGGTCGTCTGATCGTGCTTGGTGGACGGCGCTCGGCGACCGAAGAGGCGCCTAGGAGCCGTTCAGGGCGTCATCGTGCTTGCGAGACTGCAGAAGTGGCTGGATCGCGACGAGCTCTTGCCTCAAAGCCCTCAGTGCCGACTGCTGAGCACGGACCCCTCGCAGGTCGGGCCTCGCGACCCGTCTTCAGCCCGGGAGCGGCTTCCCGCAGTTGGAGCAGTTCGCGTCGGTCACCAGATTGCCCGTGTTGCAGGACGGACAGCGTTTCATGCCCTCGGTCGCGACCGCGTATGGGTTCTCGCGCCCGAGCGCCTCCACGGCCCGCCGCTGCTTGACCATGATCCCGATCGTGCCCACGATCCCGATCGAGGCGGCGATGATGATGAGCAGAAGCCCGCTGGTCGAGTCCACGTGACGCTCCTCAGACTGGCTGGCGCCGGTTCCCCGTTCCGGGTTCGCCGTGCAGTTAGCGTAGCCCCGAGTGGAAGGCCCGCCAACCGGCGCCGTTGCGCGCTGGTGCATGCTCGCACCAAGTGCCACACCCCGTTACGATGGGCCACGTGACCGCGTCATCCGAGCCGAGCGGGTCGCCGACCTATCGCCTCACCGAGGCGCAGCGCGACCTCCGCGACGCAGTCAAGGTCCTCGCCGACGAACGCGTCGCGCCGCGCGCGGCCGAGATCGACCGGACCTCGACGTTCCCGCAGGACCTCAAGGAGCTGCTGGCGGCCCAGGACATCCTCGCGCTGCCGTACCCCGTCGAGCACGGTGGCCTCGGGGGCGAGCTCCTGAGCGTCTGCCTCGCCGTCGAGCAGTTGAGTCGCGCCTGCGCCACGACCGGCCTGATCCTGGCCGTGCAGGAACTGGGCTCCTTGCCCTTGCTCGTCGCGGGAACCCCGGCCCAGCAGGCGCGCTGGTTCCCGCGCCTGGCGTCGGGCGAGCAGCTCATCGCGTTCGCGCTGACCGAGGCGGAAGCCGGCTCCGATGCCGGAGCCCTCCGGACCACGGCCGTGCGCGACGGCGACGACTACGTCCTGACCGGCTCCAAGCGCTTCATCAGCCAGGGGTCCGTCGCGGATCTCATCACGGTCTTCGCGGTCACCGATCCCGACGCCCCTCGCCATCGGGGGCTCTCGTGCTTCGTGGTCGAGGTGCCGACCGACGGCTTCAGCGTCGCCCGCATCGAGCACAAGATGGGCATCCGCGGCAGCCCGACGGCCGAACTCGCCTTCGACGGCGTGCGCGTCCCGGCGGCGAATCGTGTCGGCGCGGAAGGCGACGGCTGGGATCTCGCGATGCGCACGCTCGACCGCAGTCGGCCGGCGATCGCCGCCCAGGCCGTGGGGATCGCGCAGGGCGCGCTCGAGGTCGCGACCGCCTACGCGCGTGAACGGCAGCAGTTCGGGCAGCGCATCGGGGATTTCCAGCAGGTGGGGGCCATGCTCGCCGACATGGATGCCGGCACCGAGGCGGCGCGGCAGCTCCTGTACAAGGCCTGCATCGAGATCGACGCCGGGGCGCCCGATGCCGGGCGGTGGTCGGCGATGTGTAAACTCGTCGCCGGTGACAACGCGATGCGGGTCACGACCGACGCCGTCCAGGTCATGGGCGGATACGGCTATATCGACGAGTTTCCTGTCGAGCGGATGATGCGCGACGCGAAGATCACCCAGCTCTACGAGGGAACCCAACAGATCCAGCGCCTGGTCTTGGCGCGGGCGCTGCTCGGCAAGGGCGGCTGAACGGTCGGGGAGGTTCACGTCCTGTTGCGCATCGTCGTGCTCACGAAACCCGTGCCGGATCCGGCATCTGCCGGTGAGCGGCTCGGCCCGGACGGCCGGCTGGACCGGGCCGCCGTGCCGGCCGTCATCAACGGCAACGACGAGTACGCCCTCGAGGCCGCCCTCAAGCTCATCGAGGCCGCCGGCGAGGGCGAGGTGACGCTGCTCTCGATGGCGCCCGCGAACGCGCCCGAGACGATGCGCAAGGCCCTGGCCATGGGCGCGACGCGCGGCGTGCTGGTCACCGACCCCATCCTCGAGGGTTCCTGTGCGGTCTCCACGACCATCGTGCTGGCCGCCGCGCTGAAGACGCTCGAGTTCGACCTCGCGATCGCCGGCGTCGACACCTCCGATGGGGTGGCCGGGGTCGTGCCGGCCGGGGATCGCGGCCCGGAACGGCCTGCCGTACCTCTCCTACGCCGCGAGGATCGAGCCCGACATGGCCGCCGGGACCGTCCGGGTCCGCCGCATCACGCCGACCGGCTACGACCTGCTCGAGGCGCCGATGCCGGCCCTGATCAGCGGCACGCAGGCGCTCGGCGAGCCGCGCTACCCGTCTCTCAAGGGGATCATGGCCGCTCGCTCGAAGGAGATCCGGACGCTCTCCCTGGCCGATCTCGGCCTCGACGCCTCGACGGTCGGCGGCTCCGCCGCGACGACCAAGCTCGTCGGGTCGCGTCCGCCCGAGGCCCGCGCCGCCACGCGCGTCGTGCGTGAGCCGGCGGACGAGGCCGCCCGCCAGATCGTGGCGTTCCTCGCCGAACGGCGGCTCGCCTGATGTCGCGCCTGCTCGTCGTCGGCGAGGTGGCCCAGGACGGGACCCTGACCAAGCTCTCGGCCGAGGTGGCGACCCTGGCACGCGCGCTCGGCGAAGCGGCCGGCGAGGGAGGTCACCGGCGTCGTGCACGGAAAGGCCGCGACAGGCGCCGCGAAGGAGCTCGCAGGGTTCGTGCCGACGGTCCGGGTGGACGGACGGCTCGAGGACGGCGCGTCCGCCGCCACGATCGCCGCGGCCCTCTCGACGACGGTCGACGCCGGCGACGTCGTCCTTGCTGCCGGCGAGCCCGAACGGCCGCGACATCGCCGGCACGCTCTGCGGTCTCGTCGGCATGGCGGTCCTCGCCAATGCGGTCGGCGCTCGCTGGTCGGCCGACGGGCCCGTCGTCGAGATGAGCGCCTTCGGGGGCAAGCTCATCACCGAGAGCGCGTTCACGGGGACAGGCGGCGTGATCACGGTCCGGCCGAACGCCGTGACCGCCGAGCCCCTCGCGACGCCCGGGTCGATCGAGGACGTGCCGGCGTCCGACGTCCCGGCGATGCCCGCCGTCCAGGTCGTCGAGCACGTTGACGAGGCGACCGCGGCCGCGTCCATCGACGACGCGCGGATCATCGTGGCGGGCGGGCGTGGCGTCGGCGGTCCCGAGGGGTTCAAGCTCGTCGAGGATCTCGCCGAGGCGCTCGGTGGCGCGGTCGGGGCGACGCGCGCCGCGGTCGATTCGGGCTGGATCCCGTACGGCCAGCAGATCGGGCAGACCGGCAAGATCGTGAAGCCGCAGCTCTACCTCGCGCTCGGCATCAGCGGGGCGATCCAGCACAAGGTCGGGATGCAGACATCGGAGACGATCGTCGCCATCAACCGCGATCCCGATTCGCCGATCGCGGACTTCGCGGACCTCTTCGTCGTGGGCGATCTGTTCGAGGTCGGTCCGGCGCTCCTCGCGGAGCTCCGGGCGCGGCCCGGCTGACCGATCGGCTCGGGGACCGACGATGGATTGGGACTGGATCGACCTCCTGCCCATCCTCGCGTTCGTCGCGCTCGCGGCCGGCCTGGCGGTCGTATTCCGGCGGACCGGGTCGATCGTGGCCCGCACGCGGGAGGCCGAGAACTTCCGCTCCTCGGTGCGCGACCTCGCCGCTCGCATCGATGCCTCGCTGGGCGGCGCCGCCCACCGGATCGACCAGGTCCGCCACCACGAGCTGACGCCGGACGCGATCTCGGAGACGCTGCTCGTGGCATCCGACGCGGTCGACCGCTACCTCGCCGAGGCGCGTGCGCTGCGTGTGCCCTCGTCGTCGGTCGACATCCGCGATGACCTCGTCGCGCAGCTGGAGCGGGCGGGCCGTGCCCTCGCCACGGTCGAGCACGGGGCCACGATCATGTCGACGATCCGCGGCGGCGCGCGCGAGCTCGAGGCGCAGACCTCGATCAAGCGCGGCTACCTCAACCTGCTGCACGCCAGGGAGGCGATCGCCCGCGAGGCGAGCCGTGCCGACGGCATGGCAACACGCCGCGGCGACCACACCATGTAGTGGTATGCTCGGCGTACACCACAACACCTAGTGGTGGTGACCGACCGACAGGTGCCTGATGCGTTGCCCCCAATGCGGTGAGCGCGAGACCCGCGTCGTCGACTCCCGCGACCTCGATGACTCCGCCACGATCCGTCGTCGGCGTGAGTGCGCCGCCTGCACGATGCGCTTCACGACGTACGAGCGCGTCGAGGCCGCGCGGCTCGTCGTCGTCAAGCGCGACGGGTCGCGCCAGGAGTTCGATCGCGACCGGCTCGTGTCCGGCCTGCGCAAGGCGCTGACCCGCCGCCCGGTGCCGTCGGGCGCGGCCGAGGCCGCCGCGGACGCCATCGAGGCCGAGCTGCGCTCGTCGGGGACGAACGAGGTGCCCTCCTCGAAGGTCGGCGCGATGGCGATGGAGCAGCTCCGCGCGATCGACCAGATCGCCTACATCCGCTTCGCGAGCGTGTACCAGAGCTTCGAGGACCTCGAGGCCCTCAAGCGCGAGGTCGACAATCTCTACGAGGAGCGCGGCACGCCCGGAGCCCTGGAGGCGTGAGCGTCCTCTCGGACCGCGACATCCGCACCGAGCTCGAGGGTGGCCGCGTCGTCATCCGCCCGTACGATCCGGCCGACCTGCAGCCGTCGTCGGTGGACCTGCACCTCGACCACAGCTTCCGCGTGTTCCGCAACAACCGCTATCCGTACATCGACGTGCGTGCACCACAGCCGGACCTGACCGAGCTGGTGACCGTCGAGGAGGACGAGCCCTTCATCCTGCATCCGGGCGAGTTCGTGCTCGGCCAGACGCACGAGTGGGTGGAACTGCCCGACGATCTCGTCTCGCGCTTGGAGGGCAAGTCGTCGCTTGGCCGGCTCGGGCTCCTCATCCACTCGACCGCGGGGTACGTGGACCCGGGCTGGAAGGGCAATCTCACGCTCGAGCTCTCGAACGTCGCCAACCTGCCGATCGCGCTCTACTACGGGATGCGGATCGGCCAGATCTCGTTCTTCCGGATGTCCTCGCCGGTCGAGCGGCCGTACGGGTCGCCGGAGCTCGGGTCGAAGTACCAGGGCCAGTCGGAGCCGACTGCGTCGGCCTTCCACCGCGACTTCGAGGCCGGTCGGAAGACCGGGGAGCCGTCTCGCTCCTAGCCCGATGGCGATGAACGACGCGGTCGACTGGCGGGCCGATCTCGGGGGCGGCGTCCACGTGGCCCTGATCCAGGCAGGCTCGTTCCGCTCCGATGCCGGCACGCTCTTCGGGCCCGTGCCGTGGGTCCTCTGGCACGGGCTGGTCACCGACGAGATCGACGACAAGCGCCGACTCCTGCAGGCGCTCAACTGCCTGCTCATCGAGACGCCGAGCGGGCGTGTGCTCGTGGAGACGGGCATCGGCGAGCGGGTCGACGAGAAGACCCGGGCGATGCGCGGTTACGAGGGCCCATGGGTGGTGGCCGCCCTCGAGACGGCCGGGTTCCTGCCCGAGACCGTGAACGTCGTGGCGCTGAGCCATCTCCATTTCGACCACGCCGGCGGCCTGTTGCGGGCGGACGGGGAGCGAGCCTTCCCGCACGCGACGATCGTGGCCCAGAAGGCCGAGTGGGAGGTGGCGCTCGGCGACAATCCGCGGCTCGTCGCGTCGTATGTGCAGCCGGAGCTCACACTCGTGAAGGACTGGGGCGCCCAGGGCTGGGCCGACGGCGAGCGCGAGGTGCTGCCGGGCGTGACCGTCGTCCCGACCGGCGGCCACTCCGCGGGGCACCAGGCCGTCATCGTTCGCGGCGGGGACGGGACGGGGCGCACGCTGGCGTTCCTCGGCGACCTCTTCATGCGGCCATGGGGCGCGAACCCGCGCTGGGTGACCTCATTCGACGACTTCCCGCTGGACTCGGTCGTCCGCAAGGCGGAGCTGTTCCGCCAGGCGGTCGACGAGGATTGGACGATCGCGCTGTCACACGAGGCGCGGCATCCGATCGGGCGCCTCGTGCGGGACAAGGACAGGTTCCGGTTCGAGCCCGGATAGGGCGAACCTGCGGCTGCTCGGGCCGGTGCGGCCGGGGTTTCTGTCAAATGACACTCAGGCGGTCACTCGACCCCCGGATTCCCGGCAGATGCGTGCGCCGGCGATCATCTGACAGCTTCGTGACCGGGGCTGAGCGTGGATCCTGAGCGTCAACCCCTCGATTCCGCACCGACCGCTGCCCGATGCCCGTGTCAGTGTCATCTGCCGGAGATCGAGCGGGCAAAGGGCCCGCGGACCTAGCCCGCCGGCGCGGGACTCGCCGCCGGGGGCAGCATCGATTCGATCAGTGCCGCGGCGCCGGCCTCGTCGACCGGGCCATTCAGCACGCGCTGGATCACGCCTCGGGCGTCGATGAAGAACTGGGTCGGCAGCGCGTACACCTTGTACGCGTGGAAGACGTGCCCCGAGGCGTCGAATCCGATCGTGTAGCTGAGCTGGTAGCGGGCCGCATACGCGGCGATGTCGTCGGGCGTCGTCTCCTGGACGCTGATCCCGACGACTTCGAGGCCGCGGTCGCGGTATCGCTCGGAGAGGGTTCGGAGGATCGGGGTCTCGTGCTGGCACGGCGGGCACCAGCTCGCCCAGAAGTTGAGCCACACCACCTTGCCGCGCAGGTCCGCGAGCCGGATGGGGTGCCCGTCGAGGTCTGTCAGCTGGTACGTGCCGCCGTCCGGGAGCGCGATGGTCAGTTCCGGTGCCAGGGCCCCTGGCTGCAAACCCTCGGTGGGCGTGCCGATGAGGAACGGCGTGGCGCGCGGATCGGTGAGCGGCGTCACGCCGGTCGTCCCGAGCGGGGTCGTGATGCCGACGAGCACGATGATGGCCAGCACGACCGCCACGAACCCACCCAGGAGCTGCCGGCCGCTGAACGGGCCGACGAGCCCATGACGTTCTCGCTTGTGGGTGAACCCGGGTCGCTCGGACAAGCTAGATGGCCGTGTTGAAGGTGAACCAGCGCGGCATGAGCGCCAGCCAGTCGAAGATCATCGCGACGCCGATGAACGCGACCAGGAGGCCACCGATCAGCGACACGACCCGCCCGTGCTTGATGAGCGGCCGGAGCAGGGCCGGCGCGCGGTCGTACACGAGCGCGATCGCGAGGAACGGCAGCCCCAGGCCCAGCGTGTAGGCGACCAGCAGGATCGTGCCCTGGAGGATGGTGGTCGAGGTCGCGGCCATCGTCAGGATCCCACCCAGGATGATCCCGATGCACGGCGTCCAGCCGACCGCGAAGATGGCCCCGAGCCCGAACGACGCCAGCCAGCCGCCGCGCGCGCTGACCACACGTCCGCCGAGTCTCTCGGCCTTGCTCGAGCCGGTGCCGGGACCCGCGAGCGAGACCGATCCGGTCGCGGTGGCGAGCGAACCCGCGGCGCCCGCGTCGAGCGGCCGCCACGTGCGTTCGAGCGCGGGGATCCGCAAGATGCCCGCGAGGTTGAGACCCAGGATGACCAGGATGACGCCGCCGATGATGCGCAGCGGCGCGAGGTAGTCCACAAGCGGTCCCGCGAGGAACGTGGCGGTCACGCCGAGCAGCGTGAATACGGCGCCGAACCCCGCGACGTAGGCGAGGGCGTGGCGCATCGCCGTCCAGCGAGATGGCGTCCGGCCGTCCGCCGATGACGCGACCGCGATGGCGGTCAGCTGTCCGAGATACGCGGGCACGAGCGGCAGCACGCACGGCGAGAGGAAGCTGATGACGCCCGCGCCGAGGGCGACCAGGATCGTGAGGTCGGTGCCGCTCATCGCGTCATGCGTCGAGGACGTCGGCGAGCAGGCGGCGCAGCTTGGCGGCGCTGGTCGCGAGCTCGAGTCGGCGGTCGCCGAGCTCGACGACCGGGATCGAGGCGAAGTAGGCGCGTTCGAGCGTCGGATCCGACTCGATGTCTCGTTCGACCAACGTCGGGCGCGCCAGGTCGGCCGACGCACGCTCTGCCAGGAGGGCGGCCAGCATGTCGCGCGTCTCGTCGCAGAGGCCGCAGCCCGGGCGTGAGTAGAGGACGAGGTCGGGGAGGGGAGTGACGGCCATCTCGAACGGGATTGTAGGCGAGGGACCCCAACGGGCCCCAGGACAGCAACAGGCCGCCGCAGGGAGGCGCGGCGGCCATGGCCACGTGACGCCCGACACGCGGGTCGTGTTCCCACCCCGGGGTAGGATGGAGGCCGCGCCCCCGTAGCTCAGTGGACAGAGCGAGGCCGTCCTAAGGCCTGCGTCGGCGGTTCGAGTCCGTCCGGGGGCGCCAGCTTCGATCCAACCCATGAGTGTCGGCGAGGCGAGAGGCGCGTCAAGTCCTGCCGGCGCAGACGCGACCGAATTTGCTCCCGAATAAACCGCGCGGCGCGCAAACCCTCGACTCCCGGCCGGCACCGTACTGGCAAGACTCACCACGAGTCGTCGGTCGAGGGCCCAGATGAACATCCGATCCGATGTGCGCCGGTCTGGCGTCGTTCTCCGCCGGGCTGGCCTCAGTTGGGCTTTGCTCCTCGTCGCCGCATGTGCGTCGGCGCCTGCGCCGGCCCCGATCGCCGCCGTGGCACCATCTTCGCCGCTGTCGAGCCCGGCACTCCCGGCGTCGGGCCGTCCCGTTCCGTCCACGGCTCGCGTGAGCGCCGTGCCTGACGCGGCCTGCAGCGATGCGAGCAGCCATCATGGATCGGTGACGACGTTCCGGGGTAACGCGGGTCGAACAGGAGCGATGCCGGGCCCCGCTCCCTCCGGCATACCCGAGGTCGCCTGGGCCGTTGATGCCGGCGCGGCGGTCAGCTCGGCACCGTTGGTCGTCGCTGGCATCGTGTACTTCCTCGACGGGTCTGGCATCGTTCACGCCGTCACCCTGGACGGGGGGGCGCCCTGCTGGACCGCGGCGCTGGGGACGACGACGACCGGATCACCCTCGATCGTGAACGGCCAGCTGATCGTCGGTGATCACGCGGGTACGATCCACGCCATCGCGCTCAGCGACGGTTCGAGCGGCTGGACGCGGGCCCTCGATGGAGGCATCACCGGTGCGGTCGGCATCAGTGACGATGTCGTGCTGGCCGCGACGTTGGCCGGCACGGCCTATGCCCTCGATTCGGCCACCGGGGAGGTGCGCTGGTCGACGCCGGTCGGTGGCCCCGTCAGTCGCTCGGTCGCAGTCGCGGACGGAACCGCGTACCTGGGCGCTGGCCTCAGCGTCGTCGCGATCTCCGTCGTCGACGGCAGGATCCGCTGGGCAACGCCGGTCTCGACGATCGGTGCGATCGGGTCCCCGTCGACTGCCGACGGGATGGTATTCGCCTCCACCGGCCTCGACGAGGACGACCCGTCGGCTCACGGCGTGACTGCTCTGAACGCAGGTACGGGCGCCTTCGTCTGGCGATTCGTGAGCCCGACCGGGGCAACCGTGTACACGCCGGCTGTCGTGGGCGGGCGAGCGTACATCGTCGGCGAGGATCGACGTGTCGTCGCCGCTGACGCAGCGACGGGCGATGAGATCTGGACAACGACGACACCCGAGGTCGACGAGGTCTTGGCCGCCGTCATGGGCGACCAGGTCTTCATCGCTGGCAACGGTGGAGCGATGAAGGCCCTGAACCTGGACACTGGCGAGATCGAGTGGAGCGTGCCCTTTACCGGCGTTCCCTACGGGACGACCGTCGTGGACGGTTTCGTCCTCGTTGGCACCGACGCCGGCCTGCTCGTCGCGATCCACGGAGGATGACCAGCGTCGTCGAGGCGGTGAGGCGCATGCTGGCTGCCGATGGCTGCAGCCGACGATGACCTGGTCGAGCCGAGTCACGTGACATGACGCGCGGGCTGCCGCTTCGTGCCGTCGACGAGCGGGACGCCGTCGAGATCGATCGGGACTCGATCCTCCTCGCGCGCGCGGCGCAAGGAGAGATCGACGCCTTCGACATGCTCCTCCGGCCACGGCTGCCTCGGATCGGTCGCCTGGCCTTGGCGATCCTGCGGAACGAGGCTGATGCACGTGACGCCGTCCAGGAGGCCAGTGTCCTCGCCTGGCGCGACCTACCGACATTGCGCGACCGCGAGCGGTTCGACCCCTGGCTGTCGCAGATCGTGGTCAACGCCTGCCGGGGTCTCCTCCGCAGCCAGAAACGGCGGCGCGTCCGGGAGATCGCGGTCGGGGACCCGGCACAGGCGACCATCGAGGTCGGGAGCAGGCCGGCCGCCGGACCCGAACGGATCGCCGAGACCGAGGCCGTCTCGCTGGCGTTCGGGCGCCTCAACCCCGACGCGCGCGCGCTGATCGCCCTCCACTACGTCGAGGAGCGACCGCTCTCGGAGATCGCGTCGATCCTGGGAATCCCCGTCGGGACCGTGAAGTGGCGCCTGTTTCGAGCGCGACGGATGCTCGACGGCGCGCTCAAGGCAGAAGACCGATGACAAGCCGCGAACGAAACGACGCGATCTTCCGCTCGGCCCTGACGCCCGCCGCCGACCAGACGACATGGTCTGGTCTGGCCGAGTCTATCCACGAGGCGATCCAGTCGACTTCTCAACGGCCGGTGCCGACCCGGTGGTCTGTGGGCCGGGGAGCTGTCGTCCCGACGATCAGGCCTCTCCTGGGCGCACTCCTGATCGTCGCCCTGATCGCGCTCGTCGGGCTTCTTGCGATCCTCGCGGCGCGCCCGGCCTCGGACCCCTTTGCGACTATGTACCGTGGCGGCCCGGAGCGGAACGGGGTCATGCCCGGCCCAGGCCCCGTCGGGAACCCGGAGATCATCTGGCGGGCGGAATTGGCCGGTGCGGTGACGGTCATGCCGGCTGTCGTCGACGGGGTCGTGTACATCACCGACCAGTCGGGCGCGGTCCGGGCGCTCGACGCCGCCACGAGCGAACCTCGTTGGAGGGTCGAGCGCGGGGGTCCCGTCGATGGCTCGCCGGCAGTGGCCGGGGGTCTGGTCTTCGTCGGCACGAAGGCGGGCGCCGTCGTCGCGCTCGAGACGTCTACGGGACGAACCGCATGGACGTTCAGGACCACCGGGCCGGTCCGGGCCGGTCCCGCCATCGTCGGCGACACGCTCTACGACGGAAGCGAGGATGGCCAGGTCTTCGCCCTGGATCGAGTGACCGGCCGGCCGCGCTGGGCGACGCAGGTCGGAGCCCCGGTGACCCGCGGCCCGGCCGTCGCGGACGGCGTCGTCTACGCAGGAGGCACGGGCGGGCAGTTCTTCGCCCTCTCAGCTGCGGATGGGCGGATCCTCTGGTCGAAGAGGGACCTCGGCCCCGGCGAGGTCGGCACCCCGATGGTTGCCGACGGCCTGGTGTTCGTGGCCAGCGGGCTCCTTGAGGAAGGGCCGAGCGATCGGATCACGGCGCTCGACATTCGCGACGGCTCCGAGCGCTGGACGTTTACCCTCCCGGACGGCCTGCCCGTCTACAACGGCGCCGTGACCGACGGTTCGATCTATGTCGGGAGCGCCAACGGTGGCGTGTATCGCCTTGACGAGCAGACAGGTCGCCAGGTGACCGGTTGGCCATTCGTCACCGGAGGGGCCGTCGGCTACCTGTCTGGGATCACCGACGGCGTCCTGTACATCCCGAGCGACGACGGCCTAATTCATGCCGTTGACGCGGTGACCGGTATCGAGCGCTGGAAGATCGCCGTCCGCGGCCTGCCGAACGCACCGGTCGTGGTCGATGGCCGGATCTTCGTTGGATCCGACGCCGGCGTCCTCTACGCGATCGGCGGGGCAGGATCAACGCCCAGCGGAACCCGGTGACGGTGCCTGGCGCAGCGCCTCACTGAGAAACCGGCTTGCCTGCCGCGTACCATGCGAGCGAATCAGGTGATTTGCTTTCCGCGCCCCGGAGTCCGTCCGGGGGCGCCACGACCAAGACCGTGTCCTACCGGAACCCGACCACGACCGTGCTCGGCAAAGCCGCCCCAGCCCTATGTCGAGCGCGTAGGATGTCCTCGATCCTGATCGCCACGGAAGGGGAGCTGGCATGCATCTCCAGGTCAAGGCGTCTCCCGACGACACAGCGGAAAACATCCAGCGCGTCGTGCGTGCACTCGCCCGAGACGGCATCAACATCGAGGCGATCGCCCCGGACTTCGACCCACCGCACGTGCGGGTCCTCGTGCAGCACCATGAGCCGTACAAGCCGGGGAATGCGGCGGACCCCCTGAACCGAGCGCTGGCCGCGATGACGGCGGAAGGCCTGGCACCTGAGCTCAAGGCAGGTCTGCTCATCACGATGCCGAACAAGCCGCGGGTCCTCAAGACCGCGCTCGACAGATGCGCGAGCGAGAACTACGTCGTGGAGAGTCTCCTCGTCCTGCCGGGGGAACCCTCGGCAGGTGCAGCCCGGGTCTCATTCGGTGTCGACCGGCCCATAGACGGCTGGGAACGGGAAGCAAAGGAGCTGAAGCGCCGCATCGAGGCGGAGCTGCGCGGGCTTCCCGACGGATAGCTGTCTCGGCTAGCGCCAGCCGAGCTCCGGGGCCACGTACCTGAGGATGCTCTCGACGGCGTGGGCGTTGTACTCGACGCCGAGCTGGTTCGGGACCGTCAGCAGGAGCGTGTCCGCCGCCTGGATCGCCGTGTCCCCGGCGAGCTCCTTGACGAGGACGTCGGGCTCAGCGGCGTACGAACGCCCGAAGATCGCCTTGGTCTGCGCGTCGAGGTAGCCGACCTGATCCGACTCCTGGTTGCCGCTGCCCGAAGTACGCTCGGTCGCGGTCGTCGACCAGCGCGAAGATGCTCCGACTGACCGACACCCGCGGCTCGCGCTCGTGCCCAGCCGCGGCCCATGCCTCACGGAACAGCCGGATCTGCTCGGCCTGGAGCTCGTGGAACGGCACGCCGGCGTCCTCGGTCAGCAGTGTTGACGACATCAGGTTCAGTCCCTGCTGAGCCGTCCACTCCGCGGTCGCGCGTGTTCCGGCGCCCCACCAGATCCGGTCGCGCAGCCCTGCAGAATGCGGCTCGGGGCGGAGCAAGCCGGGCGGGTTCGGGAACATGGGGGAGGGGTTGGGCTGGGCGAAGCCGGCGCCCGACAGCGCCTGGAGGAAGACCTCGGCGTGCTGGCGGGCCATGTCGGCGTCGGTCTGGCCGTCGGCCGGCACGTAGCCGAAATACCGGAAGCCATCGATGACCTGCTCGGGCGATCCACGGCTGATCCCGAGCTGGAGACGACCACCCGCGATGAGGTCGGCGGCACCGGCATCCTCGATCATGTAGAGCGGGTTCTCGTAGCGCATGTCGATGACCGCCGTCCCGATCTCGATGCGCTTGGTCCGAGCGCCGATCGCCGCCAGGAGCGGGAACGGGGACGCGAGTTGCTGGGCGAAATGGTGGACGCGGAAGTAGGCACCGTCGGCACCCAGGTCCTCGACGGCCTCGGCGAGCTCGATCGACTGGATGAGCGCGTCCGAGCCCGACCGGACCTGCGAATAGGGCGACGCCGACCAGTGGCCGAACGACAGGAACCCGATCTTCTTCACGCGCCGATTCTAGGGACCTGCCTCAGGCGAGGAGGTAGAAGACCTGCACCTCGAAGGTCGCAAGGTCGTCGCCCGGATCGCCGTAGATCTCCCATGAGACGCCGCCGAGCGACCGGTCATTAGCGACGCACCACTCCTCGATGGCGGCCGTGGCCCCGGCCAGCTGATCTGGCGGACCGATGTGGAGCGTCGTCGCGACATGTCCGGCGGGCGTGTGCGTGAACACGATCTCGCCCTGGTCCGCGAAGGCCCGGCTGACCTCGACGCCGAAGTCGACTTCCAGCGGCGCGCCGGGCCTCACCGGGTGGTGGTAGACGAAGATGTTGTGGCCGTCGGTTCGAAGGCCATCGTGCACGCGCAGGAACGCCCAGACTTTGTCGAGGGCCGGTCGCCAGGCCTCGGCGACGTGGCCGACGGGAACGGTCGCGTGCACGGCGGCGATCGGGCGCGCCGCGACCTCCTCGAGGACGATCTCGTACGCCATGCACGGACCCTAGTCGCCGCGAGATAACCCGACAAGGGTGAATACGACCCTTGCCACGCGGTGGAGAATGTCTAAACCCCGCAGGGAGTACCGAAGCGGCGATCTTCGTCGCACGCCCACTCCCGGGAGAAGGAGTGTGAGCCGTGAGGGTCGCCGTCGGGTTCATCGCTGGGGCAATCGTCGGGTTCGCGATGGGTGTTGCCGCGTCGATCATCTATTCCGGCCAGAGCGGTCAGGATCTTCGTGAGGTCTACGCCGACGTCCGCAAGAACGTCGAGAGCGTCGATCTCGAGAAGTTCGGCCAAGAGGTCCAGGCGAACGTGGCAGATGCCCAGGCGCAGGTCCAGGCCAACGTCGCCCAGGTCCAGGCCAACGTCGCCGACGTCCAGGCGCAGGTCCAGGAGAAGGTGGCCCAGGTCCGCGGGGCGTCCGACGACAACGGGACGATCAAGGACGACGCCACGACCAAGACCGCCACCAAGTAGTCGTCGCCCGAGAGCGCTCTCCCCCGAGGGGCCGCAGTCCTTCGGCCGTCCGGGGTCCTCTTTGGTCCTGGTGTCATCGCACCGTGGCCATCCGGTCGGATCGTCGTCAACCGTTCGGTTGATGGCACCTGTACCGTGGCGTCATGGATGACTCGATCCGTGTGATGGCCGAGGCGGGCAAGAAGAAGCGCGTCGTCGCGTCGGCGTTCGACTGGTCCGGCTGGGACCGGAGCGCGAAGTCCGAAGAAGACGCGCTCGCGGTGCTCGCCGGATACCGACCGCGCTACGCGAAGGTGGCGGCCCTGGCCGGCCTCGCCGACGAGTTCGCCGCGACGGGCGAGTTCACCGTGGTCGAACGGCGCGAGGGCAACGGCATGACCGACTGGTACGGGGTCTCGGGCATGCCGGCCAAGCCCGAACTCCAGCCGATGAGCGAGGCCGAGTGCGAACGGAAGATCGCGCTACTCCGTGCGTGCTGGACCTACTTTGATGACGTCGCCTCGCGTGTCTCGCCAGAGTTACGCAAGGGTCCGCGTGGCGGCGGACGCGAGCGGGACGAGATCGTCAGTCATACGAACGGCGCCGAGATCCACGAGCATGCGACGAAGGTCGGCGTGCGCACGCCGCTCGAGGCCCGGGGGGATCCGGTCGCTCTCCAGGCCCACCGCGAGGCGTTCTGCGCAGCGATCCGCGAATTCAACGCCCGTGGCCCGGCGGCGGGGAAGTGGTGGACGGTCCAGTTCCTGATCCGGCGCTGCGCGTGGCACATGCTCGACCACGCGTGGGAGATGGAAGACCGGGACCTGTCCCAAGCCTGACGGGACCTGTCACACGAACCGTTCCTTCGGCGTCCGACGGTCGTGGCAGGCTCAACCACAGCTCCCGTGAGGCTCCTGCTCGCCGTCGCGTTCGCCGTCGGCGCCTGCGTGGCCGTCCCGACGCCGGCTCCGACGCGACCCGGCCTTCCCGCGGCCACGCCACCGGCATCTCTCGAGAGCGGAGCTCCGACAGGATCGCCGCAGCCGGACGACGTCCCTCCGGCGAGTCGCGAATGGCGCTGGACCCAGGAAACCCTCGCCGACCCGGCCGCCCGTTCGGTCAACGCGATCTGGGTACTCCCCACGGCGTCCGTCGCGGTGGACACGCCCGGCTACGAGACTTCCCGCGCAAGCGCCTTCAGGGCCCTGACGAGCGGATCGACGTGGGCGTCGGTCGACTTCCCGAAGCCCGGATTCGCAGTCGAACAGGGCCTCCTTCGGGACGGGCGCCTGACGGTCATCGGACGTGTCGGCCCCGCGGCCGATCCCCGACGTCAGATCTGGGTCACGAGGGACGGACTCGTGTGGACCCAGGTGGAGGGCACGACCGGGCTGGACTTCGGCGCAGGTGCCACCGACGACCTGGTCCATGGCGATGCCGGATGGCTTGCCCTCGGACGCGAGTGGCTGGACCCGGAGAGCGCCACGCAGCACGTGTTGTTCTCATCGGATGGTCGGACGTGGATCGAGATCGATGGGCCGCCCGGCGGGCTCGATGGCCTCGTGAGCGACGGTCGCCAGTTCACGAGCATCGCCCCGTTCGCCCAGGACGCCCCACTCGGCGGGATGCCACACCCGTTGGAGGCCCTCGTGTCGGACGACGGACGGCACTGGGTCAGGGTCGGCGTCGGAGGTCTCGCGAGGGGGGAGGGTGCGAGCGCCCTGGCGGCGACGGGTTCGGCGTTCGCGATCGGAGGTCGGCGGTTCGAGCCGAAGGACGAGAGCTCGCATCCGATCGGTTGGGCATCCGTCGATGGCGTGTCGTGGACGCCGTCGGAGTTCCGTGACATGGCCGGACCGGCGGGCGAGGCGGCTCCGATCGCGATCCTGGCATCGGACGACGGGTTCATCGCCCACGGCAACGGAGACCCCCTCGCCGACGCGCTCTGGTTGTCCGACGACGGCTCGGTCTGGACGCAGGTCACGCCGCTGCCGGTACTCGGCCAGGTGGACGCCTTCGCCAGGGCCGGCCGTGATGTGATCGTCGCCGGACTGTCGTCGAGTGACGGGTCGGTCGAGATCTGGCGAGGCACACAGCTGCCCTGACAAGGCGCCCTGCGTTCAGGTCCTCAGCTTGCCGCCTTCTTCACGAGCGCGCCGATCCGGGCCTCGTCGGCGGCGGTCAGGTCCTTCAGCGCGTAGGAGGTCGGCCACATCGTGCCGTCGTCGAGATGCGCCTGCTCCTCGAAGCCGAACGTCGCGTACCGCGAGTTGAACTTGGACGCGGCCTTGAAGAAGCACACGACCTTGCCGTCCCGGGCGTAGGCGGGCATGCCGTACCAGGTCTTCGGCTCGAGGTCCGGCGCGCTGGCGGTGACGATGGCGTGGAGCCGCTCGGCCATGGCGCGATCGGGTGCTGGCATCTCGGCGATCTTCGCGAGCAGGTCGCTCTCCCCGGCGGCCCTGTCCTGCCCGCGGCGCGCCGCCGCCTTCTGCTCCTTGGCACGCTCCCTCATCGCGGCCTTCTCGTCGTCGCTGAAGGTGGCGCCCTTGGTCGGCTTCTTCGCGTCGGTCATGTCAGGTCCCTCCGTTGCGTGTCTTGATGGCGATGACCGTCATGCTAGGGAGCCGCCGCCGCTCTGGCTTCTCCGAAACTGACCGGTTCATCCGACCACGATGGGACTTTGGTTCGGCGGCGTTGGTCTTCCGGACGCTAGAACCGCCAGCGACGACGGGTCATCGTCGATCTCGACGCCGGTCGACCGCCGGCCAGGCCAGTGGAGTCCTCATGGCCACGCATCGTCGCTCGCTCGCCCGGGCCGCCGTCCTCATGCTCGGAGCCATCGTGGTGCTGGCCGGGTGTGGCGCGACGTTGCCCGGATCCTCGACCACGCCGGCAAAGCCCGGCGTCACGGCGACCCCGACCCCGTTCATCGACACCGCGGCCGGGATCAAGATCGCGAAGGCGGCGGTCAAGGCCCTGAACAAGGACCCGCTCATCACCCATGTCGAGCAGGTCAGCACGGCGAATGCTGAGGTGAAGGGCCAGACGTTCAAGGTGTTCGCGACGATGACGGCCGACTTCGCCGGAGCCGACATGGGCATCGATCTCGATGCCACGGCGATCGATCAGAAGATCGACCTCCGGATCCGCGTCGTCGGGAAGAACGCATGGGTGTATCAGGGCGGCGGGTGGATCAAGGGCAAGCGCTCGAAGATGAAGGCCGAGCTGGCCGAGATGGTCGAAACGGTGCGGATCATCAAGGATCCCAACGACCTCCGGTACTTCGGGCGGGAGCGGGTCGGCAAGAAGGACCTCGAGCATTTCCGTGTCAACCGCACGCTGACCTACGAGGGCGGCCTCGGGATCAAGGGCAAGTACGACACCTTCGATGTCTGGGTCCTGACCGACGGCACGCCGGTGAAGTTCGCAGCCACGTTCTCGGCAGAGGACGCGAAGACGGGCAAGGTCAGCGGCAAGATGACGCTGGACTTCACCAAGTTCGGCGGTCCGATCAAGGTCAAGGCCCCGAAGGGCCAGTAGCCGCACCTCGCCGACGGCCGCGAAGGCCGCGTCGACAGGCGGCGGAGGTCCCGCCGGCACCGCATCCGTATTGACCATAGCGATGCGGTGCCGACAAGGGGAGACTTGGGGGGATGGGGACCCACGGCCCGAGCACTCTGACTGAACCTGGGTTCGTGGGTCTGCGGGCCCGTCTGGCCCGGTTGCGTCCACGGGCCTGGCTCGTGTTCCTCATCGTCGGTCTTGGCGTGGCCCTCGCCGCGACTGCGATCGCCGACCGGCAGGCCATGAAGCCGGTGTTGACCGTCGTCGGTCTCTCCGCGACCGCCGCGATCCTGATCGGGACCCGCATCTACCGGCCACCCCACCGCCTGCCCTGGCAGCTCCTGGCGGCTTGCATCCTGCTCACGACGTTCGCGGCGACGTTCGATGTCGCCGGCGAGGGGCTCACACTGCCGAGCCAGGTCCTGACCGGCATCGGATCTCTCATCGGCATCGTCGGCCTCGCCGTCCTGCTCCGCGGCCGGATCCCCGGGGGCGACCGTGCGGCGCTGCTCGACGCGGCGATCCTCGCGTCGGGGATCGGTGCGCTGGTCTGGGCCATCGGCTTCGGACCCTTCGTGACGGCCGCCGGCCAGAGCTCCCTCGCCTTGGCTGCGTTCTTCTACCCAGCGCTCGTCGCGCTGGCGGCAACCGCGCGGATGTGGGTCCTGCCTGGGGACCACCGTCCGGCCACCCGGCTCATCGTCCTGTTCGTCCTGGCGTCGAACGCGGTCATCTTCGTGGACATGCTGAAAGGCCTGGTCGGCCAGGGCGATTTTGCGGCGCCGTACCTGCTGGCCGGACTGAGCGTCCTCACCTTCGTCGGGGCGGCCGCCCTGCATCCGTCGATGGCGATCTCGCCAGAGCGCCAGCACGTCGACCGTGGGCCGATCAGCCATCGTCGCATCTTCGCGCTCACAGTGGCCCTGCTGGTCAACCCGGCGACTCTGGCGGTCGAGGTCCTGGTGGGCCGCGAGATCGACCCGGCGCCGTATCTCATCGGTGGCGTCGTCATCGGCCTGCTGGTCATCGCGCGCCTTGGCGACGCGTTGCGGCAACTCGGCGAGAGCCTGCGCGAGCGCGACTCGCTCATGGAGCTGCTCCGCCGTCAGGCGCTCTACGACACGCTGACGTCCCTGCCCAACCGCAGCCTCTTCACCGAGCGGCTGGCGGCGGACTTCGCCAACCGGTCCGACGATCGACTGCTCGCCGTCCTGCTCGTCGACCTCGACGACTTCAAGGCGGTCAACGACACCTACGGTCACGAGGCCGGCGACGGCCTCCTGATCGCCGTCGGCCAGCGGTTGCGTGGCGCGATCCGCGATGGGGACATGGCGGCCCGCCTCGGCGGTGACGAGTTCGTCATCGCCCTGCCGGCCTGCACGGACCCGCTTGCCGCGATCCGCGTCGCCCAGCGCGTGCTGGCATCGCTCGGCGAGCCATTCGATGTCGCCGGCAACAAGTTGGTCGCCCACGCCAGCATCGGCGTGGCGGTGGCCACGGCCGACGACAAGACCGCGGACGACCTCGTGCGGAACGCCGACGTCGCGATGTACCTCGCCAAGAGTCATGGCAAGGGCCGCGTCGAGGTCTACGAGCCGTCGATGCACGAAGCGGCCAACACGCAGCTCCAGCTTCGGACCGACCTGGCCGCGGGGATCGCCGCCGGTGACCTCCGGCTCCACTACCAGCCCATCGTCGACCTGGGGACGGGCAAGACGGTCGGCTACGAGGCACTCGTTCGCTGGCTGCGCGACGGCCGGCTCGTCCCGCCCGGCGAGTTCATCCCCGTGGCCGAGGCGAGCGGTCTCATCGCCCCGCTGACGGACTGGGTCGTCGACGAGGCATGCCGGACGACCGCAGGCTGGGGGACGCCCGCCGCCCGCCCGTGGGTCAGCGTCAACCTCTCGTCGAGCCAGCTCGTCCGCTCGGACATCGTCGCCCGGTTCGGCCAGAGCCTCGAGGAGAGTGGTCTGGCCCCGGAGCGTCTCGTGATCGAGATCACGGAATCCGCCCTGCTCGAGATCGAGGTCGCCAAGCCGGCCGTCGGGCGCCTGAGCGACCTCGGCGTGCGTGTCGCGATCGATGACTTCGGGATCGGCTACTCCACGTTGAGCTACCTCGCGCTCCTGCCGATCGACATCGTCAAGATCGACCGCTCGTTCGTGATCGCGCTCCAGCACGCGGGCCCGGAGGAGGCGATCGCCTCGGCGATCATCGCGCTCGCGAAGCGGCTCGGCCTGCTGACGATCGGCGAGGGGATCGAGACCGCGGCCCAGCTCGACCAGCTCACCGCCCTTGGCTGCGACCTCGGCCAGGGCTACTACCTCGGCCGGCCGGTGCCGAACGAGGACCTCCGGCGCTCGCCGATGCCCAAGGGCCATCGATTGCATCTGCCGAACCTCGCGGGCCTGGGCGCCTAGCGCTCGACGGGCTAGCAGCCCCAGCCAGCGGCGGGCTGATCCGCTGCCGTGTGGCCCTCCTCGACGCCGTCGATCTGGAGGAACAGCGCGCCGTGGCTGTTCCACCACGAGGTGACGACCGTGCCCTCGGGCGGCGGGACGCACCAGCACTCGCCATAGCCCTCGATCTGGACGTTGAAGACGACCGTGTGACCCCGGGCGACGGCCGCGGCCGCTGCGGCGGCGGGGGAGAGGCCATCGAGCTCGGGGATGACGGACTGGTCGACCGCCTGCGTCACGGGAGCGTCACCCGACCGGGGCCCGATCCCGACCGCGTTCTGACATCCCGAGCTGCCGTGGTCCATGTTCGGGACCATCGAGCAGCCGGCGACGAGCGAGGCGAGCAGGAGGCCGCCCAGGACGTGTCCGGAGCAGGGCGTCGAGGCGTTGTGAGGCAGTCATCGGCGGCAGCATGCAACACGGACGTCGGGCGGCGCCATCCGTTGCATCCCGGATGGCTGCCCCGGGGTCAATCCGGACCGACGGCCCTGGGCTCGCTGTCGTCGCGAGCCTCTTCGGCGGGTCGGGCCGGCGGCGGTTCCGACCCGGCGTCGTCGCTGGTCCGCTGCGACAGCCGCGTGGCCAGGAAGCCCGTGAACGTGCTGAAAAGCCCGATGCCGACGACGAGGAGGACGGCTCCGACCGCCCGGCCGTAGCCGGTCACCGGGTATCGGTCGCCATAGCCGACCGTCGTGACGGACACCAGAGCCCACCAGAGCGCGTCGCCCCCGGTCTTGATATTGGCCTCCGCGTGGTCGCGCTCGGCGATGAGCATGAAGATGGCGCTGAGCTCGAGGACCACGATCGAGAGCAGGAAGACCCCGAGGATGGCGCTTCCCGCCCGGTCGCGCAGCAGGGCCTTCCCGATCCGGCGACTGCCGGTCTCCCCCAGCGAGCGGAAGATCTGCAGGACCCGGGGGATCCGGAAGAGCCGAAAGCCGATCACCGGGACGCTGCCGAGAAGGTCGAGCCAGCCGTACCGCAGCATGTAGGCGGGTCGGTCCTCAGCGGTGGCGAGCCGGTACAGGAAGTCGGTCAGGAAGATCATGCAGGCCACGCCGTCGACGAGCGAGACGATCGCGACGACCTCAGGATCGCCCGCGATCAGGGCGACCCCCACGTTGGCGAGCGAGAAGACCGACAGGCCGAGGATGAAGAGCTGCCACCCCTGGTTCTTCATCCGCGCGCGGCCATCGTCGCTGTCATCTCGCGCATCGTATCGCCGCCCGATCGCTGGCCGCCCGACTATCCTGCCCCGGTGACCCGAGCCTTCATCCCGGACGAGATCCTGGCGCTCGCCCACGAACGCGCCCGGGCTCGAGAGGCGCGCGACTGGGCCGAGGCCGACCGTCTTCGGGCCGCGATCGAAACCGCCGGCTGGCGGATCGTCGACCGGGGCACGGACTTCGCGCTGACACCGGCCGCACCCGCGGACCTGGTCGAGGGGGAGCATGTCCGCTACGGCGCGAGCCGGAACGTGCCGTCACGCCTGGAGGAGGCGCCCACGGGGCTCGCGACGGTCGTCCTGCTCGCGACCGACTGGCCGGCCGATCTGGCGCGAGCGGTGGCCGGGCTGCGATCGTCGCCCGAAGGCACGTCCGTGGTCGTCGTCGCCGACGCGCCATCGGCGGCTCAGGCCGAGGCGCTCGAGGCGCCGGCTCGCGGCGGGAGCCGGGAGCCGAACCAGGCCCGACCCCCGAGATCATCTGGACCAGCGAGCGGCTTGGGCCACGCGGCGGCGCTCAACGCCGGGATCAGGCGCGCGAGCGGACCGGTCGTCATCGTCCTGGACACGAGCGTCGAGCCGCAGGGCGACATCGTGACGTCCGCTTACCGGCGCGCTGGGCGACCCGACGATCGGCGTGGCCGGTCCGTGGGGCCTCGTGTCGAGCGACCTGCGGAAGTTCGAGGACGCCCCGCCCGGCGACGTCGATGCGATCGGGGGCTACGTCCTGGCCTTCCGGCGCGCGGACATGGTCGAACGCGGACCGCTCGACGAGCGGTTCCGCTTCTACCGCAACCTCGACATCTGGTGGAGCCTGGTCCTTCGGGACGAGGGGGAAGGCGCGCCACCGCGACGGGCGGTCAGCGTCGACGGACTCCCGCTCGTGCGCCACGAACACCGCGGCTGGACGAGCCTGCCCGACGAGGAGCGCGACCGCCAGTCGAAGCGGAACTTCTACCGGATCATCGATCGGTTCGGGTCGCGTCGCGATCTGCTGACCCGGCCCGGCTGACCGTCGAGCCATCCGGGCCGTCGGCCACGGCCCAGCCAGCCGCCTCGATCTCGGTCGCGGAGCGCGTCCGCGCGAGCGAAGTCCTTTGCGGCACGGGCCTCAGCACGGGCCTCGACGAGCGCGGCGACCGTCGTCGGGACCTCGCTCTCGCCCGCGGCCGATGGCGGATCCCAGACCCGGTGCAGGCTGAGCCCCATGACCGCGTCGGCGTCGAGCACGAGCCAGCGCCGCTCGTCGGCGGGCAGGTCGGAGCGCAGGATCTCGCGGATGACGACCAGCGCGCTCGACATGTCCAGGTCGTCGTCGACGGCGTCCACGAACCGTCGATGGAAGGCCGTTCCGTCTGGCGAGAGTGGCGCGAGGGGGGTGTGCGCACGGTCGGTCGGTGTCGTCCCTGCATCCGCCCCATGGCCGGCGATGCCCGGCGCGATCCCATCCGGCCGGTCGCCCGCCGCGCCCGCCTCGAGGGCAGTCGGAGCGGCCCACGGTCCGTCATCGGGCGGCGGACCCAGGCTGCGCAGGCGCGAACGGAGGGACGAGAGGGCCACGGCCGCGGCCCGGATCGAGGTGTCGGAGTAGTCGAGCTTGTGGCTGTAGCGCGAGGTCATCGCCAGGTAGCGCAGGGCCAGCGGCTCGATGCCGCGGTCCGTGAGCTCGGTCACCCGCTGGAAGTTGCCGGCGGACTTCGCCATCTTCCGCCCAGACATCAGCAGGAACTCGCCGTGGACCCAGTGGTTCGCCGGCGGCCCGCCCACGAGCGGCGCCGACTGCGCGATCTCGTCCTCGTGGTGAGGGAAGACGTTGTCGATGCCGCCGGTGTGGATGTCGAACCGGTCGCCGAGATAGCGCATGGCCATCGCCGAGCACTCGAGGTGCCAGCCCGGATAGCCGTCGCCCCAGCGCGGGGTGGGCCACTTGAGGATGCGGCCCTCGCCGGCCGCCTTCCACAGGGCGAAATCGGCCGGGTCGCGCTTGTCCGGCTCGACCTCGCCCCGATGCCCGGCACGGAGCTCGTCGAGCGAGTTGCCCGAGAGACGGCCGTAGTCCTCGAACGCGCCGACGGCGTAGTAGACGTTGCCCGCCGACGAGGCGTACGCATACCCGGCGTCCTCCAGCCGTTCGGCGAGAGCGACCATCTCGGGGATGTGCTCGGTCGCCCGCGGGAAGACGTGCGCGGGCAGGATGTTGACCGCGGCCTCGTCCGCGTGGAAGGCGGCCTCGTAGGCGGCCGCGATCTCGGCGGGCGTCTTCTCCTCGAGCCCGGCCTGGACGAGCATCCGGTCCTCGCCCCGGTCGAACCGCTCGTCGCGCAGGTGGCCGACGTCGGTGATGTTCTTGACGTGGAAGACGCTGAGTCCGTGGTACAGCAGCGCCCGGCGGATGAGATCCGCAAGCAGGTAGCTGCGCAGGTTGCCGACGTGGGCGTACCGGTACACGGTCGGGCCGCACGTGTACATGCGGACCTGGCCGGGCTCGATCGGCTCGACCGGCCGAACGGAGCGGCTGAGGGTATCGCGGAGTCGGAGGGTCACCGGGGGCCTGGCTCGCGGCGGGTGGGGTCCGGTCATCGTACCCGGGCCTCGCCGGACGCGGCCGAGGGCCTGCCGGAGGGTCGTCGGGGCGGTCGCCCGTATACTCCCGCCGATGCGCCGCCCCTCCATTCGCGCCGTCGCGCTCGGCCTGATGCTCCTGCTGTCGGTGACGGGCGGCGCCACGGGCGAGATCGGCGGCGTCCGTGCCGCCGGCGGCCCGGTCCGGATCTTCACCGGCGAGGCCTCGACCCTGGACCCGGCCGCGCAGGGCGACGTGACCAGCGCCTCGATCTCCGCGCAGCTCTTCGAGACCCTCACCACGTTCGACGCGGACCTGCGGCTCCAACCGGGCCTCGCCCAGTCCTGGCAGGTCGATCCGGGCGGCACGCGGGTCGTGTTCCGCCTTCGGCCGGACCTGGTGTTCTCCGATGGGACGCCGTTGCGGGCGAGCGACGTCGTACGCAGCTGGCTACGCCTCATCGACCCGTCCGCGCCGTCGCCGTTGGCGTCGCTGCTGCTCATCGTGGATGGGGCAACCCAGTACCTTGCCGGCACATCGGACGCATCGGCGGTCGGGCTGCGGGCCGACGACGCGACGGGCGAGGTGACCGTCACGCTCGCCCGGCCCGCGTCGGACTTCCCCGACGTCGTCGCGGGGTCGTCGTTCGGGATCGTGCCGCCCGGCGCGGACGACCCGGGCGCCTTCACCCCGAACGGCGGGTTCGTCGGCAGTGGCGGCTATGTCGCGACCGATGCGTCCGCCACCGGCCTGACGCTGCGGGCGAACGGGCGGTACTGGGCCGGCCGGCCTGCGATCGACACGATCGAGCTCGTGAGCGACCTGGGTGGCCGCAGCGAGGTCGAGGTCTTCGAGGACGGCGATCTCGACTACGCGCCGATCTCCTCGTTCGACGCCACCTGGATCGCCTACGACCCGGTCCTGGGCGGTCAGCTGCGCGAGGTCCCGACGATGTCGGTCGAGTACTACGGCTTCGACACGTCCCGGAAGCCGTTCGACGATGTCCGGGTCCGCCAGGCGTTCGGCATGGCCGTCGATTGGCGTCGGATCGCCCGACTCGGGTCACCCGACGGGGAGGCCGCCGTGGCGACGTCGATGGTGCCGCCGGGCGTCCCGGAGCGATCCGGGCGCGACTTCCTGCCGGACTACGATCCGGTCGCGGCGCGAGCCCTGCTGGCAGCCGCCGGATACGCGGGCGGGGCCGGGTTCCCGGCGGTCACGCTGCAGACGAGCGGCGGGTCGTTCGATGCGGCCGTGGTCGACGAGGTCCGCCGCGAGCTTGGCATCGAGCTCGCATCCGAGACGATGGACTTCGAGCCCTACTTCGAGCGGCTGGCGACCGACCCGCCGGCGATCTGGTCGCTGAGCTGGATCGCGGACTACCCCGGGCGCAATGACTTCCTCGGCGTCCTGCTCGGGAGCGACTCGACGAACGACTACGGGCGCTGGCGTTCCGACGAGTTCGACGCCGCGATCGCCGACGCCGCGTCCGCCGGTGACGCCGCCGCCGAGTCGGCCGCCTATGACCGGGCGGAGACCATCGTCCAGCGAGACGTGCCGGTCGTCCCGGTCGCGTACGGCACGAGCTGGGCGCTCTCGCGCACCGGGCTCCAGGGTGCCGGCCAGAGCGGTCTCGGCATCATCCGCATGGCAGGTCTCGCATGGGCCGATTGATGCGCCGGGCCGTGACCTCCCTGTTGGCCGGGGGCCTTCTGGCCGTCGCCCTCGCACTCCCGGCGGCGGCCGCGGAGCTTGCGGACTTCGGGACCCCGAGCATCTCGGGCTCGTTCGGCGAGGACATCATGTTCGACCAGCCCGTCACGATCGCCGGCCAGATCGACCGGGTCGAGCTCCTGGTGACCTATGCCGACGCCCTCGGCCCCACGGTCATCCCGGTATCCGGGACCGCCAACCCCGGACCGCTCGATCTCCACTACACGCTGACGGTCGAAGACGCGGGCCACATCCTGCCGAACACGCCGATCACGGCGGCATGGCGGCTGGTCGGGTCGGCTGACGGTGGGGGAGCGGGCGCCGTGCCCGAGGTCGTGGTCGGGCCGACGGCCAGCCTGGTCTACGCGGACACCCGATTCGCGTGGAAGACGGCCTCGGGCGACATCGTGCGGGTGCACTGGTCCGAGGGCAGCGACGCGTTCGGGCAGCATGCTCTCGCGATCGGTGAGGACGGCGTGGAACGCGCGGCCGAGCTGCTGGGCGTCGAGGAGAATGCGCCGATCGACTTCTTCATCTACGCCGACCAGGCCGCCTTCTACGACGCGCTCGGACCGGGCACGCGCGAGAACGTCGGCGGCCAGGCCAACTCGGAGATCCGCACGCTGTTCGCTCTTATCGCCCCGTCCGACATCGACGACGCCTGGGTCGAGACCGTGATCCCGCACGAGCTGACCCACCTCGTCCTCGACACGGCCGTCCACAACCCGTACCACTTCCCGCCGCGCTGGCTGAACGAGGGCCTGGCGGTCTACGAGAGCGAGGGCTACGGGTCGGGCGACCGGGGCCTGGTCGAGGACGCGGTCCGCGGCGACTCGCTCATGCCCCTGCCCGGGCTCTCCGGGGAGTTCCCCACCAGCGGCGACCGATTCCGGCTGGCGTACGCGGAGAGCGTGTCCTCGATCGACTATTTCGTGCGAGTCCACGGCCAGGACGCCCTCGTGTCGCTGATCGGGTCGTACGCGGACGGCAAGACCGACGACGAGGCCTTCGAGGCAGCCATCGGGCAGGACGTTGACGCATTCGACGCAGCCTGGCTGGCCGACCTCGGGGCCGCCACGCCGACGCGATTCGGTCCGCAGCCCGCGCCGCACGGCCCGCTGCCGCCCGGCTGGGTCGGCGAGAGCGGTGCCCCGACAGCGCCGAGCGCGCCGGACGACCGCCCGATGACCGGCGTCGTCCTCGCCGTGGTCGCGGGGTTCGTGGTGGTCGTGGGTGGCTTCGCGTGGTACGCGAGCCGACGCCGCCGGAGCGCGGACGCATGACGGTCCTCGATCGCGTGCGGGGGATCCCGACCTGGCAGGTCACGTTCGGGGCCGCACTCCTTGGCCTTGGGTTCCTCATCGCCGCCCAGCTCGCCTCGGAGGGGCCGCGGGTGCGCTACACGACGCAGGAGCGCACGCCCTTGCTCGAGACCGCGACCGGACTGCAGGCGCAGCAGGACCAGCTCAAGGAGCGGCTGCTGGAACTCCGAACCGAGATCGGCAAGATCGAGGGCGCCGGCGAGGGATCTGCGGCGCTGGTCCGCGGGCTCAACGACGACCTCGAGCAGGCCCGGGTCGCCGCAGGGCTCATCCCCCTGACCGGGACCGGCATCGTCCTGCAGCTCGAGGACTCCGACCAGGCCGCGGCGGGCGATGCGAGCGAGGATGACTACCTGGTCGGCGCGCACGACCTTCGGACCGTGATCGAGGAGCTCTGGATCGCGGGGGCGGAGGCGATCGCGGTGAACGGCGAGCGGATCACGCCGACCACCTCGCTGATCGACATCGGGACGTCGGTGCTGGTGAACGCGGCCTACCTCGCCCCGCCATACCAGGTCACCGCCGTCGGGCCGGACGACCTCTATGAGCGCCTCGCCTCCGCGCCCGGATTCGTCGACTTCCTCCGCGCCCGGGCCGAGGCCTACGGCATCCGCGTCTCATTCGCGGAGCCCGCGGCGGTCGACGTGCCCGCCTATGCGGGGACAGTCTCGCTGCGCTATTCGCGGCCGCTGGTCGCCCCGCCGGCGACGCCCGCGGGTCCGCCCTCGAGCCCGCCGGGCTGACCGCCATGCACGTCCGACGCAACCAGCTGACGATCGCGGCCGTGGCCTTCGTGCTCGGGCTGCTCGTGGTCATCCAGCTCCGCGCCCAGGCCGGCAGCGCCGGGCTCGCGGCGCTCGACACCCAGGACCTGACGGTCTTCGTCGCGAGCGTCAACCAGCGCAACGATCAGCTGCGCCGGGAGATCGCATCGCTCGAACGCGAACTCGCCACCCTCAACGCGAACCAGGACAGGGGCGACGCTTCGGTCGATGAGATCCGGGCCGACCTTCGACGTGTCCGTGCCTACGCCGGCCTGGACCCGGTCACGGGACCCGGCGTCACGATCACGGTCAGCGGCCCGATCGACGGCCCGGGCATGGAGGACCTCATCAACGAGCTCCGCGACGCCGGGGCGGAGGCGATCGCGTCGGGCGAGGTGCGGCTCGTGCCGGGCGTCGTGGCGGTCGGACCGCCCGGAGCGGCGAGCCTCGATGGCGCCGACCTCGGCGACACGTTCACGCTGGATGCGATCGGCGCCCCCGAGCAGCTGACGGGCTCGCTGACGCGCTCCGGCGGGGTCATCGCGCAGCTCGCGGCAACCCAGCCGGACGTGGTCGTCACGGTCACCCCGATGGACCATCTCGAGCTGCCGGCGACCGATCGCAGGCTCGTGCCGGTCCACGCTCACCCGCGGCTTTGATACCCTGACCCGCCCGATGACCCGATCCGAAGTCCTTCCGCTGTTCGTGGGCGACGTCGTCCGGCTTCGGCGCGCCCATCCGTGCGGGACGGACACCTGGCAGGTCGACCGTCTGGGCGCCGACATCGGTCTGCGCTGCCAGGGCTGCGGCCGCCACGTGCTCCTCGAGCGGCCGCAACTGGAGCGGCGACTCGCCGCCTTCGTCGAGCGAGGCGATCCGGACCTGAGCGCCGCACTCACGCCGCCCGGGACGGACGCGACCGCGTGACGGCCGAGACGACGACCCCGCCCGCGACCGACACCAGCGCCCTCGCGGTCTTCCGGAACGCCGGATTCCTGCGTCTCTGGCTGTCGCAGGCCGCGACCCAGATCGGCGGCAACATGGTCCTGTACGGGCTGACGGTCATCGTCGTCGACTCGACCGGCTCCAAGACCGCCGTCAGCCTGCTCATCCTCACGTTCCTGGTCCCGGCGGTCCTCTTCTCCGCGGTGGCCGGCGTCTATGTCGACCGCATCGAGGGGCGGACGATCCTGGTCGCGACCAACATCCTGCGCGGCCTCGCGTTCGTCGCCCTCTACCTCGCCGGCGCCAACCTCGCCCTGATCCTCATCCTGAACGTGTTCGTCTCGACGGTGACCGTGTTCTTCGCGCCGGCCGAGGCCGCGATGATCCCGAACCTGGTCCCTCGGAGCCAGCTGCTGGCGGCGAACGGCGTCTTCACGCTGACCCTGAACGCGGCGTTCGCGCTCGGCTTCGCCCTCCTCGGGCCGCTCGTGGTGAACATCGCGTCGCCCGAGGCCGTGATCCTCGTCGTGGCAGGCCTGTACTTCCTGGCCGCGGTCTTCTGCTTCACGCTCCCGTCGGCCCCGCCGCCGCACGACACGGAGGTCCACGGGCTGGGTGTGTCCGAGGCGGAGCAGGCCATGGGCTCCACGTTCTCGCAGCTGCGCGAGGGGATCGCATTCGTCCGCTCGAACCGCTCGGTCGGCTGGTCCCTGCTGTACCTCGGGATCACAGCGTCGCTGGTCGGGGTCCTCGGCGTCCTCGGCCCGGACTTCGCACGCCAGACGCTCGGTCTCGCCGCGAAGGACTTCGCGGTCGTCGTCCTGCCGCTCGGGTTCGGGATCGTGACCGGCATCCTGCTGCTCAACCAGTACGGCCAGTACCTGCCGCGCCGGCGGGTGATCGAGGGCGGCATGATCGCGCTCGGGATCATGCTCGGATTGCTGTCGGTGGCGGGGCCGATCAGCCGCCTGCTCCAGCGGGCCGACGCCCCGGGCGGGCTGGACCTCTCCGGCGTCACGTCGCTGCTCACGGTCGTCGTGGTGATCGCCCTCGCGGCGGGCATCTGCTACGCCTGGGTCGCGATCCCGTCGCAGACCCAGCTCCAGGAGGACCTGCCCGAGGATGTCCGCGGGCGCGTGTTCGGGATCCTGAACATGCTCGTCTCGGTCGCGAGCTTCCTGCCGATCATCATCGTCGGGCCGATCTCGGACCTGATCGGCACGACCTGGGTCCTGGTCGCGGTCGCGCTCATCGTGCTCGTGTCCGGGATCGCCTCGGTCATCGTGCGCGGGCCGTTGGCCGCCTCGGACGTGCACAAGGCCGCGGACCCGAAGACCGTCGATCCCATCGCGGCAGCCCTGGGTGCTGACCGCCCGACCTGGAGCGAGCGCGAGGAACCCACGGTGGCCACGGCTGTCGACGGCGCGGCCGATCCCGCCGACGCGGCGAGCCAGGCCCCCGCCGGACCGTCCGACGCCGCCGATCGCGACTAGGCGATGCCGCTCGATCTCCTGATCACGGGGCGCATCGCGACGCTGGCCGGTCGGGCGGGGTTCGGCTGGGTGGAGGCGGTCGGCATCCGCCACGGGCGGATCGCCTTCGCTGGCTCGGAGGTCGAGCTCGAGACACGAGCGGACCCGTTCACCCGGCGCATCGCGCTCGCGCCCGACGAGGTCGCGATCCCGGGCCTGACCGACGCCCACCTCCACCTCGCCCAGGCAGCGCGGGCCCTGCACAAGGTGGATCTCACCGCGACACCGACGGTCGAGGCGGGCATGGCGCTCGTCGCCGACGCGCACGCCGCGCAGGCGGACCCTGACGCCTGGCTCGACGGGCACGGCTGGAGCGCCGATCGATGGAGCCGCTGGCCGACCGCCGCGGACCTCGAGCGCGTGGCCCCCGGGCGTCGGGTCACGCTCTGGGCGCACGACCATCACGCGCTCCTGGCCAGTCACGCCGCGCTGCGCACCGGCGGCGTGTCGGGCGAGACACCGGATCCGCCCGGCGGCGTCATCCGACGCGCGGCCGACGGGTCGCCCGAGGGCGTCCTGTACGAGACCGCGGCCCGTCTGGTCTCGATCCACCTGCCCCCGTCCGACCAGACGGATCTCGAGAGGGACATCGAGACCGTGGGCGGCGAGCTCGTCTCGCTCGGCCTGGTCGCCTGCCACGATCCGGCCGGTCTTGCCCCCGACCCGGATCTCACCTTCTCGTATCCCGCCTACACGCACCTGGCGGAGACGGGGCGCCTGCCGGTGCGCCTGCATGCGAGCGTGCGCAGCGACGGGCTGTCCACCGCGATCGCGCGGGGACTCCGAAGCGGCGCCGTCCTGGGCGGCGACCCCGACGGGCGCGCACGGGTCGGGTGGCAGAAGTGCTTTGCCGACGGCTCGCTGGGCTCGCGGACCGCGGCCCTTCTCGAGGACATCGAGCCCGAACCCGATCAACCGCTGCCACCCGAGCGTCGCCGCGGCGTCTGGATCACGCCACCCGACGAGCTGGCGGCCCTGGCCACGCGAGCGGCGGCGGCCGGCATCGCGACGCAGATCCACGCGATCGGCGACGCTGCGGCCCGGGCCGCGCTCGACGTGCTGATCCCGACGGCCGCTGGGGTCCCGCTGATGCCGCGCCTCGAACACGTGCAGCTCATCAAGCCGGCGGATCTGGTCCGGTTCGCGAGCGGCGGCGTCGCGGCCAGCGTGCAACCGGTCCACGTCGGGTCGGACGCGATCGTGGCCAGGCGTCTGTGGGGAGATCGGGCGGAGTCGGACGGCTACCCGTGGGCGTCGATCGCGCGGACCGGCGCGATCCTCGCGTTCGGCACCGACGCGCCGGTCGAGTCATTCGACCCGTGGCCCGGCATCGCGCTGGCGGTCCGGCGCGAGGATCCGCGCTGGCCGGCAGGCACGCCGTCGTTCGGGCCACACGAGGAGCTCTCGCTCGACCGGGCGCTGCGCGCCGCCTGCCTGGATCCTGCGCTGTCGGCGCGCGAGATGGATCGTGGTCGGCTCGTGCCTGGCCATCGGGCCGATGTGGTCGTGCTCGACGCCGCGGTGCTCGACGACCCGGTCGAACCCGGCGGGGCGCTGGCGACCGCGCGTCCGAGCCTCGTCCTGATGGACGGCGAGGTCGTGTTCGAGCGCTAGGACCGGTGCGTCAGGACTTCACCACGCTGCCGGGCTTGTCCAGCTCGCGCCGCGCGTCGGCGAAGAGGCCGTTGAAGATGCGCGACGTCGAGGGGAAGGCGTGGATCGTCTCGGCCAGGACGTCGACCGGGACGTGGGCCTTGATCGCGAGCACGCACTCGTGGATCGCGGCGGACGCATCCGGACACGCCATCGCGGCGCCGATCAGCTGTCGGGAGGCCCGATCGACGACGATGGTCACGTGCCCGAATTCGGCCTGGACCGAGTAGCCCTTCGCGGTCTTGGGGAAGTCCGCGACCAGCTCGAAGGCGTCGTGCCGGCCGTCAAGCGCCTCGCTCAGGCTCAGGCCCACCGAGGCCGCCTCGGGGTCCGTGTACGTCGCGCGGGGAAGGGCCCGATAGTCGGGCTTCACCGACTCCCCGAGTGCCATCCGGACGGCGAGCTCGCCCTGGTAGTGGCCCTGGTGAGTGTGGAGTTCCGGGCCGGCCGGATCGCCGATGACGTACAGCCCATCGTCGAGCCGGAGCCGGCCGTCGCGCGGGAAGGGCTCGCGGGCCGCGGGGTCGAGCCCGTAGTGCTCCAGGCCTAGGTCCGTGAGCGGGAACTCCCGGCCGACCGCCACCAGCAGGACGTGTCCCTGGGCGGTCGTGCCGTCGTCGAGGTCGATGACATGCTCGCGATCCGGCCCTGCGAAGGCGTGTGCACGCAAGGCCCGGACGCCCAGCCGGACCGTGACCCCGTCACGCACCAGGGCGGCCTTGATGGCCTCGGCGTTGCGCGGATGATCGGTCGGGGCAAGGCGCGGCCCGGACTGGACGATCGTCGTCGGGACCTCGAAGCGGGCGAAGACCTGGGCAAGCTCGCAGCCGGTCGGGCCGCCGCCGAGCACGAGCAGGCTCGCCGGCAACTCCCGGGCGAGGGTCGCCTCGCGGTTCGTCCAGATCGGCACGTCCGCGATGCCCTCGAGCGGCGGGATCTTGGACCCTGAGCCGACGGCGACGATGATGGTGGTCGCGGCGAGCTCGTGGGTCGTGCCGTCGTGGCTCACCGCGACGGTGCCACGTCCGGTGATCCGCGCCGACCCTCGGTAGGCCTTGGCGCCGGCCTTCTCGAGCGCCGTGACGTGGCCCGTGTCGTCGGGCTCGTCGGCGTCGGCTGCCCGATTCACCATGTAGTCCCGCCGCGCCGACGCCTGCGTCCACGTGTAGGCGGCCGGGTTCGCGGCGTGGCGCGCAGCACCGTTGAGCAGCGACTTCGACGGGATGCAGCCGATGTGCGGACAGCTCCCGCCGAACCAGCGGCGGTCGGCGATGGCGACGGACGAGCCGAGCTCGAGCGCCTTGTTGGCGGCCGCCTCGCCGGCGGGGCCCGCACCGATGATCACGAAGTCGAATCGGTCCATCTCGTCAGTCTGCGCCTCCGACATGTCGGGCACGTTGCCGGCGGGCCTCGAAGAGCAACACGGCCGCGCTGATCGAGACGTTCAGGCTGTCGGCGACGCCGCGCATCGGGATCGCGACGGGCTCGATCGTCGGGGCCGCTCCAGGTCTCGCTCAGGCCGGTCGCCTCGGCCCCCAGCACGATCGCGAGCGGCCCACGCAGGTCGGCGTCGGTGTACGAGCGCTCGGCATCGACCCACGCGGCGACGATCCGCAGGCCACGGTCCCTGAGCCACGGCCGGACCTCGGCCGACGGCGCGGCGGCCAGGGGCACCGCAAAGACCGTGCCCGCGCTGGCGCGGACGGCGTTCGGGTTGAACAGGTCCGTCGCGGGCGAGGCGGCGATCAGGGCGTCCGCCCCGGCGCCATCGGCCGAACGCAGCGCGGCGCCCACGTTGCCCGGCTTCTCGACGCCCTCGATGACGAGGACGAGGGGGTCCGCCGGCAGCGCGAGGCCGTCGAGCGAGAGATCCGGGACGCGGACCACGGCAACGAGGCCCTCCGACCGTGCGCCGAATGCGAGCTTCTCGAAGACGCCCGGGCTCGTGGTGACCGTCGTGACGCCGGCGGTCCGAAGGGCGTCGAGGGCGGCCCGCGCCTCCGGCCCTGCCAGGAGCGGCTCGCACATATAGACCTCGACGACATCGACGCCCGCCTCGATCGCCCGGCGGACCTCGCGGGCGCCGTCGACGATCGTCAGGCCGCGGGCCTCGCGCTCGCGTCGTTCGCGGAGGGCAGCTGCGGCGACGACGCGCGGATTGGTGCGGCTGGTCAGCTCGGGCGAGGTGGGGGAGGGCATCGGTGGCATCATGCCCCGCCGGGCAGCCGGGCGAAGGCCCCGAGCTCCAGGCGGCGGCCGTCCAACGTCTCGAGGGCCAGGTCGCCGGCCTCGACGGTGCCGGAGTCTCTGCTGCAGGCCCTCGGCGAGCAGCGAGGCGAGGCGGTGGGCATCGAACCCGGGCGTGTGGGCGGTCAGCAGTGCGAAGCCGTCGGGTTCGAGGATGGCCCGTGACGCGACAAGGAGGCCGCCAAGCTCGGCCTCAAGCTGCCACGGCCGCCCGCCCGCGCCGTGGCCGTAGGACGGCGGGTCGAGGACGATGCCGCCGTACCGGCGCCCACGACGGGCCTCGCGCGCCACGAACCCGCGGGCGTCGTCGACGATCCACCGGATCGGGCGGTCGGCCAGGCCGGAGCGCTCTGCGTTGCGCCGGGCCCACGCGACCGTCGGGCGGGACGAATTGACATGGGTGACGGACGCCTCCGCGGCGGCCAGCGCGAGCGTGACGAGGCCCGTGTAGGCGAACAGGTTGAGGACGGACCCGGCCGGCCGTCCGCGCAGCCACGGCAGCATCTCGGCGTGTTCGGGGAACAGGCCCACCTGGCCCGCATCGGTCGCGCGCAACTCGAGCGTGACCCCGCCCACGGCGATCGTCCATGGCCCCGCGTCCGCAGCCGGCCCACCCCACCCCCGGTCGCGGTCGAAGCGCAGGTCTGCGCTGGTCCACGCTTCGGGATCGCGACGGGCCTCGAGCGCCCCGGGTGCGGGCCTGTCGACGACGCGTTCGCCGAATTGCTCGAGGCGGGCCGCCCCGCCGACGTCGAGCAACGCGTAGCCGGTCTCGCGATCCATGCGATCCATGGCCTGATGATGGCGCCGTCCGGGCACCGCCGTGCGCGATGAGCGTGCACGTCGCGCCACGGGACCCCGTACGCTGATGGCATGCACCATGCAACGGGCCGACCGAAGTGAGCTTTCGCCTGATCCCGACGGATCAACGGTTCTACGAGCTCTTCGCGAGCCAGGCGGCCGTCGCGGCCGAGGGCGCACGCGTGCTCGAGGCCGAGCTGCGTGACTTCGTCGACCCGACCGCCGCGGCGGACAGGCTGCGCGAGCTGGAGCACCGCGGCGACGACATCAACCACGCGGTCCTCGCCCACCTCGAGGCGACGTTCGTGGTGCCCTTCGAGCGGCAGGACATCCACGCGCTGACCGGCGTCCTCGACGACATCATCGACCTCGCCGAGAAGGTCTGCGACCTGCTCGTCCTCTACCACGTGCCCGAGCCCCCTCCGGGCGCCGCGGACCAGGCGTCGATCCTCGTGCGCGCGTGTGACGTGATCGTCGAGGGCATCGGGGCGATGATCCGGCCCATCGACCTGCGCGCCTACCCGTCGCGGATCCACGCGCTGGAGAAGGAGGGTGACGTCCTTCGGCGGCGCCTCATCGAGCAGCTCTTCGAGACGCCCTCGAGTGCGCTCGCGGTGCTGACCAGCGAGGAGATCTACGAGGGCCTCGAGGACGCGATCGACGCCGCCGACCGGGTCGGCCGCGTCCTGGACCAGATCGCCACGACCTATGGCACCCATCGCGGAGGCGGGGCCGCGGCGGCCGTCGAACGCCCCGCGCGCTGATGACGTCGCTCGGACCTCGGGGTATGATGCGCCTCGCCGCTGGCTCCTCGATCAGTCGGGCACGACCTCGTCGCGGGACCTGGAACACCCTGCGAGCCAACGAGACCGAGTCCGAACGAGCGGGGGACCGGCGACATCGGGCGGCTAGCTCAGCTGGTTAGAGCACTTGCTTGACATGCAAGAGGTCACTGGTTCGAGTCCAGTGTCGCCCACCACAACTCGAAGATGAGCGTCGATCGGGACGCACCGCGCGGAGCGGACCCACAGAGAGCCGGGCCATGGCTGGGAGCCCGGCGGCGATCTCCGCGACGGCACCACCCGTGAGCGGCCGGCGAACCGGCCCGGGCGTCGCCCGTTAGCGCGACCACAAGAGCGCCGCATCCAAACGGGTCCGGCGAAGGCGGGTGGGACCGCGGGAGTGAACCTCTCGTCCTGTCGATGGACGAGGGGTTTTGCGATTCTCAGGAGGCCGGACCCATGAGCGAGATAGAACAGCTGCCCGGCAGCGAGGCGACGGACGAGGCGCTGCTCGACGCGCCCGAGCGTGGATCGGCCGACGAGCTGATGGACCACGGCGCCGCGGGCGAGCTCGGCCCGATGCGCCACTCAACGGCCCACGTCCTCGCCGAGGCCGTGCTGGAGCTGTTCCCCGGCACGAAGCTCGGCATCGGCCCGGTCATCGACGACGGCTTCTACTACGACTTCCAGCTGCCCCGGCCGCTGACGCCCGACGACCTCCCGGCGATCGAGGCGCGGATGCGCGAGAGCATCGCCGCCGACCACCCGTTCGAGCTCAGCGAGCTCTCGCCGGCCGACGCGCGGGCGTTCCTGGTCGAGCGCGACCAGCCGTTCAAGGTCGAGATCGTCGACGACCTGCTCGCGGTGGCCGGGCGCGACGGCTCGGCGATGCCGCCCACGACCTTCTACCGCCAGGGCCCGTTCATCGACCTGTGCCGGGGCCCGCACGTCGCGAGCACGGGCAAGATCGGCCCGTTCAAGCTGCTCGGCACGGCCGGCGCGTACTGGCGTGGCGACGAGAAGCGCCCGATGCTCCAGCGCGTCTACGGCACGGCCTGGGCGACGCAGGACGAGCTCGATCAGTACCTGTGGCGGCGCGAAGAGGCCAGGAAGCGCGACCACCGGCGCCTCGGCGTCCAGCTCGACCTCTTCAGCTTCCATGACGTCTCGCCCGGGTCCGCGTTCTGGCATCCGAAGGGCCAGCGCATCTGGCGCACGCTCGAAGGAGCGATGCGCGAGCTCCAGGAACGGCGTGGCTACCAGGAGGTCAGCACCCCGATCGTCGTGTCCGAGCGCCTGTGGCGCCAGTCCGGCCACTGGGACCTCTACAAGGAGAACATGTTCATCGTCGAGTCCGAGAACCAGCTCTTCAGCCTCAAGCCGATGAACTGCCCGGAATCGACGTTCATCTACCGCAGCCAGCTGCGCTCGTATCGCGACCTCCCGCTGCGCTACAGCGAATACGGCCGGCTCCATCGCAACGAGCGGTCGGGCACGCTCTCAGGGCTCACCCGGGTGCGCCAGTTCATCCAGGACGACGCCCATCTCTACGTGCGGCCCGATCAGCTGACGGCCGAGCTGGAGGCCCTCTTCGGCGAGGTCCGCGAGGCGTACTCGTGGGTCGGGCTGACGCCCCGGTTCGCCTTCGCGACCAAGCCCGACAAGGCGCTCGGCGACCCCGCGCTCTGGGAGCAGGCCGAGGCCCTGATCAAGGCCGCCCTCGACCGGTCGGGGATGGAGTACGTCGTCAAGCCCAAGGACGGCACCTTCTACGCCCCCAAGATCGACATCTACATCGATGACGCGCTCGGGCGCGAGTGGCAGATGGCGACGATCCAGGTGGACCTCGTCATGCTGCCCGAGCGGTTCGACCTGACCTACATCGACGAGGCCGGTCAGCCCCAGCGGCCGATCGCCATCCACCGGGCCATCTACGGCTCGCTGGAACGGTTCATCGGCATCCTTATCGAGCACTTCGGTGGGGCGTTCCCGCTCTGGCTGGCACCGGTCCAGGCGACGATCGTCCCGATCGCCGACCGCCACATCGAGGCGGCCACGGAGCTCGCCGCGCTGCTGCGATCACGCGGCCTGCGCGTCGAGGTCGACGACTCGTCGAACCGGATGCAGTACAAGATCCGCGCGGCCCAGGAGCAGAAGGTCCCGTACATGATCGTGCTCGGCGACCGCGAGATCGAGGCCCGGACGGCGTCGCCGCGGACGCGCGCCGGAGAGCAGCAGGAGCCCCAGGCCTGGGAGGCGTTCGCGGAACGCCTCGCGTCGGAGTCGAGCGCCCGGGGAGTCGCAACGCCGTCTGTGTCGCCTGCCGAACCGCTGTGATATCCTCCCGCTTCGGCCGACGGCGGGTCGTCTGACCGCGCCGGTCGAACTGCCTCGAAGGACAAGGAGCGAACCATCAGCCGAGACCTGCGTGTGAATCAGATGATCCGGATCCCTCAGGTCCGGGTGGTCGATGAAGAGGGTGCCCAGCTGGGTGTGATGCCCACGCCGAAAGCCCTTGAGATGGCGCAGGAACGGGGGTTCGACCTCGTCGAGGTCGCTCCGATGGCGGCGCCACCGGTGGTGAAGTTCCTCGATTTCGGGCAGTACAAGTACGAACTGACGAAGCGCGAGAAGGAAGCCAAGCGCAAGCAGCGCTCGGTGACCTTCAAGGAAGTCCGTCTCTCGCCGAAGATCGGCGTCGGCGACTTCGACACCAAGGTCCACCGAGCCATCGAGTTCCTCGAGGATGGCGACCGGATCAAGGTGACGGTGCGCTTCCGAGGCCGCGAATTGACCCATCCGGAGATCGGGCGCAACCTGATCGCCCGGTTCGCAGATCGGGTCAAGGATCACGGGATCCCGGAACGGACTCCGCTGCTCGAAGGCAAGTCGATGCACATCACGATGGCATCGACCCACAAGCCCAAGGGCCACGAGGGCCCGGTCCGACCCGCGGACGTGGCTGACGGCCAGGCCGATGGCGCTCCGGCGCCGACGCCGAACCTGACGCCGGCCGCGGCGGCGACGGCGACAGCCGTCCCGGCCGAGACCGCGCCAGCGGCGCAAGCCGCGCCGGCGGCCGAGCCGGAGACTGAACCGAAGATCGAACCAGCCGCACCGGCGGCGAAGCCCGCAGCAGCGGCCCCGAAGCCGGCAGCGGCGCAGAAGCAGCCAGCGGCTCCGAAGCAGCCAGCCACGGCCAAACCGGCGGCTGCCGCCAAGCAGGCCACGGCGGCCAAGGCCGCAGGGCCCGCCAAGGCAGCCGCCCAGGCGGTCGCACCCGCCCCGGCGGCGACGAAGAACGACAAGACACCGGCTCCGGAGCCGGTCGCGACAGGAGAGTGAGGCGACGGTGCCGAAGATCAGGAGCCACAAGGCCGCCCAGAAGCGCATCGGCGTGACCGGCAGCGGAAAGTACGTCCGCGTCAAGGCGTGGAGCGGCCATCATCTCGAGATCAAGTCGTCGCGCCGAACGCGCCGTTATGCGGGCAAGGCCATCTTCGGGCCTGTCCACAAGAAGCAGGTCCAGCGCCTGCTGCCGTACCTCTAGGAAGGCCGTAGGATCAGATGGCACGAGTCAAGCGCGGCGTCGCCGCCCACAAGCGCCACAAGCGCCTGCTCCAGGACGCGGAGGGCCGCAAGGGCACCAAGTCCAAGCTGATCAAGCCCGCCCGCGAGGCACTCCTGCACGCCCTCGCCTATGCGACCCGCGACCGCAAGCAGCGCAAGCGCCAGATGCGGCAGCTGTGGGTCATCCGGATCAACGCGGCGGCCCGCCAGAACGGCCTGACCTACGGCCAGTTCATCCACGGCCTGAAGAAGGCGGACGTCGAGATCGACCGCAAGATCCTGGCCGACCTGGCGGTTCGCGACGCGGCCACCTTCGGCCGGATCGTCGAGCTCGCCAAGGGCGCCTGATCCAGGCCGGCGGAGACGCCGACCGCGACCACCCGCCACCGGCCCTCGACGTCATCGACGCTCGAGGGCTCCTGATTCCCGGGCCACTCATGGAAGGATGGACGTGGACCTCGCCGACCTGACCCGCCAGCTTGAGGCGCTGCGCGACGAGACGCTGGCGTCGATCGCGGCCGCGCCGGACGTGGCCGCCCTCGAGGCGCTCGAACTCGATGTGCTCGGCAAGAAGGGTCGACTGACTGGCGTGCTGCGTGGGATCGGCGCCCTCCCGGCAGACGACCGGCCCCGCGTCGGTGCGATCGCGAACGCGGTCCGGGTCGCCATCGAGGGCGCGCTCACGGAGCGCGGCACGACCCTGCGCGGCTCGGCGCTGGCCGGCCGGCTCCAGGCCGAGGCCGTCGACGTCACGACGCCCGGCCGGCCGATCCGGCGCGGCACCCTGCACCCGATCAACGCGACCATCGATGCCATCGCCGAGGTGCTCGGGCAGTTCGGCTTCGTCGTCTACGAGGCGCCCGAGATCGAGGACGACCTGCGCAACTTCCAGATGCTCAACATCCCACCCGACCACCCGGCCCGGGACCTGTGGGACACGCTCTACGTCGATGTCGAGGGCTTCCTCCTCCGCACCCATACCTCGCCCGGCCAGATCCGGGTTATGCACGATGAGAAGCCCCCGATCCGCGCCCTCCTCCCCGGGCGCTGCTACCGCTACGAGGCGGTCGATGCCAGCCACGCCTCGGAGTTCTTCCAGGTCGAGGGCCTGATGATCGACGAGGGCACGACGATGGGCGACCTGCGCGGGCTGCTCGACGAGTTCGCCCGGGCCCTCTACGGCGCGGACAAGCGCACACGGTTCCGCCCCGGCTACTACCCGTTCACCGAGCCGTCCGTGGCCTTCGACGTCGAGTGCCTCGTGTGCGGCGGCGTCGGTTGCCCCGCCTGCTCGCGCACGGGCTGGATGACCATCCTCGGCGCGGGCATGGTCCACCCGGTGGTCCTCCAGTACGGCGGGCTCGATCCCGAGCGCTACCAGGGGTTCGCGTTCGGGATGGGCGTCGAGCGGCAGGCCAACCTTCGTTACGGCGTGGGCGACCTGCGGTACTACATGGAGAACGACCTGCGCCTCCTGGAGCAGTTCCGATGAGGGTGCCCCTGAGCTGGCTGCGCGAGTTCGTCGCGGTCGACATGACGCCCGAGGCCCTCGCCGAGCGACTGACGCTGCTCGGCATGGAAGTCAAGGGCATCGACCGCTGGGGCGCTGACTGGCAGCAGGTCGTGGTCGGCGAGCTGCTCGCCGTCGAGGAGCATCCTCGGGCGGACCGGCTGTCGCTGACCCGCGTGACAGTGGGGACCGGCGAGCCACTCGACATCGTGTGCGGCGCGACCAACATCGCGCCCGGCCAGCGCGTGCCGGTCGCCCTGCCCGGGGCGGTCCTGCCGGGCGACCGGCGGATCGAACGCACCGAGAAGATGGGCGTGGTCAGCAACGGCATGCTGTGCTCGGGCGACGAGCTGGGCCTGACCTCGGACGCGGACGGGATCCTCATCCTGCCGGCCGACACGCCGATCGGCGTGGCCCTCGGCGACCTGTTCGGCGACGTCGTGCTCGACGTGGATGTGAAGCCGAACCGCGGCGACGCCCTCTCGATCGTCGGCCTGGCACGCGAGGTGGCCGCGGTCACGGGCGCCGCGCTGCGGTTCCCGCCCACCGACGTCGAGGAGGCCGGCCGCCCGACAGCGGAGCGCCTCACGGTCGAGGTCGGCGATCCGGACCTCTGCCCGCGTTTCGTCGGCCGCTGGGCGAGTGGCGTTGTGGTCGGGCCGTCGCCGGATGCGGTCCAGATGCGGCTGCTGGCGGCCGGGATGCGCCCCATCAGCAACGTCGTGGACGCGAGCAACTACGTGATGGTCGAACTGGGCAAGCCGATCCACACGTTCGACGCCGCCGCGGTCCACGACGGACGGATCGTCGTCCGGCTCGCGACGGCCGGCGAGCGCCTCGAGACCCTCGACCATGTCGTACGCGACCTGCACCCCGAAACCCTGCTGATCGCGGACCCGGCCGGCCCGCTCGCGATCGCGGGCGTGATGGGCGGTGCGACGTCGGAGGTGAGCGCCGGCACGACCGACGTCGTCATCGAATCGGCGATCTTCGATCCGGTCAGCATCCGCCGGACCGCCTTCCGGTACGCGCTCCGGTCCGAGGCGAGCCTGCGCTTCGAGAAGGGGATCGAGTCGCGGCTTGCCCGGCTCGGCGCGGACCGGACGGCCCGGCTGATCGCCGAATGGGCGGGCGGCACGATCGCCCCGGGCGTCGTCGATTCGAATCCGGTGGAACCGCCCCGGATGACGGTCTCGTTCCGGCCGGCCCGCGTCAACCGCCTGCTCGGGACGACGTTCGGGACCGACGAGCAGCGCGAGCTGCTGGCCCGGGTCGGCATCGAGACGGCCCCGTCGGCAGAGGGGCGCCGCGTGGTGGTCGCCGGCGGGCCGCAGCCCCTGGAGGTCGATGCGGGACCGGACGAGGTCATCGAGGCGATGATCCCGACCTGGCGGCGGGACCTCGCGATCGAGACGGACATCACCGAGGAGATCATCCGGGTCCGGGGGTACGAGCTGGTGCCGCCCCGGCTGCCGCACACCCCGATGCCGCCGTACCGCCACGACCCGCTCGAGCTGCGTCACGCCGTCCGGGAGATGCTCGTCGGCGCCGGCGTGACCGAGGTGGTGACGTCCGCCCTGGTCTCGCCCCAGGCCGTGGAGCGCTTCCCCGCGCTCGACGACGGCGCTCTCGACGGTGAGCCGGAGCAGCGCGCGGTGGGGCGGGCCGTGGCCGTCACCAACCCGCTCTCCAGCCAGCACTCGGTCCTCCGCCAGAGCCTCATCGGGAGCCTGCTCGAGGTGGTCTCGACGAACCTGCGGTACGGCCGCGAGGAGATCGGCGTCTTCGAGATCGGCAAGGGCTATGGCGCGACGGACGACGGGACGACCCACGAGTGGTGGCGCCTCGGCTTCGCGCTGACCGGGCCCGCCGAGCCGCCCGCCTGGAACCGGCCCGCGCGGCCCTACGACCTCGACGACGCCAAGGGGCTGATCGAGATGATCTGCCGGCGGCTGGGTCTCGCCGCGCCGACCTACGCGCCCCTGACCGACGACCCGAACCTGCATCCGGGCCGTGCCGCCCGGGTCGTCTCGGGCGGCGACCTCGTCGGGCGGGTCGGCGAGCTGCATCCGGCGACCGTCGCCGACCACGAGCTTCGGTCGGAGCGGGTCCTGGTGGCCGAGATCGCGCTCGCGGGTCTCGGCGGCGGCCAGCTCAAGGGTGTCCGCACGACTGCACCCTCGCGCCATCCTTCGGTGCAGCGCGACCTCGCCGTCGTCGTGCCGGAGGACACGCTCGCAGCTGCCGTCGAGGCCGCGATCCGACGCCACGGTGGCCCGCTGATGCGTGCCGTGACTCTCTTCGACATCTATCGCGGGCGACCTCTCGAGGCGTCCGAGAAGAGCCTGGCCTATCGCCTGACGCTGCGCGACGACGAGCGGACGCTCACCGAGGCGGAGGTCGATTCAGCGGTCGGCGCGGTCGTCGCCGGGCTCGGGGCGGACATCGGGGCCCGCGTCCGGACCTGACCGGACTGCCCCGGAGCGCACCGGACCACCAAAATCCGGACCGGACCATCGCGGGATGCGCCGATGGCCTTGCGACGTGCGAATCTCGTTGCTAGGCTTGCGCCGCCCCGGAGCCGTCCGGGCAACGTAGTGAAGGAGCATCGTGGATCTCGGGGCATTCCTGAGTTCGATCAACACGATCGACCTGCTCATCTTCCTGTACCTCATGGCGTTCTTCGTGCTGGGCTTCGCCCAGGGCACGATCCGGCGCCTGATCGGCATCGCGTCGATCCTGTTCTCGTTCCTCTTCGCCGCCAACATCGCGCTGCCGCTGGGCGAATACCTTGGCAACAACTGGACGCAGTTCTCCAAGGAATACAGCGTGATGATTGCGTTCGCGACCGTGTTCCTGGCCTCGGCCATCGCCTTCGCCATCGTCGCCCAGGGCCTGTACAAGACGCAGCCGCTCTTCCAGAAGGCGCGCTTCGCGGACGAGCTCATCGGAGGCGTCCTGGGCCTGGTCCAGGCGTGTCTGATCTTCGGGGCCGTCCTGATCATCCTCGACTCGTTCTTCCGGATCCCGGGCATCGCCCAGGACCCCCAGGAACTGAGCTTCCTGCGGGACTTCTGGAACGCGCTGGATTCGTCGAAGGCCGCCGACATCTTCCGCGAGACCCTCATCCCGGCGTTCTTCGCGGTCACCGGCTTCCTCGTGCCGGACTGGATCGAAGCCTTCTACCCCTGAGCGTCGTCGATCGCTCGGTCCTCGCCGGGCCTCCCCTCGAGGCGGCCCGTCGTCTGCTCGGCTCGCACCTTGTCCGTGACGACGCCAGCGGCCGCCGCGTCGGGCGGATCGTGGAGCTGGAGGCCTACGCCGGCCCCGATGACCGGGCGTCGCACGCCCGTGCTGGACGAACGGGCCGCAACGCCGTCATGTTCGGGCCGCCGGGCATCGCCTACGTGTACCTTGTCTACGGGATGTATGACTGCCTGAACGTCGTGACCGGCCCGGAGGGGGGCGCGTCCGCCCTGCTGATCCGCGCGGTCGAGCCGCTCGAGGGGCTGGCGGCGATGCGGGCCGACCGGGTGCGCGTGGCGACGGAGCGCAGGCGGAGCCTCGACCGCGACGAGACGGCCGAGCACATGCGCCTGGAGCGGACGCGAGACCAACGGCTGGCCAGCGGGCCCGGACTGGTCGGGGCGGCGTTCGGGATCGACCGCCGCTTCACGGGCGTCGACCTGTGCGACCCGGAGTCGGCGCTGCGCCTCGAGGGACCCGTCGACTCGATCCCCGCCGGTGCGATCGCGACAACGCCGAGGATCGGCGTCGCCTACGCCGGCGAGCCGTGGGCCGGCCGACCGTGGCGTTTCCTCGTGGCGGGTCATCCGTCCGTCTCCGGGCCGCGCTCGGCGCGCTGACCCGCGAGCACCACGACGACCGCGATGGACGAGCGCTCGATCGCCCTGCTCGAGTTCCCGCTCGTCCGGGCGCGCCTCGCCGAGGCGACATCGTTCCCGCCGGCGCGCCGGCTCGCGGAGGCCCTCGAGCCCTCCGACGACCCGGTCATCGTGGCGCGTGGCCTCGATGAGACCGATCAGGCGCGCTCGCTGTTGACCGAGCGTTCGGGGGTCGGGGTCGGCGCCGCGCGCGACATCGGGCCGGCCATCGAGCGCGCCGTGCGGGGCGGCCGGCTGGAGCCCGCCCAGTTCATCGAGATCGCCGACACCCTCGACGCGACCGCGCGACTGGCGACCGCGCTCGCCGACGAGCGACGGCCGCTCCTGCGGGACCTCGGCCGCGAGTTGCACGCCCTGCCCGCGCTGCGCAGCACGCTCGCGCGCAGCTTCGACCCGGTCGGGGAGCTGCTCGACACAGCCTCGCCGCGACTGGGCGGCCTGCGCGCCGCCGTCCGGGTCGCCTACGACCGGCTGCGCCGGCGGCTCGACGCGCTCGTCGGCTCCGAGCTGGGGAGCTCGCTGCAGGAACCGATCGTCACGCTGCGCAACGGCCGGTACGTCGTCCCGGTCAAGGCCGAGGCACGCTCACGGGTCAAGGGCATCGTCCACGACGCGTCCGGCAGCGGCCAGACGCTCTTCATCGAGCCGCTCGTGGTGGTCGAGCTGGGCAACGCCTGGCGCGAGGCCCAGGTCGCCGAGGCCGAGGAGGTCGCCCGGATCCTCGACGAGCTCTCGGCGTTCGTGGCCGCGAACGGGCCGGCTCTCCGCGAGACCCTCGACGCGCTGGCGCGATTCGACCTGTGGGTCGCGAAGGCGAGCCTCGCCGCGGACATGGACGGCGTCCGGGCGGAGATCGCAGCTGAGCCGCAGGTGGTGCTGCTCGCGGCCCGCCATCCCGGGCTGGCCGGCCGGGTCGTCCCTGTCGACATCCGGCTGGGCGACGGCTACCAGGCGCTCGTCGTCACGGGTCCGAACACCGGCGGCAAGACGGTCACGCTCCGCACGCTCGGCCTGCTCAGCCTCATGCACCAGGCCGGGCTGCACATCCCCGCGGCCGCGGGCAGCCGACTGCCGGTCTGGCGCGACGTGTTCGCCGACATCGGCGACGAGCAGTCGATCGCGCAGTCCCTGTCGACCTTCTCGGGGCACCTGCGCTCGATCATCCGGATCGTGGCCGAGGCGGGGCCCGGGACGCTCGTCCTGCTCGACGAGCTGGGCGCCGGGACCGACCCGACCGAAGGGTCCGCCCTCGCCCAGGCGCTGCTCGACCACTTCATCCACGCCGGGGCCCTGGTGGCCGCCACGACCCACTACGCGGAGCTCAAGGCGTACGCGCACACGACGCCCGGCGCGAGCAACGCCTCGGTGGAATTCGACCTCGAGACGCTCAGCCCGACGTACCGGCTCTCGATCGGCCTGCCCGGCGGCAGCCAGGCGTTCGCCATCGCGGAGCGGCTGGGCCTGCCCGAGGCGATCGTGGGCGACGCGCGCTCGCGCCTGTCCGAGTCCCAGCGCTCGTTCGAGGCGACCCTTGCCGCGATCAGGGCCACGGAGGGCCAGACGAGTGAGTCGCTCGACCGGGCGCGCGCGGCCGAGCTGCGCGCCACCGAGGCCCTCCGCACGGCCGAGGACGAGCGGCGGCGGGCGCGACGCGAACGCGACGAGGTGGTCCGCGCCGCCCATGCCGAAGCCGACCGGGTCCTCTCGGCGCTCCGCGACGAGGTCGAGGCGACGCGACGAACCCTCGAACGCGAGACCCTGACCGAGCAGGGCCTGGACGCGGCCGTCGACCGGGCCGCCGCGACCGTGGCCGGTCTGCCCGAGACCGAGGACGAGCCGGCGGAGCCGGCACCCGAGCCCGATGCCGCACGGACGTGGCAGGTCGGCGAGCGGGCGCACAGCCGCTCGGGCGGCTGGGAGGGCCGGATCTCGGCGCTCGACCGGGATGGCCGGCGCGCGACGCTCGAGGCCGGCGGGATGCGCGTCACGGTGGATCTCGACGATCTCGTGCCCGCGCTCATCGCCCCGGGTGGCTCGGGCGGGCGGGGGAGTGCCGAGCCGGCAGCCACGTCCAACGAGGCTGCCCTCCGCCTGGATCGCGCAAGGTCCGTCGCATCGTCGCTCGACCTGCGGGGCGCCCGGGTGGACGAGGCGCTCGATGCACTCGCTCGCTACCTCGATGACGCCGCGCTGGCCGGTCTGGACAAGGCGATCATCATCCACGGTCAGGGGACGGGGGCCCTGCGCGACGCGGTGCGTCACCAGGCCGCGGATCATCCGCTCGTGCGCTCGGTTCGCCCGGGTCAGCGCGGCGAGGGCGGCGACGGCGCGACGATCGTCGAGCTGTAGCCGGGGGGCTAGGGGGCCGGTGGCGGTTTGACGCCGGGGTCGGGCGGCAGGCTGGGGCAGGGGACGCCGAGCAGCGGGTCGCAGACCGGCGTCGGTGGCGGCGCGAACGGACACTTCTTCGACGGCGCGAACGGGGCGCCCCACGACGACCCGAACGGGCGGAACTGGCCGTTGTAGAAGTAGGTCGTCCGCGTGCCCTTCGACGTGCCTCGGACGCCGGATCCCCGGGCCGCGCGTGACGCCCAGTTGCGGTCGGCGCGCTGCCACGAGGGGAAGTTCGAATCCACCTCCGAGATGTCGAAGTAGCTCCTCGGGACCTCCGGTCCGACGCAGCCCTCGCGCCAGACCAGGCCACTCGCGGCGTCGATCTGGAGCGTGACCCGGCTCGCCGTGCTCTTGGGCGGCAGGTGACCGGGGATGAACAGCTCCTCGACGGTCTTGTGCGTGAACGGCCCTGGCTTGGTCCCGGTGAACGCGTCGACGGTGGCCTTCTTGAGGCCGCCCGGCGACTTGAAGCTCGCCATCGGGAGGCCCTTGCTGATGTCGGTCAGGATCGCCGACCAGAGCGGCGCCGACGTGTCGAGCGAGAGCTTGCCGTCGTTGGGCGAGTTGTCGCTGTTGCCCATCCAGACGCCGACCGCGAGCCCCGGCGCCGCCTTGTCCTTGGGTGGTGCGAGGTAGCCGTACGCGGCCACGTCGCGGTTGTCGCTCGTCGTGCCGGTCTTGTACGCCGCGGGCCGCCGCCGGCCGTGGTCGTAGATCGCCCACTTGCCCCAGAACGGGTTGGTCTTCATGACCGTGTTGCCGGCCAGGATGTCGGTGATCACATAGGCGGCTTGCGGGCTCGTGACCTGCTCGCCCGTGGGCTTGTCGTCCTTGAGCGGCCAGACGATCCGTCCGTTCGAGTCCATGACCGACAGGATGACCTGGCGCGGCATCCGCACACCGCCGTTGGCCGCGACGCCGTACGCGCCGAGCAGGTCGATCGGATGGACCTCGAGCGTGCCGATGCCCATCGACTTCACCGGGATCGCCGTCGACGGGTAGGTCAGGCCGAACTCCTTGGTCCGCTCGAAGAGATGATCGAGGCCGATCATCATCCCGGCCTTGATCGCGGGGATGTTGAGCGAGAACTGCAGGGCCGAGCGAAGCCGGACCGGGCCGCGCTCCAGCTTGTCGGCCTGGGTCGGGACGAAGCCGCCGCCGAAGTCCGTGGTGACGTCCATGAACATCGTTGACGCGGTGAGGATGCCGTCATCGATGCCGATGAGGTAGTCGACGGGCTTGATGGACGATCCGGGCTGGCGCCAGCCGTCGGCCATGACGTCGAACTGGGGCTGGAACTTCTTGTTGCCCTTGGACGTGTAGCTCGCGCTGCCGACGTAGGCGAGCACGTCGCCGGTCCGGTAGTCGATGACGCCGGCCGCGGCGTTGTGGATGTTGTGGCCCCGCAGCCCGAGGATCCAGTTCCACTCGCTGCGAGGGATCTTCTTGGAGCGCAGGACGGCCCGCGGGTCCTTCGCGTTCGGCGCCCGGGCCGCGGCGTAGACCCACTTCTCGGCGGTCTTCTGCATGCCCCAGTCGAGCGTCGTGGTCACGCGGTAGCCGCCGGTGTCGACCTCGCTGCAGTCGTTGGGGGTGTCGGGGCACAGGATGTCGGCCAGCGCATCGCGAACCTGCCACACGAAGTGGGGCGCCTTCCAACTCGCGGAGACGAACGGGGTCAGCACGACCGGCTCCGACTTCGCGGCCTCGTACTCGGCGGCCGCGTGGTGCGATCCGGTGAGCGTGCTGCGCGTCTTCATCAGCTCCAGGACGAAGTTCCGGCGCTGGACGATCTCCGAGGTGTCGGGCACGACCAGCTGGAAGTCGGGGCATTCCTCGCCCTCGTCCACGTCCTCGGTGCAGACCTCATCCGCGTTCTTCATGAGGTCGAACTTCGTCGGCGACTGGGGGATGGCCGCGAGGATCGCGAACTGGGCGAGGGTCAGGTCTGCCAGCGGCTTGCCGAAGTAGCCCTTCGCTGCCGCCTTCACGCCGTAGCTGTTGTTGCCGTAGAAGTTCTGGTTCAGGTAGGCCGTGACGATCTGTTCCTTGCCGTCCTGTCCTGGATAGGCCTGCGTCAGCCGGACGGACTGGATGATCTCGCGGACCTTGCGGTCGTACGTCGTGCCCGCGAAGGCCTCGGGTGGGAGCAGTCGCGCGCGGACGAGCTGCTGGGTGATGGTCGAGGCGCCGCGCGGACGGCCGGACAGCGTGTCGATGCCGGCGGACACGATGCCGATCGGATCGAAGCCGGCGTTGATCCAGAAGTCCTTGTCCTCGATCGCCGTCGTCGCGTCGATCATCTCGCCCGGGATCTGGTCGAACGTGACGACCTCGCGGCGCAATGACCCGAGCTTGGCGAGCTCGACCTTGCCGGTCCGGTCGTAGACGAGCGTCTGCTGGTCGAAATCGAGGTTGGTCAGGGCTTCCTTCGGCTCCGGGAGCCCGGCCGCGTAGTGGTTGTACGCGCCCACGGCGAACACGAGCCCCGCCCCGGTCGTGAGCAGGGCGATGACGAGGAAGATGAGGAAGATGACGAGGAGGACACGACCGATGGTCGAGCCACCGCGCCCCTTGGGGCGACCCTGGAGCGCCCGCCGATGGCGCTGGCGCCTTGCGAGGCTGGTCTGCATGAGTTGCCGCACGATAGCATAGGGGGCGTGAACGACCGGTCGTGCGCCTCCCGTTGGGTCCAGACGCCTCGACGTCCGGGGCTGTGACGGCCGCGCCCGACCCGACGCCCGGCGATGCCCCGGGTGGACTCCTCGACGAACTCGAATGGCGGGGCATCCTGCAGGCGACGACGCCCGGCCTGCCGGCTCGCCTTGCGACCGGTCGCCCGATCTCCGGCTACATCGGCTTCGATCCCTCGGCCGACACGCTCCACATCGGCCACCTGATCCCGATCTTCGGGCTTCTGCGCCTGCAGCGCTTCGGCGGCCGCCCGGTGGCACTCGTGGGTGGCGGGACGGGGATGATCGGCGACCCGTCGGGCCGCTCGACCGAGCGCAACCTGCTCGACCGCGAGACGCTCGAGCGGAACGTGGCAGCGATCCGGGGCCAGCTCGAGCGGTTCCTGGACTTCGCGCCCGGCGCGGGCGGCGCCGTGATGGTCAACAACCTCGACTGGCTCGGCCGGCTGTCGCTCATCGACTTCCTGCGCGACACCGGCAAGCACTTCACGATCCCGTACATGCTGGCCAAGGATTCCGTGCAGGTCCGGCTCGATCGCGGCCTCTCGTACACGGAATTCAGCTACATGCTGCTCCAGTCGTACGACTTCGCCCACCTGTACAGGACGATGGGCGTCGAGCTGCAGATGGGCGGCGCCGATCAGTGGGGCAACATCACGGCCGGCCTTGAGCTCATCCGGCGGACGAGCGGCGGCGCCGATGGTGGTGCCGAACGGAGCGCCGAGGCGCCCGACCCGGCACACGGGCTCGCGTACAAGCTCCTGTTGTCGCCCTCGGGCGCGAAATTCGGCAAGAGCGAGGTCGGCGAGACCGTCTGGCTCGATCCGAACCGGACGTCGCCGTATGCCTTCTACCAGCACTGGCTGAACACGGACGACCGCGATGTCGGCACGTACCTGCGCTGGTTCACCGAGTTCCCGCGGGAGCGCATCGAGGCGCTCGAGGCCGAGGCCGCGGCGCGTCCGGAGGCACGGGCGGCGCAGCGGGCCCTAGCGCTCGACATCACGGCGCGGACGCACGGGGTGGACGCCGCGGAACGGGCGATCGCCGATTCCGAGGCGAAGTTCTCGTCCGATGCCATCACGGACCCTGCGGCGATGCGTGCCCTGTTCGATTCGTCCGGCGGGTTCACGTTCACTGCCTCAGGGCTCGCCCAGGGGGCGGCGGTCCTGCTCGCCGAGGCAGGTGTCTTCGCATCGAGGGGCGAGGCGCGCCGGATGGTCGCCGGCGGCGGCGTGACGATCAACGGCGTGCGCGTCGCGGACCCGGCCTTCGTCCCGGAGCCGATCGCCGGGGAGTGGCTGGACGTGCGCATCGGCAAGCGCCGCCGCGAGATCGGTCGCCGCGCAGGCTGAGGCACCTCCCCGGCCGGTTTCCGTCACTTGGCACTGAAGTGGTCGTTCGTCACGGATCCAGTGACAGATGACCGTGTCAGTGCGCATCTGACACTGGATCGCTCCGGTCGGGTGGCGAGGCGTGCACGGGTCGCGGACGGGGCCTCTGACCAATGACCGGCTGAGTGTCATCTGCCGGAAACGGACTCGGCACCGCTAGTGGCCGTGGCGCTCCCGCAGCACGTCCACGACCGAGCTCGGGGGCAGGCCGCGTTCCGCCAGGAGCACGAGCGCGTGGTAGAGGAGGTCCGCCGCCTCGCCGGCAAGGGCCTCCCGCGTTGCGGTCGTTGACGCCGCGGCGTCGTCCTTGGCGGCCATCAGGACCTCCGTGGCCTCCTCGGTGACCTTGCGACCTGCAGTGTCCACGCCACCGGCCAGCAGCGAGGCCGTGTAGGAGCCCTCTGGCCGGTCGGCGGCACGCTGCGCGATCGTCGACCACAGCGATTCGAGCCAAGCGAACCCCTGCGTGGAGCGCTCGGCCGGCGCGCCATCGGGGTCGAAGCAGCTCCTGGTCCCGCGGTGACAAGTCGGCCCCACGGGATCGACGGTCACGAGCAAGGCGTCGGAATCGCAGTCGCTTGCGAGGTCCACGAGCCGGAGGACGTTCCCGCTGGTCTCGCCCTTGCGCCAGATTCGGTCCCGGGAGCGCGAGTGGAAGTGCACCTCGCCGGTCTCGAACGTCGCGGCCAGGGCCTCGGCATCCATCCACGCGAGCATCAGGACGCGGCCGTCCGCGGCGTCCTGGACGACCGCCGGCACGAGGCCGTCGGGACCGAAGGCGACCGTGGGTGCCGCCCCGGGCCGGGCGCCCGTCACGCGACGGCCTGCGGGACGAGCCGGACCGGCAGGCCCGCCGCCGCCATCGCGGCCTTCACGTCGGCGATTGCGTGGATCCGGCGATGGAAGATCGAGGCGGCCAGGACAGCATCGGCGCCGCCATCGCGGACCGCGGCGACGAAATCGGCCGGCCCGGCGGCGCCACCCGACGCGATGATCGGCACCCGCACGCGATCGGCGATGGCCCGCAGCAGCTCGGTGTCGAAGCCGGAGCCCGTGCCGTCGCGGTCGATGGACGTGACCAGCAGCTCGCCGGCACCCAGGTCGACGACACGCTCGGCCCAGGCGATCGCGTCGAGATCGGTCGGCTGGCGGCCGCCCTGGACGACGACCTCCCAGGCCGGCTCGGCCGTCTGCCGTCGTCGCGCGTCGATGGCCACGACCACCGCCTGGCGCCCGAACCGGCCGGCGCAGCGCGCCACGAGCGTCGGATCCGCGACGGCCGCGGTGTTGAGCGAGACCTTGTCGGCGCCGGCCCGGAGGACGTCGCGCATCTCGGTCACGCTCCGGACGCCGCCGCCGACGGTGAGGGGGATGAACGCCCGTCGCGCGGTCCGCTCGACGATGTCGAGGAGCGTGCCGCGACGTTCGGGCGCGGCCGTGATGTCGAGGAAGACCAGCTCGTCAGCGCCCTCGGCCGCGTAGCGTTCGGCGAGTTCCGGCGGATCGCCCTCGTCGACGAGGTCGACGAAGCGCGTCCCCTTCACGACCCGCCCGTCCGCGACGTCCAGGCACGGGATCACCCGGCGTCGGAGCATCAGGCGGCCCGCACGATCGAGACGAAGTTGGTCAGCAGTCGCAGCCCGTCGGCGCCGCTGCGCTCCGGGTGGAACTGGACGCCGAGGAGCGGGCCACGGGCGACGGCCGAGACGAACCGCCGGCCGTGCTCGGTGGACGCGAGGACCTCGTCGCTGGTCTCGCCGCCGGCGGGCTCGCCCGCGTAGGAGTGGACGAAGTAGAAGTCGGCGCCGTCCGCGATGCCCTCGAACAGCTCGTGCTCGCGGGTGCGCTCGACCTGGTTCCAGCCGATGTGCGGCAGGGTCGGGGCATCCTCGAGCCGCACGGTCCGGCCCGGGAGGACGCCGAGGGTGGCCGCGCCGTCCTCGTCGCTTGTGTCGAACAGGAGCTGGAGCCCGAGACAGATGCCCAGGAACGGCCGGTCGGCGGCCAGCCAGGCCCGGATCGGCGCCACGAGGTCGCGGCGCTCCAGCCGGGCCATCGCCGGCGCCGCCGCGCCCACGCCCGGGACCACGAGGGCGTCGGCTCCGCGGATCGCCTCGCCGTCGCGCACGACCCGCACGTCCGCGCCCACGGTCGTGAGCGCCTGGTCGATGCTGACCAGGTTGCCGGCGCCGTAGTCGACGACCGCGATGATCGGTCGATCGGTCATCCGAGCGATCCCTTGGTCGAGGCGACGCCCGTGCGACGCGGGTCGGGCTCGCAGGCCTCGCGGAGCGCGCGACCGAGGGCCTTGAAGGCGGCCTCGGCGAGGTGATGGTCGTTGCGGCCCGTGCCGCGCAGGTGGAGCGTGGCGCCGGCCGTCCGGGCGAAGGCCTCGAGCGCATGCTCGACGAGCTGCAACGGCAGCCCACCGACCCGCTCGCCGCGGAACGGCAGGTCGATGACCGCGTAGGGCCGCCCGCCGACGTCGATGACCGCGGTGGCGACCGATTCGTCCATCGGGACCGAGCTGTCGCCGAAGCGGCGGATGCCCGCGCGATCGCCCAGCGCCTCGCCGAACGCGGAGCCGAGGACCAGCGCGACGTCCTCGACGGTGTGGTGCTCGTCGACCTGGAGGTCGCCGTCGGCGTGGATCGCGAGGTCGAACAGCCCGTGGTGCGCGAGCGAGCCAAGGAGGTGGTCGTAGAAGCCGATCCCCGTGTCGATCGCGGTGTGGCCCGCGCCATCGAGCCCGAGCGTGACTGTGATGTCGGTCTCGCGCGTCGTCCGCGCGACGGTCACCCGCCGCTCCTCGCGCGGGCCGATGGTCAGTTCACCGAGCGGGGTGGTCATGCGGGCGACTCCGTGGTCGTGGACGTGGCGCCGCCGGCTGTGGCGGCAGGCAGGGCGATCTCGTTGGCGGCATTGATGAGTCGGTCGTTCTCGTCCGGGTCGCGGACGGTCAGCCGAAGCGAGCCAGCCAGCACATGCCCGGCCGGGAACGTGCGCGGGACGAGACCGCGGGTCAGCAGCGCCTCGGCCACGGCCCCGGAACGCTCGGGCGAGCCGAAGTCGACCAGCAGGAAGTTGGTGACCGAGGGCCCGACGGTCCAGCCGGCCAGGCTCAGCGCCGCCGAGAGGCGTGCTCGCTCGGTCTCGACGCGCGTCAGGTTCGCGTGCAGGATCCCGTCGTCGCGCAGCGCCTCGGTCACGACCGTCACCGACACCGTGCTGACCGAGCCCGGCGGCCGGAAGGGGTTGAGCCGGGTGATCACGTCCGGCCGGGCGATCGCGAACCCGACGCGCAGGCCGGCCAGCGCGTAGGCCTTGCTGGCGGTCCGCACGACGATGAGGTTCGGGTAGGCCGCGCGCAGCGGCAGCAGCGACGCCCCGGCGAACTCGGCGTAGGCCTCGTCGAGGACGACGATGGGCGCGGTGCGGATCGATTCGTCCGCGTCCTCGAGCAGCCCCCGAAGGCAGCCCTTCGATGACGCCATCGGGCTCTGGCAGCGCGGTCGGGTTGTTCGGGCTGCACAACCAGACGACCTGGGCGTCGCGCGCGGCGGCACGGATCGCGTCGGCGTCGAGGGCCCAACCGGCCGCGGCATCCAGGCGTGGGACCGCGATGACCCGCGCGCCGCGCTGCTCGGTCAGCACGCGGTACATCGCATAGGTCGGGACGGGGACGACGGCACGTCCGCCGCCGGGCAGGAATGCCTTGGCGACAAGGTCCAGGATCTCGTCCGCCCCGGCGCCGACGACGATCTCGTTGACCTCGACGCCGTAGCGGGCGGCCGCGGCCTCGACCAGGCGCCGGTAGTCCGACGGCGGGTACTCCGACAGGCTCGTCTCGAAGCGTCCGGCCGCGAGCAGCGTCTCGACCAGCGCCGGCGGGGCGGGGGAGGTGTTCAGGTCGAACCGGACGATCCGCTCGCGTGGGATGCCGTACCGGGCGGCGACCTCGTCGTCGGTGGCCTCCCACGTGTAGGTCGTGGGGCCCGACGGGGATGCGAAGGTGACCGGCGTCGTGCTCATCGTCGCGACTCCCCGGGCGTCTCGTCGGCGAAGCGGATCTCGACCGCGTCGCGATGGGCGAGGAGACCCTCGGCCTCGGCAAGGGTCGCGACGGTGTCGCGGATCGCCGCAAGCCCCTCGCGATCCACCCGCTGGACCTGCACGAACTTGCCGTAGGCCTCGACGGCCAGGCCGCCCGAGCCGCGGGCCAGACCGCCCGTGGGCAGGACGTGGTTCGCGCCGGTGGCGTAGTCGCCGGCCGATTCGGGCGCCCACGGGCCGACGAACAGAGAGCCGGCATTGCGCAGTCGCGCGACCGCGGGCTCCACCGGCTCGACGTCGACCGAGAGGTGCTCGGGCGCGTAGGCGTTGATGAAGGCGATCGCGGTGTCGAGGTCGGGCGCGAGCGCGATCCGGCCGTGGTCGCGCAGCGCCCGCTCGAGGATGTCCCGGCGGGGCGTCGGTCGCCAGCAGCTCGCCGACCTGGGCCTCCACCGCATCCGCGAAGGCCGCGTCGGTGGTGACCAGGATCGCGGGCGAGTCGGGGCCGTGCTCGGCCTGCGTGATGAGGTCCGCGGCCACGCGACGCGGGTCGGCCGGCGGCGCGGCGAGGACCATGCCCTCGGACGGGCCGGCCGGCAGGTCGATGCCGACCTCGCCGGAGACCTCGATCTTCGCGGCCGTGACCCAGGCGTTGCCCGGGCCGACGATGCGGTCGACCGGCGCCACGCCCGCGTCCGGGAGGCCGTACGCCAGCGCCCCGATCGCCTGGGCGCCACCGGCGACCACGAACGCGTCGACCTCGAGCAGCCCGGCCGCCCCGAGCAGCACCGGGTGGTTGCGGCCGTCGCGGTCGGCGGGCGAGGCGACGACGATCCGCTCGACCCCGGCGACGCGCGCCGGCACGACGGTCATGACCAGCGACGAGGGATACGGCGCGGATCCGCCCGGGACGTACGCGCCGACCGAGGCCAGCGGCGTCCAGCGGCGCTCGATCTCGATGCCGGGGAGGATCGTCGTCCGGGTGGACGACGGGCACTGAGTCGCCGCGAACCGCCGGACGTTCTCGATGGCCTGGTCGAGGGCCCGCCGGACCCGCGGCTCGAGGGCGTCGCGCGCCGCGGCCAGTTCGGCGCGCTCCAGGATCAGGAGGCCATCGGGCCGGCCGCCACCGACCCGCTCGTTGGCCTCGCGAACCGCCGCGTCGCCGCGGGCTCGCACGTCGGCGAGCGTGGCGCGCGCCGCGTCCCGGACAGCTGCAACCGGAACGGCGCCACGTCGGACCAGCGTGTCGCGGTCGCGCCGGGCCTCCGAGATCGCCGGCCGCGGCCGCGCCAAGGTCGAGGCGGCGCAGGCCGATCGTCGTGGCCGTCACGGCACGATCTTCTCGATCGGGAGCACCAGGATCCCCGAGGCGCCAGCGGCCTTCAGGCGGGGCAGGAGGCCCCAGACCTCGTCGGCCCCGACGACCGAGTGGATCGCGATCATGCCCTCGTGCGCGAGCGGGATGATCGTCGGCGACTCGAGGGCCGGCAGCAGGTCCTCGAGCTCGGCGAGCACCGCGGCCGGGGCATTCATCATCAGGTACTTGCGGCCGCGCGCCGCGATGACCGCGCTCAACATGGTGTCGATGGCGGCCAGCTCGGCCGATCGCTCGCGGTCGGCGGTCGGGTTGGCGACCAGGACGGCCTCCGATGCGAGCACGTCGCCGATCTGGCGGAGGCCGTTCATGACCAGCGTCGAGCCGGTCGAGACCAGGTCGACGATGCCCTCGGCGAGGCCAAGCCGCGGGGCGACCTCGACGGCGCCCGAGATCGGGATGACGTCGACCGGGATACCCCGTCCCTCGAAGAACCGGCGCGCCGTGTTCGGGTGCGCGGTCGCGACACGGAGACCTGCCAGGTCCTCGACGGTCTGCTGTGGCGCATCGGTCGGGACGGCGGCGGCCAGCCGGCAGCGGCCGTAGCCGAGCGAGCGGACGCGTGGCAGTTCGGCGCCGGTCTCGGTCAGCAGGTCGATCCCGGTGATGCCGAGGTCGGCGACCCCGTCGCCGACGAACTCGATGATGTCGTTCGTGCGGACGAACAGGATGTCGAGGTCGAAGTTCTGGACGCGCGCGACCAGGCTCCGATCGTGCTCCTCGAACACGAGACCCGCGTCGTGCAGGAGCCGCAGGGTCGGTTCGACGAGCCGGCCCTTGTTCGGGACGGCCAGCCGGAGGCGTTCCCTCATCGCGCGCGGCCCGTTCCTGCGCTGGCCCCGGCCTGGCTGGTTGCCTTGGTCCGCTCGAGGAGCGCGCGGTAGCCACCCTCGCCGTGGTTCAGCCACGAGGCGATGCGAGTGATCGTGGCCGTGCTGGCGCCCGTCTCGCGCGAGATCTCGGCGTAGTGCTTGCCGCTGTCGAGCAGCCGGACGACCGCCCAGCGCTGGGCCATGTCGCGCAGCTCGTTGAGCGTGCAGAGGTCGCGGAAGAAGCGCTCCGCGTCGGCGGTATCCTCCAGGCTGAGGATCGCCTCGAAGAGCGCCTGAACGTCGGGAGTCCGCCAGTCGTCGGCCATGTCGCGGTCCTTGCCTCGCGTGTGGTTTGGGTCGTGTTATCGTAGTAGCGTGCTAAAACGCTAACATGGAGTCGCAAGGTTGGCAAGCGGGTTCGACATCCTGCCGGCGATCGACCTCCGTGGAGGGCGGGTCGTCCGTCTCGAACAGGGTGACTTCGCGCGCGAGACGGCCTTCTCGAACGACCCTGTCGCGATCGCGCAGCGGTTCGTCGACGCTGGGGCGAGATGGCTGCACGTCGTCGATCTCGATGGCGCCCGCTCGGGCGTGCCGGTCCACGGGGCAGTGATCCGGCGGCTCATGACCGCGATGGGGGAGCGCGTCCAGGTCGAGGTCGCCGGCGGCCTGCGCGACCACACGTCGGTCGCCGACATCGTCGCGGCCGGGGCCGGTCGTGTGGTGATCGGGACCGCGGCCCTGCGCGATCCTGCGTTCGCCGGTCGCCTCGTCGCCGATCATGGGGCGGAACGGGTCGTCGTCGCCATCGACGTGCGTGGCGGCCGGGCCGTCGGGCAGGGCTGGGCCGCCGACGCCGTCGGGGTCGATCCGGCCGATGCCGTCCGGCGGCTCTCCGACGCGGGCGTGACGACGTTCGAGGCGACGGCCATCGAGCGCGACGGGCTGCGGGAAGGACCCGACCTCGCCCTCTACGAGCGGCTGGTGCGCCTCGATCGCGGCGAGATCATCGCGTCGGCCGGGATCGCCACGGTCGAGCACCTCCGGGCCGTCCGCGCGGTCGGCTGCACGGGCGCCATCCTCGGCCGGGCCATCTACGACGGCCGTCTGGACATCGCCGAGGCCCTGTCAGCCTGAGGCGGCTGATCGCGGCCTCTCACGCTCCGCTGGCCTTGCATGAGATGCAAGTCCCGTCGGCCGCCGGGGTCTGACATCGCCAAACCTGTCCGACGCTTGCATCGGACGCAATCGAGGCGCAACGGCCATCGAGTGATTGCATCTCGTGCAATCCACGGGCTCGTCCGAGGCGTCCCGGCGACGTAGCTTGCATCTGACGCAACGCCGGGCCCGGTTCTTGCATCCGGTGCAAGAAGGGCCCAACGGGGCGCCGGACCCTAGCCGAAGTTGTAGCCAAACACCGATGCGATGACCAGGACCAGCACCAACCCGATCCCGAGGCCGGCCACGACCAACAGGATCATGAACAGCGGCGAGATCCGCTCACGCCGCGGGCTGGGCGTCGGCTCGGCCACGGTCAGTGGCCGCTGCCGTGGCCGCCGGCCGTCTCGGCCACCTTGCGATGCTCGGCGATCACCTTGTCCGCGATGTGCGACGGCACGTCCTCGTAGTGGTCGAGCGTCGCGGAGAACGTGCCCCGGCCATGGGTGAGTGAGCGCAGCTCGATCGCGTAGGTGAACAGCTCGGCCTCGGGCACGTGCGCGGTGATGATCTGCGTGGAGCCTTCGGAATCCATCCCGAGGACCCGGCCGCGGCGACCGTTGAGGTCGCGGTTGACCTCGCCCATGTACGCCTCGGGCACGCGGATCTGGACACTCATGATCGGCTCCATCAGGGCCGGCTTCGCCTGGTGGACCCCGTCCTTGAGCGCCATCGAGGCCGCGATCTTGAACGAGAGCTCGTTCGAGTCGACCGGGTGGAAGGACCCGTCGTAGAGCGTGGCCTTGAAGTCGGACAGGGGGTAGCCGGCCACGACCCCTTCGGCGGCCGCCTCGCGGATGCCCTTCTCGACGCCTGCGAAGAAGCCCTTCGGCACCGACCCGCCGACGATCCGCTGGGCGAACTCCACGCCGCCGTCCGGGTTGGGTTCGAGCTCGAGCCACACGTCGCCGAACATCCCGTGGCCGCCGGTCTGCTTCTTGTACCGGCCGTGGACCTGGGTCTTGCCCCGGATCGTCTCCTTGTAGGGGACCTTCGGCGTGTGGGTCACGATGGCGGCGCCGAACTTGCGCTTGAGGCGCTCGGTGATGACCGAGATGTGCGCCTCGCCCATCGTCCGGAGCACCTGCTCGCCGAGCATGGTTCGCTCCAGGCGGACCGTCGGCTCCTCCTCGAGCATCCGCTGCAGGGCCGGGCCCATCTTGTCGAGGTCGCCCTTCGAGACCGGCTCGATGGCCAGCACGAGCGAGGGCGCCGGGAACTCGATCGGCGCGAGCGTCAGCGGCCGCTCCTTCGAGCTCAGGGTGTCGCCCGTCTCGGTCACCGCGAGCTTCGCGATCGCCCCGATCTCGCCGGCCTCCAGCTCGCCGATCGGTTCCTGCTCCTTGCCGTGCAGGAGGAGCAGTTGGCCGATCCGCTCGTCCTCGCCGCGGGTCGCGTTCCAGACATGGGCCTGGGAATGGAGGGTCCCGGACAGCACGCGCAGGTAGGTCAGCCGCCCGACGAACGGGTCGGCCGTGGTCTTGAACACGCGCACCAGGAGCGGGCCGTTCTCGTCGGCCGGGATCTCCACGGTCGTGCCGCCCTTGTCGGTCGCCTTCGCCGGCGCCTCGTCGGCCGGGGAGGGGAGGTAGCGCACGATCGCGTCGAGCAGCCCGCGCAGGCCGATCCCCTTCGTCGCGCTGCCGACCAGGACCGGCGCGAGGATGCTCTCCTTGACGCCCTTGCGGAGACACGCCTCCAGCTCGGGATCGGAGATCTCCTCGCCCTCGAGGTACTTGGTCAGCACGTCGTCGTCGGCCTCGGCCGCGGCCTCGAGCAGCTGGTCGCGCCGCCGCGCGACCTCGTCGGTCAGCTCGTCCGGGATGGGGATCTCGACTTCCTTCGAGCCGTCCCAGCCCCACGCCTTGCGATGGACGAGGTCGACATACCCGCTGAACGACTCGGCCGCGCCGATGGCGATCTGGACCGGCGCGATCTTCTCGCCGAAGGCCGCGCGCAGGGCGTCGAGCGCGGCAGTCGGATCGGCGTTCTCGCGATCGCTCTTGTTGATGAAGAAGCAGGCGGCCGTGCCCGTCCCGCGGGCCAGTGCGACCGACTGCTCGAGACCCGCCTCCACACCGCCCGAGGCGTCCATCACGAATACCGCGCCGTCCGCCGCGGCGAAGCCCTCGATGACGTCGGCGATGAAGTCCGGGTAACCGGGCGTGTCGAGCAGCGAGATCCGCGTGCCGTCGCTCTCGAACGTCCCGACCGCGAGGCTCAGCGATTCCCGTCGCTTCTGCTCCTCGGGTTCGAAATCGAGGTGGGCCGTCCCGTCGTCGACGCGCCCGAGTCGTGGGATCGCGCCGGCCTTGAACAGCAGCTGTTCCGACAGCGTCGTCTTGCCGGATCCCACGTGCCCGGCCATGACGACGCTGCGAAGGTGAGGCAGGTCGACGCTCTTCATCGTCATCGGTTCGACGGTCCTCCTGCTGGACGTTGCGACCGTAGGTCGTGGAGGGAGCGCGCGGGGGGTCCGGCCATCATAGTCGGCTATACTCCGGCCCGCGATGTCAGGTCATTCCAAGTGGTCCACGATCAAGCGCGCGAAGGGCATCACCGATGCCAAGCGCGGCGCCCTCTTCACCAAGGTCGCGCGCGAGATCAGCGTGGCGGCCCGGCAGGGCGGCGGCGACCCCGATGCCAACTACCGGCTTCGGCTCGCCATCGAGAAGGCCCGCTCGGTCAACATGCCCGCCGACAACATCAAGCGGACGATCGACAAGGCGACCGGTGGCGGCGAGGCCGAGCAGTTCGAGGAGATCGTCTACGAGGGCTACGGCCCCGGCGGGATCGCGGTCCTGGTCGAGGCCCAGACCGACAATCGCAACCGGACCGCGGCCGAGGTCCGCTCGATGTTCACCAAGTCGGGCGGCCAGCTGGCGGGCAGCGGCGCCGTGGCCTGGCAGTTCGAGCCGCGCGGCCTGATCTCCGTCCCACGCTCCGGAGCCGACGCTGACGAGGTTGCCCTCGCGGCCATCGACGCGGGCGCCGAGGACGTCGACACCGACGGCGAGGAGAGCATCGAGATCTACACCGCGCCGGGGTCGCTCGAAGCAGTCCGGCACGCCCTCGAGGGCGCCGGCGTCGCGGTGGAGTCGGCGGAGTCGACGATGGTCGCCAAGCAGCCCATCGAGCTCGATTCCTCGAAAGCGCGCCAGGCGCTGCGGCTCATCGAGCTGCTCGAGGACCTCGACGACGTGTCGCGGGTCACGGCCAACTTCGACATCCCCGAGGACGTCTACGCCGAGGTCGCCGGGTGATCGTCCTCGGGATCGACCCGGGGACCGCCGCGCTGGGGTACGGGATCGTCGAACGGGCGCGCGGACGGCTCCGCGAGATCGACCACGGCTGTCTCCAGACCAGCCCGGACCTGACCCTCCCCGAGAGGCTGCTGGCCATCCACACGCTGGTCGACGAGCTCGTCGAGCTCCATCAGCCGGACCTGGTCGCGGTGGAGCGGCTCTTCTTCTCGAAGAACGTGCAGACCGCGTTCGCTGTCGGACAGGCGCGGGGCGTGGTCCTGCTCGCGGCCGCGCAGCACGGCGCACCCGTCCGCGAGGCGACCCCGAACGAGGTCAAGAGCGCCATCACCGGCTACGGCGCCGCGGACAAGGAGCAGGTCAGCCGGATGGTCCAGCTCGTCCTCGGCATGAGCGAGCGGCCGCGGCCCGATGACGCCGCCGACGCTCTCGCGGTCGCCACGTGGGCGGCCAACACGGAGCAGACCATCACGGTCCGCAGCGGCGCGGTCCTGGACCGCTCGGCGGTCGCGCCGATCGAGCGCGGCGAATCGAGCTATGACCGCGCGGTGCGCGAGGCACTCGCCGTCGAGCGAGCAGCCGAGCGCGCCACCAAGCGCAGCGCCTCCTAGCCGCGTGGCGAGCTCCTCGTGATCGCCTCGGTCGAGGGGGTCGTCGGCGCGGTCGCCATGGATTCGCTCGTGATCGAGGTCGGTGGGATCGGCTATCGCGTGTTTGCAGCACCCGCGATCATCGCCGCGGCCGTGCCGGGCGGCCGGCTCAAGCTCCACACGTACCACCTCGTCCGCGAGGACCAGCAGGCGCTCTACGGGTTCCGCAACGCCGACGAGATGGGCTTCTTCACGCTGCTGCTCACCGTCACGGGCGTCGGCCCCAAGGTCGCGCTCGCGATCGTCGGCAGCCGGCCCACGGCCGACCTCCAGCTCGCGATCCTGGCCCAGGACCAGGCTGTGCTCGTGGCCATCCCGGGCATCGGCAAGAAGCTCGCCGAACGGATCATCTTCGAGCTCAAGGAGAAGGTCACGGCGGCAGGCGTGGCGGTCTCCGGATCGGCCGCCGCGGGTGCCGAGGCGAGCGAGGGCGAGATCGTCGCCGCGCTCCAGGCCCTGGGCTACTCGCTCGGCGAGGCTCGCGAGGCGTCGCGGACCGCGCTCAACGACGTCGGCGTCGCGAGCACCCTGGAGGAACGGGTCAAGGCCGCGCTGCGGAGCCTCGTTCGCGACTAGGGCCGGTGGCCGGCCAGCGCCTCGGCGTGGATGCCGGCGGGGTCGATCGACCGGCGGCCGGGCCGGGCTGCCAGCTGGGCCAGCGTCTGCTCGTCGAGGATCGCGAGCATGGCGTCGCGGACGTCGAGCATCGTGTCGCGCAGCGGGCAGGTGCCCTCGTCGGGACAGGAGCACGGCTCGTAGTACCGCAGCGAGACGCAGCCCAGAGGCGCGAGCGCGCCGTCCAGCAGCCGGATGACCCGACCCAGCGAGATCGTCGACGGATCCGCGGCGATCGCATAGCCGCCGTGGGCGCCCAGGGTCGTGCGGACGATGCCCGCGTGCTTGAGCGTGGCCATGATCTGCTCGAGGAACTTGACCGGCAGTCGATTGCGATCGGCGAGGGTCGCCAACGCGATGGGGCCCTCGTCGCTGTGCCGCACGAGATCGGTCAGCGCGCGGAGGCCGTATTCGGAGCGTCGGGACAGGCGCATCCCGGCATCGTACCCCCGAAGCCCTAGTCGTGCCGGGGTACTTCGCAGCCGCCCTGCCGGTGTTCGAACATGCGTGCTAAACAGCGGCGTGCTGTGCTAGACTCCGCTCCTATGGCGGACGACCTCTCGCGCATCCTGTCGGCGGACCCGGGAGACGAGGTGGATCTCGTCGTCGAAGGCACCCTTCGACCGCGCACCCTCGACGAGTACATCGGCCAGCGCGAGGTCAAGGCCAACCTCTCTGTGCTCCTCCAGGCTGCGAAGGGCAGGGGAGAGGCGGCCGACCATATCCTCCTCTACGGCCCGCCGGGACTCGGCAAGACCACGCTCGCGACCATCGTGGCGCGCGAGCTCGGGGTCAACGTGCGATACACGTCCGGACCGGCGGTGGAGCGGGCCGGGGACCTCGCCTCCGTGCTGACGTCGCTCGACGACCACGACGTGTTGTTCATCGACGAGATCCACCGCCTCAACCGCGCGGTCGAGGAGATCCTCTACCCGGCGATGGAGGACTACGCGCTCGACGTGATGATCGGCAAGGGCCCATCGGCGCGCTCGCTGCGCCTCAGCCTGAAGCCGTTCACCGTGGTCGGGGCCACGACCCGGGCCGGACGGATCAGCGGTCCGCTCCGCGACCGGTTCGGGGCCACGTATCGGCTCGACTTCTACACCGATGACGAGCTCGCAGCGATCGTCGACCGCTCGGCGGCCATCCTGGGCGTCGAGATCGAGCCCGCCGCGACCCGGGCGATCGCCCGCCGCGGGCGGGGGACTCCGCGCATCGTCAACCGGCTGCTCAAGCGCGTCCGCGACCACGCCGAGGTCCACGGCGACGGACGCGTGAACGAGGCGACCGCGCGCGAGGCGATGCGCGCGATGGAGATCGACGACGAGGGGCTCGATTCGACCGACCGCAAGCTGCTGGCCGCGATCGTCCAGAAGTTCGCCTCGGGCCCGGTCGGGGTCGCGGCGCTCGCGGCGGTGCTCTCGGAGGAGATCGAGACCATCGAGGATGTCTACGAGCCGTTCCTCCTGCGCCTCGGCTTCATCGACCGGACGCCGCAGGGGCGGATCGCGACGGACCTGGCGCGCGCCCACCTGTCGGGGCTCGGCTACGAGATCCCGCCGCCCCGACGAGCCGAGGCCGGGATGCCGAGCCTCTGGGACGACCCGCCCGGGGACGAGTCGCCGCCGGTCGGCGCATGACGGCGGTCTACGAGGGGGCGGCGGCCCGCTACGAGGTCCTGGTCCCGCCACCGGCCGACAGCGCCACGCGGGCACGGGTCGGGAGGCTGACGCTGACCCACGGCACCGTCGAGACGCCGCAGTTCATGCCGGTCGGGACCAATGCCACGGTCAAGGCGCTCACCCCGGCCGAGATCGCCGAGACGGGCGCGTCGATCATCCTCGCCAACACGTATCACCTGTACCTGCGACCCGGCGCGGACCGGATCGCCCGGCTCGGCGGCCTGCACCGGTTCATGGACTGGGACGGGCCGATCCTGACCGATTCGGGCGGGTTCCAGGTCGTCTCGCTGGGGGACCTGCGGGTCGTCGACGAGGACGGGGTGACGTTCCGCTCGCACCTCGACGGCTCCACGCACCGGTTCACGCCCGAGGTCGCGATCGCCGCCCAGGAGGCGCTGGGCTCGGACATCGCGGTCGCCTTCGACCAGCCGGTCTACCCGACCTCGCCTCGGGACGTCGTGGCCGACGCGACCGAGCGGACCCATCGCTGGGCGGAACGCTCGCTGGCGGCGCACCGGCGCGATGACCAGGCGCTCTTCGGCATCGTCCAGGGCGGCCTGGACCCGCAACTGCGGGCGGCCTCGACCCGGTACATCGCCAGCCTCCCGTTCGACGGCATCTGCCTGGGCGGGCTGGCCGGCGACGAGACGCCCGCCCAGCGCGACGCCACGCTCGACCTCGCGGTCCCGTTGCTCGACGACGATCCGCGGCCGCGGTACCTGATGGGCCTCGGCTCCCCGGCCGACCTGCTCGAGGCCATCCACAGGGGTGTGGACCTCTTCGATTCGGTGCTGCCGGCGCGCGTGGCCCGGAACGGGCAGCTGTGGGTGCCGGGCGGCCGACTGAACATCCGCAACCGGGCGTTCCAGGACGATCCGGCACCGATCCAGGCGGACTGTCCGTGCCTCGCCTGCCGGCGCTTCTCGCGGGCCTACCTGGCCCATCTGTTCCGGGCCGACGAGCTGCTCGCGTACCGTCTCGCGACTTGTCACAACCTGACCTTCACCCTAGACTTCATGGCCAGGGTCCGAGCCTCGATCCGGGCCGGAACCTTCCCCGCCTCGATGGCCGAGTTGCGTTCTCGCGCGGGCCGGATGAGCGTCGATGAAGGCGCCGGTAAGTCCGCGTGAAGGGCCGGCCGATAGGCTGTATGACGACGCGGAGGCGCAGCGATGGGCTCGCGAAACCGTCCTGGCAAGGAAGCCAAGAAGAAGCCGAAGGCCAAGCTGGGCCAGACAAGCCTTTCCCCGCTTTCGGATCCGCCGCAGAACGTCGAGCTGATCCGCAAGCCGCGCAAGGAAAAGCCGGTCGTCGAGGAAGACACCGAAGAGGCCTGACCGACCGGGTCGCCAGCGTGGCGCGCTCCGGTTTCGGTCCAACGGATCGATGAGGAGCGTGACGGAACGATGGCGATGACCGACGAGCGGAGCACGGAGCGGGCGCAGGCGGAGCGGGGCAAGGCCGTCGACGCCGCGCTGCTGACGATCGAGAAGCAATTCGGTCGCGGCGCCATCATGAAGCTCGGCTCGCGCGAGCGACAGCAGATCGACACGATCCCGACCGGGTCGATCGCGCTTGACCTTGCGCTCGGCGTCGGCGGCATCCCGCGCGGCCGGATCACCGAGATCTTCGGCCCGGAATCGTCGGGCAAGACCACGGTCTGCCAGCACGTCATCGCCGAGGCCCAGGCGCGCGGCGGCGTCGCCGCCTTCATCGACGTGGAGCACGCGCTCGATCCCGGGTATGCCCGGCAGTGCGGCGTGAACGTCGATGAACTTCTGGTGAGCCAGCCGGACACCGGTGAGCAGGCGCTCGAGATCACCGAGACGCTGATCCGCTCCGGGGGCATCGACATCGTCGTCGTCGACTCGGTCGCTGCGCTCGTGCCGCGCGCGGAGATCGAGGGCGAGATGGGCGACTCGTTCGTCGGCATCCAGGCTCGGCTGATGAGCCAGGCGCTCCGCAAGCTGACCGGCGCCGTCTCCCGCTCGAACACCTCACTCGTGTTCACCAACCAGCTGCGCGAGAAGATCGGCGTCATGTTCGGCAACCCGGAGACCACCCCGGGCGGTCGCGCGCTGAAGTTCTACGCCTCGGTCCGGCTCGACATCCGGCGCGTCGAGACGATCAAGACCGGGACGGAGTCGGTGGGCAACCGGTGCCGGGTCAAGGTCGTCAAGAACAAGGTCGCGCCGCCGTTCCGCGTCGCCGAGTTCGACATCATGTACGGCGAGGGCATCTCGAAGGAAGGCGGCCTTCTCGACGTCGGCGTGGCGATGGACGTCGTCTCGAAGACCGGTGCGTGGTTCAACTTCGACGAGACCCGTCTCGGCCAGGGCCGCGAGGCGTCGAAGGACTTCCTCAAGGCCACCCCGGAGGTCGCGGCCGAGATCGAGCGGCGCATCCGCGGCAAGATCAACGAGGACGTCGTCATCCCCGTCGAGGGCATCGAAGAGGCCGAGTAGCGCGCCATGGAGGGCCGCCGGGAGTCGTTCGCGGAACGCCGGGAACGGCGTGCGGCGGTCGATGACCCGCAGGTGGTCCTCGAGGCTGCCGCGCGGTTCCTGGAGGCCCGATCGCGCTCGGTCGGGGAGGTCCGTCGACGGTTGGGTTCGGCCGGCTACCGGCCCGAGCTGGTCGAGGGCGCGATCGCCAAGCTTCTCGAGTTCGGCGTGCTCGACGACGAGGCGTTCGCGCGGGCCTGGGTCGAGTCGCGCGACCGGGCGCGACCGCGGGGCGAGCGCGCCATCCGCGAGGAGCTCCGCATCAAGGGCATCGACCGTGCCACCACGGACATCGTGCTCGCCGAGCGTCGGGAGGCGGCGGCGGTACCGGGCGATGACGGTCCTGCCGTCACGCCCGATCGCGCGGCCGCGGAACACCTGCTCGCGAAGAACCGTCGCGCGCTTCAACGGGTCGCGGATCCCCGCCAGCGTCGGCAGCGGGCCTACGCGCTGCTGGCACGGAATGGATTCGACCCCGAGACCTGCCGCGAGGTGGCCGCGACACTCGCGACGAGCGAGGCGGAGGAGTCATCGGTCGAATGAGGAGCCTCTCGATCGCGCTCCTGATGGGCGCGTGGCTGGTCCTGGGCTGCCGCGGGACGGAGGCACCCGGCCAGGCGGAGCCGACTTCGATCGCGTTGCGTACCCAGGAACCGGTCGACTCCGAGACGCCGCCCGGCTGTCCGGCCGCACTCATCGAAGGTGAGCTCGTCGCCGACCCGACAACAGGTGTGGCGATCCACGATCCCGCCGGGCTGATCCGTGCCGTCATCTGGCCCCACGGCTACAGCGGCCGACCCGGGACGCCGATCGCGGTCGTCGACGAGGACGGGAACGTGATCGCTCGGGTCGGTGACACGGTCCGGATCGGTGGCGGCGAGATCACCGGTGACGGGGCCTGGATGGCCTGCGGCGGTGTCGAGGTCCTCTGAGGGTCGCCGGAACGCGGGCGATCGGGCCGTCAGTGCTCCCAGCGCGACACGAGGTACTCGGCGTCGCTGGCGACGCCGGCGAGGTTCGCCGAGGCCTGATTGTGCTGCCACAGGAGCCCGAGGAACGAGAGGCCGGGCACACCGCTGATGCCCCGGACCTGGCGTGGCAGGCCGAACTCGCCAAGCACCGACAGGTCGAGCCAGCCGTAGTCGGGGGCATAGCCGGTCGTCCACAGCACGGAGTTGATGCCGGCCGCCGCGAGATCGAGCTCGGGGACCTCGGGCGGCTCGAAGTCGAACATCTCGCGGTCGTCGGGCGGGGCATCGATGCCGGCACGCTCGGCGAACGTGTCCCAAAGGGTGCGGAATCGCTGGTCGAAGAACTCGTCGGCGAACCGCAGATTGGCCGAGAGGTCCTGGGCGAAGCGGACGCGCTCCCCGTCGGCGGCCTCGAACCGCCCGACGAGGCGGATGCCGCGGGCCGCGAACTCCCGCAGGTTCGTGTCGTGCCCGCCACCGTGCCCGGAGAGGTGCGGGTTGCAGGCGAGCCGCATCCGCGGATCGGGCAACTGGTCGACGGTCGGAAGCGGTGTGTCGAGGGCCGGTCCCTCAACGACGAGCCGTCGGAGCCACCAGAAGAAGTCCTGCCCGCGATACCGTCGCGGGGCACGCCCGCAGTGACCGACCGACAGCGTCACCTCGCGTCCGGCCTCCTGCAGCTCCTCGGCGAGCTGGACCCCGGTCTGGCCGGAACCGACGAGCAGCACGCCGCCCGGCGGGAGCGAATCGGGGTTCCGGTAGTCGTGAGCGTGGACCTGGTGGATCCGCGGTGCGAACGCCGAGGCGGCCGGCGGCACCTTCGGGACATGGAACGCGCCCGTGGCCACGATCACGTCGCGTGCCCGGATCGAGCCCCGGCTCGTCTCGATGCGGAACCGGAGCGCGCCGTCATCCTCGGCCGTGAGCCGCTCGACGATGGTCGCGAGCTGGACCGGCGCCTCGATCGCGGCGGCATAGCCGGCGATCCGGGCGACCACCCCGTCCCGATGCAGGTACTCGTCCGGTTCGGGGCCGTCATAGGGGAACCCGGGCAGGCCGGTCGTCCAGTTGGGCGACACGAGCTGGAACGCGTCCCAGCGGTCCTGCCACCCGCCCCCGAGCGCCTCGCGCCTGTCGAGGACGACGTGCTCTCGACCCGCCTGCCGAAGGTGGTGGCTCATGATGAGACCGGCCTGGCCGGCCCCGACCACCACGGTCTCGACCGACGCCGGCAGCTTGTCGCCCACGGTGCCTCCCCAGTGCTGTCGCGCTGAGTATGCCGAGGACGGGCCGATCGAGCCCGCAGCAACGTTGCGCCACGGTACCGGCTCGTTTGACCCTCCGCGCCGCGGCCCGTAGGCTACGCGCCAGATGAATCCAGCGCCGCCCGAGCGGCGCTTCGCACACCCGACCCGGCGTCGAACGCGGCCCACGGAGGGGGTCTGACATCGCCAACTGGCGATCAGGTCGTCCCCGCCGCGCGCTCGATGCCACCGACGAACGACAAGACCTCCGGTCGACTCCCACGGCCGGACGGGAGGATCACTGATGGACCCATTGATCGTCGTGGCGGTGGCCGTCGCGGCCGCCGTCGGCGGAGCCCTACTCGGCATGCTCGCCCGCGGGATGTGGGCGTCGCAGGCGATGAAGGCCGCCAGCTCCGAGGCGCGCCGCATCGAGGCCGAGGCTCGCGCCCGCCAGAAGGAGCTCATCCTCGAGGCGAAAGACGAGAAGCTGCGCATGCAGGGCGAGGCCGAGGACGAGGCGCGTGCCAAGCGCGCGGAGCTCGCCAGCCTCGAGCGGCGTCTGCTCGCCCGCGATGAGCAGCTCGATCAGCGCGCGGACATGCTCGAGGAGCGCGACCGCAAGCTGCTGGAGCGCGACCGCGACCTGGACAAGACCCGCGAGGACCTGGCTCGGGCACAGCAGGAACAGGTCGCCGCCCTCGAGCGCGTGTCGGGCATGTCGGCCCAGGACGCGAAGTCGGTGCTGCTCGAGGCCGTCCGCGAGGAGGCCGAGCACGACGCGGTCAAGCTCGCCCGGGCGATCGAGCGGGCCGCCCGCGACGACGCCCAGGACAAGGCCCGCGACATCATCGTCACCGCGATGCAGCGCGTGGCCGCGGACCACACCGCCGAGCACACCGTCTCGGTCGTGCATCTGCCGTCGGACGAGATGAAGGGCCGGATCATCGGCCGCGAGGGCCGCAACATCCGCGCCCTCGAGCAGGCCACCGGCGTCGACCTGATCATCGACGACACACCCGAGACCGTCGTGCTGTCCGGCTTCGACCCGGTCCGCCGCGAGGTCGCCCGGCTGGCCGTCACCAAGCTCATCGCGGACGGCCGCATCCACCCCGGCCGCATCGAGGAGGTCGTCGCCAAGGCCCGCGCCGAGGTCGACCTCGTCATGCGCCAGGCCGGCGAGCAGGCGGCCTACGAGGCCGGCGTCCCGGGCCTGCCCGCGGAGATCATCAAGCTCCTCGGCCGGCTCAAGTTCCGGACCAGCTACGGCCAGAACGTGCTGATGCACGTCGTCGAGACCAGCCACCTGGCCGCGGTCATCGCGGCCGAGATCGGCGCCGACGTCCAGATCGCCAAGATGGGCGGCCTGCTGCACGACATCGGCAAGGCCGTCGACCACGAGGTCGAGGGCCCCCACGCGGCGATCGGCGCCGCCATCGCCCAGCGGCACAACCTCCCGTTCAAGGTCGTGAACGGCATCGCCGCGCACCACCAGGAAGTCGAGTACGCCTGCCTCGAGGCCCCGATCGTCCAGGTCGCCGACGCGATCAGCGCCTCGCGCCCCGGCGCCCGCGGCGAGTCGATGGACACGTACGTCAAGCGCCTCGAGGACCTCCAGGCGATCGCCGAGAGCTTCAGCGGCGTCGAGCGCTCGTTCGCGGTCCAGGCCGGACGCGAGGTCCGGATCCTCGTCCGGCCCGAGGAGATCGACGACCTGACGGCCTCCCGGCTTGCGCGCGACATCGTGCGCAAGATCGAGGAGCAGCTGACCTACCCGGGCCAGATCAAGGTGACGGTCATCCGCGAGACGCGGGCCGTGGAGTTCGCGAAGTAGCCTCCTCCGAGCCGGTCGGCCGGACCAGCCTCGGCAACCCGGCCAATGGGAACGCGCCGCGACCCAAGGGCGCGACTCGGGTGCTGCTCGTCGGCGACCTGATCGGCAAGCCGGGCCGGGCCACGCTCGAGGAGATCCTGCCCGCCCTGCGGGAGGAGCGCGGCATCGACTTCGTCACCGCCAACGGGGAGAACGTGGCGGGCGGCATGGGCCTCACGCCCTCGACGGCCGAGTCGCTGCTCGCGGCCGGCGTCGACGTCATCACCTCGGGCAACCACATCTGGGACAAGCGCGAGATCTACCCGTTCCTCGAGGCCAACGACCGCGTGCTGCGACCGCTCAACTACGGCACGCACGACGTCCCCGGCCGCGGCTGGGGCGTGTACAGCGCGCTCGACGGGACCGACGTCGCGGTCATCAACCTCCAGGGCCGCACGTACATGCAGCAGATCGAGAACCCGTTCACCGATGCGGACCGCCTGCTCGACGAATCGTCGGAGCCGCTGCCGCCCGTGCGCCTGGTCGACTTCCACTGTGAGCTCACCTCGGAGAAGAACGCGCTCGGGCTCTACCTCGACGGACGGGTCAGCGTCGTCGTGGGCACGCACACGCACGTGGTCACCGGCGACGAGCGCATCCTCCCCAACGGCACCGCCTACCAGACCGACATCGGGATGACCGGCCCGATCTGGAGCGTCATCGGGTTCGCGCCGCGGACCGTGATCCCGCGCTTCATCAACGCCCTGCCGACCCGGTTCGAGGTGGGCGAGGGCCCGGTCGTCTTCAACGCCGTCCAGGTCGACATCGATCCCGCCACCGGCCGGGCGCTCCAGATCGAACGGATCCAGCGCCTGCTCGAGGCGTAGCGGGTGGGGACGCCCCGGCGAAAGCGGCACGACCCGCTGCCGACCGCGGCGGAAGGCCGGGTGCGGCCACCCGGGCCGTCGACGATCGACCTGCATACCCACACGACCCGCTCGGACGGGGTCGTCGCGCCGCCGGACCTCGTGCGGGCGGCCTGGGAGGCCGGGGTCCGGATCCTGAGCCTGACCGACCACGACACCCTCGCGGGCTACCGGGCCGTGATCGCGGACGCCGCGGTGCCCCCGGGGATGACGCTGCTCCCCGGTGTCGAGATCAACGCGCTCGTGACCCGCGACCTGGGTCTGTGGGAGGGCGAGCTGCACATCCTCGGCTTCGGGATGGACCCCGATGACGAGGCCTTCGAGGCCGTCCTGGCCGCCCAGCGCGACCAGCGCCGCGCTGCGGTTCCAGCGGACCGTCGCCCGGCTGCGCGAGCTCCAGCTCCCGATCGACGCCGAGGTGGCCGAGATCACCGCGTCGGACGACGACGCGCTCGGTCGACCGACGATCGGCCGGGCGCTGATGGCCGCAGGGCACGCCCAGAGCGTCGAGGACGCCTTCAGCCGGCTCATCGGGCACGGGGCGCCCGGCGTACGTGCGTCGCGAGGGCCTGGGGCCGGAGGAGGCGATCGCCGCGATCAGGGCTGCGGGCGGGCTGCCGGTCCTCGCGCATTTCCGCGAGGCGCCGGCCCGACCGGACATCGTGCGGGAGCTCGTCGATGCCGGACTGGCCGGCCTCGAGGTCTATTACCGCTCGTTCGAGCCCGAGAACGTGCTCGCCGTCGGGGAGGTCGCGACGTCGCTGGGCCTGCTCGCGACCGGCGGCACCGACTACCACGGCGACCTCGGCTCGTACGCCGAGGCCCACGCCGACCTGTGGGTCCCGCCCGAGGTCGGCTCCGTCCTGCTCGACCGGCTCGGTCTGGCGTCGCGCTGAGCGGGGTACGATGGCGGGCGCCGTGACCGACCGGATCGCCGCCTCGCGCGCCCTGCCCATGCTGGAGAGCATCGGGCCCACGCCTCACGCCGCGCCGCGCCATCCTGTCGCGCCCGCCGACGAGCGGCTGGCCGAGTACCTGCCGGAGACCCGCGCGCTGCCGCGATTCCACCTCTGGACGCTCGGCTGCCAGATGAACCGCAGCGACTCCGAGGAGATGGCCGGTCGCCTGCTGCGGGCCGGCTGCGACGAGGCCGCCGGCTTCGACGACGCCGAGCTCATCGTCATCAACACCTGCGCGATCCGCGAGGGCGCCGAGCAGAAGGTCATCGGTCGCCAGGGCCAGCTCGCGAAGCTCAAGGCCGCCAAGCCCGGGCTGCGGGTCGTGCTGACCGGGTGTTCGGTGCGCGAGCCCGATCGAGACGGCCTTCGCCGTCGGTATCCGGCGGTCGACCTGTTCCTGCGGCCCGACGAGGAGCCCGAGCTCGTCGATCGGCTGGGCCTGGCGTCCGCCCAGGCGCCCATCGGCGCGGTCGGGGCGACGACGACGGTCGGCCGCACGGTCGTGGGCGTCGCCGACGGGCTCGCCGCGACGCGTGCCCGGGCCGTGGGGGAGGGGACCGTCGCGCGCGGTTCCGCGATCAGCGCCTGGCTGCCGATCATCTACGGCTGCGACAAGACCTGCACCTACTGCATCGTGCCGTTCAGCCGCGGCCCCGAGCGCAGCCGGCCGTTCGACGAGATCGTCGACGAGGCGCGGGCCCTCGCGGCGGCCGGCTACCGCGAGGTCACGCTGCTCGGCCAGAACGTCAACTCGTACGGCCACGACCTCGAGCCGGACCCGCGGTTCGCCCATGTCGACGAAGCCCGCTGGGCCGGCCGCCGCCTCGACCTCCACGGGCGACCGGACCTCGCCGAGCTGATCCGCGCCATCGACGGCCTGCGGACCGCGGATGGACGGCCGGCCATCGGGCGGCTGCGCTTCGTGACCTCGCACCCGTGGGACCTCTCGGACCGGCTGATCGCCGCGCTCGCCGCGTGCGAGAGCGTCTGCGAGCACCTTCACCTTCCCGTCCAGTCGGGCGATGACGCGGTCCTGCGCCGGATGGGCCGCCAGTACACGATCGAGCACTACCTCGAGCGCCTGGCCCGGATCCGCGAGGCCGTGCCAGGCATCACGATCTCGACTGACGTCATCGTCGGGTTCTGCGGCGAGACCGAGACCCAGTTCGAGTCGACGCTCGCGCTGCTCGAGACCGTCCGCTACGACCAGGTCTTCGCCGCGGCCTACTCCCCGCGACCGGGCACGCCCGCGACGCGGCTCGACGACGACGTCCCGCCCGACGTCAAGCGCCGCCGGCTGAACCAGCTCCTGGCCTTCCAGGAGGCGATCGGCCTCGAGCGCAACCGGGCGTGGGTCGGACGCGAGGTCGAGGTCCTGGTGGAAGGCGTGACGCCGCCGCGCTCGCACGACCACGAGGACGCCGGCACGGACGCGGAGGCCGCCACCGGCCCGGTCGTGACCGGCCGCACTCGTGGCAACAAGCTCGTCCACGTGACCGGTGCCGCCGACCACGTCGGTCGCGAGGTGACCGTCCGCATCGACCACGCCGGCCCGTACGCGCTGCGGGGCGCAGCCGCGACCGCGTGAGCGCCGCGCCGCCACTCGTCGTCATCGCCGGGCGCGACGGCGACCGGCAAGACCGCGCTGGCCATCGAGCTTGCCGAGGCGATCGCGGCGGGCGGCCGGCCGGCTGAGATCATCTCCGCCGATTCGCGCCAGGTCTTCCGCGGCCTGGACATCGGGACGGCCAAGGCCAGCGCCGAAGAGCGGGCGCGAGTCCCGCATCATGGCCTCGACCTCGTCGATCCCGACCGACAGTTCAGCGTCGCCGACTTCGTGTCGCATGCCAGCGGCGTCCTCGCCGGACTAGCGGCACGGGACGGGGTGGCGATCCTCGCCGGCGGGACCGGGCTGTATCTGCGAGCCGTGGCTCGCGGCCTCGACATCGACGCGCTGCCCAGCGATCCGGCTGTCCGCGCGGCCATCGAGGCGGATCTCGCCGCCGACGGGCTCACGACGCTCGTCGAGCGCCTCGGCATGCTCGCGCCGAGCCTCGCCGCGTCCGTCGACCTGCGGAACCCCCGCCGGGTCGTGCGCGCGCTCGAGATCGCCGAGATCCAGGGCGATTCGCCGCGCCCGCCGGCACGCGGCTATCCGGGCCACGTCACGTGGCTCGGTCTGACGGTCGAGCCAGAGGAGCATCGGCGGCGGATCGCGCTCAGGGCGCGAGGCCCAGTTCGACGCCGGACTCCTGGAGGAGGCCGATGCGTTGCGGGCCCGATTCGATCCGACCTTGCCGGCCTTCTCGGCCATCGGGTATCGGGAGGCCTGGGCCGTCCTCGACGGGGAGCTGACCAGGGACGCCGCCATCGAGCTCGACGTTCGCCGGAACGTGGGGTTCGCCAAGCGCCAGAGCACGTGGTTCCGATCGGAGCCGGGCATCACGTGGCTCGACGCGACCGCCGGGGTGACGGCCCCGGACCTCCTGGCGAGCCGGACCCGCGGCTCACGTCTTCGACCGCTGACACGCAGCGCGGCAAGCGGGCCGACGTCCGGCGCTACGCTACGTCCGTGTTGAGCGATGCGGCCGCCCGGGAGATGACGACGACGGCGGGCGGCACGCATGCGCTGTCGGTCAGGAACCTGTCGAAGCGCTTCGGCGACCGGCTGGCCGTCGACGACATCTCGTTCGACGTGGCGCGCGGCGAGATCTTCGGCTTCCTCGGGCCCAACGGCGCAGGCAAGACGACGACCGTCCGGATCCTCGGCACGCTGATCGCCCCCACATCGGGCTCGGCGACCGTGGCCGGGATCGACCTGACGCCTCGGAACGGCGTCGAGATCCGCCGCCGCGTCGCGGTCATGCCCGAGTCGCCCGGGCTCTACCTGCGCCTCAGCGTGCTCGAGAACCTCGAATGCTTCGCCGACCTGTACGAGGTGCCCGACCCGCGCGCCCGCATCGACCTCGCTCTCCGCTCGGTGGACCTGACGGACCGCGCGCATGACCTGTGCGGCAGCCTCTCGAAGGGCCTCCGCCAGCGGGCCGCCCTCGCCCGGGCCCTGCTCAGCGAGCCGGAGGTGCTCTTCCTCGACGAGCCGACGGCGGGCCTCGACCCGGTCTCGGCGCGCGAGGTCCACGAGCTGATCGACGGGCTCCGGCGGCGCGGCGTGACGATCTTCCTCACCACCCATCGCCTCGAGGAGGCGGAGCGGCTCTGCGACCGCGTCGCGATCCTGAACAGGAGCCTGCGCTCGATCGGCCGGCCCGACGAGCTTCGCGATCAGCTCTTCGCCCGAACCCTGACGGTCAGGACCGTGGCTCCGCTCGGATCGCCCGACCAGGTCTTCACGGGCCTGCCGGGCGTCGAGGCCTGGCGCGCGGATGGTCCGGCGGGCTATGCGCTCACGGTGTCGGACCAGGCCCTCGCGGCGCCACACGTCACGCGGGCGCTGGTGGCGGCCGGGGCGGACGTGCTCTCGATCGACGAGTCGCGCCATTCGCTCGAGGACGTGTACCTCGAGCTCATCGACGAGGAGCCGGAGACGGCGCCGCGATGAGCCTGAGCTGGAGGCGCATCCGGGCCATCACCCGCAAGGAGCTCCGCGAGTACCGGCGCCACGGCTCGGTCGTGGTGGCGACGGCGATCCTGCCGATCATCTTCCTCATCCAGCCGCTGTTCGTGGTCTTCCGCGCCTCGGGCATCTCGGCCGGCCAGCTCGGGTCGTTGCACCTGCTCCTGTACATGCTCGCCATCCCGATCTTCGCGCCCTCGATCCTCGCGGCCTACGCCGTGGCAGGAGAGCGTCAGCAAGGGAGCCTGGAGCCGATCCTGACCACGCCGATCACCCGCGAGGAGTTCGTGATCGGGAAGGCGATGGCGGCGCTGGTGCCGGGCGTGGCGATCGCGTACCTCGTCTACGCGATCTTCATCGCCTGCGTCGGGCTGTTCGCGCAGCCGGACGTCGCGGCCGCGATCCTGCGGGCACCGGACATCGCCGGCCAGCTGCTCCTGACCCCGCTGCTCGCCTGCCTGTCGATCTGGATCGGCATCGCGATCTCGACCCGGACGAGCGACGTCCGCGTGGCGCAGCAGCTCAGTCTCCTCGGCGACATCCCGCTCGTCCTCGTGACCTCACTGATCGCGTTCGACGTCATCCCGCTGACGCCGGCGCTCGCGTTCGGTCTCACGGTGGCTGTGCTGGCCGCGGACGTGCTCGGCTGGCGGATCGTGGCGCCGATGTTCGACCGCGAGCGCCTCATCGGGTCCTAGGCTCTATCCTTCGGCCCGTGCCCACCCGATCGACGCTCATCGACCTCGCCGTGCCCATCGAGAAGGCCTTCCTCATCGCCGTCGACACCGGCGGGGATGACGGCTGGTCCGCCGAGGATTCCCTGGCCGAGCTCGCGAACCTCGCCACGACCGCCGGTGCCGAGGTCGTGGGCGCCGAGTGGCAGAACCGCCGCCACGCCGACCCGAACTGGTACATCGGCAAGGGCAAGGCCGAGGAGCTCGCCGGGGCCAAGCGCGAGACAGGCTTCGACGTCCTGGTCGCCGACGACGAGCTGTCGCCGGCCCAGCAGCGCGCCCTCGAGGAGCTGCTCAAGGTCAAGGTGATCGACCGGAGCCGGCTGATCCTCGACATCTTCGCGCTGCACGCCCAGACCCACGAGGGCCGGCTGCAGGTCGAGCTCGCCCAGCTCGAGTACCAGCTGCCGCGCCTGACCAAGCTGTGGACCCACCTCTCGCGCACCGGCGGCGGCATCGGGACCCGGGGGCCGGGCGAGAGCCAGCTCGAGACCGACCGACGGATCATCCGGACGCGGATCGCCAAGATGAAGGAGCGCGTCGAGCAGGTCCGGACGCAGCGCGAGACGGCCGCCCGGGGCCGCGATCGGCGGCTCTGGCCGACCGTCGGCATCGTCGGGTACACCAACGCCGGCAAGTCGACGCTGCTCAACGCGCTGGTCGGCTCCGATGTCGCGCACGCCGAGGACAAGCTGTTCGCGACGCTCGATCCCACGAGCCGCCAGGTCAAGCTCGGCGACGGCCAGACGGCGATCGTCACCGACACGGTCGGGTTCATCCACAAGCTGCCGCACCAGCTCGTCGACGCGTTTCGCGCGACCCTCGAGGAGGTCAACCGCGCCGATGTCCTCATCGAGGTCGTCGACGCCTCGGACGCGCACGTCGACGAGCATCGCTCGACGGTCCAGACCGTCCTCGACGAGCTGGGCGCCGGCGAGAAGCCCCGGCTCGTCGCGTTCAACAAGGCCGACCTCATCGACCGCTCCGCGCGGAACGGCGAGACGCCGGCGCCGGTCATCGCGGGTGCCGTCCACGTCTCGGCCCTGACCGGCTACGGCATCGACACGCTGCGGACCGGGATCTCGGCGCTGCTCGCGTCGATGTGGGTCGACATCGACGTCGCGGTGCCGTACGCGGCGGGCGAGCTGCTCGCCCGCGTCCGCGAGCGTGGCACTGTCGAGGTGGAGTACCGCGAGCGCGACGTGCGGGTCCACGGCCGGGTCGCCCCATCGCTCGCGGGTGAGCTCGAGGCGGTGGCCGCGCGATGGGCCGAGGACCTCGTCGAGGCGAAGGCGGTCGGCGCCGAGCGATGAGCGCGCCGTTGCGCATGGCCGGCTGGGGCACGCTCGACGATGGTGCCGCGATCACCTGGACCGTCGCCGAGGGCCGGCGCGGCCGACGCTGGCGCGAGGTCGTCGCCCGCGGTGACGCGGTCGGGCACTCGCTGCTGCTCGAGACGGGCGTCGATGGCCGGTTCAGCCATCTCGAGCTGGCCCGGGCGGGCGGGCTCTGGACGTTCCACCCGGAGGCGGACGGGACCCTGCATGGGAACCATGTCGATCCGGCCGGGCGAGACGTGAGCCATGTCGTCGGGATGCCGTTCGCGCCCGATGACCTCCTCCTGATCGCAGGATCGCCGCTGAGCGCCGCGGCGATCGCGTGGCGGCTGTCGGGGTCGATGACCGAGGGCGCGAGTGCGACCCGAGCGGGCGTGGTCCTGCGCGCGAGCGGCGAGCTCGATGCGGTCCCGGCGATCCGCGTCGAACGCCTCGCCGGAGGGCGCTGGCGCCTCGATGACGGGCGTCCCTTCGGGATCGATGCCGACGGCATCCCCGTCCTGGCCGACGGCGAGTCCCGGCCTCTGGAGCTGGACTGACCGCCCCGGACGGGCGTCGCAATGCCGTTGTCACGATTCGGGGCTCCGACGACGTATCGCCCGCGCCTGCGGCGACGTATGGTGGTCCTGCCTGAAGGGGCTGCGAACATCTCGTGATCTGACTTTTGTTTACAGGGGTCGGAACAACTAGTGATCGTCGTTCCTTCGGGCGTTTTTCATGCCATCGGCCCGTCCACCACGCTCGCCGGACCGGCCTTCGTGGACATCATGTGGACAACCCTCGCAGGAAGCGACGACGAACGCGGAAACTCGTGGATAAGTCTCTTCCCGTCGGCCGGTCGCGCCGGGTAACGTAGTCCTTGCCTGAAGGGGCCCTGAACCAGAAGCGGTCTTGCCGGTGCTTGCATTGGCGGGAACGACTGTGGATCTAGGTTCCTTCGGGCGTTTCCGTTTCCCGGCCTGATCCGCCACCCGTCCCGCCTGGAGCGCCGGCCGCGTTGATCACGATCCCAGAACTGACCGTCGAGGCGATCCGGGCCGCCCACGACCGGATCGAGCCCGCCTTCACCCACTCGCCGCAGTACGTCCATGAGGGCCTGTCGCGGCGCCTCCGCGTGCCCGTCATCGTCAAGGTCGAGACCGTCAACCCGATCCGCTCGTTCAAGGGTCGCGGCACGTGGGTCGTCGTCCATGCTCTGGCGGGGGAGGGGAGGATCGGGCCCGAGCGGGCGATCGTGGCGGTCTCGGCGGGGAACTTCGGCCAGGGCGTGGCCTACGCCGCCCGGGCCCTCGGGATCCGTGCGGTCATCTTCACCTCGCACAACGCCAATCGCGGCAAGGTCGAGCGCATGCGTGCCCTCGGGGCGACCGTCCTCCAGGTGGGGGACGACTTCGACGAGGCTCGCGGCGCGTCGGAGGCCTACGCGGCCGAGCACGAGGCGGAGCTGCTGGTCGACGGCGACGATCCGCGGATCTCGACCGGCGCCGCCACGCTGGCCGTCGAACTGACCGATGCCGCGGCCGCTGGCCACCTGCCCGAGCCGGCGGTCGTGGCCGTGCCGGTCGGGAATGGCGCGCTCATCAACGGCGTCGGCGGCTGGCTCCGGGCCACGCTGCCCGCCTGCCGGGTGGTCGGGATCCAGGCGGAGGCCGCGTCCGCGATGACCCTGAGCTGGCATGCCGGGCGGCCGGTCGACACCCCGGCCGCCGCGACCTACGCGGACGGCATCGCCTCACGCATCGCGATCCCGAACGCGGTGGGGCTCATGGTGGGGCGGGTCGACGACATGCTCCTGGTGTCGGAGGCCGCCCTGCACGTGGCCCAGGACGAGCTCACGGCCGAGCTCGGCATCACGGTCGAGGGTGCCGCGGCGGCATCCTGGGCGGGACTGCTCGCGGGTGACCCGCCGGCTGGTCCGGCCGTGCTCATCGTGACCGGGAGCAACGCCTGAGATCCTCGATCGACCACCGTTCGTGCTTCGGTCGGGGCCACACGGTAGTATCTGGCGAGCACGGGCCCGTCGCCCCCATCCGGGAGCGTGGTCCAGAAGCGGAGGATCCGTGACCCACCTTCTCGCGTACATCGACCCCGGCTCGGGGAGCCTGATCATCCAGGCGGCGATCGCGGCGGTGATCGCGATCCCGATCTTCTTCCGGACGCAGATCGCGCGGATCGTCCACACGTTCCGCGGTCCGAAGAAGGACGAGACGGCCGCCGATGACCCAGCCGGCACTGACTGACCCGCCCACCCGGGCGACTGCGCCGGCCGTCGAACGCGATCCCGGTTCATGGCGGGACCCGGGCGGCTTCATCTACCGCCGCGACGGGGTCCTGTACCGCCAGATCGGGGCGACCTCGATCGAGGACTGGCAGGCCTTCGTCGCCAGTGGGCTGGCCGAGCGCCTGATCTCGACGGGACGGCTCATCGGCCACGCCGAGGCGCCGCTCTCGGCAGCGGCCACCCCGGACGCCCGGGCCGTCATCGCCCCGGAGCCCATCGAGTTCATCTCGTATCCCTACGAGTGGACGTTCGGCGAGCTCAAGGACGCGGGCCTGCTGACGCTCGACGTGGAGCTCGAGGCGCTCGCTGCCGGCTGGACCCTCAAGGACGCCTCGGCCTACAACGTCCAGTTCCGCGACGGCAAGCCCGTCATGATCGACTCGCTCTCGTTCGAGCCCCACGAGGACGGCACGCCGTGGGTGGCGTATCGCCAGTTCTGCGAGCACTTCCTCGCGCCGCTGGCCCTGATGGCGCGCCGCGACGTCCGCCTGGCATCGCTCCTGCGGGCCGACCCCGACGGCGTGCCGCTCGACCTGGCCAAGGGCCTGCTGCCGTGGCGCACGCGTCTCGACTTCGGTCTGCTCTCGCACCTGCACCTGCACGCCAACGCCCAGGTCCGCCATGCCGCCGACGACGATGACGGCAAGACCGCCCGGGGCGTGCGGATCAGCCGGGCCAAGCTGATCGGGCTGATCGGCAACCTGCGCAACACCGTGGCCGGCCTGTCCTGGAAGCCGCACGGCACCGAGTGGTCCGACTACGCCGACAACACGAGCTACAACGACCGCGCGACGCAGGCCAAGGAGCGCCTCGTCGAGACGTTCGTGCGCCAGGTGCCGGGTCCGCGGGCGTGGGACCTCGGGGCCAACACCGGTCGCTACAGCCGCATCGCGGCCGCCGCCGGCAAGCGGGTCCTCGCGTTCGACATCGACCCGGCCGCCGCCGAGCAGAACTACCGCCAGATCCGGACCGAGAAGCGCGGCGACATCCTGCCGCTCATCCTCGACGTCGCGAACCCGAGCCCGGGTATCGGCTGGGCGAACACCGAGCGACGGTCCCTCCTCGAGCGCGCCGATCCCGACGTGATCCTCGCGCTGGCCCTGGTCCACCACATCGCGATCTCGCGCAACGTGCCGCTGCCGATGCTGCTCGACCTGTTCGCCCAGCTCGCCCCGTGGGCGATCGTCGAGTTCGTCCCCAAGGAGGACCCGATGGTCCGCCGCCTCCTCGCCACGCGCAAGGATGTCTTCCCCGACTACACGCTCGACGGCTTCCGCGCGGCGGCGGGCGGCCGGTGGGACACCGCGGCCGAGGAGGCCATCGAGGACAGCCCGAGGACGCTGTTCCTGCTTCGCCGCCGGTAGGCCCGTCGCGCTCCGGCCGCGCGCCTCAGTCAGGACCGGGCAGGCGCTCGGTCACGTCGGTCAGGCCGTACGGCAGCAACCAGCTGGTCGAGGTGTAGATCGTGTCGGGCTGCTTGTCGTAATCGAGGCCGAAGTACCCGTCGAACAGCGTCGTGAAGGTGTTGATGCTGGTCATCGTGGGATACAGCCCCAGGCCGTCCTCGCCGTCGGGCAGGTACCAGGCGTTCATGATCCCGAACTTCATCTCGAGCTCGTTCGGGGTCGCGGTCGACCAGTCGTAGACGTTCCGCGTGGCCGCATAGGCGGCGGGGAACGGCCCCTCGTCCGCCTGGAGGATGATGATCGGCTGCCGCTCCGGGGGGAGGGCCTGGAGCTCCTCGACCAGGGCCCGGATCTGGGCATTCGTGTATTCGAGCTGGCGCTCCCAGCGCTCGCGCTGGGTCAGGGTGGCGATCTCGTCGGCCGTGAACGGGCTGCCGTCGGCGTCGAACACGTAGGGCGGGTGGGGGAGGAGGACGTGCCCGAAGACGAACTTCGGCCCCGGCTCCTCGACCATGTCGTCGAGCCGCGCGAGCTCGTAGGCCGCGTGGTCGTAGTGCTCCTCGTTGTGGGTCGGCACGACCGACGCGAGGTGGAGCCGCTTGGTCAGGGCCGGCCCGGCGCTCGCCTCGTAGAGCTCCTCGAGGAAGTCCGAGGTCCCGTTCCAGTTGTAGTTCACGTCCGCCGAGGGGTCGTAGTCGGTCGCGTCGTACCACGAGCCGATGTGGATGTAGCGATAGCCGAGGGCCTGGAACTGGCGGGGGACCACCGGGCCCAGGAGGAGGTCGTCGAGGGGACGGAAGCTGCGGCTCTCGGGGTTGAGCGGCGTGATGAGCTCGTCGAGATGCTTCATGTTCAGCGTGGTCGCGAGCGACAGCGTCGTGCGCACGTAGTTCGCGTGGCTGTCGGGAAGGGTCGTGAACCCGTGGTCCTCGAGCCACGGCGTGAGGTCGTTCTCGAAGCCCGTCCGAAGCTCGAGCGAGCGGTCCGAGCCGTAGCGGTCCCAGACGAGGTAGTAGACGTCCCGCTTCGGGGCGGAGCTGTCGGTCTGCACCTGGGCCGCGGCCGAGACCGTGCTCCGTTCGAAGAACGCGCCGACCTGGAACGGCACGATGAGCACGAGCGTGACGACGATCAGCACGGTCGTCACGCGGGTCAGGAACACGTCGAGGGTCGCGAGCCGCGGGAGCGGCAGCCGGACGGCGGCGACGATCGCGATGACCGCGAGCGCGACCCACGCCAGCTGCTGGAGGAGGCCAGGCACGTGCAGCGGTCGCGCCAGGTTCGCGACGTGGCCGTACATCAGGGCCCCGACGACGATCGGTGCCACGACCAGGGCCCCACGGCGGCGGTCGCCGAGGAGCCGGCCGACGAGCCACGTCAGGGCGGCCGCCACCGCCATGGCGACCACGATCGGACCGACGACATCGTTGGGCCGCGTCTCGCCGACGTTCTGCGACCACAGGAAGAGGACCGGATACGCGGCGAGCAGGATCGGGTAGAGCGCGACGAAACGTCCCGGCGTGCTCGGGGCGCCGGAACCGGGATTCGTGGTCAGGGTCTCCTCCGGGGGCGTCTTCGGGGCCTTCGCATGATACGGGCCGGGCGGCCTCAGGGCGCGCGACCCAGCCGGTCGGTGATGTCGGTCAGGTCGTACGGGTGGAACCAGTCGTGCGATGAGTAGATGCGGTCGGGCAGGAGCGGGTAGTCGATCCCGAAGTAGCGGCTGAACAGGACCGGGAACGTGTTGAGTGCGGTCATCGTCGGGTAGAGGCCGAGGTCCTCGCCGCCCGGCAATGACCAGGCGTTGAGGATCCCGTACTTCTGCTCGAGCTCGTCGTCGGTGGCCCCGGCCGCCCAGTCGGTCGACTTCCGATACTGGAGGTCGTACGAGGGCGGCCACGGGCCCTCGTCCGCCTGCAGGATCACGATCGGCCGTTGCGCCTCGGGCAGCGTCTCGAAGCCGGACAGGATCTCCTTGATGCGGGTGTTCGTGTAGTCGAGCTGGCGGGCGTATCGCTCGGTGGCCGTCAGGCCCTTGATGTCCGCCGCGTCCATGTAGCTGCCGTCGCGGTCGAACGCGAGGGGAGGGTGGGGCAGCAGGATGTGGGCGAGCACGAACTTCGGCCCGGGCTCGGTCCGCAGCCCCTGCAGCGCGTCCAGGCCGAACGAGGCATAGGTCCAGTGGCGCAGCCGCTGGGACTCGGGCGCGATGTGCAGTCTGTCGCGCGATCGCCGGGAGGGCGCTCACGTCGTACAGCGCGTCGGTGAATTCGCTCGTGCCCGGCGGGGTGGGGGCGACGAGGTTCACGTCGGCGCCGTCATCGGTGCGGGTGGGGTCCCACTGCGCGCCGATGTGGTAGTAGCGGTAGCCGAGGGCCTTGAACTGGCGGGCGACCAGCGAGTCGTGCAGACGCTCGTCGACCGTCGTGAGGTCCTCGCTGCCGGCTCCCTGGACGCTGGCCACCTCGTCGAGCGGCGACATCTGGAGCGTCGTCGACATCGAGAGCACCGTCCGGATGTAGTTCGCGTGGCTGTCGGCGAGAACCGTGTAGCCATGGTCGGCGAGCCACGGGGTCAGGTCGTTCTCGATGCCGTACTGCAGCCGGAGTGCCTCGTCTGACCCATACCGATCGAACACCAGCCAGTAGACGTCGCGCTTGGGGGCGGAGGTCGTGGTCGAATGCGGCTCGACCCTCGCGATCGACCCGCGGCCCAGCGCGGCCGACACCTGGAACGGGACGACGATCACGAGCGTGACGAGCACGAGCACGGCCGCGACCCGGCTGAGGGCCGTGTCGATCGTCGCGATCCACCGTTCGCGCAGCCGCCAGGCCGCCACGACCGCGAGCACGACGAGCGCGACCCAGCCGAGCTGCTGCGCGGTGACCGGGACATGCAGATCCGCCACGAGACGGGCGGCATGCCCGTACATGAGCAGGCCGATCACGATCGGGGTGGCGACGATCGCGCCGCGCCGGCGGTCGTGGAACAGGAACCCGAGGACGATCGTCAGCGCCGCGGCGATCGCGACCACGACCGCCATCGGGATGACGACCTGCGGCGGGTTGGTGGGGCCCAGGTTCTGCGACCACAGGAACAGGACCGCGTAGATGGCGAACAGGACGGGGTGGAGCGCCGCGAGGCGGCTCCGCGAGCGGGGCTCGCGGCTCGTGTCGGGGCCGTTCAGGGGGATCCTCCGGGACGACTGGGGGTCGCGGGCGAGCGAATGATACCGGGCAGGCGGCAGGGCTCAGTGGGGGCTCGACAGGCGCGTCGTGATGTCGATCAGCTGGTACGGCTGCGTCCAGCTTCGTGACGTCGTCACCCTGTCGGGCAGGAGCGGGTAGTCGAGGCCGAAGTAGCGATCGAAGAGGACGGGGAACGTGTTGATCGCCGTGAGCGACTGCGACAGCTGCAGATCCGCCCCGCCCGGGACGTACCAGGCATTCATGATCCCGAACTTGATGTCGAGTTCATCCCTCGACGCCCGCTGCCAGTCGAAGCCGACCTTGTCGGCCGCGTACCGATCGGGCCACGGCCCTTCGTCGGCCTGGAGGACGATGATCGGCTGGCGGTCCTCGGGCAGGGCGAGGAGGCCCTCGAGGAAGGTCCGAAGGCGGCTGTTCGTGTAGTCCAGCTGACGATGCCAGGCGTCGCCGGGATCGAGCGTGGCGGCCTCATCCGGGGCGATGTAGCGCCCGTCGCGGTCGAAGACGTAGGGCGGGTGGGGGAGCAGGACGTGGGCGACGACGAATTTCGGCCCGTCCTGGCCCGGGAGGCTGTCGAGCGTGTCGAGTGCATAGCTGTTGTATTTGAGGTGCTTCGCGCTCTCGGTCGGCGGCGTCTCGTCGATCCCGAGGGCCTTGATCGCATTCGGCAGGACGCTGGTCTCGATCATCACCGAGGTGAAATCCGGCACGATGTCGGCGTTGTAGTTCTGGTCCGCTGCGGAGTCGATCCGCGTCGGGTTCCACCACGACCCCAGGTGGAGATAGCGGTAGCCGAGCGCCTTGAACTGGCGGACGACGCGCGATGACTGGATGGCGGCGTACGTCGGCGCATAGTTCGGGCTCGTCGCCGGGACGCCTCGCACGAGCCGGTCGAGCGGGGTCATGTTCAGCGTCGTCGCGAGCGACTGCGCCGTTCCCACGTAGTTGGCGTGGCTGTCGGACAGGACCTCGAAGCCACGTTCGCGCAGCCATGGCGTCAGCGGGTTGGCAACCCCGTACTGGAGCTGGAGGGAGCGATCGGAGCCGTACCGGTCGAAGACCAGCCAGTACACGTCACGCTTTTGGGCCGTGGTGACCGTCGGCAGGCCCCCGTTGAACGTCGGGACGGGCCTGGCGCCCAGGACCTCCTCCACTTCGGTCGGCACGATCGAGACGAGGCTGACCGCGACGAGGATGGCCGCGACGCGGAGGAGCGCTGTATCGAGTCGCACCAGCCACGCCTTGCTGAGCTTGATCGCCGCCACGAGCGCGATCGCCATGATCGCCACCCAGGCTGCGGTCTCGATCTCAGCGGGAACGTGAAGGCGGGCGACCTGGCCGAAGAGCAGGAAGCCCAGCGCGGCCGGCGTGACGATCAGCGCGCCGCGCCGGCGGTCCCTGAAGATGACCCAGAAGAGCGCGGTCGCCACGAGCAGGATCGGGATCGCCCGGCGGAAGGCGTCCTCCACATCGGCCGCGCCGACCTCACCGACGTTCTGTGACCAGAGGAACAGGATCGGGTAGACGCCGAAGAGCAGCGGATGGATGCCCCTGAGCGGATCGAGCCGTCGAACGCCATGGACGAACGCCGAGATCGACGTGCGGATCGATCGCGGGCGCGCGGCGACCGACGTCGTCGGCGTCATGAGGACAGGGTTCTGTGGCGCGCCGCGAGCCCTCCTCGGCGGCGTCGCACTCACTTGGCTCAGCTCGGATCCTCGCCACGTGCTCTGGGTGGGTCCGATCGTAGCCGGGATGCGGGCCGACTGGTGTCGCGCGCGAGGCATCCCTTCACGCCGGTTCCATTGCAGTTTCGCAAAAGCACGCAGGTCGCGGTCGGCGGTCGGCGGCCACGTCGCCGGAGCGCGTCTGTGCGGGCGTCCTAATCGGCCTGGCGCAGACCGAGCGTGTTGCCGTCGGGATCCTGGAACCAGGCACCGCGCGCGGGCCCGATCCGGGCGATGTGGCCCGTGGTCTGGAGCGGCCCGTCGGTGTAGTCGAGGAAGGGGACACCCTTCGCCTCGAGGTCGCGCACGGTCGCCTCGATGTCGGTGATCTCGAAGTGGGCGAGCGTGTGGTCGGCGGTGCTCGGGCCGCGGCGGAAGACCGACAGTTGGCTGTCACCGCTCCCGCCGAACCGGATCGAGGCGGGGTTCTCCCACAGGAGCCTGAGGCCGAGGATCCCGCCGTAGAACGCACGTGCGCGATCCAGGTCGGTCACCGGGATCGTCGCGACGACCAGCGCTGTGTCGAGCATCAGCTCACCTCATGTCTTGGCGTGTTTCTTTGGGTCGGAGCCAGTGTAGGCGTGCTCGAGCGGCGGTCCAGGACGCGTCGACCTAGGCGGTGAACCGTTCGATCGTGCCCTCGAGGACGCTGTTGAACCGCTCCGGGTCCTCCAGCATCGCGAAGTGCCCGACGCCTGACATCGTGACCGTCTCTACGCCGTAGCGCCGGAGGCTTTCGATGTCCGTCGGCGGATGCTCGGGGTTGATCGCGACCACGGGCAGCCGGACCTCCCGGAGCCGATCGAGGATCGGCCCGTCGTTGCTGAATGCGTGGTCCAGCGCGTCCACGGCGATCGCCGGAGGCGCAGCGGACATGTCGGCGACGACCCAGTCGACCAGATCGGCGTCGGCTCCCGCCAGGAACATCGTTCGGACGAAGTCGCGGGCCGTCGGCACGAAGTCCTTTCGGAACGGCTCGACGAACGCGAGGACCTCCTCGCGGCTCATCGGCTCGTCGAACGTGTTGTAGGTGTCGACCCACACGAGCCCGACGACCCGGTCACCAAGCTGTCGGGCGGCTTCCACGATGACATCGCCGCCCATCGAGTGGCCGATGAGAACGAGACGGACCAGCTCGAGTCGTTCGACCACGGCCACGACGTCGTCACCGAAGGCCGGCATCGTCCAGGAGCTCCGCCCGACGCCCGAGGCTCCGTGCCCGGCCAGGTCGATCGTGACCACTCGGCGGTGCCGGGCGAAGTGGTCGATCTGGTGGCGCCAGTAGCCCCGATCGCACGACCAGCCGTGAACGAACACCAGCGCCGGCGTTCCTGCGCCGTGCACCTCGTACTGCACGGCGATGCCGTCAGCGGAATACGCGACGTCCTGCATCAGTCGCAGAGCCTGTCGAGCATGGCGAAATCATCTCAGGACGGCGTCTGGGGGGCCGTTCTGAACGCCATATCCACTTCCGATAAGGTGAGTTATGTCTGCATCCCGTCACTCGCGCGGCGAATTGGTGAGATCGGGACCGCTGTCTTGCGAACCGCCTTCCTGGGTCCAGTCGCCCGGGTAGTGCGCCAGAACGCGCAGGAGTTATGTCCTCACCAGATGCCGCGCGGCCGTCAGGCCGTCCTGTCTCACGATGATCATCTGCGCCTGGATGCTCCGCGCGTCCTCGTCGTTCAGGGCGTCGATCTCGTTGGCGATCACCTTGTCGCCGCGACCGTTCTCCCAAAAGCGCCAGCGATTTGAGACCGCCTGCGCCGACGGCCGGCTCGCAGCGGCCTTCTTGCGTCGGTCGCGGCCAGCAGTCACGTCCGCTGTTCCTCGGCCTCAGATCCCGTGGCGTACAGCCGCTATTGACAATTCGGTCACGGAGGAGTAAACCGCGATTCCCTTTTCAGCGGGCCATGTTGAGGCAGCGGCCGCCCTGGTGCCACCGGGTTGCCAGGCCGACTCGACGGTCACATGAAGGCCGACTCGCCATCGAGGATGCGCGCGTAACGGAGATTCTCGACACCCGAGTCGCCAGAGGAACTCGCGCCTGTACGCGCGGTTCAGGAGGGTGGGGATGGCGAACACGCGTGGTGACTCACCTCGACTAGATGCGGACGATTCCTTCGACGTCGGATCGAGGCGTCTCCTGACCGAAGCAGGTGAGCACGACGGTTTGGAAGGCACGCTGGATCGGTTGCTTCATCGAATGAACGGGTCTGGTGAAGACGCCGAAGAGGAGTACCAACGCGCCCTCGGCGACGTCGGCAAGTTCGGGCCGGACGCAGTTTCAGCCGTTGCTGCCCGACTACGACTGCTGCCTGAGGAGGCGTACCAAGAGCGGTGGTTTCTCGTTCAGGCACTCGTCGACATCGGCGATCCATCGGGAGCGCGACTGCTGGGCGAAATCCTGGATACGCCGATCCCGCCTGAGAGGACTGAGCACGCTGATCACCACTTCAGCACTGTTGGCGAGGAAGTGATCATCCGAACGACCGCCATCGAAGGGCTCTCCCGGCTCGCCGAGCGAGGAGACAAGGGCGCGGTCCAGAGCCTCGAGCGCCACGCCACGAACGAGCAACGAACCGTTCGGCGGGCTGCCTTGAGAGCCCTGAGCGTGCATGACGGGGAGGCAGCGGCCCGACTCGCCGCGGACCTGCCGAAGGACGAACGCAAGGCGCTCCAAGCGGGCGCGGTCGACGTTCGGAGCGTTCCGCAGCCCGAGGAAGGACTGATGGTGCGTCGAGGGTTGGAGTCGCGAGCAGACGAGCCGCCGCCGCCGACGCTGGAGCGACCCGGCCGTCGAGACGACGACCAGAGAAAGGGCTGACGCAATGGCTACCTGCACGTACTCCGTCCCGGATAAGAACGCGAGCGGAGATGCGTTCTACGGTCAATACATCTGTAGCCAGGCGTACATCAGCTACTTCTGGAATGCGTACGGGTTCTCAGGCAATTCGAACTACTGGGACGACGGCTTCGGATGGGAGGATCCGTGTAATACGGACAAGGCCCTCGCGCGTACGTTCAACGCTTGCTACCTGCTGACATACTCGGCCAGCGATTGGGCCAACGACAGCTACAGCTCCCCCATCCTGAACTGGGGCCGACGATACGTCCGAGAGAACAGTGACGACCTTCGCTCGAAGTGTGGAGACGGATCCGCGATCGCCACGTCCTTCAGCGGATGGTTCGTCGACGATCGGATCGAGCTCTACCTGGGGTTCTTCTACTCTGAGACCGTGGTGGAGCGGGCGGGCACGCTCGTCCATGAATCGCGGCACCAGGGCGGAAAGGGCCACAACGCGAACTTTCCCGTCGGATCCGTATTCGGGTCGGGTGGCGGTGCCGACTCGTCGTGGGACTATCACGGCGCATGGATGTACGACACGCTGTACCTCTGGTGGTTCTTCGCGGCCGGAACACGCACGACGACCGCGATGCGCCAACGCGCACGGCAGCGGGGCAACCTGCTCCTCGACAACGCATTTGCCAGCCCCCCGCCCTACGCGATCTGAGCTGGATCCCCTTCGGCGGGTGAGCGCGCCCGCCGACATGAGCCACCACTGGTTCGCACTCGGCCTCGATGCCCTGCGCCACAAGGACGAGGTCGAGCGCCCGCGGTTCCTTTCCACCAGGCCCGGCAGCTGGATCCTCCGTGGCCGATCGAGCGCGACCTTCGAACCCGACGTGGACGGGACACCGATCACGCAGACGTTCGAGACGGTCGGCCTGATCTCGGCCGTCTCGTTGTGGGTCTTCTCCCGCGGCTCCTACGAGGGCAGCTTTCGCGGCGAGCTCGAGAAGTTCGCTCGCATTGCCGAGCGCGAGGCGCCCCCGCCTACCGGCTGACGGTGTCACGCGACCAGCATCCAATGGCGTGCTGCGCGTCGGGCGCCGGGCGCGGTAGCCTCTCCGGTATGACCATCGGCTTCGGACTCCTGAGCGCGCAACTTCGACCCGGTGAGACGGATTGGACCCGCGCCTACGACGACACGGTGCGGCTGGCGGTCGAGGCTGAACGGCTCGGCTTCACGTCGGTCTGGACGACGGAGCACCACTTCGTTGACGACGGATACATGCCGTCGCTCCTCGTCGTCAGCGCCGCCCTCGCCCGGGCGACCTCACGGATCGAGATCGGCACCGGCGTCATCCTCGCGCCGATGCATCACCCGCTACGCCTGGCGGAGGACGCGGCGACAGTCCAGCTGCTCAGCCATGGGCGACTCGTGCTTGGGCTCGGGCTCGGCTGGTCGGAGGTCGAGTACGCCGGGCTGGGCGCCGACATGCGCCGTCGCGGCGCGGCGATGGAGGAGACTCTCCGGATCCTGCCGCAGGCATGGAGTGGTGCGCCGTTCACCCATGAAGGCTCGGTGTACACACTCCCGACCCTTGCAGTCCGTCCGACGCCATCGACCCCGATCCCGATCCTCGTCGGCGGTGGCGCCGAGCCGGCCCTCCGCCGCGCCGCTCGACTCGCGGATGGCATCTTCTCGAATGCACCGGCCGACGAGTTCCGCAAGCAGGTCGGGTGGGTGCTCGATGAGCTCGAGCAGGCCGGTCGCGATCCCGCGACATTCCGGTTCGTCCACTACTCGATCCTGCTGCCGGGTGCGTCCCGCGCCGACGCGCTCGCCCGCTACGGCGATGCGGTCTGGGCGCTGACCTGGAAGTACTCGGACATGGTGGCCTCGGCGACCCGACCGCTCCCGCCCGCGTCCCCTCCCCCGTTCGAAGGCGACGCTGAAGAGCTCCTTGCGCGCCGGACCGCGTACGCCGGCACGCCCGACGAGCTCGTCGAGGCGCTGCTCGACGTCCGGCGTCAGGTGCCGGTCCGGGTCGAGTTCGTGGCGCGCAGCAACCTGCCGATGCTCGAGTACGACGTGCAGGTCGAGGTCATGCAGCAACTCGCCGAGGGCGTCGCGCCGCACGTCTGACGCCCGAGGCGCCCAGGACGCGTTCTCGAACGCCAGCGCGAAGTCCTCGGAGGGTCCCGTGTGGCCGGCCGACTCCTCGGCCGTGTGGGTCCGCGCGAAGGCGAGATGCGCCGCCTCGTGGCGCACGACCGTCCGCAGCTCGTCCAGACGGGTCCAGTTCGCGAAGATCCAGATGACGTCGGGCCGGTCCGTCGTGTACGCGCCCTTGAAGCCGTAGCGAGGCCCGGATCGCGGCGGCGCGGCTACCGTGTCGACGAAGGCGATGTCGGCGTGCGGGACGCCAAGCTCCCGGCAGGCGTCGGCCAGCGCGGTGAGCGCGACCTCGACGTAGCCTGGAGGCGGCGTCGCGATCCTGGCGCGCTCGGACTGGATGTGGACGCCGAGCCGGGCGTACCGGTCGAAGTCCGGAAAGGCCTCCCGGCCGATCGTGAACGTTCCGTCGGCCGTCGTGACCTCGATGTGCGCGATGCCGACGCGTGGTTCCATCAGGGTCAGTGTGCTGGATTGCGGTCCACGCCATGCTGCTCCCGACATTGCTGGGAACTCGCCGTCGCAGGTCTCTGGGGTGCGCCGGCGATAACCGGTTGTCGGTCGGCACAAGCGACGCGACGTCCAGAACGAACCAGCCCGTCGCCAATTCCCTCCCGGCGACCGTCGCCGGGAGGGACTGGCTCGAGCGGCCTACGTCGTGTTGCTCTTTTGCCAGTACAAGCCGCCGAGGAAGAAGGCCATTCCGACAAAGCCGGCGGCGACCAGGGGGTCCAGCGTTCCTACCAGACCCAGTAGGTCCCACCCAAGCGCATTCACACACTGCTCGGGTGTTCCAAAGATGTCGTGGCGTTCCGCGAACCCACCTTCGCACGTAAACTCATTCGCCGGTTTAACGAGCAAACCTGTGACCAGTCCGGAAACGCCTCCCCCGAACAGTGTGTAGATGATGGGTTCACTCATCTGCGGACCCTCCCCTGCCTCGCCTGCCGAGATGTCTGCCGACATGGCCAGGCTCGATGCGGTGGTGCCGATCGTCGAGGAGCTCCACGTCACCGAGCGTCGTGTACGGGACGGGTGTCGCGGTCACGTCGAGGCCGCATCGCGGATGGCGCGCCGGAGGTCCTTGATCAGCAGGACCACGTGGAGCGGATCCGTTGGCGACGCCTCGAACCCGGGGTCGATGCCCAGGTAGAAGGCGGCAGCCTCGGGCGTGTCGGCATGGACGAGCAGGGCGCGTACGCCGATGCGTTCGACGATGGCCCCGACCTGGAACAGCGCATCCTGGACGAGGGCCGAGCCAAGGCCGCGTCCCTGTTCTGCCAGGTCGACGCCAAGCCGCGTGAGGATCACGACCGGCACGGGATATCGTCCGACGCCCTTGGTCAGCCTCGGCGGGGCCGCGGCATGCTCGATCGAGCCGGCCACAAGCGCGTAGTAGCCCACGACCGAGCGCGAACCCTCGACACAGACGACGTACACCTTGGCGGTGTCCGACTGATGGGCCTGGAGCGCGTGCCGAACGAGCCAGGCGGTCTGTTCTTCCGAGCCGCAGTCGAAAGAGTAATGGTCGTGGTCGGGTGCGATCGGCTCGATCGGTCCGTATCGCGTCACTCCTCGTGCATTACGCTCGGTCGAGCCAGGAAGGCCGCGAGGCCGGGCATCGGCCGCTCCTCGCGCTCGAGGAGTTGGACGAACGCGTCCCATCGATCGTCGGGCAACACGAACGTCGTCCGGTCCGCCAGGAGTTCCCGTGCGGCCACGGTCGCGTGGCTGAGCACGAACGCGCTCGTGCTCATCGCGGAGGCCGCGGCAGCCTCGTCCAGCAGACGCCGATTCGCTGGCTCGAGTCGAAGCTCGAGTCGGTCGTCCTTGCGTCCCTTTCCTCGTGCCAGCGTCACGCTCGGCTCCACGTACGGATAATGTCCGTACGTTACTTGACACGCATCGCGCGTGTCAACAGCTCGTCACCGTGATGGACCACCTCTACCAGATCCCGGGCATGGGCTCGACCGCCGAGCCGATGCTCGAGGGCCGGTCGGTCCTCGCCGCGCTCGCCCGCGAGACCTCGACGGTCCGCCTGGGCACGCTCGTGACCGGGGTCACGTACCGCAACCCGGCGATGCTCGCCACTCGCTGAACGCGCCACGCGGCCGAGTCTCTTACTCAGGCCAGGTCGAGCACGCTCGCATGGGCTAGGACGGCGGCTTGTCCGGGTCGTCGGTCGGTTCAACAGACCGATGGAGCGCTTTGTTGACCAATTCGAACAGGCGGATCGGGCTGTTGGTGCCGCCGATCGCGCCACGCTTCCGCGCCTCCGCATCGACGTTCGGGTTGGCAGAGGCGGTGTAGACGATGAACGGCACCTTCGAGTCCCCTATCGCCGATCGGGCGGCCTCGATGAACTTGTATCCGGCGTCGCGATCGAAGCCTCGCTTCAGATCCGTGATGACCGCGTCGTACTTGGCACCCGACGACGTGAGGTCGGCAAGGGCATCGTCTGAGTCGGTTCTCGTCGTGACCTGGATCCCTTGGGCTTTGAATTGATCGATCTCTCGCGCGTTGTTGCTCGGTCGGTCATCCACCCAGAGCAGCCGGATCTCGCGCGGTTTGAAGGCGCCCGACGACGGTGCCGCCGGAGCCGTGCCGCCGGAAGGCAGGGTCTCACCTGGCGACGCGATCGCTCGCAGTTCAGTCTTCGCTTCGAGCGCACGAAGTTCGTCCTCATGTGTGGCGGCCCTCTTCGCTTCCTCATCGGACTCGACAAGGAGCGATGTCAGCCGGAGCCGAGTCCACAGGTAGGCCGCGAAGAACCCGACGATCGTGCAGTAGAGGAACTCCAGAACGCCGAAGATCGAACTGCCCGCGAAGCCGCCGAGGGCCGGCCCCACGACATCGCCGAGAGATGCCAGCGCCGACGGAACGTTCACCAGCTGCGTCAGCCCGACCCCGACGATGATCTTGGTCAGCCAGTCCGAGATCTGCTCGAGGCTCGTGTTCCCCGCATAAGGCACGCCGGGCTGCGATGCTCGATCGCTCTCCACGGTAACGGGTGAAGGTGCCGCTTCCTGGAGCTGCCGAGGGATTCCGAACAGGAAGCCGATGACCGCGCCGATCGCCGCCCCGGCGCCCATCAGGGCAAGGCCGGCACCAAAGACGGACAGGATGCCAACGATCGAGGGTGCCGCCTGCATCCCGAATATGCCGAGGGCGACGAGGCCGAAGACCGAGCCCCAGCCGATGACACGACTGGCCCGTTCATATTCGCGGAAAGCATCGTCTTGCATGTTCAGTCCCGTCCGGATGCGAAGTGACTGCCGGCACGGTCGACATCGATCACGACTTCCACGAACGCCTCGGTGCCGGTTGACGATGGCAGCCTGCGGCATGCCCGTTAGCGCAGCGTCTCGGACCCTACCCGGGCGACGTTCAAGGCTCGCGCGCTCGTCTTCGTGTCCGGATGGTCCGGACCCTGCGTGCACCTGGACGTGACCGGAGACCGCTAGTCCATTCGCTTGCTCTTGTGTCGCGTTTGAAAGGTCGGTAGTCGTGTCATTGACCCTCGTACGCAGGTGCTGCCATGCCCTCCCTCAACGTCAATGACCACTCCCCTGCCCCACGCAGCCGCCCCGCCATGGTCGTCGTGGACGATCACGAGTCATCGAGCGGCATCGTGGCGAATTCCCTTCGGCGACGATTTGGCTCGGACTACGAGGTGATCGAGGCCAGCCCACGGGGGGCGCACTCCAGGCTCGAGGCATTGCGCGCGGCCGGTGCCGACGTCGCACTGATCGTCGCCAACCAATACCTGGCGTCCGATCCGGGAACGGCCCTGCTCGCGACGACCCGCGACGTCTATCCCACCGCACGACGCCTTGTGCTCGGCGACTTCGGCGACAACTGGGTGATGCAGGCGATCAGTCGGGCGTCGACCCTCGGCGAGATCGACCACTTCGGCTACATGCCCTGGACGGAGACGGACGAGAGCTTCCTGGCCGCGGTTGGCGACATCCTTGCCGAGTGGGCGCTCGAGAACGGCCAAGGCGACGCCAGGATGACCATCGTCGGCAAGCGTGACGATCCAGGGTTCCATCTCCTGGGCGAGGTCCTCGGACGCTGGCAGACCTATCCGATGTCGATGCTGGCCGCCGAGACGCCCGAGGCTCAGGCGTTCCTGGCCGAGCGTGGCATCGACGGCCCGCTCCCGATCGTGGCCCTGTCGGACGGCCGGGTCGTGACCGGCGCCGACGTCGCCAAGGTATCTGACGTTGTCGGCGCTGGCGTCGACACGAGCGGGACGACCTTCGACGTCGCGATCGTCGGACTCGGACCCGCGGGCTTCTCGGCTGCCGTGAACGCAGGCTCGGAAGGGATGCGCGTCATCCTGATCAACTCGACCTTCAGCCAGGCGAGCTCCAGCCCGAAGATCTGGAACTACCTCGGATTCCCGGACGGGGTCACCGGCGCCGAGCTCATGCGGCGCGCGTGGGAGCACGCGCTGATGTTCGGCGCTGTCGGCCGGATCGGCCGGACGGCGGACGGGATCCGTCGGCAGGAGGGCTACAACATCGTCTCCCTCGACGACGGGTCGGAGGTCACCGCTGAGGTCGTGATGCTCGCCATCGGCGTGGACTACCGCCGGATCGGGGTCGAGAGCGTCGATCGCCTGCTCGGTCGCGGCGTCTTCTACGGGTTCAGCGCTGCCGACGCGCGGGCCCTGTCCGGTCTCGACGTCGCGGTCGTCGGTGGGGCGAATTCGGCGGTCCAGGCCGCCATCTCCCTCGCTCGGGACGGCCGCATGGTCCATCTCATCGTTCGTGGCGACGCGCCCCACGCGAGCGATTACCTGACCGAGCAAGTCCACGCGCTGCCCAACCTGACTGTCCACCTCAACACCGAGGTCACAGAGGCACAGGACGCTCAACAACTCCGCTCGCTGACCCTGCGCGATCGGACGACGGGTCGGACGAGCAAGCTGGCTGTTTCCGGCCTGTTCATCATGATCGGCGCCGTCCCGGGGACCGACTGGCTCCCGAGCGAGCTTGCGCGCGACGAGAAGGGCTACGTCCTGACCGGAGACGACGGTCCCCACCCGCAGAGTCCCGAAGAGTTCCGGCTGCCGTTCGAGACGACGATCCCCGGGGTCTTCGCGCTTGGCGACGTTCGCTCAGGCTCGGTCAAGCGTGTCGCCGCAGCCGTCGGTGAAGGCTCGGCGGCCGTGCAACAGGTCATGCGCTACCACAGGCGCAACGCCGAGCGAGCCCACGCGGAGAGCGAACGCGCCGCCGGCGAACCCCTGCCCGTCGGGGCATCGCACAGCCGCCCTTGAGATCACGCGCCGACTAGGTGTGGTGACCGAGGACGTTGTTGACAAACGAGAGCCCCGCGGCACGGTGTGAGGTGTTGACTACCCATACCGGTCGGAGGCTCTCGTGGCACATCCTAGTGCGCGTCTCAGCGTCTTCAGTCGGCAGCTGCTGGTCAAACGGGTGATCGTCGACGGCTGGCCGGTGGCGACCGTGGCCGACCAGCTCGGGATCAGCCGGGCGACCGGCTACAAGTGGGTCCGCCGCTATCGAGCGGACGGTCCGCGCGGGCTCGAGGATCGCAGCTCGCGGCCGCATCGCTCGCCGCGCCGCGTGTCCGACGAGGTGACCGCGGCGATCATCGCGGCCAGGGCTCGCCGGCGCTATGGCCCGGCCCGCTTGGCTCCACTGACCGGCCATCCCCGCTCGACCATCTACGAGGTTCTGCGCCGGGCCGGCCTCAACCGCCTGCGCGATACCGATCGGGTGACCGCGGCGCCGGTCCGCTACGTCGCCTGCCATCCGGGCGCGCTCGTCCACCAGGACCACAAGAAGCTCGGGCGGGTGCCCGACGGCGGCGGCTGGCGGGTGCTCGGACGAGACGGGGCGTCGCAGGACCGTCGCGTCCGCGGCTACGACCACCTCGAGGTGTTCGTCGACGACGCGAGCCGCTACGCCGTCGTCGTGCCGGTCGCCGACGAGCGCGGCGAGAGCGCCTCGTGGGCGGTCGAGATGGCCGCGACCCGGTTCGCCGAGGTCGGCATCCGGATCGAGCGGATGCTGACCGACAACGGCTCGAGCTATCGCAGCCACGCCTACCGCGACGTCCTGGCCGGCCACGACATCCGACACAAGCGGACCCGGCCATTCCGACCGCAGACCAACGGCAAGGCCGAGCGCTTCATCCAGACCCTGATCAACGAGTGGGCGTACGCCCGGCCGTATCGCTCCAACGGCGATCGTCGCCGCGCGCTGCCTCGTTTCGTCGACTTCTACAATCATCGTCGTCCACACACTGCGATCGGAGGTCTCGTGCCCGAAGCGGCCGTCAACAACGTCCTCGGTCACCACAACTAGGACGCGTTCTCGAACGCCAGCGCGAAGTCCTCGGAGGGTCCCGTGTGGCCGGCCGACTCCTCGGCCGTGTGGGTCCGCGCGAAGGCGAGATGCGCCGCCTCGTGGCGCACGACCGTCCGCAGCTCGTCCAGACGGGTCCAGTTCGCGAAGATCCAGATGACGTCGGGCCGGTCCGTCGTGTACGCGCCCTTGAAGCCGTAGCGAGGCCCGGATCGCGGCGGCGCGGCTACCGTGTCGACGAAGGCGATGTCGGCGTGCGGGACGCCAAGCTCCCGGCAGGCGTCGGCCAGCGCGGTGAGCGCGACCTCGACGTAGCCTGGAGGCGGCGTCGCGATCCTGGCGCGCTCGGACTGGATGTGGACGCCGAGCCGGGCGTACCGGTCGAAGTCCGGAAAGGCCTCCCGGCCGATCGTGAACGTTCCGTCGGCCGTCGTGACCTCGATGTGCGCGATGCCGACGCGTGGCTCCATCGCGTGTCAGTGTGCTTGACTCGATCCTGTAGGTCGACCAGTTCCGCTCTCACCTCGTCCGGCACCGATGAGTATTGAACCGATCTCTTGTCAATGATGTCGACGACACGAAACAGAGGAGCTCCCGATGACGTCGCCAGACAACAGAAAGCAGCCAAAGGTCCTCACGACGCTGCCCGCCGCCATGACCGGCAGGGCAAGCCCCGCGAAGGCTGCGGTCGGCGACAAACCGGTCTTCGCGTACATCAGCTGCTTGCCGCAGCCGCAACGCTCCATCGCCGAACGCGTCGATGCCCTGGCGGCGAAGACGCTGCCGGGCCTGCAGCGCTCGGTGAAATGGGGCATGGCGTGGTACGGCGTCGGCGACGGCTGGTGCTTTGCGTGCGGCGGCTTCGCCGGCCACGTCAAGCTCGCCTTCGGGCGCGGCACGTCGCTCACCCCCGAACCGCCGGTCACGCCGATCGGGATGGGCAAGGAGACGCGCGGCGTGGACCTCGAATCAGTGGACGACATCGACGAACGCCAGATCGCGTCGTGGATGGAGCAGGCGGCGGCCATCCCAGGGTTCGGGAAACGCTGAGCGTGACCCGATACCTCATCCTGCTGCGCGGCATCAACGTCGGCGGCCGGAACAAGGTGCCGATGGCGGCCCTGCGCGAGCTCCTCGAGTCGCACGGCCACACGAAGGTCTCCACCTACATCGCGAGCGGCAACGTGATCCTGAGCTCCGATCGATCGGCGGCCGCGATCAAGCGGGAGCTCGAGGACGCGCTCCCCAAGGCCTTCAAGCTCCACAGCGAGCTGATCGCGGTCCTGGTCCTGACGCGCGCGCAGCTCCGGGCCGTCGTCCGGGATCGGCCGAAGGGCTTCGGCGACCAGCCGGACACGTACCACAGCGATGCGGTCTTCCTCATAGGGATCGGCCCGTCGACGGCGATAAAGGTCTTCGACCCGCGACCGGGCGTCGACGCGGTGTGGCCGGGCAAGGGCGTGATCTACTCCCAGCGGCTGAGCACGCAACGGACGAAGAGCCGCCTTAGCAAGATCGTGGGCACGCCGGCCTACAAGTCGATGACGATCCGCAGCTGGCAGACGACGCTGGCGCTGCTCGAGCGCATGGAGGCACCCGAGCAGTAGGGCCATGTAATCGCGGCGCGCCCGGTCCGTCTCGCGCTCCGCTGCGGGGAGCCTCCGGCCGGGCGCCGGTCGCATTCGCCATGGCCGGCGCTCGACGCCCGACGCGCCAGGCGATGTACCAGGCACTGAGCCCGAGCACCACCGCGCCGATGGCCGCCGGCACGGGCCACGGTTCCGGCAGGTACAGCGCCGCGAACCAGACCTTCGAATCCGAACCCGTCAGCCTGAGGGCGAGGGCCGCGAGACCCTGCGGAAGGATGAGCAGGGCTCCGACGAGCAGGAACACGTTGCGGGCGATGGAGCGCCAACGAGGCAGACTGGCCCGTCCTGCTGCGCCGACAGGCCGAACGGCAGCCAGAGTTGCTGGCCGCGCCCGCAGCCGCTCGAGCATCTCCGGTCCGGCGCGCTCGAGCCGCCGGATGGCGACCGCGCCACCCACCCAGGCGTAGAGCACGCCCGTCGCGAGTCCGGCCACCACTCCCGCCGCCGGGACAAGGCTCGTCACGAGGAGCGCCGGTGCCGCCAGGACAGGCACCGCGAGCGACATCACGACCCCATGAACCATGAGGTTCCCTCCGGTCGTCGGGTCATCGCCCAGATCCAGGGGATCGCCGCCTCGACGTTCGGGCAGCGGCGCGGGCGTGGTCACCGCCAGGACGATCCCCAGCCCGGCGGCTCCACCGAGCAGGGCCGGGATGGCGGCGGCGACCCACGGCGCCGCGTCCAGGTGGCCACTCGCCAACGTAAGCACGATGCTGGCCACGATCCCCAGCGTCCCCACCACCACGAGCCACGCGAGCTGGCGCCCACGAACATCGACACGTTCCGATCCCGGAGTCGAGAGGGTCAGCCAGAACGAGGTGCCGTCCATCCCGTAGACGTTTGCGAGGCCGTTTCCGGCGATGACGACGACGATCGCCCCGGCACACGGCCAGAGTGCCGTTGACCCGAGGACGGCCGGCACGACCGCAAGAAGGATCGCGCTCCAGATCGCAACGCGGAGCTCGAGTCCGCGGCGCGGATGCCGGACCCACGTCCGGAGTTCGCGCCCTACGACAGCGTTCAGTGGCGCGTCGCCCAGGATGCCGCGTCCCGGACGGTCGGTCGGCAGCCGGGCCAACGGTCGCCGTGTCGGCCGGCGCATCCCGGGCACGAGCTCGAGACGCCGCGCGACGAGCGCTGTCCACGCCAGGGCCAGCAGCCCGATCACCACGATCATGCCACCGAGCGCGGCGATCGTCATGCCCCAGTCGGACCGCCCGGCGGCATCGACGGCGACGGCCCCCCAGCCCGAGGGCAGGATCCATGCGATGTCCCCTACCCCACCCGCGACGTCTCCGAATCCCGGCGCACCGCCCGCTCGATCGGTGCTCAGCACGATCAGCGGGATCCAGAACAGGGAGAGCCCAAGGATCAGGGCGTACTGGAGCGCCGCGAACTCCAGACCGAGGCGCGTCTCCATCGCCCGTCCCAGCGCGCCTACGACGACCCGGGAGAGCGCGATGACGAGGGCAAGCGTGAGCGCGACGCCGACGATCGCAACGATCACCGTCAGGAGGTCGAGCCTGGCGGCCACGACGACCAGGCTGCCGAAGGCCAGGACCGAGACCAGCGGCAAGACGCCGACGCCCCCCGCGATCAGCAGTCCGACCGCGAGACGCCTCGGCTGGATCGCCGTCAGTCGAAAGGCCTCGGGCCGCAGCGGGTCGCCGCCCGAGCCTCCGATGAGCGGCAGGACCATCCATCCCACGGCCCACAGGCCGAACGCGATCGAGAGTGTGTCGATCGCCTGCCCGATGGGTGCCGAGACGACGGCTGTCGTCGTGCCGACGGCCAGGAGAACGCCGAGTGTCGCGCCGCTCCAGAGCATCGACGACTGTCCGCCGCGCCAGGCGTGGCGGAGGATCGCGATCTTCATCCGGATCAGGACGCCAGCCAAGCCAGGCCTTCCTCACCCCCGATCTCCGCGCCCACCAGGTCGATGAAGGTGTCCTCGAGTGATCGTCCCTGACGCACGTCTTCGAGTGTTCCTGCAGCTCGCACGCGACCGTCTGACATCACGGCCACATGCGAGCACAGGAGTTCCACGAGGGCCATCACGTGGCTGGAGAAGACGACCGTGTTGCCTGCCCGGACGTACCGCTGGAGGATGGTTCGGATCGTCGACGCGGACAACGGATCCACGCTCTCGAACGGCTCGTCGAGGACGAGCACCTTTGGCCCGTGGAGCAAGGCGACGGCGAGACCGATCTTCTTCCGCATGCCGGACGAGTACTCGATGACGAGGGTCTCGTCGGCCGTGGCTAGGCCGAGGACGTCGAGGAGCTCGGCGCTCCGCGCCGCCACCACTTCGGCCGGCATGCCCCGCAACAGCCCGAGATAGGTCAGGAGCTCCTGGCCGGTCAGCCGCTCCGGCAGCATGAGGCCATCCGGCAGCACGCCCAGCATCGCCTTGGCGCGGACCGGTGACGCCCACACTTCGATGCCGAGCACCCGGGCCGTGCCCGCATCGGGGCGAAGGAGACCGACGCCCATCGAGAGGCTCGTCGTCTTGCCGGCTCCGTTCGGGCCGACCAGGCCGTAGAAGGATCCCTGTGGGACGGCCAGGTCGACCCGGTCCGCCGCGACGGTGGTCCCGAACGTCTTGGAAAGGCCGACCAGCTCGAAGGCAGGTTCTTCTGTGCGGTGGTCCGCCGCGCGTTCGCCTCGTGGGGTGCCCACGGCAGCTACCAACCCCAGGTGTCCTCCGGTGGTCGATCCCGCATGCGGATGACCTCGTCGACCCAGGCTCGCAGGCGCGGAACGTGCTCGCCGTAATGCTCGGCGCCGGCCTTGCGGATCCATTGGGTCGCCATCTCGTCCGGCTCGCGGAACGAGGCCCACGCTTCGAGCATCCAGCGGCGTGCGGTCGTTGCCTCGGACCACAGCGTCGCCCACGGTTCGCCGTCCAGGCCAGCCAGGGTCGCGGCGTTTCGCGCATCGATATCGAATGCGTGCGGGATGTACGTCCTCGCAGCGATGTCCAGGAGCTGCAACCGAGCCTCCGCGAACCAGGCTGTCAGATGGGCGATGAGGTCGCGGATGCTCCAGTCAGGCTCGACGAAGTAGCCGGGTGCGGACCGCTCTTCCTCCGTGACCCTCGCGACGAGACCCGTGATCTCGGTCCAGCCGGTCTCCTCCAGTTCGATCTCGGCGTCGTAGGCGGATGTGGGTATCGGTGGCCCCGGAGATCCCACGGACCGAAGCTCCGTGCCGGTCGAATCACGCATCAGGTTCCCTCCGGACATCCGTTCCTCCGGTCTGCTCGGGCGGTGCGACGCGCCGGACCGACACGAGCCTCAGACCCAGGTCCCCGACCTTCGTGAGCAGGCCGTGCAGGGCCGCCTGGTCGCGGATCGGTCCGGCGAGCCGTGTCACACCGTCGGCCAGCGGCGTGACACGCAGGTCGTCGAACCAGCTCGACCAGATGACATCGAGGCCGTCGCCGACGTCGATCTCGTACCAGGTGGCGGTTTCAGGTCCTGGGCTCAGGCTGTCCTTCACGCCAAGAACGTTAGGGCGCCGGCCCCCGCTGGTCGTCACCCCGAGGTGGAATTCGCGACCGGGCGTCTCCTTCCACCCTCCTGGTCCACTGTCGTGGTGACGACCAGGTTGCGGTGCGCCGACCAGCGTAATCCGCCGCTCCGGCCTAGAATTGGGTCGAAACGGAGTCGTGCACGATGGCCGAGGCCACCCAAGCGGGTGTGCGCGGGTCGAGCGCCCAGTCGCTCCTCGCAACGAAGCTCCATGTGCCACGCTTGCGGCCGGGGTTCGTGGCCCGCCAGCGCCTGATCGACCAATTGAATGACGGGGCCGACCGACGGGTCACGCTGGTGTGCGCCCCACCGGGATTTGGCAAGACCGCCCTGCTCGCCGACTGGAGTTCGCAGCGGGAGGGGCCGGTGGCTTGGCTGTCGCTCGATCCCGCCGACAACGATCCTGCGCGGTTCTGGCGGCACGTGATCGCTGCGATCGATCAGGCCGTGCCGGGGACCGCCGGCCCGGTCGAGCCCGTGTCCGCATCGTCATCGGCGTCACTTGACGACCGGATGACAGCCTTGATCAACGAGCTGAGCGCGAACCCGACGAACCTCGCGATCATCCTCGACGACTACCACGCCGTCGATGCCAAGCGGATCCACGCCTCCGTGCAGTTCCTCCTTGACCACGCCCCGGACGACGTCCATACGGTCCTGACGAGCCGGGCCGATCCGCCGCTGGCGCTGGCACGCTTGCGAGCGAGTGGCCGTCTCGACGAGCTCCGGGCTGTCGACCTTCGCTTCACGCGGTCCGAGGCGGCGGAACTGTTCAGCCAGGCGCTCGAACGGGAGCTCCCGGGTGCGGCGACCAGAGCCCTGGCCGACCGGACGGAGGGCTGGGTCGCGGGCCTGCAGCTGGCTGCGCTGTCGTTGCGTGATCTGGACGATGTCGATGCCTTCGTGACCACGTTCTCGGGCAGCCATCGCTACGTCCTCGACTATCTCACCGAGGAAGTCCTGGACCGTCAGCCCGAGTGCGTCCGGCGCTTCCTCATCGAGACGTCCCTTCTCACGAGGTTGTCCGGCGAGCTGTGCGATGCCGTGACGGGACGCTCCGACGGCCAGGCGATGCTCGAGAGGATCGAGCGATCCAACCTGTTCGTGATCCCACTCGATGACGTCCGCGGCTGGTGGCGGTACCACCGCCTCTTCGCTGACCTGCTTCGCGCCCGGCTCCACGCGTCCGACCCGGATCGGGTCGTGGCCGTGCATCGGGCGGCGGCCGCATGGCACGAGGCTCACGGGATGCCCGACGAGGCGGTGCATCACGCCGTTGCGGCCGGCGATCCGGTGTGGGCTGCCCGCCTGATCGAGTCCCACGCCGACGCCCGACTCCGTCTCAGCGAAGGAGCGACCTTCGAGCGTTGGTTGCGGGAGCTCCCAGTCGAGGTCGTCGAGAAGCGGCCGCGGCTCTTGCTGGCGCAGGCGAACTTCGCATTCGTGAGCGGCGACGACGAGGCGTTCGAGATCCCGTTCGCCGCCGCGCAGCGAGCGCTCGAGGACTCACCCTCGGCGCTGGACGAGCCGTTTCTCCCCTCAGTGGGTCCGGGCCCGAGCCTTCTGCTGAACGTGCCATCGGCCATGGCGCTCGGGGCGTCCCACCTTGCCGAACTCGCCGGCGACGCTGAGGCGACGGCGCGCTTCGCCGCGGAAGCCGAGGCGCTGGTCCACGAGGGCGAGTGGATGCTGGAGATCCTGATCGGCGCCCACCGATCCGTTGCGGCGCTGTTGCGCGGCGACCTCGTCGAAGCCGACCAGGGATTCACCGCCACCCTGGCCCGGTGTCGTGAGGTCGGCGAGCGAGTCGTCGCGGCACGGTCTGCCGAGCTGCTCGGCACGGTGCAGCGCGCGGAAGGCCGGCTCGGCGATGCCCTCGAGACCTACCGGCAGGCGCTCGAGATCATCGCGCCGCCTGGGTCGCGGTCGCCGCGCGGTGCCGGACACATCCACGTCGCCATCGCGGAGGTCGCCTACCAGCGGGGCGACCTCGACGCCACGATGCGACACCTCGCGGAGGGGATCCCCCTGTGTCGCGAGGTCGCGACGACGGTCGGCGGGTCACCACAGGCGCTTGCCACGGGCCTCGCGACGCTCGCGTGGGCACGACACGCGTCCCACGACACGGCCGGGGCTCGCGACGCGATGAACGAGGCTCTGGAGGTGGCCCCGGGTCCGGGCGTCATCAGCCTGCTCAACCCGGTGACGGCCCAGCACGCGCAGCTGGCGCTCGCCCAGGGCGACGTCGGCACGGCGATCGATTGGGCCGCCAAGCGGGGCATCGATCCGGAGGACACGCCGTCCTTCGCACGCGAACCGGAGTGTTTGGTCCTCGCACGTCTGCTGATCGCCCGGGACCGCCCCGCCGGCGCCGTGCGTCTGCTCGAGCGACTCGCCGACAGCGCCGCCGCAGAGCATCGGAATGGAAGCCTCATCGAGATCGAGGCCCTGCGCTCACTTGCGCTCGAAGCCGATGGCCTCGAAGCGGAGGCCCTCGCGGCGCTGGCGGATGCTCTGGCACGCGCCGAGGGCGAGGGCTGGACCCGCGTCTTCGTCGACGAGGGAGCGCCGATGGCGACGCTCCTCGGCAGGCTCGCGGCCACCCCTGTCGCGCCGCGCGCTTTGGGCTCCGTCGAGCCCCGGGTGACGGCTGGTCGTGCCGCGACGATGCTGCGGCGATTCGATGCGGCGCCCGTCCCGGACGCGACCCGTGACCGAGCTCGGGGGATCACGGTTCCCGGCCTTGTCGAGCCCCTGAGTGAGCGTGAATTCGAGGTCCTCCAGCTCGTCGCCGCTGGACGACCGAACCGGGAGATCGCGACCGAGCTCTTCGTGACCGTCGATACGGTGAAGAAGCACGTGACCCACCTCCTGGGCAAGCTCGGCGTCGCGAACCGCACGCAGGCCGCTGCCCTCGCCCGTTCGCTCGGCCTCGTCTCGGATCCCGGCGAGGGACCCGTCGGCACGCTTCCACCATCCAACGCCACCTCCGAGTGACGACGCCGTCCCCGGCGTCCCATACGTTGGTGGCGGAGGTATCGAGATGCGTCATTGGAAATTGATCGCTGGTGCGGTGGCACTCCTGGTCGTGCTCGGCGCCGTGGGTGCCGTCGTGGTCCTGGGCAGCGGGCTCGGCGAGACCGCGGCAGGCGATCTCCGACCTGGTCCGGCTGGGCCGGGCGCCGCACAGGTCGTGATGACCGACAACGCGTTCCAGCCGGCGACGGCCGAGGTCGCCGCCGGTGTCCCGACCGAGATCGAGCTGCGCAACAACGGCCAGGTGAATCACAACTTCACGAGCGATGCCCTGCACGTCAGTACCGGCCCGATGCAGCCCGGCGAGGTCACGACGATGACCGTGACAGTGCCGAAGGGCACGACCAGGTTCGTCTGCACGTGGCACCCCGGCATGGTCATCGATGTCAAAGGGACGTAGGCGACGATCGCTCTGGAGTCACGACATGCAACAGCTTCCGCACCCGAGCGGGCCGTACGGGATCGGGACCCTCGTCTACCACTGGGTGGACGGGGCCCGCCGGGAGATCTTCACCCCGACGCCTGATGACCGGCGTGAGCTCATGGTCCAGGTCTGGTACCCGGCGGACGTCGGTCCATCAGGTCCACGGGCGCCGTACATCGACGACGCGCGGACGCTCGTCGCCTTGGCCGGCCTCATGGGGTTGCCTGAACCCGCGTTCGATCATCTCCAGGTCCTCAAGACGCATGCTCGCCGGGGCGCGCCCATGGCGATGGAGGAGGCCACCTACCCGCTCGTCCTCTTCTCGCACGGCCGATGCGGGTTCCGGCAGCACAACACGGTGCAGGTCGAGGAACTCGTCTCGCACGGCTACATCGTGGCGACGATCGACCACCCGTATGCCGCCTCGGGCGTCGTCTTCCCGGATGGTCGGCTGGTCCCGTTCGATCCGCGTCTCCTCCCGCCGTGGCCGCGTGCCCTCCGACCTGGTGACGACCCCGCGTTCGCGGAAGGCATCCTGCCGTACCTCGTTCGCGACGCGACGTTCGTCCTGGACCAGCTCGAGGCCCTGAACGAGGACGACCCACGGGGCATCCTGACCCATCGTCTCGACCTCGGGCGCCGCGGCATGTTCGGGGTGTCGCTGGGCGGGATGATCACCGCGGAAGCGTCTCGGATCGATCCGCGGCTGAAGGCCGGCCTGATCATGGACGTCTACATGCCTGCCGACGTCGTGGCCTCCCGACTCGACCAGCCGATGATGTGGATCAGTCGCCCGGCCGCGACGATTCGACTCGAGGGATGGGACGAGGCTCAGATCGATGACATCCATGCGAGCATGCGCGCCGTGTTCGAGCGCTTGCGCGGTGACGGCTACATCGTCCTCGAGCCCGGCATGTTCCATATCGATTTCTCGGATGGCCGGCTCTTGTCGCCCCTGATCGAGGCCCGCGGTATCTCCGGTCCGATCGACGGCGAACGGGCCCGGGCGATCCTCAACGCGTACGTCCTGGCGTTCTTCGAGCGACACCTCAGGGGCCGTCCTGCGCCGATCCTCGATGGGCCGACGGCGCAGTTCCCCGAACTGATCGTGGAAACGCGGCGGATGATCCCAGCCTGACGCGCCGGGTTCGGCACGATGTCGCGTCGTACGATCGGAGGGTGACGACCGAACCGGCCGACGTGGCATCCGCAACTCCGCCCCGCGACCTCCGGGCCTCGACCCAGGCGGTACTGACGGACGAGGCGTCGCTGCGGTCCTGGACCCTCGTCGCGAACGACGGGATCATCGCGACCGCCGGAATCCTCGAGGGCTTCGCCGGCGCCGGCGCCACGGACCAGGCACTGCTCGTCGCCGCGACGGTGGCCACGATCGCCGGCATGCTCGCCGCTGGCGGCGCGAAGTGGGCCGAGATCGACGCCGAGCGTGAAGCGCAGCTCAAGGCGGCAGCCGATGAGGCGGCATCACTGGCAACGTCGCCCGAGGCGGAGCTCGAGGAACTGATCGCCTACTACGTGGCGAAGGGGGTGTCGCCCGAGCTCGCGCAAGCCGTGGCGGAGCAGGTCAGCGCCCACGACGCCATCGCGGCCCAGCTCGAGAGCGAACACGGGATCCTCGGGGTGATCACGACTGCGAACGCGATCGTGGCGGGGGTGGGCGCGTCGATCGCCTACCTGATCGGGGCGCTGATCCCGCTACTCATCACCGTGTTCGCTCCGGTCGCCATCGAGGCATGGGCCATCTTCGCGGCGGTCGCCGTATCGCTGCTCGTGACCTCGATCGTCGGCGCGCGCACCGGCCACATGCGTGTCGGTCGAACCCTGGTTCGGACCCTGGCGGTCGGACTCGGCACGTTGGCGGTCAGCTACGCGCTGGGGCAGCTTCTCTTCTAGGGCGCC
>CAVYCV010000004.1:0-145813 GCA_963767165.1 uncultured Chloroflexia bacterium | reverse complement strand
CGCCGGCGACAGCGACGGCGCCCTGAATCTAGCCTGGCTGCTAGCCAAGCGCGGCGACATTGACGAGCTGCGGGCCCGGGCCGACGCCGACGACCCGTATGCCGCTAGGCTGCTGGCCGCGCTGCTGGCCGAACGCGGAGACCTGAACGAGCTCCGCGCCCGGGCCGGCGCCGGCGAGGGGGAGGCCGCCCGGCAGCTGGCAAAGCTGCTGGCCAAGCGCGGCGACATTGACGAGCTGCGCGCCCGGGCCGACGCCGGCGACGGGGCTGCCGCCCTGGATCTGGCCAAGCTGCTGGCCGGGCGCGGCGACCCGGACGGAGCCGAGCAGGTGCTGCGGACCCGGGCCGATGCCGGCAACGGGGCTGCCGCCCTGGATCTGGCCAAGCTGCTGGCCGGGCGCGGCGACCCGGACGGAGCCGAGCAGGTACTGCGGACCCGGGCCGACGCCGGCGATTTGTTGGCTGCTCGGCAGCTGGCCGACCTGCTGGCCCAGCGCGGCGACCTGGACGGGCTGCGCGCCCGGGCCGACGCCGACGACGGGGCTGCCGTAGCCCTGGTTGCTGGCCAGGCGCGGCGACCTGGACGGGCTGCGCGCCCGGGCCGACGCCGGCGACGGGGAGGCCGCCCGGCAGCTGGCCGACCTGTTGGCTGACCTGGCCCAGCGCGGCAACCTAGTCAGGGTTCGGCTCCAGGGCGATGTCGGCAGCATGTATGCCGCCAGGCTGCTGGCCGCGCTGCTGGCCCAGCGCGGCGACCTGGACGGGCTGCGCGCCCGGGCCGACGCCGGCGACGGGGCTGCCGCCCTGGATCTGGCCAAGCTGCTGGCCGGGCGCGGCGACCCGGACGGAGCCGAGCAGGTGCTGCGGGCCCGGGCCGACGCCAGCGACAGTGACGCCGCCGGGCGGCTGGCCGACCTGCTGGCCGGGCGCGGTGACCCGGACGGAGCCGAGCAGGTGCTGCGGACCCGGGCCGACGCCGGCGATTTGTTGGCTGCTCGGCAGCTGGCCGACCTGCTGGCCCAGCGCGGTGACCTGGACGGGCTGCGCGCCCGGGCCGACGCCGGCGACGGGGATGCCGCCGGGCGGCTGGCCGACCTGCTGGCCCAGCGCGGTGACCTGGACGGGCTGCGCGCCCGGGCCGACGCCGGCGACGGGGATGCCGCCCGGCGGCTGGCCGACCTGCTGGCCCAGCGCGGTGACCTGGACGGGCTGCGCGCCCGGGCCGACGCCGGCGAAGGGGATGCCATCTGGCGGCTGGCCGACCTGCTGGCCGACCTGATGATTAAGCGGGGCCGGGGTGAAGAAGCGGAGCGGTTGCGCCGGTTTGGCTTTAACCCCGACGGGTCAATTGCCAGTACGTGAAGTGATGTCCTGCCTTTTGTCCTCAAGGTGCCAGGACAGCAAGCGAACCAATGTTTCGTGAGCCTGGTGGTGTCGGGATTCGAGCGTTACCCCGACACGCCCGCCCGGCGCCGCAGCCCTTGAGGAACAACGGAACGGTGAGTGGCGCTACCTGGAGTTCCTGCAGGTCACAAGCTGGGCGAGTGTGGCGTATCTCGCCGGAGCAGCGCCGACTCTATGAGGGCTCTTCAACCACCTTGCGTAGCCGTTTCTGGCGGGCGCCAAGTTCCGCAAGCTCTTCCTCCTGTTGCCGGGCGACTGCACGGCAAAGCGCGCACCAGCCAAGCACTGTGTCAGCGCGATCACCGTCGATGACGTAAACCGCCGGATGCTTGCAGCCAGCTAGCTCGCACTGCATAATGTGCTGGCGTCCGTGGGGTACCAAGGTGTCCCGCTCGTGAAGAAGCGCGCGAGCAGCTCAGGGTTCTGCCAGGCAAGCTCGTTGACGGTCGGCCGTTCCCAGTACTTGATCCGGAACGGCGGCCGGTTGTTCTGCTCGTAGTCTCTGAGGTAGTCCTTCGCGGCGTTGGACAGAAAGCCGGATGCGATCACGAGCGCGACGTGCGGCCGCTCCGCTTGCGCCCAGGACAGAAGCCCTTGGAGAGCCTCCGGCGGGACCCCGCGCTCATAGTGTTTGCAGTCCACGAACCACGTTTCGGCGTGTCGCGCTCCGTCGACGTCGACATGATCTACCTCGGCGGCGATATCACGGCCACGGTCTGCCGGACTGCTCGGTTTCGGGGTTCCTTTCCGCCAGTCAACGTTGTGAAAGCCTGGAAGGCCCTTCAACAGCTCGAAGCAGAACTCCTCGAATTCCGTTTCGTTGAAGTCTGCGAAGTCCACCTGATGCACGATGCCGAGTGTAGATCCGGCTGTGCTCCGTCTCGGTCGCAGCCCCGGGGTCCGTCAGGCAGTCGCGGACGTCTAGCCGTGACGACCGGGCACCGAGATTCAGAGGCTGCCTGAAGTTCGCGTACCATCGGCGCGACCGGAGCGCCGTGGTCGGAGACGACGCAGTGGCCGGAACCCGTCGCGGCGGAGATGGTGGCCGATCAGAGGAAGTGCGCCCGGGGGTCTGGCGGGTTATCGGTTGGGGTAGCGCCAACGCGGACGTCGATGCGCCACGGGTACCAGTATGATTTCCGGCTGCCAAAGCAGTCGTAGGACGGGTCGGCCGGGATGGGGGTCAAACCTGCCGCGGTCGGGGGTAACGCTTGGTACTCATACGTATGGGCACATCTGAGGACTCCGTGCCGTCCGACTGTCTCAACGTGCAGTGAACTGGCCCTGCCTGGGAATATCTCGTGGTGTTACTGCGACCGGGGCGAAGGCGGGCTTGCAAAATCCCTTCCGTTCCAGAGGGGAAAAGCAGGATCTGGTTCGACCTTGTATTCAAGATCGCTAGACGCAAGATCGACCTCGAAGAACCCGTTCCCCCACGGCACGGTGAATCGATGCGGCTCCGGAAGTGCGCCGCGCTCGACGGCCTTCTGCAACCAATCGAACAGAGGTGCTAGCGCGGCGTCGCTGACCGAGGGCCGTCGCCTGTTTCCGGTCATTTCCTTGCAGACGAATGCCCGTGTGACCTCGCCGAAGCGCTCGGTCGCCGTCGCCCGGTCACGCAAGTAGAACATCAGTCCCTGATCTACCTCGGCCACTGCTGGGTCGTCCAGCAGGGTGTGGCAGTTGGCGCACAACAGCACCAGGTTCGCGGGCTGGTGGAACCGCAAGACGGCCATACCCTCCTGGTTTTGCCCTGGCTGCCGCATGGCGTCGTCTCTTACCACAGGCCAGGGTGCCAGGTGGGCGACCTCCAGGGGCCGGTCAACGCCGCAGCGCAGGCACCGCCCGCCGTAGAGCTCGATCACGAAGCGCTTCAGCCACTCTGGCGTCGGGGGACGGGGCACTCCAGGAGGATAGTTCCGCAGCGCGGCCTGCCGCGCTGCGGAACTATGGGGCTGGCGGCGGGCGGGGGGTCACTCTGCCCGGGAGCCGATCCCCGAGACCACCGCCAAAACCGTCCGCTCCGAGACCCCCAGCGCGTCAGCTGCCGCCCGGACCTGTTCCGAGCCGGGGGTGGACCTGCATCGGCACGAAAACCCGCGATTAGCGGCTGTCTGGCGAGGTGTCCGTTAGGGGATCGCCTGCCGGACGCCGCCGGACGTCACCTGCGGCGTGGTTCCCGCCCAGCTCACGGCGTCTCAGTTGTGACTTTCACCGCTAGATGGGTCTGGTGCACTTGGTGGGGAGCAGTCACGGTCGGTGATCCCGAGGGCTCAGTTCAGCAGTGCCATCTTCCTCAGCAAATCGTAGCTGGCCCGGCCGAACATGAGCCTCTTCAGGAATTTGATCTTGCAGATTTTGCCTTCGACAGCGCCAGATGAGTAGGGCAAGGTGAGCCCGGCCAGCACAGCGGCGTGATCGCGCTCGAGCCCGTTGGCGAAGGTGTGCAGGTGGGGCAGGTCGTCGGCGCGGACGGCGGCGATCCAGGCGTCGAGGCGGTCGCCGTGCAGGCCGGTGATCATCTTGGCGAACTCCTCGACGTGGCCGCGCAGAGCGTCCAGGTGGGGGCAGGCGGCCCGTATCTCCTTGAGCTTGAGCTGCTCGCCGTCGTCGAGGTTGTCGGGGCGGCGGCGGATCCAGCTGGTGATGTGACGGACCTTGGGCGGGGCGGGGACGGCCGGCGGAGCCGTCTTGCCCTTGAAGGGCCTGAGATAGGCGTAGACGGTGCCGTAGCTACCGCGGAAGCCCAGCGCCTTGACCTCTTGGTGGAGTTGCTGGATGTTGGTGCAGCCCTCGTTCCACCGCTGGTGGAGGTAGGGCTTGTAGTCGTCCAGCATGCTCGGCCATCCGGCCAGCGTGCCCGCCACCAGCTCATCGACGCTGGTCGCGTGGAAGTAACGGCGCGCCGTCCCCGGAGCCAGGCGCAGTTCCCGCTGGATCGCAGCGATGCGCATGCCCTCGGCCTTCAGCTTCTGGACCTGGTCATATCGCTGCCGGGTCCGGACCACCCGGGCCCGGTTCCCGGCGTGCTCGGCGGTCGCCTGCCCGGCCGCCTGCTGAGGATCGGGGGCCTGCTCAGCGGCCGTCTGCTTGAGGACGGCGTAGTGGTCCTTGATGCAGCCATGGTGGGCGGCAGCGGTCTTCTTCACGTAGTCGCCCAGGTCATCCCACAGGTGCCACCTGTCGGCAACCTGCTGGGCATCGGGTGCGCCGTCCCGGCCTCCCAGCGCGAAGCCGCCGCCCCGATCCCGGCAGATCAGCCGGACACCGGGATGAGCGCGGAGCCACTGGGCGAAGGTGCCGGCCTCCCGGTCGGGGAGGATGTCGATGATGCGATGGGTGTCCATGTCCAGCAGGACGCTGGCGTAGGACTGGCCGCGCCGCTTGGCCCAGTCATCTACGCCGAGCACCGCGACCGTGCCGATCTCGGGATCGGGCAGCGCCCTGATCAGCCGGATCAGCGTGCACCGGGACACGATCGCGCCCAGTACGCGGGCCAGCCGGGACCCCGCACGACCGGCCAGCGCGAGCGCGACCCGCTCCAGCAGGCTCCGCAATCCGATCGTGCGGCGCTGGTGCTTGGCGGTCAGCCCGTCCACCTGCTCCGCGAACGTCGCCACGACGCAGGCCGGGTTGTCGCAGATGAACCGGCGGACCTGGAGTACGACCTGGACAGGACGGCCGCCACAGGACAGGTCCTGAAGGCGGCGCCAGTAACGGTCGTGGACCCGTGGTGCAGGCTCGCCGCACTCCGGACAGGTCACCGGCGACGTGCGCGTGCGCGCCACGAGCCGGACCAGATCGCCACGGTCCTCCACCTGGTCCAGCTTCAGGCTGCCCAGGTGGGGGAACAGCAGGTAGGTCAGGCGGGCTTCCTCAGCGGACAACTGATGCTGCACAATCGACCTCCACGGTCGCCTCGTTGATGATCAGGACTTCGACAACCCGGATCATTACGGGGCGGCCGTGCTCACACACAGCTCGTTACAAGATCGCGATCACTCCGTGCTCGCCACCACGCACGACGAATCCTCGGTAGGACAGGACCGGGGCGACAATCCGTGATCGCTCCCCCATTGGATGTGCCAGACCCCACTCGTCACCCTGGCTAATTGCACGCTAATTGCACGACGATCTTCCGCCGATCAGGACTCCTGACCGCTCTGGCCCTGGTCTTCCCCGTCCTCCTCGGGGCTGCCGTCCCTCGGGAGGAGCCGCCGGATTAGGTTTTGCACGAACTGGGCGGCTTCGGCTGCAGCGCCGGTCTGAAGGGCAATCACTCCAGCCACCACGGCACCGGCCATCCCGACTAGGGCGCCCTTAATCGGCTTACGCGTTGCCATGCCGACACCTCCTGCCCGATAAGCGAGAACTCGAGAAGCCCACCCTTGGCTCGCATCACCGCAGGTTACGGGCCTGCGGCTCAAGTTTAAATAACCCTACTCGCAGTGAGTAGTTCTAGAGGAGGCTGGACGACGCCGGCCTTCGGACCCGTAGACCAGTGCAAGGCGTCTGGCAGGTGCGCCGGAATCCGTATCCGGAGGTCAGCATCTGCTAAAGGTCCGATGCAAAGAGCCCACGTCCGATGCCGTGTGGCCAGTCTGTGAGATGGATGTGAGAGATCGATCTGCGATACCGTGAGGACGGGCCTGGCGGCGCAACTCCTCACGGGTACCTGGACCCGGCGAGCAAGAGCGGTACCGCACGGCGGAGGTGAGGAATGCGCAGGCGCTGGTGGCAGCGGTCAGCGCAGCCGAGTCCCGGCGCGGTGCCGACAGGCCAGCCTGCTCCCGAGGCAGTGCCGCCGTCCCTGCTCGCCTGGGCACAGGCGGTGGACGTGTCGCGGCTCTCCGACAAGACTGTCCGGCAGGTGGAACGCTATCTGCGCGGGTACCGGCACATGACCCTGAACGACAGGAAGGAATAGGGCTTTCTCCTCGTGGCCGCCGTTGAGGCCCAGGTAAGCCCGCCACCGCCGGTGAACGCTTTCCCGCTGGACATCCTCGCGACGGTTCTCGCGGTGCGCCGCAAGCAGCTCGGCATCGGCTAATTGAGCTGAGCAGTCGTGCATTCCTCCTGTACCAGCAGGTCCAAGAGCGGATGGGTGCCTTCACCCGATAGCTGCCAGACCCCGGAGGGTGGCGGGCTGCCCGTTGGTGACCGCGGGATACCTTGGGCAACTGGCCGATCGGGCACGCAGCGGGCACGATACTGGCGGGTGGCGAACGATGCAGAACGGGCGCGGCCCAGTCGCTTGATCTGGCGGACCGACGACACCGGAGCGACCTGGGACCTGTCAGGTCATTTCTGGGCCAAGGTGCGCCAGGGCGGGCAAGACGAACACCCGTCTGGTCGTGGATGGTCATCGGCTACGAAACCCAGGTCCTGGCGGCCGGTCAGACTGGCGATCTTGCTGCCGCGAAGTTGCTCGTTGAGGAGTGGGACCGATGGGTGTCCGGTCTGGCCGCGCCCGCCATGTAACCCAAGGTCATCCGGCGTATATCCCGCGATCTCGACTGCCGTCCCGCAGTCATCACCGGCCGCATTAGCGGCGGCTCACGGCGCGATCGGCGCTAAATGACTCAAAGCCGCCGAGCAGATAGACCGCCGGACTGTCAGCTCTATCTGTCATGGATCAGAGCGTTCGATGACGAGAGACTCCCGGGCGGTTTCGACGACTTCCCTGCTGGTGGACCTCAGCCCCGCCGCTCCGCCCATGAGCAGTCCCGACTACGACCCGCCACCACGGGTCCTCTGCCCAGTGCGACACCGCCCCAGGCGACGGGGCGCGGCTCCCCATCGGGTTCTCCTATCGGGCAGGACGGCCCTGGTCAGCCTGGCCGGCCAGGCCATCGCAGGGCAAGGCCGCCGCGGATCCCTGCCGGCCGGTCAGGGTTGCTGCGGCGTGACCAGCCCGGCGTCGTAGGCGAGGATCACCGCCTGGACCCGGTCGCGGAGCCCGAGCTTGCGCAGCAGGCTGGACGACGTGGCTTTTCACGGTGGCCTCGCTGATGTACAGGCGCCCGGCCAGCTCGGCGTTGGACAGCCCGGCGGCCAGCAGCCGCAGCACCTCGGTCTCCCGCTCGGTCAGGGCCGACAGCGAGGCCGGCGTGGCCCGCTGGGCGGGCAGGGTGCGGGCGAACTGGCCCAGCAGGCGGCGGGTCACCGACGGCGCGAGCAGGGCGTCGCCGGCCGCGATCACCCGGATGGCCTCGGCCAGCTGCGCCGGCTGGACGTCCTTGAGCAGGAACCCGCTGGCTCCGGCCCGGATCGCGGCGTACACGTACTCATCCAGGTCATAGGTGGTCAGCATGAGGATGCGGGCGGGGCTGCCGCCGGCCACGATCTGGCGGGTGGCCTGGACCCCGTCCAGGTTCGGCATCCGGACGTCCATCAAGATCACATCGGGCTGGGTCTGCCGGGCCAGGCTGACCGCCTGCCGGCCGTCCTCAGCCTCGCCGACAACCTGCAGGTCCGGCCGGGCCTCCAGGATCATCCGGAACCCGCCGCGGACCAGGGCCTGGTCATCGCACAGCAGCACCCGGATCGTCATGACGGCCCGTCCCCGGGCAGGGGGAGGCTGACCCGGACCCCGAAGCCGCCGCCCGGGCGCGGCCCGGCCTGGCAGGTCCCGCCGTGCAGCGCCGCGCGCTCGCGGATGCCGATCAGCCCCCGTCCCCCGGCAGGCCCGGCCGGCGCCGCGGGCTGGCCGTCGTCGGTGACCTCCAGGACGAGCCCGGCCGGGCGGTAGCGGAGGTTCACCTCGGCCGCCTGCGCCCGGGCGTGCTTGAGCGTGTTCGTCAGCGCCTCCTGCACGATCCGGTAGGCGGCCAGGTCCAGCCCGGCGGGCAGGTCCGCCGGGGCGCCGTCGATGCGGGCGGTCACGGTCAGGCCGGCGGCCCGGACCTGGGCCAGCAGCTCGCCCAGGCCGGACAGCCCCGGCTGCGGCGCCCACCCGTCCTCCTCCTGGCCGGGCTGCGGGCGGACGGCCGCCAGCACCCGGCGGAGCTCGGCCAGCGCCTGCCGGCCCGCCGCGCCGATCGAGCGCAGCGCTTGGCGGGCCGCCTGCGGGCGGGCGTCGAACACGTCCTCGGCGGCGCCGGCCTGGATGACGATCACGCTGAGGGTGTGGGCGATGACGTCGTGCAGCTCGCGCCCGACCCGGGCCTGCTCCTCGGCGACCGCCCGCCCGGTCTCCAGTTCCTGCTCGCGGCGGCTGCGGGCGGCGCGGGCCCGCAGCTCACTGACGTAGGCGCCGGACAGCCACGCCAGCGCCGGGAAACCCAGGCTGATTGCCGCGGCCAGGCCGATCTGCTGGGGGCCGCCCGGACCGCCGCCCTCGCGCAACAGCGGCCAGGTCAGGGCGGCCCGGCGGCGATGCCGGCCCAGGCCGCCTGCCGCCGCGGGCAGTGCGCGGCCACCGAGTACAGCGCCACCAGCACGCAGACCGGACTAAGAAGCGGCGGGTCATGACGATGATCATGGCCCAGTAGATGTAGGTCTCGTGGTGGGCGGGCAGCCGCTCATAGTCGCGGACGGTCCTGCGGTGGCGGGTGATCCACGACAGCGTCCGCTCCACGACCCACCGGCGGGGCAGCACCTGGAAGGTGTGCAGGTCATCGGGCCGTTTGACGATTTCCAGCGTCAGCTTCGGCTTGAGCCTGGTCCTGGCCCAGGTGACGAGCTTGCCGGCGTAGCCGCCGTCGGCCCAGGCCAGCCGGACCGAGGGGAACGCCTTCCGCAGGTTCCACAGCAGCGGCCTGGCGGCGTCGCGGTCCTGCACGGAGGCGGCGGTGACCAGCACCGTGAGCAGCAGGCCGAGGGCATCGACGGCGATGTGCCGCTTGGTCCCGTTGATCTTCTTCCCGGCGTCGTAGCCGCGGCGGGTCCGGGCGATCATCTCCGAGCCTTTCACCGACTGGGAATCGATGATCGCTGCCGTCGGCGCCGCGTTCCGCCCGGCTGCGGCCCGGACCCGGTCGCGCAGGTCATCGTGCATCCGCTCGGCAGATCCGTCTGCCTGCCACTTATCCGCCCACCAGTAGACGGTGCCCGCGGGCGGGAAGTCCGCGGGCAGCGCCCGCCACACCGGGCCGTTGTGGGTGAGGTAGCGGATCGCGTCGGCGATGTCGCGCATGCACCAGCTGGCCGGGCGGCCGCCGCGCCCGGCCAGCCACGCCGGGGCCGGCAGCAGCGGCTCGCACACCGCCCATTCCGCCTCGCTCATGTCCGAGGGGTACCGGCGGGCGCGGCGGCTGCGGGGGTTCCCGCCCGGGCAGCACCGGCACGCCACCACGCCGGGGACAAAGGCCGCTGGACATCATGTTCTGCGGCAGGATAGAACGGCACGAGGGCTCCTGGCATCGCCTACCATAGCTATCACCCAGAATAGAGCCCCCACTCCAACAGGAGACCACCCTCTCTGGCGATCGCCGTGCCCAGCGCGGCGGCGGCCACCACGGCCAGCACCCCGACCGGGCGCCACCGCCGCACCGCCAGCGGCAGCGTCTGCAGCAGGGCAAGGGCGATGCCGGCCGCCCGGCCCGGACCGGGCGGCCCGGTCCGCCACGGCCATGGCCGCCAGCGCCAGTGCCAGCGCGGCATCGCCCGCGATGAGGAGCCACCGCCGCCACCGCGGGCGAGACCGCGGATCCGGCCGGGCCGTCCGGCTCAGAGCCGTTTCCTTTAGCGCTGCCGTCTGCCTCGGCGGCATCGGTGCCGTGCCCGACGCGACGGTCCCGGCCCTGCCGGAGGCATCTAGCGGGAGGCTGACCCGGACCGCGAAGCCGCCGCCCGGGCGCGGCCCGGCCTGGCAGGTCCCGCCGTGCAGCGCCGCGCGCTCGCGGATGCCGATCAGCCCCCGTCCCGGGGCGGGCCCGCGCTGGCCGGCGCCGCGGGCTGGCCGTCATCGGTGACCTCCAGGACGAGCCCGGCCGGGCTGTAGCGGAGGTTCACCTCGGCCGCCTGCGCCCGGGCGTGCTTGAGCGTGTTCGTCAGCGCCTCCTGCACGATCCGGTAGGCGGCCAGGTCCAGCCCGGCGGGCAGGTCCGCCGGAGCGCCGTCGATGCGGGCGGTCACGGTCAGGCCGGCGGCCCGGACCTGGGCCAGCAGCTCGCCCAGGCCGGACAGCCCCGGCGGCGGCGCCCACCCGTCCTCCTCCTGGCCGGGCTGCGGGCGGACGGCCGCCAGCACCCGGCGGAGCTCGGCCAGCGCCTGCCGGCCCGCCGCGCCGATCGAGCGCAGCGCTTGGCGGGCCGCCTGCGGGCGGGCGTCGAACACGTCCTCGGCGGCGCCGGCCTGGATGACGATCACGCTGAGGGTGTGGGCGATGACGTCGTGCAGCTCGCGCCCGACCCGGGCCTGCTCCTCGGCGACCGCCCGCCCGGTCTCCAGTTCCTGCTCGCGGCGGCTGCGCGCGGCCCGGCCCCGCAGCTCGCTCATGTAGTCGCCGGACAGCCACCCCAGCGCCGGGAGAACCAGGCTGACCACCGCGATCTGGACCCGGGCTATGAGGGGGGCGATACCGGCGGTCGCGGTCCACAGCGGCCAGGCCAGGGCGGCCCCGGCGGCGATGCCGGCCCAGGCCGCCTGCCGCCGCGGGCAGTGCGCGGCCACCGAGTACAGGGCCACCAGCAGGACGACCCCGACACCGCCGTTGGGGCGCCCGGGGATCTCCGTGGCCATCGTGGCCAGCGTGGCGGCGACCACTACGGCCAGCACCCCGACCGGGTACCACCGCCGAAATGCCAGCGGCAGTGTCTGCAGCAGGATCAGGGCGATGCCGCGGTTCTGCTCGTAGTAGTCGTAGTGCGTCCTGGTCGCCAGGTAGAACGCGGCCGCCAGCGCCAGTGCCAGCGCGGCATCGCCCGCGATGGGGAGCCACCGTCGCCGCCGCGGGCGAGACCGCGGATCCGGCTGAGCCTGCAAGGCCCGCACGCGCATCAGGCTACGCCCCCGCGCCCAGCCGGTCACCAGGCGTCGCGGGAGCAGGTCCGCCAGGCCCCTGCCGCCAGATACCAGCAGGTCCCCGCCGGTACCAGCGCTGGACCCTTCGGCCAGGCCCCCGGTCTGGGCCGTGTCGCCGCCGGCCCGGGCTGTGCGGCTCATCTCCGGTTCGTTCATCGCTGCCGTCTCCCCCTTGGTGACATCGGTGCCGTGCCCGCAGCTACGGTCCGGGCCTGCGGACGGCATCCGGCGCGCGGGCGAATCCCGGCGCCGGTCAGACGATGCACGCGGCCCTCCGGGTCCGCCGGAAGAACGAGCCCTTGCCTCACCCGACGGGCAGGCGCCGCCGCTGCGGTACCGGCCCCAGCACGGTGCCGTCTGTTACCGGCCGCTGAGCAGGGTAAGGGCCTTGGCGATGTCGGGGTCGTGCCCGGTGGACAGGTCGTGCGCGGTGAGCGGGATGTAGTAGTCCGGGCGCGACGCCGATGCCGTTGATGAGCTCGTGGCGGGCGCTGAGCTCCTGCCTGGCCGGCAGGATGATCAGGCTGGCGTCGTCGAGCAGGTACGGGGCTGCGGGGGCGGCCACGATGCCCGCGGTCCTGGTGCCGACCAGGGTGCCCAGCCGCAGGTCCTTCACCGCGCCGCTGAACGCGTCGCACGCCGAGGCGCAGTTGCGGTCGGTCAGCACGACCAGCGGCAGGTGCAGCAGCGGGACGTCTGTGCCGGTGTAGGTGGCGGGGCAGTTGCCGTGCACGTCGCAGTCGTAGGTGTAGGCCGCGCGGTGGATGAAGGCGCCGAGCAGCCGGGAGACCTCGGCAGGGTCGCCACCGCCGTTGCCGCGCAGGTCCAGGATGAGCCCGCGCAGCCTGGCGCGCGGGGCCAGGGTCGATATATCCCCCAGAACCTGGTCTGCCGCGCCGGGGAAGAACCCGGGCAGCTGCACGTAGGCGATGTCCCCGTTCAGCAGCTTGGCCGATACCGGAGGCGGCGGGGTCTGGTAGAGCGCGGGTGCCAGGGTCACCGTCCAGGTGCGGCCGGTGGCGGGCCGGTGCAGCCGCACCGTCACCCGGCCGGGGGCCGGGTAGGGGCCGGACAGCAGGTTCATCACCCCTTCGGAGATGATGCCGCCGGGGAACGGCGGCGCGCCGTCGACCGAGACGATGATGTCCCCGGGCCGCATCCCGTGGCTGGCGGCGGGGGATCCCGGCGCACCGCGGTGAGGAACAGCGGGGGCAGCGCCTCTTGCGGCGCGGTCTCGGCCAGCGGCGGCGCCGGGGAGGTCATGATGCCCAGGTCGCCGGGCACATCTCCCGGCGGCAATGCCGGGTAGGACCACCGGGCGTGGTTGTTGTGCAGGCTGGCGACCATGCCGGTCATGGTGGCGGCGGCCAGCTCCTGCCGCTGCGTCCGGGCTGGCCGGCAGCTGGCTGGTCACCTTCTGGTACACGGCGGCGAACGCGGCCCAGTCCCGGTCGCGGTGGCCGGTCAGCGCGGGCATCGTGGCGTCCGGCCGGTCCATGCCGAGCCGGTCCAGCTCCTGGGTGAACCCGGCGAACGCGCCGGCCAGCAGCACCCGGTCATCGAGCACCGGCCCGGCGTAGTAGTGGGCGAACACGCAGTAGTAGGCCTGCCCGATGGTGGTGACCGTGGTCGGGTGCGCCGGCGGCGCTTCCGGCGGCGGGTTGGCCGAGCACGGCGGCGGCTGCCCGGCGGACTGCAGGGCATGCGCGGTGCCTCCCGCCCCGGCGCTGCACGCGGCGAGCACGATAGCCGCCACTGCCGGCAGCGCCGCGATAGACCGTCTCCAGCCACCCCAGGTCCGCACCGGCGGCCGGCTTGTTGTGGCCGCGGACGCACCGCGGCGCGATGACCAGCTCATCGCGATCCCCTCCCTGCGACCAGCGCCGTGCTCATGGCGCCAAGCACGGCCAGGCCGATGATCAGCACCCCGGTGATCGCCAGCTGCCTCGGTCAGCAGCGAGATGCGCCGCGTGCCCGGTTCGCCCTCCGCAGCCTGGCCGGTGGTGAGCAGCCCCCGCTGCTGCGCCCAGCAGTAAAACCCGCCGAAGCCCACAGCCGCGAGGACGATCACGAGATCGATCGGAGATATGAACATGGGGAACCCCCTTCTCTGCCAGCACGAAGGACGGATCCTTCGGTGACATCTGTTGTCATGCCCGAAGCTACGGTCCCGGCCCTGCGGAGCGCATCGGGCCCGCGAACGAATTCCGGCGCCGGCCAAACGATGCACCCGGCCCGCCCCGTCCGCCAAAAGAATGAGGCCCAGCCGACCCGGGCTCCGGGTCACCCGGTCACTGGCCGGCGGCCTCTCGCCGGGTCCGCGCGGCTGGCCGATCGTGACGGCCGACCCACTGCCTCCGCGCAGGTCGAGTTCGAGCGCCGTGGCGATACGGTCCATCGTCTCGACCGTGATCCCCCGGATCAGGCCGCGCTCGATTCGCGAGACGACGGACTGGCTCACCCGAGCCAGGCGTCCCACGTCCGCCTGACGCAGCCCCTTGTTGTGTCGAACGGCCACGATGATCCGTCCGACACGTACGCCATCCATCGGCACACGATGATCGCGCACGCTCATCCCCGGCTTATCGGCCGCAGCGACGCGGGCCGGCCGGGCGACGCGGGCGACGGGGGCGGGCCGGCGACGGGGGCGACCCAGCCGCCGGGCGAGCCGGGCGACCCAGCGTGGCGCCGCATAAGCCGCGGTGCAGGCCCGCGCACGACGATGGTGCGATGCACGCGATCCGCGGTGTCGCCGGGCGGGCGCTCGACCTGGCGTTCCCGGCGTCGTGTGCCGGATGCGGACGTGAGGGCGACCCCATCTGCGCCGCCTGCCGGCCCGCTCTCGACGCCCGGCTCGACGCTGCCGCCCGGCGTGCCCCGATCGGCCTGCCGGCCGAGCTGCCCGCCGGCATCCTCCAGGTCGAATGGTGCGCGCCCTTCGGGGGCGTGGTCCGCGACGCGCTCCACCAGCTGAAGTACGCGGGCGAGCGCCGCCTGGCCGTGCCCGCTCGGCGAGGCGATCGCCCGGCGCTGGGCCCGTGCCGGCGCGGGCGGCGACGTCGCTCGTCCCCGTTCCGGTCCATCGCGATCGCGGCCGCCCAGCGCGGCTACGACCAGGCCGTCCTGTTGGCGGTGGCCGCCGGCGCGGCGCTCGGCCTGCCGGTCGCGGCCATCCTCGACGCTGGCAGGCCACCGTCGCCCAGTTCCAGCTCGACCGCCGGGCTCGCGCCACCAACGTCGCCGGCGCCTTCGCGCTGCGGACACCCGCCGACGCCGCGATCGCGCGGCCGCTGGGTCGTCCTGGTCGACGACGTCATGACCACCGGCGCCACGCTGTCGGCCTGTGCGGCGGTCCTGCTCGAGGCGCGGCGCGATGGGCGTCTCGGCGGTCACGGTCGCCCGGGAGCGCTGACCTCGCCGCCGGGCCCGTCCGGTCCGGTGGCACCGGCCGGGTCTATACTCGGGGTCTCCGACACTCGGCCCCAGGGAGGTGCGCGTGCGGACCATCGTCAAGGGCAAGAACGTCGAGGTCCCGGAGCGCGTCCGCGCCTACGCGGAGCGCAAGCTCGGCCACATCGCGCGGCTGGTGGACGACCGGACCGACGCCATCGTCGAGCTCTCGAACGAGCACCACCGCAGCGCGTCGGATGCCCACATCGTCGAGGTCACGCTGGTCATCAACGGCCGGACGCTGCACAGCCACGCGGCCGGCTCCGAGCTACCAGGCCGCCCTCGACACGGTCGTCGACAAGGTCGAGCGACAGGCCGTCGACCACAAGGAGAGGCCGCGCGCTCGCGCGCCGACCGACGGAGGAGAAGCACATCCTCCGGCGCATCGCCGACGGCACCTCGGAGCCCCGCCACGAGCCCCGCGTCGTGAAGATCAAGCGCTTCGCCATCGAGCCGATGTTCGAGGAGGACGCGATCACCGCGATGGAGGAGCTCGGGCACACCGTTCTTCGTGTTCGTCAACGCCGAGAACGAGCAGGTCGCGATCATCTACGCGCGCGACGACGGGGACTACGGGCTCATCGAGCCGATCGTCGGCGGCGGCTACACCCCGGCGCGCCAGGTCGCCGACCGACGGCCGCGACGCGGTCGCTAGCTCCCGCGTCACGACCGGGTCGCGCGGTACTCCCCGGCCGGCCCGGGTCATCAGGCCGTCGTCGACCATGTAGCGGCGGAGCGCGGCCACGTCCGGGTGGAAGAGCGCCAGGCGCTGGTTGACCTCCTTCTCCGGGTACGGCCGGTCCTCGGTGAAGCACCGGTCGCGCAGGTAGCGCAGCACGACGCAGGCGTTGGCGCCGCTGGGCCGGGATCGTCGCCGAGCCGGCCGCTCCGCGAAGAAGCCGCGCAGGACGCGGGCGACCTCCGTCGGGAGGCATCGGTTCGCCGGCCGGTCCGAGGCCCGGGCGCGTTCGTCGCAGGCGCTGTCCGGCTCGAGCGAGCCAGCGCGCGGCCGAGCCGGTCGAGTGACTCGGGACGCAGCCGCGTACCGGGTCGTCGGGGTCGCTCGCCGGCCCGTCGACGGCGATGAGTCCCGCCGCGACCAGCACGCCCGACTGGTGCCGGCGCACGATGCCGGGCGCCAGCCCGAGGTCCGCCGCCGAGCGTCCGCCCCGGCTGGCCGGCGCCTCGACGAGCCGGCCGACGATCCGCAGCCGGGTGGCATCGGTCAGGGCCTTGAGGCCGTGCAGGGTGTCGTGGTCCATGGCGCCGCGCATCGTACGATGCGTCGGTGCTTCCAGACGGCCGCCGGCTCGGCGCCCACCTGCCCCTGCCGGCGGCATGGTCGAAGGCCGTCGAGCGCGCCCACGCGATCGGCGCGACCGCGATCCAGGTCTTCGCCGACAACCCGACGGCGTGGCGGCGGCGGGCCGGACCGCCGGACGAGCTCCCGGCGTTCCGCGAGCGGCTGGCGGCCGGACATCCGCCCGGTCGCGATCCACGCCTCGTATCTCATCAACCTCGCCAGCCCGACCCGGACCTCCACGAGCGGTCCGTCGCGGCTGCTCGACGCAGGACCTGCGCGCGGCCCCGGCGTTCGAAGCCGCGCTTCGTGAACGTCCACATCGGCTCGCACCGCGACACCTCCGTCGAAGCCGGGATCGCGCGGCTGGCCGGACGGCGTCGCGCGCATCCTGGCGGAGGTCGACGACGGCCCCGAGGCCGCCCGCCTCGTGCTCGAGAACTCGGCCGGCGGCGGCTTCGGCCTCGGCACCAGCCTCGACCGAGCTCGCCGGCATCGCCGAGGCCCTCGACGCCGCGGCGTGCCGGACGCGGCGCGGTCGGCTTCTGCCTCGACACCGCCCATGCCTGGGGAGCCGGGATCGACCTGTCCGAGCCGGAGCCGGTCGACGCGTTCCTGCCGAGCATTCGACGCGCGCATCGGGCTCGAGCGGCTGGTGATGGTCCATCTCAACGACTCGAAGGTGGAGCTGCGGCTCGCGTGCCGACCGGCACGAGCACCTCGGGGCCGGTCGGATCGGGGCGCGCGGCCTGGCCGGCATCCTCACCCACCCGGGCCTCGCCCGAACGTGCGTACTACCTCGAGACGCCCGGGCATGGACGAGGGCTACGACGCGATCAACGTCGCGCGGGCCTACGACCTTGCCGCCGGACGACCGCTGGCGACGCTGCCACCCGAGGCGTTCGAGCTCCGCGGGCAGCCGCGCCCGGACCGGCGCCGGCCGAGCCAGCGACCGCGGGCCGCCTTGACGACCGCGGCGTCGCCGCCGGGCCCGCGGGTCGTGCACGGTCGATCGACGCTCGCGGTCCTGCTCGGGCTGCTGGCGCTTGCAGCGCTCATGCGCCTGCCCGACCTCGCGACGCGCGGCACCTGGGACGCGGACCAGGGCCACGACATGCTCGTGCTCCGCGCCTTCGTCCGCGACGGCGTCGTCCCGCTGCTCGGCCCGCCGACCTCGATCGGCGACTTCCACCACGGCGCCTGGTACTACTTCCTGCTCGCCCCGGCGGCGCGCTGACCGGCGGCGATTCGCCGCTCGCCGTCGTCGCTCGAGATCGCGCTCTCCGGGATCGCCGCGGTCGGCGTCACGTGGTGGCTCGCCCGGGCGATCGGCGGGCCGGTCGCCGGGCTCGTGGCGCGGGGCTGCTGATGGCCGTCTCGGCCGTCCGCGATCGAGGAGTCGACCTTCATCTGGAACCCGAACCTCATCGCGCTGACCAGCGCCGTGGCGCTGGCCGGCGCCTGGCGCGCCTGGACGACCGGGCACGCGCGCTGGTGGCTCCTGGCGGCCGTCGGGACCGCGGCGACGATGCAGTGCCACGTCCTCGGGGTGGCCCTGCTGCCGGTCGTCGGCGCGCTGCTCGTCGCCGACGCGCGGCGGCGCGGCGCCAGGCCCGGACCGGCGGCGCCGTCCTGCTGGCCGGGCTCGCCGGCCTCGCGATCATCGCGGCCGACGTTACCTCCCGCTCGTCGTCCACGAGCTGACGACCGACTTCGCCGAGATGCGGGCCGCGCTGGACTACCTCGCGCCGGCGGCGAGCCGCCCGACCATGGGACCGCTCGGCGCGCGATCGTCGTGATCGCTCCGGGTCGTCGCGTGGCCGCTGGTCGGCCTCATCACCGACGCACCGCTCGCGGCGGCGCTGTTCGCCGTGCTGGTCGCGCGCCATCGTCGTCTGGCGGTGGCGCAGCCGGTCCGATCGCGAGCGGACGGCGGTCCGCTGGCTCGGGCTCGGGCTGCTGTGGACGGCCGGTGCCTGACGTTCGCGGCCGCCGAGCCTGGCCCCGTGGTCGTCCGGGCCTGCCGAACGACCACTACCACGCGTTCGCCGACCCGATGGTCTTCGTGCTCATCGGCCTCGGCGCGGCGCGGCGGGGCGCCTCCGGCGGCCCGCGGACCCTGCGGCGACGGCCGCATCGGCCGCATGCGGCCGCATCGGCCGTCCCGGCCGTGCCCGCGGCGGTCGCCGCCGTGGTCGTGGTCGCGCTGGTCGGCTGGAACGTCGCCAACCTGCCGCCGGCGCGTCGCCCGACGGCGGCTTCCCGGCGGCCGCCGCGGCCGCGACCCGGATCGGACGGTCCCCGGCGGCCGCGCGGTCGCGCTCCGGTCGCTGCCCGCATTCAAGCCGCCGGAGACGTACGGCTACCCGCTCGCCCGGGACGGGGCGGAGATCGTGCCGGAGGCCGGGCACGGAAGCTGGTGATCGTCTGCGACGCACTCTTCGAGAGCGGCGATCGGGGTGCCGTGCGGCGGTCCGGCGGAGGATGCGTCTGCGAGCGCGTGGGGCCGGCCCTGGAGCGCTCGTCGACCTCGCGTCGCAGGCCGCGCCGGCCGACGCTGGATCTCGAGAGCGTCGAGGGCCGGCTCGACGGCGGGCGAGCGGGTCCGGCCGAGGCGGCGCTCAGCGTCAGTAGCGCTCGACGGCCCGTCGCGGAAACGGCGAACGCCGGCGCCCCAGACGCCGGCGTTCGCTGTCCCCGAAGCCCGGACCGTGGAGGGCGATCCGGGCCGTGCCCTAGGTGATGCTCAGTAGCGCGCCGGCTCGCGGCCCCGGGGCGTGAGAGACGGGCCGGCACGGACCCGACCCCGACGCCGACGGGCGTGGAGCTGCCGTTCGGCTGCCCATCGGACGGCTCGGCGCGGCCGAGGGGCCCGAGCTGGCGCTCCCGCGCTCGGTCGACGCCGCTGGGCGGGCTCGCTCGGCTGGAAGGGTCGGCCGTAGCGGCGCATCCGGACGGCCAGGTAGTACTCCATGATCTGGCGGACCTGCGGCTCGCTGAGCAGCTCGTCCGCGCGGAGCGCGTACTCGACGCGGGCGGTCGGGTTCATCGACCCCGACGCGACCAGCCCGAGGTACTGCGGGGTGTCGGCGTCGTCGCGCAGCTCGCGCAGGCCGCGGGCCAGCTTGGTGGCCGTCCCGAGCGACGGCATCCGGTCGCCGCGGATCAGCCGGGAGATCGTCGAGTGATCGACGCCGGACTGCTGGGCGAGCTGGCGCTGCGACATCTTCTTGGCCTTGAGCTGGGCTCGCAGCCACTCGTTGAAGGCTCGGCCGTTCTGGGTCGTCATGTCAGAGATGGGCGCTCCGTCGGGATCGGCCATGCTCGCGGCCCGTTGCCGCGATGACCCCAACTATCGAATGGGGCCGGCATGGCTCCTGTATCCCCCGTTGGTACCGCTGCGTCGGCGGCACACACCCCGTGCAGGGCCGGATGAGTCAGGTGGGGTCAGGCCGGGGTCAGGGGCGACGACGGATCGGGGTTCGCGCCCCGGACCAAGGTACGTCCCCGGCCAACGATCGGTTCGCCGTCGAGCGCGGCGCAGTCCGCCTGCGCTCAGGCGCGTGGCGGCCGACGTCGCGGCGCGAGCCGGGCTGGACGATCGGACCCATCGCCGCGCGGCTTCGGCGAGACGATGTACGCGATCGAGCCCAGGACGATGACCGAGAAGACGCTGATGACCCGGTCGAGCAGGGCGATCGCGGTGGCCTCGGGCAGCGAGCACCCCGTAGGCGACGGTCAGGACGCCGACGACCCCGGCCTCGACGATCCCGAGGCCGGCCGGGCTGAGCGGCACCGCCGTCAGCAGCGAGCCGATCAGCGCCACGAAGACCGCGCCGGACAGGCCGAGCTCGACGTCGGGGAAGCCCGAGCGCCAGGACGACGAAGTACAGGCGCAGCGCCTCGGTCATCCAGATCGAGGCCGGTCATCGACGCCGAGGCACGGCAGCTGGCGCGAGCTTGACGGCGCCGAAGACGCCCTCCTCGAACCGGTCGTAGAGCTCGAGGACCGGTCGGCGGCAGCGGCAGGGCGATGAGGATCCGACGACCGAAGTTGCGCAGCGTGAAGAGGCCGATCGCCAGGCACGGCGACGACCACGATGCCGATCGCGAAGACGATCTGGATCGCCTGTCGGCAGGCCGTCGCGGAAGCTCCAGAAGCCGGCGGCGATGCCGAGGAGGGCGATCGCGAAGAGGTCGAGGATCGCTCGATGAAGACGGTCCCGAAGGTCCGGCTCAGCGAGGCCGTGCTGTTGATCTTCAGGAGGTAGGCGCGGTAGACGTCGCCGAGCTTGGCCGGCACGACGCAGTTGACGAGCCACGACAGGAAGATGATCTCGGTCGAGTCCTTGACCCCGATGCGGAAGTCCGGTCCCGCGCAGGAGGATCGCCCAGCGCAGCCCGCGGAGCGGGAAGCCAGCGTAGAAGATGACGAACGCGAGCAGCGACGAGCGCCGGGTTCGCGCCGGCGATCAGCCCGGGGACCTTGGCCAGGGTCTGCGCCGTTGAGCGCCGACGAAGACGGCGATGATCGCCAGCGGGACGAGGATCGAGATGATCGTCCGCGGCTGGCGCAGCCGGCGCCAGCGAAGCGAGACGGCTCGCTCGCGGCCGGTCGACCTCGGTCGCTCGATCTCCATGGGAGCCGAGCCTACCGGGTCGCCCGGAGCGTCGCGCCATCGACCGATGGTCCTGCCCATCCGGCCCGTTCATGACGGGCCTTCCGCCGAGCTGGCGTCGGCCTGGCCCCGCTGGCCGGATCCGGCCCGCCGTTGCCGCGCGCCCGCTGGACGAGCTTGGCGATCGGCGTCCGAGGCCCGGACGAAGTAGGCTCGCCCGGCCGGGGACGAGCTCGCGCCGTGCCGAGCGCGGCCAGCAGCCCGGCCGGCGTCGACGGGTCGCCCTCGAGGGCCGTGTAGGCGACCGCCGACCTCGATGATCGTGTGGGCGTCCGACACCGCCACGCCCGGCAGTCCATGCTCGCGCGCGAATGCGTCGGCCCGGTCGTTGCCGTTGCCGACGAGGCGGGCGTTGTGACGCCTCGACCCAGTCGACGAGCGGCGCGAGCGCCGCCATGCCCGTCGTCGCGCAGCAGCGAGCCGCGCAGCCGGTCGAACGGGTGCGGGATGCCGACGAGGCCGCCCTGCTCGCGCGCAGCGGCGATCGTCTCCTCGGCGCGACAGCCCGGGCGGGATGGCCCGCTCGAGGAAGACGCAGATGAGGTCGCCGTCGGCGGTCCTGACCTCCTCGCCGACGATGACCGTCAGGCCCGCCGGGGCCGCGTCCCGGGCCGCGAGCGCGCCATCGATCCGGTCGTGGTCGGTGATCGGCGAGGTGGGTCAGCCCGCGCTCGGCCGCCGCCCGCACGACATCGCCGGCGTCGCCAGCGAATCGAAGCTGGCCCGCGTGTGGCAGTGCAGGTCGATGAACGCCCTGACCCACGGAGCGAGCCGCAGTGCTGCGGCCCACGGCGATGGTGCACCGGGGGTCCGGCGGCGTCGGCGCCGGTAGCGCAGCGCGGCGCGACCCGGACGGGCGCCGTGGCAGCCGTCGCCGTGACACCGCACATCAGATCTGCTGGACGAGCGACTTCTTGAAGAAGTCGAAGTGCTCGAGCGCCAGGCCGGTCCCGAGGGCGACGCAGTTGAGCGGGTTCTCGGCGACGTGGCACGGGACGCCGGTCACCTGGGTCAGCAGCTTGTCGATGTTGCGCAGCAGCGCGCCGCCGCCGGACATGACCATGCCCTTGTCGATGATGTCGCTCGACAGCTCCGGCGGCGTCTGCTCGAGCACGCTGCGGACCGCCGCGACCAGCTGCTGGAGCGGCGCCTCGATGGCCTCCATCACCTCGGATGCGGTGATCGGGATCGTCCGCGGCAGGCCGGCGATGAGGTCGCGGCCGCGGACCTCCATCGTCAGCTCGCGCTCGAGCGGCAGGGCCGTCCCGATCTGGATCTTGACCTCCTCGGCGGTCCGCTCGCCGATCATCAGGTTGTACTTCTTGCGGACGTAGGTGGCGATCGCGCTCGTCGAACCGGTTGCCGCCGACCCGCAGGCTGTGCGACACGACGATCCCGCCGAGGGCGATGACCGCGATCTCGCTGGTCCCGCCGCCGATGTCGATGATCATGTTGCCGGACGGCCCGCTGATCGGGACGTTGGCCCCGATCGCCGCCGCGAGCGGCTCCTCGATCAGGTACGCCTCCTTGCGCGCCGGCCTTGAGCGCCGCGTCGCGGACGGCCCGCTTCTCGACGCTGGTCACGCCCGGCCGGGACGCTGATCATGACCTCGGGCCGGCTGAAGCCGATGCGGCCCTTGCGTGGCCTTGCGCGATGAAGAAGCGGAGCATCGCCTCGGTGATGACGTAGTCGGCGATGACGCCGTCCTTCATCGGGCGGATGGCCTGGATGTTGCCGGGCGTCCGGCCGATCATCTCGCGGGCCTCCTCGCCGACGGCGACGATCCGGTTGTCGTCGGAGACGGCGACCACGCTGGGCTCGGTGATGACGATGCCCTTGCCCTTGACGTAGACGAGGACGTTGGCCGTGCCGAGGTCGATGCCGATCTTCATGAGGGGGTGCTGCCGTCCCTTCCGCGACGCGCTCGATCCTGGCGCCGAGGTCCAGGAACTTGCGCTCGATGTTCTCATAGCCCCGGTGAACGTGGTGCGCGCCGTGGATCGTGGAGGTGCCCTCGGCCGCCAGCGCGGCCAGGATGAGCGAGGCGCCGGCGCGCAGGTCGCCGATCTCGACCTCGGCGCCGCGCAGCGCTGCGACGGCCCGTGATCGTCGCGTGCTGCGGGTCCTGGACCTCGACCGTCGGCGCCCATCCGGCGGACCTCGGCCAGCCACTCGAGGCGGTCCTCGAAGATCGCCTCGTGGACGTGCGAGACGCCGTCGGCCTGGGTCAGCAGGACGCAGGTCGGCGGCTGGAGGTCGGTCGCGAGGCCCGGGATACGGCGCCGGTCTCGATGTCGCACGGCGCGGTAGCCGCGCGCCGCGCAGCGCGCGAGCCGTCGACCTCGATGCGTGTCCGTGCCGCAGGCGACGCCGACCCCGACCCGCGCCGACGCGTCTCGAGGAACGCGCCCGAGGTGCTCGCACGGCGCGCCCTCGAGGGTGACGTGGCCGCCGGTCACCGCGGCGGCGATCGACGAACGTGCCGGCCTCGATGCGGTCGGGCATGACCCGGTGCTCCGCGCCGCGGAGGCGCTTGCGGCCCTCGACCTCGATCGTGTCGGGCGCGGTCCGCTCGACCGCGGCGCCCATCTTCTGGAGGAACGCGATGAGGTCGTCCACCTCGGGCTCCTGGGCGGCGGGCCGGATGACGGTGTGGCCGTCGGCCAGGGTCGCGGCGAGCATCGCGTTCTCGGTGCCCATGACCGACACGAACGGGAAGCGGACCTCGGCGCCGCGCAGCCGGCCGGGCGCCGTCGCGAAGTAGTAGCCGTTGCGGTAGTCGATCGAGGCGCCCAGCGGCGCGCATCGCGTCGACGTGCAGGTCCACCGGCCGGCGGCCGATCCGGTCGCCGCCCGGGTTGCTGATGATGACCCGGCCGAAGCGGGTCAGGAGCGGCCCGAGGAGCATGAAGCTGGCGCGCATCTTGGCCGCGGCCTCGAGCGGCACGAACAGCCAGTCGACGTCGCCCGAGGCGACCTCGTAGACGTTCGGTCGCCGGATGGTCGACGACGACGCCGAGGTCGCGCAGGGTGTCGGCCATCGACCCGCACGTCCTCGATCTCGGGGACGTTGGTGAACCGGCAGCGCTCGCCGGTCAGGGTCGCGGCGGCGAGCAGCTTCAGGGCCGCGTTCTTGGCGCCGCTGATCGGGACGGTGCCCTCGCAGCGGCCGGCCGCCCTCGACGCGGAACAGCTCGCGCGCGACCGGGCTCCGGCTGGTACTCCCAGTGGAACGGTCGGGCGTCAGCCATCGCGAGACCTCAGCCGCGGTGCCGCGGACCCTCGCGGTGGCGGCGCTCGGCGACGCGGATCCGCAGGAGCGCCTGCTGCAGCGGCGGCGCGGGCCGCGCGCCAGGTCGGCGCCCTCGTGGTAGCCGGCTCCTCGAGCGCCCGCTCGGCCTCGCGTCGGGCCTCCTGGGCCTTCTCGAGGTCGATCTCGCTGGCCATGTCGGCCGTCTCGGCCATGACGACGACCTTGTCCGGCCGGACCTGGAGGAAGCCGCCGACGATCGCGAACGACTCCTCCGTCGCCGCCCTTGCGGATGCGCAGCTCGCCGACGCCCGAGCATCGACACGAGCGGCGCGTGGTGCGGCAGCACGCCCAGCTCGCCCTCGGTGCCGGGCAGCACGACCGCGTCGACCGTGTCCGAGTAGGCGAGCCGCTCCGGCGTGACGATCTCGAGCAGGAGCGGCATCGGTCAGCCCGCACAGCTTCGCGGCGTTGGCTCGCGGACGTCGTCGAGGGTGCCGGCGAGGAAGAACGCCTGCTCCGGGCAGCGTGTCGGCCTTGCCCTCGAGGATCTCCTTGAACGAGGCGACGGTGTCCTTGATCGGACGTACTCGCCGGGCCGGCCGGTGAACACCTCGGCCACGAAGAACGGCTGGCTCATGAAGCGCTGGAGGCGGCGCGCGCGGGCGACGGTCGCCTTGTCCTCCTCGGACAGCTCGTCGATGCCGAGGATCGCGATGATGTCCTGGAGGTCGCGGTAGCGCTGCAGGACGCGCTGCGTCTCGCGGGCGACGTCGTAGTGCTCCTGGCCGACGACGTGCGGGTCGAGCACGCGCGACGTCGAGGTCAGCGGGTCGACCGCCGGATAGATGCCCAGCTCGGCGATGTTCCGCTCGAGGCGGATCGTCGAGTCGAGGTGGGCGAACGTCGTCGCCGGCGCCGGGTCCGTGTAGTCGTCGGCCGGCACGAAGACCGCCTGGAGCGAGGTGATCGAGCCCTTCTTGGTCGAGGTGATCCGCTCCTGGAGGCCGGCCATCTCGGTCGCGAGGTTCGGCTGGTAGCCGACCGCGGACGGCATCCGGCCGAGCAGCGCCGAGACCTCGGAGCCGGCCTGGGTGAAGCGGAAGATGTTGTCGATGAACAGGAGGACGTCGCGGCCCTCCTCGTCGCGGAAGTACTCGGCCATCGTCAGGCCGGTCAGGCCGACCCGCTGGCGGGCGCCGGGCGGCTCGTTCATCTGGCCGAAGACGAAGGCGGTCTTGGCGATGACGCCCGATTCGGTCATCTCGTGGATGAGGTCGTTGCCCTCGCGGCTGCGCTCGCCGACGCCGGCGAACACGGACACGCCGGCGTGCTCCTGGGCGACGTTCCGGATCAGCTCCTGGATGATGACCGTCTTGCCGACGCCGGCGCCGCCGAAGATGCCGATCTTGCCGCCCTTCTTGAACGGGCAGATCAGGTCGATGATCTTGAGGCCGGTCTCGAAGACCTCGACCTCGGTCGACTGCTGGTCGAACGCCGGCGCGCTGCCGGTGGATCGGCAGCGTGACGCTCGCGCTCGACCGGGCCCTTGCCGTCGATCGGGTGGCCGAGGACGTCGAAGACGCGGCCGAGGGTCGCCTCGCCGACCGGCACCGTGATCGGGCGCGCCGGTGTCGACGGACGTCGACGCCGCGGGCGAGGCCGTCGGTCGTGGTCATCGCCACGGTGCGGACCCAGTTGTTGCCGAGGTGCTGCTGGACCTCGCAGACGAGCGGCTCCTGGCCCTCGCGCTCGATCTCGACGGCGTTGTAGATCGCCGGCAGCTGGCCGGCCGGGAACTCGATGTCGACGACCGGTCCGGTGATCTGGATGACCCGGCCGCGGTCGCGGTCTCGGTGCGGCGGTCGCCATGGTCGTTGTCGTGCCTCCTGCGTCCTGCGGCGTCAGCGAGCGTTGCGCGCCGGACGCGATCTCGATCATCTCGCGGGTGATGTTGGCCTGGCGGACCTTGTTGTAGGAGAGGGTCAGGTCCTCGATGAGCTCCTCGGCGTTCTCGGTGGCGTTCTTCATCGCGACCATCCGGCTCGATTCCTCGCTGGCCTTCGCCTCGAGGACCGCCTGGAAGAGGCGCGTCGCGACGTAGCGCGGCAGGAGCTGCTCCAGCACCGCCGACGGCGCTGGGCTCGAAGATGAACTGGTTGCCGGGGATCCCCTCGGTGTCCTCGGCCGGCTGGATCGGCAGGAGCGTCGAGCATCGCCGGGCGCTGGACGAGCGTCGAGACGAACCGGCTGTAGACGATGTCGACCCGGCCGTACGTCGCCGGCGAGGAAGTCGTCGGTGACGAGGCGGGCGAGCGGCAGGACGTCGGCGAAGGTCGGCCGGTCGCCGAAGCCCGCGAAGTGCGCCTCGATCGGCACGCGCGAGCCGGCGCATCGCGTCGCGGCCCTTGCGCCCGACGGTGATCGACCGCCAGGTCGCCCGGGTGCTCGGTGATCTCGCGGGCGACGAACCGGACGTGTTCGTGTTGAGCGGGCCGGCGAGCGCCGCGGTCCGTCGTGATCAGCACGATCAGGCGCTTGCCGCCCGTCGCGGCTCGGCCAGCAGCGGGTGGTCCTCGCCGCCGAGGACGGCGGCGAGGTCGGCGAGGACCTCGTCGAGCTTCTCGCTGTACGGCCGGGCGGCCAGCGTCGCGTCCTGGGCGCGCCTCAGCTTCGACGCGGCCACGAACTGCATCGCCCGCGTGATCTGCTTGATGTTCTTGACCGCGCCGATCCGGCGCCGGATCTCGCGCTGGCTAGCCACGCGTGTCCTCGCGGCGCATCCGACCTCGGCTACGCCAGGAAGCTCTGGCGGAAGGCGTCGACGGCCTCGTCGAGCGCCGCGGCCAGCTCGTCGGTGAGGGCCTTCGTCGTCGCCGAGCTCGGTCAGGATCGCCGGGCGCTCGGTCTCGAGGAAGCGGTAGAACTGGCTCTCGAACTCCTTGACGCGCGGCGTCGGGACGTCGTCGAGCTTGCCGGTCGTCGCCGACGTACAGGATCGCGACCTGCTTCTCGACGCGGCAGCGGCTGGTACTGCGGCTGCTTGACGATCTCGGACAGCTTCTCGCCGCGGGTCAGCTGGTCGCGCGTGGCCTTGTCCAGGTCCGACGCGAACTGGGCGAACGCCGCGAGCGCGCGGTACTGGGCGAGGTCGAGCTTGAGCGGGCCGGCGACCTTCTTCATCGCCTTGGTCTGGGCGGCCGAGCCGACGCGCGAGACCGAGATGCCGATGTTCAGCGCGGGCCGCTGGCCGGCGTTGAACAGGTCGGTCTCGAGGAAGATCTGGCCGTCGGTGATCGAGATGACGTTCGTCGGGATGTAGGCGGACACGTCGCCGGCCTGCGTCTCGATGATCGGCAGCGCGGTCAGCGAGCCGCCGCCGTTCTCGTCGTTCATGCGCGCGGCGCGCTCGAGCAGCCGGCTGTGGAGGTAGAAGACGTCGCCCGGGATACGCCTCGCGGCCGGGCGGGCGGCGCAGCAGGAGGGCCATCTCGCGATACGCCCAGGCGTGCTTGCTGAGGTCGTCGTAGACGCACAGCGCGTCCTTGACGAGGCCCTGGCCGGCGACCTCGACGCCGTTCTCCATGACCTCCTCGCCCATCGCCACGCCCGAGTACGGGGCGAGGTACTGGAGCGGGGCGGGATCCTCGGCGCCGGCGACGACGACGATCGTGTGCTCCATCGCGCCGTACTGCTCGAGGATCGCGACGGTGTTGGCGACGGTCGAGAGCTTCTGGCCGATCGCCACGTAGATGCAGACGAGGCCCTTGCCCTTCTGGTTGATGATCGTGTCGATCGCGATGGCGGTCTTGCCGGTCTGGCGGTCGCCGATGATCAGCTCGCGCTGGCCGCGGCCGATCGGGATCAGCGCGTCGATGGCCTTGATGCCGGTCTGGACCGGCGTGTCGACCCACTGGCGGACGATGACGCCCGGGGCGATGCGCTCGACCGGCCGGGTCTTGGTCGCCGCGATCGGGCCCTTGTCGTCGAGCGGGCGGCCGAGCGGGTCGACGACCCGGCCGAGCAGCGCCTGGCCGACCGGCACCTCGACGACGCGGCCGGTGGTCTTGACCGTGTCGCCTTCCTTGATCGCCGTCGACGTCGCCGAGGATGACCGCGCCGACCGTCTCCTCCTCGAGGTTGAGGGCCATGCCCATCACCCCGCCCGGGAACTCGAGCAGCTCGGACGACAGGGCGCCGGCCAGCCCGTAGATCTGGGCGATGCCGTCGCCGACCTCGACGACCGTCCCGACGCTGCGCGTCTCGACGCCCGCGTCGAACGAGTCGATCGCGGACTTGATGATGCTGGTGATCTCGTCGGAACGGATGGCCATCGGTCTCGGGATCTCCTAGAGGGCGCCCGAGACGAGCTGGTTCGCGCAGCCGCTCGAGGCGGCCTCGGACGCTGCCGTCGATCAGGCGGTCGCCGACGCGGACGACCAGGCCACCCAGCAGGCTGGGATCGACCTGGACCTCGAGCTCGATCGCGACCGCCGGTCATCTGTTCGAGTCGCTGCCGTCGAGCGCCCGGACCTCGTCCTGGCTGAGCGGCGATGGCGCTGGTGGCGGTGGCCGCGACGATGCCCTGGCGGGCGTTGTCGAGGCGGCGGAACTCGGCCGCGACCTGGGGCAGCTGTTCGATCCGGCCGCGCCGGAGCATGAGCCCGACGAGGTTGAGGACCGGCGCGGAGACGATCGGCCCGAGCAGCCGGTCGACCATCGCGTCACGGCTCTCGAGCGGGACGCGCCGGGTTGGCCAGGATCCGCCCGACGGCGGCGTCGCCGACGACGGCGCCGGCGATGTCGAGCTCCGAGCGCCAGACGCTCGACCGTCTCGTCGCGCATCGCGACCTGGAAGGCGGCCTCCGCGTAGCGCCGAGCGGCCGTGTCCCGGCGGGCTGCCATCAGTTGCTTCGACCCGTCCGCGGCCGTGTCGCTGGCAGGAACTCCTCGACGAGCCGGCGCTGGCGCTCGTCGGTCATCGTCTCGCCGACGACGCGGCCGGCGGCCGGCAAGGGCCAGGTCGGCGACCTCGGCGCGGAGCTCCGCGATGGCCCGCTGCTTCTCCGCCTCGATCTCGGTCGGCGGCGCGGACGCGCATCCGCTCGAGCTCCTCGCGGGTCGCGGCGATGTCCGCGTCGCGGGTCTCCTGGGCGACCTTCTGGGCGCGGGCCAGGATGTCGTTCGCCTCGCGGCGGGCCTCGGTCAGGGCGGCGACGCGCTCCGACTCCGCGCTCTCGCGGTCGCGGCGCGCCTGCTCGGCGTCCTTGAGGCCCTGCTCGATCCGCGCCTTGCGGTCGGCGAGCATCTTCGAGACCGGCTTGAACGCGAACGTCCACATGACCACGAGGAAGACGACGAAGTTGGCCGCCGCGATGATCACCCAGAACAGGTTGATCTGGAACAGTGCGCCGTCTTCGGCGGTCAGCCGGACGACCTCGCCTCCGAGGCCGGTCGCGACGGCCAGGAGATCCACGATGCCTACTCCGTCCCGGTCGGCTACTTGATGAAGATCGCGAGCAGGCCGACGACGATCGCGAGGACGCCGAGGCCTTCGGCGAAGGCCGCGAGGATGATCGCGATGCCGCGGATCTGGCCGGCCGCGTCGGGATTGCGGCCGATCGCCTGGGCGGACAGGCCGGCGAGGATGCCGATGCCGATGCCGGGGCCGAAGACCCCGAGAGCGGCGAGTCCGGCGCCGATGTGCTCCATTCGTGAGTTCCTCCTACTCCCCGAGCGGACGGCTCGGGATCATTGGGACCGTGGTGACGACGCCGTCTGGCGTCGGTATCAGTGGGCTGGCTGGAGCTCCTGCCCCTCGCCATCGATGGCGTCGATCGCCTCCTCGGCGATGTGGCCCTCCTCATGTTCGTGACTTTCGATCGCCAGGATGATGAACATGAGCGTCAGGACGCTGAAGATGAGCGCCTGGATCGCGTTGAGCATGACCTCGAGCGCGAGCAGCGCGACCGGGATGACCGCGATGGTCAGCGAGGTGATGACGCCCGAGCGCGACCTCGCCGCCGTAGATGTTGCCGAAGAGCCGCATCGAGAGCGTGACCGGCTTGACGAATTCGAGCATGAGTTCGACCAGCCCGACGAACAGCGCGATGACCCCGGCGCCGATGCCCTTCTTGAACTCGTAGAGCGGGAAGAACTTGCCGAGGTACCCGCCGAACGCCGAGATGGCGGAAGCCCTCGAACTCGAACATGAGGAAGCTGACGAGCGCCATCCCGAGGGTGATGTTCACGTCGCTCGATGGGCGCCCGCAGCTGCTCGATCCGGCCGACCGGCGGCATGAGGCCGATCCAGTTGTCGAACAGGATCAGCAGGAAGAACGCCGATGAAGATCGGGATGTACGGGCGGGCCGGTCGGTCCGGCGATGCCGATGCCGAAGTCGCTCAGGAACTCGTAGAACCACTCGAAGATGTTCTGGGCACGACCCGGGATCAGCTTCGCACCGCGGGTCATGAGGATGGCGCCGACGATCACGATCGCCATCACGATCCACATCGTCAGGAGCGTGGAGCTGATGCTCGGGTGGAACGTGATCAGCTCATCCGGCGGCCGGCGCCGGATCGGGCGCCAGGTCGATGACGCTGTGCGGCGCCGGGAACTCGAGCGTGCCGTCGATGAAGCACGCCGGGAAGGCGCACGGCGTCGCCGGGCGCGCCGTCCTTGCGGGAACGGCGGGACGAGGACGAACGCGACGATGTCGACGACGATGACGCCGCCGATGAGCAGCGAACCAGCGCGACGGGCAGCCCGCGGCCGCGCTTCGGCTGCGGCTGCGGGGGCCTCGGCGACCTCCGTCGGTCACGACCTGCTCGCTCGACACGCTTGCTCCACACACAGGAGCGCGGCTCGACGCCGCGCTCGCATCCTCCCTGCCGGTCGCGAGCGAGACCGGCTACTCGATCGTCTTCAGGAACCGGCTCACCAGCCTGTAGATCATCACGGTCCCGGCCCCGGCGCCGACGAAGAAGCCGACGATCACGAAGACCGGGAGGGTCCCGAGCTGCCCGTCGACCCAATGGCCGACCAGCACGCCGAGCAGCGTCGTCACCAGGAGTGAGATGCCGATCTCCGAGAAGAGGACGACGTAGCGCCAACCCCGGCCGGGCTCGATCATGGGCGACCTGACAAGGCGGGCGCAGTATAGCAGAGGCAACCGTCGGGTCGCCGCGACCGTACCGCAACCTTCGCGCGGGATCGCGATGGCTGAACCACGCTCAGCGCAGGACGACGAATCCGTCGATGTCGACTCGGCCATCACCCACGGGCTGGATCTCCAGCTCGTGGGCGGCCAGCGTCGCGAAATGGCGGGCGAAGACCAACTGCCGGTACGCCATCTTCGAGCCGATGCAGGTCCACGGTCCCGGTCAGGATCCCATCGATGAAGATCCGGGCCTTGCCGCTTGACGTGGTCCGCGTCGCGATCCAGCCCACGTCATAGCCCGTGAAGCGGAAAGTTGCGCGCTTCGTCGAGGCGGTCGCGTGGCGTGCTGCGCCGCCAAGCGCCTTCGACGACGTGGTCTTCTTCCAGGCACCGCGGTAGGTGATTCGCGCGCTCGCCTCCGAATACCGGACGGGCGTCAGCGAGGGACCCGCGGCGTACGAGCTGGTGTTGCCGGCGCCGTCGGTTGCTCGGACCCGGAACCGGTAGGCATGGCCCCTGCTCAGCGATCGCGTCGTGGTCGTGGTCTTGGCCGTCGCCAGGGCGACCGCCGTCCACGATCGCCGTCGACGCTGACCTGAAGCTTGTAACTCTTGATGCCGGTGCCAGGGTCCGTCGCGCCCCAGCTGAGACGCGCCGTCGTCGTCCGAGCGGCGACGGTCTGCCCGAGCCAACGCGCAAGTGGCGCGGAGACCACGGGAGGCGCGACGTCGGGATCGACCGTGACGCGGACGGTCGCGGTGTCGAATGCGACCCCATCGCTGATCGTGTAGGTGAACGCGTCCGGGCCGTGGTAGTTCGGGTCGGGCTCGTAAGTGAGGCTGGCACCGTCGACGCTGACGACGACGGTGCCGTGCGCGCCATCGGTCGCGCCTGTGATGGTGAGGTCGTCGCCGTCGAGGTCCGTGTCGTTCGACCGGACCGGCACCGGGGTGGCGCCCGAGTTGATCGGCAGAGTCAACGTGTCGTCGATCGCAACGGGGGTCGTTGACCGAGGTCACGGTCACCGACACCGCTCCGACGTCCGATCCGCCGTGGCCATCGGAGATAACGTAGTCGAAGGTGTCCGAGCCGTGATAGTTGGCGTCAGGTCGATACGTGAGCTCCGACCCGTCGCCCGAGACCTCGACCGTGCCATGCAGCGGGTCGGTCGCCGACGCGATCTCGAGTCCGTCGCCGTCGGCGTCGACGTCGCCATCCAGGACCGGGACGATGGTCGGACCGGCGTCCTCGTCGACGGTCATCGTGTCGTCGTCGGCGACCGGTGCGTGGTTTGCTTCGGCTGGGACCGGCTGGACAACGATCTCGAACGTGATCAGGTCGCTCGTGTCGTCCGGCTGCACGAGCATGTCCGAGAGGCCGTAGTTCGTTAGCCCGCCGTCGTCCTTGGCACGTACCGTGACCCGGGCGAGACCGGACTCGCCGGGGCCCGGCGTGAAAGTCGAGCGACGCCGCTCGACGAGATGGCCGGCTCGACCGCGAACAGGTCGGGCACGCCGGTCAGGTCGAGCGCGACGATCTCGAATTGGACCGTCTGGGCGGATTTGTTGGCCGGTCCGGGCGAGATGTCGGTGGCCCAAGGGCCGCTGTACGGCCCGCTGTCCTCGTCGACTTCGACGAGCGACGGTCCCCCGGTGAATGAAGGTGGATCGTTGATCGGCGCGATCCAGAAACGCATCGTGGCCGGGGCAGAGCAGTCGGTCGCGTCACAGGCGTGATAGGTGAAGCTGTCGGAGAGCCAGTTGCCACCTGGCTGGTCACCCGCGATCGTGCTGTAGTCAGGCTCCACCTGGTAGACGAACCAGTCCTCCTCGAGCTTGAGGACCTGGCCATGCGCAGGCGCAGTGACGAACTCCCATGTCAGTGGGTCGCCGTCGGGATCAGTGTCGTTTGCGAGGACGGAGCAGTCCCCGAAGATGGGAAACCATTCTCCGAATTCGCCGGCGACTCGGTAGTCTTCGGGGATCGGGAAGCTGCCGCCGAAAGCCACGCCACCGCAGGCGGTACCTGGGTCGTCGTTCGCGACCGGGACCGCCGCGAGCACCGCGGCGGGCACCGCCAGCGATGAGATCGTTACGGTGAGCAGCACAGCGAACGCGCGGCGCCGGATGCGCGAGAGATCCCGGATCTGGCGTCTTTGGATCGGGCGTCTCCCGGGTCGGGCTCGTCGGGCCAGCGCAACGTGCACCTCCGCAGGTATCACGGACAGGTCGATGTCCACCTGCCGTCACCTACTCGCTTACGGCGATCGTGAACGGCATGGCCCTGCTGTTCGAGCCAGACGGGCCTGTCGCGACCAGCGTGACGAGGTAGCCCGCCCTCAGCCTTGTATTGGTGGGTTGCCGTCACGCCGGACGCCGTCGATTCCTCTCCGAAATCCCACAGGTAGTCGGTGGCGCCGCTGGACTTCGACCCGTCGCACGTCAACACGAGCCCTGCGCTCGTGCAGTCGAACCTGGAGATGGGCGGACGGATCGTGTTGCGCGTCGGTGACGCCGTCGGCTTCGGCGTGGCTGCAGGCGTCGCGGTGGCCGCGGCCGACGGCGGAACGGCCTTCGAGGGTGCAGGCTGGCTCGCGGCCGGAGGCAGCGTGGGACCGGGGGTCTCCCGTGCGACGCCGCCACCGTCCGAGGCCTGCGGTCTGCCCGTGGCCTCGAGGACGCCGCCCTGGTCGCCCAGATTTGGGACGACGACGGCCAACACGAACACCGCCGCGATCGCGGCAACGAGACCGGTCAGGCCGACGGCCACGCGTCGACGCCGTCTCCGCTGTGCCGGCCAGGACTCCGTCTCGACCGTCGGCAGCACCGGGGCAAGCGTCGCTGGCCCGCCGGCGGCGTCGGCCGATGGTTGGGATGGTCGCCGCGCACCACGGACGCCCATGCGGTAGGCGAGCTCGTCCTCGATGACGTCGGGCGGGGGCGGCACGAAGACGGCGCGGGCGGTCGGCGCGTACCCGGCCGTCATCGCAGCGGCGCGGACCGAGGGGACGGGCGCGCCATCTCGCTTGACGGCCGGCTCCTCGTCGTCGGCCGCTCCGACCGTGTAGGTCCCGGGCAGGAACAGGGGGACGGGTTCGGACGAAGCCGCGGCCGGCTGTTCGGCGGGTTCGATCGCGGCGGGTTCGATCGCGGCGGGTTCGACGGTCTCCGGCTCGACGGTCTCCGACCCGGCCACGGCAGGTTCGACAGTCTCCGGTTCGGCCCTCTCGGACTCGACCGCGGCGGGCTCGACGGTCTCAGGCTCAGCCGGCTCCGGTTCCGGCTCGGCCAGCTCCGGCTCGGCCATCTCGACGGGTTGCGGGACCGCGGCGTGCCTGCTCCCGCTTCGCAGGCGCGAGACCACGATCCCCAGCTCGGCCATGGCCGCATCGGACAAGCCGTACGCGGGCTCGGCTTCGGGATCGGCCTGGGCCCCGGTCTCCGCGTCGGGCTCCGCCTGCGGCTCGGCGTCGGGCTCCATCTCGGCCTCGACATCGGCTTCGGACTTCACGACGGTCGCGACAGGTCCGACCACCATGGAGTCGGGCTCGGCGTCGGGCTCGTCGGACGCCCTTATGTACGCGTACGCGGGCGCGGGGTCCTCATCTGCCGGAGCCGCTGCCCGTTCCCCTTCGGGCACGACGACCGGCTCGGCGGCCACCGGGGCGCCAAGGGCGGCGAACGACGGCCGGGACCCCATGGCGGGCGCCTGCCGTTCCAGGGCGCGAACAGTGCCGTCCTCGGGCGTCGGGCCCGGGACAGCGCGCTCGAGCCGCTGCGGATCGATCCGGCGAGACCGGTACTGCGCCCACAGCGGCTCGCGCCGTCGCTCCAGGACGGCACGAATCAGGCCCAGGAACACGGCCGCCACGGCGACCACGATCGTCGCGATCAGGAGAATGATGTCGAGGGTCATCGAACCTCAGCGTGGACGGACCCAGCCTCCCTGCCAGGCCCAGTACGGCTCGATGCTAGCACCGCCCCCGACATCGTCCCACCGCCACACTTCGCACCGCACCGCACACGACCGACAAGGACCGTTGGCAGCCGTCACCGGTACGAAAGTCCGGGGTCATCCAGGCGGCGGGATCTCCAGTGGCGGGTCGTCGTCCGTCGTTCGCGGAGCTTCGCCGACCGAGGGAACCGGCGGATCCTCTTCGTAGGTCTTCGCCTCCAGCTCGTCGGGGCGTCGAAGCGCCCCACGGGTCGGGAGGAACAGGACCAGCCCGAAGGCGACGAAGACGCCGAGGAACGCATACAGCTGGGTCACGCCCGACAGGACCAGCGACGAGGACCGCGAGCGCCAGGCAGATGCCCGTAGATGACGAGCACGGTCTGGCGATGCGACAGCCCGAGGTCGAGCAGCCGGTGGTGGATGTGGCCGCGGTCCGGGCTGAACGGCGAGCGGCCCTGCGAGAGCCGCCGGACGATGATCCAGAAGGTGTCGATGATCGGGACGCCGAGGACGAGCAGCGCGACCGCGACCTTGGCCGTGCCGAGGATCGCCAGGACGCGCCAGCGTGTAGCCGACGAACTGGACGCCGCTGGTCCCGGTGAAGATCGAGGCCGGGTGGAAGTTCCAGCGCAGGAACCCGAGCAGCGCGCCGGCGAGCGATGAAGCACAGGACGGCGATGAGCGGCTGGCCGACCCGCGTCGTCAGGCTGATGAGCCCGAGGGTGACCGCGGCGATGAACGCGATCCCCGACGACAGGCCGTCGAGGCCGTCGATCCAGTTGATGCTGTTGATCATCCCGACGATCCAGAAGATCGTGAAGCACCGCGGCGACGGCCCCGTCGAACCGGATGCGCCCGGCCGCCGAACGGGTTGGCGATGAACCCGATGGTGATCCCGAGCGCGACCGCGCAGACGCCCGAGCGCCGACCTGGCCGAGGAGCTGCCAGCGGGCGCGGAGGTCGAGCAGGTCGTCGATGGCGCCGAGGGCCGCCGCGGCGGCGCCACCGACGCAGGAGCGCCGCGACAGCTCGGTCGGAGCGAGCGACGAACGGCACGGCGACGAGCGATGCCGCCGTCGTTGACGCAGCAGGAAGACGCCGCGACCACGACAGGAACGCCGCGCGACCGCCAGCCCGCCGCCGCGCGGGACCGGTGACGTGTTGACCCGCCGCGCCTCGGGCCGGTCGACGACCTCGTAGCGGAGCGACGATCCGCCGGACGAGCGGCGTCAGGACGAGCGCGAGCAGCGCCGCGGCGAGGAAGCCGACGACGATCGGCCCGATGGCATCGCCGACGTCGATGACTGAAGGTCATCCCGCCGCGGCGATCGCCGGCGAGCGGAGGTCGGGCGGATCACGCGGCGGGCAGGCCGGGCACCGGGAACCGGCTCGACGATCTCGCGGACCTCGCCGGCGAGGCGGGCCTGGGCGGCCGGCGTCGTCGCGGTCGGCGGATGGCCTCGATGATGATCCGGCCGACCGTCGCGCATCTCGTCCGGGCCGAAGCCGCGCGACGTGGTGGCCGGCGTCCCGATGCGGATGCCCGAGGCGGTGTTCGGCGGGAGCGTGTCGAACGGGATCGCGTTCTTGTTGACGGTGATCCCGATCTCGTCGAGCAGGTGCTCGGCCTCCTTGCCGGTCACGCCCGAGCGGGCGTCACGTCGACGAGCATCAGGTGGTTGTCGGTGCCGCCGGAGACGACCCGGGCGCCCGAGCCCGGCCAGCGTCTCGGCCATGACCTGGCGCGTTCTCGACCGTCCGGCGCTGGTCCTCGCGGAACGGTCTCCTCGGCGGCCAGCTTGAACGCGACGGCCTTGCCGGCGATGACGTGCATCAGCGGCCCGCCCTGGATGCCCGGGAAGACGTTCCGGTCGATCGGCCGCCAGCCGAGCGCCGCCCTTGACGGCCGGGAAGTCGGCCGGCATCCAGCCGTCGGCGGCAGCTCGTCGCGGCTGAAGATCATCCCGCCGCGCGGCCCGCGGAGCGTCTTGTGGGTCGTCGTCGTCACGAGGTCGGCGTGCGGGAACGGGCTCGGGTGGACGCCGGCCGCGACGAGGCCGGCGATGTGGGCCATGTCGATGAACAGGAGCGCGCCGACGTCGTGGGCGATCTCCGCCATCCGCTCGAAGTCCCAGATCCGCGGATAGGCGCTGACGCGCCGCCGACGATGAGCTTCGGCCGGACCTCCCGGGCCTGCGCCTCCATCGCGTCGTAGTCGATCCGCTCGGTGTCCTGGCGGACGCCGTAGGCGTGGACCTCGTAGAGCCGGCCGGAGAAGTTGAGGGCCATGCCGTGGGTCAGGTGGCCGCCGTGGGCCAGGTTCATGCCCAGGATCCGGTCGCCCGGCTGGAGGACGCTGAAGTAGGCGGCCATGTTGGCCTGGGCGCCGGAGTGCGGCTGGACGTTGACGTGCTCGGCGCCCGGGAAGAGGGCGAGCGCGCGCTCCTGGGCGAGCCGCTCGGCGATGTCGACGTACTCGCAGCCGCCGTAGTAGCGCTTGCCCGGGCAGGCCCTCGGCGTACTTGTTGGTCAGCCAGGTGCCCTGGGCCTCCATGACCGCGGCCGAGACGTAGTTCTCGCTGGCGATGAGCTCGATCTTGTCGTGCTGGCGGCGGCGCTCGCCCTGCATCGCCTCCCACAGGACGGGGTCGACCTCGGCGATCGACTCGAGCGCGAGCCCCTGGCGGGGGAGATGGTCATGGCTCGCCGACTCCTTCCTGCGTCGGTCGCCGTGACGTCCGACCGCTACGCCGGGCGCTATCTTCCCACGAACGCGGCTCGCCGTCGACCGGTCGCGCGGTCGGACGTCAGGCCGCGGCGACGGTCGGTGGCGCCGATACCGGCCGCCAGTCGTGGGCATGCTCGCCACGAGGATCGCGGCGACCGCGGGACCGCAGCCGGCGTCCTCGGATGGATCCGTGGCCGGTCGCCGGTCGCAGTCGACCACGGTCGAGGCCGGCCCGCCGTGCGCCGGCCCGCCGTCGAGGATCAGCTCGATGGAATCGCCGAGCAGCGCGACGATCTCCGGCGCGTCGCGCGCCTCGGGCATGCCCGACACGTTGGCCGAGGTGACCGGCAGCGGGCCGAGCCCGCGCGGCCAGGGCTCGCGGGGCGTCGTGGTCCGGGACCCGCAGGCCGATCGTCGGCGCGCCGCCGGTCAGGATCGCCGGCAGCGCGACGTCCGGGGCGCTGCGGCGACGCACGAGCGTCAGCCCGCCCGGCCAGCAGGCCGCCGCCAGCGCCTCGGCGGCAGGGGCCATGACCCCGAGTCGCGGGCCTGCGCGGCGCCATCGAGCAGCAGCACGATGCCCTTGTCGGGTGGCCGAGTTTCACGTGGAACAGTCGCTCGATGCCGCCGGGCGTGTCGAGGGCGACGCGCGATGCCGTAGACCGTGTCCGTCGGCAGGGCGACGATGCCGCCACCGCGCAGCACCTCGACCGCGCGTCCGCGGCCGGCCTCGTCGTCCGGGACGACTACGCGCGCCGTCACGCGGGCCTCGCGTCCTCGGCGCACCGCGGCACGCGACGGCCTGCGGCTCGAGCCAGCTCCGCGCGACGCCGACGCCGGGCAGCGCTCCGGCGGTCGGCGAGGACGAGCGCCTTCGATCAGCGCCGCCACGCCCTCCTCGCCGAGGGGCGGCGCGACGTACCGGGCCACCGCCTGGACGGCGGCCGGCGCGGTCGGCATCGCCGCCCCGTGGCCGACCTCCGCCGAGCATCTCGATGTCGTTCCACTGGTCGCCGATCGCGAGCGTCCGCGCCGAGCGGCACCCCCATCCGCCGCGCGAGCCAGCGGACGGCCCGGCCCTTGGAGACGCCCGGTGCGACGAACTCGAGGAACCGCGGGTGGCTGATCGTGACGTCGGCGACGCCCGCGAACGCGGCCGCGGCCAGCGGCGCCATCTCGGTGGGCACCGGCGGCTCGCCGACGGCGAGGACCTTCGTGACCGGGTGGCCGATCGGCCCGAGCAGGTCGGCGACGAGCTCCGCCGCGCGCGCCCATGAACGCCGAGTAGTCGTCGGCCTTGCGGGTCGTCGGCGCGGAGGATGAACCGCTCGAGATGGTTGAGTGCGGGTCCAGGCCGTGCTCGCGCGTCCAGGCCACGATCGTCGCGCGCGGCCGCGGTCGGGAGCGGCGTATGGACGAGCAGCCTGCCCGACGCGCGTCGAGCCGGGCGGCGGCATCGCACGGATGAGGCCGCCCTGGTAGCCGACGACCGGGGCGGTCAGGCCGAGCTCGCGGGCGAACCGCATCGCGCTCGAGACCATGCGGCCGGTCACGAGCGACACGGCGACGCCTCGGTCGACGGCGGCGCGGACCGCGTCGACGGGTCTCGGGCCCGATGACCAGGTCGTCGCCGACCAGCGTCCCGTCGATGTCGAGGGCGATGAGTCGGATCGGGAAGGCGGCGGCGGTCGACCGGATCGCATCGGCGCTGCGGATCACCGCGGGCCGCTCCAGGCGAGCCACCCGCGGCAGCCCGGCGAGGTCCGGTCGAGCACGATGCAGGCGCCAGCCGGGCAAGCCGTCCGCCACGAGCGCCGCGATCGCCTCGGCCTGGTCCGCGCCGATCTCCAGCAGCGCGACCCCATCGGCGTGCGAGGGCATCCGGAAGCCGCTCGAGCAGGCGGCCGATGACCGTCGAGCCCGTCCGGGACCACCGTCGAGGGCCGTCGACCGGCTCGAACGAGGCCGCGATCGGCAGGCTCGGCCAGCGCGTCGCTCCGCACATACGGCAGGTTCGCCAGGACGATGTCGTATGGGTCGACGATGACCGGCGGCAGGAGGTCCGCCTCGATGAACGCAGACGCGGTCCGCGACCGCGTGCCCAACGGCGTTCTCGCGGGCCAGGTCGAGCGCCTCGGGCGAGATGTCGGTCGCGATGACGTGACCTCGGCGTCGGCGCCGCCGGCGGCGGAGCGCCACGGCGAGGGCGACCGCGACCGCCCCGCTGCCCGTCCCGACGTCGACGACCCGGACGGGTGCGCGCCGGCCGGCCGCGCCGCCGACGGCGAGTCGCCGCATCACCTCGGTCTCGGCGAGCTCGACGAGGCGCTCGGTCTCGGGCCGCGGGATCAGCGCCCGGGGGTCGACCGTGAAGGCCAGTCCGTAGAACTCCTTGAGGCCGCGGATGTAGGCGACGGGCTCGCCGGCAGCCCGTCGTTCCAGCGCGGCCCGATAGGCGGCCTCGGCATCGACGCCGACCGGGCGCCTCGGGGTGGGCCAGGATCGCGGTCCGGTCCACGCCGACGGCGTGGCCGAGCAGCAGCTCGGCGTCGAGCCGCGGCGTCTCCGAGCCGGCTCGCCATGCAGGCGCTCGATCCCCTCGTGGAGCAGCGCCCCGACCGTCGTCACGGCGCGCGGACGCGGCCTCAGAGCCGGATCGTGACCGCGACGTCGCCGACCTTGCGCAGGACCTCGGCGCTCGTCGGTCCCGCGCCAGCGGTGGAACAGGAGGTCGACCGAGGCCTCGCCGACGCGCAGGTCGTGAGCGGTCACCTTGCCCGAGCCAGTCGGGCAGGTGCGGGTGGCGAGCTCGAGCTCGTCCGGTCGGCGTGCGGCGCGCAGGCCCAGCATCGTCGTGCAGGAACAGGAACGGGCGACGCGGCCGCCCACGCCTGCGGCGAGCAGGCGACCGGGTACGGGACCGGGATCGTCGGCGTCGTCGCGGTCGAAGCCGCAGAACAGCTCGGGCAGCCGGAAGTCCGGGAAGCGCTGGGCCGCCTCGAGGATCGGACCGACGACGCGGTTGGCGGCGTCGTCGAAGCCGTAGCGCTTCATGCCGGCGGCGATGAGCGCGTGTCGTGCGGCCAGACCGTGCCCGTGTGGTAGCCGATCGGGTTGTAGCCGGGCTGGCCGGAGGCGTAGCGTGCGGATGCCCCAGCCCGAGAACATCGCCGGGCCCAGCAGGCGGTCGACGACGGCGCGCGCCCGCTCCGGCGGCACGATCCCGCTCCACAGGCACTGGCCCGGCGTTCGAGCCGATCGCGTCGGCCTGGCGCTTGTCGCCGTCGAGCGCGAGGGCGTAGTAGCGCAGGTCCTCGCATCCAGAACGCCGTCGTCGAACCGCGCGCGCAGCGCGTCCGCCTCGCGCCTCGAGCCGCGCGGCGAGCGTCGCGTCGCCGCGGACGCCGGGCGAGGCCGGCCATCCGGCGCTTCGCGTCGTACACGTAGCCCTGGACCTCGGCGAGCGCGATCGGCGGCACGGCCTCGCTGCCGTCGCGGTCGCGGATCGCGTCGCTCGGAGTCCTTCCAGCCCTGGTTGAGCAGCCCGCGCTCGGACGCGCCGCTCGTACTCGACGAAGCCGTCGCCGTCGCGGTCGCCGTACCGTCGATCCACTCGAGCGCCGCCAGCGCGTTCGGCCACAGCCGGTCGACGAGCGCGCAGGTCGCCGGTCCAGTCGAACGTCTCGCCGAGCAGGATCAGCCACAGCGGCGTCGCAGTCGACGCTGCCGTAGTACGGCGTGTGCGGCAGCTCGCCGGTCCGGGCCATCTCGCCGGTCCGCAGCTCGTGGAGGATCTTGCCCGGCTCGGCGTCGCGCCAGTCGTCGACCTCGGTCGCCTGCTAGTGCCGCGAGGACGCGCAGCGTCTCGACCGCGAGCTGCGGCCGGAAGGCGACGGCCTGGAGCGCGGTGATGATCGCGTCACGGCCGAAGAGCGTCGTGAACCACGGGACGCCGGCCGCGACATAGTGCTCGTCCGGGCCGGGCCCGTCGTTGACGAGCAGGCGCAGGTCGGCGACGCGACCGCTCGACGACGAGGTTGAACAGCTCGTGGTCGCTCGTCGACCGCCGTGGTGCCGCGCTCCCAGGCGTGATACGCCGCCGCGCCCTCGTCGGCGCGGACACATGCGGCGCCGTCCGGGAAGAGCACGGCGCGTCGACGTCGCGCGACGTCGGCCTTGGCCGCGGCTCCGGCCCGTGCGCTCGGGCGGCGTCGGTGCCGTCGTGACCAGACCGTCCAGCGCAGCTCGCCGGCCGCACCCGGCTCGAGCGTCGAGCGCCCAGCGCAGGCGCACCGAGCCCGCGTCCGAGCCGACCTGGTCGGTCGTCGGCTGCGACGGCGTCGACCTTCGTCGCCGGGCTCGGAGAACGCCACGTGCGTCGCGCCGCCGAGGCCGTCGAGCCGTCGTAGCGGAAGGTCACCCGGCGTCCGTGACCGCCACCGGGCGCAGGGTGCCGCCGCGTGCGGTCGCGGATAGCCGCGGACCTCGAAGATGTCGGCGGCGTCGGCGCCGAGCTCGAGCTCGAGCGTGATCCGCTCGGCGTCCGCGAGCTATGGTTGACGATCGCGGATCCGCTCCGCGAGCGCCTCGCTGCGCGATCAGGCCGGTCGCGCGAGATCCCGATGGTCCGCCCGACCAGCTCGTCGCCCGGGTGGACCTTGGCGTCCGGGTTGCGGTCGCGCGCTCGGGTTCGTCAGCTGGATCGTGCCGCGGTAGTTGCCGCCGACCGAACCCTGGAGCAGGACCGGCCGCTCGCCGTTGACCCGCAGGATCGAGCACGACAGGATCCGGGTGTCGCCGTCGTAGAGGCCGAGGCCGCGGGAGTCCGGGTGGATGTCGCCGAACGGGTCGGTCAGCAGGAACAGGTTGCCGTGCTTGAGGACCTGGACCGAGCCGAGGTCCGTCGCCCGGACGATCGGCACCGCTGGCGCGGCTCGATGAACCGGACGTCAGCGCTCGACGCCGTCTCAGGCAGCATCGTCGGCCCCCGTCAGGCCCGCGAGGCGGTCGGCCTGGTCGGCCATACTGAGCGCGTCGATGAGGTCGTCGAGGTCGCCGTCCAGCACGCCCGGCAGGTTGTGGACGGTCTTGCCGATCCGGTGGTCGGTGACCCGGTCCTGCGGGAAGTTGTAGGTCCGGACCTTGTCCGACCGGTCGCCCGAGCCGACCATCGAGCGCCGGGCCGCCGAATCCGCCTCGCGCTGCTGCTGCAGCTCGAGGTCGTACAGCCGCGAGCGCAGGACGGACATGGCCTTGGCCTTGTTCTTGTGCTGGCTCTTCTCGTCCTGGATCTCGACGACGAGCCCGGTCGGCAGGTGGGTGATGCGCACCGCCGAGTCGGTGGTGTTGACCGACTGGCCGCCGGGCCCCGACGAGCGCTTGACGTCGATGCGCAGGTCGCGCTCCTCGTCGATCTCGATCTCGACCTCGTCGGCCTCGGGCATGACGACGACCGTCGCGGTCGAGGTGTGGATCCGCCCGGACGACTCGGTCGCCGGGATCGCGCTGGACGCGGTGGACGCCGCCCTCGAACTTGAGGCGGCTGTAGGCGCCGTCGCCGTGGATCTCGACGATCGCCTCCTTGATGCCGCCGATCCCGGTCTCGTTGAGGCTCAGGAGCTCGGGCGTGAACCGGTGGCGCGTCGGCGTAGCGCGAGGTACATCCGGTAGCAGCTCGGCGGCGAACAGGGCGGCCTCCTCGCCACCGGCGCCGGCCGCGGATCTCGAGGATCACGTCGCGGTCGTCGTTCGGGTCGCGCGGGCAGCAGGAGCACCTTGAGCTCGTCGAGCAGCCGCGCCTCGTCGGCCTCGAGCCGCTCGATCTCCGTCGCGGGCCATCGCGCGCATCTCGTCGTCGCCGTCGCCGGCATCGCGCAGCTCGCGGGCGCCGGCGAGCTCGCGCGCGTGTCGCCTCGAGGCGGCGGATACGCCTCGACGACCGGCTCGAGGCGGGCCAGCTCCTGGCCGAGCCGGCGGATGCTCGGAGGGGTCGGCCGACGTCTCGGGACGTGCCAGCTCGGCCTGGAGGTCGTCGTACTGGCGGGCGACCTCAGCGAGCTTGGCGTCGAGGTCGCTCATGACCCCGGCGGCGGGTCGGTCGGTGTCGGCGTCGCGGCGGGCGCGGGCCCGGCCTGCCGGTCGATGCCGGTGCCGTCGCCGGCATCGGCCGAGCACCATCGGGTCGCGCTCGAACGGCGTCGAGCCGGCCGGGACCGCCTCGCCGTCGGCCTCGAGCGCCTGCTCCATCGACACGATGGCGACCTCGATCATGTCGTCGGTCGGCTGCTTGGTCGTGATCATCTGGACGAGCAGGCCCGGGTAGAGCAGCACCTTGACGAGCGGGTTCGCGCGGTGGCGCGCCCCGAACTTGAGGATCTCGTAGCCGACCGCCGCGATGACCGGGATCAGCAGGATCCGGCTGGCGATCATCACCAGCGGCGTCCTGCCGGCCGACCAGCGAGAAGGCGAAGATCGACAGCAGGATGACGACGACCAGGAACTCCGTGCCGCAGCGCTGGTGGGCGGTCGGGTACTTGCGGACCGTCGTCGACGGTCAGCGGGTCGCCCGCCTCGAGGGCGTGGATCGTCATGTGCTCGGCGCCGTGGTACTGGAACACGCGCCGGATGTCCGGCGCGCGGCCGATCAGCGACGAGATAGCCGAGGAAGATGGCGACCCGGACCAGGCCCTCGACGAGGTGCTGGACGAGGCCGTTCTCGACGTTGGCGGTCGTGACGCTGGCGATGAGCAGCGGCAGCAGGAAGAAGATCCCGACGCCGGCCACGAGCGTCAGGCCGAGCATCAGCGCGACCGAGCCCTTGCCGAGCTCGACGCCGTCCTCCTGCGGCCTGGACGTTGGCGCTCCGGACGAGCCAGCGGGTGCCCATGACGAGCGTCTCGTACAGGACGACCAGGCCGCGGATGAACGGCATCTTCGACCAGCGCGTGCCGTGGAAGCCCGCGTCGAGGCGCTCGGTGGCGTAGACGATGCTGCCCGTCCGGGATGGCGCAGGGCGACGGCGATGGCGTCGCGGCCGCGCATCAGGACGCCCTCGATCAGGGCCTGACCGCCGTAGGTGAAGCGTGGGCATGCGCCGGAAGTCTACCGGCCGTTCGCGGACCAGCGGCCGTCGGCCGATCGGTCCGGCGGACGGCCGGATCGCCGGGGCTAGCTCCGGACCTGGCGCTCCAGGCGCTTCTGGAAGCGCTCGACCTGGCCGGCCGTGTCGATGATGTTCTGCGTGCCCGTGAAGAACGGGTGGCAGTTGCGCGCAGACGTCGACGCGCAGCTCGGTGCGGGTCGAACCGACCGTCCACTCGGTGCCGCACGAGCCGCAGTGGACCTTGGCCTGGTAGTACTTGGGATGGATGTCGGGCTTCACGGGTTGCTCTCCTCCGACGCCGTCCGTGCCGGGCCATCGCCCAGCCGGTGGTCGCCGGCTACGATCCGGGTGCTCAGGCGCGTCGCTCGGCCGGTCGGTCTCGACCGCGTCGACCCGGATGCGCTTCTTGTCCTTGGTGGCGTGCTCGAACTTGACCTTGCCGGCGACCGTCGCGAACACGGTGTAGTCCCTGCCGAGGCCCGGTGCCGGGGCCGGAGAGGAAGGTCATCCCGCGCTGGCGGACGATGATCGAGCCGGCCGTGACGAGCTGGCCGTCGCCGGCCTTGACGCCGAGTCGCTGGCCGACGCTGTCGCGGCCGTTCTTGACGCTGCCGCCGGCCTTCTTGTGGGCCATCTCGTCTACTCGTCCTTCTTCGTGGCGCGGGTGCGCTTCGGAGCGGCCGGCTTGGCGTCGGTGCGTCGGCCTTGGCCGGCTCGCCTTCGTGGCTTGGCGTCGGCGGCGGTGCCGTCGGCTGCCGCCGTTGGTCTTGGCCGCCGCCTTCGTCGCGGCCGCGGGCTTCGGCTTCGGTCTTCGCCGCCGTCTTGGCGGCGGCTTGGCCTTGGCCGGCGCGTCAGCCTTGGCCTTGGCTGCGGTCTTCGCGTCGGCCTTCTTGCGCCGCCTTCGTGCCGCAGCTCCGGCCGGCCAGCTTGGCGGCGAGCTCGGCGTCCTTGGCGGCCTGGGCCGCTGCGGCCTCCTCGAGCCGCTGGCGCTCGGTCTTCGCCTCGTCCTCGGCCTTCGCGGCGCGTCCTTCGCGGCGCTCTTGCCGTCGAGCGTGATGTCGCTGATGCGCAGGACCGTCAGCTCCTGGCGGTGGCCCTTCTTGACCCGGCTGCGCGCCTTTGGGCCGGTACTTGAACGAGATCAGCTTCTCGCCGCGGATCTGGCGGACGACCTCGGCGCTGACCGCCGCGTCCGCGACCAGCGGTCGGCCGATCGACGACGTCGTCGCCGTCGGCGACGAGCAGGACGCGATCGAGGGTGATCGTCTTGCCCGGCTCGACGTCGAGCAGCTCGACCTGGAGCTCGGTGCCGACCTCGACGCGGTACTGCTTTCCGCCGGTCTCGATGACTGCGTACATGGATCCTCAGGGCTAGTGATGCTACCGGCGGGCGACGCGCGCGGCGATCGTGACTTGGACATGGAGATGGCGCCCGGCACATGCCGAGCGCAGAACGACGAAGTGTACGGTCCACCGAGCACGAACGGTCAATCGTGGCGCCGACGTCGCGGTCCGACGCGCAGCTCGTCGGTGACGCGAGGCCAGTCCGCTCGGCCGCACCGACCGGTGCGGACGATCGGTCCGAGACGAGGACGGCCGAGTGGCATCCGGCCAGGGCGCGCGACGACCTCCTCCGGCCGGCCCGTGCCGAGCGACCGGGTGGAACCGCGTCCGGGCTGCGCACCATCACGGCGCGACCGCTCGCCGCCTCCGGTTCGACCGGCCAGACGCGATCGAGCCAGCGGCCGCAGGTCGTACGTCGACCGTCGCGCCCGCCCTTCTCGCGTCTCGCGAGGCAGGGACGTCGCGGCCGCATCAGCAGCGCTCCGCGCGGCGTTCGCGACGCGCCTGCGCGATCGGCACGATCGCGCTGCCTCCACGTGCTGATCCGATAGTCGGCCGCGGCGACCTGCGCCGGCCAGGGCGGGCCGCCCAGCCACACGTCGCTCGAGGTCGACGCAGGCGCCAGCCGGCCGGCACGTGCGCCGTCGAGCGCCTCGCGCACCCGCCAGGCGGGGCAAGCGTTCGGTCAGGAAGATCTCGGCCAGCTCCGTCGGCGGCCATCCCGAGCGGCAGCGGCGCGCCGAAGGCCACCCGGGCACGCGCCGGCCGCCGGCCCAGGGACTGCCGGCAACCCGGACGCCTCGACCGCCGCCTCCCAGGCATCGCGCGAGCTCGCGTCGCGCCGAGCGGGCGCGCGCCTCGGCGACGCGAGCCGAGGACCAGCCGCCAGCGCTGCCGGGGCTCGGACGCCGACGCCGGCGCGCGCCTCGGCAGGTCCGGATCGGGGTCCACGTCTGCTAGTCTGCGGCACGATGGACGAGCCCGCCCGGCCGGATCCGCTCGCCGTCGGGGACCCAGGCGAGATCCGCGATCGCGCTGCGGCTGGCCTCGCCCTGCCACCCCCGCCGTTCGTCGACCACACCGGCCGAGGACCACCGCGCTTCGCCCCGCTGTCGCCGCGTGTCGCCATCCTCATCGTCGCCGCCGTCGTCGTCGGCCTGCTCCTGTGGATGGCGCGCGACAGCGTCCGGCCGTTCATCCTCGGCCTGCTGTTCGTCTACCTCCTCGACCCGCCGGTCCGCTGGCTGGTCGCGCCGCGGGCTTCGCCGCTCGCTCGCGATCCTGATCGTCTACGTCGTCGGGATCGTCGTCATGGTCGAGTTCCTGGCCCTGACCCTGACGCCGCTGGTCAACGAGATCTTCCGCTTCGTCGAGGACTTCCCGAAGCTCGCCGAGCGACCTCGACAGCAGCTCCAGCGACCTCGGCGAGTTCTACGCCCGCCTGGAGATCCCGGTCGCCATCCGCGACTGGATCGACGGCATCATCGCCGGCCTCGGCCAGGGCGGCGCGGTCGGCGGCCGGCACGATCGACCTGTCGTTCCTGCTGCCGTCTGATCACGGGCGCCGGCAGCCTGCATCGGCGCCGTCTTCGGCTACCTCATCCTGCCGGTCTGGGTCGCCTACCTGCTCAAGGACCAGGTCGACCTCGTCGGCCTCGTTCGACCGCGCCCTGCCGGCGACCTGGCGGTTCGACAGCTGGGCGGTCATCCAGACGGTCGAGCGCGTCTTCGGCCAGTGGGTGCGCGGCCAGCTCATCCTGGGGCTTCGCCGTCGGCGTCGCTCACCTTCGTCGGCCTGCTCATGCTCAGCCGAGTTCGTCGACCCGATCTTCGGTCGCTACGCGCTCCTGCTGTCGGTCATCGCCGGGCGTCCTCGAGCTCGTCCCGATCATCGGCCCGATCATCGCGGCGGTCCCGGCCGTGCTGCTCGCGGCGACCGCCGGACCCGAGGCCGCGATCGTCGCCGCGCTCGTCCTGTACACGCTCGTCCAGCAGGTCGAGAACAACTTCCTCGTGCCCAAGATCCAGGGCGACGCCGTCCGAGCTGCATCCCGGCCGCGGTCATGTTCGCGATCATCATCGGCGGCTCGCTGGCCGGGCTGCTCGGCGCGATCCTGGCGCTGCCCGTCACGGCCGCCTTCCGCGACGTCGTCCGCTACCTCTTCCGGCGGCTGGCCCGGACGAGACCGACGGCGCTGGCCGCGTCGCTGGCGCCCGACATCGGCGATCGGTCCCGTGGACGCCGACCGGCGTCGACCGCGGATGCCTGACCGCATCGACCCGTACAAGATCCTCCAGGTCGACTCCGAGGCCGAGGACGAGGTCATCCAGGCGGCCTATCGACGGCTCGCGCGCAAGTACCACCCCGACCTTGCCGCGACGCCGAGGCGGCCGACCGGATGGCGGCGATCAACGCCGCGTGGGAGCCTCATCGGGGATCCGATGCCCGCCGTCGATATGACGCGGACCGCGCGATCCTCGCACACGCGGCGGAGCGCGCCGCCGCGGTTCGACCACGTCGCGGCGACGCCACCGGCGCCGAAGCCCGACCCACACCGCCGCCGCCCGACCGCCCGAGACAGTCTCGCGCGACTGGACGTCGGGCCGCTCGACCCACGGCGGCGGCTACGACGCGTCGATGCGCGAGCCGAGGGGCTGGGCGCCGCCGGGCCGCCGCCCGGCCGGCCGTCGGGAAGCGTCCTCAACTTCGGTCGCTACGCCGGCTGGTCGCTCGGCGAGGTCGGCCGCCAGGATCTCGAGTACATCGAATGGCTCGATCGGGCGCCGATCGGCCGGCACTACCGCGAGGAGATCGACGGCATCCTGCGACGGACCGGTCGGCGCCGCAGCGCCGCTGCAGAGGCGAGCGATCGGCGGGGCCTGTTCCGCCGACGCTAGTGGCTCTTGTGGCCACCTATTCGGGCGTATCGTTCCCCGGTCAAAGGTCGCCCGTCACCACTCCGCCTTGGTCTGACGCACGTTGATGCTCTGCAGGATGCCGAGGCCCAGGGCCATGCTCACGAGTGATGCGCCCCCGTGGGTCACGAACGGCAGCGGGATCCCTGTGATGGGCATGACGCCCATGACCATGCCCACATTGACGACCAACTGGAACAGGATCATCGACGCCATCCCGGCCGCGAACATGGTGCCGAACGGATCCCGCGAACGCCAACCGGCGGCCAGGACGCGCCACAGCAGCAGGAAGAACAGCGTGAAGACGACGATGCCGCCGATGAATCCCAGCTCCTCTGCCAGGATCGCGAACACGAAGTCCGTCGTCTGGACCGGCAGGAAATCCCCTTGGGCCTGGGTCCCGTTCGTGAGCCCCTTGCCCATCCAGCTCCCCGAGCCCACCGCGATCTGCGCCTGATAGAGCTGGTAGCCGGAACCCTTGATGTCCGGGTCCGCGTCGAGGAACGACAGGAGCCGCTGCTTCTGGTAGTCGTGAAGGACATACGTCCAGGCGAGCGGCACGAGGGCGATGACCCCCGCGGCGAGCGTGGCCAGCCACTTCAGGCTGGCGCCGGACATCCACAGCATCCCGGCCAGGATCGCCGCGAAGACCAGCGAGGTCCCGAGGTCTGGCTGGAGCATGACCAATCCCAGCGGTGGAAGCGCGAGCAGGCAGGCGCCGAGGATCGACGCCAGCGAATCGAGCCGGCCCTGCCGGGCGGAGAGATAGTTGGCCAACACGATGATCATGAAGATCTTCGCGAGCTCGCTGAACTGGAACCTGAACGGGCCCAGGGCGATCCAGCGCGCCGAATTGCCGACCCCGTCACCGATCGCGAGCGTCAGCACGAGCAGGGCGAGCTGCAGGAAGTAGATGGGCCACGCCAGGGTCTTGAGCCAGCGGTAGTCGAACGCGGTCGCCACGATGAAGATGACGACGGCGATCCCGGCCCACATCAGGCCGCGGGTGAAGACCGTCTGGGTCTCGAGGGTCAACTTTCCGTCCTCGACGCTGTTCGTGTAGGCCATGACCAGGCCGATCGCGGCGAGCAGGCCCGCGTACGTCACGAGTTGCAGGTCGAACGCGCGCCACACGGCCCCGACGGACTTGGCCGCCCAGTCGGTCACGCGTGCGGGCTCGGCTCGGATGACGCCCATCAGTCGTTCCTGAAGAAGTTGCCGCGCTTCATAAGGTCGAAGTTGCGGTAGTCGTGCTTGATCCCGAAGTGGAGCTGGTAGAAGTACTTCACGACCTCTGTGCCGGCGTTGCCGATCGTTCGCGAGTCGTACAGGAACGCCATGGCGATCAGGTTCGAGTCGGTCTTGTCGAACGAGCCGTTGTAGGGATCCTTCGGCACCCAGCCCACGAACCAGGAGTGGTACGGCAGGCGGCCACGGCGGTCGCGCGTCCCGAATTCGGCCGTGCCGGACTTGCCGGCGATCTTGATCGGCATGTCGACGAGGTTGTATGTGTGGCGCAGGAGCACGGTGCTGCGCGCGGCGTTGCGCATCGTGCGCAGCACGCTCTGCTTGACCTTCATCTTGTGGATCAGCTTGGGCTCGAACGGGCGCACGACCGTTCCGTCGGGACCGACCACCTCGCGGACGACCTGCGGCTGGTAGAGCTTGCCGCCGTTGGCCAAGGCGGAATAGGCGTTGATGAGCTGGATCGGTGTGACGTTGTCGTAGCCCTGGCCGATGCTCGCCTGGTACGTCTCGCCGGTGAAGATCGAGGCGCCGAGCGTGGCTTGCTTCCAGGCATTGGTCGGCACGATCCCGGATGCCTCACCCGGGAGGTCGATCCCGGTCGGTTTCCCGAACCCGAACTGGTTCGCCCAGTAGGCCAGCCGGTCGATGCCGAGCATGCCGCCGACGGTGAAGAAGAACGTGTCGCTCGAATGGCCGAAACCGCAGTAGATGTCGCAGGGGCCGAAGCCTCGGCGGTTCCAGTCGTAGTACTTGGTCGCGCCGACGGTCAGGTATCCCTTCGTGGCGACCTTCGTGGTCGCGCTGATCTTCTTGTCGGCGAGCCCGCCGGTCCCGGCCACGAGCTTGTAGGTGGACCCAGGCGGGTAGTGCGCCTGTACCGCGTGGTTCAGCAGCGGCAGGTCCTTGTTCTTGACCAGCTTCTCGAAGTCCTTGTTGCTGATGCCACGGGCGAAGAGGTTGTTGTCGTACGTCGGCAGGCTAACCATCGCCAGGACTTCGCCGGTCTGCGGGTTCATCACGATGAACACGCCGCGCTTGCTGCCGATCGTCTTGATGCCCCACTTGAGGGCCTTCTCGGCTTCCTGTTGGATCTTCGTGTCGATCGTGAGGGTCAGTGAGTCACCGGGCTTGGCGACGGTCTCGGTGGCGAGGACCTGGGTCTTCTGGCCACGGGCGTTTCTTTCGACCCTCTCGGTTCCGTAGACCCCCCGGAGCTCCGTCTCGTACGAAGACTCGACGCCGGACTTGCCAAGGAGGTCGTCCGGCAGGTAGCCCTGAGTCCGAAGGTCCGGGAGCTGTTCGGGTGACACGGGTCCCGTGTAGCCGACGATCTGGGACATCAACTCACCATCCGGATACTCGCGGCGGGCCTCGACGGCGATCTCCACCCCGGGCAGCTCGGATGACGATTCCGAGATCAGTCGCGCGGTGTTCTCGTCGATGTCCTCGGCGATCCGAACCAGGTCGAACGTCGAGCCGGGGTTGCTGTCGATCGCCGCGTTGATCCCGGCCGGGTCGATCCCGATCATCGCCGCGAGTCGGTCGACAACCTCGGGGCGGAACTGTAGGGGCAGGTCGGCCGGTCGGATCTTGACCGCGAACATCGGCACGTTCGTGACGAGCGGCCGGCCGGCTCGATCGTAGATGAGGCCGCGCGTCGACGGGATCGACTCGAGGACCGTCCGATTCGCGGTCGCGAGGGTCGTGTATTCGCCGCCGTTGACGATCTGGAGATAGAACAGCCGGGCTGTCAGGCCACCCATCGCGAGGATGACGGCGATGCCGAAGACGAGAAAGCGTGACAGCCGTCGCGTGGCCGGCTCGCGGCGGCCGTCCAGGTAGGTATTCACCAGTCGACTCGCTCCACCTGGACGCGATGATCGTGGATGGAGACGGCGAGGGGCCCGATCAATGCCGCCAGGATGGCGTCGTAGACGGCCGGAGGCACGACCAGGCTCAGCGGGTCGGCCACCGGGAGCGGCGCACGTAGGGCGCTGAAGAGAGCGAACAGGACCATGGAGTAGACAAGCTCAGGAACAGGGTGGCGATGATGGGAGCAAGGGGACGGAGGCGGGAGAAGAGTCGACCGAAGAGCGACGCCCCGCCCACGCAGAGCAGAAGCGCGAAAGCGGTCGATCCGAGTGGTCGTTGAGCCAAGACATCAAGTGCGAGCCCGCCGACGAAGGCCCAGACGAGGCCTGCATCCAGTCCGACCGCGATGGTGACGGTGATGGCCAGGACCAACACGAGGTGCGGCTGGACTCCACCGACCCGAAGGTACGTGGTCACGGTCAATTCGAACAGGGCCGCCACCGTCGCACCGACTGCAGCGAGCAGCAGGGTCATTGAGCGTCGATCCTCGGCATACGTCCGAAGGTCGCGCGCCCGCCTACGCGGCTCTCGACGCGGTCGATTCGGCGGCGACGTCTCAACGCAGTATCCCACGGAGGCCCAAGGGCGGCAACGGGGCCTCCGAGTACGCGCGTTTCACGTGAAACGTCGCCCCACCTCGCACTGCCCGATCGAACGGGACTCCCGGCGAGCGGCGGCCCGTGGTGGGGTCTGGTCGGACTGCCTGCCACGGTCCGCGCATCTCGGCCGAGCGAATGGCGACGAGCACACGTGCCCAGCCCTCGTCCGTCGGCTCGCACAGGCCGCCGAGCGCACGCATCGGTATGCCGACACGGTCCGACGCGACACTGCCCGCGCAGCGTGGCCGTATGTCCATGTGTTTCACGTGAAACACGTCCGCGACTCGCAGGGTGTGGCGCTGATAAGTGCTCGGTGCAGGGGCGAGTGGGACGATGCGCGGCGATCCTCCCGAACCGAGGTCCAAGCGTCTCCGATGGTAGAATCAACTACCGTGAGAGCATCCCAGGCAGGTCACTGAGTGGGCCGAACGATCGCCTGTGCGAACCAGAAGGGCGGCGTCGGCAAGACCACGACAGTGGTCAATCTCGCGAGCTATCTCGCCCTCGCGGGAGAACAAGTCCTCGTCATCGATCTCGACCCGCAAGGGAACGCCACGAGCGGGTTCGGGCTCGACCGCACGCGCTTCGAGCGTTCGATCTACGACGCCTTGATCGACGAGACGTCGTTGGCGCCGATCGCCGTGCGTGGCCCCCTTGGCCTCGACGTCGTGCCATCGGCCGTCGCACTCGCCGGGGCCGAAGTGGAGCTGGCGCTCGTCGACGCGCGCGAGCGGCGACTCTCGCACGGCTCATCCGCGAAGTCTCCGACCGATACGACAACATCTTCATCGATTGCCCGCCGTCACTCGGGCTGCTGACCGTGAACGCTCTGACCGCTGCCGACGCCGTGCTGATCCCGCTGCAATGCGAGTACTACGCCCTGGAGGGACTGACCCAGCTGCTTGCGACGCTCGACCTCGTCCGCGACACCTCAATCCCGACCTCGAGCTCGAAGGGTGTCCTCCTGACCATGTATGACAGCCGGACGAACCTTTCAGCCGACGTCGCCGGCGAGGTGCGTCGACACCTCGGACCATCGGTCTTCGACACTGTGATCCCGCGAAGCGTCCGACTCTCGGAGGCGCCGAGCCACGGCCAGCCGATCGCGATCTATCGGCCTGACTCGACCGGCGCGATCGCCTACCGCACGCCTCGCCGAGGAATTCCGGCGTCGCTCGCGACAAGGACGGCCGAGCGCTGGGCGCCATGCATGCCCCGGCCGACCGCGGACCGCGGGCCGAACCCGCCCGATACGATCCAAGGCGTGGCGGCATCGTGACCGTCCGCCCGGAACGTCCGCGAGCCTCGGTCGGGGCCTCGCGTCTCTGATCTCCGCAACGGAGTGCCGGCCATCCCGGCCAGATCGAGATCCCGACCGCGCGGATCCGGTCCAACCCCTGCCAGCCACGCAAGCGGATCGACGAAGCGGCCATGACCACGCTCACGGCGAGCATCGCCGAGCACGGCGTGATCCAGCCGATCCTCGTCACCGAGACGATCGAGGGCTATCAGCTCGTCGCAGGCGAGCGGCGCTTTCGCGCAGCCATGGCGGCCGGCCTCGACCGGATCCCCGCGGTCGTCCGGCAGCTGGCCGACCGCGAGCAACTCGAGCTCGCCCTCGTCGAGAACCTCCAGCGCGAAGACCTCGACCCGATCGAGGCCGCGTCGGCGCTATCGCCAGCTCATCGACGAGTTCGGCTTCACCCAGGAGCAGTTGGCCGAGCGAGTCGGCCGCGCCCGATCGACTGTCGCGAACACCCTCCGCCTGCTCGACATGGCCCAGAACGTCCAGGCCGCGGTGGCCGACGGCGATCCTGACCGAGGGCCATGCCCGCGCGCTGGGCGGACTCCCGCCGGAGATGCAGGAGCGGGTCCTCGACAGCGTCGTCGGCCAGGACCTGTCCGTTCGCCAGACCGAGGAGCTGGTCCGCCGGCTGCGCGAACCACGCCCGGAACCGCTCGTTCGTGCGGAGCGGGGCGACCGACCCCGACCTCGAACGCGTCGAGGAGGACCTGCGCCGATCGCTCGGCACCAAGGTGAGCCTCGCCCGTTCCAGGCGAGGTGGACGCATCGTCATCGAGTACTACAGCGACGAGGAACTCGGCCGTCTCTACGATCGCCTGACCGGAGGAACCGCGTGACCGAGGAAACCGCCGGCCGAACCGGCAACGCCGCCGCGCGGACCAGTAACGCCGCCGCTCAGGGCGCCGCGCTGCCAAGGCGAACGGCCGAAGCCGACGGACGCCAAGGCGGCGAAGGCCGCGCCGAGCGGCGGGAAAGAAGCGCGCGCCGGGTCCGACTACACCGCAGCCAGTATCCAGGTCCTGGAGGGCCTCGAGGCCGTCCGACGGCGTCCGGGCATGTACATCGGCTCGACGGACGAGCGCGGCCTCCATCACCTCGTCTGGGAGGTCGTCGACAACTCGATCGACGAGGCGATGGCCGGCCACGCCCGCACGATCGCCGTCACGATCAAGGCCGACGGTTGGACGGACGCCGACGGAACCGTCCATGCGGGGATGGTCATCGTCGAGGACGACGGACGAGGCGTCCCGGTCGGCAAGCATTCCACCGGCAAGGACGCCCTCGAGGTGGTCCACACAGTCCTCCACGCCGGCGGCAAGTTCGGCGGCGGCGGCTACAAGGTGTCGGGCGGCCTGCACGGCGTCGGCGTCAGCGTCGTCAATGCGCTGTCCGAGTGGATGCGCGTCGAGTCGGCACGCGACGGGCACGTCTGGGCACAGGAGTACGAGCGCGGGCAAGCCCCGCGGACCGGTCAAGAAGATCGGGCCGCAGGGCATCGCGCAAAGGCACCCTGACCAGCTTCCGCGCCGACTCCGAGATGTTCGAGACGACCGACTACTCGTTCGACACGATCAGCCAGCGCCTGCGCGAGTCGGCGTACCTGAACAAGGGCGTCTGGATCACCCTCATCGACGAGCGCAACGACCGCGAGCGGTCGTTCTACTTCGAGGGCGGCCTCCAGTCGTTCGTGCGCCACCTCAACCGGAACAAGGAGGTCCTCCACCAGCGGCCGATCTACGTCGAGCGTCGCGAAGGCTCGACCGCGGTCGAAGTCGCGCTCCAGTACAACGACTCGTACACCGAGAACGTGCTCGCCTTCGCGAACAACATCAACACCGTCGACGGCGGGACCCATGTCACCGGCTTCCGCGCGGCGCTCACGAGCTCGCTCAACGACTGGGCGCGCCGCGCCGGCGTGCTCAAGGACTCCGACACGCAACCTCTCGGGCGATGACGTCCGCGAGGGGCTGACGGCCGTCATCAGCGTCAAGCTGACCGATCCGCAGTTCGAGGGCCAGACCAAGGCCAAGCTCGGCAACGCCGAGGTCAAGGGCCAGGTCCAGACCGCCGTCGCCGACAGCCTCGGCCAGTACCTCGACGAGAACCCCGGTGACGGCCGCCGGATCATCGAGAAGTGCCTGACGGCCGCGCGCGCCCGCGAGGCGGCGCGCAAGGCGCGCGACCTCGTCATCCGCAAGGGCGCGCTCGACGGCATGTCGCTGCCGGGCAAGCTCGCCGACTGCCAGGAACGAGACCCCGCCCGCAGCGAGCTGTACCTCGTCGAGGGCGATTCGGCCGGCGGCTCGGCCAAGCAGGGCCGCGACCGGCGCTTCCAGGCGATCCTGCCGCTGCGCGGCAAGGTCCTCAACGTCGAGAAGGCGCGCCTCGACAAGATCCTCTCGAGCGAGAACGTCCGGCCGCTGATCATCGCCCTCGGGGCGGGCATCGGCGAGAGCTTCGACGTCGCGAAGCTCCGCTACCACCGGATCATCATCATGACCGACGCCGACGTCGACGGCGCCCACATCCGGACCCTGCTGCTGACCTTCTTCTACCGGCACATGCCCGCAGATCATCGAGCAGGGCTACCTCTACATCGCCCAGCCGCCGCTCTATCGCGTCAGCACCGGCAAGGTCACGCGCTACGCGCAGACCGAGAAGGAGCGCGAGCGGATCATCAAGGAATTCAACGTCAAGAACCTGTCCGTCCAGCGGTTCAAGGGCCTCGGCGAGATGAACGCCGACCAGCTCTGGGACGACGACGATGAACCCGGAGACCCGGACCCTGCTGCGTGTCGACTCCGAGAACGCCGCGCAGGCCGACGAGATCTTCACGATGCTGATGGGCGAGAAGGTCGGGCCGCGCAAGGACTTCATCAAGTCCGAGGCGCGCAAGGTCCAGAACCTTGACATCTGAGCGTCCGCGACGGCCGCGTCGCGCCGGCAGCCCGATTCGAGTTCGACGCCACATCACTGCTTCGCCTGCGGCACGCTCAACACGCACGGCCTGCAGATCGACCTGCACCTGGAACCCGGGCGATCCTGGACGGACCTCGAGCTCGACCGCCGGTTCGAGGGCTGGGAAGGGATCGCCCACGGCGGGATCGTCTGCACGATCCTCGACGAGGTCATGGCCTGGGCCCTCGTGGCCGAGGACAACTGGGGCGTCACCGCCCGGCTCGCCGTCGCGTTCCAGCAAGCCGATCCCGATCGGTCAGCGCCATCCGCGCCGACGGCTGGGTCACCCGGTCCCGACGTCGGCTCGTCGAGACGGCCGGGCGGATCGTCGACGCCGAGACGGGCCTCGAGCTCGCGACCGCCGAGGGACCTACGTCGCCGCCGACGCGGAGCGCAAGCAGGAACTCCGCGAGCGCTACGGGTTCCGCAGCTCGACTCGAACCTCGCGCTCGCGGGACCGGTACGCCCGACACGGTGGATTCGCGCCGATGACGCCGACGGCCAGCGCCCGCCCCCGCGACCGGCAGCGCGGCGACCGCCCGCGCCGTCGCCTTCGTGGCGGACCGCAAGCCCGAGGCGGAGGCCCTCGGTGCCGGCCTCGCCGAGCTGACCAACGATCCGGACGCGTTCGCCGCTGCCCTGATCGCCGGCCTCGCAGCGCCTCGCCGACCCCGAGTACCTCGAGGGCCAGCAGCGCGTCGCGCCGGGGATCGGCGCCGGTCCACGGCGTCCGCTCGCCGCTCATCGGCGGCCGTCTCGCGCGGCTTCCGCAACGCGACCCGGAAGGAACGCGCCGACGCCGCTGCTGTTCGTCGCCGACCGCCTGTTCCACGAGCCGACCTCGAACCGCGCTGGTTCGCGTTCGGCCTGCTCGAGCGGACGCTGCCGATCGAGACCGAACGAACGTGGCAGCTCCTTCGCCGCGCCGCGCGCGAGGCCGGCGACTGGATCACCGTGGACTCCCTCGCCCACCCGTACGGCAAGGGCATCCCCGCCGAGCCGTATCGCTGGGCCGAGCTGGAGCAGCTGGTCTTCTCGCCATCGCGCTGGGAGCGCCGGCTGGTCGGCTCGACCATCGCGACGATGACCCACGTCGACCGGCGCCGCGGCCGCGACCCCGAGCTGGTCCGACGCGCGCTCCCGTTGCTCGCCCAGCTCATGGGCGACGCCGAGCCGGACGTCCAGAAGGCGCTGTCGTGGGCCTATCGCTCGCTCGCGCAGGTCGACCTGGCCGCGACCACCGACGCCCTCCGGCCGAGACCGACCGCGCGGCCGCGACCGACGACGGCCACCGCGCCTGGGTCATCCGCGACTCCCTGTGCAAGCTCGATCCGCCGTCGCGGACGAGCTCCGCGCCCGCCTCGCAGGCATCCGCAAGCGACCGGGCGCCCCGGCCACCTCGATCGCCGCCGAGACCTCGGCTCGTTTCGGCGAGCTGCCCGACCCGACCACCCACCCCGAGCCTCCGCTCGCATGACCGTCCGAGGAGTAGCGCACCGTGACCGACGACCTGGGCGACATCCGCGCGATCCGCATCGAGGACGAGATGCGGGCGAGCTACCTCGACTACGCGATGAGCGTGATCGTGGCGCGCGCCCTGCCCGATGTCCGCGACGGCCTCAAGCCGGTCCATCGCCGGATCCTGTACACGATGGGCGAGATGGGGCTGTCGGCCAACAGCTCGTACCGCAAGTGCGCGGCGATCGTCGGCGAGGTGATGGGCAAGTACCACCCGCACGGCGACAGTCGCCCTCTACGACGCCCTCGTCCGGCTCGCGCAGGACTTCTCGATGCGCTACCCGCTCGTCGACGGGCAGGGCAACTTCGGCTCGGTCGACGGCGACGGCGCCGCGGCGATGCGCTACACCGAGGCTCGCCTGACCGCGATCGCGGCGGAGATGCTCGCCGACATCGACAAGGAGACCGTCGATTTCGAGGACAACTACGACGGGACGCAGAAGCAGCCGTCGGTCCTGCCCTCGAAGCTGCCGAACCTGCTCATCAACGGCTCGTCGGGGATCGCCGTCGGGATGGCGACGAACATCCCGCCGCACCACCTCGGCGAGATCTGCGACGCGACGATCGCCCTGATCGACGACCCCGAGCTCACCTCCGACGACCTGTGCAAGTTCGTCCACGGCCCGGACTTCCCGACCGCCGGCACGATCTTCCGCTACGAGCGCCAGCGCAACGCCCTCACCGGCGAGTGGGAGACCGTCGACGCCATCCGCCAGATGTACGCGCACGGTCGCGGCCGCGTCGTCATGCGCGCCCAGGTCGCGTTCGAGGAGGTCCGCGGCGACCGCACCGCGATCATCGTCACCGAGCTGCCGTACCAGGTGAACAAGGCCAGCCTGCTCGAGAAGATCGCCGACCTCGTCAAGGACAAGCGCATCGACGGCATCGCCGACCTGCGCGACGAGTCCGACCGCGACGGCATGCGGATCTACGTCGAGATCAAGCGCGACTCGAACCCGCACAAGGTGCTGAACAACCTGTTCAAGCACACCCCGATGCAGCTCGCGTTCAACATGAACATGCTCGCGCTCGTCGACGGCCAGCCGCAGACCCTGCCGCTCCGCAGCGTCCTCGTCCACTACATCGAGCATCGCCGCGAGATCGTCCGCCGGCGGACCGAGTTCGATCTCGGCAAGGCGCGCGCCCGGGCCCACATCCTCGAAGGGCTCAAGATCGCGCTCGACAACCTCGACAAGGTCATCAAGACGATCCGCGAGTCGCCCGACGTCGATCTCGCGCGATCGAACCTGATGAGCCGGTTCGACCTGTCGAGCTCCAGGCGCAGGCGATCCTCGACCTGCGGCTGGCCCGCCTGGCCGCCCTCGAGCGCAAGAAGATCGAGGACGAATACCTCGCGGTCATCCAGGAGATCGCCGAGCTCGAGGACATCCTCGGCAACCCGGCCCGGGTCCTCCAGATCATCAAGGACGAGCTGACCGAGCTGAAGAAGAAGTACGCGGGCGAGCGCCGGACGCGCGTCGCCGACGACTCGAGCCGCGAGATGACCGACGAGGACCTGATCGCCGACGAGGACGTCGTCGTCACGATCTCCGGCCGCGGCTACATCAAGCGCCAGCCGGTCGACACCTACCGCCGCCAGCACCGCGGCGGCAAGGGGATCATCGGCCACGTCACCCGCGAGGAGGACGCCGTCGAGAGCCTGCTCGTGGCCAACACCCATGACTGGGCCCTGTTCTTCACGAACCGCGGGCGGGTCTTCAGCGCCAAGGTTCACGCCATCCCCGATGCCAGCCGGCAGGCCAAGGGCATCCCGATCATCAACCTGCCCGGCGTCCAGGTGGAATCGGGCGAGGTCCCGATGGCGACGATCATGCTGCCCGACTTCACCGCCGGCTCGTATCTCGTGCTTGCGACCCGCAAGGGCATCGTCAAGAAGACGCCGCTCGAGCAGTTCGAGCGCGTCCGCTCGTCGGGCATCCGGGCGATCACGATCGCCGACGACGACGAGCTCGCCTGGGTCGACGTCTCGACCGGCAAGGACGACGTCATCATCGCGACCGCCAAGGGCAAGCTCGCCCGGTTCGCCGAGACCGAGGTCCGGGCGATGGGTCGCGACGCCGCCGGCGTCATCGGGATCCGGCTCGCCCGCCAGGGCGACTCGGTCGTCGGCATGAGCATCGTCGAGCCCGACGCCGACGTCCTCGTCCTGACCGAGACCGGCTACGGCAAGCGCGTGCCGCTGACCGAGTTCCGGCGCAAGCATCGCGGCGGCCAGGGCGTCGGGCTCATCTCGCTCGAGGGCCGCAAGACCGGCGACGTCGCCGCGGTCCAGCAGGTCACCGAGGCCGACGAGGAGCTGCTCCTCATCAGCGCCGGCGGCCAGGTCATCCGGACCGAGACCAACACCATCAACCGCTACTCCTCGTCCGCGCGCGGAGTGATCGTCATGCGGCTCGCCGAGGGCGACCGGGTGGTCGCGATCGCCGCGTTCCGTGCCGGACTTGCGGAGCGGGATGGCATCGGCGACGATGGCGACCCCGCACCGGAGGGACCGGCACCCGCCGGCCCGACGGACGCGTGACCGGCGGCTGAGGTCTTGGGCGGCAGGGAGGCGCGGTTGTACGCGGACCAGTTCGAGATCTACCACGGCAACTCGAACCCCGGCCTGGCCCGGAAGATCTGCCGCTACCTCGGGAGCGAGCCGGGCAAGGCCGAGGTCTTCCAGTTCGCCAACGAGAACATCTTCGTCAAGATCCTGGAGAACGTCCGCGAGAAGGACGTCTTCCTGGTCCAGCCGACCAGCCACCCGGTCAACCAGTCGATCATGGAACTCCTGATCATGATCGACGCGTTCAAGCGGGCCAGCGCCGGACGAATCACCGCGGTCATCCCCTTCTACGCCTACGGCCGCTCTGACAAGAAGGACCAGCCGCGGGTGCCGATCACGGCCCGGCTGATCGCCGACATGATCACGGTCGCCGGCGCGGACCGCGTCCTGACGATGGACCTCCACCAGGGTCAGATCCAGGGCTTCTTCAACATCCCGGTCGACGAGCTGACCGCGGTCCACATGCTCTCGAACTACTTCCGCCACAAGAAGCTCGAGGACCTGGTGGTCGTGACCGACCTCGGGTTCGCGAAGCGGGCCCGGACGTTCGCCGAGCTGCTCGACGCCCCACTCGCGATCATCGAGAAGCGGCGCGTCGGCAATCTCGATCGCGCCGAGCTCATGAACGTCATCGGGACGGTCCATGGCAAGCGCGCGGTCATCGTCGACGACGAGATCGACACGGCCGGCACGCTGGTCGAGATCGTCCGCGCCCTCGAGCGCGAGGGCGTGACCGAGATCTACGCCTGCGCCACCCACGGCGTCCTCAGCGATCCGGCGGTGGACCGCATCGCGGCCTCGTCGCTGCGCGAGGTCGTCCTCACCGACTCGATCCCGCTGCCGGAGCGCAAGCGCATCCCGAAGATCACGACGCTCTCCGTCGCGCCGCTCATCGGCGAGGCGATCAAGCGCATCCATCGCGGCGAATCGGTCGGGGCGCTGTTCTCGAGCGAGGTGTCGCTGACCCAGGAGATGCTGCTCTGGGAGGACGGCAACGAGGGCACGCTCGACACCCGAGACGACCACGAGGGTGGCAGCGACGACGGGGAGCCCTCAACAGCGGACCTCGCTGGCGCCGTCCCCCTGGCCGAACGATGAGCCTGCAACTCCACCGGCCCGACGGCGAAGGCGGCATCGAGCCGCGCCCGGCCGCCCCGGCCGACTGGCGGACCCAGCTGCGCTCGCGACGGTGGGGCAGCGGCCTCGACTCGGGCGACCTGCCCGACCTGAAGAACCCGGAGATGAACCCGACGCCGCGGTTCATGTCCGTCCTGTTCTGGCTCGGTCTCGGCGGGGTGACGTTCGTGCTGCTCGTGCTGGGATACGCCACGGGCTTCTGGAGCACGCCGCCCGCCTGAGGGTCACACGCGGCCCTCCCCGTATACTTCACCGTCCCATGAAGTTCTTCTCCCGATTCGTCGACTCGAATGACCGCGAGGTCCGGCGACTGCAACCGTTCGTCGATACGGCGAACGCCCTGGAACCAGAGATCCAGGCACTCTCCGACGACGAGATCCGTGCCCGGTTCGCGGAGATCCGCGACGAGATCCACGAGGTCGCCCTGCCCGACGAGCCGTCGGAGGACGAGCTCGAGAACCCGGACCTCGAGCGTCGGCGCGAGCTCACCAAGGCCCGCCGCAAGCGCGAGAACGAGCGCATCCAGCGGGCCCTCGACGAGGCGATGCCCGAGGTCTTCGCGATGACCCGCGAGGCCATGTGGCGGACGCTCGGCATGCGCCACTTCGACGTCCAGCTCATCGGCGGGGCCGTCCTCCACCAGGGCCGCATCGCGGAGATGCGGACCGGCGAGGGCAAGACGCTGGTCGCCCCGCTGGCGGCCGTGCTCAACTCGATGACCGGCCGCGGCGTCCACGTCGTCACCGTCAACGACTACCTGGCCCGCCGCGACCCGCAGTGGATGGGACCGATCTTCCACTTCCTCGGGGTCAGCCTCGGGATGATCACCCACGACGCGTCGTTCATCTTCGAGCCCGGCTACCCGACCAACGACGAACGCCTCGTCAACCTCCGGCCGGTGACCCGCCAGGAGGCCTACGCCGCGGACGTCACCTACGGCACGAACAACGAGTTCGGGTTCGACTACCTGCGCGACAACATGGTCCTGGAGCTCGACCAGCGGGTCCAGCGGGAGCGCAGCTTCGCGATCGTCGACGAGGTCGACAACATCCTCATCGACGAGGCGCGGACGCCGCTGATCATCAGCGGCCAGGCGGAGGAATCCGCCGACCTGTACTTCACCTTCGCCCGGCTCGTGCCGCGCCTCAAGGAACGCCCCGAGGGTGACGAGGAGGGCGGCGACTACTTCATCGACCTCAAGGACAAGGCGGTCAGCCCCACCGAAGAGGGCATCGACAAGATGGAGGGCTGGCTCAACGTCGAGAACATGTACGACGCCGACCCGCGCCTCGCTCGCCATTTCGAGCAGGCGCTCAAGGCGCACGCCCTCTACAAGCGCGACCGCGACTACATCGTCAAGGACGGCGAGATCATCATCGTCGACGAGTTCACCGGACGGCAGATGCCCGGTCGGCGCTGGAGCGAGGGCCTCCACCAGGCCGTCGAGGCCAAGGAAGGCCTGCGCGTCCAGCGCGAGAGCGTGACCCTCGCCACGATCACGTTCCAGAACTACTTCCGCCTCTACGACAAGCTCGCCGGCATGACGGGCACGGCGATGACCGAGGCCGAGGAGTTCCACAAGATCTACCAGCTCGAGGTCGTCGCGATCCCGACCAATGTCGAGATGATCCGCGAGGACGAGGCGGACCTCGTCTTCCGCGACGAGAACGCGAAGTTCAACGCGCTGATCGACGAGATCGCCGAGATGCAGGAGATCGGGCGGCCGGTCCTGGTCGGCACGATCAGCGTCGAGAAGTCCGAGATCCTCGGCACGCTGATGAAGCGCCGCGGCATCCCCCACGAGGTCCTCAACGCGAAGTTCCACGAGAAGGAGTCGGGGATCGTCGCCCAGGCCGGACGCACGGGGGCGGTCACGATCGCGACGAACATGGCCGGTCGCGGCACCGACATCAAGCTCGGCGGGGACTCGGCCGGGCTCGCCTCGGAGCTCCTCCACAAGCGCGGCCTCAACCCGGCCGAGGTGGACGCGGCGACCTACGAAGCGGTCCTGGCCGAGGCGAGCGCCATCACCGACGAGGACCACGTCCGTGTCGTGGAGGCGGGCGGGCTGCACATCATCGGGACCGAGCGCCACGACTCCCGCCGGATCGACAACCAGCTGCGCGGCCGTGCCGGACGCCAGGGCGACCCTGGGTCGTCGCGCTTCTACCTGTCGCTCGAGGACGACCTTATGAAGCGCTTCGCGAGCGAGCGCGTCACCGGCCTGATGGAGCGCCTCGGGCTCGAGGAAGACGTCGCCATCGAATCGCGCCTCGTGTCGCGCACCATCGAGATCGGCCCAGAGCCGCGTCGAGGGCTTCAACTTCGACATCCGCAAGCGCGTCGTCGAGTTCGACGACGTCATCAACAAGCAGCGCGAGACGATCTACGCCGAGCGCGACAAGGTCCTCCACAACGAGGACCTGACGGACACCGTCCGGGCCTTCCTCGACGAGGAGCTCGACATCCTCGTCGACACCGACCTCGCCGGCGAGGACCCCGACCAGTGGAATCTCGAGGGGCTCTCGAACGCCCTCCACCAGATGGGCCTGACCGGCGAGGGCACGTCGGCCGACGAGCTCTGGGATGTCGGCGGCCGCGAGCCGATCGCGGAGCACCTGCGCGAACTCGCCGACGCGAAGCTCGCCGCGAAGGAGGCCGAGGTCGGCGCGGAGGATTGGTCCACCGTCGAACGGCTGGTCCTCGTGCGCACGATCGATTCCCTGTGGGTCGAGCACCTGACCGAGATCGACGACATGCGCCGGGGCATCGGCCTGCGCGGCTACGCCCAGCAGGACCCGCTCAACGAGTTCCGTCGCGAGGCGTTCCGGATGTACGAGGAGCTCCGCGGCCTGATCCGTCACGGCGTGGCCTCGACGATCTTCCGCGTGACGATCACCCGCGAGCCGCCGACCGGCGACGGGCCGCGACCGATGCCCGGACCCGGCCAGCCGCCGCGACCGAACGCCCCGAAGGGACCGGCCGGGGGCGGACCCGGCGACGGCGGACCGACCAACGGCAGGACGCCCGGCGAGGGGCCGGACGCCACGCCCGGCAAGCCGGCGGCGGTCCTGGCGGGCGGGATCCCGACCGGTCCGGTCGCGCGCAACATCCGCGAGTCCCTGGGTGACGAGGCCCTGATCTCGGCCGCCGGCGCCGCCGGCGCGGCCACCCCGGCGGGCGGCGCGCGTCCCGGATACACCCCGGACGGCGCCCGGATCGGGCGCAACGACCCGTGCTGGTGTGGATCGGGCGCCAAGTACAAGAAGTGCCACGGTCGCTGACCCGGGACATCGGCAGGCTCGTGGCCGTCGGGGTCCTGGGAGCCACGCTCGTCGGCGGTCTACACCACCTGGCGGATCGTCGCGCAGGGCGACCAGGACGACGCCCGACCCGCGGACGCGATCGTGGTCATGGGCGCGGCCCAGTACGACGGCCGACCCTCGCCGATCTTCCGGGCTCGGCTCGACCACGCCGTCGGCCTCTACAAGGCGGGCGTGGCCCCGTACCTGATCGTGACCGGCGGCAAGGCCGAGGGCGACCGGACGACCGAGGCGGCGACCGCGCGCGAGTACGCGGTCGGCCACGGCGTGCCTGTCGCGTCGATCCTGATGGAGGACCAGGCGCGCACGACGCTCGAGTCGGTCCGCTCGGTCGGCACCATCCTGCGCGACGCCGACCTGCGGACCGCGGTGTTCGTGTCGGACCGCCAGCACATGCTGCGGGTCCTGCGGATGGCCGGCGACGAGGGCATCGTCGGCTGGGGATCGCCGACCACGACGAGCCCGATCGACCGCGACCCCGTCGCGCGTCTGGACGCCATCGTCCACGAGCTCGGGGCCCTGGCGATCTACTTCGTGACCGGCGAGTCGCCCTGACCATCGGACTGGGTCCCGGCATGCACGACGGGACCGATTTCCCTCTTGGCGGTGGGGGTTTGGCCCCGTATACTCATCCAAGCCTGCCGTTCCGGACCGCCCGAGTCTGTGGCAGGCGTCGCCCCAAGCGCCCTGCCCCGAGCTAAGTGAGGGAGTCCGTGAAGCAGGCCGAGGAAGCATCGTTCGTCGATCTGATCGCCTGCGAGCGGGACTGCCGGACGTGCAGTTATGCCGCCGCGCTCGATTGCGACGGCAACTGCGGCGTCTGCCCCCACAACGGCTACTGTCCGTGCGTCAACCCCGTCGTCGCCCGGAGCAAGACAGCGCTGCGGCTCATCGAGCTGCGCCCGCTCCTGCTCCAGGATCTGCAGACCAGGAACTAGGTGGAACCCGCCGCCATCCGGGACCTGGCCGAACGGATCCGGTCGACCTCGGGGCGTCTTTGACCTCGATACCAAGGAAGCGCGCGTCGCCGAGCTGGAGACGCTGACCCAGGCACCCGGATTCTGGGACGACAGCCGAGCCGCCCAGACCGTCCTGCGTGAGGCCAATGGCCTCCGCGAAGAGATCGCCATGTGGCGCGACCTCCAGTCGCGCGCGGACGACCTGCTGGCCGCCGTCGAGCTGCTGAACGAGGGACCGGACGCGGACCTCGAGGCCGAGCTGGAACGCGACGCGACCGCGCTCGAGACCGAGGTCCGCCGCGAGCGGACCGCCCTCCTGTTCGCCGGCGAGTACGACGATCGAAACGCGCTGCTGATGATCAGTGCCGGGGCCGGCGGCACGGAGGCGACCGACTGGGCCGAGATGCTCCTGCGGATGTACCTGCGCTGGGCCGAGCGGCACCGATTCGGGACCGAGATCCTCGACCAGCAGGAAGGCGAGCAGGCGGGCCTCAAGAGCGTGACCGTGGCGGTCCAGGGACGCCGGGCGTATGGCTGGCTGCGCGCCGAGCGCGGGGTGCACCGCCTCGTCCGCATCAGCCCGTTCGATGCCCAGAACCGCCGCCAGACGACGTTCGGCCTCGTCGAGGTGCTGCCCGAGGTCGACGACGACATCGAGATCGAGCTCGACTGGGACCAGATCCGGGTCGACACATTCCGCTCCCAGGGAGCCGGCGGGCAGCACGTCAACAAGACCGACTCGGCCGTCCGCCTCACCCACCTGCCGACCGGCGTCGTCGCCCAGAGCCAGAACGAGCGCAGCCAGACCCAGAACAAGGAGATGGCGATCAAGGTGCTCAAGGCGCGGCTGCTCGAGCGGGCCCTCGAGGAGAAGGAGGCGGAGACGAAGCGCCTCAAGGGCGAGCACGTGGAGGCCGGCTGGGGGAACCAGATCCGGAGCTACGTGCTGCACCCCTACCAGATGGTCAAGGACCTGCGGACCGAGTACGAGACCAGCAACACCGCGGCCGTGCTCGACGGTGACCTCGATCCGTTCATGCAGGCCGAGCTGGAGCGCGGCATCGGCGGCGACGAGGACGCGGCGTGAGGCGATGACCGGCGTCGCGTCCCGGTCGGATGGGTTGGCGTACCGCCCGGTCCGCCCCGACGAGCTCGCCGCCTGTGTCGAGATCTGGCGCGAATCGATCAACGACTACATCGGCCGCCTCGGCCAGCCGGAGATCGCGTCCGAGACCAGTCCGCTCCTGCGCCTGTACGGCCACCTGTCCACGTCCGATCCCGACCGCTTCGTCGTCGCGACGGAGACCGCCGCCCGGACGGGGGAGGGTCGGATCGTCGGCTTCGCGTCGGCACTCGTCCGTGAGCGGCTGTGGTTCCTGTCCATGCTCTTCGTGTCGCCCCACGTCCAGGCGGCCGGCGTGGGCCGTGCGCTCCTGGCGCGGGTCATGCCCGAACCCTCCGCCGGCATGTCGATGGCGACCGCGACCGACAGCGCCCAACCGATCTCCAACGCCCTCTACTCCAGCTACGGGATCGTGCCCCGGATCCCGCTCCTCAACCTGATCGGGCGGCCCGAGCGTGACGGGGCGTTCGAGCCGCTGCCGCCGGGCATCACGCCCGTCCCGTTCGAGTCGATCGCCGGCGGGCCCCCGGGCGGCGCAGGACACCGGGAGCTGGCCGAGGCCGTCGACGGCCTCGATCGTGAGCTGCTGGGGGTGGCCCACCCGGTCGATCACCGCTACCTGCGCGCGGAGTCGCGACGCGGCTGGCTCTACCGCGGACCCGATGGCGCGCCGGTCGGCTATGGCTACGCGACAGAGGCGGGTCGTGTCGGGCCCGTGGCGGTCCGCGATGCCGACCTCATGGTCGCGGTCCTGGGCCACTTGACGAGCGTCGTCGAGCCGCGCGGGGCGTTCGCGCTGTGGCTGCCGGGCGATGCCGATCGCTCGGTCGTGGCCGCGTTGCGCGCCGGCTTCCGCCTCGACCAGTTTCCGGTGCTGCTGTGCTGGGACCGACCGTTCGCGGACTTCGCCCGATACCTGCCGATCTCGCCCGGCCTGCTCTGAGCGACCCGGCCGTCGAGCGGGCGACGGGACGAAGGTCCGGTGCCTCGCTGCACCGCTCGTCACGTTTGCCCGTGCAGGGGTCGGGTGGTAGCCTCAAACCCGACGTGGCTCCCCTTGCCGTGCCCGCGGACGGAGTCCAGCCGCCACCCACCAGCGACGGCCGTCGCCGGGGGACTCGCCCGCGGAGCCGAATGTGACCATCGCCCCTGCGCCCCAGTCGGCGCGCTCCATCCGAAACCGGGTCCTCCGACGCGATCTGGAACAGGCCGTCCAGGAGCGCGCGGTCCTCGTGATGCACGACGTCACGAAGCAGTACCCGAACGGCAAGCTGGCGCTGCGCGACGTCGATCTCGTGATCCCCGAGGGCGACTTCGTGTTCCTCGTCGGGCCGTCGGGGGCGGGCAAGTCGACGCTCATCAAGCTGCTCATCCGCGACGAGCTCGCGACCCAGGGCGCGGTCGTCCTCGACGGCCAGGACCTCGCGCGATTGCCACGCCGGCACGTGCCGAGGATGCGCCGCAAGATCGGGATCATCTTCCAGGACTTCAAGCTGCTGCCGACCAAGACGGTCTGGGAGAACGTGGCCTTCGCGCTCGAGGTGACGGGCACGCCGCAGCGCAGGATCCGCCCGTCAGTGGATCGGGTGCTCGCGCTCGTCGGGCTGACCGCCCAGGCGAAGCAGATCCCCTCGCAGCTGTCGGGCGGCGAGCAGCAGCGGACGGCGATCGCCCGGGCCCTGGTCCATGACCCCCGGCTGATCATCGCCGACGAGCCCACCGGCAACCTCGACCCGCTGATCAGCTGGGAGATCCTCCAGCTGCTGCTGCGCATCAACGAGCTCGGCGTCACGGTCCTCATGGCGACGCACAACGCCGAGGTGGTCACCGCGCTGCGGCGCCGTGTCGTGGCGCTCGAGGAGGGCCGGATCATCCGCGACGAGGTGGGCGGTGCCTACCATCGCGAGGACTGAGGCGTGATCACCTTCGTCGTCTTCAGCATCAAGCGCGCCTGGGAGGGCTTCTGGCGCAACGCGGTCATGAGCCTGGCCGCCACGGCCACCATGGTCCTCATGCTGCTGCTGCTCTCGGGCTTCTGGATCATCCAGACCGGTCTCCTCGCCGGTCTCCAGTTCACGGAGCAGAAGGTCGAGGTGGTCGCGTACCTCCAGACCAACACGACCGACACGCAGATCGACACGCTGCTCGCGCGCGTGCGCGAGATGCCCCAGGTCTCGTCGGTGTCGTTCGTGAGTCGAGACCAGGCTCTGGTCGACTTCCGGGCGTCGCTCAAGGCGCAGGGCCGCGAGGACCTGACGCCCTACCTCGACGCGAACCCGCTCTATGCGAGCCTCGAGGTCAAGCTCGCCGACCCGGCCTCGGTCGGCGTGGTGACGCAGGCGCTCCGTGACGACCCCGCGATCCGCAACGTGATCAACATCGAGGACCTCGTCGCGCGGGTGCTGACCGTGACCGACATCCTGCGCACGGCCGGGACCGTCGTCCTGCTGGTCGTCGGGGTGATCGCCTTGTTCATCATCGTCAACACGATCCGCCTGGCGGTGTTCGCCCGGGCCGAGGAGATCGAGATCATGCGCCTGGTCGGGGCGTCGGACGCCTTCATCCGCTGGCCGTTCGTCTTCGAGGGCGCGTTCGTCGGCCTGCTCGGTTCGCTCATCACCCTTGGTGTCCTGGCCGCGACGGCCGACCCCATCAGCGGCTTCATGGTCGACTTCTTCCGGGTCCTGCCGCTCCAGTTCGGGTCGCTGACGCGCGACCTCGTGGTCCTCGTCGTCGGCGCCGGCGTCGGCCTCGGGATCCTCGGGTCGTGGGTGTCGGTCCGGACGTACCTGATCCGCTGAGGCGCCTCGCGGATCCGGGGCGGACCATCGGGCGATACCGAAGGAGAGCCGATCCGGGGTCTCATTTCGCGCACGCGATGTACGCTTCTCCACCCACCGGACCCGATCGCCAGACTCGAACCAGGACGGCCTGACCCGATGCTTCCGCAGGATCCCGCGACACCCGCCGGCGACGAACCGCCCGGCGCCGACGAACCGGCCGTTGCACCGTCCGACGCGATGTCGGATCCGCTGACCGTCCCGCTCGAGGCGCGCCTGCCACTGCCACCCAAGCAGGCGGCGCGCCGGCGGATCTCGAACCTCTCGGTCGCGATCGTCATCGTCGCCGTCCTGACCGGCAGCGCCCTGTTCATGTCCGGCTACACGATGGGCATCCATGCCTCAGAGCAGCCCGGGACCGCGGTCTCGGAGGAGCAGGCCTTCCAGCCGTTCTGGGACACCTATCACACGGTCACCGACCGCTACGCGGGCGGCGACGTCGATCGCAACGCACTCGTCCAGGGCGCGATCAAGGGGATGATCGACGCGCTCGGCGACCCGTACTCGGCCTATCTGACGTCGCAGGAATACCGGGACAGCCTCCAGGGCATCAGTGGCCAGTTCGAGGGGATCGGCGCGGAGATCGCGACCCAGGCCGCTGACGGCACGCAGGGCTGCGCGACGCTCGGCGCGGACTGCCGGCTGCTGATCATCGCGGCCATCGCCGGGTCGCCGGCCGAGAAGGCAGGCCTCGAGACCGGGGACCTCATCCTGGCCGCCGATGGCACGTCCCTCGACGGGCTGACCGTCGACGAGGCACGGGACAAGATCCGCGGGCCGAAGGGCTCCGTGGTGACGCTGAGCGTCAAGCGCGGCACCGACGAGCCGTTCGACCTCGCCATCACGCGCGACGTCGTCCAGGAGCGCGAGGTCGTCAGCGAGGACCTGTCCGGCGGGACCGTGGGGTACGTCCGACTGACCGGCTTCTCCGACGACGGCGCGGTCGAGCTCCAGGAAGCCCTGGCGGCGCACATCAAGGCGGGTCGGACGAAGCTGATCCTCGATCTGCGCGGCAACCCGGGCGGGTACGTCACCGCGGCCAGGTCGGTTGCGAGCCAGTTCATCGACTCGGGCGTCATCTTCTGGGAGCAGGATTCCAAGGGCGGCCAGGTCTCGACCGAGGCGTTGGCCGACGGCGTCGCAACCAGCCCGGACATCCGCGTCGTGTGCCTCATCGACGGCGGGAGCGCCTCGGCGAGCGAGATCGTCGCCGGGGCCCTACAGGATTCGAAGCGCGCAACGCTGGTCGGCCAGACCTCGTTCGGCAAGGGCACCGTGCAGCAATGGCAGGAGCTCACCGGCGAGGGAGGGGCCTTCAAGCTCACGATCGCCCGCTGGCTGACGCCCGACAAGCGCTGGATCCACGGCACGGGCCTCACCCCCGACGTCGTGGTCGAGATCCCCGCGGACGTGCCCGCGGGCGAGGACCCGACGCTCGACAAGGCGCTCGAGGTGCTCGGCGCCTCAGCCGATGCCGGGATGCGCGCCGCCGCCTGAACCGTCGGGCGGTTGGCGGTGGCTGTCAGCCAACGATTCCGCCACCAAGCCGGACCGGCATGTCTCGACGGTGGCTCTGCGCCAACGACCCGCCGCGACAGGCACCGACCAGTGGGCCATCGCTGGCTCAGGGCCACCGATCACGCAGGACCGCGGGTCTGGTCACGCCCACCCGTCGGAATCGTTGGCTGCCAGGCAGCGGACCGCGCGGGGCGATCGGATCCTGGATCCTGCTTGCACCACACACGCGCATCAGGTACGGTTCTTGGGAACGAAAGGAGGTGATGTGCAGTGATCGACAGTACGCGTAGCTGCACCACCTCGCAGGAGATGCCCGTCTAGTCGGACACCCTGTGGGTGGGTAAGCAACTCGGACGCCGGCCCGAATAGGGTCGGCGTTCGTGCGCTCGGGCCATACTCACCCCCACCGCGTCCGAAGGAGCCCTCCATGCGCGACGAGCAGACCGTCGCCCTCAATCGAAGAGCCCGCCACGAGTTCACGATCGACGACACGTTCGAGGCCGGAATCGTCCTGACCGGCACCGAGATCAAGTCGATCCGTATGGGCAAGGTCAACATCGCCGATGCCTATGCGCGCGTCGAGAACAACGAGGCCTGGCTCGTCGGCGCCCACATCGCGCCGTTCGAGGGCGGCAACCGCTACAACCACGAACCGAAGCGCATCCGCAAGCTCCTCCTGCGCCGGTCCGAGATCGACGAGCTGCTCGGTCGGGCAAAGGCCAAGGGCCAGACGATCGTGCCGCTGCGTCTCTACATCTCCGCCAAGGGTCGGGCCAAGGTCGAGCTGGGGCTGGCGCGCGGCAAGCAGCTCCACGACAAGCGCCGCGACATCGCCGACCGCGACGCCAAGCGTGACGTCGCCCGCGAGCTCGCGGACGTCCAACGCGGGCGGTAGGACCCGAGTGGGCAGCACCTCTCCGCGGCAGTGGCTGGGGTTGGCCTTGCTTGGCGTGACAATCGTCGCCTCGTGGGTCGGTCTGGTCGCCTGGGTCGTCGGGACATACCTGATGCACTCGTGTGGGTGCTGAGTTGGGCGAGCTCCCGAATCGACTGCGGCTGAGCTCGGTGATCGAGGCAGTCGACGCACACGCCGCGGGCGAACCCGGACGTGTGATCGTCGGCGGGGTCGAGGACGTTCCGGGCGTCACGATGTTCGACAAGATGGCCTGGCTGCGGGCCAACCGCGACGACATCCGGCTTCGGATGGTGCGTGAGCCGCGCGGCTACCCGGCCGCGAACTGCAACCTGATCCTGCCCTCGAGCCATCCCGAGGCCGACGCCGGCTACGTGATCATGGAGCAGGTCGAATACCCGGGGATGTCCGGCACGAACACGATGTGCGTCGTCACGGTCCTGCTCGAGACCGGGATGCTGCCGATGCGCGAGCCGGTCACGGAGCTGACCCTCGAGGCGCCGGCCGGGCTCATCCGTGTCACCGCCGAGTGCCGGGACGGCAAGGTCACGGGCGTCACGTTCCGGAACGTCCCGGCCTTCGCCACCCATGTCGGAGCGACTGTCGAGGTGCCGCACCTCGGCACCGTCGTCGTCGATGTCGCCTACGGAGGGATGTTCTACGTCATCGCCGAGGCCGAGCGGTTCGGGCTCCGGCTCACCCCGGACGAAGGCGCCGACATCGTCCGTATCACCGAGATGATCAAGGCCGCCGCCAACGAACAGCTGCCGGTCGTCCATCCCGAGCAGCCGGGCTTCGCGGGCATCACGATCGGGCAACTGTCCGGCCCACCGCACGATCGGGCCAACAGCCGGCGGAACGTCGTCACCGTCTCCACCGGGACACTCGACTGGGAGCGGCCGGCGACGTGGACCGGCGCGATCGACCGATCGCCGTGCGGGACCGGCACGTCCGCGAAGATGGCGACGCTCTACGCGAAGGGCGAACTGAAGGTCGGGGAGCCGTTCCGCCACGAGGGCATCCTCGGCACGGTCTTCACCGGCCACCTGGTCGAGGAGACCACGGTCGGGGAGTATCGAGCGGCCGTCCCGACGATCACCGGCCAGGCCTGGATCACCGGATTCGCGCGCTACGTGGTCGACCCGACCGATCCCTTCCCCGACGGCTTCACCGTCGGCGACATCTGGGCGTAGGGTCAGCGCAGGAAGTAGCGTCGGTTCAGCGGCAGGTCCGTGACGGGCTCCACGGCGAGCGGCCTGCCCGCCAGCGTGACCGAGCCGTCCGCCGGGTCGATCTCGATCGGTGCTGTCGCCCGGTTGTGCGCGAGCGACTCGCGCGTCAGGCCGCGCGTCCCGGCGACGGCCACAACGGTCCGTCCGGACGCCTCGAGCCGGGTCCGGAGTTCCGGGTCCGCCGCGCCCTGCGCCGACACGAACGTCGCCGACAGGCTGGCGGCCGCTCGGCCGCTCCCACCCCAGTCGGGCCGGTACCGCGTCGGCTCGGCGCGCTCGACCGTGGCATTGCCCTCGCCGAGTGGCGCCCACGCCATGTACCCGGCCTTCAGCACGAGTTCGGGCTTGACGCCGACGTACGCCGGCCGCCACAACACGACGTCCGCGAGGCGCCCGGGCGACAGCGACCCGACGTGGTCGGCGATACCGTGCGTGATGGCCGGCTCGATGGTGACTTTCGCGAGGTAGCGCAGGACGCGCTCATTCGAATCGAAGGCGTCGTCGGGCTCCGCGGGCAAGCCGGGATGACCGGCCCCTGCCGGGGTCCGGCGCCACGCCGCCATGACGTGGGCGAGTTGGAACGTCCGCCGGACCGTCTCCGCCATCCGGCCCATGCCCTGCGAATTGGAGTTCACGATGGCGATCGCGCCCAGCTCGTGGAGCGGCCCCTCGGCGCCCATCGTGGCCGGATGGATCCGTTCGCGAACCAGCGCGACGTCCTCGGCGACGCCGAACGAGGCCCCATGGTTGAGCACGATCATCGGGATCTGCTCGGCTGCCGCGTTGACTCCGAAGGGCACGGTCGGGGTCGTCGATGAGCAGATGATGTTCGCCTCGCGGACCAGGCCCAGGAGGTCCGGCACGTGGCCGCCACCGCTGCCCTCGACGTGATAGGCGTGCACGGTCCGGCCGGCGATCGCGGAGATCGTGTCCTCGAGCTCGGCCGATTCGTGGAGTCCATCGGTGTGGAGCGAGACGGCGACGTCGTGGACGTCGGCGAACCGCAGGACGTGGTCGATGAGCTCCGGGTACGACCCGTAGTCCTCGTGGATCTTGAAGCCGCACGCGCCGGCATCGAGCAGGGCCTCGAGCGATCCGTCGTCCTCGGCCCGGGCGCCCGCCTGGAGCCCGACGTTGACCGGCCAACCGGCGAGGCCGTCGAGGGTTCGGGCCATCGCCCACGGTGGCTCCTCGAAGCCTGCGGTGATGAGCGTGGTCACGCCCCCCGACAGCGCCGCGGGCACGAGTTGCGGACTGATCGCATGGACGTGGCTGTCGACCGCGCCCGCGGTGGCGATGAGGCCGTACCCCATGATCGGTTGCGTGTGCGGACCGATGGGGAGCTCGATGCCGTCGCTGATGGATGGATTGCCGGCCCGTCCGACGCCCACGATGCGCCCGTCCTTGATGCCGATGTCCGCCTTGACCACGCCGATGAGCGGGTCGATGACCAGCGCCCCCGCCACGACGACGTCGAGCTCCGATGGGCCGGGTCGGCCCTGCGCTGCGCGGGGTCGGATGGTCTTGGCATAGCCCCAGATCGGTTCATCGCCGGGTGCCTGGCGATCCTCCTGGACGCGGACCCAGAGGTCGGTGTCGCCGAGGCGCACGCGGTCGCCGGTCGTCGGGCCGTAGCGGGCAAGCCGTTCCGTGGGCGAGAGCCGGTTCACCGTTCCGCCTCGTCGTCGTATCGCACCAGGCGCACGGTCTTGGTCTCGCCGGGTGCCCAGCGCTCGGTGGAGCCGGCAGGCAGGTCGAGGTGGAAGCCGGCCGCCGCATCACGGTCGAACACGAGGCGCCGGTTCACCCGCTCGAACGGGTGGTGCGAGGAAACCCGGATCACCCTCGCGGATTCGCTGCGGACCTCAAGGCTTCGCCGGTCGCGGGCGTCACTCGCGGGCGTGACGGTCGCGCGTCGGATCGCCCCAGGCCCGTCATCGGCCGCGCCGAGGGGATCGACGAGGACGACGAGTCGCGTCCCGTCGTCCATCAGGACCTCGAGCGCGACCTGGTCGACGAGCGCGGGGACGCCGTCGAGCACCTCCGCAAGATCGACGGCCGAGCGGCCGGCGGCTTCGATCGCGTCGTACGTCGCACCGGCGCGGGCCGCCTCCAGCATCGCGTCGCAGATGAGCGCGATCGCCTCGGGCGCGTTGAGGGCGATCCCCGCGGCACGATGGCGCCTGGCAAGTTCGGCGGCGGCGAAGATGAGGAGTCGCTCCTCCTCCCATGGCGTCAGGCGCATCGCCGCATCGTAGCCGCCTGCCCGGACCTCGACGGACGTGTCTCGTGCTTGACATATGCAACTGTACGGTTGCATATTGACGAGGTGGAAGCCGTCTTCGACGCCGTCGCCGATCCGACCCGCCGCCTGCTGATGGAGCGGCTTCGCGGGAGTGACGGTTTGTCGATCGCGGCGCTCTCGTCCGATCTGCCCATCACCCGCCAGGCCGTGACCAAGCACCTCGACGCGCTCCGCGCCGCCGGGCTCGTCCGGGTCCGGCGGCAGGGCCGCGAGCGCCTCCACGAGCTCGACCCGGCGCCACTCCAGGAGGTCGACGACTGGCTCCGGCCCTACGCCGAGGCGTGGGACCGCCGGCTCGAGCGCCTCCGCCAACACCTCGGGGAGGACGAGCAGTGACCGACAACCCTACGGACACGACGATGGGCACGGCAGCGATCGAACGGAGACTGGAGGTCCGCGCGACTCCCGAACGTGTCTGGCGTGCGCTTACAGACTCGAGCGAGCTCGCCGGCTGGTTCAGCGAGCGTGCCGACCTGACCGCCGAGCCGGGACGGGATGGTTGGCTGGAGTGGGACGGCCACGGCCGCTTCGCCGTGCGCGTCGAGCTGGCCGACCCGCCGCGCCGACTCGCCTGGCGCTGGATGAACGAGCCGGGCCAGCCGATCGATGACAGCGCGAGCCTCGTGGAATGGCGGCTGGAGCCGGCGCACGACGGCGGGACCGTCCTGCACCTGCGGGAGAGCGGGCTCTCCGATCCAAACGACCGGACAAGCAACGCCCTGGGATGGTTCGACGAACTCGGTGAGCTGGTCGCATTCCTGGCCGAAGAGCCCTGGCAGGCCGGGGTGCGCAAGACGTACACCTTCAGGTCGTCACCGGAGCGCGTGTGGCAGGCCTTCGCGGACCCCGCCGAGTTCTCGGCCTGGTGGGGCGGGACCGACCCCGTCGAACTCCGTCCCGGCGCCGTCGGTTGGTGGGTCTGGCCCGGGGAAGGCGGGCGCTTCGCCGTCCGGATCGAGGCGGTCGAGCCGTTGCTCTACCTGGCGTGGACCTGGTCGACGACACCGGAGGTCTCGCTCGAGGATGCGGACCACCTCCTCCGCACCGAGTGGGGGTTCCGACGACGGGAGGACGGCGGCACGAACCTCCTGCTGCTGGAGACCGGGTTCATCGATCCGAAGAACCATGAGATGAACGACAGCGGCTGGGACAGCGGCGTCGTGCCCGCGCTGCGCCGGGTTCTGGGCGAAACCCAGGCGTAGGAACCTCGCTCAGCGGCTGACGGCGGCTCGAAGTCCGGTTGCCGCCCGGACGACGCGGCCCGGCACGAGCGACGCCGGCACGACCGAGGCATCGGTGCCGGTCCGCGCGTAGAGGGCCACGCCGATCGCCGACGAGACCGCGCACAGCAGCAGGCCCGTGGTCACGTCCACGATGCCTGCCTGGAGGAGGGCGCTCATCAGGAAGGCGGCTCCGATGCCGCGCGCGCCGGTGATCGCGTTCCACCCGGCCATCGCCGGGGCCCGGGACGACATCGTGGTGTGCGCACTGACGATCGACGCGATGCCGAGGTCGATCGAGGCACTCCCCGCGCCCGCTGCAACGGCCGCGACCCAGAGGAGCGAGACGTTCGGGGCGACGGCATACGCGAGCAGTGCCGCGAGGCCCATCGCGCTGCCGATCCGTGTCACGACGATCGCGCCGAACCGGTCGGCGACGACGCCCCAGGCGAGGAACGACACGGTCGTCGCGGCGGCGGTCAGGATCCCGATGATGCCGACCTCGGACAGCGACAGGTCGAGACGGTCGACGTAGACCAGCGCGTAGAGCGGCAGCGCGGCGATGAGGCCGCCGCCGTAGAAGCCCTGGGCCAGCGCGACGCGACCGAGGATCGGGCGCTCGCGGAGCGCGCGGATGGAGTCACGAGCCGAGAACCGCGGCAGGTCGCCCGCGGCCTCGGCGTGCAGGCCGACGTAGGCGAACGCGCAGCCCGCCCCGACGAGGCCGGCCAGCGCGACGGCCGGCGGGCCTCCCACCTGGTCGGCGAGCAGGCCGCCACCGAAGGCGGCCAGGGCACCGGCCGCGGCCCGGCTCATGCCGATCATCCCGACGACGCGGCCGAGCAGACGAGCCGGGTACATCGCCCCCCAGAGGCGGAGATGGAATGGCCCGCCGAACGACACGCTGATCCAGAAGATCACCGAGACCAGGACCATCACGAAGGGCGTCGGGACGATGAAGAGGGCGATCATCGATGCGGCGCCGACGCCGCGGATGAGGGCCAGCTGTCGAGACGACCGTGGTCCGAACCGCCCGGCGAAGACGCCGAGCAGGTTGGCGACGAAGGGTGCAGCCGCCAGCGCGGCGAGACCGAGCGGTTCGAGACCGCCGCGGCGGGCGACCGTCGGGAGGAGGGTCGTGACCAGGGCAATGCACACCCCGACGCCCACGGCTGCCAGCAGGTCGAGCGCGAGATTGCGCACGAGCGCGCGCCGATCCGGCGAAGTGAGAGAAGACCGTTGCACCACGTACCTCGACACAGCCCGCTTGGCCTGCGAGGTGAGCTGTCGGGCTCGGCGTGGGTTCGCCGTCGCGGTCGTCCGCGATTTGCCCCGGTACGTGGGTCCCCCGTCCTCGGTGAGGAGGTTCGGCCATCTCCAAAGATACCAGCGATGGCCGTTCGAGCGTATGGGCCGATGGTCCCGATGGCCGGTGCGTCAGACGGCGGCGTGCACCTTGCGCTCAGCCGCGGCGCACGCGGCGCACCGGCCGGTGATCGTGATGTGCGACGGGTCCACGGCGAACCCCCGTCCCGCATCGAGCGCGCCCGCGATCGCATCGGCCTCGCGGGCGAGTATCTCCCAGGACGCCCCGCACGCTCGGCAGTGGAGGTGTCCGTGCTCCTCGGTCGGCAGGACGTGGAACTCCTCTCGCCCATCGACGCCGTGGTGGTGGCTGACGTATCCGAGGTCCTCGAGAACATCGAGCGTTCGATAGACGGTCGATGGCGTCGTGGTCGGATCGACCTCCCGGCAGCGCTCGACCAACTCCGATCCGGTGACGTGGCCGTCCGCCCGGCTCAGGACATCCACGAGCGTCCGCCGCTGCGGGGTCCAGCGCAGGCCCTCAGCGTGCAGGCGCTCGCGGACCAATTCCCAGGCAGCCTCGTCGGTGTGGTCGCGCGCCATCGGGCGAAGTATAGGTCGGTCCCGTCCGGCATCCGAATGACCCGAGGGGACCCTTCGGGGCATCGTGGTACCCTCTTCAATCCGAACCGGCGTTCGGGTCCTATGGGGATGTGTGGTTTCGACAGGGCCTGGTTACCGGAGAACGCGAGCCGAGGATGCTGCTCAGGCCTCGTTAATCAGGCAGCAAAACGAAGTACCTGGCAACCGCCAGTCGACTCTCGCCCTCGCTGCTTAGGCAGTAAGGTGAGCGTGGAAGCTACCTCCGTCCCGCGGGTAGTGGAAGCGTCACTCAGCGGGGCTGCGATCCGGATCAGCGTTGCGTAGTCCGGAGTCAAGCCCGATCTAGGGGCACGTGACTGGACCGTCCGGCAGAGTGCCGATGCCCGTCCGGGCGGTCGACGACAAATCATCGGACACGCTCGTAGTAGGTCTCCGGCGAAGGGTCTTGGACGGGGAGTTCGACTCTCCCCCATCTCCACCAACGCACGCTCGATCCCAGGATCAGGGCTGCCAGGTCACGGGGAGCGACGGACGAACGGCACATGACGATGCTCGCCGCCGTGCGGCTACGCGAGCGTCCGTCGCATCGCGACAGCAGTCGACGAGCAGGCGGACCCGAACTCGACCGAGCGCGCGACGTCCGCCGGCACCGATGAGCGGTCGATCGCGGTGTAGCCGAGGCGGCTGAACCACGGCTCGGCTGTCTCGGTCAACAGGATGAGGATCGTCGCCCCGCCGTCGCGGGCGATGTCCTCGAGCTCGCGGACGAGACGCGTCCCGACGCCCGTCCCTCGCTTGTCGGGCACGACGGCGACCGAGCGAAGCAGCGCAGCTCCGTCGTAGGGCTCGAGGGCCGCGCAGCCGACGAGGCGGGCACCGTCGCTGGCGACCACGCCGGTCGCGAACGCCTCGGCCGCCCCGTCGAGGGGCAGACCGGCCCCGCTCAGGAGTTCGCGGACGGCCGGCCAGTCGCCGGCCTCGGCGCGCTTCGTCTCCATCAGCAGCAGCCGGTGCCACCGCAGCAACCGCCGGCCTCGGCGACCGGCAGCAGGTCGCGCGGTGCTGACAGGTCGATGAGCGGCCGGGCATCGGCCGGCTTCGACGCCTTGATGATGGCGCTGATCATCCCGTCCGTGACCGTGTGGGACGGCGTGATCGAGACGTCCGTCATGCCGACCGCCTGCAGGCCCTCGCGGAACTCGGAGACGGACAGGGCCCCCGCGATGCAGCCGGCGTACGAGCCGCGCTCGGCGCGTTGCTCGGGGCTCAGGTCGTCCTCGGCGACGATGTCGCTGATCCCGATGCGACCGCCCGGTCGCAGCACGCGCGCGATCTCGGCGAAGACCGCGTGCTTGTCGGCGGCCAGGTTGACGACGCAGTTGCTGATCACGACGTCGATCGACTCGGCGGGAAGCGGGATGGCCTCGATGTGGCCCTTTAGGAACTCGACGTTGGTCGCGCCGGCCTGGGCGGCGTTCGCCTGCGCGAGAGCCAGCATCTCGTCGGTCATGTCGACGCCGAACGCCCGGCCGGTCGGCCCGACCCGCTTGGCCGAGAGGAGGACGTCGATGCCCCCACCGGAACCGAGGTCGAGGACGCGCTCACCGGGATGCAGGTCTGCGACCGCGGTCGGGTTGCCGCAGCCCAGCGAGGCGAGGACCGCCGCATCGGGCAGGTCGTCACGCTCGAGAGCCGAGTAGAGGTTCGCCCCGATGGTGTCGGGATCGCTGCAACACGAGGAGCCCTGTGAGGCGCGGAGCGCTGCGTCCGCGTAATGCTGGCGAACCGTCTCGTGGATGATCTCGGTGGTCATCGCTGGGTGCTCCTCGGTGCTGACGTGCGGTGTCTGCTGTATTGATACTTGACGATATAGACATCTGTCAATACATTGGACGGGATGAAGCGCCAGACCGACCCTGACGTCCTGCTCCTGCAAGCCGCCGCCGACCCGACCCGACTCGCGATCCTCCGCCAGCTGAGCGATCTTGCCGAGGTCTGCGCCTGCGACTTCACCGCCTGCTGCGACGTGAGCCAGCCGACCATCTCGCACCACCTCAAGGTCCTCCGCGATGCCGGCTGGATCGAAGGGGAGCGCCGCGGCACGTGGATCTGGTATTCGCTCCGGCCCCAGGCCGTCGAGCGCTTCCGCGAACTCGCGGGCGCATTCGGGCCGACCATCGCCCTGCCGGCCACCTCGCGTCGCCTCCCGGTCGTCGAGGCCCGGGCCTGACCCCGGCGTCGCCGTTCAGGCGGCAGCGCGCAGGGAGCGGTAGACGAGGGCCGCTGCGATCGCGCCGATCGGCGGGGCGACGAGGTAGATCCACAGGTCGGACAGGTCGCCGCTGACGAGCGCCGGGCCGATGGAGCGAGCCGGGTTCATCGAGGCGCCGCTGATGGGCCCGCCGACCAGGGCACCAAGGGCCACCGTGCCCCCGATGGCGATCGCCGCGCCCTGACCGACGGCCCGGGTGTCTGTCGCCACGGCGACGATGACCATCATCAGGAAGAAGGTAAGGACGACCTCCCACACGAGCGCCTGGACGTCGCTGCCGGCCGGATGGGTCACCCCGAGCGGCACGTCACCGAGCGTCGCCCGCAGAAGCGCGGCCCCGGCGATGGCCCCGGCGACCTGGGCCGCCCAGTAAGGCAGGACACGAACAAGGGGGAAGTGCCGGCCGGCCGCGAAGGCCGCGGTCACTGCCGGGTTGAAGTGGGCGCCGGACACGTGGCCCAGGGCGTAGACCATGACCATGATCGCCAGGCCGAAGGCGGCGGCGACGCCGGCCGGACCGAGGCTCCCGACGGCGATGGCCCCGCAGCCGGCAAAGACCAGGGAGAAGGCGCCGATCGCCTCCGCGACCAGTGCCGGCCCGACTCGAAGCGCCCTCAACCGGCGATGACAGAGCGGCGGGTGCGGCCGGCAGCGCGCAGCGCCACCTCCACGAACGGGCGGATCCGTTGGTTGACTTCCAGGTATGTGCGCTGGAAGGCGGCGAGTTTCTGGGCGTCGCTGCCCTCGACCTCGGCCGGATCCTCGAGACCCCAGTGCAGGGTGTTGTGCACGCCGGGGAAGACCGGGCAGGTCTGGCGGGCCCGGTCGCAGACCGTGATGACGTAGTCGAAGGACTGACCGAGGAACTCCTCGACGGACTTGCTGCGAGCCGCCGACCAGTCGATCCCGGCGTCATCGAGCACGCGGGTGGTGTACGGGTTGACGCCCTTGGGCTCGACACCCGCGGAGAACACCTCGAAGTCCGCGCCGCCGATCCGCCCGAGCACGGCCTCGGCGATCTGGCTGCGGGCGCTGTTCCCGGTGCACACGAACAGCACCCGGATGGGAGCCTCCGACATGGGACGTTCCTTCCTTCTGCCGCGGGCGCGACCCGCCGCTGCGATGGTGGCCTCGAGATCGACGAGTTCGCCGTCGAGACGGTCCAGGTCGTCACGCTGCCGGGCGATCGCTGCCCTCTGGTCGGCGATGAGCGGCGCCAGGTCACGGTCCACGTCGCCGTGCTCCAGACACAGGCGCGCCATCCGGCCCGCGTCCTCGGGACCGAGTCCCAGGCGCCGCAGGCTGACGACCAGTCGCAGCCGGGCGAGGTCGTCCTCGGCGTACTCGCGGTAGCCGTTGGGCTGCCTCGTGGCTGGCGGGATCACCCCCGCGGACTCGTACCAGCGCACCGCCGATGGGGCGATGCCCGCGCGCTCCGCAAGTTCCGAGACCTTCATGTCCGGACCGTACACCTTCAAGCCACTCGAAGGTCAAGCTCCATTCCGATCCACGGTCGCCACCGTGATCGCGGGTCGACGCCGCGGTCCGGACGGACATGTCGTGTCAACGCCGATAGCATGCGAGCGTGATCCCCCAGCCCGACGAGGCTCCGGAGACGCCGGAGCCCTCCTACCGCGCCCTGATCGCGATCCCGCGCCTCGGCCGGATCCTCCTGTCGATGCAGATCTCGCGCATCGCCACCTCGATGGTCAGCGTCGCGCTCGTGCTGTTCGTCCTCACCGAGTACGACTCGCCGGCCCTGGCCGGCCTCGTGACCTTCGCGAGCATCTTCCCCGGGCTGCTCGTCGCGCCGATCGCAGGCGCCCTCCTCGACCGCCACGGACGCACGCGCCTGATCATCCTCGACTTCGTCGTGGCGCTCGTCGCGATGTTCCTGATCGGTGGCCTGGCGCTTCTCGACGCATTGCCGCCGGCGTTGCTCGTCGGCATCACGGTCGTCTCGTCGCTCACGAGCATCCTCAGCCACACCGGCATGCGCAGCCTCCTGCCGATGATCGTGCCGGAGTACCTCTGGGAGCGCGTCAACGCCATCGACTCGAATGGCTACGTCGTCGCCACGATCCTGGGGCCGCCGATCGCCGCAACGCTGGTGACCGTCGCCGGCGGCCCGGTCGCGCTCATCGTGATCGGCGTGACGTTCGGTCTCGCGGCGGTGGCGCTCATCGGGGCGCCCGACCCGCCGTCGCTGAGCGACTCGACCGGCCGCCTGTTGCGCGACGCGTGGGACGGCGTGAAGTACACGTGGGCGAACCCGACGCTGCGAGGTCTCGGGTTCTCGATCTCGGCGCTGAACATCGCGGGCGGGATGATCACCATCGTCATCCCGCTCATCGTGCTCGAGCGGCTGCATGCCGGCGAGGCGCTCGTGGGCGTGATCTTCGCCATCAGTGGCGTGACCGGGATGGTGTCGGCGTTCTGGTTCGGCCGCCAGGACACGCGCGGCCGCGAGTGGCCGTTGCTGGTGATCCCGATGTTGCTGGTCGGGCCCGCTCTGGCGATCCTGCTGGTGGCGGCCGGGGCGGCGGACCCGACGGTCGGGCTCATCGCCGCGGCCCTCGCGATGGGCGGCTACGGCTTCCTGCAGGGGCCGGCCGACATCGCACTGTTCACGGTCCGCCAGCGCCGCACGGACCCGGCCTGGATGGGTCGCGCCTTCGCGGTCTCGATGGCGTTCAACTTCCTCGGCTACCCGACAGGAGCCGTGATCGCCGGCGCGCTAGCGGCCACCTCGATCGAATCGTCGATCGTCGTGGGGGTCGCGGCCGCGATCCTCGCAGCGGGCCTGGCCGCCGTGATGATCCCAAAGCAGGACGAGGGGGCCGTCGCGTCGCCGTTGCCGACAGCCTCGAGATGATCGCGGCGCCTTGAGAGCGGCCGTCTCTCCAGCGGCGCGGGTTGCACCGCGCGGGTATGGTGGGTGACCCCATGACCCGCTCGTTCGCGCTCTCGGCCATCCTGTCGGCAGTGCTGACCGTCTCCCTGTCCGCCGGCCCGGCTCCGGTCGCGGCGGCGGATCCGGTCGTCGTGGGCGCCGGCGACATCAGCGACTGCGGGTCTGCCGAGGACGAGGCGACGGCCCAGCTCCTCGATGACATCCCGGGCACGGTCCTCACGTTCGGCGACAACGCGTACTCCTCGGGCAGCGCCGCGCAGTATCGGGACTGCTACGGTCCGACCTGGGGCCGGCACAAGTCGCGAACGAAGCCCTCGCCCGGCAACCACGAGTACGAGACCTCGGGCGCGGCCGGCTACTTCGGCTACTTCGGGGGGGCCGCGGGGCCGGCCGGCAAGGGTTGGTACAGCTACGACCTGGGCAGCTGGCACATCGTCGTGTTGAACTCGAATTGCGGCGACGTGGGCTGCGGCTCGAGCTCGGCGCAGGTCACGTGGCTGCGGGCCGACCTGGCCGCCAACGCCGGCGAGCACGTGATCGCGTACTGGCATCACCCGCGGTTCAGCTCGGGCGAGCACGGCAACGACGACTCCGTCCAGCCATTCTGGGACGCCCTGTATGCGGCCGGCGCGGACATCGTCCTCAACGGCCACGATCACGACTACGAGCAATTCGCGCCCCAGGACCCGAGGGGCAACGCCGACGCGGCCCACGGGATCCGCGAGTTCGTCGTCGGCACGGGCGGACGCGAGCTGCGTGGCCGCGGTTCGACGGAGAAGAACAGCCAGACCTTCTCCGCGACGTACGGCGTGCTCAAGCTGACGTTGCACGCGAACTCGTACGACTGGCGGTTCGTCCCGATCGCGGGCGAGTCGTACACGGACGCCGGTACCGGCACCCCGGTCGGCCCGGCGGCGCGGTCGTTCAAGGCGACGTCGGACGCGTGGGTCGACCAGCGGCACCCGCGCACGAACCATGGCACGTCGCCGCGGCTCTACATGGACGGCGATGCGGGTCGTGGGCGCGACCTGCGCAGCTACGTGAAGTTCAAGCTCACCGGGCTGACCGGGAGCGTGGACCGGGCCGTCCTGCGACTGTGGGTCACGAACGCGACCCGCAACGGCCCGACGGTCGCCCCGACCGGGACGGGCTGGACCGGGAGCACGCTCACGTGGCGCAACCGGCCCGGAGCGACCGGCCCAGCCGTCGCCGACGCAGGGAGGCTCGCAGCCGGTCGCTGGGCCGACTTCGACGTCACGGCCGCCGTCCACGGCAACGGCACGTACGCATTCCTGCTGCGCTCCACGTCGGCCGACGGGCTGGCGGTCTCGTCCCTCCAGGGCGCCCACCCGCCCCGGCTCGTCGTCACCATCGCGACCCCCTGACGACGCCCCCGAGGTCGGGCGTGGCCCGCCATGGGGTATCGTGTCGCAGCCACCCAGTCGTCGTTCTGGCACGGACCCGCGCCAGTCCTGCGCCCACCCCCCTCGTCGGGAGGAGCCATGGACCACGAGCCCGTACTCATCTCGACCATCGCCATCGGGCTCGTTGCCGCGTTCGTCGGCGGGCTGATCGCGCAGCGGCTCCGCCTCCCGACGATCGTCGGCTACATCGCCGCGGGGGTGGCCCTCGGCCCGTTCACGCCGGGCATCATCGCGGACACCCAGATCGCCAGCGAGCTCGCCGAGATCGGCGTGATCCTGCTGATGTTCGGCGTCGGCATCGAGTTCTCGATCAGGGACCTGCTGGCGGTCCGGCGGATCGCGATCCCGGGCGCCATCGGCCAGATCGTCGTCGCGACGGCCCTGGGGCTCGGGCTCGGACTAGCGCTCGGCTGGGGGATCGGTGGCGGCCTGATCCTCGGGCTCGCGGCCTCGGTCGCAAGCACGGTCGTCCTGCTCCGGACCCTCGAGGACCGGGGCGAGCTCGATGCGCCGCAGGGCCGGATCGCGGTCGGCTGGCTGATCGTCGAGGACCTGTGCACGGTCGTGATCCTCGTGGTGCTCCCGACGATCGCGCCATTCATCGGTGGGACCGCCACTGCCAGCGAGGCCGATGGCCTGGGCGCGCTGGGGGCCATCGCGCTCGCGCTCGGCAAGGCCGCGATCTTCGCGGTCATCATGGTCGTCGGCGGCGCGCGGTTCGTGCCCTGGCTCCTGGAGCACGTCGCGCGCGAGGGCAAGCGTGAGCTGTTCACGCTTGCGGTCCTGGCGATCGCGCTCGGCATCGCGTTCGTCTCGTCGACGGTGTTCGGCGTCTCGTTCGCCCTCGGAGCGTTCCTGGCGGGCGCGGTGGTCAGCGAGTCGGACATGAGCCACCAGGCGGCCGCCGACGCCCTGCCGCTGCGTGACGCCTTCGCGGTGCTCTTCTTCGTGTCGGTCGGGATGCTCCTCGACCCGGTCTTCCTCGTCACGTATCCGCTCGCGATCCTGGCGATGGTGGGGCTCGTGGTCGCGTCCAAGGCGGTCGTGAAGTTCGCGATCATCACGCTGTTCGGCTACCCGATCCGGACCGGCCTGACAGTCGGCATCGGGCTGGCCCAGATCGGCGAGTTCTCGTTCATCCTGGGCACGGTCGGGCTGACCCTCGGGCTGCTGCCCACCGAGGGCTTCCAGCTGATCGTGGCGAGCTCACTGCTGTCGATCGCCCTCAACCCGTTCCTGTTCCGGGCCGTCGATCCGCTGGACCGGCGTCTGCGCGCGCTCGCGGTCCTGACCCGCTGGCTCGAGCGTCAAGCAGGCGACCTCGCCGTCCTCGAGCCGGCCACGGACGAGACCCCGCTGCGGGGACACGCGATCCTGTGCGGGTTCGGCCGGGTCGGCCGGCTCATCGGCCCGGCCCTGGACCGGCGCGGGTTCCGCTACGTCGTCCTGACGCTCCAGCGACGCGAGGTCGAGCAGCTCCGGGGCCGCGGCATCGCCGCGATCTACGGGGACGCCTCGAACGCCGAGGTCCTCGAGCGGGCCCACGTCCGAACGGCCCGCCTCGTCATCGTGGCCAGCTCGGATCCGCACGTCACGCGCCTGGTCGTCGAGCGAGCGCTCGCGGCGAACCCCGCGATCGACTTCGTCGTGCGCACCCACAGCGACAGCGAGGCTGCCCACCTTCGCGCGGTCACCAGCCGGGTGCAGGCCGTCCACGGCGAGCGCGAGCTGGCGGTCCAGATGGTGCGCTACTCGTTGCGCCGGTTCGGCGTCGCTGCGCGCGAGGCGGAGGCGATCGCCCAGGGCCTGCGGCGGCACGCCGCGCCGGCCACGGCAGGGCCGTCAGGGGACGGACAGGCGGTCGGCCGCCTCGGCCGCTGGCGGAACCGGCTCCGGGTCACCGGCCGACGAGCGTGACGCCCGGCTGAGCGGATCAGCCCGGCGCGCGCGGGACGAGGACGACCCGACGGTTCGGTTCCTCACCGATCGACTGGGTCGCCACGGCCGCGTGATCGCGCAAGGTCAGGTGGATCCAGCGTCGTTCGAGCGCGGGCATCGGCTCCAGCTGGAGCATCTTGCCGGTCTCGACCACCCGGGCCGCGGCCCGGTTCGCGAGGTCCCGAAGCTGGCGCTCGCGCCGGCCACGGTAGTCCTCGACGTCGACAAGGACGCGGGTCCAGGAGCCCATCTCCTTGGACAGCATCAGGTTGACGAGGTGCTGGAGCGCCGACAGGCGCTCGCCCTTGCGACCGATGAGGGCACCGAGCGCATCGCGCTCGTCCCCCTCGCCGACGACGTTGAGCCGGCTCGTCTCGCCGGTGTCGACCTCGACCTTGACCTGGAACCCGAGATGGGTCATCAGCTGCTCGAGGATCGCCTTGCCGGCGGCGAGCGCCTCGGGCGAGGCCTCGGCCGCCTCGAGCTCGGCGCGCTCCGAGGCGAGGGATCCGCGCGCGGCGGCGACCTCCGCCGCCTCGGACGCGGTCAGGCCGCCACCGGCGGCATCGCCCCGGGGGCGTTCGTCGCGGCGCGGGCCGCGATCGTCGCGGCGGGGCGGTCGATCGTCGCGACGGGGCGGTCGGGAATCGGGCCGCGGAGCCACGGCGGCAGGCTGGGCCTCGACGGGCGCGTCCACAGGCGCGTCGACCTGCGGGCTCCGGTCATCGGTCCGCGGTCGATCGTCGCGGCGCGGGCCACGATCGTCGCGGCGGGGCGGTCGGTCGTCGCGGCGGGGCGGTCGGTCGTCGTAGTCGCGGGTCGGGGCCGGCAGTGGTGTCGCGGCGGCGGCCTCGCGCTTGGGCGCGGCACCACCGAGGGCGGCGCGCGGCGCGGCCACGATCCGGGCGGGCTCGGCGCCCATGCCCAGCACCCCACGGCTGCCGGGCGTCAGGATCTCGAAGTCGAGGTCCTCGAGGCCGGCACCGAAATCCTCGCGTGCGAGGCGCAGGGCCTCTTCCACGGTCTTGCCGGAGAACTCCTTGTAGGCACTCATCTAGCGTCGTCTCCCTCGTCGACCCTGACGACCACGCTCACGGGGGCGGATCGTCTTTTCGGCCGTCGTCTTCTTGTCCGCGTCGGTCAGGATGGCCGCACGCTTGCTTGGGTCAGGTGGTGGTGGCATCGAGACCGGGAACCGCGGCGTATGGCCGACCGCGAAGGCCGGCGTCCAGCCGAACAGCGGGAACATCCCACCCCAGCCCACGATGAGGTACTGCTGGACGATCCCGTAGATCGTGGCCGTGATCCAGTAGATGAACAGCCCGGCCGGCAGGAAGCCGCCGTAGGCGATCGAGATGAGCGGCAGGAAGAGCATCGTCTGCCGCTGGATCTTCGTGTTGGGGTCGTCGTCGCCGGTGGACGGCGGGATCATCATCCGCGACTGAACAAGCTGGAGCAGAGCCGAGCCGATGGCGAGGATGCTGATCCCGAACCCGGCGATCGCGAAGATCGTCGATGGCTTGCTCACGTCGATGCCGCCGAGGATCGGGATGATCGTGTCGATGCATGGACCCAGGCTCGCATCGGGCACGCCGGCGGCGTTGAGGTTGGTGCAGGTGAGCGGGACGACCTGGACGCCGAACACCGTGAGCATCGCGGTCGGATCAACGTTCGTCAGGCCGTGCTGGATGACCGAGTACATGATGAACAGCAGGGGCATCTGCAGCAGCAGCGGGAAGCAGCCGGCCAACGGGTTGATGCCGCGCTCCTTGAACAGCTCCTGCTGGGCGACCCGCGCCTTCATCGAGTCGCCCTTGTAGCGCTTCTGGATCTCCTTGACCTCGGGCTGCAGGAGCTGCATCCGGCGCTGGGAGACCAGTTGCTTGCGCACGAGCGGGATCACGATGGTGCGCACGATGAGGGTCAGGACGACGATCGCCCAGCCGATCGCCGCGGGCACGCCGAGGCTCCAGAGGAACGAGTAGACCCCGACCATGATGATCAGCATGGCCTGGAAGATCGGGGTGAACAGCCAGGCGAGGAGGCTGATCGGGTCGGCGCCCGGCTGGGCCGGCGTCAGCGGTGGCTGGGGGGTCGGCGACGCGGCGGGACTGCCCGAACCCCCCGGTCCTCCGGGGGCGCAGGCCACGACGACGAGGACGAGGAGGACCAGCAGCCCGATCGACGCGAACGGGATCCGGCGAAGGCTGGAGCGTGTCACGAGCCGTGGGCCTCGCTAGCGGACCGGGTCATACCCGCCGGGATTCCAGGGGTGGCAGCGAGCGATCCGTTTGGCGCCCATCCAACTGCCCTTGAGGAGGCCGTACTTCTCGATCGCCTGTTCCGTGTAGCGGGAACAGGTCGGCTCGAACCGGCAACTGGCCGGCAGCCACGCGAAGACGATCCGGTAGAGCTTGATCAACCCGATCCCGATGCGCTTCACGCGTCTGTTCCTCCGATGGCGCCACCCCTGGTCAGGGTCCGGCGCAACGCTCCGACCAGCGCGTCATGGTCGGCCTTGACGATCGCGGGCCGGGCGATGATGAGGACGTCCCAGCCGGGCTGGAACGAGGGCGCCATCACCCTGAGCGCCTCGCGGAGTCTCCGGCGGACCCGGTTGCGGACGACAGCGCCGCCGAGCTTTCGCCCGGTCGACAGCCCGAACCGGGTCGTCTCGAGGTCGGTCCGCAGGAACCTCGCCGTGAACAGTGGATGGGACCGCGTCGTCCCGGTTCCACCGATCGCGGTGAAGTCCTTCGGGCGGGAGAGCATCTCGAGCCGCGGCGAGTTAGGGCCGCGCTCCGTCGTCAGGCCGTCAGCCGCTTTCGACCGCGTGCCCGTCGCGCTGCCAGGACACGGCGACCCGGGGTCGTCTTCATCCGGGCGCGGAACCCATGTTCCTTGGCGCGATGGCGCTTCTTTGGCTGATAGGTCTGCTTCATGGGGGTGGTCCGGGATCCTCTCCGTCCGGCCTCGGGGACGATGTCGTTGTTCGACCCCTAGAGGCACGCAAACGCGCCCGGCGCCCGAAAGCGCGGAGCGCGTCGTCGTCCGGCGGATGATACGGCCCCGTTCGAAGGGGTGTCAAACCTTGTCAACACCCTCCGCGACGCACCGACCCGACCCGAAGGCCCCATCCTTCGCCCTCTGTCGCGTCATCGCGTCCACCGAGTGCGAGGCGATCGTCCGTCCCGCCGAGCGATGGTGCTTCCGCGCACGCGCGAGGGGCGTCGCACCCGAACGGGAAGGGCTCGGGCCGGCCACGCATGGATACCCCCGGGGAGTATGACAGAATCGCCTTGCGACGCCCCTTCCGCCGGTGCTATCCTCTCCGGGCCCATCGGCGCCGGGACGCCTGCGGGAGGCCCGGAATCCCTGCCAACAGGGCTCCCGGGATCACGCATCGCCCGGTGCGACGTCGGCCATTCGAGACTCTCGCGTGCCCCGGCCCCCCGCCCGGTTCCCTGGTCAACGCTACCCATCCACCGTCTCCCGTACCACAGGTCCCATCGAACGAATGGACGCGAAGCAGGTCTGGCGAGCGGCTCTCGGCGAGTTGCAGGTATCGCTGTCGCCGGCCAACTACGAGACCTGGCTACGGGACACGCAGCTGGTCGACGTGGATGAGCAACGCTTCCGGATCTCGGTCCCCAACGGCTTCGCCAAGGACTGGCTCGAGACGCGCTATCGATCGCTGATCAGCCAGACCCTCGCCCGGATCGTCGGGTACAGCGTCCAGGTCGAATTCGTCATCGGCAGCGCCCCCAGCCCGGCCCCGGCCGAGGGATCGCTCGACGACGACCGCCCGGCGACGGCCCAGGGCCAGGCCCCGGGCTCGGCCGGCTCGAGCCAGGTCCGGGTCGAGCCCACCCGGGTCGGCGGCGAGGGCGGCACGACCAACATCAACCCGCGCTACACGTTCGCCAACTTCATCGTCGGCTCGGCCAACCGCCTGGCCCACGCCGCGAGCCTGTCGGTCGCCGAGCGCCCGGGCCACGCCTACAACCCCCTGTTCCTCTACGGCGGCGTGGGCCTCGGCAAGACCCACCTGATGCACGCGATCGGCAACCAGGTCATCGCCAAGTTCCCGCGCAAGCGCGTCGTGTACGCGACGTCCGAGAAGTTCACGAACGAGTTCATCACCTCGATCCAGCAGGGCAAGATCGACGAATTCCGCGCCCGCTACCGACGGATCGACCTGCTCCTCATCGACGACATCCAGTTCATCGCCGACAAGGAGCGGACCCAGGAGGAGTTCTTCCACACGTTCAACGCCATCCACGAGGACGGCAAGCAGATCGTGATGTCCTCCGACCGGCCGCCGAAGGCGATCCTGACCCTCGAGGAGCGGCTCCGCAGCCGCTTCGAGTGGGGGCTGATCGCGGACCTGACGGCGCCGGACCTCGAGACGCGCATCGCGATCCTCCGGGCCAAGGCCGAAGAGGGGGCCCTCCCGATCACCTCGGACGTCATCGAGTTCATCGCGCGCAAGGTCGTGAGCAACATCCGCGAGCTCGAGGGCGCGCTCAACCGGATCATCGCCTTCGCGAGCATGGGCGCCACGCCCATCAGCATCGAGCTCGCCCAGGCGGTCCTCTCCAACGTCCTGTACAACCCGAAGAAGCGCCAGGTGACGCCGGAGCGCATCGCCAAGGCCGTGTCGGACTACTACAGCGTCCCGCTCGACGTCCTCCAGGGCCAGAAGCGCGACAAATCGATCGTCATGCCGCGCCAGATCGCGATGTTCCTGATGCGCGAGGAGACCGACGTGTCGCTGCTGCGGATCGGCGCCGAGCTCGGCGGCCGGGACCATTCGACGGTCCTCCACGCGTGCGACAAGATCACCCGCGAGTCGGCCGTGAACGACGAACTCCGGCGCGAGATCGCCGCGGTTCGGGAGCTCATCTACGCGGACTAGGCGTGCGCGGCTGACGCGGCTGATGCGACGCGCGGCTCCCGATCGGACGACACATCCAGGGCCTTCCCGACCTATTTCCTGTGGATAACCACGCGAAATCCGTGGAGAACCCCTGCCCGTTGTGGACATCCGCGACCGTCGTCGTTGACGGCCAGCGGCTGTTCGGAGGCCTCTGTGGATGTCCCTCGAGATCGTCCACGCCCGGACGCCGGTGCCGTCCCCGCATCGGGCCCGCCCGTCCACCGGCCGGAACGGCTCGTCCACGTCGCCCGCGAGCGGCGCCACACCGGAGCGTCCACGCGCTCCACACCCTGATGGTGATGATGACGGGGTGAGAAGATAGAGAGAAGATACCCACGACCCCACGCGGACAGCCCGGGGGCCGCTGCGCGAGCGATCGCCGACGACCTGCATCCGCGACACGGTCCCATCGCCCGCCGTCACGACATGCTTGGAGTGAACCCGACGTGAGACTCTCGGTGATGCAGGAGCATCTGGCGCGAGGCCTGTCCATCGTCAGCCGTGCCGTGTCCAGCCGGAGCACCCTGCCGGTCCTGGCCAACGTCCTGCTCAAGACCGAGGACGGCGGGTTGAAGCTGACCGCGACGAACCTCGAGATCGGGATCACCTACTGGGTTCCCGGCAAGATCGAGACCGACGGCGCGACCACGGTCCCGGCCAAGCTCCTGACCGACCTCGTCAACTCGCTCCCCGCCGGCGACAAGGTCGACCTCGAGCTGGGCGCGGGCGAATCGCTCCACCTGCGCAGCGGCCGGTTCGAGACGCATATCAAGGGCATCGAGGCCGAGGAGTTCCCGGCGATCCAGACCGCCGGCGAACGACCGACCACCCGCGTCGCCCAGAACGTCCTGCGGCGGGCCCTCAACGAGACCGCGTTCGCCGCCGCGAGCGACGAGGCGCGCCCCATCCTGACCGGCGTCCTGGCCAGGTTCGAGGGCAACCAGCTCACCCTGGCTGCAGCTGACAATTACCGGATCGCCGTCAAGACCATCGAGGTCCTCGACGCCGTGCCCGAGACGAGCGTCGTCATCCCGGCCCGCGCCCTCAACGAGCTCGCCCGGGTCCTGGCCGACGTCGACGACCCGGTCGAGATCGTCCTGGCCAGCGGCCGCAACCAGGTCCTGTTCCACCTCGACGGCATCGATCTCGTGAGCCGCCTGATCGACGGCCAGTTCCCGAATTACCAGCAGGTCGTGCCGAAGGAGCACACGACGCGGGCCGTCCTCGACCGCGAGGAGCTCCTGCGTGCGGTGCGTCCGGCCGCCCTCATCGCCCACGAGTCGGCCAACATCGTGAAGCTCCAGATCGGGGCGGACGGCGAGGCCGGGATCACGGTCAGCGCCAACGCCGAGGTCGGGGACCACGTGGGCCAGGTGGAGGCCGCGGTCGAAGGCGACGGGACGACGATCGCGTTCAACGCCCGCTACCTCGCCGACGTGCTCACCAACGTCGACGCGGACCAGTTCGCCCTCGAGTTGAACGGGCCGCTCTCGCCGGGGGTCTTCAAGCCCGTCGGGGACGACCACTACATCCACGTCGTCATGCCCGTCCGGACGACCTCCTAGCGACGACCGGAGGCCGGACCGGCGGCGCCCGGACCGGGGAGACCCTGCTCGATTCCATCAGCCTGCTCGACCTCCGCGGATACGCCGCGCTCGACGCGGCCTTCGGGCCCGGTCCGCAGCTCATCGTGGGCCCGAATGCCGCCGGCAAGACGAGCCTGCTCGAGGGCATCGTCCTGCTGGCCTGGGGCCGGTCGCATCGCACCTCGACCGACGGCGAGCTGATCCGCTGGGGGACGGATCTCGCGCGGGTCGAGGGCCATCTCGGGCGGGACACCGTCGAGGTGGCGATCGTGCGCTCGGGGGTCGGGGGCACGGCCGGCCGCAAGCGCCTCCGGGTGAATGGCGTCGGCCGACGTGCCGGCGCCCTCGAGAGTCCGCTGCGCGTCGTCGTCTTCGCCCCGGAGGAGATGCTGCTCGTGGCCGGATCGCCGGGGCTCCGCCGGGCGGCCATCGACCAGCTCGCGAGCTCGGCCTTCCCGGGCTACGCAAGCGCGCTCTCCACGTATGGACGGACGCTCCAGCAGCGCAACGGCCTGCTGCGAGCGATCCGCGAGGAGGGCGCGTCGCGCGACGAGCTCCGCTTCTGGGACGGCGCCCTCCTCGACGCCGGGGGACGCATCGTCGCCGACCGGTTACGCCTGCTGGAGCAGCTGGCGGGCCCGATCGCAGCCGCCCACGCGGAGATCGCGCCTGACGAGGCGTCTGCGGCCGCCCTCGCCGTGCGCTACAGCACCAACGCCCCGGCGGCGCCAGGGGAGACGCCCCGCGACGCGCTGGCGCGCCGGCTGGTCGAGACGGCCGACAAGGAGGTCTGGAACGGCTCGACGCTCGTCGGCCCGCACCGCGACGACCTGGTCTTCGAGCTCGCCGGGCGCGACCTGGCGGGCTTCGCGTCGCGCGGCCAGCAACGGACGGCGATCCTCTCGTTCAAGCTCGCCGAGCTGGACCTGCTGACCACCCTGGACGGCCAGCCGCCGGTGCTCCTGCTCGACGACGTCTTCTCGGAGCTGGACCCGGACCGGCGCTCGCACCTCGTCCGGCGGATCGCCGAGCTTCCGCAGGCGTTCGTGACGACCACGACGCTCGACGACCTGGACCCGGCGCTGCGGGCGATCGCCACGATCTGGGAGGTGCGGGCCGAGCCGGACGGGGCCCGGCTCGTTCCCGACGCCGCCGGCGCCGCAGGCCGCCCGTGAGCGGGCCGGAGACGATCCGGTGAGCCCGCGACGGCGGCCGATGGTCCGCCTGGGCGACCTGATCCCGGACGCGGCCCGAGCGCTCGGCCTCGACGAGGAGCTGCGCCTCTCGAGGGCGATGGCCACGTTCGAGGCACTCGTCGCCGAGCGCGTGCCCGCGGCGGCCGGCTCGTGCCGCGTGGTGCGCCTGGAGGGTTTCGCGGTCGACGTGGAGGCGGACGCCCCGATCGTCGCCCAGGAGCTGCGCCTGCGCTCATCGGAGCTGCTGACCGCGTTCGCCACGTCGCCCGGAGGGCTCGGCGTGCGCGAACTGCGGGTCCACGTCCGGCGCGGAGGTCCCCGCGTATAATCCCCCGCACCTGCCAGCCATCTCGGGGCGAACGTCCCCGATCGTACCGGGATCGTCCGCCGCTCGAACGCCCCGCCACCCTCCGCGCTGCGGGGATCCGCCCGACCACGAGAGGCCCGCATGGCCGTCCGACTCCAGATGAAACTCGGCGTCGTCGCCGAACAAGACCGCCTCCCCGACTCGCCGGACACGCTTGTCGTCGTCGAGCCCAATGTCGGGTCGGTCGCCCGTTCCAAGGGCCTGCTGTACCTGCTCGTCACGTCGCGCATCAGCTCGCGCCACGCCCTCGAGGCCACGCGCCTCGCCGCAGAGACGATCCGGAACGAGTACTACTACGACGAATCGGCCGGTATCCGGGTCTGCATCCAGAAGGCGATCGGGACCGCGAACAAGCGGCTCGCCCACCAGGCTGACCGGCTGGGCCTCAAGTCGCCCGACAGCAACGGGCCGATCGGCGTCGCCGTCGCGGTGGTCCGCGGCAACGAGATGTACGTCGCCACCGTCGGGCCGGCCGAGGCCTACCTGATCCGCCAGGCGCGCCTCTCGACGCTCCCGGACCCGCATCGCGAGCGGGGCCTGCCGTCGGGCGAGCTCGAGCCCGACGTGTGGCGCGGGGAGGTCTCGGTCGGGGATTCGCTCGTCCTCGTGTCGCCCAACGTCATGGCCAAGCTGGGCCCCGACGAGCTCAAGGACGCGATGCTGACGCTCCACCCGCAGTCGGCGATGGAGCACCTGCACCATCGGTTCGTGGCCGATGGCGGGGCCGGCAGCGACGGAGCCATCGCCTTCGAGGCGGGCGAGGTGTCCGCCACGGCCCGCGGGCGTGCCCCGGTGCCGGTGAAGCCCGCCGAGCCGCTGGCCGGCGCCCCCGACCGCTCGCCGATCCCGCTGGCCGACAACGTGCAGGCCGCGGGCGTTGCGGTCAGCGCCGCGGCGGGCAGCGCCCGGGTCGCCGCCGGAGGGGCCATGGAGAAGGTCGTCGGGCGCGTCCAGGAGCTGCTGCCGCATCGCAAGCCCGCCTACCGGCGGGTGACGCCGCTGGCCTCACGACGCCAGACCCAGCGACGAGCCGCGCTCGCGGTGCTCGCGCTCCTGGTGGTCGCGGCCGGCCTCGGGTTCGGGGTGTACGTCTTCGGCGGCCAAGGCAAGCAGGCGGCCATCCAGTCGGCCAACACCGGCCAGGAGGCCCTCGACAAGGCCAGGGAGGATCTCGCCAAGGTGAAGGCCCCGGGCGTCGACCTCGTGGTGGACGACGCGTCACAGGCCAAGCAGCTCCTGACCGAGGCGTACCAGCAGCTGGACGCGGCCGAGGAATCCGGCGTCAGCGCCGCGGTCATCGAGCCCCTTCGCACGCAGGCCGTCGCCGGCCTTGACCGTCTCTACGGCGTCGTGCCGGTCGCCTCCACGACGATCTTCACCTTCACACCGGCCGATGGCGCGGCCCCGATCGACCTGGCCGGCCTGGTCAAGGGACCCGACGGCGCCCCCTACGTCCTCGACCGCTCGACCAAGACCGTCTATCGGGTCGACCTCAAGGCCAAGAAGGCCACGGTCGTGGCCCGCGCGGGCCAGAAGGCCGACGGCGCCACGATCGCGACGCCGCGCTTCCTGGCCGTCGGCGGCTCCGACCTCCTCGTCCTCGACTCCAAGAACACGCTCTGGCGCTGGCGACCCTCGAACGCGAGCGGCAAGGGCACGCTCAAGCGGATCAAGGTCAACGGGGCGGCCTCGTGGGGCGACGACGTGACCGCCATCGGGACCTACCTCCAGGACGCGGGCCGCGGTCTGTACAAGCTCTATGCCGTCGACCCGTCCGAGCAGCAGATCCGAGCCTATTCGCCGGCCGCCGACGGCGGCGGGTACCCGATCGCCTCGACCCCGTGGCTCGCGACCGCCCGCCCGATCGACGGGATGAGCGCCCTGTTCATCGACGGCGACCTCTTCGTCATCGAGGATGGCGTGCTCGAGCGGTTCGCCTCGGGCAAGGACGATGGCTGGAAGGCCGACATGCCCGGCGACGACCTGATCCGGCCGGCCCCGAAGTACTCGCTGGTCGGCGGCGGCCTCGATCGGCGCCAGGGCGTGGTCTACGTCTACGACCGGCCGAACGGCCGGGTCGTGGCCATCGACAAGGCGAACGGTGACTACAAGGCCCAGTACCGGCCGGCCGGCAACGCCCCCGACTGGGCGGACATCCGCGGCATCGCGGTCACGCCGGCCGTGGAGGACGTCCCCGCGACGCTGATGTGGATCTCGAAGGACGGGCTCCACCAGACCCTGCTCGCCGCGGTCCCCGACATCGCCCCCGCGTCGCCCGCACCGTCGACCGCGGCGTCGCCGAGCCCTTCCGAGCCGTCCGCCAAGCCGACCAAGAAGCCGTAGCCCAGGATCCCCGGTGATCCCGCTGCGCGACGCCAACCCGACGCGGCGCACGTCCGTCGTGACCATCGGCATCGTGGTGGCGTGCTTCGTCGTCTTCGCCTACGAGCTCGGGCTGCTAGCGAGCGGCGGCGAATCCGCCCTCGACGCTTTCGTCACCCAATGGGGCGTGGTGCCGGCCGAGCTGACCGGCGCCTGGGGCCGCGGCGACATCTTCTCGGTGGAGACGGCCACGCTCGTCACCAGCCAGTTCCTGCACGCGGGTTGGCTGCACCTGCTCGGCAACATGCTGTACCTGTGGATCTTCGCGAACAACGTCGAGGATCGGCTGGGGCGGCTCGGCTTCCTCGTGTTCTACCTGGCGGGCGGCGTCGCGGCCGGGCTCGCCCAGGTGGCGGTGGCGCCGAGTTCGACGATCCCCTCGATCGGGGCGTCGGGGGCGATCGCCGCGGCGCTGGGCGCGTACCTCGTCTTCTTCCCGCGGGCGCGGATCACGTCGCTCGTGTTCCTGGGCTTCTTCTATCAGCTCATCGACGTCCCCGCGGTCCTGGTGCTCGGATTCTGGTTCGTGCTCCAGTTGATCGACGGCCTGACATCGATCGGGATGGTCGAGACGAGCGGCGGCGTGGCCTTCTTCGCCCATATCGGCGGGTTCGTGGCGGGCGCCCTCGTCGCGCGCCTGCTGGCGGGCATCCCGGGCCGTCCGGGACGGCCGCCGGCCCCAGCGGCCGTGGGATAATCGATCGATGCCGGAGACCGAGCTCGTGGAGATGGTCGTCGAGAGCGTGCGAGTCCACATGCTGTCGAGCCGGCACGTGGTGATCCTCAAGGAGACCGATCGCGACCGCTACCTGCCGATCTGGATCGGCCCCTGGGAGGCGAGCGCGATCGCGATGAAGCTCCAGGGCCTCTCGCCGGAGCGACCCCTGACGCACGACCTGTTCGCGACGACCCTCGAACAGCTCGGGGTCCGCGTCGATCGCGTGGTCATCTCGGAGCTCGCCGACGAGACGTTCCACGCACGCCTGATCCTCGAGGGGGCCAGCGGGACCGTCGAGGTCGACGCGAGGCCGTCGGACGCGCTGGCGCTCGCGGTCCGGGCAGGCGTGCGGATCTTCGCCGCGGACGCGGTCCTCGAACAGGCCGGGCTCGGTGCCGACGGCGGCCTCGACGACGACGAGGGAGAGGCCGGGATACCGCTCGAGTCGACCGGCGAGTCGATCGTGGACCCGCGCCTGGATGTCTTCCGCGACTTCGTGAACTCGCTCGAAGTCGACCCCGATGCCGAGGGCGGTCGCAGCAGCTAGTCGACCCGCGGCCCGTCCCCGAGGATCGGTTCGCCGCGCCGCAGCGCCCGTCGGCGGTTCACCCAGAGATGCAGCCGCAGCCGCCAGAAGTCGCGCACGGCCCGCATGATGACCGACGGCTTGGCGCCGGTCGCGGAGCCGGCGGTCCGGGCATAGTGCGGCACCCCGACCTCGACGACCGTGCGCCCCGCCTCGCGCAGCTTGATGAGCAGCTCGGCCGAGAAGAACGCCCCGTCGGACTCCACCCGGACGTCCTCGAGCGCCGCCCGCCGGAACAGCTTGCAGGCGCCATCGACGTCGGTGGCACGCAGGTCGAAGAACGTGCGGTTGGCGAGCCGGAAGATGCGGGCGTAGGCGAGCCGGATCGGCGCGTCCGCCCGCTTGATCCGGAAGCCGAGGACCACGTCGGGGGCGTCCGGCTCGGCAGAACGGGCCGTGAGGCGGCCGATGTCCGCGACCTTGAACTGGCGATCGCCGTCGGTGAACGCGATGAGGTCGTAGCGCGCGGCTGCGAAGCCCGAACGGAGGGCCGCCCCGTAGCCGAGGTTGGTCGGGTGGTGGACCACGCGCACGAGGTCGGGATGCTGCGCCGCGAGGCCGTCGGCGAGCCGTCCCGTGGCGTCGCGCGAACCGTCGTCGACCGCGATGATCTCGAATTGCTCGGCCAGCGCCGGCAGCGTCTCGAGCGCCTCGGCGACGAGACCCTCGATGTTGGCCTCCTCGTCGTGCGCCGGGAAGAAGTACGACAGCCGTTCGACCCGGGTCACGTCGCCGCCCGGGGGCCGACCACGCGGACCAGCAAACCTGCCTCCTGTGACGTGAGGGTGTCGAGCTCATAGCGGCGGGCGAGCTCGTCGATGTCGGCCGGGTTCTGGCGCAGCACGTACACGGGGCGCCGGCCAAGATTGGCTTCGATGACGTCCGACGGCCCGCCCAGTCCCTGGTCGAGACGCGTCCGGTCGTCGGCGATGAAGATATCAGGCCGGCGGCCCTCCACCTTCTGGGCGTACCAGAGCGGGGTGGAGTAACTCCACCACGAGACGACGATGGCGTCCTGGTCCAGCAGCGGCAGGACGCCATCGAGCCAGGCCGCGGCGGTCCGGTCGCGGCTCTCGTCGACCGACGCGAGCCGGGCCGGGATGGCGACGAGCGTCGGGGCGAACATCACGGCGGCGATCAGGGCAGCCGGCAGGGCGGCCCGGGTCGGGCCCGCGACGGCCTCGGCGACCATCCCGACGAGGATCGCGAGCCACGTCCAGGCGATGAGGATCGGACCAAGGTAGTAGCGGTTGATGTCGGCGTTGATGTACGAGGCCGCGAAGAAACAGGTGAAAGCGAGCGCTGACCCGGTGAGCAGCGCGTAGCGCGGCCGGCGCATCACGGTCGCGATGAACCCGACCGGGATCAACGGCGCCAGCAGCCCGAACTGCGCCCACGCCAGCGAGCCGAGCTGGCTCGCCTTGCCCGTCAAGTCGCCGAACGGGTCGAGCAGGCTGCCGCGGAACTGCTCCGCGAGGACGACGTACCAGAAACCATCCCAGGTGTCCGGCCGTCCATAGACCAGCCCCGCCGGGAATGGGCCGGCGCGCAGGGGCAGTTCCAGGTAGACCACGACGAGCGTGATCGCAAGGGCCGCCACGCACGTGAGGACGAGCCGCGGGCGGCGCCAGATGTCAGGGACGACCGCGAGCACGTACAGGCCCACGGGGATCGCCAGCAGGAGCGTCAGCGAGTGATTGCCGACCGACAGAGCGAACACGACGGCCGCGCCGACGAGGAAGCGGTCGGCGTGGTCTGGCGCGAGCGGGCCACGGACACGGTCCTCCCAGGCAACCAGCAGCCGGAGCAGGATCGCGAGCAGCGCGAGATGCAGGGCGTGGGCGTCGGCGTGCGTGGAGATGGCCCAGGCGATCGGGGTGAGCGCCAGGCCGAGCCCCGCGACCATGCCCAGCGCGCCGGATCCCGTCAGGGCCCGCACGAGATCGACCGTGACCCCGGCCGCGACCGCGAGGCAGATGGCCGACAGCAGGTTCATGCGGAACGCGGGCTCGCCGAACGGCTGGAGGACGACCGAGGCCAGCCAGCCCAGCAGGACGTACGTCGGGAAGCCCGTCGGGTGGGCCGTGCCCATGATCGGGCCGACTGTCTGGAACTCCCCGGTGTCCCAGAACGCGACGCCGGGCAGCAGGGCGAGCCGGGCGGCCACGAACGCGACCACCGCCACGGCGATGACCGGCAGCAGGTCCGAGGGGCTCGTCCGGCGACCCTGTGCTACGCTCCGATCCACCTTCCACGCTCGTGCAGGAGCCGTTCCCGGTGACCCGCCCCGCATCCGGCGGGACCGAGCGAGGCATACGAACGCCGTCGTCGTCGACCGGGATGCGCGGGGCCGTCGGCGCGGTCGTGATCGTCCTCGCGCTCGGGCTCGCCCTCCGCCTCATCATCGCATACCTGCTCCCGGGATCCGGCTTCGGCGTGGACCTGAGCGCCTTCCGGTTCTGGGCAGCGGATCTCGCGGACCACGGCCCGTGGGGGTTCTACGAGCGCGACTTCTTCCACGACTACACGCCCGGCTATCTGTACATCCTGTGGCTGGTCGGGCTCGTCGGGAAGACGGTCGGCGGCGTCGGCGACCTGATCAAGATCCCGCCGATCCTGGCCGACCTCGCCGTCGGCTGGCTGGTCCATTCGATGGTCCTCGAGCTCGGCGGCCGGCGCCGGCTCGCGCTCGCGGCCGCGTTCGTCGCGGTCGTCAACCCGATCAGCTGGTTCGACAGCGTCGTGTGGGGCCAGGCCGATTCGTTCGGCGTCGTCTTCCTGCTGCTGGGGCTGCGCGAGCTGTGGCGCGGCCGGACGGAGCGGGCCGCCATCTACACCGTCATCGCCGCGATCATCAAGCCACAGCTCGGCATCCTGGTCCCGCTGGTCGCGGTCGTGACGATCCGGCACGCGCTCTGGCCGACCGCCGACGACGAGGACGGTGACGGTCGCTCCGGGCGCCCGGTCCGGATCCTTACGACAGGTCTCGCCGGCTTCGCCACTGCGATCATCCTCTCGATCCCGTTCGCCCTGACCCCGGTCGGGCTCCTCCAGCAGATCGCCGTGGCGGGCGGCGGGTACCCGTATCTCACGGTCAACGCCTACAACCCGTGGGCCATGGTCGTCTCCGACACGGGAGCCAGCCTGGCGGGCACGGGCCAGTGGGTCTGCGACGCGGCCCTCGGGGCCGAGCAATGCGGCGCCGGCAGCGCGGTCTTCGGGGTCGTGCCCGCCATCGCGATCGGCATCGCCCTCCTCGTCGGGGCGTTCCTCGTCGTCCTCTGGGTGGCGGCTCGCGAACCCGACCGGCTCACGCTGCTCGTCGGGCTTGCCGTGCTCGCGCTCGCGTTCTTCATCCTGCCGACTCGTGTCCACGAGCGCTACGGCTACCCGTTCTTCGCGCTCGGCATCATCCTCGCCGCCATCTCGCCCAGATGGCGGGTCGCCTACGCGGTCCTGAGCGTGGCGACGTTCGCCAACATGTACGTCGTCCTCACGACGCTCTACCCCGACAACCCATCGATCAGCGACTGGCTGGGGATCGGCTCCTCGATCCGGTCACAGGCCGGCGTGGCCCTGGTGGTCCTGCTCCACACGCTCGCGTTCGTCTGGTGCGCGCTCCAGCTCCGGACGAGCGCGCGCGACCGCCTCGCCGACGAGCTCGACCGCGCCTCGATCGAGCCGGGCGAAGGAGCGCCGCTCGCCGACGGCGCGCACGACGCGCCCATCGAGCGCTCGCCGGTGCCGGCAAGGGTGCCGCCACCGCGGGTGGCCTTGGGCGTGGCGTCGGGGGCTGCGGCTGTCACGGTCCCGGCCGGCGTCGCGACCGCGGCCACGGGCTCGGCGGTGGCGCTCGCGACGATGCCCTCCTGGTCCAGGCCCCTCGGCCTCGCCGAGAGCGGCGTGATCGGCTGGTTCCGCGATCGCCTCGGCGAACGCCCCATACGGCCGGATCGCAGCGCCACGCTGCGTGGCGAGGGCGGCGGCCGGCTCGACCGCCTGGACCTGTGGGTCCTGGCCATCCTCGTGATCGCGAGCCTGACGCTCCGGACGTTCCGGCTGCCCGAGCCGTACCAGATGCACTTCGACGAGGTCTACCACGCCCGGACCGCCACCGAGTTCCTGCAGGACTGGCGGTACGGGATCACGCACGACATCTACGAGTGGACCCACCCGCATCTGGCCAAGTACGCGATGGCACTCGGCATCGTGGCCTGGGGCGAGGACCACGTCAGCGCCACGAGCGATCTCGGCGTGCCCGTGCGCGCGGCGCTCGTCGAGCCGCGGCGCGACGATGCGACCCTGCCGGGCGGCCGGGCCGGTGAGCGGCTGCACGTCGCGACCGGGTCGGAGATCCGCACCTACGACCTGCGCAGCCGCGCGCTGATCTCGACGATCGCGGCGCCCGGCGTCAGCGCCCTCGCGATCGATCCGAGCGGCGAGCAGCTCGTCGCCGGATTCGACGACGGACGCATCGCCACGCTGGGTCTCGCCTCCATCGGCCCCGACGCCGCCGGGGCCGGCATGACGCCCGTGCCCCTTGGCCAGGTCGGCGCGGCCGTCGACCTCCTGTACGTCACCAAGGACGGCGCGACGATCATGGTCGGCTCGGGCGACCGTCTCCAGGCCCTCGACATCGTCACCGGCGCCTCCGCGGGCGGCGTCGACCTGCCGGGGCTCGCGGACCTGGCAGATGGCGGCAACGGCGCCGCGTTGATCGCGACCACCGACGAGCTCCAGGACCCGGCCGCGGAGGCCGCGGTGCTCGCCGAGTTGCTCAAGGGAGACGCCGCCGGATACGAGGCCGACCTTTCCGCGATCGACCCGACGGTCAGCCTGGGGAGCCCCGGCGACAGCGAGACCCGGGCGAAGGTCGAGACCGCGATCGCGGACGGTCGCCTGCCGGGGATCGAGATCCAGGACGTCTCCCGGGTCGCCGCGGCGACCAGCGACGGCGTCACGTTCATCGATCCGGCCGGCGCCACGGTCATCTCCACGATCGGCATGGAGGGTGGCGCCCACGGCCTCGCCGAGGTGACCGGCATCGACGATCCCAAGCTGTTCGCGACGGCGGGCCTGCCCACGACGCCGACCTATCACGTGATCGCGATCGGCGGCGATGACGCCAAGGACGGCCCGGTCGACCAGGGCAGCCATCCGCTGCCGGCGCTCGGCACGAAGGTCGTCTACGACGACGCGAGCCAGATGGTCCACATCCTCGGGCTCACGCCGGACGCGCCCGTCCCGGCAGCGGATGCCGACCCCGCCGGCCCATGGACGGTCTATGTCGTCGAGCCGCACGGGAGTGGCGAGCCGCGCGGGAGTGCGGTCTTCGCGGACGCGCGCCTGGCCGCCGGATTCAGCCCGGTCGCCTGGGCTGCCGACGTCGAGGCGGATTACCCGTCGATCGACCGCCAGGAGCTGCTCGTCTTCGATCCCGACGGCGCGCTCTCGACGATCGAGCTCGGCTCGCACGCATTCGCCTGGCGCATGCCCGGCGTCATCCTCGGGGCGCTGACCGCCGCCTGCCTGTACCTGCTCGCGCGGATCCTGTTCCGACGCCGGCTGATCGCGGGGCTCGTCGCGGTCTTCGTCATCGCCGACGGCATGTTCTTCGTCCAGTCGCGGATCGGCATGAACGACATCTACGTCGGCTTCTTCATCGTCGCGGCCTACACGCTCTTCGCGGCCGTCTGGACCGGTTGGTGGCGCAGCCGGGCGGCGTTCTGGGTGGGGATGCCGCTCATCGGCGCCCTGCTGGGGCTCGCCCTGGCGAGCAAGTGGGTCGCGCTCTACGCGATCGGCGGCATCGCGCTGCTCATCCTCGTGCGCAGCGCGCTCGGGCGCGTCGGGGCGATCCTCGGGCTCATCGCGTTGACCGGGGTGCTCGGCTACATGGCGATGAGCGTGCCCGAGGGCCAGGGCTTCGGGAACCTGACCTTCCTGCTCGTGATGGTCGCGCTGACACTCATCGCGGTGGTGGTCGCGATCTTCCATCCGATCGCCTGGACCGACGAGGAGATGCGCTTCGCGGTGATCGCCCCGGCCGCCCTTGGCGCGCTCGTGTTCTTCGCGTCGGTCGCACTGGGTCAGGTCGACGCCCAGTTCGCCGTCGGGGGCTTCGCGATCACCCCATTGCGCCTGGCGATCACGCTCGGCCTGGGCTCACTGGCGGTCCTGGTGCTGTTCACCTTGGGCGGGCGGCTGGGCTTCGGTCCGTTGGCGGCGCCGCCGCATCCGGGCGACCCGGCCTACCGGCTGGAGCCACCGGCGCCGCCCGCGGAGGGGTGGCTGCGCCCGGGCTGGCTGCTCGGCCTGCCGGTCGTCTGGATGGCCGTTTGCCTCGCGGTCCTGCCGATCGCGATCTACGTCATCTCGTACATCCCCTGGGCGATGGTCGAGAACCACCAGCTCGTAGCCGGCTGGCCGCCCGGCCACACGGGTCAGACGCTGCTGGATCTCACCGGCCAGATGTATCGCTACCACAACGGCCTCACGACCCCGCACCCGGCGTCGTCGCCATGGTGGGCGTGGCCGCTGAACCTCAAGCCCGTCTGGTTCTACCAGGAGGGCCTCGGGGCGGGGACGTCCGCCGCCATCTACGACGCCGGCAACCTCGTGATCTGGTGGCTCAGCGTGCCGGCCATGCTGTTCGTGAGCGTCATGGCCTACCGGCGGCGCAGTCTCGCCCTGGCCCTGATCATGGTCGGATTCGCCGCCCAGTGGATCCCGTGGGCGCGCATCGACCGCGCGGCCTTCCAGTACCACTACTACACGGCCCTCCCGTTCGTGGTGCTGGCCCTGGCCTACTTCGTCGCGGAGCTCTGGCACGGGGCGTCGCGGGCGACCTGGCGGCTCGCCCGCCTGGGAGGCGCAGCGGCCATCGTCCTGCCCGCTGCCATGTGGCTGTTCTCGCGGCCGCTGTGCTGGTTCGTCGGCGTCGAATCGGTCAACCCGGGTTCGCAGGCGTGCCCCGCGGTCATCCCCGATCTCGTCCTGACCGCCCGGACGGCCGGCCTCGCGGTCGTGGCCGGGATCGGCTGCTTCTTCCTCATCCGCGCGGTCCTCGCCCTCGCCGAAAGCGATCGCGACGGGCCCGGGTCCGGCGACGGCTATCGCCCGATCCTGCTGACCGGGGGGGCGGTCGCGCTCGGGCTCGTGGCGGTCTCCCTGCTGCCCGACGCGGCGATCCTGACCCTGACGAGCATCCCGGTGGAGCCCCTCGTCCTTCTCGCAGGCCTCCCGCTGGTCTACCTCGCGCTCGGGGTCGTCGGCGGGCGCGACCCGCGGCGGTACGTCGTCGGCTACCTCGCTGCGGTCGTCGGCTGGTTCGTCGTGCTCTATCCGAACATCGCCGCGTTGCCGGTGCCGGGGGTGATCGTGAACGCGTACCAGGGCATCATCCCGACCTACCTGTACGCGTTCCAGTTCCCGGTCAGCGAGATCGATCGCAACGCGCCGATGCCGATCCTGACGCCGCTGCTGGGCCTGCTCCTCGTGGCGCTCGTCGTGACGTGTCTCGTGGTGGCCTACTCGGCCTGGGTCTGGAGGCTCTCGCTGGTCGACAGGGGTGCGGACGTCGACGATGCCGATGGCCTGGTCCGGACCGGCGGCGCCTGAGGGATCGGCGCCCGGTAGCCGGCCGGCAGGTTGCCCGTCGCGGCGAGCCGGCGGATGACGAAGCCGTAGTACTCCTCCACCTTGGCCGTGACCCGCGGCCAGCCGAACTCCTCGGCACGGAGACGGCCGTTGGCGCTCATCTCGGCGCGCAGCTCGGGCTCGTCGAGCAGCCGGGCGATCGCGATCGCGAGCGCCTTCGGCTCGCGCGGCGGGACCAGGAGGCCCTCGCGCCCGCGGCGGACGACGCCCTTGTAGCCGTGGATGTCCGAGGCCACGACGGGGGCCCCGGCCGCCATCGCCTCGAGCAGCACGATCCCGAACGATTCACCGCCGGTCGCCGGCGACGCGTAGATCGTGGCGGTCCGGTAGAGCTGGGCCTTCTCCTCCTCGCTGACGCGGCCCAGGAATTCCACGCCCTGCAGACCGCGTGTGGCCACGTACCGCCGGGCCTCGCGTTCCTGCGGTCCCGAACCGACGACAAGCAGCCGGGTGCCATACCCGGTCTTGCGCAGGATGCGCTGGGCCTTGAGCAGGTCGAGCAGGCCCTTGCGCGGCTCGTGCCGCCCCACGAACAGGACGTTCGGCGTGCCGTCCTGCCAGCGCGCGAGCGGGACGGCGTTGGCGAAGCGGGGGACGTCGACGCCGTTGGGGATGACCTTGTAGTCGCCCGGGAAGAAGCGATCGATGAAATGGCGCGCCGCAGCGCTGACGGCGATTCGGCCGTGGAGGCGGCTGGCGTGGCCGCGCATCATCCGGCTCCCGAGCTCGTACGAGGGCGAGAAACCGGCATAGGCATGGAACGTCGCGATGTTCACGCTGTCCGATTCGCGCAGGAGGAACAGCGAGAGGAACGGCACGAACGGCTCGTGGAAGTGCAGGAGGTCGAACTGCTCGCGCTCGAGCAGGCGCTGGACCTGGGTGATGTAGCGCGGCGAGAACGTCAGCGTGCCGACCGAGCCGTTGGTCGGCATCGAGAACCCCACGCCGATCCGCAGGATGTCGCCCTCCGACGACCGCTGGGGGCCGTGGCTCGCGGTGATGATCCGGACGTCGTGACCGCGCAGGCGCAGGTTCTCGTACAGGAACCGGACGTGCTGGGCGACGCCGCCCGCCTCCGGGTAGATGTACGGACAGACGAGCCCGATCTTCATGACACAGAGGCCTTGGCCGTGTCGGGTGGCTCGTCGGGCGCGTCCGTGGGGTCGTGGCGCGGCGGTCGCCGGCGGCCGCCCGGGTAGCCGTGGTCCCGGCCGGTCCCGTCCTGCCGCAACCGGCCGACGAGCTCGTCGCGGGCGTCACGCCCGCGCTTCGAGAGCTGTCGCCCGAACACGCCGAGCTGGCCCGACGCCCCGTGGAACGTCCCGTGATGCTCCGTGGCTCGCCCGGCGATCGCCGTCCGGAGTTCCAAGCCGGTCAGGCCCGGAAAGCTCGTCCAGCCGGTCCCGATCGCGGCAAGCGCATGGGCATCGCTGTTGCCGACATGGGCGAGGCCGTATCGGTCGGCGAACCGCACGACGTTCGCATGCCACGGCCGCCCGAGCGCGGTCGGGTTGAACGTCTCGAACCCGTCCGGATGCACACGTTCGTCGTCGTCCTCGATGAGCCGCCGCAGGACCCATCCCTGGGCGCATAGCGGGAACGGCACGAGCGGATGGGCCGGGACGGCCAGGCCGCCCGCGTCGTGGACGGCCGCGATCGTGTCGCGCAAGGACCGGAACGGCGGGATGCGCGTCTCGATGAAGAGGGCGAGCAGATGGCCACCGCGGGTCGAGACCTCCTCGCCGACCACGACCTCGACCGGCAGACCCCGGTCGGTCGCGATCGCCCGTGCGGCGAGGGCAGCGTCGATGCGCTCGTGATCGGTGATGGCGATGACGTCAAGCTGGCCCCGGGTCACCACGTGATCGAGGATCTCCCCGACGCCCGCGGTCCCGTCCGAGGCCACGGTGTGGATGTGCAGGTCGGCGCGGCCGAGGCGAGCCGGAGTGGGCGCGGCTGCCGGCTTGGTCGCACGGGGCGTGCCGGGCGTCCGTCGCGGGCTCACGCGGCGGCCTCCTCGAGATCCGGCCAGATCGGGAAGAAGACGGCCCACCACTGGGCAGGTGCGTCTTCGATGACGCGCTCGAACGCGGTCGCCAAACTCGTCATGGTGCCGGTGACCCGCTCGCGCCGCGATCCCTCGGCGGGGACGTCGACCGTCTCGAGGTGACCGATGTACCGGCCGTGGGCCGCGCGTCGCACCGCAACCACGTACGTCGTCGCGCCGCTCTCAACGGCAAGCATCGCGGGGCCAAGAGGCAGCCGCGCCGGGGCCCCGAAGAGCGGCACGAGCGTCCCGCCGCCGGTCAGGTCGCGATCGCCGACGAGCCCGACCGGCGTGCCGTCGCGAAGGGCGGCCATGAGCTCGCGGCGCGCCTCGCGCAGGCCGACGATGCGGACCCCGGCGGCGCCGCGCGTCCGGATGAACCACCCCTGGAGAGCCTCGTCGTCGATCGTCTCCATCGGCGCCACGGCCCCGCCGACGCGGGAGGCGAGATAGAGCGCGGGCAGCTCGAGCGCTCCGAAGTGCAGCCCGACGAAGAGCACGGTCCGCCCGGGCGTGAACGCCGCGGCGACGACCTCGGGGGTCTCGATGTCCAGGCGCTCGTCGACGTCGCCCGGGCGGAGCGCTGGTGTCCGGGCGACCTCGAGGTAGTACCGGGCGTTGTGGCGGAACGCGGATCGAACGAGTCGCTCGAGGGCCCGCGGGTCGGTCGCGGCGGCGCGGACCGTCGGGCTCCCCCCACCCGACGCGGCCAGCGCGGTGGCGACCCGCCGAAGATTGCGTCGTGCCTGGGCCGCCCGTTCGGGCGCGAGCCGATACCAGAGGCCGCCCGCGGCCTCGGCCCCGGCGGTCACCGGCCCCTCGGGGAGATGACACACGAGCCACGATGCTGCGATGAGCGATCGCGCCCGAACTGACCGGCCGAGGCTCGTCACGGGGCGACGTCACCGGTCGCGGCCGCGCCGTCCACCGTGGCGACATCGCCATCGGGCGGCGCGAACGCCCGATCCGGCCCCGGGTCGGGCCGGCCGGCCTGCATCAGCAGCGCGCGGCGCTCGAGATCGGCGGCCTCCGCCTCGGTCTCGGGCCAGATCGGCTTGAAGCTGTACCACTGCACCGGGTCGAACGCGATGTTCTCAGCGAGGGAATTGGCCAGGAGCTGGGTCACCCGCTGGAGCTCGGCGGGGTCGCCGGACGTCGTGTCGATGACGTCGCCCCACGCGACGTCGAATTGCTCGTCGGGTCGGCGGTGGATGGCGACCGGGATGAGCCGCGATCCGGTCCGGGCGGCCAGCACCGCCGGACCGGCGGGCAACGTCGTCCAGGCGTCGAACATCCGGACGGGGATGCCGTCGCTGCGATAGCCCCAGTCGACCACCAGGCACAGCATCTCGCGATGGCGAAGCACGCCGTAGATGGCCCGCAGGTTGCGCCAGGCGATGATCCGGATGCCCCAGGATTCTCGCTGCCGGCGCAGGTGCTCGAACAGCTCGGGCATCGACGAGTCGTCGGCCACGACACTGATCGGGAGGCCCAGCCGACCGATCGCCGCCGCGACGGCCTCGTTGTTGCCGATGTGGCCGACCGTGAAGATCACTCCACCGCCGCGCGGCGCGGCCTGCCAGTCGCGGATCACCCGCTCGGGGTCGAGGTCGGGCACGAGGTCGGCGACCTCGCTGAGCGGCCGCGTCGGGAGCCGCATGAGCTCGATGAGATAGTGGCCGTATCGCCGGTACGCGCGCAGCGCCAGCCGGCGGACGCGCGGGTCAGACGGCGGCAGCCCGAGGACGTGGCCGAAGTTCAGGTTCGACCAGCGCCGCTTCGTCGGCCACAGGAGGTAGGACGACTGGGCGAGGCGACCCAGCACCGGGCGAGCCAGGCCGGGCGGGATCCGGGCGAGGAGCCACGCGGTCGAGCGGTAGCCCACGATCCCCAGGCGCTCGATGACGCGAGGGCGGGCGCCACCGCGTCGATGCGGCGCCTCGAGTCGATGGTCGCCCGGGCTCGAGGCGGTCGGTCGGCGTGGGCCTTCGATCACTTCGCCGCGGCGGTCGCGACCTTGGCTTTGGTCCCGGCCAGCCGCTTGAGCGTCCGCTTTGCCGGCGCCTCGGTCCCGAGCAACGTCTCGTCGTCATCGCCCCGGATGAACGCCTCGACCCGGTTGAACGCGATGTCGTCGTGGATCTGCTGGGGCGGGCTCTTCATGAAGTAGCTCGATGGCGCGACCAGCGTGCCCTTGAGGCCACGGTCCAGGCCGAGCTTCAGGCAGCGGATCGCGTCGGTGATGACGCCCGCGCTGTTGGGGCTGTCCCAGACCTCGAGCTTGAGCTCCGCGTTGAGCGGCACGTCGCCGAAGGTCGTTCCCTCCATCCGGATGTAGCACCACTTGCGGTCGAGCAGCCACGGCACGTGGTCGCTCGGGCCGACGTGGACGTCGTCGGGATCCATCTCGTAGTCGAGCATCGAGGTGACGGCGTTGGTCTTGCTGATCTTCTTGGACTCGAGACGCTCGCGCTCGAGCATGTTCAGGAAGTCCGTGTTGCCCCCGAAGTTGAGCTGGTACGTGCGATCGAGACGCACGCCGCGGTCCATGAACAGGCGGGTCAGGACGCGGTGGCTGATCGTCGCGCCGACCTGGCTCTTGATGTCGTCACCGATGACCGGCAGGCCGGCCTCCGCGAAGCGGCGCTGCCAGTACGGCTCGCGCCCGATGAAGACCGGGATGGCATTGATGAACCCGACGCCGGCCCGGATGGCCTGCTCGACGTACCACTTGGTCGCCTCCTCGCTTCCGACCGGGAGGTAGGAGACCATCACGTCGACCTCGCGCTCCTTGAGGATGCTCACGATGTCGGCCGTGGGGCCGGGCGCCTTCTCGATGATCTCGCTCAGGTACTTGCCCAGGCCGTCGTGGGTCATGCCGCGCTCGACGGTCACGCCGGTCGAGGGGACCTGCTGGAAGACGTAGGTGTTGTTGGGCTTGGTGTAGATCGCCTCGGACAGGTCCTTGCCGACCTTGTTCTTGTCGATGTCGAAGGCGGCGACAAACTCGATGTCGCGGACGTGGTAGCCGCCGAGCTCGACGTGCATCAGCCCCGGGACGAAGTCGTCCTTCTTCGCGTTCTCGTAGTAGTAGCGGCCCTGGACCAGGCTGCTCGCGCAGTTGCCCACGCCGACGATGGCGACGCGGATCTTGCCATCGCCGCGGCGGCCGACGCCCGCCCAGGTGTTGCCCGGCGTCGCGCCGTTCTTGCCGTTGCTGCCGTTCTTGCTCACGTGACCTCTCCGATGCTCCCTACTGGGTGGGTGGGGTGGGCTGGGACTTCGCTTGGCTGCGGACGTGGACGATCCGCTGGATGACGGTGATGGTGGCGCCGATGGCGATGATGGCGAGGGCGCCGCTGAGGATGTCGAGATTGGCGGTCGCACCGGCGGCGATGAGGCCGGCACTCAGGATGACAAGGCGGATCTCCCGAGGCATGACCCCGACAGCGGCCATCCCCGTCCCTTCCGTGAACCCGAGGCCCTCCGACTTCGCCCGGGCGTAGCTGACCATGAACGCCGCGCCCATCGCCGCCGCACCGAGGATGGCGACGGGTTCCGATCCCGCGCGGACCCCGCCCGCGACGATTCCGAGGTAGACCACCGCCTCACCCCAGCGATCGAAGACCGAATCCATGAACGCGCCGAGCTTGCTGACCTTGCCGGTCGCGCGGGCGAGCGTGCCGTCGAACATGTCGAAGGCGCCGCCGACGAAGACGACGATCCCGCCCACCAGCCAGAGCTGGGCGGCGAGCAGAGCGGCGCCGACCACCGTGATCGCGAACCCGATGAGGGTCAGGCCGTCCGGGGTGAGCCCGATGCGGCCCATGCCCAGCGCGATCGGCTCGAAGACCTTCTTGACGCGGGCGCGGGAATCGTTGGAGATCGTCATGCGGTGCGGCGGCTAGCTCGCGACGCCGAGGCCGAGGATCGCACGCTCGCGCTCGGCGACCTCGCCGAAGGCCTCGGGGCGGAGGCTGCAGATGGTCTCGCGCCCGACGCGTCGGCTCTGGATCAGGCCAGCCGCCCGGAGGCGCTTGAGATGGTGGCTGACGAGCGGCTGCGACAGCCCGACGTGAGCGATGAGCTCGCGGACCGATGCCTCGCCCTCGGCCAGCCGCCGGACGATGCGCAGGCGGTTCACGTCGGCCAGGGCCTTGTGGAAGGCTCGAAGATCGCGCAGGTCTTCGGGCTGCGTGACGATCGACGCGATGGTCGAACGGATCCGGGCAGGGGTCGGCACGTCGGGGCGGGCTCCTCGGGACGTCGTATCAACGACGGTTGATATCAACGGGCGTTGATGCTATTCGGCTCGGGTCCGGGCTGTCAAGGTGACGCGGCGCGGATCTAGCCGGCGTCGACCACGCAGAAACGGTTGCCCTCGGGGTCGGCGAGGATGACGTAGTCGGCGTCGGGCGGCCGCTTATCCCAATGCACCTCGGTGGCGCCGAGCCCGATCAGCCGGGCGACCTCGGCGGCCTGGTCAGCGGCGTACAGGTCGAGGTGGATGCGAGGCGGGATCTGCAGCTTCGAGCGGACCCTGTCGAGCGACACGTTCGGCCCGACGCCGTCTCTCGGTCGCATCAGGACGAAGTCGATCGCCGGATCGTCGTGCGGATCCTCTCGTGGGACATAGTCGAGAGCTGCCGCCCAGAACTCGGTCTGTCGCGGCAGGTCGTCGACGCGGATCACGATCGAACCGACACGAAGCATCTCGTGCACTGTGCGGTCTGGGCGGGCCAGCGTCAAAAAGGAGCTTGGTGCACTCGAGTTCCAGTCGTCGAAGGACACCGCGTTCGAGCGCGCGATGGCACCGTCGTATGCCGATCGATCGCTGGACTGACCAGATCAGGCAGGCCGGGCGACGTCCGAGAGAGCTCGGCCGCGGACTGGAACACGGTGGTTCCAGGGCCGCCCGCGACGGCTGGCCGCGGCCAGGGGCCCGGGCATGGCCGCCGAAGGATGTTGTCCTATTGAGACATTTGGTCAATCGCCGCGGGACGGTCACGTCAGCCTCAACGACGGGAGCCGCGGCTGACGTCGCGGGTCATCAATAAGACCACCGAGACGCGCTAGGCTGGCATGCCTCTGATCCGGAGGTCGTTCGCGCTTGCGGGTGTCACGCTGTCTCACGAACCACGAGCGTGCCCGGAACGACGATCTGGCGGAACGGGCCGGAGAATTCGCCGGAGATCCGCTGGAGCAGAAGACGTCCACAGAGCGTGCCCTTCTCGTACGCCCGATTGTCGATGGTCGTCAGGCTTGGATAGACGAGCGCAGCCGCGTCGATATCGTCGAATCCGATGACCGCGACATCGGCTGGTACGGATCGCCCGTATCCGCGAAGCGCGTCCAGGACTCCGATGGCCGCGAGGTCGTTGACGGCGACCACCGCATCGAAGTGGGTCCCAGCGTCGAGCAGACGCGATACGGCCGACGCCCCGCTGGCGCGCGCGTAGCCGGTCGCGACAACGAGCGCCGGATCCAGCGTGAGTCCCGCGCCCAGGATCGCGTCCTCGAAGCCGGCTTGTCGCTCGTCGCCCGGACCAAGGCCATGCTCGCCTCCGACGAACGCGATCCTCGTGCGGCCGGTCCGGATCAGGTGGCGGGTGGCCTCGGCCGTGATCACCCGGTTGTCGCTAATGACGCTGTCGCCTAGCTCACCGCCCGCATGGTGGCCAAGCAGGACGATCCGGGGATTTTGGTCGACGAGGCTGCCGAGCACGGTCGTCGGCGGATGCAGGAGGCCGAGGATCATCCCGTCGACGGATCGCGCCGCCATCTCCTTGACGAACGACGACTCCCGCTCCAGGTCGCCGTCGGTGCTGCACACGACGACCTGATATCCGGCGCCCGTGACCGCGTCCTGGATGCCACGCGCCACAATCGGATAGAACGGGTTGGTGATGTCGGGGATGACCAGCGCGATCGTATGGGTGCGCTGGGTTCGCAGGCCGCGTGCCATGGCGTTGCCGCTGTACCCGAGCTCCTTGACCGCCGCGCGGACCCGTGCCTGGGCCGCAGCCGAGACCGGACGCTTGCCCGTGAGCGTGTGCGACACGGTCGTGGCGCTCACGCCGGCGGCTTGGGCGACGTCCTCGATCCGTGGCTGGCGCATCCGTCTCCTCAGAGCCAAATCAATTTGCCCGCATTGCCAAAGCTGAGCATAACCGGCCGATCCGCCGCCCTTCAACCGGCGTCCCACGGATGAGGCTCGCATCGCCGAGTCGCGCGTGAAACAGGGTTGACGCAAATGGTTTTGCATGTATCGTTTGCGTCAGCCACGACCCGATCACAAGGGGTGCCTCGGTGACGTCAGCCTTGCGAGAACGCGTGCGCGGAGCGGTGCTGGGGCAGGCCGTGGGTGACGCGATGGGCGCCCCGACCGAGGGGATGTCACGGGCGGAGATCCGGCGGGTGCACGGTCGCATCACAGGGTTCATCGCGGACGACCAGGCCGGCACCGACGACTCCGAGTACGCCGCGCTCACCGCGCAGATCCTCCTCAAGCACGGGCCGTCGCTCACGGCGGACGACGTGTCGGCCGAGTGGATCCGGGTGCTGGTGGGCCAGGAGGGCGGCTTCGTCCATGGCGGGTTCAGTGAGATGGACGCCATCCACAACCTGACCCTGGGCTGGCGGGCCCCGGTGTCCGGGTCGGACAACCACGAGATGTGGAGCGACGGATCGGCGATGCGCGTCGCGCCGATCGGCGCCTATTGCGCCGGCGATCCAGCCGAGGCGGCGCGCCTGGCGGGCATCGATGCATCCGTGAGTCACTCCCGCGACGGCATCTGGTGCGGGCAGGCGATCGCGGCGGCCGTCGCCGCGGCCATGACGGCCACGGACTGGCGGGAGGTCGTCGCAGCCGGTCTGGCCGCCGTGCCAAGCGATTCGTGGTCGGCCCGGATTCTGACCCGAGCGATCGAAATCGCGACCGGGCCGGGTGACGCGGAGGAGCGCCTCGACGCGCTGGAAGCGGCGATCGCGATCCGCCACTACAGGTATGCCGACGTCGCGCCGGAAGCCACGGCGCTGGCCTTCGGGGTCTTCGCGATCGCGGAAGGGGACTATGTCGCAGCGGTGCTCGGGGGCGCCAACATCGGCCGAGACGCGGACACGATCGCGGCGATGGCAGGTGGCATGGCCGGTGCATTGGGTGGCGTGACCGCGATCCCAGGCGAATGGCGCGAGCGGGTCAGCGTCCTGCTCGGCGGCTGCATCAAGGCCACGGCCGGGGTCTCCCTCGCGGCCCTCGCCGACGCGATCGCCGACGTCGTCGAGGCCCGTGCCGTGGACGCCGCGCGATGAGCGATCGCCTCGATCGCGCGGAAGGCGCCCTGCTGGGCCTGGCCGCCGGGGATGCGGCCGGCTACCCGGCGATGTACCACCGGCTGATCGCCCTTCCGCTGCGGCGCCGTGGGATCTGGCGGCAAGCCGTCGAGGGCGACGCGGCGCTCGTCAACAAGATTCCCCTGCCCTACGCGCGGTCGGCGCCGTTGCAGGGCATGGCGTTCGGGCCCACGGACGACGCGGAGCAGGCGGCGCTCGCGGCCCAGGTGCTGTTGGACGTGGGTGACGATCCGACCACCGACGACCTGTTCGACGCGTGGTCCCACCGAGTCCTTCCCCAGCACGATGCCATCTGGGGGTCGGTCTCGGACCGCTCGGCGATCGAGAATGCCCGTCGGGGCCTGCGTGCCCCGGTCACGGGCAACGACAACCCGCATCACTACGACGACTCGTCGGTCGCCCGGTCCACGCCGGTCGGCATCCGCTGGGCCGGCCTTCCCGACAGGGCGGTCCTCGTCGCGCGACGGATGGCCACGATCTCCAACGCCGACGTCGGCGTCGATGGCGCGACGGCGTTCGCCGCGGCGATCTCGATCATCGTCGGTGGCGGCGCGATCGCGGAAGGCGTGGAGGCCGCACGCCGCGAGGTCGGTGAGGACACCTGGATCTCCCGGATGTGGGCCGTCGCTGAGGACGCGCTCGCGTCGGAGGGCAGCCTCCTGGCCGCGATCCCACGGTTCTACGACGAGGTGGCGAACCTCGAATACAGCTACGGGAACGTCGTGGCGGAGACGCTCCCCATTGCCTTGATCATCGCTCGCGAGAGCGCGAGCTTCGGCGAGGCCCTGGGCATGGCCGCCTTGCTCCCGAAGCAGGCAGACACGATGCCGGCGATGGTCGGAGCCCTCGTCGGAGCGGCGGGTGGAGCCACGTCGCTACCCGCGACGTGGTGCGCCGCCGTCGAGGAGCTGCGGGGTATCTGCGTGCCCTCGACGAAGGGGCTGCGGCTCCGTGAGCTCGCAGCGCGACTGACGACGCCAGTGGTGGAGTGAGCAGCCCGGCCGACGGCCTGGCGACGCTCGAGGAAGTTGAGGAGGCACCCGGATGAACGTCCTCGCGAAACGGACCACGGGGCTGGTGATGAGCCTCATGCTTGTCGCGGCATGCGGGGGGTCCAGCACGTCGTCGCCCGCCCTGACCGGCGCAGCGACCGTCGCACCCAGCGGCGGCGCGAGCGGATCGACAGGCGGCTCGGCCGCGCCGACGACCGGGGAGCCGGTCACGCTCGACCTCTGGATCTTCGAGGGCGAGGACGCGATCGTGCCGAAGTTCAAGGAAGGCTTCGAGTCCTCGCACAAGAACATCACGCTGAACATCAGCCTCGTCCCGGAGGACCTCTACGTCACGAAGCTCGAGACCGCCTTCGCCGCGGGCGACCCGCCGGACCTCGCCTTCGTCTATAACGCCCAGTGGATGAAGGCCGGGCAATTCTTCCCGATCAACGACGTGCTTGCCGCCGGCGGCGTCGACACTTCGACGTTCGCCCAGACGGCGCTCAGCATCTGCAGCCTCGACGACACGCTCTATTGCATGGGCAGCTACACCGGCATGTACGTCCTGTATTACGACCGCAAGCTGTTCGACGCGGCCGCGATCGCGTACCCGTCGGCGACCGAGGGGATGCCGCTGGACACGTACGCCGAGATCGCCCGGAAGCTTGCCCACGACGACGCGGACCTCAGCAAGAGGGTGTGGGGCGGGACCACCGGTGGGCCCGAGGCGGCCATCGACAACCGGGCGTTCTTCAGCCCCGATGGCAAGAGCTCGATCGGGTACTTCGACGACCAGCCGACGACGCATGCCATGTCCGTGCTCGCCCACATGGCGAACGACAAGAGCGGCCTCACCTATGACGCGCTGCCCGCGACCGGGATGGGCGATCCGACCGATCTCATGCCGACGCACCAGCTGGGCATGACACCCGCCGACGCCACTGCTTTGCCCGACTTGGAGGCGAACGGCGTCGACGTCGGCATCGCTCCGCCGTACGTGGAACAGGCCGGGGATCCGTTCTGGGTGCCGCAGTGGACCGACGCCTGGGGCGTCCCCACGAAGAGCGCCCATCCCGACGAGGCGAAGCAGTTCATCGTCTGGGTCGCCACCGAAGGCCAGAAGGTGCGAGCCGAGGCCGGCAACCTGCCGCTCGACATCAAGCTGGCGACCACGCTCGACTGGGCTGGCGACTCGCCCGAGAAGCAAGCCTTGGTGGCGATGGCCGCGAAGGGCCGGCCGTTCCTTTTCGTCCCCGGCGCCGCGGCCGACATCTCGCCGATCATCGACGACGCGTGGAGCCAGGTGGTCGAGAACGAGGCCGACGCCGAGAGCATCGTGAAGGACACCGCCCAGACCATCCAGGATCAGCTCGACAAGAACTGGGCCGCGTGGGAGCGGATCCAGTAGTCATGCGCCGCACCAGGCGGTCGGGCCCGTCGTCAGACGAGCCGGCCGCCTGGGCATTCCTGGCCCCCTGGATGGCGGGCGTCGTGCTGTTCCTCGGGATCCCGATGGTGGTGATGCTCGGCATCAGCTTCACCGACTGGTCGCTGTCGTCGAGGCCCCACTTCGTCGGGCTGGACAACTACATCTCGATGGTGTCCGACCGGAAGTTCCTCCAGTCATTGAGCGTGACCGTGCGCTACACGCTGCTGTCGGTGCCACTCCTGCTCGTGCTCGGGCTGGGGCTCTCGCTCCTCCTCAACTTGCGCGTGCGCGGCATCGGCGTGTTCCGCACGATCATGTTCATCCCGTCGGTCATCGCCGGAGTCGCGGTCGCCGTGCTCTGGCTCCAGATCCTGAACCCCGAGTTCGGGATGCTCAACCAGCTCCTGCGCTCGATCGGGATCAGCGATCCGCCACGCTGGCTGGCCAGCCAGGAGTGGGCCGTGCCGGCGGTGGTCCTCACCAGTATCTGGACCGTGGGCGGCACGGCCATCATCTACCTCGCCGGCCTCCAGAACATCCCGGCGCATCTCTACGAGGCAGCCGAGATCGACGGCGCGGGGCCCGTGAAGAAGTTCCGGCACGTGACGCTGCCGATGCTCTCGCCCACCCTGTTCTTCGTCTTCATCACGACCCTCATCGCGTCGCTCCAGGTGTTCGACGTGGCCTTCGTCCTGGGCGGCGGCCGGACCGGTAACAGCGGCCTGCTCTTCTATCTCCTCAACCTGTGGAACGAGGGCTTCAAGAGCGGGCGCATCGGGTACGCCTCAGCGCTCGGTGTCCCGTTCGTCATCGTGGCCTCGCTCATCGTGCTGCTGGCCTTCCGGCTGTCGGAGAACTTCGTCTATTACGAGTCCGGGGACGACGACACATGAGCCTCACGACGGCCGGGGCGCGACCGCGCGGACCCAGGCTCGCGCGCATCGGCGGGCGGGTCGGCGCGCTCGCGCTGCTCCTCGCGCTCGGGGCGATCGTGCTGCTGCCGGTCGGCTGGATGGTCACGGTGGCGCTCAAGCCGGACCAGGTGCCCGTGTTCACGGCGCCGCCGCAGTGGATCCCGACCCAGTACTTCGAATTCGTCAACTTCGTGCGCACGATGACGAACCCGTTGCGACCGTTCGGGCTGTACATCTTGAACACGACAGTGATCTTCCTTGGCAGCGTCGTGGGCCTGCTGTTCTCGTGCTCGCTGGCCGGCTACGCGTTCGCCCGGATGCGGTTCCGTTGGCGCACCAGGCTGTTCTGGCTGCTTATCGTGACGATGCTGATCCCGTGGCAGGTCCTGATCGTCCCGCAGTTCCTGCTCTTCCACACGATCGGGTGGTACGGGACCTACCTGCCGCTGATCGTCCCGGCGTTCTTCGGGAACGCGTTCTACATCTTCCTGATCCGCCAGTACATGCGGACGATCCCGCGCGAGCTCGATGAGGCGGCGCGCATCGACGGCGCCGGCCACCTGCGCATCTTCTGGTCGATCGTCCTGCCGCTGTCCAAGCCGGTCCTCGCCGTCGTCGCGGTGTTCGCCTTCCTCGGCAGCTGGAACGATCTGCTCGGCCCGCTCATCTACCTCGCGGACAACGCCCAGTACACGGTCGCGCTGGGGCTCGCCAATGCGGTGACCCGCGCCGGGACGGACTGGAACCTCGTGATGGCCGCCAACCTCCTGATGATGGTCCCGCCGGTCGTGATCTACTTCGCTCTCCAGCGACAGCTCGTCGGCGGCATCTCGTCCGTCGGGATCAAGGGCTGAGGTCCGTCGGCGTGCCGTTTTTCGACCTCGCGCCGGCCGACCTCCGGGCCTACGCCCCGGACCTCCCGATCCCGAGCGACCTCGCCGCGTTCTGGGCCCAGACGCTGGCGGAGACCCGTCGGCACGACCTCGCCGCCACGTTCCTGGCCGTTGAAAACGGCCTCACCCTGATCGACACCTTCGACGTGACGTTTGCCGGTTTCGGCGGTGCCCCGATCCGCGGCTGGCTCCAAGTGCCCGCGGACAGGGACGGCCCCCTGCCGGCGGTGGTCGAATACCTCGGGTACGGCGGTGGGCGCGGGATCGCGCATGAGCGGGTCCTGTGGGCGATGGCCGGCTACGCGCACTTGGTCATGGACACTCGCGGCCAGGGCTCGGGCTGGTCCGTCGGCGTGACTCCCGACCCGGGCGGCACGGGCGACCCAGCCCAGCCGGGCTGTCTCACGCAAGGCATCCTCGACCCAGCGAGCTACTACTACCGGCGGCTCATCACCGACGCGGTCCGGGCGGTCGAGGCCGTCCGCACCCACTCGTCGGTCGACCGCACCCGAGTCGCCGTCACGGGTGGCAGCCAGGGCGGAGCGCTGGCCATCGCGACGGCGAGCCTGGTCTCGGACCTGGTGGCGGCGATGCCGGATGTGCCGTTCCTGTGCGACTTCCCCCGCGCGATCACGATGGTCGACGGTCACGGCTACACCGAGGTCGCCCGCTACCTCAAGGTGCATCGCGACCGCGTAGATCGCGTGCTGGCGACCCTGGCCTATTTCGACATGGCCAACATGGGCACCCATGCTCGTTCGCCGGCGCTGTTCTCGGTGGGCCTGATGGACGAGTCGTGTCCCCCGTCGACCGTCTACGCGGCGTTCAACCGCTACGGCGGTCCGAAGGAGATCGTCGAGTACCCGTTCAACGGTCACGAGGGCGGCGGCAGCTTCCATGACGCGACGAAACTCCGCTGGCTCGCGACGCGCATGCGGGCCGGCCCACCGAATGATCGTCTCGCCGATGCGATCGGCGGACACGCTGGACCTTGAAAGGAGCGCTTCTTGTCTCCCACACCGGTGGAACTGGCTGGATCGGGCCTGATCGGCGGACGCACCGTCCAGATCGTCGAGGGCGGGTCGGTGGAATGTCGGCGTTACGACCTCGCGCCGCTCGGCGAGGGGCAGGTCCGGATCCACACGGTCCGCTCGGCGATCAGCCCCGGCACCGAGATGACGTTCTACGGCGGGTCGCCCACGAATGCCTACCTGCAGCGCCGGTGGGACCCGGACCTACGGCTGTTCGTCGAAGGCACCCCGTCGATGGTCTACCCGATAACGTTCGGCTACCGCTCTGCTGGAGAGGTGGTCGAGAGTCGGGACCCATCCGTTTCGGTCGGACGCCGCGTGTTCGGGAACTGGCGGCACACGGAGTACACCGTCATGCCCGGTGCCCAAGCCGGGCAACAGACGCTGCCGCCCGAGCTGACCTGGGACGACGGCGTCGACATCGGCCAGATGGGCCCGATCTGCGTCAACGCCGTCGCCTTCGCGGAGGGCGAGCATCGGGGAGCTCCGGTGGTCGTGTTCGGTGCCGGCCCGGTCGGCTTGATCATGGCCCAGATCGCGAAAGCCGACGGAGCCACAAAGGTCTACATCGTTGACCGTCTCGCCAGTCGGCTCGCCATCGCCGAGAGCGTGGGACTCGAGCCGATCGAGGCCGCGCCCGGTGTCGATGTCGCGGCTCTGCTCAAGACCAGACTCGGAGCCGAAGGCATTCCCGTGGTGTTTGAGGCGACCGGCGTGTCGGCGGCGCTCCATGAGGCGATCCGGGTGGTTCGTCGACGAGGTTTGGTGGTGGCGGTGGGGTTCTACCAGGGCGACGCTGTCGGCCTGCGACTGGGCGATGAATTTCATCACAACGGGGTTCGCATCTCCTGCGGCCAGATCGGCAACGTCCATCCGGACTGGGGCTGGGACACGCTCCGGGCGCGGACGCGCGACCTGGCGGTGGCGGGGGACCTGGTCCTCGGCGGCCTCAGCCGGCTCACGCTCCCCGTCGACGACGTCGCGGATGGCTTCGCGGCACTCTCGCGTCCTGCGGAGGTCCTGCAGGTCGCCCTTGACTACGCGGACCGGTGACGCCGATGTCCGGAGGACCCGAATGAACCCGATCGGTGTCAGCACGTGGCTGTGGACCTCGCCGCTCTCGGATGGCGACGTTGTCCGCCTTGCCCCGTTGGTGCGCGGATGGGGGTTCGATCTCATCGAACTGCCGATCGAACGATCGGACGACTGGGATCCCGGCCGCGCGGCCGGGATCCTCCGCCAACTCGGCCTTGGTGCCACGACCTGCGCCGTCATGACGCCCGAGCGCGACCTGACGACGACCGACCAGGCCATCCGGCAGGCCACGGGCGACTACCTCCGGAGGTGCGTCGAGATCGCCGCGGCCGTGGGCTCGCCCGTGGTCGCGGGGCCGATGTACGCCCCCGTCGGACGGGTCGGGCGGACGGACGCCGACGAGCGCGCGAGGATGGTCGAGCGGGTCGTCGAAGGCCTGCGGCCCGTCGCCGAGCACGCCCAGTCGCTCGGCGTCCGCCTGGCGCTCGAGCCTCTCAACCGGTACGAGACGAGCCTCGTCAACACGGTCGACCAGGCGCTCGAGATCGTCGAGCGGGTCGACTCGCCCGGCCTGGGCGTGTGCCTGGACACCTTCCACATGAATATCGAGGAGAAGGACCCAGCCGCGGCCATCCGTGCCGCCGGCGATCGGATCGCGCACGTTCAGGCATGCGGAACGGACCGTGGGACGCCCGGCTGGGACCAGTTCCGCTGGGACGCGTTCTGCGCCGCGCTCATCGACGTGGGGTACGACGGCCCCGTCTGCATCGAGTCGTTCACCGCGGACAACGCGTCGCTTGCCCGCGCCGCTTCGATCTGGCGGCCGCTGGCCTTATCGGCCGATGCGCTCGCGACCGATGGACTCGCGTTCCTCTCCCGAACCCTGACCGCCGCATGGAGGTATGCATCCTGATGAGATCGCTGGTGTTGATCGCCGGTGTGCCGTCGCACGGGCCAGGGGCCCACGAGCACCGGGCCGGCATGCTGCTCCTCCAGCAGTGCCTCGAGGCAGTCGCCGGACTGGAGGTGACGGTGTACCAAGGAGGGTGGGCCCCGAGCGATGACGCCTTCGACGGAGCGAGCGCCATCGTCATCTACGCCGACGGCGGACCTCGGCACCCGCTGCTCGCCGCCGAGCGTCTCGCCACGATCACGAGGCTGGTTGATGAGCGACGCATCGGTGTGGGGCTGATGCACTACGCCGTCGAGCTGCCCGATGGCGACGGCGCGGAGCAGGTCGACGCCTGGATCGGTGGCCATTACCAGGCAGGTGTCAGCTGCAACCCGATCTGGGAGGCTCGCATCGAGCAGCTTCCCGACCATCCCGTGGCGCACGGGGCATCACCGTTCGCCGCCACCGACGAGTGGTACATCAACATCCAGCTCGGCGGTGCGACGGGCGCACGACCAGGGTCGACCGACGGCTCTGGACGATCGACCCCCATCCTCGTCGCAACGCCGTCGGACGCCGTGCGCCAGGGCCCTTACGTCCATCCGCACGGCCCGTATCCCGACGTCGTCGCCGCCAGCGGGCGACCAGAGACCTTGATGTGGGTCCATGAGCGTTCGGATGGCGGGCGCGGGTTCGGTTTGGCCGGCGGCCACTTCCACGCCAACTGGGCGAATGACTCGTTCCGGACGGTGGTCCTCAACGCGCTGGTCTGGATCGCCGGTGGGGAGGTCCCGAAGGGTGGCGTGAGGTCCACGATCACCGACAACGATCTGGCCCGCAACCTCGATCCAAAGTCGTAGGCGTTTCAGACAGCTCAGCCGTCCACCGGAATGCCGTAGTTCCAGGCCGCGGCCCGCCAAGGGTCGACCTGCCGTCCGACTTACACTCGCCGCGATGGACCGCCGTTCGGCACTCGTGCTGCTCATCGTGTTCGGGACCGGCGTGTTCCTCGCCGGCCTCGAGCTGATGATCACGGCCGTCGCCCTGCCCTCGATCCTGGACGACCTTGCGGACCCGACCGGCGGCTCGGCCTGGATCGAGCTGCGCAAGGCGAGCTGGATCATCAACGGCTACCTGCTCGTGTACATCCTCGCGATGCCGCTGGCCGGCCGGCTGACCGACCTGTGGGGGGCCCGCCGGCCGTTCATGGCGGCGCTGGCGATCTTCATCGTCGGGTCCATGCTGGCTGGGCTCGCCCAGAGCCTCGACCAGCTCATCGTCGCGCGGCTCATCCAGGCCCTCGGTGGCGGCGTGCTGGTCCCCGTCGGGACCGCTGCGGCGGCCCACCTGTACGACGGGCCGAGCCGGCCGCGAGCGCTCGGCGTCATCGGCGCGCTGACGTTCCTCGGCATGGCGGTCGGCCCTTTCGTCGGCGCCGCGATCCTGGCCTCGTTCCACCCACAGGATGCCCTCGCGGGCGCCGGGCTCGGCGGAGCGTGGCCGGACCTATTCGCGCCGTCCTGGCGGTGGGTCTTCTTCATCAACGTGCCGATCGGCCTGGTCGCCCTGATCGTCGGATGGGCCGCATCGGCCGGCTGGGACACGCCCCGGCGGCCCGGTCGGGTCGATATCGTGGGAGCGCTCTGGTTCGGGGCCGCATTGCTGGCGGGGCTCGTCGGCCTGACGCTCATCGGCACCACCGAGATTGCTGGGAGCGCCGTCGAACCGGCCGCCGTCACGGCCGGCCTCCTGGCCGCGGCCGCCATGCTCACGGCGATCTGGGTGGTCCGCGGCCTGCGCGTCCGCGACCCGTTCCTCGACCCCCGCCTCTTCGCGATCCGGGCGTTCTCCGCGGCCTCGCTCGTCTCGGTGCTGACCGGCTACGCGTTCGCGACCGCGATCATCGGCGGCGCCGTCTTCGTCGACCGCGTGCTGTACGGCGGTCCCGATGAGCAGCGACTCGCGCTCGGCGCCCTCGCCGGCGCGACGGCCGTCGGGGCCCTCCTGTCAGGCCTGGCCGTCCGCGTCCTGTCCCTCCGCATCGTGACGCTCATCGGCCTGGCCTTCAGCATCGGCGCGCTCGCCGCGATGGCCGGGTGGACACCCGAGACCTCGATCGGCACCGTCGCGCTGACCCTCGGCGCGTTCGGCCTCGGATTCGGGATGACCGTCACGCCACGCTCGACGGCTGCGGTCGAGGCCGCCGGCCGCCGGGCCTTCGGCGCCGCCTCATCCATCGTCACCGTCGCACGGATGATCGGGATGGCGGTCGGCCTCGCGATCCTGACCGCGTACGGCTCGACGACCATCGACAGGCTGGCGAAGGATGTCTACGCAACGCCGGATGCCTACCTCGCGCTGATCCCCGAGTCGTTGCGCGACCGCCCGTTGCGTGACCCGTTGGTCGTGGACGCCCTCGAGGAATGGGCGTCACGCGAGGCGGCCCGGATCATGGTCGGGCTGTTCATCGTGGCCGCGGGGGTCACCCTCGTCGCGGTCCCACCCTCGCTCGTGCTCGGCGGCCGGCCGCGTATGCTGGCGCACGTGCCGGCCCCACCCGACGGGGCCGTCGTCGCGGGAGGCGCCGATCCAGATGGCAGCCAAGCGAGCGAGCCGGGGATCGCGCTCTAGGCCGAACCAGACCGAACCCGTCACCGCCGCGATCCTCGCCGGAGAGCCGGTCGCGCCCCGGCGACGCGGCGCGACGACCTCGGGCGGGCCCGGCGTGCTCACGGTCGTGGCGGTCGTCGACGGCCAGACCCGCGAGACGTCCGGGGACGAAGCGCTGAGGCGCCTCCCGGAACTGTTGCGTCACAAGGACGCGAGCGTCTGGGTCGACCTGTCCGGCCCGTCGACCGAACAAGTCGAGCAGGTCGGAGCCGCTCTCGGGCTCCATCCGCTCGTGGTCGAGGACGTCCTCGAGGGCAACCAGCGGGCGAAGATCGAGATCACCGACGGCATCGTCCACATCGTCCTGTTCTATCTCGACTACGACGCCGAGCTCACGGCGTCCGAGCTCGACATCGTCCTGGGCCTCGGCTTCCTGTTCACCGCCCACGACTCGACATGGGAGCCGCGAGCGACCCATCACCTGCGCTCCGGCGTCGAGCCGATCCTGCGCGATGGGCCGGACCACCTCCTGTGGGCCCTGGCCGACGACGTCATCGATGGCTACTTCCCGTTCGCGGATCGCCTCGGCTTCGCCATCGACGAGATCCAGGACGAGGTCGTCCGGAGCGCAAAGAAGGAAACGCTGGAGGCGCTGTTCGCCTTGAAGCGCGAGCTCATCGAGGTCCGCCGCTCGATCAGCCCTGTCCGCGAGATCTTCAACCAGCTCACCAACCGCGATACGCCCTTGATCAGCGCTGAGGAGGTCGTCTATTTCCGCGACATCTACGACCACGTCATCCGGCTGACCGACGAGCTCGACAACTACCGGGAGCTCGCGTCGGCGACGCTCGACGTCTACCTGACGACGATCAACAACAACCTCTCGGTGATCATGAAACGGCTGACCGGGGTGACGGTCATCCTCGCAGGGATCGGGGCGATCGCGGGCATCTTCGGGATGAGCGAGGCGGGATCGGCGATCGCGGGTCAGGAACACTCCGGGTTCTGGGCGGTCACCGCGGTGACGATCTCGCTGGCCGCAGGTGCCGCGCTCTTCCTGCGCAAGATCGACTGGCTCTAGCCGTTCCACCCGGGCGGGGTGCAGTCGACCGACGTGTCCTTCGGATGCGCCGACTTGTGGTCCGAGGCCTCCTGGGAGAGCGGCTGGGCGACGACCTGGAGCTTCGGGAACGTCTTGCCGCTGCCCTCAGACGTCTGGAGCCAGAGCTCTTCGGACGTCGCCTGGAACGGGTCGTCGAGGGCGCCCTTGTAGGACACGTGGCGGCGCACCTCGGTGATCTCGTACAGGAACCGCTGGTCGTCGCTCGTCCAGACCTCGACGACCATCCCGAGCATCCGCTTGCCGTTCTTCACCTTCGAGGCTGTCAGCAACGGCAGGAACATCCCGGCCCGGGCGTGGCCGTACAGGTACACCGCCTTGCCTTGACCCGGCTGGCCCAGGGGGTCCGCCTGGAACCACTGCGCCGCGTCGCACAACGGGTACTCCTTGGCGTTGCCCGGCGGCAGGACGGGCAGGTCGATCTTGAGGGCCGCGACCCGGACCCGGGTGGCGACCCGGTCGGCCGGGGCGCTCGGAGCGACCGACGGGCCGACCGAGGCCAGCGGCGGCAGGGTGATCCGCGGCGCGGGCGTGACGGCGGCCGCACTCGGGGCCGGGCTGCTCGTCGGCAGCGGCTCGGCGGCGACCGGGATGGTGTAGCTGAGCAGGCCCGCGGCCAGCAGCGTGACGCCGAAGGCCGTCAGGAGGGCGGGGACGAATCGGGTGCGCGCGCGCTCGGACAGGCCTGACATCGGAGCGGCATCGTAGCAGTGGGTCTCGTGCGCCGCCGCCGACCGCTCGTACTGGTACGCTCCCGCGCATATGTGGCCACGTCTGTCGATCGTCGCCGGTCTGGTGACCGGGATCGCCGCCGCGGCGCTGGTCATCGGGGGGATCCTGTTCCTCGCTCCGGCGCCGGCGCCCGCCTTCAGCGCCCCGCCGACCGCGGCCCCGCCGACCGCAGCCCCGCCGACCGCCGAACCGAGCGCGTCCGCAGTGGCCGTGGCCTCGCCGAGCGCCTCGTCGTCGGCGTCGCCGTCCGGTTCGGACGCGCTGTCCCACATCGGTGAGCCGGCCCCGTCGCTGCTCGTGCCACGGGTGGGCGGCGGGACGATCGACCTCGCGAAGCTCAAGGGCCAGGCGGTCTGGGTCGACTTCATGGCCACCACGTGTCCGCCGTGCCGGGACGAGTTCCCGCTGATGAACGACTTCGCGGCGCGCTACGGCGAGAACGGGCTGGTCATCCTCGCGATCGACGTCAAGGAGACCGAGGGCACCGTCGCCGCCTTCGCGAACGAGCTGAACGCCACGTTCCGGCTCGGCCTCGACAGCGACGGGTCCGCGCAGGCCGCCTGGGATGCGCTCCCGCTGCCGGTCCACTTCTGGATCGACACCGACGGCATCGTGCGCGACGGTGCGCTCGGGGGGATCGGGCCCGACGTCATGGCCCGCGGCGTCGCGGCGATCCTGCCCGACGTCGAGGTCACGCCCTGAGCAAGCCGGTCAGAGGGGCGAGCCGGGCCGCCAGGCCCGCCGCGGAGGCGTCGGGTCGCGAGGCCTCCACCCCGGCCGAGATCGCCGCCGCGCTCGACCGGGTCGTCGCGGCGCCCGCGCCACTGCTCGTCGTCGCCGACTTCGACGGCACCCTGGCCGCCGGCTCGCGCGATCCGGCGGCAGCGACCATCGACCCGGCCGCGCGGCGCGCGCTCCGACGCCTGGCCGGGATCGCGGCGAGGCGGCCCGGCCGACTCCACGTGGCCATCCTGACCGGGCGGACGGTCGCGGACGTCGCGGCCCGGGCCCGGGTCGGCGGCATCGAGTACCTGGGCGATCACGGCCTCCAGGCGGCCTGGCTCGATCGGGGCCATTCCGCGGACGCCATCGCCCCGGTCGTCGAGCCCGGGTTCGAGGCCCACGGCGTCACCGCCGAGACGCTCGCGACGGGCGTCGCGGCTGAGCTCGGGCGGCCGCCGTGGCTGTTCGTCGAGCGCAAGGGCGCATCGGTCGCATTCCACGTCCGCCAGGCGGACGACATCCCGGTGGCCCGCGCGGCGGTGTTCGAGGCGATCGCGGCGGTCGAGGCACGGCTCGGGCTCGTCGACCACGGCCTGCGGCCCTATCGCGGCCGGTCCGTGGTGGACCTGCGGCCCGGCGACGCCGGCGGCAAGCGCGAGGCCGTCGAGCGCCTGATCGCGCGTCACGGGCCCGGCGCGGTCGTGTCGTTCGGCGACGACCTCAGCGACGCGGACGCCTTCGACGCGGTCCTGGCCGCCCGCGACGGTGGCCGGACGGTCGGGCTGACGGTGGCCGTCCACGGTCGCCTTGCCGCGCCTCCGGAGGTGCTGGCGCGGGCGGACCTCGTCGTCGCGTCAGCGCGCGACGTGGGGCGCTTTCTAGGCGGACTGGCCCGCCGGCTGGGGGCCTAGAGCTGCGAGATGGCGCCGGCGGCCGCCTCGACGAACCCGATGAAGACGTTCGGGAACACCCCGAGCACGATCGTCAGCGCCGTCGCGGCCGCCAGCCCGCCCCAGACGAGCGCACCGTGGCGCGGCGCCGGGGCGTCGGTCGTCGGCTCGCGCGTGTACATGTAGACGACGACCCGCAGGTAGTAGAAGGCGGCCACCGCCGCGTTGAGCACGGCGAGGACCGCCAGGAACGAGACGGGGCCGCCGGCCTCGACGGCCGCGAGGATGACGTACGCCTTCGCGAAGAAGCCGGCGGTCGGCGGGATCCCGGTCAGCGACAGCAGGAAGAGCGTCATCAGGATGCCCAGCAGCGGCTCCTTGCGACCGAGCCCCGCGAACGTGTCGAGCTGCGACGTCACGCCGGTCCGCTTCTGGAGCGCGGCGACGACCGCGAACGCCCCGAGGTTCATGAACGTGTAAGCCGCCCCGTAGTAGAGGAGCCCTTCCAGACCCTGGATCTGGCCGGCGGCATAGGCCGCGAGACCGACCAGCATGTAGCCGGTGTGGGCGATCGAGCTGTAGCCCAGCATCCGCTTGACGTTGTCCTGGGTCAGCGCGACCAGGTTGCCGAGGGTCATCGTGAGCGTCGCGAGGACGATCATGACCGGCATCCACCACTCGGACAGCGGCCCGAGTGCCTCCACGAAGAGCCGCAGGATCAGAGCGAACGCGCCGATCTTGGGACCGACCGACAGATAGCCGGTCACCGGCGTCGGGGAGCCCTGGTACGCGTCCGGCGTCCAGTAGTGGAATGGGACGGCGGCGATCTTGAAGGCCACACCGGTCGTCATGAAGGCGAGGCCCATCGCGAGCCCGGGCGAAAGGGGCGCGTCGCCGGCGACGATCTGCGTGAAGGCCGCGGCCACCTCGTCGACCCGCGTCGTCCCGGTCATGCCCCAGACGAAGGCCAGCCCGAAGAGGAAGATCGCCGAGCTGAACGAGCCGAGCAGGAAGTACTTGATCGCTCCCTCGGTCGAGTAGGCGTCGGTCTTGTGGAAGCCCGCGAGCAGGTAGCCGGGCAGGACCATCAGCTCGAGCCCGAGGAACAGGAGCAGCAGGTCGGTCGCGCCGGCGAGCAGCATCGCCCCGGTCATCGCGAAGAGCAGGACGATGGCGAACTCCGCGACCGGCAGCCCGCGCGGCACGAGGTAGTCCGGGGCGAACATGATCGTCAGCACGACGATCGAGATGAACAGGATGTCGAGGAAGCTCGTCAGCGCGTCGACGGTGTACGCGCCGCCGAAGGCGGTCAGTTCGCCGCTCGCGCCCGTGGCAAGGGTCACCGCGGTCGTCAGCGCGAGGCCGATCAACGCCGTCCCGACCGCGAGTCCGGTGTGGCCCGGCCGGATCAGGTCGACGACGAGGACGGCGACCGCGGTGAGGATCGCGACGATGATCGGGGCGATCGCGAGGAGGTTCTCGGTGGTCAATGGGCGGCCCCGCCTTCCGCGGGCACGGGGAGGGTGGTCTCACCGCCGCGACCAACCAGCACGTACGCGACCCGGGCGATGATGCCGCCGGCCGCGAGCAGGACGAGCCCGATGACGAGCGTCGGCGGGAACGCGATGGCCGCCCCGGCGTTCGCGGCCTCGATGGTGTCGGTGACGGTCGTGTCGACCAGGTCGAGCAGCAGTCCCGGCTGGATCCCGAAGACGACCACGAGGGCGGCCAGCGGCGCGAGGGTCAGGATCTCGACGGGGGTCATGTCGGTCAGGTGGTCGCCGAAGCTCGCGAAGAACTCCGAGAGCTCGCCGAACACGATCCGGCCGAACATGTAGAGCAGGTAGCCCGCCGCCAGGATCATGACGAACGCGGCGATCGCGGCCGCGGCCGGACTCACCTCGAACGTCCCGACCAGCGCGAGGAACTCCCCGACGAACCCGGACAGCCCGGGCAGGCCACCTGAGGCGAACACGAAGAACCCGAACACCGCGACGTAGACCGGCATCTTCGCGGCGAGGCCGCCCATCTTCGCGATCGTCCGGTCGTGGGTCCGCTCGTAGATCACGCCGACCAGCAGGAAGAGGGCGCCCGTGATCAGGCCGTGGTTGATCATCTGCAGGATCGCGCCCTGGACGCCCTGCTGGGTGAAGACGAACAAGCCCAGCGTCACGAAGCCCATGTGGCTGACCGAGGAGTAGGCGACGAGCCGCTTGAGGTCGGGCTGGACGAGCGCCACGATCGCCCCGTAGATGATCGCGATGAGCGAGAGCACGATGATCGCCGGTGCGAACGTCTGGGCCGCGTCGGGGAAGAGCGGGATCGCGAAGCGGATGAAGCCATACGCCCCGAGCTTCAGCATGATCGCGGCCAGGATCACCGAGCCCGCGGTCGGGGCCTCCGTGTGGGCGTCCGGCAGCCACGTGTGGAACGGGAACATCGGGACCTTGATCGCAAAGGCCAGGAAGAAGGCGAGGAACGCGCCGATCTGCAGGCTGTCGGCGAAGCCGCTGCCCGGGGTGGTGGCGAAGGCGCGCAGCGTCTCGAAGTCGAATGCGCCCACCCACGTCCCGGTCGCCGCCTGGTACGCGAAAGCCGTGGCGAGGATGGCGACGAGCATCAGCAGCGACCCGACGAGGGTGTAAAGGACGAACTTGATCGTCGCGTAGATCCGGTTCGCGCCGCCCCAGATCCCGATGATCAGGTACATCGGGACGAGCACGATCTCCCAGAAGATGTAGAAGAGGAACAGGTCGAGCGCGAGGAACACCCCGATCATGCCGACCTCGAGGACGAGGAAGGCGATCATGTACTCCTTGATCCGGGTCTGGATCGGGGCGAAGCTCGCGAGGATGCTGATCCAGCTCAGCGTCGTCGTCAGGACGACGAGCGCGATCGACAGCCCGTCGGCGCCGAGCTTGTACTGGATGCCGAAGAACGGGATCCAGTCGATCGTGGTCTCGAACTCGAAACCCTCGTTGCCGGGCAGGTACGCGACGAGCAGGACGAGCGAGACGACCCACGTCAGCAGCGCGAAGCCGAGCGCCACGGGCCGTGCCGCGCTCGACGGCAGCAGCGCCACCGCGACCGCGCCGACGAGCGGCAGGAACGTGACGATCGTCAGGATCGGGAGGCTGGCCAGGTCCATCAGCGACCCACCAGCACGAGATACGAGCCGGCCATGAAGATCAGGCCGATGGCGATCCCCAGCGCGTAGTTCTGGACCCGGCCGGTCTGGACGCGGCGGAGCCCGCGCCCGGAGGAGACCGTGCCGCGTCCGATGGCGTTGACGCTGCCATCCACGATCTCCCGATCGAACCACCACAGCGCGTTGGCGATCCGGCCGCCGATGACCATGAACAGCAGGTGGTTGAGGTCGTCGAACCACCATTTGTTGAGCGACGCCCGGTAGAGGAACGGGACCCGGGCGGTGAGCTCGCGCACGGCCTCCGGGCGGGCCGGCAGGCGCAGGCCCAGCAGGTCCGCCCCGAACAGCCGCCAGGCGATGGCGATGCCCACAACGGCGACCGTCACGCTCGCGAGGATCAGCACGCCGTCGATGCCGGCCAGCTGGAACGTCGCGGCCTCATGGCCGAGCGCGACCTCCGCCTCGTGGAATACCGGCTCCAGCCAGCCGCTGATCGTGCTCGCGCCGAACGGCAGGCCGAGGGCCATGCCCAGGAAGACCGACGCGATCGCCAGGAGGATGAGCGGGATCGTCATGACCGGCGGCGACTCGTGGATCCGGTCCCAGACTTCCTTCGGGCCCCGGAAGGCACCCCAGAACGTGAGGCCCATCAAGCGGAACATGTAGAACGCGGTCAGGCCGGCCACGATGAAGCCGACCAGCCAGACCCACGTGAACCCGAGCTTGAAGGATTTGCCCAGGATCTCGTCCTTCGAGAAGAAGCCGGCCAGCGGCGGGATGCCCGCGATCGCGAGCGACCCGATGAGCATCGTCACGTACGTGATCGGGATCTTCTTCGACAGCCCGCCCATCCGTCGCATGTCCTGCTCCTCGTGGACGGCGTGGATGACCGATCCCGAGCCGAGGAACAGCAGGCCCTTGAAGAAGCCGTGGGTCATGAGATGGAAGATCGCCGCCGTGAACGCCCCGACGCCGAGCGCCGCGAACATGTAGCCGAGCTGGGACAGCGTCGAGTAGGCCAGGACGCGCTTGATGTCGGTCTGGGTCATCGCGATCGATGCCGCCAGGATCGCGGTGAAGATGCCGATGCCCGCGACCACCACCATCGTGTCGGGGGACGCGGCGAAGAGCGGGTTCGCGCGGGCGACCAGGTAGACGCCCGCGTTGACCATCGTCGCCGCGTGGATGAGGGCCGACACAGGAGTGGGGCCCTCCATCGCGTCCGGCAGCCAGACGTGGAGCGGGAACTGGGCCGACTTGCCCATCGCACCTGCGAAGATCAGCAGGGCGACGACCGGGATCGGGATCGCGAACGCGACGAGCGTCGGACTCAGCAGGACGTCGATCGACTCGCGGATGTTCAGGGACCCCGTGTTCACGAAGATGGCCATGATCCCGAGCGCGAACCCGACGTCGCCGACGCGGTTGACGATGAATGCCTTCTTGGCCGCCAGCGCCGCGGAGCGCTTGCGGAACCAGAAGCCGATGAGCAGGTAGCTCGACAGCCCGACCAGCTCCCAGGCCACGAACACGACCAGCCACGAGTCCGCGAGGACCAGCAGCAGCATGCTGAACATGAAGAGGTTGAGGTACGCGAAGAACCGCCAGTACCCCGGGTCGTGGCTCATGTAGCCGATCGAGTAGACGTGGACGAGCAGGCCGATCGTCGTGACCACGATGAGCAGGCACGCCGTCAGCTGGTCGACGAAGAAGCCGACGTCCACGACGAACGACCCGGCCGGGATCCACTTGAAGTACGACACCGCGTAGCCGTGCTCGCCGAAAGGCTCGGCGCCGGTCAGGGCGCCGTACGCGGCGGCCATCGCGATGATCCAGGCGGCTGCGACGGCCAGGACCGGGATCCAGTGCGCCTGCTTGCCGAGACGACGCCCGATCAGCGCCGTGATGGCGAAACCGGCGATCGGCAGGAGGACGATCAGGGGCAGGAGCTCGGCGGCGTTCACTGCCGCATCACGTCGTATTCGTCGACGAGCGGCGTCTTCTTGTTGCGGTAGATCGCGATGACGATGGCCAGGCCCACCGTCGCCTCACCGGCCGCCACGGCCATGACCATCAGGGCGATGACCGAGGCCTGTGCGCCCAGTGCCGGGATGAAGGCCCCGAACGCGACGATGGAGAGGTTGACCGCGTTGAGCATCAGCTCGATCGACATGAGCATGCTGATCGCGTTGCGTCGGGCCAGGAACCCGAAGGACCCGATCGCGAACAGGATCCCGGCCAGCACCAGATAGGCGTCGAGGGAGTCGCTCACGATGGGCCGCCCGGCTCGCGCTTCGCGATGAACACGCCGCCGATGACGGCCGCGAGCAGCAGAACGCTGACGATCTCAAAGGGCAGCACGTAGTCGCTGAAGAGGATGAGCGAGAGGTCCTTCGTGGCCTGGTGGATCCGATGGCCGACCTCGCCCCAATCCGTGGCGTTCACGGCGAGGGCGATGAGCACGGCGATGATCACTGCGGCGATCGCCGCCGGCCCGGCCTGCGTCTGGAAGACCAGCCGGCTCGGTGCGTCCTTGGTCTGGGTCAGCATGATCGCGAACAGGATCAGGACGCTGATGGCCCCGATGTAGACGATGACCTGCGCGGCGGCGAGGAGGGGCGACCCGATCAGCACGTAGATGCCGGCCAAGGCCCCGAAGCAGACGATCATCGCGAGGCCGCAGCGGATGATGTCGCGCATCGTCACGACCAGCAGGCCGCTGATGAGCATCAGCGCAGCGAGCACGAAGAACAGCGCGTCGCCCCAATCCTGGCCCAGGAACACGATCATCACGCCGGCGAATCCGAGCACCGCGCCGACGACCATTGCCGCGAGGACGATGGGGATGAGCGTCTTCAGCACGACCTGCTACTCGTGGCCGCCAGGGCCGAGGGCGGGGCCCGCGTCGTGACCGTTGCCGTGATCGTGACCGTTGCCGTGGGCGTGCCCGTTGCCGGTCTGGGCCGGGATCCCGGCGACGGTGGCGGGCAGGACCGGCAACAGGCGGGAGGGGTCGAAGATGCGGCCCTCGGCCGCGGCCGCGCTCGCCCAGTCGTGCTCCCGCCGGATATACGTGACCTCGGTCTCGCGCGCGATGGCGGCCAGCGACATCAGGTCGATCATCGGCTCGGCGCGGCTCGTGTGGGCGAGCTCGATGTCGCCTCCGTCGCGCAGTGCGTCGTACGGGCAGGCATCGACACAGATGCCGCAGAGGATGCAGCGGCTCTCGTCGACCTCGTACTTCTCGAGGACGCGCGGCTTGGGCATGAGGGCGCCCGTGGGGCATGTCTCGGCGCACCGGCCGCACGACACGCACGGGGTGTCGTTGAGGCTCATGTCGAGCGGCGTCGTCACGAGCGTGTCGAACCCGATCCGCATGAAGTCGTAGCACGCCGCCCCCACGACCTCCGAGCAGACCTGGGCGCAACGGCCGCAGTCGATGCAACGTGACGGCTCGCGCAGGATGAAGGCGTGTGAGTCGTCGCGGATGTAGTCGTGGTTGATGCCGGCGAAGCGGTTCTCGGTCACGCTCCGGTAGCCGGCGCCCTGGTGGTACTGCGGCTCGAGCGTCTTGAGCGTCGTCCCGTATTCGATGCCGAGGCGGCGCAGGTCGCAGAAGCCGATCGCTTCGCACGTGCACTGGAGACAGCGCGTCGATTCCGCGACCGCGTCCTCGCGGGTGTACGGCAGCTCGTACTCGATGTAGCTGTGGTTGCGCTCCTCGGCCTCGAGCGCGGTCATCCGGTAGCGCGGCTCCTTCACCTCGCCGGTGAACGGCACGATCGAGAGGAACTCGGGCTGCGGTTCGGCGAGCGTCTGGCGGGTCCGGATCGCCGCGAGATCCTGGCCCTGGAGGAACGCGTCCACGGCGTACGCGGCCCTGCGCCCCTCGGCGACGGCCGCGACGACCGTGGCAGCGCCGATCCGGACGTCGCCGGTCCCGAAGACCCCGGGCCGACCGGTCTCGAAGGTGACGGCGTCCGCCTTGAGCCGGCGCTGCTTGGTCGCCTCCACGCCGTCCGACCCGGTGCCGAGCCAGCTCAGGTCCGGCCCCTGGCCGATCGCCAGCAGCACGCGGTCGCACGGCACGATGAACTCCGTGCCGGGCGACGGTTCCGGCCGCCGCCTGCCGGACGCGTCGGGCTCGCCGAGCTGGTTCCGGATGAACTCGACGCCCGTGACGTTGCCCTTGTCGTCGGTGATGACCCGGGTCGGTCCGGCCTGGAAGATGGCGGTGACGCCTTCCTCGATCGCCTCGTGGACCTCGTTGGACGCGGGCATGTCCTTCATGTCCCGCCGGTAGACGAGCGTGACGTCCTTCGCGCCCTGGCGGACCGAGGTGCGGCTGCAGTCCATCGAGGTGAAGCCGCCACCGATGACCACCACCCGCTTCCCAGCGTGGTCCGGGTATGGCAGGCCGAGGGTCGCTGTGCGCAGGTACTCGAGGCCGTCGAGGACCTCGGCCGCGTCCTCGCCGGGGATCCCGAGCTTGTTCGTGTCGTAGCAGCCGATCGCCACGACCACCGCGTCGAAGCCCTGGTTCGTCAGGTCGTCGAGCGTGAAGTCCGTGCCGAGGCCCGCGTTGCAGACGATCTTGCCGCCAAGCCGCGTGACCGATTCATATTCGGCGTCGAGGACCTCGATCTTCGGCAGGCGGTACTGCGGGATGCCGTAGCGGAGCATCCCGCCCGGCGCGGGGTCGCGCTCGAAGACCGTGACATCGTGGCCGGCGATGAGCAGGTAGTAGGCGGCGGCCATGCCGGCCGGCCCCGAGCCGATGACCGCGGCCCGGCGACCGGACGTCGCCTTGAGCTCGAACGGCAGGGGCGGGTCGACGCCCTCGTCGAGCATCGCCTTGAGCACCTGGTCGCCGGCGTAGCGGTGGCTGTCGCGGATCGCGATGGCCTCGTCGACCTCGTCGCGCCGGCAGTGCTCCTCGCAGGGGGCCGGGCAGACGCGCCCCAGGACGGACGGGAACGGGATCGTGCGCTTGAAGATGCGCGTGCTCTCACGCCAGTTCGCCTCGGCGTTGGCCTTGAGGAAGCCCGGGATGTCGATGTGGCTCGGGCATTTGTTCTGGCATGGCGGGAGGCAGTAGGCGTTGTGGTCGCTGAAGATGAGCTCGAGGTTCGTCCGCCGCAGTCGGCGGACCTCCTCGGTCTGCGTCTCCACCTTCATGCCGGGCTCGCACGTCCGCGAGCAGCTGATCGGCGGGAACTCCTCGCCCTCGACCTCCACGACGCACATCCGGCACGCCCCGAAGCCCGGCAGCTTCGGCTCGTAGCAGAGGGTCGGGATCTCGATGCCGTTGTCGCGGCAGACCTCGAGGATGGTCTGGCCCGCGAAGCCCTCGACGACGCGGCCGTCCACCTCGATCCGGATGCGCGGCGACGTCTGGGGACGTTGCGGCGAGCGCGTGTCGAGCAGGCGCTCGGCGAGCGAATCCGTCTCGGTGTCGGGGTGGCTGTCGGGGCGCGTCAACAGGTCGGCCATGGGTCGCCTTATCGGCCCGATCCGACGGCCACCGCGATCGGGTGGCAGACGCCGGCAGGGCACGAGCTGTTCAGGAGGTGCTCGTCCAGTTCCGAGCGGAAGTATCGCATCACGCTCGTCAGCGGGAGGGTCGTCAGGCGCTCGTGATCGCACAGGGCCGAGCCGACGATATCGGACGAGAGGTCGGTCATGAGCTCGACGTCGGTGGGCCGCGGCCGGCCGTCCACGGCGCGGTCGGCGATCTCCACGAGCCGTCGCGTGCCGATGCGGCACGGGATCGTCTTGCCGCAAGCCTCGCTCGCGCAGAACCCGGTCAGCAGGCGGGCCAGGTCGACGACGCACGCCCGGTCGTCGGCGACGACCACGGAGCCCGAGCCGACATGGGCGCCGGCCGCCCGGAGCGGCTCGTAGTCGTAGGCGGTGTCCAGCGCCTCCTCGGGCAGGAGACCGCCCGACGGACCGCCGACCAGGACCGCCTTGATCGACCGGCCCGCCGGCAGCGCGCCACCGAGCGCCACGACCTTGCGCAGCGGCGTCCCGAGCGGGACCTCCGCGATCCCGTCGCCCGAGGGCGTCCGCACCTGGATCAGCACGGTCCCCGGGCTGGTCTTCGAGCCGGTCTTGAGGAACGCGTCGGCGCCGTTGCGGATGATCCAGCCGACGGCAGCCAGCGTCTGGACGTTGTGGACGACGGTCGGGGCGCCGAACAGTCCGCGCTCGGCGGGATGCGGCGGCCGCTGTTCGGGCTGACCGCGTTTGCCCTCGAGGGCCTTCAGCAGCACGGTCTCCTCGCCGAGCATGTACGCGCCCTGGACCGGTCGGACCGTGACCATGAGGTCGGTTCGCGGTCCGAACGCGTCCGGGCCGATGTACCCGGCCTCCTCGGCGGCGCCGATCGCGGCCTCGAGCCGGCGGATCGCCTCGGTGTCCTCGGCACGCACCGCGATGATCGCCTCGGCCGCCCCGATGCCGAACGCGGCGATCGCCGCGCCCTCGATGATCGCGAACGGGTCGTGTTCGAGCAGGTACCGGTCCGTCCCCGATGCGGGGTCCGCGCCGTAGCCGTTGGCCACGACGAACCGGCGGGGAACGTCGCTCGCGGCGGCGGTCCGCCACTTCTCGGCGGCGAGATAGCCCGCGCCGCCGCGTCCGCGCAGGCCCGCTGCCGCGATCGTGGCGATCGTCGCGGCCGGTCCGAGATCGCGGACGGCTTTCGTCAGCCCGGTGAACGCGCCCGCCCGGACCGCCGCGTCGAGGTCGGTGGGGTCCTTCGCACCGGCGCGCTCCAACAGGATCGTCGGCCACGCGGCCGGGGTCTTGAGGCGGTCGACCACGGTCAGTTGCTCGCCGCCGAGCCCCGGCGCCGGCCGGTGCCACCCGACGGTCGCCCGAGCGCGGTCGCCAGCGCGGCCACGTAATCGGCCTCGGGCGGCCGGTGGGCGTTGACCGCGGCCGCCTGGTCGACCGCCGCCGGCGGCTCGAAGTGCAGGTGGCTGTAGTAGGTCGCCGTCCCATAGATCATCGCGTACCAGGCGCCCGTGAGGTGGCTGATCCGCTTGAGCGCGGCGACAGGCAGGTAGCCGTACGCCGCCTGGGTCGCCTCCAGGATGGAGAGCATCCGGGCCGGGTCGTGGTCGTGCTCCTCGAGGATGGCGTCGACGGCGCCGAGGTCGACCGGCGCGAACCGCACGTACGCCGGGTCAGGCACGGCCCGCCCGGATCGGCGCAGGGCCGACTCCTCGCGTCGCTCGCCGTACGTCTCCGGTGCGCCCCAGTGGACGTGGTACCGGCCGCGGGTGTCGATGCCGCCCATGTCGATGCACTCGATCGGGCAGGCCTGCGCACACTGGAAGCACGTCTCGCACTTGAGCGTGCCCCACTCGTCGTAGAGGAGCTGGAGCCGGCCGCGGAACTTGTGCGGGACGTCCAGGCGGACCTCGGGGTACATGACCGTGACCTTCGGCTCGAAGAACCGGCGCAGGGTCAGGCTCATGCCCTTGACGATGCCGAGGCCCGGGACCAGGCCGGACAGGAAGCTCATGCGCCGGGCCGCAGGCTCGTGAAGACGACGATGGCCGTTGCGGTCACGAACAGGTTCAACAGCGACGCCGGGAGCAGCCACTTCCAGGCGAAGTCCATGAGCTGGTCGATGCGGACCCGCGGCAGCGTCCCGCGCATCCAGACGAAGGTGAACACGAACACGTAGGTCTTCCCCAGGAACCACACGATGCCGGCGACCCAATCGAGCCCGATGTAGGCCCAGGCGCCGATGACCGCAATGATGAACAGGTTGGCGAGCACGAATCCGACGATCAGGGCCTGCCAGCCCTTGATGGCCGAGCTGGCGATCCAGACCGGCGCCGCGAAGGCGAGGGTCAGGACGAGCGGCACGATCGCCACGAGCAGCAGAAGCTCGATCCCGAGCGACCCAGGGTCGAACCCGACCGTCACGGGCCACGGCCACGGGAACGGCGCGTTCCAGCCGCCGAAGAAGAGCGTGACGAAGAGGGCCGAGACGATGAAGACGTTCACGTACTCGGCGAAGAAGAAGAACCCGAAGCGCATGCCGGAGTACTCGGTGGCGAAGCCGGCCACGATCTCCGAGTCCGCCTCGGTGAGATCGAATGGCGTCCGGTTCGCCTCCGCGGTCGCGGCGATGAAGAAGATCAGGGCGCCGAGCGGCTGCTGGAAGATGTACCAGTCGGTGAACCAGCCCGCCTGGTTCTCGACGATCTTGTTGAGGCTCAGCGTGCCGGCCAGCAGGATCAGACCCACGACCGAGAGGGTGAGCGGGATCTCGTAGGACACGACCTGCGCCGCGGCGCGGAGGCCTCCGAGCAGCGAGTACTTGTTGTAGCTCGACCAGCCGGCCATCAACAGCCCGACCACGGACAGGCCGCCGATCGCGAAGAAGTACAGCAGGCCGAGGTTCAGGTCCTGGGCGAAGAGCCCGGGGGCGAACGGGATGACCAGCAGGCTCATGACGCTGGCGAGGTAGACGACGACCGGCGCCCACGTGAAGACGATGGGGTCGGCGCCGGTCGGGGTGAAGTCCTCCTTCATGAGGACCTTCAGCCCGTGCACCACGGAGAGCAGCGACCCGAACGGGCCCACCCGGTCCGGCCCGATCCGAAGGTTCATCAGCGCGATGACCTTCATCTCCATGTAGATGATCAGGAACGCGGTCGGGATCGTGATCAGGAGGATGATCGTCGCGGCCACGACGAACCGGACGATCGGCAGGTTGTCGGCGAGGATGTCGACCACCGGGCCGCCGAGGATCGCGATGAATGCGACCAGCCCGACCGTGGCCACCAGCAGCACGGGCACGACCGTGAAGATCAGCTTGCCCGGCAGCGTCAGCCAATTCCAGCTTTTCGCAATGACCGTCATCGGTGCTGCCTTGCGAGTCGTGGGGCGAGTCGAGGCCAAGGCGGAGGCGAGCACGGGCGCGAGCGCACCTCGAGGTGCGTGAGCGGTCGCGCGCAGCCGACAACGCCGGCATCGGCCGTCCGACGACGCGCCGAAGTGACCATCACTTATCAACCCCGCCCATGATGGGGTCGAGGGACGCCATCACGGCCATCGTGTCAGCCACCAAATGACCCGGCACCATCGTGCCGACCGCCTGGAGGTGGATGAACGAGGGGTCATGGATGCGCATCCGGAACGGCTGGTCCGTGCCGTCGCTCACGACGTAGGCCGCGTACTGGCCGCGCGGACCCTCGACCGCGGCGTACGCCCTGCCCGGCCGCGGCCGCAGGAGCCGCGGCAGCTTGGCGATGATCGGCCCGTCGGGCATCTGGTGGAGGCACTGGTCGATGATCCGCAGGCTCTGCTTGATCTCATCCATCCGGAGCAGGTAGCGCGCCAGACAGTCGCCCTCGGTCCGGGTCGGGATGTCGAACTCGAGCTCCGGGAAGACGCTGTACGGGTGCGCTCGCCGGAGGTCGAAGGGCACGCCCGTCGCCCGCAGGTTCGGGCCGGTCATGACCATCCGGAGTGCCGTCGACGTGTCGATGGTCCCGAGCCCGCGCATCCGCCGGACGAAGATCTCGTTCTCGTTGAGCAGCGCGGTGCCCGCCTCGATCTGCTCGGTCGCGTGGCTCATCCAGTCGCCGAGGCGGCTCAGGAACTCGTGGTTCAGGTCGCCGTTGACGCCGCCGATGCGCATGTAGTTGAAGAGCATCCGTTGGCCGGTCAGCGACGCGAGCATGTCCACGATCTCGTCGCGCTCGATGAACGACCACAGGATCGGCGTGAGGCCGCCGAGGTCGAGCGCCATCCAGCCGAGGAACAGCGCGTGGCTGGCGATCCGGTTGAGCTCGGTGGCGAGGACGCGGATGTACTCCGCACGGCGCGGGACCTGGACGTCGAGGAGCTTCTCGAAGGCCAGCACGCCGGGCCACTCGCAGTACAGGGAACTGACGTACTCGAGGGGATCGAGATAGCAGATCGCCTGGTGGTAGTCGGCGTTCTCGCACAGCTTCTCGACGCCGCGGTGGAGGTAGCCGAGGACCGGGTCGAGGTCGACCACCTTCTCGCCGTCGAGCTTGAGCACGACCCGCAGCACGCCGTGGGTCGACGGGTGCTGCGGCCCCATGTTGATGAGCATCTCGCCGTCGCCGAGTGTGTAGAACTCGGCCTCGCGCTCGGTGCGCGGCGGGTACGGCGGCACCGGCTCGAAGACGCCCAGGTCGCGGTCGAGGGTGACGCGCGGGTCGTCGGAGGGCGGCCGGTCGGTGGTCGTGGTCATCGTCGAGGGTCCTCGGTCAGTTCGATCCCCGGCGGATCAGCGCCGTGGTCGCGACAGCGGGTGGGGTGTGCGTCCGCTCCATCGGGCGGACGCCGCCGCCGGGCGATCGGGCGGCGTCATCGGGCAGGTAGAAGTCCTTGCGCAACGGGAAGCTCTGGTAGTCGGGCGGCATGTAGATGCGGCGCAGGTCGCGGTTGCCCTCGAAGGTGATCCCGAACATGTCGTAGGCCTCGCGCTCCATCCACTCGGCGCCCTTCCACAGGAAGGTGGCGGACGGGACGCGCGGGTCCTCGCGCGACAGGCCATCGGCGATGACGCGCAGCCAGTCGGGCGTCGTCTCGCTCCAGAGGTGGTACACGACCTGCATGACCTCGCCGGTGTCGACGCCCGCGAGGTCGGCCAGGAACTCGAAGTGGAACGCCGGCTCGTCATGGAGCGCGGACAGCACCGGCACGACGTCGCCTGGCCGGATCCGGATCTCGGTCTCGTCGTGGCGCTGTCGGACGGGGCCCGTCAGCTGGTCGGCGAATCTCGCCTCCAGGCGCTCCTTGAACCGGCGATCCACGATCAGACGTCCTGCGGCACGGTCGGGCCGATCGCCCGATCGGGCCAGTGTCCGCGGCGGTCCTTGACGAGCTGCTGGAGCTTCATCATCCCGTAGATGAGACCCTCGGGCCGGGGCGGACAGCCGGGGATGTAGATGTCGACCGGCATGACGCGGTCGATGCCCTCCACCGTCGAATAGCTGCGCTTGTAGCGGCCACCCGAGCACGTGCAGTCGCCGAGCGCGACGCACCACTTGGGCTCGGGCATCTGCTCCCACAGCCGGACGAGCGGCCCCGCCATCTTGGTCGTCAGCGTGCCGGCGACGATAAGCACGTCCGCCTGGCGCGGGCTGGCCCGGAACGGGAACATGCCCCAGCGGTCCATGTCGTTCTTGGACGTCGCCGCGGACATCATCTCGATGGCGCAGCACGCCAGGCCGGACAGCAGCGGCCACAGGCTGTTCATCCGGATCAGGTCGAGGACGTAGTCGGCCTTGGTCGGGATGACCTCGAGGAACCCGCTCCAGCGGGCATCGTCCCGCCGCCCGAGACCGCTGGCCTCGAACTCGCGCAGGTGGGTGATGTCGCTCTCCCGGCCGCCGTCGTAGGCGTTGGGGTCGGCCGCCTGCCAGAGCGTGTTCGGGACGACGATCGGCGCGAGGACGTCGCGGTCGCGCTCGGCCGGTGTCAGGGCGGTGCTGGTCTCCTCAGGCTGCTTGCCACCGCGCTTGCGCGTGCCGGCGTCCGGGGTCAGCGCCATGTCAGCGCTCCCTTCCGCCAGGCGTAGGCCAGGCCCAGCAACAGGATCGCGACGAAGATCAGCATGCTCACCAGACCGCCCAGCAGGAGGTCGCGGAAGACGATCGCCCAGAGGTAGATGAAGACGACCTCGATGTCGAAGGCGACGAAGAGCAGGGCGTAGATGTAGAACGAGAGGCCGAAGCGACCGTGGGTGTCGCCGTACGTGTCGATGCCTGACTCGTAGGGCAGGCCCTTGTGGACGTCGCCACGGTTGCGGTGGGAGATCAGCCATGCGGCGCCGACCGTCCCGAACACGAACGAGACGCCCGCGAAGGCGAAGCCCACGACGTACCAGATGCCGGTCAACCGAACTCCCTTCAAGCGACGTGCCGGATGGCCGTCGTCGTTGGTGGAGGACCCCTAGGCGAGCAGGCAGGCGCACCCACAAGGGGCGCACCGGCGCCCGGGTCATTCTAGCAGCGGAAGCCGTGTGGAAGCGGCCAGCGGGTGGGGGTCGGGGAGGTGTCGGTGGGGCCCATGACGGCCCGCGAGGGCCGTGAAGGACGCGTCGGGGAGCGGCGCGCGCCGAGCGCGCGTGCAGGTTCGCGCGCCGCTCCCCGTCAGGTCGTGCCCGACCGACGCGAAGCCTGCGTGACGCCGCGGATGGGCGGCAATAGGTAGATCGC
>CAVYCV010000003.1:0-1079347 GCA_963767165.1 uncultured Chloroflexia bacterium | reverse complement strand
AGGGCGATCCGCATCGTGGTCGTCTTGCCCGCTCCGTTCGCACCGAGGAAGCCGAACACCTCGCCGGGGCGAACCGCGAACGTCAGCCCGTCGAGCGCCTGGACGTCGCCGAACCGTTTGCGAAGGCCGTCGATCCTGAGCACGACGCAACCGTCGCGCAGATCCTTCGACGCGCACAAGGTCCGAACGGATCGGTCCCGGCCGGGACGGACGGCCCAGGGCGCCCGCGCCCCGGTCCGCGCGGTCATGCCGCCCGTGGCGACAGGCGGCGCGACGGGACCTTCGGCCCTACCCCCCGCGGCTCAGGACGCGCAGGATCAGGGGGAGCGAAGCGCGCCCGACCGCTCCGTGTCGACGCGCGATCGAAGGAGGGCATCATGCAGGCAAAGCCCGTTCCGACCACCGAGGGCACCATCGACATCCTCGCCGCAGCGCGGACGAACGATGCCTTCCGCCGCGTGGTCCAGACAGGCGACCACGAACAGGTCGTGGTCATGACGATCGTGCCGGGAGGCGAGATCGGAGACGAGGTCCATCCCGACACGGACCAGGTGTTCATCTTCGTCGAGGGACGCGGCGAGGCGAAGATCGACGGACAGTCACGGGCGATCGGCCCGAACGACCTTGTCCTGGTTCACGCCGGCAGCCGTCACAACTTCCTCAACCGCGGCGACGGCCCGCTCCGACTGATCACGATCTACGCGCCGCCGGAGCACGCCCCGGGCACGATCCACCAGACGAAGGCCGAGGCCGATGAGGCCGAGGGCTGAGCAGCGGCAGATCCCCGCGAGGACGGGCGGGGCGGCTGGCGGTCCCGAGGGACCGTGACCTTTGGCCCTTGGTCGATCCCCTGGGGCCCCGCACCATCAGGTCAGGTAGGCGCCCGGCTGGCGACATGATGAGCGACCCGTCCCGCCCTCAGAACTGACCGATACGGAGGTCCCGTGACTCTCACCGAAACTCGCCGTCCGGCCACCCTGGCCACCGAGACCATGCGCGCGACCCTGTTCCACGGCCCGAACGACATCCGGGTCGAGTCCGTCCCGAAGCCGCGAGCGGGCGTCGGTGAAGCGGTCATCCGCGTCACCACGACCACGATCTGCGGAACGGACATCCACATCCTCAAGGGCGAGTACCCGGTCCGGCCGGGACTGATCATCGGCCACGAGCCGGTGGGCGTCATCGACGAGCTCGGCCCCGGCGTGACCGGCTATGAGATCGGTCAGCGGGTCCTGGTCGGCGCGATCACCCCGTGCGGCCAGTGTCGCGCCTGCCTGTCGGGCAACCTCAGCCAGTGTGGCCACGGCGTCGGCTTCGAGGCGCTGGGCGGCTGGCGCTTCGGCAACACGATCGACGGCGCGCAGGCCGAGTACCTGCTCGTTCCGTCGGCCCAGGCGAACCTCACCCCCATCCCGGATGGCGTGACCGACGAGCAGGTCGTCCTCCTCGCCGACATCGCCTCGACCGGCTTCAGCGGGCCAGAGTCGGGCGGCGTGAAGATCGGTGACGCGGTTGTCGTCTTCGCCCAGGGTCCGATCGGCCTGTGCGCAACGGCAGGCGCCAAGTTGATGGGCGCCTCGCTCGTCATCGGCGTCGACAGCGACCCGGTGCGGCTGGCGATGGCCAAGCGCATGGGCGCCGACGTCGCCCTCGACTTCACCCAGGTCGACGTGGTCGCCGAGGTCAAGCGACTGACCGGCGGCGGCGCCGACGTGACCGTCGAGGCGCTCGGGACCCAGGGCACGTTCGAGAATGCCCTGCGCTGCCTGCGGCCGGGCGGCACCCTCTCGAGCCTCGGCGTCTACTCGGGCAAGCTCGAGATGCCGTACGACGCGTTCGCGGCCGGCCTCGGTGGGCATCGGATCGTGACGACCCTGTGCCCCGGTGGCAAGGAACGGATGCGCCGGCTCATCGCCACCGTCGAATCGGGTCGCTTCGACCCGCTCCCGCTCATCACCCATCGGTTCGCGCTCGATGACATCGTCGAGGCCTACGACCTATTCAGCAACCGCCGCGACGGCGTACTCAAGGTGGCGATCCGCCCGTAGTCGCCGAGCGACGTCGTTCCGCGTTCGAGGAGCGCGGGGCGACCCGTTCGGTCGGATAATCGCGGTCCATTGAGGTGGGCGCGAACTCGGGGCGTACCCGACGAGGGCCGCGCTCAACATCGGATCCCCGAAAGGGAGGCCTGCACGTGGACCAGCACTTCGAGTGCCTCGACGGCAATGAGGCGGCGGCCCGCGTCGCCTACGCCGTCAGCGAAGTGATCTCGATCTATCCGATCACCCCGGCATCGGCGATGGCCGAGCACTGCGACGACTGGTCCGCGGCGGGCCGGCCCAACCTCTGGGGCAAGGTCCCCGACGTCGTCGAGATGCAATCCGAGGCCGGGGCCGCCGGAGCCCTCCATGGGGCGCTCCAGAAGGGCGCGTTGGCCACGACCTTCACGGCGTCGCAGGGCCTTCTGCTGATGATCCCCAACATGTTCAAGATCGCGGGCGAGCTGACACCGGCGGTCATCCATGTCGCCGCGCGGACGATCGCGACGCACGCTCTCTCGATCTTCGGCGACCACAGCGACGTGATGCACGCGCGCACGACCGGCTGGGCGATGCTCGCCGCCGGCTCGGTCCAGGAGGCGCACGATTTCGCCCTGGTCGCGCATGCCTCCACGCTGCGAGCCCGGATCCCGTTCCTCCACTTCTTCGACGGCTTCAGGACCTCGCACGAGATCAACCGGATCGCGGTCCTCGATGAGGCCGACATCCGGTCGCTCGTGCGCGATGACGACGTCCTGGCGTTCAGGACCCGCGGCCTGACCCCGGATTCGCCCGTCGTCCGCGGCACAGCCCAGAACCCCGACGTCTTCTTCCAGGCGCGCGAGGCATCCAACCCGTACCACCTGGCCGTCCCCGGGATCGTCCAGGAGGTCATGGACGAGCTCGCGGCGCGGACCGGTCGCCGATACGGTCTGGTCGACTATCACGGCGCCCCCGACGCGGATCGCGTCATCGTCGTGATGGGCTCGGCCAGCGGCGCCGTCGAGGAGACGGTCGACACCCTCGTCGCGGCCGGCGAGAAGGTCGGCATGCTCCGGATCCGTCTCTTCCAGCCATTCCCCGCCGAGCAGATCATCGCCGCGCTGCCGTCCACCGTTCGATCCATCGCGGTCCTCGACCGGACAAAGGAACCGGGCGCGGTCGGCGAGCCCCTCTACCTCGAGGTCGTCGCGACGCTGGCCGAGGCGATGGACCGCGATGACCCCCCGTTCGCGGCGGCGCCCAAGGTCATCGGCGGGCGCTATGGACTCTCGTCCAAGGAGATGACGCCCTCGATGATCAAGCCGATCTTCGAGGAGCTCGTCGCGCCACGGCCGAAGCGGCACTTCACGGTCGGCATCTATGACGACGTCACCCACCTGAGCCTGCCGATCGACGGCGCCTTCCGGGTCCCGCGACCAGCCGGCGAAGTCCAGGCGGTCTTCTTCGGGCTCGGCTCCGACGGCACCGTCGGCGCGAACAAGGCATCGGTCAAGATCATCGGCGAGAGCACCGACCTGTACGCCCAGGGCTACTTCGTGTACGACTCCAAGAAATCGGGGTCGATCACGGTGTCGCACCTGCGGTTCGGGCCGCAGCCCATCCGCTCGACCTATCTCGTCGAGGAGGCGGACTTCGTCGCGTGCCATCAATTCGGGATGCTCGGCCGGACCAAGGTCCTCGAGTCCGCCAAGAACGGCGCGACCTTCCTGCTCAACGCCCCGTACGGGCCCGACGAGGTCTGGGACCACCTCCCGGGTGGCGTCCAGCGCCTGCTCATCGACAAGGAGATCGACTTCTGGGTGATCGATGCGCTCGCCGTCGCCGCCGAAGCCGGGATGGGCGGCCGGATCAACACCGTGATGCAGCCGTGCTTCTTCAAGCTCGCCGGCATCCTGCCCCCCGAGGAGGCCATCGCGCAGATCAAGTCGTTCGTCCGCAAGACCTACGCGAAGCGCGGCGAAGCCGTCGTGGCCCGCAACTTCGAGGCCATCGACCGTTCGCTCGAGCGCCTGGGTCACGTCCCGCTCGGTGGCGTCACCAACGAGCAGCCGACGACCCAGCCGGTCCCCGACGATGTCCCCGACTTCGTGGCGAGGATCACCTCGCGCCTGATGGCCGGCGACGGCGACCGGCTGCCGGTGAGCGCGCTCCCGGTGGACGGCTCGTTCCCCACCGGCACGGCGCGCTACGAGAAGCGCGCGATCGCCCAGACGATCCCGATCTGGGATCCGAGCATCTGCATCGACTGCGGCAAGTGCGCAATGGTCTGTCCGCACGCGACGATCCGGATGAAGGTCTTCCCGACGGCGTCGATCGAGGCCGCGCCGGTCGACTTCCTCCACAAGGAGTTCCGCTCGCGCGAACTGCCCGAGCACCGGCTCACGATCCAGGTCGCGCCCGACGACTGCACCGGCTGTGGCGTGTGCGTCGACGTCTGCCCGGCCAAGAGCAAGACCGATTCGAGCCACAAGGCCATCAACATGGAGCCTGTCGCGGAGCACCGCGACGTCGAGCGGGTGCGGTGGGACTTCTTCCAGTCGATCCCGCGGCTCGATCGCGCCCTGTTGCCGCACGACACGGTCAAGGGCACCCAGGTCCTCGAGCCCCTCTTCGAGTTCTCCGGCGCGTGCGGCGGCTGCGGTGAGACCCCCTACATCCGCCTCGTCAGCCAGCTCTTCGGGGACCGGATGATCGTGGCCAACGCCACGGGCTGCTCGTCCATCTACGGCGCCAACCTGCCGACGACCCCGTGGACGGTGAACGCCGCCGGACGCGGGCCGGCCTGGGCCAATTCGCTGTTCGAGGACAACGCGGAGTTCGGGCTCGGGATGCGGCTCGCCCTCGACGCCCAGACCGACCAGGCGCGCCGGCTGCTCGAGCGCCTCGCCCCCGATGTCGGCGAGGACCTCGCTCGCGAGCTGCTCGATGGCGCGCAGGACACGGAGGCCGAGATCGTCAGCCAGCGCGAGCGGGTCGGCCGCCTGCGCGAGGCGCTCGAAGGCGTGGAGGGACCGACCGCATCGGACGCCCGCCATCTGCTCGCGCTCGCCAGCGACCTCGTCCGCCAGGGCGTCTGGATCATCGGTGGCGACGGCTGGGCCTACGACATCGGCTTCGGTGGTGTCGACCAGGTCCTCTCGTCCGGACGCAACGTCAACATCCTCGTCCTCGACACCGAGGTCTACTCGAACACGGGCGGCCAGTCCTCGAAGGCGACGCCTCGTGGGGCGGTCGCCAAGTTCGCGGCAGCCGGCAAGGGCACGGCCAAGAAGGACCTCGGCGCGATCGCCCGCTCATACGGCAACGTCTACGTCGCCCAGGTCTCGATGGGCGCGAACGACCAGCAGACCACCAAGGCGCTGCTGGAGGCCGATGCCTGGCCGGGGCCCTCGCTGGTCATCGCCTACAGCTCGTGCATCGCGCACGGGATCGACATGTCGAAGTCGATGACCCACCAGAAGGAGGCCGTCAAGAGCGGCTACTGGCCGCTCTATCGGTTCCAGCCGTCCGAGATCGACGGTGGCAAGCCATTCAAGCTCGACTCCGCCACCCCATCGATCCCGGTCGCCGACTTCGTGGCGACCGAGACGCGGTTCGCCGTGCTCAAGCGGACGCATCCGGAGCGGGCCGCCGAGCTTGCGGCGCTGGCCCAGGCCGATGCCGACGAGCGCTGGCACTATTACGAGCAACTGGCGGGCATCGAGCGGACAGTGCCGCACGTCCACCGACCCGACCCCGAGATCCTGCCCGAGGTCGAGAGCGACGCCGGCTATCGGCATGACGGCGAAGGAGAGGGATCATGACCGTCGACCTCCAGACCCGCTACCTCGGGCTGGAGCTTCGCTCCCCGATCGTCGCGTCGGCGGCGCCCCACAACTCGGACCCGGTCATCGCCCGACGACTGGAACGGGCCGGCGTCGGCGCCATCGTCCTCCCGTCACTGTTCGAGGAGGAGATCCTGGCCGAGGAGATCGAGCTCACGCGTTCGCTCGAGCAGGGCACGAACGTCTTCGCCGAGGCGCTCGACTACTTCCCCGCCGTCCAGTCGTTCGCCGGCACCGCCGACCGCTACCTGACCGCCCTCGGGCGCGTCAAGGCGTCGGTCGCCATCCCGGTCATCGCCAGCCTGAACGCGAGCACCGTGGGCGGCTGGGTGGCGGACGCAGGCCGCATCGAGGCGACGGGGGCGGACGCGCTCGAGCTCAACCTCTATCACGTCGCTGCGGACCCGCGGCGGTCTGCGGCGGACATGGAAGCGGAGGACCTCGACCTCATCAGGGCCGTCCGCGCCGCGATCACGATCCCCCTCGCGGTCAAGCTCAGCCCGTTCTACTCGGCGTTCGCCAACTTCGCCGCCGCAGCCGCCGATGCCGGCGCCGACGGCCTCGTGCTGTTCAACCGCTTCTATCAGCCCGATCTCGACCTCGAGACGATCGAGGTCGTGCCACGACTCGAGCTGAGCCAGCCATCGGAGATGCGGCTGCCGGTCCGCTGGATCGCGATCCTGCGACCCCAGCTCGATCCGGATGTCTCACTCGCGGCGACCACGGGCGCCCACTCGGGCGCCGACGTCGCCAAGGGCCTGCTGGTCGGCGCGGACGTCGTGATGATGACATCGGCGGTGCTGCGGCACGGACCCGAGCACATCACCTCCGTCGAGACCGAGCTCAGGGAGTGGATGGCCGAGCACGAGTACGCGTCCGTGTCGGAGCTGCGGGCCAGTGCGAGCGCGGCGACCGTCAGTGACCCGTCCGCATTCGAGCGTGCGAACTACATGACGACGCTCCACTCCTGGGCTGCGAATCAGGCTTGAAGAGGGAGCGCACAATAGCCGACCATTCATCCCTTAGGTACACCATGTGCTGACGACCCGTGGAGGACCCCGGCGATGGGTTTCGATCTGAAGAATCGCAACTTCAAGACGCTGCTCGACTTCTCGCCGCGCGAGATCCGCCTCGTGCTCGACCTGTCCCGCGACCTGAAGCGGGCGAAGTTCGGCGGTTACGAGCAGCAGCGGATGAAGGGCAAGAACATCGCGATCATCTTCGAGAAGACGTCGACCCGAACACGAGTCGCGTTCGAGGTGGCGGCCTACGACCAGGGCGCCCATGTGGCGTACCTCGGGCCGAGTGGGCGCAGATCGGCCACAAGGAGTCGATGAAGGACACGGCCCGTGTCCTCGGTCGCATCTTCGACGCGCATCGAGTACCGCGGGTACGGGCAGGAGATCGTCGACGACCTCGGCGCAATATGCCGGGGTGCCGGTCTGGAACGGGCTCACCGACGAGTTCCACCCGACCCAGATCCTCGCCGACGTCCTCACGATGACCGAGTTCTCGCGACAAGCCGCTCGACGCAGATCGCCTTCTGCTACCTCGGCGACGCCCGCAACAACATGGGCAACTCGCTGCTGGTTGGCGGCTCGCAAGCTGGGCATGGATGTCCGGCTTGTGCGCGCCCGAAGCACCTCTGGCCGAACGACGACCTCCTCGCCATCTGCCGCGAGCGTGGCCGGCCACACCGGTGCCCGGATCACCCTCACCGAGAGCGTCGACGAGGGAGTCACAGGGCGTCGACTTCCTCTACACCGATGTCTGGGTCTCGATGGGCGAGGACCCGTCCGTGTGGGATGAGCGGGTCAAACTGCTCCAGCCCTATCAGGTCAACATGCGATGCTCGTCGCGCCGACCGGCAACCCGGCGGTCAAGTTCATGCACTGCCTGCCGGCCTTCCACGACCGCGAGACCAAGGTCGGCCAGGAGATCTACGAGCGGTTCGGACTGGACGGCATGGAGGTCACCGAACGAGGTGTTCGAGTCGCGAGCGCTCGATCGTCTGGGACCAGGCCGAGAACCGGATGCACACCATCAAGGCGATCATGGTCGCCACGCTCGGCACCTGACACAGCGGCTGAGGGCCTGTCCCATGCGCATCGTCATCGCTCTCGGTGGTAACGCCCTCCTGAAGCGGGGTGAGCCAATGACCGCCGGCCACCAGCGCGCGAACGTCCGGGTCGCCGCGGGCGCCCTCGCCCGGGTCGCCCGCGACCACGAGCTCGTCATCTCGCACGGCAACGGGCCGCAGGTCGGCCTGCTCGCACTGCAGGGCGCCGCCTACAAGGACGTCGAGGCGTACCCGCTCGACGTCCTCGGGGCCGAGACCCAGGGGATGATCGGCTATCATCGTCGAGCAGGAGGTCGGCAACCTCCTCCCGGCGGAACGGCCGCTCGCGACGCTGCTGACCATGGTCGAGGTCGATCCCGACGACCCGGCGTTCGGCGACCCGACAAAGTTCGTCGGACCGATCTACGACGAGCCGACGGCGAAGACTCTCGCGGCCGAGAAGGGCTGGGCCGTCAAGCCCGACGGGCCGCACTGGCGCCGCGTCGTGCCCTCGCCACGGCCGAAGCGGATCTTCGAGATCCGGCCGATGCGATGGCTCCTGGAGCACGGCGCGGTGGTCATCTGCGCGGGCGGTGGCGGGATCCCGACGATGTACGACCGAGACGCCGAGCGCCAGCTCGTTGGCGTCGAGGCGGTCATCGACAAGGACCTCGCCACGAGCCTCCTCGCTCGAGAGCTCGAGGCGGACCTCTTCGTCATGGCGACCGACGTTGACGCCGTCTACCGCGATTGGGGCCAGCCGACCCAGGCGCGCATCGGCCGGAGCACGCCGGCCGAGCTCGAGGCCATGGACCTGCCGGCCGGCTCGATGGGACCAAAGGTCGCCGCCGCCACCGAGTTCGCCCGGGCCACGGGGAAGCGAGCGGCGATCGGCTCACTCGACGACATCGACGCGCTGGTGGCAGGCGACGGCGGCACGCAGGTCATGGAGGGATCCCAGGCATGACATCACTCGGTGTGCACTCGGAAGTCGGCAAGCTCCGCCAGGTCATCGTCCATCGGCCGGAACTCAGCCTCAAGCGGCTGACTCCGTCAAATCACGACGAGCTCCTGTTCGACGACGTCCTGTGGGTGGAGCGGGCACAGTGGGAACACGACCAGTTCGTCGCTCGGATGCGCGAGCGCGGCGTGGAGGTGCTGTACGTCCAGGACCTGCTCGGCGAGGCACTCGCCGCCAGCGACGAGGCCCGTCGACGGGTCATCTCACTCGTTGCGTCTGAGGCCGTCGTGGGGCCGAGCCTCGTCGAGGAGGTCCAGGCCTGTCTGACCGCGCTCCCACCCGACGCCCTTGCCCGCCACCTGATCGGCGGCCTGACCGTCGCTGAATCCGGGCTCGACCTCGGCCGGCTCAAGAAGACCTCGCTGATCGCCGCCGCCATCGACGACGAGTCGCTGTTCGTCCTGCCGCCGCTGCCGAACAGCCTGTTCACACGCGACTCGTCGTGCTGGATCTACGGGGGCGTCTCGATCAACCCGATGTACTGGCCCGCCCGCCGGCGCGAGGCCTACAACATGGCGACGATCTACCGGGCCCACCCGCGTTTCAAGGGTCAGGCCTTCGAGTACTGGTATCCCGAGCTCGGCGAGGACGAGAAGTTCCGCGTCGAGGACTTCGGCCAGGCGTCTCTGGAGGGCGGCGATGTCGAGATCATCGGCAAGGGCACGGTCGCCATCGGCATGTCAGAACGCACGACGGGCCGGATGATCGAGCAGATCGCCAAGGCGCTCTTCGCCAAGGGCGCGGCGGAACGGGTCATCGCCGCGGTCATGACCAAGGATCGCGCCCACATGCATCTCGACACGGTCTTCACGCTCCTCGACCGCGACAAGGCGACCGCCTATCCGAAGGTCGTCGAGGGCATCCGTGCGATCAGCCTGCGCCCCGGCTCGAAGCCCGGCACGCTCGACGTGCGGGCCGACAAGGACTTCGTCTCGGCCGTGAAGGACGCTCTCGGCGTTGCGAAGCTCCACGTGGTCGAGACCGGCGGCGACGTTTCCCAGCAGGAGCGCGAGCAGTGGGACGACGGCAACAACGTCGTCGCCCTCGAGCCGGGCGTCGTCATCGCCTACGAGCGCAACACGTTCACGATCGCGAAGATGCGCGAGGCCGGGGTGGAGGTCGTCACGATCGAGGGCTTCGAGCTGGGCAAGGGTCGGGGCGGCGGGCACTGCATGACCTGCCCGGTCGTCCGCGACCCGATCTGAGGGAGGGCTCCGTCATGGACGGACCGATACGCTGGGTCGTCGCGATCCTGATCGCGGCCGCCATCATCGGGCTCCTGGCGTTCGCCCGGGGCGAGCCGGAGCACGGGGAGCCGACGGCCCCGGCCACGGCCCTGGTCGTCGAGGCAGTCTGATGAGCGAGAGCGCGCCAGCCGGCAAACACATCAGCACCGGCCAGGCCGCGTCCATCGGCGTCGCGGCGATGGTCGGCGCCGGCATCTTCTCGCTCCTCGGCGCGGCCGGCGAGGTCGCCGGAGCGGCCGTCTGGCTGTCGTTCCTGCTCGCCGGCGGCATCGCCGCCCTGCAGGGCTACTCGTTCGGCAAGCTCGGGGCGCGCTACCCGTCGGCCGGCGGCCTCCTCGAGTACGTCAACCGCGGCTTCGGCGACGGCCACATCGCGACGGTCGTCGCGTGGCTCGTGTACATCGCTAACGGCATCGTGACGGCCATGGTCGCCCTGTCCTTCGGGAGCTACGCCAGCTCCGCGTTCGCCGGCGGCGACCCGATGGCGACCAAGGTCTTCGGCGTGGCCCTGCTCGTCGTCATGACCGGCCTCAACGTCGCGGGCTCGAACTTCGTGGCCCGTGTCGCAGGGCGTCGTCGTCTTCGTCGTGATCGGCATCCTGGCGGTCTTCGCGATCGTCACCATCGCGAACGTCGAACCGGGGAACCTCGCGCCGGCCACCTATCCCAGCGGGCGCGACATCGTCTCGAGCGTCGCGCTGACGTTCTTCGCGTTCCTCGGCTTCGGCGTGGTGACGTTCACGGCAAAGGACCTCGCGCGGCCCGCGAAGCAGCTGCCGATGGCGATGACCGTCGCTCATCGCGGTGGCCACGATCATCTACGTTACGGTCGCGCTCGGCGTGTTCGGCACTCTTTCGGTGGCCGAGGTCATCGCCGCCGGTCCGACGGCGATCGCGGTCGCGGCCCAGCCGGTCCTCGGCGACGCGGGATACTGGCTGATGACGGTCACCGCGCTGTTCGCGACGGCCGGCGCCACCAACTCCGGGCTGTACCCGGCGACCGGCCTGTCCGACCACCTCGCCGCGTCCGGCCAGTTCCCCACCGTGATGGCCCACCGGCTCGGCGGCCGTGCACCGTACGGGCTGATCATCCTTGCGGTCGCGGTCATCATCGTCGTCGTCGTCTTCGACCTGTCGGCCGTGGCCTCGATCGGCAGCGCGGTGGCGCTCACCATCTTCGGGATCGTCACGCTCGGGCACCTGCGCATCAGCACCGACACCGGGGCCTCGGCGCAGCATCCTCTTCCTCGCTCTCGCGACCGTCGCCGTCACGCTTGCGACCTTCGCGGTCACGACCCTGATCAAGGAGCCCGCGTCGATCGCGACCCTCGTGGGCATCCTGGTGGTGAGCGTCGTGCTGGATGTGGGCTGGTCTCGTCGGCGAGTCCGGCAGGCTGGACCGGGACCCGGCACCGGCCCTGACGAGGCGCCCACCGCATCCCCCAGCCCGGTGGAAGGAGGACCCGCATGACCGCCGCCACGAGCGACGCCCCATCCGGCGGCCGCGGGTTCGCGCTGCCGTCCGCCTACACGATCCTGTTCATCCTCATCGTCGTCGTCGCGCTCCTGACGTGGATCATCCCGGCCGGCGCGTACGACCTGGACGCGAATGGCGAGCCGCTGCCGGGGACATACCACTCGGTCGACGCGAATCCGCAGCGGATCGTCGTCGACTCGCTGATGGCGCCGATCAACGGGCTGTACGGCATCGAGGGCGAAGACGGCAGCATCAGCGTCTGGAACTCGGGCGAGCTGTTCGGCGCGATCGACGTTGCCCTGTTCATCCTGGTCATCGGCGGGTTCCTCGGCGTGACGATGTCGACCGGGGCGATCCAGGGCGGGATCGCAGGCATCGTCGCGCGCCTGCGCGGGCGCGAGAGCTGGATGATCCCGATCCTCATGGGCGTCTTCGCCCTCGGCGGGACGACGTTCGGGATGGCCGAGGAGAGCCTGGCGTTCTACGCGCTGATCATCACCGTGATGATCGCGGCCGGCTACGACGCTTTGGTCGGGGCATCAATCCTCCTGCTCGGGTGCGGCATCGGCGTCCTCGGCTCGACGATCAACCCGTTCGCGACGGGCATCGCCTCGGGCTTCGCCGGCGTGTCGATCGAGGAGGGCATCGTCGGCCGGCTGATCATCCTCGTCGTCGGGACAGGCATCGGGATCGTGTTCGTCATGCGCTACGCGGCACGGGTGAAGGCCGACGCGAGCCGCTCGCTCGTGTACGAGCAGAAGGCCGACAACGAGGCACGCTTCCTGAGCGAAACGGACGACGCCACATCCGCGGCCGCCCTGACCGGGCGCCAGAAGGCCGTGCTGGTCCTGTTCATCCTCGCCTTCGCCGTGATGATCTACGGCGTCATCCCGTGGGAGGATCTCGGCGTCGGGCTGCCCACCCTGTGGTGGTGGTTCCCCGAGATGACCGCCTCGTTCCTGTTCTTCGCGATCCTGATCGCCGTCGCCGGCCGCATGTCCGAGTCGGGCTTCACGACGACGTTCATCGACGGCACCCGTGACCTGCTCGGGGTGGCGCTGATCATCGGGATCGCGCGCGGGATCACGGTCATCATGAACAATGGGCTGATCACGGACACTGTGCTCAACTGGGCGGAGACCGCGGTCAGCGACCTGGGTGGCGTGGCGTTCATCACCTTGATGTACGGGCTGTTCCTGCCGTTGTCGTTCCTCATCCCGTCGTCCTCCGGTCTCGCGACCGTCGCGATGCCGATCATGGCCCCACTCGCGAACTTCGCGGACGTGCCCGCGCAGTTCGTCGTGACCGCCTACCAGGCGGCGAATGGACTCGTGAATCTCGTCACGCCGACGTCGGCCGTCGTCATGGGCGGCCTGGCCATCGCCCGTGTCGGTTACGGACTTGGCTGAAATTCGTGTGGCCAGTGTTGATACTTCTGGCGATCCTGACGGTCGTCGTGCTGGCCGGTGCTTTGCTGCTCCAGTGAGGGGGAGCCGACACCGTGGGAGATGGAGGTTGACCGGGCATGTCGCCCGGCTCTCCGAGGGAAGGGAGTTCGTCCATGCGTAATCCGCCGGTCCTGGTCTCGGTCATAGGCTTCTTCGCAGCGCTCGCCGGGTTCGGGTTCCTGTTCTACGGCCTGCGTGTCCTCGGCTTCGACTGGTTCGGGCTCCTCGGCGATCTGCCGAAGTTCGATTCGGTCGGCATCTGGGGCTGGCTGGCCGTCCTCGCCGGGATCATCTGGCTGATGGTCGCCGCCGGCCTGTGGGCGCTCCAGTCGTGGGCCCGGGTCACGGCCATGTTCATCGCCGGGTTCAGCCTGTTCGAGGCGGTCCTCGCGTTCATCCAGTTCCCGGGCTCCGGCCTGGGCTTCGCGATGGGCCTCATGCCGCTGGTGATCCTCTTCTACCTCAACAGCAACGAGGTGAAGAGCGCGTTCGGCGAGACCGTCTCATCCGGGGCCTGAGCTCGACAGCACATCCGTGACGCCGCTCACGCGACCGCAGCCCGAGCTGCGGTCGCGGGCCAGGCGGCTCGTGACCCGGGAAATGCCTTCGTGATCGAGGAGGGACAATGACCGCCCCTGAGACCGTCGCCGTCCCCGGCGAGGCGACCTTCGACCGCCGTCTGGCCCTGCTCCTGGCCGCGGCGATGTTCGTCCTCGTGGTCGACACCTCGTTGATGAACGTGTCGATCTCGTCGGTGGTCAAGGACCTCGGGACCACGGTCAGCGGCGTCCAGTCGGCGATCGCCCTCGAGGCACTCGTGTCGGCCGCGTTCATCCTGATCAGCAGCAAGGTCGGCGACCTCATCGGCCGCAAGAAGGCGTATGTCCTCGGCCTGCTGGGCTACGCGGCGGGAGCATTGGCGATGGTGCTTGCCCAGGACCTCCGCGCGATCATCATCTTCTGGTCGATCCTCGGCGGCCTCGGCGCGTCGCTGCTGCTGCCGGCGATGCAGTCGCTGATCCACGGCAACTTCGAGGGCGACGAGCAGAAGCGCGTCTATGCGCTCGTGGGCGCCTCGGCGGCCATCGCCGCGGCCATCGGGCCGCTCCTCGGCGGATTCATCACGACATTCCTCTCGTGGCGCGTCGGCTTCCTGCTGGAGCTCGTCATCATCGTCGTGGTCCTCTCAGGGATCGGGCGCGTCCGTGATGTGCCCTACACGGGCCCGCGCGGCATCGACCTCGTCGGCGCCCTGTTCTCCGTGCTCGGCATGGGCGGCATCGTCCTGGGCATCCTCGCCTGGCAGGAGGGCGCCGAGGCCATCGGCGTGCTCCTCGCGGTCGGCGTCGTCGGGCTTGGTTCGCTCGCCTGGTGGCTCGTCCACCGCAAGCGAGCCGGCAAGCTCACGCTGATCGACCCGGACCTCTTCAAGTCGGCCAACTTCCGACTCGGGATCAGCGGGCAGTTGCTCCAACAGATCGCGCTGGGCGGGGCGATGATCGCCCTGCCGATCTTCCTGCAGATGGTCCTCGAGTACAACGCGCTGCAGGCCGGCCTCTCGCTGGCGCCGCTGTCCCTCAGCATGTTCGCCGTCGCCTTGCTTGCCGGGCGGATGAGCGCACGGCGGCGATCGGCCAGCGTCATCCGCATCGGCTTCGTCCTGCTCGCGGTCGGGACGGCCATCCTCATCCCGATCGTCCCCCGAGCGGAGTCGGGCCTGTGGCTCGCCGGGCCGCTCGTGATCATGGGCTGTGGGCTCGGCCTGCTCGTGTCCCAGCTCAACAACTTCACGCTCGCCCCGATCTCCGAGGATCGGATCAGCGAGGCAGCCGGCGTCAACTCGGCGGGCGGGTCGTTCGGGCTGTCGTTCGGGCTGGCCCTCGCGGGCGGGCTGATGCTGTCGGCCCTGGCGGTCGGGTTCACCGCGCTGGCCGAGTCCAGCCCGGTGTTCTCGGACGAGCAGGCGCAGCAGGTCTCCACCGGCCTGGAGAACGACGCCCAGCTGATGACCAACACGCAGCTCGACGAGCTGATCGTCAACCAGCCGCCGGAGGTCGAGGCCGAGATCATCCGGATCAACACGGAGGCCCGGCCGCTCGCCCTCCAGGTCGCTCTCCTCGTGCCACTGATCGCGGGCCTGCTCGGGATCCTGGTCTCGTTCCGGATGATGCGGCAGCCGGACATCGCGCCGTCCGCTGCGATCGAGGGTGTTGCCTTCGGCTGAGGTCCAGCGCCCGGCTGAGGTCCAGCGCCCGGCTGAGGTCCAGCGCCCGACGGGCGCGTTCAGCCCGATCGCACCGACGACGGGTCGTGGCTGGCCCGGTCACGGGTCGGGAGCTCCGGCGCGTCTTCGAATTCAGGCGCGGTCGCCGGGAGCGCCGCGACGGATCGTGCGTACCAGCTCGACAACGGCCGCGCCGACAGGCCGTGGGCGATGACGCTGAGCAGGACCGTGCTCGCGACGGCTGCCGCGACAAGGGGCTGGAGCGTCGGGTGCCTCCCGTCGCCAAGCGCAAGCAGGGCCAGGACGATCGAGGCGAGCCCTCGCGGGCCGAACCAGCCGATGAACGCGACGGTCGGGCCTGACAGCCGGGTGCCGCGAAGGGCCAGTGCGACCGGCAGCATCCTGAGGACGGTCAGGGAGAGCAGCGCATACGCGACGATGGGCACCGAGTAGCCGTCGATCTGCGGGACGAGCGTCCCGAAGAGGAAGAAGACGGCGAGTCCGGCAAGCTCACCCGCCGTCTCGCCGAAATGCGTGAACGCGCTCGGCAGCCGGCCACCGGCCGCGGTCGTGGCCATCCCGGTCACGAACGCGGCGATGAACGCATTCCCGCCGATCCACGGCGTCAGCGTCCACGCCAGGATCGCGAGGGCCGGCGCGACCGCCCAGGCGGACGATCCCGACAAGCGGTTCGTGGCGATGGCCCATCGAACGAGACGAGCCCCGACCACGCCAAGCACGATCCCGACCAGGATCCCCAGACCGATCTCGGAGACAGCGAACCGGATCCACCCGCCGTCGCCTTCGGTGCCGCTGAGCTCCGCCTCCTCGATCGCGACGGCGAAGAGCACGAGCGGGGTCACCAGTCCATCGTTCAGGCCGGACTCGACGTTGATGGCCTGGCGGATGCGGACCGGGATCGAGCGATCGGTGACGATGGCCTGACCGAGCCCCGCATCGGTCGGCGCGAGCAGCACGGCCAGCAGGAATGCGGCCGTCAGGCCCATCCCCGGCAGGACCGCCAGGCCCACCAGGACACCAAGCACGATCGTCAGCGGCAGTCCGATCAGGAGGAGTCGCGCGGGGACGCCGGCCGACCTTCGCTCCGACCGGAGGTCGATGCGGGAGGCGTCGCTGAACAGGCACAGGACGAGCGCGATCTCGCCGATGACGCGAAGTTCCTCCGCTGTCGCCTGGCTGAGGTGGACCTCGGTCGCCAGCAGCCCCGTCAGGAGCCCCGCCACGAGACAGACGATCTGCGGGGTGATGCTGCGAAGGTCGAGCAAGCGCGAGAGAAGGGCGTGCCCGAAGATCGCCGCCGCGAAGATCGCGAGGATCAACATGTCTCACCGACCGTAGGACAGAGGGCCGCGTCGGCGACCGTGCCGATGATTCCGATCATAGGGGACGCGCGATCGCCCGAAGCGGATCACGGCGGGCTGCTTCAAGCCCCGGAAGGTGTCAGACGGCCCGCACCGGTCGCGCCAACCGGCACTGGCGAGCCTGGACGGGCGGGAGGAACGATGGGCGGCGAGGAGGGACCTTGCGTGACTCGCCAAATGACTCGCCGTGCCACCAGCGCCCTCGCGGCTCTCGCCCTGGTCGTGTCGGCCTGCGCCACGCCTGTCTCCTCGTCGCCGCCGACGGAGAGCTCGACGGCGACGGCGACGGCCGTGCCGACACGCGAGCCCATCACCATGGCCGGCGTGCCGATGACGCCATGCGTCGCGGGAGGCGCATCCGCGGTCTGCGGGTCACTACGCGTGCCCGAAGACCGCTCTAACCCGGCGGGGCGTCGGATCGACCTGCGCGTGGCCGTCATCCCGGCCCTCGCGACCACCCCCAGGCCCGATCCGCTGTTCGCGCTCGATGGCGGTCCGGGCCAGGCAGCGACCGAGGACCTCGGCTGGACGGCCTCGATCTTCGACGGCATCCACGCTGACCGCGACATCGTCCTCGTCGACCAGCGGGGAACGGGCGGGTCCAATCGGCTGACCGTCCCCGATGCCCCGGACATCTCGAAACTCTCCAAGGCCGAGGCGGCTGCCACGGCCGACGTGTGGGTGAAGAAGGTGCTTGCCGAGATGCCCGGCGATCCGCGCTTCTACACGACGTCGGTGGCGATGGACGACGTCGACGACGTCAGGGCCGCCCTCGGCTATGAGAAGGTCAACCTCTACGGTCCGTCCTATGGCGCGACGGCCGCGCAGTACTACCTCCGGCAGCACGAGGACCGCGTGCGGGCGGTCGTTCTCGACGGTGGCACCCTCGTGGACGTGCCGATCCTCGAACGCATCGCGCCGAACAGCCAGCGGGCGCTGGACATCCTCTTCGACCGGTGCGCTGCCGACGCCACCTGCCACACGTCGTACCCCGACATCCGTCGGGAGTTCGCGAAGGTGATGACCCGCGTCGCGAAGCACCCGGTGACGACGTCGGTCCGCCACCCATGGACGGACGAGCCGATCGTCATCGATCCGATGGCGTTCGCCGGGGCCGTCCATGGCGCCCTGCTGTACGAGCCGGTCATCGGCGAGCTGCCGAGGCTGATCCACGCTGCCTACAAGGGGCATTGGGACCTCTTCGCCCAGATGATCGGCCGGGCGGCCGGACCCAAGCCATCAGATACCGGATCGCTCGTCATGTCGATCGTCATCCGCTGCTCGGAGGGATGGGCGCGGTTCGATCCGGCCGAGACGGCCCGCCTGGGCGAGGGCAGCTACCTGCGCGACGTCGAGCTCGCGATCGCCAACGGGCAGCGCCTCTCATGCGCCTACGTGCCGGCGGGCGTGGTTGGTGCGAGCGACCGCGAACCGGTCAGGTCCGATGTCCCGGTCCTCCTGGTCCTGGGCGAGGCCGACCCGCAGAACCCACCGGCCAATGTCGCCGATGCGCCGACCGAGCTACCGAACAGCCTGACGGTGGTGGTTCCCGGCCAGGCCCACACCGTCGGACACCTCGGCTGCATGCCGTCGATCATCGATTCCTTCATCGAGGCCGGGACGGTCGACGGCCTGGACGTGTCCTGTGCCGCGACCGGGGTGCCCCTCCCGCCATTCGACACGGCCCCATAGGCTCGCTCGGTCTGTTGCGATAGGCTTGGGCGGGAGGGATCTTGGACGATCGATCGATCGCGTTCGTCGGCGTCTCGATCGCCGTCGTCGTCATCCCCGGCCCGGACATGGCCCTCATCGCACCGAACGTGCTCCGCCACGGCCGGTCGGCGGGATTCGCCACGTCCGTCGGCGTCTGTACCGGGATCCTCGGCTGGGCGGTCGCGGCTGCGCTGGGTGTGTCGACGCTCCTGGCCACGTCGGCGGCCGCGTTCACGGCCCTCAAGCTGGCCGGCGCGGCCTACCTCATCTACCTCGGGATCACGACCGTGCGCGGCGCGCACGACGCGCCCGCGACCGGCGACTCCGACGGTCCGCGGGGAGTCCCGGCGCATCGCGCCTGGTCGCAAGGCCTGCTGTCGTCCCTCCTGAACCCCAAGCTGGGCGTGTTCTTCCTCACCCTGTTGCCACAGTTCATCACGCCCGGGGACTCGCCCGCCGCACGGTCGCTGCAACTGGCCGTGGTGTTCGACCTGATCGGGCTCGCGTGGCTGTTGACCTACTCGGCGATGCTCGGGGCGATCGGCGCCGGGCTCAGCCGCCCGGGGCCACGAGGGTTCATGCGCTGGCTGACCGGCACGATCCTGGTGGGGCACGGCGTCCGGGTCGCGCTCGAGCGCAGGTAGCCGAGCCGCCAGGAGCCCGACGACCGGGGCTAGGCGCGAGCCTCGATGCCGTCGAGGATGACATCGAGGCCGTACTCGAACTCGTCGCCGAAGTCGTAGCCCGGCAGCATGATGTGCTCGGAGATGAACGCGACGAGGTTCTGGTACTCGCCGGCCGGGAACGGCTCGAGCATGCTCCGGGCCGTGGCCTCGACCTCGTCGGTGCTCTCGAACGGCAGGTTCATCTTGGTCAGCGCGAAGCCGTAGATGTATCCGTCCAGCAGTGAGTACGCATGGGCGACCAGCGCCATGTCGAAGCCGGCGGCTCGCAGGTTGGCGATCACCGCATCGTGGTGACGCAGGTTCGCCGGACCCGGGTTTCGCCGCGACTCCATCATCCCGATCGCCCATCGATGGCGCGCCAGGACGTCGCGCACCGAGATCGCACGTCGACGCATGGCGGTCTTCCACTCGTCTCCCGCGACGGGTAGCTCGATCTCGCTGAAGACGAGATCGATGACGCCATCGAGCACCTGCTCCTTGTTGGCGAAGTGGTAGTAGAGAGCCATCGCCTCGACACCGAGCTCCTGGCCGAGCTTGCGCATGCTCAGGGACTCGATGCCGCCCTGATCCGCGAGCCTGAGTGCGGCCCGCAACACCCGTTCCCGCGTGAGCGGTTCGCGGGGTTGCGCCCGCTAGGTGGTCTGCGTCGTCATCCGTCTCCTCTCGTCCCCAGGCGAATCCTCGCAAGGGCTTGACGGCTCGTACTTTACACCGTACAGTCACGGCATTGCTCACTTTACACCGTATAGCGAGAGGAGACCACCGATGCAGGCGATGGTGCAGGACAAGTACGGCTCAGCAGACGTCCTCGAGACACGCGAGATCGACAAGCCGGCGATCGGCGAGCACGAGGTGCTGGTTCGCGTCCGGGCAGCCGGGGTCAATCCGGCCGACTGGGCGATCATGAGCGGGCTGCCCTACATCGCGCGCCCGGTCTACGGCCTCCGCAAGCCGAAGCACAGTGTTCGCGGCACGGACGTGGCGGGCACGGTCGAGGCCGTCGGCCCCGGGGTCTCCCGGTTCCGGGTGGGCGACGAGGTCTTCGGCTGGTGCACGGGCTCATATGCCGAGTTCGCGGCAGTGGCCGAGGGCTCCCTGGCCGCCAAGCCGGCCAACGTCACCTTCGAGCAGGCCGCCTCGGTCCCGATGGCCGGCATGGTCGCCCTCCAGGCTCTTCGCGATCACGGCCATGTCCGGGCCGGGCAGAAGGTCCTGATCAACGGCGCCTCGGGTGGCATCGGCACCTTCGCGGTGCAGATCGCGAAGTCCCTCGGCGCCGAGGTGACCGGGCGTCTGCAGCACGCGCAACGTGGACATGGTCCGGTCGATCGGCGCTGACCACGTGATCGACTACACCAAGGACGACTTCACGCGGAACGGCCGAGCAGTACGACTTCATCCTCGACAACGTCGCCAATCGTTCGCTGACCGAGCTTCGGCGCGCGCTCACCGCGACCGGGACGCTCATCCCCAACGGCGGCGGGTTCGACCATCGCTGGATGGCCAGCGGCGGTCGCCTGGTCCGGGCGGTCGTCCTGTTCCGGTTCGGCGATCAGACGCTCGGCAACTTCCTCCTGTCGCAGAACCAGGCTGACCTGCTCGCCCTCACAGGCCATGCTCGAGGCCGGCACGGTCGTCCCGGTCATCGGCGGGACCTACCCGTTGAGCCAGACCGCCGCGGCGCTCGACCTGGTGGGCAAGGGACATGCCCGGGGCAAGGTGGCCATCACGGTCTGGGAGGCTTCGGCGCCCGCAGGAGCATGATGGCTCCCATCACCATGACGGCCACACCATCGATGACGGGCAAGACCGTCCTGATCACCGGCGGCACCGGTGGGATCGGGAGGGCGGCAGCGACCGCCCTCGCCGCCATGGGGGCGCGCGTCGCCATCACCGGCCGGGACAGGGCACGAGCCGAGGAGACCGCCGCCGCGATCGCCCGCGCGACGGGCAACGCGGCAGTCGACGTCCACGTAGCGGACATGTCGTCGCAGTCCGAGGTCCGACGGCTGGCCGGAGAGGTCCTCGCCACGTACCCGCGGCTGGACGTGCTGCTCAACAACGTCGGCGGGTTCTGGGCCCACCGCCACGTGACCGACGACGGGCTCGAGCACACGTTCGCCCTCAACCACCTGGCGCCGTTCCTGCTGACGAACCTCCTGCTCGAACGGCTCGTCGTCGAGTGCCCCGTCCCGGATCGTCACCGTGTCGTCCGGGGCCCAGTCCATGGGCAAGATCGACTTCGACGACCTGATGGGCGAGCGGACGTTCTCGGGGCAGCGCGCCTACAACCAGTCGAAGCTGGCCAACGTGATGTTCACGTATGAGCTCGCGCGGCGACTCGAGGGGACCGGCGTGACCGCGAACGCGCTCCATCCCGGCGTTGATCAGGACCGCGTTCAGCGCAGAAGACCCCGCGCGGGGATTCGGCCTCCTCATCGCCGTCGCGCGGCCGTTCATGAAGAGCCCCGAACGCGGCGCGGATACGGCCGTCTACCTGTCCAGCTCGCCCGAGGTCGAGGGCGTCACGGGTCGGTACTTCGCCGACCGCAAGGCCAAGACGTCGAACAAGTCCTCCTATGACACCGCGGCCGACGGCTCGGCTGTGGCAGGTCAGCGCCGAGCTGGTCGGGCTCTAGAGCTCCGCGGCGATCCGCCGAGCGGTGTAGGCCGGCCACGGCTCCCTGGACGCGGCCTCGATCCGCTCCAGGTCCTCGTTGCTGCTGGCAAGGAAGCTCGGCCAATCCCTCGGCCGTGACTTCGTGGCCGATCAGCGCGCCGATCCCGTGGTCGACGGCGTAGGCCGCGTACCAGCGCGGCCACTCCTGGTCGTACACACCCTTCAGCTCGGTCTCCTCGTACACGCCGTGCGCCTCCCCCGTCCGGGCGAGCAGCGCGGTGAGGGCATCGATGTCGGCTGCCATGGCGTCTCCTCCTCCTGTGTCACTCGTTCCGCCGGGACGCGCGATCCGTCCGTATAGTGACCGTCCGGCCGGCACCCGCGCGGAGGCACACGCATGGACCTCAGACTCGAAGCCATCGTCATCCCCGTCTCGGACGTGGACCGCGCGAAGGCGTTCTACGAGACAGCCCTCGGCTTCCGGGTCGACGTTGACCATCCCGCCGCCCGCTACGAGGATGGCCTTGGGTACCGGCGTCCTGGCTCGGCGACCTATCGCATCGTGCAGATGACGCCGCCGGGATCCGCCTGCTCGATCCAGATCGGCGAGGGCCTCAACGACGTGACGCCGGGAACCTACCAGGGCACGTATCTGGTCACGTCCGACCTCGAGGCGACGCGCGCGGAGCTCATCGGTCGCGGCGTCGACGTGAGCGAGCCCTTCCACTTCGGACCACAGGGCCAGACCCCCGGCCTGGACCCCGGCCGGAGGGACTACAACAGCTTCGTCACCTTCAGCGACCCCGACGGCAACGGCTGGCTGGTCCAGGAGATCAAGGTTCACGCACCAGGTCGGTAAGGTGGGCGGCGCCCACGCAGCGTCGCTACGCGGCTCCGGCTAGAGTTCCGCGATGGTCGATGAGGCGCGGACCCCCGCGCGCCCCGCGGGCTCGACGCCGGGCGGCGGCGTCGAACAGCCGGACGCTGACGTTCGGCGGCACCAGCTACCCCCTGATCCTGCCGAGCATCCGCGACCCGCGTCTGCATGTCGCCGTGGTGATCATCACGATCCACGTCCTCGGCCAGGTCGGGCTGCATTTCAAGGTCAGCGTGCCGCAGATCCTCGCCGCGATCCTGACGACCGCGATCATCGAGGTGGTCCTGACCTTTCGGCAGACCCGCTCGTTCGTGTGGCCGGCCAGCGCGATGCTGACCGGCAGCGGCGTCGCCCTGATCCTGCGTGTCGTCGGGACGCCCCCCGACCAGCCCTGGAACACCGACGCCTGGTACATCTTCGCGGTCGTCGCCGGCCTCTCCCTGCTGACGAAATACGTCATCCGCTACCGCGGCTCCCATGTGTTCAACCCCTCGAACATCGGGCTTGTCGTAGCCTTCGTCGTGCTCGGGAGCACGGTCGTCGAGCCGCTCGACTTCTGGTGGGCGCCGCTCAACGTCTGGATGATCACTGGCCTACGTCGTGATCATCGGCGGCGGGCTGCTGATCACCCGTCGGCTGCATCTGCTCGCCCTCGCCGCGACGTTCTGGGTCTCGCTGACGATCGGGGTCGGGCTCCTCGCCGGCTCGGGGCACTGCATGACCGCGAACTGGGCTTTCGAGCCGGTCTGCGGGTTCGACTTCTGGCGGGTCATCGTCACGTCGCCGGAGGTGCTCATCTTCCTGTTCTTCATGATCACCGACCCGAAGACCACGCCGGCCGGACGGGTCGGGCGGGTCGCGTTCGGCGTCCTCGTCGCCGTGGCAAGCACGCTGCTGGTGGCGCCGCAGACGAACGAGTTCGACACCAAGGTCGGCCTGCTCGCGGGTCTCGTGCTGGTCTGCGCGGCTCGGCCGATCCTCGACCGCCTTGTGCCGGAACCACGGTCCGCGGCCGACGAGATCGGCCGGTTCGCGCGACGACTCGCAACGGGCGGGCACCCGAGTGCCGGGCTCGTGCGTGGGGCGTTCCGGGTCGGGCTCATCGCGGCCTCGGTCCTCGTCGTCGGGGTCGGCATCGTGGCCGCCGGGACGCCGGCGCGCGGGACCATCGTCCCCGACTCGTCCGAGGTCCTCGACCGGGTGCCGCTCGACGTCGATCCGGGCACGTTCCCGACGATCAACGTCGAGCGAGATGTCTCGGACTTCGACCCCGAGATGCTCGGCCCGAAGGCCCAGGGGCTCGTGCTGACGCTCGCGGAGAATCTCGAGCTCGAGACCCAGGCCCTCCTGCGGAAGGACGAATCGATCCTGGTCGCGGTCGACCACGGCGACCGGCTCATCGATATGCAAGGTCGGCTGCACGACGCCATCGCGACCGGGAGGACCACGATCCAGCACTACCAGATCGACGACATCAGGCTCTCGCTCCTCATCCCCTTCGGGAAGCAGACCGGCCTGAGCATGGGCCTCGATTCACGAGGCACGGTGATCGAGGAGACCTACGACGCCGAGGGCACCTTGGCGTCGCGAACGGAATCGCCCTTCGCGCAGACCTTCGTCATGCGCCGCGCGACCGGTGCCCGTTGGCTGAACGTCGCCGTCCTGCCACCGGGCGCCGGCACCTGACTCCGGGGTCTCCGGCGCGGAGTGGCCGAGGGGAGAGGCCACGGTCATGGCCCCTCGCGGGGCCGTATCGCATACTTGCGCGGACTTCCCCATTCAACGACTGGAGATGCTGCGATGGCCCGCGACGAAGAGCGCCTCACGCGATCCCAGGAGGAGCCGCTCGTCGGCAGCCTGCCCGACGCGCCGGGCATCCTGACGGCCCTCCTGTTGACGCCCGAGCTGGGCATCCACCTGCGCGGCCTCGCGGACGAGCTGCTCGTCAACGACTTCGCGGGCACCACCCTCGTCCGTGCGGAGCGGGAGATGCTCGCGACCGCCACCTCGGCGGCGAACGACTGCTTCTACTGCATGGACTCGCACGGCGCGTTCGCCACCGCGCTGCTCGAGACGACCGGCGACACGGAGCGCGTCCCGATCATCGACGGGATCAAGCTCGGGACCTCGGACGGGCTCGACGCCAAGATGCAGGCACTGCTCCATATCGCGCGAACCGTGCGTGGCGAGCCGCGCGACCTGACGGCGGCCGATGTCGCCGCGGCACACGCCGCGGGCGCCACCGATGCCGACGTCCAGCTGGCCGTCCTCATCGCCGCGGCCTTCTCGATGTTCAACCGGATCGTCGAGGGGTTCCGGGCCAGGACCCCACCGGTCGCCGAGGCCTTCCGCGAACGCGCCTCGCAGATCGCGGAGCACGGCTACAGCGATCGCCGCGTCACCTCCGTCCCGCGATAGGCGCCCGATACGCCACGGGTGGCGCACCGGCATCGACATGGTCCTGACACGGCTCGGGCGACCTCCGTTGTCCAGGTGATGTCGCCTCCGGACTAGCCTCTTCTTTCGGTATCCGCCGAGGAGGTAGTCCCCATGTCCAAGACCACACCGTGTCTGTGGTTTGACGGCCAGGCCGAGGAAGCGGCCCGGCTGTACACCTCGCTCTTCCCGAATAGCCACATCGACAAGGTCCAACGCGCGCCCGCGGACAACCCCAGCACGCCCAAGGGGGCCGTCCTCACGGTCGAATTCACCCTGGACGGCAGCCCCTTCATCGGCCTGAACGGCGGACCGGAGTTCCCGTTCACCGAGGCCGTGTCGTTCTCGATCGACTGCGAGGACCAGGCGGAAGTCGACCGTTTCTGGGAGGCACTGATCCGCGACGGCGGCTCGCCAAGCGTCTGCGGCTGGCTGAAGGACCGCTTCGGCCTGTCGTGGCAGGTCATCCCGCGGGCGTTGCCCGAGATGCTCGCGAGCGAGGACCGGGCGGCGGCCGGTCGCGCGATGGAGGCGATGTTGCAGATGACCAAGATCGACGTCGCGAAGCTCCAGGAAGCCTACGAAGGAGCACCCGTCTAAGGGCTCAGAGCGCGCCCCAGAGCCGATAGGTACTCGTCCGCCTATTCCTGGCTGACGACCCGCGTGGGCTTCACCGACGCGGGGGTACGGTCTCCCGTGTCCGCCTGGTGCGACCCGATTTGCGCACCTGTGCGACCCTAGGGACCCCGTGACCCCCGCTCACCGGTGATGCCCATGCCCCGTCACACCCGACGCCCGTCAACGACCGTCGCTTTCGCGTCGGTCCTGCTTGGCCTCGTGGCTACGTTCGCCACCTCGTTCGTCGCACCCCAGCCGGCGAGCGCCGCCGAGCCCACCGAGGGCATCGACATCAGCCACTGGCAGGGCGACATCGACTGGACCCAGGTTCGCGCCGCCGGCAAGGCGTTCGCGTTCATGAAGGCGTCCGAGGACATCGACTTCGTCGACACGACCTACGGCCTGAACCGGGCCAGGGCAAAGGCGGCGGGCTTCGTCATCGGGGCTTACCACTTCGCTCAGCCGGATCCGTCGCCGGGCGACGCGGTCGCCGAGGCTGACCATTTCCTCGACACCGCCGGGATCGCCGATGGCGACCTGCCGCCGGTCCTCGACCTCGAGCGGACCGGCGGGCTGACACCGACCGCGTTGCGGAACTGGGTCGACGGCCTATCTCGAGCGTATCCGCGAACGGACCGGCGTCCGCGGCGTCATCTACACGTCGCCCAACTTCTGGGCCAACAACATGGCCGGCACGGACTGGTTCGCCACGAACGGGTACCGCGTGGTCTGGGTCGCGCACTGGACGACCGGCCCCGCGCCGACGGTCCCGGCGTCCGATTGGGCCGGGTTCGGCTGGACGTTCTGGCAGTACACCTCGAATGGGGCCGTCGCCGGCATCACGGGCGGGTCGACCTCGACCGGTTCGATGGCGTCGACTTCTCGTCGGTCCTGATCGATGTCGTGACCGAGGGCAGCGACTCTGCGCCGCCGAAGCCGCCCTTCACCGACATCAGGAAGTCCAAGTTCGCCAAGGACATCGCGTGGCTCTACGCCTCGGGCATCACGGCGGGCTGCTCGAAGACGAAGTTCTGCCCGAACGACCACGTCACCCGCGGCCAGATGGCGTCGTTCCTGGCCCGGGCCCTGAACCTGCCGAAGTCCACGAAGGACTACTTCCGCGACGACAAGGGCTCCAAGCACGAAGCGAACATCAACCGGCTCGCCAAGGCCGGGCTCGCGATCGGCTGCGGCACGAAGCGGTACTGCCCGAACCAGATGCTCAGCCGCGGCCAGCTCGCCGCCTTCGTCAGCCGCGTCCTCGACCTGTCCAAGTCGCCCGAAGGACTACTTCCGCGACGACAACGGCTCGAAATACGAAAGCAGCATCAACCGGATCGCGCGGGCCGGCCTCACGAGTGGCTGCGCGCCGCACCGCTACTGCCCGAGCGGGGTCGTGACCCGGGGCCAGATGGCCGCCTTCCTGCACCGCACATTCGGCTACTGACGACCACGGCGGCGATCTGAGGGTCGTCGCGAGCTTCGATGGGGGTGTTGCCCCGGCTCGACACCAACTTCGCCGCATCGTGGCCACTCGCCACGACCGCGGGCAACAATATGGACAAGGGGGTCCCCACCTGCTGTCCACGTCCGTCTCGAGCACTGAGACCTACGCGAAGACCATGAGCCCGTTGGTCGGGCGGCTGGCACGTGCCTTCGCGGCGAGCCTCCTGCTGCTCGTGCTCGCCGGAGCCGGCGTCGCCGCGGCCGCCGATATCGGCCACGAGGACTTCCCGCTGCCGGCATTGCCGTCACGGGATCCAAGCCCGAGAGCAAGCTCTGGTACAACGACGGCACGTGGTGGGCGAGCATGTGGAGCACAGTCCCCGGCCGGCTTCTTCATCTACCGGCTCGACCGAGCACCGACACGTGGGTCCGGACGAATACCGCGCTCGACACCCGAGCCCCGACCCGCGCTGACACGCTCTGGGATGGATCGAAGCTGTATGTCGCGTCGCAACAGTGGAGCGAGGACGGCGGGCATACGGGATCAGGCACGAACCACGAGACCCGGCTCTACCGCTACAGCTACAACGCCGGCACCGACACCTACTCGCTCGATGGTGGCTTCCCTGCCGTCGATCCGCCCGAAGATCCAGAGCGAGTCACTGGTCATCGCCAAGGACTCGACCGGGATGCTCTGGGCGACATGGACCCTCAAGGCCGGGTCCGCCAACCTCGTCTATACGCGCACACGATCGTCGGCGACGACACGGACTGGTCCACGCCCACCGGCCACCCTCCCGTTCAGCGCGGCATCGACCGAGCTCGATGACATCTCGTCGATCATCGCGTTCACGGTCTCGGGCGAACATCGCATCGGCGTCTTCTGGAGCAACCAGGACGACAAGAAGGACTACTTCGCCTGGCAGCCCGACAGCGGCACGGACGACGATTGGACGCTCGAGACCGCGATCAACACGATCGACCGGCGGACCCATCCCCGCCGACGACCACATGAACCTCAAGACCGATCCGAGTGGCAAGGTCTACGCGGTCGTGAAGACGAGCAACAGCGGGAGCCAGCCCGCTGATCCTCCTTCTCGTCCGCGTCGACCGGCGGAAGCTGGTCCGCGATTACGACGTCGGTCGCGTCTCGGACAGCAACACGCGGGCGATCGTCGAGCTCGACACGTCCGCACTCGAAGCTGCATGTCTTCATGACCGGGCCGCTCGGCGGAAGCGGCAGTGGCCAGGAAGGCGGCGAGATCGTCGAGAAGACGTCTCCGACGTCTTCGATCGCATTCTCCACCGGTCGACGGGACCGTCGTGATCCGCGACGCCAGGACAGCGCGCGACCTGAACAACGCCACCTCGACCAAACAGAACGTCAACACCTCCAGCGGGATCGTCGTGCTCGCCTACAACGACACCACGCAGGTCTACTGGCACCACCATGCGGGCGGCGTGCCGGCGCCGGACCCCGTCGCGAACTTCAGCGGGACCCCCGCCGTCCGGCATCTGGCCGCTAGCAGTAACCTTCGCGAACACCTCGACCGGGACCGGGACGTTGACGTACGCTCTGGAACTTCGGCGACCCCGGTTCCGGCGGGAGCAACACGTCCACGCCGCAAATCCCGTTCCACACCTACAACAGCGCCGGACAGTTCGACGTGACATTGACCGTCACCGATGACGTCGGCAATGACACCAGGATCAGGTCGAACTACATCAAGGTGACGGCTCCGACGCCACCGGATGCGAACTTCGCCGGGTCGCCGACCTCGGGAACGTCGCCATTGGCGGTCACGTTCACCAACACATCGACCGGGACCGGCCCCTTGACGTACTCGTGGGACTTCGGCGATGGCGGCACCTCGACCGAGGCGACGCCGAGCCACACGTACAACCCCGGCACGTACACCGTGAAGCTGACGGCGACCAATGCGGCCGGCAGCAACACGATGACGAGGACCGACTACATCCACGTCTCGCCTCCGCCCGGCTCGCGGTTCCATGCCATCAGCCCGGTCCGGGTGCTCGACAGCCGGAGCAACATCGGGCTCAACGGCGTGTTCCACGCCAACACGGCCCGGAGCTTCGTCGTCGCCGACGGCACGCCGATCCCGGCCAACGCGGTCGCGGTCACCGGCAACCTGACCGTCACCCGCCAGACCAGGGGCGGCTACGTCGTCCTGGCCCCGGCCGCCGGCGGCTCGACCTCGACCATCAACTTCCCGGCCGGCGACACGCGGGCCAACGGGGTGACCGTGGCCCTGGGCAGCGGCGGCACGCTCAACGCCGTGTACAAGGCCAAGGCCGGGGCCACGACCCACCTGGTGTTCGACGTGACCGGCTACTACACCACCAGCAGCAGTGGCTCGCGGTTCCATGCCATCAGCCCGGTCCGGGTGCTCGACAGCCGGAGCAACATCGGGCTCAACGGCGTGTTCCACGCCAACACGGCCCGGAGCTTCGTCGTCGCCGACGGCACGCCGATCCCGGCCAACGCGGTCGCGGTCACCGGCAACCTGACCGTCACCCGCCAGACCAGGGGCGGCTACGTCGTCCTGGCCCCGGCCGCCGGCGGCTCGACCTCGACCATCAACTTCCCGGCCGGCGACACGCGGGCCAACGGGGTGACCGTGGCCCTGGGCAGCGGCGGCACGCTCAACGCCGTGTACAAGGCCAAGGCCGGGGCCACGACCCACCTGGTGTTCGACGTGACCGGCTACTACCTCGACGGGCCCACCGGAGCGTCCTTCTTCCCGCTCACCCCCGAGCGCAGCCTCGACACCCGCTCGAACCTGGGCCTGAGTGGCGTGTTCCACGCCAACACGGCCCGGAGCTTCGTCGTCGCCGACGGCACGCCGATCCCGGCCAACGCGGTCGCGGTCACCGGCAACCTGACCGTCACCCGCCAGACCAGGGGCGGCTACGTCGTCCTGGCCCCGGCCGCCGGCGGCTCGACCTCGACCATCAACTTCCCGGCCGGCGACACGCGGGCCAACGGGGTGACCGTGGCCCTGGGCAGCGGCGGCACGCTCAACGCCGTGTACAAGGCCAAGGCCGGGGCCACGACCCACCTGGTGTTCGACGTGACCGGCTACTTCAGGTGACCGCCCGCTGAGGGCGCGAACTACGGCAGCGGCCGCCAGGCCTGACCGAGCAGGATCGCCAGCGCGACGAGCAGCGCCCCGAGGGCCGCGAACGCGACGCTGATCTCCATCACCTCGTGGCGCATGATCAGGTTCGTGGGGAGGTTCTGGAAGACCGTGTGCAACTCGTCGGCACTCTCGGCCGGGTAGTAGGTACCGCCGGTCGCGTCGGCGACGGCGGTGAGCGTCGCCTCGTCGATCGCGCGGCGGAATCCGGCGCCACCACCGCCGCCCCCACCGAACCCGTTCGGGTTGCCCACGGGCTCGCGGCCGATGAACTGCTGCCCGCACAGGGCGCTGCCGGCAGCCGGGTTGGCGGTCCCGAACCCGATCGTGTAGACCCGGACGCCCCGGGCCGCCGCCTGGCCGGCGGCTTCGACCGGCTCGGGCCCGGCATTGCTTGCGCCGTCGGTCAGCAGGACGATGATCGCGGGGGCATACGCGCCGTTCGGCACCGGCTCCGGCGCGGAGTCGGGCGGGTCGTCCTCGGACAGGCTCGGCGCGACGTTGGGGTCGATCTCGGCGATCGCGTCGAGCGACGTGAGGATCGCGCTGCCGACCGCGGTCCGCCGTCCCGTCGTCAGGCTCTCGATGACGTCGAGCAGCACTTCCTGGTCGGTGGTCGGCGTCTGGACGATCTCGGCGAAGCCGGCGAACGCCACCACCCCGATCTGGGTGCTCGATCCCTGGCGCTGGACGAACGACGACGCCGCGGCCTCCGCCGCGATGAGTCGGTTGGGTGGGATGTCGGTCGCGCACATGCTCCGGGACACGTCCAACGCTAGGATGACCGTCGTCTGGCCGGCCGGGAGGCTGACGATGTCGACCGGCCGCGCCATCGCCACCACGAGGCTGCCGATGGCCAGGACGAACAGGGCGAAGGGCAGATGGCGGCGGATGCGCGACGACCGTGGCTGCGCCTCGCGCACGAGCGACAGGCTCGAGTAGCGCAGCCCCGACTTCCGGCGGCGCAGCGCCCAGATGCGGATCGCGACGAGGACCGGCAGGATGCCGAGCAGGAGGAGGAACCCCGGCGACAGCCAGCTCATGGCAGCCGGCCCAGCCAGGTCAGCGAGGCGACGGCACCGATCAGCAGGATCAACGCCCCGGCGCCCGCGAACAGCGAGGTGACCTCCATCGCCTCCGGCTTGACGGTGAGACGGGTATCGATGCCCGCGTAGATCGCGGCGAGCTCGTCGGGGTCGGTGGCGGCGTAGTAGGCGCCACCGGTCGAATCCGAGATCTGCCGGAGCAAGGGCTCGTCGAGCTGGCTGTGGACCATGAAGCCCTCGACCTCGAGCGTCGCCCCCGCGGCGCTGCCGATGCCGACGGTGAAGATCCGCACGCCACGATCGGCTGCGACGCCGGCCGCCTCCAGCGGATCCGGGGACTGGTTGTTCTCGCCGTCGGTCAGCAGCACGATCGCGGCCGGGGCGTGAGTCCCGGCCGGCACGGGTGTCGGGTCGGGCGTCGGGTCGGGCGAGCGGTTGGTGTAGTAGCCCTCCGCCGGATCGGCCTCGGCGGCGGCGATGGTCGTGAGCGAGGTCAGGATGCCGCGGCCGAGGGACGTGCCACGCTCCGGCGCGAGCCGGTCGATCGCGGCGAGCACCGGGGTCGGATCGCTGGTCGGCACCTGGATCGAGAAGCCGCTGTCGCTGAATGCGACCACCCCGATCAGGATCGATGTCGGCTGGCGCTCGACGAACGCGCGAGCCGCGGCCTTGGCCGCCTCCATCCGGGTCGGCTCGAGGTCGTCGGCGGCCATGCTGCCGGACACGTCGAACGCGAGGATCACGGTGCCCTCGACCCGCGGCACGCTGACGACGCTCTGGGGACGGGCCATCGCGACCACGAGCATGGCCAGGCCCACGAGGATGAACGCGGACGCGATCCGGCGCCGCAGACCAGCCTGCCGCTTCGGGACGCCGGCCGACCCGGGACCGGCCGTGATCCCGTAGGCCGCCACCCGGCGCCGGCGCCGGCGCTCGAGCGCGAGATAGCCGGCTGCCCCGAGGGGGATCGTGAGGATGAGCAGCAGCATCGCCGGCCAGATGAACGTCACGCGTCAGTTCCGACGCTTCTGGCGGAGCTTCGCCATGCGGACGATGGCCGTGACGAGATCGTCGTCGGTGGAGAGCGACACGGCGTCGACCCCGGAGCGCCGGAAGGCCTCGGTCAGGTCGGCCTCCCGCCGGTCTGCGGCCTCCCGGAACCTGCGTCGGAAGCCCTTGTCGTGCGTGTCGACGTAGAGCTGTTCGCCGGTCTCCGAGTCCTCCATGATGAGCGGGCCCACGTCCGGGAGCTCGACCTCGCGCCGGTCGAAGAGGCGGACCGCCATGACCTCATGTCGCTGCGTCAGCAGGTTCAGGGGCTTCTCCCAACCGGGCGCACTGATGAAGTCCGAGATGACGAACACGAGCGAGCGGCCCTTCATCGAGTGCTGTGCCGCCTCCAGCAGGGGCGTCAGGTCGGTGAACGGCGCCGTCGCCAGGCGGGGTTGGCCGAGCAGGTCGTTGAGGAGTCGCAGGACCTGGATCCGCCCACCGCGCGCCGGGATCGTCCGGCCGACCTCGCCGCCATAGAACACGGCCCCGACGCGGTTGCCGTGCCGGGTGAGCAGGCGCGCGAGCGTCGTGACGAAGTCGACCAGGACGCCACGCTTCAGGCGCTCGGACTCCGCGGTCCCGAAGTCGACCGAGGGGCTCAGGTCGAGCAGGAACCACGCGGTGATCTCGCGGTCCTCCACGTACTCGCGGACGTACGGCGTGTCCATCCGCGCGGTGACGCTCCAGTCGATGTAGCGCACGTCGTCGCCGTACTGGTACTCGCGCAGGTCGGCGAAGTCCACGCCCTGGCCGTGGAAGAGGCTCCGATAGTCGCCCTGAAGCAGGCCATCGAGCCGGCGGATGACCTGCCAGTCGAGGCGCTGGAGGATGCGCTCAGGCGCTGACGTGGACGTTGCCATGCTCTCGCAGTGGCACGACCGGGACGGGGATCCGGTCGAGAAGGGTCTTGAGGATGGCGTCGCTGGTGACATCGTCCGAGAGGGCCTCGAACGAGAGCACGATGCGATGGCGCAGGACGTCGAGCGCCATGTCGGTCACGTCCTCGGGCAGGACGTAGTCGCGCCCGCGGACGAACGCGAGCGCCCGCGCGGTGAGGATCAGGTTGATCGAGGCGCGCGGGCTGGCGCCGTAGGTGATGTAGCGCTTCAGCTCCGCCAGGCCGTGGGCCTCGGGGGCGCGGGTCGCGGTCGCCAGACGCACGGCGTATTCGAACAGCGCCGGATCGGCATAGACCCGGTCCGCGCCCTGCTGCATCGCGAGCAGCCCGTCGGTCGTGAGCACCTGCCCGACGACCGGCAGCAGGCCGGTCATCCGCTCGACGATCACGAACTCCTCCGACGGGCTCGGGTAGCCGACGAGGACCTTCATCATGAACCGGTCGATCTGCGCCTCGGGCAAAGCGTAGGTCCCCTCGGTCTCGATCGGGTTCTGGGTGGCGAGCACGAGGAACGGGTTGGGGACCTTGTAGGTCTCGCGCGCGATCGTCACCTGGCGTTCCTGCATGACCTCGAGCAGGGCGCTCTGGACCTTGGCCGGGGCGCGGTTGATCTCGTCCGCGAGCAGCAGGTTGGTGAAGACCGGGCCGAGCGATGTCCCGAACTCGCCGCTCTTCTGGTTGTAGATGCGGGTGCCGATCAAGTCCGCGGGGACGAGGTCCGGCGTGAACTGGATCCGCTTGAACTCCCCGCCGATCGCCTCGGCCAGGGTCTTGATGGCCATGGTCTTGGCCAGGCCCGGCACGCCTTCGACGAGGATGTGGCCACGCGCCAGGAGCGCGACGATCAATCGCTCGAGGAGGTGGTCCTGGCCGACGATGACCTTCTTGACCTCGTACAGGAGTCGCTCCATCGGAGCGGCGCGGTCGGCGACGTCTGGCTGTTCCACTCGCGACTCTCCTCTAGTACGGGGGCAGGCCGGCGGCGCCGCCGGCGACATCGATCGGGACCGCGAGGCCGATGCCGATGAAGACGTCGTCCTCGGTGGGGTTGATGAGGGCCGTGACGATCCCGATCACATGCCCGTCGCGGTCGGTCAGCGCGCCGCCGGAGTTCCCTGGATTGACGGCGGCGTCGATCTGGAAGAGCCCCGTGAGCACCCGGTCGCTGTCAGGCATCTGGAACGATCGGTCGAGCCCGGAGATGACGCCGGCGCTCATCGAGCCGTAGAGCCCGAAGGGACTGCCCATCGCGTAGGCCTCGCTCCCCTGCCGGACGGCGCCGGGATTGCCCAGGACCGCCGGCACGAGGTTGGCCGGGGGCCGGGTCGCCCGCAGCACAGCGATGTCGTGCTCGGGCTGGCGGGCCACGACGTCGGCACCCGACGTGGTGCCGTCGGCGAACGTCAGCTTGATCTCGGTCGCGTCGGCGATCACGTGGAGGCTGGTCAGGATGTCGCCGTCGAGGCTGACGACGACGCCGCTGCCGAGGCCGCCGTCCTCCTCCGGTGTCGCGTCCTGTGCTGCCTGCCCGTGGGGCTGGTTCGTCTGGATCAGCACCAGCGATGGCTGCACGGCCTGGTAGACCAGCTCCGAGAACGCCGGCGGAGGCGTGACGGACGCCAGGGCGCTCGCGATGGTGTCGTTGACGTCACGCTGGGTCAATGGCGGCGTACCCGGGAACGAGGACGCCGTAGAGGAACACGGCCACCAGCGCGACCGCGGCACCCGAGACGAACGGCACCGAACGTCCGAGACGCGTCCGCAGACGGCCTGACGGCGGCGAGCCTGGTCCTCGAGCCGGGATCTCCTCAGCCATGTCTCCTGCCACGGATGCGCCGATGGGTGGCGGGCGTGGGGGCAGTCTACCGCCACTCCGGACAAGGACCCTTTCGACTCCCAGGCCCGGTCGGATCGGCCCGCGACCGATCCCGCGACCGCCGCGCCGCACGCATGGTGCGGACCGGATATGCAGGGTTTTCATCGATTGCGAAGGTCCCCGACCCGGCGGTAGGTTTGTGTCGGTGCGCGCGCGGATCCGCGCACAGCCGGGCACGCGCAGCGCCGGCCCGAGGCGACACATGAAGAACCCCGATATCGAGATCCATGGCCCCGAGTCGGTCGGCGACCCTGTCTTCGAGGTCCGCGAGACCGTGCTCGAGGCTCGCCGGGCCGTCGAGTCCGACCAGGCGGCGGCCGATGCGGACCAGTCGGCCTCCGACGCCGACCAGACGGCCTCCGACGCCGATCAGACGTCGTCAGGCACCGACCAGACGACCTCCGAGCGCGATCAGCGCGCGTCGGACAAGGACCAGGCGGCCGCGGACCTCGATCGGGCCGGCCGGTCGAACCTGACGCCCGCCGAGGAGCGGGCGTACGACACCTCGCGCGAGCAGCGGGCGAGCGGCTCGTTCGAGCGGATCGTGGATCGCCTCAAGCGGGCCGGGACCGCGCACGACCGCGACCTGACGTCGGCCAAGCGGGATCGGACAGCGACGGCCCGGGACCATGCGACCAACGACCGCGAGGCGCGCGCGGCCCACATGACCGAGTCGATGAACGGCGCCGAGGCCGATCTCCTGCACCAGCTCGAGGAGCTCGCCGCCAGGGCCGCCGTCGATCGCGCGCGGGCCGCCGCGATCGCGAGCGAGCCAGGCTCGAGCGTGCCGATGCGGCCCGCGAGCGCGCGCGTCTCGAATCGGAATTGCGCTCGGCGCACCTCGACCAGCTGACCGGCGCCTATCGCCGCGAGATGGGCCGCATGGCGCTCTCGCACGAGATCGATCGGGCACGCCGCTCGGACGGGCGGTTCGTGCTCGCGTTCGTGGATGTGGATCGGCTCAAGCTCGTCAACGATCGCGACGGCCACGCGGCGGGCGATCGCATCCTGCAGTCCGTCGTCCGCGCGATCCGCGGACGGCTGCGCTCATTCGACCCGATCGTTCGCTACGGCGGCGACGAGTTCGTGTGCGGGCTCACGGGGACCGACCTCGCGGAGGCCGAACGCCGGTTCGAGGCGATCGCTCTCACGCTCGAGGCCGAGGCCGAGATCGGCATCAGCGTCGGGTTCGCCGCACTGGCGGCCGGGGACACGGCCGATCAGCTGACCGAGCGAGCCGACGCGGCCATGCTCGAGGTCAAGCTCCGACACCACGCGTCGGACTAGGCTCCAGGGTCAGCTCCCGCTGATCGAGGCCACCAGCGCGTCGAGCTGGGCGGCGGTCAGCTCACCGCTCAGGCGACCGACCACGTTCCCGTCGGCACCCACCGCGACCCAGTACGGGAAGGCGGTCAGGCCGTAGTCGGTCCCGATCGCTCGATCGCCATCGACGATGACCGGCGATGACCAGCGTTCGCGCGCCAGCCACGCGTCCGGCGGATAGTTCGGCAGCGTCGGGTCGTTCGCGGAGCGACCGAGATGAGGTCCACGCCGTCGGGCAACCCACCGGCGTCGAGCCAGCTCTGCACGACCGGCACCTCGCGCTGGCAGTGCGGGCACCAGTGGGCGATGAACAGGACGAGCTTCGGCCGGCCGTCGGCCTTGATGCTGACCGGCGTGCCGTCGAACGACGCACCATCGACCTGCGGCGCCGGCTGGCCGACGGCCGCGATCGACGACGCCGGGATCGAAGGCCGGCAATGCCTTTCCGGTCACCGCCGTCGAAGGCGCGACCCCGCTCGGGGACGCGCTCGCGACGGCCGCGGTCCCGGACTGGGTCAGCACGATGGCCGCCACGGCGGCTCCGGCGATGACGAGCCCCGCCAGTCCGAGGATGAGCGTCGAGGGCGACGCACCCTTGCGCGGCGGCGGCGCGGATCGGCGCGATGGCTTGGTCTTGGTCATCAGGGTCCTCGATCAGGGTCCGGGACTCTGGCGAGCCAGAGCAGCGACAGGATGAGCAGGAAGGCCGAGAGCGCGAGGTACGGCAGGCTCACGAACCCGAGCTGACGGAACCAGACGACCGAGCATGGCGTGGTCGCTGAGCAGACGCCGGAGTCGAGTGCCGGGAACCACTCGAGCAGGTAGTGGTATGTGGAGATGACGGCGCCGATCACCGCGATCGGCGCGGCGTAGCGCCGGACGCCCGGGTCGCTGCGCCACGCCGCGATGCCCAGAATCACGACGAGCGGGTACATCGCGATGCGCTGGTACCAGCACAACTTGCACGGCTCGAAATGGGCGATCTCCGAGAAGTAGAGACTGCCGGCGGTCGCCAGCACGGCCACGACGAATGCACCAGCCAATGCGCTCGAGCCAAGGCCGGACCGGGCGGCGGCCAGCCAGCCCTGCGCGGACGGCGAGCCGCGGCTGGCCAGGGCCAACCCCAGCAGGCCGATCACGAAGATATTCGCCGCGATCGGCGAGCATCGCGTAGAAGAGTTCGACGGTCCCGATGACATCCATCCGGCGGCAACTCTAGGGCGTGGAACGATATCGAGCCCGTGCCGAACGGACCCTTCGCCACGGGACCAGTCGCCACGGCATACTCGATCGATGTCCGAACCGACGCTCGGCACGCTCATGCGCCTGGCCGCGTTCACGACCGACCCGGGCGGCGGCAATCCGGCCGGGGTCTGGATCGGCGAGACGCTGCCCGATGACGCGCAGATGCAGCGGATCGCCGCAGAGGTGGGCTACTCGGAGACGGCGTTCCTCGCGCCCGACCCATCGGGTGGCGCCGGCCGCTTTCGGGTCCGGTACTTCAGCCCGCTCGCCGAAGTCCAGTTCTGCGGCCACGCCACGATCGCCGCGGGCGTCGCGCTCGCCGAGCTCGGGCGGATGGCACGACCCGCCGGCGAGGACGGACCCGGCGAGATCGTGCTCGAGACCAACGGCGGGCCGGTCGAGGTCGGCGTCACGCCCGGCGCCGATGGGCTGATCCGGGCCACGCTGACATCGGTCGCGCCCCGGGTCCGCGAGCCCTCCCCTGCACTCCTCGCGAGCGCGCTGGACATCCTTGGCTGGCGGACCGACGAGCTCGACCCCGAGCTGCCGCCGGCGGTCGCGTTCGCCGGGGTGAGCCACCTCATCCTCGCCGCCGGGCGTCGCGAGCGCCTCGCCAGGCTGGAGTACCCGTTCGAGACGCTCAAGGCGCTCATGCTCGAGCACGACCTCACGACGCTCCAGCTCGTGTGGCGCGAGGCGCCTGATCGGTTCCGGGCGCGCGATCCGTTCCCGGTGGGTGGCGTCGTCGAGGATCCGGCAACGGGCGCCGCGGCCGCGGCGCTCGGGGCGTACCTGCGGGCTCGTGGCGACAGCGTCGCCCCTGGGTCATTCGAGATCGCCCAGGGCGTGGAGATGGGACGACCCAGCCGACTCATCGTCACCATCGTCGCCGGGGAGAGGGGCATCCGCGTCTCAGGCAACGCGGTCGCGATCCCCTGACCTGCTAGCCTCGCCAGCCATGGGCACCACGCCGGTCCGGACCGCCGCCTCCCTGCTCGTCGAGTCGCTCGCCGCCGAGGGCTGCGCGTATGTCTTCTCCGTCCCGGGCGAGGAGACCCTCGACATCCTCGACGCCCTGAGCCGGCAGGACGTCGTGCGCCACATCACCACGCGCCACGAGCAGGGCGCGGCATTCATGGCGGACGTGTACGGCCGGCTCACCGGGCGCGCCGCCGTCGCGATGGCGACCCTCGGGCCAGGCGCGTCGAACCTCGTGACGGGCATCGCCGACGCGTTCCTCGACCACGCCCCGATGGTCGCGATCACCGGCCAGACCGGTCTCGACAAGGTCCACCGCGAGGCCCACCAGTTCGTCGACATCGTCCGCATGCTCGAGCCCGTCACGAAGTGGAACCAACGGGTCGAGCAGGTGGAGGCGCTGCCCGAGATCGCGCGCAAGGCGTTCCGGCTGGCGCAGCTCGAGAAGCCCGGTCCCACGCACATCGAGCTGCCGGAGAACCTCGCCGCGACGCCGATCCCCGACGACCTCCGACCCATCATGCCGACCCGCGCGTACCTGCCGGAGCCCACGGATGAGGCGATCGCCCATGCCGCGGGGCTCATCGCGGGCTCGGCGAGACCGCTCGTCCTCGCCGGCAACGGCGTGCTCCGGCGGAGCGCGTCGGATGCGCTTCGGGCATTCGCGAAGGGCCTCCACGTGCCGGTCGCGGTCACGTTCATGGGCAAGGGCGCGATCGACGACCGGAGCCATCTCTCGCTGATGGCGGTCGGACTGCAGGCCCGCGACCACGTGTTGTCCGGGTTCGATCGGTCGGATCTCGTCGTCTGCGTCGGATATGACCTCGTCGAATACGCGCCGTCGCGCTGGAACCCCGACGGCCGCAAGCGGATCGTCCACATCGACACGCAACCCGCCGATGTTGACGCCGCGTACCAGCCCGAGGTCGAGCTCGTCGGCGACATCGACGGGACCCTCCACCGACTGCTCGCGGCCCTGCTGCCGCAGGGCATCGGGGGTCGCAACGCGAGCGAGCGCCATGCGACGCGCGAGACCCTCGTGCACCAGGACCTGCGGACCGCCCTGCTCGCCGACCTGGGTGCCTACGACCAGGATGACGGCTGGCCGATCAAGCCCCAGAAGGCCATCGCTGACCTCCGGCGAGCGCTCGGCCCGACCGACATCGTCGTGAGCGACGTCGGTGCGCACAAGATCTGGGTGGCCCGCCTCTACCAGGCGTACGAACCCAACACGGTCATCATCTCGAACGGGTTCGCGGCGATGGGCATCTCGCTGCCCGGCGCGATCGCGGCCAAGCTCGTCCACCCGGACCGGCATGCCATCGCATTGTGTGGGGACGGCGGGTTCCTGATGAACAGCCAGGAGCTCGAGACGGCCCGGCGGATCGGCGCCGACATCACGGTGGTCGTGTGGCGCGATGACGGCTACGGGCTGATCGACTGGAAGCAGCAGAGCGAGTTCGAGCGGCCGTTCGGCGTGGCGTTCACGAACCCGGACTTCATCGCCTACGCGCAGTCATTCGGGATGGCGGCGTACCGGCCTTCGTCGGCGGCTGAGCTCTACCCGACGCTCATGCGGGCCATCGAACATCCCGGCCCGGCGCTGGTCGAGGTCCCGATCGACTATCGGGAGAACCTGCGCCTCACGGAGCGCCTTGGAGCCCTCTCCGGCGGCAGTTGATCCCCGGTCCAGGGTCTGCGCGCACGTTCTGGGGGTTGGGCGAAGCCTGCGGCGCGTGACGCTAACTCAGGACGACGAGTGTCTGAGGCGGTGGATGGGCTACTTGGGAAACCAACCTCCCGTGCTATCGGCAAAGACGGTGGAGGCCATCGCGGCCAGGGCGATCAGGGCCGTCGCGCTGGCGAAGACGACCGTGCGAAGTCGAGCAGCTCGTGAACGGGTCATCGGGAACTCCTTCCCGTCGCACGCCGCGTGCTGGCTTCACCCACCGACATGCTAGGCTCCCTGTCATGCGGTCGTCAACTATTGCTAAACATCGCGCTTTCGGCCCGGATTCCGACTTCGCGTGCCTCCTCGGCGCCGAGATCCGCCGCCGCCGGATCGAGCTCGGATTGAGCCAGGTCCAACTGGCCGACCCCCTGAGCAAGTCCTTCGTGTCGCTCATCGAGCACGGCCGGGTAGTTCCCTCCCTGCCGAGCCTCGGCTTGATCGCGGACCGCCTCCAGACCTCGCCGGCGGTGCTGCTGCTCGCTGTCAACCGGTGTTGGACCGGGGAGTACACTGACGCACATGCCACGAGTCACCCGCTCCCACGCCGCCGCGGATCGTCCACTCGCCCGCCGAATCGGGGCGGTCATCCGGTCTGAGCGCCTTCGCTCGAACATGACCCAATCGCAGCTGGCCGAGGGCCGGTACACGAAGGCGTACGTGAGCGCCCTCGAGAACGGCCTCGCGAAGCCATCGCTGGCCGCGCTCAACTTCCTCGCCGGTCGACTGGGGGTCCCGGTGACGAGGCTGCTCGCGGCAGACGAGCCGGCCTGGACGAGGCTCGAGGCCGATGTGCACCTCGCCAGTGGCGAGTGGCAGCGGGCGGTCGACGCCTTCACGGCCTTGCTGGACGACGGCCCGTCCGACTCCGTCCGGCCGGAGCTCCTGCGGGCGCTCGCCGAGGGCTATTGCCGTCTCGAGCAGGGCGCCGAGGCCATCCGCGTCGCCTCCGAGGCAGCCGAGCTGTTCCGCCGGCAGGGCCGCCACGCCGACGCCGCGTGGGCGACGTACTGGGAGGCGAGCGCGCTGCACGAGCTCGAACTGGGCGACGGCGCCCGCGAGCTCCTCCTCCGCGTGCTCGACGAGATCGCCCAGGGCCTGAACGTCGATTCCGAGCTTCGCCTGCGGATCCTCATCGCGCTCGCGACCATCGATTCGCGCGACGACCAGCCGGAACGCGCGCTCGGCTACCTCGAGCAGGCCCGGGCGATGGTCGGCCTGCTCGACGACCGCCGTCGCGCCACGTTCCTGTTCTCGCTGGCGATGAGCTACCACGAGCTCGGCGACCTCGAGGCCGCCCTGACGACCGGCTCGCAGAGCCTGACCCATTTCCGCGCGGCCGATGCCGAACGCGAGGTCGCCTCGATCGAGAACGAGCTTGCGCTGGTGTTCCTCGCCCTCGGTCAGGTCGATCGGGCTGCAGAGCACGTCGCGGCCGCGCGCGTCGGGTTCGAACGGCTCGGGAGCGACCGCTCCCTCGCCCACGTCATCGACACCGAAGCCCGCGTGGACCTCGCACGCGGTGCGGGCGACGCGGCCGCCGCCCGGGCGCTCGAGGCGCGCCGACTGGCCGAGCAGAGCGGCAACCGCAAGGCCGCGATCAGTGCGTCACTGACGTTCGCGCAGGCGCGGCGCGCCCAGGGCGACCTCGACGAGGCGTCGGCGATCCTCGAGGAGACCGCCGGGGTCGCGCGATCGCAGGGCCGTCGGGGTCAGCTCCAGGCCGTGCTTGGCGAATGGGCCGAGATCAAGGCCGAGCAGGGCGACCTGCGTGGCGCGTTCGACCTGTCGCAGGAGGCCCTTCGTGCCGGCCGCCATCCCGCGCCGACGGGCGCCGGGCGCGGTCAGGATGCGGCGGTCGAGAACCCGGCCTGACGCGCGCCGCGCCGACCCGGTCGGTCAGCGGCTGGTTCGGAACGACCAGGTCGTCGGGCTTAGTCGGTTGCCCGACGGGTCCCGGATGCCGCGGACCACGACGACGGCATAGCGGCGACCGTGGAACATCGACTTGGTGGGGTCGATCGTGGCCGTCCGCTTCGAGGCGTTGTACGTGACCTTCGCCCGCACCCAGAGACCGGTGGTCAGGTTCTTGAGCCGAAGCGTCGATCCCGATACACCCCTGACCGACTCGGAGAAGACGACCTTGACCGAGACATGCGTCGAGACGCCTGTCGCGCCCGGCCTCGGGCTCCGCGCCTTGATGGCCGGGCGGATGTGGTCGACGATCGAGACCCGCTGGCTGAGGGTCTCTGCGAGCTGGGCCTCCTCGTCGATCGCGAGGGCGTCCCAGCGGTAGCAGAAACCGGCCCGAAGACCCGTCTCGTGGATGGGACTCGTGAAGTCAAGCAGGACGACGTCGTCGTACGGCTCGAACTCGGGATTCGGGCAGTGGCCGTTGTCGAGCCGCCATGACAGACGCAGGACGATCCCGTCGATCACGGCATGGCTGGTCGTGAACGCCACATTGACCGTCCTCGAGGTCTGCGTCCTTGAACTCGCCGGCGCGCTGAACGTGATCGTCAGGGGATCGGTGAAGCCTGGCGCAGGCTCGAGGTCGGGCAGCGGGCTCGGGACAGCCTCTGCGAGGGCCGCCTCGGCATCCACGCGACCCGAGCCGTAGACGTTGTCGCGCCCGGGGTCCCCGAGGTCCACGGCGCTCGCCCGAAGGACCGCTTCGAGCTCGGTGACGCCCAGGCCCGGTCGCGCCGACCAGATCAGGGCTGCGATGCCCGCGACGTGCGGCGAGGCCATGCTCGTGCCGCTCTCCTCCTCGTATTCGCCCGCGGTGGTCGAGAGGATGTCCACGCCGGGCGCCGCGATGTCGACGCCGCGGTTGAAGGTCGAGAAGTCGGCCTGGATGTCGGTCGCGTCGACGGCGGCCACGGACACGACGCCGTGCAGGCCGGCCGGGTATTCCATGATCGGCGACCCGCTGTTGCCCGAGGCGGCCACGACTAGGATCCCGGCGGCTCGCGCCGCGGTGAACGTGGGCTGGATCAAGGCCACCTGGGCCGGCTCGAGGATGCCGCCGAGCGAGAGGTTGATGATGTCGGCGCCGTGCGTGCGAGCCCAGTCCACGCCATCGAGGATGTCCGAGAAGAAGCCCATGCCGGACTCGTCGAGCACCTTGACCGGCATCAGCGAGGCGCCGGGGGCGATGCCCGCGATGCCCGTCGCGTTGTCGGTCTGCGCGACGATCGTGCCGGCAACGTGCGTGCCGTGGCCGTTGTCGTCGGTGACGTCGGTGTTGTTCCACATCTCGTTCCGCGGCGCGACGACGTTCACGCCCGCGAGATCCGGATGGGCCAGGTCCACGCCCGAGTCGAGCACGGCGACGACGACGCCCGGGTCGCCGATGGTCGTCGGCCAGACTTCCGGGACCCGAACCTGCTCGAGGTCCTCCTGGTCTGCGTACAGGGGATCTGACGGGGCGCCATCGGCGGGCCAGGCGGACGCCTTGACGACCGCGTCGGGCACGACGAAGAGGACCCGCGGGTCTGCGCGAAGGGCCGCGCCGACCTTGCCCGCCTCACCCTTCTTCGCGACGACGATGCTGCGCTGGCCGGCGGACGCGGAGTCGGTCCGCCTGACGCCTGAGATCGACACGCGGTCCGGGGCCACGCCACGCCACGCCACGATGAAGCGCCCACCGGGCGCGGCGGCATCGGCCGCGCGGACCCGCGGAGCCGCAGCGGCGACCGGGAGGGTGGCGACCAGACCCAACGCAAGGGCAAGGAGGAAGGCGGTGAGCCGGCGCGGGTGGGTGGTCACGGGGTGGGACTCCTCGAGCCGATCGGCGAAGAACGGCATGGTGCGACGTCTACGTCGGCGCTGGGTGTGCGACGGCGCTCCTGACGGTACGCGCCGCCGGTGGGGCACGCAATGACCCGCACCGGACCACGCTGCGCGGACGCACCGGAATTCGATGGGGAGCATCGGCGGCTGTGCGGGCGCCCGGCTGCGTACTGGCCCGAATGCCGACCTTCGGCCCATTGACCGCTGGGACCCCACGGGCGACGGTAACCACCAGATCCTCGGCGCGAAGGCCGCAACGCCCTTTCGTGCCGGGGATCGTTGCCGTCCCTGGCCTGTGCGCGCCTCATCCTGCCCGCCGGACCGACCGACGACCGAACGCGATGGCCACGCCCAGGCCGATGCCGATCGCCAGCCCGATCAGGTTCTCCAGCGCGTCCCAGGTCTGGCAGATCCGATCGAGTCGCGGGACGCTGTACTGGATCCATTCGATGACGATCGGCATCGCGAGTGCGCCCACGGCGGCGATGGCGAACGGCCGCGCCCGCGGGATCAGCCCGATGAGGATGCCGAGCGGGACGAACAGGACCACGTTCAGACCGTGCTCGCTCGAGAGCGACACCAGCTGTCCGAGGCGGGGCGTCGGGAAGAGGCCGCCACACCACGAGCGGCCGAAGAACCCGGCGCCACTGCCGGGGGTCAACGTGATGGCGAGGATCGCCCCGACGGCGAACACGAGCATCCCGGCGAGCAACGTCGAGAGACCGGTCCGTGCCGCCACCGCCGGGGCCAGACCGACACCGACGATGATCGCGATGGCCACGCCCGGGATCAGGAGCGGGGTGTTGCCGATCAGCTCGAGGATCGTGCCCGCGACGGCGATCGGGTTGAAGGAGAGCACGGGCTGTGCGAGCACGGGGTCTGGGTCTCCTGAGGGGTCGTGGGGCGGCCGGTCGACGCCGGCAATGATGCCCCAGTCGAACGCGCCCCCCTGGGACGGTCATCCCGATCGATGTGCGACGACCGAGGGCGACATCGGGCCGCGCGTCGGGTCAGGCTCGTCGGCGACGCAGCTCCGCGACCCACTCGGCAAGCCTGGGCAGATGCTCTCCGTAGTGCTCCGGCCCGGACTTGCGGATCCACCAGGCGGCTTCGTCTGTCCGTTCTGTGAGCCTGTACCACTCATCGATCATCCGGGTCCGACCGGCGTTGGCCTGGGTCCACGCGACCGACCAGGGCTGGCCGGCCATCCCCGCGAGCAGCGCGGCGTTAGTCGCCTCGATGTCGATGTCGTGGCCCTCGTACGTGCCGGCGCTCAGGCGCTGGAACTGCGTCGCGGCCTCGGCGAGCCACGTGCCGACGTGCGCGACCATGTCGCGGATCGTCCAGTCGGGGTCCTCGTAGTAGCCCGGCACCAGGCACTCGCTCGGCGTCACGGACCGGACCAGCTCCACGACCTCGTACCAGCCGACGCGCTCGGCCTCCACGGCTTCGGCGAACGGCATGCCGGCCGGGATCGGCTCGCCCGGGTGCATCGGTCGGGGCTGGGACACGTCGGTCATACGGGCTCGAGGACCAGCTCGTCGATATAGCACCAGGCCCAGTCCTCGCCGGGCTCCAAAGATCGGACGAGCGGGTGGGCGACTGTCCGGGCGTGCGCGGAGGCGTGCCGGTTCGGCGAGGAATTGCAACAGCCGACGTACCCGCAGGTCAGGCACATGCGCAGGTGGACCCATATGCTGCCGATGCGCAGGCAGTCCTCGCAGCCGGCCGTCGAGGACGGGGCCACGTCACGGATCATGTCCAGGTGCTGACAACCGCTCATTGGTCCTCCGTTCGGTAAGCATGATGCATCGAGTGCGGCCGTTGCGCCTCGGTGACGCGGCTGTTACCGTAGCCATCCTGTTACCGAGCACGACTCGGGAGCGACGCGGAGGAGGAGTGAGCGATGGCCGCGACCGGCACCGGCACCAAGGACGACCCGTGGGTCCTCAAGACCCCGCCGGGTACGTCCGACTACCAGATGTGGCGCGATGAGTCCGCCGACCCCCCGACGCTGTACTGCCAGGTGGGCTCGACCCAGCTGAAGTACCAGTGGCGGGCCGTCGAGGACCTGCACGCGATGCTCAAGGCCCACGGTGACTGGATGTCGCTCGGCGGCGCCGACGAGCAGAAGCCGGCACCAGACGGGACGGTCGAGGCCTGGGGTCGGTCGGACAGCAACCCCGTCGGCGGCTGGTACGGGATGAAGAAGGGCCTGCGCGGACGGTTCGGGGTGTACATGCCGCCGCTGCTCGAGGCGCTCGGACTCGCCGAACTGACCCACGACGCGAAGAACAATCGGATGCGCGCCCGCTGATGTCGCCCGGGACCCCGCGACCCGCCCATCCGGGAGACGCGTTCGAGGCCCTCGGCGATCCGAATCGGCGGGCGATCGTGGAGCTGCTCGGCTCCGGCGGCCGGTCCGTCCAGCAACTGGCCGACGCGCTGCCGATCAGCCGCCCGGCCGTCTCGCGCCACCTGCGTCTCCTGAAGGACGCCGGCCTGGTCGTCGAGGAGCCGCGCGGCACCCGGCGGATCTATCGCCTGCATGACGAGGGCGTGGAGGCGGTCCGCGCCTACCTCGAGCGGGTCTGGGGCGAGGCTGCCGCCCGATTCCGGCTCGTGGCCGAGAACACGCCCCCGGCTGAGCGGATGGAGCCCGCCAAGCGGTGATCGAGCCGATCCGGCTGTCGTTCGAGGTCGATTGCCCGCCCGACCACGCCTTCGCGACGTGGACCGGCCGGATCGACCGTTGGTGGCCGGCCGACCACACGGTGACCGGGGCGGACGACCTGACGGTCGTGCTCGAGGGTCGGCCTGGAGGTCGGATCTTCGAGCGGACCGCGTCAGGCGTCGAGCACGACTGGGGAGAGGTCACGGTCTGGGAGCCACCCGCGCGTTTCGCGTACCTGTGGCACCTGCACCGCGACCGCTCCGATGCGACCGACGTCGAGGTCCGGTTCGTCCCACTCGACGACGGCACGACCCGCGTCGAGATCGAGCACGCGGGCTGGGAGCGGCTGGGGGCCGAGGGCGAGACATGGCGCGATCGCAATCACGGCGGCTGGGCGACGCTCCTGCCCCATTTCGTCGCGCTCGCCGAGCGACGCGAGGATGCCGCGCCGGGTTAGACGAGGGTCGTCAGCACCGCGTCGGAGAAGGCAGGCCACGCCGCGAGGGCCCAGGCGCCGAAACCGCGGTCGGTCAGGACGACCAGGGCGCGGTCCACGGCCGGATCGACCCAGAGGAACGTGCCCGCGCCGCCGAAGTGCCCGAACGTGGCGGGGCTGTTGTTCGCGCCCATCCAGTGCAGCCGCTTGCCGTTATGGATCTCGACACCGAGGCCCCAGTCGCATGGGTCGAACCGGCCGACCCCGGGGACCACGCCCGAGATGCCCGGGAACGCCACCTCGCGCATCGCGGCGGCGCCGGCCGGTGAGAGCAGCGTCGGACTGCAGCAGCTCCCGGGCGAACGCGGCGAGGTCGAGGATCGGGCCGGCCAGCCCTTCGGAGGGCCGACCCTCCAGGAACGTCCGGTCCATCTCGAGCGGCCGCAGGATCCAGGTGACGAGCGCCGACTCGAAGCTCTTGCGCGAGCGCGACGCCACGAGGTCGCCCAGCAGGTCGAAGCCGGGGTTCGAGTAGATGCGCTTGCGCCCGGGGGCGCCGAGGAGCGCCTCGCCTTCGAACGGCAGCCCGGACGCGTGCGACAGGAGGTGCCGGACGGTCGAGTCCGGCGGACCGGCCGGCTCGTCGAGGTCGAGCAGGCCGCGCTCGGCCGCGATCAGCACGGTCATCGCGGTGAACGGCTTCGTCACCGAGGCCCAGTCGTAGCGGTGGCCCGGCTCGCCGTGGGTCGCGATGACCCCGTCGGGACCGACGAGGGCGGCGGCCGCGTGCTCGGCCCCGAAGGCGTCGATGACGGACAGGACGGATTCGATATCGGGTGGCATGGCAAGGATGCTACCGGGACGACCGGCCCGTGTGCATGGGCCGAAGGGCGGGATGGCGCCATGGGACTCCAGCGGTCACCATGAAACCCATGGCTTCCGGCTGTCTGCCCAAGGTCGCGCCTCCGTCGCTGGCCCTCGGCCTGCTGATCCTCACTCTCCTCGCGCCGGGGACGGCACTGGCCGCCGCCGAATTCCCGGCCGGCTACGAGGCCTATCACACGTACGCCGAGGTCGGGGCGGACGTTGCCGCGGTCCAGACCGCCCACCCCGGGATCGTCGAGCGGTTCTCGATCGGCGAGAGCTACCTCGGACGACAGCTGTGGGCCGCCAAGATCTCGGACAACGTCGGCGTCGACGAGGACGAGCCCGAGGTGCTCTTCGACGGTGGGATCCACGCCGACGAGCACATGGGCGTCGAGATGACGCTCAAGATCCTGCATTGGCTGGCCGACGGCTACGGAGTCGATCCGCGGATCACGAACATCGTCGACACGCGCGAGGTCTGGATCGTCTTCATGATCAACCCCGACGGCGTGGCGCACGACATCGCGGGTGGCAAGTTCCACAACTGGCGCAAGAACCGCCAGCCGAACCCGGGCACGACCGCGAAAGGCACGGACCTGAACCGGAACTTCGGCTACCGCTGGGGCGGTGGCGGGCGGACCAGCTCGAACCCGCGGGCGATCACCTATCGCGGCACCAAGGCGTTCTCGACTCCCGAGGCCCGGGCGTTCCGCGACTTCCTCGCGAGCCGGGTCATCGGTGGCCGCCAGCAGATCCGGATGGGCATCAGCTTCCACGAGACCGGGCGGCTCGTGATGTGGCCGTACGGCTACACGAAGACCAATGTGCCGAGCGACATGACCACCGACGATCGCGCGGCGCTCGCCCGGATCGGTCGAAAGATGGCCTCGTTCAGCGGCTACAAGCCCGAGCAGGCGAGCGACCTGTACATCAGCTCGGGCACCTCGCGCGACTTCGAGTACGGGACGTACCGGATCTTCGCGTACACGATCGAGATGTCGGTGACGGCCTACCCGAAGCCCTCGAAGATCGCGAGCGAGACGGGACGGAACAAGGGGACCGTGCTGTATCTCCTGGAGCGGGCGTGGTGTCCGCTGGGGGCGCTGGGCGCGACCATCCGGGCGGCACGATGCGGCGCGTTCGATGACGATCTCGAGGTCGCACGTGGGTGGTCGCGCGACCCGGACGGGACGGACACCGCGCCGGCGGCCGCGCACTTCAGCCGGACCAACCCGGAGCCGACGTCCCGGTCCGGCCCGAAGCAGCGCGGCACGACGACATCGGGTTCGAAGGCGTTCGTGACGGGTGCGAAGGCGGGCGCGAAGGCGACGAGTGGCGACCTCGACGGGGTCACGACGCTGCGGTCGCCTGCGATCGTTCTCCCGGCGACCCTCGGCCAGCGGCTGACCTTCCGGTACGTGTTCGCGCACGATGCGAAGTCGTCGTCCGCCGATTCGCTGCGGGCGATCGTGGAGGTCGGCGGCGTGCAGACGGTCGTGTGGACGCGGCTCGGGAGCGCGGCGGATGTCGATGGGGCCTGGCGGACCGCGTCGATCGGGCTGGATGCGTTCGCGGGCCAGACCGTGCGGATCCGGTTCGTCGCGACCGATGGCGGGGTGGCCAACCTGGTCGAGGCCGAGATCGACGACGTGCGGGTGACGCGCGGGTCGTAGGCGCGGCGGGGGGCGCCCTTTCTTTGCCAGATTCTCACCAGGTGACTGTTAGGCATTGTCCCGACGCCGAACGGGGTTGCTGGCCGCTCAGCCGTCGTGTCTTCATGCGTCGGCCTGCATATTGCAGCCGATCGAGCCGGGAACCGACCCCGTCCGTGCGCCCGGAGGCCGCCTAACAGTCACCCGACGGATATCTGGCGGAGATCCTGACGCGGACGCCGCGTGCTGGCTGGGCACCAACGATTCTGGGCGCAAGCCCTCGAGTCGCACACCCTCCCCGCCTGCCGCTGGCGGAGCGCCACCGGAACGACGTGTCCGACCCGTGCTGACGAGCTTCGGTCGCGAATCGCTGGCTCTCAGCCACCGCGCCCGATCGGCCCTGCTCGTCACGACCTCGTCACGGACCCGGACTAGACTTCCGGCATGAGGTTCTTCAACGCCAGCTCCAAGTCCATCCCCTCCCCCGCCGAAGCCCTCCCCGGCCGCTCCGCACCGATCATGAAGCCCGGTCTCCACCGGGTCCTCGGCACGCCGATCGCCGGCCCATGGCCCGCGGGCACGAAGACCGCAGTCTTCGGCCTTGGCTGCTTCTGGGGTGATGAGAAGGACTTCTGGCAGCTCCCCGGCGTCGTGACGACGGCCGTCGGCTATGCCGGTGGCCACACCCCGAACCCGACGTACGAGGAGGTCTGCTCGGAGCGGACCGGTCACGCCGAGGTCGTCCAGGTCGCCTACGACCCCACCAGGATCACCTACGAGCAGCTGCTCAAGACCTTCTGGGAGGCGCACGACCCCACCCAGGGCATGCGTCAGGGCAACGACACGGGCACCAGCTACCGCTCGATCATCATCGTCGCCGACGACGAGCAGCGGGCTGCGGCCGAAGCCTCCGAGGCGATGTACCAGGAACAGCTGTCGAAGGCGGGCTACGGCACGATCACGACCGAGATCGTCGACGCCAAGGACTACCCGTTCTATTACGCCGAGGACTACCACCAGCAGTACCTCGACAAGAATCCCCGCGGCTACTGCCCGAATCACTCGACCGGGGTGAGGCTCCCGGACGACTTCGTGGTCACGCCGCTGCAGTACGTCGACTAGGCACGAGCGCCGACGAGTCTAGAGAACCTCAGAGGCGATCCGGCGAAGCGCGGCCGCCCACCAGCGGACAACCGGCCGATCGCCATGTCGACATCGTAGCGAGCCGCTCAGTTGAAGCCTTCCGCGGCTCGTCGCACGACCCGGACCGCCTAACCAGCCACCTGTAGCGCTTCTCCGAGCCGGAGCTTCAGCCTCTCGAGGTTCGAGCGAACCAGCCGTCGGCCCGCGGACGGGATGATCGGCGAGAGCCACCAGCAGCGGCCGCATCTGGCCGCTGCCTGTGTATGTGACGAGGCAAGCTCCGTCGCCCATCGGTTCCACGGCGTAGCGGGCGGTCGCGCGAGTCGTCGGTCCGCCCAGGATCTCCATCGTCACCGAGCGGCCCTCCTGCCAATCGGTGATACGGCAGTCGACGTCGGTCTGCCAGGGTCCGTAGGCGCGACGCGCGACGAGCGTCGTCCCGACCGATGGCGGACCTGGCGATGTCTGACGCACCTCGAGGACGCCGTCCTCCCAGGCCGGGACACCCGGGAAGTCGATGAGCATCGCCCATGCCTCGGCGGCCGAGCATCCGATCTCGATCGCTTCCTCGATCTCGAACATCGCGACGCATCGTACGGCGTCGCGACCCTCGCACCGACCGAAACCGGCACTCGAATTGGGGCGTAATCGATCACGTGGCAAGTTGCCAGCGCAACCAACGCGCACCCCACCCGACAGGAGACACTCGACGTGCCCACCTACATCGATATCCATGACCTTCCGGGTGTGAAGGCCGAAGACGTGGCTGGAGCCCACGCCGCCGACGTTCGCGTCCAGGGCGACTACGGCGTCGACTACAAGCAGTACTGGGTCGACGAGGAGTCCGGCAAGGTCTTCTGCCTTGTCGATGCCCCCGATCGCGAGACAGCGACACGCGTCCACCGTGAGGCCCACGGCCTCGAGGCCCACACGCTCTACAAGGTGGAGCCAGGCGTCTAGTTCCGAGATGACTCGGTCGGACGCTTCGTCCGGCCGAGATCGAACCGTTTCGGGGCGGGCATCACCGGAACCTCGCACGGGACCGCCGAGCCGCCAAACTTCCGGGCCATCTTCACCGGCGCGATTCGCACCTAGCCTCGGTCGATGCGATCGCGGTGGCCCATCCTCACCTTCCTCCTGTGCACGGCGCTGGTCGCCGCCTGTGTCGAGACGCCTACCGCCACGACCGCCGCCCCGTTGACCCCGGTCCCCGCGCTGACCTCAAGGCCGACCCCCCGGCCGACCCAGCGACCGGTCCCGACCCCGACCACGAAGCCGCGCCCCACCCAGGCCCCACAAACGGTCCCGCCCGGCCCGTCGCCGATCGCGATCGAGGGCGGCGACCCGGCGGCCGCCGCCGAGGTCATCGACGCGACACAGAACCTCGCGGGCCTGCGCGCTTACCGGTTCGAACTCTCCTCGACCGGCCGGGTCATGATCGAGCTGGGCGCCGATCGGTATCTCGATGTCGGCGCACGAGGTTCACTCACCACGGCACCGGTGACGGCCTTCGACATCGAGGCAGGGACCCGCATGCTCGAATCCGCCTTCGATGGCGCCACCGGCTTCTCGTCCCGATACGTCGTCATCGGGGATCTCGGCTGGGGGATCATGCCCGGCAAGGACGCGGTGTCGATGAAGATGACCGATGAAACGCTCGACATCGTGTCCGCGGTCTTCATGCCCGAGGGGATCGCGACCCGCGTCGTCGCGCCCTTCGCCGATGCGTATGTCCGCGTCGGACCGGAACGGCACGCAGGCGTGGACGCGATCCACTACCGCGCGACCAAGGCCGGCCTGAAGGCCTACGAGTCGACGATCAAGATGCAGGGGAAGTGGAGCGCCGACGTGTGGGTCGCGACCGACGGCGGCTACCTGCTGGCGGTCACGATCGACTGCACGCCCAAGCCCCTCCCGACGCCCGACCCCAAGGCCTCGCCCGGCCAGGAGACCCCGACCTGGCCACACGACCGAGGCTTCCACGTCCGGCTCGAGGTCACCGACGCCGACGACTCGGCCATCGTCATCAAGGTGCCGCAATCCCCCACCTCGTCGGATCCGGCGCCGTCGTGACCCGCCCGGCGGCAGCCGCACATGCGGAGGCGCCGACCGTCCCTCGCTGAGGGAACGACCGGCGCCGGAAGTGTCCTAGCGTTCGGCGAGGAGGGCCGCGAGGCGGTCCCAGGTCTCGATCGCGCCGCCGACCATGCCGGTCGCCAGTGCGCCATCGATGATCTCCGCCGAGCCCATATGGCCGACCGAGCGGACCTTCGTCCGCCCACCGAGATCCTCGAGGGTGAACGTCTCGGGGCCACCCTGGGCGCCGAGACCCTCGATTTCGAACATGAACGTCCACTTGAAGCCCTTGGGCGGGTCGATCTCCAGGTACTCCCCGAAGAACTCGACGTCCTCCCGATCCGGTGCGGAGCTGACGTAGCGCCATTTGCCACCTTGCCGGACGTCCATCTCGGCCACCCTGGTGGTGGTGCCATGCGGGCCCCACCAGCGCGGGATCTGCGTCGGGTCCGTCAGGGCCTGCCAGACCCACTCGCGCGGTGCGTCGAAGGTGCGCTCGAAGACGAGGTCGCCGCCCTCCGAGTAGATGGTCGTCGTGTCGGTGCTGCCCCGGTCGATTCGCGTCGCGGTCATCATCGTTACCCCTTTTCCTGCTCGTGCGGTTCCTGCGTTTCCTGAAGGTCGCGGAGATATGCGTCCAGCCGTTCGAAGCTCTCCTCCCAATGTCGGCGGTACTGATCGACCCAGTCCGCGATGTCCCGCAGCGGTCCGGCCTTCAGACGCCGCGGCCGCCACTGCGCCTGGCGACCCTGCTCGATGAGCCCTGCCCGTTCCAGCACCCGGAGATGCTTCGAGATGGCGGGCTGGCTCATGTCGAACGGCGCGGCGAGCTCCGTGACCGAGGCCTCGCCTGTGGCGAGTCTGGCCAGGATCGCCCGCCGAGTCGGATCGGCCAGGGCGGCGAACGTCGTGCTGAGGGGGTCGGTCTGCTGCATGTCCATCACTTCTTGGTTATATAACCTATCGGTACTATACGCCGCGACGTGACGTTGTCAACCCCCGATCGTCAGGCGTAGGCTCGACCGATGGCACGACAGAAGCGGGTCCCACCCCGGACAGAGCCGCCACCGACCGCAGATGAGGGGCCGATCGACGTGGCCACGATCGGTCAGGGGGTCGGCAACTTCGAGACGATCAACGGGATGCCCCACGGACTGGTCGGGGTCGCCGCCGTGGTCGTGGGGCTGATCCTCATCCGCCCGGTCACCCGAGCGCTCAAGGCGTTCCTGCGCGGCTGAGCCGCGGGCCGGTCAGCCGTGCGTCGTCGACCCTCGGACGAGGGCGCGGCACGTCTGCCAGATCTCGAGCCAGTCGCGGACGTCCTCGGTCTCGCGCAGGCGGCCGGCCCGGAGCTCGGCCGGCACGCTGGCGGACGGAAGGTCGTATCTGGCCTCGTACGCGACGAGCACGGGCAGCAGCGTCGCCAGCAGGCGCTCGCGACTCTCGTCGCTCGTCGGTTCGATGGCGGGCTCTCGATCCATGCCTGCATCTTCGCCCGCGAGGCGCCCAGGCGACCGAATCCGATGGTCCCGACGGTGCTCGCCGGAGGTCACGTGGGGCAGCCCGGTCGGCGCTACGCTGTCCGCGGACCAGCGACACCACGAGGGAGGATCGGACCGCGTGACCGTTTCGACATCGCGACCGGCGATCCCGGCCGGCCTGATGGCGGGCGGGGTCGTCGCCATCGCCCGGCGCCTCGACCCGGCCCACGCGCCCGACGTGGCGTCAGCCCTGGCCGAAGGCGGCGTCCGGGCCTTCGAGATCACGCTCAACGAGCCGGTCGTGCGCGCCTACCGCGCCATCGCGGCGGTCGCCGGCGGGTCACGGAGCGCGGGCCTCGCGATCGGGGCCGGCACGGTGCTCTCGATCTCGGCCGCCCGGAACGCGGTCGACGCGGGAGCCACGTTCCTGGTCATGCCGCACACCGACGCCGAGCTTGTCGCGTGGGCCGCCGAGCGCGGGATCCCCACCCTCCCGGGCGCCGCGACCCCGACCGAGGTCCTCGCCGCGTGGCGGGCGGGTGCCGCGGCCGTGAAGCTCTTCCCGGCATCGTCGCTCGGACCGAGCTTCATCCGCGAACTCGCCGGGCCGTTCCCCGACATCCCGGTCGTGCCGACCGGCGGGGTGACCGCCGAGACGGCCGGCTCGTTCATCGCGGCCGGCGCGGTCGCCGTCGGGCTGGGCAGCTGGCTCGTCGGCGACGCGGATCCCGCGGGCGTGACAGCCCGCGCCCGCCAGGTCGTTGCGGTCGTCGCGGCGGCTCGGGCGGGTCGCGCGACGTGACCACCCCCGAGGTCGTGACCCTCGGCGAGTGCCTCATCTCGTTGATCGCGTCACAACCGGGCTCGCTTGCCGAGGCCGCGCTGTTCGAGCGCCACATCGCCGGCGCCGAGGCGAATGTCGCGGTCGGTCTGGCTCGACTCGGCCATACCGCGGTCTACATCGGTCGCGTCGGTGGCGACGGGTTCGGCGCCGCCATCGTCCGTCGACTTCGAGGCGAGGGCGTCGACGTCAGCCAGCTCGAGGTCGATCCGGCCGCGACGACCGGATTGATGCTTCGCGAGCGGCGGGTGCTCGGCGCCGCCGAGGTCGTCTACGCGAGGACCGGCTCGGCCGGCTCGCGCGTCACTCCCGACGACGTCCGGCGCGCCCAGGCCGACGGCGTGTTCGGCGAGGGCCGCTGGCTGCACCTGACCGGGATCACCCCGGCGCTGTCCGACACGGCCAGAGCGGCGACGGCTCTCGCGATCGACCTCGCCAGGGAGGCGGGCATGACCGTCAGCTTCGACGTCAACCTCCGCCGTCGGCTCTGGTCCGACGAGGCGGCAGCCCCGGTCTTGCGACCGCTCGTCGAGCGCTCGGACATCGTCTTCGGCAGCCCGGACGAGCTCGCCGTGGTGACCGGGACCGACGAGACCGACCCGGTCGCGCTCGCGACGGCCGTCCTGGCTCTCGGCCCGGGACTCGCGGTCGTCAAGCGCGGTGCCGAAGGGGCGCTCGCCCTCGAACGCGGCGGCGAGCCCGTCTGGAGCCCGGCCACTGCCATCCCGAGCGTCGTCGACCCGGTCGGGGCCGGCGACGGGTTCTGTGCCGGGTTCATCGCCTCGCGGATCGAAGGCGACGACCTCGCGACGGCGCTCAAGATGGCCAATGCCTGCGGAGCGGCGGCCGTCGCGGCTGTTGGCGATCTTTCGGGCCTGCCGACGCGGATCGAGCTCGCCCGGCTGATCGCCGACGACGGCCAGGACACCATCCGCTGACCGTGGCGACGGAGGCGGAGGCGCTCGCGCTCGACGCCGCCGATCCGCTCAGCGTCTACCGCGACCGGTTCCTGCTCCCCGATGGCCCCGAGGGACCCGATGGGCCGCCCGCGATCTACCTCGCCGGCAACTCGCTGGGGCTCCAGGCGAAGGGCGTCCGGCCGGCGATCGAGGCCCTGCTCGACCGATGGGCGCATCTCGGGGTCGAGGGCTGGTTCGCCCCTGGCGAGCCGTGGTTCACGTACGACGAGACATTCCGCGAGCCGATGGCACGGATCGTCGGCGCGAGACCGGCCGAGGTCGCGATCCTCAACACGCTGACCGTGAACCTGCATCTGATGCTGGCCTCGTTCTTCCGGCCGGACGGCACGCGGCGGAAGATCCTGACCGACGCCCCCCTCTTCCCGTCCGACCGGCACGCGCTCACGAGCCACCTGGCGTGGCGAGGACTCGATCCGGAGGCGGATCTCGTGGTCGTCGGGCCCCGAACGGGCGAGGACACGGTCCGCATCGAGGATCTCGAGGGCGCGATCGCCGAGCACGGCCCGAATTTGGCGCTCGCGCTCTTCGATGGCGTGAACTTCGCGACCGGTCAGGCGTTGCCGGTGGCGCGGCTGACGGCGGCGGCCCACGAGGTCGGCGCGGTGGTCGGCTGGCAGCTCGCGCATGCCGCGGGCAACGTCCCGCTGGCCCTGCACGACGACGGCGTCGACTTCGCCGTGTGGTGCACGTACAAGTACCTCAACGGCGGCCCGGGCTCGGTCGGCGCGATCTTCATCCACGAGCGCCACCTCGGGCCCGGGACCGACGTGCCGCGCCTTGACGGTCTGGTGGGGCGCCGTGCCCGCCCACCGGTTCGACCCCGCGGGGCCGTTCGTGCCGGACGTCGGTGCCGCCGCCTGGAAGATGTCGACCTCGCCGCTCCTCAACATGGTCCCCCTGGCGGCGTCGCTCGCGATCTTCGACGAGGTCGGCATGCCGGCCCTGCGCGAGCGCTCGGTCCGCCTGACCGGCTACCTCGAGCGGCTGCTACGGGACACGGGCGTCGAGGTCCTTACACCCGCCGATCCGAACGCCCGGGGAGCCCAGCTGTCACTACGATTCGCGAACGCGCCGGCGGTCCTCGAGAGCCTGTATCGCCGCGGCGTCATCGCCGACTTCCGAGCGCCCGACATCATCCGGGTCTCTCCGACCGCGCTCCACAACTCGTTCCAGGATCTATGGCTCCTTGGCGAAGCCCTGCGGGACCTGTCGTAAGTCCGTCAGTCGTCGGCCCGTGATCGACAGGCTGAGCTCGCCCATGTGCCACGTCGGCGCCGAGACGACGACGTCACGCTCTGTCGAGCCCGGCAGATGCCAGCCTGACTCACCCCGGACGACCCGATCCGCCGTTTGGCCGGTCACCCGCGCCCGCGCCGCGAAGTAGGCCGCGCGACGGCGGGACACGATCCGCGCGTCCTTGCAGGTGCATCCGCCCACGAGGCACGGTCGCCGGGACGTCGCTGAGTGTCCGTTGTTCTCGTCCTGTCGGTTCATCGGTCTGCTCCTTCGTCGACCGACGGTCCTCTCGTCGGTTCGATGGCTGCAGACTCGCGTTTGGCAGCGCTCCGTCCATCGGGCGGGCGGCCCGTCGCGAAGACCCCAGCGCCCTCAATCTCGCTGGCGCGCCACAAGCACCTACCTTACGAGGGCTTACCCCGCGAACTCGACCGGCGGATAGCCCTGGAACCCGGGGCGCACGCGGAACAGGCTGCCGGCATGGGGCTGTTCGGCCCGCTCCTCGTCGGTCAGCTCGGACCAGGCGCACGTGATGTAGAGGTCCGTGAGGTCCGGGCCGCCGAAGATCGCGCTCGTGACGTGCGACGCGGGCACGTCCACGACGAGGTCAAGCGTGCCATCGGGCGCGTAGCGGTGGACGCCCCAGCCGTTCCACATCGCCACCCATAGGCCGCCGTCGGTGTCGATCGTCATGCCGTCCGGGCTGCCCGCCTGCCCCTCCGGGAACGTGATGTGCGGGCGCCGGTTCGACAGCCGCCCGGTCGCGAGGTCGTAGTCGAAGGCGTCCACCCGGTGCAGCGGCGTGTCGATGTAGTAGAGCGTGCCGCCATCCGGGCGACCAGGCGAGCCCGTTGGAGATCGTCACACCATCGAGGAGCTGCTCCACGGTCCCGTCGGGATCCAGCCGGTACAGGGCGCCCGCGCCCGTGCGCTTGTCGTAGGCCATCGAGCCCGCAAGGAAGCGGCCGGCCGGGTCGCACTTGCCGTCGTTGAAGCGCAGGTCCGGCTGGTCCGCCTCGACCGGGCGGTGGCGGACCCATTCCTCGGAATCGGGCTCGGTGATCCAGAACCCATCGGCGAGCGCCGCGACCAGGCCGCCGCCCTGCCGCACGGCCACCGATCCGACGTCCAGCGGCGTCGGCAGAGCGGACGCCCGCTCGTCCCCCGGACGATGCCGAAGCACCAGCTGGCCCATGATGTCGACCCAGACCAGCGACTCGGTCTGGGTGTCCCAGATCGGCCCCTCGCCGAGCTCCCAACGCCCATCGACGACCAGCTCCGCCGTCAGCCGCGTGGTCGACATCCGCCACCTCCGTCGCGCCCGGCCCGCCACCGATGGGCCATGCCGTCATCCTGCCACGGCGCTACGCTCCGCGAATGCGAATCACGAACGTCGAGACGCGCATCGCGGGCAACGCATGGAAGAACTGGCTCTTCGTCCGGGTCTCCACCGACGAGGGCGTCACGGGCTTCGGCGAGGGCACCGTCAACGGCTTCGCGGCGACCGTCGCCGCGGCCATCGAGGAGCTCCAGGAGGCGTATCTCGGCCTCGATCCGCACGACGTCGAGCTGCTCCTCCAGCGGATGGTCCGCGACGTCTACACCGACGGCGGCCAGATCCACATGGCGGCCGTGGCCGCGATCGAGGTCGCGTGCTGGGACATCGTCGGCAAGGCCGCCGGGCAGCCGATCCACGCGCTCCTCGGCGGGAAGGTCCGCGACCGCGTCCGCGTCTACGCGAACGGCTGGTACCGGACGGACCGCGTGCCCGAGGCAGTCGCGGCGAAGGCCCGCGAGGTCGCGGCGCGCGGCTACACGGCGATGAAGTTCGATCCGTTCGGCTCGGCGTGGCGCGTCCAGGACCGGCGCGACGAGGACCTCTCGATCGACATCGTGCGCGCGGTCCGCGACGCGGTCGGGCCCGACGTCGACCTGATGATCGAGGCGCACAACCGCTTCACGGCCTCCACTGCGCTCCGACTCGCGGATCGCCTCGCCGAGTTCCGCCCGGCCTGGCTGGAGGAGCCCGTCCACCACTCGCAGATGGGCTCGATGGTCGAGGTGGCCCGCCGGTCGCCGGTCCCGATCGCCACCGGCGAGAGCTTCACCTCGCTCGGCCAGTTCGCCGACCTGCTCTCGCACGATGTCGTGCAGATCCTCCAGCCCGAGCCGCTCCACCTCGGCGGCCTGTGGCGGACCCGCCAGGTCGCCTCGCTCGCCGAGGCCCACCTCGCGGTCGTCGCGCCCCACAACGCGCAGGGCCCGGTCTGCGGCGCGATGGCGGTCCAGCTGGGCGCCTGCATCCCGAACTTCTACGTGCAGGAGACCTTCGACGAGTTCAACGCCGACTGGACGCAGTCGATCGTGGACCGGCCGATCCGCCCGGTGGACGGGTACGTCACGGTCTCGGACGCGCCCGGCCTCGGCATCGAGCTCGACTGGGACGCTCTCGAGGGCCATCCGTACCAGCGCCAGCACCTCATCCGCCTGTTCAGCCCGGGCTGGGAGCGGCGCGACGACGCTCCGACCGAACCCGGATGAGCACGCCGTCGGGCGGCGCGCAGGCCGGTGACCCGGCCCTCGAGCCCGACCGACTGGTCGACGCGCTCATCGCCGCCGAGCCGTCGGCCGGGGGTCGGCGGGGCGAGATCCGCGTCGTGCGGGCGCCCGGCCGGGTCAACCTCATCGGCGAGCACACCGACTACAACGAGGGGTACGTGCTGCCGGCGGCGATCGACCTCGAGATCCGGATCGCGTACCTGCCGAGCAGCGACGATCGCGTGGAGCTCACCCGCCTCGACGACGGCTCGCGCGACGGCTTCGGGCTGCGGGACGGGCGTGCCCGAGAGGGGACGTGGCTGGACTACGTCGCGGGCGCGGCCTGGTCGCTCGCCGAGACGGGCGCCCCGCTCAGGGGCCTGCGCGGCGTGGTCGCCTCGTCCCTCCCCCCGAATGCCGGGCTCTCGTCATCGGCCGCGATCGAGCTCGCGTCGGCCTGGGCCATGCTCGATGACGTCGCCGCGGATGTCGACCCGCTGACGCTCGCCAGGCTGTGCCAGCGCGCGGAGAACGCCTATGTCGGCGTCCAGTGCGGCCTGATGGACCAGTTCGCCGCAGCGTGCGGGGTGGCCGGAGCCGCGGTCCTGCTCGATTGCCGCTCGCTCGAGTGGCGGGCGGTGCCGCTCCCCGACGACGTCCGCATCGTCGTGCTGCACACCGGCTCGAAGCGCCACCTCGACGGCTCCGAGTACAACCTGCGCCGGAGCCAGTGCGAGGCGGCAGTCGCGGCGATCGCGAAGGACGACCCCGCGGTCACCTCGCTTCGTGACGTCACCCTGTTCCACCTGTCGGCCGCCCGCGGCCGGATGGACGCGACCGCCTACAAGCGGGCCGAGCACGTCGTGACCGAGAACCAGCGGGTGACCGAGACGGTCGCCGCCCTCGAAGCCGGCGACCTCGCGGAGGTGGGCGTGGCGTTCGCGGCCAGCCACCGCTCGCTGCGCGACCGATTCGAGGTCGTCTCGCCCGAGCTCGATGCGATGGTCGAGATCGCGAGCGCGGTCCCGGGTGTCGTGGCCGCGCGGATGACGGGCGCCGGTTTCGGAGGGTGCACCGTCAACCTCGTCCGGCCCGAGGCCATCGAGGCGCTGCGGACGGTCGTCGAGCGCGACTACCCCGCGCGGACCGGCCTGCGACCCATGGTCCTGCCCGGTGCACGCGGTGGCCGGCGCGAGCCGCGTGCGCTGAACGGGATTCGCCACAACCCCGCACGCCGGCGCGTCAATGGACCCGGTATCCGGCGCTAAACCGCGAGTTGCGGCATCCTTGTGCGGCTCGCGCCATCCCGCGATCCATCGATCGCGAGCGCGGGACCCCGACCATCCCACTGGAGTCCGCTCGCCTTGACCTCCGCCCGCACCTCGCCAGTCCATCGCGTCCACACCCCGCGATCCAACCCGTCCACGGGCGGCTATCATCGGCGTGATCATCCTGCTGTTCCTGGCGGGGATCGGGCTGATCGGGGCGCTCGCCGTGGTCGGCGTCTACAACAGCCTCGCCTCCGGCCTGCCAGATGTGCGTGCCCTGACCGCGATCACGCCTGTCGAGGAATTGATCATCTACGACCGGACCGGCGAGACCGAGCTGGCCCGCTTCGGCGACGAGCGTCGCGAGGTCGTGACCTACGAGGAGATCCCGCCGATCCTCCTCGACGCGACGACCGCCATCGAGGACAAGACGTTCTGGGACAACGCGGGCTTCGACCCGATGGCGATCATCTCGGCCGGCCTCGATTCCATCCGCGGCAACAGCCGTGGCGCCTCGACGATCACCCAACAGCTGGTCCGGGCGCGGCTGCTTCCGGAAGACCTCGTCCAGGACCCGAACCGGACGGTCGAGCGCAAGCTCAAGGAGATCATCCAGTCGATCCGGGTGACCCAGGTGTTCGCGGGCGAAGCGGGCAAGCAGCGACATCATCACGGCCTACCTCAACCAGAACTACTACGGCAACCAGAGCTACGGCGTGAAGGCGGCGGTCGAGGGCTACTTCGGCAAGCCGCTCGCCGACATCACGCCGGCCGAGGCGGCCATCATCGCGAGCCTGCCCAAGTCACCGTCGAACTACGACCTGGTCCGCAACCACATCGAGCAGTGCACCACGGTCGTGGCGGAGGACGCCGATTGCCCGAAGGCGGACCTCATCGTCCCCGAGACGACGACGATCGTCGCCCGGCGCAACTCCGTGCTGGACCTGCTCGCCGAAGGCCGCACGCCCAAGTCAGGCAGCCAGTACACAGCCCAGCAATTCCGGAACGCGAAGAAGGACGTTGTCCTGCTCGCCAGCCAGGTCACGCCGCACTGGCTCGCGCCGCACTTCGTGTGGGCGGTCCGCGACGAGCTGACCGCGCGCCTGTGCGACCCGGACGCGACGAGCTGTCGATCGCTCGAGCGCGGCGGCCTGCGCATCACGACTACCCTCGACCTGCGTCTCCAGAAGATCGCCGAGAAATGGGTCGAGGCGTCGGCGCTCCTGGCGCACCGGCCCAAGGCGAATAGGGCGGCCGAGGCCAAGGCGCTCGACTTCGACTCCTACCCGGACTGGGTCAGGAACCTCGAGGGCAAGCACCTGCGCAACGGCGCGCTCGTCGCCATGGACTACCAGACCGGCGAGCTCGTCGCCTACGTCGGCTCGGCCAAGTACTACGCGACGCGAGAGCCGACCAGAGTTCCAGCCGCAGTACGACGTCATCGGCAAGGGCTATCGCCAGCCGGGCTCGGCCTTCAAGCCCTTCAACTACGCGACCGGCATCGACGATGGCACGCTCACGGCCGGTTCGATGTTCATGGACAGCGCCGCGGACTTCGGCGGCGGCTACACGCCCAGCGATGCCGACAACCTCGAGCGCGGACCTGTCCGCGTCCGCAACGCGCTCCAGTTCTCGCTCAACATCCCGTCGGTCAAGGCGATGGCGGTCAACAAGCCGGACCACGTGTTCGATCGGGCCAAGGACTTCGGGATGACCTTCCAGCAGGACAAGACCGACGCGGGCCTCGCCCTGGCGCTGGGCGTCGCGGAGGTCCGCCCGGTCGACCTGGTGACCGCCTACGCCACGCTGGCCAACGGCGGCAAGAAGGTCGGCCACACCACGATCATCAGCATCAAGGATCGAAACGGCGCGGACGTCCAAGAGACGTACACGCCGCCCGCCGCCGTCCAGGTCATCAAGCCCCAGTCGGCGTTCATCGTGACCGACATCCTCGCCGGCAACACGAACCCGAGTGTCAACCCGTACTGGGGCAAGTTCGCGATCCGTGGCGAGAACGCCCGCCGGCCCGCGACGCTCAAGACCGGCACGAACAACGACGCGAAGGACCTCAACGCCTACGGCTACATCGCCCCGCCCACCAAGAAGGGCCGCGACGCGGGCGCCTACGCCCTGACCGTGGGCGTGTGGAACGGCAACAGCGACAACACGCCGGTCTCGACGCCAGGACGCCCGGTGTTCTCGATCGACGTTTCCACCTACGTATGGCAGGGCTTCCTCCAGGAGGCCAGCCGCAAGTGGCCGGTGACCCGGTTCGCGCGGCCTGACGGCCTGACCCGCGTCGCCATCGACCCATGGACCGGGACCAAGGCACGGGCCGGCGGCGAGTCGGTCAACGAGTGGTTCATCTCCGGCACGGAGCCCAAGGACGCCCTGCCCGCGAACACCTGCGGCATCGACGTCCTCGGCGCGGTGCCGGGCGCCTTCGAGACGCGCTTCGGCAACTGGATGGAGGCGGACCGGAACTGGATCCGGCGCGCGGAACGTGGTCCAGGCACGGCCGGCGGCGTGAACAAGACGCGCACCGCGTTCTTCTACAACGGCGCGTTCCGGCCCTACGGCGGGTCGTGGGGCGCCGTCGTCGGCGCGGAGGGCTGCGGGCCGAGCCCGTCGCCGTCGTGCATCCCGCTGCCCACGCCTGACGAGAGCGGGGTCATCCCCTCGTTCGCGCTGCCGTCGCCGTCCGGGTCGGAGGTGGCTGCGTTGCCATGCCCGCCGGCCTCCCCGACGGCCTCGCCGTCAGACAGCGCCTCGCCGACATCGGAGGCGACGCCATCACCGACCGCCGAACCGACACCTACGCCCACGCCTGTCCCGCCGACACCGACCCCGGCGCCGCCGACGCCGACCCCGACGCCCGGTCCCGCCGACCCCGACGCCGACACCACTCGCGCCGTAGTCCGTGGCTGAGGCCCTCGCCGACCGGGGGTCCGCTACGATCGCGGACGTGATCGTCGACGTTCGCGGCCTGGTCGTGCGACGGGCCGGCCGCACCATCCTCGGCCCGATCGACTGGCACGTCGGGGCCGGCGAGCGCTGGGTCGTCCTCGGCCCCAACGGCTCGGGCAAGACGACGCTGCTCTCGGTCGTCGCGTTGACGCTCTGGCCGACCGCGGGCACGGTCGAGGTCCTCGGCTCGCGCTACGGGAAGATCGACGTCCGCGAGCTCCGCAAGCGCGTCGGCTCGGCGGGGAGTGCCGTCGAGGCCGTCCTCCGCCCGGACCTGCGTGCGGTCGACCTCGTCATGACGGCCCGCAACGCGGCGACCGAGCCGTGGTGGCACGAATACGACGAGGCGGACCGGGACCAGGCCAGGGCCGTGCTGGCACGCGTCGGGATGACCGCGGGTGCCGAGCAGCCGTTCGGGACCCTGTCGGCCGGCGAGCGACGGCGCGTCTCGATCGCCCGCGCGCTGATGCCCGATCCGGACCTGCTCCTGCTCGATGAGCCGGCCGCCAGCCTGGACCTCGCGGCCCGCGAGACCCTGCTTGCGGACCTCACCGCGATCGCCGCCGAGCCGCGGCCCGCCGCGATCGTGCTGGTCTCGCACCACCTCGAGGAGGTCCCGCCCGGCTTCGACCACGCCCTCGTGCTCTCGGGCGGACGTGTCGTCGCGGCCGGGCCGTGCGAGCGCGTGCTGACGGGGCCGGTCCTCTCCGAGGCGTACGGGGTGCCGCTCGTGGTCGAGCGGCGGGACGGCCGCGCGTGGGCACGGCTCGACGGGGCCGCCCGGCCGTCCGACACGCCAGCGTCACACGAAACCGGCACGCTGCTCCCGTGACCACCTCCAACAGCCGCGCCGCGGTCGGCGGCGCCATCGCCGTCGCTGCCGCCCTCGGGACCTCCGAACTCCTCGCCGGCCTGCTGCCCGGCGCCACCTCGCTGGTGGCGGCGGTCGGTCAGCTCATCATCGACAACCAGCCCGCCGGTGCCAAGGAAGTCGCGGTGGCCCTCTTCGGGACCAACGACAAGCTGGCCTTCGAGATCCTCATCGTCCTCGTGGTCGCCCTGGTCGTCGGGGCCGGGCTCGGGCATCCTGGCGGCCCGCCGGCCCAGCGTCGCGTCCCTCGCCTTCGGGGCGTTCGGCGTGCTCGGCTTCCTCGCAGCGCTCGACGATCCGGGGGCGTCGCCCGCGATCGTGGCGGCTGCTGCCGCAGTGTCGGTCGGCGTCGGGCTCTGGGTCCTCGGCTGGCTCGTGCCGTCCGGCGGGCCGCGGCCACGGGCCCCACCGCGACGATGCCCGACTGGTCGCGCCGCTCCTTCATCATCCGGGCCGGCTCGGTCGGGGTCGCGGCGCTCGTCGCGGGGGTCGGCGGCCGGGCCCTCCTCGAGCGCCAGCGTGGGCCGTCCGAGGCCGTCGTCCTGCCGCCCGCGACCGGGCTCGCCCCGGTCCTCGACCCGGCGCAGGACCTCTCGACGACCATCGCGGGCCTCACGCCGCTCGTCGTCCCCAACGAGGACTTCTACCGCATCGACACCGCGCTCCTCTACCCGACGCCCGGCACGGCCGACTGGACGCTGCGCATCCACGGTCTCGTCGATCGCGAGACGACCCTCACCTGGGACGAGCTCCTGGGCCTGCCGATGTTCGAGCAGTACGTGACGATCGCCTGCGTGAGCAACGAGGTCGGCGGCAGGCTCGTCGGCAACGCGAAGTGGACCGGCGTGAAGCTGCGCGAGGTCCTCGACATGGCGGGTGTCCAGGCATCGGCCACGCAGCTGGTCGGACGGTCCGTCGACGGCTGGACGGCCGGCATGCCGACCGCCTGGGTGATGGACCCCGCCCGCGAGCCGATGATCGCGATCCAGATGAACGACGAGCCGCTGCCCGACGAGCACGGATTCCCGGCCCGCCTCATCGTCCCCGGCCTCTACGGGTACGTGTCGGCGACGAAATGGCTCGCCGAGCTCGAGCTCACGACCCTCGAGTCGTTCGACGCCTACTGGGTGCCGCGCGGCTGGTCGAAGGAGGCGCCGATCCTGACCCAGTCGCGGATCGACACGCCGCCCGGCGGCGCCGCTGTGACGGCTGGCCGGGTGCCGATCGCCGGGATCGCCTGGGCGCCCGACCGGGGGGTCTCCAAGGTCGAGGTCGCGGTCGACGGCGTCTGGCGCGACGCCCGGCTGTCGCGGCCGATCTCGGACGCGACGTGGGTCCAGTGGGTCCTCGACTGGGACGCGACGCCAGGCGACCACACGCTCTCGGTCCGTGCCACCGACGGCGACGGCGTCGTCCAGGAGGAGCGTCGGACGCCACCCGCCCCCGACGGCGCCCGTGGCTGGGACACCGCGACCGTGCACGTCTCGTAGGCGACCCGGTCGCAGGGCGAATCGGTATAGAGTCAGGCCATGGCTCGACGGCGGTTCATCTTCGATCCCCCGGAACGCTTCGTCGCCGGCACCATCGGCGAACCGGGCGACCGGACGTTCTTCCTCCAGGCCCGCGACGGCGTCCGGGTGGTGAGCGTGGCGCTCGAGAAGGTCCAGGTCAGCGTCCTCGCCGAGCGTCTGGGCGAACTCCTCAACGAGCTGGACCGGCGTGGCGTCGAGGTGGCCCACGGGCTCGAGGCGACCGGTGGGTCGTCGGATCCGGCGGCGGACACCGAGCCGCTGGACGAGCCGCTCAACGAGGCCTTTCGGGCCGGCTCGCTGACCCTCGGCTGGGACGTGGTCGCCGAGCGCGTGCTGGTCGAGGCACGCGCCCAGGACGAGGACGGCGAGCCGATCGATCCCGACGACGATGACGACGAGGACGAGGACGGACCGGACCTGCTGCGGGTGCGGCTGACGGCCGACGCCGCCCGCTCGTTCGTCGCGCGGGCCGTCCGGGTCGTGGCGTCGGGCCGGCCGCCCTGCCCGTTGTGCGGTGCGCCGCTCGACCCGACGGGCCACATCTGTCCACGCCGCAACGGGCACTACGTCAACTAGGCGCCAGCGGCATGCTCGACCCGGCGACGACGCTGGCCGTCCTGCGCGATGGCGACTTGGAGGTGGTCGGGCGGATCGTCGAATCGAGCAACAACGCCCTGCTCGTCCGGGTGTCGCGGACGTGCCCCGACCCCGAGCCGCCGACCGTCATCGAGGCCATCTACAAGCCGACGATCGGCGAGCGCCCCCTCGACGACTTCCCGCACGGCACGCTGACCCGGCGCGAGGTCGCCGCGTGGCACGTCTCCGAGGCCACCGGTTGGGGGATCGTCCCCCCGACCATCCTGCGCGACGGTCCGTTCGGCGAGGGGATGGTCCAGGCCTTCATCGAGGCCGACCCGGACGTCGACGTCGTGGCGATGGTCCTCGGCGACGATGCCCGCCTGCGGCGCATGGCGACGCTCGATGCCGCGCTGAACAACACGGACCGCAAGGGCGGCCACATCCTGCCGGTCGATGGCGGCCGGCACGTCCACGGCGTCGACCACGGCGTCTGCTTCTCGACGGTCCCGAAGCTGCGGACGGTCCTGTGGGGCTGGCGCGGCACGCCGTTCGAGCCCGACGAGCTCGACGGCCTGGACCGCGTCCGGACGGCTCTCGGCGGCGAGCTGGGCGACCAGCTCCGACCGTTGCTCTCGGCCGCGGAGCTGCGGGCCACGCGTCGGCGGGTCGAGGCGCTCCTCGTCGAGGGCTGCTTCCCGCTCCCCTCGCCGAACTGGCCCGCGATCCCCTGGCCGCCGTTCTAGGGCGATGCTCGGGGCCCCGGACACGGCAAGGCCGCCGGGGTCCGTTGGCCGGACCCGGCGGCCCTGGTCCGCTCGGAGGACGGGCTCCGGAAGGCTAGGCGGTGCGGGTCGCCTTCACGACCATCGTGTTGGCGAAGATGTCGTGGTAGCCCTGCTTGGTCGGGCTCTTCCAGGTCGTGTAGAGCAGGAAGATGAACCACGCGAAGGCGGCGATGCCGAGCAACCAGCCGATCGCAGGCAGCGGCTGCAGCGCCTGGGCGATGACGGACGGGGCTGCGATGATCGCCCACCGTCGGATGGCCTGGTTGGTGGTGAGGGTCTTGCCGTCAACGGCGTTGCCGATCTGCATCCCGAGGACCTTCATCCCGAGCGTGCCGCGCATCGCGGTCCACGTGTAGACGAAGTAGGCCGCGCTGATCAGGAGGCCGACGAGACCGAGGATGATCGAGGCGACGTAGTTGTACTCGAACCCGGTGGTCAGATTCCCGGAGACGATGCTGAGGCCGATCCCGGCCAGGACCGCGAAGACGATGAGGTTGACGATCCCGATCAGGATCGCGTCGAGGATGTAGGCGATCGCCCGGTTGGGGACGTCCGCGTACACGAAGCCGGCGGGTCCGGCTTGCACCGGGGCGGGCGGCGGGGCCCATTGGGTCGTGGGCGCGGGCTCCGCGGGCGGCGGGGTCTGGGGCGCCTCGGAGCCGGTACTTCCGCTTTGATCCATCGTCCTCCCTCTCGTGCCGTTGAGGTCGACGGGACGTTCGCCCGTTCCTGCGCACTGAGCATACGAGCCGCGACGCTCGACGACCAGCCCATTTCGCGCGTCAGCGCGATCCGCGAGGCCGGGAACGATCAGGCGCCCGAGCTCAGGCGCGGACCTCCTGGCGCATGAACAGGACGTACGCGGCCGCGAAGCACGCGACGGTCAGGGCGACCAGCACGACGAGCTGCGGCCAGACCAGGAGCAGGCTCTGGTCGAGCGAGAAGACGCCCGGGTTGAACTCCGGGGGGATCTGGGACTGCCCCTGGATGAACTGCCCGATCGTCGCCGGCGTGGAGACCTGCGACAGGTTGGGGTGGAGGATCACTCGCGTGACCTCCTGGTAGAGCGTTCCGGGCAGGATCCGTGCGACCCATTCCTGGGTCTGGATGCTGCCAAGCTGCTGGTCCACCGTGGCGTTGGCGGCCGGCGTGAAGAATCCCGACACGAGCGCGACGATGAGCGGTCCGAAGATCGTCAGCAGCAGCCAGACCCCGAACCCGACGAGCGCGGCCGTCGCCGCCCGGTGGATGGCGACCGACAGCAGCAGCCCGAACGACAGCCAGAGCGCCACGTACAGGAAGGTCACCGCCACCCACGCGATCAGCCGTGGGATCTCAGGGCCGTGCGGCACGATCCCGAGGCGGAACATCCCGAAGCCCGCGATCAGGAGGACGACCGAGACCAGCACGATGCCGATGACGCCCAGTCCGGCGACGAACTTCCCGTTGATGACGTCGTCGCGATAGATCGGCTGCGAGAGGAGGCGCGGCAGCGTGCCCTCCGCCCGCTCGCTGTTGACGGCGTCGAAGGCGAACGCGAGCCCGAGCAGCGGCGCCACGATCGCAACGAACGCATCGACGCGCAGGATGTCGATGTTCTCGGGCCCGATCGTGAACAGGTACAGGAAGACGGCGGGCACGGTCGTCGCGGTCTGGGCCGCATTCCGGATCTGATCCGAGGCGAAATACAGCGGGATGGCCGCGGCGAGACCCAGGACCAGGAGCACGATCACGAACCGGACGCTGACGACGTGGTCCGCGAACTCCTTGCCGGCGATGATCCGCCAGCCCGCGGGAAGCCTGCGGAGCTCGGTTCGCTCTTCGGTCTTCGCCGGGGCCTTCGACGCGGGGGCGACGTTCGCGCTCATGCGGCAGTCCTCCCGCCCGCGTTCGCGGCGCCGGGCCCGATCGACTTGTCCGCGAGACCACGTCGCTGCAGGGCGGTGCGGTAGATGTCGTCGAGCGATGGCACGATCGGCCGGAGGGCGTTGAGGTGCAGGCCGTGCTCCACCGCGGCGGCCAGGACGGCCTGGCGGACCGCGGGCTCCTCGTTCGCCGGCTTGACGGTCAGCCGCCAGGCGTCGGACCGCGGGGCCGGCGGTTGGACGGACGCGACCCCGTGCAGGGCGGCGAGCACCTTCTCGGCCCGGTCCCGGTCGGCCGGCGTCGGCAGCTCGAGGCCGACCTCGAGGGTCGCGCCGCCGTCACCGAACAGGCTCGCGAGACGGGCGACGGTCCCCTCCCCGACCAGCCGGCCGGAGGCGAAGATGCCGATCCGGTCGCAGACGGACTGGACCTGCGTCAGCAGGTGGCTCGAGAGCAGGATGGCCAGGCCGCGCTCGTTGACGAGAGAGCGGAGGAGGTCGAGGATCTCGACCACGCCGAGCGGGTCGATCGACGTCGTCGGCTCGTCGAGGATGAGGATGTCGGGTGACTTCACGAGCGCGTCGGCGATGCCGAGGCGCTGCTTCATGCCGCGCGAATAGGTCTCGACCCGGTCGTCGGCCCGGTCGGACAGGCCGACCTGGCTCGAGGACCTCGTCCATCGCGGACTCGGCCTCCTTGCCCTTCAGGCCGTTGAGCCGGGCGGTATAGCGCAGGTTCTGTCGACCGGTGAGCCCGCCGTAGAAGCCGACCGCGTCGGGCAGGTACCCGACCCGGCGCTTGACCTCGCGCGGATGGCGGGCCGGATCGAGCCCGACCACCCGGGCCTCGCCGCTCGTCGGCTCCGTGAGGCCGAGCAGCATGAGGATCGTGGTGGTCTTGCCGGCGCCGTTCTGCCCGAGCAGGCCGAAGATCTCGCCCGCCCGGACCTCGAGGTCGAGCTTGTCGACCGCGACAAGCGTGTCGTAGCGCTTCGTCAGCGCCCTGGTCCGGATGAGCGGACCCGAGCGGTCCTCCCGGGTCATCGTCGGCCGTAGCGGAGGAAGACCCAGCCCAGCCCGACGAGGACCAGCACGATCAGTCCGAGCCCGATCGCGCCACCCAGGAGGCCGGTCTGGATCGTCACGCGGATGTCGGCCGTGCTGCTGGCGAGGTCCGACGTCGCCTTGAACGTGACGAGGTAGTCACCGGCGATCGCGTCGTTCGACGGCGTCATGTTGGCGACGACCGTCGCCTCCCCCTGGGATGCGACATCGACGGTCTCCGGGTCGAACTTGATCGTCCAGCCCTGGGGGGCCGTTGCGGACGGCACCACGCCGGTGACGGGCGCGGTGCCCGTGTTCTGGACGACGAGTGTCAGGTCGGAGGCCGAGCCGGCCGACGCCGAGGTGCTCAGACGCGCATCCGGGGTCGTGAGCTTGATGGTGTAGCTGCCGGTGACCTCGACGCTGAGGTCGGCGTGGGCGGTCCGGCTGCCGCTCGTGACATCGACGCTGATCGGGTACGAGCCCGCCGTGACATCGGCGGACGGCGTGGCCTTGACGGTCACCGGGGTCGTGCTGCCGGCCTTGACGATGGCGCTCGCGGCCTGGCTCTCGGAGCTCACCTGGGCCGTCACGGTCCAGCCTGCAGGGCCGGTCGCGGTCCCGCCGAACGTCAGGTCCTCGGCCGTGTCGTTGTGCAGGGTCAGGTTGAACGTGAAGTCGGTGGTCGATGTGCCCTTGAGCTCCGGGAAGTCGGTCGTGAGGCTGACTTCGCCGGCCGCGGTCGGGGTGACCCGGATGTCGAGCGGCAGGCGGTCGATGGCGCCGCCGGCGGTCGCGACGACATCGATCCGCTGCGTCGCGGCGGCCGCGTCAGCGGGCAGGGTCACGTCGAGCCGGACGGTGGTCGCCTTGGACCCGTCGGACTGGACGCCATCGACGATGAACCCGCCCCCGAACAGGGCGGCCGTCCAGCCGGTCGGCACGCGCTCCAGCTTCAGGTTCACCCGGTCCGGCGTGTCGGTCTCGATCGAGAGATCGAAGCTGACCTTCGTGCCGGGCGCGACCGCGACAGCGGGATACGGGGTCGTGATGGTGACCTCGCCGGCCGCGTGAGCGACGGACGCGCCGACCATGAGCGTCAGCAGCAGGCCGACGAGACCGGCTGCGCCGATCCGATGCGTGGTGTGCGTGCGCGAAGCGGAGCCCGCGCCGAGTCCGGGGCGTCCCATCCCGAGTGGTACCTCCTCCAAGGTGTTGCCGTGCGCATTCTGGCGGACGGGGGCCAATCTGCGACGTGCGGCGTATGGATTCAACCAAGCGAATGTGAAGAGTCCTGAATCATCGTCGCATGGACCGTCAGGTCGCGTCTGGCACGACCGACGTTGACGATTGAACATGCGTGCGATATAGTGAATCGCGTTACAGGTCCGTCGTGTCGGCCCGGTCGAGCACTCGGTACGTCCGAGGCTCCCGGTTCTCCGCCCGGACCGATCAAAGAACCGCTCCGGTCCGTATCAGGCCGTAGAGCGAGCACCGGACGCGCAGCCGATGGCCCATCACGCCATTCCCGGCGCGCCAGAAAGCACACGAGCAACGACACAATGATGAATCGTTCAACCACATCGTCCGTCACCGGACGAGCCACGGCGATGCGACGCCTTCGTCGCCGCGCCTCGGCCGCATCGACGGCCACCCGCCCCTACTGCCGCACCAACGGCTGTGCGAGCTTCCTCGACGTCGATCCGACGACCGGGGTCGCCCAGTGCCTGGTCTGCGGCTACGTCCGCCGACCGAACTAGGGCCCATCGCGTCGTCGCGTCCCCCGGGATGCGCCCGACACACCACACGAAGGCGGCCATCCTGCTCGGATGACGTCCAGCCGATCCGTCGACCGCGGCCGCCTTGCGGCCCTGATGGCCGACGAGACCCGCCGCTTCGCGGCCGAACACCCGCGGTCCGCCGATCTCCACGCCCGCGCCATGGGGTCGCTCCTCGAGGGCGTGCCCATGCCCTGGATGGTCAAGTGGGCAGGCCCGTTCCCGCCCTACGTCGAATCGGCGTCGGGCGCGTCGTTCCGCTGCGTCGACGGCCACGACTACGTGGACTTCTGCCTCGGCGACACCGGGCGCGATGGCCGGCCACGGACCCGCGCCGACGATCGCTGCCGTCGAGCGCCAGATGCGCCTCGGCATCACCCACATGCTCCCGACCGAGGACGCCGCCTGGGTCGGCGAGGAGCTGACGACGGCGGTTCGGGCTGCCGTCCTGGCAGTTCGCGCTGTCGGCCACGGACGCCAACCGCTTCTCGCTCCGGCTGGCTCGCCACATCACCGGCCGCTCCAAGGTCGTCGTCCACGACCACTGCTACCACGGGTCGGTGGACGAGGCGATCGCGGTCCTTGGCGATCGACGGTTCCGTGCTGCCGGTCCACGGCTCGGTCGGGCCGCAGGTGGACGTCGCCGAGACCACGCGCGTCGTCGAGTTCAACGACATCGACGGGCTGGAGGCGGCAGTCGCCGACCGTGACGTCGCGGCCGTCCTCATCGAGCCCGCCCTGACGAACGTCGGGATCGTGCTGCCCGAGCCCGGCTATCTCGAGGCCGTGCGCGAGATCACCCGTCGGACCGGCACGCTGCTGATCATCGACGAGACCCACACGATCTGCGCCGGTCCGGGCGGCGCCACGGGCCTCTGGGGGCTCGACCCAGACATGCTCGTGATCGGCAAGACGATCGGCGGCGGCATCCCGGTCGCGGCCTACGGGTTCACGAACGAGGTCGGCGCCCGGATCCATCGCGTCGCTCGAAGTCGTCGATTCGGACGTCGGCGGGATCGGCGGCACGCTCGCGGGGTACGCGTTGTCGCTGGCCGCGACGCGGGCCACGCTGGGCGAGGTCCTGACCGAGGAAGCATTCGCACGGATGGTCCCTCTGGCCGAGCGCTGGGAGGCGGGCGTGAACGAGGTCCTGCGCGCGGCCGACGTCCCGTGGCACGTGACGCGGCTCGGGGCACGCGCCGAGTACCACTTCATGCCCGACCCGCCGCGGACCGGCGCGGAGCAGTGGGCCCACAGCGACCCGGATCTCGAGCGATTCCTGCACCTCTGGGCGATGAACCGGCGTGTCCTGATGACCCCGTTCCACAACATGGCGCTGATGTCGCCGGCGACGACCGGGTCGGACGTGGATCGCCATACCGTCGCGTTCCGTGAGGCGATCGGGGCCCTGTTCAGCTAAAGGGGGCTCAGCGAAGCTCCTTGATGCGGATCAGGTTGCCCGCGGGATCGCGGACGGCACAGTCGCGAACGCCGTAGGGCTGCTCGGCGGGCTCCTGGACGACCTCTGCGATCGCCTGCACTCGCTCGAAGACGCCGTCGAGGTCGGGCGTGGCCAGAAGGATCCAGCCGTAGGTGCCCTTGGCCATCATCTCGGCGATGGTGCGGCGCTCGTCCTCGGTGATGCCGGGGTCGGCGGCCGGCGGCGCGAGGAGGATCGACGTACCGGGCTGGTCGACGGGGCCGACCTCGATCCAGCGCATCTTGCCGCTGCCGACATCGTTCCGAACCTCGAAGCCAAGGGTGTCGCGATAGAAGGCCAGGGACGCGTCCGGGTCGTCGTGCGGGAGAACGCTCGTGTGGATGGTGATGCTCATCTTGGTCACGCTGTTCGAGGCTCCGCGATCGGCGCTTCCCAATTCCTGATCGGTCTGGTCACCTGTTTCGCGATGCACGCCGGCATCCCCGTCGTCACACGGGCACCGTCACGCCGATAGACGCTCGGCGGCACGCCGACCAGCTCGGTGAAGCGGGTGCTGAACGTGCCCAACGACGAGCAGCCGACGGCGAAACAGACCTCGGTGACGCTCATGTCGCCGCGCCGGAGCAGGGCCATCGCGCGCTCGATGCGCCGCGTCATCAGGTAGCTGTACGGCGACTCGCCGTAGGCGAGCTTGAACTCGCGGCTGAGGTGCCCGGCCGACATGTGTGCGCCGCGCGCGAGAGCCTCGACGTCCAGCGGCTGCTCGTACTCCCGGTCGATCCGGTCGCGGACGCGGCGCAGCCACGCGAGGTCGCTCAGGTTCTGCGTCGGGGCGGATCTGATGGTCACGTGCGAGATTGTGGCACGTCGGGCGACCACGGCGAGATCGACCGGCCCCTCGACGAGTCGGGTCCAGTGACGGCACATGTGAGGACTCTCTTCACGCTGTCCGCGCCGCGGTCAGGCTCCGACGTAGGCCGCCAGGTGCTCACCGGTGAGTGTGGAACGCGCGGCGACGAGGTCGGCGGGCGTGCCCTCGAAGACGATCCGCCCGCCGTCGTGGCCGGCGCCGGGACCGAGATCGATGATCCAGTCGGCATGGGCCATGACCGCCTGATGGTGGGCGATGACGATGACCGACTTGCCGGCGTCGACGAGCCGGTCGAGCAGGCCGAGCAGGTGCTCGACGTCGGCAAGGTGGAGGCCCGTGGTCGGCTCGTCGAGGACGTAGACGCCGCCCTTCTCGGCCATGTGGGTGGCGAGCTTGAGGCGCTGTCGCTCGCCACCGGACAGCGTCGGGAGCGGCTGTCCGAGCTTGAGGTAGCCGAGCCCGACGTCCACCAGGCGCGCCAGGATCGTGGCTGCGGCCGGGGTCTTGGCCGCGCCGTCCTCGAAGAAGGCGTGAGCCTCGGCGACGGAGAGATCGAGCACCTCGGCGATATTGAGCCCGCCGAGGCGCAGCTCCAGCACCGCGGCCTGGAACCGCTTGCCGCCGCAGTCCTCGCATGGCGTCGCCACCGTGTCCATGAACCCGAGTTCGGTGTAGATCATCCCGTTGCCGTTGCAGGTCGGGCAGGCACCCTCCGAGTTGGCGCTGAACAGTGCCGGCTTCACCCCGTTCGCCTTCGCGAAGGCGGTGCGGATGGGATCGAGCAGGCCCGTGTATGTCGCCGGGTTGCTGCGGCGGGAGCCTTTGATCGCGGTCTGGTCGACCGACACGACGCCGGCCGAGCCCGGCCCGGAGTCCGGGATCAGCGAGCCGTGGATGAGCGACGACTTGCCGGACCCGGCCACGCCGGTCACGACGCAGAGCACGCCGAGCGGGATGTCGACATCGACGTCCTGCAGGTTGTGCGAGTCCGCGCCGCGGATCTCGAGTGCACCCGTCGGCGTTCGGACCGTGTCCTTGAGCGCCGTCCGGTACTCGAGGTGGCGACCGGTGAGGGTGTCGGACGCCTTCAGCTCGTCGACGGTCCCCTCGAAGCAGATCGTGCCGCCGCCGGTGCCCGCCCCGGGGCCAAGGTCGACGACGTGGTCGGCGATCGCGATCGTCTCCGGTTTGTGCTCGACGACGAGCACGGTGTTGCCCTTGTCCCGCAGCTCGAGGAGCAGGCTGTTCATCCGCTGGATGTCGTGCGGGTGCAGGCCGATGGTCGGCTCGTCGAAGACGTAGGTCACGTCGGTCAGCGCGGACCCGATGTGGCGGACCATCTTGGTGCGCTGCGCCTCCCCCCCGGACAGCGTGCCCGAAGGGCGATCGAGCGAGAGGTATCCCAGGCCGATCTCGATGAACGAGTCGAAGAGATGCAGCAGGTTGGCGATCAGGGGCGCCGCGCCCGTGTCGTCGATGCCGCGCAGCCACTCGGCCGCATCGGTGACCTGCAGGGCGCACACGTCGGCGATGCTGCGGCCGTCGATCTTCGACGAGCGCGCCGCCTCGTTGAGCCGGCTGCCGTCACAGACCGGACAGGTCTTGAAGACCGCCGCGCGCTCGACGAACGCCTTGATGTGGGGCTGCAGCGAGTCGACGTCCTTGCTGAACATCGACTTGCGGATCTTGGGGATCAGCCCGTCATAGGTGATGTTGATGCCCCGGGCCTTGACCTTCGTCGTCTGCCGGTACAGGAGGTCGTGGCGCTCCTTCTCGGTGTAGTCCCTGATCGGCTTCGTCGGGTCGAAGAAGCCGGACTCGGCGAACTGGGTCACCATCCAGCCGTCCGCCGTGTACCCCGGCACGAGGATGGCGCCCTCGGCGAGCGACTTCGACTCGTCGATGATCACCGACAGGTCGAGGTCGGAGATGGTGCCGCGCCCCTCACACTCGGCACACATCCCGCCGAGGTAGATGGCGTCCTGGACGATCTTCTTCTCGCCCTTGGGACCGGTCATCACCCCACTGGCCCGCGTGGTCGGGATGTTGAAGGAGAAAGCCGTCGGCCCGCCGATGTAGGGCTTGCCGAGGCGACTGAACAGGCTGCGCAGCATGGCGTTGGCGTCGGTGACCGTGCCGAGCGTCGAGCGCGGGTTCGCCCCGAGGCGCTCCTGGTCGACCAGGATCGCGGTGGTCAACCCCTCGAGGACGTCGACCTCGGGCCGGGGCATGTTCGGCATGAAGACCTGGACGAACGTCGAGTAGGTCTCGTCGATCAACCGGCGCGACTCGGCGGCGATCGTGTCGAACACCAGCGAGCTCTTGCCCGAGCCCGACACGCCGGTGAACACGGTCAGCCGGCGTTTCGGGATCTCGATGCTGACGTCCTTGAGGTTGTTGACCCGCGCGCCCTGCACGCGGATCAAGTCGTGTCGGTCGGCGACATGCAGCTCAGGCGAGCGCGTGTCGGTCTTCGTTGCCAAGCTCATGTCGCAATCTTAGGTGGGACCCGCGCTCAGCGGTCCTGGACCAGGCCGAGGACGTTGCCGTCGGGGTCGGAGAAGGTGGCCACCAGGCGGCCGCCGCCGACGTCGTGCGCGGCCTCGTGCAGGGTGCCACCCGCGGCAGTGACCTCGGCCAGCTTCGCCTCGATGTCCGCAACGTGCCAGTAGGCGACCGGCGTGGTCATGCCCTGCGGTCCGCCGCCGGGCACCAGCCCGATGTGCTGTCCCTCGGCGTCGTAGCCGACGTAGTAGGGCGCGTCTGCCTGCGGCTCGATGCCGAGCAGGGCGGTGTACACGGCCTTGGCCGCCGCGAGGTCTGACACGGGATGCAGAACGGTCTTGATCCCGAGTGTCGTCGAGGTCGTCATATCGTCTCCTGGAAGCGTGGTGGTGATGTCCATGCCGGTCACTCTAGGGAGACCGTCGCGCTCCGCGCTTCTCGATTCCTGACCGGTCCGTCGGGCGCCCGTTCGCGACCGGTGGCTGCCCTCCCGGGGGCGCGTGCCTAGTCCGGCCGTGCCTGCGTCGAGGCGCGCCAGCTCGGTCTCGAGATCGAGGGCGCGACGATGCTGGCGGATCGTAGGCGCCTCGGCGTTGACCCGGGCGATCGCCTCGTTGATCGACGCGACCAGGGTGGTCAGCTCGGTCCGTTCGCGCGCTTGCCCGGACGGCGTCGTCCGACGCGGCCGCGAGACCAGCTCGTCGCGACGGGCGAGCAGCCGGCGGACCTCCTTGTCCGCCTCGATCCACGGCGGGGCGGCGCCGGCGTTGCGCAGGATCCGGTGGGCCATCGCCCACTCCCCGGCGGCCGCGTCATCCTCGATCGGCAGCGGCTGGCCCTGGAACGGCAGGTCGCTGAACGCGCCCTCCTCCATCGCCTCGCGGATCTGGCGCTCGACGAGGCTCTCCCACGACGGCGCCGACCTGGCGCGATCCGTCGCTGTTTCGTCGCTCGACCGGCATGGCCGAAGCGTATCGCTCCTCGCGACAGGCGACCTGACACGGCCAGCCGGTAAGGTGCAGGCGTGCAGACCATCGACGGCCGACCGGTCTACGCCGCCACCGATCTCGTCGCCTACCTCGCCTGTGAGCACCTGACCCAGCTCGAGCGGGCCGCGCTGGCTGGCCTGGTCAAGCGACCGATGCGCGACGACCCGGAGCTCGACATCATCCGCAAGCGCGGCTTCGAGCACGAGCGGCGCTTCCTCGCGGACCTGCTGGCGGACGGCCGGACGTCGACCACGATCACGCTCGACGGATCGATCGCGGACCAGGGCGACCAGCTCCGCGCCGCGGCGGACGAGACGATCGACGCGATGGCCAGGGGCGACGACGTCATCTTCCAGGCCACGTTCTTCGACGGCACCTGGCGCGGGCATGCGGACTTCCTTCTGCGCGTCTCACGACCCGGAACGTCCATCGGTCTGGGGGCCGTGGCACTACGAGGTCGCGGACACCAAGCTCGCCCGACACGTCAAGGCGAGCGCGGTCCTCCAGATCTGCAGCTACGTCGATCAGCTCGAGCTCATCCAGGGTGTCCGCCCGGAGTGGATGCATGTGGCGTTGGGGGGCAGCGCCCGAGCGGTCGAGCGGCTCCGTGTCGACGACTACATGGCGTACTACCGCAGCGCGAAAACCCGCTTCCTCGCCACCATGACCGACGAGGTGGCCGCGACCTACCCGCCGGCGACCACCTATCCCGAACCTGTCGAGCATTGCGATGTCTGCCGGTGGGCAGCCGAGTGCGTCGCCCGTCGACGATCGGACGACCACCTCAGCCTCGTCGCCGGGATCTCGGCCCGCCAGCGACGGGCCCTGATCGACCGCGGCGTGCCCGACTCTCGAGGCGCTCGGCGACCTGCCGCTGCCCATGGATCCGAAGCTCGAAGGGACGAGCAAGGAGGCGCTCCTGCGGGTCCGGGAGCAGGCGCGGATCCAGCTCGAGGGGCGTCGCACCGGGGCCGGCCGCTACGAGCTCCTGCTTCCGCAGGGCGAGGACCCGATCGGCCAGGAACGTGGCCTGGCCTCGCTCCCGCCGCCGTCGCCGGGCGACCTGTTCCTCGATCTCGAGGGCGACCCATACGCCTTCGACGACGGCCTCGACTACCTGTTCGGCATCCTCGAGGTCGACGGCACGTTTCACGCGTTCTGGTCGCGCGACGAGGCTGGCGAGTTCAGCCTGGATGGCGAACGTCGCGCGTTCGAGGCGGTGATGGACTTCATCGGCGAGCGGATCCGGGCGGACCCGAACCTGCACATCTACCACTACGCCCCGTACGAGCCGACCGCGCTCAAGCGCCTCATGGGTCGGTATGGCACCCGCGAGAACGAGGTCGACGACCTGCTGCGGGCCGGCACGCTGGTCGACCTCCTGCGGGCCGTGCGCCAGTCGTTGCGGGCTTCGGTCGAGAGCTACTCGATCAAGAAGATGGAGGCGTTCTACGGGTTCACGCGCGAGGTCGATCTTCGAGACGCGGGATCGAGCATCGTCGCGTTCGAGGAGTGGCTGGAGCTCGGCGAGGGAGAGCGTCCGGACTCGACGATCCTCGATCGCATCGAGCGCTACAACCGCGATGACGTCATCAGCAACCGCCAGCTCCGCGACTGGCTCGAGGCACTGCGTGGCGAGCTGGCCGAGGCGACCGGCCGACCGGTCCCGCGCCCGGGCGAGCGTCAGGCGCTGCCGGAGGACGTCACCGACGCGCAGGCGCGGATCCAGGCGCTCGCCGACCGCCTGGCCGATCCGGAGATCGTCCCGACGGACGCCGCCGACCGAAACCCCGAACAGCACGGCCGCTGGCTGCTGGCGCAGCTCCTTGGCTGGCACCGTCGCGAGGACAAGGCGATGTGGTGGGACTTCTTTCGCCACATGGGACTCGACGAGGATCAGGCGATCGAGGAGAACGTGCCGCTTGGCGGGCTCGAGCCGATCGGTCCGCTCGACGAACCCGTGAGGGGCAAGCAGACATGGCGGTACTCCTTCCCGGACCAGGACTTCGACCTCGGGCGTGGGGAGCTGTTCGATCCCGCCCTCAGTCAAGCCGCACCCGGCGTCAGCCCGTTCGAGTGGGACACGGGCAAGATGGTCGCCGTCGACCTCGCGGGTCTGACGATCGACATCCGCCGCGAGGTCGAGAAGCCGCACCCGCGCTCGGTCGTGGCCCTCGACTGGGTCCGGACCGTCGATCATCAGGCGTCACTGTTCGAGCTCGGCGAGTGGGTCGCCGAGCATGGCATCGACGCCGACGGCCCGCACCGGCTCGCCAGGGAGCTACTGCTCGGGCGCCCGCCACGGGTCGGGCAGGCGCCCGGCAGCCCGCTGGTCGACCCCGAAGACGCGGACCTCGAGGCAGCCGCGATCCGCCTGGCCGGTCGGCTCGACTCGACCACCCTCGCGATCCAGGGACCACCCGGACGCCGGCAAGACGTACACCGGGGCCCGCATGATCGTGTCGCTCCTGCGCGCGGGCAAGCGCGTGGGGATCAGTGCCACGAGTCACAAGGTGATCGGCAATCTCCTCCGCGAGGTGATCGAGGCCAGCGATCCCGGTAACGTCCGTGCCATCCAGCACGGGCCGAAGGACCAGGTGGTCGATCATCCGTCGGTCGCGCACGCGAAGGACGCCTCGGACGTCCGGTCGCGTCTCGATGACGGCCGGGCCAACCTCGCGGCCGGCACGGCATGGCTGTGGGTGTCGACGAAGATGGCGGACGCCGTCCACGTGCTGTTCGTCGACGAGGCGGGGCAGATCTCGCTCGCGAACGTCATCGCGATGGCCCGGGCGACCGCGAACCTCGTCCTGCTTGGCGACCCGCAACAGCTCGACCAGCCACTCAAGGGAACCCATCCCGCGGGCGCGGATCGATCGGCCCTGGCCCACGTCCTCGACGGTCGGGCGACGATGCCACCCGAACGTGGCCTCTTCCTCGAGCACACGTGGCGGATGCACCCGGCCCTGTGCGCCTTCACGTCCGAGGTCTTCTACGACGACCGCCTGGAGTCCGAACCGCATCTCGTGATCCAGCGGCTCGACTCGACCGTGGCCGACCTCGACGGCGTCGGACCGCGCCTGATCGAGGTCGTCACCGACGGCGCCGACAGTGAGTCGACGGTCGAGGCGGAACGGGTCGCGGCGATCGCCCGGTCCCTGACCGCCGGCGGCTCGCGATGGATGGACCGCCATGGCGTCACGCGACCGCTCGGATGGGACGACGTGCTCATCGTCGCGCCATACAACGCGCAGGTCGGGGCGATCAAGCGCCTGCTGCCCGCGGAGGCGCGGGTCGGCACCGTCGACAAGTTCCAGGGCCAGGAGGCGCCGATCAGCATCTACTCGCTGACGACGTCGAGCCCGGAGCTCGCGCCGCGCGGGATGGACTTCCTCTACAGCCGGAACAGACTCAACGTCGCGACCTCGCGGGCCCGATGCGTGGCGCTGGTGGTCGGGTCGCCCGACCTGTGGCGGGTCCGCGCCCGGAATCCGGCGCAGATGCGGTTGGCGAACGCGTTCTGTCGCTTTCTGGAGATGGCCGCGGTAACGCCGCCTCCGGCGGACCCGGTCGCGCCGCGCATCGAGGTGCTGACGCTCGGTCTGGACTGAGCGGCGCGCCTATCATCGGCGCCCATGGACGTCGCCTCGACGCTCTCGCCCGCTCGGATGGATGCCGCGCGACGACGCTCGACCTGGACGCTCGTCGCCGGCGTTGCGCTCGGCAGCACCGGGCACATCGCGGCGGTCACCGTCGCTGCCATCGTGGCCCAGCACCTCGGGGGCTCGGCGCTGTGGAGTGGCGTCACGGGCGCCGCAGTCATCCTCGGGGCAGCCGGTGGTGCCGTCCTGATCTCCGCGCTCATGGTCCGCCGCGGGCGTCGGCCCGGCCTGGCCGCTGGCTATGCCACAGGCGTCGGCGGCGCGATCCTTGCGACCGCCGCGATCCTCGTGTCTTCGTTGCCGCTGCTCCTCGTCGGGATGTTCTTCATCGGGTTCGGCAACTCGTCCAACCAACTGTCGCGATACGTGGCCGCGGACCTGTACCCGGATGCGCGACGCGCCTCGGCCATCGGCCTCGTGGTCTGGGGCGCCACGGTCGGCGCCATCGTCGGACCGAACCTCGTCGCACCGGCCGGGATCCTCGCGACGAACCTGGGCATGCCCGAGCTCGCGGGGCCCTACTTCGTCCCGATCATCTTCGTCGGTGCGGCGGCGATCCTGTCCTGGACGCTCCTGCGACCCGATCCGTACGCGCTCGCCGACGAGACGTCCCGGACCGATCCGGCGGCCGATGCGTCGATCGCCGTGTCGCTTCGATCGGTCCTCCGGCGGCCGCACGTCCCGGTCGCGATCGTGGCGCTCGTGACCGGCCAGGTGGTCATGGTCCTGATCATGACGATGACGCCGCTCCACATGACCGAGCACGGCCACACGCTGGGCGCGGTGGGCATCGTCATCAGCGGTCACACGTTCGGGATGTTCGGCCTGTCGCCGCTGTCCGGACGGCTGACCGACCGGGTCGGGAGCGTGCCCGTCATCCTCGCCGGGCTCATGGTCATCGCCGGGTCGTCGGTCCTGGCCGCGGCCGCGCCGCCCGAGGGCGGCGTGCTGCTGTTCGTCGCGCTGTTCCTGCTCGGGTACGGATGGAACCTGGGCTACGTGGCCGGATCCGCCCTGCTGACCACAGGCCTGTCGCTCGGCGAGCGCACCCGACTCCAGGGCGTGACGGACGCCATGATCTGGAGCTCGGCCGCCGCAGCGAGCATCGGCTCGGGCGTGATCATGGCCGTCGCAGGGTTCGCGGTCCTCGGCCTCATCGGCGCGGCGATGATCGTCGTCCCGCTCACGCTCACGCTCGCGCGACGGGGCGTCGCTCAGTCCTCGCGGACGTAGCGCCGGTCCGGCCAGTCCCGAAGCGGGAATGGCGGCATCGGCAGGATCTCCATCTTCGGCCGGCCCGGCAGCCGCTTGGGCATCTTGTGGAGCACGCGATATCGATAACCCACCGGGCGCCCGTCCGCCGCACGGACGTAGTAGCCGTCGGCGTCGATGAAGAAGAACCAGTGCCTGTCCTCGAAGGTGAGGTGCTTCCCTTCGCGGGTGACCGCGAAGCCGGCGCCCCACGGACGGCGTACCCACGGGTCGTGGCCGAGCGGGTTCGGCGCGAGGTCCAGCCACGTGGGCCTCCTTGCCCCGCGGCGCGGCGGCCGACGCTTCGGGAGCGGCGTGGACGGGAAGTCGACGAGCGCATCGGGGTCGGCGGCGACGACCGTGATCCGGCGCCGGAGTTCGGCCGTGTCGAGACCGCGACGCTCTCCGCAGGCGATCAGGTGGTCGTCGGAGCCCCAGCGGTATCGATGCGAATCCACGAAGGCGAGTGCGACGTCGGTGGGAAGGACGGTCGTCCGGCCCGCCGTCCGGACGACCTTGTCCGCCGCTTCCAGGCGGTCCTGTGTGGCGGGCGTCATCCGTCTCGATCGGCTTGCGCCCAGCCCGGGATCGACGCGTCGGAACCACTCGTCGATCGTCGCCGGATCGAGACCCATCGAGCGGATCGCATCTGCGAGCGCCGTCCCGCCGACGCCCGATGCCAGCGCGTGCCAGACGTGGACGCTCGAGACGTACGGGTGACCCACCTGCCCGGCGATGGACTCGGCGTGGATGATGAGCGCTGCGACCTCAGGCCCGAAGCGGCCGGTGTCGGCCGTCGGCCGGTGCGCAGCCGCCCAGCCCTCGATGCCTGCGGCGAGCCAGGCCGCGCCGGCTCCGTCGTTCAGGCCCGGCCGCGGGAACGTCCGGTCGGCCCTGGCGATCTGGCCGACCCGTTGGCGGGTGACCCCGAACCGTGCGGCGACCTCGGCCATCCCGAGGATCCGTTCCTCCGGATGTCCGGACCAGGCGACGACGCGTTTGGGCGTCTTCTCGGTGATCTTCCTCACGCCCCCAGCGTCGCACGGGTCGCGGTCGCGTCAAGGGGTGAAAATGGCGCGGCGGTCAGGCCTCGATCAGCTCCGCCTGGACCCAGGCCGCGAGCACGCGCGCACAGGTCTCGACCTCGTCGAGCGGGACATGCTCGTCGGCGCTGTGGGCAACCTTCACGTCGCCCGGGCCGAAGATGACGCACGGCGTCGCGCCGACGTTGACGAACATCTGCATGTCGGCGCCGTACGGCTCGCCGAGCAGCGCTGGGCTGCGTCCCGTGACGCTCTCGGCGACGTTCGCGAGGCCGACCGGCAGCGGGTGGTCCGACGCCACGCGCGCCGAGCCGAACCGGCCACCGGTGATCTCGACCGTCGCGCCGGATGCTCGCGCAGGAAGTCGTCGGCGGCGCAGGCCGCGGCGATCGCCGCGCGCAGCTCGGCCTCCGCCTCGGCAGCCGACTGCCCGAGCCGCACGCCATATCGGCCGTCGGCGGTGACCCGGTCGAGCACGGTCGAGGCCCACTCCCCGCCCGACACGATCCCGATGATCGTCGGGTACGGCAGCCCGAGGGCCGTCATCAGCGGGTCGGTCTCGGCGGCGTTGCGACGCGTCTCGTCCGCCTCCAGCGCCTTCGAGAGGACCCACAGCTTGTCGAGGGCGGAGATGCCCTCGCGACGCTGCGATGCATGGGCCGCGCGACCCGGAACGGTCAACCGGAACGTGATCGCGCCGGCGTGCGCCACGACGATGTCGAGGTTTGACGGCTCGGGGATGATCGCGAGGTCGCCGGTCACCCCGGCCCGGATCGCGGCGAGCGTGCCCTGGCCGCCGTCCTCCTCCGACGGCACGAGCGCGACGATCAGCTCGCCATCCAGCCGGTCGAGGTCGCCCGAGGCCTCGAGCGCGCGGACTGCGCCCAGGATCGCCGCGACCCCGCCCTTCATGTCGCACGCACCCCGGCCGAAGAGCGCGCCGCCTCGGATCTCCCCGCCCCACGGATCGGCGGTCCACGTGGCGGGATCGCCGGGAGGCACGACATCGAGATGACCCGACAGGATGATCCGCCGGCCCCCTGGCCGCCCGGCCCGCCCGATCACGACCGGCAGCGCGGTCCGGGGCATCTCCTCCCCGGGCCAATCGGGGTCGGCACGGACCGCGGCCGGGTCGGGCGAGACGACCTCGACCGCCAGGCCGACCCCGCGGAGGAGATCCGCGGCCGTGGCGGCGACCGCCTCCTCGGAACCGGTGACGCTCGGGACCGCGACGAGCGTCCGCAGGTCCTCGACCAGGCGCGCCCGGTCGATCACGGGCGTCACGGGCGGCACGGCCCGCGGCTCAACCACGAAGGATGGGTCGCGCCATGCAGGTCGGCCCGCCGGAGCCGTTGAGGCCGATCTCGGTGGCCGGGTAGGTGTGGACCTCGCAGCCGGCTGCGGCGAGTGCCGCGGCGACCACCGGGTTGCCCTCGGCGATGATCACCACGCCCGGGCGGACCGCGAGCACGTTGCACCCGAGCGTCCAGTACTCCTCGTCGGTCACCTCGACGAGCCGGATGCCGAGTTCGCCGAGCAGCGCCCAGAGACCGACCGGCAGCAGCGGCAGGTAGACGACCGCGAGGTCGTCTGCGATGGGCGAGATGACCGACATGAGGTGGACCAGCTTGGACGGGCCCGCGCCAGTACGGGACGTCGAAGATCCGGACGTCACCGCCCACGAGCTCGGCGAGCTGCCGCGCCCCGGCGTCATTGGTCCGCAGCGATCGCCCGATGCAGAACAGGTCGGGTCGGAGCCAGAGGGTGTCGCCGCCCTCGGCGGTCCCGGGCGCCTCGATCCGGCCCACCGTCGGGATCCCGGCAGCCGTCGTCCACGCCTCGATCGCCGCGGGCTCGCCGAGTCGATTCGCCTTCCCCGGCCGGAGCGGGATCGCCCCCCGATCCGTCACCAGCAGCGGGTCGAACGTGTAGACGAGATCCGGGCTCTCGGTCTCGGTCTCCAGGACGTGGACGGTGGCGCCCAGGCGCGCGAGCGTGTCGGCGAAGACGTCGTGCTCGCGTTGGGCGACGTCGAGGTCCGGCGCGTGGAAGAAGCCATGGTCGGGATCGTCGAACGCCGCCGCGAACGCTGCCCCCGGTCGCTTGACGAGGACATCGAGGAGCGGGGCGGACATGCTCTGGCCGCCGAAGGGCCGCGTCGTCGTCTTCATGGCGAGGAGGATACCGGCCCCTGTCCGGCCCTGGAGGCGTGACCCGACCGAGCCGCAGGGTGGCGTGCGTTTGGCAGTAGCGGTTACCCTGTGCGCGTGTCAGGCTACGCCGCGATGGCCCAGATCCGCGAAGCCCATCCTCGCCGAGCGGGCGCACCAGGCTCCTTCATGAGTGCGTTCGCGCCCAGCCCCGGATCCGAGCGACGCCCCGTCGCCGAGGATCTCGTGGGGCGTTCCTTCGACGATCGACTCGTCGAGTGGTGGGACTCGTTGACCGCGAACCTCAGCCAGACCACGTTCTTCCTGCTCGACCCGGAGAGTTGGCGCTGAGCGCGCGCCGGCGGACGCGCGGCGCCGCACTCGCCCTTCTGGCCGCGCTTGCCCTGATGGTGCCGCCGGCGCCCGCGAGCGCGCTCAGCCTGCCGGAGGTCATCACGGGCCTGTCGAGCCCGGTCTTCGTCACCGGCGCGCGAGACGGCACGAACCGGCTGTTCGTCGTCGAGCAGGGCGGGCGGATCAAGGCCTACACCCAGGCCGGCGCCTCGCTCGGGACGTTCCTCAACATCAGCGGCTCGATCGCCTCGGGCGGCGAGCGGGGCCTGCTGGGCCTGGCGTTCCACCCGAACTACGAGACGAACCGCAAGTTCTATGTCTACTTCACGCGCAAGGGCGGCGACATCGCGATCAACGAGTACAAGGCCTCGACGACGAATCCCAACCGCACCGACATGGCCAGCCGCCGGCGGATCCTGACGATCGAGCACAGCGCGAACAGCAACCACAACGGCGGCATGCTCGCCTTCGGCCCGGACGGCTACCTGTACATCGGCGTCAGGCGACGGCGGCGGTAGCGGCGATGCGCCCAACAACGCGCAGAACAAGAACCGGCTGCTCGGCAAGATCCTGCGGATCAACATCAACGGCACCATGGGCTCGCGCCAGTACAGGATCCCGGCCTCGAATCCCTTCGTCGGGAGAGCTGGACGCAACGAGATCTGGTCGTACGGCCTGCGCAACCCGTGGAAGTTCTCGTTCGATCGCACCCGCGGCGACCTCTGGATCGGCGACGTCGGCCAGAACCGGTACGAGGAGATCAACCGCAAGCAGGTCACCTCGACGGGCGGCCCCGCCGCTCGCGGCTCCAACTTCGGCTGGCGCGTCGTGGAGGGCCGGCACTGCTACCGGCCGTCGAGCGGCTGCAACAAGAGCGGCAAGGTGGTTCCGGTCGTGGAATACGGCCACGTCGTGGCGGCAACTGCTCCGTGACCGGCGGCTACGTCTATCGCGGCCCGTCGGCGCCGCTCGTCGGCAAGTACATCTTCGCGGACTTCTGCTCGGGCAAGATCTGGTCGATCCCGCGCGGCGCCAAGACCCCGGCGACGAAGACGCTGCTCCGGGACACGGCACAGAACATCAGCTCGTTCGGCGAGGGCGACAACGGCGAGCTGTTCATGGTCTCCCTGGGCGGCACGGTCTACCGCGTCACGGCCTGACCGGCCGGCCGGCGCGAGCCGGCCAACGCAACCAGCCCGCGAACACGAGTGCGGTAGCATCACTGGCGACGATGGTTGTTTCCCGCCCAGCCACTCGGCCACTGACGGCCCACGACCCGCGCCTCGCCCCGTGGCGAGCGTTCATGCTGGCGCACGCCCGGGTCTCGCGCCGGCTCGATGACGAATTGCGCGCGGAGCACGACCTCTCGTTCGCCGAGTACGACGCCCTTCTGACCATCGCCACGTCGCCGGGACGCCGGGTCCGGATGCGCCAGCTCGCCGACCAGGTGCTGCTCAGCAAGAGCGGCGTGACGCGTCTCATCGATCGACTGGTCGCGGACGGCCTCGTCGCGCGTGACACCTGCGTGACCGACGCTCGCGGCGCGGAGGCGGTCCTGACCGAGTCCGGCCTGGCCCGGCTGCGCGCGGCGTCGTCCACGCACCTGCGCGGCATCGCCGACCACTTCCTCGAGGTCCTCGACGACGGACAGCTCGCCGAGGTGGGACGGGCCATGCAGGTCGTCGCCGACCGGGCCGGGAGCGGGTCGAGCGAGCCACGCCAGACCCAGCCCGACGATGGCGGGGCGGAGCCCGAGGCCTGACCGGCCGCCTCTTCACCGGCACGAGCGGCTTCGCCTATCCCGGGTGGGCGCCGCGCTTCTACCCGGCCGGGCTCGCCGCCGACCGACTCCTGGAGCACTACGCGAACCGCCTCGATGCGGTCGAGCTCAACAACACCTATTACCAGCAGCCGTCCGCGGCCAAGGTCGCGGCCTGGCTGGCGGCCACGCCGGACGGCTTCCGCTTCACGGTCAAGGCCCAGCGTGGCGGATCGGCGCGGTCCCTGGCCGACCCGGCGACCAGCGTGCCGTGGCTGACCGGGCCGTACCGGGCGTTCGGGGAGCGCCTCGGCTGCGTCCTGTTCCGCGTTCCCACCGGTGTCGCACGGAACGACGATCGGCTCGCGGCCCTCCTCGCAGCGTGGCCGCGCGACCTGCCACTGGCGGTCGAGTGCCAGGACCCGGCGTGGCTGGTCGACGAGACGTTCGCGGCACTCGCCGGCGCCGGGGCCGCGCTCGTCGCAACAGAGCTCCCCGACGACCCGGAGCCGCCGACCATCCGAGCGACCGGCACGTTCCTCTACCTCCGACTGCGCCGCCACGAGTACACGCCCGATGAGGTCGCGGCCTGGGCGGCCCGGCTGGAGCCGTTCCTCTCGTCCGGGATGGATGCGTACGTGTTCTTCCGGCACGACCCGGTCGGACGTGGACCGGAGCTGGCCATCGAGCTCTCTGACGCCGTCACGGCCGGCGGTCGCGCCGGGGGTTGAGCCGGGGTCAGCCGCGATCGCCCTCGGCCGGACCGAAGACGACCAGGATCTCCAGTCGCTCCACGATGTCGTGGAAGCGGTGCGGGACCTGCGCGGCGACGAACACGAGCGACCCGGGCACGACGTCCCGGGTCTCCTGCCCGACGCTCACCTGGCCGCGGCCGCGGACGACGTAATAGAGCTCGTCCTCCGTATGTGGCGACTGGGGGTCGGTGGCGCCCGCGTCGAGGACGTACAACCCGGCCGACAGGTCGGGGACCCGGAGGAACTCCTCGTACGACCGGCCGGCCGCGACACGTGTCGATTCGACGTCACCAAGCTCCCACGCGTCCATCGATCAGCCCTCCACGCGGTCGTTCCTGGCCACACCCGACCCGAGGCCGGTCTCGTCCAGCAGGTCGCCGGCGGCGCGGTCGCGGTCCCCTTCGCTCTCGAAGGAGAGCAGGAGCGGACCCGTGCCGGCCACTGCCCGGAGCGCCGGACGCGCACCTCGGAACGGGAGGACGACCCCGGACGTGAGTCGCACGAGCTGGCCGAGACCCAGCGCGACGCCTTCCGGCCGGCCGCGACGCTCGATGATCAGCGTCGAGGACGGCTCGAGCGCGGGCGCGGCGACCTCGACCGCCGAGGGCTCCGGCCGCGCCGCCAGGGAGAACCGCACCAGGTCGGCCGGGACCTCCCGCACGTGGATGAGCCCCTCGGTCGTTCGCAACATGCCGGTGACCTTGACCGGGACACGCTCGCCGACCGCCAGGCTCGTCGCCGGCTCGGGGAGGCGCCCGCCGGCGCGGCGATAGATCAGGTACCCGCCGGCGAGGCCGACGAGGATGGCACCGGCCAGCAGGCCGACCAAACCGGCCAGCCCGTAGGCGAGGTAGGGGTTGGCCGGCGATGCGCCGTCGTCGAGGAGATAGCGGTCGCTCACGGTCAGGACCCGGTCGTCGAAGCCCAGGCCCGACGTCGACTTCGCGTCGCTCACGGCTCGCTCGTCGCGCCTCAGCATCCCGGTGAACGTGCCGGGCTCCAGCGCGAAGTCGTCGGCACTGACGAGCTCCTCCGGCGGTCGCATCGATCGCACGGTCACGCCTGCGAACGTGTCGGGATCGACGAGGAAGTAGTACCACTCGGCAGTGACCTCGCCGGCCTCCTTGGTCCCGTTGCCATTGAGGTCGAAGAACGTCTCGACGTAGTCGGGTGAGACGCTGCCTGACACGGTCGCGTAGAGACGGTCCGGGAGGCCCGTGTCGGTCACGATCGCGCCTGCGGCGAGCACGCGCGGCGAGGGATCGTCGGTCACCTCGAGCCCGGCCAGCACCAGCAGCATCGCGAGGAGCACGAGCAGGACGACGACGATGACCGACCCCGGTCGCGTCGCCAGCGGGTTCGCGCCGCGCCGCTGGCCGAGAGGGCGCACGGCCCGATCGGCCAGGTCGGTCAGGGCACCGGCTCCGGAGATGGTTCGATCGAGCAAGGATCCTCCCGGCGCGCAGGGTAGCAGGGCGGACGGCCAGCGAGCCGAGCCACGGGCCGGCCCGCACGCTCACTCGACCGATGCTTGGTAGCATCGGGCCATGACGGCGCGCGACCCTCGTCCCCCGCGCCGGCTCCCGCGCGCCGTCCTGATCGGGTCGGTCGCGCTCGTGATGGCCTGCGGCCAGCCCACGATCTCTCCGTCTGGCGGGCCGAGCGCCGTCCCGACGATCGCCCCGCCTTCCCCGACGAGCGCCGCGAGCGCCACGCCCGAGCCGACGGAGCCGGCCGCCACCGTGCGCCTGGAGGTCGTGGCGTCGGGGCTCGACAGCCCGGTCGACGTCGTGGCGTCCGACGACGGGACGGGGCGGATCTTCGTCGTCGAGCAGGGAGGTCGGATCCGGGTCGTGCGCGACGGCGCCCTGGTCGAGCAGCCGTTCCTCGATATCGCCGCGCGCATCTCGGCAGGCGGCGAGCGAGGCCTCCTGGGCCTGGCACTGCACCCGCGGTTCCCCGACGACCCGCGCTTCTTCGTCGACTACACCGACGTCGACGGCAACACGGTCGTCTCGTCGTTCGACCTGTCCCTCGACGCCGATTCGGCCGACCCCGAGAGCGAGCGCGTCCTGTTGCACATCGAGCAGCCGTTCGCGAACCACAACGGCGGGGCCGTCGCCTTCGGCCCCGACGGCATGCTGTACGTCGCCATGGGCGATGGCGGTTCCGGCGGCGACCCGCAGGGCAACGGACAGCGCCTCGACACCCTCCTGGCGAAGATCCTGCGCATCGACGTCGACGTGCCCGCAGGCCAGGACCCCGCCTATGACGTCCCGTCGGACAACCCGTTCACCGCGACGGCCGGCGCGCGCCCCGAGATCTGGCACACCGGCGTGCGCAACCCCTGGCGGATCCGCTTCGATCCGGCCACCGGCGACCTCTGGATCGGGGACGTCGGCCAGAACGCGTGGGAGGAGATCGATGTCTCGCGCAGCGGGCAGGGCGGGCTCGACCTCGGCTGGAACACGATGGAGGGCTTCGAGTGCTACAAGCCCTCGGAGGGCTGTGACCAGACCGGCCTGACGCTCCCCCTCGCGGCATACGGCCACGACCTCGGGTGCGCGGTCGTCGGCGGCGTCGTCGTGCATGATCCGACCCAGGCGAGCCTCGACGGCCGGTACCTGTTCGCCGACGAATGCTCGGGCAACATCTGGACGATGGACCCGGCCGGCGACGCCCGGCGCGAGCCAGCGCTGGTCCTCGCAAGCGGGCGCAGCATCAGCGCGATCGGTCAGGCCGATGACGGTGCCGTGTACATGGTCGACCCTGGATCCGGGGAACTGCTGCGCGTGCTCTCGGGGAGCTGAGGCCAGACCCGGCCGCCCGACCCGGGGGCTCAGGCGATCCGGTAGGTGACCGTCACCGTGACCGTGACGTCGGTCGTGCCGGCCGAGACCGGCGTCGCGGCATCGGCCGCGAGCATCATCCGCTCGGCCTTCGCGCGCGGGAACGCCGGCGGCGGGCCGCCCTCGACGATGCCCGAGACGCCCGCGATGGTCACGCCGGCGGCCTCGGCCAGGACGTCGGCACGCGCCCGGGCGGCGGCGACGGCGGCGACCCGCGCAGCCCGTTCGGGCTCGGTCGGATCGTCGACCTGGAACACGAGACCATCGAGGCTGGTCGCGCCGGCCCGAAGGGCGTCGTCCACGACCACCGCGACCGCGGCCAGGTCGCGCACCGTGACCTCGACGACGTTGGCAAGGTCGTAGCCGACGAGCGTCGGCGGCTTGCCGTCACGGTAGTCGTACCGGGGCTGGACGGAGAGCTGCGACGTCCGGATGTCGCGCGGCGCCACGCCGGCGCCTGCCACGGCCTCGAGGATGGCGGACATCGTCCTGGCCGCCTCCGAGCGGGCCTCGGTGACCGAGTCGCGCGAGACCGAGACGCCGAGGCGAAGCTCTGCGACATCCGGCTCGACGGAGACGCGGCCGGTCCCACTCACGACGATCGTGCCCGCCTCATCGGCTGCGCTCATGCTGTCTCCTGCTCTGTCCGGGGCCGGTCATGGTAGCCGCGGCGGTTGCGATACGGATGCGATGCGCATCTCCGTCGCATGCGCGCGTGCTGAGACGGGCCGCACGCATCGTGGCGGGATGCCCCCAGTCGTTGCGCCCACCGATCTTCGGGCAGACCTCGGCCCGTGGGTGATCCGTGGCGCCGGACTGGCCATCGGCGTCGCCCTCGTGGTGACGGTCGGGATGCTGCTCGTGGCGGCTGGCAAGGTCCTTCTGCTGCTCTTCCTCTCGATCCTCCTCGCCTCTGCGCTCGAGCCCATGGTCGGCGGCTTCCGGAACCGCGTCGGGCTCGGACGAGGCGCGACCATCCTGCTCGTCTACCTGTCCTTCTTCGCGGTCGTGCTCGCCTTCGCGCTCATCGTGGTCCCAGGAGCCGTCGCACAGGCCGAGCGGATCGCGGGATCATTGCCACCACTCCTGGAGCAGGCCAGGACATGGGCCGCCGGTCTTCGACCCGGGGCGCTCTCGACCTCGCTCACTGCGCTGATCGATGCCGCAGGCGGCGTCCTGGCGCCGGCGCCGCCACCCGACTCTGACGTCGTGGTCCAGGCGGGCCTGACGGTCGCGGAGGTCGCGGTGTCGATCGCGACCCTGCTGGCGATCGTGTACTTCTGGCTCGTCGAGCACGCCCGCCTGCAGCGCTACCTGCTCGCCTTCGTTCCCCTCGAGCGGCGGGCCGGCACGCGCGACGCGTGGAACGAGATCGAGACGCGCCTCGGCCTGTGGGTCCGCGGGCAGCTCATCCTCATGGGCACGATGGGTGTGGCGACCGGGATCGCGTACACGGCTCTTGGCGTCCCGTCGGCCCTGCTCCTGGCCCTGATCGCCGCCCTGACCGAGGCGATCCCGATCGTCGGACCGCTGCTCGGCGCCATCCCGGCGATCCTCGTCGCGGCCACGGTCTCGCCGCAGCTGGCGCTCGTGGTCGCGGGCGTCTACGTCGTCCTGCAGATCATCGAGGGCAACGTCCTGGTCCCGATGGTCATGCGGAACTCGGTCGGGATCTCCCCGCTGCTCGTGCTGCTCAGCCTCCTGGTCGGCGCGGCCGTCGGCGGATTCGCCGGGGCGTTCCTGGCCGTGCCCGTGGTCGCCTCGATCGAGCTCGTCCTCGCGCGATTGCAGGCGCGCGACGTCCCGGTGGCGCAGGACACCGCGGCCATCGAGAGCCAGGACGACGAGAACGCCGGGGATGCGGCAGGCCTCCCGGACGGGATCTCGAGCGTGGTGGTGGACTGACGGTCTAGATGAGCGCGGCCACCGCCACCGGACCGGCCACGCCGGGCCGTCGGGCCAGGTCGAGCATCGGGCGGCGCCAGTCGGCCAGGCGCGCCACGGCTCTCGAGCGACGCCATCGGCGTCAGGTCGACGATGGTCGCAGGATTCGGCGGCAGAGATCCGATGGCCGGGCGGTCCCGGCGGGCAGTAGTAGATATCGCCGGTCCCGAGCACCTCGATGTCGTCCTCCCAGTCGATGGCGACGCGACCGGCCGCGACCATCCCCCAGTGTTCGGCGTCGCACCACTGCGCCGTGAAGCCGCTGCTCGTCCCCATGCGGACGCGCGTGAGCACCAGGCTCGACATCAGGTGGGCGTCTGCGTCGACGCGGCCGGGACCGATCGGCTCGGAGGAGGTCGTCGGGATGGTCCTCGTGCCCGCCTCGTCGGTCGGGAGGATCTCGAAGCCCTGGGCGACGAGGGCGGCCTCGCTGGCGTCCATGTCCGGTCGGACCGCCTCGAAGCCAGACACGACGGCGCCGGCCGAAGCCTCGAAATGGTGCTCCGGACCGCCCGGCCCTGACGTGGAAGGCATGGCCGACAGGCAGGCTGATCGCCTTCCGCGCCCTGGTGGAGTGTGACGTCACCCGCGAGGACGAAGCCCCAATGCGGCCGCACGCACGGACGCTCGAGGGCTGTGCCGGCGGATCCCTGGTCCAACACCTCGGCGAGCGCGTAGGCGATGGGGCCGAGGATCCCGAACCGGATCGACAGCCCATCCTGTCGCACCGACCGAAGGTCGGCAGGGGCAAGGTGCATCGGGACCCGATCTCCCCTTCGGGCCACCCGCGTCCGGGGCGGCGGGTCGGCCTGGGAGGCAAGTATACCGACGGCGTCGGTATACCCCCATCGGCGCGTGCGAGAAGTCTGCAATGTCCGGTGTCACCGGCCGTGGGCGCGAGCAAGGGACCGCGTGCGACAGTGCGAGCGTGCGGGCATGCGCCTGACTGATGGCAACGCCCCACGAGCTCGATCTCGTTTCCGAGGATCCGTTGGAATCTCAGCCGGCACCCACCCCGCTCGCCCCAGCTATCGGTCCGAGCCTTGCCAGGACCAGCCGGCGGAGCGATCGGTTCCGGCGCATCGTTGACGCTGTCCACGAGGCGATCGTCGTCTTCGACACGACCGATCTCACGGTCATCGACGCGAACCGCGGGGCGCTGGCTGTCTTCGGATCCACGATGGCCGAGACCATCGGACGGCCGGTCACCGAGTGGATGGTGGGCGTGGACGCGGGCCAGCTCGCGGCCATGGTGGCGCCGATCGTCCGCGGCGACGTCGAGGCCCGGACCCTGGTCCTTGCCTACCGCCGTCGCGACGGCGGGACGGTGCCCATGGAGATCCTCCTCCAGGTCGCCGAGCTCGAGGACGGGCGGACCGGCGTGGTCGCGGTCGCCCGCGACATCCGCGACCGGATCGAGTCCCAGGCGCGCTTCCAGCGTCTCGCCGAGGCCGAGCACGCGCGCGCCGCGGAGCTGAACGCAGTCATCAGCGCGATGGGCGAGGGCATCGTGGTCTGCGCCGCGGACGGCCGGGTGACGCTGGCGAACCCCGCGGGCAGCGACCTCTTCGGTGGCGTCGAGACCCGGACGTACGGGGACATCCTCGACCAGTTCACCGAGGGCGCCGAACGCGCGCCGGCCCTCGGAACACGCGGCGGGCCCGTCGCCCTCTCGACCAAGGCTGATCCGGACCGCTGGCTCGAACTCGCAACGTATCCCGTCCTCGGTCCGGGGATCCAGGCGGATCGCGAGGAGACGATCCTGGTGATGCGCGACGTGACCGACGCTCGCCGGCGCGAGGCGATCCGGGAGACGTTCGTCGGCGTGCTGTCGCACGAGCTGCGGACGCCGGTCACCACGATCTTCGGCGGGGCGAAGCTGCTGGCGCGAGAGGGTTCGACCCTCGACGAGGAGACGCGTCGAGGCGTGTTCGCCGACATCACCGAGGAGACCGAGCGCCTGCATCGGCTGGTCGAGGACGTCGTCGCCCTGAACCGGTTCGGCGACCACGCCGGCGACATCGGGGCCGAGCCGGTCCTGCTCCAGCGGCTCCTGCCGCGCGTGGTCCTGTCCGAGCAGGGCCGCTGGCCGGGCGTGCAGATCCAGACCGAGATCGAGCCGAACCTGCCGACGGTCGTGGCCGACCCGACATACGTCGAGCAGGTCTTCCGCAACCTCCTGTCGAATGCCGCCAAGTACGGCGGGGTCGGCACGACCATCGATGTCGTCGTCGCAGGCGGCACCGATGAGGTCGTCGTCCGGATCCTCGACGACGGCCCGGGGTTCCCCGTGGAGGAGTCCGATCGCCTCTTCGAGCGGTTCTACCGGTCGCCGGGGACCGCGAGGACCGCCAGCGGCGCGGGGATCGGGCTGTTCGTGAGCGCCCGCCTGATCGCGGCGATGGGCGGCCGGATCTGGGCCCATCCGCGGCCCGACGGTGGGTCCGAATTCGGCTTCGCCCTCCAGGTGCTGCCGGACTGACCGCCGCGTCGCGCGGCGGGGCGGATCAGATCCAGCCGCGCCGGCGCGCGACCCAGAGGATCGCGACCGCCATCGCGCCCATGGCGGCGACGACGACGAAGAAGTACGAGGGGTCGTCGAAGAACCCGACCTTGAAGTTCATGCCCATGACACCGGCGAGGACCACGGACGGCAGCAGGATCGCCGAGAGGACAGTCAGGGCCTTCATGACATCGTTCGATCGCTGCGCGAGGCGACCCATGTAGATGTCATACGTGCCGAGCAAGGACTCCCGCAGGTGCTCCACTGCATCGAGGGCTCGCTCCAGCCGGCCGAGCAGCTCGGGCCATGGGCGACCGAGCTCCTGGTGGACCGCCATGTCCGGCCGCGCGAGGGGCGCGAACGCCTCCCGTTGCGGGGCGAGCGACTGGCGCACCGCCCCGATCCGGCGGCGCAGGTCGACCAGCCGGCCAAGGACGTCGTCACTCCGTCGCGCACGAAGGGCGATCTCGTCCAGGCCGTCGATCTCGCGCTCGAATGCCTCGACCGTCAGGTGGTAGCCGACGATGACCGAGTCGATGATCGAGGCGAGGAAGTCGGACAATTCGAGCACGCCGAGACGCGTCTCGCCGCGCAGCCCGTCCATGATCCGATCAATGGCCGCGAGGGGCCCGTCATGGACCGTGACGACCCATTCCGCACCGGCGACGAGATCGAGGCCGCGCCGGACGGGCCGGACGACGACGGGGCTCTCCCCCTGGTCGCGGTCGGCGGGCGGTTCCATCGTGTCGATGGACAGGTGGATGTGCTCGGGATACTGGGTCAGCCCCGCGCGCTCGAACTCGTCGCCAAGGCGGGCGAGCAGCGACGGCCTGAAGTCGAGCAGCCCGCCGATGTGGGCCAGGTCGCTGGCCGAACGGGCGTCGACATCGACCCAGAGCAGGCGGTCCGCCCCGCGTGCCGGGACGACGTCCGACGAGAGCTCGACCTCCTGATCCTCGCCCTCGGCATCGAACAACCAGGCGCGGATCGTCACCGTGCCAACGCGAGGATGACGGCGGCGAGCACCGCCACCGTCGCGACCGCCAGTTCGAACCGGTCCATCGCGCGGTCGCGGGACGGCCGCAACGCATCCGGCGTCGCGACCAGAACGGCGGGTTCGTCCGACAGCATCGGCCTCATCCCCCTCGATGACCGGGGCATCCAGCCCGGCGCTCCAGCCGTATCGTCGTCCGGCCCGCATGCCCTGCGCGCGCACGGGCCGGGTCGGGATATTCCAGCCGCATGACACCGTCGCCGTGCAAGGCCGTCGATGCGATCCAACAGGAGGTGACGCATGAAGCGTTTGCTGATCATGCTGGTCCTGAGCGCCGCCGCGGTCGTCGCGTGCGGCCCGTCGGGCTCCAGCTCGAGTCCCGCGGCTCCCGCGGCGTCGACCCCGCCGGCAGCCAGCGCGCCGGCGGTCGAGACCCCGTCGCTGCCGGCCGAGTCCATGTCACCCGCCCCGTAAACGGGCGGCCGATCCGCATCCACGCCGGGTTCGCCTTCGCGGCGACCCGGCGTTCGTGTGCCCGTCGGTCGCGGTTCCCCGGGCCGGCGGTGTGTGGTGCGAGGAGGTTGATATGTAGCGGCCTGTCGGCGTTGTCCGCCGAGATGGCCCGCCTCATGAAGATGCTTGCAAGTCCCGGGCTCCCCGGGTCATGGACGCCCCAGCAAGCGGGTGAGAGGCCCGCGATGGGGATGGAGGTATCGGATGAGCATCATCGCCTGGATCGTGCTCGGCGCGATCGCCGGCTATCTGGCCGGATTCATCGTCAAGGGTGACGAGGGTCTTGGGATCATCGGGCACATCGTGCTTGGCATCGTCGGCGCCCTTGTCGGCGGATTCCTTGCCAGCGTCCTGTTCAACACGAAGCCGATCGACGGCCCATTCGACCTGAGCTCGATCGTCGTGTCGGTCATCGGCGCGATCATCGTCGTCCTGGTCGTCGGCGCGGTCAGCGGTCGGAGCCGCGCCGGTCGCGGGTCCATCTGACCGAGGGCGGCGGCCGGGACCGTACCGGTCCACCGCTCCGAAACGGTCTCGAACGCCCGCCCGGATCGACCGGCGGGCGTTCGGCGATTCCCGCCCGGAGATGGGCGTCAGACGACACGCCCCTGCAAGGCCCCCGGCACGGCGGCCGGTCCATCCGTGACCCCGCCACGCCCAAGGTGGAGGTGTCGGCCCTCGTGCCACTGGGGGTTCCGAGGGCCGACGACTTCCCGCTGCCTTCCCCCGTGTTGCGCGCTCGCCCGGTTGTGATGCGGATGCAACGCGCGGAGCGGCCCTGATGTCGGGGCGAATGGCCCGGTTCCCTACCGTGTGAACCACGATCACGAATACCTGTCGGGCGGCGCTTGTGACGGGGCGTCCCCTTCCTGGCACGGACGGCCCGAGCCCCCTCCTCGGGTCGTCCGTTGCTTTTCCGCCCACGACCGACCGAGACCGAACCAGAAGGAGCACTCCGATGGCGACCACTTCCACCGCGACCAAGGAATCCGAGACGGCCGAGGCCGAGAACGGCATCATGCGGACCGCCCGCGATGTCGCCGACACCGTCGCCGGCGTCGCCGGCGAGGTCGGGGCACGCTTTCCGGAGGCCGCTGCCGGCACGAGCAAGGCCCTCGGTGACGCAAGCCGACTCATCCAGACCGGCTCCGACGACACGCTGAAGCTGGCAGGAGCGATGTCCGTGGGCTTCGCCCTCGGTCTGTTCGTCGGCGGCGCGAACCGACTTCTGGTGGTCGCGGCACTGGTCCCCACGGGCCTGATCGCGACGACGCTGGCCGAGCGGATGCAGGCGACGGGCTCGACCCGTCGCGGCGTGCAAGCGGCCTGAAACGGCACGCCTCGGGGCGTGGCGACGAGCCGCAATGCGGCAGGCAATACCTTCTGGGTGACCCCCGCCGCCACACCCGATCGGAGGCCGTGAACCATGGACGACCTGAAGTCCGGATATCGCGAAGTCAAGGACGACGCCAAGAAGGCCTGGCGCGAGGCTGACGGCGAGGAAGACCTCGGCGACAAGGTCGGGAACCTCGGCGACGACATCCGCCGCAAGGCGGGCGACGCCGGCGACAAGCTCGACCGCGAGACCGACGAGCTTCGACGCGACCAGCCCACGGATCAGCCGCGCGGCGTCTGAACCCGAACTCCTCGTTCCATCGCGAAGCCCCCGACCTCGCCGTCGGGGGCTTCGCCGCGTCCGGGCGCGAGACTCGCGTCCTACGCCTTCGGCCCCCGTCTGCTCCGCCGGCGTCGGCTTCGGGCCGCATCCGCATCGAGCCGTTGTCGGAGCAAGCCGACGACCTCGGCTTCCTCTTCGGGTGAGGCCTCGGCGGGCGGGCTGGCCTGCTCCTCGGCGGCCTCGACGAGGGCCCCGCCGATCGCCCCGTCGAGGTAGGCCTCGAGCACGGCGGGATGGACGTAACTGCGTCGCGCGACGAGGGTCTCGGGGTCGCGGACCGCGACGCCGTCCGGGCCGCGGTACGAGAAGCCCCGGCCCGAGCGACGGCGCGACAACCCGGGCCCGGTGTCCGAGGCGTAGCGGAGTCCGGCATCACGGGCCGCTTCGCGCGGGCTGTCGGCGTCGACCGGGGCGGTCGCCTCGCGAGTCGGCACGATCCTCAGGCGCCCGAGGGGATCCCCTGTCGGCGGCCCTGCTCCCGCGACGCGAACCGAGGTCCGAGCGGGGTGGGCTCGGACGTCCCCGTGCCGCCCCCGGCCTCGCGCTCGGGCACGTCCGAGTCGCCGCTGAGGATGCGCGCGTACAGGGCTTCGTAGCCGTCGGTCATCCGGCCGGCCGAGAACCGCTCCAGCACGGACGCGCGGATGGCAGCGCGGTCGAGGTCCGCGGCGCCTTCGACCTTGAAGGCGAGCTGCGTCACGTCGTCACCGAAGAAGCCGTCGACGCCGTCCCGGATGATCTCGGGCAGGGCGCCGATCCGGCGGGCGATGACCGGTGTCCCGCACGCCAGCGATTCGATCGCGACCAGCCCGAACGGCTCGGGCCAGGCGCCCGGCATGAGCGAGACGAAGCTCTCCGCGAACAGGTCGTCGCGGTCCTTCTGTGTCAGCTCCCCGAGGAATTCGACGTCCGATCCGGCGGCCTTGAGAGCCGGCTCGAAGACGGCGTCGAAGTATGTGCGCTCCGGACCGATCGGGGCGACCTTGGCGGCGATGCGCAGCGGGCGCCCGACGAGCTTGGCGATCTCGAGCGCCTCCACGATCCCCTTCTCGGGCGCGACGCGGCCGACGAAGCACAGCGCGTCGCCGCGGCGGCGCTCGAACGGCGATCCCGTGAGGGTCAGGCCGTTGTGGATGACCGTCCAGGGCACATCCGGATGGGTCGAGGCCTGGTTGTCGCTGATCGCGACGAGGCCCGGCGGCGGGTCGGCCAGCGCCTCGGTCGCCCACGGCAGATCGAGACGACCGTGGAACGTGGACACGACCGGGACCGGCGACACCCGGGCGAGCAGCAGGCTCGCCCACTCGAGGTGGGAGTGGATGATGTCGAACTCCGACGCGTGATCGAGGACCGATCGCATCGTCGCGAGCATGTACGGCATCGGGTCGCCGGTGTACCCCTCGGGCCGGAGGGCCCGCTCGACGGTCGCGATGAGCCGACCGGGCACGTCGGAGTCGCCGCTGGCGAACGTGGTGACGTCGTAGTCGCGGCGGTCCAGCTCGGTGACCAGTTCGAAGATGATTCGCTCGGTGCCACCGTATGCCAGTGGCGGGACGCGCTCCAAGGGCGGAGCGACGTGGGCGATGCGGAGCGCGCGGTTCATCGGACGGTACCTTTTGCGACGGGAGGCGCGATCCCCCACGGCCTCTTCGAGGCACACGGTACGCTAGGAACCACGGAAGCGGCGTCAATGGCGCCGATGTCGCCTTGCAGCAGCATGGCATCGACCCATCGGGAGTCGAGATTGACCGAGCCCGCGAACCCCCAGGGACAGTCGACCAGGAGTATCAGGGCCGCGCTCGTCCGAGCGCGAACGGATGCCCCTGGCTGGGGCCGTCTCCATGGCTCGCGGAGCGGCCGCCTCGCGCTCGGGATCGGCATCGGGATCGTGGCGATCCTGGTGAAGAGCGGCCTGAACATGGTGGTCGGGGGCGACACCGGATTCATGATCCTGTTCGCCGCCACCGTCGTGGCGGCCTGGGTGGGAGGCTACGCGAGCGGCTTCGCGACGACGGTGACGACGGCGATCGCGAACCTGCTCGTGTTCGTCGGGCCGAGTGACGGCTCCTTCGACCTCACCCCGCTCGACTTCGCCAGGGCCGCGCTCTACGCCCTCGCCGGTGTGGGGGTCACCTGGCTCATCGCCTCGATCGGGACGTCACGTGATCGCATGGTCGCCTCTGTCGCCGCGGTCGCAGCCATGGCCGACGACATCGAGCGCCGGGACGAGCGCCTCGAGCTCGTGCTGGCCGCCTCGGGGACCGGCTTTTGGGAATGGGACATCCGGACCGGCGAGCTGGTCTGGTCGGAGGCGATCTTCGAACAGCACGGCCTGGTCCCGGAGGCCGGCGCCCCGTCCTTCGATCGCTACATCCAAACGATCCACCCCGACGACCAAGCAGCCTTCCGGGCCTCCATCGACGACGCCCTTGCGCGTGGCACCTCGTTCAGCCACGAGTTCCGGCTGCTCTGGTCCGACGGATCGGTCCACTGGACCCACGGGGTCGGGCGCGTCTTCCGCGGCCCGACTGGCGAGCCCATCCGGATGGTCGGGACCGGCCAGGACATCACCGAGCGACGGCGGGTCGAGGAGGAGCGCGATCGGCTGCTCGACGAGGAGCGTCGGGCGGGCACGTTCCGCGAGGCCTTCGTCGACATCATCTCGCACGAGCTGCGCACCCCGATCACGACGATCTTCGGGTTGACCCGGATCCTGAGCCGGCCGAACCGCCAGACGACGGCCGAGGAACAGGCCGAGTTGATCAGCGACATCTCGGCCGAAGCCGAACGACTCCACCGTCTCGTCGAGGACCTGCTGGTGCTGACTCGCGCCGAGCGCGGTGCGATCGCCGTCGAGTCCGAGCCGCTCGAGCCCCGGCGCCTTCTCAACCGGGTCATCGCCCAGGAGTCGAGCCGACTTCCGAGCATCACCATCGAGGCCGAGCTGGCACGGGATCTACCGATCGTCGCCGGCGAGGACACCTACGTCGAGCAGATCGTCCGGAACATGCTCAGCAATGCCGCGAAGTACACGCCGAGCGGCACGCGCGTCGTGGTGCGGGCGGAGCAGGAAGGCGAGAGCGTCGCCGTGCGGGTCCTCGATTCGGGGCCGGGCATCGACGAGGCCTCCGTCGAGCGGGCCTTCGAGCTCTTCTACCGCGACCCGGCGCTCGCCCGCTCGATCGCGGGCTCCGGGATCGGGTTGTTCGTCTGCGCCAGCCTGGTCAAGGCCATGGGCGGGGTGATCTGGGCCAGGCGTCGCCCCGAAGGCGGATCGGAATTCGGGTTCACGCTGCGAGTCATCCCCGACGACGAGCCCGCGATGACGACCCCGAGCAAGGCGACCGCCTGACGCCCGGGCGTCCTACAGGGCCAGCGGGCTGATCTTCTCCGGATCGATCCCAAGGTCGCGTATCGCCTTCGCTGCCTTCGACCCGCTCAGCGCGCCGCAGCGGGCCAGCTCGGACAGCGTCGCGGCCGCGATGTGCGCCGGGTCGATCTCGAACAGCGAGCGCAGGGCCTCACGGGTGTCGCTCCGCCCGAAGCCGTCCGTGCCCAGCGCCACGTAGTAGTCGGGCAGCCACCGGCTGACCATGTCGGGCAGGGCCTTCATCCAGTCCGTGGCGGCCACGATCGGGCCGCCGTCGGGCCCGAGGACGGTGCTGACGTACGGCACGCGCGGGGTCTTGGCCTCCGGATGGAGGCGGTTCCAGCGCTCGACCTCCAGGGCGTCGCGGCGGAGCAGCGGGAACGACGGGGCGCTGTAGACCTCGGCGGCCACCCCGAAGCGCTCCGCGAGCAGGTCGCGCGCGGCGAGGACCTGGTTGAGGATCGAGCCGGAGCCCACCAGGCGGGCCGGATGGGCGTCCCGCCCGACGGCCGGCGCCTCGGCCAGTCGGTAGACGCCGCGCAGGAGGTCCTCGTCGGACAGGCCGGCGGGGCGGACGGGCTGCGGGTAGTTCTCGTTGTAGAGCGTGATGTAGTAGAAGACGTCCTCGGGCTTCGGGCCGTACATCCGCTCGATGCCGTCGCGGATGATCGCAGCGAGCTCGTACGCGAACGCGGGGTCGTAGGCCCGCAGGTTCGGGATCGTGGACGCCTGGATGTGAGTGTGGCCGTCGTCGTGCTGGAGGCCCTCGCCGGTCAGCGTCGTGCGCCCTGCGGTGGCGCCCATGAGGAAGCCTCGCCCCCGCGCGTCCCCGAACGCCCACATCTGGTCGCCGGTGCGCTGGAACCCGAACATCGAGTAGAAGATGTAGAACGGGATGGTCGCGATGCCATGGCTGGCATAGGCGGTGCCGGCCGCCTGGAACGACGCCATCGAGCCCGCCTCGGTGATGCCCTCCTCGAGCACCTGGCCGTCGGTCGCCTCGCGGTACGAGAGCAGCAGGTCCGAGTCGACCGGCTCGTAGCGCTGGCCGAGCGCGGAGTAGATGCCGACCTCCTTGAAGAGCGGGTCCATCCCGAACGTGCGAGCCTCGTCGGGGATGATCGGCACGATCCGCGGGCCGAGTGCCTTGTCGCGGATCAGGTTGCGCAGGATCCGGCTGAAGACCATGGTGGTCGACACGGGGGTCTCGCTGCCGCCCGCGAACTCGGCGTCGACCGCCGCCGACGGGGCGGGCAGCGGGTCGGCCCGGACGATCCGCCGCGGGATCGGGCCACCCAGGGCGCGCCGCCGCTCCATCAGGTACTCGACTTCCTCGGACTTGGGGCCGGGGTGGTAGTACGGCGCGTCCTTGAGCTTCGCGTCGGGGATCGGCAGCTCGATCCGATCGCGGAAGATGCGCAGCTCCTGCTCGGAGAGCTTCTTGGCCTGGTGGGTCATGTTCCGAGCCTCGACGCCCGGGCCGAGCGTCCAGCCCTTGACGGTCTTCGCGAGGATGACCGTGGGCGCGCCCTTGTACTCGGTCGCGGCCTTGTACGCGGCGTAGACCTTGCGATAGTCATGGCCGCCGCGGCGGAGCTTGGCGAGGTCGTCGTCGGAGAGATGCTCGACGAGCTTCTTGAGGCGCGGGTCCGGCCCGAAGAAGTGCTCCCGGATGTACCCGCCGCCGGCGACCGAGAACTTCTGGAACTCGCCATCGAGGGTCTCGTTCATCTGCTGGACCAGGACGCCGTCGACGTCGCGGGCGAGGAGCGGATCCCACTCGCGGGCCCAGATCACCTTGATGACGTTCCAGCCCGCCCCACGGAAGCCCGACTCGAGCTCCTGGATGATCTTGCCGTTGCCGCGGACCGGGCCGTCGAGGCGCTGCAGGTTGCAGTTCACGACGAACGTCAGGTTGTCGAGTCCCTCACGCGACGCGACGTGCAGCGCACCGAGCGATTCGGGCTCGTCGGTCTCGCCATCGCCGAGGAATGCCCAGACACGCGACTTCGAGGTGTCGAGCAGGCCGCGGTTCTGCAGGTATCGGTTGAAGCGGGCCTGGTAGATGGCGCTGATCGGCCCGAGGCCCATCGAGACGGTCGGGTACTCCCAGAACTCGGGCATCAGGCGCGGGTGCGGGTAGGACGACAGGCCCTTGCCCGGGTCGGTCTCGCGTCGGAAATGGTCCAGCTGATCCTCGGTCAGGCGACCCTCCAGGAACGCCCGGGCGTAGATGCCGGGCGCGGCGTGACCCTGGTAGAAGATCTGGTCGCCCGGGCCGTCGGCGTTGCCCCGGAAGAAGTGGTTGAAGCCCACCTCGTACAGGCTCGCCGATGATGCGTACGTCGAGAGGTGGCCGCCGATCCCGGTGAAGCGGGTGTTCGCTCGGAGCACCATCGCCACCGCGTTCCAGCGGATGATCCGCCGGATGCGCAGCTCCATCGCCTCGTCGCCCGGGAAGTCGGGCTCCTGCTCGGGGCTGATCGTGTTGATATAGCGCGTCTGGGTGAGGGGCGGCAGGCCGATCTCGAGCTGGCGAGCCCGCTTGAGGAGCTTGTAGACGAGGAACCTGGCCCGGGTCTCGCCCTCCTGCTCGACGACCTGGTCGAGCGACGAGAGCCACTCGTCGGTCTCGGACTCGTCGATGTCGGGAAGCTGGTGCTTGAACTGGTCGAAGTACATCGGGGCTCCAGGGACGGTCAGATGGGTTCGAGCCGGAGCGTCGTCGGCAAGGTGTGCGGCTGGAGCATCGAATCCAGCGACGCGCCCTGTCGAGCGTACTTCGCCCGGAACGCGTCCGAGACGCGGTCGATCGACGCGGGGTCGGTCGCAGGGATCGTCGTCGCCGAGACGCGGCGACCGCCGACGTGAACGCCCACCGCCGGGTTGGCGACGGCGTCGCGATACCACTGGCCGCGCGCACCGCGGACCGAGCGCACGAAGACCTCGTCGTCGGCCGCCACGACCCAGATGGTCGTGCGCCGAGCGGGCCCCCCTGGCGCCTGGGTCTCGATGTCGATCTCCTCCGCCTCCCGCAGAAGGGCGAGGGCGTCCTCCGCGAAGCTCATACCCGGAGCGTAGCCGAACCGGGCAAGGTTGTCGGTATCGCGGGGGTTGCGACGGGACCCGCGTGCGACCGCACTCGGCGGCCTGACGGCTGTAACACCGCTGCAACGTCGGGGCGTGCTGGCCGGATCACGCGCGGCACGGTGGCTCGACCATGCTGGTCTGAGTCCGAATCTGAGAATCCGTCACCATGTCATCCACCCAGGAGGTGGCGTGTGAGCACCCAGCCCCTCGTCCTCGTCGCCGACGACGAGCCGCGGATCACGAAACTCGTGTCGATCGCCCTCGGCGAGGAGGGCTTCCGCGTCGTCACCGCAAACAGCGGCGAAGAGGCGCTCCAGAAGGCCGAGGAAGTCCGGCCGGACATCATCCTGCTGGACATCGTCATGCCCGACCTCGACGGCATCGAGGTGATGCGCCAGCTCCGTGAGCGGCGTCCGGTCGCGGTCATCCTGTTGACCGCGAAGGGCTCGACCGCCGACAAGGCGAAGGGCCTCGACCTCGGGGCGGACGACTACATCGCGAAGCCGTTCCACCCCGACGAGCTCGCCGCCCGCGTCCGGGCCGTGCTGCGACGGTCGTCCGGCGCGCAGCCGGGCGCAGGGATCCTGAGGTTCGACGATGTCGAGATCGACCTCGAGCGCCGACTGGTGACCCGAGGCGGCGAGATGGTCCAGCTGTCCCGAACCGAATGGCTGCTCCTCCAGCATCTCGCGAGCAATGCCGGCAAGGTCGTGCTCCACACCGAGCTGCTGACCAAGGTCTGGGGCCCCGAGTACCGCGACGACCTCCAGTACCTGCGGGTCTGGGTGTCGCGTGTCCGCCGCAAGCTCGGCGCGGAGCCGGGCGAGCCGGGCCGGATCAAGACCTTCCAGGGGATCGGCTACCTGCTCGACGTCGAGCCGCCGCAGCCGGCCGACTCGAACGCCGGCGTCGAGTCCGAGCGCACCGAGGACCCGTCGCTCATCGGCTAGCCCTGCGCTACCCTCGGGGCATGCAGCGCTACGGGCCGGGCACGGCCCTGGTCGTGGTCGACGTCCAGAACGATTTCGCGGACCCGGCCGGCGGGCTCAGCGTCGCCGGCGGCGACGCCATCGTCCCGACCGTGAACGGCGAGATCGCGATGGCCGACGAGCAGCGGCGCGACCGTCGTGTTCACGCAGGACTGGCATCCCGAGTCCACGCCGCATTTCGCGAAGGACGGCGGGATCTGGCCGGTCCACTGCGTCGCCGGCACGTGGGGCGCGGAGCTCCATCCCGGCCTGACGGCGCCCGACGACGCCCCCCGCGTCCGCAAGGGGATCAACGGCGAGGACGGTTATTCGGGCTTCACGATGCGCGACCCCGTCAGCGGCGACACGATCCCGACCGAGCTGGAGGCGATCCTGCGCGGCCGCGCCATCGAGCGCGTCGTCGTCGCCGGGCTGGCGACCGACTACTGCGTCAAGGCGACGGCCCTCGACGCGACTCGCCTCGGCTTCGAGACCGCTCTTCTGACGGACGCGATCGCCGCGGTCGAGCTGGAGCCCGGCGACGGCGAGCGCGCCGTCGAGACGATGCGTGCGGCGGGCGTGACGCTGTGGCGAACGGCGATGCGGTGAGGGACCGGACGCACACGTGATCCGGCCGCTCGTCCGCCTTGGCCTCGCCGGCCTCGCTGCCGGCTGGGCTGTCGATCGCGTGCTCCGGGCGCGGGCCGATGGAGCGCCGCCCGCGCCGATCGAGTCGCTCGTGGTCATCGATGCGCCGATCGAGCGCGTGTGGGCCGTGCTGGCCGACATCGAGGGCCAGCCCCGCTGGATGCATGACATGAAGGCGGTCCGGCTGACGACGCCGCCGCCGACCGGCGTCGGGACGCGCGGCGTGTCCACCGTTCGCGTCTTCGGGGTGTCCGTGACCGACCCGGTCACGATCACCGAGTTCGAGCCGCCGACCCGGTTCGCGCTCCGCCATGAGGGCGCGGTGAGCGGTTCCGGTGTCATCACCCTCGAGCCGGGCGCGGACGGCACGACCACCATCGTCCACTGGGATGAGCGACTCCTCGCCCCGGTCCTCCCCCACCTCGGCGCAGAGGCCCTGGCGCGGGTGTTCGGGCCGATCTTCCAGGCCGACCTGTTCCGGCTGCGGGACCTGGTCGAGTCGGGTGCGGCCTGAGTCAGGCGACGACCCGCATGCGACTCCACCTGGTCGACGCCACGTACGAGCTCTTCCGGGCGCACTTCGCGCCCCGGCCGCCGGTCCTCGGGCGGGACGGGGTCAACCTCTCGGGCGTGTCGGGCCTGTGCGACCAGCTGCTGTACCTCCTGCGGGAGGAGGGCGCGACCCACGTGGGCTGCGCGACCGACCGGGTCATCGAGTCGTTCCGGAATGACCTCTATCCGGGCTACAAGTCCTCGGCCGGGATGCCGCCCGAGCTGCTCGCCCAGTTCCCGATCGCCGAGGCGGCGGTCGACGCGCTCGGCATCGTCCTGTGGCCGATGGTCGAGTTCGAGGCCGACGACGCGATCGCCGCGGCGACCGTCCGATTCGCCGAGGACCCGCGCGTCGAGCGGATCCTCGTCTGCACCCCGGACAAGGACATGGCCCAGCTCGTTCGCGACGACCGGATCGTGCTCTGGGATCGCCGCCGCGACCTCACCTACGACGACGCCGGCGTTCGCGCCAAGTGGGGCGTGCCCCCGACCTCGATCCCGGACTACCTGGCCCTCGTCGGCGACGCCTCGGACGGGTATCCGGGTCTGCCCGGCTGGGGCTCGAAGTCGGCCGCGGCCGTGCTGAGCCGGTACGCCCATTTCGAGGCCATCCCGCCGAAGGCATCCGCCTGGGAGGTACCGGGCCTCGGCGGCACGCGCGCGATCGCGCTCGCGGCCACGCTCCGGGAGCGCTGGGACGAAGCGCTTCTCTATCGCGACCTGGCCCGCCTGCGGACCGTCGAGGACGGGGTGCCGATCCGCCAGCGCGACGCGGACGAGCTGCGCTGGGACGGGGCGCCGAGCGATGTCTGGGAGGCCTTCTGCGACGAGTGGGGCCTCGAGCGCCTGCGACGTCGTCCGCATCGGTGGCTGCCTGCGATGTGACGGTCGATCCGGCGTCCCGCGTGCGTCCTGCCACCACCAGACGTGGGCCGCCTCATGCTGATCCTGCCCCGACGCTGACGCGCGCATCAGCGCCGCGGCATGTAGCCTCTCTCCAGCGGTCGGCGACATCCAGGTCTGCATGCGAGAGGGGCGGCTCATCCCGGTGTCCGAGTGTCGCGTTCTGCGTCTGTTCCGATTCCGGCCCGTCCGCAGGGGCTTCGACGCCATCCTGCGCGACGAGCTGATCCCGGAGCTTGTCGCGCTCCCCGACCTCGTCGAGGTCTACGTCGGCCGGCAGGGCCCCGACGAGATGGGCGACCGGCTGGTCGCGTCGGTGTGGGGGTCGCGCGAGGCGATGACCACCGGCGTCGGCGACACCTTCGAGGCCGCGACCTTCCACCCCGAGTACCTCGACGAGACCACGGACCGCGTCCTCGAGATGCACGACCTCGATGTGGCCCTCCGGTTCGAGGCGATCGACGCGGGCATCCGGCCGGCGACGGGCATCCTGCGTCTCGTGCGCGGCCAGGTCCGTCCCGGCGCGCTGGCCACCTATCGCGACGACGTCCGGCGCGGCACGATCGCCGATTCGGAAGGCGGCCACGGGCCTCTCGCGCTCTACCTGGCGCTCGAGGCCCCGGACCGGTTCGTGACGATGTCGGTCTGGTCATCGTGGTCGGCCGTCGAGAGGGCGACCGGTGGCGACGTGCGGCGCCCGATCGCAACGCGGCACGAGGAGCAAATCCTCTCGTGGGAGGCCGCCCACTACGAGGTCGTGCCCAACGTCGTCGACCCGTCGACGCCGGCCGGGCTCCGGCCCCGTGCGGTCACGCCGCCGGCTGCGGACCTCTCGGGAGCTACCTGACCAGCGCGAGCAGGTCCGCGTGGTGGGCGGCGGGGGCCGCGAGCGCGCCGATCGTCCGGGTCGGCCTGGCGACCTCGAACCAGCGGCCGCCGTCCATCGCGGTCACGCAGGCGCCGCCACGCTCGGCGATCAGTCCCGCGGCCGCGATGTCCCACGTCGAGAGCCCGCCCTGCTGGATGAAGGCGTCGAACCGTGCGTTGCCGACGTAGGCGAGAGCGAGGGCGGCCGATCCCATCGAGCGCGGGATCCGGACGGCCTTGCGGACGTTGCGGGCACGCGACGTCGCGGTCCGACCGTTGAGCGCCATCGAGACGACGAAGTCCGAGAGCTTGTCCTTGTCGGACGCGTGGATCGGCCGGCCATCGAGGGTCGCCGGCCCGTCGGCGGCGGCCGCGAAGGATTCGTCGCGGGTCGGGTCGCGAACGACGCCGACGACCGGTCGGCCGTCGGCCACGAGCCCGATCGACACGCAGAAGAACGGGATCCCGTTCGCGTAGTTCACCGTGCCGTCGAGCGGGTCGACGATCCAGACGCGGCCGCGGCCCGAGGTCGGCGCCTCGCCCGCGACCGCCCGATGCTCCCCGGTCTCCTCGGCGAGGATCGCGTCCGCCGGATAGGCCCCCCGGATCGCCTCGAGGATGAGCGCCTCGGACAGGTGGTCCGCCTCGGTCACGACGTCCCTGGCGCTCTTGTGGTCGATCTGCTCGAGGCGCTCGTAGTGGGCCATCAGCACCTCTCCGGCCCGGACAGCGAGCGCGAGCGCGAAGGCGAGATCGGCGTCGTGCGCCCCGGCTCTCGGGGCGGGTTCCGAGGCCGCCGTCACGGGGCGCTGCACTCGACGGTCAGGTCGCGGACCGTGTGACCGAGCTCCGTGACGGTCTTCGTGAACGTGACCGACGCCTTCGGCTCGATCTGCGGGCTCAGCATGAACGCCGATCCGCCGCCGCTCCGGTCCAGCGGGTCCGTCAGTCGACACGTCGTCTGGCCGACGGCCGTGCCCTGGTTCGTCACCGCGAGCGTGATGGCCAGGCCGGCGCCGTCGGGGACGGCCCCGACCACCGTGCCCGCGAACGGTCCGACGCCCGCGAGCGCGAGCCGGCCCAGCAACGCGAGCCCGACGACCGCGATGACCACCCCGATGAAGACCGTGCCGTGGGCCTGCGACGCCGCGGGATCCTTCAGTCCGAGTGGGTTGCAGCGCTCGCACAGGCCGACGTCGAGCGGCACGGGGGCCCCGCAGCGGAGGCAGCCGTGCGTGCGCGGGCGCGGCCCGGACGCATCTGGAGCCGGTGCCGCGTCGGGTGTCGCATCCGTGGTGGGCGTCATCACTGCCCGATGGTGCCACGAACGGCGTGCCACGGCCGCCGACCCGCGCCTACCAGCGTCCCGTCGCCTCCACGAGGGCATCGACGTCGGCGGTGGTCCGGGCGAGCACGATCGCACCGTCGGCCCCGGCCTCACGCCAGCGGTCCCATGTCTCGCGTGGCGCGGTCACCCAGGGCGAGCCCTCGAGTGTCTCGTCCGAGAGCCAGTCTCCCTGGAACCCGACGTAGACGCGCTGGTCCTCGCGTCGCCGGCCGCTGGCGTCGAGCGCCTCGAGGTAGATCGGCAGGTTGGCCTCGAAGTTGTCGAACGTGCTCCAGCCATCCCCGATCCGGGCCGCCAGCCGGGCCCCGGCGACCGTCTCGCCACCGATGACGATCGGTGGTGGTGGCGAGGGCACGGGATGGGCGTGCGCCTCGACCAGGGGGTAGAAGGGCGATGGCCGCGTCACGGGCCCGCCCGCCCACAGCGCGCGGATGACCGCGACGGCCTCCTCCAGGCGGGCGACCCGCTCCGGGGCCGGCGGGAAGTCGATGCCGTACGCCGCGTGCTCCTTCGGGTGGCCGCCGATCCCGATCCCGAGGACCAGTCGACCGCCACTTGCGACCTGAAGTGTCGAAGCCATCCGGGCCACGACCGCCGGGTGCCGGTTCATGACGTTGAGAACGAAGGAGCCGACGTGGATGCGCGACGTCGCGCCGGCCGCCATCGCGAGGGCGGTCCAGCCTTCCACGACGGGGACCGTCAGGTCGCCCTTGCCCATGAAGTGGTCCCAGGCCCAGACGCCCGCGTAGCCGGCCGCATCCAGCCGCCGGGCGCTCTCGAGCCACCAGCCCGGCTCGGCCCGGATCGTGCGCAGCGAGATGCCGATCGGCAGGCCGGGTCCGGAGCCGACGCCAGCGGAGCCGGCGCCGGCCGCGCTCACAGCTCGGTCTCGAAGAGGCGGATGTCCTCGGGGGCGATCGTGTGGCCGTCGCCACGGGTCGGGTCCAGCGCCGCGCGGGCCCCGAGCGCGTCGAGGCCGATCGGGAACCGGCCGATCAGGTCAAGCACGACCTTCTGGATCCGCTCGGCGTTGGCGGTGAACACCTCCAGGACGTCGGTCGCATTCACGGCCTCTGTCCCCTCGTGCACGCCGGCGTCGTAGTCCGTGATGAGGCTGATGTTGACGACGGCCATGCCGAGCTCGCGGCACAGCCACGCCTCCGGATACTGGGTCATGTTGATGACCTCCCAGCCAGCGTCGCTGAACCACTTGGACTCGGCCTTCGTCGAGAACCGCGGGCCCTGGATGACGACCACCGTGCCGCGCTCGTGGACCTCGATGCCGTGGTCGCGGATCGTGTCGATCGCGAGGCGCCGCAGGACCGGGTCGTAGACCCCGGCCGACGAGAGGTGCGTGACGATCGGCCCGTCGTAGAAGGTGTCGGCCCGCCCCGATGTCCGGTCGACGAACTGGTCGCAGACCACGAAGTCGCCCGGCTTCACCGCCAGCTGGAGCGAGCCCGCGGCGCACGGGGAGATGGCGGCCTTGACGCCGAGCGACCGCATCGCCCAGACGTTGGCCCGGTAGTTGATCTTGTGCGGCGGGATCGTGTGGCGCCGGCCATGGCGGGGCAGGAAGGCGACCTTCCGGCCGGCGACATCGGCCAGGAAGAACGAGTCGGACGGCGCGCCGTAGGGCGTGTCGACCTTGATCTCCCGGACGTCCTCGAGCAGCGAGTAGAACCCCGAGCCTCCGAAGACGCCGATCTCCGCCGTATCCACCACAGCTCATGCCTCCGTCCGGGTGATGCCGACGCGCCTGGCCGGCGATGTCGCTGGCAACCGACGACCGCGGCCGGTCGCTCAATTCTAGGCGGACAGGGCTACGATGGGGCGGACCGCACGCAGCAGCGCCGCCCATCAGCTCGAGGCACGGCCATGGACGACTCGAATCCGGACCCGACCACCCGCATGCCGACCCCCGACGCCCCACCGGACGTCGCGCCGGCGCCGCCACCCGAGCCGACGTTCGGGGGGCCGCCCGCAGCCCCGCCGCCGGCCCAGCCCGTCGCGCCGCCGACCGCCTGGTCGGCGTCACACCGTCGCGACCGCGGCGACGGCGGTCGGATCTGGACGCTCGTGGTCGGCCTGTTCATCCTCGGCCTCGGCATCTGGTTCTTCCTCGAGCGCACGCTCGAGATCGACCTGCCGACGATCAGCTGGAGCCAGTTCTGGCCGGTCATCCTGATCGTGATCGGCGCCGCGGTCCTGCTCGGCGCGTTGCGGCGCGAGCGCCGCTGAGCGAGGTGGCCGACCCGCTCGACTGGTCCCAGGGCGACGGCTCCTCGACCGACCGGCTCTGGCTGGCGGATTGGCGACGCCGGGTCGCGGCGCTCTACGCCGAGGTGAGGGCGATGGCCGCGACGGACCCGGGAGCGGCCCTCGCCCATTGGCGGGCCGTCCGGGAGTGGCTCTTCCGGGAGCATCCCCAGTCGCCGGTGCCGCCCGCAGCCCGCCCGGCGTTCCGCGCCCGGCACTTCGACCACGATCCGCGCCTGCGGTTCGAGGTGACCGTGGAGCCGGCCCCGCCGCCGGCACCCGGCGCTTTCGCGCTCGAACTGCCCAACAGTGGCGCGGACACGCTCTCGTTCAGCCGGATCGGAACGGTGACGCTGCCACTCCCCGAGGGCCCGCGGCAGCTGTCGGCGTTCTGGATGGCCGGCTACGCGGGTGGCCTGTTCATCCCGTTCCGGGACGCGACCAACGGCACCGAGACCTATGGCGCCGGCCGCTACCTCGTGGACGCGGCGAAGAGCGCCGACCTGGGCGGTGATCCGGCGACCGGGACGCTGATCCTGGACTTCGATTTCGCGTTCCAGCCATCGTGCGCGTTCGACCCCCGCTGGGCGTGCCCGCTGGCCCCGCCCGAGAACCGTCTGGATGTCGCGATCCGCGCCGGTGAACGCCTGGCATGACCGCAGCCCGCGTGCGGCTCGCGGCGCCGGACGACGCGCCGGCGATCGCCGACATCCACGTGCGGAGCTGGCGTGCGACGTATCGCGGGCTCGTTCCGGACCCCATCCTCGATGGCCTCTCGCTCGAGCGACGGAGCGCGGGCTGGCGGCAGGCCGTCGAGCGCCAGGTTCGCGAACTCGGGGAGGCGCCGGCGACGGCCCCAGACCGCACGTGGGTCGTCGAGACCGCCGAGGGCGTGATCGGGTTCGCGGGATCCGGCCCGGGACGGGCGGAGTCCGCCCCGCCACCGACAGGCTCCGGCGAGGTCTATGCCATCTATCTCGCGCCGGAGCGGCTCGGCCTCGGATACGGCCGAACGCTCTTCGACCACGTCGTCTCGGACCTCCGGGACCGGGCCTTCGACCCGATCGTCGTCTGGGTCTTCGAGGCGAACGCGACGGCGCGTCGGTTCTACGAGGCGGCCGGCTTCCGGCCGGACGGCGCCCGCTTCACCATCGATTTCGACAGGGTTCCCATCGACGAGGTCCGCTACCGGCTGGACAGCTCGTCATAGGGCACGCGGCGCACCACCAGACACCACCCGTACGCTCCAAACCCGTACCAACGTCCCACGCTGCATGGGACCCTCGGGTCCGGCCAGGCTGCCGTCGCGGGGCGGATGATGGCGTCGTCGTCGCGTCGGTGCCCAGCTCATCGGCTCGACCTGAAGCAACGGTTCCGAATGCGTATCTTCTACACACGTCGGCCTGAGGCCGAGCGCCTTCTCTGGTCACGAGACATCCGCTTCGCCAAGCGGCTCGCCTCGATGGTCTCGGGCGCGCGTGTCGTCGAGCTCGAGTCCGGGACCGTCCTGATCGCCCCGGCCCACCTGCTGACCGAGGACCTGGTCAAGGAGATCGCCGACAGCGCCAAGGAGCCGCCCGAGTACGGCCTGGTCATGGTCGACTGGACGCTGCCCGAGGCCGACCGCTACCTGATCGCCAACTCGGCCGCCGTCCAGCTCAGCGGCCTCGCCGACCGGATCGGGATGGCCCAGTCGAGCATGGTCGTCCAGACCAAGATGCTCGACTACTTCTTCAGCCTTCGCACGCTGCACCGCGTCGCGTTCCAGCCGATCGTCGACTTGGCGACGGGCGAGCTGCACGAGTACGAGTGCCTGTTCCGCCCGCAGATGCCGATGCTGCCGCAGTCGATCACGTCGATCGTCGCCGCGGCGATCTACACGGAACGCTCGATCGAGCTCGACCTGTTCATCATCGGCGCGATCCTCGAACGGGCCGGTCGCCTCGAGGAGATCAACCGCGAGGCGGGCAAGGAGCCGCGCCGCTTCGGCATCAACTTCACGCCGGCCAGCCTCCTCGACCCCGCGTTCGAGGCCAAGGCCCTCGCCGCGATGGTCAGGTCAGCCGGCCTCTCGCCGTCGCGCATCACCGTCGAGTGCACCGAACAGCAGTCGGTGTCCGACCTCGGGCCGCTCAAGCGCCAGGTCAAGGCCCTGCGCCGGCTGGGCTTCGGGTTCGCGGTCGATGACGCGGGCGCCGGCTATGCGAGCTTCGCGCTCGTTGCCGCCCTGCGCCCCACGATCATCAAGATCGACCGGGACATCACCCACGGCGTCTCCCATGACGACGCGAAGCAGGCGCTCGTGGAGGCGTTCGTGTCGTTCGGCCGCCGCATCAACGCCAAGCTCGTCGCCGAAGGCATCGAGACCCGCAAGGACCTCGCCAAGCTGCGCGAGTTCGGGGTCGACTACGGCCAGGGGTATCTCTTCGGCAAGCCGGCGATGGAGCCGGCCAAGCCGCGCCGGGTCGAGATGGTCAGGCGACACGCGGCTCGCGTACCATCGAGGGCGTGACCGAGCCCTCGACCGTCGCCCTCACGGACGCCATCCGAGCGTTCCTCGGGAGCGGCCTCCGCTTCGCCACCATCGCGACCATCGACCCCGACGGCGGTCCACGCCAGGCCGTCATCTGGTACGCGCTCGACGGCGACGACCTCATCATCAACAGCGCCGTGGGACGCCGCTGGCCGGCCAACCTCGTGCGCGATCCGCGGATCTCGCTCGCGGTCACCGATGCCGGGGACGGCTACCGCTGGGTCGGGCTGACCGGGATCGCGGAGCCCGTCACGGACCAGCCGACCGCCCAGGCCGACATCGCCGCCATGGCCCGCCGCTACCACGCGGACGAGCCCGGGAAGGCCGAGCGCCTGATCCGCGATCGCTTCGAGCGACAGGAGCGGATCAGCTTCCGGGTCCACGCGTCCACGATCCACGACCACGACGAATGACCACTCGACCGCCGGCCGCCCCATGAAGTTCGGGCTCCAGCTCTGGTCCCAGCACACCGACTGGCCGAGCTTTCGCGACGCAGCCCTCTCGGCCGACGATGCGGGCTGGGACTCGGTCTGGACATGGGACCACCTCATGGCGATCTTCGGGCCCTGGGAACAGACCATCTTCGAGGGCTGGAGCGTCCTGTCCGCGCTCGGCCCCATCACCACGAAGGTCCGGCTGGGCCTGATGGTCGGCGCCAACACGATGCGCAACCCCGGACTGACCGCCAAGCTCGCGACGACCCTCGACCACGTCTCGGGCGGGCGCGCCGTCCTGGGCATCGGGGGCGCCTGGTTCGAACGGGAGCACGACGCGTACGGCATCGAGTTCGGGGCCGGGTTCGGCGAGCGGCTGGACCGGCTCGACGAGGCGGTGATGCTGATCCGCCGGCTGCTCGACGGCGAGCGGTTCAGCCACGATGGACCCTATTACACGTTCCACGAGGCCCTGGCCGAGCCGCGGCCGGTCCAGGCGCGCCTGCCGATCCTGGTCGGGGGCTCCGGGCCGAAGAAGACCCTCCGGACGGTGGCCGAACGGGCCGACGCGTGGAACACCTCCGGCACGGTCGACGAGGTGCGGACCAGGCTCGAGGTCCTCGCCGCCCACTGCGCCGACGTCGGGCGCGACATCGCGACCATCGAGAAGACCGTCAGCTACCCCATGATCCTGCGGGACGATCCGGCGGCAGCCGAGACCGCGTACCGCGCGCTGCTCGACCACAACGGCGCGGACGACATGGGCCCCGGGCCCGTCCTGCTCGGGTCGCCGGCTGCCGCGGCCGAGGCGCTCCGCCCGTATCGAGACCTCGGGTTCGAGACCGTCATCGTGCGGATGCCGGCGCCCTACGACCCCGAGACCATCCGACGGATGCCCGAGATCCAGGACAGGCTGCGGACATGAAGGTCGTCGCCCTCGCCGGCGGGACAGGCGGGGCGAAGCTCGCCCACGGGCTGCAGCTGGCCCTCCGGCCGGGCGACCTGACCGTGATCGTCAACACCGGGGATGACGTGGAGCGCCACGGCCTCCTCGTGATGCCGGACCACGACTCGGTCATGTACATGCTTGCGGGCCTGTTCGACGACGAGCGCGGCTGGGGCCTGGTCGACGAGACGTGGGCGACGATGGGCATGCTCGAGCGGTACGGCGAGGAGGCCTGGTTCCGGCTCGGCGACCGTGACTTCGCCACCCACATCGCCCGGACCCATCAGCTCCGAGCCGGGCGTTCGCTCACCGAGGTCGTCATCGGGCTGCAGCGCGCCCTCGGCATCCCGAGCACGATCCTGCCGATGGCGGACGAGCCTGTCCGCACGCAGCTCCGGACCGACGCCGGCTGGCTCGAGTTCCAGGAGTACTTCGTGCACCACCACCAGGCGCCGGAGGTCCTCGAGGTCCGCCACGACGGCATCGAGACCGCCCGGCCGACCGCCCAGGTCCGTGCGGCACTGGGCGAGGCGGACGTCATCGTCATCGGGCCGTCGAACCCGATCGTGTCGCTCGGCCCGATCCTGGCGGTCCCGGCTGTGAAGGAGCTGCTCGGCAGGGCGCGCGTGCGGGGCGTGCCGATCGTCGCGGTGAGCGGCATCGTGGGCGGCAAGGCCCTCAAGGGCCCGGCCGATCGGATGCTCGCGTCGCTGGGCCACGAATCGAGCGCGACCGGCGTCGCGACGATCCTGGCGCCATCGATCGACGGCTTCGTGCTCGATCGTGTCGACGCCGCGCTGGAGCCGGCCATCGCCGCACTCGGACTGCAGACCTTCGTGACCGACACGATCATGGCCGACGCGGCCGGTCGGGAGCGCCTCGCCGAGGCCGTCCTGACCTTCGCGGTCCCGCCGCCCGACGAGGTCGAGTCGGTACCATCGGAGGCGTGACCAGTCAGGATCCGCCCCCCGGGGCGCCACGCATCGCGGCGATCATCCCCGTCGGGACGCTCGAGGGCGCCAAGACCCGGCTTGCCGGCTCGCTCGACGCGGAGGAGCGGCACGACCTCGTGACGGGGCTGCTGCGGCGGACCGTGGCCGCCGCCCTGGCCGTCGATGGCCTCGCGGACGTGGTCGTCGTCAGCCCTGACCGCGAGGTCCTGCGACTCGCGACCGACGCCGGGGCCCGCACGCTGCGCCAGCGGACCCGCGGCCTCAACGCCGGGCTGCGCGAGGCGCTCGCCGACGTCCTGGCCGCCGACGCCGACGCCGTCCTGATCGTGCCGGTCGACCTGCCGTTCGTGACCGCAGCGGCGGTCGCCGAGCTCCTCGATCGTCTCGTCGCGGATCGGCCCGCCGTCGTCCTCGTGACCGACCGACACGCCACCGGCACCAACGCCCTCGGGCTGCGGCCGCCCGATGTCATCGACGTCGCGTTCGGGCCGGGCAGCCGCGCCGCCCATCGGGCGCGGGCAGAGGCCGCCGGCGCCCACTACTCCGAAGTCGAGGGCCCCCTCGCGATCGACCTGGACACGCCCGAGGACCTGGTCCTCATCGAGACGACATCGCCCGAGGTCACCGGTGTCGGCTGAGACGGCGGACGGGGGCATCGTCGAGGCGCCGGCATCGATCACGGTCCTCGCCCTCGAGGGCATCCCGGAGATCCACCTGGGCGACGACCTGCCGGCGATCATCTGCGACTCGATCGCCCGGACGCCGGACGCGCTCCCGCTGCGCGACGACGACGTCCTCGTCGTGACCCAGAAGATCGTGTCAAAGGCCGAGGGTGCGATCGTCGAGCTCGACACGGTCGAGCCGCGGCCGGAGGCGATCGCCTTCGCCGAGCGCTACGACCGCGACCCGCGCCAGATCGAAGTGGTGATGCGCGAGGCCCGACGGATCGTGCGCATGACCAACGGCGTGCTGATCACCGAGACGCCCCACGGGTTCATCTGCGCGAACGGGGGCGTCGACGCGTCCAATGTCGGGCCCGATTCCGGTGCCCTCGTCACGCTGCTGCCGCGCGACCCCGACGCGTCCGCGGCGCGCATCCGGGCCGGCGTCGCGGCTCGGTTCGCGCGCGACGTGCCGGTCATCGTGTCGGATTCGTTCGGTCGGCCGTGGCGCTGGGGCATCGTGGACGTCGCGATCGGCGTCGCCGGGCTGCTCCCACTCGAGGACTTGCGCGGCGTCGTGGATGCCGACGGCCGGGTCATGCGATCGACCGTGCGGGCCGTCGCCGACGAGCTGGCCTCGGCCGCCGAGCTGGTCCTCGGCAAGACAGCCGCGCGCCCCGTGGCCATCGTCCGCGGAGCTGCCTTCAGGCGCGGCGAGGGCACGATCGCCGACCTCGTGATGCGGCCGGAGAACGACCTCTTCCGCTGACCTCGACCGGCCCGGACCCGCGCGACGGCGTCACGCCATCCGGCAGATGGGCTATGCCGCTATGGGGCGAACCGGTGGTGGAGCCGGCGCCCACCGTCACGTAGTGTCCCGGGGTGGACAGCACCGCTCCCGAGCGGATCGTGGGAACGGAGGCCACGGGTGCGGCCGTGCCCCCCGTGGCCGGTGAGCGCGCCCGCCGTCGACTGCTTCGCCCATGGCCGCGTGACGCGGCCCCGGAAACCATCGTGCTGTGCGTCGGTCTCGTCCTCGTCGGGACGTTCATGGTGCTGACCGCGCTCGACGTCGGCGGCCTCGTCGGCCTCTGGGAGAACGCCCATTGGACCGCGGCCGGCGGCCTCGCCGCCCTCTTCGCTGCGCTGGTCGCCCGCAAGGCGACCGGCACGGACCGCTCGATCGCGCTGCTGGTCGCCGTCGGGACGATGGCCTGGGGCATCGGCCAGTCGATCTGGGTCGTCCAGTCGGCGTTCGGCTTCTACCAGGTGCCCGCCCCGTCGGACATCGGCTTCCTCCTGCTCGCGCCGCCGATCGTCGTCGCCTTCGTCGTCGCCGTCCACGGCCGCCTGACCCGGGCGGAGGAGGTCGCCGTCTACTTCGATGCGGTCGCGATCTTCTTCGCGCTGACCGCGATCATCCTCGCGATCTACGGCGACCAGATGGGCGCCGGCACGAGCCTCGGGGGCACGGTCGCGATCGCCTACCCGATCTTCCACCTCACCGCGGCCGCGGCCGGCCTGGTCGCCCTGCTCGCCGCCCGGGCTTCGCCTCGTGGCGGCGGCTACCTGCTGCTCATCGGGCTCGCCATCCTCGGCTTCGCCTGGGTCGAATGGCTCCGCCACGCCGTGGTCGCCCCGCCGCCCGCCGGCAGCCCTGGCGGCTATGTGTTCTCGGTGGGGATCGTCGCGGTCGGCCTCGGCGCTCGCAGATGGCGCCTGGGCGATGGCCAGGACCGCCGGTTCCGTGAGATCTCCGCGACCATGTCCGTCGGATTGCCCCTCGTCGCCCTGCTCGCAAGTGCGATGATCCTCATGATCAGGACCACGGTCACGACTGACCTGGGTACGGTCAAGCTGTGCTCGTTCGTGGTGATCGTGCTCGCCGGCATCCGGCAGTCGTTCCTCGTGCATGAGCGGGGCCGCCTGCTGGACGACTCGCACAAGGCCCGAACCGACCTCGAGATCGCGCTCGTCGAGCGAGCCGAGGCGGACTCCCGCTATCAGACGCTCGTCGAGCGCGTGCCGGCCGCCGTCTACATCGACGTGGCGGACCCGGGCGTCACCGACGGCGGGCACCTCGCCTACATGAGCCCGCAGATCGAGGCGATCCTCGGCTATCCGCCCGAGGCGTTCCTCGACGACCCGGAGCTGTGGCCGCGCATCATCCACCCCGATGACCGGGCGACCGCCCTCGCCGCGCTCGCCGACCACTGGAGGACCGAGCAGCCACTGCGTCTCGACTACCGGATGATCGCCGCGGACGGCTCGATCGTGTGGGTCCACGACGAGGCCTACGCGATGCGCGACGAGGCCACGGGTGGGCGACGGGTCTCGCAGGGCCTCCTGGTCGACACGACCGAGCAGAAGCGACTGGAGGCGCAGCTCCTCCACGATGCGTTCCACGATCCCTTGACCGGGCTCGCCAACCGGGCCCTCTTCCGCGAGCACCTGGACCGGGCGCTCGATCGGTCGCGCCGCCGCCGCGCCGGGGTCGCGGTGCTCTTCCTCGACGTGGATGACTTCAAGGTCGTCAACGACTCGCTCGGACACGGGGCGGGCGACCATCTCCTCGCGGAGGTCGCGGATCGGCTGACCGCCACGATCCGGACCGATGACATCGCGGCTCGCCAGGGCGGCGATGAGTTCACGATCCTCGTCGAGCGGGTCAATGGCGAAGAGGAGGCCGTCGCGCTGGCCGAGCGTCTGGCCGCCGCGATCCGCCGCCCGATCGTGCTCGAGGGCCGGCCGCTCGTCGTCGGCGTGAGCATCGGGATCGCGCTCGGGCGCGGCCGCCAGTCGGTGGCCGAGGACCTGCTGGCCCATGCCGATGCCGCGATGTACGCGGCCAAGGAGCAGGGCAAGGGGCGGTACGTCGTGTTCGACCCCTCGATGCAGCGGCGCGCCAAGAGCCGTCTGGAGACGGAGACCGAGCTGCGCGCCGCCATCGAGGCCGAGGATTTCGAGGTCCACTACCAGCCGATCGTCGAACTTGCCGTCCCACGAGATCGTCGGTTTCGAGGCGCTCGTGCGCTGGCGGCACGCGACCCGCGGGCTCGTGCTGCCGGGCGAGTTCATCCCGCTCGCCGAGGCGACCGGGCTGATCGTGCCGCTGGGCAGGCTGGTGACCGTGACCGCATGCCGGCAGCTCCGGGCCTGGCGTGACGCCGGGATCGGTCGCCCGGACCTCTCGATCAGCGTCAACGCCTCGGCCCGTCAGGTCATCGAGCCCGGCTTCGGCGCCGAGGTGCGCGACATCCTCCTCGAGACCGGTCTCGAACCATCGGCCCTCGAACTCGAGATCACCGAGTCGTTGACGATGCGCGAGACGGCGACCGGCGACGGCGCCCTCCGCCAGCTGCACGACCTGGGCGTCCGGCTCGCCATCGACGACTTCGGGACCGGGTTCAGCGCCCTCGAGTACTTCAAGCGATTCGCCGTCCACGGGTTGAAGATCGATCGCTCGTTCGTCGGTGGACTCGGGTCCTCACGAGAGGACACCGCGATCGTCACGGCGACCCTGTCCTTCGCGTCCGCCCTGGGTCTGGTCGTCACCGCGGAGGGTGTCGAGATGCCCCACCAGCTCGAGCGGCTCGAGGCGCTCGGCTGTCACCGCGCCCAGGGCTACCTCTTCTCGCCGGCCGTGCCCGCGGAGGCGGTGCCGGCGATGTTCGGCCAGATCGCGGCCGCCCCCACGTCGACCGAGGTGGGCGACCAGGTCGCATAGGGCACGTTCGCGTGGCGCCGTGCCTTCCGTGCCCCGCCGGCGACTCGCCGCCCGACGAGGCCCTATGCACGATCTTGCGCTTCCGGCGAGGCGCCCAGTCACCGCTATGCATGTCGGATGCATGAGGCGTCGCGGGGGGCGGGCGTCTGTCGCGGGCGACCGGCCTCAATAGGCGGGGCCGCCCCCGCTCCCGTTGTTGCAGGCGGCGACGAGGAGCGTCGCGATCGCGACGAGCAGCCCGAGCGTCGCGGATCGGCCGGGGATCATGTGGTGGAATCGGGTCACGTGGGCACCTCGCAAGCTGTTTCTGGACTCTACGGCGCATGCGCCGGCCCGGATGCCTCCGGACGGCACCGGGCCTATGCATCTATGGGCATACGACAGCAAGGTGCCCCCGGTGCCGGATTCGTGCATAAACCGCCCACCCGCGCGCCGCAACCGCCCGCCGGAGCCCAGCTTCCCGGAAACCCGCTACGCTCCCGGCGACATGAAGCTCGGCCTGCAGATCTCCTCGTTCACGTGGCCCGGCGGCCCGGAGCAGATCGGCCCGACGCTCGCCCGAGTCGTCCGCCAGGCGGACGACGTGGGGTTCGACTCCATCTGGGTCATGGACCACTTCTTCCAGATCCGCGGGGTCGGCCGGCCCGAGGAGCCGATGCTCGAGGGGATGACCGCCCTGGGGTTCATGGCGGCCCACTCGGAGCGGGCCAGACTCGGCCTGATGGTCGGCGGCGTCCACTACCGGCTCCCGGGCCTCTGGGTCAAGGCGACGACCACGCTCGATGTCCTGTCGGGGGGGCGCGCCTGGCTCGGCATCGGGGCGGCCTGGAACGAGGAGGAGTCGACGAGCCTCGGTTTCCCGTTCCCACCGCTCGGTGAGCGGTTCGAGCGGCTCGAGGAGACGCTCCAGATCGCCCACGCGATGTGGACAGGCGAGCGCGGCTCGGAGGGATCGTTCGACGGCCGCCAGTTCCACGCGCGTCGTCTCATGAACTCGCCGCAGTCGCTGTCGCGCCCGCGGGTCCCGATCATGATCGGCGGCGGCGGCGAGAAGAAGACGCTGCGCCTCGTCGCCCAGTACGCGGACGCCTGCAACGTGTTCGGGTCACCGGAGGCGATCGCCCGCAAGTACGCCATCCTCGCCGACCACTGCGCGGCGGTCGGCCGCGACCCCAACGAGATCGAGCGATCGACGCTCCAGAACTTCCGGATCTCGGCCAACGGCGCGGGCGGGACGGAGACCCCGGCACGGATCGTCGACCAATTCGGCGAGCTGTCGGACGCCGGCGCCCAGCACGTCATCGTGAGCATCGGCAACGCCATCGACCCCGTCGCTCTCGACCTCGTCGGCCGCGACGTCATCCCAGCCCTGCATCGCCTGTGACGGCGACCGTGGACACCGCCGCTGATACCCCTAGGGAGTATGCTCGCCGTGCTACGATGACGGCATGACGGACAAGTCCTCGGGCAACGGCACCGAGCCTGCGGCCACGAACCCGTTCGGCGGGCTGACGATCTCGATGGTCGATGCGCCGGAGGGGCCCTCGGACGCCGCGCCGATCGCGAAGCCGGGTGGGCCGACGACGGTCAGTTCGGGCGAGGGTCGGGTCGATGCCAAGCTTGTCATCGTGGGATCGGGCCCGGCCGGGCTGACCGCCGCGATCTATGCGGCGCGGGCCAACCTCGAGCCGGTCGTCCTGGCGGGCTCCGCCCCGGGCGGCCAGCTCATGCTCACCTCGGACGTCGAGAACTACCCCGGCTTTCCCGACGGCATCCAGGGCCCCGACCTGATGGCCGCGTTTCGCGCCCAGGCCGCCCGGTTCGGCAGCCGGCTGATCGACGTCGACATCGACCGGGTCGACTTCTCTGAGCGCCCGTTCCGCCTGTGGGCCAGGGGCACGGAGTACCGCGCTCAGTCGGTCATCGTCGCGACCGGCGCATCGGCGCTGTGGCTAGGCCTCGATTCGGAGACGCGTCTGCGCGGGCGCGGCGTGTCGGCGTGCGCCACGTGCGACGGGTTCTTCTTCCGCGACCGCGAGATCGCGGTCGTCGGCGGCGGCGACACGGCGCTCGAGGAGGCCACGTTCCTCACCCGCTTCGCCACCAAGGTCCACCTGTTCCACCGGCGCGACACGTTCCGGGCCTCGAAGATCATGATCGACCGGGCCAGGGCCCATCCCAAGATCGAGATCCACACGAACACCGCGGTCGACGAGGTCCTCGGCACGGCCAAGGTCGACGGCGTGCGGCTGCGCGACACGGTGACCGGCGAAGAGACCAGCATGGCCCTCGACGGCCTGTTCATCGCGATCGGCTATCGCCCCAACACCGAGGCCTTCCGCGACTGGCTCGAGGTCGATGCCGGCGGCTATCTCGTGGTCCACGACGAGACGGGCTCGAAGATCGACGGGGTCTTCATCGCCGGCGACGTGCACGACCACCGGTATCGCCAGGCGGTCACGGCCGCGGCCGACGGCTGCAAGGCGGCGATCGATGCCGAGCGCTGGCTGGAGTCCGAGGGCATCACCAAATCCGCGACCGCTGCGGCCTGGTAGCGGCGCGTGCCCGATGACGGCCGGTTCGCGGTCCTGCCTCGCCTTGGGATCTCGCCGACCGTCCACGAGGTCGTCCGCGAGGCCCTGACCGCGGCGGTCGCCCGAGCGGAATCGGCGTCGCCTGGGGCGGTGGCCGCGCTCGACGCGGGCTGCGGCCGGACGTCCTCGCTGCGGCGCTTCCGACGGCGGATCGTGCGTCTCGTCGGGGCGGACATCCACGCTCCCGAGGTGCCGGTCCCCTACCTCGACGAGTTCGCGGTCGTGGACCTGTGCGGGCCGGCGGAGGCGTTCGGTCCGGGCACGTTCGACATCGTGCTGTCGTCCTTCACGCTCGAGCACTTCGCGGACCCTGCGGCGGCGCTGACGAACCTGCGGGCCTGGCTCCGACCGGGCGGCACCCTCGTCGCGACCACGGTCAACCGGCGTCACCCGTTCGTGCGCGCCTACCTGGGCCTGCCGACCGGGCTTCGGGCGCGCATCCAGCCGTGGGTCAAGGCGACGGCCGCGGACGCCCATCCGCTCGTCGGCGCATGCAACGACCCGGCGGTCATCCGTGCGTCGATCGAGGCCGCGGGCTTCAGCGAGGTCTCGCTCCAGACGGTCGGGCACCTGGCGCGCGCCTGGGGCCGGCATCGGCCGACGTTCCTGCTCGGGCTGGCGGGTGACCTCCTGACGCGCGGGCTCCCCTCGCGCCGCTCGACGATCGTGATCGTCGCCAGGGCCTGAGGCCTTCGGCGCGGCCATCGCGTCGACGTCGGCGCGGCCATCGCGGCGGCCGTCGGGGTTGCCCGACCCGGTCGTCGTCGAGGCCGGCTTATGCACGAATCGGGCGGCCGGCCCGCCCTTCTCCGTCGTATTCCAATGGATGCATAAGGCGCGGCCCGGGTCGCGCGGACCCCGGCCCGATGCCGATGGATGCGTGGCGGGCGGCCCGGGTCGCGCCGGACCCCGACCCGATGCCGATGGACGCGTGGCGGGCGGCCCGGGTCGCGCCGGACCCCGGCCCGATGCCGATGGACGCATCAGAGATAGGGCGGGCGCCGCCCCTCGGCCCACCAGCGGGGCGGCGGGTCCAATTCGCCGATCCCACCCAGCGCCGCGACGACCTTGGCCAGCCTGGACCAGCGGATCCCGCGCAGGCGGCCGGTCTCGAGTCGTGAGATCACGGTCTGATCGACGCCCGAGGCGAGCTCGAGCGTCTGCTGGCTCATCCCGAGCCGGCGCCGCCGTCGCGCGAACAGCCGGCCGATAAGCTTGAAGCCGTCGAGGACGTCTGCCTCAGATGCGTCGACGTCGAACGAGTCCCATGCCATGCCCGCACGCTAGCGCCGCCCGCTCACCAGCGGCTCAACCCGGCTTCACCGGGTGATGACGCCGGCCGCTCATCCGCCCCGGCTTATGCATCCGACATGCATAGCAACCTGAAGGTGACCTCGGCGCGGATTTCGTGCATAAACGCCGCGCCGACCCCGGGGCCGCCGCCTCGCCGCGTTCGTGGTAGCGTCGGCGGGATGAACAGGGTTCGCGGGGCGCGCCTCGCTCACAGGATCGCATGAGCTTCCCGAGAGGACAGACACGCCAGGCGACGGGTGGCGCGGCCGGCGGCGGTCGCGGTGGCGGCGGCGGGCGGATGATGGGCGGCGGCGGGATGTGGGGTGGCCCCGGCCGCGAGTTCACGCCGGTCCCCAAGGAGCGCCGCGGCCAGACCATCCGGCGGATCGTCGCCTTCTTCCGGCCGTACCGGCTCCAGGTCGCCGTCGTCCTCGTCGCGATCCTCGCGACCAGCCTGATCGGCCTCGCCAACCCGATCCTGCTCAAGCTGCTGATCGACGAGGCCATCCCCGAGCAGGACTTCTTCAAGCTCAACCTGTACGTCGGCCTGATGATCCTGCTGCCGATCTTCACCGGCCTCATCGGCGTCGGCCAGGCCTACCTCAACAACCTCATCGGCCAGAACGTCATGCAGGACCTGCGTGGCGCCCTCTACACCCACCTCCAGAACATGCCGCTGCGGTTCTTCACCGAGACGCGCACCGGCGAGATCCAGAGTCGCATCGCCAACGACATCGGCGGCGTGCAGTCGGTCGTGACCGACACCGCGAGCTCGGTGACCAGCAACGTCGCCATCGCGGTGAGCACGATCGTGGCGATGTTCCTCATCGACTGGCGCCTGACGCTCCTGTCGCTCGGCATCCTCCCGTTCTTCATGTACCTGACGTATCGCGTCGGGAAGGTCCGCCGCGAGGTCAGCGGAGAGACCCAGAGATCGCTGGCCGAATTGACCGCCCTGACCGAGGAGACGCTCAGCGTCAGCGGCATCCTGCTCGCGAAGACCTTCGGCCAACAGGACTCGTCGATCACGCGATTCCGCAACCTGAACGCCCGGCTTGCCGCCCTGCAGATCCGGCAGGCGATGGTCGGTCGCTGGTTCTTCATGATCATCGGCACGGTCTTCAGCATCACGCCGGCGTTCGTGTACTGGCTCGCCGGCTACCTCACGATCCAGGGCGATCCATCGGCTCCGACGATCGGCGACATCGTCGCGTTCACGACCCTCCAGTCTCGCCTGTTCTTCCCGCTTGGCCAGCTGCTGAACGTCCAGGTCGAGATCCAGGGCGCCCTGGCGCTGTTCGACCGGATCTTCGAGTACCTCGAGATGGACCCGGAGATCGTCGATGCGCCCGATGCGGTCGCCCTCGACCCCGCGAAGGTCAAGGGCGGGGTCCGGTTCCACGACGTGTCGTTCCGCTATCCGACCGAGGCGGTCCCCTCGTCCCGTGCCCACGACGCCGTCGCCCGCGGGCACGATCACGCCGAGACGGTCGAGACAACGGCACGGACGCTCCAGGCGCCGGCGTCCGCGCCCGGGGTTCCCGACGTGCCCGCCATCGAGATGCTGCCCGGCTTCGCACTCGAGCACATCGACTTCGAGGCCGATCCCGGCGAGCTCGTCGCCCTTGTCGGACCCTCGGGAAGTGGCAAGACGACGACCACGTACCTGATCCCGCGGCTCTACGACGTCGATGCCGGGGCGGTCGAGATCGACGGCCTCGACGTCCGGCGGATCAAGCTCAAGTCGCTCGGCGAGACGATCGGGATCGTGACCCAGGAGACGTACCTGTTCCACGCATCCGTGCGCGAGAACCTGATGTACGCCAAGCCCGAGGCGACCGAGGAGGAGCTGCGGACGGCGGCCACGGCCGCTGCCATCCACGACCGGATCGTGGAACTCCCCGACGGCTACGACACGGTCGTGGGCGAGCGTGGCTACAAGCTCTCGGGCGGGGAGAAGCAGCGGATCGCGATCGCCCGGGTCCTGCTCAAGGATCCCCGGATCCTGATCCTCGACGAGGCCACGTCGGCCCTCGACACGGTGTCGGAGCGGCTCATCCAGGCCGCGTTCGAGCGGCTGATGGAGGGTCGGACGACGATCGCAATCGCGCACCGCCTCTCGACGATCCTGCGCGCCGACCGGATCCTGGTCTATGAGCGGGGTCGGATCGTCGAGCGTGGCACCCATCCCGAACTGCTCGAGCAGGACGGCCTGTACGCTCGGCTCTACCGCGAGCAGTTCCTTGCCGATCGCCCGGTCCGGGCCGACGAGGACGAAGCCGGCGTGACCGAGGACGTCCCGGCATGAGCCGCGAGCGCCGCGCCGACATCGTGGTCCTGGGTGGATCGCATTTCGAGACGAGCACCGGCACGGGCCGATCGCTCGTCTTCGGCGACGAGATCGGGGAGAACGAGCACTCGCCGGTCGAGACGATCGTCGCGGCCCTCGCCGCCTGTTCGGCGATGGACGTCTTCTCGATCGCGACGAAGAAGCGCCAGGCCATCGAAAGGTACGAGGTCCATGCGGTCGGCGACCAGCGCGATGCGTACCCGCAGGTGCTGACCGAGGTGACCGTCACGCACGAGGTCTGGGGCGCTGACCTGTCCGAGGCCGCGATCCGGCGCAGCATCGAACTGTCCGCGACCAAGTACTGCCCGGTGAGCGCGATGGTCTCGGCCGGCGCGACCGTGGTCCACCACCGCTACCGGATCCATGCCACGGGCGATGCGCCCCTCGAGGCCGAGGGCCTGGTCATCTCCACGGGCCCGTATCGCCGGCCGGACATCCTCGCGGAGTAACCCAGGCGCAGCGCGTGGCGCCGTCTCTATGCACGATCTGCCCGCCGGCAGTCATCTTCCTGTCGTATGCGAATGGATGCATACAGACCGCGATCGGGGTCAGGCCCCCCGCCGGGCCCGGCGGGCGCCCCTATGCATCCGACGGGCATAGCGCGTGGCCCGCGGTCTCCTGGATCGGCGGATTTCGTGCATAAGAGGGGCCGAGCGCCAGGCTCGAACTCCTACTAGATTTGTCGGAGTTGTCTGGTATGCTCACGCGGACGTTCGACGTCCGATAGGAGAGCCAGCCGATGCCGTCCGCCATCCCCGCCGACGCCGCCGCCCGCCTGCCGAAGGCACGGATGATCGACCCGCGAGGCCACCGATTCGGGGCCGGCGTGTCGGCGATCCTCCTCCTCGTCGCGCTCGTCACGAACTCGCCGTGGCTTGTCGCGGTCGTCCTCCTGTCGATCGGCACCAGCGCCGCGTTCGGGCTTCGGTACTCGATCTACGGCGCGATCTGGCGGCGCATCGTCAAGGCCGCCCGCCTCGGGCCGGTCGAGCCCGAGCACGAGTACCCGCCGCGTTTCGCGCAGGTCCTTGGCTCGGTCGCGCTCACCCTCTCGCTGATCGCGTTCGTGCTCGGCCAGCCGACCCTGGGCTGGCTCTTCGCCTTGGCGGTCGCCGGTCTCCAGACGTTGCTCGCGGTGACCGGCTACTGCCTGGGGTGCCGCCTGTACTTCCTGCGCTGGATGGTGCCCGACGTCGTCACCCGGATCTGGACCCGTGGCGCGAGCCCGGCCAACGCGCTGTCCGTGGAGCCCATCGCCTACAAGTAGCGCCGCCCGTGGCTCTTGCATGACTATGCAGGAACACTGTATAGTCATCCGACCATGACAGCGGTCCACTCTGTCCCGGTCGACGGCCAGCGCCAGCCTCGGTCCCTGCGCGGGGTCGATCCCGCCGGTGGGCCGCGTCGCATCCGGGTCGGCATCATCGGGGCGACCGGCTATGTCGGCGCCGAACTCGTGCGGCTGCTCGCCCGCCACCCCGACGTCGACCTCGTCGGCCTCCAGGGCCGCGACCGCGACGGCGACCCACTTGCCGGCATCCACCCGCACCTGACGACGACCGAGCTCACGGTCCACTCCACCCTGCCGCCGGTCGATGCGGTGTTCCTCGCGCTGCCCCATGGGACGGCCGCGGGGCTGGTCCCCGACCTCGTCGCCGCGGGCACGGCCGTGATCGACCTCGGGCCCGACTTCCGCCTGCGCGACCCGGGCGACTATCCGCGCTGGTACGGCTTCGAGCATCCCCGCCCGGACCTGCTCGAGCGCGCGGTCTACGGCCTGCCCGAGCTCCATCGCGCGGAGCTCGAGGCGCTCGTCGATGCCGATGTGGCCATCGTCGGATCGCCCGGCTGCTACCCGACGGCGACGATCCTGGCACTCACGCCGCTGGCACGGGCCGGCCTGATCGGCGATCTCGTGGTCGACGCGAAGAGCGGGGTGTCCGGCGCCGGCCGAGAATCGAAACCCGAGCTGATGTTCGGCGAGGTCAACGAGAGCGTGAAGGCGTATGGCCTCGGCGGCCACCGGCACGTCGCGGAGATCGAGCAGGAGCTCGCGGGCGTGGCGTCGCGCGCCGGCCTCGAGCCGACCGCGAACCCAGGGGCGGTCGCGGTCGACTTCCTGCCGCACCTGATCCCGATGACCCGCGGGATCCTCTCGACCAACCACGTCCGCCCGACCCGACCGGTCAGCCAGGCCGAGCTGGACGAGCTCTTCGCCGCTGCCTATGCGGACGAGCCCTTCGTCACGGTCGTGCCCGCACCGCCCGCCACGAAGCACGTCACGGGCAGCAACGAGGTCCGGATCCACGTCCGGCTCGACGAGCGGACCGGGCGCGTCCTCATCCTCGGCGTCGAGGACAACCTCGTGAAGGGCGCCGCCGGCCAAGCCGTCCAGTCGTTCAACCTCGTGCACGGCCTGCCGGAGACGGCCGGCCTGCTGCAGCTGCCACTCGCCCCATGACCACGCTGCGGCCGGCCCTGGCCCCGATCCTCTCCGACACGCTGCCCGCGGTCGAGCGGCGCGCCGTCATGCCGGCCGGGTTCCGGGCCACCGGCCTCGTGGCCGGGATCAAGGCCTCCGGCCGGCCGGACCTCGGGCTCGTCGTGGCGACCGGCGGACCGGCCGCCGCGGCCGCGGTGTTCACCCCGAACGCGTTCGCGGCCGCGCCCGTCCGACTGTCACGGGAGCACCTTTCGCGGACATCGGGCGACCGTCGGGCCGGGTTCGGGTGGGCCCAGGCGATCGTCTCGACCAGCGGCTCCGCGAATGCCGCGACCGGCGCAGCCGGCGACGCCGATCAGCGCGAGATCGCGTCCCTCGTCGCCGCGGCGGTGGGCATCTCCGAGGACCTGACCCTCCACCTCTCGACCGGGGTCATCGGCACGCGGCTGCCGATCGAGCGCGTCGCGGCCGGGATCGCATCGGTCGTCCCGGCGCTCGATCCGGGCGGCGACGGCCTCGAAGCCATGGCCGTCGCGCTGCGCACGACCGACTCGGTGACCAAGATCGCGACGACGTCCGTCGAGCTCCCCGACGCCGACGGCCGGCCGGTGACGGTGACGGTCAGCGGCATCGCCAAGGGCGTCGGGATGATCCACCCGCGGATGGCCACCATGCTCGCGGTCGTGCTGACCGATGGGGCCGCGGCGCCCGAGACGTTGTGGGGCATGCTCCGACCGGCCGCGGCCCGCACCTGGAACCAGCTGAGCGTCGATGGCGACACGAGCACGAACGACACGGTCTTCGTGCTCGCATCCGGGGCGTCGGGGGCAGCGCAGGTCCGCGACGGCAGCCCCGAGGCGGCCGCGCTGGGACGGGCCGTCGAGGCCGTGGCACGTGATCTCGCCCGACAGCAGGCGGCCGACGGCGAGGGGGCCGCGACGCTGATCACGGCCGTCGTGACCGGCGCGGCCGATGACGCCGAGGCGCGCGCCGTGGCCCGGGCGGTCGTGTCGTCCAGCCTGGTCAAGGCAGCCGCCCACGGCCGCGACCCCAACTGGGGCCGGATCGCGGGTGCGGCCGGCAACGCGCGACTGGCCGATGCCGCGGTCCTCGAGGCGGCCGGACTCGCTGCCGACGAGGCGGGCCGGCGAGCCGGCACGGCCGCCATGCTCGACCCGGCACGACTGCGCATCGGGATCGCCGGCCATCCCGTGTTCGACGGCACGGCCGACGGGCCACTGACGTTCGATCGCGCGGCGGCGCGGGAGGCGATGACGTCGCCCGAGGTGGTCATCGCGCTCGATCTCGGCCTGGGTTCCGGAACGGGCGAGGCCTTCGGTTGCGACCTGACCGAGGCCTACGTCATCGAGAACAGCGAGTACACGACATGAGCGAGATCCTCGTCATCAAACTCGGTGGGACCACCATCGCGGAGCAGAGCCACGTGCTTGAAGAAGTGGCCGCGGTCGCGCGACGTCGTCCCGTGGTGCTGGTCCATGGCGGCGGCAAGCGCATCACCGAGTGGCTCGAACGCCTGGGTGTCCCGTCCCGGTTCGAGGGCGGTCTGCGGGTCACCGATGCCGCCTCGCTCGAAGTGGCCGCGGCGGTTCTCCGGGGAGTGGTCAACAGCGAGCTCGTGGCCGGCCTCCGCGACCTCGGCGTCGATGCCGTCGGCCTGTCCGGCGTCGATGGCGGCCTCCTCATCGCGGAACGCATCCCCGAGCTCGGCCTTGTCGCGAGCGTCGTCGGGCTGCGGCGCGACCTGCTCGACGCGATCCTCGTCGGCGGCCAGGTGCCGGTCGTTGCGCCGCTCGCGCGCGACGCGGAGGGCATCGTCTGCAACGTCAACGCCGACGACGTGGCCGCCGGCATCGCCGCGGGCCTCGGCGCCCGCCAGCTCGTGCTGCTGACCGACGTCGATGGCGTGCGCGATGCCGACGGCCGCCGGCTCGACACGCTGACCGTCGCGGAGGCGGAGCACCTCATCGGTTCGGGTGTCATCGCGGGCGGCATGGTGCCCAAGGTCCGGGCCGCGCTCGGGGCGCTCGGCTGGGACGGCGCCGAGGCGATCATCGCCGACGCATCGGCCCCGAACGCGCTGACCCGGGCGCTGTCCGACGAGTCGTTCGGGACGCGCATCACGTCGACCCGGACGGCCGGCGTCGGCGCGGCCTGAGCCTGAGCACGGAACGAGGTGACCGCCACGCAGGACCTCAAGCGACTCCGCCAGCGGGCCATCCGCGAGCTCGTCCTGGCGAGTCCGGTGGGCAGCCAGCGGGAGCTCGTCGATGCCCTGACGGAACAGGGCTTCGCCGTCACGCAGGCGACGGTCTCACGCGACATCACCGAGCTCGGCCTGTTCAAGGCGCCGCGGGCCGACGGCCACGTCTATGTCGCCCCGGATGCCGTCTCGTCGACCAACGGCAGCTCGCCCTCGGCCACCGACGAGCGCCTCGCCCGCATCCTCGCCGACATCCCGGTCACGATCGGGCGGAGCGGCCTCATCCTCGTGCTGACCGGGACGCCCGGCACGGCCAGCGTCATCGCCCAGGCCATCGACGAGTCGACCCTGCGCGAGCAGGAGGGCACCCTGGCGGGGGACAATACGCTCCTCGTCCTCTTCGCCGACGAGCCGCGCCTCGAGCGCTGGCTCGATCGCTTCAGGGCCGTCGGCGCCGGTTCCGCCCCGGCCACCCCGGCCGTCAGCAGCGCCCGCAGCCATTGATCCGGAGGTCCCCAGTCCCGTGAAGAAGGTCGTCCTCGCCTACTCGGGCGGACTCGATACGTCGGTCGCCGTGGCCTGGCTCAAGGAGCAGTACGACGCCGAGGTCGTGACGCTCACCGTCGATCTCGGCGGCGGCTCCCTCCGCCCGGGCGTCGAGCGTCGGGCGATGTCGGCCGGGGCGTCGCGCGCCTACGTCGTCGACGCCCGCGAGCGCTTCGTCACCGACTTCGTCTGGCCGCACCTCCAGGCCAACGCTCTCTACCAGGGTGCCTACCCGCTCGCCACGGCCCTCGCGCGCCCGCTGATCGCCCAGCTGCTCGTCGAGGTCGCCGCCCGCGAGAAGGCCGACGCGGTCGCCCACGGCTGCACCGGCAAGGGCAACGACCAGGTCCGCTTCGACATCGCGACCCACGCGCTCGATCCGGGTCTCGAGGTCATCGCGCCGATGCGCGTCGGGATGGGCCTGACACGCGACCAGGAGATCGACTACGCGAACGAGCGCGGCATCGAGATCCCGATCACGAAGGCGTCGCCGTATTCGATCGACGTCAACATGTGGGGACGCTCGTGCGAGACCGGCGTGCTGGAGGACCCATGGGTCACCCCGCCGGCCGATGCCTACGAATGGACCGTCGCGGCCGCCGACGCGCCCGACCCGGTCGAGATCGACGTCGAGTTCGAGGGCGGCATCCCGGTCGCGCTCGATGGCGAGCGCCTGCCGGCGGTCGACCTGGTCGAGCGCCTGCACGCGATCGGTGGCGCTCACGGCGTCGGGCGCATCGACCATGTCGAGGACCGGCTGGTCGGCATCAAGAGCCGCGAGATCTACGAGGCGCCGGCGGCGACGATCCTGCACAGCGCCCATCGCGCCCTCGAGGGCCTGACGCTCTCGCGCGACACGCTCCGGTTCGACCGGTTCGTGGCCGACGAGCTCGCTCGCCTCATCTACGACGGCCTGTGGTTCAGTGCCCTCTCGCGCGACCTGCGCGGGTACGTGGCGTCCTCGCAGCGCGTCGTGTCGGGCGAGGTGCGCCTGCGACTGGATCACGGGCAGGCCGTCGTGGTCGGGCGGCGCTCGCCGTTGTCGCTGTACGACAAGAGCCTCGCGACGTACGACGAGGGCGATGCGTTCGATCACGCGGCCGCGGTCGGGTTCATCGAGATCTTCGGGTTGCCGCTTCGAGTGGAGGCGGCCCGTCACGGGGCGGTCGGCGCCCGTCATGGCGCGGCCTGGACGTGGACTGACCCGCTGCTCGCCGACCTGCCGACCACGGTCACCGACCCGGAGCCGGCCGCCGTCTGATCGCGGCGCCGCCGGTGCGGCAGCGTTTATGCACGATTTCGCCGCCTTGGCGACAGGGGTGCCCACTCCTATGCGTGTCGGATGCATAGAGTCCGCGTCGCGGCTCGGCGGCTCGGCGGCGACAGCTGGGCGGCTCGGCGGCGACAGCTGGGCGGCTCGGCGGGCGGTGGCTCGGCGGGCGGTGGCTCGGCGGGCGGTGGCTCGGCGGGCGGCGAGCGGTGGCTCGACGGCGACAGCTGGGCGGGCCAGGCTCCCTTATGCATCCGACGTGAATAGCACTGGTGATGCCTAGTCAACGCCAGATTCGTGCATAAAGCGCGAGCCTGGCCTGCCCTGTCGGAACGGGCCGACGCCACACCAGCGGCGATGCCGCATGATTCAGGCATGGCCAGCGACACGAAACGAGCACCCGGACTCTCCCGGCCGCCCGGGCTCCTGCCGGTCCAGGAGCTCGCGTTCCTGCACGAGATCGCGAGCCTGGCGACCCAGGCGCGCGACTGGGACGAGCTCATGCGCTCGATCGTCGACGGCACGACCGCGGCGATGGGGGTCGAGGTCTGCTCCTTCTACCTGGCCGACCACGAGCGAGCGCGCCTGACGCTGGCCGCGACGAACGGCCTCGATCGCGCCCAGGTCGGCAAGGTCAGCCTCGAGTGGGGGCAGGGCATCACGGGTCGCGTCGCCGCCACGCGTCAGCCGATCACGGTGCCGGACGTGACGAAGGATCCGCGGTTCGCCTGGGTTCGCGGCTTCGACATCGAGGCGCTCGCTGGCATGCTCTCGGTCCCGCTCGAATGGCACGACCAGGTCGTCGGCGTGCTCAACGTCCAGACCCGCGCGATCCGCGACTTCGACCAGAGCGAGATCGAGTTCCTCCTCACGATCGCGGCACTGCTCGCGGGCATCGTCGAGAAGGGCCGCCTGACCGCCGAGGTCGAGGCGCGGCTGGTCCAGCTGACCGCGCTCGACGCGGCCAGGGCCGAGCTCTTGTCCGTCGTGACGCACGAGCTGCGGACCCCCCTGTCCGTGGTCCGCGTCTACGTCGACCTGCTCGCCGATGCCGCCACCGGCCCCGCGGCCGGGGAACCGCCGCCGGCCGAGAACGCGGATCCGGTCGCCTGGCGTACCGCCGCCCTCGACCAGCTCGGGCGGCTGGATCGGCTCGTCGACTCCATCCTCGCGTCGGTTCGCGGGGAGGGGCTGACGGGTCTCTCGCGGGCGCCGTTCGACGCGGTCGCGGCCGTCGACGAGACGGTCGAGACCCTGCGGCTCCTGCTCCGGCCGCACCCGATCCGCTGGCAGCGGCCGGAGGGTTCGGTCATCGCGATCGGCGACGAGACGCGGTTCCGCCAGGTTCTCGAGCAGCTCCTCGAGAACGAGTCGAAGTACGCCCCGTCCGCCGACGGCGTGAGCATCGGGGTGTGGCACCTCGGGTCGGAGATCCAGGTGTACGTGACCGACGACGGGCCCGGCGTCCCGCGCGAGGACTGGGAGAGCGTGTTCGAGCCGTTCGTGCGCATCGGCGGCGGGGGTCGCAGTCGCGGCTCCGGCATCGGGCTGTTCGCCGCCCGGCGGCTGATGACCGCGATGGGCGGCCGGATCTTCCTCGAGCCCAACGGCTACGCGAGCAGCCGCTTCGTGGTGACCCTCCCCGCGGTCTAGGCGTCCGGCGTGATCGAGACGGGCCCGCCGCCATCGTCGGGCCCGTCGAAGTCGAGGGCGTCGAGATCGCCGAGGTTGAGCCGGGCCATCGTCCCCCCGTCGACCCACAGGACCGTGCCGGTGACGAAGCTCGCGGCGTCCGACGCCATGAAGACCGCGACGTCGGCCACGTCCTCGGGCCGGCCGACCCGCCCGATCGGGACGGCGCGGCCGCCACGCTCGCTGGTGTAGCGCGGATCCTCGAAGTAGCGCGGGACCTCGATGACGCCGGGCCCGAGCGCGTTGGCGCGGATCCCGTGCGGCGCGAGCTCGAGCGCCTGTGACCGGGTCATCGCGATGACCGCACCCCGCGTCGCGGCGTAGAGCGCGTGGAGCGTGCCGCTGGCCTGCCCATGCACCGAGGCCATGTTGACGACCGATCCGTGCCCGCTCGCCGCGAGCGCAGGCACCGCGGCGGCAGTGCAGAAGTAGGCCGCGCCGATGTTCAGCCGGACGACCGCGTCGAAATCCGCCGCCGTGAACGAGGCCAGCGGCCCCGTGACCGTCCGCCCGGCATTGTTCACCAGGATGTCGAGGCCGCCGAGCCAGTCGACGGCCCGACGGACGAGCTCGGGGCCGGCATCGAGCTGGGAAAGGTCGGCCTCGAGCGCGAGGGCACGCCCGCCGGCCGCCGTGATCGACTCCGCCTCGGCTCTCGCGCCGTCGCCATGCTCGCGATGGTGGAGCACGACCGCGGCTCCGGCGTCGGCGAGCCCGCGGGCGATCGCGCGTCCGATCCCGAGACCGGCACCGGTCACGAGCGCACGGCGGCCGTCGAGTCGGGTGTGGTCGGCACCGGGCACGGGGGATCGCTCCTTCGCTCACGGGATCGGGTCGCCCTCAAGTATGACGACCCCCCGCTGGCCGCTCCCGTCGACGACGGGAACGGCCAGCCCCACGCGAGATAGCCCAGGGCGGTCCAGAGGGCCGCCATCGGGATGCGCCGCCTCATGCCGCCACCGCCCGGAGGCCGTCGACCGCTGCATGGGCCGCGCCCCGCCGTCCGAGGGTGACCTCGACGGCTTGAGCCAACGTGGCGCGATGGTCGGCCGGCGACGTTCGACATCGCCAGGCCACGGTCCCATCGGGTCGGACGAGCACGGCCCCGCCGGGTTCGAGCCCGTACGTCGCCGCGAAGGTGCCACCGACGTCGCGCAGCCCTCGGCCGATCCCGTGGATCGCCAACGGGAGGGCGGGCGATGACCGCGCGACGCTCCGCGCCGCGTGGCGCCATTCGGCCGCCGATCCCAGGACCAGCATCGTCAGGCCCCGACCGAACAGGTCCAGGGTCGAGAGACGGGCGCCGTCGGCCTCGAGCCAGGCGTGCGGCGCACGGGCGCCCGGTCGGGCGTCGGGCACGAACGGATCGCCCGGCTCCACCGATCCGGTCGTGCCGTCGTCCACGATCGCGAACGAGCGAACGACCGAGCCGAGGTCCTCGGCCAGCCCATCGGCCGAACCGCCGCCCCCGGGGGTCATCGACAGCTCGACGTTTCGTGCCCCGATCGGGCCCCGCTCGATCGCCCAGGCCTCGAGGAGGGATCGATCCGCGATCCCGCGGCAGATCCACGCGAGCCGCCAGCCGAGGTCGTTCGCGTCCGCGATGCCGGTGTTCATTCCGCGACCACCGCGGGGCGTCATCCGGTGCGCGGCATCGCCGACCAGAACGACCCGCTCGACCACGGTCCGGGCCGCGACCTGGGCACTGAACGGGAATGCGTTCGTGGCCAGGATCTCGACCTGGAGGCCCGGGTCGCCGGCCGCCTCCCGGACGAGCTCGACGCACCGCGCCGCGGAGAAGGCCGCGTCGACGGCCGCCTCGTCCATCCCGGGCGGCAACGGGATCGCCAGCACGAAGCGGTCATCGACCCCGCTCGGGACCACGACCCGTGGCGGACCCTGGCCCTCGAGCATGTACAGCCCGTAGACGGTGTCGCCGAGGATCGGCCGGAGGTCCGCGCGGAACAGGATGCTCATGTAGCGCCCGAGATCGTCCGGTCCCATCATCGGGACCCCGAGCGTCGCGCGGACGGTGCTGCGATGGCCGTCCGCCCCGACCAGGTACCGGCAGCGGACCTCGGTGGTCGAATTCGTGACCCGATCCCGGAGCGTGGCGGTCACCCCGGTCGCGTCTTGCTCGAACCCGACGAGCTCGGTCGAGAACCGGACCTCGCCAGAGGCCGAGACCCCGGTAGTGCGCGAGCAGCACGGGCTCGAGGTGGTCCTGCGGGCTCACGGCGGCCCGGGCCGGGCTCACGCGGGCGCTGTCCTCCTCGGTCGGGAAGCCGAGCGGCGCCTCGACGATCTCGTGCGAGGCGAGTGAGGAGACGGTCGCCTGTCGGGCGATGACGCGCCAGCCGCCCTGTCGGACGGCATCGTCGATCCCCCACGAGCGGAACAGCTCCATGGAGCGGAGGCTGACGCCGGTCGCCCTCGGGAAGATCGAGGTCGACGGGTGGCGTTCGATGACCATCGAGCGCACGCCCTGGCGGGCGAGCGAGATCGCGGTGACCAGGCCCGACGGGCCGGCACCAACGATCAGCACGGGAAGGTCGTTCTGAGGCATCGGAGTTCTCCTTTCATCGGACAGTGTGTCTGATATCGGACACTGTGTCCGATGAAGTGCTATCGTGTCAACATGGACAAACGTTCATATGTGCAACGGAGCCGGGCGGCGTCATCGGACGCGACCCGCCGGCGGATCCTCGATGCGGCACGCGAATCGCTCGAGCGGGGGCCCTTCGGGGCGCTCCGGGTGGACGAGGTCGCCCGTGCGGCGGAGGTCTCGCGCTCGACCGTCTACGTCCTGTACGGCTCGCGCTCGGGCTTGTTCGACGCCCTGGGGCGGTTCCTCCGCGACGAGGCCGGCTTCGACGAGCTGCTCGCCGCCTCGCGGCTGCCCGACGCGCTCGAGAACCTGCGTGCCTCGCAGCGGGCCGCGGTCCGGATGTACGCGAAGGTGCCGCAACTCGCCCGGGCACTCTTCACGCTCGCGGCGATCGACCCGGATGCCGTGGCCGCCGTCAGCGCGATCGAGGACGGACGGCGCCCGGGGATGACCCGGCTCGCCCGGGCGCTCTCGGCGCAGGGCTACCTGCGCGACGACATCACGGTCGCGGAGGCCGCCGAGATCCTCGCGGTCATCACGAGCTTCCAGTCATTCGACGAGCTGTTCACAGGAAGCGGCCTCCCGGCCGACACCGTCGCGGACCGGCTGATCGCGATGGCCGAGCGCTCGGTGTGCCGGCCCGACCTCGAGGGGAGCGTCAGCCCCCGGCGACCACGCGCGTCTCGCCGGCCCGCAGGCGAGCGTAGCCCGGCTTGACGACCTCGTTGATGATGCGCAGCCGCTCGTCGAACGGGGCGAAGGCGCTCTTCATCGCGTTGATCGTCAGCCACTCCATCTCGCCCAGGCCGATGCCGAAGGCCGCATCGAGCGCGGCGAACTCGCTCGACAGCGAGACGCCGCTCATCAGGCGGTTGTCGGTATTCAGGGTCACCCGGTAGCGAAGACGGCGCAGCAGGTCGATCGGATGCTCTGCGATCGATAGCGCGGCGCCCGTGTGGACGTTCGACGTGGGGCACATCTCCAGTGGGACTCGCCGGTCGCGCACGAACGCTGCGAGCCGCCCGAGCGCCACGGAGCCGTCGTCGCGGACCGTGATGTCGTCGACGATCCGGACGCCGTGGCCCAGGCGTTCGGCGCCGCACCACTGGAGGGCCTCCCAGATCGAGGGCAACCCGAACGACTCCCCGGCGTGGATCGTGATGTGGAAGTTCTCGCGACGCACGTACTCGAACGCGTCGAGGTGGCGGGTCGGACGATAGCCGGCCTCCGGGCCCGCGATGTCGAAGCCGACCACACCGGCGTCGCGCCAGCGGACCGCGCATTCCGCGACCTCCACCGAGCGCGCGGCCTGGCGCATCGCCGTGACAAGCATCTTCATGACGATGGGCCGTCCGGCGGCCGCGGCCCGCTCGGACCCGAGGCGGAACCCCTCGAGGTTGGCCGCGACCACCTCGTCGAGGGTCAGGCCGTGCTCGGTCGAGAGCTCCGGCGCGTAGCGGACCTCGGCATAGGCGATGCCGTCGGCCGCGAGGTCCTCGGCGCACTCGGCTGCCACGCGGATGATCGCGTCGCGCTCCTGCATGACGCCGGTCGTGTGCGCGAAGGTCTCGAGGTAGAGCTCGAGCGACTTGCGGTCGGCGCCGCGCCGGAACCAGGCGGTGAGCTCCTCGACGTCGGTCGTCGGCAGGCCCTCGTACCCGAACTCCGAGGCCAGGTCGATGACGGTCGCCGGCCGCAGGCCGCCGTCGAGATGGTCGTGCAGCAGCGCCTTCGGAGCGTCGTGGATCGTGTCCGGAGTCAGCATGGCGGTCCTCCGCAGCCGGGCTTCGGGCGATGGTACCGGACCGAGCGGTGCGGCCACGCACCGCCCATCGGGGCCCGGCGACGCTTTGTCGCGCGGATGCACCTCGCCGGCATTGACGGGTCCTATGCGGCGGGAGGACTATCGGCGAGAGAGGCACTCATCGATCCGTCTGGAGGTCGTCCCCGTGTTCGACAGTCCCCGTCCGCGCATGCCCATCGCCCGTCGTGCGGCGACGATCCTCGTCCTCGGCTCCATGCTGCTCGCCGCGCTCGCGATCCCGAGCGGCGCCGCAGCCGCGAGCTATCGAGACTGCTCGGGGAAGACCCCGGCGGCCGGCGCCGACCTCCATCGCTGCGACCTCGCCGGCGCGGTCGTCATCGGCCAGGACCTCCATGGCATCAATCTCGCGAAGGCGAAGCTCGTCGGCCTGAACGCCGGCTGCGACCCGGACGCACCGCGGACCAATCTCGCCGGCGCGTGGCTGTACCGCTCGAACGCGACGGGTGCACTGCTCTGTGACGCGATCCTCAACGGCGCCGACCTGCACCGCGCGAACCTGACGAACGCATCGTTGGAGGACGCCACCCTGCCGGACGCCAACCTGGCCCGGGCCGACATGGACGGCGTGACCGCCGGCTTCGCACTCCTCCGCGACGCCACGCTGGCCCGGGTCACGTGGCGGCACGGCGGGGCCACCGGAGCCATCTTCGACGGCGCCGACCTGCATCGGTCCGACCTGCGCTGGAGCGTCTTCAATGCCGCGCGGTTCGCCGGCGCGGACCTCCGGTACGCGCGGCTGAACGGCGCCGACCTCTCCCGGGCCGACCTCACCGGCGCGAATCTGCGCCATGCGACCGGGCTCGCAACCGTCACCTGGAGCGACACCACCTGCCCCGATGGGACGAACAGCGACGCGAACGGCGGGACCTGCGTCGGTCACTGACCCGCGCTGACGCCTCGACCCGACCGGTTCGATGCCGGCCGGGATCGGCCGGTCAGCGGTCGGCGTCGAGTCGAGCCCGGACGGCCGACAGCGCGGACCTGACCCGGACCGGCGCGGTCCCCCCGGTGACATCGCACGAGGCCAGCGCCCCGTCGATGGACGCGGCGGCACGCAGCGCGTCGCCGATCCCGGGGTCGGCCGCGAGCGCCGCGACGTCCTCGTCGCCGCTCGCGCCGAGTGCCATCCCGATCATCGCGTCCTCGACCGCATCGAGCGACACGCCTGCGGCCTCCGCCTGTGCGACGAGCGAGCCGACGACGTGGTGGGCGGCACGGAACGGGATGCCGCGTCGGACCAGGGCGTCGGCGACGGCCGTCGCGGTCGTGTAGCCGTCGTCGGCCGCGGCCCGCATCCGCACTGCATCGACGGTCAGGGTGTCGAGCATCCCCGCGAGCACGCCCAGCGACGCCTCGTAGACCGCGACCGCGTCGAACAACGGCGCCTTGTCCTCCTGCAGGTCGCGCTGGTAGGCAAGCGGCAGGCCCTTGAGCAGGGCGAGGACCGTGGTCAGAGCGCCGATGACGCGCGCCGCCCGGCCGCGGACGAGCTCGGCCGGGTCCGGATTCTTCTTGTTTGGCATGATCGAGCTGCCGGTCGAGAACGCGTCGGAGGCGCGGACGAACCCGAAGGCCGGGTTGGACCACCACGTGATCTCCTCGGCGAGGCGACTCAGGTGGACCATCCCGAGGGCGATCGCGGCGAGCACCTCGACCACGAAGTCGCGGTCGCTGACGGCGTCGAGCGAGTTCGCCGTCACCCCGTCGAAGCCGAGCTCGGACGCGGTCGTCTCGCGATCGAGCGGATAGCCCGCGCCGGCCAGCGCCCCGGCGCCGAGCGGGCTGATATTGAGCCGGCGGCGCGCGTCGCCGAGCCGGCCCCGGTCGCGCTCGACCATCTCGACGTACGCGAGGAGGTGATGGGCGAGGAGCACGGGCTGGGCCGGCTGGATGTGGGTCGTGCCGGGCAGGATGGCCTCGCCCTCCCGCTCGGCCAGGCCGACCAGGGCGTGCTCGAACGCGAGGAGCGCGGCGTCGAGGCGATCGGTCGCGCGACGCGTCCAGAGCCGCAGGTCGGTGGCTACCTGGTCGTTGCGCGAGCGGCCCGTGTGCAGGCGGCCCGCGACAGGCCCGATCCGCTCGGCGAGCGCCGCCTCGAGGTTCAGGTGGACGTCCTCGAGCGCCGGATCCCACGCGAACCGTCCTTCTGCGACGTCCTCGGCGAGCGACGTGAGCCCGGTCACGAGCTCCTCGACCTGCGTCTCGGTCAGCAGGCCCGCCCGGCCAAGGCCGCGGACGTGGGCGATCGAGCCGGCCAGGTCGTCGGCCGCCAGCTCGCGATCGACATCGATCGACGAGGTGAAAGCCTCGACCCGCGTGTCGTTGGCTTCGCTGAATTGCCCGCCCCAGAGCCGCATGGTCCCTCCGTCCCGTGTGCCGCCATGCTAGCGGGCCGGGAAGACGGTCGGTTCGAGCCGCGGCGCCGGGCCAGGGTCAGGCCGGGGCAGCCCGTGCGGGGGTCACGGGCGCCCCGGCGGAGGAGGGCGAAGGGGTCCCGGCCGGCGTCCGCGTCAGGACGACGGCGCGCAGGCGTTCGGCGGCGTCTTCGGGGGTGAGATCGCGCTGGGTCTCGGCGAGCAGCTCATAGCCGACCATGAACTTGCGGACGTTGGCGCGCAGCAGCGGCGGATAGAAGTGGCCATGGACCTGCCAGCCCTCGGTCGCCGCGGGATCGCCGAAGGGCGCCTGGTGCCAGCCCATCGAATACGGGAACGGCCGGCGGAACAGGCCGTCGTAGCGGCCGAGCAGCTCCACGAGCGCGGCGGCCAGCCCGTCCCGCGCGGCGTCATCGAGGTCGGGCAGTCGCGCGGCCGGTCGCTTCGGGATCACCAGGGTCTCGAACGGCCAGGACGCCCAGAACGGCACGACGATCAGCCACTCGTCGCTCTCGACGACCATGCGCGGGCCGCCGGATTCCTGTCGGACGTAGTCGAGCAGCAGGCGTCGCCCGGTCGCAGCCACGTGACGCGCCTGGCTCGCGCCCTCGCGACGAGCGGCCCCCGGCAGCGCGGTGCCGGCCCAGACCTGGCCATGCGGATGCGGGTTGGACGCCCCCATCGCGGCGCCGCGGTTCTCGAACACCTGGACCCATCGGAAGTCGGCGCCGAGCTCGCTCGTCTGGTCGGCCCAGACATCGATGACGCGCCGGATGTCCGCCGGCGGCATGGCCCCGAGCGTCAGGTCGTGGCGTGGCGAGAAGCAGACCACCCGGCACACGCCCCGTTCACCCTCGGCCCGGAGCAGGCCGTCTTCGACCGAGATCTCGGAGGTGTCGGTGCGCAGCGCCGCGAAGTCATTGTCGAAGACGAAGGTCGAGGCATAGGCCGGATTGCGCCCGCCGTTGGCGCGCACGTTGCCCGGGCACAGATAGCAGTCGGGCACGTACGTGGGTCGGTCGTGGGCGACCTCGGGCTCCTCGGCGCCGAGCCACGGTCGCAGCGTCCGGCCGGCGGACACGAGCACCCACTCGTCGTTGAGCGGGTCGTAGCGGCGGTGCGGGTCGCGGACGAGCTCGTCCGGGAGCGAACCGTCGTGCACGCCGCCGCGCCAACGGTCGTCGAACGGGCCGTCGCGCCCGTCGTCGGGCGGCACGGGCGCGGCCGGTTCAGATGGCACGGTCGATGTGCTCCTCCAGTGCGGCCATCGGGTCGACCACGATGAGCTGGCGAACCTCGGCTGCGAGCGCACGCCGGGCGTCCATGTCGAGACCGGCGTCCGTGATCAGCACGTCGACCTGGTCCAACCGCGCGATCGAGCTGATGCCGATGACGCCCCACTTCGAGTGGTCGGCCACGACGACCAGCCTCCGCCCGGCCTCGATGAGCGCCCGGTCCGTGTCCGCCTCGAGGAGGTTCGGGCAGGTGAACCCCGAGTGCGGGTCCATCCCGTGGACGCCGACGAACACGAGGTCCATGTGGACGGTGCGCAGGGCCGCGACGGCGAACGGGCCCACGAGCGCCTCCGACGGGGTCCGGACGCCACCGGTCAGGACGATCGTCTGGTCCGTGCGACCGACCTGGTGCAGCACGTCGGCGACCCGGATCGAATTGGTCACGACGGTCAGCCCCGGCACGTCGGCCAGGCGCTGCGCGAGGGCATAGGTCGTCGTGCCCGCGGACACCCCGATCGCCATGCCCGGCTCCACGAGCGCGGCCGCGGCGTCGGCGATGGCGTCCTTCTCGGCCTGCTGCAAAGAGGACTTCGCCGCGAAACCCGGTTCGAAGAGCGCGTGGCCGACGATCGAGGTGGCGCCGCCATGGACCTTCTCGAGCAGCCCCCGGTCGTCGAGGATCTCGAGGTCGCGCCGGACGGTCATGTCCGACACGCCCAACTCGCGAACCAGCTCAGCCACCCGGACCGCGCCCACCTCGCGCACGCGCTCGAGGATGAAGGCCTGCCGTTGCCGGGCGAGCATCACCGCACCACCCTTGGACCCGACGGTGCCGTCCGTCACGCTCACCTCGCCACGCTTCGCTTGGTTGAACAGAGATTGCCGTGACTCCGCACGAAAGTCAACGGAACCCGACAGGGAATTCGCCAAATCGTTACGCAGAATCCTTGACAGCGCAACCCGCGATGCACACAATCCGGGTGAACCTGTTGGATTTTGTCGGACAGGGTTCCCGAGGAGGAGCAGCTATGGCCGAACCCATCGAGACGCGTTCCGTCTCACGCAGGACGGTCCTGAAGGGCGTCGCCGGCGTTGCCGGCCTCGCGACCGTCCCCGCGATCATCGCGGCATGCAGTACACCGGCAGCCTCGTCAAGCGCGGCGGCACCCAGCGCGGCGGCACCCAGCGCGGCCGCCCCGAGCGCAGCGGCCCCGAGCGCCGCCGTCAGCGGCTCTGTCACACTCGGTTCCAACTACTCGGACGCCGTGCCGAAGGGCGTGCTCGCCGGCATCGTCGACACGTTCACCAAGGACTCCGGGATCACCGTCAAGATCAACACGGTCGATCACGGCACATTCCAGGACCAGATCAGCTCGTATCTCCAGGGCACGCCGGACGACGTGTTCACGTGGTTCTCCGGGTTCCGGATGCGGTTCTTCGCCGCCCAGGGCCTGGCCACGGACATCAGCGACGTCTGGGGCAAGGTCGGCGCGAACTACAGCGACGCCTTCAAGGTCGGCTCGACCGGCGACGATGGCAAGCAGTACTTCATCCCGATCTACAACTACCCGTGGGCAGTCTTCTACCGGAAGAGCGTCTTCGCGGAGAAGGGATACACCCCGCCAACCACCCTCGATGAGTTCAAGACGCTCGCCGCCAAGATGAAGACCGACGGCCTCGTCCCGATGGCGTTCGGCGATTCGGATGGCTGGCCAGCGATGGGGACCTTCGACATCCTCAACCTGCGCCAGAACGGATACGACTTCCACGTCGGCCTGATGGCCGGCAGCGAGAAGTGGACCGACCCGAAGGTCAAGGCCGTCTTCGAGATCTTCAAGGAGCTCCTGCCCTTCTACCAGGAGGGCGCCGCCGGTCGGACCTGGCAGGATGCCGCTCAGGCGCTTGTCCAGAAGAAGGCCGGCATGTACCTGCTCGGGATGTTCGTGTCCCAGCAGTTCCAGGAGGCTGGCGCCGCCGACCTCGAGGACCTCGACTTCTTCCCGTACCCGAACTTCGGGACCGCGTTCGACGCCGAGAAGGCGCTCGACGCGCCGATCGACGGCTTCATGATCGCCGCGAACTCGCCGAGTCTCGGTGACGATCTCGACGCGGCGAAGGCCTTCATGGAGTACCTCGCCCAGCCCGCGACCCAGGTGGCCTGGGTCTCCCAGGACCCGGGCAACATCGCGGCCTCCAAGGACGCCGACACGAGCGGCTACACGCCGCTCCAGAAGAAAGCCGCCGAGCTGATCGGTGGTGCCCAGCGGATCACCCAGTTCCTGGACCGTGACACCAACCCGAACTTCGCCGGCCCCAATGGCATGCAGGCATTCCTGCTCGACTTCCTCCAGAAGCCGGATCAGGACCTGGATGCATTCCTCAAGAAGATCCAGGACTTCTGGGACACGCTCTAGCCCCCGCCGATCGGCCTCGCTAGACTGTCGAGACCTTGGCCGACCACTCGAGCGGACAACTCGCCCCCGCCACTGCCGGCACCACCGGCGAGGCGGGGGCGACCGCTGTCACGGGCAAGATCCGTCGCCGCTACAGCCTGTTGACCCGCCGAGACAAGCTCGTGCTGGGGCTGATGGTCGGCATCCCGCTCTTCTTCGATCTGGTCCTCATCTGGGGCCCCACGATCGTCTCGTTCTTCCTGTCGTTCACGAACTGGAACGGGATCGGCAGCCCATTCGACGCCAACGTCATCGGGCTCAAGAACTACGAGAGCCTGTTCACCGCGTATCCGTTCTTCTGGCCGGCCCTCCAGCACAACTTGATCTGGTTGGGCTGGCTCATGTTCATCGCGACCCCGCTCGGGATGTTCCTCGCGGTCCTGCTCGACCGGGAGATCCGCGGAACTCGGTTCTATCAGACCGTGTTCTACCTGCCGGTCGTCCTGTCGCTCGCGGTCATCGGCATCATCTGGCAACTCCAGTACGCCCCGGAGCAGGGTTTCATCAACAACGTCCTCGGCCGCACCGCCAACGACAACCTGATCGACTGGTACGGCAACCCGGATCTGAACCTATGGGCGGCGCTCGTCGCGACGAGCTGGCGACACGTCGGCTACATCATGGTCCTGTACCTGGCCGGGCTGAAGGCATTCGACCCGGCCCTCCGCGAGGCGGCAAAGGTCGACGGCGCGAGCGAGAGCCAGACGTTCTTCCGCGTCGTCTTCCCGGTGATGATGCCGATCAACGTGGTGATCGTCGTCATCACGACGATCGAGGCCCTCCGCGCGTTCGACATCGCGTACATCATCAACCGCGGCAAGAACGGTCTTGAACTGCTCTCGACCCTGATCACCAACAACGCCATCAGCGAATCGAACCGCCTGGGGTTCGGCTCAGCGATCGCGGTCGTCTTGCTGGTGATCTCGCTCGTGCCGATCGTGGCGTTCCTGACCCGGATGCTCCGAGGAGACCAGACATGACGGCCACCACGGCACCAGCCGCAACCACGGTCGCGGTCTCGCACCGGCACAGGTTTCATCGGCGGCGGGTCGCCCTGTACGTCTTTCTCACGGCGATGGCCCTTCTCTGGCTGTTCCCGCTCGCGTGGGGCATCTACACGGCGCTGCGGCCCTTCTCCGATACGCAGGCCAACGGCTACATCTCGACGCCGGAGGTGATCAGCCTCGATAACTTCATCAACGCCTGGGGCCAGGGCGATTTCGCGCTCCACTACCTGAGCACGCTGGTCGTGGCCGTTCCGGCGGTCGTCCTGACCCTGCTCATCTCGTCGATGGTGGCGTTCGCGGTCTCGCGATTCAGCTGGCGGTTCAACCTCCTGGTACTGCTCATCTTCACGGCCGGCAACCTGCTGCCGGCACAGGTGATCATCGTTCCGCTCTACAAGCTGTACAACAGCCTGCACGGCATCCCGCCACCGCTGAGTGACAACGACCTCCTCTACAACCAGTACACCGGGCTGATCCTCATCAACGTCGTCTTCCAGATCGGGTTCTGCGTCTTCGTCCTGAGCAACTACATGAAGACGTTGTCAAGGGATCTGACCGAGGCCGCGCTCGTCGACGGCGCCAGCGTGTTCACCATCTGGGCAGCGGTGATCATGCCGCTCTGCCGGCCGGCGCTCGCCGCCCTGGCCACCCTGGAGTTCACGTTCATCTACAACGACTTCTTCTGGGGCCTGATCCTCCTCAAGGACGGCGACCGGCGTCCGATCACGTCCGCGCTGAACAACCTCAAGGGCCAGTTCTTCTCGGACACGAACCTCCTGGCTGCCGGCGCCCTGCTCGCCGCGATCCCGACGATCCTCGTCTTCATCGCACTCCAGAAGCACTTCGTCAGCGGCCTCTCACTCGGTTCGACGAAGGGCTAGTGCTCAGTCACCCGACGGCCTCGAGCAGGTAAAGGCGCGCCCAGAAGTCGCCGCGGGTCATCGTCTCGTCGCGTCCGAGATCGAGGGCCATCCCGGCGGCCATCAGCTCGGCGCCGCTGCGCTCGCCGGCGGGCTCGCGGACGAGGTCGACACCGCCAGCCGGCCATGGCGTGACGTCGTACGTGGCTGCGGCGTCGAGGCCCCGGAGCCGCAATCGGACGGGACCGGGGTCGGGCCGACCGAGGATCCGGTAGTAGCCGACGACCGCGCGGCGCCGATCCTCGCTGACGACCATCCAGGCGACCTCGTCGCGGTCGGCCTCGAAGGGGCTCTCCAGGCGGGCGAAGCGGCCGTACTGGAAGACGTCCCGGTAGCGGACGTACAGGGCGATCTGGTCGGCGATCTCGGTCCGGTCCTCGGGGGTTAGCGCGGTCGGGTCGAGCTCGTAGCCGAAGACCCCGAAGAACGCCACCGCCGCGCGCGTCGAGAGCGGCGTGACCCGCCCGACCTGGTGGTTGGGCACGGCCGAGACGTGGGCCGCCATCGAGCTCAGCGGATATGCCAGCGACGTGCCCCACTGGATCTTCAAGCGCTCGACCGCGTCGGTCCCGTCGCTCGTCCAGGCCTGCGGGGCGAACGCCAGGAGACCGGGATCGAACCGGCCGCCGCCGCCGGCGCACGACTCGAAGAGGATCTCCGGGAAGCGCGTCGTCAGCCGCCGGTACAGCTCGTAGACGCCGAGGATGTAGCGGTGGAAGAACTCTCCCTGCCGGTCGGGCGGCAGGGACGCGGACCACGGCTCGGTGATGTTGCGGTTCATGTCCCATTTGACGTACGTGATCGGGGCGCTCGCGAGGACCGCGGTCAGGACATCGGTCAGGTGGTCGACGACCTCGGGACGGGCGAGGTCCAGCACGAGCTGTTGACGGCTCTCGGTGCGGGGCCGGCCCGGGATGCCGATCGCCCAGTCCGGGTGCGCCCGGAACAGGTCGCTCTCGGCGCTGACCATCTCGGGCTCGATCCAGAGCCCGAAGCCCATCCCGAGAGCGGTGATCCGCTCCGCGACGCCGTCGATCCCGTCGGGCAGCTTGCGCCGGTCGACGACCCAGTCGCCGAGCGAGGTGGTGTCGTCGTCGCGCTTGCCGAACCAGCCGTCATCGAGGACGAACAGCTCCACGCCGAGCTCCTTCGCCGATGCGGCGATCCGGACGAGCTTGTCGGCGTCGAAGTCGAAGTAGGTCGCCTCCCAGTTGTTGATGAGCACCGGTCGCGGGCGATCGCGCCACCGACCGCGCGCCAGCCGCTCCCGGAACAGGCCATGAAAGGCATCGGAGAGCGCCCCGAGGCCGGCGTCCGAGTAGGCGACGATCGCCTCTGGTGTTCCGAACGACGCGCCCGGTTCGAGGCGCCAGCCGAAGGTGTCGGGCTCGATTCCCAGCCGGACGCGTGTCGTCCCGAACGGGTCGACTTCGGCCTCCGCGAGGAAGTTGCCGGAGTACACGAGGCTGAACCCGTAGGCCTCGCCGTGCCCCTCACCGGTCGTGGGGCGCCGCAGCGCAAGGAACGGGTTCTGGTGGTGGCTCGAGGCGCCGCGCACGCTCGAGGCTGACTGGCGGCCGGGGACGAGGGGGCGCTCGACGACGTGTCGCTCCCGGGCCCACGCGCCGGCGAGACCCAGCATGATCCAGTCCGCGTCGGGCAGGTCGACTGCGAGGCTCATCGCGCAGCGCAGGTCCGCGGACACGGTCCCCACGTTTCTGATGGTGGCGCTCCGGGCGATGACCGGACGGTCGCGGAAGATCGTGAACCGCAGGTCCACCTCGAGGCCCGCGGGCTCGTCGGCCAGCGTGATCTCGAGCGTCTCGGCCTCGGCATCGTCCTCGACGTACGTGGCCGGGAGCGGCTCGAGCGAGGGCTTGCCCGCGACGATCCGATGGTCGCGATAGCGCAGCGTCAGCGCGGTCGAGCCGTCCGCGGCCACCGCGACGAGGGCCGGGATCCGGAAGTCGCCCGTGCCGGCGGTCGGATAGGCCAACGGGACCGGCTGCCCGACCCGGTTCGAGAACCCAGCGAACGGGTCCGGACCGAGATGGCGGTACGACCGATCGGCTGGCAGCGGCCCGCCCAGGTGCAGGTGACCGAGCGTTCCGTCCTCGAAGACGCGCAGCACGAGGCTGATCCGCTCGTTCCGGAGATGGAACTGCCGGTCGTCAGGGCGCCACTCGATCGTCACGGGTCAGGTCGGCTGCAGAGGGTGGAGCGACCAGGACCAGTGATACGTGCCCGGACCGACGAGGTACCCCGGCAGGGTGTCCGGGCCGCAGCTGGCGGTCCCCAGGCCGCGGTGGGCGACGTCGAGGTGGACGATCGTCTCGGGTCGGGGCGCGACCTCGACGTCGTGCGTGGCGGTCGCGAGGTCTGTGGCGCGCATGTGGGTCGCCGATGCCTGGCGCGGCTCGTCAAGGACGATCCGCAGGCCACGGCCCCCACCGTCGGCCAGCGTCAGCCAGCGGACGTCGGCATGGCCGCCGTTCTCCTGCGGGCGGACATAGGGCACGTACTGGTCGGTGACGGTCGAGCGCCAGCGGCCGACGAGTCCGCCGCGCTTGCGGTCGGGGTACGTCTCGACGGGACCCGTGCCGAACCACTCGAGCGCCTCGAGGCCGGGCACGGTCTCCAGGACGGTCCCGATGCGGGCGAGGTCGGTCAGCGAGTCGGGGATGACGACCGTCTCGGCGACATCGATCCCGCCGTCGGCCAGGGACGTGAACCGTTGCTCATGGGGCAGCACGATCCCGGCGCCCGTCCGGATCTCGGACCGGACGATGGTCGCGTCACCCTCGCGCCGGACGTCGAGCAGGTGGCGCGCCGGGCGGTCGAGGCCCCATGCCGTCCATCGGGCGGCCATCCCGCCGATCCGGTCGTTGTCGGTCGGGGCGCGCCACAGGGACAGGCCCGGGGCCGACGCCAGTAACGGATGCATGAGGCGACCGTCTCCATCGAGCGAGACGGCGGCGGCGCTCCCCGAGGGCGAGATCGGCGTCGTGCCGGGCCCTTCGGACGGGGCGATCGGGACCGGCAGCTGGAGCTCGCAGACCTCGAAGCCCGCCGGTGCCCAGTCGCTCGCTGCGGCCGTCCGAAACCCGACGGTCAGCCAGGCCTCGCGACCGGCCGGCACCCCGCCCGCGGGCCAGCCCGGCAGGTCGATCGAGGCGTGCTCGCCGGGCCGGACCGGCGGCAGCTCGACGTCGGACTCGGCGACGGTGTCGCCATCGACCGCCAGCGCGTAGCGCGCGGTCAGCCAGCCGAGGTCGCGGACGTCCCCGCGGTTGTGGACCCCGATCCTGCCGCGGGCGACGTTCTTCGGGTCGCCGGTGATGCGGACGGGGGCCGCGAGGGCCCGATGCTCCCAGAGTGCGGGCTTCGGCCGGCGGTCCGGCCAGTTCAGGCCGTCGGTGCAGAAGTTGCCATCGTTGGGCTCGTCGCCGAAATCGCCGCCGTAGGCCCAGCGCTGGCTGCCGTCGGGGAGCTTCTGGACGAGGCCGTGATCCCACCACTCCCAGATGAACCCGCCCTGGAGCCCGGGCGTGGACTCGATCGCGTCCCAGTACTCGGCGAGGGTCCCGTTGCTGTTGCCCATGGCGTGCGAGTACTCGCACATGATGAGGGGGTGGCGCTGGCGCCCGGACCGGGCATGCGCGACGATCGCCGAGATCGCCGGGTACATCGGGCAGGTCAGGTCGCTGCCATCCTGGTCGGCGGTCCAGTCCCAGCGGATCGCACCCTCGTAGTGCAGGGGGCGCGACGGATCCACCCGGCGCACCCAGGCCGCGGCCGCCTCGTGGTTCGACCCGAACCCGGACTCGTTCCCGAGCGACCAGGCGAAGACCGACGGGTGGTTCCGGTCGCGCAGCACCATCCGCGAGACGCGGCTCACCCATTGGTTCAGGTACCGCGGGTCGTCGCACAGCGTGCTCTGGAACGCGTGCGACTCGATGTCGGCCTCATCGATGACGTACATGCCCAGCTCGTCGGTGAGGTCGAGGAAGACCGGGTCGTTCGGGTAGTGCGAGGTGCGGACCGCGTTGAACCCGAACCGCTTCATCGCCACGAGGTCCGCGCGCATCGACTCGGGGGCGATGACGCGGCCCGTGTGCTGGTCGAAGTCATGGCGGTTGACGCCCCGGATGAGGATCCGCTGCCCGTTGAACAGGAGGTCCACCCCACGGATGTCGACCCGCCGGAAGCCGACGCGGACGACATGGGCTTCCACGACCTCGCCGTCCGGGGACCGCAGGGTGATGCGCAGGTCATGAAGGGTCGGACTCTCGGCCGTCCAGCGGGGGACGTCCGGGATCTCGAGGTGCCACTCGACGCGGCCGGGCAGGAGCGGCGCCTGTCGTCGGAATTCCTCGTCCCAGGCAGCCCGGTCCTCGGCCACCGCCGGCGGGCCACCCACGATGTGGCGGACGACCACGTCGGGGAACGGCCAGCTCGACGCACCCGGCAGCTCGTTCGTCGCCCGGACGGCGGGGAGCAGCCCGTCGATCTCGGCCCCGACGGTCCAGCCGGTTGTCGGCGCGACCCCGGCGAACCCGATGTCGACCGTCAGGTCGAGCGTGCCGGTCGTGAGGTCGTCGGCCAGGCCGCCGATCGCGGCGATGTCGGCCACGTGGACGGCGCCCGTCGCGTACAGGTACACGGAGCGGGTGATCCCGCCGTGCCACCACTGATCCTGGTCCTCGACGTACGTCGCGTCGGACCACTTCACGACGCGGAGCGTCAGGGTGTTGGTCCCCTCCTTCAGATGGCTCGTGACATCGAACTCGGACGCGAGGTGGGCGTCCTTGCCGACCCCGATCTCGACCCCGTTGAGGGTCACGATCAGGACGCTCTCGGCCGCTCCCACGTGGAGGACCACCCGCCGGCCCGCCCACGCCGCGGGGAGCTTGAAGGTCCGCTCGTAGACACCGGTCGGGTTCGCCTCCGGGATCTCCGGCGGTCGACCCGGGAACGGCATCTGGATGTTGGTGTAGTGGGGCGTGTCGAACGTGTTCTGCATCGTCCAGCAGCCCGGGACCTCGATGTCGCGCCACTTCCGTCCTGGTTCGGCGTCCGGCCGCGTCGAGGAGCTGGAACCGCCAGGTGCCGTCGAGATCGACGCGGTCGGTGTGCCGGACGCTGTGCATCGGAAGCCGCCCGATGCCGGTCAGCTCGGGGGTCGTCCACGGGTGGGTCACGAGCGTGATTGTCGCACCTCGGGCCGTGCAGGACCGGCGCGGGGCGGCTGCGGCAACGGTTCCTCCCGACGCGGGGTTCAGGGAGACGCAGAGCCGATCCGCCGCCCAGGAGACCACGCCATGACCCGAGGAAGCGTGCGCCATTGGCCTAGCGCCATAGGCCAACCAACCCGTATCATCGCCCGATGACGCGCACCGACCGGATCGACTGGCTGATCTTCTTCACGCTGGGCTTCATCTGGGGCTCCAGCTACCTGTTCATCAAGCTCGCCGTGGACGACTTCGGGACCTTCACGCTCGTCGCCCTGCGGCTCGTCGTCGGGGCGATCCTGCTCTGGATCGTCGTCCGCATCGCGAAGCAGCCGCTGCCGCGCGAACGCCGGATCTACGGGCACCTGATCGTCATGGCGGTGATCAACATCACGATCCCGTTCCTGCTCATCACGTGGGCCGAGCAGTCGGTCGAGTCGTCGCTTGCCGCGATCCTCACCTCGCCCGTGCCGCTGTTCGCGATCGTGCTCTCGGCCCTGTTCCTGCACGACGAGCCGTTGCGGGTCAACGGTCTCGTCGGGCTGGTGGTCGGGTTCATCGGGGTCATCATCATCACCAGTCGCGGGCTGACCGGCGCCGGGTCGTCGCTCGCCGGCGAGCTGGCCCTGATCGGCGCGACGATCAGCTACGCCGCCGGCGCGGTCTACGCGCGGCGGAACGTCCGCGGTCTGCCCGCGATGATCCCCGCGGTCTTCCAGGTGTCGTTCGCGGCCGTGATCACCGGCGTCGTCGCGCTCCTGTTCGAGCACCCGTGGACGGCCACGCCCGACACGCAGGCGGTCTTCGCGATCCTGTGGCTCGGGATCCTCGGGTCGGGCGTCGCGTACCTGTTCGTGTTCCGCCTGTTCGCCCACTGGGGCGCCACCCGCACGACCCTCGTGGCGTACGTCATCCCGGTGGTCGGCATCGCGCTGGGGTACCTGGTCCTTGCCGAGCCGATCGACGGCCGGATCATCATCGGCACCGCGCTCGTCATCGGCGGCATCGGGCTCGTCAACAGCCGGTTCGGCCGACGGCGGCTCTACGGGCGGGTGCCACCGGTCGAGGCGGTCTAGCCTCCCGGCGAGACCCGTCAGCGGCCGCTGATCGCGAGGAGCAGCGCTCCGGCGACGATCAGGACGGACGCCCCGACGCGGCGGCTGACCTCACCGCGGTCGGCGGCCTCCTTGAGCCGCACGCTCCCCCACGCGGCCGCGAAGACCGTCGCCGACTCGCGCAACGGGGCGACGCCACTCAACGGCGCGACGCTCAGGGCGATCAGGATCGCGAGGTAGGCGAGCATCGACATCCAGCCGACGGCGATCGAGCTGCGGAGCTGCTCACGACCGCCGGCCAGGATGTCCCCGCCCGCGACGAACCGGACCCACAGGACGAGTGTCACCGCCTGCACCGTCCAGATGATCCCGAGGTACACGAACGGGTCGATCAGCCGCGTCCCGGCGCGGTCGAGCGTGCTGTAGGTCGCGATCGTCACGCCCGTCCCCAGCGCGAACAGGACAGCCGTGTCCACGGAACCACGCGTCGCGCGGGCCGTGAGGACCCGCCATGGCCGCTGGAGGATGAAGAACCCCGCGATCAGGGCCGCGACGCCGACCCATCCGGGGAGGCCCAGCCGCTCTCCGAAGATGGTGATCCCGACCGCGACCGCGAGGAGCGGTGCGGTGCCGCGCGCGATCGGATAGACGACCGACAGGTCGCCGCGCCGGTAGGCGGCGGAGAGCAGCACGAAGTACGTGGCCTCGACCGTGCCCGACGCGACCCCCAGGACGACACCTTCGACCGGCAGGGCCGGCCGACCGAGCAGCAGCCACGCTCCGACGGCCACGGGGATGACGCCGATGAGACCCGCCACGGTCCCGACCGTGCCCGCCCGCAACGGGTCGCCCGCGGTCTTGAGCCGGACGTTCCACGAGACGTGCAGGACCGCCGAGACGGCGACGAGCGCGATGATCCAGGGGTCCACGCCCGGACGTTAGCGTGCGCGCGGGGCCCTCGTCAGGCTCCCGGCGCGCCGCGCGCGCCTGCTACACGGAGAGGTCGCGCCGCTTGAATCCCCATGCGCCGACGGCGATCCCGCCGACGGCCAGCGCGAGCGAGACGACGATCCCCACCGGGTCCCACACGCCGAGCATCGGCAGGCCGTAATGCGCGCTGAGGGCAAGGTCGTGGACCCAGTCCGGGAGCCCGAGGGCCGGCACGATGGTGTCGAGCGCCCAGGTGATGATCGTGAGCACGGCCACGAACGTTCCCGCAAGGCGTGTGCCCACGAGACCGCCGAAGGCGACGCCGACACCGACCCACGCGGCCGCATAGAGGCCGAGCGCGGCCGTCCCGAGGACGGGTGTGGAGATGTCGCCGCCGGTGATCGTGGCGCCCAGGGCGATGCCGATCGCCGAGATGACCGTGAAGGCGACCACGCCCGTCAGCAGCGCAACCCCACCGGCGACCACCCAGCGGCCTCGCGAGAGGGGCGTCGCCAGCAGGAACTCCAGGCGGCCCGACGTCTCATCCCCCGCCCAGACGCCTACCAGGGTGGCGGCGGCCAGGCCGGCGAGGATCAGGCCGAATTGCACGAACAGCAGCTGGAGGAAGCCGCCCACCGCCACGACGTCCACGTTCGGGAAGATGGTCTGCAGCAGGTTCATGAAGTCCGGCGCGTTGTTGAGCTCGTCGACGAACGACTGGCCCGAGCCCGCGATCGCGAGCCCGAAGATGCCGATCCCGAGGCCCCATGCGAGGGTCGACGGCAAGGCAGCGCCGAAGGCCCGCCGCGTGGGGCCGGTGAGGCCGACCAGCGCCTTGGGCAGGCTCGGCGTCGGGATCGCGCTGGTGGCGCCGATGTCGCGGCGCGCGAACGCCTCCACCCCGATCGCGAGGAAGACGACGACGAAGATCGCGACGAGGCCGAGCGACGGCCAGTCGTACAACCCCGAGAGCGGGATGTGATCGGCGGTCCACCCGAACCACGTCAGGTTGGCGAGCGGCGCGATCGCCGGGATCGCGAACTGGTAGCCGTTGAACAGGAACCCGGCGAACATGACGGCACCGGCGATACCGACGGCGGCGCCGCGACCGAAGAACTGGGCAAGCGCGAACGCGAGGGCGCCGGCAGACAGCGCCAGCAGCCCGAGCCACAGCGCAAAGCCGGCGGCGGCGCTGGGCGGGATGTCGTCGCCGGGCAGGGTCGAGCCGAGGCTCGACGCGAGGACGGCGACGAAGATCAGCAGCATCGCGACGGTCATCCCGACGAGATGCCCGGCGACCTTCTGGAGGGCGATGCGGCGCCGTGAGATCGGCCCCGTCGCGACGAACTCCATGCTGCCCCGGCGCGCTTCGGTGGCGAGCGTGCCCGAGAGGGCCAGGATCGACCACAGGCTCGCGACGAGCGGGAAGAAGGTCCCGTACTTGTATTGCATGTAACCGCCGAGGGTGCCGACGTTCACGACCCGCCCGGCCAGACCCTGCAGGATGGGTGGGACGGCGGCGATGACGTCCTCGAGCTCCTTGCGCGCCTCGGCCGTGGAGAACTGGCCGATGATCGCCTGGCTCACGGCGACGAGCGTCAGGCCCATGAGGCCGCCGACGAGAAGCGTCGCCCGTCGTGAATCCCGGATGGTCTTCCCGAAGACGCTGCCGAGGCCGACGAGGCGACGGCGCAGCGACGCGGGATGGGATGGTGCCGAACCGGCCGCGACGGTCATCGCGCGACCACCTCGCCGGCCTCGCGGCCGTACTCGGCCAGGAAGGTCTCCTCGAGTGACGGCTCGCGACTGACGAAGTCGAGCAGCTCGTACTTGGCGGCCTCGCGCACGACCGGCGTGATCGATCCGGAGACGCGGAGGTGGAGGACGTGGTCCTCTGTGCTCACGTCGCTGACGCCCTCGAGGCCCGTGAAGGCCGCGACCGGGACGTCGCCCGCGAACCGCAGCTCGACCTGGTGGTGGGCCAGGTCCCGCAGCGCATCGACCCGGTCGACCTTCACGAGGCGGCCGTCGCGGATGATCGCCACGCGATCGCAGGTCCGCTCGACCTCCGAGAGGATGTGGCTCGAGAGGAAGATCGTCCGCCCCTCGGCCTTGGACTCGCGGATGATCTCGTAGAAGGTCTGCTGCATGAGCGGATCGAGCCCGGACGTCGGTTCGTCGAGCAGCAGCAGGTCGGGCCTGTGCTGGAGCGCGACGACCAGCCCGATCTTCTGCTTGTTGCCCTTCGAGTACTCCTTGAACCGGCGGCTCGGGTCGACGTCGAGCCGCTCGATGAGCCGCTGCTGATACGCCGCATCGACGCCTCCGCGCAGGTTGGCGAAGTACTCGATCGTCTGCCCACCGGTCAGCTTGTCGTACAGCGCGAACTCGCCGGGGAGGTAACCGACGCGTCGATGGATGGCGACCGGGTCGACGGTCGTCTCGATGTCGAAGACGAAGGCCCGCCCCGACGTCGGCCGCAGCAGGTCGAGGATGGTCCGGATGGTGGTCGTCTTGCCGGCGCCGTTGGGCCCGAGGAAACCGAAGGCCTCCCCCTCCTCGATCGAGAGGTCGACATCGATGATGCCGCGATGGGACCCGTAGGTCTTGGTCAGGCGTTCGGTTCGGATGACAGCGGTCACGACTGGTCCTTCCTGCCGGCGACGCCGGCGCGTTCCAGGAGGAAGCGATCGATGACGACCGGGACCTCGCGTTCGATGAAGGTGAAGACGTCGTGCATCTCCTGGAGCCGGGCCCGCGACTCCGGGGGCCGATCGGAGATGGAGGCGAGACCGCGATCGGCGATCTCGCGGAACTGGCGGTAGATCCGTCCCGCATTGGCGAGGAACGTCTCGAGCGCCTCGGGCGGTGCGCTGAAGTACTCGCGGCGGTCCCCGCGTCGCGTGCTGCGGCGGATCATCCCGGCACTCGCGAGCAGTCTCGCCGTCCCGCTGATCGCCCCGCGACTCGCCTGCAGCGCCACCGCCAGATCCCCCGCGGTCTGCTCCGGTGGCTCGCAGATCAGGAGCCAGCCCCACATCCGACCGGCCATCGGGGTCATCCCGTAGGACGCCAGGGCCTGACCCATCTCCTCGACGAAGGCACTCTCGCCGTCAGTCATCACCGGCGCATGTTGCACTGTTCCGAAGATTCAGTCAAGACTGAACACAGAGAAATCAAAGGAGCCGCTGCGTGCGCCTCGGCCGCTCAGGCCGCTGGGTTGGCCGAGCGCTCCGTCGCCTCCGCTCGTTCCTTGAGGATCCGCAGGTGCGATTCGACGCGGCTGCTCAGCGATGCCCGGCCGAGCCGCACCAGGAGCCCGGTCCAGCGGTCGTACGGTTCGAAGGTCGCCGCGTGGACCACTCGCGTGCCGCCGGCCACCGGCTCGAGGAACCAGCTCCACTCGCTGTCGAATCCGGAGCCCGTGATCCGGAGCCGGAACCGCGAGTCCGGACGAGCCTCGAGGCTCTCGACCCTGGCCGCCTCGCGCAGGAGCCCGAGCCGGGCATGCGCCGGCCGGGTCGTCGCCGCAGCGGGCCATGACGGCGCGGCCGGCCCGAAGCGCAGCTCCGGGAACATCGACGCACCGGCGACCGGATCGTGGAGCGTCGCCCAGACGATCCGGGGCGGTGCCTGGACGAACACGCGGCGCTCGACGAGGCCGTCCGCCCGGCGATGGTCGCCGGGGCGCCTGTAGCCGACTTCGGGGTCGGGACGGACCGCCACGCCTAGACCCCGATCGGGTGCCAGACCGTCTTCATCTCGAGGAAGGCGGCGATCCACTCAGGGCGTTCGGCGGCCCGGTCGTCGAGCCAGTCGAACTTCGCCTCCGACACGGTGGTCGGGCGGCGGGAGAGACGCTTGATGTCGTCGGCGACGAGGAGCTCGGTGTCGGTCCGCATGTCGTCGGGCACGCCCCAGGTGTCGAGGGCATCGACGTCGCCGTGCGCGGCCAGGACCGGGATGAGCTCCGGCTTGAGCCCGGTGAGGACGTTGACGACGCCACCGGGCACGTCCGAGGTCGCAAGGACCTCGGTGAGCGTCACCGCCGGCAGCGGCCGCGTCTGGGAGGTCAGCAGAACGACAGCGTTGCCGGCCACGAGCGGCGGGGCAAGCCGGCTGACGAGCCCGAGCAGCGACGAGGTCTCGGGCGCGACCACACCGACGACACCGGTGGCCTCGGGGACCGTGAAGTTGAAGTACGGCGCGGCGACCGGGTTGGACGAGCCGAGCACCTGGCTGATCTTGTCGGCCCAGCCGGCGTACCAGACCCAGCGGTCGATGGCCCGGTCGACGACGTCGCGGGCACGCGCCTCACGGATCCCCTCCGCGGCCGCGACCTCCGCGACGAACTGGTCGCGCCGGCCCTCCATCAGCTCAGCGACGCGATAGAGCACCTGGCCACGGTTCATCGCGGTCTTGGCAGCCCAGCCCGGGAAGGCCTTGCGAGCGGCCCGGACCGCATCGCGCACGTCCTTGCGCGATGCGCGGCACGCGTTGGCGAGTGGCGCCCCGTCCGCGGCCTTGACCAGGTAGGAGCGGCCGCTCTCGGTCCGCGGGAACGCGCCGCCGATGTACAGCTTGTAGGTCTTGCGGACGCCGATGCGGGACGTCGTCATCCAGGCGACTCCTCGATGTCGCGGATCCGCGGCCCGACGATCTCGATCCCATGCCGCTCCGCGACCGGCAGGATCACCGCGGCCGGGGGCGGGGCGAGCGAGGCCGGTGGCTCATCGCTCGTGGCAGGCACCCCGAGCTCGAACACGAACCGCTCGAACCCAGCCGGGCCCGTGATGACGAGAACTCGCGACGGCTCGATGTCGACGGTAAAGGTGTGCGGGATCCCCATCGGCGCGAAGGCGAGCGACCCAGCGACGGCGGTCAGGACCGTTTCGCCGACATGGAATGACAGCTGGCCGTCGAGGACGTAGAACGCCTCGTCCTCCCGATGGTGGATGTGGAGGCGCGGCTCGGACGTCCGGGTCACGACCGCCTCGAGAACCGCCAACCGATCGTTGGTGTCGTCCCCGCCGACCTTGCGGGTGAACCGACCGCCGATCGACCACACGGACTCGCCGTCGCCAGGCTGGACCAGGAACCCCGCGGTCATCGCTCGTCCAACCTGACGTAGGCATGCAGCCCGTGCATGCCGCCCTCACGGCCGAAGCCGGACTCCTTGTAGCCACCGAACGGCGAGGTCGGGTCGAAGCGGTTGAACGTGTTCGCCCACACGACGCCGGCCTTGAGCTCGGACACCATCTTGAGGATCCGGCTGCCCTTGTCGGTCCAGACGCCCGCGGACAGGCCGTATGCGGTGTTGTTGGCCTTCTCGACCGCCTCGTCGGGCGTCCGGAAGGTCAGCACCGACAGCACCGGCCCGAAGATCTCCTCGCGGGCGATGCGATGGCTCTGGGCGACGTTCGTGAAGAGCGTCGGCCGGAAGAAGTAGCCGCGCTCCGGCAGGTCGCAGGCCGGCTGGTAGAGGTCGGCCCCTTCTGCGACGCCCGACGCCACCAGCTCGGTGATCCGCTCGAGCTGGTCCTTCGAGTTGATCGCCCCGACGTCGGTGTTCTTGTCCAGCGGGTCGCCGACCCGGATCGTCGCCAGGCGGTCCTTGAGCTTGTCGATGACGGTCTCGGCGATCGATTCCTGGACGAGCAGGCGCGACCCGGCGCAGCACACCTCGCCCTGGTTGAAGTAGATCCCGTTCACGATCCCCTCGATGGCCTGGTCGAGCGGGGCGTCGTCGAAGACGATGTTGGCGGCCTTGCCACCGAGCTCGAGGGTCAGCGCCTTGTCGGTCCCGGCGACGCCGCGGAAGATCTGGCGTCCGATCTCCGTCGAGCCGGTGAACGCGACCTTGTCGATGTCGGGGTGCGTGACCAGCGACATCCCCACCGAGCCGGGTCCCGGGACGATGTTGACGACGCCCGGCGGCAGGTCCGCCTGCTGGCAGACCTCCGCGAAGAGCAGGGCGGAGAGCGGTGTGGTCGATGCGGGCTTGAGGACCACCGTGTTGCCCGCGGCAAGTGCCGGCGCGATCTTCCAGGCCAGCATCAGCAGCGGGAAGTTCCAGGGGATGATCTGGCCGGCCACGCCCAGCGGCCGCGCGACGCGACCGGGGAACGCGTACTCGAGCTTGTCGGCCCAGCCCGCGTAGTACCAGAAGTGGGCGGCGGCCAACGGGACGTCGACGTCCCGGCTCTCCTTGATCGGCTTGCCCGAATCCATCGATTCGAGGACCGCGAACTCGCGGCTGCGCTCCTGGAGGATGCGTGAGATCCGGAACAGGTACTTGGCCCGCTCGCGGCCGGACAGCGGGCCCCAGACCCGACGCTGGGCGCGTCGCGCGGCGCGGACCGCCTTGTCCATGTCGACCGGCGTCGCGCGGGCCACGGCGGCCAGCGGCTGCTCCGTGGCGGGATCGATCGTCATGAACGTCGAGCCGTCGCTGGAGGGCACCTCGCGCCCGCCGATGAACAGCCCGTAGCGCTCCTTGAGCGTGACGATGTCGCGCGCCTCGGGCGCCGGCGCGTACTCCCACGGGATCGCCTGCCCGTCGCCCAGCCCCCAGCTGGATGGCGCGCTCGACGAGCCTGTCGCGATGGGGAGTCGCGTGTCTGTGGCCATCGGGGGGCATCATAGCGCTGGAATACCCGGCGGCCCCGGGCGGCGCGTCTGCGCCGACCGCCGGAAGGAGGGCGTCATGGTCGGACGGATCATCCGCAGGATCGTGGTCGCGTTCGTCGCGATCACGGGCATCTCGGCGCTGGCCGCGGCCGTGGCGAAGCGTTCGGTCGTGTCCGAGGGCGGACCCGCTTCCGACCAGCTCGCGCTGGCCGCGATCTTCGACTCGGTCGATCTCGAGAGCCATTCGACCTCGTTCCGCGGCGGATCGCTGCTGTGCTGGTTCGGCGGCGGGACCGTGGACCTGCGCGGCGCGACGCTCGACCCGGCGGGCGCTCGCCTCACCATCCGGGCGATCTTCGGCGGCGGCCTCCTCGTCGTCCCCGACGACTGGCAGGTGGACCTCAAGGTCATCGGGATCATGGGCGGCGTCGGCGACAGCCGGGATGTGCGTGGCCGGCCGGCCGACGCCCCGCGCCTCATCGTCGACGGGTTCGCGTTCTTCGGCGGCTTCGGCATCTCGTCCCGGCCGCCCGACACCCTCGACTGACCGCGACGGTCAGCAGTCGTACTTCTTGAGTGGGTGGGTCTTCTCGCAGTAGCGGATGTGCAGGTGGTCGTCGTGCCCGGCGAACCGCGTCGTCAGGCCCTCACGGACGAGGACCGGGTCGTTGAAGTAGATGAGCTTCACGTGGCCAGGCGCGGTCGCGCGGATGGCCAGGACGAGCGCCCGCGTCGCCGCCCGATCGTACGTGGCCGCCCGATAGTTGCCGCCCCAGCGGCACTGGTCCTTGCCCTTCCGCATCAGGCGGACGTCGACGTCCAGGCCGCGCTCATGCGTCTCGTGGCCGGCGATCTCGCCGCCGTGCTGGAGCGAGGCGTCCCCGACCGCCACCCGGCCGTGCCCCTGCCCGGCCACGACCCGGGCCGCCGCCTCCAGCTGGTTGGTCGCCGCGCTCGTCGCCCAGTTCGCCGTCCCGTTGCCGACGCTGTAGTCGCACAACGAGGTCTTGTTGAAGGTCGGCAGCTCGAAGTGCCAGATCAGCCGCCGCCAGGTCGCGCCGTTCACGATCCCGGTGATCGGCAGGCCCTCGTGCTTCTGGAAAGCGCGCACCGCCGTCCGCGTCGACGCGCCGAAGACGCCGTCGATGGGCGGGTCAAGATGGCGCTTGGCATGCAGTTCACGCTGCACGGCCGACACGGCCGGCCCCACGCTGCCGAGGCTCACCCGGACGACCAGCTTCGTCCACGTGGCGTCGTCGACGACGCCGTTCGCCGGCAGCCCGACGGCCGCCTGGTGGGCCTTGACCGCGTCGACGGTCGTGGCGCCGAAGATGCCATTGACGGAGACGGGGTAGCCACGCTCGTTCAGGAGCCACTGGATCGCCTTCACGTCGGTGCCGCGGTCGCCCAGGCTCTGGGTCGGGTACCGCGGGGACGCCGCGGCCGCAGTGGCCGAGGCGGTCAGGACGAGGCACAGGGCCGCGATCGTGAGTGGCAGGAGGCTGCGACGAAGAACGGTCATGGCGACGTAGGGTACCCGGGCGCGCTCCGGGATGCGCCGGGCCTCGCGGATCCGTGGCCAGAGGCGGCCCTCGCGTCGTGTAGCCTGCGAGCGATCCGATGGACCGCCTGAACGACGCCGTCGAACTGCTCGACGGCCCGCTGGACGACCCCGTCGCGCTGGCGGACAACTTGCGCGACCTGCGCCGGATCAACCGGTGGCTCGGCGGTGTCGCGCTCTCGTCGGCCGCGATCTCGGCCCTGGCGGCCCACCGAAGCGACCTGGCCGTCCTCGACGTCGGGACCGGCGGCGCCGACATCCCGCTGGCCCTGCTTGCGGACGCCGACCGGCGCGGTCGGACGCTCCACGTCGTCGGGCTCGACAGCCGGCCCGAGGTGCTGGCGGCGGCGGCGCGGGCGACGCCCGGCGTCGCCGGCACGCCGGGCCTGACGCTGCGGGTGGGTGACGGGCGGTCGCTCCCCTACCCCGATCGCGCATTCGACGTCGTCCACGCGTCGCTCGTCCTGCATCACCTCGACGGTGCGGACGCGGCCGCCCTGCTCGGCGAGATGAGCCGGGTGGCACGGCTCGGGATCGTCGTCAACGACCTCGATCGCAGCCGCCTCGCGTGGTTGGGCGCGTGGCTGCTCGGCCACCTGCTGACCGGCAATCGCTACACGCGCCATGACGCCCCGCTCTCGGTCCGGCGGGCGTACCGGCTCGACGAGGCGGTCACGCTGGTCCGCGCGGCCGGCCTGGCGCCTGTCCGCACGATCCGCGGGCCGTTCCGGCACCGCTATGCGATCGCCGCGGTCCGTCCCACCGAGCCGGACAGGCCGGGCGCCGGGGGCATGGATGGCAGCGATTGAACGGACCGAGGTCGCCGTCGTCGGCGGCGGGCCGGCGGGCGCGGTCCTGGCCGCGGGGCTGGCCCGGGCGGGTCATGACGTCGTGGTCCTCGAGCGCGCACCGGCATGGCATTGGCGCGCCGGCGGGGTCTTCGCGTCGCCGGCCTCGCTTGCGGCCCTGCGCCGGGCCGGGCTTGACCCGTCCGTCCTGACCGCCGTGGCACGGCCGATCCCGGCGATGCGCGTCGAGACGCTGGCCGGGACGACGTTCCGCCTGACCTACGGCGCGGATGCCGGCGGCGAGGCGGCGGTCGGATTCGACCGATCGAGGCTCGACCCCGAGCTGCTCGAGCTCGCTCGCGCCGCCGGCGCCCAGGTCCGGACGGGCTGGGCAGTCGCGGACGTCGACCCCGAACGCGGCTGGCTCGAGCTCCGGGGCCCCGACGGGTCGGCGGCGCTCGAGGCGGACGTCATCGTCGGCGCCGACGGCCTCCGGTCGGTGGTCGCGCGGCAGGCCGGCGTCGAACGCCCCGTCCGTCTCGCGCCGCGCCTCGGGCTGACGTACCACCTCGCCGATCCCGGGCGGCCGGCGGCGCGCGATGCCCGGATGCGGATCGTCCGTGACGGGTACGTCGGGATCGCGCCCGTGCCGGGCGGCCGCGTGAACGTCGGGATCGTGCTCGGTCGTTCGTGGCGGGCCGAGCTCGCCCGCGATGGCGCGCGGGCGGTGGCGGACCGGCTGGTCGCCGGCATCCCGGCCGCCGACGACGATCCCGCCGCGTGGCGTGACAGTCCGCCTCTCGATACGGTCGCGGGGGCATGGCCTGTCGGCCATCGCGTCTCTCGACGCGCGGGGCGACGGTGGCTGCTGGTCGGCGACGCCGCGGGGTTCCTGGATCCGTTCACCGGGGAGGGGCTCCATCGCGCGCTGGTCTCGGCCGAGCTGGCCGCCGCGGCCATCCGCGCGCGCGCCCATGGCCGGCGCGACGCGTTCGACGCCTACGAGCGCGCGATGACCCGCCGGTTCCTGGCGAAGGACGCCGTCTCGTGGCTGGTCCAGGCCTTCCTGACCCGGCCGGCCCTGTTCGAGTACGCCGCCCGCCGGGTCGCATCGCGGGCGGCGGTCCGTGCGACGATGGGTCTCGTGATGGGCGACCTGGTCCCGGCCGGACGAGCACTCGATCCCCGCTACCTCGCGGCATTGCTCGCCCCGTGAGTGCCGCCGAGCGTGAGCGCACCCGGATCGCCGCCTACGCGCTGGCGACGGACCAGTTCGGCCGGATCCTGCTGTGCCGCACCGCGCCCGGTATCGTGCCCGAACCGGTCTGGGTGCTCCCGGGCGGCGGCCTCGACTTCGGGGAGTCTCCCGAGAGCGCGGTCGTGCGCGAGCTTGGCGAGGAGACCGGGCTGACCGGCGAGGTCAAGGCGCTGCTCGATGTCCACGACCAGGTCATCGAACGACCCGCTGAGGCGGAACGGGTCCACGCCATCCGGATCATCTACCGGGTGGACGTCTCGGAGGGCGACCTGCGCGACGAGCCGGAGGGCTCCACCGACACGTGTGCCTGGGTCACCCGGGAGGAGGCTGCGGCACTCCACCTCAGCGACCTCGCGCGACGCGCATTGGCGCTCCTCGATGCATAGCGTGATCGGGATCGATGTCGCCGCGCCGCCCGAGCTCGTCTTCGGCCTGGCCCGTGACGTCGAGCGCTGGGAGCGGCTGCTCCCCCACTACGTCCGCTCGAAAGCCCGCGAGCGCCGATCCGACGGGTCCCTCGTCGCCGATTTCATCGCCCGCCGGCCGCTGATCGCCGCCATCGGCCTCAGCCTGCCGGTCGCGTGGCGATCCCGGACCTGGTCGGAGCCGTCGACGCGCCGCCTGCGCTTCGCGCACGTCGCAGGAGCGACACGCGGGATGGATGTCACGTGGCGCATCGAGCCGACGGCCGGTGGCTGCCGGGTCGACATCGAGCACGAGTTCGCGCCGCGGCTGCCCGTCTTCGCCGCGATCGTCGACCGCTGGTTCACGCGACCGATCGCCGGTCGCACTCTGGCCACGTTCAAGGCCCTTGCCGAGGCGCTCACCGAGGCCGAGCGGTCCGAAACGCCCGCGACGACGAATCCACCGACATGACCGACCGTCGGCGCGTCTGGATCACCGGCATCGGCGTCATCACCGCGATCGGGACCGGCGTCGACGCGTTCCGGGCGGGCCTGCGAGCCGCGCACTCGCCGGTGAAGCGGATCGACCGCTTCGACGCGAGCCCGTTCCGCTCGCAGGTCGCCGCGCAGGTCGACGACTTCGACCCGCTGGCCTGGATGCCGCCCAAGACCGCCCGCCAGCTCGACCGGTTCAGCCAGTTCGGCCTTGTCGCAGGCCAGCTGGCCCTCGAGGACGCGGCTTTCGTGCCGGGCAAGGGCGGGGCGGCCGAGCCGGAACGGATCGGCATCTACCTCGGATCGGCGCTCGGCGGGATCGCCTACGCAGAGGACCAGCACGAGCGCTATCTCGCCAAGGGGATCAGGCAGGTCGCCCCGAACCTCGCGCTGGCAGTGTTCGGTGGCGCAGCGCCGGCCAACCTCGGGATCGCGCTCGACGTGCGAGGACCGATCCTCTCGACGGCGAACTCGTGCGCCTCGGGCTCGGTGGCCCTCGGGGAGGCGCTCGGCGACCTGCGCGAGGGCCGGGTCGATGCGGCGATCGCCGGCGGCTGCGAGATCCCGCTGAGCCCGCTCGCCTTCGGCGCATTCGACATCATCCGCGCGCTCTCGGCCGGTCACAACGACGCGCCCGGCGGCGCGGCCCGACCGTTCGACGTCGGCCGCGACGGGTTCGTCATGGGCGAGGGGGCGGCGCTCCTCGTCCTCGAGGAGGCGGAGGCTGCCGCGGCCCGCGGGGCGACGCCGTACGCGGAGATCCTCGGCTACGGCGCCACCTCCGATGCCCATCACATGGTCCAGCCCAGGGCCGACGGCCGGGAGGCCGCGCGGGCCGCGACGATCGCTCTCGAGGACGGCGGGGTCGAGCCCGGCGAGATCGACTATGTCAACGCCCATGCCTCCTCGACGCCGATCGGCGACGTCGCCGAGGCTCGGGCGATCTCGACGGCACTCGGCGAGCGCGCGGCGACCGTCCCGGTGAGTGGCACCAAGGCGCTGTACGGGCATCCCCTCGGGGCGTCCGGCGCGATCGAGGCGGCGATCTGCTCGCTCGCAATCCGCGACGGCTGGGCGCCCGCGTCGGTGAACCTCGAGCAGCCGGATCCCGATTCGGCGGCCCTGCTGCCCGGGCTCCTGCGGGCGGGGCGAGAGGGCACCTATCGACGCGTGCTGTCGACCTCGTTCGGGTTCGGCGGACTCAATGCCGCGCTGGTCTTCGGGGCGCCTGAGACGTAGGGCGGCGGCCGGTCCCTAGCGCGGCCGGGCGGCCTCGGGGAACGAGCCGGAGACATTCGCATTGAGCGCGGCGGCGGCGGGTGGCCGGAGCGGTCGATCGAGCGCGCGGCGGCGGATCCAGGCGAGGGCCCCGATCCCGACCGCAAGAGAGAGCGCCCCGCCGACCGCCATCGCGACCACGATGCCCAGGCTCGAGGCGATGCCGCCCATCAGCAGTCCGCCGATGGGGGTCGAGCCCGCGAAGATCGTCGTGTAGAAGCTCATGACGCGCCCGCGCAGCCGATCGGGCGACGCGAGCTGGAGGGTGGTGTTCGCCGTCGCCGCCATGGCGATCGCCCCGAACCCGACCCCGACCATGAGCAGCATCGAGAGCGGATACGACCGCGACACGGCCAGCAGGACCTCGCCGATCCCGAGGATCGCGGCGCCGGCGGCCATCCACGTCGGCCGGGGGTTGCCGCCGAACGCGAGCCACAGCGCCGCGAGCAGCGACCCGACGCCCGACGCCGCCATGAGGAAGCCGTACCCGGCCGCGTCGCTGTGGAGCGTCTCCTGGGTGAGCGTCGGGATCACGACGCCGAAGTTCATGCCGAACGTGCTCACGAGACCGACGACCAGCACCGCGAGCAGCACGAGCGGGGTGCTCCTGACGTAGTCGAAGCCCTCGCGCAGGTGGACGAACACCGCCGCCATCGACTGGGGCCGATCGATGCCGGGCGGGCTGCGGAGCTCGGAATCGCGCATCGCGAGCAGGCCGATGATCACCGCCAGGAAGCTGAGGGCGTTGATCGCGAAGGCCGCCGCCACGCCGACGAGGCCGATCGTGAGACCAGCGATCGCGGGCCCGACGATGCGTGCCCCGTTGAACATCGCGGAGTTCAGCGCGACGACGTTGCCGATGTCCTCGCGCCCGACCATCTCGACCGCGAAGGACTGGCGGACCGGCATGTCGACGGCGTTGGCGCAACCGAGCAGCAGCGCGAGGCCGATGATCATCGGCACGGTGATCAGGTCGGTCGCGGTCAGGACCGCGAGCACGATGGCCAGGCTCATCATCACGGTCTGGACGACGACCAGCGTCGGGCGCTTGGGCAGGGTGTCGGCGAGGACGCCGGCGAACAGCCCGAAGATCATCACCGGGATGAACTGCGCGGCGGCCACGACCCCGAGCCAGAGCGGATCGTGGGTCAGCTGGAGGACGAGCCAGGCCTGCGCCACCTGCTGCATCCAGGTGCCGACCAGCGAGATCGCCTGGCCGCTGAAGAACAGGCGGTAGTTGCGGTGCCGGAAGGCGGCCATTCCGCGGGCGCCCATCATCGGCGGCCACGCTTCGGGGATCGCGTGTCGGCGCGGTCGAGCTCGGCCAGGCCGGCGCGGATGCGTCGCTCGCGGGTCCGGGCGTCCTCGATCATGGCAGCGATGCGGTCGGCCTTCGCATCGAGCAGGCCGATCTGCCGTTCCACGCGCGCCAGAGCCTCGTCGAGAAAGATGCGCCGCTCGCCCGGGTCCGTGGTGTGGGCCAGCCGCTCGCGGTTGCGCGCTCGCGCGGCCTCGTCCTCGAGCATCTGCCCGACCTGGGCGAGCGAGAACCCGGCGTCGTCGCGAAGGCTCTTGATGAAGCGCAGCCGCTCGAGATCGGACGCATCGAAGAGGCGGTAGTCGCCATCGGAGCGGGCGGCCGGCTCCAGCAGCCCGATCTCCTCGTAGTAGCGGATCGATCGGGCGGTCAGGCCGACCTCGGCTGCGACCTCCTGGATGCGGAGCAGGCGAGGCTCAGGGGTCGGCCCGGAGAGCGCAGGGATGGTGTCGGTCATGGGCTGCGTTGATGATACCACAACCTTAACGTTGACGTAAAGGTAACATCCCTCATCGGCCGTCAGCAGTCGAACGCGAACCAGCACAACGCGTTGCGCAGCCGCTGGTCGTCGAGCACGAGTTCGCGGATCGCGTCGGGGAGCCGAGTGCGCTGCCACAGGCACTCCGATCGGCCAGCTGCCTCGCGCCCGTCATCGGGCGCTGCCGCGCGGGCGGCTCTGATCGCGTAGGCGGCGGCACCCAGTTCGTGGGCAGCCACATGGCCCACCGCCGCAGCCTGGCCGGCAGCGTACGCGGCATGTCGCGCTGCCCCACGCAGGTCCCTGGCCGCGGCGTTCGCATGGCCGGCTGCCGTGCGGGCCTCTGCCCACGTGACCTCACCACGCGCCCAGGCACGCCCGAGGTCGATCGCCCGACGTGGACGGTCGTCCTTCTGCCGTTCTCGCTCGAAGTGGTGCAGCGCATGCTCCGCGCAGTCGGCCGCCCAGAGCGCGAGAAGACGATGGTCGTCGTCGTCGAGGGTCCCGCCGCGACGCACGGTGATGAATCGCGGATCGCGGATCTTGGGGAGGATCACCTGCTTGCCCAGCTCGGTCGTGTGTCCGCCAAAGGTAGCCGCATCGGCCGCCGGGCGAGCCTGCTCCGCCGCCGCCGCTCGCGTCGCGATCAGCGCGAACGCCGCTGCTCGCGATCCATCTCCTCGCGGATCTTGCGCTCCTGCCAGGCCTCGCCGAGGAACCGGCCCGAGCCAAGCGCGTAGGCCCCGTGCGCGACGAGGCCGATGCCCCAGCCGCCGAGCACGTAGACGAACCAGATGCGGTCCGGGTTCATCGCAAGGTTGTAGGCGGCCAGGCCCAGGTTGACGATCACGAAGACGATCGCGTGGACATAGAAGCCGCGGATGATCTCGACCCTCTGCTTTGCTCGCTCATAGCGTTTCTGGTCGTTCGTCTCGGTCTGGTTCATGGGTTTCCTCCTGATGTCAACGGTGTTCACATCTGGTAGGATGCGCGATGAAGTGAACAATGTCAACATGGGGATGCGATGAGATCGACGGTTCGCCAGACCTACCACCATGGCGACCTTCCCCGCGCGCTCGTGGCCGCCGCAGTCGAGCTCGCCCGGTCCGGTGGACCTGACGCCGTGGTCCTCCGCGAGGTCGCTCGCCGGCTCCACGTGTCACCAGCCGCCATGTACCGCCACTTCCCGGATCGCGATGCGCTCCTCGGGGAGGTCGCCAGGATCGCCCGTGGCGATCTCGCGCGCCGGATGCTGGACGAGGTGGACCGGGTGCACGAGACCGATCCGCGCACCCGGTCGGTCATGACGTTCGAGGCGGTCGGCCGCGGGTATCTCCGGTTCGCCCAGGACGAGCCGAACCTGCTCGCCACGGCGTTCCTGCCGATCATGCCCTCCGCCGAGGCCATGGATGACCCAAGTCCCTGGCACGTGCTCGCGGGCGCCCTGGACGATCTGGTGGCGACCGGCGCGATGCCCCCCGAGCGCCGCGCCGGAGCCGAGACGATCGCCTGGTCTGCCGTCCATGGATTCGCGGTCCTGCGGGCGAGCCACGCGTTCGACAGTTCGGGCGAGGCCGCGCCCGACCCGGAAGGCGTCCTCGACGCGATCGCGCGATCGCTCGAGCTGGTGCGACCACCTCGCCGTCATCCGGCTGGCTGACCCGTCCGGGTCGGCGAAGACGGAACGATTCGTCGCGCGAACCCGCCAATAGACTCTAGACGCGACCAGAGCGGCCGCGCAGAGACGAGGGCGACGTGCAACGAGACCTCGTGGAGCGAGCGCGGAAGGGCGATCATGACGCCTTCGCCGTGCTGGCAGGCGCCACGATCGGTCGGTTGGACGCCGCGGCCCGGCTCATCCTCAAGGATCCCTACCGCGCCCAGGACGCCGTCCAGGAGACGCTCGTCCGGTGCTGGCGGGACCTGCCCACCCTGCGCGACCCCGATCGCTTCGACGCCTGGCTGCACCGGCTCTTCCTCAACGCCTGCCGCGATGAGCTCCGGACCGTCAAGCGCCGCAGCATCGAAGTCGAGCTTCCCGAGATCCATCCCCTCTCGGTGCCCGATTCCCAGTCGGCTTCGGCCGACCGGGACCTGATCGAGCGTGGCGTCCGCCACCTCGAGCCGGAGCAGCGCACCGTGATCGTCCTGCACTACTACCTTGGCCTGCCGCTCCCGGACGCCGCCGCAGCCATGGGGATCCCGCTGGGGACCGCGAAGTCGCGCCTCCATCGGGCTACCCAGGCGCTGCGCGCGGCGCTCGATTCGGATGCGCGATCCCACCCCGAGTTGACGGAGGGTCGTTCCTGATGACGCAGCGCGACGACCTCGACCAGATGCTCTCGGCGTGGCTCGACGATCCGTACACGCCGCCCGCTCCCGAGTACCTCGGTCAGGTGCTCGAGCGGACGCGGCACACCCGGCAGCGGCCGGCCTGGGCCAGCCTCGAAAGGTGGCTTCCCATGGCTGACAAGATCCTCACGCGGCCGGCCTCACCTCCGGCGCGCACCGCCCGACTCCTGATCGTCGTGCTCCTCGTGCTGGTCCTCGCGGCCGTCGTGGCGGTCGTCGGCGCGCAACTTCTCAGACCCAAGGTCGAGATCCCACAAGGTGGCGCTGCCGTGCTGACGTTCGCTTCGATCGTCGGCGAGACTGGGGATATCTTCACCGTCCGGGCGGACGGTACCGACGCCCGCCAGCTGACCAGCGGTCCAAGCGCCAAGAGCACGCCGACGTTCTCGCCGGACGGTAGGCGCATCGCCTACCGCGAATGGCAGGCCGGAAACGACCGCATCGTCGTCATGGATGCCGGCGGCGGGAACCGGACGATCCTGGCCACGAACCCTTCGACCGCCTCGTACTGCACGCGAGGAAGCCTCGCCTGGTCGCCGGACGGGTCGAGTCTGACCTTCCGCGTCAGTTCGGTCTGCGACAGTCGATTCGACCTCTTCATCGTGGCAAGCGATGGCTCGGCAGCGGCGACGAGGCTGCTGGCCCCCGGCATCGACAGTGCCCATGCGACATGGTCGCTGGACGGGACGAAGATCGCCATCGTGGGAGGCGACCCGGCTGGTGGCATCGGGGTGTACGTGGTCGATGCGGGACCGGGTGGTGCCCTGTCGGGTGGGCTGACCCCTCGTCTGATCGCAGGGATGGCTGGCACCCTCCCTGACTCGGGACCCTCCCTGTGGTCACCGGATGGGCTCGAGTTGCTGTTCGTCTCCGAGACGGGTGACGTCGCTGTCGTGGCGGCCGATGGTTCGGGTTTGCACACGCTCGCTGCGAACGGCTTCAACCCGAGATGGTCGCCCGATGGTCGGCACGTCGCGTTCCACCGCACGGTCGACCCGTCGGAGTACATCGACGATCGACCGTGCACCGCCCGCATCTGGATCGTCGACTCAGACGGCACGAACGAGCGCCGCCTCGATGACCTGGGCGACGGTTGCGATGCCGCGCCGGCTTGGTCCCCTGACGGGACCCGGATCTCGGCCTCGTTGGCCGCCTCGACGGGCACCGAGCCCGGCCTGGCGCCCCACCTCGGCATCATCACGGTCGACGGCAGCAGCCCGACGGTCATCCTCCAGGACGGACCGGCGGTGTCGTGGCAGCCCGTGGTAACGGAGCTGCCGCCGCCTCCGTCGTTCCCGGCGTCGCCGGCGCCCTGACCGTCAACCGCGCCACCAGACGACCCCGCGAGCCCAGCCTCCGGGGTCGTCGCAAGCCAGCCTCCGGGTCGTCGAAGGCCCCGGGCCGAGGGTCAGTCGAGCGTGAAGTGGTCCGGATCCTGGTAGCGGCCGGTCCGCTGGAATTCGATCTGCATCAGGACGTCATTGAGCAGCGACGACGCCCCGAAGCGGAACCAGTCGGGCGACATCCAGCGCGGGCCCAGCGTCTCGTACAGGACCACGAGGTACTGAATGGCCTCCTTGGCGGTTCGGATGCCGCCGGCGGGCTTCATCCCGACCTGGCGACCCGTGGCGCGCTCGAAGTCGCGGATCGCCTCGAGCATCACCAGCGTCACCGGGAGCGTGGCAGCCGGCGTCACCTTGCCCGTCGAGGTCTTGATGAAGTCCGCGCCGGCCGCCATCGCGAGCACGCTCGCCCGCCGGACGTTGTCGTAGGTCTCGAGCTCGCCTGTCTCGAGGATGACCTTGAGGTGCGCCTCGCCGGCCGCCTCCTTGACCTCGACGATCTCCTCGAAGACGGTCAGGAAGTCGCCCGCCAGGAACGCGCCCCGGTCGATGACCATGTCCACCTCGTCGGCGCCTGCCGCGACTGCCGCGCGCACCTCGCTGGTCTTGATGTCGCGGAACGTCTGGCCCGACGGGAAGCCCGTGGCCACCGAGGCGACCTTCACGCTCGAGCCCTTGAGCGCCTCCTTCGCCTCGGCGACGAGCGCGGGGTAGACGCAGACAGCGGCGACGGACGGGATGGTCGGGTCGCCCGGCTGCGGACGCATGGCCTTGACGCACATCGCGCGGACCTTGCCGAGCGTGTCCTTCCCCTCGAGCGTGGTCAGATCCATCATCCGGATCGAGAGGTCGAGCGCCCACATCTTCGAGGCCTTCTTGATCGAGCGGCGCTTGAGCGCGTCGACTCGGCCCTCGACGCCGACCTGGTCGACCGGCGTGACCCGGCCCAGCAGGCTGCCCAGCGGCCCGGGGCGGCCGTCCCAGGCCGCGATCAGCTCGTTCGCCCGCTCGCGTGCCGGGGTGTCGGGACGTCGCATCGTCGTCATGGGAGCGAGAGGATACACCGCTCCCGAGCGAGAACCGCCGGACCGCGCGAGAGCGTATCGTCGAGTGGGAGCGCGCCCCGCGGCGCGTGATGGATGCGATGGAGCGGAGGGTCGGCCATGCGCGGTGGCATGCGGCGGTCGGTCGGGCTCACGATGGCGGCGGGGATCCTCGCATTGGTTGCCGTGCCGGCCGTGCTGGCGGCGGACGCGACGATCCCGATCGCCGACTTCGCCTTCCCGCCGACGACGACGGTCAACGTCGGCGATTCGGTCACGTGGGCCAACGCGAGTGGGGTCGCCCACACGGCGACCGCCGACGGCGGCTCGTTCGACACGGGAAGCATCGCGGACGGGGCGTCGGCGTCGGTCACGTTCGATGCAGCCGGCACGTTCCCCTACCACTGCACGATCCACCCCTCGATGGTCGGCTCGATCGTGGTGCAGGCCGCGAGTGGCGTCACCCCGGCGCCGACCGACACCGCGCCACCGCCGGATCCGCCGCACGGCGACACGACGGCGTTCGTCCTTGCGCTGCTCGGGATCGTGATGCTGGTCGGGACGTTCGTGACGAGCCGGCGCTTCGAACCGGTGCGCGAGGCCGTGGACGACGACCAGCCCTAGCGGCCGCCGCGGACCTTCGGGAGCGGCGGCAGGCCGCGCTTGCCCGCGACGAGGTGGTGCCTGAACCAGCCGAGCACGACCTCGAGGTTCTCGATTCGGCGGAACGGCGTGCCGGAGCGCGTGAGCTCGTGGTTGTCCTCTGGCACTCGCAGCAACCGCACGGGCCGGTGGAGTGAGCGCAGCACGGTGAACAGCGCCTCGGCCTGGCCCATGGTCGTGCGGATGTCGTGCTCACTGTGCTGGATGAGCAGCGGCGTGCGGATGTCGCGGGCGTACGTCAGCGGCGAGATCTCGCGGTAGTACTCCGGGTCGTCCCAGGGCGTGACGTCGAACTCGAGGCGGGCCCAGTCCCCGCCGCTGATGTCGCCGGTCAGGAAGAGCGACCCCATCTCGTTCACGGACCGACACGTCATCGCCGCCCGGAACCGCTGGTCGTGGCCGACGATCCAGCTCGTCAGGTACCCGCCGTACGAGCCGCCGGTGAGGCCCAGCCGCTCCGGGTCCGCGAGGCCCTCGGCGACAAGGGCGTCGACGCCCGCGAGGACGTCGCGGGTGGGCCCGGGACCCCAGTCGCGGTGGTTGGCGTCGTTGAAGGCCTCGCCGTACCCCTCGGAGCCGCGCGGATTCGAGTAGAAGACGCTCATCCCATTCGCAACGAGGACCTGGAACTCCCAGAAGAGCGCCCAGCCGTAGAGCGTGTGCGGGCCGCCGTGGATCTGGGTGACCAGGGGCTGCCGGCCCGCGCCCGCCGGCAGGAGCCAGCCCTGGATGTCGCGCCCGTCGACCGTGACGTGCCGCTCGAGCGGGGTCACGAGCTCGAGCTCCGCGAGCACGTCCGCGTTGAAGGCGGAGAGTCGGCGCGGATCCTTCGAGCCATCAAGGAGCCACAGGTCCGCCGTCTCGGTGGCGGTGGAACGGAGGTAGGCGATCCGGTCCGAGCCGCGTGGTCCAGCGACGGCGTCCCAGCCGGAGACGGCGTGCCGACCCTCGGTGAGGCGGGTCAGCCGGCCGTCGGCGGGGGTGATCCGCCAGAGCTCGTATGCGCCGTCGATCGGGGCGCTGAACAGCAGCGACCGCCCGTCCGCCGTCGGGACGAGGCGCGGCTCGGCGCCGGGGGTCACGTCGCTGAGCATCGCGGCGCCCGGCATCAGGTCGTGTCGAGCGGACAGGTTCCGGCCACCGGCCGGGTTCGCCTCCGACCCGTCTGCGGCGAAGAGCCAGATGTCATTGCGGATGCCCGCCGTCCCACGGTAGCGGTTGCCGAGCGCCGCGATGGTCCGGCCGTCGGGGAGCCAGGTCGGCGATCCGAAGTTCGAGTCCGGGCCGGCGGTGATCGGCCGAACGGCCCGCGTCGCGACATCGACCACGTGGATGTCCGGCCGCCAGCGCAGGTCGTGGTCGCGGCGGCGGTTCGACACGAAGGCGATCCTTGTGCCATCGGGCGACCATGCCGGATCGTGATCCGCGATCGGGCCGTCGGTCAGGCGCGTCGCCTCGCCGCTCGCGGCATCGACCAGCCAGAGGTGCTCGACCCGGTCGTAGGTGAAGCCGGCCCCGTTGAGCATGTACGCGAGCCGGTCGACGAATCGGTAGTCGGACGGTGGCGGCATGTCGGGCTCGCGCTTGGCGTCGAGCCCGCGACGCCGCCGGTCGTCATCGCGCGTGGCGCCGACGGAACTCGTCAGGACCACCAGCCGCCTGCCGTCGGGTGACCACTCGAAGCCGGTCACGCCGCGCGGCAGGTCGGTCAGCCGGTGCGCCTCGCCGCCATCGAGCGGCAGCAGGTGGACCTGGTCGAGATCCTCGCGCTCGCCCGCGTCCTTCGGGCGGTCGCGCTCCTCTTCGACGAACGCGCGCCGATCGGAGAGGAAGGCCAGCGTCCGGCCGTCGGGCGAGAAGCGGGGGTTGCCGTCGTGGCGGGCGCCGATCGTCAGTCGTCGGGGCTCGCCGCCGTCATCGGTCGTCGGGACCAGCCAGATGGCCGTCCGATATCCGTCGAAGCCGGGGGCCACCGTCTGGAGGGTCACGACCACGGAGCGTCCGTCCGGCGAGAGGCGCGGCTCGGAGGCGATGCGCAGGCGGTACAGGTCGTCGGGGCGCGGCGGGCGCGGCACGGGCATCCTCGGTGTTCTGGTGCTGGGGACGCGTGCAGTCTAGCGGGCTACCATCGAGGCACGATGTCCGACCAGCTCTCGCTGCGGCTCGAGACCGACCGCCTCCCGGACCTGCCGGATCTGCGGCCGATGCAGCCGCGACCGCTGCCGGAGGCGTTCGATTCCGACGAGCACCTCTTCGAGCCGTGGTGGGGCGGCGTCCGGGCCCTGGCCCTGATCGGGCCGGCGGACGCGCCGGGCGACGGCGTCGTGCGGATCGTGGACGCCGAGGGGGTGGACCTCTCCGCGGCACTCCCCGAGCTGGCCGGCATGGCCGTGCGCCTGGCGGCCCGGTCCGCGATCCTCGACGGGGAGCTGGTGGTGGTCGATGCGGCGGGGCGGGCGGACCCGGAGACGCTGGCGGCCCGCCTCGCCGGCGGTGACGGGCGACCGGCCGCGTTCCTCGCGTTTGACCTCCTTCACCTCGACGGACGCTCGCTGCTGAACACGCCGCTCGCCCGCCGGCGCGAGACCCTGCGCAAGGTGCTGCGGCCCGGTGACGAGGTCGTGGCGGTGCCGGCCATCGCGACCGAGGGACGGGCGCTCTACGACGCGGCCGTGGCCCAGGGGATCGCCGGCATCCTGGCCCGTCAGCGCATGAGCCCGTACCTGCCCGGGATCCGGAGCCGGCTGTGGCGGTTCGTGGCGGCCACCCCGGGCAGTGCCGCGCCCGGGCCCGGGAGCCCGTCGGGCGACGCAGGCGAGGTCCCGCCGCCGACCGCCGCGGCCCCGGTCCTCGCCCTGATCAGCCGCCTGCCGCTCGACGACGAGTCATAGGCCTGCCGGTCAGCCCGCGCGGCGCGCAGCGGCGACGAACGCCCGGAACCCCGGGCGCTGGCCGTACAGCAGGACGCCGGCCTCGTACATGCGGGCCGCCGCGAGCGCCACGACCAGGATCGCCACGACCAGGAGGGCGACGGCCACGCCGATCTCCCATGGCTGGACCTGGCCGACCATGAGCCGGGCGAGCATCACGAACGGGCTGAACGGCGGCACGAAGGACGCGATCGTGGTCCAGGTGCCAGCGCCGCCGCCCAGGGCGAGCACGGCGGTGAGATAGCCGACCATCGCGAGGAGGCTCAACGGCAGCGACAGCGTCTGGAGGTCGTCCGGCCGGCTGACGAAGGACCCCATCGCCGCGTAGATGAGCGCGAACAGCGTGAAGCCGAGCAGGAAGAAGAGGCCGTACCCGAGGAGCAGCCCTGGCGTGAGTCCGACGATCGGCGCGCCGGCGGCGGCGCTCGGCCCGAGCAGCGCCAACGCGATGCGATCCTGCAGGGCCACGACGATGAGGGCAGGCACCGCGATCGCCACATACTGCGTCAGCCCGGCCGCGCCGATGCCCAGGACCTTGCCGGTCAGCAGCTGTCGCGGCGACGCCGCGCTGATCATCAGCTCCATGACGCGGCTGCTCTTCTCGGCGGCCACGCCCGTGGCGACCCACATCCCGTAGATGATCACGCTGAGGAACAGCAGGACGACGAACACGACGCCGAGGAAACTGCGGCTCGCCGCCTCCTGCGGATCGATCGTCCGGCCGCCCTCGATCGGCGCGTTCGTGGACTCGGTGCGGAACGTCGGCGTCTGGAACCGTCCGAGCTGCGAGCCCGGAGGCAAGGTCGCGGTCCAGTCGAGGATGCCGACCGCGATCGCGGCGAACCCGACGAGCTGGCTCCGGACGCCGTCGGCCGGACCCGCGGTCCGGAATGTCACGTCGAGCTGGCCGGTCGGCCGCCGCGCGACGATCATGATCCCGCCGAGGTCGCCCTTGGCGAGGGCGGCATCCGCGGCCGGGAGATCGGTCGCGAGCTCCACGAGGAACGGCTTCTCCCACGCAGCCGCATCGACGGCCCCGGGCGGGACGTTGAGCAGGCTGTCTGTCACCGCGATCGCCCGGATCCCCAGCTCCTGGTCATCGGCGACGATCGCGATCCGGGTGACGGTCTGGCGGTCGACATAGCGGATCGCGATCGGGGCCAGCCCGACGCCCAGTGCCAGGGCCATCAGCAGGATCGTGGAGGCCACGAAGAACGGGCTGCGGACCCGGTCGCGGTACTCGCGGCGCGCGACGATCGCGGCGTTCGGCAGCAGAGGGTCGCGGCGGGCGGCCGATACGTCGGTCATCAGGCGAGCCCTGCGGTCGGCTGCGGCCCGCTCGGTTCGACGAGCGCGCCCATCGGCGGGCTCGCGTCCTCCGGCGATCGGCCGACATGCTCGACGAAGATGGCCTCGAGCGAGGGCTCCGCGACCTCGAACCGGGTCACCGCGGCGCCCCGCGCGACGACGGCGGCGAGGATCGCCGACGGCTCGGCGGCGGCGTCCACCTCCAGCTCCACGTGGCCGGCCCCGGGCCGCACGCCGATGACTCCGGGGAGACCTGCGAGCCAGGCCGGCACGACCTCGCCGTCGAGGGCGATCCGGAGCGAGCGACGCCCGCTGGCCCGCTTGAGCGCGGCCACCGTGCCACCGGCCACGACCCGGCCGTGATCCACGATCGCGACGGACTCGCAGAGCGCCTCGGCGGCCTCCATCTGATGCGTCGAGAAGACGAGGGTCCGGCCCTGGTCGCGCAGCTCGAGGAAGGCCTCACGCAGGATCCCGAGGTTGAGCGGGTCCAGGCCGGTGAACGGCTCGTCCATCAGGAGGACTTGCGGGCCGTGCAGGATGGCCGCGATGAACTGGACCTTCTGCTGGTTGCCCTTGGACAGCTCCTCCGCGCGACGACCGGCCGTGTCCGCGATCAGGAACCGCTCCAGCCAGCCGCTCGCCGCGCGCCGGGCCGTGTCGGGCGGCTCGCCGTACAGCGAAGCGAAGTAGACCAGCTGGTCCAGCACGCCCATCCGCGGGTACAGCCCTCGCTCCTCGGGCAGGTAGCCCCACGTCCGGCGCGGCAGCGCGGCGACCGGCACGCCGTCCCAGCGGACCTCGCCGGTGTCCGCGCGCAGGATCCCGAGGCAGATCCGCATCGTCGTGGTCTTGCCGGCGCCATTCGCGCCGAGGAAGCCGAAGATCTCGCCACGCGGGACGTCGAAGGTCAGCGCATCGAGGGCCAGCGTCGCCGCGAAACGCTTGGTGACGCGATCGATCTCGAGGCTCACCGGCGGAGGATAGCCGGGGCTCGCGTCGGGCGCCCCGGGCTCGGACTGTCCATGCGGGCCACGATGCACGGGCCCGGCGCCCGCGACCATGGCCCATCGGTCCGGGCCGTCGCGGCGGGACCACTCGCGCCCGCATGCCACAATGGCCCGTGATGACCCCCGCCAGCATCCACGCCGACCGGGCTGCCGGCACGCTCCAGCTCGAGTGGCCCGACGGCCACCAGACCACCTACGGGACCCTCGCGCTCCGCTGGCTGTGCCCGTGCGCGTTCTGTCGTGGCGAGGCCGGCATGCCCGGCTGGCTCGACAGCGCGCCGACGCTGACCGCGGAGCAGACACGCCTCGTCGACGTCCAGCTCGTGGGCAACTACGCCCTCTGCCCATCGTGGGGCGACGGCCACCACACTGGCTACTACACCTTCGACCTGCTTCGCCACCACTGCCCGTGTCCTGCGTGCCAGGCCGACCGCCAGAAGGAGTCCGCATGATCGTCGTGACCACGCCTTACCTGTCCGGCCATCGTGTCGTCGAATCGAAGGGCATGGTCTTCGGGCTGGTGGTCCGCAGCCGCGGCCTGAGCGGCAACCTCATGGCCAGCATCCGGTCGCTCGGTGGCGGCGAGATCCACGAGTACACGAGCCTGCTCGAGGACACCCGCCGCCAGTCGCTGGATCGACTGGTCAGCAACGCGACTCTGGTCGGCGCGAACGCCGTCCTGTCGATGCGCTTCGACAGCTCCGAGATCGCCGGTTCGATGAGCGAGATCGTGGCCTACGGGACCGCGGTCATCGTCGAGCCGGACGCGTCGGCGCCGACCGCCGCCGAGTAGTCGCGATGGGCGCGAACCTCATCCGTGGCGTCATCATCGTCCTCGGAACGCTGACGACGGTCGGCGGGCTCGTCGCGATCTCGATGGGTGGCCAGGCGGCCGCCGCCGGCGTCTGGGCATGTGTCGTCGGGCTCGTCTTCATCGCGGCTGCGCTGCTCGAGAGGAGCCGCTATCGGTCGACGCAGGCGGAGCTGTCGCAGGAGGCACCCGGCCCCGGCGGCGGCGAACCGACGGACCGACCGATGGAGCCGCGCTTCCGTCGCACGGACGAGCGGTTCATCGACCCCACGACCCACACGCCGATGGTCGTGTGGCTCGACCCGGACACCGGTGAGCGGCGGTACCGCGCCGAGGGCTGACCGTTCTGACCCGTTCGAGCGGGGTCGGAGGTTCATCAGGCCGTGCTATCCTCGCCGGCCGGGCCCCACGGGGCCCTGACCAACCCAGCCAGGAGCCCATCCGCCGCATGGCCGCCGTCGATCCCGGCGCACGCACACGCACCGCGTCATCACCTCGTCAGCGCCGCGCGCCGCGGGCCGAGCGCTCGCACCCGTATCTCAACCGCGACCTGTCCTGGCTGGAGTTCAACGCCCGGGTCCTCTACGAGGCGCGCGACCCGCGGAATCCGCTGCTGGAGCGGGTCAAGTTCCTGACGATCTTCGCGAGCAACCTCGACGAGTTCTTCCAGGTCCGGATCGCCGGCCTGCGCGAGCAAGTGGAGGCCGGCAAGGCCTCGCGGTCGCCCGATGGCCGGACGGCCGAGGAGCAGCTCGCCGCCGCTCGCGTGCGGATCCTCGAGCTCGTCGCCGATCACTCGTCGATCTACGTCGACGTCCGGCGGGAGCTGGCCGCCGAAGGCGTCGAGCTGCTCGAGTACGCCGCGATCCCGCAGCACCATGAGGCCCTGCGCCAGCGCTTCTTCGACGAGATCTTCCCCGTCCTCACCCCGCTCGCGGTCGACCCCGGCCATCCGTTCCCGTACATCTCGACGCTGAGCCTGTCGATCGCGGTCGGCTTGCGCGATCCGGAGACCGGCGAGCGCGGCTTCGCGCGTGTGAAGGTGCCCCAGATCCTGCCCCGCCTCGTCGAGGTGGAGCCCTCGCGCTTCGTGCTCATCGACCAGGTCATCGAAGCCAACCTCGACGCCCTGTTCTCGGGCATGGAGATCGTCGAGCACCACCTGTTCCGGGTGACGCGCAATGCCGACCTGGCCCTCGAGGAGGACGAGGCTGACGACCTCCTGATGGCGATCGAAGAGGAGCTCCGGCGGCGGCGGTTCGGCGAGGCCGTCCGCGTCGAGGTCGAGCGCTCCATGCCGGCCGGCACGCGCCTGCTCCTCCTGCGCGGCCTGGGCCTGAGTGAGGCCGATTCGTACGAAGTCAGCGGCATGCTTGACCTGACCGGCCTGCGCGAGCTCATGGACCTGGCCCGCCCGGACCTGCAGGTCCCCGCCTGGACACCGGTGACCCCGCCCCGGCTGCTGCCACCCGACGAGGACGTGCCGGCGGACACGTTCGCGGCCATCCGCGCCGGCGACATCCTGGTCCACCACCCGTACGAGTCGTTCGTTGCGTCGGTCGAGCGGTTCATCACCCAGGCCGCCGACGACCCCGACGTGCTCTCGATCAAGCAGACGCTCTATCGGACATCCGGCGACTCCCCGCTCGTCCAGTCGCTCATCCGGGCGGCCGAACGCGGCAAGCAGGTCGTCGTGCTGGTCGAGATCAAGGCTCGCTTCGACGAGGAGGCGAACATCGTCTGGGCCCGCAAGCTCGAGCACGCGGGGGCGCACGTCGTGTACGGCCTCGTCGGGCTCAAGACGCACTCGAAGACGGCGCTCGTGGTCCGCCGCGAGGGGTCCGGGTTGCGCCGCTATGTGCACATCGGGACCGGCAACTACAACCCCAAGACGGCGCGGCTGTACGTTGACCTGGGCCTGCTGACCGCTCGTCCGGAGATCGGCGCCGACGTCACGGACCTGTTCAACGTCCTGACCGGCCTATCGCGCCAGCAAACGTTCCGCCGGCTCCTGGTCGCGCCGCACAGCCTCCGGTCGCGGTTCCTGCAACTCGTCGAGCGCGAGATGGCCCACGCCAAGGCCGGTCGCCCGGCACATATCGTCCTCAAGCTCAACGCGATCGTCGACGTCGCATCGATCAATGCGCTGTACGACGCCTCGCAGGCCGGTGTCGAGATCGACCTCATCATCCGGGCCGGGTGTTCGCTCCAGCCGGGCATCGCTGGCGTGTCGGACAACATCCGGGTTCGCTCGATCATCGGCGAGTTCCTCGAGCACTCGCGGATCTGGTCGTTCGAGAACGGCGGCGACCGCGAGTGGTACATCGGGTCGGCCGACCTCATGGATCGCAACCTCGATCGTCGGGTCGAGGCGATCGTCCCGGTCGAGGACCCCGAGGCGCGGACCCAGCTGGCCAACATCATCGAGTTGATGCTGGCCGACGATCGCCGCTCGTGGCAGCTCCTGCCGAACGCGACGTGGGTCAGGACCGAGGTGCTGACCGGCGTCCCTGGCACGATCGACACGTTCGAGACGCTCAAGGTCCAGGCCCTGGCGCACGGCCACATCGCCGACATCCCGCGCCGCCCGGGCATCGGTGCCGGCTCGCTGGATCCTCGCGCGTGACCGAGACGGCCGATCCCGCCAGCCGCGCGAAGCCCGCACCGCGGCCGGTCGAGGTCGAGCTCAAGTACCGCGTGCTCGACCTGACCGCCGCCGAGCGCTACCTCTCGGCCGTGACGATCGGCCCGTTCACGGGCGCGTCACAGGCGCGCTCGACACAGATGGAGGATCGCTACGTCGACACCCCCGACCGCGCGATGGAGCGGGCAGGGTTCGCGGTCCGCCTGCGCACCTCCGGGAGCGGCGTCATCGTGTCGGTGAAGTCGCGCTCGCAGCGCAACGGCCCCGGCGGCGCCATCGGCCGCGAGGAGATGGAGGGCCCGGCCGACCGGACCGCGGGACCCTCGGACTGGCCCGCCTCGGACGCGCGCTCATTGGTCATGGAGCTCGCCGGCGACGCGCCGCTCGTCGAGGTCGTGACGATCCGTCAGCTCCGGCGCAAGCGGCAGCTGCGCGACGGCTCGACGCGCGTCGAGCTCAGCCTCGATGAGGTCGATGTCGTGGCCAGCAAGCGGGTCGTCGGGCGGTTCATCGAACTGGAGGCCGAGCTGACCAAGGGCGACGAGGCGCGGCTCATCGGCCTCGCGTCGGCCTTCGGGGCCGACCCCGCGCTCACCGTGGCGAACGGCAGCAAGCTCGACGCCGCCATGGCCGCCGTGCAGGGCGCGAAGGCGAAGAACGGCGGCGGCGCGTCGTCGAAGAGCCGAGCGGACGACGCCGACGAGGACGCCGAGGTGGCCGTGGAAGCCGAGGCGGCCCTGCGTGACGATGGCGGCGCGGCGGGCGAGGATGAGGATCTCGCCGAAGCCGGCGCCGGGCCGAACCCGGCCGACCACCTCCCGTCGAACTCCGACGACGTCGACGAGGCGATCGCGGGCGCCCCGTCGGCCGACGCCCCGCGCCTGTCGGTCAGCAAGACCGCGGGCGTCACCGCCGACGACCATGTCGCCGAGGCCGGCCGCAAGGTCATGCGCTTCCACCTGGCCCGGATGCTGGCCCGCGAGGCCGGGACGCGGGCCGGCAAGGATCACACCGAGCTCCACGCCATGCGCGTGGCCACGCGCCGGCAGCGAGCCGCCTGGCGGGTCTTCGGGACGTCGTTCCGGACAGCCCGGACCAAGCGGTTCCGCAACGGCCTGCGCGAGATCGCGAGCCGCCTCGGCGCGGTGCGCGACCTGGACGTCCTGCTGGAAGCCGCCGACCAGTACCGGGCCGACCTGCCGGTCACCGAGCAGCGGGCGCTCGAGCCGCTCCTCGCCGACTGGCGCGCCCATCGCGAGGACGCGCTGGTGCTGCTGAACCGCGAGCTCGACTCGGACGGCTATCACCGCTGGGTCGACGACTACCGCGACTTCGTGCGGACCGAGGGCGCCGCCGTGGTGCCGGTCGGGCCGGTCGAGCCGCACCGGGTCCGGGACACGGCGCCGTCGCACATCTGGGCGGCCTACGAGCAGGTCCGCGCCTACGAGCCGGTCCTGCGCTGGGCCGACGTCGAGACGCTCCACGACCTGCGGATCGCGGGCAAGTGGCTGCGGTACACGCTCGAGTTCGTGCGCGAGGCGCTGGGGCCTGACTCGGCACCCCTGATCGCCCGGGTCACCACACTCCAGGACCACCTCGGCCTGATGCACGACGCGGACGTGGCCGCCTCGATGTCGCGGGCCTTCCTCGTCGAGCATGCCGGCGACCTGTCGCCGCACGAAGGAGCGGCGATCGGCCGGTACCTCGTCAACCGCGAGCGCGAGGTGGCCCGCCTGAAGCGGACCATCGGCGGTCCATGGCGCGGCGTCGCGGGGGTCGGCTTCCGGCGCGCGCTCGGGCGGGTCGTCGCCGGCCTCTAGGCCCTCAGTCGCGCCAGCCGTGCGCGAGGACCGGCAGGGCGTCGCGCCACGCGTGACCGGCATGCGCGGCCGCCAGGATCGCCCCGTCCCGGATGCCGGCGTCCGAGACGCGGATCACGTCCGCCCCGTACCGATCGAGGATCGCCTCGACGATGACCGCGCCGGCCGGCAGCATCCGGGCACGCAGGGGCCTGACTGCGTGTCGTTTGGCGGCGAGTTCGGAAGGCTCGGCCGCGAGCAGGGCGAGGGCCCGCTCGTTCTCGCTCCGGCTCAGCGTGCCCTTGGTCGCTCCGAAGCGGACCACCTTGAGCAGGTTCGAAACCGTGCCCCCGACGGCCACGATCCCGCGAGGCGCGCCGACCGGCGCCCCGGCCAGCGCGCGCTGAGCCTCGACGCGCATCGCCCCGATCTCCTCGGTCGTGGGTGGATCGCCGGCGACGAGGCGCTGGGTCAGCCGGCCCGCTCCCAGCCGGATGCCGAGCGCCCGCGGCGGGATGTCCGGGCCGACGAGGCAGAACTCCGAGCTGCCGCCGCCGATGTCGACGACGAGCGTCTCGTGGGCGAGGAGACGTCCCTCGGTGACCCCGATCACCGTCAGGTAGGCCTCCTCCTCGTGGGTCAGGACGTGGAGTGGCACGCCGGCCACGCGTCCCACCTCTGCGACGATGCTCGGTCCGTCCGCCGCGCGCCGGATCGGCTCGGTGCCGACGACCGTGACGATGGACGCGCCAAGGCCGCGGGCGGCCGTGACGTAGCCCGCCACAGCCATCGCGAGCTCGGCGCGCGCGGCCACGCCGAGGAGACCGTCCTCGGCGACCCGGGCACCGAGGCCCAGGAACGCCGATTCGTCCCCGAGAGGCGTCAACTGATGGTCATCGACGCGCGCGACGAGCAGGTGGACCGAATTCGAGCCGACGTCGACGCTGGCGCCGACGACCTGGCTCATGCGCGCGTCAACGACGGAGCGCCGTCTGTCAGGCGGGCGGATTCGTGCCGGTGGATCGTGGACGGCGGGCGGTGGACGGCTTGGCCGACGACGCGGGCTTGCGGGTCGACGCGGCCGGCTTGCGTGTGGCGGCGGGCTTCCGCGTGGTCGCGGGCTTGGCCGTCGCCGCCGGCTTGAGGGCCGCGGCCGGTTTCGCGGCCGTCGCTGCCTTCCGCGCGGTCGTCGTCTTCTTGCGGGTCGTCGCCTTGCGTTTCGTGGTCGTCCGGGCCGTCGCCGGCTTGGCGGCCGCTGCGGCTGCGGCGGGGCTGGCGGTGGTGGCGGCCCTGCGCGTCGCGGCCGCCTTCGGCTTCGTCGCGGTCTTCCGCGCGGTCGACTTGGCCTTGGTCGTCGCGGCCTTGCGCGTCGCGGCCGGCTTGCGCGTGGTCGCCGCCCTGGCGCTCGTCGCGGCCTTCCGGGTCGCCGACGCCGTCGCGGCCGTGGCGGCCTTGGCGGTCGACCCGACCCGGCGGCCCGTCGCGGTCGTCGCGGCCCGTGCCGCCTTCGCCGTCGAGCTCGCGCGGCGCGTCGTGGTGGCGGTCGCAGACTTTGCGGCGGTGGCGACCTTCGTCGCGGTCGCCGTCACGCTGGTCTTCGCGGCCGATGCCTTGGCTGTGGCCGCACGCCGACGACCGGACGGCTTTCGCGCCGTCGACTTCGTGGCTGTCGCAGCAGAACGTCGCGCAGACGTCGACTTGACCGGCGAGACCGCCGTGGCGGCCCGCGCCGCGGCCGATCCCGCACTTCTGGCAGCCCCGCCGACGACCGTCGCGGCACCACCGGCAGCCGAGCCGGCCAGATGAGCGATGCGGCTGCCGATCGCCGCGACCTCGGCCGCGGCATCGCCCGCCTGCTTCCGTCGCTTGGCGACTTGCTTCTTGCCCTTCGATGCCTGGGCGGTCGCGAGCTGGCCAAGGCGCTTGCTCTCGGTCGCGCGGGCGGCCGCGAGTTGGCGCTCCAGCTTGCGCAGCTCCTTGGCCGCGCCCTTGGAGAGCGGCGTCACGACAGCCTTCGCATCACCCATCAAGCCGCTGGCGGTACGCCGCACGACGTCGGTCGGGGCCCCCTGCTTGCCTGACCCCCCGTTCGTCTTCGCCATCCTGTGTCGCCTCCCTCTGGTACCCCTCGAACGACGCGTGGCACGCTCGTGTGCCGCGGTCCTATGCTCACCGTAGCACGTCGACATGAACGAACGGGGAGACCATGGCACTGTTCCTGATCGGGGTCGGGGGGTTCGCGGGCGCCATCACCCGATACCTCGTCGACGGGGCGGTCGCCGAGCGCACCGGTGGCGGGTTCCCGTGGGGCACGCTGGTCATCAACGTCAGCGGGTCGTTCGTGCTCGGTCTGCTGTTCGCCATGAGCACGGAACGCGCGATCCTGCCCGCGGACATACGCGGACCGCTGATGATCGGCTTCCTCGGCGCCTACACGACCTTCTCGACCTTCGTGCTCGAGTCGTGGCGGCTGGTCGAGTCGGGGGCCTGGGGCGCCGCGGTCGCGAATCTCGGCGGATCGGTCGCGTTGGGACTCGTGGCCGTCTTCGTCGGCCTGACCGTGGGGCGGGCCGTGTGAGGCGCATCGAGGGTCCGGCCCTGCTCATCCGGATCTACATCGGCGAGGCGGACCACCACGACGGCAAGCCCCTCTACGAGGCCATCGTCGAACGACTCCGGAGCCGTGGCATCGCCGGCGCGACCGTCCTGCGCGGCATCGAGGGTTTCGGCGCCAACGCCCACCTGCACACGACCCGGCTCCTGCGGCTGTCGGAGGACCTGCCGGTCCTCATCGAGGTCGTCGACGAGGAAGCTCGGCTCCGGGCGATCCTGCCCGAGCTGGACGCCCTGGTCGGCGACGGCCTGATCACGCTGGAGCGGGTCGAGGTGCTGGCCTACCGCGGCACCGGACCGGCAGAGGGCTGACCCGCCACGCGCGACCCGGGCGCACGGGCACCGCGCTAACCGCTCGTTAACGTGCCGCCCAATAGCGGGTTATCGGGGGCGTCGCACGCTCGCCGGCATGAGCGAGCCGTCCGCCGCCGATCTCGGAGCCCGACCGACCTGGCTCGCGCTCGCGACCGACGGGCCGGTCCTGGCCCTGCCGGACACGGTCCGCGTGGTCGCCGATCCGGCCCTGTTCGTGGCACTCCTCGAACGTACGCGGCCGCACATCGCGGTCGTCAACGAGCCACCGGCCGACGCGGCGTTGCTCGACCACCTGGCGCTCGAGCGTCGTCGTCGACCGAGCCTCAGGATCGTCCACCTGGCGGCCATGGACGCTGTCGAGGCTCGGCTGCATGCGCTCCGGCTCGGTTTCGACGAGTCGTTGCCGGACTCGATCGACCCCGATGAGCTGCGCGGACGCCTGACGCTTCTGGACCAGCGAACGCGCTCGCGCGGGAGCGACGCTATCCCGGTCGGCGAGGACCTCGTGCTGGACCTGGTCGCACACGAGCTTCGCCGTGACGGGCGGACCGTCCACCTGCGACCCAAGGAGTTCGGCCTGCTCGCGATGCTGGCCGCCCACCCGGGCCGCGCCTACACCCGCCGGCAGCTGCTCGACCGCGTCTGGGGCACTGAGCACGGCGGCGATCCACGGACCGTCGACGTCCACGTCCGCTGGCTCCGGGCCAAGATCGAGCCCGAGCCGGCACGTCCGGTCCACCTCATCACGTTGCGCGGCATCGGCTACCGCCTGGATCCGCCCGATCGCCTGGACCTCGCGGACCGCTGACGGGTCAGCCCGTTAACCGAACGCTAACGAACCAGCAAACACACGTTGATGGCACCGCTCGACGGTGAGAGCGGTCAAACAGGGAGTCGACCACCCCAGAAACGAGCCATCAACGGACCGCGCGCCGACGACGCGCGGCATGACCACGGAGGGATCATCGACGTGACGACCACGAGCTCCACGCGCTTCGGCGCACTGGCCCTGGGGGCGGTGCTCGTCCTGAGCGCCTGCTCCAGTGGCGGCGCCAGCAGCGCTCCGTCTACCGCCGCCTCTGCCGCCGCCCCGACGACGGCCCCATCCGGCGCACCCGAGTCCCAGGCTCCGACCGCACCTCAGCCGGCGACCGGCTCGATCACATTGCAGGGCGCCGGGGCGACCTTCCCCGATCCCCTGTATCAAGTCTGGTTCCAGACTTACAACGAGGCTTACCCGACGGTGCAGATCGACTACCAGTCGATCGGGTCGGGCGGTGGCATCAAGGCGATCACCGAGCAGACGGTCGACTTCGGGGCCTCCGACGCCCCGATGAAGGACGAGGAGCTCGCGGCACTTCCAGCGGGCTCCAAGATGATCCACATCCCGACGGCGCTCGGAGCGGTCGTGGTCATCTACAACCTGCCAGGGATCGACGGCCTCCAGCTCGACGCCGACAACGTCGCCGGGATGTACCTGGGCACGATCAAGAAGTGGAACGATCCGGCCATCGTGGCAAATAACAGCGGCGTGACGCTCCCGGACAGCGACATCCTGGTCGCCCATCGATCCGATGGCTCGGGCACGACGAATGCATTCACGACCTACCTCGACACCGTCTCCACCGCGTGGCACGACCAGGTCGGAAAAGGCAAAGAGGTCAACTGGCCGACAGGCGTCGGCGCCCAGGGCAATGACGGCGTGGCCGGCGCGGTCAAGCAGACCGAGGGGGCCGTCGGGTATGTCGAGCTCAACTACGCGACCCAGGCGAGTCTGACCTCCGCGAAGATCAAGAACGCCGATGGCCAGTTCGTTCCGGGCAGCACAGACGGGGTGACTGCGGCGGCAGATGCTGTCGCGGCCGACTTCCCGGCCGACTCTCGACAGGCCCCGATCATCAATGGTGCCGGAGCCGCGACCTATCCGATCGCGTCCTACACCTACCTGCTCGTCTACACCGACCAGAAGGATGCCGATAAGGGCAAGACGCTCGTGTCGTTCATCTACTGGGCGTTGAATGACGGCCAGACCGCTGAGACCGGGCTCGGATACGCGCCGTTGCCCAAGCCCGTGCAGGAGAAGGCGCTGGCCGATCTCCACACGGTCACGACCGGCGGGTCGCCGATCTGGCCTTGACGACTCCTTCCTCCTCGCTGCGAAGCGCCCCGAAGCTCGGATCGGGGCGCTTCGCGCATCCCTCTCGACGGATCGCCGAACCGACTGACACGGAACGAGGCCATCCATGACGACGCTGCCCGCCGCGAGCTGGCTGACGAACCGGCCGGCCGGCCGTCGGCCGGATCGCATCTTCCGACGGATGACTCGCCTGGCGGCGATCGTCATCGTCCTCATCCTCGTGTTGCTCGGGGTCCAGCTGCTCCTCAACTCGCTGCTCACCTGGCAGACATTCGGCCTGGACTTCATCACAGGAACGACCTGGGATCCTGTCGCGGCGGTCTACGGCGCGTTGCCGTTCATCGTCGGCACGATCGCGTCCTCCCTGATCGCCCTGATCCTCGCCGCGCCGATCGGCCTGCTGACGGCGATCTTCCTGGCCGAGATGGCACCCGGGCGGCTCGCGACGCCGCTCATCTTCATGATCGAATTGCTGGCCGCGATCCCGAGTGTCGTCTTCGGACTGTGGGGCGTCTTCGTCCTCGCGCCATTCCTGCGCGGGACAGTGGAAGCCTGGATCGCGGACACGCTGGGCTTCATCCCGTTCCTCGCCGGTCCGACGTTCGGGATCGGCCTGTTCACCGCCGGGGTGATCCTCGCGATCATGATCCTGCCGACGATCGTCTCGATCTCACGCGAGGTCATCCGAAGCGTCCCGGATTCGCAGCGTGAGGGCATGATCGCCCTGGGAGCCACCCGCTGGGAGACGGTCTGGAAGGCGGTGCTGCCCTATGCACGGTCAGGGATCGTCGGCGCCATGATCCTCGGACTCGGACGGGCCCTCGGGGAGACGATGGCGGTGACCATGGTCATCGGCAACGGCCAGGACATCCCGACGCGGCTGTTCGATCAGGCGCAGACCATCGCGTCGAAGATCGCCACCACGTTCAACGAGGCGACCATCGGCATCCAGACATCCAGCCTCATCGCGCTGGGTCTCATCCTCCTGGTGATCACGATCACGCTGAACGTCATCGCGCGGCTACTCGTGTGGCGCGTCGCGGGACCGGTCGGAGGCGAATGATGGCTGTCGCTGCAACCCCTCGCGCCGCGACCATCCTGACGGCGTCCGCCGGCGGTCGACGCATGTGGGTCGACCGTGTGATGCGAGGGCTTTCACTCGTCGCCGCATTCGCTTGCGTCGTTCCGCTCGCCGCCGTGCTGCTCTTCGTGACGGTGCGCGGCATCTCGGCACTGGATCTCGATCTGCTGACGAAGCCGCCCCGGGCTCTCGGGATCGGAGGCGGTGCCCTGCCCGCGATCCTGGGAACCCTTCAGATGGTCCCCGTCGCCGCGGTGATGGCGATCCCCGTCGGTGTCCTGGCCGGGATCTACGTCCATGAGTTCGGGTCGGCACGCTCGGGACGGGCGATCCGATTCGCGGCCGACGTGCTGGTCGGCGTGCCGTCCATCCTGGTCGGCATCTTCGTCTTCACGTTCCTCGTGCTCCCCTTCCAGCAGTACAACGCGTTTGCCGGATCAGTCGCACTGGCCGTGATCATGCTCCCGGTCATCATGCGGACCACAGAGGAGATGCTCAAGCTCGTCCCGGCCAACCTTCGGGAAGCGTCCCTTGCCCTGGGCGTCATGCACTGGCGCACGACCCTCTCCGTCGTCGTGCGGACCGCCGTGCCGGGCATCCTGGCCGGCGTCATGCTCGCCGTGGCGAGAGCGACCGGCGAGACGGCCCCGTTGCTGTTCACGGCGTTGGGGAGTCGGATCGTCAACGTCGGCGACTTCACGAAGCCGATGGATGCCCTGCCACTCTTCATCTACGTGAACGCCCGTCAGCCATACGAGCGCCAGAACGAGCAGGCCTGGGGCGCGGCGTTCCTCCTGCTCCTGATCGTCCTCAGCGTCAATGTCCTCGTTCGGCTCCGATCCACCGGTCGGCGCCCTGCATGAAAGGTCCCGATCCGATGACCACCGAGACTTCTTCAGCGCCGTCTCCGGTCGGCACCTCCGCCGAGCGTCAGGCTTCCATCGCCGACCTGACGACCGGCTCGGAGACCACGCCGGCCGTCGAGGAGGCGGCGTCGACCGGCCGCCTGGACATCGAAGATCTCAATGTCTACTACGGGGCGTTTCGTGCTGTCCGCGACATCAGCCTCACCATCAGGCCACACGCGATCACGGCCATCATCGGTCCGTCCGGGTGCGGGAAGAGCACGTTCCTGCGGTCATTGAACCGCATGCACGAGGTCATCGCCGGTGCCCGCGTTGACGGGTCAGTCAAGCTCGACGGCATCGATGTGTACGGCTCCGACGTCGACCCCGTCCAACTTCGACGCGTGGTCGGCATGGTGTTCCAGCGGCCCAATCCGTTTCCGACGATGTCGATCTACGACAACGTGGTGGCCGGCCTCCGGTTGACGGGCGGAAAGAAGCGACCCGAACTCGACGAGGTCGTCGAGCGATCACTGAAGCGGGCGGCCCTCTGGAATGAGGTCAAGGACAAGCTCAAGGCGAACGGGACGTCGCTGTCGGGTGGACAGCAGCAGCGCCTCTGCATCGCGCGAGCGCTCGCCGTGAACCCGGAGGTCATCCTGATGGACGAGCCCGCCTCCGCGCTCGACCCTGTGGCCACGTTGCGGATCGAGGAGTTGATGGCCGAGCTGCGACACAACTACACCATCGTGATCGTGACCCACAATATGCAGCAGGCGTCGCGGATCAGCGACCAGACGGCATTCTTCACCATGGGTGACGATCGCGCGGGATACCTCGTGGAAATGGACGACACGGTCCGGATCTTCACCAACCCCACGAACCAGCTGACCGAGGACTATGTGTCGGGCAGGTTCGGGTGAGCGGCGAGGAGACCGGCATGACCGACAAGGAACGGAGTGCGACGAGCGAGGCGCTCGATGAACAATTGAGCGAGATCATCGGACGGGCGGACAGCGTCCCGACGGCATCGGCGCCGCACCCGGCTCGTGAGGCGCTCGATCGCGAGCAGCGCGAGGTCAAGGACAGCGTGCTCCGCATGGGCATGCTGGTCGAGGAGCAGATTCGCGCGGCGATCGATGCGCTGTCCGCCCACGATGCGGACGCCGCCCTCGCGGTGATCTCGGGCGACGTCCGGATCAACGAGGCGCAGCGCGCGGCGTCCACGCAGATCGCCCGCACGATCGCCACCCAGGGACCGGTCGCCCGCGACCTGCGATTCCTGTTGTCGCTCGACCACGTCACGTACGAGCTGGAGCGGATCGGCGATCATGCCGCCTCGGTCGCGAAGCAGGCTCGCAAGCTGGCCCCGGAGCCGCCGCTCAAGGCATATGTGAACCTGCCCGAGATGGGCGAGTTGGCGGCGCAACTGGTCCACGGCATCCTGCGGGCGCTCGTCGACATCGACCAGGTCCAGGCGCGGGCCGTGGCGGCCCGCGACGACGAGATCGACGACCTGTACCACCAGACGTTCGCGGACGTCGTGGAGCTCATGCGCGCCAGCCCCGACAACGTCGAACGCGGGACCCGGATCCTGTTCGCGGCGCACTACATCGAGCGGATCGGCGACCGTGTCACGAACATCGCGGAAGACGTGGTCTTCCTGGCCAGCGGCGAAGTCGAGGACCTGAACCCGTGACCGAGGCCCGACCGATCAGGGTCCTGTTCGTCTGCACCGGCAACTCGTGCCGGAGCATCATGGCCGAGGCCCTGCTGCGCAGACACGGCGGTCCGGATTTCGACGTCCACAGTGCCGGCACCGATCCGAAGGGACTGAACCCGCGGACGATGCGGCTGCTGGCGGACGCGGGGATCGACGCCTCGTGGGCGCGCTCGAAGTCGGTCGATGAGTACCTCGGTCAGCCGTTCGACTACGTGATCACCGTCTGCGATCAGGCCCGGCAGGTGTGTCCCGTCTTCCCCGGCGCCCAGGAGTCGCTCCACTGGGGCTACGAGGACCCGGCGGAGGCGACCGGCACCGAGGACGAGATCATGGCCGTCTACCGGCGGACGTACACGCTGATCGGCGAGCGCATCAATCAGTTCATCCCTCTCGCCCTGCGCGCTCGGACGGAGTCGAGGGCCGCCACGACGCCCGCCTGACCGGGTACGCTCCCCCGACACCATGGAGTTGTATCTTCTGCGCCACGCCCACGCCGGCGACCCCGCGACCTGGGACGGCCCCGATTCCATCCGGCCGCTCTCCGAGAAGGGCGAGCGACAGGCGAACCGACTCGGCCGCTATCTCTCGGGACTGGGCTTCGCACCGGACGCCATCATCGCGTCGCCCAAGGTCCGGGCGGCGCGCACCGCCGAACTCGTGGCACTCCACCTGTCGGTCCCGGTCGGTGTCGACGACCGTCTGGCCGGCGACCTGTCCCTCGGAAGCCTCGAGGCCCTGCTGCATGACGCCGGCGATCCCGAGAAGCTGGTCCTCGTGGGCCACGATCCGGACTTCAGTGAGCTCGTGGCGGTGCTCATCGGGGCACTCCGCGTCCCGATGCGCAAGGGCACCCTGGCCCGGATCGATGCCGACCGTCCGCTGCGGCCTGCGGGCGGCATCCTGCGCTGGCTGGTCCCGCCGGACCTGCTCTGAGGCCCGGCGGGCGCCGCTGGGATCTCTCCTGGGCTAGCCGCGGGCGGCCGCCGCGACGTTGTCGGTCTCGCCACCCACCTCGTCCCAGATCCGCACGTGGCGGGACTCGCGGATGAGGAGGCCGCCGACCACCACGGTCATCAAGGCCACGACGATCGGGTAGATGAGCCCGGCATACAGGTTCCCGGTCGATGCGAGGAGAGCGGCCGCGATCAGCGGCAGGAAGCCGCCGAACCAGCCGTTGCCGATGTGATACGGGATCGACAGGGACGTGTACCGGATCTTGGCCGGGAAGAACTCGACGAGGAACGCCGCGATCGGCCCGTACACCATCGTGACGAAGATGATCTGGATCCACACGAGGGCGATCAGCGGCAGGAACTCCGGTTGGGCGACCGACGGGGTCACGCCGTCCGCGCCGACGTACTTCCCAAGGTCGTGGTTGAACGTGCCCTGCGGGTGCGCGAAGGTCGTCATGAGGTTGTAGATGGGCAGGTAGCTGATCGCCGCGATCAGGCACCCGGCGAGGATGATCGGCTTCCGCCCGACCCGGTCGGACAACCGGCCGAAGACGACGAAGAACGGGGTCGCGAGGACGATCGCCGTCCCGACGATCAGGTAGGCGTCCTGATACTTGACCCCGAGGTTGGTCCCGAGGAAGAACAGCGCCTGGAACTGGCCCTGATACCAGACCACGGCCTGACCGGCGGTCGCGCCCAGCAGGGCCAGCAGGATCAGCCGACGATTGGCGTGGTTGCCGAACGAGTCGCGCCACGGCGAGCTCGATGACTTGCCGGTCGACTTGAGCTGCGTGAAGAGCGGCGTCTCCTGGAGGCGCAAGCGGATCATCAGCGCGAAGGCGACCAGGATCACGGACAGCAGGAACGGGATCCGCCAGCCGTAGTTCGTGAAGTCCTCGGCGGACATCGAGGCACGGGTGATCCCGACGATGACCAGCGCGAGCAGGAGGCCGATTGTGGCCGTCGTCTGGATCCAGCTGGTGTTCTGGCCGCGCTTGGCGTCCGAGCTGTGCTCCGCGACGTAGATCGCGGCACCGCCGTACTCGCCACCGAGGGCCAGGCCCTGCGCGAGCCGCAGGGTGACCAGGATGATCGGCGCCAGGATGCCGATCTGCGCGTAGGTCGGGAGCACGCCGACCAGGGCGGTCGAGAGGCCCATGACCGTGATCGTCACGAGGAACGTGAACTTGCGCCCGATGAGGTCGCCGATCCGGCCGAAGAATGCGGCCCCGAACGGCCGCACGGCGAACCCGGCACCGAACGTGGCGAGCGACGCCAGAAGGGCGGCCGTGTCGTTCCCCTTGGGAAAGAACTGCGTGGAGAAGAAGGCCGCGAGGACGCCGTACAGGTAGAAGTCGTACCACTCGATGATGGTGCCGGCCGCCGACGCGGTGATCACGAACGGCAGCTTGAAGCGGTACTCGGCAACGTCAGGGGTCGCCGACAACGATGTGGCCACGTTTGGGCTCCTTGCAGTGGGTGAGCCCGCTCCCCGCAGGCCCGTGTTCCCTGGTGCAACGAATTGGGGCAGAACATCGTGCTGGTCGAGGGGCGTCCTCCCTCCCCCGTCAGTCAGGGCCTCGACGCTGTGCGGCGCGACCCTCGTCCACGAAAAATGGTGGCGTCACCCTAGGCAGCCGGGATCGGGAGGGTCAATCGGTTCTGGCCGACTGCAAGCAAGTCGCAATGCCTGTGAGCAACGCCTGAATCGGGCCTGTAGTGGCGAGCGGGAGGACCGCCTTTCGAGCCGCGGACGCGCGTCCGCCGGACAGACGTCCGCCCATACTCGGGCGATGATCGCGGGTTCGATCCCGAGACTCGGCCTGCGCGAGAACGCCGGCCAGTTCGCGCTGCTCGTGGCGGTCAACGGTCTGGTCGGCGGGATGATCGGCCAGGAACGCACGGTCCTGCCATTGCTGGCCCACGACGTCTTCGGACTCACCGCCTTCACGACCGCGCTCTCGTTCCTCCTCGCCTTCGGGGTCACCAAGGCGTTCGCGAATCTTGCCGCTGGCGCGCTGGCCGACCGCTACGGGCGCAAACCGGTTCTCGTGGGGGGTTGGCTCTTCGGGGTACCGGTCCCGCTGCTGCTCATCTGGGCGCCGGAGTGGGGCTGGATCGTCGTCGCCAACGCCTTGCTCGGCATCAACCAGGGACTGACCTGGTCGACCACCGTGATCATGAAGATCGACCTTGTCGGCCCGACCAGACGGGGACTGGCGATGGGCCTGAACGAGGCGGCTGGGTACGGCGCGGTCGCTGTGACCGCTCTCGCCACGGGGTTCATCGCCGCCCAGGCCGGGCTCCGGCCGGCACCCTTCTTCCTGGGGCTAGCCTCTGCCGGCCTGGGCCTCGGCATCTCGGTCGTGCTGGTCCGCGAGACCCGAGGGCATGTGGCCCTCGAGGCGTCCCTGAAGCCGGACCTGCCCTGGCGGACGGTCTTCGCGCGGACATCGCTCCGGGACCCCTCCCTGTCGGCCGCCTCGCAGGCAGGCTTGGTGAACAACCTCAATGACGGGATGGCCTGGGGCCTGCTGCCGCTGTTCTACGCCTCGCACGGTCTGGCCATCGCCGAGGTCGGTATCCTGGCGGCCGCCTACCCGGCGGTCTGGGGCCTTGGCCAGATCGGCACCGGAGCCCTCTCGGACCGGATAGGCCGGAAAGGGCTCATCGTCGCCGGGATGCTCCTGCAGGCGGGCGCCATCGGGTTGATCGCCGCCGCATCGACGTTCGCGATCTGGTTGCTTGCTGCAGCGTTGCTGGGCCTGGGCACGGCGATGGTCTACCCGACTCTGCTCGCCGCGGTCGCGGATGTCGCGGCACCGTCATGGCGCGGCGCAGCGGTCGGCGTCTATCGGCTGTGGCGGGACCTTGGCTTCGCCGCCGGTGCGATCGTCGCGGGCATCCTCGCCGACCGGGCCGGGATGCCGTCCGCGATCACCGCGATCGGGGCGCTGACCGCCGCCTCGGGCCTGGTGGTGCTCGTCCGGATGCGCGAGACGCGTCCGGGCTAGGCTGGCCGTTCCACAGGCAGACCGGCGGTGCACCAGGCCTCGAAGCCGCCGTCGATGTCGGTGGCTCGCTCGAATCCGAGGTCTCGGAGCGTCGCCGCCGCGAGGCTCGACGAGTATCCGTGAGCGCACATCAGGATGATCCGCCGCGCTGGGTCGGCGACCCGGGGATCCTGGTGCCCCGAGCTCGGATCGATCCGCCAGTACAGCACGGACAGAGGGATGTGGATGGAATCCGGGACCATGCCGTCGGCCACGCGCAGTTCCTGGCAACGCGTGTCGATGAGGATGGCACCTTCGACGATCTCCGCCCGGGCCTGCTCCGGGGTCAGTCGATCGAGCCGTTGCCGAGCGGCCCCGAGCAGGTCCTCGATCGTCCGACGCTGCGCCATCTCATCCTCCGCTTGGGAGGCGCTACGCCTTGGCCGGCGCGGCGGCGAGCGCGGTCCTGGTCGTCGTGCGCGGTTCGAGCGCGATCAAACCGCCGGGGGCGAGGCCCATCGCGAGCTCCGCCAGACGGTCCGAGACGTCCGGGGCGAGGCGGTAGAAGATCCGCTGGCCGCGGCGCTCGGACGTCACGATCCCCGCCTCGCGCAGGACCCGCAGGTGGTGCGAGACCGTCGGCTGGCGGACGTCGCAGAAGCTCGTGAGGTCGCACGCGCAGGTCTCGGAGGTGCCCGCCAGCTCCCGCACGATCGCGAGCCGGGTCGGGTCGGCGAGCGCGGTCAGCAGGCGGACGTCGGGATCGAGCGTGGTCGTGGGCGACGTGGACATGGACCCATCATATCGATGAGATTCGATATTGACAAGCATCGATATGTCTGACAGTATCGACGCACATCGATATGCGACCGAGCACGGGAGACCACGAGGAATGCATGACTCCATCGCCGCCTGGATGATCGCCGGCGGCATCCACGCCGAGACGTCCGATCGCACCATGAGCCACCTCGTGGCGATCCGCGAGGCGTGCGCCGCAGCGGACGCTGGGAAGCCGGGGCTGTTCGACCGCATCCGGGCCATGGTCCGGACCGAGGACACCGCGCCGTCGATCGACTGCTGCGGGGCCTGACCCGGCCACGGCCGCTCGCGGGACCCGGCGTCGTCGACGCCGGCGGTTGCTGCGCCGCTAGTTGTGACCTCAGCTAGTCGGCTGCGACGGGAACGGGAGCGCGATCGGGTCGCTCGCCAGACGGCTGCGGCCCTCCGCATCGAAGCGGTCCAGACCGAGGTCGCCGACGTCGATGACCTCGGTCGCGCCAGCCGTGACGAGGTCTGCGGCGACACGTGCGACGCCCGGGCCCCACATCATCCCGTGGCCGCCGGCCGAGGCGACCGTGACACCCTCGACGCGCGCGCCGTCCGGCGTCATGGCCGGCCCCAGGATCGGCAGGTGATCCGGGGTGTAGTCGATCGTGGCCGCCCAGATCCGCCGAAGGACCAGCCCGCGCGTGGCCGGCACGAACGACTCCAGCCGCGCCCGCATCCGCTCCTGGAACGGCCAGTCGACCGCGAGGTTCGCGCCCGGCGGCTCGTCCGGGTTGCTCCAGCCGAAGAGCAGGCCGCCCTCCTCGAGCCGCCAGTACAACCCGGCCCCGATGTCGAACACCATCGGCATGCGCGGGACGTCGAAGACGGGGCTCGGTTCGAGGACGGCCACCGTGTGGCGCACCTCGCCCGCCGGGATCCGCACGCCGGCCAGTCGGCCGACGGACCGGAGTGACGGCCCGCCGGTCAGCAGGACCCGCTCGGTCTCGATGACGCCCGCGTCGGTCTCGACGGCGGTGACCCTCGTTCCGCCGGCGGCCGGGGTCGTGCGGAGCCCCGTGAACGCGGTCCGCTCGCGCAGCTCGACCCCGGCCCCCTGCATCGCCAGGCCGTAGGCGCGCACGTTGCGCGGCGGGTCGATGGCGCCGTCGGTTTCGATGAAGCTGCCGCCGCGGTGGCCGTCGGGTGACAGGGTCACCGCGGTCGTGGCGGCCTCGGCCGCGTCCAGCCAGCGGACGGCGAGGCCCTCGGCCTGCTGCATCGCCACCCGCTCGCGGCCCGCCCGCTCGTCCTCCTCGGTGACCGCGAGGATCAGGTAGCCGAGCTCGCGGAAGCCCGAATCGGTGCCGTAAGCGGCCTGCTGGCCGCGGTAGAAGTCGATGCTCCAGCGGCCCAGGGCCACGGTGGTGGGCGTGCCGCCCTGCGCGCGCACGATGCCGGCCGCCCGGGACGAGGCGCCCATCCCGGCCAACCCGCGTTCGATCACGATGACGCGCCCGAGCCCCTCGGCCTTCGCGAAGACCGACGCCCAGCCACCGATCGTCCCGGCCCCGATCACGACGAGATCGGCGCGTTCCGCCACGAGCGATCCTCCGATGCGGTGTCGCCCGAGGATAGGCCCCAGGGTCGCGGCGCTCCGGGCCTGTCGCATGCCGCGCGATACGTGCCGGCGGTAGAGTCATGGCCGGCGATGCGTGGAGGGCGTGTGATGCGACGGGCACTGGTGTTCCTGGCGCTCGCGCTTGCTGTCGCGGCGTGCGACGGGTCGGCGAGCACGACGCCGGTGGGCCAGGCGCCGAATCCCCCGCTCGGCGTGTCGAATGGCACGACCTTGGTCGTGACGCTGGTCGTCAACGGTCGGCCGATCGGCGTGTTCCCGCCGGGCGCTGCCGGGCCGGAGATCGACTCGGCGGCATTGCCGCCCCTGCCGTGGAGCGTCGAGGCGCGGTCGCCGAGCGGGCGGGTCCTGACCTCGATGCGCGTCGAACCCGGCCAGGTCACGACGACGACGGTGCCCGGCGTCGCGGTCCAGCACAGCGGCACGATGGGGCGTGCGGACCTCTCCTGCGGGCGACTCACGATCTGGGCCGGCGACATCCAGCCATCAGGGCCGGTACCGCCCCAGCCCCCGGGCAAGCCTGGGGACTGCGTGCCGTAGCGGCTGGGTCACCCGTCGAGCGCGGCCGCCTCCACGCACACGGCCGCGACGCCCATGCGGGTCAGCCGGTCGAAGGTCGCGCGGCGGCGGACCGTCCAGGCCGCGACCTCCAGCTCAGCCGCACGGGCCAGCCCCATCGTGCCCTCGTCGATCGACTGCCACTCGACGGCGACGCCGCGGCAGCCCAGCTCGAGCGCCCGCGCGATGACATCCGGACCGAGCGCCTCGGCGTTGAGCCACCGTGGCCACAAGGGCGCAAGCCCACCGATCCGTTCCAGAGTCGCCGGTTCGAACGACGAGACCACCGCGTTCCGCAGGTCGGCGCCGCGGCCCGATGCCAGAACCTCGACGACCGTCCGGTCGTGCTCGCCCTTGAGCTCGACATCGAGGAAGGCGCGCCGCGGGATCGCGGCCAGCGCGTCGGCGAGGGTCGGGATGCCGACGGCCTCGAGCGCCTCGACGGTGAGCGAATCCACCGGGTCGGGACGTCCCTGGACCCGCTTGAGGGTCTCGTCGTGCAGCAGCACCGGCACGCCGTCACTCGATCGTCGGACGTCGAATTCGAGCCCGTCGCAGCCGGGGACCGCGACCGCCGCCAACAGGGCCGCGAGGCTGTTCTCCGGGGCGTGCCGCCAGTCGCCGCGGTGGGCCAGCCGGAGGGTCCGCGCGGGCATGGACATCGCCGCCACGCGTCAGCCGATCTCCAGGCGGGCGCTGATCCCGAGGTGGTCGCTCGGGTAAAGCGTCGGGTCCTCGGGATGGGGGCGGTCGAACACGAGGCGGGCGTCGACGACCCTGACCGCGCCGCGGACCCAGATGTAGTCGAGACAGTCCGGGTCGCCATCGGTATCCATGGCCGGCGCCTGGAGGCCCGAGGGCCAGGTCACGGCCGGCTCCGCGCCATCGCCCTCGGCGTAGGCGGAGCGGAACCCGGCGCGACGCATCCGGGCATAGGTCGGCTCCGCCGGATCGGCATTGAAGTCGCCCATCGCGATGGTGGCGTCGGTCGTGGGGGCCTTCTCCAGCCATGCGAGCAGCGCGGTGGCCTGGGCGTCCCGCTCGGCGGCCGCGTCGACGGCGTTATGCAGGTGCGTGGCGACGACGAGCACCGTCGCGCGGCTCGGTAGCACGATCAGCACCCGGTGGGCTGAGCGGCCCATCGTCAGCTCGAGCCGCTCGAAAGCCGTCGCGTGCAGCGGCTCCTTGACGAGCAGGCTGTTGCCGTACTCGGGCCGGCCGGCCCAACCGCGGATCGCCGCATACCGGCCCTCGCCCGCCGCGCCGATGAGCCGGTCCTGCTGCATCGGATAGACGACCTCCTGGAGCGCCATGACGTCGGGCTGGAGCGCCGCCATGTCCGTGAGGATCAGGGGCAGCCTCTCGGCCCAGCGGTCGGCGAGGTTGAGGATGTTGAACGTGGCGACGTGCAGGCGGTCCATCGGCTCCTTCCAGGGTTCCTCGGTCAGTCCGGGTCGGATGGGATCGGCAGGGCGAAGGAGAACGTCGAACCGGCCCCCTCCTCGGATTCGATCCAGATTCGCCCGCCGTGCTGCTCGATGACGTGCCGAGCGATCGCGAGCCCGAGACCGGTACCCCCGGCCTCGCCCCGGACGCGGGCGCGATCGACCTTGTAGAAGCGCTCGAAGATCCGGGCCTGCGCCGCCTTCGGCACGCCGACCCCCTGGTCCGCGACCGATGTCAGCACGTCGCTGCCGTAGACCCGCACGCTGACGGTCACCGTCCCGCCGTCGGGGCTGAACTTGACGGCGTTGTGCAGGAGGTTGACGAGCACCTGGCCAAGGCGCGCCTCGTCGCCGCGGACCATCGGGATGGCGTCGGGCACGTCCACGGCGAGCGTCACGCCCTGGCGTTCGGCGAAGAGGCGCAGCCGCTCGATGGTGGCCGTCGCGATCCGCGCGAGGTCGACGTCGTCGAGCAGGATCGGCCCGACGCCGGTCTCGATCCGGGACAGGTCCAGCAGCTCGTTGACCATCTGGACCAGGTGTCCGGTCTCCACCTCGATCTTGGCGATCCGGTCCCGCATCTTCGCCGGAATGGCGTCGCCGGCGGCATCGGCCTCGCGGGTCAGCGTCTCAGCGAGCAGGCTCACGGTGGTGAGCGGCGTCCGCAGCTCGTGCGAGAGGTTCTCGATGAACTCGGCGCGGATCTGCTGGAGCCGCCGCAGCTCGGACACGTCCTCGAGCACGAGCCACAGGCCGCGGACCGGGGACCGCCGCGCGCGGACGACGAGCACCGCGCCGTCCGGTCGCATGCGGACCTCGCCCGACGCGGATCCGGTCTCATGCGCGCTCTCGACGATCGCCTCGATCCGCGCGTCGAGGAAGGCGCCGGTCAGCGACAGGCCCCGGAGCGAGCCCGCAGGACGGTCGAGGTACGCGTGGGCGGCCGCATTGGCCATCTCGATCCGGCGGTCGTCGGCGAGGCGCATGATGCCGATCCCGATGAGCTCGATGAGGTAGCTGAGGTCCCGCCGAACGCCATCGAGCTCGAATTTGGCGGCGTCGGCCTCCTCGATGAGCTTGCCGACCCGGCCACCGAGGTCCTCGCCGGTCGCGTGGGGCTCGGTCGCGTCCCGGATGTCATCGAGCGCGCGGCCGCGGGAGATGGCCACGCCGATCGCGATCGCCAGCAGGACCGCCTGCAGCACGATGAACAGGATGACCACGCCGTCCACGCCCCGAGCATCGCATACCGGCGACCGTCATGACCGACCGCTCGATGGGCGACCGGCTACCCTAACGAGGTGCGACTGCGATTGATCCCGCGCGAGGAACGCTTCTTCGACTTGTACGTCGAGGACGCGGCCAACGTCCTCGGGGCAGCGCGGCTCCTCGAGGCGATGCTCCGGTCCTGGGACGAGATCGAGCGCCGGGCAGGCGAGATCCGCGACGCAGAGCATCGCGGCGACGAGATCACCCACACGATCGGCCACAAGCTCGAGGCGACCTTCGTCACGCCGTTCGATCGCGAGGACATGTTCGCGCTGATCAGCGGCCTCGACGACGTGCTCGACGGGATCGAGGAGACCGCGGACACGTTCCTGCTCTACAAGATCGACGCGCCGAGCGCCGCCGCGGTCGAGCTCGCCACGCTCATCGTCAAGCAGTGCGAGCAGATCCACGAGGCCCTGATCCACCTGCGCGGCTTCCGCGGCCTCGACGAGTACCGGATCGAGATCCACCGTCTCGAGAACGAAGGCGACCGGATCGGGCGCCAGGCGATCGCGGACCTGTTCGAGGGCGGCGACCCCATCAACATCATCAAGTGGCGAAAGGTCTACAACGTCCTCGAGGAGACCATCGACCTGGGCGAGGACGTCGCCGACATCATCGAGCGGATCACCCTCAAGAACTCCTGACCGGGCGGCGGACCGGGGGAGGCGGCGCCTCGGCCGGGAGCAGCCACGGCCGCCACGAGGCCGTCAGGCCGCCGAAGGCCGCCGGCGCGAACGCGTGCCGCAGAACCAGCAGGTGCGCGAGGCGCGCGGCCGCGCGGTTCGCACGCGGCGGCACCGGCCCGTCGGTACCGGCCGGGATCGCGGCCACGGCATCGCGGCCCGCCAACGCGGATGAGACGCGGAGGCCGTCGTCGTCCTCGGGTGTCAGGCCGCCGGGCCACGGGTCCTCCGCGGGCAGCCGGACGCCCGTCGCCGCCAGCTTCGCCACGCCAGCGGCATCGAGGTCCGCGAGGCGACGCAGATACGCCTCCACCCCAGCCCCGTTCGGGCCGTACCGGGGTCGGTCGACGGCCGCATCCCAGCCCCTGGTCAGGCGTTCGTGCGCTCGACTCCGGAAGGGCTCGGTCAGCAGCTCGTCGAGGAACGACCCGAGGACGAGCTCGGTCGCGTAGCCGTCGATCGCGTCGCGGATGGTCGGCCGATCGGCGGCCGGCGGCAGGCTCGCCGTCACCCGGGCCTCGACGTCGTCGAGCGCCTTGCGCTGGGCGGGTGGCAGGAACCGGCGGATCGTCGCCCCGAACGCGATCGGCGGCGGCTCGGCGAGGGCGAGCCGGTCGATGTCGGTCGGGGTGAGGGATCCGATCCGCTCCAGGAACCGGCGGATCGCGGCCTCGGGATCGGACCCGCGACGGCGGCCGCCCGTGCGTACCGGGTCCGGTTCGACGGGGCGCGGCGCGCTGCCGCGAGCGTGCCACGGTCCACGTTCGTCGCCACGGGGCCCCACCGCGTGACGCAGGCCGCGCTCGCGGTCGTAGCGCGCCCGCAGGGCCGGATCGCTCAGCCAGTCGTGCGCGACGTTGATCCGCTTGGCTACCTCGAGGCCCTCGTCACCGGCGACGTCCGGGTGGTGGCGTCGGAGCAGGCCGCGCCAGGCGATCTCGATGGCTTCGACGCTGGCATCGAGCGGGACGCCAAGGCGGGCATACAGGTCGTCGCTGGGCAGCGGCGGTCGTGGCATCACCACCATCGTAGGCATTCCCACGGCGAAGGCGGGCCGCTATGCTCCGCCCGCCGACCTGAGTGGGGTCCGGGGCGCTGGAGGGTGGTTGTGTGAGCTTCATCAAGCGCGCGGCCGAACAGGCCCAACAAGCCGCCGACGCGGCCCGTGCCATGGCCAACGACGCGACCCGGAGCGCGAACGATCCGGCGACCCAGGAACGCCTCGGCAAGCAGGCCCGCGAGGCCATGGGAATGGCGCGGCGCGGCATCTCGACGGTGGTCGAGCGGATCGACCCGGGCACCCTCGCCGAGCTCATCATCAAGGCGACCGCCCTGCAGGAGCTGACGAACGCCGCGCTCCGCAAGAAGGGCTCGCCCTATCGGATCTCGGAGATCGCCATCGCGGCGTCCATCCCGCCCGGGATCTCGTTCTCCATCGCCAGGATCGACGATGTCACCGAGACGATCACCGGTGAGGGTGTCTCGTCCGCCGAGCTCGTGGACGCATTGGCCGACGCCGGCGAGTCGGTCATCGCCCTCGATGGCACGACGCTCGACAACGCCCAGATCGATGCGGCCCGTGCCGTTCTGGCCCAGGAGATCCCGGAGGACGTCGGCCGGTCCTAGCGCGGAGCGGTCAGCCAGGCCTCCACGTCCTCGATCGGGCGCGTCGAGCGCTCCCCGGTGGCGCGCTCGGTGACCTCGATGCCGCCTGCGGCCAGCGAGCGCGGGCTGATCGTCACGATCCAGGGCATGCCCAGCAGCTCGGCGTCTGTGAACTTCACGCCGGGCGATTCGTCGCGATCGTCCCATAGGATCTCGTTGCGAGGGCCTGCGTCGGCCGCGAGGTCGTGGAGCCGTTGGGCGACCTCGGTGACGCGCGGCTCCTTGGCCGCTCCGAGCGTCACGAGGTGGGCCGCGTAGGGCGCCACCTCGGCCGGCCAGACGATGCCCTTGTCGTCGTGGTGGGCCTCGACGATGCATGCGACGTTGCGGCCCACGCCGATCCCGTACGAGCCCATGACGATGGGATGGGCGACGCCATCCTCGCCGAGGTACGTGGCCCCGAACGCGTCGGTGAACTTCGTCCCGAGCTTGAAGATGTTGCCGACCTCGATGCCGTTGCGCAGGATGACGCCGTTGCCGCACGTCGGGCACGGATCGCCCTCCTGCGCGTTCGTGATGTCGGCGGTCACGTCCGCCGTGAAGTCGCGCCCGGCGTTGACGTTTCGGAAGTGGAAGCCCTCACGGTTCGCGCCGGCCACGAGGTTCGGTGAGCGCGCGACCAGGTCGTCGATGACCACGGTCGTGTCGTGCGCGCCGATCGGCGAGCCGTAGCCGGGTTCCATGCCCGCCGCCCGGATCTCCTCGACCGTCGCCGGCCGGATGCCGCCGACCGCGCTCGCCGCGTTGCCGAGCTTCGTCTCGTTGACCTCGTAGTCGCCGCGCACGATGGCCGTCACGAGCCGGCCGTCGCCGGTCTTGAAGAAGGCGGCCTTGGCGGTCTGCGTCGCGTCGATGCCGAGGAAGCCGGCCAGCGAGGCGATCGTCGTCGTGCCGGGCGTCGCGACCTCCTCGCGGGCCAGCGGTGCCTCGCCGCTGCCCTCGGGCTTGGGAACGACCGCGACCTGGCGATTCGCGGCGTACCCGCACGATTCGCACAGGACGAGGACGTCCTCACCGGCCGGGTTGAGCACCATGAACTCGTGCGCCCCGGTTCCGCCCATGATCCCGACGTCGGAGGAGACCGCGACGACCTCGAGCCCGAGTCGCTCGAATGTCCGCTCGTAGGCGCCGTACTGGGCCTGGTAGCTCGCGTCGAGCCCGGCCTCGTCGAGATCGCAGCTGTAGGCGTCCTTCATCACGAACTCGCGCACGCGGATGAGGCCGCCCCGCGAGCGGGGCTCGTCGCGCCATTTGGTCTGGAAGTGGTAGACCATCATCGGCAGCTGGCGATAGGAGCGGACGAGGTCAGCGAGCAGAATCCCGACGACCTCCTCGTGGGTCATCGCGAGGACCATGTCGCGCCCACCCCGGTCCTTGAACCGGGTCAGTTCCGGGCCGATCGCGTCGTAGCGACCGCTGGCGCGCCAGACGTCGGCCGGATGGACGACCGGCATCTCCATCTCCTGGCCGCCGATGGCGTTCTGCTCCTCCCGGATGACCTGCTCGACACGGTCGCTCACCCGCTTGCCGAGCGGCAGCAGCGAGTAGATCCCCGCCCCGAGTTGCCGGAGATAGCCCGCCCGCAGCAGCAGGCGATGGGACGGCATCTCGGCGTCGGCGGGGTCGTCGCGGAGCGTGGCGAAGAACAGGTGGGACAGACGCATGGGCGACAAGGATAGCCGCGCGCCACGATGCGCTGCGCCCGGCCGGGCGGCCCGTGGCGCCGATGGCCCTCCCCGGCGTCCGCGCACCTGCTAGGCTTCCGCACCGTGCTCGAAGGCGTGACGCTCCTGCTCCTCGTCGTGCTCGCGCTGTCCGTGGCCTTCGACTACATCAACGGCTTCCACGACACCGCGAACGCCATCGCGACGTCGGTGTCGACGCGGGCCCTCAAGCCCGAACACGCGATCCTCATGTCGGCGACGGCCAACTTCGCCGGCGCCCTGACCGGCACCGCGGTCGCCAAGACCATCGGCGTCGGGCTCGTCGAATCCACCGACACGGACCTGGTGGTGGTCGCGGCCGCCCTCCTCGGCGCCATCACCTGGAACCTCATCACGTGGCGTCTCGGGATCCCGAGCTCGAGCAGTCACGCCCTGATCGGCGGGCTCCTTGGGGCGACGATCATCGCCGCTGGCACGGACGCCGTGAAATGGGACGGCGTGTTCTGGAAGGTCCTCGTGCCGCTCGTCGCGTCGCCACTCCTTGGCATCACGATGGGGTTCCTCTTCATGGTCGTGCTGCTCAACGCGTTCCGGGGCGCGAACCCACAACGGCTGAACTCACGATTCCGCCGGCTGCAGGTCGTCTCGGCGGGCTACATGGCGTTCAGCCACGGCTCGAACGACGCCCAGAAGACGATGGGCATCATGACGCTGGCGCTGTTCTCGGCAGGGGTGATCGACGAGTTCGTGGTCCCGCTACCGGTCATCCTGATCGCGGCGACCGCGATCTCCCTGGGCACGGCCGCCGGCGGGTGGCGGATCATCAAGACCATGGGCCAGCGCGTCGTGAAGCTCGACCCGATCCACGGGTTCGCGGCGGAGACGACGGCCGCGACGATCATCATGGCCGCCTCGGTCGTCGGTGCGCCCGTGTCGACGACCCACGTCATCTCGACCGCGATCATGGGCGTGGGCTCGAGCACCCGCGTGTCAGCGGTCCGCTGGGGCATCGCGGGCGACATCGTGACCGCGTGGGTCCTGACGATCCCCGCCGCGGGGCTCGTGGCCGCGCTCGCCTACCTCGTGCTGAACGTCTTCCTGTAGGCCAGGTCCGTCCAGGCCGGTCTGGCCTGGCCATCGCCGAGCTCGAGCCAGCGCAGCGCGTACGCGAGCCGCACGGGACCAGGCGGCGTGGCCGCGGGCAGGCCCTCGACATCCGGGCTGAGGCCCACCTGCCGGCGGATGTGGAAGGCCTCCCGGTCGAACGAGGCGGCGAGGCCGGAGCGCGACCGGATCGGCGCGAGCTGGCGACGGATCGACTCGACCTGCCGGCCGAACGAGACGTCCGCCCATGCGGCCTCCGCGGCGAGCGATCCCCGCATGTGGCGCATCACGCGGACGGCGTCCAGCGCCAACGCCCGCTGGGGCGTCAGCGCTGGGGCGGGAGAGGGAGCACCGCCCGAGGGGAGGAGCTCCCCGGACGGTCGCAGGCCGTCGACCGGCGCCGGCGTGCCGACCCGCGACCCTCGCGTCGGATGGGAGCCGGGCGGTCGAACGTCGATCGACATGCCCGCATCGTCGCGATGGGACATCAACGGCCGCTTATCGGCCGGTCAACGCTGGCCCAGCCGGGTCAGGCCGGGCGGCGGCCTCGAGGGCGTGATCCGGCCCGCTCGCGTGTTACCGGCGTCGGACATTCCAAGAAGGACTGTGGGGCAAGGTTCCCTGCCCGGCTGTCGCTGTCCGTCCTCCCGAATCGCCGGATATATGACCCCGGACACTATCCGACGACGTCTTCAGCCTCCCTGGTGGCCTCAGCCGGCAGATCCCGTGCGCTTCCGCCGGCTCGGGCTTCCGCGTAGTCCTTCTCGAAGTACCAACGTCATGGACACGACCGACAGTGACCCGCCGCGGTCAGGCCGGGCGGCGGAACACGTACCCGACGCCGCGGACCGTATGGATGAATGCCGGATGCCCGGCGTCCTCCTCGATCTGGCTGCGCAGCCAGTGCACATGGACATCGACCGTCCGGGTCTCGCCGGCGTAGTCGTAGCCCCACACGTGCTCGAGGAGCTGGTCCCGCGTGAACACCTGGCCGGGGTGGCGGATGAGGAACGCGAGGAGCTCGAACGCCTTCGGCTTGATCGGCAGGACCTCGCCATCGCGGAGCAGCCGGTGCCCGCCGAGGTCTGCCTGGACGCGCCCCAGGTCGATGACGGCGGGTGGCCCTTCGACAGCGACGTTCGCCTCCGCCCGCCGGAAGATCGCACGGACCCGCGCCGAGAGCTCGCGCAGGCTGAAGGGCTTGGTGACGTAGTCATCGGCACCGAGCTCGAGTCCGACGACCTTGTCGAGCTCCGAATCCTTCGCCGTGAGCATCACGATCGGCACGCCTGATTCGGCGCGGATGATCCGGCACACCTCGATGCCCGAGAGCTCGGGGAGCATCAGGTCCAGGAGCACGAGGTCCGGTCGCTCGGCACGGAACATCGCGAGCGCCTCGCGCCCATCTGCGGCGGCGACGACGCGAAACCCGTCCGCCTCGAGGGCCTCGACCAGCGTCTCGCGCAATGTGGGCTCGTCGTCCACGACGAGGATCGTGCGTGCCATCCAGTCCTGAGCATAGCGGCGCGTGTTAACGACGGATTAGCGAGCGGTCAAGCCTGTCACGGGCGTGCGGCCTGGGCGAGCGGACGGCGAGGTGTCGCTACGTGGCGGTGACAGGCGGTGCGCTGGACACGATCAGCATCATCACGATCACGATGACGGCCAGGATCATGCCGATCGCGAGGACCGTGTAGAGCACCTTCATGACCCCGAGCGTAGCAGCCCGAGGGGGCCCGAGGGCGGACGCCCGGGCGCCCAGGTCCGACGCCAGGCCGCGGGCAAGCGGACGATGGTCATCCTCGATTCCGATCATGCGCAGCCGCACGTCTCGGCCGAGCTCGTCGCGTACCGGGACATCGTGTCGGTGGGCTGCTACCTGATCGTCGAGGACACGAACGTCAACGGCCACCCGGTGCATCCCGAGCACGGGCCCGGCCCGATGGAGGCCCTCGACGGGTTCCTCGCGACGAACGACGACTTCGTCGTGGATGCCGATCGCGAGCGCTTCATGATGACGCTGAACCCGCGCGGCTTCCTTAAGCGGGTCCGCTGACCCGGCCTCAGTCCCCCAGGAGCGCGATCGCGCGATCGATCCGGGCCAGCGTCCGGTCGCGCCCCAGCGCCACGAGCGTGTCGAACAGCGGTGGCGTCGCGGTCCGGCCTGTCACCGCGACCCGGATCGCCATGAATAGGTCGCCGGCCTTCCAGCCGTTCGTCTCGGCCACCGCACGCAGGGGCGGCTCGAGCTCGTCCGCCTCGAAGGTGACCTCGCCGGTCTCGGCGATGACCGCGCGGGCGGCGGCCAGCCCGGCACGCGTCGTCGCCAGGTCCCAGCGCTTGGGCACGAGGATCGCCGGGTCGACCTCCAGGTCCTCGACCCACAGGAAACCGACGAGGTCGCCGATAGCCCCGAGCGTCGGCAGGCGTTCCTGGACGACGGGCAGGAGCGAACGGATCTCGTCGTCGCTCGGCATCCTGTCGATGCGGCCGGCCGCGACGTCGGCTTCGACGAACGGCCGCAGGCGCTCGATCAGCTCCTCGGGCTCGAGCCGCCGGATCCACTGCCCGTTGATCCACTCGAGGCGCTCGCGGTCGAAGACGGCTCCGCCCTTGTGGATGGCGTGGATGTCGAAACGCTCGACCAGCTCGTCGAGCGAGAGGATCTCGTCCTCGCTGCCGGTGGCCCAGCCCAGCAGGGCGAGGTAGTTGACGATCGCCTCGCGGATGAACCCCTCCGCGATGTAGTCCGAGACCGCGGTCTGGGTCTTGCGCTTGCTCATCTTCGAGCGGTCGGCGTTGAGGATGAGCGGCAGGTGCGCGAAGCGCGGCACCGGGTAGCCGAGCGCCCGGAACAGCAGGATGTGCTTGGGCGTGTTCGAGAGGTGGTCCTCGCCACGGATCACGTCGCTGATCTCCATCGCGGCGTCGTCCACCACGACCGTGAAGTGGTACAGAGGGCTGCCGTCGGCGCGGACGATGACGAAGTCGCCGCCGAGATTCGCGACGTCGATCTCGACGTGCCCGCGCACGATGTCGTCGAAGCCGACGACCCCCTCGCCGACCCGGAAGCGGATGACCGGCTTGCGACCCTCCGCCTCGCGCGCCGCCCGTTCCTCGGGCGTGAGGTTCGCGCACCGACCCACGTATCGCGGCGGGAGCTTGGCGGCCTCCTGTGCGGCCCGGTCGGCCGCGAGTTCCTCGGTGCTGCAATAGCAGGGGTACGCCTGGTCCCGCTCCAGGAGCAGCGTCGCGGCCGCGGCGTATGTGGGGAGACGCTCCATCTGCCGGTAGGGGGCGTGCGGCCCGCGCGCCTCCTCGCCGGCCACGTCCGGTCCCTCGTCCCAGCGCAGCCCCAGCCAGTGGAGGCCATCGAGGATGTCCTTCTCGTAGGCGATCGAGCCGCGTGCCTGGTCGGTGTCCTCGAGACGCAGGATGAACGTGCCGCCGACGTGGCGAGCGTGCAGGAAGTTGAAGAGCGCAGTGCGCGCGGTCCCGATGTGGAGGGGCCCCGTCGGGCTCGGCGCGATCCGGACGCGGACCTTGTCGAGGGCGGTCATCCGGCGACGCGGACGACCTGCGTCGGCACCTGGTGGAACAGGCCCGGGTCGGCCTCGCCCGGCAAGACCCGGACGAGCGCCGCAGGCCGCAGGCCGAGGGTCGCCCGACCGCGCGGTCCGTCGAGCGTCAGCGAGTCCAGCGACTCGGAACGCGCGAGGATCGTGATGTGGGCGCCCGGCATCAACGCCCGCGCCTCCAGGTAGGACAGCAGGCCGGCGTCCTCCTCCGCCTCCTCGGTGATCCGGTAGACGGTCGCACGTTCGCCTGCCGACACCTCGCTCAGGCGGACGCCCGCCGGCCGGCGCTTGGCTGTCTCGGCATCGATCGGGTTGCCATGGGGGCATGTCTCGGGATGGCCCAGCATCTCGTCGAGGCGGGCCTCCACCCGGGGCGAGATGGCGCCCTGCAGGCGCATCGCCTCGTCGTCCGATTCGGCCCAGCCGAGGCCGATCACTTTCGTCAGCAGCCACTCGAGCAGGGCATGCCGCCGGAAGATGCCGTCCGCCGCCGTCCGGCCGGCCGAGGTCAGGTGCAGCTCGCGTCCCCCGGCCTGGGCGACCAGGCCGTCCGCGACGAGGCGGCGGAACATCTCGCTCGCGGCCTGCGTGGTCACGCCGAGGTTGCGCGCGATCTGGGCCGCCGTCACCCGGCCGCCCTCGGCCGACCCGGCCATCACCCGCAGGGCCAGGAGGTACTGCTGGGCGGCCGTGGACAGGTCGTGGGGATCGTGGCGGGGAGGCATGCGCTCAGGATACGGGACCGACACGCCCGGACGGCACGCCGACCGTCCGGAGTCGCCGGGCGAACCCGATGACGAGCCCGACGACCCAGGCGACCACCAGCACGACGCCAAGGGCGGCATTGCGCGCCTCGATGGTCGCCGCCTCGCCGGTCGCCGACAGCACCAGCGTCGTTGGCACGGCCGCGACGACCAGCGCGACCGCTCCCGCCGCGGCCAGGGCGGCGAGCCGGGGCACGAGGAGCAGGACGGCCAGCGCGGCGATGGCCAGGACCGGCGTGAGGATCGATGTGCCGCCGTCACATGTGGCGGAGAACCGCCCGCACCCGGTCATCTCCCCGATGAGCCAGCCGATCCCGAGGACGATCGGCAGCCAGCCGACGACCGCCTGAACCACGCGCCAGCGGCCGTGGGCGGTGCGCTCGTCGGTCAAGGCCCGCCCGAGATCGGTCGCGGCGGCCGCGAGGTCGGGCGGCGGAGGAGGAGCGGCGGAGCTGCCCGTAGGGGCGGACGTGCCCGTCGCGGCGGTCGCGCTCGCGGCAGCCGTGGGACGCCGGGTCGGACGATCGTGCACGGGCTCGGGCTCGGGCGGGACGCCGGCGGGACCGGCGGTCGATCGCCACCAGGACGACGTGGTGTGGGTCGGCGCCGGGCCACCCGCGGCTTGTGCCGGCCCGGCCGATCCGCCGTCCGAAGAGCTGGGCGCCGACCCTGGCGCGGATGCCCCATCCCCCACCCCGGCCCGACGGCCGGCGGCCGCGCGGCGCGCCCGTGCCTGGTATTCCGGTCCGTGCTTGCGCGGATCCGCGTATTCCTTCGGGTTGAGCGTCCAGTACGTGCCACTCGTCGTGCCGTACCAGCTGGCGCCGCCCCAGTCGGGCTCGAACGGGCCGTCCGCACCGTCGTACGACGTCGAGCCAAGGGTCGCCTTGTTCCGGCCCCGGCCGCCACGCGCCGACTCACCGGCCGGGTTCGCCCCGGCATCGGTCCGGCCCGTACCGCGCGTTCCGGCGCCACCGGTCGATCCGGCAGGGCGGGACGTGCCGCTCGACCCGGTCCGCGCGCCGGGTCCTGTGGCGCCCGGGGCCGGGCGAGGACCGGCCGTGCTGCCGTTCGCGCCGGGCGCCGTCCGTGCCCGTCGGGCCCGGCCGCCGTAGGCGCGATGGGTCGCATCGGCCCGCTCCGGGTCGGCGGCTGTCGGCCGCGTAGGGCTCGCCCGGTTGCGGGCCGGGTTGGGCCCGTGGACGAGCTGCTCGTAGGCCGCCTGGATCGCGAGCCAGCGGGGCAGGGCCGCCGGCCCGGCCGCGTCGGGGTGGTTCTTCTTCGCGAGCGCGCGGTAGGCGCGCTTGACGTCGGCGAGCGACGCCCCGCGCGCCAGCCCGAGGGTGCGATACGGATCGGAGGCGGGGCTCATCGGGTGTCGGGTCGCTCCAGGGTCGGTCTGACGGTGGCGCCGGAGCCGGGCGGCTAGCCGATCAGCTCGCCCACGGGCGCCAGTTCGAACTCTGCCACGGCCTCGGCGCCGACGCGTCCGTGCGGGTCCAGGAGGGTCGGACGGTGGTAGCGGGCGAGCACCCGGAGGGCCTGTCCGTCCAGGACCCCGGTCTGGCGCAGGGCCTCGATCGAGGCCGCCCACGTGCCGCGGTCGTACCCGTCGCCGTCCTCGATCTTGACGGCCAGCCCGGACGGGCCCGAATCGGTCGAGCCGGCCCGCGGCCCGGCAAGGATCGCGATGCCGCGCAGCGCCTCCATCCCGGCCTTGCTGATCACCCGGCCCGGGGCCGCCTTCATGAGGGACGTGTCCAGGCGATCGTGACGGCCCGCGACCATCTCGGGCTCGGCGAGCATCGCGTCGCGGACACGCGTCAGGCTCGCCGCGAGGGTCCGCCGCGGGTCCTTCGCCGGCAGGGCCGCCGGGTCGGCGAGCATCGCGTAGGCGCGGGCGACCTCGCGCAGCGGGAACCCGTAGGTCTCGACCCCGCAGCCGTCGATGGCGGTCTGGAGGTCGGCCGGCTTGACCGCGAACGCCCGTGCCACCGCGGCCCGATAGGCGACCTGTGACGGATGGCTCGGCTGCCAGTAATCCTCCGGGTCCCAGCCCTTGAGCTTCGAGAGGAGCAGCGAGACGGAGTGCTGGCCCGAGCACATGTGGCGGATCGGGCCCGCCTTCTCCCCGTCGCGGGCCAGTCGGGCGGCGGTCAGCGGGTCGAGCGGCATGCCCTCCGCGCCGCAGGCCAGCAGTGCCTGGCTGATGCCCACGCGCCGGAAGATGCCCTGGATCGTGCGGACGTGGAGGTCCTCGCCCGAGTGGGAGCTGGCCAGGATCGCGATCTCGGCCGGCCCCAGGTCGAACGCCTCGATCCCGCCCTCCTCGATGAGCGCGAGCGCGCCGAAGGGCTTGACCGTGGATCGAAGCGTGACCATCCGGTCCGGATCGCCGAGGACGCGGATGAGGCCGCCTGCGGCGTCGGCTTCGACGATATCGCCGCGGTGGACGCTCTCCTCGATGCCGTTGCGGAGCTGGCGGACCAGGATCGGGGTGGGCGGGCTCCGGCGGACCGCGGCGCGGGCCGTGGTTCGACGTGGACGCTGGGCCGCGGGCGCGCTCACGGGCGGGAATCTCTCCGCTGGGGCTGGTCGGGCACTGGGACATCGAGCATACCCCGGCGAAAGGCCGGGCGCGTCGGTACGATGAGGGCCGACGCCCGCGCCGTTCGAGCCATCACGCCGGAGAGGAGGCCCTCGTGCCCGCCCCGAACCTCCATGTCTCGCAGCATCCGGCGATCCTCCACAAGCTGGCGATCCTGCGCGACGTCGAGACGGAGCCCAAGAAGTTCCGCGAGGTCGTGCGCGAGCTGTCCTGGCTCCTCGGGTACGAGGCGCTCGCGGACGTGAGCGTCAAGCCGATCGAGATCCGGACGCCGCTCGAGCCGATGGTCGCGCACGAGCTGGGCGAGCGCATCGGACTCGTCCCGATCCTGCGGGCCGGTCTCGGCATGGTCGACGCGATGCTCGAACTGATGCCGACGGCCCAGGTCTGGCACCTGGGCCTGTTCCGCGACGAGCGGACGCTCCGCCCGGTCGAGTACTACAACAAGCTGCCGGACTCCGCGACCGTCGACCTGTGCCTGATCCTCGACCCGATGCTCGCCACTGGCGGATCCGCCACGGCGGCGATCGAGGTGCTGAAGCGCTGGGGCGCGGTCAAGATCAAGCTGGTCAACCTGATCGCCGCGCCCGAAGGCGTCGAGGCCGTGTCGACGGCCCACCCGGACGTCGCGATCTTCTGCGCCGCCCTGGACCGCAGCCTCAACGAGAAGGGCTACATCCAGCCCGGCCTCGGCGACGCCGGCGACCGCCAGTTCGGGACCGGCAAGGCGGACTGACCGACCTGAGGCTGATCGCCCGGGTCTCACGACTCGCTCTCGAGTGGATTGCGATCGCCCGGACTTTGCGGGTTTCAACTGAGTGACGGCGTCGCGGCCCCCTCGTACGCTGGCCGCATGCCACCAGAGCCCACGATCCGTGTCCTGGCCATCGATGACCATCCGGCGATCCTCGACGCCATCGATCGCGCGGTCGGCCAGAGCCCGAGGATGTGCTTGGTCGGCGTTGCTCGGGACCGAGCCTCGGCCGAGGTCTTGATCGTCGATCTGGCCCCCGATGTCGTCGTGTGTGACGTTCAGCTCGGCGCCAACGTTGACGGCCTCCGCCTCCTCGAACGATTCGGCGGCCGAGCGCGACCGATCTTCTTGATGCTGTCCGCCTACGACTATCCCAGCCTCTTCCGTGCGGCCTACGAGCGCGGCGCCGCAGGCTATCTGCTCAAGACGACGGAGCTGCTCGAGGTCGTCGGCGCGATCGAGCTGGTCGCCGCCGGCAGCACCGTGTTCACAAGTGCCGACTTGCGCCGCGCTCAGGAAGCGCCGAAGCGTCCCTCGGACCGCGAGATCCAGGTTCTCGCCCTCGTCGCCTCCGGTGCCACCAATGGGGACATCGCGGCAGACCTGACCCTCTCGCTGAAAACCGTCGAGAGCCATCTCAATCGTCTCTTCGATCGATACGGAGCCATGAACCGCACGGAGCTGGCGGTCCTGGCGCTGCGCGAAGGCTGGATCCAGTCATGAACCGCCGTGGCTCCGTGCTCTGGCTCGACCGCGCATTGCTTGCGGCCCTCGTCCTGACGGCTGCGACGTACGTCGTGACCGTGCTGGTCGGCGGTGTGCAGGGCGAGTACCTCCGGCAGCCGGCGGTGCTGGCAGTCGTCCTCGGGGCGCTGCTGGCTCGATGGCGACAGGGTCTCGGCTGGCTGCTGGCGATCATCGGGATGCTGAGCACCGCGACTCTTCTCTACATCCTCGCCCTCAGCAATCTCTTGCTGGACGAAACGGTCTCCGTCGACGATCCGGCGGGCGACCTTTCGCGACTGGGCGACTTTCAGCCCGCCTTCGCGATCCACCTTGTCGCACTGTTGCTCGCGATCGGCATGGCGACGATCCTCGCCGGGCAGGTCACCCGACGGCGCTTGGTCCTGGCGATCGGTCTCGGGTCGATGCTTGGTACGTCGATCCTCGGGGCAGTCACGCTCGCGACCGGCGATTGGATCACGTACGAGACGATCATGACCCTGCCCTTCTGGCCATGGACGTTCGGCTCGCCTGTGGTGTTGATGCTGGCGATCGCCGCGGTGGCGTGGGCGGTCAGCGCGGCGACGCGGGTCCGCGCCGATGCCGTGAGGGCTCCGCGGGATCAACAGGCGCGAGCCGTCAGGAACGCCATGCTAAGTGAACTCGTTCCGGCGTTCGCTGGCGCGCAGCGCACGGGGGCCGAGGCCGAGCGAGCATGGCTCGCCACGGAACTGCACGCCACGGTCTTGCCGGCGATTCGCTCAGCGGTGGAAAGCACGGTCCCATCGGCACCCGATCAGGCTGACGTGCACAGGCGTTTGACCGAACTCGAAGTCGAGCTGCGGCGGATCGCGGACGGCAAGCGAAGCATCCTGCTGAATGAGTTCGGTCTGGTGCAGGCGCTCGAGGGGCTCGTGGAGCGCGTGCAGCGCGATCACGGGATCCCGATCGACTTGCAGGTTGAAGGCGATGAAGCCCTGGGGCGGCCGCCCACGAGCGTCGAGCAGGCTGCATTCGCCATCTGTCGATTGGCACTCGACAACGCCGTCAGCCATGCGGGAGCAGAGGGCATCCTTGTGGCCGTCGACTCCGCCCCAGGCCATGTTTACCTCGAGGTATCCGATGACGGCCGCGGCCTCGATCCTGCTGCAGTCGAGTCAGCCAGGCGGACTGGTCGCCACGGAGTCCAGGACATGCACCAGGCGGCGCGCAGCGTATCCGGGCGTCTCGTGGTCGAGCCGGCGAAACCGTCAGGCACTCGTGTGTCGTTCGAATGGGGCCGGGCCTGATCTAGCACCCCGCACACGGTGTTGCCTCGCACAGCTTTGGTGGCGGACGCGAATTGATGCAGGCCTCCAAGCGAGGCTGGACCGTTCACTTGTCGACTGGCTCACGAGAGGTCGTAGCGCATAGTTGCGACCCCACCCCATCTGGTGGTGAAGGCCGGACGTTCCGCGCCTAAGCCGATCAGGGCCGTCGCCCGCCGGCATCGCCCCCCACTGTCGACCCTGGCCCTCGGCGGCGGGCGACGGTCGGGACCTCGAGCCACCCCTCCGCGACGGCTCTCGCCGACAGCTCCGCCCGCGACTCGATGCCGAGGCGCTCGAACACGCGCCGCAGGTGACCCTCGACGGTCTTGGTCGCGATCCCCAGCGCCGCGCCGATCTCGTCGTTCGAGCGGCCCTCGACCACGAGCCGGACGATCTCCTGCTCGCGGGTCGTGAGCGTCGGGTCGGTCGCCCGCGGGCCGGGCGCGGGCGACTCGGGCTCGCCGAGCGCCGCCGCCCGGATGGCGGCCACGAGCTCCGGCATCGGGGCGGTCTTGAGCACGAGCGCGGCGGCGCCGAGCCGGTAGGCGGCTGCCGCGTACTCGGCCTGCGCGAACGCGGTGAGCACGACGACCGCCGGCCGCGAAGCCTTGTCGCGGTGGCGTTCCAGGAGCTGGAACCCGGTCTCATCGCCGAGGCGGATGTCCAGGAGCAGCACGTCCACGAGTGCGGGGTCGAGGAGCGGCTCCGCCACGTCGAGCGACGCCGCCGTTCCCGCGATCTCGATCCCCGGGTATTCACGGAGCAGCGCCGCCATGCCGTCGCGGACCACGGGGTGGTCGTCCACGATCGCCACGCGGATGCGCCGGGGCTCGGCGGTCACGTCGCCGCGGCCCGAGCGCCTTCGGCGGCCGGGCTGCGGGCAGCGCCGGACCAGACGACGCGGACCCGCGTCCCGCCCTCGGGCCGGTCGGCGACCGCCAGCTCGGCACCGAGCTTCGCCGCGCGCTGCGTCATGGTGAGAAACCCGAGGTGGCCGGGGCTGGCCGGCCTCGCGAGGGCGTCCTCGCCGACGCCGGGACCGCGGTCCTCGACCTCCAGCTCGGCCGAGCCGGACTCGGCGCGGAGTCGCACCGTGATCGGCGGGCGGCCGTGCTTGATGGCGTTGGCGACGGCTTCCTGCGCGATGCGGTAGAGCCCGAGCTCGACGTCGTACGGCAGCCGCTCCTCTCCGTCGTGGCTGAGGTCGATGTCGATCCCCGATGCTGCCCGCACCTCGCCCACGAGCGCCTCGAGCGCGGCCGCGAGCCCGAGGTCGTGGATGACCGGCAGGCGGAGGTCGGCGCAGATCGCCCGCAGCCGGTCGATCGCGCCGCGCAGCGTGGCGGCGGCGTCGTCCTCGCCTGCGCGGTCGAGCCGGTGGACCAGCATCGAGAGGTCCTGGATCACGTCGTCGTGGATGTCGGCGGCGATCCGCGCTCGCTCCGACTCGCCCTCGTCCACGACCAGACTGCGGTCGCGCGCCTCCCGGGCGGCCTCGCGGGCGACGGGCAGGACAGCGACGACCCGGGTGATGCCCACGACGGCGAACCAGACGACGAGCGGCTGGAGGAACGGCGTTCTCGTGAGCGCCGCGAGCGGGGCGAGCGCGACCGCGGGCAGCGTCGCGAGAACGGCGATGTCGCCGGCGCGGAGCACGGTCGCGAGCCGGCTCGAACCGGTCAGGCGGCCGGCGTCGCGCCGAAGCTGCGCCGCGAGGACGAGCGCAGGCACGAGCGGCACCGCCGAGGCGAGGCCCCAGCGCAGGATCGACACGACGCCGCGCTCCATGCCCAGCGGTGACCGCCGCCGTGCCGACGAGGGCGGCGGCCACGGCGAGGACCGTCGAGCCAGCAGCGCCCGCCGCCGCGCCCGGGGCGTGGCGATGAGCCGGGCGAAGGCCGCGGCGGCGACGAGGACCGCAGCGGCCACGAGCACGCTCGTCACGCACGACGAGGAACGGGATCAGCGTGAGGTACGCCGGCAGCAGGAACAGCGGCGAGGCCGCGGCGGCGAGGAGCGGCGCCTCGACGCCCAGGGCCGGCTTTCGGGTCAGCCTGCGGTAGCCGAGCCAGAGGATGGCTGCGAGGCAGAGCAGGCCTGCCGCGATGAGGGCCAGCCCACTGGCCTCGAGGCGGACGGCGGCCCACCAGGGCTCGAAGACCTGTGACCCGAGCGACGGCAGCTCACCCGGTTTGACGATGGGGATCGACTCGCCCGGCTTGGCCATGAAGATCAACCCCGGCACCATCGCGGCGGCCGCCTGCTGGGCTTCCACAGCTCCGGGCGGGGTGTAGACCTGCTCGCCGAGCCCGACCCCGATCTCCTCGACGCTCAGGACGATGAACCCGGGCTCCACTCCGTCGTGCCAGGCCAGGCCGCCGGGACGCACCGACGCAACGATCAGCGTCTGTCTGCCGGCGTCGTCGTGCGAGAACCCGTACGTGAACCCTTGGTCCACGACGCCGGACGCGTACGCCGCGATGCCCGCGACCGCCGAGACCGCGAGGATCGCCAGCGCGAGAATCGTGAGCCGGATCGACGTCATGCCTTGGACGCTAGCACCGCGACGCCCGCCCGAAACGACGTGAGAACCCTCACGCAGCCGACACGCCGACGAGAAGTTCAGTCCTCGAGGGCAGCCTCATCCGCGATCGTCCGGATCCGGGGCAGGGGCGAGAGCACCAGGAACAGGATCGAGACGGCCATCCCGGCCCAGCCGATCGCGATCCCGCCACGGACACCGATCGCGCCCGCCACGGCCGCCGCCGAGAGCGCACCGATCGGATAGGCGATCCCGTGCGAGAACACCTCGAGCGTGGCGTTGACCCGGCCCAGGACCCGATCGGGGCTCAGCCCCTGGATCAGTGAAAGCTCCGCGACCCCCTCGATGGTCTGCAGACCATCGCCGAAGAGCTGCGGGATGAACACCATGACCGTCGCGAGCAGGAGGGGTCCCTGGGCGAGCGGCGTCAGGACGCCCAGCACCGATGCACCGACCGCCGTCCAGATCAGTGCCGGGCCCAGCCCCAACCTGCGGATGACGCGAGCGGCGAAGAGCGAGCCGACCAGCGACCCCACGCCGCCCGCCGAGACGACGACGCCGAACAGGAATGGCGTCAGGTGCAGTTCGTCGATGAGATAGATCACATAGAGGACGCCATAGAACGACCCGGCCACGTGGGCGACGACCGAACGCATCGCGATCGGAAAGAGCACCCGATGGCCCAGGACGAGGCGCAGGCCCTCGACGATCTCGTGCCGGATCGCGGTCGTCGTCGTCCGGGCCGGCCGTGGCGGTTCCGGCGTCCGGATCAGGAGCAGCGAGACCGCCGACACGGCGAATGACACGGCATCGATCAGGATCGCGAAGGGAGCGCTCACGAGCTGGACCAGGGCGCCCGCGAGGCCCGGGCCGCCGATCTCTGCGAGCGACGAGCTCGTCGCGAGCTTGCTGTTCCCGTCGACCACGCGATCGACGCCGATCAGCGAGGGGACGTAGGCCGGATAGGCCGCATCGAACAGCGCGCCCAGGCACGCCTCGAGGAACGTGACGAGATAGAGCTGCTCCATCCGCAGGACGCCGGCGGCATACGCGACCGGGATCGAGAACAGGAGCAGAGACCGGACGAGGTCCGTGCCGATCAGGAGCGGCCTGCGACGGAGTCGGTCGACCCAGGCCCCCGCGAAGAACCCGACGAGGAGGATCGCGAGGCTGCCCGCGACCACGAGGAGCGCCATCTCCATCGGGCCCGCGCCCAGGACGAGCAGCGCGACGAGCGGGACCGCCGTGCGCGTCACGACCGAGCCCAGCTCGGACACGGTCTGACCCGTCCACAGCTTCAGGAAGTCGGCGTGTCGCCAGAGGGACGGAGCGGCCTCCGCGTCGGGTTGCGTCACGATCCGTAGCCTACGGCCACGGCAGGCCCGAACCCGGGCCGGTTAGCATTGCCACGCCCATGGCCGCGACATCGCCCGACCCGGATCCCGCGCGTGACGTCGAGCGGACGTACCTCACCCTGACCGTGCTGACGACGCTCGCGTCGTCGTTCATCTGGGGCATCAACACGATCTTCCTGCTCGATGCGGGCCTCAGCAACACGGAGGCGTTCGCGGCGAACGCCTTCTTCACCGTGGGCCAGGTGCTCTTCGAGGTCCCGACCGGCGTCGTCGCCGACACGCGCGGTCGGCGCTTCTCGTACCTGCTCGGCACGGCGACGCTGCTGGGCTCGACGCTGCTGTACCTCTGGATGTGGCAGGCGCACGCGCCGCTGTGGGGCTGGGCGATCGCCTCGATCCTGCTCGGCCTCGGGTTCACGTTCTTCTCGGGCGCGACGGAGGCGTGGCTCGTGGACGCGCTGAAGGCGACCGGGTTCACCGGCCACCTCGAGCACATCTTCGGCCGGGCCCAGGTCGTCGGCGGCATCGCGATGCTCGTCGGCACGGTGTCCGGGCGGCGTCATCGCGCAGGCGACGAACCTCGGCGTGCCGTACATCGTCCGGGCCGCGATGCTCGGGGTGACGCTGCTTGTCGCGTTCCGCTTCATGCACGACCTCGGGTTCAAGCCGGAGCGTGACCTCGGCCCCGTCAAGGCGGTCCGCAACGTGATCAGCGGCGCCGTCGACGGCGGCTTCCGCAATCGACCGGTCCGCTGGCTCATGCTCGCGGCGCCGTTCTCGTTCGGAGCCGGCATCTATGTCTTCTACGCCTCGCAGCCGTACCTGCTCGAGCTGTACGGCGACAAGACCGCCTATGGCGTGGCCGGCCTCGCGGCCGCGATCGTCGCCGGCGCGCAGATCCTCGGCGGCTTGCTGGTCTCGCGGATCCGCCGGCTGTTCCGCCGCCGGACGACCGCCCTCCTGCTGGCCGCGTTCCTCAACGTGGGACTGCTGGTGCTGCTCGGGCTGACCGGAAGCTTCGCGGTGGCGCTCGTCCTGCTGGCGGTCTGGGCCTTCGTCTTCGCGGCAGCGTCGCCGCTGCGGCAGGCATTCGTGAACGGGCTGATCCCGTCCGAGCAGCGGGCGACGGTTCTCTCGTTCGACAACCTGATGGGCTCGGCCGGCGGCGTGGTGGCCCAGCCGGCGCTCGGTCGCGTCGCCGATGTCAACGGCTACGCGGCCTCGTACATCGTGTCAGCCGGCATCCTCGCGATCGCGATCCCGTTCGTGGTGCTGGCCAGGCGGGAGCACGCGAGCTCGGACCCGATCACGGACTGACGGGCCACCCGGCTCGGTCGCCGTTACGGGACGTAGCGGATCGCGGTCGCCAGGACCGAGGACGTGTCGTCCGCGTTCTCGCTGTAGCCGCCGGCGAGCAGCACCGAGCCGTCGGCGAGAACGGTCGTCGCGGCGCCGGCGCGGGGCTCGGGCATCGGTGGTCCGGGCGTCCAGGTGTCGTTCGCCGGGTCGTAGATGTCGGCGGCAGGGGTCGTGGTACCGACTCCCGAGAGGGTGTACTCCGGGAGCGCGCTTGCACCCCCGGCGACGAGGATCCGCCCGTCGGGCAGCCGCGCGACCATCGCTCCGACCAGCGGTCGGACGCCGACGGTCTCGAGCGGGGTGGCCGTCGGCTCGCCGACGAAGATGTAGGTCTTGCCGATCTCGCTCCAGCGGTCAGCACCGGCGTCATACCGGAACGATCGCGTGATCTCGCCCGCGTGCTTCCAGTAACCGGCATGACCGATGAGCGCGACACCGCCGTCGCCCAGCGTCACCAGCGTGCCCATCTGCTGGACATTCGGCTCCTCGTCCGGGACCGGGTTCGGCATCCGGGACGCCGGCCTTCTCGAGGCCCGCCCGGTCGATCTTCGGCAGCCGCGCGGTGAGGCTGAACCGGCCGGTCGCCGGGTCGTAGATCTCGGCGGTCTCGGACGCCAGACCGTCGACGGTGACGCCGCGGTCGTCGGACAGGGACCCGACGACGAGGATCCGGCCGTCATCGAGCGTGACCGCCTCGGCGCCGACACGGGCGTATCGCAGCGACCCGGTCGGCGACCACGCGTCCGTGGCCGGATCGTAGATCTCCGCCGTCGCGAGCGCGGCACCGATGTGCGGCGGCTCGATGTCGGCGACCCGGGGGCCGCGGCGACCCGGCCCCCACGGCCGAGCCAGGGCGGTACGCGGCCAGGACGGCACCGGGCGCCCCGCCGTCGCCGAAGCTGGGCTTGAGGTGGAAGAAGCCACCGACGACGAGCACCCGGCCGTCGGGCAGGACCGCCGCCGCGGCGTCGGTCCGCGCCGTGCCGAGCAGGCCGGCCTTCGTCCAGGTCTCGTGGCCCGGCCGCGGGTCGTAGATGTACGTGCTCGAGTAGGACTGCTCGGCTTGGTTGGTGCCACCGGTCACGAGCGCGCGACCGTCCGCGAGCGGCACCGCGACGAAACCGTCGCGCGGCTTGTTGAGGCTCTCGGTCGTGTGCCACGCGCCGGCCGCCGGATCCCAGAGCTCCGTCTTCACGCTGTCATCGGCGGTCTCCCCGAAGTCGGCGCTGCCGCCGACGAGCAGGACCCGACCGTCGCCCAGCAGGATCGCGTGCGTGACGCTGCGGCCGGCGCGCAGAACGGGCATCGTCCCGGCCGACTCCCAGCGGCCGACGCCTCCGCTCGAGGTGGCCGTCGGCGCGACGCTCGGGCTGGCGACTGGCGCGGTCGTCGGCGATGGCGACGCTGGTCGGGTCGTCGGTGGCACGCCGGTCGGCTCGGGTGTCGTCTGCGTGGTGCCGCACCCCACCAGGATCGAGATCGTCGCGGCGAGAGCCGCAAGCGAGCGCAACCGTGTTCCCATCGGACGAGTCCTTTCGTGGATGCAAGCCGCCGTCACCGGAAGAGGTCCGGCCAGAGCCCGGCGATGATCCGACCACCGAGCCACGAGGTCGCGTTCGCCGCGACCGCGACGACGACCGCCCTTTGCCATGGAAGGCCGCGGATCGCCGCGGCGTAGAAGACCGCCTCCGCGGCCGTCGCCCAGGTCTCGGCGACGAGGGTGTAGCCCGGAGTCCCGACGAGCAGCAACTGCGTCAGGACGTACCAGACCACCGGGTGTGTCGCGAGGTTGGCGAACACGATGAGGGTCACGAGCCGGACGAGATCGGGCTCCGATCGGCGCAGGAGGAGCGCCACCACGGGCACCTCGATCGCCAGCGTGATGACGAATGCCGCGAACCAGCCGGAGACCGGGAAGAACATCGCGTTCGCCTCGAGCCATGAGTGCGGCGAGCCTACGCCGCCGCCGTGCGCCCGACGTCTGCGTCCCGTTCGGGCGCCTCTACGACGCCTGGAGTCGGGATCGTGTGGCAGGCCGGCGCCATCGCACCCCCTCAGCTCCCGAGGTCCGCGAAGATCTGCCAGCTCGGGATGGTGCCTGCGGGCACGGCCACGAACTCCTGGAGGGCGATCGTGCGGGCGTCGTGATCGGGCAGGAGGCACCCGACGCAGGTCCATGTCACCCGATGACTCCTCGAGTCGGTCTCGGTGCTGCCCGTCGTGCGTCCGCAGAGCGTCTCGCTGCCGACGGGTCCGGTCCCGAGCCCGACATCGACCTCCTGGCACGACCCATCGGTCACGCCCTCCGGCCAGACGTCGATGACGCCTTCGGCGGGCTCCCCGTCGAGCTGGGCGCGGACTGCCGCCCAGCGAACGCCGCTGCCGGGCTCGTCGCCGAATGTCCCGTGCACGCGGAGGTGGTAGTAGTCCTTGCTCGGGTCGCCGTCATTGGGATCCCGGTACGCCTGCCAGCACAGGTACAACTGCCCCGCGGGCCGCACGGTCTCGGCGCAGTCCGCCCCCGACGGCGACGACGGGATCGTGTCGGGGTCCACGTCGTCGGTCACGTCGGGGGCGATCGGCCCCTCGAGCGCGGTCGTCATCGCGAGCGGGATCGCCCCGTCTTCGGGAACCGTCGGGGTCCAGCCACTCAGGACCGTGGCGCCGACGAGCGCGACCGCGACGACGACGCCGATCGCCGCGATCCAGCCGTTTCGGCCCATCGTGTCGCCCCCACTGACGGTTCGATGCCGTCAGCATCGCACCGCTTGCGGCCCCGTCAAGGGCCGAACCGACACCCAGGCGACGGATCAGCGCGCGGTAGCGGCCGCCGACGAACGAGGCCATGTCCGGGAACGTCAGGTCGGGCTGCGCGTCGGCGGGCGGCGTGGCGCCTGCACCGGCCCGGTCGTGGCGACGGTCGATCCAGACGCTGCTGAGCCCGAGCGCCTTGGCCGGGACGTGGTCGTGGTACAGGCTCTGGGCGACATGGAGGATGCGATCGCGCGGCAGGCCCAGACGCTCGAAGAGCAGCTCGAAGTTGGCGATCGGCCGGCTTGTAGCCGCGGGCCTGCTGGGCGGTCACGACCCAGTCGAACTCGACCCCGAGCCGGCGGTTCGAGGCGGCGAACAGGTCGTCGTCGCAGTTGGTCAGCACGCCCAGCCGGAAGCGGGCCTTGAGGGCGGCGAGCGCGGCCGCCGAGTCCGGGAAGGCCGGCCAGTCGGCCACCGAGCCCGAGAAGGCCTCGATCTCGGCCGTCGTCGGCTCCACGCGGTAGGTCGCAGCCACGCCACGACCGGCGTATGCGAGGACCTCGCGATAGGTGCGATACGGCGGTCGCTCGGCCTCGGCCTCGTATCGGGCGTAGGTCTCCAGCAACGCATCGTGATCGGGGGAAACGCCGCTCGGGTCGAGAAATGCCCGCAGCGCGCTCGACAGCCCGGTCTCCCAGTCGATGAGCGTGCCGTAGCAGTCGAAGGTCAGGGCGTCGAAGCGCCCGAAGTCGAAGGTGTCGGTCATCGCCGAAATCCTGCCGCATCGCCCGGGCCGGTGCGCGGCCGAACCGCGTCGGCGACCCACATCGCCCATCGCACCGATACTCGGGGCATGCGCTCACGGAACCTCGCGATCACGCTGCTCGTCCTCGTCGCCGTGATCGCGGTGAGCGCGGTCCTGATCGCGTCCAACAGCTTCGGCGCCGACCGCGACAAGACGACGCCCGTCGCCCCGGTGGCGCGGCCTCCAGCGCTGCGCCACGTCTGGGTGATCGTCCTCGAGAACAAGGCGTACGACGCGATCATCGGGTCCCCGGACGCGCCCTACTTGAACGAGCTCGCCGCCGCCTCGGGTCTCGCGACCCGGTACGTCTCCGTGGCGAAGCCCTCGCAGCCGAACTACATCGCGCTCTTCAGCGGATCGACGCAGCGGGTCAGCGACAACGACCCGCACGACATCGCCGCGCCCAACCTCGCCGACCAGCTCGAGGCGGCGGGCCGGACGTGGCGGGTCTACGCCGAGAACGTGCCACCGGGCTGCAGCACGGCCGAGACGGCCAACGACGGGCCGGATGGGCCGGGCACCTACGCCCGGAAGCACGAGCCGGCCATCAGCTTCCGCTCGATCGCCCGGGACGACGAGCGCTGCACGAACATCCAGCCGCTGTCGGCGTTCGATCCGGCCGCCGCCGACTACACCCTGATCATCCCGAACCTGTGCCACGACATGCACGACTGCGGGATCCCGGTCGGCGATGCGTGGCTGCGGACGTTCGTGCCGCGCATCACCGATTCACCCGCCTGGCGCGACGACGGCGCCCTGTTCCTGACGTTCGACGAAGGCGTCGACTCCACGACCCCTCCCGACCAGGTCGCCATGATCGTCAGCAGCCCGCTGGTGGCGCCCGGGACCACCTCCGCGGTCCCCCACTCCCACTACTCGCTGCTGCGGACGATCCAGGACACGTTCGGCCTCCCCTGCCTCGAGGAGACGTGTTCGGCCAACACGCTCGGCGAGTTCTTCACCGGCTCGCCCTGAATCCGAAGGGCCGGCCCGGAGGCCGGCCCTTCGACTGCTGTCCGGGGACGATCGGCTATTTGCCGCCCTCGGTCGGGACGACCGTCGCCTTCGTCCACGAGGTGCCCTTCGTGTCGACGTCCGTGAGGGCGTCGAGCGCCTTCTGGGCAAGATCGTTGCGCCAGGCCGTGCCCTCGACGGGCTTGGTCAGGATCTTGCCGTCGAGCGCGACCTGGACCGTCCGATCGAACGCGGCCTGATCGGTGATCCCGATGCCGTTCGGTGCCGGCCAGATGATCCCGTTGACCTCATTGAGCTGCCAGGTCTGGTGACCCTTCGGCAGCTTCGCATCGGACTTGAGCACGATGTCGACGCATTCGGCCGAGTGGTCGCGGCAGTAGATCCAGCCCTTGAAGGAGGCCTTCAGGAACTTGACCGCGACATCCTCGTTGCCGGACTGCTTGAGCCACGCGTCGGACGCGAAGATCGCGTCCTGGAGCATCGAGGTACCGTAGTCCTGCCACGAGATGACGTTGAGGTCCTCGGGCTGATACAGCTTCCCGGTCGCCGGGTTGATCGCCTCGAGCACCTGGGCGTACTCGTTGTAGACCATTGCCTGCGCGGCATCGATCTCGCCGGCCTCGAACGCGACCATGTCGAACTGCTGGGCGATGATGTTGACGTCAGCCGCGTTCGACGGGTCGATGCCCGCCTTGCGGAGGCCGGCGTACAGCTCTGCCTCGTTGCCGAAGCCCCACGAGCCGACCTTCTTGCCCTTGAGGTCCTCGGGCTTCGTGATGTTCTTGTCCTTGAACGAGACCTGCAGCGTCGGGGAGCGCTGGAAGATCTGGGCGATGACGACGCCGTCGGCGCCGGACTCGCGCGGGGCCAGCATGCGTGGCACCCAGCTGATCCCGAACTCGGCCTGCCCGCCGGCGACGACGGTCGCGGGGACGATCTCGACCGCGCCGGGCAGGATGGTGACGTTGAAGCCCTCGTCGCGGTAGTAGCCCTGGTCGAGCGCCGCGAAGTAGCCCGCGAACTGGGCCTGGGGGAACCACTGCAGCTGGAGCCGGATCGGCTTCAGTTCGGCGGTGCTGGGACTGGCACCGCCCCCGCTGGAACAGGCGGCGACGACCACCATCGCGGCCAGCGCCAGGACATGACGGACGCGCATGAGATCCACCTCACGTTCTCGGACCGCGAGCGGGAGCCGGTCCATCCTCCTCCGACCACGCAGTCTAGCGAACGCGGGTACGTGGCGACGCCGTCCGGACCGGTATCGGAAACTGTGCGGCTCGGCGTCTCAGACCGCGGCGTTCCGATGGGCCTGCCACGGCATCACGAGCCGCTCGAGTGATGACCACGGCGGCGTACAACCCGAGGCCGATCGCGCACGCGAACACGATCGCCGCCCAGGATCGCTCGAAGTTGAGGAATGCCGAGTACGTCGCGATGTACTGCCCGAGGCTGGCTCGCGGCGCGGCGAAGTACTCCCCGACGACCGCCCCGATCGTCGCGAGCGTGACGGCCAGCCTGAGTGCGGTGAAGACGAACGGCAGGGCGTTCGGCACGCGCAGCTTGCGGAAGACGACCAGCTCCGGGGCCGCGTACGAGCGCATCAGCTCGAGGGCCTGCGGATCGACCGTGGTCAGGCCGCGGACGGTGTTGATCATCACCGGGAAGAAGCACAGGGCCGCCGCGATCATCGCCTTGGAGAGCTGCTGTGTCCAGGCCGAACCAGTTGTTGAACAGCGGCGCGAACGCGAGGATCGGCACGGAGCTCGCGGCGACGGCGAACGGCATCAGCGAGTCCTGCATCGAGCGGTAGCGCGCCGTCAGCGCGCCGACGACGATCCCGGCGGTCGCGCCGATGACGAGGCCGCCGATGATCTCGAGGAACGTGTAGCTGGCGGCATCGACGAGTTCGGGCAGGAACGTCTGCCACGCGACGGCGATCTCGACCGGGCCGGGCAGGATGAACTGCTTGATCTGGAATGCCCGGACGACGACCTCCCAGGTGACCAGGATGGCCGCGAACAGGAGCACGGGCGGGCCCCAGTCCCGGACCCGGCCGGCAACGAAGGTCCGGAACCGGGACTCGCCGTTCGCGCGGCCGAGCGCCGTCGTGGGCGTGGTCACCCCGACAGGCCCTCGGCCGCGACCCGACGGGCGTCCGTCGCCGGCGACGACCCGTCGCGCTCCTCGTGGCGGAGCGCCTCGCGGACCGCGGTCACGAGGCGGAAGTAGGCCTCGGTCTCGCGCGTGTCGTTGGTCCGCTCACGCGGCAGGTCGACGTCGATGATCGCTTCGATGCGACCCGGCCTTGCCGACATGACCACGACGCGCGTCGAGAGGAACACGGCCTCGGCGATCGAGTGGGTCACGAAGATGACCGTCGTCTGGGTCCGATCCCAGATCTTGAGCAGCTCCATGTTCATCCGCTCGCGGGTCATCTCGTCGAGCGCCCCGAACGGCTCGTCCATCAGCAGGATCGCCGGATCGAGCGCGAGTGCGCGGGCGATGGCCACCCGCTGCTGCATGCCGCCCGAGAGCTGCCACGGATAGTGGCCGGCGAAGTCCCCGAGTTCGACGAGCTCGAGGTGCTCCGCGGCACGGCGGGCGCGCTCGGCGCGGGCCGTGCCGTTGACCTCCAGGGGCAGCTCGACATTCGCCTGCACGGTCCGCCAGTCGAACAGGATCGGCGACTGGAAGACCATTCCGTATTCGCGGTCGAGGCGGGCCTGGTGGGCGGACTTGCCGTTGACCGTGACGAGTCCGTCCGTCGGCGAGGTCAGGTCGCCGATGATCCGCAGGAGCGTCGACTTCCCGCAGCCGGACGGCCCGATGAGCGAGATGAACTCGCCGGCGGTCACCGAGAGGTCGATGCCGGCCAGTGCCTCCACGCGGCCGGCCGCCTGGCTGGTGGATGCGAAGACCTTCGAGACGCCGGCGATCTCGACGACCGGGCGGGTCCCCTCCGTGGCGGGCTGCACGTTCACCTTCCTGCACCGAGGGGCTCGGGGCGACGCTCGTGACGCAGGGCGAACATCTCGACGCTCGCGACGAGCACGTAGACCCCGATCCCGAGGATCGACGACACGACGATGGCGGCCCACAGGTACTCGGCGTTCAACGAGTAGTACTGCATGCCGGTGATGATCTGGCGCGCGAGCCCGTCCTGGATCAGCGACGGCAATTCGCCGACGATCGACCCGACGACCGCCGCCGGGGCCGCGATCCGGAAGCCCGTGAACAGGTACGGTCGTGAGGCCGGCAGGCGGAGCTTGCGCAGGATCGCCCCACGCGAGGCCGCGTACGAGCGCATCAGCTCCATCGCCCGCGGGTCATAGGCTCGCAGGCCCCGTAACGCGGCGATCGTGACGGGGAAGAAGGTCAGGTATGTCGCGACGATCGCGACGCCGAACCAGTCGGCCTTGAGGCCGATGACGATGAGCGGCGCGATGGCGATGATCGGGATGGTCTGGCTGGCGACGATGATCGGCACGAGCGATCGCTCGAGCATCCGCACGTGGACCAGGACGATGGCCAGGCCGAGCCCGAGCGTGGTCCCGAGCGTGAACCCGATCGCGGCGTTGCGAAGGGTGAAGAGCGCGGCGCGGGCCAGCCGCTCGAGCGTCGTCGTCCCGGCGTTGTCGAGCGCGACGAACTCGGCCGCGATGTCCCATGTGTGGGGCAGCTTCACGTCGGTCGCGAACGCGAAATGGAACGGCGGCGTGAAGTCGATGACGATGCCCGTCCCGAGCAGCGAGTCGATGTGCCAGCGGTCGCCGCCGATCGCCTTGACGACCTCCCAGGCGATGAGGAGCAGGACGAGGACCGTGAAGAAGCCGATGACCGGGCGCAGCCGCCGTCGCCGATCCGAGGGGCGTGACGGGGTCGGGGCCGCGATGGCGAGCGCCGGCGAGGCGACGGTCGGTTCGGTCATCGGCGGCGGGTCGCCTCCCAGGCCCGGTCGGCTACCCGGTCACGGCCCGGTCGGCGATGTCGAGGGCCCGCCCCACGACCTCGAATCCCTCCGCGAGCTGCTCCTCTGTGATGCACAGCGGCGGGTTCGTGTGGATCGAGTTGTTGGCGATCATCGTGTACAGGTCGTTCTCGCGGAAGAACTTGCCGATCGCCTTCATCTCGTCCGATGAGCCGTTGAACGGCGTCAGCGGCGTCCACGGGTCGTGGCTCCGCACGAGGTCGATGATCCCGAACAGGCCCAGGTTGCGGATCGCCCCGACGCTCGGGTGCTCGGCGGCGAGGCGCTCGTGGTGGGCGCGCATGACAGGCCCGAGCCGGGCCGCGTTGGCGATGAGGTCGTCCTCCTCGTAGACCGAGATGGTCGCGAGGGCCGCCGCCAGGCTCACCGGGTGGCTGCTGTAGGTCAGGCCGCCGTAGAACATCCGGTCGTCGAACGTCGCGGCCAGGTCGTGGCGCATCGCCACCGCGCCGAGCGGCAGGTAGCTCGACGTCAGGCCCTTGGCCATCGTCATCAGGTCGGGCGTCACGTCCCAGTGATCGACCGCGAACCAGCGCCCGGTCCGCCCGAAGCCGGCCATCACCTCGTCGGCGACCATCAGGATCCCGTGCCGGTCGCAGATCTCGCGGACACCGGCGATGTAGCCGTCGGGCGGGATGAGGATGCCGTTCGTGCCGACGATCGTCTCGAGGAAGACCGCCGCGATCGTGTGCGGGCCCTCGTAGCGGATGACGTCCTCGAGGCCCTGCAGGCTCTCGGCGACCGGCCGCGGCTCCTTCTCGCCCCAACGGTGCGTGTCCGGGTAGCGTACGACCCCGACGAGCCCGGGCTCGTTGGCCCAGCGCCGCGGGTCACCGGTCAGCGTCATCGCCCCCAGCGTCGCGCCGTGGTACGAGCGGTAGCGGGCGAGCACCTTGTACCGGCCGGTCGCGTGGCGGGCGAACTTGATCGCGTTCTCGATCGCCTCCGCGCCGCCGAGCGTGAAGAAGACCTTGTCCATGTCGCCCGGCAGGATCTCGGCAAGCTTGGCTCCGAGGCGGGCCCGGACCTCGGTCGCGAACGCAGGCTGGACGTATTGGAGCTTGAGGGCCTGCGCCGTGATCGCGTCGATCACCCGCCGGTCGCCGTGACCGATGTTGACCGACATCAGCTGGCTGTTGAAGTCGAGGATCCGCTTGCCCTCGGGGGTGTACAGGTAGACGCCCTCCGCGTGGTCGATGGCGATCGGGTCGACGGCGCCCTGGACGGACCACGAGAAGATCGTGTGCCGCTTCGAGAGAGCGGCGATCTCAGCGCTCGTCATCGAGCCGGGAGCTGTGCTGATACCCATGGGTCACCTCGGGACGGACGGTTCGCCATTACAGCACATCCGAGCACGTCCGAGCGACCGGCGGCTGCTCGTCACGGCAGGCGCGCCGGCCGTGACCATCGGCTGGCAGGCACGTTCGGCGGATGCCCGATAGACTGCGCTCCGCCGACCGGCCCCAGCGGTCAGCTCTCCCCCACGACTCCGCCCCATCGCCGTCGCTCCCCGTGCGCGCGCGCTGGCAGGAAGGACCTCCGCTTGATCACACGACACATGGGCGCGCGCGCGCTCGCCTCCGCCGCCCTCGTCTGGGCGGTCCTCCTCTCCGCCCTGCCGCCCGCGACCGCTGCCGCCGCGCCCGCCAGGTCCGAGGCCCAGCAGATCGTCGCGATCGCGAAGCGCCAGCTCGGCGACCATTGGCGATCCGGCGCGACGGGCCCGGGCTCATTCGACTGCTCCGGCCTGGTCCTCTACAGCTACCGCAAGGCCGGCGACGCACGCGTGCTTCGAAAGGGTCACCTGCGCTCGGCCCGTGCGATGTACGCGTACTTCCGGGCGCATGGCAAGGCCAGCCGCACGAACCCGAAGCCGGGCGACCTCGTCATCTGGGGTGGCGGCCGCCATGTCGGCATCTACATCGGGCACGGCTACGCGATCAGCACGCTCAATACCGGCGTCCGCATCCATCGGGTCCACGCGGTGACGGCCCGCTTCACGACGTACCTCCACACCGGCATGGGGAAGACCCCCGTTGCGAAGCCCGTCCCGAAGGCGACCGCCACGCCGACTCCGACTCCGACTCCGACCCCGAGCCAGACCGCGATCCCGACCGCGACGCCGACCCCGACGCCGGTCGCTGCCCCGAGTTCCTAGGTCGAGCGGCGGCGCAGCTCCCCGAGGTTGTCGACGATGAGCAGGAGCCCGAGCGCGAACAATCCCACGAGCACGAGTTCACGCAGGAACGTGACTCCGAGGATGACGAACGTGATCAACGCGAGCGCCATCGAGAAGCGCAGGACCAGCGTCCGGATGTCCCGGCGGAAGAACGCCTCGATCCCGAGGTAGGAGCCGAACAGGACGACGATCGCGAGGACCGGCGGCATCACCCTGAACCAGACGATGACCGCAAGCGCGACGACCAGCAGCCCGACGCTCAGTGCAGCCCAGGCCTCGGCGAGGCGGCGGCGATGGGCCTCGACGGGCGGCTCGGGCTCCGACGCGTGCCGCAGGTGCGACCGCGGATCGTCGAGGTGGCCGGCGCGCAGCGCGTCGAGCCGGCGATGGCCGGCGTCGATCGCGGTCCCGAGCTGGACGGCCTGGCTCCGGAGCCCCGCCAGCCTTCCCTCACTCGCGTGCAGCTCGAGCACGCGGGCCGCCCTGTAGGCGTCGGCGCCGGGTGCCTCCCGTATGGCGCCGACCTCCGCGTCCAGCAGCGGCAGGCTGGCCTCCAGGGCCGCCGCCTCCTGCCCGATCGCGTCGCGCTGGGCTGACAGCTCGGCGATCCGCGCCTCAAGGGCCGGGATCGCCTGCGACGGCGGGGCGACCTTGTCCAGGCCGGCGAATCCGAGGGGGTCGTGCCATGACTGGCGGACGGTGCCGATCCGCGTGTACTTCGGGCCGGCCGGGGCTCGCTCGCCCGCGAACCGGTCTCCCGTGTCGAGGCCCCACAGGCCGTGATAGCGGTCCACCCAGCCGTCGGCATCGCTGATGATCAGCGGGGTCCAGCCGATGTCGCCGCCCGGCCCGATCGCGATCCCGTCACCGCGGGCATAGTCGACGAACGGGACGCTCAACGCCCGGCGGGCCTTGTCGGCGATGTCACCAGGATCGGGCTGATCTAGGGTGTCGCGCCAGAGGTGCCGTGCGAGGTCGAGCGGCCCCCGGATGTTGCGTTCACCCGGGAACGGGAGCCGCATGATGTACTCGCCGGGCTCGAGATACGTCGCGTGCGAACCGGCACCCGGGTAGACGACCGGATGGCCCTCGATGACCTCGAGCCGCGGGTCGTCCCACCGGCGGCGCAGGTCGTCGCCCTTCTCGTCGTGGGCGGCGGCGCAGAACCAGGCCGGCTGCAACTGGCCGTCGTCGAGGGCCTCGAGCACCACGAAGCATTGCTCCCAGTCGGCTTCGTGGTCGTTCGCGCCCTCGAACGTGGAGCGCCAGTCGTTCATCGCGTACAGGAACATGTAGTGCAGGACGACCCATCGCCCCTCACGGATGACCCGGCCGTGATAGACGACGTTCGGGTCCTTCGCGCGGATCGCGTCGTAGCGCACGGCCGCAGCTGCCGCGGTGCCGCCCGGGACGCGTCCGCGCAGGAGGAGCGACATCACCAGGCCGGCGTCCACCAGCCGGGCCGCGAGGCCGACACGAGCAAGGCGGCCCGGTGCCGAGAACCGCTGGCGGTCCGGGCGGTTCCGCCACCGAGCGAGTTCGAGCGCGTCGAACGGGTGCGGCACGAACCGCAGGAACTGGGCCTGGCCGGGCGGTGGATCGCCCGACGCGGCAAGGGCCTCTAGGTCCAGCGATCCTTCCGGGATGGCCACCCGGGCCTCGCGCAATGTCGGGCCCTCGAGCAGTTCGCAGCGCTCGACGTAGGCGCCGGCCGACATCGGGAAGAACAACTCCGCATACGTGAACCGCAAGAGCGGCTCGTGGCGCTTGAGGAGTTCGAGGTCCGTGGGAGCGGCCATCAGGTCGGGTCGCCGAAGTACGCGCGCAGGTCCCGCTGGTTCAGGTAGAAGAGCGCGACGGCATTGATGGCCATGGACATATAGCGCGGCTCGCCGCTCGCCCACCATCCGAGGTCCAGCGCGAGGATCGCCCCGGACGTGACGACCGCGAGGACCCACCCGTTCTGGCTCTTCCTCAGGAGACCCGCGATCGCCAGCACGCTCGCGACGAGGAGTCCGATCGTGAGGATCAGAAGCACGATCCCGACGGCGGTATCGGTCGGACGTTCCGGGATCGGGGCGTTCGCGGCGACCCAATCCAGCGGACCGTTGGCGGTCGCCAGCAGGAGCGCGAGGAGCGAGATCGCCCGGAGCGCGATCCCGACGACTATCACGACCACCCCGAAGGGGTATCCCGACGCCCGGGTTCCGGCCGCGGTCTCCATCGCGCAAGGCTAGCAGGCGGCCGGTCACGTTTCGCGTCGGATTCTCGTGGGCGTAGAGCGATCTCAGCGTGCCGTCGCGAGCACCGTGAGTGCCCCGGGCAGCACCCGGGCCTCCAGCCAGCCGGGTGGCTCATCGTCGCCATCGACCTGGATCGGCTGGACCGGCTCCGCTTCGACGCGGACCTCGCGGACAGACCGGCGGATGACGCGCCCGTCCAGCTCGTCCCGGCTCAGCAGGAGCGCCGCTGCCGCCCGCAGGCCGTCGAAGGGGTGGTCGGCGCCGAGGACCATCAACTCGAGCCGCCCGTCCGAGGGATCGAGCGGTCGGCGCGGGCCGACCCGCCCGGGGATGATGTCGCCGATGTTGGCGACGAGGACGAGATAGCCGCGGATCTCGAGCGCCGATCCGTCGGCCGTGATCCGGAAGACCGCCGTCTCGAGCCGCGTCAGCTCCCCGATCGCGGCACCGACGTACGCGCCGAACCGCATGCGTCGCTTCCACTCGTGCTCTGCGGCGGCCATGATCCGCGCGTCGAGGCCCATCCCGCAGCCGACCACGAACACGCCCGCGCGGTCCGGCGTCGCGGGATCAGGCGTCATCGGGCCCCACCGCGCCGACCCCAGGTCGAGGGTGCGCTCCCGACCGTGGCGGATCGCGTCGAGCGCGGCCCGCGCGCTGCCGAGGCCAAGGGCCGAGGCCAGGACGTTGCCCGTGCCGCCGGGCACGATCGCGAGCGGGACGTGCCGCCCGGCCAGGGACGAGGCGGCATCGCGGATGGTGCCGTCGCCGCCGGCGACGACGACGAGCGGCGGCTCCGGCGTCGCGGCGAGGCCCGTGATCGCGGCATGGGCCGAGGCCGGGTCCCCATCGACGATGCGTGCCGGCAGCCCGGTCCGCGCGAGGACCGCTCGGGCGATGGCCTCGATGAGCTCGGAGCGCCGTCGCGGATCCGTGAGCCGCGCTGCCCGCGGGTTCACGACGATCAGCGGGGCCGACGCGTCGTCCGGATCGGCACGGCGCACGCCGTGCCCGGCGGTCGTCACCCCGCGGTCAGCCGTCGACCGACGCGACGCTCCGCAGGATGGCCTCGGCCGAGCGATCGAGGTCGGCCTCGGTCGTCTGCCAGTTCGTGACCGAGATGCGCATCGCCGCTCGCCCCTGCCAGGTGGTGCCGCCGAGCCAGCACGTCCCGTCGCGCTGGACGTCCGCGATGACGGCCCGCGTCCGGACGTCGCCGGCGGAATCATCGGACGGGTCGGCGCCGTCGAACCGGACGAGCACCTGGTTGAGGACGACGTCGTTGAGCACGCGGGCTCGGGGGGCGGAGCGCAGCCGCTCCGCCATCCGACGTGCCAGCGCGCAGTCGCGCTCGATCAGGTCCACCAGCCCGGACCGCCCGAGGGACGCGAGCGCGGCCAGGACCGCGAACCCGCGGGCCCGCCGGGAGGACTCGGGGACCCAGTTGTAGTTGTCCCGCTCGGATCCGCCGGTCTCGATGTAGTACGCGGCGCCGAGCGTCATCGCGGCGTGCTGGGCGGCCGCGTCGCGGACGAACACCAGCCCCGAGTCGTATGGGACGTTGAGCCACTTGTGGGCGTCGGTCGACCACGAATCGGCGGCGTCGTAGCCATGCATCAGGTCGCGCATCGATGGGACCGCGGCGGCCCAGATCCCGAATGCGCCATCGACATGGATCCACGCGCCGCGCTCGTGGGCGATCGGGATCACCTCGTCGAAGGGGTCGAAGGCTCCGGTGTTCACATTGCCGGCCTGGGCACAGACGATCGTCGGGCCGTCGATCGTCGCGAGGGTCTCGCGCAACGCATCGGGACGCATCCGGCCCTGGTCGTCGGAGGCGACGACCCGGACGTGCTTGCCCTCGCGGCCGAGACCGAGCATCTGGAGCGAGGCGTAGACGGTGACATGCGATCCCTCGTGGGTCACGACGGTCACCTCCGGTGCGCCCTGGAGCCCGTGTCGCTCGACGTCCCAGCCGACCTTGGCCAGCACCCCGTGACGCGCCGCCGCGAGGGCGGTGAAGTTGGCCATCGTCGCCCCGGTCACGAACCCGACGCTCGTGCCGCTCGGCAGACCCAGGAGCTCGATCAGCCAGGCGCCCGCGACCTCCTCGGCGACGGCCGCGGCCGGCGAGAGGGCGTACAGCCCGGCGTTCTGGTCCCAGGCGCTGGTCAGCCAGTCGGCGGCCAGCGCGGCCGGCAGGCTGCCCCCGACCACGAACCCGAAGTAGCGTGGGCCGGCTGACGCCACCAGCCCCGGATCGGCCGCCGCCGCCAGCGATTCGACCACCGCCGCGGGATCCGACGGACCCTCGGGCAGCGAGCCGCCCATGGCCGTGCGCAGGGCCGCCAGGTCGACCGCGCGGGCCACCGGCCGTTCGGCGAGCGAGGCCAGATAGTCGGTGGCGAGATCGGCCGTGCGATGGAACAGACCGGAGCGAACGGGGGCGTCGACCATGGAGAAGCACCTGCCTGCTGCGTTGGCCACCAGCGTAGCGCCTCGTGCTACCGTGAGCGTTCGAACCGCTCGGGAGTTCCCCAATGGATCGCGCCGCCTTCGGGACCTGGCTGGACCGCTACGTGGACGCCTGGCGCCTCAACGATCCGGTCGCGATCGGCGACCTGTTCAGCGCCGACGTGCGCTATGCGTTCGACCCGTTCGAGGAGGCCGTCGTCGGCCGCCCGGCGGTCGTCGTGGCCTGGACCACGAATCCCGACGAGCCCGGCTCATGGGAGGCCGACTACGAGGTCCTGGCCATCGATGGTGACGTCCACGTCGCCCACGGCCGGACGCGCTACCTCACCGACGACCGGAGCGGTGTCGATCGCGAATTCGCCAACATCTTCGTGTGTCGCTTCGACGACGAGGGCCGCTGCCGCGAGTTCACCGAGTGGTACATGCGACGCCGGCCGGAGGCGATCCCGGACTGACGCCGGCCGGGCCCCGACCCCCCGGCACGCGGTGTACCCTCACTCCTCCGAGGATCCGAAGCCACGACACCACAGCCCAGCGAGGTGCAGCGTCCATGTCGCGAACCGTCCGAGGCGCGCTCGTCCAGGCCAGCTGGACCGGCGACAAGGAATTGATGATCCAGAAGCACGAGGCGTACGCCCACGACGCCGCGAAGGCCGGTGCCCAGTTCATCCTGTTCCAGGAGCTCTTCTACGGGCCGTACTTCTGCCAGGTCCAGGACGCGCAGTACTACAGCTACACGGAATTGATCCCGGACGGCCCGACGACGAAGCGGATGCAGGACCTCGCCAAGCAGACCGGCATGGTCGTCGTCGCGCCGATGTACGAGGAGGACGAGACCGCGTCGGGCATCTACTACAACACCGCGGCGGTCATCGACTCCGATGGCACCTATCTCGGCAAGTACCGCAAGACCCACATCCCGCACGTGAAGGGCTTCTGGGAGAAGTTCTATTTCCGGCCGGGCAATCTCGGCTACCCCGTGTTCGAGACGGCCGTCGGCAAGATCGGCGTCTACATCTGCTACGACCGGCACTTCCCGGAGGGGGCGCGGGCGCTGGGCCTCAATGGGGCGGAGATCGTGCTGATCCCCTCGGCCACGTCGCGCGGCCTGTCCGAGTACCTCTGGAAGATCGAACAGCCGAGCCACGCGGTCGCCAATGGCTACTTCGTCGGGACGATCAATCGCGTCGGCATCGAATCCGAGTACGGCGACGACGACTTCTACGGCCAGAGCTACTTCGTGGACCCGCGCGGCCAGTACGTCGGCGACGTCGGCTCGGCGCATGACGAGGAACTGATCGTGCGCGATCTCGACCTCGACAAGATCGCCGAGGTCCGCAACACGTGGCAGTTCTACCGCGACCGCCGACCGGACGCGTACGTGGACCTCACGCGACCCTAGAACGCGCTATCATCCGCGCCGGCTCGGCCGTCTGGAGGAGGACGGCCGAGCCGGTTCATCGATCGGTGTCGTCGTCGGCGTCGAAGCCGTCCTCCGCCTCGTCGTCGAGGTCCGCGAGGACCACGAGAACGGCGATGATCAGGCTGCCGAGCGCAGCCGAACCGGCCAGGAACCCGGCGAACCGACCGCCACCGGCGCCGATCGGCCTGCCCTGGAACGAAGCGTCCATCGATCGCAATCCGAGACCTCGTGATGACTTCCAGCGGGTCGAGCGTCGCGACGACGTGTTGTTCGCGCATGAACCGCCGGTCAACGTTCGAACCGCGACCGCGTGGGCCGTCGTTGTAACCTCTGGCGGTCCGCGCTCGTCCACGTCGACGGAGGCTTCGCCCGCATGCAGTTCGGCTTCACCCTCAAGCCCGACCACACGATCGAGCGAACACTGGCGCTCACGCGCCAGGCAGAGGACGCCGGCTTCACGTACGGCTGGCTGTTCGACTCCCACGTCCTGTGGCGGGATCCGTACCCGCTCCTGACGCTGATGGCGGGGGTCACCGAGCGGATGCGCCTGGGGACCTGCGTGACGAACCCCGGGACGCGCGAGCCGACGGTGACCGCGTCCGTGCTGGCCACGCTCGACGAGATCAGCGGCGGGCGGATGGACCTGGGGATCGGGCGCGGCGACTCGGCCCGGCGGGTGCTCGGCAAACCGCCCATCACGCTGGCCAACACCGAAGAGGCGATCCGCGTGATCCGGACGCTCGTCGCGGGCGAACGAATCGACTATGAGGGGACCGAGCTCCACTTCCCGTGGACGAGCGGCTGGACCCTGCCGGTCTGGGTCGCGGGCTACGGGCCGATGGCGCTCGCGATGACCGGGAGGGTCGCCGACGGGATCATCCTGCAGCTCGCCGATCCGGACCTCATCCGCTGGTTCGCGGGCCAGGTCCACGAAGCGGCGGTCGCCGCCGGGCGCGATCCGGCGTCGATCTCGATCCAGGCCGCGGCGCCCGCCCACGTCGGGTCGCGCGACCTGGGACGCGAGCGGACACGCTGGTTCCCGGCCCTCGTGTCGAACCACGTGGTCGACCTGATCGCCAAGTACCCGCGCGACCAGCTGCCCGACGCGCTGACGGGCTACATCGCCGACCGCGAGGGCTACGACTACACGCATCACGCCGAGGTCGGCTCGTCCAACGCGGCGTTCGTGGGCGACGAGGTGACCGATCGCTTCTGCATCCTCGGCAGCGCCGAGGAGCATGTCGCGAAGCTGCACGAGCTCGCCGCCGCCGGTGTCGACCAATTCAACCTGTATCTCATGAACGGCGACGAGGAGGACCAGCTCGCGGCCTACGGCCGCGACGTCATCCCGGCGTTGCGGGACGTCGCCGCGAGCCGATGACGTCGGGGGGAGCGCCTGCAACATCCGCTGCCGTCGCGGCGTCGCCGGGCGTGCCATGGTGAGGCGACGCAAGCGCGCCCGCGACGATGCCGAACCGGCCCCCGACGAGCCCGCGTCGACGTCGCCCGAGCCGACGGCGGTAGAGGCCCCGGCGGCGCAGCCTCCCGTCGAGCTGACGCTCGCGTCGCCGCCTGCGGCAACGCCTGAAGCCGCCGCCGTCCCCGTCGCAGCGCCCGCCAACGAACCGACACCCGCGCGAGCAGACCCGCTCGCGGGGACCCGGACCCTCGTCAACGACCTCGGCGCCGGGTGGCGCGGCCTGCTCGAGCTCAGCCAGCCCCGGTCGTGGCCGACCACCGCGCTGCCTTTCGCCGTCGCGGCCTACGACGCCCAGCGCGGACCCAGCCTCGCCCTGATCCTGGGCACCCTCTACTTCCTGGCCCCGTTCCACCTGCTGCTGCGCGGCGTCGACCCGAGCGCCGTGCCGCCCGAACGGGCACGGGTGACGCGGTTCGCCATCGCGCTCACCAACCTGCCGCTGCTGGCCATCCTGGTCCTGCTCGGCGGGGCGACGGCCGGCCTGGCCCTGCTCCTGACGGTCGGCGCGGCGCTCGCCTACTCGGTGCCGCCGATCCGGACGAGGGATCGCCCGATCCTGGATGCGGTCACGAGCGCCGCGCACGTCGTCCTGCCCGCCGTCTGCGGGTCGCTGGTGGCGGGCCTCGCTCTCGCGAGCGTGCCATGGCCGGCGCTCGTCGCTCTCGCGACATGGGCGTTGGCCACCTCGGCACTCCGCGCGGTCGCGGACCTCAGCGCCGACCGGGCGGCAGGACGAGCCTCGATCGCGACCGCGCTCGGCCGGCGCCCGACGGCGGTCGTCGCGCTCGCCGGCTACGCCGCCAGCGTCGTCGCGGTGGCCACGCTCGGATCGCTGGGCCTTGTCGCAGCGCTCGGGCTGGCCCTCTACCTCCTGCTGCCGACGATGGTCATCGTCGCCCCACGCCACGACGCCGCCGCCATGGAGGCCGCCGCCGGCCGAGCCTGGACCGGTCATCTCGGCCTGCGCTTCCTTGTCGGCGCCTGGCTGGCGATCCTGCTCCTGCGCCACTGGGGCGTCTTCGCGGGCGTCAGCAGGCTGGATCTCGCGATCGCCACGTCTGCCGTGGCAGCCGGGCTCGTGGGCTGGAACATCGTGATGACGCGGCTGGCCACCCGTCGTCGCCGCACCCGTCCGGCCGCCGAGCGCGAGATCCTCTCGATGACGATCGTGGTGGCGAGCCACGACGACGGGGAGCAGCTCGCGGTCTGCGTCGAGGCGATGCTGGACCAGACCTATGCCGACACGGCGATCCTCGTGGTCGACACCGGCTCCACGGATGGCTCGCCGGAGCTCGCGGCCGAGATCCTCGGCGGTGCCGGGTACGTGATCGCGGCGCCGCCGACGCCCGATGGCTGGGTCCGCCGGAACTGGGCGCATTGGACCGGGGTCGAGCAGTCGCAGGGCGACCTGATCCTGTTCCTCGACGTCGACACGCTCGTCGTCCCGGTAGCCACGCGGATCATCGTCGAGCAGCTCGAAGAGCGTCGCTGGGACCTGTTGTCGGGCCTGACGCGCGATGAGATGCCGACGACGGGTGAGCGCGCCACCGTCCCTGGCTTCGCGCTGCTGCGCTTCGGCTTCCGTCCCATCTGGCTCGCGGCGTGGACGCGCGGGCGGCTGCGAGCGGCGGCGTTCGCATCCGGACCGTTGTCTCTGGTCCGGCGTGACGCCTACCTGGCCGTCGGCGGGCATGCCGCCTACCCCGACAGCCGCGATGCGGACGTGCAGCTGGCGCGGGCGCTCGAGCGCAGTGGTCGTCGGGTGGGCACGACGGCGATCCCCGACCTTGCCGCCAGCCGTACCCACCCGGGCGTCGACGCGGTGGTCCGCGCCTGGCGCCGGGACTTCATCCCGAACATGGGTGGGTCGATGGCCATGGGGCTGCTCGCGATCGCGGCCCAGGCGCTGGCCTACGTGGTGCCGCTGGTCCTGCCGGTGATCGCGTTCGTCTCGGGACAGGAGGCCCGGACGGTTGTCGCCTCGTTCGTGCCTCTGTTCCTCCTTGGTTTCGCGCGGTTCGCGCTGGTGCTGACGCAGCGTCACCCGCTCTCGACGGTGCTCTGGCATCCCGTGACGGTCGGCGTGACGCTCGTCAGCCAGTCGGCGGCTCTCGTCGACCACGTGGTCGGCCGGGCACCGTCGACGGCCCGTGACGAACCGACGATGGCGAACGTGGTCTCGACCGACCAGCCCGGCTGACCGAGCCTCGCGCCACCCGCATCCCCTACCATCACGCTCCTGACCGACCGACGCGCCCCGAGTCGAGGAGGACCGATGCGCACGCTCATCGCGAACGGCACCGTCGTCACCGCTGACGGCTCATCCGCGGCCGATCTGCTCATCGACGGCGAGACGATCGCCGCGATCGGCTCGGATCTCGCCGGTTCCGGGATGACCGCCGACGAGACCATCGACGCCACCGGGAAGTACGTCATCCCGGGCGGCATCGACGTCCACACCCACATGGAGCTGCCGTTCGGCGGGACCTTCGCGAAGGACACCTTCGAGACCGGCACGCGGGCGGCCGCGTTCGGTGGCACGACCTCGATCGTCGACTTCGCCGTCCAGTCGCGCGGCAAGACCCTGCGCGAGGGCCTCGACGCCTGGCACGCCAAAGCCGAGGGCAACGCGGTGGCCGACTATGGCTTCCACATGATCATGAGCGACGTCAACGACGGGACGCTGGCCGAGATGGACCAGCTCGTCGCCGAGGGCGTGCCGGACTTCAAGCTCTTCACCGCGTACCCGGGCGTCTTCTACAGCGATGACGGCGCGATCTTCCGGGCGATGCAGCAGACCGCGAGGAACGGCGGCCTGATCATGATGCACGCGGAGAACGGGATGGCGATCGACGTGGTCGCGGAGCAGACCGTGGCGGCCGGAACGACCGACCCGATCGGGCACGGCCTCGCGCGCAAGGCGGTCTTCGAGGGCGAGGCGACCAACCGGGTCATCCGCTTGGCCGAGGCGGCCGGGGTGCCCGTCTACATCGTCCACCTGTCGGCCCGCGAGGCGCTGGCCGAGGTCCGGGCCGCCCGCGACCGCGGCTCGAAGGCGTTCGCCGAGACGTGCCCGCAGTACCTGTTCCTCTCCCTCGACGACCTGGGCCACGGGTTCGAGGGCGCCAAGTTCGTCTGCTCGCCGCCGCTCCGCCCGAAGGACCACTGGGACGACCTGTGGACGGGGCTGGTCAAGGACGACCTGCAGGTGGTGTCGACCGACCACTGCCCCTTCGACTTCCACGGCCAGAAGGACCTCGGCGCCGGCGACTTCCGCAAGATCCCCAACGGCCTCCCGGGCGTCGAGGATCGCGTGGACCTGCTCCACGACGGCGGGGTCGTGACCGGGAGGATCACGCGCGAGCGCTGGGTCGAGATCATCTCGACGGCGCCGGCGAAGCTCTTCGGGATGTACCCGAAGAAGGGCGCGATCGCGATCGGCTCCGATGCCGACCTGGTCGTCTACGACCCGGCCCGCTCGCACACGATCTCGGCGTCGACCCATCACATGGACGTCGACTACTCGTGCTATGAGGGCCGGAGCGTCCAGGGCGGCAGCGACATCGTGTTGAGCCGGGGAAGTGTCATCGTCCGCGACGGCACGTTCACCGGCGCGAAGGGCCACGGCCGCTTCATCAAGCGCTCGACAGCGAGCTTCGCTCGCGCCAACTGAGGCGCGCGTCGCGACGACGCCTGCAGCCCGATCCGTGGGCATGGCCGCGATACTCCGAGGAGGACTGTCGAGGCGTCAACGTGCCGCGGACGGCGACCATTCCCCTCGAGTCCTGCCCGATGACGAGCGGGACATGAGTCCCGAGCGTGACGCGGTCGATATGGGGGCGTGGCCTGGCGCCGATCCGCGGACGATCCGCCGGAGGCATTCCTCCTTGGAATACGGAGCACTCAGGTCTGGATCGGGCCGGAGTCGACGATGCCGGCGCCCCCAGATGCCCGCGGGGCGCCGCGCGCCGGCGACCGGGATCAGGCCTCGGCGGGACGCCGCGTGAAGATGCGCAGCGCGGCGACGATCAGCATCTCGATCAGCGTCCAGGCGACCAGTGCGACGAGGGCCGCGACGTCGAAGACGCTCTTGCCGGCGGTCGCCTTGTCGAGCGAGAACATGCCGCGGAACGGCTCCACGAAGGGGTCGGTCAGGGTCATGACCAGGTCGACGACGGCGTTGCCCTGGTTGGCGACCAGGAGCAGCAGGATGATCCGCAGGATCAGCAGGGCCTGCAGGATGCCGAACGCGAAGGTGACGATGCGGATGGCGGTCGCGGCCCCGCTCGGCCCGGCCGGCGCGTAGGCGCGCTCGGTGGTCCGAACGGACGAGGCGGTCGGCGGCACGCCGGCGGCCGCGGCCTCGGGCGTCACAGGGTCGACGGCTGTGGTCTCACGGACGGTCTGTCGTTCGTGATCGGTCATGTCATCGTCCTCTAGCAGGGGAACGACGGCATCCTCGGGGGTCACTCGTGACCGGGGCTCATCCTGTGGGGCGTTTGCGGGTTGCAGCCGCGCGACAAACTCGCGGTCAGGCCGAGCGGGTCTGCCTCCGGTCGCGCCACTTGTCGCCCTTGCGGACGAGCGCGTCGCCGAGCGAGCGAGCGATCCGCACGACCCCGTCCTCCTCGAAGATCCGGTACGTCAGGTGCGGTTGCTGGCGGTCGTCGGCCAGGTCGGTCGCGGCAAACATCGCGCGGGCGCCACAGGTCCGGTCCAGGAGCCAGTGCTTCGCGCGGCCGATGGCGAGGCCATCCGCGAGGGCCGGCGGCGCCGGGGCGTCCAGGAGCCGATCCGACAGCTCGAGCGTCGTCGAGAGCGTGGTCCGGGCGCCGATGGCCCGTGCCTGCGAGAGCAGGAACCCGACATCGAGCTCAGGGCCGGACCGGCGCACGAGCTCGGCGATGTCGACCAGCCAACGCAGCCGGAGGGGCGCGCGGGCGCGATGGACCGCCAGGTGGAGCAGCGTGTCCTCCGATCCGAGGACGCGCAGCCGACGACCGAACAGCTCGGTCGTCACGCTCCGCTCCCAGAGCGAGGCCGCGTCCATCCGGAACTGCCGGGGCGCGGCGAGCCCGTGGTGCAGCTCGAGCGCGGTCTGGCGGAACTGGCCCGGCTTGTAGTACGGCGGGTCGTGGAACGGGTGGTGCCGTTCCTCGTAGGCGGGCACGGCCTCCTGCGCGAACCCGAGCGCCCGGAGGGCCTCACGCGCGGCGGGCAGGTCCTCGGCCCGGACGAGGACGTCGATGTCGCCGGCCGGCCGCAGGGCGAGGTTGCCGTACAGCATCTCGGTCAGGACGAGGCCCTTGACCGGGATCGCCTCGACGCCGACGGCCTGCATCGCATCGAGCGTCGCGAGCAGCTCGGCGAGGAGCGAGCGGTTCTGGAGCAGCGTCGCCGAACGGCGTCGCTGGGCATCGGCCGCCCAGGCCTCGGGCATCCGGACCGCACCGCCCAGACCCGAGATGGAGGTCACCAGCAGCGGCAGGACCTCGTGCACGTGGCCCAGGCGCCACAGGTGGTCCCAATCGATCCCGCCGTCGAGCAGCGCGGCGATCCGTGCCCGTGCTGGCGCATCGGGCGCGACGCGAGCGGCGAGGCAGAGCACCTCCTCCTCGCGCCCGAGCTGGAGCGCCCGTGCCGGGGCCGCGACCCGCTGGGTCATCGCGATGGGCTCAGAACTCGGCCAGGCTGCCATCTTCGCGGGCTCTGTCGACGGCGATGTGGCACACCCACAGCCCCAGCGGCAGGTAGATCGCCACCAGGACGGCCAGGGCCAGGAGATGCGGCCAGAGGGTCTCGAGACCCTCGCCGAGCAGGAGCGACCGCCGCAGGATCTCGAGTGCGTGGGTGATCGGGAGGAGCTGGCTGACCGCCTGGAGGGCGTCGGGCAGGGCGCTCGTGGGATAGAACACGCCACCGAGGACCAGGGACGCCCCGCTCACGATCCAGTTGACCGGGTTGCCCTGCTTGAGCACGAGCACGGCGGCGGCGCCGATCAGGCCGAGGGCGTTGCACGAGACGATCAGGAGGATGAACGCCACGAGCGCGATCGGCAGGTTCGCCTGACCGAAACGCAGGCCGAGCAGCACGCCGACCACGAGGTAGATCACGATCGTCCCGGCGGCCGAGAGATGGCTGTAGAGGCCGGACGACACGAGCGCGGTGGATGCCCGCGTCGGGCTGATGAGCATGAGCTCCAGGGTGCCGGTCACCTGGCCCTGGCGGACACTGCCGCCGATCGCGCCGAGACCGACTGTCACGACCTGCGTGAACGCGACGCCGATGACGACGAAACCGAAGTAGTCAGAGCCGTAGTCGGTCACGCTCGAGCCGACCGACGCCCCGATCGCCCGACTGAGGAAGTAGAAGATCAGGACGCTCCCGATGGTCCCCCCGAGGGTCATGATGAATCCGATGCGATAGCTGCGCGCGACCAGGAAGTCGCGCATGACGAACGCCCACGGCAACGACAGGGCGGTCATGACGCCATCGACTCCGGCGCGGGCTCGGCGTCGGCGCCCAGGGTACGGACGAAGATCTCCTCGAGCGACGCCTCCGACGTGCGGCAGTCGAGGATCTCGGCTCCCGCGACCATCAGCGTGCGCAGGACCTGGTTGAGCGCCCCTGACGCCTCGTCGAGGATGATCCGGATGTGCTGGTCGGCCTCACGGTCGTCGACCGCAAGGTCGACGAGCGGCACCGCGGCCCGCAGGGCGGTCGCAGCCGACGCCGGGTGGCCGCGCACGACGATGTCGCAGCGGATGCCGGGATGGAGCGTCCGGCGAAGTTCAGAGAGCGGCCCGGCCGCGACGATCTTGCCGTGACGCACGAACGCGACTCGGTCGCACAACGCCTCCGCCTCGGCCATCGAGTGGGTCGCGAGGATGACCGCGCGCTTCGGGTCGTTCATGACGTGCTCGCGGACGAGGACCCGGACCTCCTTGGCGCTGATCGGGTCGAGCGACCGCGTCGGCTCGTCCATGAACAGGACCTCGGGCTCGTTCAACAGGCCGCGGGCGATCCCGAGCCGCTGGCGCATCCCGGTGGAGTAGGTGCGGACCGGGCGATCGGCATCGGCCGTCAGGTGGACCCGCTCGAGGAGCTCCTCGATCCGGGCCGTGCGCTCGCCCAGGGGGATGTGGGCGATGGCGGCGAAGAAGACGAGGTTCTGGCGGCCGGTCATGCGCCAGTAGAACGAGCGTTCCTCGCCCGAGATGAGGCCGATCGAACGCCGCACGCCCATCGTGTCCTGCTCGACGTCGTGCCCGGCCACCCGGGCGGTGCCGCTCGTGGGCCGCAGGGCCGTCGTGAGGATCCGGATCAGCGTGGTCTTGCCCGCCCCGTTCATGCCGAGCAGGCCGAACAGCTCGCCGGGCGCGATCTCGAGGCTGATGCCCGCCAGGGCGGGGCGCGGCTCCACGCCACCAGGCGCGGATCGCGAACGGCGGACGAGGTCCCGATAGCCGGTGGCTTGGGGGTACTGCTTGACGAGGTCGATGACCTCGACGGCGGGGGTCATGGTGAGTAGACGCTCATAGGTGATCGGGGGAGGGATGGGTCGTCCCAGTCACCTCTCCCCCGATCAGTCGTGTCAGGCCGGGGCTTCCGGGTTCTGCGGGTAGTACATGGTGCAGACCGCTGCATCCTGCATGAGCTCCTCGACCTCGTAGGTCGCGAGCACGGCGGGCTTCTCGTACGTCATCGAATCACCTCCTCACGTGTCGATTTGGACCAGCCCCACCGAGGCTGGCGGTCCGATGGTGGCACGTGACCGAACATTCGTGATCAGGGAGGAGATCGATGATCCAGTCCCCTCCCCGATCAGTCGGGTCAGAGCGGCGTTTCCGGGTTGCGGCCGTAGCATGTGCAGACCGCTGCGTCCTTCATGAGCTCCTCGACCTTGTAGGTCGCGAGCACGGCGGGCCTCTCATACGTCATCAGATCACCTCCTCGCCTGTGATTCTGGGATCAGACCAACCTACGGTTAGCGATCAGATGATGGCCCCAGACGAACAGATGGATCGGCAGAGGAGGGGTGATCCAGCCCTTCGCCGATCCTCCGGTCAGGCCGGAGCTGCCTCCGGGTTGCGGCCGTAGCATGTGCAGACGGCTGCGTCCTTCATGAGCTCCTCGACCTCATAGGTCGCGAGCACGACGGGCTTCTCGTACGTCATCGAATCACCTCCTTTGCTCTCGATTTGACCGTCTCCGCACGGGGCGGAGCTTGGATCCGATGATGGGGAGGCGACCACGACCAGGTCGTGGTCGCCTCGTCCGCTATGAAGCCCCCTCAGGCGGAGATCACTTCAGTTCGAAGCGGGGGCAATAAAAGGTACAGACCGCAGCGTCCTTCATGAGCTCCTCGACCTTGTAGGTCGCGAGCACGGCGGGTCGCTCGTACGTCATCCGGGTTCACCTCCTCTCCGGTTGGATTTGACCTCCCTCGAGCGATCGAGGGTCATGGTCCAAAGGAAGGACGGATCGGATCAGTCCGTGGTCCGTGAGGGGTTAGTTGCCGAAGAACCGGCGCTTGAACGGGAAGTTGTTGTTCTCGTGGCCGTAGCGGGTGCACACGGCCGCGTCCTTCATGAGCTCCTCGACCTTGTAGGTCGCGAGCACGGCGGGTCGCTCGTACTTCATGGTTTGTCACCTCCTTTCGCGGGAGATTCGACCACCCTCGACATGACGAGGGATGAGGTCCAAAGGGAGAGCGCGGCCCGGGCCACGAGGGCAGCGGCCGCGAACGGGATGGCGGTGATGGACGAGGCGCGACGGGTCCGCGCCCGCGTGAGCGAGCCGCCGAGCCGCGACAGCCTGGCGGTCACGCGTCCGGAGGAGCCGCCAAGGGCACGGCTCGAGGGCGAGCCGGACCCGCGGTCGATGGCCCGGACGATGCCCAGGAGGTCGGTCGGGGCGACATCCTCGGTCGCGAACGGTTCGTTGTCGCCCTTGGCGATGATCCGACGGGCGCCGTCGCGCGATCGGATGCCGACGACGCGATGGGCGACGACGAGGCCGCCGTGGCGGAAGAGGATCACGTCGCCACGCCCGGCGTCCTGCGCACCGAAGCCGACGAGCAACCGGTCGCCCGGTCGGATCAGCGGGAGCATGCTGCCGCCGGTCGCCTCGATCCAGGCCTCGGCGCCGTCGCGACGCCAGGTCTCGAGCATCGCGAGGCGGGCCAGGTCACGTGAGTCCATCGATGCGGCCTCGATCATCGGTCGGTCCCCGGTGCCAGGTCGGCCGCGGCCAGCCAGTCGGTGACGATGTCCAGGGTCCGGTCCAGCGGGCCGCTGTGCAGGCGCGCGCAGGGCACGCTCGAGGCGGCGTTCGCGAGACGCGCGAGCGTGGTGCCGAAGGCGATCGAGGCAGCCCAGCTGCTGCGGGCCAGCTCGAGCGCGGCGATGGCCGGCGAGACCGGCGTCACCGATGGGTCGGCGGCGCCCGGGACGCCCTCGAGGAGCAGGATCGCCGCAAGGGGCCCGGCAACGGGGGCCATGCCGCCCCACCGGTCGCGCAGCTCGGCGGGCGTCAGGGCCCACTCGCTGCCGCCACCGAGCGTCAGGCGCGGTCGGTCGGCGAGGAAGCCGAGGGCCGGGATCAGCTCGAGGGTGTCGGGCCGGACGTGGACGCTGCGCGGGTACGGCAGGACGGTCCCGTCAGGCTCGATGATCGCGAGCTCGTCGGAGAGCAGCCCATAGCCGCGCTGGGCGAGGCCCAGGGCCAGGGTCGACTTGCCCCGGCCGGACGCGCCGGCGACCACCAGGATCCCGTGCGCGGTCGCGATCGCGGCCGAGTGGATGGAGATGCGCCCGCCCGCGTGGAGGCCGCGCTGCACGGTGTCCACGAGGCGATCGAGGGTCTCGACCGCGGCCATGTCCGCCGAGCCACAGGCGCGTGGTTCGCTCGTGGCCCCGCCGCTGACCTGCCAGTCCGTCGCGGTCCGCTGGACGTGGAGCCGGGTGGCGGCGGGTCGGTCCGTGGTGTCGCCCTCGGACCGGAAGATGCCATAGGACGCCTCGACCACCTCGATGACGGTCGGATCGTCCGAGACCAGCTCGACGCCGACCCCGAGCACCTCGTATCGGACGGCCGCCTGGTCGCCCAGGTCGTCGCGCCGGTCCGCTGCGGGAGGCCCCTGCATCTCCACCGCCGGGGCCACGATCGCCGTCATCGGCGACACTCGTGGATCCGGGTCATGCGTCCGCCGGGGCGGGCGACTCGACGAGCTTGAGCTTGACGAGCTCGTCGATCACCTCACGCACGTCGTCGACGACGTCGGCCGCCTGCAGGTCGTAGAAGGCGCCGAACTCGGCCGCGAGCTCGTCGATCGTCCGCTCGCCGTCACACAGCTGCCAGAGCCGCGCGGCGGACCCGTTGAGGACGTGGGCCTCGTCGGTGTGTGGATCGATGAGGATGGCCTCCCCGCCGACGTCCTGAAGCGTGACGTCGGCGCGGCGGCGTGGTCGGGTCGGGGAGTTGGGAGCCAGACCGATGAAGGTGGTCTGACCCTCGGATGGATCGGACAATGAAATCCCCCTATTCCCATGAGGCCCGGCGGGTTCCAGGCGGCGCCAGCATAGTACCTATGGGTACCTTGCAAACCACCGAACGTCCGGTTTCGGAGGTGCGTCAGGCGCGATTCTGGTGCCCGGTCGCACCGTTCCAGGGGGTCTGGTGTGGTCCGGTGCGAGCCGGCCGGATCAGCCCAGCAGCGGCCGGCCCATCTCCCGGCGGTATTGCTCGTTGAAGGCGAACAGGAACCGGTCCTGCCGCGGGAAGATGCCGCTCTTGAAGGCCCGCGATCGAACGCCTGTCTGGGCCCGCGTGCAGACCGCCCAGTCCTGCCGGGAGATGAGGTCCCAGAGCTCGACGACCGGGTCGGGCGTGAAGTCGGGAGATGCGATCGTCTCGGGCCGGAAGAGGAACTCGGAGACGACGGTCGTGTGGTTCGCGCCCCGCGGATAGGCGATGTAGTACATCGCGCAGTCGGGGTGGAGGTTGAGCATCAGGTTGGGGAACTGGAACGTGCCGTAGTACATGCGGTAGTCGTCCGGCTGGAGGTCGGGCAACGGCGGCAGCGGCGACGCGCCGGTCGTCGTGAAGCTCGTGGCGCCGTCGCGCATCCAGTTCCCGTCGTCGCGCGTCTCCTCGTCCCAGACCTCGCCGAAGCGGTAGAGCGGGACCACCTGGACGAGCTCGGGATGGATGGTCGGGCAGTGCAGGCACTCGTTGTAGTTCTCGACGACGATCTTCCAGTTCGCCTCGACCTCGTATGTCAGGCGGACGCCGATCCGGAGCTCGTCCATCCGATAGCGCTCGAAGTTGGTGATGCTCTCGACGCCGGTCCGGAGCGACTCGAACAGCGGCTCGGGCGTCTCGGCCATGTTGACGAACAGGAACCCGCCGTACGCGTCGACCGCGATCGCGTGGAGCGGGTAGGCCGACCGGTCGAAACCCTCGTCCTCGGCGACGTTCGGGGTCCCCACGAGGCGGCCCTCGAGGTCGTACGCCCACGCGTGATACGGGCACTTGAAGACCTTGCTGACGTGGCCACAGACGGGCTCGTCATCGAGGAGCTTCGTGCCCCGATGGGCACAGACGTTGTAGAACGCGTGCAGCCCATCCGACCGATCGCGGGTGATGAAGATGGATTCGCCTGCGACGTCGCGGACGAGGTAGTCGCCCGCGGTCGGGATCTCCTCGGCCCGCCCGACGCAGACCCAGCCGCCCCACCAGATCCGCTCGCGCTCCTCGGCGTACGTGGCCTCACCGGTGTAGTCGGTGCCGGCGAGCGTCGGCCGCGGCTGCCAGGTCGTGATGGACGTGCGCGGGGCGTGCCGCTCGACCGGTCGTTCCTTGGTCTGCATCGGTCGTCGCTCAGCGGGTGCGCGGGAAGCCGAGATCGACCTTGCTCGTGCCGGGGTCCGGCCAGCGGCTGGTGACGATCTTGGCCCGCGTGTAGAACTGGACGCCCTCGGGGCCGTACATGTGCAGGTCGCCGAAGAGCGAGGACTTCCAGCCGCCGAAGCTGTAGTAGGCGACCGGCACCGGGATCGGCACGTTGATGCCGACCATCCCGGCCTGGACCTCGAACTGGAACTGGCGCGCCGCACCGCCGTCGCGGGTGAAGATCGCGGTGCCGTTGCCGTACGGGTTGTCGTTCACGAGGCGGACGGCCTCGTCGTACGTGTCGACGCGGACGACCGTCAGGACCGGTCCGAAGATCTCGTCGCGGTAGGCGTCCATCGCCGGGGTCACGTTGTCGATGAGCGACACGCCGAGGAAGAAGCCGTCGCTCCCCTTGTAGAGCGGGTGCTCGCGGCCGTCGGCGACGAGCGTCGCGCCCTGCGCCGGACCCGAGTCGAGGTAGGACGCGACCTTGTCGCGGTGCTGCCGGGTCACGAGCGGGCCCATCTCGGCCTCGGGGTCACTGCCCGGGCCGACCTTGACCTTCGGCAGGCGGGCCTTGATGGCCTCGACGAGCGGGTCCGCCGCGCCGCCGACGGCCACGACCGTCGCGATCGCCATGCAGCGCTCCCCCGCCGAGCCGTAGCCGGCCGACACCGCGGCGTCGGCGGCCATGTCGATGTCGGCATCGGGCAGGACGACCATGTGGTTCTTCGCGCCACCGAGAGCCTGGACGCGCTTGCCGTTGCGTGTTCCCGTCTCGTAGATGTAGCGGGCGATCGGCGTGGAGCCGACGAAGCTCACGGCGGCGATGTCGGGGTGCTCGAGGATGGCGTCGACCGCCACCTTGTCGCCCTGGACGACGTTGAAGACGCCGTCGGGCACGCCGGCCTCGGCGAGCAGCTGGGCGAGGAAGATCGAGGCCGACGGATCCTTCTCCGACGGCTTGAGGATGAACGTGTTCCCACACGCGATCGCGGTGGCGAACATCCACATCGGGACCATCGCCGGGAAGTTGAAGGGCGTGATCCCCGCCACGACGCCGAGTGGCTGGCGGATCTGGTACACGTCGACGCCGGTCGAGACCTGCTCGGAGTAGCCGCCCTTGAGCAGGCTCGGGATCCCGGTCGCGAACTCGAGGTTCTCGATGCCCCGGGCGATCTCGCCGAGCGCGTCCGAGGGGACCTTGCCGTGCTCCGACGTCAGGTGCGCGGCCAGCTCCTGGCGATGCGACTCGACGAGGTTGCGGATCTTGAACAGGATGTCCGTCTTCTTCGAGAGCGAGGTCGCGCGCCATGCCGGGTAGGCCGCCTTGGCCGCGCCGACGGCCGCACCCAGCTCGTCGGCAGAGGCGAAGTCGACGTGCCGCGTCAGGCGACCGGTCGCCGGGTCGTAGACCGCCCCCTCACGACCGGACGTGCCGGCGACGGTGCGTCCGTTGATCCAGTGGCTGACCCGACCCGGTGCCGGGCTGTCCGTGCGGACGGCTCCCGGCTCTGCGACCTGCGTCATGGAAACGACCTCGTGTGCGCGTCACCGCTCCGGCGACGCCGATGGATGGCGATGCTCGCCACGATACTCCGTCCCCGGCGAACGGCCGCGCCGCGTCCCGCCCTCAGGACCCCTGGCGCTTCGCCGGGTCGGACCAGTCCGCGCTCGGCGGGGCCGGGACGGGGTCGAGGCTCGCGGGCGCCTCAGGCGTCGTCGGCGTCGTGGTCCCGTTCCGTGCGCGGACCGTGATGGCCACGGCGGCTGCGAAGAAGCCGATCGCGAGGACCAGGGCGATCACGGAACCGGCATTGAGCGGCCCCAGGACCGCCTGATCGCGCCAGGTGAGCCCGGCCAGGACGCGCACGAGGGCCCACGCGCCCAGGCCGATGCACAGGCCCCGGCCGTCGGCGAGACGCGACCCGAGGCCCGTGCCGGCGAGGAAGAGGACGAACGCGAGCAGGACCACGAGCGTCCCGATGCCCTCGTACGCCTGCGACGGGTGCGATGGGAGCGCGGGCGCCAGCGAGCTCCACGGGCCGGGCCCGAGATAGGCCGTGGCCCAGGCCAGGTCGCTGGGCTGGCCCTGGCCGGCACCGCCGAGGACCATCGTGAGCTTGCCCGCCCCGAGCGCGAACAGGAGCGGCAGGACCGCCACCTGCGTCCACGCCCCGAGCGGGGCGCCGAGGAGCCGCGCGACGTACGCGGCCGTCAGCAGGCCGCCGGCCACGGCCAGCCCGAGCTCGAGGCCGCCGCTCGCGGGATCGAGGATGGCGCCGGGGTCGGCCGCGTAGTAGTCGAGGTGGAGGAACGCATAGCCCAGCCGGCCGCCGATCACGGCGCCGGGCACGATCCCGACGGCGATGAACAGGAGATCGTCCGGCCGCAGGACCGCGCGTCGCGCCATGACGCCCGCCGCGATCAGCGCCGCGGCGATGACCATCGCCAGCGCGATCGTCTGCCAGCGGACGACGAGCGTCTCGGCGAGGCGGACCAACGGGTCGAAGTCGAACGCGATGACGGCGATCGGCACGGTGTCGGCCAGTGTATCGAACCGCCCGACGCGTGCGGCGCGTGGGTGTCGGCCGGCCGACACCTGTCCTGTCACGTATCGGGTCGCTCGCCTCGTGGGATGCCCGACATCATGCCGCCAGAGCCGGCGGTCGCGCGGGGGCGCGGCCATCTGGTTGGGGGCGGCGCGGAATGGCGGGTCTGGGGCCCGCCGTTCCCGCTCCGGCGTCCGGCCCACGGGGGGACGGGCCGGGCGTCGCGAGCTTCACGACGTTGGGATGTCATGCCGCGAGACGAAGCGATCCAACGAACGATGCTCCGCGTGAACCTGCTCGGGCGCCTCGACGTCCGGGCGGTCTCCGGCGCGGCGGTGCGGCTGGGGGGCCGCCACGCACCGGCGTTGTTCGCGCTCCTCGTGCTGGCGCGTCGCCCGCGGACGCGCGAGGCCATCGCCGCAGACCTGTGGCCGGACGCCGACAGCACGTCGGTGGGGTCCCTGCGCCAGGCCCTGTGGCTCGTCCGCCACGGCCTCATCGATGCCGGCGTCGACCCCGATTCCGTGCTGGACATCCGGTCGGAGTCCGTGGCGATCCGGCCCGAGGCCCGGCTGGAGGTCGATGCCATCGCCTTCGAACGCAGCCTCGACGAGGGCGAGCCAGGAGCGGAGCTCGCGGTCGAGCTCTATCGCGGCGACCTGGTCGAGGCGCTTGCCCACGATTGCTTCGCCGCCGAGCGCGAGCGCCTGGCCGACCGGTACGAGGACGCATTGGTCGACGTGGCGCGGGCCCGCTTGCGCGCCGGGGATGCGCGCGGCGCGCGGCGCGCCGCCGAGGCGGCCCTGGCCCGGGATCCGCTGCGCGAGGAGGCCCACGCCATCCTGATGTCCGTCCTTGGGATGACCGGCTCACGATCGCAGGTGGTTCGGCAGTACCGACGCCTCCAGGACGTCCTGGCCCGGGAGCTCGGCGAGCCGCCGCTGCCCGAGACGGACGCAGCCTATCGCCGGGCGATGAACCAGATCGTGCGCCGATCGGTCGAGCGAGCCTCGCTCCTCGAGCCCGACCGGATGCCGACGCTCGTCGCCCTCGGGCGCTGACCCGGCCGACCCGGGGTTCGGGTCAGGGCAGCTTGTCGACCAGCTCCTTGACCGCCGCGGCGGACGCGCTGAAGGCCGTCCGCTCGGCATCGGTCAGCTCGATCTCGAAGATGCGCTCGAGCCCCGACCGGCCGAGGACCACCGGCACCCCGACGAACAGGCCATCGATGCCGAACTCGCCCGTCAGCAGGACCGCGCACGGCAGGACGCGCCGCCGGTCGAGCAGGATCGATTCGACCATCTCGAACGCGCTGGCCGCCGGCGCGTAGAACGCGGACCCCGTCTTGAGCAGCGCCACGACCTCGGCGCCGCCGTTGGCGGTCCGCTCCTCGAGGGCCTTCACCCGGTCGGGCGGCAGGAGCTCCGTGATCGGGACCCCGGCGACCGTCGAGTAGCGCGAGAGCGGCACCATCGTGTCGCCATGGCCGCCCAGGACGAACGCGTGCGTGTCCTCCACGCTGACCCCGAGCTCCTCGGCGATGAAGGTCCGGAAGCGAGCCGAGTCCAGCACGCCGGCCATCCCCAGCACCCGCTCGCGCGGGAACCCCGACGCCTTCAGCGCGACGTGGCACATCGCGTCGAGCGGGTTCGTGACGACGATCAGGATGGCGTCGGGCGAGTGCCTCGCGGCCTCTGTCACCACCGCTCCGACGATCCCCGCGTTCGTGGACACCAGCTCATCGCGCGTCATGCCCGGCTTGCGAGGGATCCCCGAGGTCACCACGACGATGTCGCTGCCCGCGGTGTCGGCGTAGTCGTTGGTGCCGGTGACCCGGGCGTCGTGACCGACGACCGGGGCCGCCTCGGCGAGGTCGAGGGCCTTGCCCTGCGGCAGCCCCTCGACGATATCGACGAGCACGACGTCGGCGAGGCCGGCCTCGGCGATGCGCTGGGTCGTCGTCGCGCCGACGTTGCCGGCGCCGATGACCGTGACCTTGTTGCGGGCCATGCGGGGGATGCTCCTTTCAGGGGACCGAGGGCTGGGTGCTGATTGTAGGGACGATGGGCCAGTCGCTCGGGCGACGACCCGGCGCCGGGCGGCATCGTCGTCCGACGAGGTGGGTCATGGACGCCGGCCGATGGCGAGGCGCGGCTCGCTGCGCCGAGCCTTGCCGTGGTCACCGCAACCCTGCCACACAGGAGCCATTGGATGTCGACCTCCGCGCTCATCCTCGTCGGCCTGGTCATCGTCCTGCTCTCGATCCCGCTGGCATTCAGCCTCGGACCGTTCGTGATCGGCGCGTTCCTGCTGGTCCTCGGCTACCGCCGCGCGAACGACGCGCTGGCCGCCGGGCCGGTCGGCGACGCCGCGCTCGTCTAGCCGGCGAGCGCGCCGCCCGCGTCCAGGGTGGCCGACTCCACGTCATCGGATGCCGTCACTGGCCCCGCGTCGCGGACCTCGTCGCTGACGCCGTCGGCGTAGGCCGCGAAGTTCGCCGCGAACATGGCCGCGAGCTCGCGCGCCGCGCGGTCGTACGCGACCGGATCCGCCCACGTCGAGCGCGGGTCCAGGAACGCGGCCGGCACGTCAGGGACCTCGAGGGGGATCTCGACCCCGAAGATCGGATCGGTGCGCGTGGGCTCGTCACGGAGCCGGCCGCTCAGGGCCGCGCGGACCATGGCCCGCGTGTGGTCGATGTTCATCCGCTCGCCGACCCCGTACGGACCACCGGTCCAGCCGGTGTTCACGAGCCAGACCGTCGCGTCGTGGGTGGCCAGTCGCTCGGTCAGCATCGCGGCGTACTCGCCCGGGTGGCGCGGCATGAACGGCGCCCCGAAGCAGGCCGAGAACGTGGCGCTGGGCTCCTTGACGCCGACCTCGGTGCCGGCGAGCTTGGCGGTGTACCCGCTGATGAAGTGATAGGCGGCCTGGGCGTGGGTCAGCCGGGCGATGGGCGGCAGGACGCCGAACGCATCGGCGGTCAGCAGGATGACCGTGCGCGGCTGGCCGGCCATGCCGTCGGGGTCGGTGTTGCCGATGAACTCGAGCGGATAGGCCCCGCGCGTGTTCTCGGTGAACCGCTCCGAGTCGAGGTCGAGCTGGCGGGTCCGCGGGTCGAGGTCGACGTTCTCCAGGACGGTCCCGAACCGGCGCGTGGTCTGGAAGATGTCGGGCTCGTACATGGGTGACAGCCGGATCGTCTTCGCGTAGCAGCCACCCTCGAAGTTGAACAGGCCGCGCCGGCCCCAGCCGTGCTCGTCGTCGCCGACAAGGCTCCGCTCCGGATCGGCCGACAGGGTGGTCTTGCCGGTCCCCGAGAGGCCGAAGAACACGGCGCTGTCGCCGTCCGGCCCGACGTTGACCGAGCTGTGCATCGGGAGCACGCCCTCGTCGGGCATCAGGTAGTTCATGACCGTGAAGGCCGACTTCTTGATCTCGCCCGCGTACTCGGTCCCGACGATGATGATCTCCATCCGCTCGAGGTGGAGCAGGACGGCCGTCTCGGACCGAGTGCCCTCGGTGGCCGGATCGGCCTTGAACGATGGCACGCAGATGATCGTGAAGTTGGGCTCGAAGCCGCGCCGCTCCACGGCCGTCGGCTGGCGGAACAGGTTGCGCGCGAAGATGCTCGCCCAGGCCGTCTCGGTGATGACGCGCAGGCGGCGCTGGTGTTCGGGGTCCGCGCCGATCAGCAGGTCCTGGGAGTAGAGGTCGCGCTCGGCGCAGAAGGCCACCAACCGTGCCCGAAGGCGGTCGTAGTCGGCGTCGGCGATCGGCCGGTTGACGGTCCCCCACCAGATCTTCTCGCGGCTCGATGGCTCCTCGACGATGAACTTGTCCTGCGGGGAGCGCCCTGTGTGCTTGCCGGTCCGGACCACGAGCGGGCCGTCGGCGGCGACGAGGCCCTCGCCGTGGCGGATCGCGTCCTCGTACAGCTCGGCGACTGGCAGGTCGGCGCGCAGGCGACGGCCGATGATGGGTCGGGTGGTGGGCGGGATCGTGGTGGCCATCTTGGTGGCGACTCCTTTGCGCGCGGGCGATCACTCGGATCGACCGGCCGCGCGTGACGCTGCCCCGAGGGGCGAGCGGGAGTCGGCTTCCACAGTCGCGTTGCAGGTACCGTACCACGTTGCGAATGAGTGTCGCCAAGGTTGCGCCCGGGAGCCGACGAGATGCGGTGCGTCCGGGCGCCAGGGGATCGGCGACCCAGCCTCGTTGACATCTCGCGCCGCTCGCCCGTAGCATCCGCCCACAACCGAAGAGCTCTTATCAAGAGTTGGCAGAGGGACCGGCCCGTTGAAGCCACGACAACCTACCGGCGTCGAGTCGGCAAGGTGCCAAATCCGGGCAGGACCTCCTGCGAGATAAGGGAACTCCCTTCGGAGCCCCCCGACTCACCCGAGCGGTCGCTACCCGTTCCCGGTCCCGAGGCCATGACGTTCGCCTCCCGGGAGCCCGCCATGTCGATCGAGACCCTCGCCCCAACGACCCGAACCGGTCCGACGCCGTCCGACGGCACGTCGCGACCGCGCATCACCGGCCTGCGCTGTCGGAACTGCAGCCGAACCGAGGCCATCGGGCTGTCCTACGTCTGCGCCGCCTGTTTCGGGCCGCTCGAGGTGGCATACGACTACGACGTCGTCGGGGAGACGCTGACCCGCGAGTCGATCGCGAGCCGGGCGCCGGGGATCTGGCGCTACGCGGAGCTGCTGCCGGTCGAGGCGCCGCCGGCCCGATCGCTGCCGGTCGGATCGACGCCCCTGCTCGCGGCCGACCGGCTGGCGCCGGTCCTGGGCGTCGAGCGGCTCTGGCTCAAGGACGACACCCGCAACCCATCGCTCAGCTTCAAGGACCGCGCGGTCGCGATCGCGGCGGCCCGGGCAGTGGAGTTCGGCGTGGAGGCTCTCGCCTGCGCCTCGACCGGCAACCTCGCCGGTGCCACGGCGGCCGCCGCGGCGGCCGTGGGCCTGCCGGCCTACGTCTTCATCCCGGCCGATCTCGAGGCGGCCAAGGTCGACCACGCACTCGCGTACGGCGCGACCGTGGTCCCGATCGCGGGCACGTACGACGACGTGAACCGGCTCTGCCTCGAGGTCGCCGACGAGACCGGCTGGGGCTTCGTCAACATCAACCTGCGGCCGTTCTACGCGGAGGGCTCCAAGACCCTCGCCTACGAGATCGCCGAATCGCTCGGCTGGCGATCGCCGGACGTCGTCGTCGGGCCGGTCGCGTCCGGGGCGATGTTCACGCGCGTGGCGCGCGGATTCGAGGAGCTCGCCGAGCTCGGGTTGATCGAGCGCCGGCCGATCCGGTTCGTCGGCGGGCAGGCGGCCGGCTGCGCTCCGGTGGCCACCGCCTTCGCGGCCGGCACGGACGTCATCGAGCCGATCCGCGAGCCTGACACGTTCGTCCGGTCGCTCGCGATCGGCAATCCCGCAGACGGGCGCTATGCCGTCGAGGTCGCACGCGACTCCGGTGGGTCGATCGAGGCCATCGAGGACCTGGTCACCGCCGAGGCGATCCGGGACGTCGCCCGGCTCGAGGGCATCTATCCGGAGACCGCCGGCGGCGTGACGCTGGCCGCGGTCGCGGCGGCCCGCCGGCGCGGCGTCATCCGCCCGGGCGAGGAGGTCGTCGCGCTGCTGACCGGCAACGGCCTCAAGACGCCGGACGCGCGGACCCTCGGCCATGGCGACGGCATCGCCCGGCCGGGTGAGCCGGGCCTCGCGCCGGTCATCCGGCCGAGCCTGGGCGCGTTCGAGTCGTGGCTGGCAGGGACCGAGGCATGAGCACGGTCCGGATCCCGCCGACCCTTCGGACCGCGACCGGCGGCGCAAAGCAGGTCGAGGTCGCGGGCGCGACGGTCCGCGAGGTCGTCAGCGCGCTGGTCGCGGCCCATCCCGGCCTGGAGGCCCAGCTGCTGGCCCCCGACGGCGAGCTGAACCGCTTCGTGAACGCGTTCCTCAACGACACCGACGTCCGTCACCTGCAGGCGCTCGACACGCCGGTCGGTGACCGCGACACGCTCGTCCTGCTGCCCGCGATGGCCGGCGGCTGACGGGCCCTCCTCCTCTTGACCCCGCCCGTCGTGTCCAGCATACTGAACGAACGGCGGTAGGTTGAACAGAATGCGGACCGCGTCCTACCGAAGTCAAACTGCTGTACGCGGTCCATCCTGTTGGCCCGAGGGTGCGGCCGCGGGACACGTTCCGGAGACTTGATGGCCTCTCCTGACACGGTGCTGGACGATGCGTCCCCGACCGGTGTCGACTCGCTCGCGCCGGCGGTGACCCGGGCCGCGCTCATCCTTGACGTCCTTGCCGAAGCCGGCGGTGAGCCGGTCGGCCCGAGCGAGCTGGCGCGCCGGCTCGGACTCCCCAAGTCGTCGATCGCCAACATCTGCGGCGCCCTGGCCGACGCCGGGCTCGTCCGGCGGATCGGCACGGGCTTCGCCCTCGGCCGCCGGCTGGCCGAGCTGGGTGGCGCGTACCTCGTGACCGTGGACCAGGTCCAGGAGTTCTACGAGGCGTCGCGGATGCTGCCGACAGGTTCCGAGGAGACCGTCCAGTTCGCCGTGCTCGACGGCCTCGAAATGACGTACCTCGCCCGCCACGACGGACGCCAGCCCGTCCGCCTGACGTCGGGCATCGGTCGGCGCCTGCCGGCGTTCTCGACCGCGACCGGCAAGGCGGCCCTTGCCTCTCTCCCCGACGCCGAGCTGGGCCGCCGCTTGGCCGGCTTGACCGCCCTCCCCCAGGCCACGCCCAAGGCACACGCCTCGGTCGAAGAGCTGCTCGCCGACCTGCACGAGATCCGCCGGCGCGGCTATGCGATCGACGACGAGGAGACCATGGAAGGAGTCGTCTGCTACGGGATCATGGTCCCGAGCCGTCAGCCGGGCGAGGGACCGAACGCGGCAAGCATCACGCTCCTCAAGGTCCGGGCCACGCCCGAACGGGTACCCGGGCTGATCGAGGATCTCCGCTGGCTGGCTGCCGAGCTGTCCGACCCGCTGCAGCGTACCTAGGGCCTGGCCAGGTCAGGCGGGACCGAGAGGCCATAGACCCTCCTCGCGGCGCCGCCGAAGACGCTCGCCCGTTCGCTCGGGGAGAGGGCCGCGGTCAGCTCGCGCGCGGCGCCGATCACGTCCTGATACGAGGCGGCCAGCAGGCAGACCGGCCAGTCGGAGCCGAACAGGAGCCGGTCCGGGCCGAAGGCCTGGAGCGCGATGTCGACGCACGGCGCCAGGTCCGCGGCCGTCCACGTCGCCCAGTCGGCCTCGGTCACGAGGCCGGAGAGCTTGCACCAGACGTTCGGCCGGGCGGCGAACGCAACGCAGCTCCCGCCGCCCACGAGCTGCGTCGCGCCGCCCCGGATCGGCGGCTTGGCCAGGTGGTCGACCACGAAGCGCAGGTTCGGGCAGGTCCTCGACGATGGCGCGCGCAGCCGGCGAACTCGCGCGGGCCGGATCAGCAGGTCGTAGGCCAGGCCGGCCGCCTCGACCGCCTCGAGACCGCGCCGGACGTCGTGCCGGGCCAGCCACGCAGGGTCGGGCTCGTCGTGGACCTGGTGACGGATCCCGACGAGTCGGTCGCCGCCAGGCCCGGCACGGAGCTCGGCGATCGCCCCGGCGATGTCGTCAGCGGTCAGGTCCACCCATCCGACGACCCCGACGATGAACGGCGTGACCGCCGCGGTCGCGAGCAGGCCGCGCGACTCGGCGAGGTCATGCCGGGCCTGGACGGCGATGGTGCCGTCCACCCCGGCGACCGGCAGGAGCGGCGCGAGATCCTCGACGCCGAACCGGCGGATGATCGGCGCCACGTCCTGGGTCATCCACGGGTAGTCCGCCTCGGCCGGATCCCAGAGGTGGTGGTGCGCGTCGAAGACGGGCGGGGTCATGACGGCGTCGGCGCGTCAGGCGCGATGAGCCGCGTGGAGCGCAACTCGTCCCACAGGGCGGCCGGGATCGGCCGGGCCATCAGGGCGGGGTACTCGTCGAGGTGTTCGACGGTCCGGACACCCGCGATGAGACCGGTCACCGCGGGATGGGCCAGCGGGAACTGCATCGCGGCGGCGCGCAGCGGCACGCCGTGGCGTTCACAGGCGGCCGCGAGCCCGCGGGCGCGCTCGAGGATCTCGGGCGAGGCCGGTCCGTAGTCGAACGGCGCCCCCGGCCGCGGGTCGGCCAGGACGCCGCTGTTCATCACGCCGCCGATGAGCACCGCGATGCCCCGTTCGTGACAGAGCGGCAACAGCTCGGTCAGGGCATCCTGGTCCAGGAGCGTGTAGCGGCCGGCCAGCAGGAACGCATCGACGTCGGCCTCACGCGCGAAGCGGGCCAGCATCGCCGACTGATTCAGGCCGACGCCGATGGCGCCGACCACACCCTCGTCCCGCAGTCGTTCGAGTGCGGGATAGGCCTCGCCGATGGCCGCCTCCCAGTGGTCATCGGGGTCATGGATGAAGACCATGTCGACCCGCGCCAGAGCCAGTCGGGCGAGGCTTTCCTCGATCGAGCGCCGGATCCCGTCCGCGCTGTAGTCGAACACGATGCGACGGCCCGCCGTGTCGGCGTAGTAGGCGTCGTCGCGACCATCGAGCGCCTGGCGATCGATGTCGGCGTCCGGCGGCACGTCAGCGTCCGCGCGGACCAGCCGACCGACCTTGGTGGAGACCACGAAGTCGTTCCGCGCACGGCCGGCCAGACCCATGCCGAGCCGCCGCTCACCGGCCCCGTATCCGTACAGCGGCGCGACGTCGAAGTAGCGCACCCCGAGGTCCCAGGCGTGACGGACGACGGTCGTCGCTGCCTCGTCGTCGACCGGGGTGAACAGGCCGCCGATGGAGGCCGCGCCGAATCCGAGACGTGTGACGGAGAGTCCGGTCCGGCCCAGCGGGACGCGCGCGAACGGGTCGTCGGCCATCGCCACCTCCGGTCGGCGTCTCCTCGTGCGCCCGGCACGGTTGACGCCGTCACCCACGCTATCGTATCGTTCAATCCGTCGTCCACGGGTCAGTATACTGAACGTCAAGGAGCGGGCGTGGCCGTCCAGTCGATCCCCCCGTGCCTCGCGTCGGACTCGACAGGGCCACGACGTTGCGCCTGATCTCCTATCGACGAGCCGACGGCGGCGAGGGGCTCGGCGTCGTCTCGGATTCGCGATGGATGCCGGCCCCGGAGCTCCTCCCCGACGGCCCGGCGTCCATCGCGGGGCTCCTGGGTTCGGGACCGGCGACGGTCGGGGCCCTGGCCGCCGCCGCCCACCCCGACCGGATCGCGGCGGACGGCCGCCCTCTCGACGGACTCGACTGGCTCGCCCCCGTGCCCCGTCCCGGCAAGGTCATCGCGATCGGGCGCAACTATCGGGACCACGTCCTGGAGGGAGGCTCGGAGGCGCCGCCCGCGCCGCTGATCTTCGCCAAGTGGCCGACGTCCGTCATCGGTCCGGGCGCCGACATCCGCTGGGACCCGGCCCTGACCGCCCAGGTGGACTACGAGGCCGAGCTCGGCGTGGTCATCGGCCGCCGCGCACGGCGCGTCGAGGAAGCCGAAGCTCTCGACCACGTGCTCGGCTACACGTGCCTCAACGACGTCTCGGCGCGCGACCTGCAGTTCGGCGACGGGCAATGGACGCGTGGGAAGTCCCTTGACACGTTCTGCCCGATGGGACCCTGGATCGTCACGGCCGACGAGATCCCCGACCCGCAGGTCCTCGACATCGCCTGCCGCGTCGGCGATCGCGTCATGCAGCAGGCCAACACGGCCGACATGTACTTCGGGGTCGCGACGATCATCAGCCACTGCTCGCAGGCGTTCACCCTGGAGCCCGGCGACGTCATCGCGACCGGGACGCCGGCCGGCGTCGGGATCTTCCGTGATCCCCCGGTCCTGCTCTCCGATGGCGACGAGGTGACGATCGAGATCGAGCGCATCGGCCGACTCACCAACACCTGCCGCTTCGAGCCGGCGCGGGTCGCAGGCTCGTGACCGCGGGCAGCGAACGCTTCCTCGTCACGGGAGCCCTCGGCTGCATCGGCGCCTGGACGGTCCGGACCCTCGCCCGTGAGGGTGCCGCCGTCACCGGCTTCGATCTCGGCACCGACGCCCGACGCCTGCGGCTGATCATGTCGCCCGAGGAGATCGACGGCGTCACGCTCGAGACGGGCGACATCACCGACCTCGCGGCGCTCGAGTCGGTCATCGACCGGCATCAGATCACGAACGTCATCCACCTCGCCGCCCTGCAGGTCCCCTTCTGCAGGGCGGATCCGCCGCTCGGGGCGATGGTCAACGTAGTCGGGACCGTGAACGTGTTCGAGGCGGTCAAGCGCCGCGGCGACGGGATGGCACCGGTCGTCTACACGAGCTCGATCGCCGCGTTCTCCGACGACGATGCCGACCCGGCGACGGGCCGGCTCACGGTGGACGCAACGGGCCATCCGCGCACCCACTACGGCGTCTACAAGGTCGCCAACGAGGGCAATGCGCGCGTCTACTGGCTCGATGACGGGATCCCCAGCATCGGGCTGCGTCCGATGACCGTGTACGGCGTCGGGCGCGACCAGGGCATGACCAGCGGCCCGACCAAGGCCGTGGTGGCTGCGGTCCTCGGCCTGCCCTACACCGTCGCGTTCGGCGGACCGACCCTCTTCCAGTACGCCGAGGACGTGGCCCGGACGCTCATCGCCGCGAGCCGGAGCCGTGTCGCGGCAGCGCACGTCTTCAACCTGCCCGGCGAGGTCGCCGACGGGTCGGCGCTGGTCAAGGCCATCGAGGCGGTCGTGCCAGGCTCCGCGGCACGGATCACGTTCGAGCCGGTCAGCCTGCCATTCCCGTCCGAGATCGACCACGACGGCATCGAGGCCCTGGGGCCGCTGCCGGTCACGCCGTTCGCCGAGGGCATCGCGGCCAGCGTCGCGATCTACCAGGACCTCGCAACGCGGGGCCGGCTCGATCCGGCCGAGCACGGCCTGGACGTCCCCTCGAGGACCGCGTCCTAGGACCTCAACCGGCGTCGAGCGCCTGCGTCAGGTCCGCGATCAGGTCGTCGATCCCCTCGATCCCGACCGACAGGCGCACCAGGGCCGGGTCGACCTCCAGCGGCGAGCCTGCCACCGACAGGTGGGTCATCGCCGCCGGGAGCTCGATGAGCGACTCGACGCTGCCGAGCGACTCGGCGAGGGTGAACAGCCGCGTCCCCTCGGCGATGGCGACGGCCCGCGCCGCGGCCGAACGTCCCGTCCTCGTGCCCGGCGCGGGGATGAACGAGACCATGCCGCCCCAGCCCGGGTAGTGGACGGTGGCGACGTCGGGGCGAGCCCGCAGGAACGCCACGATCGCCGCGGCATTCGTGCCGTGCCGCTCCACGCGCAGGTGCAACGTCCGCAGCCCGCGCAGCACCAGGAAGCAGTCGAGGGGCCCCGGCACGGCGCCCATCGCGTTCTGGAGGAACCGGAGGCGCTCCGCGACGGCCTCGTCCGAGGTGACCGCGACGCCGAGGATCGTGTCGGAGTGACCGGCGAGGTACTTGGTGGCGGAGTGGAAGACGATGTCGGCGCCCAGCTCCAGCGGCCGCTGCAGGGCGGGCGATGCGAACGTGTTGTCGACGACCACGAGCGGTCGCCGGCCGCCCTCGGCGGCACGGCGCGCCACCACACCCACCGCGGCCGCGATGTCGACGACCTTCAGGTACGGGTTGGACGGCGACTCGAACCAGACCAGGCGCGTCTTCTCGGTCAGGGCCTCCCAGAGGACGTCGGGCCCCGCCGAGAGGTCCACGTAGCGCGAGTCCACCCCCGCCGCGCGGCGGACGCGCTCGAGGTACCGGAACGTGCCCCCGTAGACGTCGTCCCCGACCACGATCTCGTCGCCGGGCTGGGCCAGCTCGGCCAGGGCGGCCGTGACCGCGGACCCCGAAGCGAACGCGATGCCGTGGGTCCCGTGCTCGAGCGCCGCCACGGCGCGTTCGAGCCGTTCGCGCGTGGGGTTCTGCGAGCGCGCGTACTCGTAGCCGCCGCGCGGGTCCGCCACGCCGTCCTGGGCGAAGGTGCTCGTCTGGTAGATGGGCGGGCTGACCGCGCCGGTCAGCTCGTCGGGCTCGGCGCCCGCGTGGACCGCCAGCGTGTCGAACGAGGGTCGCGCCGGGGCGGCATCGGCGTCGTCGGTGGCATGGCGGCCATGATGGCACCCGCGCACCGGTCACGTGCCAATTGGCGCAACTGCACGATGACGCTCCCGTGTCGGACGGCCAGCCTCTGGCTCGGTGGCAAGGCCTGCTGACGTCGGCAGGCCTGCCACCTGAACCAGGGGTGAGCGGCATGAAGGCGATCACGCGATGGATCGGCGCGCTTGCGTTGATGACGATGCTGGCCGTGGCATGTGGCGGTGGCGGGTCTGGCACCAGCGGTAGGGCGGACCCGGGCGGTGGAGCGGCACCGTCGGTCGAGCCGGGCACCGTCGGCGAAGCGAGCCAGCCGACCACGCCCGAACCTGCCGCCTCCGAGCCGGTCGCCGCCGGCGGCGGGGGCAGCGACGTCTGCGGCCTTGTCACGATCGCTGAGGTCGAAGGCATGTTCGCCGTCTCCGGTGTCACGCAGGGGTTCTTCCCCGGTCCGCCCGACACATGCGACTACCAGCTCGACGGGGCACCGTTCGCGGCCGTCGTCCTGACGAATGTCGGCGCGACGTCCATCTTCGATGCCATGGCCGGTGATGCCGCGTCTGAGTCCGTGAGCGGGCTGGGCGACCGGGCGCTGTACAACTCGCAGACGCTGAACTTTCTCGTGCAGAAGGGCGACCGGCTGCTGTCGATCTCGACGTTCGACCCGTCGAAGACCGACGCCGAGCATTCGAGCTGATGAAGCAGATGGGCGCGATCGCCGACGATCGCATGTAGGTCGGTCTCGGCTCGGGACCCCGCCGCGCCTCGCGGAACGTGATTACATGTGGGCCGCACGTTTTCGCGAACCGTCGAGGAGCCCGATGCCTACCGCCGCCGTCCCACCGCGGATCGTCATCGAGGGGGCGGACCAGCCGGTCGACGCGGCGGTCCGCGCGGCGGTGGCCGACGGGTGGGTCGTGCGCGCCGGCTTCGATCCACCCTACGGGCCCCCGATCACCGTTCGTCGGGGATCGTGGACTCGGCCGAGAGCGCCGCCGCAGCCATGCTCGCGGCGCTCGGCGGTTGCGGGCTGATCCTCGGCGTGACCGCCTCACGACAGGTGACCGATCACCTGGTCGACGACCTCCGCCACGTCGGCCTGGTAGACCATCGGGTGCTCGCATCCGACCCGTCGCCCCGTCTTGACAACGACGGGCGCGCGATCCTCGCCCTCCTCGCGGAGGGTCTCTCCTTGCGCGAGGCGGCCGCCACGCTCGGTCTCTCACGACGGACCGCAGACCGGCGTCTGGCGGCCGCGCGCGCGGCCCTCCGGGTCACGCGGACGACCGAGGCTGTCGCGGTCGCGCGCCGACTCGGGTGGTTGCGCGACGTGACCAGGTTCGTTTCCGAGCGCTGAATTGACTGAGCATGGCCCAGGCCATTGCGGCCGACGGGCCGACACGACACTATGCGGCGGTGCAGGACGACCTGGGGGGTCTCGTCGGACGCGACCATGAGCTTCGCCGGCTCGTGTCCGCGTTCGGATCCGATCGGCCGAGCGTGGTCATCGGCGAGGCCGGGATCGGGAAGACCAGCCTGGTCCGCGCCGCCGGACGCGCCGCGGGCATCCCGATCCACGAAGGCGGCGGTCTCGCGACGCTCGCGTCGCTCCCCTACCTGGCCCTGGAACGGGCCTGTCACCTTGGGCTCGCCGGTGACCCGGCCCGCGTGGCGGCCATGGTGGAGGCGCACGTCGGGCCAGACATCCTGTTCATCGATGACGTGCAGTGGGTCGATCCCGAGACGCTGGCGGCGCTGGAGCTGCTGACCGGGCGCGTGCTGCTCGTGCTGGCGGCCCGAGCCGCAGGCCCGCAGGGCGTCCCGGCGATCGTCGCGGAGCCGGCACCGAACGTCGACGTCATCCGGTTGGGCCCGGTGGACGCGGAGGCCGCGCGCGACATCGTCACCGCGTGGCGACCCGACATCGGCCCGACGGCCCTCGCGCGGATCGTGGGCGAGGCCGGCGGCAACCCGCTCATCCTGCGCGAGATGGCGGTCCACGGCGCCGCGTCACCGGTGCTGGCGCGGACGATCGCGGGAACGCTCGATGGCCTTTCGAGGAACGGCCAGCGGGTCGTGGAGATCCTGGCCGTCGCCCAGCGACCGATCCATCTCGACCGGCTCGACACAGCCGCATCGGAGGGTCTGGACGCCGGACTCCTGAGCCGGACGGGCGATCTCGTCGAGGTCCGGCACGCGTTGCTCGGGGAGGCCGTCCGCGCCCGTCTCGATGCGTCGGCGACGATGGAGCTCCACGCTCTGGTGGCCGACGTCGTCGACGACCCGGTCGAGCGCGCGAGCCACCTCGCGGCCGCTGGATGCGACGACCAGGCACGGAGCGCCGCCGCCGCGGCGCTCGAGGGGACGCAGGACCCGGCCCGACGCGCGGCCCTGCTCACGGTCCTCGCCGAGACCGCCGATGCGGCCGCGGGGCCCGAACAGCGCCTGGCCGCGGCCCGGGCGCTGCGCGACGCATCGGACTGGGCTGATGTCGTCCGACTCCTCGACGGCATCGAGGCTGATGGGACCAGCGAGGCCCTTGCGGAGCGCGACACCCTCGCCGGCACGCCCTGTATCGCCTCGGGCGGCACGACGACGCGCGGGCCCGGCTGGGCGCGGCCAACGCGCGGTCGATCGACCCGGCCGGGTCCGTCGCGGCCGCGCGCGCCATCGAGACGGCGGCGTTCATGATCAATATCGACGGCGACCTGCCCGGCGCCATCACCGTGCTCGACGACCAGCTGGCCCGGCAGCCGATCGCGTCGCCAAGCAACCGGCCACTCCGCGCCATCCGCGAGAGTGCCGCGATGCTGGCTGCCCAGCCGAACGACGTCGGGTATCTCCGCGACACCATCGACCTGGCGGTCGCGGCCCGCGACTTCGCGTTCGCCGCGGACCTGGCCCGCGTCGTGGCATACGCGACCATGATCTTCGAGGGCGCCGGACCGGCGCTTCGGTTCCTTGACGAGACCAGTTGCCGGTTCGATGACGCGAGCGCGTCGACCGTGGCACTCGAGTTCCTCGCCGAGCGGGTCCACTGCGCGGTCCTGGCCGGCCGACCCGCCGATGCGCTGACCTACGCGGATGTCGTCCTCGAACGTCCCGCGCCACGGCGCCCGTGGCAGGCGGCCCTGAACTTCCGCGCTCGAGCGCTCGAGCTCATGGGTCACCTCGACGACGCGATCGACAGCCTCGAGCCGCTGCTCGACACGGTGACCGACGACTTCGTCGGTCGCGGCGAGCTCCTCGCGACACGAGCCGAGCTGGCGCTCTGGAGTGGGCGGACCGAGGTCGCGCTGGAACTCGCGGAGCGGCGCAGACGGTCCCGTCACCGATCGTCAACGCCGACGTCCTGCCCGCGGTCACGGCCGCGTGGGCGCGGCTCGAACTGGGACGAGCCCCGGCACCGATGCCCTTCGTCGCGCCCACCCCGGTGTCAGCCGGCGCCGTTCCCGAGCTCGAGGGATCCACGCTCCATGACGGTCACCCGGCGGCGGCGGCGGAGCGGTTCGCGGCCGCATCGTCGCTCTGAGCGGAGTTCCACACGCCGCGATCGATGCACTGTCGATGGGCCGAGGGCGAAGCCCTGCGTCAGGCAGAGCGGCTCGACGAGGCCGCGGCCCAGCTCACGTCCGCTCTCGTCGATGCGACGGCCTCCGGGTTCGAGGTCGTGGCCATCCGGATCCGCCGCACGATGCGCCAGGCCGTGCCCGCCCACCCGCCGAGTCGGCACCCCGCCGCTCTGCAGACTCGTCCCTGACGCCTCGTGAGCGGGAGCTGCTCGAGCTCGTCGGCCAGGGACTCACGAACCTCGAGGTCGCCCGACGGATGGGGCTCGGTCGTCCAACGGTCGCCCGGATCCTGTCGAACGCGATGACCAAGCTCGGAGCGTCATCACGTGCCCAGGCCGTCGCGCTTGCGACCCCGCGGCGCTGACCATCGAGATCACAGCGACGCCAGCACTGCCCAGATTTTGAAGGTCGTCTTGTCGGTGCATGCGAGGAGCGCCGGTCCAGGCATGTGCCCGTCCACGTCGCCGTCGCGACCAGGCCGCCCTGCTTCCACGTGTCCGCGGTCGCGCTCAGGTCCAGTCGGTCACACGGAGCCCATTCGGGCCGTACTTCGCCCGGTAGACCTCGAAGAACGCGTTCTCCCAGGTGTTCATCGTGCCCTCTAGTTCACGTCGCAGTTGTACGCGTTGAAGTCGTCCGGCTATTCCACCGCCGTGCCCGCGTCGATGTCGACCACGATGTCCCCCACGCCGATGTCGGGCCGGCGACGACGTCGCGGACCTGCCAGTCGTACGAGCCGTTCCCGCGGACGTGGACCGTCCGACACCCGCTCGTTTCGACGTCGTCTTCGACGTCTATGTCCCGTTCCCGCGCCAGTGGTCGCGCTCGGCCTCGGTCAGCCGGATCCGTCCCTTCGCCGTCGCCGAGCCATCGACGACGGCCATCCCGGTGAGCGCGGTCGGCGTGACCTTCGAAGCGATCTCGAGCTCCAGGACTACCGCCACCGCGACCGTGAAGGTCACATCGAGTTTGCCGATCCCGCGTTCGAGGTGCTCATCATCGTGACGGTCCCGTGTTCGCCCACCTCCGTACCCGAGATGTACGTGAGCGTGCCGGTGCATCCTGTTTCGTGCCCTCAGGCAGGATCGACACACTTCCGGCCAGGTGGCCACGACCGGCTTGGCGAGCCGCCCGCCCTCGATCGCGTGGACCGGCCACGCCTCGAAGCGGACCGTATCGTCCGCCTCGACGTCGCGTGACCGCTCGCTCTACTCGACCTCGACGCACTTCCCGCCGCGCCACGCCTCCTGCGCGTCCCTGAAGGCGCGCGACGAGGCCATCATGCTGGTCATCTGTACGAAGTTGCCCCAGCGCGTGGACTCGGCCGGATCCATCGTCCCCGGCCCCAGGCTCTCGTCGCGGCGACGACGCTGCCGAAGCCGCCTCCGTTCGGCCGCTGGTCGCCCGGATCGAACGCGCGCTCGAACCGGTGGTCTGCGTCCCGTCCGCCGCGGTCACGCCCTGCTCGACCTCGATCTCCTCTAGCGTCTCCTGTAGCCAGGCGTCCTCGCCGACCTGCCCTGTTTGGCTCGTCGTGGCGTCCATCGCAAACGTCGACGTCCCGGCGCCCGACGCGCTCGATCACAGATTCATCTCGAGGGTGAGCGTGACGACCCCGTTCGCATCGGGCATGCCTTCAGCTCGGCGTGGAGGCGCGAGGTGTAGGACGTCGTCGCGATCACGACTCCTTGTGGATCCGTGGTCGTGGACGTCTGGTCACCTCGCCATCCACGGTGACCGTGGAGCCTGAGAGGCGGCCGCGGAACCGACTGGTCGTGTCTGAGGCGACCCGTTCCCGTTGATCGTGGCCTCGTCGTGCGAGGTCGTGCGGTCGTTCGACTAATCCACGGTCTCGCCGATCCGGCCGTCAGACCGCACATCGTGAGGGGACGCCGACGTCGTCCCGAGCCAGGCCATGCCGGCCGCCGTCGTCACGCCGGCCGCCCGTCCTAGCCTACCGCGCGAGATGGCGCCACCGATGCCCGTCCGGCGACTCCCGACGTGTCTACGCCGCGGCATCGAGGTCGCCCGACGCGACCGTCCGCTGCTCGGTGAGCCACTCGACGTCGCATCGCCTGCCGCGCCTCGCGCCCCGCCGCGTCTAGTGCCGCGTCCATCTGCTGCCCCCCAGCAAGCCGCGCCATTCTCCCAGGCCTCACGAGTTCCCCACTCGCAGCCAGACCAGTCGCGTCAGGTCCCCGATGCCGCGCACCAGCCGCGCAGCCAGCGCGCCACCGCCACACACCACAGCAGACCGAGACGAGTCCCACGCAATCGGCAACGACGTGTACATGGACGGAGCCTGTCGCTCGACCGCGCGTCATCGTCCAGTTGCGCCACTCCGCGACCGCACTCTGGTCAGGCCGTGGGTGGCCAGTCGTCGAGCTCGAAGAGGAGTTCGGTGCCGTCGATGTCGTCGAGCTGGACGCCCGCCTCATGGAAGCCGAACCGGGCGATGACCGCGAGCGACGCGACGTTGTCGGGCGCGATGGCCGCCCGGAACCGGCGCACGCCGTGCTCGCGGGCTGCCCAGTCGAAGAGCGAGCTGACCGCCTCGGTGGCGACGCCCTGGCGCCGGTACTCGGGCTCGACGTGGTAGCCGACCTCCACCCGCCCGTCCGCATCGGGCGGGGCATGGAAGCCGACCGAGCCGATCACGAGCCCGACCCGCCGCCTCCGGCGCGACGATGGCCCGTCCCAGCCACGGCTGCGCGGCGGGATCCACGGCGAGATCGGCGATCCGGAACTGGAGGAAGCCGTCGAGGCGATCCGGCAGGTCGGCCGGGACCGCGGCACCGATCTCGGTCGCGGCGCCAACGAGGTCCCGGGCGAGCAGGGACCGCATGAACGGCACGGACATCGAGACCAGCGAGTACCGCGCGGTGGCGATCGGGGCGACGACCGGCTCGGTCACGCCCGCATCATCGCAGGCGACGCACGACACGGACGATTTGAGGTCTTTCGGTCGGTCGGGATAAGGCGTTTGACGATGTGGCAGGCCAGGCCTCGGCGGCAGTCTGGGTGGCATCGGGCGATGTCGAACACCCAGGAGGCCAGCGATGAACGCACTCGGCAGCGGCTACTACTTCCTCATCAACGATTCGCTCCACGCGGACGAGCAGCGCAAGGCCGATGCATGGCGCCGGCTCCACCAGCGCCCGGACGCGCTGCCGCTCCCTGAGACGTCGGCACCCGAGAGCCTCACGTCGCGGATCGCCAGCCGGCTGCCGGTCATCCGCCGCGTCGTAGCCGGTCGCGCCTGATCCTCGACACGGCGCCGTGCCGGTGGGTCAGGGTCCCGCCGGCGGCTCAGGTCCCGCCGGTCACGCCGTGATGGGTGAGGTACTCGAGCAGGTCGAGCTTGGTGACGACGCCCGCCGGCCGACCCTCGCGTATCGCGACGAGCGCGTTGGCGCCGCCTGACAGGAGGGCAAAGGCCTCGTCGAGCGTCGCGCGGGCATCCACGAGTGGCAGCGGCGGATCCATGACCTCGCCGACCGTCCGGTCGACGACGCTCGGGTCGCGGAACGCGCGATCGAGCAGTCCCTTCTCGCTGATCGAGCCGACCAGGCCCTTGACCGCATCGCCGTCCGCGTCCTCGGATACCGGCAGCTGGCTGATGCCGTACGTCTGGAGCGTGGCGATGGCGTTCCCCACCCGCTCGGTCGTGCGGGCGACCACGACCGTGGGCATCTCGGGCGCATGGTGGCGGTCGGCCAGGAGCTCTGCCACCCGCGTGGCGGAGCCGGTCGTCGCGATCAGCGCGTTGGCCCGCATCCACTCGTCGTTGTAGATCTTGGAGAGATAGCTGCGGCCGCTGTCGGGCAGCAGCACGACGACGACCGCCTCCGCGCCGCCCGTGCGCCCGCTGAGCTCGCGCACGACCTCGCGCGCCGCGACCATCGCGGTCCCACACGACCCGCCGGACAGGATCCCTTCCTCGCGCGTCAGTCGACGAGCCATCGCGAAGGCGTCCCGGTCGCTGACCCGGACCCACCGGTCGATGACGGCAGGGTCGTAGGTGCCGGGGAAGAAGTCCTCCCCCACCCCCTCGGTCAGGTACGGCCGGGCGATGTCGCCGGACAGGACGCTGCCCTCCGGGTCCGCGCCGATGACCTGCACCGCGGGGTTCTGGGCCTTGAGGAAGTGCGCTGCGCCGGAGATGGTCCCGCCGGTCCCCACGCTCGCCACGAAGTGCGTGATCCGTCCGTCAGTCTGGTCCCAGAGCTCCGGGCCGGTCGTCTGCTCGTGCGCCGCGGTGTTCTCCTGGTTCCAGTACTGGTCCGGCTTGAAGGCGCCCGGGATGTCACGGGCCAGCCGTGCCGCGACGCTGTAATAGGACTCGGGCGACTCGGGCGCGACGTTGGTCGGGCACAGGACGACCTCGGCGCCGTAGGCCCGCAGCAACTGCTGTTTCTCCGACGACTGCTTGTCGGCCATGACGAAGATGCAGCGGTAGCCCTTTAGCGCCGCGGCGATGGCGAGGCCGTGGCCGGTGTTCCCCGAGGTCGGCTCGATGATCGTTCCGCCCGGCTTGAGCAGCCCGGCACGTTCCGCCGCCTCGATCATCGGCAGCCCGATGCGGTCCTTGACCGAGCCACCGGGGTTGAGCATCTCGAGCTTGGCCAGGAGCATCGGCTGACGTTCGAGCGGGCCAAGGTCGCGGACGACCCGGGTGATCCGGACGAGTGGTGTGTGGCCGACGAGGTCGAGGATGGACTCGGCGTACTGCATCGCGGGCGAGTATAGGGTCCGCTCGCGCGGCCCCACGAGCACACCGGTGACCGGACGGCCTCCGCCTAGCCGTCCCGGTCGAGGCGGCCGGGTCGCAAGAGCAGCCAGGTCAGCCGCCGCCGGAATCGTCGCGGGTGGTCGGCCGGGTCAAGGGTCAGCGGGTGCAGCTCCTCGACGACCGGCCCGAGGATGGTTGCCAGCGCCTCGCTCATCCGGTGAGCCGCGTCGAGTTCCTCGCGGGAGCCGACCTCGGGCGGTGGGGCGTCGGGCGCCAGCCCGGCGAGAGCCCGCGCCGTGGTCGCCGGCAGGATCCGCGACACCATCCGCTTGCCCAGGTACAGGTCCTCGGTGCCGACCATCGCGAACGGGACGATCGGGGCGTCGGTGCGCATCGCGATGATCGCCCAGCCGGTGCGGAACGGTCCCAGGCGGCCGGGCGGGCCACTGACCGTGCCCTCGGGCATCTGGACGAAGACCGCGCCGTTCGCGACGACGGCCCGCGCCGAGGCCACGTGCTGCTCCACGCCGATCCCGCCGCGCCAGACCGGCAGCAACCCGCCGATCCGGTGGACGAGGGCTTCGCGCCAGCGCGAGGTGAAGGTCGATGGGGCACTGCCGAGGAACCAGGCCCGCGGCTCGGCGGGGAGTGCGTGCATGACGACGAACGGGTCCATCCAGCCGCGATGGGCCGCGCCGACCAGAAGGTAGCCACCCGCCGGCAGGTGCTCCTGGCCCGAGGTCCGGATCCTGAACCGGAACCCGACGAAGATCACGAACCGCGCGACGACCCTGAGCAGCCGGTATAGGATCGAGGCCTTCGCCTCGGGCGGGCGCCCCAGCCAGGCGAGGCCCTCGACCGCGCCACCGCGGACGGCGGCCAACGCTTCGGGCGAGACCCGGGCCGGAGGCGGGCGCCGAGGCCGGTCGTCCGGCGCCGGCTCCGGGGCGGTCATGTCAGGCGGTCGCCGCTATCGCCTCGGGGTCAGCGTCCCCGGCGTCGACCTCGGGGTCCGGTTCCACCGGCCGGCCGAGGGCGCCCCACGTCGCGACGTCGGGGTTCGTCGGCGGATCGTCGAGCGGATGGCCCGGGCGGTGGCGCCAGACGAGGATCGCCAGCGCCGGGACGATGAAGCCGATCGAGACGACCTGCGCGGTGGGCACTCCGAAGAACGTCCAGTTGTCGTTCCGGAACGTCTCTAGCGCGAAGCGCACCACGCCGTACCAGACGAAGAAGACCAGCAGGATGTCACCCGGCCGGAGCCGCTCGCGCAGGTGGTACCCGATCCAGATCAGGACGATCGCGCCGAGCAGCCCGGAGAGGGACTCGTACAGGAAGAGAGGATGGAAGCGCGTCGTCGCCTCCGGGAAAGCCGCGCACGAATAGACGTCTTGCAACCGGTGGGCGCAGTCGATGGGGATGCCCCACGGCAACGTGGTCGGGGTGCCGTAGAGCTCCTGGTTGAACCAGTTCCCCCAGCGTGCGACGGCCTGCATCACGAAGAGGCCGGGTGCCACGATGTCGGCCCAGCGCAGGAACGGGACGCCCTTGTAGCGCGCGTACAGGAACGCCGCGATCGTGCCGGTGACGATCCCGCCGTACACGCCAAGACCGGAGTACGGTGGCAGGATGACCTTGAGCGGATCGGCCTTGTAGAGCGCGTCCCACTGGTCGATGACGTGGTACGCGCGGCCGCCGATGAGCGCGGCCAGGGCCACGACGATCATCCCGTTGCCGAGGATGTCGGGGGCCTCGCCCGCCCGGCGAGCCAGGCGGACCATCACGAGGTAGGCCGCCGCCAGCCCGACGGCATACCCGATGCCGTACCAGCCGATGGTCAGCGGGCCGAGCTGGAGCGCGGTGGCGTTGGGGATGAAGTCGAGCATCCGCGGCAGTGTAGCGGGCGGGCGCCGGACGGCTTCGCGTCAGGAGTCGAGCGTCTTGCGCCACGCGCAAGTAACAGTCGCGGGACCGGTCGTTCCGCGTCGTCTCGTGCGCTGGTCGCAAGAAATAGATCGTCACGAAGGTTTCGGGCCGGGCGAGAGGCCCGGGCGAAGGCGGACCGGGGCGTTTCTTGCCGCGGAAGCAAGGCCTGACGGAGCCATTGCGCCCTTGCTTCCATTACTTGCGCTGGGAGCAAGAACACTGCCGGCGGCCCCGTCGGCGCCGCCTCCCTATACTCGGACGCGGTGAACGCCGAGTTCAATTGGTGGCTGCTCATCGTCGGGCTCGTCGTCGGGGCCGGGCTGGTCTGGTTCGTCGTCGCCGACTCCCGGCGGCGCGACGCCGACATCGAGGCCGAGGAGCGTCCGCGCGAGGCGCTTTGGCTCGCCTCGGTCCTGGGCCGCGAGGGCCGGCCGGTCGACCCGGAGACCGTCGACCGGCTCCTCGAGCTCCACGGGGTCTACCTCGAGAGCCCGCCCCCCGACGACCCTCTGCCTCAGGAACCGCCGGTCAGGACCGGATCGGGCGCGACCGTGCCGCCCTCCGCCGAGACGAGGGAGACGCCGAACGTCACGTCGCCGCCCAGCCCGGCGACCGCCGGCGACGGCCCGACCCAGTAGGCCAGGCCACCCCCGAAGAACATCCGGCCGATCCCCTGGCGCTTGCCGTCGATCGCGACCCAGCAGCGGTACTCCATCCCGGACGCGGGCTGGGTCAGCCCGTCCGCCACGACGACGAGGTCTGTGGTCGAGGGCGAGTACACGAGCGTGCCGCTGACGCCCGCGCCGGTCGGGCTGGCGAGACCGACCCGCGTGACGTCGGGCTCGGCCGTGACCGCCAGCGTGGCGGTCGTGACGTCCGCGAGGTCCTCGATGGCTGCGTCCTGCGCGGCGAGTCGGTCGTCCAGACGCCAGCCGACGATCGCGGTCGTCGCCACGACGGACAGCACGACCGCCGCCGCGAGCGAGGCCACCCACGTCAGGACGGGCCGTCCCCGGCCGCCGGCGCCGGAGGCCCGGACCCCGGGGGCCGGACCGGCCACGACGGCGATGGGCGTCGGCGCGGGCACCGGCCCCGGCACGACCGCCGGCCCGCGCGGGACGCCGTGCTGACGAACGTAGGCGAGGGTCCGGTCGCGCAGGTCGGGTGACGGCGTGGTCACCATGGCCTCGCGGACGACGGCCCCGAGACGCCGCAGCCGGACGAGCTCGAGCGTGCATTCGGGACAGCCCGCGAGGTGGCCGGCGACGGCCTGGGCCGCGGGCGTGTCGCCGGCCATCAGCCGGTCCAGGCCGTCCGGCTCCGCCGTCGCCAGCTCCAGTGCTTCCAAGACCGCGTCGTGATCCATCTCGTCCTTAACCGTCTTCGCCGGATCCGGCCGGCACCGCGTGATAATCGTCGAGGGCCTCGCGCAGGCGTCGCAGTGCCCGCCGGGTCCGTGTCTTCACCGTCCCGAGCGGCCAGCCCAGCCGCTCGGCGATCTCCGTCTGGCTCAGGCCCTCGCGATACGCGAGGACGATCACGGTTCGCTCCTCGGTCGCCATGCCGCCGAGGGCCCGGGCGATCGAGTCCCGCGTCTCCTTCGACGCGAGGGCGACCTCCGGACCGTCCGGAGCGACGGATCCGGCGACGATGGTCCCCGCTGACGCAGCCCGTTCCAGGAGCTGCGTCTCCGAGTCATCCCCGTTCGAGTTCGATGGCGGCGCGACGAACTGCGGCCGGCGGCCCGCGGCCCGAAGGCGATCGACCGTCCGGTTCCGAGCGATCGTGTGCAGCCAGGCCGACAGCGATCCCGCCGCCGGGTTGAATGTCTCTGCCCGGTCCCAGAGCGCGAGGAAGGTGTCCTGGACCACCTCTTCCGCTACCCCTCGATCCGATGTCAGCCGGGAGGCCGCCGCGAACACCGCGTCGGCATGCCGGTCGTAGAGGCTCGCCAGGGCGTCGTACGACCCGCTCGCGACCATGCGGACGAGAGCGACGTCGTCTGGGCGGCCGGGACGGTCCTCGTGCATCCCTACGGCTCCCGCGCCTCTCCGGTTTCACCGGCCGTCGGGATGAGCCGGATCGGCCGGTGCTCGAAGGCACTCGAGAGGACCACCTCGGTCTGGGTGGTGAACACGTTCGGCGTCGCCTGGAGGCGGACGATGACCTCCTCGAGATGGCGCGTGTCACGTGTCCGGATCTTGAGCAGGTAGTCGGCCTCACCCGCGATGTGGTGGCATTCCTCGATCTCGTCGATGACCGCGAATGCGTCGGTCAGGTCCGCCCCCGCGGAACCGGGCGCCTGGGTCAGCCAGCAGAACGCGACGATGGGGTAGCCCGCGGCCGACGGATCGACCGTGGCCGCGTAGCCGGTGATCACGCGCCTGGCCTCGAGCTTCTTGACCCGTTCGTGGGCCGATGGGCCGCTGATGCCGACATCGGACCCCAAGTCGGCATACGCCCGCCGGCCGTCCACCTGGAGTCGCCCCAGGAGTCGGGCGTCGATCGCATCGATCTTCGGTCGATTCGTCATCCCACCACTATCCATTAGTCATATTCGATTGCAGGCAGATATTCGTTAGGCTAGAATACCGATGTCGGCCGGTATGGCCGTCTTCAATCTGCAGCGAAGGAGAACGACATGATCATCGCGATCGTCATCGGCCTCCTGGCGCTGTTCTCGCTGATCAGCTTCCTGCTGGACACCGACGAACCCCGCCAGGCCCGCGTCGACCCAGCCAACGACTACGCCCCGTATCTGATGCGGTTCAGCGCCCACTGAGCGTCGCCGACCGCCGATAGCCTACCGCCAACGAGGCCCCGACCATTCGGGGCCTCGTTTCGCGTCCCTCGCCTACCACTCCCCCGCGTCCCGGCGAGCGAGGTCGTGCAGCGTCCCGGCCGGCGCGTGCGCCTCGAGGCAGGTCACCCCTTCGGGGCCGACCAGGGCGTCGTGGCTCGTCCCCGCTGGCAGGTCCAGGCGGTCGCCCACGGCGAGCTCGACGGCCGTGCCGTGGTCCGGGAGCCCGAACCGGATCGAGCCCCGGGCGACGACGAGGACCTTGTCGTAATCGTGCGCGTGCGCCCGGTAGTCGCCGCCCGGCCCGTTCGACCACGGAGCCGGCTGCCAGCCTTCGGCACGCAGTCGCGCGGTCAACGGATCCCGGTCAGGGGACATCGTCACGCCTACCCCGCCGTCGCCACGCCGATGACGCTCCCGATGCCATAGGTCACGAGCGCCGCCACGAGCCCGATGACGAGCTGGCGCGTGCCCGAGAAGATCAGGCTGCGGCCGGTCAGCAGGCTCACCGCCGCCCCGACCGCGAAGAGGGCCACGAGGCTGATCCCGAGGCTGACGAACAGGACGGTCGTGCCCCCGCCGAACAGGTACGGGACGACCGGGATGGCCGCGCCGACCGCGAAGGCGAGGAACGACCCGAGGGCCGCGCGGATCGGCGACCCGAGCTCGTCGGGGTCGAGCCCGAGCTCCTCGCGGACGAGCGTGTCGAGCGCCGCGACCGGGTCGCGGAAGATGCGATGGGCGATGCGGGTGGCCTCCTCGGCGGTGAAGCCTTTGGCCCGGTACGCCGCCGCCAGCTCGGCCTCCTCCTCCTCGGGCATGGCCTCCATCTCGGCCCGTTCGAGCGCGATCTGGCGCTCGAACAGTTCGCGCTGGCTCTGCATCGAGATGTACTCGCCGGCGGCCATGCTGAACGAGCCCGCGAGCAGTCCGGCGATGCCCGCGAGGAGGACGAAGCTCGGGTTCTCCGTGGCCGCGCCGGCGACGCCCATCACCAGCGAGAGGTTGCTGACGAGGCCGTCGCTGACGCCGAAGATGACGGCACGCAGCGTCCCCGAGCGCCCGCCGGCCCGATGCCAGGTCTCGACCGCGCCGATCTCGGCAGGGTTGCTCGCCCGTCGCGCGATGGCCACCCCGTCCCGCCCCGCGGACGATGCCGCGACGGTCGCCGCCGACCCGCCGGCATCGCGCAGCTGGTCCCAGATCCGGGCGTGCTCGCGCTCGTCGGCGGCGATCGCCGCCACCTCGGGCGAGGACTCCTGGGCGTCGTAAGCCTCCTCCTCGTCGCCCTCGAGCGCCTTGACGAGGTCCGCGACCGCCTTGGTCCCGAACAGCCGCGCGACGAGGACGATGAACCGGACCCGGGCACGGGGTCGCCCGGCGGGCGGGACGTCGGCCCCGAGCTCCGTGAGCTTCGTGGCCCAGACGTCGGCATGGCGCCGCTCGTTGGCCGCGATCCGCTCGAAGGCGCCGGCGCGCCGGGGGTCGCCCTCGATGGCCGCCAGCGCGTCGTACAGGACGATCGCGTCGCGCTCGAGCTTGAGGTTCTCCAGGCTGGTCTGGACATCGATCGGGGCCACGCGTCGATGGTAGCGCCGCCCGTCGGGCGGGGGCCGCGCCGCTCGTCGGCCCCGCGTAGACTCGGGCGGCCATGGCGCCCAATGACGTCGCACCGCTGCGCTACCTCTCGTCCGGCGACGTCCTTGCCGCCATGCCCCCGCTCGCCGAGCGCCTGGCACTCGCGGAACGGACGATGACGGCGCTCGCCGCCGGTGCCGAGCTGCCGCCCAAGATCGGGGTCCACCCGCGACCCGAGGGCTCGTTCGCCCACGCGATGCCGGCCCACCTGCGCGGCGCCGACGATGGTGGGGCCGACGACCTGCTCGGGATCAAGTGGGTCGCCGGGTTCGGCTCGAACGCGGACCTCGGCCGGCCGGCCATCAGCGCCCTGGCGATCCTCAACGACCCCGCGACCGGCGAGCCCGTGGCCATCCTCGATGGCGGGCCGATCACCGCCCAGCGGACCGCGGCGGTGTCGGGCGTCGCCATCGGGCGGTTCGCGCCGGCCGTGGACGGCCGTCCGACCCGGGTGGCCCTCGTGGGCGCCGGCGTCCAGGGCCGCAGCCACCTGCCGGTCCTCGGCACGGTCCTGCCGGGTCTCGAGCTCGCGGTCCATGACAGGCACCCGGACCGGGCGGCGGCACTGGCCGCGCTCGCCGGTGACACGCCGGGGATCGGCACGGCGCGCGTCACATCGTCGGCACGCGAGGCGACCGCCGACGCGGACGTCGTCGTGACCGCGGCCTCGTTCACCACCCCGTCCGAGCGCCAGCCGATGACCCGGGACTGGCTCACCGCCGACGCGCTCGTCGTGGCCGTCGATTACGCCACGCTGGTCGCAGCCGAGGTCGCGCGCGACGCCGGACTCTTCCTCGTCGACGACCGGGGCCAGTTCCTCGCGAACCGCGACGTGGGCCAGTTCGACGGCTATCCGGACCCCACGGCCACCCTGGGCGAGGCGATCCTGGCGGGCACGCACCGCCCGCCCAGCGGCCGCGTGCTCGTGACCCACCTGGGGGTCGGGCTCGCGGACGTCATCTTCGGCGACGCGATCCTGCGCCGGGCGGCCGAGGCCGGCCTGGGCATCGTCCTCCCGCGATGACGAGCCGTGGTGCCGCCGGCTCGCCCGAGGTCGTCGTGGTCGGCGCCGGGACCATGGGCGCGTGGACGGCGCTCTGCGCCCGCCGGGCCGGCATGGCCACCACGCTCATCGACGCGTTCGGGGCGGGCCACTCGCGCGCGACCTCGGGCGACGAGACGCGGATCATCCGCGCGTCGCATGGCGACGACCGCCTGTACACGGCCTGGTCGCGCACGGCCCGTGAGGCCTGGATGGCATTCGGCGAGCAGGTCGGCGAGACGATCTTCGTGCCGGCCGGGGCCTTGTGGTTCGCCCATCGCGAGGACGTCTTCGAGCGGGCGTCCGAGACCCTCCTGCGCGAGACGGGGATCCCGTTCGAGCACCTGAGCCCGGCGGAGGTGACCGAGCGCTGGCCGCAGGTGGCGGCGGGCGACCTGGCCTTCGCGGTCTTCGAGCCCGAGGCCGGTCTCCTGATGGCGCGACGCGGCGTTGCGGCGGTCGCGCGCCGGTTCACCGAGGAGGGCGGCCGGTTCGACCTCGCCTGGGCCCGCCCCGGACGCTCGGACGGGCGCCGCCTGCTCGAGGTCACGACTGACGACGGCCGCCACGTCACGGCCGACCAGTTCGTGTTCGCCGCCGGACCGTGGCTGCCGCGCCTGTTCCCCGCCGTCCTGGGCGACGTCATCCGGGTGACGAAGCAAGACGTGATCTTCGTGGGACCGCCGGCCGGCGACGGTCGCTACGCCCCGGACCAGCTGCCCTGTTGGGTCGACTACGACGCCGCCTTCTATGGCCTCCCCGCGACCGACGGCCGGGGCATGAAGCTTGCCCCGGATCGCTACGGCCCGGTCTTCGACCCAACGCACGGCGAGCGGATCGTCGACCCCGAGTCGGTCCGTCTGGCGCGTCGCTACCTCGCGCGGCGGTTCCCCGGCCTCGCGGACGCGCCGGTCGTCGAGACCCGGGTCTGTCAGTACGAGACGACGCCGGACACGAACTTCGTCATCGATCGGCATCCCGCGTTCGACAACTGCTGGCTGGTCGGCGGTGGCTCCGGCCACGGCTTCAAGCACGGCCCGGTCATCGGCGAGCACGTTGTCGGGCGCCTCACCGGCCGGCCGGCCGGCCCCGACGACGAACGCTTCGCCCTCGGTCAAACGCGGGTCGCGCGGGCGGGCGTACGGACCGGCGGGGACAGCATGGTGGACGGCTGGCCGGACTGGTAGACGGCGGACTCAGCCCTCGCGGAGCTCCCAGTGGAACCGTTCGGCCTGCTCCGCGGGTGACTCGAGCTGGCTGTACAGGCCGCCGTGGTAGAGCAGCGGCGGGGCGTCCTGCGGGTTGAGCCAGACCGAGCGGATGAGCGCGACGAAGACCGTGTGCGAATACGCCTGGTACGAGGTGTCGACCTCGCATTCGAGGTGAGCGAGCGAGCCGCGCAGCCGCGGCGTCGCGTCGGCGGTCGGGTCGGGCATCAGCCAGTCCCCGCGCAGCCGCTTGTCGCCGCCCTGCCGGCTGCAGTGCAGCGCGATCGGACGCTGCCCGATCGAGAGCAGGTTGACGCCCAGCCAGCGCGCCTCGGCGATCTCGTCGTGGGCGCGCGCCTCCTTGTTGATGCACAGGAGCAGCGACGGCGGCGTGTCGGACAGCGAGCACATCGAGGTCGCCGTCATCCCGCACGGGGCACCGGTGCCGTCGATGTAGGTCACGACGACGACCGTCGCCGCATGGCGCCGGAAGGCCTGGCGGAACAGCTCCGCTCCCGTGAGCGGATCGTCGTCGAGGCCGCGTGTCAGATCGTCGGGCATGGCGCTCATGACTCCCCGATGCCTTCCAGGCTGCGCCGGACGTGCGCCCGACCCGTCTCCCAGTCATAGGCCCGGAACACGCGCAGGTCGGCGATGTGTTGTGCGGTCGAGTAGAACATCTCGTACTGCAACTGTCGACCACCGAACTCCGTGCCGACCAGGTCCCACAACAGGCGCAGGAGCCGGACGCGGTCGCGCGCCGGCAGCGTCGCTGACCGGAAGTAGCGCTGCACCTCGTCAGCCGTCTCGGGCGACTCGAAGCCCTCGGCCGACGGGAGCGCGATGAAGCCGCCGCCACCGAGCTCGCGGAGGGCGCGCATGAGGTCGACGATCCAGCGGCGCTGCAGGCTCATCGCCGGGAAGATGAACTTCGACGCCGGAAGCGCCAGGTCGCCGCGGAACTCCGGGCGGATCTCCGCGCCCAGGACGAGCGCCTCGAGCGCCGAGCAGAAGGCCGCGATCTCGCCGCCCATCTGGGCCTGGACGGGCGGGATGGCGGAGATCCCGTGCGCGTCGGCGAGCTCGATCGCGAGGCCCGACGCGAACTCCATCTTGACGAGGAAGCGCACGAGGGCCTGGTAGTTCGCGAGCAGGTGCGCCCCGGTCTCGTGGAACTGGGCGCTCACGAGCCCGGGGTCGCGGTGCACGAAGACGTGCTCCCAGGGGATCAGGACGTCGTCGAGCACGATGAGGCTGTCCGACTCGTCGAAGCGCGAGGTCAACGGGTAGTCGAACGTGCTCGTGGTCGGCGACGCGTACGGGCGCCGCGGGTAGATGCGCAGCCCGGCCGCGTCGAGCGGCATGACGACCGAGATCGCGTAGTCCTCGTCGCCGGGCTGGAGCGGCACGATCGAGCTCAGGAAGAGCCAGTCGGCGATGGCCGCTGACGTCCCGATCATCTGTGCCCCGCGGACGACGATGCCGTCGTCGCGCTCCTCCACGATCCCCGGGTACAGGAACGGCTCGGGCTGGAGATGGGCCGGCTTGGAACGGTCGACCTGGGGCGGCGTGATCGCGTAGGCGATGAACCAGTCGGCCGCGCGGGCCTTCTCGTAGAACGCGACGACGTTGTCGCCGTATCGGCTGCCGCCCCGGTCGAAGACGTGGCGCGCGCCCGCGAAGCCGGTGACGAGCGATGCGACGTGATCGGGGGTCCGGCCCATCAGCCCGAAGCTGCCTTCGGCCCAGTGGCGATGGACGAGCCGCCGCGCCGCGAGGTCGTCGGCCGACCTCGGGACCAGCCACATCGCGCTCGAGGTGCGCCCACCGTCCTCGACGGCGAGCTCGGGGCGCTCGAGCGCGCTGTCGTAGAGCGAGGCGATGACACGGGCCGGCCCGGCGAACCCGGGATGCGCGCTGACGTCGGCCACGGGCTCGCCGTCGAGCAGCACGGTCCGCCCGTCCCCGGCGATCGCCGCGATGTAGTCGGCTCCGCGCCGCATCAGGCGACGCCCCGCTTGTCGGATCGCGGGGTCCGCGCCTTGGACGGCCGCGCGCGCACCGGCGCGGAGCCGGTGACGCGGTGCAGCTCACGCGCGAGCTCCCGGTCGAGGAGCTCGTGCACGGCCACCTGCGCGACGATCGGGCGCAGCGTGTGGTCGCGGGCGGGCAGGTGGCCCATCTCCAGGTTCGGCCAGCGATGGAGCTGGCCGAGAACCCCGTCCCGCTCCAGCTCGGCGAGGACCGGCTCCTCGTCCGAGAACGCCATCACGACCCGGATGCTCCGGTCGCGCAGGCGATCGAGGATGCCCTCGACCGACACCGCGACGGCGTCCGTGCGAGCCCCTCGCTGCACGAGCCGGCCGGGCAGCGCGGCGACGTCGCGCATGCCCTGGCTGGCGGTCGCCCGCGCAACCGCGACGACGTTCTTGCGCTTCACCTGGCCGCGCAGGATGCGCCGCCACCAGGCCGTGCGGCGCAGCCGATTGAGCTTGCGGGCATCGCGATCCTTCACGAGCTTGGGATGCCACTCGAGCGCGCCGGGGTTGACCATCAATGCGGCCACGGCCCGTCCGTCACGGTCGGCCGCGTTGAAGGCCCAGTACCCTCCGGCGCACAAGCCGGCGAGCACGAATCGGTCGCCGTAGCCGCGGGCCTCGAGGGCGTCGAGGAACGTGCTGACGAAGCCGCCCAGTTCGGTGCGGTAGAACTCGCCGACATCGCGATAGCGGCTCGCGTTCCCGTCGGAGTCGCCGATCCCCTCGAGATCGACGCGCAGCGTCGGCAGGCCCTCGGCCGCGGCGCGGCGGGCGGCCTCGACCCACAGCCGGTTCGGCCCGATGCGGCGGACCGCGCCGGCGTTGAGGAAGACCGCAGCGAGGGGCGGGCGCGGCCCATCCACGGGCTCGGCGAGGATCCCGAAGAGGGTCCCGACCTCGTGCTCGACCATGAACGGCGCCTCGCGGACGCGGATCCCGCCGACGTCGAGAAAGGCCTCGTCCCGTCCGACCACGGGTGCCTCGGATGACGGCGCCGACACGCTTCGCACCACCGGTGCGGCCGCAAGCCAGGCGTCGACGGCCGCGAAGACGCCGAGCGGTGGGTCGAACCGCTCCGGGTGGAAGGTCATCGCCCCCCAGCCGGGGCCCGGTGCGGTGGTCACGTCGACGACGGCGTCCTCGAAGTGGCGGCGCAGGCCGGCGTCGACCGGGATCCCGTCATGGTCGAGCAGCAGGGCACGCTCGAGGCCGCCGGTCGAGAGGCCCGCGAGCGTCAGCGCCTCGAGGTCCGCCACGGTCCCGGCCGAGAGGGTGAACCCGTTGACCTCCATCCAGCCCTCGGGCAGCAGCGACGGTTCCTGCTCGCCGGTCAGGCTGTAGCGGGAGGTCTGCAGGCCCGCGAACGCCCGCTCGGCCCGCACGAAGGCGCGGCCGTTGCCCGGCGTGTTCCAGGCGACGAACTCGTCGATGCCCGCGCCGTCGCTGATCGCCTTGACCGCCACCAGGCCGCCGAGGCCCATCCCGATCGCTGCGACGCGCCGGCCGCCGGTCGAGTCGCGCAGCCAGGCGGCAGCGGCCGCGATCGCCTCGGTCCATGCCGCGAGCCGGCCGGGATCGGCGGGGACCCCGGCGCTGTCGCCGGTGCCCGGGAAGTCGAAGCGCAGCGTCGGGTGGCCGCCCTCGGCCAGGCGCTCGGCCCAGGCCCGGCGGGCGCGGTAGGACGTCACGTCGTTCCAGCCCCACGGCGGGCACAGCAGGACGGCCGACGCCGGTGGCGCGTCGGCAGACGGGGCGTGGTAGACCGCGAAGACCGGCCCCGATGCCAGGTCGAGATAGAGCGGCCGGGCCGGCGGGCGTCGGGTCATGCGCCGGCCGCGTTTGCGATGGGCACGCGCCCCGCGAGATTGATCGCGCCGAGCTCGCCGCCGAAGGGCGCGTCGGACGTCGCCGCGCGCAAGTCGACCTCGCGCGACCCGCCCGGCTCGACCGAGAAGGCGTCGTCGTCGGGCGTGAAGCCCGGTGCGTGGATCCGCACGCCGTACGCGAGCCGCCGGCTGCGGACGGTCAGCCGCATGACGCCATCGCCGCATGGGCGGGCGTCGGCGGACAGGCCCAGGCGGTCGGCGGTCTCGATGCGCGACGGTCGCCCGGCCGGGAAGCGGAACGCCTGCGACAGGACGGTCGCCGCCGGTCCCTCGCCCCGTTCCAGGCTCGCCACGATGACGTCCTGGGCCGGTGGCCCGAAGCGATACGCCCAGGACACGTCCGCGAAATGCCCGATGAGCTCCTCGACGCTGCGCTCGTGGGAACCGTGCCCCTCGAGCCGCAGCGATTCCTCGCCGTCGCCGACGCGCTGCTCCTGGTCGCGGTAGAGCGCCACGCGCAGGCGGGCGTCCAGGGGCGCAGGACCATCGTTGGCGACATGGGCGACGACGCCGCCCAGGCCCTCGTCGGTGGTCCAGACCGCGGCCGGCGCGAGGGCACGCCGGAGGTGGTGATAGGCGACCTTGGGCACGCCCCGATGGTCGACCAGCCCCCAGCCGGCGCCGGCCACGAGGTCGCGCAGCCAGAGGACGAGCCCGCCGCCACTGGGCGATCCGGCTCGTCGCCACTCACCGAAGACCTCGGCCATCACCTCGCCGCTGACCGCGCGCGACAGCTCGAGATAGCGGGCGTGGTCCACCCGCCTGAGCTCACCCGGGTCGAGCTCGAACAGGAGGGCGAGGTAGTGATCGCGCACGTCGTCGAAGTCCCAGCCGGTCCCGACGTCCCGGGGCACGCCGGCCTTCCAGACCGGGTGATGCACGACGGCGCCGGTCGACGCGCCTGGCAGCATCGATTCGATGACGTCGTCATCGGGGACGTTCGCGAATGCGAGGCACTCGGACGCGAAGCGGACGCCGGCGACGCGGGCGTCGGTCAGCGGCCGGCGATAGCCCCCGACGCCGTAGTAGTTGGCGACACCCCGGTCGGGGCGGAACGGGAGGTCGCCGCCGAACGGCGCCGAAGGGACGTAGATCGCGTCGCACCCCGCGTCGGCGGCCAGGGTCGGCAGCGTCGTCGCGAAGAACGCGTCCCGGCCGAGCGCGGGGTCAAGCCCCAGCATCGCGACCTGCTGCTCGATCTCGCTGTTGCCGCACAGCACGGCCGTGCTCGGCCGACCGGCGAGACGGTCGATGACCTCACGCGCCTCGCGCTCGGCGAGCCCCCGGAACGCGTCGTCGGCGAAGGGGTAGTCGAGGTTGGCGAACATGAAGTCCTGCCAGACGAGGAGCCCGAGCTCGTCGCACAGGTCGTGGAAGGCGTCCGTTTCATAGGCGCCGGTCCCCGGCAGCCGCACCATGTTCATCCCGGCGTCGCGGACGGCTTCGAGCGCCGCCCGCAGGTCCGCCGGGGAGGTCCCGAACCCGACGATGTCGGTCGGCGTCCAGAGCGCCCCGCGGGCGAACATCCGCACGCCGTTGACGTGGAGGTCGAGACCCTCGCGCTCGATGTCGTGGGTGGCCGACGGACCCGCGCCGAGCGCCCGGAACCCGACGCGTCCGGCATCGATCGTGGTCGTCGCTGACCCGGAGCCGACGACCAGGCGGACGTCGTGGAGGGCGGGGACGCCGTGGGTGTGCGGCCACCAACGCTCGACCGAGGGGACCCGCAGCGTGCCACGGAACGTGACGCCGTCGCCGTCCGGTGCCAGCTCGAGCGCGACCGCGTGACGGCCGGACGGGCCATCGAGCTCAGCCTGGATCGCGGTCGGCGCCACCCCGTCGAGCACCCGGATGCGGCCCTCCACGCGCAGGAGCCCGACGTCGCCCTCGAGACCGGGTCGCAGCGCGAGGGCCTCGACGACGAGGCCGCGACGACGAGCCAGCCAGACCGGCCGCCACGGCCCGACGACCGCCGGGCCCGGCGCGAACCCGGGGGCGCGGCCCAGGATCATGGTCCGGAACCAGCGGAGCCGGCCGTCGGCGACGAGATTGGTGCGCCAGCGCGCCCGGGGCTTGCGCGGGATCTCGAGGGCCGGGTTGAGGGGCAGGCAGCGGATGACCAGCTCGTTCGTCCCGCGCAGCCGGCCGCCCATGTCGATCTCGCGGGACTCGAACATCGACTCGATGTCGGCCACGCGTTCGCCGTTGAGCTCGACCTCGGCCAGCGTCGCGACGCCGTCCAGGCGCAGGACGACCTCCTCACCGATCGTGGCCGGAGCCGCCTCGAACGTCGTCCGGAACGACCATCCCTGGTCGTCGAAGTCGTCGCCGGTCGCGACGCCCGCGTCGCGCAGGACGCCAGCCGCGGTGCCGGGCACGCGGGCCGGCAGCCAGGTCAGGGTGTCGGAGTCGCCGGTGACCGCCGCTTCCCAGCCATGGTCGAGCGGCTGGATGTCGTGGCCATCCACCCGGTGACGCCACGGGGACTGCGCGAGCGGCATGGCGTCAGCGTACGACCTCGTCCAGCGCACTCATGGCTCGATCCCAGGCGGACGCCAGGCCGCCGAGCGCCTCGCTCGGGTCGAACGGCCGCCGCCGCGCGAGCTTGAAGCCCAGGAGCTTCGAGCCATCGACGATCTCGGCCATCGCAGCCGACGCCGGCGCACCGGCCTCGCCCAGAACCCAGTCGACGTGCGACGCACAGACCTCGAAACCGGCGCCGGCCATCCGGACCGTGGCGAAGGCGTATGCGTGGTAGCCGGCCTCGTCGCCGGCCAGCAGCATCGGCAGGTCGTCCCCGAGGCGGGTCGCGAACCGCTCGAACGGATTGCCCGGATGGACGCGGTCGAGGTGGTAGCGAAGCCGCTGCCGCGCCGCGTCCCGCAGCGCGCCGCCGGCGAGCCTCGGCCCCGAATCGAAGCGGACCAGTTCCGTGTATGGCGGCAGCGTCGCCGGGTCCGGGCTGTCGAGCCGGAAGATCCCGCGGTAGTCCGCGCCTTCGAGGGCGTACAGCGACCCGTTGTGGAAGTAGTCCATCCGGCCCTCGTCGAGGTCGATCGACTCGGGGATGACGGTCGTCTTGACGTGCTCGGTCCGGTAGCTCGTGGCCGCCGTGTCGGGCAGGTACCAGGCGTCGAGCTCGACGGTCATCGTCCGCCCGATCGCCAGCAGCTCGGCGATCTCGAGCGGCACGTGTCGGTACGGCTGCATCTCGTGGATGTCGATGCCGAAGAGTCCTTCGAGGTCGGCCGGGTCGGGCTTGAAGAACGAGAACTGGTCGCCCTCGAAATCGAGCCGGACGGTGGTGCCCATGACCGCGAGCGGCTCGTCGCCGCGCGCGTGGAGGAGCTCGATGATGACGTCGGCGTAGCAGTTGGTCTCGGGGTAGGAGCGATCGCCCGTGTGAAGCTCGTGCGGACGGTATGTCGCCGGATCGAGGCCGAAGAGGCTGACCGCGCCGCTCGTGACGGCGCTCATCGGAGCGCGAGCTCGGTTCGGACCTCGTCCGGCCAGGCGGCGACGTCGAGGCCATGGGCATGGAAGAGCGCGAGCGAGATGCGCTCGAGCCCGAAGCCCAGACACGCCGTATGGGCGGTCCCGCCACCGGCGAGCTGGAGCCCGTAGGTCGCGGTGAAGTGGTCGTGGTGGTAGTTGAACGACGCCACGGCGGTCGGCTCGTCGCCGGCGATCTGGACGAGGACCTCGAACTTGAGGGCCTGTTCGCGCTGGCTCGCGGCGAGCATGCGGCCCTGGCGCCCGAAGAACGGGTCCGAGGCCACGTCGAAGTCGGCCCCGAGACCCACGCCGCGCAGGATCGAGATGGCCCGGTCGCGCCACGTGTCGCGCCAGGCCACGACCGTCTCGGGCTCGCCGAGGCGGACGATCTCGCGCTGATGGAACATCTGGAGCCTGGCCGGGTCGCCGGACGGCTCCTGGCGGAAGACATAGGCCCCGCCCGCATCGATCGTGCAGCCGCCGGCCGCCAGCGGCCCGCGCGCGGCGACCGCCGGGTAGACCGGATAGCAGGCTGCGGGCAGCAGGACCAGGTCGCTCTGCCGCTGGAACCCGCTCCAGTCCTCGTGCTTCGTCGCGAGCTCGAACTGCTCGTTCGCCTCGAGCTCGGTGCCGTCGAAGCCGAAGATCGTGCCGGCGAGATGCGGGAAGTTCTTGAGATAGCCGATCGATTCGAGCTGGTAGCGCGGCAGGAGGGGCGGGAAGCGCATCGAGCTCAGCACCGTCGGGCGCGGCGGCGCGGTCGATCATGCCGTCGACGCCGACCCGGACGGCCTCGAACGCGGAGCCGCGGCCGTAGACGCCCGGCACGCCGCTCGGGATGAGCAGCCCGCGGGCGATCAGGGCGTCGAGGAACTCAGTCTGGTCCGGCGTTCCCGGTCGGAACGTCGCCATCAGACGTCCTTGGCGATCAGCAGCAGTGTCGCGTTCGTCTGGTGGATGCGTTCGTTGGCGACCATCAACGACGCGGACATCGTGTCGCGCAGGTGACGGCCGATGCTGAAGGGCGTGTCGTTCTTGTAGCCGACGATGCCGCACACCGACATCGCGCCCTGGCAGACGCGGGGCGCCTGCTCGGAGGCCGCGATCTTCAGGTTGTTGAAGCGCAGGATCGTGGACATCTGCGAGAGGCGCTCGCGGCCGGGGCTCTCGGATGCCTCGGTGAACTCGCGCAGGGCCGAGTGGACCTCGGCCCGCAGCAGCGACAGCTCGCTCATGAGGTGCGAGAGACGCAGCGCGGTCGGGGGGACCTGGTCCGGTCGCTGCTTCGCCGAGGCCCGCACGAACGCGCGGGCACGGTCGAAGGCGTCCGTGGCGATGCCCAGCCAGATGTGCGACCACAGGATGTGCGAGACCGGCACCATCGATTCGGTCGCGACGACCGGAAATGGCGTCGGGAGGACCTGGCCGGCATCGAACTCGGCGCGGACCACGTAGCCGGGCGAGCAGGTGCCGCGCATCCCGAGCGGGTCCCACGTGCCGGTCTGCTCGAGCGTGACCTGGTCCTTGTTGGTGAGCGCGACGACCTGGTCGCCGGGCTCCGCGTCCGGAGTCCGGCGCAGCGTCGTGAGCAGGTCGTCGGCATAGGCGCCGTACGAGACGGTCGGGGCCTGCTTCTCGAACGTGGCGCGGCCGTCGCCGACCGGGGTGACCGCCGCGATCGATCGCCCGAGGTCGCCGCCGGTGCCGACCTCGGAGGTCACCGACGCGACGAGCCGCTGCTCGCTCGCGACGTCCCGGAGCCACGCCTCGAACCACTGCGCCCCGTCGATGTGGCGCACGACGCACGCGATCTGGATCTGGTGCATCGCGAAGACCATGGCGGTCGCGCCGCAGCGACGACCGAGCTCGAAGCACGCGGTCGCGATCGCCTCGAACGAGACGCCGCCGCCGTCGTAGGCCTCGGGGATGAGCGCCGAGAGGGCACGCTCCTCGCGCAACGCGGTGATCGCCTCGATGGGAAAGCGCGCCTGGCGGTCGACGTCGTCGGCGTTGGGCGCCGCGACCTCGTCGGCGATGCGGCGGATCGCGGCGAGGAACGCCTGGTCGCGATCGATGGCGATGCTCATGCCGCCTGCGCGCCCAGCGACTGGAGCGCCTCCGTGATCGAGGCGACGCTCTGGAAGACGCTCCGCTTGAGCATCGCGTCCGGGAACTCCACGTCGAATGCGGCCTCGAGCGCGAGCATCAGGTTGACGCTGGCGTGAGAGGTCATGCCGGCCTGGTACAGGTCCGCGTCGTCGGGCAGAGCCTGGACGTCGACGGGCAGCCGGCCGTGTTCCTTGATGATCTGACGAACCTGGTCGCTCACGACCGAACCCCCAACTGATGAGTGCGTTGGACCCCCGATGGACCCCCGATTTCCTCGGCCCTCAGGCCGGCGGAGCATACGATAGCCGTACCGGCGCGAGTATCCAGCCATAAGTCCTACTCGGCGTTGGCCGAAGGCAACACTTGCACCAGGTTGCGGTCGTGAGCATGCCCGGCCCGGCCTTGCATCTGACATGTCAGGACCGCCGCGCACCACCCCCGACCACCCCGGACCGACGTCCCGGCGGTCCGGCGGCGTAGCATTCGGCCCATGCCGATCCGCGTCGGCCTCGACTTGGTCTCCGTGACGACCGTCGAGGACTCGCTCCGTGCCGCCCATGGCGAGCGCTACCTCGAGCGCCTCTTCACGGAGCGCGAGGTCGCCGACTGCCGGACCCCGGCCGGCGTCGACCCGGAGCGCCTCGCGGCCCGCTTCGCCGCCAAGGAGGCGACGCTCAAGGTCCTGCCGGCCGCTGACGAGGGCGTGTCGTGGCAGGAGATCGAGGTCCGACGCGAGGCGTCGGGGCGGGTCCACCTCGAGTTGCGCGGCCGTGCCGCGGAGCTCGCCGCCGAGGCCCGGATCACCGATCTCGCCCTCAGCCTGACCCACGAGGGCGGGTTCGCGGCAGCCGTGGTCGTCGCCGAGGTCCGCGACCGGGCCGACGGCGAGTCCTGACCTCGCCGCGAGTCCGCGCGGCCCCCGGCTGGGCCCGTAGTCCGAGAAGGACTATCCGGTCGACATCGAGATCGCCGGAGCCCCGTGCATGCCCGTTCGATCGCCCGACCGGCACCTTGTCGTCTTCGCGAGCATCGGCGGTCATGGATCAGGGACGAATGGTCCGGCCCGAGCGCTTGATCTTGAGCCCCACGGCCCCGCTAGTCCTCCTCGGAGTACGGGGCCGCGAGTCCTGACCGGCGGGTCAGCTCGCACCGTGAAAGGTGGTCGCGAGCGCGAAGGCTGGAACAAGCCCGGCCAGGTCAGACGCGCTCTTCATCGTGCCGGGGTGGCTCGCGGGCACACAGTTCGCACCCATCATGAGGCATACCGCGGTGGCGGCCGTTGGTGGCGCACCGCCAACGATTCGAGCAGGCTGGGTCGCCGACACGAGCAGGTGGTCGCGCGGTGTTGGCCGGCAGCCACCGCAACGACCGGAACAGGCATGAATCCGGTACCGAGGATGGAGAACTGGCTCAGCCGTGGCGCCAGCGGTCGGAATCGTGGGCTGGTGGCCACCGCGTGGTCCAGGGCCGCGTGTCCTGACGCGGTCTACTCGCTGATCTCCAGCGGGCCATCGGGGACCTCGATCAGGACCCGGCCATCGGCGAGCACCACCGGATAGATCGCGAGCGGCTCCTCGGCCGGCGGGTCGAGCGGCTCGCCGTTCTCGAGGTCGAAGCGCGACAGGTGCAACGCACACGTGAGCGTGCCGTTCGTGAGGAAGCCCTTGTCCAGCTCGAAGTACTCGTGCGAGCAGATGCCCTGGAGGGCGTGGAAGTCGCCGTTCGTGTTGACCACCAGGACCTGGTCCGTGCCGTCGACGAAGCACATCTTCATCGTGCCCTCGGGCACCTCGTCGACCCCGCACAGGTCGAGACGCCTCATGCCAGTCCCCGGAGATCCGACCCGCGTCGCCGCGGGCGAGGTTGTGGTGGCATCAGGCCGCGGTAGCTCCCTGTCCGACGCCGCCGGTCGCGCCGGCCGCCCACTTCGCCTCGAGCAGCTCGCGCAGGTGATCCTGCGCATCGCCGAGCGGCACGCGCGCGACGACCGGCTCGAGGAAGCCGAGCACGATGAACTTGCGCGCCTCGTCGGGCGGGATGCCGCGGCTCTCGAGGTAGAACAGCTGCGACTCGTCGATCGGGCCGACCGAGCTCGAATGCGCCGCCCGCCGGCAATCGGGCTGGTCGATCTCGAGCGAGGGGATCGCGACCGAGCGCGCGTCCCGGGACAGGTTCATCCCGAACTCGCCGAGGAAGCTGTCGGTCCCGACCGCGCTCTTCTCGATCGTGATGAGACCCTTCATGTACGTCCGGGCGCGGTCCAGCAGCGCCCCCTTGGACAGGAGGTTGCCGGTCGTGTCGCGACCGACGTGGGTCGTGTAGGAGGTCAGGTCGAAGAGCTGGTCGACCGAGCCGAAGACGATCTCGACCTGCTCGACCGAGCTGCGATCGCCCTCGAGGCGGTTGTCGATGCGGCTGCGCACGAGGCGACCGCCGAGCTGGGCCAGGGCCCAGTGCAGCTGGGCGCCCTCCCCGATCCGGGCCACGCGATGCTGGATCGCGACCGAGTCCGGGCCGAGCTCCTGGAGACCGGCGACCGAGAGCTTCGCACCGGCGCCGAGCGTGACCTCCATCGTGCCGGTGAGCAGCGACTGGCCGCCCGGCACGGACACGGCGGACGGCACGAGCTCCTCGACCAGCGAGGCCTCCGCGCCGGCACCCAGCACGATGAGCGTCCGGGTCAGGAGCGCCCGGTCCGGCGCGCCCGAGACCCAGCGGATGATGATCGGCTGCTCGAGGCGAACGCCATCGGGGATGTCGAGCACGACGCCCTGGGTCCAGAGCGCCCGCGTCAGCTGGGCGAACTTGTCGTCGGCCGGCAGCCCGCTCGACGCGAGGAGCTCGAGACCCCGGTCGCGGTTGCGGGCGAGGAAGTCGGCGATCGTCGTGAATTCGACCCCTGCATCCATCGCCGTCGACGAGAGGGCCGACGCCGTCAGGTCGCCGTCGGTGAACACGAGCAGTCCCGCGGCCCCGTCGGGCACCGGCACCTGGACCTGTTCGCTGGCCGGCGCCCAGTGGATGGTCGCGCCCTCGAGGGCCGCGGCCCGGAGGTCGATGTAGGTCGTGTAGAGGCGGTTCGACTCGGCGGGGAGCGCCTCGTATGCGTCGAGGGCCGCCAACCGCTCGGCGCTGTCGCCGAGCCCGAGCGCCACGAGCCGATCGTCGAGGTCGCCCCGGTCGATGGGCAGGGAGAGGTCGTCGAGGGCCCGGCGAGCCGGGCGGGCTGGTCGGTCTGCGGTCATCCAGCGGGCTTTCGGGCCCGCGGCTTCGGGGCGGTCGCGCGGGGCTTCGGAGCAGCGGTCGCCCGCGGCTTCGGGGCGGCGGCCACGCGCGGCTTTCGAGCGGCGGTCGCCCGCCGTCGTGGGGCGGCGGCCTTCGCGGCCGCGGCGGCTTCGGCGCGCAGGCGGTGCGAGTAGATGTCGAGGGCCTTGCGGGTCTTGGTGTTCTGCTCGCCCGAGGTCTTGATGCCGTGGTGCAGGAGCGACGCCCGGGCCTCGACGGCCGTCTGGAACGTCTGGGCTGGCAGGCACTTCGTCGACAGCTCGAGCATCGCCGAGCCGTCGGGGTACAGCCAGAACTCGGCGACCATCGGACGGCCGAACCGCTCGGGCGTGAACTTGGTCTTGAGCACGAAGATCGGGCCGAGGACCGAGAGGTCATCCAACGCGATCCCCTCCGGCGCATGCGCGTCGTAGAACGCACGCTGCGCCTTCGAGAACAGCCTGCGGATCGGCTTGGCCCTGGCCGCGACCGGGCGGACGTCGTCCTTGCCAAGGGCCGCGCTCATCGAGGCAGAGCAGACGTACTTGCCGCCCGGCATCGCGTCCACCTCGACCTTGAAGCCGGGGGTCTGACGGAGCTTGGGCGTGAGCTCCTCGGGCCGGATCGGCCGGAGCTTGACCGTCGAGTCGTCGCCGCGCCCCTGGACGCGCCGCGCGCGGACCACGACCCCGCTCTTGCTCAGCTTGAGGTCCGGCGTGTCGAAGAAGAACACCTGTCGGATCTGCGCCGACAGCGGGTCGAGACCGAGCGCGGTGATCGTCGCCCGCCGGTCGGCGTCAGCGACGGAGAGCTTGAGCTCCACGCTGTCGGACCCGCGGACGAGCTCCATGATGTCGGTGAGCTGCTCGTCCGTCAGGCGCAGTTGCGGAGCCTCAGTGGTCGCCATCGCGCGTCTCCCCTCCCCCGATGTCCCTCGCTCGGTCCAACGTTGCGGACCGACACGGTATCACCCGAGGGAGCCCTCCATTTCGAGCTTCACGAGCCGGTTGAACTCGATCGCGTACTCCATCGGGAGTTCCTTCGTGAAGACCTCCAGGAACCCCTGGACGATGAGGTTCGTGGCCTCGTTCTCGGTCAGGCCACGGCTCATCAGGTAGAAGACCTGTTCCGCGCTGACCTTGCCGACGGTGGCCTCGTGCGACATCGTCGTGTCGTCTTCCTGGATGTCGATGTAGGGATACGTGTCGCTGCGGCTCTGGTCGTCGAGCATGAGCGCATCGCAGCGGACCGAGGCCACGACGTTCGTGGACCCCGGCGCGACCTTGAGCGAGCCGCGGTACGTCGCCCGGCCGCCGTCCTTGGAGACGGACTTGCTGACGATCCGCGAGCGCGTGTTCGGGGCGAGGTGGACGGCCTTGGCGCCGGTGTCCTGGTGCTGGCCCTTGCCGGCGACCGCGACGCTGATGATGTCGGCCGTGGCGCCCTCGCCGCGCAGGTAGATCGCCGGGTACTTCATCGTCAGGCGCGAGCCGGTGTTCGCGTCGATCCACTCCACACGGGAGTTCTCGTGCGCGTGCGCGCGCTTCGTGACCAGGTTGTAGACGTCGTTCGACCAGTTCTGGATGGTCGTGTAGCGAACGTTCGCGCCGGGCAGCGCGATGACCTCGACGACGGCGACATGCAAGGACTCGGTCGCGTAGATCGGGGCCGTGCAGCCCTCGATGTAGTGGACCTTGGCGCCCTCGTCCACGACGATCAGCGTCCGCTCGAACTGGCCAGTGTTCTCGCCATTGATGCGGAAGTAGGCCTGGAGCGGGAGCGGGACCTCGACGCCCTTCGGGACGTAGACGAACGAGCCTCCGGACCAGACGGCTGCGTTGAGGGCGGAGAACTTGTTGTCCTCGGCCGGCACGACGGTGCCGAAGTACTTCTTGAAGATGTCCGGGTATTCCTTGAGCGCCTGATCGGTGCCCATGAAGACCACGCCGAGTTTGGTCAGTTCTTCCTTGACGGAGTGGTAGACCACCTCGGAGTCGTACTGGGCGCCGACGCCGGCGAGGAACTTGCGCTCCGCCTCGGGGATGCCGAGCTTCTCGAACGTCGCCTTGATCTGGTCCGGGACGTCGTCCCACGACTTCTCTTCGCGCTCGGACGGCTTGCGGTAGTAGACGATGTTGCCGAAGTCGATGTGGGTGAGGTCGCCGCCCCACGTCGGCAGCGGGCGCTTGAGGAAGTGATCGTAGGCGCGGAGGCGATACTGGAGCATCCAGTCCGGCTCTTCCTTGAACCGGCTGATCTCCTCGACCGTCTCACGCGTCAGCCCGCGCTTCGTCTCCTGCAGATAGACGATGTCGTCGTGGAAGGCGAATTGGTCTCGCTGGTCGGTGACGATCTCGCGGGTAGCGGTCATTCGATCCTCGGTCCTCGAGCGCGGCTTCTGGGGGCGCCGCTGGGAGGCTCACAGCCCCAACACTAATTCCGAGTCAGATTATCGGGATTAGAGCCCGGACCGTCAACGACGAGGTGGTACTGGGGTGTCGGCGCGCTACGCGAGCCCCGAGAGCAGTGCCGCCAGGCCGAACCCCAGGACCGTGGCCAGGCCGGTCACGTTGCCGCCATGCTCGAACGCCTCGGGGATCATCGTGTCGGCGATCATCGTGATCAGGGCCCCGGCCGCGAAGGCCTGCACGAGCTCGCCGCTGGACCCGATCTCCGTCGCGAGGACGAACCCGACCCCGGCCGACAGCGCCGAGACTGCGACGATCACGCCCCACATCCCATAGATCCAGCGGACCGGCCGTCCGGCCGCACGCAGTGACACGGACGCACCGATGGCCTCGGGCAGGTTCGAGATGAAGACCGCCGCGAGGAACGCGACGCTGATCGATCCGCCGATGGCGAGCCCGATGCCGAGAACGAGCGACTCGGGGATCCCGTCGAGGACCGTCCCAAGGGCGATCGCCGGCCCGGATCCCGCCGAATCCGGCGTGGCGTCGAGGTCCTTGCGCTGCTCGCCGCCCATCCGCTCGACCAGCGTGTCGCCGATGTAGAAGACGATGGCCCCGATGCCGATGGCCAGGCCGACGCCGACCGGCTGCTGCGTCTCGGTGGGGACCAGCTCGTACGCGACGGAGCTGATCAGGGTGCCGGCACCGAATGCGAGCACGAGCCCCACGGTCCGGTTCGACAGCGTCGCGCGCAAGGCCAGCACCGCGCCGACGAGCAACGACGATGCGCCGATGCCACCCCAGACGAGCGCGCCGACGGCTCCGTCCAACCGAGGCCTCCAGATCGTGTGTGCGACCCGCGCACTGTACCCTCTGCCTCGCGATGGCGAAGATCCATTACGAGGCGGACGGGTCGGTCTCCGCCGAGCGATTCATCGCGGCCCTCACCGACTTCAGCGAGCGCCGACCCGAGATGTGGCCGAACCTGGACACGAAGTTCTTCCGCGTGCTTGAACGCGGCGAGACGTGGGCCGAGGTGCAGGAAGGGACCGATGTCCTCGGCGGGGTCTGGGCGCGCGAGCGCTACGACTGGTCGGAGCCAGGCAGGGTCACACTCACGCTGGTCGAGTCACCGGACTTCCGCCCCGGCACGGTCATCGACTACCGGGTGAGCGCCCGCCCCGATGGCGGCTGCCACGTCGCGGTCGACTTCCGGCGCATCGCGGCGAGCCCGCGCGGCCGGTTCGTGGGCGCCGTCGTGCAGCTCACCGGCGTCGGCCGGTTCAGCAAGGACCTGCGCGAGACGCTGACGCGCCTCGCGCTCCCCTCGTCCTGACCCGAGCTTTCAGGAGCGGGACTTGGCGGCCTCGAAGGCGACGGTCCCATCCTCGGCGGCGGCCATCAGATCGGTCCTCACGCCGAGGCCCTCGGGATAGTCGTTGGCGGTGACCCCGGCGTCGTCGAGCGCTCCCGCGACATCGGCATAGACGCCATTCTCGATCGGAGCGGTCGCGGCGGCCGTGAAGGCGACGGTGTCCAGCTCCTCGTCCTCGCGCATCTCGTCGATCCGCTCGCGCGCCGTTCGGGCGGCCCGATCAAGGCGCTCGCGGACGGCGGTCGAATGCATCAGCGCCCAGGCGGTCAGGCCCGCGATGATCGCGGCGCCGAGCACGAAGGGCCAGCGACGGCGGCTCGGGCGGACGAGTCCGACCGAGACGGCGGCATCATTGACCGCCTTCCCGACGTCGATGCGGGGGAAGTCGATCTTCGAGATATCGGGCATCTCGACGGTCGGACGCTCCATCTTCGAGAAGTCGGGCGCGCGCAGCTCGGACAGCCCGCGCACGATCGCCTCGCGGCTGATCTCGGGAAGGCGGAGCACCGGCAGGCGGGACTCCTTGGTGGACATGGGCATCGGACGTTCTCCTTGTAACGGAGTCCCAGCGTATCGCCGGGCTGACGACGGCCGGACCGGTCACACGAGGCGCCATGTCGCATCGGCATTACAGACCCGCGCACTTGCGGGCTACGATGGCCCGAGCGCGCTTGGAGGCATCGATGACGACAAGGCTCGGTTCCGCATGACGGTCCACGATCGGGACGGCGGCGGACGGCCGTGAGCAAGGGCCGCTGGCTGGCCGCCGGGGCCGCTCTTGCCGCGACCGGTGCGCTGCTGTCTCGGCGGGGCAAGCGCGTCGCCTCGTTCCCGCCCGGCGTGGACGGGATCACGGCCGAGGGCGCCCGCGCGCACGTCGAGGCGCTCGCGAACAAGGCCGGGCTGTCCAGGGCGGACCTCGCGATGACGTTCGCTCCGGCGATCGCGACCTCGGTCGAGCCGCTCCTCCACGGTCACCGGTACTTCCCGCGCATGCTCGAGGACATCGACGCCGCCCGCGACCACGTCCACCTGCTCATCTACGGGTACAAGCCCGGCGACATCGGGACGAGGTTCCTCGACCGGCTGTCCGCGAAGGTCGCCGAGGGTGTCGAGGTCCTGCTCGAGATCGACGCGATCGGCAGCGAGATCGACCTCGGCAGCAAGGGACTCTTCAGCGACCTGACCGCCGCCGGGATCAAGGTCGTCGCCCACGATGGCCTCTTCGTGGTGCGGACCGGGCCGCTGGGCGAGCGCCGCTTCGGCTTGCACCTCGAGAACGCGCTGCACTTCGATCATCGCAAGATGGTCGTCATCGATGGCCGGATCGCGTACGTGGGCGGGACGGGCATCGAGGACCACTACAACGACGAGCGGTTCTACGACGTCATGTGCCGGGTGACCGGACCCGTGGTCCACCAGTTGCAGCTGGTGTTCCTCGCGAGCTGGCGGCACAAGGGCGGGACCCTCCCCCGAACGAGCGAGGCATTCGACCGCTGGTTCCCGCCGGACGTGCTCGTCGTCCCGAAGCGAGCACCGACCCAGGTCCCGACGACGGTCCTCTGGAACGTACCGGGCACCGGGCACCACCCGATCAGCGACGCCATCGAGGCCTCGATCGACGATGCGAAGACCCGGATCGACATCGTCAACCCCTACATCAGCAATCGGGCGATCCTCGCCCGGCTGCTCGCGGCCGCCCAGCGCGGCGTGAAGGTCCGGCTGGTTGCCCCGGGCAAGCCCACGCCGCCGTACCCGGCCGCCGCGTTCCGGCACCACTACGAGCGCCTGATGGACGCGGGCGTCGAGATCCTGCTCCATCCGGAGATGGCCCATGCCAAGGTCCTGCGGATCGACGACCGGGTCCTGATCGGTGGCTGCAACCTCGACGACCTGTCGCTCTTCCGGAACGACGAGCTCAACTTCCTGTTCGAGGACGCTGCAGTGGCGGACGCGACCGAGGCTGCGGTCTTCGACGAGCTCGTCGCGATGTCGGTCCCCGCCGCCGTGCCGAGCGGCAAGCGGACCCGCGCCTGGAACGCCACCATGGACCGGGTATCCCGCCTCCTCTAGGAGACTGTCGATGGGCCGGCTGATCGATTTCTACGCGACCCAGGTCCGCGTGCTCCGGCACTGGCAGGGCGGTCCGGTGGCGCTGGTCAAGCGGTTGGTCATCACGCTGCTCGTGGCCACCGTGTCGTTCCTCGGGACCGTCTGGATCCTGAACCCGCGGATGACGGTCGATCGACCGGCGGACGCCGCGCTGGCAGTCATCCTGATGGCCCTGTTCAACGCGGCCATCCGACCGGTGCTCCTGATCCTGGCTGCGCCGATCTCCCTGATCCTGACGGGCGTCATCGTCCTGGTCCTGCAGGTCGTCGCGTTCCTGGTCGTCGCGCAGTGGGCGCCCGGCGTCCATGTCGCCGGGTTCGTCGCTGCCCTCGTCGGCTCGTTCATCTACGCCATCATCAACACCATCCTGACCTCGGTCCTCGGCGTCGATAGCGGCGGCTCCTACTACGGCATGCTCGTCCAGCGCCTGATGGTCAAGAGCTCGAAGGGGCACTCGGACCAGCCGGGGCTGGTGATCATCCAGATCGACGGGCTTGCCCACCCCATCCTGGCCGGCCGGATCCGGGCCGGGTCGGTCAACACGATGGCGAGCTGGATCCGGGACGGCACCCACAAGCTGTCGCGCTGGGAGGCCATCCTGCCTTCGATGACCTCGGCGAGCCAGGCGGGCATCCTGCACGGCAACAACGACGGCATCCCGGCCTTCCGCTGGTACGAGCGCGACCGCCAGCACCTCATGGCGTCGAGCAACCCCGCCGATGCGACCCTGATCGTCTCGCGGATCTCCAACGGCGAGGGCCTGCTGTCGAACAACGGGGCCAGCATCTGCAACCTGGTCACCGGCGATGCGACTCGCTCGTACCTGACCACGGCCGCCATCAAGGCCGAGGGCGGTGGGATCGGCGACAGCCAGGCGTTCACGTCGTTCTTCTTCAGCCCGACCGGCTACTTGCACTCCTTCACCCTGTTCCTGGGCGAATTCTTCAAGGAGATATTCCAGGCACGCCGGACCCGCAGGTCCGGGGTGCGGCCACAGATGCACCGCGGCATGAAGTACGCCGGGATGCGCGCGGCGAGCAATGTCCTGCTCCGCGACGTCAACACCTCCCTGATCATCGAGGAGATGTACCGCGGCTCGAACGTCATCTACGCGGACTTCACCGACTACGACGAGCTCGCCCATCACTGCGGCCCCGAGCGCGTCGAGTCCTTCGAGGCGCTCGACGGGGTGGACGCGGCGATCGCCACCCTCGCCAATGCGGTCGAGGACGCCCCGCGCCCCTACAAGTTCGTGATCCTCTCGGACCACGGCCAGAGCCTGGGCGAGACCTTCAAGCAGCGCTACGGCAAGAGTCTTGGCGAGTACATCCTCGAGCTCATGGGCGGCGGGGCCACACTGGTCGAGACGACGACCAAGGCGGAGGGATCGACCTTCGTCAACTCGTTCCTGTCCGAGATCACGCAGAGCAAGGGCGTCGGGCCGACCGTCGCCCGGGCCGCGTTGAAGAGTCGGACGACCGACGGCGTCGTCGACCTCGACGCGACGGAGGCCCCGCCCGCGGTCCCGGACGCATCGGCGATCGCGGTCGTCGGCTCCGGCAACCTGGGCCTCGTCTGGTTCACCGGTCACGACCATCGCCTGACCGTCGAGGAGCTCGAGGAGCTCCATCCGGGCCTGGTCGCATCCGTCGCGGCGCACCCGGGGGTGGCGATGCTGATGGTCCGATCGGCGACCCGCGGCGCGGTCGTTTTCGGGCCGAACGGCACGCGCTACCTCGACGAGGATCAGGTGGTCGGCGAGGACCCCACGACGCTCTTCGGTCCCCACACGGTCATGAGCCTCAAGCGTGGCGACGCGATGGTCCACGCCCCCGACCTGTTGCTCCTGAGCCAGTACGACCCGGAACTCGGCGAGGTGGCGGCGTTCGAGGAGCTGATCGGCTCGCATGGCGGCCTCGGCGGGCCGCAGACCGAGCCGTTCATCCTCCATCCGGTCGAGTGGGAGCTCGACGAGGAGGTGCCCCTCGGCGCGCCGGCCATCTACCGGAACATCCGGCGCTGGCTCGAGTCGATCGGGATCGAGCTCGGGAAGTCGAAGGTCGATCCGGTCGGGGGCACGGCCGGCGAGACCGTCCCGGGGCCGGCCGCCACCGGCTGACGGACCACCGGCCCGGCATCCCGGCGTCTAGCCAGAGGGCTCCGGAAGCGGGTCCAGCACGGCACGAGGCAGCGGCGGCTCCGCGACCTCGGGCTCGGCGCCCTCTGCGCCGTCGAACAGGTGCAGCACGGTCCGCCATGTGGTGGCGACAACGCCGAGGAAGGGCACGACCAGGAACATCCCGATCACCCCGGCGATCGCGCTCCCGGCCGGGATGGCGAGCAGGACGACCGCCGGGTGCAGGTTGACGGCCTTGCCGTACACCAGGGGCGCGACGATGTTGCCCGTGACGATGTTGAACACGATCGTGAAGATGCCCATGACGAGCACGTCGGTCGAGTCGCCGGTCGCCACGGTGACGAGGAACGCGAAGCCCGTCGTGATGAACGACCCGATGTACGGCACGAAGCCGCCGAAGAACGACAGGACCGCGAGCGGCAGGGCGAGCGGGATCCCGAGCACGGCCATGATCACGAATTGCGTGACGGCCCCGAAGATCGAGATCGCCCCGGTCCCGACCATGTAGCCGCCCAGGACGCCCGATGCGCCACGGCCTGCCTCGTGCAGCTTGCTGCGTCGGGCGGCCGACATCCCGGCGATCGCCCGGTCCCAGAGGGCGGGGCCATCCCGGAGGAAGAAGAACGTCAGGACGGCGGCGAGGAGGAGGGCGATGACGAAGCCTGCGAGGCCCAGGACGAGGCCGGACACGGTCTGGAGCATGCCCGATCCGAACGACGCGACCACCCCGGCGAGGCCGAGCCGCCTCGCCTCGGTCTGGTCGGCACCGGCTGATGATGTCGTCACGATCTCCTGGAGCGGCCCGACCATCGAGGCCAGCGTCAGGACCAGGATGGCGAGGGCGGCGAGGAACGCGCCCGCCGTGACGGCCGCGGCTGCCCCCGTCCGGCTCCAGCCCCGTTGGCGGAGCCAGCCGGCCCCCGGCTCGAGCGTCGCGGCGAAGACGATGGCGACGACGATCGGCAGGATCACCGATGGCACGGTCACCGCGGCGGCGATGCCGACCAGCAGCACGGCGATGACGACCAGCGCCCGCCAGCTCCACTGCGCCAGCCGGTCCAGCCAGACGGGCACGCCACCCGCCGCGTCGGGCGCATGCGGTCCGATGTCGAGGGCGTTGACGACGGCCCGGCTCGTCGTCAGGACGAATGCGACGACCGGGAGCGCGGCGACGAGCCCGAGGTACCCAGCGAGGGTGCCGAAGACGAGGAGCGCGATCAACACCAGCGCGGGGTGGATGGAGATGGACCTCGGATAGATCAACGGGTCCAGGTACCGGCGCTGGATGACGTTCGTGATGGCGATCAGCGCGAGCAGGATCACGACGGCCGTCAGGCCCTCGGCCCCCCATGTCACCAGGAGGAGCAACGCCGTGGCGATGGCAGGCCCGACATAGGGGACCAGGCCGCCGAGAAAGACGATCACGGCCAGGGGCCCGGCCAGGGGCACACCCAGGATCGCGAGGAACACGAAGCTCGAGGCGGCGTCGGTGGCGGCGGTGACCGCCGTCGCGCGGAGATATCCGCCGACAAGCTCGAGGGCGTCGGTGCCGCTCGCCGTCAGGGACTCGCGCCGCCAGCCACTCGTGCCGCTGACGGTCCATTCCCAGGCCTTTTGCCCGTCCTGCAGCAGGAAGAACGTCAGGAAACCGCTCAGGAAGCCGATCGTGGCAACGGTCGCCACCGAGCCGACGACCGATCCGATCGTAGCCCCGATCCAGGCACTGATCCCGTCGGAGACCTGCTGGATGGCCGTGATGACCTCGGGGGGGACGGCGACATCGGCCAGGGCCGTGCGGAGGGAGGCGAGGCCCGCCTCGAGCGCGGACGCGATGTCCACGATCGTCGGAACCACCGCGAGGACCACCAGCACGATGACGCCCGCGAAGATCGCGAACGCGGCGACGCAGACGACGCCGGCGGACTTCGTCGACGACCAACCGCGCCCGCGCAGGGCGTGGACATAGGGCGCGAAGGTGGCGGCGATGATCACCGCGACCACGACCGAGGCGGTCACCGTCGCGAGGACGACCGCGAGGCCGAAGAGGACCAGTCCGAACGCCAGCACGACGAGGAACCGCCAGCCCAGGGCCGCCAGATGGACGAGCCACGGCGGGACCAGGGCGCGGTTGGGCGGCGCGGGATGACCCGTCGTGGTCGCCGCCGGGGTGGACATCAGGTCACGGTCGTGAAGGCAGGATGCGACCAACGGCGCCGGTCATCGACCGGCGCCGTTGCGCCCCTTCGCTCAGCCGATGGCCTGCGACTTGAGCTTCTCGAACTCGGCGTCCGAGATGGCGCCCTTCGCCTTGAGGTCCATGAGCAACGCGATCTGGTCCGCGCTCGAGACCTGGGCAGCCGCCTTCATCCCGGCGTCCATCTGCGCCATCCGCCGGACGTCACCCGCGGTGACCTTCGGCCGGACGATGATGTAGATCAGCGAGCCGAGGAACGGGAGGACGATCAGCAGCAGGATCCACAGGGCCTTGCTGCCCCCGGACAGGTCGTCACGGCGGAAGATGTCCCCGAAGAGCGAGATGAAGATCCAGATGAAGGTGAACCAGAAGAAGAAGAACACCATCGACCAGATGACATCCCAGAACGTCATGCTCTGACCGCCGACCTGATTGCAGCCCGCGAGCACGACCGCCACCAACGCCAGGAGCGGCAGCCCCGGGGCGCCGAACCGGCGGGCAGCGATAGCCTGTCGAATCATCGAATTCCTCCATGTCCCGTTGGGGCGACGCCCAACGCCCGGCAACCCTCCGCGGCCATGGTCACGATCGTCCAGTCGGATCCGACAGTGACCCGGTGCAAGCGCCATCATCAGACCCGGGTGTTGCCTGTGACGCCCGACTCGGATGGTACGACCCGTGACCAGCGGCGTGGAGCCGAACGCGCACGAGGGCTCACGCTCCCGGGCCCCCGCGGTATCCTCTCGGTCCCGTGCCTGACCTAACGGAGCAGACCTCCGCCCTCGTCGAATGGCTGAGCACGAACGGCGTCGTCCTGGCCGTCGTCGCCATCGCGCTGCTGCTCATCTACCGCTGGGCACGGCCGGCGATCCACAAGGTCCTGGTCAACGTGATGCACGCCCAGGCGGTGACCCTGGGTGAGAGCGCCGATCGCCGAAGCGAGACCGACCGTCGGGTCGCCACGGTCGAGGACCTGCTCGCGAAGGTGCTCCGGTTCGGCGTCGTGGCGGCCCTGATCGTCGTCATCCTCGGCATCTTCGATCTCTGGTCGGTCCTGGCCGGACTCGGCCTGTTGCTCGCCGCGATCACGCTCGCCGGACAGAGCATCGTCCTCGACTACCTGATGGGGTTCCTCATCCTCGTCGAGGGCCAGTACTTCAAGGGCGACGTCATCCGTGTCGGCGCCGTCGAAGGAACGGTCGAGGAGGTCGGGCTTCGCCGGACCGTGGTCCGGGACACCCGCGGCGTCCTCCATTCGATCTCCAACGGCGTGATCCGGACATCGTCGAACCTCACCCGGACGTACGCGGTCGCGGTGGTGACGATCGATGGCATCGCCGACGCCGACGTCGAACGCACGATGGGCGTGATGGATGTCGTGGGCCCCACGCTGGCCGCGGATCCGGCCTGGGCCGGCAACGTCCTCGAAGGCCCCGGGCCCGCGACCACGACGAAGCTCCGAGCCGGCGGTGCCACGTTGCGCCTGGGCATGCGTGTCCGACCGGAAGCGCGGGTGGCGATCGAGGCCGAGCTCCGACGCCGCATAGCAGCCGCATTCGCCCAGGCCGACATCCATCCCGTCCGACCTGTTCTCGCCGCCGGCACCCCCGACGACCCCGCCGCATGAAGGACATGGTCGTGGATCCCCGGCGGCACGTTCCTGATGGGCTCCGATGACTGGTACCCGGAGGAACGGCCAGTCCATCCGGTCAGCGTCGACCCGTTCTGGATGGACGAGCACCAGGTGACGGTCGCCGAGTTCCGGCGGTTCGTGAAGGCGACGGACTACGTGACGTCGCCGAGCGGCCCGCTCGACCCAGCCATGTACCCCGACGCACTGCCGTCCCTGCTCGTGCCCGGTGCGCTCGTTTTCCAGCGGACCCGTGGACCGGTGCCGCTGAACGACTACCGAAACTGGTGGGCATACGTGCCCGGCGCCTCGTGGCGACACCCGGAGGGTCCGGGCTCGACCCTGAACGGCCGGGATCGGCACCCGGTCACCCAGGTCGCGTTCGAGGATGCCGAGGCCTATGCGACGTGGACCGGCAAGTCCCTGCCGACCGAGGCCGAGTGGGAGTTCGCCGCGCGCGGCGGCCTCGAGGGCGCCACCTATCCGTGGGGCAACGAGTTCGCGCCGAAGGGCCGGATGATGGCCAACACCTGGCAGGGCGAGTTCCCCTGGCAGAACACCCTCGAAGACAACTACGAAGGCACGTCGCCGGTCAAGACGTTCCCACCGAACGGCTACGGCCTGTACGACGTGGCGGGAAACGTCTGGGAATGGACCGTCGACTTCTACTCCACGAGCCACCCCGACGCGGTCGACCACCCATGCTGCGCGCCGCACGACCCGCGCAACATCTCGCCCGACGACAGTTATGACCGCGGCATGCCCGGCGACACCATCCCGCGACGCGTCACCAAGGGTGGCTCACACCTATGCGCGCCGAACTACTGCCACCGCTACCGGCCGGCCGCCCGCCAGGGCGAACCTGTCGACACTTCGACCGCCCATATCGGATTCCGCTGCGTCGTTCGGGGCGAGTCCGGACCCTAGCCGACCGCGCCCTCGCCGCGTCACCCGAGGATCGAGTCGAGGCCCTCGCCGACGAGCTTTGCGCCGATGACGAGGAAGAGGACCGCCATGACCGCGGCGTTGTTGGCCGTCAGCCACGCCTTCCAGCCGTCGAGCGTCCGCTTGGCGCTCGGCGCCGCCGACAAGCATGTAGAAGACGGGCACGGCGACCGTGAGGCTGGCGAGGACCACGAACAGGATGATCAGGGCGGCCTCGTTGCCACCTGCGATGACGGCCCGGTCGATGACGACCCCTGCCGCGATCGCGAGGCCCAGGTTCTTGGGGTTGAGCGCCGAGAGCACGATCCCGAAGAGGAGGGCCCTGCCCGGCGCGAACCCGTCGATCGCCTGCATCCACGACCGGCATGACCGCATTCCTCGCCGGGCTTCGGTCGACCTCGCCACTGCCTGATGCCGAGCGCGATCGCACCGAGGCCAAGGAGGAGCAGGACGAGGTCACCGATGGATGCGCCACTCCCAGTCTCGTCGTTCGCGTTCGTCGTGTCAGTGAGGATCACGACGACGATCGTGACGACCGCGATGCCGACCACCCAGCCGATGAGGAAGGCGGGGCCGTTCACCCGCGCCTTCACCGAGAACAACATCAGGATGCACGCGATGATCGGGATCGGGCTGATAGCGATGCCGACCGCGAGCGGCAGCAGGTCCCCGAGGGCGCTGTCGAACATGCAGTCTCCCTATCCGGGTTCCGTCGGGCGCCGGTCGCGGGCCTGAACGCCGGCGAGCGCGGCGTCGATCGTCGCATAGACGGCGACGTCCTCCTCGCCCTCCGCCCGCAGCACGTCGCGCACCTGGCCGATGTCATGGGCGAACGCCAGGCTCTGACCGCCCTGGCCCAGCTCCCCGGCCAGCTCCCCGAGCATCCGGGCGGCGGTGAGGTCCACAGACGGGACCGTCCCGAGGTCGACGACGACGGCTCGGATGCCTGGGGTCCTGGCCGCCGCGCGAATGGCGTCTCGGATCCGGTCCGCGTTCGCGAAGAAGAGGTCGGCCTCCGGTCGCAGGATGGCGACGCCGGGCACCGCCTGGTTCTCCGGATGTCGTTCGAGGTCGCCGTACTGGGCAGAAGACCCGGGGATCCGCCCGAGCGTGGCCACGTGGGGCCGTGACGACCGGTACACGAGCAGGACGATCGACATCGCGATGCCGATGAACAGGCCCGGCAGCGTGTCGAACACGAGGACGCCGAGCATCGCGGCGACCGCGGCAAGGAAGTCGGGCCGTGCGGCGAACCCGTAGATCCGGCCGAGCTCACCGGTGTACACGCGATAGAAGCCGATCAGCGAGCGGACGTCGATGAGCTCGATGAGCGCGGCGATGACGATCGCCGCGAGGGTCGCCTCGGGCAGCTTCTCGAAGAGCCCGGTGAGGAAGAGGAGCGTGATGACGGTCAGGACGGCCACGAACAGACCGGATGCCTGGCTTCGTGCGCCCGCACCGGCATTCACGGCCGTCTTGGACAGGCTCCCGTTCACGACCAGACCGCCCGACAGACCGGCCGCGATGTTCGCGGCGCCGCTCCCGAGCAACTCCCGATTCGGATCGATGTCGTAGTGGTTCTTCGCGGCATAGGTCTTGGCCGCCGCGAGGCCCTCGGCGAAACCGACCAGGGCGACGCCGACGGCCGGCCCGACGAGTCCGAAGTAGTCGGCACCGGTGACGTCCGGCAGGCCGATCGTGGGCAGCCCGCCCTGGATGGGACCGACGATGGCAACCCCCGCCTGGTCCAGCGACAGGACCATGACGGCCCCGATCCCGACGCCGACGGCGATCAACGACCCGGGCACGACAGGCAGGAACTCCTTGAGGCCGACCACGATGGCCAGAGAGATCGCGCCGACGATGAGCGTGGCCAGGTCCGTGCCGCCGAGGCCCGTCGCAAACCCCCACAGCTCCTCGAAGAAGTCCCCGTCGGTGCCCTCGATCCCGAACAGCTTCGGAAGCTGCCCGACGATGATCGTCAGGGACAGCCCGACGATGAAGCCCTTGAGGACCGGCTCGGAGATGAAGCTCGCGAGGAAGCCGAGGCGAAGGAGGCCTGCCACGAGGGCGATGACCCCGACGACGATCGCCAGCGCGACGGTCAGGGTGGTGAACTGATCCGAGCCGGCCGTCGCGAAGTCGGCGATCACCGCGGCCGACAGCGCGGACGTGGCGGCCATCGGTCCGATCACCAGGTGTCGCGAGCTGCCGAGCGCCGCGTACAGCAGGAGCGCCCCGGGGGCGGCGTAGAGGCCGATGACCGGCGAGACGCCCGCGATCGTCGCGTACGCCAGGGCCTCCGGGACGAGGACGGCCCAGACGGTCAGGCCCGCGAGGATGTCGGCCCGCAGCCAGGCCGGCTTGTACCCGGCGAGCGAACTGAACAACCCCACCACGGTCTCCCGAGTTCCTGTCAGGCGTTCGCTGGGAACACGGTGGTCCAGTCATCCTTGACGCTGACCACGGTCCAACCACGCTCGTCGGCCCGTTTCAGCGCGTCCTCGGCGCCCTGCGTGTAGTCGAACTCGCGCTCGGCGTCGTCGTGCAGCAGGAGCAGGCGGAGCGACGGCCGCGACGCCGAGCGGGCGAAGCGCAGCATCGGGATGTCGCCGTTCGAGTTGCCGGCGGCCAGGATCGGCCGTCGGCCGATGCGGCTCCAGATGCGGGTCGGCTTCGTCGGGCCGTCGTCGAAGAACTCCATCTCGGCCTTGTACAGGACATCGGTCCCGTCGTCGGCCTCGACATACTCGATCGTCTGCGAGCTGCCGATGACACGTTCGGGCGGGATGCCGTACAGATCCTCGGCGACGGCGCGCATGAAGTCCCGGTCCCCGCCCGACGCGATGTAGGTGACGAACCCCTTCGCCTCGAGATAGCGCAGGAGCTCGACCATCGGCTGATAGATCGACGATCGGTATGGCCGTCCAGTCGTCGGATGCGTCGCCGACGCGAAGAAGTCGACGATCTCGGCCACATAGGCATCGACCGTCAGGCCGGCAAACGCCTTGGGGATCGACCCCATCAGCAACCGAAGGTCGCTGTCGTCGCCGTGGTAGTGCTTGACCATCGCGGCGCCGAGCCAGTGGAGGTCGCGCTCGTAGCTCGCCTTCCACGGCTGCTGCTCACGGAGGGCGGGGTCGGCATCGGCGAGCTCGGCCATCCGCTTGAGCGTGAAGTCGAGCTGGATCGGGAGTGGTTTCTCGGACCACAGCGTGCCGTCGTTGTCGAACACGGCCACCCGCTCGACGGGCGGGACGAAGTCCGGCCCGCCTTCGCTCCTGACCGCCGCCACGAACGCCTCGATGGCAGCCCGGGTCGGCGTGTCGTTCCAGCTCGGCAGTCCGTCGGCCATCAGCCGCGTCCGCCGCTCACCGCCTCGGACATCTTCTCCATCGCCTGATCGATCGTGAAGCTCGCCGCCTTCTGGCGCGGTGGGTACTCCTTGAACGTGGCGAGGAACCGCCCGACGAGCGACTGGGCCGCAAGGATCATGTACGCCTTCGACAAGTACCAGTCCCAATAGGTGTTGGAGGTCGTGTCAGCGCGCTCGAAAGGATCGGTCCGCAGGTTGAACAATTTCGGGACCCGCAGGACGGTGAAGGGTTCGGCCCACAGCTCGAGGGTGCCCTTCGACCGCTGCTCCATGAACACCATCTTCCAGTTGTCGAAGCGGAGTGCGACGAGGTCGCCGTCGTCGCTGAAGTAGATGAACCCGTCGCGCGGGCTGTGGTCGGTCTCGCCGGTGAGATACGGCAGAAGGTTGTAGCCGTCAATGTGGACCTTGAACGACTTGCCCGCGGCCTTGTGGCCCTTCTTGAGCTTCTCGACGACATCGGGTTCGCCGGCGGCCGCGACGAAGGTCGGCAGCCAGTCGTGATGCTGCACGATCTCGTTGGAGACGACGCCGGCCGGGATGTGGCCGGGCCAGCGGACCATCACCGGGACGCGGAATGCGCCCTCCCAGTTCGTGTTCTTCTCGCTGCGGAACGGCGTCATCGCGCCATCCGGCCAGGTGTTCATGTGCGGGCCGTTGTCGGTGCCGTACATGACGATGGTGTCGTCGGCGATGCCGAGCCGGTCGACCGCGTCCAAGACCGTCCCGACATTCTTGTCGTGGTCGATCATCGTGTCGTGGTAGGGCGACTGCCACCGCCCGGCCTGGCCGATGCTTTCGGGCTTCGTGTGCGTCCGCAGGTGCATATGGGTGAAGTTCACCCAGGCGAAGAACGGCTGGCCGTCCTTGTGCTTGCGCTCGATGAAGTCCGCGGCGGCCTCGGCGAAGTCGTCGTCGCATGTTTCCATCCGCTTCCGGGTGAGTGGGCCGGTGTCCTCGATGCGCTGCTTCCCGACGCGACCCCACCTGGGCTCCTCGGTGGCGTCGTCCTTGTCCGTCGCCCACGCTCGAAGGACGCCCCGTGGCCCGAAGTTCTTTCTGAAGTCCGGGTAGCCGTTCTCGCTGGGATAGTCCGGATCCTCCGGATCCTCCTCGGCGTTGAGGTGGTACAGGTTGCCGTAGAACTCATCGAACCCGTGGACGGTCGGCACGAACTCGTTCCGGTCACCGAAGTGGTTCTTGCCGAACTGGCCCGTCGCGTAGCCCAGCGGCTTGAGGAGCTCGGCGATGGTCGGATCCTCGGCCTGCAGGCCGATCGCCGCACCGGGCAGACCCACCTTGCTCAGGCCGGTCCGGAACACGCTCTGGCCGGTCAGGAATGCGGCCCGGCCCGCGGTGCAGCTCTGCTCGCCATAGCCGTCGGTGAACCGCATGCCCTCGTTGGCGATGCGGTCGATGTTCGGGGTGCGATAGCCCATCAACCCGTCGCTGTAGCAGCTCAGGTTGGTGATCCCGATGTCGTCGCCCCAGATGACGAGGATGTTCGGCTTCCCGTTCGGCATCGGATCCTCCCCTTTCGGCCGCGGCGACCACGCCGGGTGGCCGACCGTCTCACGGACCGGGAGGACGACTGGGAGACCTGGCGCTCCCCACAACCGGACCGCTGGCCAGCGTGATGACCATGCTCGATATCGGCGCGCTCGCGGGCATTCTAGGCAGGAGTCGCGCGTGGGCGTCGCACGGTCGCGCCCAGTGACCTACGCCTCAGCCGCCGACAATCAGGCGAGATCAAGGTCCTCGAACGAGCTGTCGATGTCGTACCCGACGCTGATGGCCAGCTTGGGAGCCGCGCCCACGACGTTGGCCGACCCGACGATCGGCGCGACCGCCAAGAGCGTGCCCACAAGGTCTTCGACCGTCGCCCCGCCGATCAGAGCGCTCGAGGCCGCGGCGGCGAACGAGGTGGTGGAGCCGCCCATGGCGACGAGCGCCGCCAGACGAACGAGCGCAGTCGTCCGCGCATCGAGACAGACGCGCCCTGTCGCATCAGCGTGTCCGCTGAGGATCTCCTCGAGCAGCCGGTCATCCGACAGCGCGAGCCGGCGGAGCGTTTCCTCGGTGACCGCCATGGGGGTGGTCCTTGACGGGAATTCGATGGTCATCTGCGGTCACGATTCCGCGCGCAGGGCGGACCACCCGCATCATCCGCTCGGGATGAAACGCTCCATCGGTGGCCGGGGACGGTCGTGCCCGGTTCAGGCGCCGCGGGCGACGGTGGTGACCGGTGCGCCTTCGAGCAGGCCGAACTCGAGGGCCTGGGCGACGGCCTCGGAACGCGATGACGCATCGAGCTTGCGGTAGATCGATTTCGCCTGCGTCTTTACCGTGTTCGTCGAGAGGACCATCCGCTCGGCGATGTCCGGGAACGTCAGGTGGGTCGCCAGCAGCGGCAGCAGGCGAAGCTCTGCCACGGTCAGCGTCGAGCTCCCGAGCGTCATCCCGCCGGCCACCTCCAGGCGGTGCTCGATCTCCTTGACCTCCGCCTCCAGGCTCCCGAGGCGGCCCCGCCGTGCGGTGATCTCCGCGACCTCGGTCATCAGGAGGCGCGCACCGCTCGGGTCGCCGAGCGCGAGATGGGTGGTGGCCAGATCGAGCCGCACGCGGACGGCAAGCCAGGGGATGGCATGGTTGAGCATCGGCCGCAGACGTTGCGCATGGGCGAGGTCGGCCCGCGCCTGGTTGACCGCCCCGCGATGGGCCGCGATCCTCGCCGATACCGCGTCGACGGCGAGCCCCGCGATCTGCTCGTCCAGATGGCCGTCCCGCACGACCGCGCGGGCGAGGCGGACATGACCCTCGGCGGCCGCCCAGGCGCCTCGCCGGATCGCCAGCGACGCTCGCTCGACGAGGCCCAACCCGGTGGCGGTGTTGATGTGTCGGCTGCCAAGCGCGAGATCGAGCGCGTCGGCGAGCCGCGCCTCGGCCTGATCCAGGTCCCCGTTCAGATCCAGGGCGACGCCGACAAGGATGCGCGCCGCCGGGCCGAAGAGGTGTACCGCGGGCAGCCCGGCCGCGGCCGCTTCCGCGTCCCGTGCCATGGTCTCGACACCATCGCGGCACAGGACCGATCGGACGAACCGACCGAGGGCGGTCGTGACGACGTCATGATCGCCGGAGCCCGACGCCAGGTCGGCCCACCGGTCGGCGCGCCCAGGGTCGCCCACGAAGGCGAAGAACATCGCCCCGAACCAGGCGGCGGTCGGATCGGCATCGCCTTGCTCGTGCCCCTCGAGCCAGTCGTACCAGCGGCGAACGGTCTCCGCCCGGCCGGCATTGAATGCCTGCTGGGATTGCCTCGGCAGGAGGTGCCGGACGCGATCGAGATCGTCCGCGGCGAGCGCGTAGCGCAGGGCCGCGTCGAGGTCGCCGGCCCCCTGGTGCCAGTCCGACGCGCGCACGTTGACCTCGTGGACCCCCTGTGGATCGCGGTGCGTCGCCTCCGTGCGGAGGAATTCGTGGAGCAGGCTGTGGTAGCGATACCACTCCCGGTCCCCGTCCATCGGGATCAGCAGCAGGTTCGAACGCTCGAGGGCGGCGAGCCTGTCGGCGGAGTCCGAGGTCTCCAGCGCGTGGTCGCAGAGCGGCGCACTCAGACGCTCCAGCGGTGCCGTGCGCACGAGGAAGCGCACCTCCTCGTCGGACAGCCGGTCCAGCAGCTCCGTCCGGAGGTACTCACCGACGAGTCGGTGGCCCACGGGCGGCGCGGCGGCGGTCCCATCGGGCCCGGCGCCCTCGGCTCGCGTCGTCAGGGCCGTCAGATAGAGGCCCGCCGGCCAGCCCTCGGCTGCGTCATTGAGCTCGTGCACCTCCGTCCATCGGGCGTCTACGGCCGGCGCTGTCGAGGAGCGCCATCGCTTCGTCGTCGTCGAGCCGCAGGTCCTCGCGGCCCAGAAGCACGAGACGATCGGCCGCGATCAGGCGCGGGATCGGCAGCCCCTCGATCGATCGCGTGGCGATCGCGATCTGGGATCCGTCCGGGAGGTGCGCGGCCAGGGCCACGATGACATCGAGCGATTCCTGGCGGTGCAGGCGCTCGAGATCGTCGAGGACCAGCAGGAACGGCGTCGCCGAGTGGGCGATCGTCGATCCGAGAGCGGGGACGGCCGTCGCCCAGATCGATGGTCCGCCCCTGCCTGTGGCCGCGACCGCGTCCGCACCGATCCCGATCGCGCGGTCGATCGCCACGGCGATGTAGCCGAGGAGGACAGCCGGATCGTCGTCCCGTTCGTCGAGCTGGAGCCAGATGGCCTGCCGCGGCGTCGCGTTCGACCATTCGGCCAGAACGGTCGACTTGCCGTATCCGGCAGGCGCGGCCAGGACCACCAGCGGCACGCCGGACCGAGCCTCCAACCGTTCGACCAGGCGCGGTCGGGCGATGAGGCCGGACCGCCAGGCAGGCGGTGCCAGCTTCGTCTCGAGGATGGGATACCCACCGGGCAGGGTGACCCGAACGACCTGATCCCGGTCCAGTGTGACGGTCAAGATGCGGCCCCCGGCTTCGGAACGGAGCAGCCTCCCTGCACCGCCTGCGCGCGCGGACCGCGAAGCGTACGCTCCGGGCGTCCTCACCGTCCAGTATTCGAGACGATCGGACGCCGACCGGGTCAGGGCAACGTCGCCGGCACGCTCAACGCGAAGCCGATGACCGTCGCGACGCCTGCAGCCCGCTGCCCGCGTTCGAACGCGAACGGCATCAGCGAGTCGGTGAGCATCGCGAGCAGGCCGCCGGCGGCGATCGCCGCGAACCGGTCGCCAGTGACCTCCGAGCTGGCGGAGGCCAGCAGGTAGCCCACGCCGGACGCGGCCGCGGACGCGATCACGACCGCGCCCCACACGGTCGCCAGCCGGCTCCTCGTCCAGCCGGCCTTGACCAGGTCGGCTGACGGGGCGAGCGCCTGCGGGATGTTCGAGACGATGACCGCGGCCAGGAACGCAACGCTCAGCGGGCTTCCGGTCGCAACGCCGACGCCGAAGATGAGCGACTCCGGGATCCCGTCGACGACGGCGCCGAGGACGATGCCGAGCGGGCTCGCGGATCCCTCCGCGGGCTGCCCGTCAGATGAGGCCTCGCCTGGCGGCGGGCCGAACCTGCGCTCGACCAGGGCGTCGCCGATGACGAAGATCCCGGCGCCGACCAGGAGCCAGAGCGGCGTTTCGAGACCGCCGAGCGTCTGCTCGGCCTGGATGATCAGGTCGAAGGCGACGGCGCCGATGATCGAGCCGGCCCCGAACCCGGCAAGCAGCCCGATGATGCGGGTCGGGACGGTCACCCACGTCGCGAAGAGCCCACTCAGGAGCAGAGAGATCTGCGCGAGTCCGCCCAGCAGGATCGCCTGGATGAGCATCTGGCTGCCTCGGTGCGATGGAACCGCCATCGTCATATGCAAGACGGCGCACGCGAGTCCGCGCATCATCCTGTCGGGACGACGCGGCCGCTCGTCATCCTTCGCGGGTGATGGCCGGCCGGCCGCCGTTGGCGTATCGTTCCGTACCCGTCGATCGACCGACCCGCGCCAGTCGCGGAGGGGGATCCGGTCACGGCAGTGCCGTATCAGAAAGGAGCACGGGACTATGGGTACCGGACCCGTCGAGTTCGCGGTCATCGGCTTCCCCGGCAACAAGTTCACGGGCGAGATCGCGCCCGCGCTTGGCGACCTGGTCAAGGCCGGCACGATCCGGATCCTGGACCTCGCCTTCGTCACCAAGGACGCCGACGGCAACGCGGCAGCGGTGGAGATCGAGGACGCGGACTCGTCCATCCTGCAGGCATTCGAGCAGATCGGCGCCGAGCGCGGCGGGCTTCTCAACGCCGAGGATCTCATCTCGGCCGCCGAGGTGCTTGGGCCGAACAGCTCCGCGGCGATCATCGTCTGGGAGGACCTCTGGGCAAAGGACCTCACTGATGCGCTGAAGCGAGCCGACGCCATCGTCGTCGAGCGGCATGTCGTGCCGTACGAGCTGGTCCAGGCAGCAGTCGCATTCGCCGAAGAGAACAAGGCCGGCGCGCCGGCCTGACGGAACGTTGAGAAAGGAGTCCGCACCATGATGCGTCGTCGAGGCCCAGGCCTGGTCCGTATGGCCGCAGGCACCGCCGTGATCGCCGGGACCGCCGGCGCCGTCAGGCATCACCAGGAGCAGAAGTACCAGCAACAGGCAGAGGCCCAGGCCTACGAGGCCCAGGCCGCCCAGCCGCAGTACGCGCCGCCGGCCGCGCCGGCCGCGCCGGCCGAGGATCCGCAGATCGCGGAGCTCCAGAAGCTGGCCTCGCTCCATTCCGCCGGCATCCTGACCGACGAGGAATTCGCCGCCGCGAAGGCGAAGGCCCTCGGGATCTGAGCGCGGCGGGGCGCCGGACTCGCCTTGCGAGCCGGACTCGCCTCACGAAACGCGCACGACCCCGCGTCTCCACGATGTCGGGGGCGTTCGATTCCTGGGGGCACGAGCGCGGCGCGCCCGGAATCACCCCCCATGGGTGATGTGACGGTGGTCGGGTGCAGCGGACCATCGTGCGACCACGACCGCGATGATCAGCGTCGCTGAGAGGAGTGACTCATGGGCTCGAACGACGTGCCGGGACGCCATGTCCTGCCGATCCCGGACCGCGCCTACGTCGGCCTGACGACGTACGACGCCAAGGACCCCGATACGTCGTTCCCACCCATCCGCGACATCCGGCCACCGGCAGGCGCCCCGAACGTCCTGGTCGTCCTCCTCGATGACGTGGGATTCGCGGCGAGCAGCGCCTTCGGCGGACCCATCGACACTCCGACCGCCGAGAAGCTGGCGGCCGATGGCCTCAAGTACAACCGCTTCCATACGACGGCGCTCTGCTCGCCGACACGTGCCGCATTGCTGAGCGGGCGAAACCACCACTCAGTCGGTATGGGTGGCGTCACGGAGATCGCCACATCTGCCCCTGGCTACAGCTCGCTCCGGCCGAATACCGCAGCGCCCTTGGCGGAGACGCTCAAGCTGAACGGCTACTCGACGGCCCAGTTCGGGAAATGCCACGAGGTCCCGGTCTGGCAGACCAGCCCGATGGGCCCATTCGACAACTGGCCGTCCGGTGGCGGCGGGTTCGAGTACTTCTACGGCTTCATCGGCGGCGAGACCAACCAGTACGCGCCGGCCATCTACCACAACACGACGCCCGTTGAGCCCGATCGGACACCGGAGGAGGGTTACCACTTCACCGAGGACATGACCGACAAGGCCATCGACTGGGTCCGCCAACAGAAGGCGCTGATGTCGGACAAGCCGTTCTTCATCTACTTCGCCCCCGGCGCGACGCATGCCCCGCATCACGTCCGCCCGGAGTGGTCGGACCGGTACAAGGGCAAGTTCGACGACGGCTGGGACGTCCTTCGAGAGCAGACCTTCGCCCGTCAGAAGGAGCTCGGTGTCGTCCCGGCTGATGCGGAACTGACCGCACGGCCAGCGGAGATCCCGGCCTGGGACGACATGCCTGCGCAGATGAAGCCGGTCCTGGCGCGACAGATGGAGGTGTATGCCGGATTCATGGAGCACACCGACCATCACGTCGGGCGCCTGGTCGACGCCCTGGACGACCTTGGGATCCTGGGCGACACCCTGATCTACTACATCATCGGGGACAACGGCGCCTCGGCCGAAGGGACGCTCGAACGGCACGTTCAACGAGCTGATGACGCTCAACGGCGTCACGACGATCGAGACACCGGAATTCCTGGCGTCCCGCATCGACAAGTTCGGCACGCCCGAGGCCTATAACCACTATGCCGTCGGCTGGGCCCACGCCATGGATACGCCATACCAGTGGACGAAGCAGGTCGCCTCACACTGGGGAGGCACGCGCAATGGCACCATCGTGCACTGGCCCGACGGGATCAAGACGAAGGGTGAGATCAGGACCCAGTTCAGCCACGTCATCGACGTCGCGGCGACGGTCCTGGACGCGGCCGGGCTCCCCGAGCCGACGTTCGTCCACGGCGTCCAGCAGATGCCGCTCCAGGGCCGAAGCATGCGCCCGACGTTCGACGACGCGGCCGCGCCAGAGCATCGAGAGACGCAGTACTTCGAGATGTTCGTCAACCGCGGCATCTTCCACAAGGGCTGGACGGCGGTCACGCGCCATAGCACGCCGTGGGTGATGGCGCCGACGCCGGCCCTCGACGACGACGTCTGGGAGCTGTACGGGCCGGACGATTGGACGCAGGCGCATGACCTGGCCAAGGAACAGCCCGGCAAGCTCCGCGAGCTACAGCGACTCTTCCTCATCGAGGCGACGAAGTACAACGTCCTGCCGCTCGACGATCGACGAGTCGAACGGTTCAACTCCGACATCGCGGGCCGGCCGACGTTGGTCAAGGGGAACACCCAGCTCCTGTTCGGCGGGATGGGCCGTCTGTCGGAGAACTCGGTCATCAACATCAAGAACAAGTCTCACGCCGTGACTGCCCGGATCGAGGTCAGCGAAGGCATGACGCCGAACGGCGTCATCGTCGCCCAGGGCGGTGCGTTCGGGGGCTTCGCCCTGTATGTCCACGATGGCGCGCCGGCTTACTGCTACAACCTGTTCGGGCTCCAGCGGTTCAAGGTCCACGGCGACGCCCCGATCGGCCCGGGTGAACACCAGGTCCGGGTCGAATTCGCATACGACGGCGGTGGCCTCGCCAAGGGTGGCGACGTGACCCTCTTCCTCGACGGCGCAAAGGTCGGCGAGGGCCGGGTCGACGCCACCGTACCGATGGTCTTCTCTGCCGACGAGACCACCGATGTCGGATCCGACAGCGCCACCCCGGTCAGCGACGACTACGGCCCGCGCGATAGTCGGTTCACCGGCCGCATCGACTGGGTCCAGATCGACCTCGGGGACGACGCCCAGGACGCGGATCACCTGATCTCGCCAGAGGAGCTCTACCGGGTCGCCATGGCCCGCCAGTAGGTCGGTCTAGCCCGCGGTCCCCATCGTCGCCGGTGTCGGCGGCGGGGCGGATGGCGTGTCGGGGGGTTCGAAGCCCTCTGCCCGCAGCAGCACGTCGCGCTCGCGCAGGTAGTCGGTGATCGCGAGGATCGCGGCAGCGGTCGGGATCGCGAAGACCGCGCCCATGATCCCGGCGAGGGCCGTGCCGATGATGACGACCGAAAGACCGCAACCGGACTCATATTCACGGCCGCGCCCATGACGAGCTGGGTCACGACCAGCTGGACCGCGATCGATGCGATCAGGCTGACGACGACCGCCGGCACGACGACCGCGTCGGGCGCGAGCACCACGGCAAAGGCCGGCAGCACCGCCCACCCGATGCAGCGGCCCGATCCAGGGGATGAACACGATGAGCCCGGCGACGACCGCGATGAGCGGGGCGAACGGCACGCCCAGCACGAACGCGGCGACCAGGATGATGATCCCGTAGATGAGGCCGATGAGCCCGCGGCCCCGGACGAACCCACCGAATGAGACCGCGATGGCGCGCTCGAGCTCGGCGATGTCGCAGTACGTCCGCTCCGGCATGAACCGCCGCGTCCATCCCAGCAACGAGACCTGTCCCACCGCGAGACCGACCGAGATGATGACCGCGGTGAACAGTCCGGCGACGAGCGCGATGATGTTCGCCGTTGCCGCTTTGCCGCGTCCGCGATGGCCTGACCGTTTGCCTGCACGAAGTTCGCGATAGCCGCGCTGAGGTCGAATTCCCCGGTGAACGTCAGCCCGAAGAACTCGAGGATGGGCTTCACGGCCTCGCGGGCCTTGGCGACGATCGTCGGCAGCTTGTTGACGAAGGCGATAGCGGCGTTCAGCAGGGCCACGGTCGCGCCCAGCAGGACGGCGAAGGCGACGATCGCGGTGACCAGGTATGTCGTCGCAACGGCCAGGCCACTCGACTTGAAGGGCAGGTGGCGGGCGAGCCAGTCGACCGGTGGGCTCCAGCACGTAGGCGAGGAGCCACGCCACGAACAGGATCATGGCCGGGCCGGAGAGTGTGGTGACGACATCCGACGAAAGGTTCGCGATCACCGCCACGAGGGCGATGAGGGCCAGCCAGAACAGCAGTCGCGCTTCGCGCGGCGAGATCACGTTCGAGAGGCCCGTTCGGCGTGGCTCGGACATCTAGCCGCCCATCCGACGGTCGATCTCGCGATTGATGGCCTGGTCGCGTCGCGACCGCGCCCGACGCACCAGGATCCACGCGCCGATCCACGGCCAGATGAAGCTGACGATCGCCCCGACGATCACGGCGATGGCGTACTTGGGGCCCTCCTCACCCGCCGTGACGTTCACCAGGAACAGCATCACGTACGTGGTGATGGCGCCGAGGGTGACGCCGATCAATCGCTGGATCATGGTCCGCTCCCTTCGAGGCTTGGCGCGCGATCGTCCGATGGTAGTGGCGGCACCGCGGCGGGTGACGGCGTGTCCGTCACCGACTGCAGCAGCGGCCGCCAGATCGCGGCCGCCACGGCCACGAACGGCACGACCAGGAACATCCCGAGGATCCCCGCGATCTGATTCCCGGCCGGGATCGCCATCAGGATGACGGCCGGGTGGAGGCCGAGCGTTCGGCCGTAGACCAGCGGCGTGACGATGTTGCCCTGGATGATGTTGAAGATCACCGTGAAGATGCCCATCACGACGATGTCGGCCGTGGTCCCGACCGCGATCGCGATGAGGAACGCCAGGGCGGTCGTCGCGAACGAGCCGATGTACGGGATGAACCCCCCGAAGAAGGTCAGCACCCCGACCGGCAGCGCCAGCGGCAGGCCAAGGATGACCATGATCAGCGCGCTCGTCACCGCCCCGAACAACGCGATGATCGCGGTCCCGATCATGTAGCCGCCGAGCACGTGGACGGCGCTCGTCCCGGCGGTGTCGATGCGTTCGCGGCGTGCCCCCTGGAGGCGGCCGAGCGCCCTGGCCCACCAGGCCGGGCCGTCGCGCAGGAAGAAGAACGTCAGCAGCAGGGTCAGGATGAGGAACAGACTGAGCCGCGCTGCGCCGCGCAACAGCCCGGCGAGGTCGATGATCAGCGTCTCGCCGATGCCATCGACATAGCCGCCGAGCCAGCCGAGCCCGATGTCGTCCGCGCCCTCGACCGAGGTGTCGACGATGTCGTGGAGCGGGCCGACGGTCCAGACGACCGAGGCGACCAGGGCCGCAACGACCACCAGCGCGGCAACGGACGTGACGACCGCCGCGGCCAACCCCCGCGACCAGCCCGCGCGCTCGAGCCGCGCCGCGACCGGGACCAGCGTCGCGGCAAGGACCAGGGCGAGGACGGCCGGGACGACCAGCGACGGGACGCTCACCGCGGCCTGGACGCCAACCCAGATCACCCCGACGACGACGAGCCCGCGCCAGCTCCATTGGCCGAGGCGATCGAGCCAGACCGGAACGTCGTCACGAGCCCGTCGCGGTGCCGGCTCTGCGGTTCCCGGCGTCCCTGCTCGAGCACGACGACGATCGCCTTGCTCACCGCCAGCAGGAAGATCGTCGCCGGCAGGAGCACGAGCAGGCCGAGGATGTCCGAAGAACGCGGTGCCCACCAGGATCGCCGCCAGGACCAGGACCGGATGCACATCGACATCGGACCCGATCGAGGTCGGGGCCAGGACCTTCGTCGACGCCACGCTCGTGATCGCCAGGGCCACGACGATCACGAGGGCGGCGGGGGGGCCGACCAGGGCGAGGGTCGCAAAGCCGACAAGGAGCGTCGAGACGATCGCGCCGAGATACGGCACGAACCCGCCCAGGAAGACGACGACGACCAGTGGCCCGGACAGTGGCACGCCCAGCACCCGGAGGACGATCGCCGCGACGAGCGCATCGATCAGGGCCAGGGCGACGGTCCGACGCAGGTAGCCGCCGACCCGATCGAGCCCGGCTCTGGCGCTGGCTCCCAGCGCCTCGGCCCGCCATGGCTCGAGCGTGCTGGTCAGCTGGCCCCACGCGCGGTCGCCGTCCAGGAGCAGGAAGAACGTCAGGAATCCGCCAAGGACGCCGACCGTGACGAGCGACGCGATCGGTCCGAGGAATGCGGTCACGTCCAGGGTCATCCCGGCGAGGATCGCGTCCGCGAACTGGTCGAACGCCTGGCTGAACACCGCCGGCAGACCGAGCGTGACCAGCTGGGCGCGCACATCGCCGATGCCCGCCTCGACGGCGGCCAGGAGATCGTCGGCATAGGGACCGATCGCGATCGCCAGAAGGATCACCGCGACCAGCAGGGCGGCCAGGCCGACGACGCAGGCGATGGCCGCGGCGAGGGTCGGCGAGACGCCACGCGCTCGCAGCCCCCGGACGGTCGGCGCCAGCGCCGCGGCCGCGATCAGCGCGACCAGCAGGGACGCGGTGACCGTCGAGAGGCCGATCGCGATCGACGCGATGACCAGCCCGAACGTGACGCTGACCAGGACCCGCCATCCGATCGCGGCCAGTCGATCGAACCAGGGTGGGATGATGACCCAGCCCTCCAGCAACGCTCCGTGACGGCACGGACGGTCGTCTCAGCCCGCAGTGTGCCACGCGGGAGGTGCCGCCGACCCTCCCCATGACGCACCGCCGGCGCATCGCGGGACCTCGCTGGGGTACCCTGACGGCTCCCGCGAGCGCGCGCGCGGGCGACACCCAGTGCGGAAACGTGCTCGGGAGGGAGAGCGGATGCGAGGCATCTCGGTCATCGTGGTCGGGGCGATGCTCCTGGTCGCAACGGCCTGTTCGGGGACCAGCGCCGGGACGGGCGGCACGATCGAGGGGACGACCTGGAAGCTCACGTCCTACGACGTGGCCGGGACGTCGACGCAGATCCCGGCCGATGTCTTCGTTGACGCGCGGTTCGCGAGCGACACGGTCGCCGGCTCGAGCGGCTGCAACGTCTACAGCGGCCCCGCGACGGTATCGGGCTCGACGCTCAAGGTCGGGCCGCTCGCCGGGACCAAGATGGCCTGCCAGGGTCCGTCGGGCGATGTCGAGACTGCCTACCTGGCCCACCTCGGCAAGGCGACGACCTTCACGGCGACCGCGGACGCCCTGACGATCTACGACCCCAACGGCAAGGCCAGCCTGGTCTATGCGGCCGGCCCGGCGAACCCGCTCCTCGGTGAATGGGTCGTGACGGGCTACAACAACGGGGCCGGTGGCGTGACCTCCCCTGCGGCGGGCACCACGCTCACCGCTACCTTCACCGCCGACCAGGTCTCGGGCTCGAGTGGCTGCAACACCTTCACCGGGTCGTACACGCTCGATGGGATCAACGTCACGATCGGGCCGCTCGCCTCGACCATGATGGCGTGCGAACAGCCCCTCATGGACCAGGAGACCGCGTTCATGAAGGCTTTGCAGACACCGGCCACCGTCGAGCAGGGTGGTGCGAACGTCAACCTGCGTGACGCCGCCGGGGCGACCCAGGTCACGCTCGGTCCCAAGTGAGGTCAAGGGGAAGACCATGACAACGGCGACGACAGGGCGCGTCACGCGCGCCACGGCCGGGTTCGATTCGATCCCTTCGCGGTCGCGATCCGCGCTGCTGACGATCGGGGTCGCCTCCGCGGCCCCATCGGACGCGGAGGCACTGGGGATCCCGGTCACGACCGACAGCGAGGTGCCGCCGGCGATCGGCGTCAGTCGCGAACTCCTCCTCGAGAGCGGCTTCACGGGCGCCGTCGGCCAGACCCTGGCACTCCCGCGCGGGGAGCGACCCGTGATCGTGGCGGTCGGCATCGGCGACGGTGGCTCGCTCGACGCCTCGAGCCTGCGGGACGCCGCCGCCGCGTTCGCCCGCGCGGCGGGCCGCGATGGCCGGCTCGCGACCTCGCTCGGCGACGTCGCGGACGTCGACGCCGAGACGGCCGGACAGGCGATCGTCGAAGGCGTCCTGCTCGCGCGATATCGCTATCGGGCGTTCGTGGACCGGCCGGACGAGGCGCCCCTTATCGCTCTGGCGCTTGTCGCCGGGTCGGGCCGAACCGCCGGCCTGGACGCCGGCGCCGCGCGAGGCCGTGTCATCGCCGAGGCCGTGCAGATCGCCCGGGACCTGTGCAACGCGCCGGCGACCCACCTCACCGCGACGCGCATGGCCGAGGTCGCCATGGTCCTGGCAACGGCGAGCGGTCTCGAGATCGAGGTCTTCGACAAGGACGCCCTGATCGAACTTGGCTGTGGCGGGCTGCTCGGCGTCAACATGGGCAGCGACGAGCCGCCGCGGATGATCAAGCTGACGTATCGGCCCGTCGGCGCTGACGGCTGCACCGGCCCTGCCGACCGGCCACCTGGCGCTCGTCGGCAAGGGGATCATGTACGACGCGGGCGGCATCAGCCTCAAGCCGTCCGACGCGATGCACTTCGCGATGAAGCAGGACATGTCGGGGGCGGCCGCGGTCATCGGCTCGATGATCACGTTGCGGGCGCTCGGCTGCCCGACGACCGTGACCGGCTACCTGATGTGCACGGACAACATGCCCTCGGGCAAGGCGATGCGTCTCGGCGACGTGCTGACGATCCGCGGCGGCACCACGGTCGAGGTCTTCAACACGGACGCCGAGGGCCGGCTGGTCATGGCCGACGCGCTGGTGCTGGCCACGGAGCTCGACCCGAAGCCTGACGCCATCGTCACCATCGCGACCTTGACCGGTGCCGCGATGCGGACCTTCGGCACGGCCCTCGCGGCGACGCTCGGCAACGACCCTGACCTCGTCGACCAGATCGAGGAGGCCGGGGCGCGGACCGACGAGCCGGTCTGGGAGCTGCCGCTCGTGAAGCGCTACCGGCGCAAGCTCGATTCGGCGATCGCCGACATCAAGAACCTCGGCGGCGAGAACGCCGGCACGATCACTGCCGGGCTCTTCCTCGAAGAGTTCACCGGCGACATCCCGTTCGGCCACCTCGACATCTGCGGTCCGATGATGACCGACACCGATGACTCCTGGCGATCGATCGGAGCGACGGCCTTCGGGACGCGACTCCTGAGTGACCTGGCGATGCACTTCCGGCCGCCCAAGGGCTAGCGCCCCGGCCACCCGTTCTCGAGGGAGCCCAACGCATGACGGACACGACGGCGCCACAGCACACGTTCCTCGGCCGGATGCTCGACACCATCGAGCGGGTGGGCAACAAGGTCCCGCACCCCGCGATCATCTTCGTGATCCTGATCGTCGGGGTCATCATCCTGTCCCAGCTCCTCTACCTCGCCGGCGCGAGCGTCACCTACGAGGTGGTGGAACCGGCGCCCGTCACCGGCCAGGTCGGCTACCCGCCCGGCAGCGCGGTCGAGGTCCCCCAGATCCCGGTCGAGGACCATCCGGCCGAGGACATGGAGATCCAGACGGAGACCACGGCCGTCGCAGGCTTGCTCACGGCCGACGGGATCCGGTTCATGGTCACCTCGCCCGTGGCCAACTTCAACAACTTCGGCGTCGTCGGCATCATCCTCGTCGCGATGCTCGGTGTCGGGCTGGCCGAGGAGGCCGGGCTCATCGGGGCGCTCATCCGGCTTCTGGTCCGGGCATCCCCGCGGCGCCTCATCACGTTCATCATCGTGCTGATCGGGATCCTCTCGAGCGTGGCCACGGACGCCGGCTATCTCGTGCTGATCCCGCTCGCGGCGGCGGCCTTCCACAGCATGGGCCGGCATCCCCTTGCCGGGCTGGCCGCCGGATTCGCGGGGGTCGGCGCCGCGTTCGGCGTCAACCTGCTCATCGCGCCCATCGACGGGATCATGACCGAGGTCGCGAACGAATTGATCGCGCTCGTCGACCCGTCGCGGACGATCGACGTGACCGCGAACTACTTCTTCGCGGTCGTCTCGACGTTCTTCCTCGCGATCATCATCACCTTCATGACCGAGAAGGTCATCGAGCCGCGCCTGGGCGCCTACGGCGGAGACGTGGTCGCCGAACCGACCGACGTCGTCCCGCCCGAGGAGTCCCGCGGCCTCAGGTACGCCCTCTACGGATTCCTCGCCACCCTGGTCGTGTTCCTGCTCATCACGGTGCCGCCCGGCGCGCCGCTGCGGAACCAGGAGACCGGCGCGATCTTCGGGGACTCGCCGTTCATGACGGGCATCCTCGTGATCATCAGCGTGCTCTTCGGCGTGGCCGGCTACGCATACGGCAAGGGTGCCGGCACGATCACGAGCAGCGTCCAGGCGATCAACGCGGTCGTGAAGACCTACTCGGGGCTCGCCGGGCTGATCTTCCTGCTGCTGATCATCGCCCAGTTCATCGCCTTCTTCAATTACACGAACATCGCGACGGTGCTCGCGGTGGTCCTCGCCGACGCGCTGGAGGCCGCCGGGCTGGGACCGATCCCGCTGATCATCGGCTTCGTGCTGGTGACGGCGGTCCTGGACATCATCATCCCGGGCGTCATCCCGAAGTGGGCGATCTTCGCGCCGATCTTCATCCCGCTGTTCCTGCGCCTCGACATCGCGCCCCAGCTGGTCCTCGCGGCCTACCGCGTCGGCGACTCGCCGTTCAACGTGATCACGCCGCTGATGGCCTACTTCGCGGTCATCGTGGTCTTCGCCCAGCGCTACGACAAGTCGGCAGGCGTCGGCACGATCGTGTCGCTGATGATCCCCTACTCGATCGTGCTCCTCCTCGCGTGGACGGTCTTCCTCGTCGTCTGGTTCGTCATCGGGATCCCGCTCGGACCGGGAGCGCCCGTCCATCTGACGTGATCCCCGGGGTCGATCGCCCGGCGACCCGAGGTGGGGTGTGAGTGACATCGCGATCACGTTCGCGATCCTGCTCGCGGTCGTCCTCGCGTTCGTCTCGAACCGGATCCCGGTCGGGCTGGTGGCGATCGGCGCGTCGCTCGCGCTGTACTTCACGGGTGTCCTCGACCTGACCCACGCGCTGGCCGGGTTCGGCGACCCGGCGGTCATCTTCATCGCGAGCCTGTTCGTCGTCAGCGAGGGCCTCGATTTCGAGCGGCGTGACGACCTGGGCCGGACAGCTGCTGATCGCCCGGGTGGGCGAGAGCCGGACGCGGCTCATCGTCCTGATGATGCTGCTCGTCGCCGGTCTGACCGCCCTGATCAGCGTGAACGGGGCGGTCGCGGCCCTGCTCCCGGTCATCGTCGTGATCGCGGTCCGGCTGGGCCGCTCGCCGTCGCAGTTGCTGATGCCGCTGGTCTTCGGCGCCCATGCCGGATCCCTGCTCGCCCTGACCGGCACCCCGGTGAACGTCATCGTGAACGAGGCGGCGGCGGCCGCCGGTGGTCGCGAATTCGGGTTCTTCGAGTTCGGTCTCGTGGGGATCCCGCTGGTCATCGGCTCCATCGCCATCGTCCTGTTCGTCGGCGAGCGGCTGCTCCCGACGCGGACGGCCCGCGGCCTGCCGACCGACTTCAGCCGCCACGCCCGAACGCTGGTGGACCAGTACCGGCTGGACGACGAGGCGCTCACCCTCATGAGCCGCACATCGGGCCTGGCCGAGGTGGTCGTCCCGCCTCGGTCCGCGTTCATCGGCGACACCGTCTTTCCCGGGATGGTCACCGACAGTGGCGACCTCGTCGTCGTGGCCATCCAGCGCAAGGGCGAGGACAAGGGTCCGGGTGAGGTGGTGCTGGCCGTCGGCGACGTCCTGCTCCTGCAGGGCTCGTGGACCGCGTTGGACGAGAACCTCGCCGATCCCAACCTCCTCCTCGTCGACACCCCCGAGACGGTCCGTCGCCAGGTCGTGCCGCTGGGGCTGGGGGCGCGGGAGGCGATCGTCATCCTCGCGGCGATGGTCGTCATGCTCGCGACCGGCGTGGTCCCATCGGTCGTCGCGGGCCTGCTCGCCGCGGGCGCCATGGTGCTGCTCCGGGTCGTCTCGGTCGACGGCGCCTACCGCGCGATCAACTGGACGACGGTCGTCCTGGTGGCCGGGATGATCCCGTTGTCCACGGCGATGACCGCGACCGGTGCCGCCGACCTCGTGGCCGACACGCTGGTCGGCGTCGTTCGCAGCGCCGGGCCGTATGCCCTCCTGGCCGGCCTGTTCATCATCACGGCGGTGATGGGCCAGCTCATCAGCAACATGGCCACGGCGCTCATCGTGATCCCGATCGCGGTCGCGGCCGCGCTGGACCTCGGGGTCTCCCCGCAGCCGGTGCTGATGTCCGTGACCGTCGCCGCGGCGGCGTCATTCCTGACGCCGGTCGCGACCCCGGTGAACATGATGGTCATGGGCCCGGGCGGCTACCGGTTCGGGGACTACTGGAAGCTCGGGCTGCCGCTGCTGCTGCTGTTCTTCGCGGTCGCGGTGTTCGTCGTCCCGGTGTTCTGGACGTTCTGAGGCCCTACTTGTAGTAGGTCTTGACGCGCTCCCGGTTGCCGTACCCGCCACCCGTGTACGTGCCGAAGTCGGCGAGGAAGCCGAGGAGCACGAGCAGCCAGCCGATCGGCTCGGGACCGCCCACGGTCCAGACGACGACGTACATGAGCGTGGCCCACGGGAAGAACAGGAACCCCAGGGCTGACGCGATCTCGTTGCCGGCGAACGTCAGCGCCCAGCGCGCGGGGTCCATGAGCCACCAGAAGATGATGAGGGCGCGCGGCCCGAGGATGCCGAGCAGGGCGATGGCACAACACATGGGGCGTCTACTCCCTCTGTCTCAGGTGCCGAACCGTTCGACGAGGACCCCGTGCCGGAGTCCGTGGTCGCTCACGGTCAGCGATGTCTGGCCGAGCTTCTCCATGACCGTGCGGACGACCAGCGCGCCCGCGAGGATGACCTCCGCCCGAGCGGGCTGCAGCCCGACGATCTCCCGCCGGCCATCGGCGTCCCGGGTCCGATACTGCTCGATCTGGCGATCGACCTCGGACAGGTCGAGGACCGAGCCCTGGACGATCTCCGGGTCGTAGACGGCCATGCCGTGCTTGACCGCGGTGATGTTGGTGATGGCCCCGCCCATCCCGACGAGGGCGTCGGGGCGCGGCCGGCCCTCGAGGCTCGCGAGGTCCGCCGCGATCGCGGCGCGGGCCTCGTCGAGGACCTCCGTCGTGACCGCCTTCGCCAGGCCGAACCGCTCGGTGAACCGGACGGCGCCGACCGGGACGCTGAACTGCTCGTCGACGTGGCCGCCCTGGCCGAACGTGAACTGCGTGCTGCCGCCGCCCGTGTCGAACACGGCCAGGTGTGCCTCGGGCGAGACGATCCCTGTCTGCACGGCCAGGAAGGCGAGCCGGCCCTCCTCCTCGCCGGGGATCACCTCGACCGTCAAGCCGGTCCGCTCCCGGATCGTGGCCAGGACGGCGTCCCGGTTGCCGGCGGCTCGCAGTCCCGCCGTGCCGACCGCGGCGATCTGCAGGGCGCCACGGTCCCGTGCCTCGTCGACCATGCCGCGGATCGCCACGATCGTCCGCTCCAGCGCCCCGTCTGCGATCTCGCTGCTGACGTCGATCCCCTCGCCGAGGCGCGTCACCTCCGCGCGGTCGACGACCGTCTCGCCAGGCTCCGTCGTCCGCGCGATCGGCGACGTGGAACTTGACCGAGTTCGTGCCGACGTCGATGACGGCGAACCGGGCCGGCCGGTCGTCCAGGAGCGCGACGAGGCCGCGTGGATAGCTGGTGTTGACGTAGCCGTCGAGTCCCACCGCGCGGACGGCCGCGATGACCGCCGCGGCGTCCTCCGATTCGATCGCGATGGTCCGCGTGGTCCGACCCTCGACGACGACGTCGGAGAGCTCGGCCATGCAGCCACCGACCGTGTAGCGGATACCGCGACTTGTGGACGCGGACCGGGCGGACCATGCCGCTCGGGGTGACGAGTTCGTCGAGGAATTGCCGCGAGCGTGTAGCCATCACGAGCCTGTCGCCGGCCGCGCAAGATGCAGCGCATCGCAGACGCGCTCGACGTCGGCCCCGGCCAACGGGAAGCCGACCTTCAACACCGGCTCCCATCGCTCGAGACCGCTCGCGGCCACCTCCCGGAGCGTCTTCACGTCCATCAGGTCGTCGCGGATCTTCACGCTGTCGGCGGCCGCCCCCGCGTCGGGAGGCAACAAGTACAGCTCGTCGCTCTCGTGGACCGGACTCGGCGTCAGGGCGGCGAACGCGGCCTCGGCCGCGCCGAAATGCTGCCCGAACGTCCGCCACTCCCAGCGCGGGATGATGACGGTCATCGGCGACGACCTGCCACGTGGTACGTCACGATGCCGAGGCGACCTGCGCCGGTCGCGGGCTGGCAGTCTCGACGGGGACGTTCCTTCGACGAACGAACTTGCGGGCCTCTGCGATGACGACGATCGACGCGGCGACGATGGCGCACAGCGCCCACTGGTCGATCGTGAGCTCCACCGTGTCCAGGACCCGCTGGAGCGGACCGAACGTCGTCGCGAGGAAGATCGTCAGCAGCGACAGTGCCGAGGTCTTGAGCAGCATCGGGTTGTCGAGGAGCTCGCTGCTGAAGATCGTCCGCTCCTCGTCCGACGTCTCGATCGAGAAGAACAGGTGGAACAGCGAGAACGTCACCAGGCCCATCGTGTGGGCGACGGTCTCGTCGAAGCTGTCGACCGCCCAGACGATGACCCCGAGGGTCCCGATAGCCATCGCGATCCCGACGAACGCCAGCCAGATGAACAGAGGTCGCGGCAGGATCGGCTGGTCCTTGGGCCTCGGCGGCTCCTCCATCAGGCCTTCCCGGGGACGGCCGTAGCCGAGGCCGATCGCCTGGAAGATGTCGACCGTGAAGTTGATCCACAGCGTCTGGAGCGGCAGGAACGGGACGCCGGCCAGGATATTGAAGATGCTCGCCCCGAGGAACGTGCCGATGAAGCCGAAGAGGCACGCCATCTGGAAGCGGATGTAGCGCATCAGGTTGTCGTAGAGCGCACGACCCTGTTCGACGGCCTTCACGATGGTCGCGAAGTTGTCGTCGGTCAGGATCATCACCGCGGCCTCCTTGGAGACCTCGGTGCCGGTGATGCCCATCGCCACGCCGATGTCGGCCATCTTGAGCGCGGGTGCGTCATTCACGCCGTCGCCGGTCATGGCGACGATGTGTCCCTTGCGGCGCAGGATCTCGACCAGGCGGACCTTGTCCTCGGGCGCGACGCGGGCGATGACGCCGATCTCGTCGATCGTGCGATCGGCCTCGTCGTCGGCCATCGCGGAGAACTCCGCGCCGGTGATCGCCCGGCCCTCGATGCCGAGCTGTCGCGCGATCGCCTCGGCGGTCACGGCGTGGTCGCCGGTGATCATGCGGACCTTGATGCCTGCCGACTTGGCCTTCGCGATCGCGTCGCGGGCCTCCGCCCGAGGCGGGTCGACGATGCCGACGAGGGCCAGGAGCTCCAGGTCGGAGACCAGCGGCAGCAGGTCGGCGTTCGGGTCGAAAGTCGCCGGGTCGTAGTCGCGCCGAGCCGTGGCCATCACGCGAAGGCCCTGCTCCCCGAGTCGCTCGTTCTCGGCGAGATACGGCTCGCGGAGCTGGTCGGCCCCGTACCGGGTCCCGTCGGGGCCCTGGGCCCAGGTGGCCCGCGCGAGCAGCTGATCGGGCGCGCCCTTGACGAACGCGCGGATGACCGGCTTCCCGTCGGCGTCCTCCATCTTGTGGAACGTCGCCATGAACTTGTAGGCAGCGTCGAACGGCAGGGTCGCCACCCGCGGATAGCGCTCGCGCGTCAGCGCGGGATCGACGCCGCCCTTCGCGGCGAGGACAACGAGCGCTCCCTCGGTCGGGTCGCCGACGAGTGTGCCTTCCTTCACCTCGGCGTCGGCGCACAGGGCCATCGGCAGCAGCAGCGGGTCGAGCGGGATGTCGGCCTCGCCACCCACGCGGGTGATCTGGCCGACCGTCGAATAGCCCTCGCCCGAGATCGCATAGCGGCGACCGACGACGGCCATCTGGACGGCGGTCATCTGGTTGAGGGTCAGGGTCCCGGTCTTGTCGGAGTTGATCGCGGACGTGGAGCCCAGGGTCTCGACCGAGCGCAGCCGCTTGACGATCGCACCCTTCGCCGCGAGCGCCGTGGTGCCCATCGAGAGGATGGCCGTCACGACCGCCGGCAGCCCGGTCGGGATCGCCGAGACGGAGAACGCGATCGCGGTGAGGAACAGGATGTCGAACGGGGTGTTCCGCGCCAGGCCGATGATGAGAGAGGCCGCCAGCGCGATGCCGGCGATGACGAGGATCTGGTTGGTGAGCGCGTTCAGCTGACGGGTGAGCGGCGTCACCTCGTCCTTGGTCGTCTGGAGCATGCCGCTGATGTGGCCCACCTCGGTGGACATGCCCGTCGAGGTCACGAGGATCATGCCCGCACCGCGGGTGACCTGGGTGTTCATGAAGGCGAGGTCGACGCGATCGCCAAGCGCCGAATCGTCGGCGACGGCTTCGACCTGCTTGGGCACCGGCACGCTCTCGCCGGTCAGGGCCGACTCGTCGATCTCGAGGGTGGCCGCGGTCAGGATCCGCGCGTCGGCCGGGACCAGGTCGCCGGCCTCGATGTTGACGATGTCGCCGGGGACGAGCTCCTCCATCGGCAGCTCGACGAGCGCGCCGTCGCGACGGGTCTTCGCCTTGACCACCATCATCTTCTGGAGGGCCGCCACGCTCGCGTTGGCCTTGCCCTCCTGGTTGAGGCCCATGGCGGCGTTGAGCAGGGTCAGGACGATCAGGACGACGCCCGTGGCCACCTGGTTCGGGATGAACAGGCTGAGGATGCCCGCCCCGAGCAGCACGATCTGCATCGGGTCCTTGTACTGGCGGACGAACGCCTGCCAGCGGGGCTCCTTGGCGCCCTCCGCGAACTTGTTCGGGCCGTAGCGCGCCCGACGGGTGTCGGCCTCGGCACTCGTCAGGCCCGCGGCCGCATCGACCCCCTGGCGTTCCAGGGCCGCGGCCGGGGTCAGGCCATGCCAGGCGACCGCCGGTTCCACGGCGCCGGCCGTGCTATCGGTCATCGTGAGCCTCCCATGCCTTCAGTCCAGCCGAGTGCCCTTGCCCGTCCACGTGACGGGATTCCAGCGCGATGCCCTCGACGGTCAGATGGTCTCTGCGGCGTCCAATTGCCCGAACGCTGCGCGCACTTCTCGTCCGTTCATGTACAGCAGGATGATGACGGGCATGATCGCGGCGCTGAAGCCGACCCCGGTGCCCGGGTACTCGAGGAACCACAGGAACGCCTCGAACAGCGCGAGACCGGCCACGATGCACGTGAACAGCCACGCCCACGGCCGGAGCGACCAGAGGCCGAAGGACGCCGCGAGCCAGGCGATGCCTGCCCCGATGGCCAACCAGCCCCAGAGCCCGCTCTGTTCGAACTTCCCGAGATCGCCGAGGGCGCCGAACCAGTCGAAGCCCAGGACGCGCAGGCCGAGGACCAGCCAGTAGAGCCCGGCCATGACTCCGAAAAACCCGATGACCGAGATCAGGATCGGTGGATTCTTCATGTGGATCCCTCCTCCTTCCAAGTGGACCACGTGAGGATATGCCGCTCCGATGGCCATCGTTTCGTCCTTTTGGGGTGAGAACGCGAGGTCCGGCGGACCTGACTCCCGGCCGGCCCGGTCCGTCTCGTACCATCGGGCGACCGTGACTGACGACCATCACACCGCGGCGCGTCGCGCGACCGAGTTCGTCTACGGGACGATCGCGGTCCTCATCGTCACCGCGGGCATCGACCTCACCGGCGGTCACGCATCCGCCGCCCCGGCCATCGTCCTGGTGGGCGCCATCGCCACCTGGCTCGCCCACGCGTATGCGGACGCGCTCGGGCTGCAGCTGACGACCGGACGGCCGACGAGCCGCTCGGACATCGGGCGAGCCCTGCTCGACGCGTTGCCCATCGTGCTCGCGGCGCTCCCCGCGACGGCCGTCGCGGTCACGGTGTCGCGAGGGCTCCTGGAGGCGCGGACCGGCATCTGGGTCGCCAATGGCCTGGCGCTGCTCGTGCTCGCGGCCGCCGGATGGTACGCAGCTCGAGGCTCCGGCGATACCCGGATGCAGTCGTTCGTGTCGGCGGTGGCGTCGACCTCGATCGGTCTCGCCATCGTGACGATGGAGCTGCTCGTCCACCACTGAGTCCGGCGCGGCTCACCCACGCCGCCGTGTGTGGCACGATTTCGACGACGCCGACAGCCGAATCCAGCCGGGAGGTCCTGCTCATGTCCGCCATCCGTCGAGCCGAGGTCAGCTGGAGCGGTGAGCTCGCCACCGGTTCCGGCTCCGTCTCCGCCGTGTCCAGCCACGCGTTCGCCGACCTGCCCGTCTCCTGGGCGGCCCGGACCGAGTCGCCCGAGGGCAAGACGAGCCCGGAGGAGTTGATCGCCGCGGCCCACGCGTCCTGTTATGCCATGGCCTTCTCGGGTGGTCTCGGGCGCAACGGCACACCGCCCGAGCACCTGTCGGTCAGCGCCGACGTCACGTTCGACAAGCTCGAGGCCGGTTGGCGCGTCGTCTCGAGTGCGTTGACGGTCCGCGGCCGTGTGCCCGGCATCACGAACGAGGCCTTCGTCGCGCTCGCCGAGGTGGCCAAGGACGGCTGCCCGGTCAGCCAGGCCCTCACGGGCAACGTCGCGCTGAGCGTGGACGCCGCGCTGGAGGGTTAGGCGCCCGACCGGGCCCGCGCGTCAGCGGCCCGCCCGGCGGGCCCGCGCGGCGACTTGCAAGTGCCCGGGCCCCAGCGGGCCGGACTCGGGCCCGGGCGGCGAGCCCGGGCGGCGACCCCGGGCGGCGACTTGTTGCCTAGTCGTGGTGGGACTGGTATGGACCGGGAGCCGCCGCCCGGGCGCCGGTCCGGCCACGAACGCCTCCGCCGTAGGCGCTCGGCGACTAGCTGAGGAGAGTCTGCGCGCCGGCCGCGCATACCAGTCGCCTGAAGCATGAGCGAGAAGTCGGGCTCGGGCCCGACGAGGCCGCGGCCACCGCGCCCGGCCCGCCCCCTACCCGATCGTCAGGATCCGGCGCGGGTTGGCGACGGTCATCGTCTCGATCTCGGCGTCGGACACGCCGGCGGCGCGGAGCTGCGGCAGGAACGTCCGCGCGAGGTGGACGTAGCCGTTCCCCTCGTAGCGGATCAGCTGCGAGTCGTTGCAGACGTCCTGGCTGAGCAGCAGCCGCTCGACGTGGCCGCGGCCGAGCAGCTCGCACACCAGCTCCACGACCCGGCCCTCGCCGTGGCGCTCCTGCGGCGTGAAGCTCATGCCGAGGAAGTCGAACTCGATGCTCGCGCCCCGCTCGATGATCGCCAGGTAGTGGTCGAGCACCCGATAGGAATTGGCGTGGCCGATGACGACGCGCGCCGGGTCGACCCCCTCCTCCTCGAAGATCTTGAGCTGCTCGAGTCCGATCGACGACATGACCGCGTGGGTCGTGACCGCGAGCCCGGTGCGGCGGGCGGCACGGCCGGCGGCGCGGTGGACCCGCTCCTCGGCCGGGGTGATCCACGGCTTGTCGGTGCCGATCTCCCCGACGATGCCTGGCTTGATCCCCGAGTCCCCCACCCCCTCGGTCGCCTCGCGGACCAGCTCGTCGGCGAGCGAATCAACGGACCGTCGCTCGATCAGCGCCTCGGCCGGGTAGAAAGCCCCGCGGTACCAGCCGCAACCCATGACGATCTTGAGGCCCGACGCCCGGCTGACCGCCGCGAGCCAGGCCGGGTCGCGCCCGACGCCCGGCAGCGTGAGGTCCACCAGACCGCTGCCGCCGGCCTCGCGGAAGAGCCGCAGCTCCTCGAGGATGACCGGCTCGTCGCGGGTGAGCTGCCAGTAGTCCCAGCGGCCGGGGACCTGCCACAGGCTGATCTGCGTGTGCTCGTGCGGCAGCGTCCAGCCGAGCGACCCGGGATCGATGGGACCGAGCACGGTCTGGACGTGGGGCATCGCCCGCGATGCTACGCCCTGGACGCCGCCGGCCGCTCCGCCGTACCGGCGACCGGTGCCGCCGAGCCCAAGACCCCCTGACCCGAAGGTCCCCCGGACCTTCGTTGACGCTCGTCACCGGAACCTGACCGCTGCGTAACGGTCTGGTGGGTCCGGTGGGGAGCGTGGTCCTAGACCCTTTTCCGCCACCCGGGGTACCCTTCCGCCCTATTCATTCAGCCGCTGCGCCTGGGAAGCGCGGCGACCGGACCGCCCAGGTGGGCGGGCACGGCGGCGATCGGATGGCACTCGTTCGCTCTCATCGACTCCAGACTCCCATCCGAAGACCGCGCGGGGGACGGCGACACGCTGCGGCCCCATGCTCGCTCACCGGCCCGCGTCGTCCACGGCGGAACCGGACCGCCCGGTCCGATTCGGGAGTGACCATGTCGCGCGTACCCCCTACCGCCAGCCCCGTCCGAACGGTTCGACGAAAGAACGTCAGCCTCGCCTTCACAGGCGCCATGCTCCTCGTCCTGCTCGCCGCAGGACTCGCCCAGGCCGTGGCCGTTTCCGCGGCTTCCGCGACTTCGCCTATAACGGCGGGCTTGCCAGCCGAGCGACGGGCGATTCGCCCGCAGTCCAAGCTGTGGTTCGCCAATAACAAGTGGTACGGCGGGCTGTTCAAGTCCGGCGCGAACGCCAATCAGTCGCACTACAACATCTATGGCTACGACGCCGTGACCCACGTGTGGACTGACACCGGCATCGTGGTCGACCCACGCGACCGAACCCATGCGGACTACCTCTTCGTTCCTGGCGTGGGCGCCAACGGCAAGCTCTATGTCGCGACGACGAAAAGCTCCTGCACGTCGATCCCGCGTCCGGCACCTGCAATGACGCGATCAGGATCTACCGCTACAGCCTCGTTCCCGCCAATCCGCTGACCTCTCGATACACCCTGGACGCCGGTTTCCCGCACGACATCATCGGCGGCCCCTATCCCGGCGCCCCGGCTGTGTCCACCGGCGGAGCATCGACAGTCACGGTCGCGCGCGACAGCCTTGGACGCGTCTATGTGGCCTGGACCCGGATGTCATTGACGGATGCGACGGACACGGCAACCACCTCTGTCGCCTACTCGGCATCGGACGGCAACGCCGTGACGCTCACTGACGAGGCGACCTGGACCGCGACGCCTGTTGTGATCAACGCGGGCGAGGCCGGCCAGGACAACATCTCGGCCATCGTCGCCTTCGGCGGCAGCAAGGTCGGCATCTACTACACCGACAAGCACGCCTCGGGCACCGACGACGGCAAGTTCAGCGTTCATACCGACTCGGCCGACCCGGCGGTCTGGGGCACCGTCGAGACCATCGTGTCATCGGCGAGCGCCGTCGACAACCAGGCCAACGTCAAGACCGATGGGACCAACGTCTTCGTCGTCGTCAAGTCCGGCGCCGACATCGGGACGTCAACAGATCCGCCTCTTCGACCGCATCCAGCGGCGGCGACATGGACCGCCCATGACGTCTCGGACGTCGCCTCGACCAACGTTCGGCCGCAGGTCGCCATCGACCCGACCTACAACGGCGGCGTTGGCGCGGCCATCGTTGTCATGAACGACGTGACGTCGTCGAACGGCATCCGTCTACTACAAGGCGGCCCCGCTCACCGGCGCGGGCGCCCTGACCTTCACCACCGCCGGCAAGGGCACCGCCTTCATCGGCAGCTCCACCGACAACGATGTGGAAGACCCGACGACGACCAAGCAAGTCATCACCCAAGCCAGCGGCCTGTTGGTGGAAGCCGCTGACCGTACGTCACTCTTCTACCTGCACAACCTGCTTCCGCTCGCGGACGCGGTCGACAACACCGGCCCGGTCGGCACGGTCGCCATCAACAACAACCCGACGCCTGACGCGACGAAGCTCACTGCGGTCACGCTGAACATCTCGGCCACCGACCCGAACGGCGTCCAGTCGATGCGCATCGCCAACTCGGCGGACGGCACGACGTGCCCGACGAGCGGCACGCCCGCCCTCCTGGGCAATGGCGCCGTAACGGAACCCTATGCGATCACCAAGGCGTGGACGCTGTCCGCGGGCGACGCCGTCAAGCGCGTCTGCATCCAGTTCCTCGACCACCCGGTTGTCGGAACGGGCAACTGGTCGGTCCCGGTGAGCGACACCATCCGGCTCGACACGACCGGACCCTCCGGCACCGTCACCATCAATGGTGGCGCCGCGACGACCCCGCTCGCCACCGTCAGCGTCGCGGTCCCCGCGTCCGACGCAACCGGCCTTAGCCAGGTGCGCCTCTCAAACACGGCCACCGTGGACGTCAATGGCGTCCTCACAGGCGGCACGAACTTCCCTTATGCGACACCGCAGGCCTGGACCCTGACCCCCAACGACGGCCTGAAGACCGTCTACGTCCAGTGGCAGGACAGTCTCGGCACCTGGTCAGGCGTCTCCAGCGACACCATCACCCTCGACTCCGTGGACACCACGTACACGGAGGTCACCCCGGTCCGCGTGCTCGACTCGCGAGTGAACAACCCGGCCGGGGCCCATATCTTCAGCCACGGCGTCTCGCAGTCCTTCCAGGTCGCGAATCGCACGATCGGTAGCGTCACGATCCCCGCCAACGCGGTGGCGATCACCGGCAACCTGACCGTGGTCGGCTCGACCGAGAGCGGCTTCGTCGCCCTCGGGCCGGACGTGCCCGCCATCCCGACATCGTCCACGATCAACTTCCCCAAGGGCGATACCCGCGCCAACGGCGTCTTCGTGCCGCTCGACGGCACGGGCAAGCTGGAGGCGACCTATCGCGCCAACGGCTCCAGTCCGGGGAACAAGAAGACCCACCTCGTCCTCGACGTGACCGGGTACTTCGTGAATGGAGCAGCGGGCAAGGAGTACTTCCCGGTCACGCCGGCGCGGTACCTCGACACCCGCGTCCACAACCCGGCCAATTCCCACATCCTCCATAACGGCGTCCCGTACGCCTTCCAGGTCGGCGGGCGTACCGTCGGCAGCACGACGATCCCGGCCGACGCGGTCGCGATCACGGGCAACCTGACCGTCACCGGCCAGACCAAGAAGGGCTACCTCAGCCTGACCCCGGACTCGCAGCCGGTGCCGACGACTTCGACGCTCAACTTCCCGGCCGCCGACAACCGCGCCAACAACGTGACCGTCAAGCTGGGTGCGGGTGGAAACCTGTACGTGGTCTACCGTGGAACCGGCGTTGCGCACGCGATCCTCGACGTCACCGGATACTTCCGGAACGACGCCTCGGGCCTCTCGTACGTGCCGGTGACTCCGACCCGAACCGTCGACACTCGACGTGGACCAGGGGATCTTCAATCCCCTCCAGGCCAGCGCACCGAAGTCGTGGACCATCCGTGGCTTCGCCGGCGTCGAGCCCGACGCGAAGGCCTTCACGGGCAACCTGACCATCACCAAGCAGACCAAGAAGGGCTTCATCTCGGTCACCCCGACCCCGAATGCGAGCCCCACCACCTCGACGATCAACTTCCCGTTCGGCGAGACCCGTGCCAACGGGATCGCCGCGCCGATCAACAACGCCGACGGCAAGTCGAGCGTGGTCTACAAGCCCAAGCCGAACTCCGGCCACGTCGAGTTCATCGTCGACATCACCGGCTACTTCCACTGACCTGACCGGCCCTCCGGGCCGTCGACTCGAGAGGCCGCGGGGTGACCCGCGGCCTCTTCATTTGCCCCTGCGGGGGTCCGCCGGACCCTAGCGCTCGGGCGGCTCCTCGGGCGAGCGCTCCTCCCAGTCCACCCACGGGATCCCGGTCGCGGCCACGTAGCCATCCACGGCGGTCCCGAGCGTGGGGAAGAACGCGTCCGCTCCCAGTCGCTCGAACAGGCCGTACCGCTTGAGGCGATCCTTGACCGGGTCCTTGAGCTCGGCGAACCGGAGTTCCGTGCCGGCCGCCTCGAGTTCGGCGATGAGCTCGGCGAGCATGTCCGCGGCGGTCATGTCGATGTCGGTCATCGGCTCGGCGGCGACGACCACCCAGCGGGTCGGGGTGGCGGCTGCGGCCACGGCGGCCTCGATCTGGCCGCGGAACACCTCCGCGTTCGCGAAGAAGAGCGGGGCGTCCCAGCGGAAGAGGATGAGCCCGTCGACCTGCCGCGCCTCCGGATAACGGGTGACGTCGTGGTAGCCCTTCACGCGGTCGACCCGCCCGAGGACCGCCGAGTACGGCCGCCACGACCGCCAGAAGAACAGCAGCAGGGCCAGGCCGAGGGCGATGAAGATGCCGGTCACCACGCCCGCGAGGGCGACCCCGACGAGGCAGACGACCGAGATGGCGAACTCGGACGGCCGGTAGCGCCACAACCGGATCATGCCGTCCACATCGACCAGCGAGAGGCACGCGGTCATGACGATCGCGGCGAGGGTGGCCTCCGGCAGGTTCGTCGTGAGCCATGGCGCGAACACGAGGAGCGCGGCGATCGTGGCGGCCCCGATCACGCTGGCCAGCTGGGTCTTCGCACCGGCGTGCACCGCGACCGGCGTTCGCGAGGCGCTGGCGCTGACGGCGAAGCCACCGAACAGGCCGGCCCCGATGCTCGCCGACCCGAGCGCCAGCAGCTCCTGGTTCTGATCGATCCCCCGGCCGCTCCCACCGGCGAACATCCGTGACAGGACGCTCGTGTCGGCCATCGAGATCACCGCGATCGCGACGCCGCCCGCCAGCATCGCCTGCACCTCCGCGAGCGACACCTGCGGAACGTGGAAGCCCGGCAGTCCCTGCGGCAACGGCCCGACGACCGGGACGCCCGCGCTGGCCGCCAGACCGAGTGCCGCGGCCACTGCCGTCGAGCCGACGGCCGCGATGAGGATCCCCGGGATCCGCGGCCACCAGCGCCGGCAGGCGACGATGACCGCGATCGACCCGAGCCCGAGCGCGAGCGCCGTGGTGTTGGTCTGACCATCGGACACGCCCGTGCCGAAGGCGATGGCCGCGGCCGGCACGCCGTCGCCCGGCGCGCTGAACCCGAAGAGCTTGGGCAGCTGAGAGACGAAGATCGTGAGCGCGATCCCGTTGAGCGAGCCGATCCGGATCGGCTTGGACAGGAGCTCGGTCAGGATGCCGAGCCGCAGGACGCCGAACGCGATGCACAGCGTTCCAGAGACGAGCGTGAGCCCGCCTGCCAGGTCGACGGCGCGCGCCGGGTCGCCGAGCGCGAGAGGGGCGATGGCCGCCGCGATGATGGGTGCCAGCGACGAATCGGGGCCGAGGACGAGGACCGGACTCGGCCCGACGACCGCGTATACGAGGAGCGGGACGATCGTCGCGTACAGGCCCGTTATGGCCGGGAGGCCGGCCGCCTGCGCGTAGCCCATCCCGACCGGGACGAGCACGGCCGTGAGCACCAGTCCCGCGACGATGTCGTTCCCGAGCCATGCCCGCTGGTACGTCCGCAGGACGCGCAGCCCGGGCAGCAGCCGCTGCACCCCGTCGGTCATCGAGCCTCCACGTATCATCGTAGACAACCAGGCAGAGGGGCACGAGGAGCTGGCCGCCATGGACACCGAGCACGACCCGGTCACGAAACTCGGGCCGAACAGCGGCGGCCGCGCGCCCGGCGGTGGCGACGTCCGCGTCTATCACTGGGAGTGGGGCCCCGACGACGCCCGACGGCCGGGCCTGCCCTGGATCGGCATCTTCCTGCTGGTCTTCGGGGCGCTTCTCCTGCTCCAGCAGCTCTACCCGGAGGCGAAGTCGGCCGGCTCGCTGGTCGTGCTGGCAGTGGGTCTGGCGTTCCTCATCAAGTGGGCCATCGATCGCGGGACCGGTTCGCTGTACGCGGGCGCGATCATCACCGCGCTCGCCGCGCCGGGCGTGCTCAACGCGGCCGGCATCGACCTCGACGGCCTCGGCACGTTCTGCTTCGGCGTCGCGTTCCTGTTCATCGCGGGCGTCCGCGCGGTCAGCGGCGGCGGCTGGGGCTGGCAGCTCTGGTTCGGCGGCCTGCTCGCGCTCCTGGGCGGGGTCAACATGACGAACCCGGCGTTCGGCGGGCTTATCGTGCCGGTCGCCCTGATCGGGCTCGGGGTGGTGCTCCTCCTGCGCGGCGCCGCACGCGGCACGACCTGAGGTCAGGGGCCCGGCTCGGGCGCGGAGTCCGTCCGGCGCTGGCTACGAGCCAACGATTTCGACGGTCACGGCCGCGGCCGCCCAGTAACCGGCCACTTGGCGGCGCTTCGCTGGCCGTCAGCCAGCAGCGAGCGCCCAGGCCTGGCCCCGGGCGTCCTTGCCGCGAGAATCGTTGGCGCTGAGCCACCGCGGGCGACGATCGAGCGGGGCGAGGGCGGCCTCCGCGGTCAGGCTGAAGCCGTGGTCTCGCGGGTGGCCGCCGCCGGGGCGGTCGCGACCACGCTCGTCGCCGCGTCCACCGCATCGGCGAGGACCGTCGCGATCCGTCGAAGCTCGTCGTCGGTGACGATGAACGGCGGACCCAGGAGGATCGTGTCGCCGTTCGTGCCGTCGGCATGGCCCGTGCTCGAATAGACGAGGACGCCGCGCTCGCGCGCGCCGCGGACGACCGCCTCGGTGATCTTCGCGGAACGCGGGAACGGGGCACGGGTCTCACGGTCGGCGACCAGCTCCACGCCCACGAGCAGGCCCCGGCCGCGGACCTCGCCGACCGCGGGGTGACCGGCCAGCGCCTCGGTCACGAGCTCGCGGAGGTGCACGCCCTTCGTCGCACTGGCGGCCACGAGGTCCTCCGTCTCGAGGATGCGCAGGACCTCGCCCGCGACCGCCGCGGCGACCGGCTGGTGCGAGTACGTGAAGCCGTGGACGAAGCCGCCGGCGCCCGTGACCGCGGCATGGATCTCGTCCGAGGCCGCCACGAACCCGAACGGCCAGTAGCCCGAGGTCGCCCCCTTTGCCGCCACGAGCAGGTCCGGCTGGAGGCCCCAGTGGTCGCTCGCGAACCAGCGGCCGGTCCGGCCGAACCCGGTCATGACCTCGTCGGCGATGAGCAGGACGCCGTGGCGCGCGCAGACCTCCGCGATCCGCGGCCAGTAGTCCTCCGGGGGGACGGCGGCTGCCAGCGTGGCGCCGACGATCGGTTCGGCCACGAACGCCGCGACGGTCCCGGGCCCGGCCGCCACGATCGCCATGTCCAGCTCGGCAGCGAGCTCGGCGCCATCGGCGAGCGCATGGCTGTCCGGGCGGGCCGCGCCGTACGGATACGCCGCAGAGACGTGGCGGAAGCGCCCCAGCCACGGCTCGTATGGGCGGCGCAGCGCGGGCCGGCCCGACAGGTCAAGGGCGCCCAGGGTGTTGCCGTGATAGCTGCCCCAGCGGCTGATGACCATCTCGCGTGTCGGCTCGCCGTTCGCGAGGTGGTGGGCGCGCGCCAGCTTGATGGCGGTCTCGATCGCCTCCGACCCGCCCGAGACCGGGAAGATGGCCGGTCCGTCGAGCGGCAGGTGGCGGCCGATCGCCGCGGCGTACGCCTCGAGCGGCTCGGTGGTGAAGACGCTGCCGTGCGCATACGAGAGGCGGGCGGCCTGCTCGGCCATGAGCTCGGCGATCGAGGCCCGTCCGTGGCCGACATTGACGACGATGGCCCCGCCAGCCGCGTCGAGGTACTCGTGTCCGACCGCATCGCGGATCGTGGAGCCGTGAGCCTCGACCGCGACCGGCGGATCCGGCATGGATGAGCGGCGGAAGACGCGTCCGGTGGTCACCGCCCGATGGTAGCCGACCGCCAGGACCGGGCCCCGGTCGCGGGCGGCCGCTGGTCCCATACGCCGCTCCCGGCCACCGTCCGTCGCTGGACGGCGCTACCGACGAAGGTGCTCAGTCGGACGGTCGCTGGGCGACGCGTTTGACGCCTGGCGCACCGCGATCGGGCGGTTTCGGTGTCGGATGCGTCGCCGAGCGACCGAAACGGCGGCGAACGGCCGGGTTGCGTGGCCCGCTTCGTCGGTAGCGTCGCTGGGCGACGCGAGGTGTCAGGGGCGCGTCGCCGTGGACCGGCCGGGCGGGAACCGACCGAAGCGCCGCGGTGTAGAAGGTACGGTTGACCGCGGAGGCCACCGAAACTGGACGACGGCGAACTGATCAGCCGCTCCCGAACCGGCGACGTGGCGGCGTACGAGACCCTCGTGCGCCGATACCAGGACGTCGCGCTCCGCACTGCCCATCTCGTCGCCCCGGAGGCCGACGCCGCCGATGCTGCCCAGGACGCCTTCATCAAGGCTTACGCCGCCCTCTCGCGCTTCCGCGACGGGGCGCCGTTCCGGCCGTGGCTGCTCCGGATCGTCGCCAACGAGAGCCGGAACCGCCGCCGCTCCGCCGATCGTCGGGCCAGCCTGGCTATCCGGGCAGGCACGATCGGGACCGGCGGGGTGGGCGCGATGGCGGACTCCCCCGAAGCCGAGGTCCTCGCCGGGGAGCGTCGCGCCACGCTCCTCGACGCGCTCGGGCGACTCCGTGACGAGGACCGCGAGGTGATCGGCGCCCGCTACCTGCTGGAGCTGTCCGAGGCCGAGACCGCCGAGGCGCTGGACCTGCCGACCGGCACGGTCAAGTCGCGCACGTCGCGGGCGCTTGGCCGCCTGCGAGTGGCCCTCGCCGAGCTCGACGGGGACGAGCGATGACCGACCTGCGCCTCTCCCAGCTCCCCGACGGCGACCTCGAGGCCGCGCTGCGGGCCCTCGCGCCGGTCATCGACTGGCCGTCGACCGATCTGGGTCCGGGCCGGCCCGACCTCGCGGCCGCCGTCCGGGCGCGGATCGAGACGTCGCCGCGTCGCGGCTCCCGCTGGACCTGGCGACCGGCCCGTCGTGCCCTGGTGCTTGCACTGATCGCCCTCCTGGCCCTGGCCGCGATCGCCGGCGCGATCGGGATCGGGTTGCCGGGTCTGCGGATCATCTTCGGCGGGGCGCCGGTGAGCCCGCCACCGCGCGTCGAACCGAGCCGGTCGCCGGCACCGGGTGGGTCCGCCTCGCCCGGTGCGGTCGTGGTCCCCGGGTCGTCGCTGGGCCTCGGCGAGCGCATCGAGCCCGCCGACCTCGACGCCCGCGCGGGCTTCCACGTGCGCTGGCCGACGGATCCATCGATCGGACCGCCCGACGCGGCGTATGTCGACGACGACACGGGCGGGCAGGTCTCGCTCGTGTGGGCCGCGACCGCCGACCTGCCCGCGACCCGCGACGCGGGCGTCGGCCTTCTGCTCTCCCAGTTCCGGGGCGAGACCGACCAGGGGTTCTTCACGAAGGCGCTCGACGGCGGGACCACGGTCCAGCCCGTGACGTTCGGCGGCCACGCCGGCTACTGGCTGAGCGGCGACCCGCACGTGTTCTTCTGGAAGGGGCCGGACGGGTTCGTTGACGACACGCGCCGCTGGGTCGGCGACGCCCTGATCTGGTCGGACGGGGAGATCACGTTCCGCCTCGAGAGCTCGCTCGGCCGCGACGCGGCGATCCGCCTGGCGGAAACGCTGGACTGAGGCCGCGTCGGGAACCTCGGCTCCCCGCCAGGTGTAGGAGGGGTGCGCGATCGAATGGATGACGCGCCGCACCCTGGAGACGAGATGTCGACGACCGATCGCCTGCGCCGCCCCTCCGTGATCCTGGCCATCGCCTCGATGCTCGCCGCCTGCACCGGCGCGACGGCGACCACGGCGCCGTCGACCCAGGCCCCGGCGAAGCCCGCCCCGACCAGGGCGCCCATCGTCTCCCCGACCGCGGAGCCCGCCTACGACTCCACGGACGCGTGGCTGGTGGTCGGGCGCCCCGGCGATGAGCGCGTCCACGTGATCCTCGCGAGCACCGAGGAGGAGATGGCCGACTTCCCCATGGGCGCGCCGGACAAGGACTGGGCCAACATCGTGGCCACGAGGGCCGACGACGACGCCACGACCCGCGTCGAGGACATCCGGGCCGAGCGCGGCTTCAAGGCGTGGGGCAACCGCCTGGAGATCGAGGGTGCTTGGCGCCTGCCGACGATCGGGCTCGATCCCGTGCCCGTCGGGGTCTCTGCTGACGGCTCGACGGTCGTGCTCGTCGAGGCCGACTCGACCGGAAAAGCCAGGGCGAGCCGCTTCGCCATCTTCCCGCGCACGCTCGACACGCAGCCGCGGATCGTCGAGCTGGCCGGCGAATTCGAATTCGATGCGCTGTCGCCCGACGGCTCGCTCCTGTACGTCGTCGAACACCTGCCGGGTCCGCCCGCCGGTCACTACCAGGTCCGGACGGTCGAGACGGCGACCGGCACGCTCCGCCCCGAGGTCCTCGTCGACAAGACGAACGTCAACGAGACGATGGCCGGCTGGCCCGTCGCGCAGGCGCGTCGATCCGACGGCCTGGTGCTCACGCTCTACCGCGGCGCGGAGCATCCGTTCATCCACGCGCTCAACAGCGTCGACTCGTGGGCGATCTGCCTCGACCTGCCGGCGACCGGCGCCGACGATGCCGAAGCCGCGCTCGACTGGGGCATGGCCGCCAAGCTGAACGGCGACCTGCTGGCGATCAACGCTACGCTCGGGCTGGCGGTCGAGGTCGACCCGCTCGACTTCGCGGTCCGTCGCTCGGTCCCGTTCGAGCCCACGGTCGCTCGCGGCATCGTGCTCGGCAAGTTCGGCCACCAGCCCACGGGACCGGTCGGGCGCCGTGTCGTGGCCGCGGCGGACGGGTCCGCCTTCTACGCCGCGGGCCCTGGCGGGATCGTCCGCATCGATCCGAAGACGCTCGCGGTCACATCGCGCTTCCTCGAGGGCTCCGCGGTCGAGTCGATGGCCGTGACGCCCGACGGCGGGACCGTCTATGCGTTGATGGCCGCCGGCGGCCGGATCGTGAAGCTCGACGCGGAGTCCGGGGAGGTCCTCGGCGAGGTCCCGGGCAGCGGCTACGACCGGCTGGTCGCCATCGTCCCGTACTGATCTCCGCCGGCGGCGGCGAGCCGATCGGCCAACGCCGGGGGCCCTCCCAGCCCCCGGCGCTCATCGTGCTCTCAGGCGCTTCTCAGGGACTCGTGGCAACCTCCGCTCGACGGGATCGGACGGATCCCGCCCTTCGGAGAGTCCCCCAATGACCCGACCCCGGATCCTCGCCGCCATCGCTGTCCTTGTCGTCGTCGGTGGCATCGGGGCGTACGTTGCCTACGACCAGGTCCTGCGCGGCGACAGCGCGCCGCCCCTCGCGTTCCCCTCCGCGTCAGCGGCCGCCGGCGCGTCGAGCGACCCGAGCGCCGACCCGGCTGAGAGCGCAGCGCCCGCCGCGAGCTTCGACGGCGACGTCGCCGGGACATGGGACGTGACGACCGGCACGGAGGCCGGCTACCGGGTCCGCGAGCAGCTTGCCCAGTTCGACGCCGAGACCGACGCGGTCGGGCGGACGACCGACGTGACGGGCTCGATCACGCTGACATCCGACGGCACGACCGCGACCCTGACCGAGGGCACGATCACGGTCGACACGACGACCCTGACGTCCGATGAGGACCGGCGCGACAACCGGTTGCGCTCCGAGGGATTGCAGACGGACCAGTTCCCGACCGCGACCTTCACGCTGACCCAGCCGGTCGAGGTGCCCGCCGCAGCCCTCGCGGGGACCGCCACCGACGTCACGCTCGTCGGCGACCTGACCCTGCATGGCGTCACGAAGTCGGTGCAGATCCCGGCCCAGGCCAAGCTGGCCGACGGGACGGTCCAGGTGCTCGGCGCGGTCACGTTCCCGCTCAGCGACTACGACATCACGGCGCCCAACATCGGCGGGTTCATCATCTCGATCGCCGACCAGGGCGCCCTCGAGTTCGTCGCGGTGTTCGCGAAGGGCTAGGGAACGACATGCGCCAGCCGGGCGCCCGGCGCATGTCGTCCGGGACTCAGGCGACGGTGTCGGCCAGGGCCTCGATGACGTCCGCAGCGAGGTGCTCGCCGGCCGATTCGCGCATGAGCCCGAGGGCCTGCGCGACCGGCATCGCGGTCCGATAGGGGCGGTCGGCGGTCATCGCCTCGAAGACGTCGGCGACCGCGACGATCCGCGCGCCGAGCGCGAGCTCGGGTGCGGTCATGCCGCGGAAGTAGCCCGTCCCGTCGAGCCGCTCGTGATGGCAGGCGGCGAGTTCGGCGACGTCCTGGAACGTCGGGATCGTGTCGAGGATCGTCAGCGTCAGCTCGGGGTGGCGGCGGATGACCTCCATCTCCGACGCGTCGAGGCGGCCCGGCTTGTCGAGGACCGTGTTCGGGACGCCGAGCTTGCCGAGGTCGTGCAGCAGGCCAGCCCGCCGGACGTTGACCACCTCGGGGGCGGGCATCCCCATCCGGGCGGCGAGACCCTCGGCGATGTCCGCGACGCGCGACGAGTGCGTGCCGGTGAACGGGCTCTTCGCGTCGACGATGTCGGCGAAGGCGAGCGAGATGCGATCGATGTCGGCGTCGTCGGACGTCCGGATGTGGGCGCCCGGCTCCAGCGCCATCGTCCGACCGACCAGGTCGGGCGCGACGAGCTCGTCGAGCCGGCCGTGCGCGCACGCGTCGAGCAGGGCCTCGGCGATGTCGGGGTCGTACCAGGTGCCGACGCGCTCGGCCATCACTTCGATGGCGCGCTCTCGGCCCTGCATGGTCAGGAAGATGTCGAGGCCCTGGCAGGCCGCCAGGATCCGGGCGAGCGGGTGGATCTCCGCGCCCTTTAGGCCGCGCGGGTCGCCGCTGCCGTCCCAGTGCTCGTGCAGGTCGAGGATGGCCCCGGCGACCTCGTCGTCGAAGCCCGCCTTGCGAGCGATCGCGGCACCACGCTCGCAGCGCAGCTGCTCGATCTCGCGGTGCTCCTGCTGGCCGCGGATGCCGAGCGTGATGAGCCTGCGCAACCGGCGGGGCAAGGGCTCGCTGCTGGGAATCGTCCGGATCGCGAATGCGGCGTACGAGAGAAGCGAGGACTCGATGGTCGACTGGCGGCGCTTTGCCTCGATGTCGTCGGCGCCGAAGATCCGGGTGATCGCCGCCGCGTTCGATGAGCAGCCGGCGTCCTTGAGGAACGCGCTGTAGAAGAGGGCGCCGCGGTCGGCGGGGCTCAGTCCGAGGTCGTCGGCGAGGTGCATCGCGAGGAAGCACGTGCGCAGGGCGTGCCCGGGAAGCTGACCCTCGGTCAGGTCGAGCGCCATCGAGAGGCCGGACAGGAGGCGGGCCGTGGGGATCGCCTCGCGATCGAGCACGCGCAGGTCGTCGCGGCGCGCCTGGACGAGGGCGGCCGCGAGCGGCGTCGCCGTCGTTGAGCCGTCCAGATAGCGGATCGAGAGGCCGTCCGGGAGACGTCCGGCTTCGACGGCCTCCTCGGGAATGACGCGGGCGGTGGCGCGGTCCATGGTGCTTCGCATCGTGCCGCCCGAGGGCCATCGCGCTCTAGCGCCCGGTGGTCAGGGTCACTCGCCCCCGGAGGTACGGGGTGGTTAGGTGCGGTAGGCGGGCGTGCCGGCCTCGTGGGCTGGCCGGTCGGGCGCTGGCCAGCGGGTGCTGAGCCTCGGTGCTGGCTGCCAGCCAACGATCCCGACCGCTGGCGCCTGGGCTGGCCCTTGGGGCGTCGCCAAACGCACCCCAGCGGTCCGCGCGGTGGCGCTCAGCCAGCACGACTCGCCCGCAGCTGCTCCTCAGCGCCCGACGTGTCGGAATCGTTGGCGGTGCGCCAACACAGCGGAGTCCGCGGACGCGCGGTCAGCCCGCTGACGCGTCCGGCCCGGCGATGTCGAGAGCCGGGCGGCCGTCGTGTGCCGCGACGACGGGCGTGCCCATGGTGATCGCGGCCAGCTGGACGATGACATCGTCGACGTCGTGGGTCGAGGGGATGATGCAGCGCAGGTCGGTGATGCCGGCACGGGCCAGGGCCGCGACCCGATCCTGGCACTCCCCCAGCGTCCCGAAGATCCCGGTCCTGGCCGGGTCCCCGACGAGCCCGAAGATCGGATCCGCGGCCACGCGCGCGGCGGCCTCGGCCCTGGTCTTGCCGATCGCGACAGGCAGAAGTGCGGCCACGCCGAGGGTCGAAGGGTCGCGTCCGGACGCCGCCGCAGCCTCCCGAACCCGGTCGGCCGCGGTCCCGAGATCATCGACGCGCCACGACGGCAGCACGATGTCATCGGCGACCAGGAGAGCGGCCGCCACGTCGGCGAGATCGCGGATCACCACGGAGCGGGGCATCCGTGGCTCGACGGCCGTCCACGATCCGAGGTGCACACCCGACGGGATCGCGACCTCGAGCCGTCCGGCCTCGGTGAGCCCGCGCGTGGCAGTCGCGGTCCCGAGCAGGTCGGGGCCATCCTCGGGGCCGGACAACAGGCCCAGTGATGCGCGCCCCAGCGAGAGCGCGATCTCGTCGGCCCGCCCGATCACCGTGGCAAGCGACGGGGCCTCATCGAGGTGATCGCGCTCGCCCAGCCAGACGATGTCGATCCCGGCGCGGTCGCAGACGCGGGCCAGCGACGCCGCGCGGGCATCGGCATCGAGCACGATCCCGAGCCGGGCGAGCCGGTCCTGCGGCGGGCGTGTGGGGAAGAACGGCGTCATCGGCGGTCCATGCGGTGCTGATTGTGCACGCAACGAACGGGTCGTCCCCCGTACGGTGGTCCTGCGGAGCGAAGAGCCCGCCGCCTATTTCGTGTAGACGCCCTCGGGGTCCAGTTCCGTGCGGATCAGCGACAGCTCCCCGGCCGTGGGAGGTGGTGTCTCGGCGAGGTCCGCGGCGACCGCCACGTCCCAGCCGATCGTCTCGCGGACGGCCTCGACCGTGGCGCCCGGATGGAGCGAGTCGAGGCGCATCTCCCCGTTCTCGCCGAAGTGGTAGATGCCAAGGTCCGTGACCACGACCGTCGGGCCACGACCCAGCCAGCCCCCCTCGCGCCGGATCCGCTCCGCCTGGGCCGCACCGCCGAGATTTCCGGGCGACGTCCGGAAGTCGATGCGCTCGACGAAGCTGCGCGTGCTCTGGCGCATGATCACGAACACCTCGCGGGCATTGATCGCGATCTCGCACGCTCCGCCGGAGCCGGGCAGACGGGTCGTCGGGTGGTCGTACGGCCCGATGACCGTGGTGTTGATGTTGCCGAACCGGTCGATCTGGGCGGCACCCAGGAACCCGACGTCGATCAGGCCGCGCTGGAGGTAGTAGCCGAACAGCTCGAGCATGCTGACGACGGCCGTGGCGCCGGTCACGATCGTCGGGTCGCCGATCGAGAGCGGGAGCCGGGCCGGCCGGGCCCCGAACACGCCCGCCTCGTAGACGAGCTCGAGGTCCGGCGCCACGGTCCGCTTGGCGAGGTTGACCGCGATGTTCGGCAGCCCGACGCCCACGAAGCACACGTGCTGGCCGGCGAGCTCGCGCGCGGCGGCGACGATCATCATCTCGGACTTGCTGAAGCCGGCCTCGGTCATCGGTACGCCCCGTAGTCGACCGAGCCCGACGGCGCCTCGGCGCTCGGACGGAGGGCCGCGATCCGCTCGGCACCCAGCTTCTCGAGATAGGCCGCCCGGCCGTCGAGGTCATAGACCCATTCCCGCAGCCAGGCCTGCGTCGCCTCCTCGTCGCGGGTGATCGGATCCCAATCGAGGTAGAAGCGGTTGTCGCGGTCGTAGGCGCCCTGGACGTACGAAGGGTGCGCGCCCCACGGCTCCACGACGACGGCATCGACGATGAGGCCCGGGATGATCGTCCGGTTCGGGTCGGCCCGGACCACCGCCTCGTCGACCAGCTCCTCGACCACCACGATCACGTGCTCGGCGGCGAAGGCCGCCTCCTTCTGGCAGCCGAGCAGGCCCCAGACCTGGGTGTCGCCGGCGGCCGTCGCGCGCTGCGCATGGACGATGGCGACGTCCGGGCGAAGCGGCGGGACCGCGTAGATGGTCTCGTCACCGTACGGCGAGGCGATCGGGCGGATGCGTGGGTTCGCGACCGGCAGGTCGGTCTCGAAATAGCTCCGCAGCGGGAAGAACGGCAGGTTCATGGCGCCTGCCGTGTACCGGGCGACCATCCCGAAGTGGCTGTACTCCTCGACCTCGAGCGGCTCGTCGGGGATCTCGCCCTCGATCCGGCGTCGGATCGCACCGAGGCCCCCCACCCCGGGGTTGCCGAGCCACGAGAACACGAGCTTGCGGGCGACACCCGCGGCGATCATCTGGTCGTAGATGACGTCGGGCGTCAGGCGTGCCAGGGTCAGGTCACGCTTGCGCTGACGGATGATCTCCTGGCCGGCCGCGAAGCTGATGAGATGGGTGAAGCCCTCGATGGCGACGACGTCGCCGTCGCGCACGATCGCTTCGATCGCATCGTGCATCGAGGCGACCTTCGATGGGGGGCTCACCGCCGCATTATCCGTGACGACCGGGCCGGTGCTGCGCCCGACCCTAGCCGGCGGCCTCGACCTCGTGGAGTGCGCCGGCGTCGCTGACCTCGGCGAGCACCTCCGGCTCGTGGCCGGCGACCCGGGCGACGGCCTCGCCGAAGATCCGGAGGGCGGTCACCATCTCGGCCTCGCTGACGGTCAGTGCCGGCGACATCCGGACACTCGACTTGCCGCACTCGAGGACGAGCAGGCCCTGCTCGAAGCAGGCCCACTGGACCTCCTCGGCGTGATCGGGCGTGTCGAACTCGACGCCGATCATCAGGCCCTTGCCGCGCACGTCGGTCACGAGCGCCGGGAATCGCTGGGCGAGCGAATGCAGGCCGATCTGCGCCTGGGCCCCGCGGACCCGGGCGTTGTCGACCAGGCCGTTCTCGAGCAGCTCGATCGTCGCGAGGGCCGCGGCGCAGGCGACCGGGTTGCCGCCGTACGTCGAGCCGTGGGCGCCCGGTCCCCACGTCTCGAGCAGCTCGGCCCGGGCGACCAGCGCGCCCAGCGGCATGCCCGAGGCGATGCCCTTCGCGGTGAGGAGGATGTCGGGCTCGACGCCCCAGTGCTCGACGGCCCACATCGTCCCGGTCCGACCCGCGCCGGCCTGAATCTCGTCGGCGATGAGCAGGATCCCGTGCTTGTCGCAGATCTTGCGCAGGCCCTGGAGGAAGCCATCCTCGGGGACGATGTAGCCGCCCTCGCCCTGGATCGGCTCGACGATGATCGCGGCCACCTCGTTCGCGGGCGCGAGCCTGTCGAAGAGGACCTCATCGAACCAGCGCAGGTCCTCGACCCGGCCGTACGGCGCATGGAAGATCCCGGGCAGCATCGGCCCGAAGCCCGCGTGGTACTTGGCCTTGGACGCGGTCAGGCTCACCGAGCCATAGGTCCGCCCGTGGAAGGCGCCGAGGAACGCCACGATGTATGGGCGCTTGGTGGCGAACCGCGCCAGCTTGATCGAGGTCTCCACGACCTCCGTCCCGGAGTTGCCGAGGTAGACCCGTGCCCGGCCCGACATCGGGGCGAGGCGAGCGAGCTGGCGGCAGACCTCGGGGTAGATCGGCAGGTAGAAGTCGCTCGCGCTGAAGTGGATCAGCTCCGCGGCCTGCTCCTTGATCGCGGCCACGACCTGCGGATGCGAATGCCCGGTCGAGGTCACGGCGATGCCCGCCGCGAAGTCGAGAAACAGGTTGCCGTCGATGTCCTCGACCGTGAGGCCCTCCCCGCGGACCGGCACGATCGGGTACGCGCGGGGCAGGCTCGGTGAGGTCCACGTCTCGTCGAACGCGACATGTGCCCGCGCCTTGGGGCCGGGCAGCTCCGTGACGATATCGGGAACGGGTCGGTCGCCAGCGATGCGCGACGAGGCCGTGGCCACGGGTCACCTCATCCATGCCTGATGCATAACGAATATGCAGATTGGATATTCCAGAGCGAGTATATCCGAACGGATGGGCCCTTCAAAGGCGGCGCCCGGACGGTGCCGGCCAAGGCGCGGACGAGCACGAGGAGCGAGCGCACTCCAACGTGCGTGAGCGAGCGAGCGCAGGCCGCAACGCCGGCCCGCGCCGCCCGGGCGCCGCCATGGGGCCGAATGGCGGAGGGGCATAGTCCCGTCGGGTGAGTGCATCGAAGCTCACGGGGCCCTACGTTTCGCCACATGTCCGCGTCAGTCCCGCGCGACCTGGCACCCGGCACTCCTGCACCGACGGCGGTGCACCGTCGGTCCATCCCGCTCGCCCTCGGGCTCGGGATCGGCGTCGACCGATCGGTGTGGCCCGTGGATCGCGGGCTCGGCGAGCTGCGCTGGGCCGCCCTCACGGTCGGGGTCATGCTCGCGATGGCCCTGCCTGCCCACCTGATCGCCGATGCGAACGGGGCCTATTGGCGGGCGACGCTCGTCAGCCTCATCGCGCTGGTCCTGATCGCGGGCGTCGCCTGGAGCCCGATCGCGCCGGCACTCGTCCGTCGAAGCGTCGTTCGTCGTGGGATCGGGCCGCTCGTGGTCCTCATCGCATTCGCCGCCGCCGGCCCCTTCGACCCGCAGACCCTCGAATCGCCGATCGGGCGGCCGTTCATCATCCTCGCGCTGACCTATGCGGCGCTGACCCCTGGATTCTCCATCGCCGCCGCGATCGTCGGTGTCGCGTCGATCGGGTTGCTCTTCAACCACACGACACAGCCAGGACAGACTTTGTTCGACCAGGCCGGCGTGGACTTCGTCGTTCGCGCCTCGGTCACGTTCCTCACGGCTGGCGCGATCCACGCCGTGGACGCCGGGCTGCGCCGCGAGCGACAACGGGCCGAAGGGCTGGCGGCTCGCAAGGTGGCCCAGGTCGACCAGCTCGAGGGCCTGCAGCGGATCGTCGCCCGCTTCGACGGGTCGCGACCCGTCGACGCGATCATGCAGGACGTCGTCGATGACGTCGCCACGACGTTCGACATCACGCTCGTGTCCGCCTACCTGCCCGACGAGCACGGTCGCCTGTCGATGGTCGGCGTGGCCGGCTACGACCAGCCCTTCCACGTCATCGAGACCGGTGTCGGCATCATCGGCCGGGCGGCCGCGACGCACGCAACGGTGTTCGCGCCGGACGTCCTCGCCGACCCCGACTATCGCCCGGCGCGACCGGACGTCCGGAGCGAGGTGGCCGTGCCCGTGATCCACGGCGACGAACTGCTCGGGATCGTCAACTTCGAGGGCACGGCGACGAGCCCGATCGGGCCCACCCACGTCGCCGTCGCCGAGATGCTCGCCCGCTCGATCGCGGCGGCCCTGCGATCGGCCCGCCTGGACGAAGAGCGGCGCCTCCGGCTCCACGCCATCGAACGCGTCCTCGAGGTGAGTCGCGGCCTCACCGCCGACCTGGACCGTGGCCGGGTCATGGCGTCCGTGGTCGACGCCGCGCGCGATCTCCTCGCGGCAGACGCGGTCGAATTCGCGACTCGCGGACCTGACGGCACGTTCCGGGTCGAACAGGTCATCGGCGAACCGATCTCCCGGCTCGGCGCGGCCATCGAACCCGGCCAGGGCCTCGCCGGCCAGGTCGTTGCTGCCACCGAGCGCGTGGTCAAGACCGGCGCCGATGGCGACCACGTCGGGCTCGGTTTGCCGATCCGCCTCGAGGGCGAGGCAAGCGCCGTGCTGACCGTGACGCGGGACCGTTCCGATCGGGCGTTCAGCGAGCTCGAGCTGCGGATCGCCGACCTGCTGGTGACCCAGGCAGAACTCGCCCTGCACAACGCGGAACTGCATGCGCGGATGAGCGAGGCCGCGGTCCGCGACCAGCTCACCGGGCTGCTCAACCGGCGCTTCTTCGACGAGGCGGTCGAGACCGCGTACGCGGCCGCGGACCGAGCGGGCACCGAGCTGAGCCTGATCGTCCTCGATCTCGACCGGTTCTCCGAGGTCAACAACGAGCACGGACATGCCGTCGGCGACGCCGTCCTCAAGCGCGTCGCCCGAGCGATGGTGGGTGCCGTCCGGACGAGCGACATCGTCGCGCGGTACGGCGGCGAGGAGTTCGTGGTGATCGCGCCGGCCTCGAACCGCGACGACGCCGTCAAGCTCGCGGAGCGGATCCGTGCCGCGGTCGCGGCCGACGCCTATCGACCGATCGACGGCCTCATGATCCCCCTGACGATCTCGGCCGGGGTGGCATCACGGATCGGCGACGAGGCTGACGGCCGGGCGCTGTTCCGTGCCGCGGACTCCGCCCTGCTCGCCGCGAAACGCGGCGGCCGCGACCGGGTGGTCAGCCTCTAGGGCAGGGCGGGGCGCCTGCCCCTCGGATCGGGTGCCCCTGGTCCACGCATCGACCATCCGACGAAGGAATGGCGCGCGAATCGCCAGATCTGGGTGTTCCGCCGCCGATCGATCCAGACATCGACCATTCGACGCCGGAATCGCCCGATGTTCGTCGCATGGTCGATGAACGGACCAGGCGCGATCCACGGGCGCGGGCCGGTCCCGTCCCCGCCCTCGGGTCAGTCGACGACGGTGTGGCTCTGCTCGCGCAGGAACTGCGCCACGTAGTACATCGAGAGGCCGGCCTTGCCGGTCGAGCCACTCCCCTTCCAGCCGCCGAACGCCTGGATGCCCGGCCACGCGCCGGTCGTCGCGCCGGCGCGCCGGTTGACGTAGAGCACGCCCGCCTCGATGCGGTCGGTGAACCGCTCGACCTCGGCGGGATCCTCCGCGTAGACGCCCGCGGTCAGCCCGTAGATCGTGTCGTTCGCGAGGTCGAGCGCCTCGTCGAGCGACTCGACGGCGAGGACCGCGGTCAACGGCGCGAACAGCTCGTCGCGGAACAGGCGATGCGAGGCCGGCAGCCCGCCCACCACAGTCGGCTCCACGTAGAAACCGCGTGCCAGGTCACCGTCCGCCAGCCGCTCGCCACCGATGAACACCGTCCCGTCCCGCCGCGCCTCGGCGACCGCGGCCTGGTGCCGGTCGACAGCCTTCTGGTCGATGATCGGCCCGAGCCAGTTGGCGCGCACGAGCGGGTCGCCGATCGTGATCGCCTCGGTCTTTTCGACGAGCAGGCGGACCAGCTCGTCATGGACCGGCCGCTCGACGTAGACGCGCGAGTTGGCCGAGCACTTCTGCCCGCCGAACCCGAACGCCGAGCGCATGATCCCCTCGGCGGCCTCCTCGAGATCGGCCGTCCGCGACACGATGGCCGGGTTCTTGCCGCCCATCTCCACGATCGTCGGGCGCGGCCACGTCCGGCTGAACGAGTGGAAGAGGCGCATCCCGACCTCGTACGAGCCGGTGAACACGATGCCATCGATGCCGGGGTGGTCCTGCAGGGCCTGGCCGACCGTCTCGCCCGGGCCCATGACGAGGTTGACGACGCCCGCCGGGACGCCCGCGTCGAGATACGCCTCGATGAGCTTGACCGCGGACAACGGTGACGCGCTCGACGGCTTGAATACGACAGTGTTGCCTGCCAGCATCGCGGCGCTCGTCGGGCCCGCCGCGAGGGCCATCGGGAAGTTGAACGGACTGACCACCGCGAAGACTCCGTGTGGCCGCAGGATCGAGCGGGTATGGACGGTCTCGTCGCCGAGGTTGCCCATCGGGTGGTCGTAGTAGGCGTTGTCCTCGGCGGTCTGCGCGTAGTAGCGGATCAGGTCCGCGGACTCCTCGACCTCGCCGAGCGCCTCGATCCGGTTCTTGCCGACCTCGATGGCCATGACCGCCGAGTCGTCCATCAGGCGATCGCTGATCAGCTCCGCGGCCGCACGCAGGATCGCGAGGCGCTCCGGCCACGGGGTCTTGGCCCAGGCGGGCTGCGCGGCCCGGGCCGCCGCGACGGCGTCGTCGACATCGCCCGCTGTCCCCTTGGCGAACGTCCCGAGGACGATGTCGGCGTCGATCGGCGAGCGGACCTCGAACGCACCGTCGCCGTCGCGCCAGGCGCCGTTCACGAGGTTCTTGTGGTGGCCACCCAGACCCGCGCGGACGCGGGCGACCGCGGCCTCGAAGCCCGCGTGCAGCTCCTCGTTGTCGGCGCGGAGCGTCGCGTAGGTGATCTTGATCCGCGGCTTCTCGTCGGTGGTCATGGTGGAGGTCCCTCGGTGTCGGGTCGGGCGCGACGCGCCGGGTTCGGAAGGTTGCGGTCAGTCTAGCGCGGCCACGACCTCGGCCAGCGATGCCGCGATGGCGTCGGGCCGACGCTTCCGGCCGTCGACCCGCAGCGCGACCTCGTGCGACGCGACCTTCCCCGTCAGCACGAGGATCCCGCGCAGGCCCACCCGCTGGGCCGCCCGGACATCCGCGTCGAGGTCGTCGCCGACCATCGCGGCGGCCCCAGCCGGGATCCGCCGGCCGAGATCGGCGCGCAGGCCGTCGAGCGCCTGGCGGAAGACGACCGGCGAGGGCTTGCCGAGGACCGTCGCCTTGCGGCCGGTCGCGAATTCGAGCCCGACGACCGCGGCGCCGGCATCAAGCGTTGCGCCTCGCGGCGTGAGCCACCAGGGGTTGCGGTGCATGGCGAGGAACGCGGCGCCGCCGCGGATCAGGCGGAAGGCGGTATCGAGGTTGCGATACGAGAGGTCGTCGCCCCCGTCGCCGATGACGACCGCGGCGACCTCGGACGGGCCGGCCGCCTCCGCGTCCTCGCGCGTCAGCAGCCGCTGGCCCTCGAACTCTCGCCGGGCATCGGGCGCCGCGAGGACGAAGAGTGCTCGGCCCGGGAACTTCGCGAGCGTGTAGGCCGCGGCCGAGGATGACGCCGTGATGAACCTGTCGGCCGGGATCGGGGTGCCACCCTCGGCGAAGCGCGCGGCAAGCGTGTCCCGGTGGGCCAGGGAGAAGTTCGTGACCACGCGATACGGGATGCCGCGCGCGTCCAGGCGCTCGAGCGCCTCGCTCGACCCAGGGATCTCCTCGCCCTTGAGGATCAGCACGCCGTCGGCGTCGAGGACGAAGGCCTCCACGCCCCGCAGGGCGGCGCGAAGGTCGGCTCCGGGAGGTCGACGGTCGGGCATGATGGCAGCGTATCGGAATCACGAAGGAGCGAACGATGGGACTGCTGGACGGGAAGACGGCGCTCATCTTCGGCGTCGCGAACGACCATTCGATCGCCTGGGGCATCGCGCGGGCCCTGCATGCCGAGGGCGCCGAGGTCGGCTTCTCGTCCGTCGAGAGCCTTATCGAGAAGCGCGTCCGGCCGCTCGCGGCGTCCATCGGCTCGACATTCGTGGAGCCGTGCGACGTCTCGAACGACGACGACATCGCGCGGGTCTTCGCACGGTGGGGCGAGACCCACGATTCGCTCGACGTCCTCGTTCACGCGCTCGCATTCGCGCGCCGGGAGGACCTCGAGGGCGCGTTCGTCGACACGTCCCGCGAGGGGTTCGCGGTCGCGCTCGACATCTCCGCGTACTCGCTGGTCGCCCTCACGAAGGGCGCCCGGCCGTTCCTGCGCCGCGGGTCATCGGTACTGACCCTCACCTACTACGGCGCCGAGAAGGTCGTCGCGAACTACAACGTCATGGGCGTCGCCAAGGCCGCCCTGGAGGCCTCGGTCCGGTATCTCGCCGCCGACCTCGGGCCCGACGGCGTTCGCGTGAACGCGATCAGCGCCGGGCCCGTGCGGACGCTCGCAGCCGCCGGGATCGCGGGCTTCAAGCGGATGTACGGCGAGTTCGCCGACGTCGCACCGCTCCGCGCGAACATCACGCCCGAGGATGTCGGGCGTTCCGCGGTCTTTCTCGCATCGGACCTCTCGAGCGCGGTGACGGGCGAGGTCGTGTACGTGGATGGCGGCTTCAACATCCTGGGCGTGCCGACCGGCGACTAGGGTCCGCGACGTCGTCGGCGCCGGCTGCCGACTCCCGTCCGGGCCGGGACCGGATCGAGCGCCCGGCCACCGGATCGGCCTCGGTGGCCTCTCCGCGGCGACGAGTCCGCAGATGACTCGCGCCGCGTCGAATGTGACCTCGCAGGAGGATAGGCGCGCTGATGATCGTGGCCTGAGCGATCGGAGCGATCATGCCGGCGGTTGCCAGATCGATCGAACAGAGCATGCACATGATGCGTGTCAGTCAAGCGGTCCGTGCACCATCCGGCAAGGAGGGAAAAGTACTGGATCCGGGTCGCCTTTCATGCGGCGCACATCGGAGCCGCCGCGGATCGGGGCGTCGGTCAGCCAGCGGCGTCGCGCTTTGTCGTAGGCTGGCAGGATGAGACCGCCTGAGGCCGGAGCCCGCCCGATCCGGTGATAGGTCGGGGGAGTGGCGGTGCGATTCACGCACACCCGGACCAGGGCGAGGCGCTGCCCCCGGTCGGCGCATCCGGGGGGAGGGTCCCCGGTCGCCGCTCCTGGCCGATCCTCGTCGGCATCGCGCTCGTCGGGCTGGTCCTGCTCCTGCCCGATCTGACCCCCGTCGTCCAGGGCGGCGACTCGACGGTCACGGCCTACCACGGTCGGATCGAGTCGATCGTCACGCCGTCGGGAGAGGCGGATCCCGACTCGCCGCCGGTGACCATGGCCAAGGTCACCTATCTCGAGGGCCCGCAGGCCGGCCAGACCGTTGATGCCTATCTCGTCGGCCCGGGCGGTGCTCAGAGCGTGGCCGACTACAAGCCCGGGGATGAGGTCGTGGTCACGATCTCGGCCTCGCCTGATGCCGGTACGCCGTTCGTTTCTGTCAGCGATCGATGGCGGCTACCGGTCCTGGGCTGGCTGGTCGCCCTGTTTGCCCTGGCCGTCGTGGCGGTCGGCGGATGGCACGGCGTCCGCGCACTCGTGGCACTGGGGCTGACGATCGCGGTCATCGTCAAGGTCCTCCTGCCACTCCTCGTCGCCGGCTATCCCCCCGTCGCACTTGCCGTCGTGACGGCGAGCGGCGTGACCGTCCTGACGATCCTGTTGACCGAGGGGTTGAGACGGTCGAGCCTCGCGGCGATCCTCGGGACGACAGGCGCGCTGGCGATCACCGGGCTGCTGGCCGCGGCGGCGACCGCGGCCCTCGGATTCACCTACATCGCCGGGTCGGACCTCGCGTTCTTCACGCTGCCCGACGGACGAGGGCTCGACCTCCGGGGTGTCCTCCTCGCGGCGATGATCCTCGGCGCGGTCGGTGTGCTCGACGACGTCACGGTGACCCAGGCGGTGCTGGTCGATGAACTCGCAGCGGCCGGAGGCATCGAGGGCTCGCACCTCGTCGTGCGGGCCATGACCGTCGGACGATCGCACATTGCGGCGACCGTGAACACCCTGTTCCTGGCCTATGTGGGAGCAGGCCTGCCGCTCCTCGTCGTATTGCTGGTGAGTCGCCAGCCCGCCGCTCTCGTCTTCAACGACGAGGTCATCGTCACGGAGATCGTCCGGACCCTGGTCGGCAGCCTGGGGATCGTGGCGGCGATCCCGCTGACGACGTTCATCGCCTCGGCGCTGCGCGGATCAGCCCAACGACCGGCCGGCTGGTCCGCGTCACCCTCGCCGCGCTGGTCCAGAGTGGCTGTCGTCAGCGTGATCATCGTGGGGCTCCTGGTCCTGACGGCTGCCTTGCCGATCACCTCTGGTCCCCGCACTCCGCTGACCGCTGACCGCTTCGACCCGAGCCTCCTGCCGGGCGGGAATGCAGCCAGCACGCCGCCATCGGACGCCGAGCTGCCCGTCGCATCGGACCCTGCGGTCGTGGTGGTTGGCGTCGGCGAGCCGACTCCGATCACCGTCGATGGCGCCCAAGTCGGAAGCGTCATGGTCACTTCCTTCGAGTTCGGATCGGATGCGTCGGACCGATCGATCGAGGTTGACGTGCACTACGAGGCGAGCGCCCCGTTCTCCCTCGGCACCGGGACGTGGGCACTCCTCTTTCCGGACGGGTCGGAACTCGCGCTCCTACCGACAGACGGCCCTGACGCCCTCGACCTGACCCTCGAATCGGGCGAGCAGGACGACGTCACCCTCATGGCCGAGGGAGTACCCGCTCAGGACCCCTCTGTCGTCTACGTCGACGCCTCGACCGGCGAGATCATCTTCGGCGTGCCGCTAACCTGATCGCATCAGACAAACCGGAGCGGCTCGACTCATCTCGTTCGTCTCGATCGTCGCGCTCGCCGAACCCCGGTGCCGAGCCAGACACCAAAGAAGATGGCCCAGCCGAGCGGGAAAAGAAAGGTCGCCGCCGCGGCCGGGCTCGAGCTGGGGTTCGCCGTCGGACCTTGACCGTTGATCGACCGCAGGTAGTTCACCAGGTTCCAGCGGTCGGTCTCGCTGATCTTGTCGGACCAGGCCGGCATCCCGCCCGGCAGGCCGTTGCTGATCCAATAGAACAGGTCGCCATCCGTGTGCTGCGTGAGATGGGCCTTCAAGGACGGCGGCTGGACCTGGGTCGTGCCGGCCAGCGGGCCGCCCCCATTCCCGTCGACACCGTGGCACGCGGCGCAGTTCGCCTGGTACAGGTCGTAGCCCGCCTCCACCGAGGTCACCTGGTTCGGGACCGGGTTGGGCGTGCCGGACATGGGGGTCTGTCCGCCGCCAAGGCTGATCGCGACCAGCGCGATCCCGACGACGATCGCGGCGCTCCGGGCCAAGGCGACGTAGCCGTCGGCCCTCGGCCAGCGCCGACGCATCGCGGGTGTCAAGGCGAACAGGACGATGCCGACGATGACGACCTGGACGCCGATGATCAGCCCGAGACTCACAGCTTGGGTCCTCCGAACAGGATGAGCGCACCGAGGCCGACACTTGCCGCCGACCCGCCGAGGACGGCGATCCTACTCGTCGCTGGATCGACCCTTGGCAGGCTCCCGCCACCGAGCGTGAATGCGAAGCCGAGCGCGGCGCCGACCAGCAGGATGACGGCGACGATGATCGCCGGATCGATAGCCGGGGTCGCTCGCCCTTCGCTGACGCTCTCCGCGTCGAGGGCGAAGGCGTAGCGCGTCCGCGACACCTCCGTCCCGTCCTGGGCGTGGACGACGACGCTGGCATCCCAGCGGCTTCCGGCGGGCAGCAGGCCTCCCCCGGCCTCGAAGGTCCCAGGCGTCGAGCCAGCCCGGAGTTCGAGTCGCGACGAGCCGTTGGAATCGAGGCGCTGGAGCACGAGTTCGACGGTGCTCACGGCGGGCGCCATGGTCACGACGAAACGGGTCGGCCCCGGCCTTCCCGGCGCGAGTTCGAGCGTCGGCGGGGTCACACCGGCGACGACACTCGAGGGAACGACCGCGATCGCGACGGGCTTCTCCTGGGCCGGCGGCGAGCCGCTTGCCAGGACGCCGGTCGCGAGGACGACCGCCAGCGCCAGGCCGGACTCGACGACGACTCGGGGCCGGAAACGCCGATCGCTCGCCCGACCGCCCGAGACGTAGTTGAAGGCACCGAGCGTGAATGCCGCGGTCCCCAGCGCGACCTTGACGAGGAGGGTGGCGCTGTACGGCGTATCGAGGGAGAGCAGGGTTCGCGTCTGGACCCAGTCCGAGTAGACGCCGGTCAGGGCGACCAGCCCGACGGACACCAGAGCGAGCGCCGAGAAGCGCGGCACGAGCGCGGAAAGTGGTTCCCCATCTCCAGCGATCGCCTTCCAGGCGAGCACCAGGATGCCAGACAGCCAGATGCTGGCCGCCACCAGGTGAGCCACGATGGCGGCGGCTGGGGCCGGCGAGTCGTAGGCGGCCGCGTGGCCGCTGATCGCGAGGAGCACGAACCCGGCGAGCGCGACAGCCGCACCGACCGCCGACGCCTGCGGCGTACGCCTGCTCGCGAGGGCGAGGACGATGACAGCCCCGACCGCACAGATCGCCGCCTGGGTCAGGAGCAGTTGCCCATTCCGGCCGGAGGTCGCGTACGAGACCGGATCGGAGCCGATATCGATGGCGCCCAGGACGATCAGACCGACCACCCCGACCACGGCGAGGCCGAGACCGGCACCCGTCCACCTGACCAGACCGACCGATCGTCGATCGCGCAGGACGAGCCAGCCGATGACCGGCAGGCCGAAGGCGAGCAGCAGGCCAAGGTCGCCGACGATCCGGGACTCGGTCTCGAGAAAGGCCGTGGTGGCGTCGTGCCCGGCGTGGATCGAGCCTGAGCCTCCGTCCGTCGAGCCGACGGGCGGCGGGGTGACATCGCCGACGCCGAATGTGAAGAAGCCCGACGTCTTGTGGCCGTCGGCGGCCGAGAGCGCTCGCCACTCGACGGTGTAGATCCCGGCCGCGAGCGGCGGAAGCGGTGCGACCAGCGAGTAGGGATCGGACGGATCGGGCGCGCCGATCCCGGCGGCGAGTGTCTTGCCGAGGGGATCGAGGACATCGATCTTCGAATACGCGCTTTCGATCGCTTCCGAGAAGACCAGCCGGATCGAAGCAGGCGCCGTCGGCACCACCTCTCCGGCGGCTGGGATGCTGGTGACGAGTTGCGAGTGGGCGTGGACGAGCGGCGTCGCCGGCCCGACCAATGTCAGGCCGGCGAGCACGATGCTCCAGGCCGCGACGAGCGCGGCCCGACGCCGGATCATCGCGATGTCAGACGCTTCGGCGCCGAGCCGCGAGAGCCAGCCCGATCCCGACCAGGCCAGCGACGAGCCCCGCGGCGCCGAGGACGATGGCGATCGTCACCTGCGACGCGGCCGACTTTGCCGTCTGGACGTCGGCGACCAGATCGGCCTGGGCAGGGAACTGGACCGGGAACTGGCCGCCGGAAAGGGCCTCGACCTCGCCGAAGCCGTCCGGGCTCGAGGTGAAGGATTCGTCGACAGCCTGGCCCTCGATGGTCCCGAAGATGTGGAACGTGTAGGCACCGGCGGCGGTCGGGAAGAAGACCGACTCGTAGGCGCCCTTTTCGCCAAATCGGGCGTCGAGCGGGAGGTCACGCTTCTGATCCTGGTAGATGACCTCGGCCTTGAGTGTCGCCTCGAGACCCTCGACCGGGGTGTCGCCCTTGTTCACGAAGAACTCGAGGCCGGACTTCTGGCCCACGAACACGGGTTCGTCCATGAAGCCGACTTCGACCGAATAGCCTGCGACCTCGCGCTCTTCATGGGCTGCGACGACGCCGGTGGCGAGCATGGTGAAGAGGGCTGCGGCGGCGACGGCGACGAACCGCCGCACGCGCGTGCGGGAATGAAGCATCTGGAGGATCCTCCGTGGCCCGATCAGCGTCGGGCGGCACAAGGCGCCCTGCTAGACGGGCGCGACCATCCTGGGAAGGAGGATCCGGGGAGGCGCTCGGCCGGCGTCGAGCCGATCGAGCGTCCAGCGATGCGGAGCCGCCGCGGCGATAGCGGCCCACTCCTGGGGTTGGACGAAGGCCGAGGGGCGGGCGAAGGCCTGACGCCTCGCCGCGGCGATGCGGGCTTCGAGGACGCGGATCCGCCAGCGGAGGAGAGACCCGAGGGCGGCGACTGCGAACGTCGTTGCCGCGAGGACCGGCAAGACGTCGGGTCCCAGGGCCACCCCGAGGCCGGCCAGGTGACCGTCGACGAGGTAGTGCTCGACGTTCTCCTGCAGCAGGAAGAGCAGTCCGACCGTCGGGAGAAGGCGAAGCCAGGTGGATGCGAGTTCGCTCAGGTAGCCGGGTTCAGTCGCCGGTGCGGGTCCGATCGAGACGGCATGACCATGCAGTCGGGAGAGGACGGCGAGAGCTGCGATGAAAGTCAAAGCGGCGGCCACGCCGATGCCGAGGCTCACCGGGGCCCAGTAGCCGTCGTGGCCTCCCGCGGTCATCGCAGTGGCGAAGCCGCTACCGACGCCGAAGTGCGCGACGTAGATGGCATCGTGCGCCATGAACAACGCGAACAACACCAGGACCGCGTTGCGCAGCCGCGGCCCGATCGTCGCCAGCCGGGGTGTGGTCCGAACGATCATGCGAGCCGGAGCATACCCGCCCTCGCTTATCGCTCGCCTACCAGCCGAAGCTGCCGGGCTCGCCCTTGATCGGCCCGACGATGCGCGACGTCACCCAGCCGCCGTAGAAGCCGCCCGGCTGGGGCGAGGCCCGCTCCTCGCCGACCCACGCTTCGTCGACCCTGCCGGCGTAGAACGCCACGAACCCGCGGATCGCCTCGAAGCCGGGCTGGGGCCGCTCGTATGACCACGCGACGTCGTCGATCCGTCGGACGCCCGCATAGGCGTGATAGGTCGCCACGCCCTTCCACTCGCAGACCGTGGACCGTCCGGTTTCCGTGAGGCGTTCCAGCCGGACGTCCTCGGGCGGGAAGTAGTAGACCGGCGCGCCGGCAGTCTCGAGGACGCGTAGCCCGCGGGACGTGTCGGCGAGGACCTCGCCGTCGACGACGACCCGAAGCCGTTCCGGCACGGCCTCCACCCGGGGCGGGCGCGGGTAGTCCCAGACGGACTCCTGCCCGGGTCCGGGCGCGATGCGTTCAGGGATCAAGCGGCGTTCCTCCTGGCGCGGATTCGCAGGCACAGGTCATCCGGATGCGTCGTCCGCGCGTATCGCTTCTGTACGCAGATGCAACGACTTGCGTTACCGCTCGGTCCGACCGTACCATCACGTTCCCGAACCCCGCTTCCACGGAGTCCCGCCATGATGGCCTTCTCGATCGATCTCGCGACCGGCTCGGTCGCCACGGACCCGGCGATGCACTCGCCCGACGGGTTTCTGAGCGCCCCGGTGGCGATCGTCATGTGGATCATCACGATCATCGCGCTCGCGATCTCGGTGCGAAAGACGAATCGGACGCTCGACGAGCGGGCCATCCCCTTGATGGGCGTCACGGCTGCGTTCGTCTTCGCCGCCCAGATGTTCAACTTCCAGGTCGTCGGCGGGACGTCCGGGCACCTCCTGGGGGGAGTGCTCGCTGCGGTCCTGCTCGGACCATGGGCGGGCACGCTCGTCATGGCCTGCGTCATCGCCGTCCAGGCGCTCGTCTTCCAGGACGGCGGACTGCTCGCGATGGGCGCGAACATCTTCAACATGGGCATCATCGGCACGATGGGCGGGTATTTCGTCTATCGCTCGCTGGCGAGGATGTTCGGTGGCGAGGAGCGCGGTCGGATTCCCGCCGCGGGGATCGCCGCGTGGATCTCGGTCGTCGCGGGCTCGGCGTGCATGGCCTTGGAACTCGCGATCAGCGGCGCCTCGCCGATCGAGGTTGCGTTCCCGGCGATGGTCGGCGTCCACGTCCTGATCGGCATCGGAGAGGCCCTCATCACGATGGCCGCCCTTGCTTTCATCCAGGTCACGAGGTCCGACCTCTTCCGGCTGCGCGACGCGGCGCTCGAGCCCGTCGCCAGCGGCGCTGTCGCGTAGGAGCTCACCATGAAGCAAACGCTGCGTCGGTTCTGGTGGGTCGCCGGTCTTGGGATCGCGGCACTGATCGTGATCATCCTCGCACCCCTCGCCTCCCCCGATCCCGATGGCCTGGAGGCGGTGGCAGGTGAGCACGGATTCCTCGCGAACGCCCAACAGGCCCTCTACTCGATCATCCCCGACTACACGTTCCCAGGGGTCGACGACCCGGTGATCTCGACGATCCTCGCGGGCCTCGTCGGCGTCGTCATCGTCTTCCTGGTGATGGTCGGGCTGGGATGGCTGCTGCGTCGACGACGACGCGCGGCCTGAGGCGCGTCCCGCCATCGACCTCGATCGCTATGTCCCGCGGGACAGCCCGCTCCACGGGGCTGACGCGCGACTGAAGTTCCTCCTGACCATCGCGTTCATCCTGATGGTCAGCCTGCTGCCTGTCGGGTCGTTCGGCGCGCTGCTCATCGCCTGGCTGGCGATCGTCGGCCTGTGCTGGTGGGCACGGCTGGGACCGCTTCGGACGGCACGTTCGGCGTTCTTCGCGTTGCCATTCATGCTCGCGGCGCTGCCGCTGATCTTTACCCGCTCGGGCGATCCGCTTGGGTCGTTCGATCTCGGCCCGCTGACCTTGACGATCAGCGGCGAGGGCCTTGAGCAGTTCGCGACCATCGCGCTGAAGAGTTGGGTCAGCGTCCAGGCGGCCCTGTTGCTCTCGTTCACCACCTCGTTCCACGACCTCGTCGACGCCCTCCGCGAGCTGCGCCTGCCCCGGATCATGGTCGCGATCATCGGGTTCATGTATCGGTACCTGGGCGTGCTCGGGGACGAGGCCGGCCGGATGAACCGGGCACGCGCATCGCGGTCGGCGGAACCCGCCGGTGGCGGCGCGGCCGGCGGACGGGTGGGAGGGACGCTGCGCTGGAGAGCCACGGTGACAGGCTCGCTGGTCGGGTCGCTGTTCCTGCGCTCGTACGAGCGAAGCGAGCGCGTCTATGCCGCGATGCAGGCGCGCGGGTTCGACGGCGAGCTGCGTTACCTGCCCGGGCCGCCGCTCGCATGGACATCGCTGCTCTGGTTCGGCCTCGCGCTGGCGGCGCTCGTGGCATTCGAGATCGCCGCTCAGGGCTGGATCCCGCGGCCATGACCGATCATCGGCACGACCACGCCCACGAGCACGACCGGATCGGAGCGCATGCCCACGACCATGCTCACGACCACGTGGAGCCACCGAGCGCCGAAGGTCGCGGCGCCGGCGCGGAGGCCGACACCGACCTCGACACGCGATGGATCGACATCGCCCATCTCCACTTCGCCTACCCCGACGGCTTCGAGGCGCTCCACGGCATCGACCTGCGCATCGCCCGAGGCGAGAAGGTGGCCCTCGTCGGACCGAACGGCGCCGGCAAGTCGACGCTGATGCTCCATCTCAACGGGATCCACATGCCGACCCACGGTACGGTCGCGATCGGCGGCTCGAGGGTCGACCGATCGACGGTCAAGCGGATCCGCGCCGAGGTCGGGCTCGTGTTCCAGGATCCCGACGACCAGCTCTTCAGCCCGTCGGTCTTCGAGGACGTCGCCTTCGGGCCGATCCACATGGGCCGCTCCGCTGACGAGGTCCACGACCGCGTCGAGCGCGCGCTGGCGGCGGTCGGGATGTCCGGCTTCGAGCGGCGGATCCCCCACCGCCTGTCGCTCGGCCAGCGCAAGCGCGTGGCGCTCGCCACGGTGCTCTCGATGGATCCATCGGTGCTCGCCTTCGACGAGCCGTCGGCCGGCCTCGACCCGCGCGGCCGACGCGAGCTGATCGCCCTGCTCCGCGAGCTGTCGCAGACCCTCGTCGTCTCGACCCACGACATGCGCCTTGTCGCCGAGGTCTTCACCCGGACGATCGTGATGGACGGCGGGCTCATCGTCGCGGACGGGCCGACGGCCTCGATCCTGTCGGACGCGGCTGTGCTAGAGGCGCACGGCCTCGAGGCGCCCTGACCCCACGCTTGGGCCCCGGCCAGCGACACGTCCGACGAGTCAATGGGCCTTGTGATTGACAGACAAGGTGACTTGCATTACAAACGCAGGGTCACCCAATCGCGGCCGTCCCGCGAGCCCAGGCCATGAGATCGGAGTCCCATCGTGACCTCTCGCTCCCGGTTCGCCGTCGGCGGCCTCCTCGCCATCGCGCTCGCCGCTTGCACGGGCGGACCCGCCGGCGACAGTGGCGGCGCGGGTGGCACCTCGATCGCCGTCTCCGTCAACCCCGAGGGGTGCACGCCCAAGGCGGTCACGGCCACGGCCGGGCAGGTGCTGTTCGTCGTCACGAACACCGGGGCCGACCCCGCCGAGTTCGAGATCATCGGGCCTGACCAGAAGGTCATCGACGAGGCCGAGAACATCTTCCCGGGCTTCGTCGTCAACCTCAAGAGCCGGCTCGACGGCGGCACCTACGAGCTCGTGTGCGGGCTGCTCACCTCGCCCCGCGGCACGCTGACCGTGACGGGTGGCGCGGCCGCGACCCGCCCGCCGAGCAGCGTGGTCGACCAGGCCGCGATCGATGCCGCGGTGGCCGAGTACCGCACCTATGTCCTCGCCCAGTCGGACGACCTCATCAAGGTCATCGACACGTTCACCAAGGCCGTCGACGACGGCGACCTCGCGGCCGCCAAGGCGGCGTACGGCCCGTCGCGCGTGCCGTGGGAGCGTGTCGAGCCCATCGCCGAGCTCTTCGCCGACCTCGACCCGAAGATCGACGCCCGCGAGGACGACTACCAGGCCGGCATCGACGACCCGGCGTTCACCGGCTATCACAAGCTCGAGCAGCTCCTGTTCGCCGCGGGAACGACCGACGGCACGGCAGAACTGACCGCCGGACTGCGCGCGAACGTCGCCGAGCTGCGGACGAGGCTCGAGACCCTCGCGATCGACCCGCGGGTCATGACCCAGGGCGCCGGCGTCCTGATCGACGAGGTCGCCCAGTCGAAGATGACCGGCGAGGAGGACCGCTACTCGAAGCTCGATCTCTGGTCGATCGACCCGAACCTCGAGGGCTCGGCCAAGATCGTCGACATCCTGCGCCCGACGCTCACGACCCTCGACAAGGACTACCTGAAGTCACTCGACGACGCCTATGCCTCGGTGACGACGATCATCGACACGTACGGCTCGCAGTCGAGCGGCTTCAAGACCTTCGACCAGATCAGCGCCGCCGACCTCAAGACGATGCAGGCCGGTCTCGCCAACCTCTCGGAGCTACTCTCCGAGCTGTCCGGCCGCCTCGGCCTGGAAGCATGAGCCGAGGCCCGCTCTGATGGGCGAATCGACCGTCCTTTCGCGCCGCCGGTTCCTCGCCGGTTCTGCGGCCGTCGGGGCGGCGGCAGTGGCCGGCGGCGTCGCGGGCGGGCTCGGGGCGGTCGCCCTCGCCGGGGCCGCGCCGAGCGCCCAGGCGTCGGGCACGGAGCCCGGCTGCATCCCCTTCGACGGCCCGCACCAGGCCGGCATCGTCCTGCCGGTGAGACCGCAGACCGCGGCGATCTTCGTGACCCTCGACGCGGTCATCGGCAGCAAGGCCGAGCTCGCGACGACCCTCGCCGAGCTGACGTCGCGAAGTCGTCGCCTGACGGCCGGTCTCGCCGCGGACCCGGGTGATCCCCTGTTCCCACCGCCCGAGAGCGGGATCCTGGGGCCCACCGTCGGGCCGTCCGACCTGACGATCACGGTGGGATTCGGGGCGTCGTTGTTCGACGGACGGTTCGGCCTGGCCGACCGGGTCCCGCGCCAGCTCGTGCCGATGCCCGACTTCCGCAACGACCGGATCCAGGCCGACCTCGCCCACGGCGACCTGCTGCTCCAGATCTGCGCGACCGACGAGGCGAGCTGCATCCACGCGCTGCGCTACCTGATGCTCGGCACGCGCGGATCGCTCGTCGTCCGGTGGCTCATCCACGGCTTCCAGCAGCGACCCGGCGGCACGGTCGAGCACGGCGGGACCCCGGCCACGCGCCGCAACCTGCTCGGCTTCAAGGACGGGACCGCGAACCCGCCAGCGGCCGACGCGGCGTTGATGGACGAGCTCGTCTGGGTCGGCCAGGGCCAGGGCGAGCCGGACTGGGCGGTCGGGGGGACGTACATGGTCGCGCGCACGATCCGCATGTTCGTCGAGCGCTGGGACCGCACCGCCCTCGGCGAGCAGGAGGCGATCATCGGTCGCACGAAGCGGACCGGCACGCCCCTGGGCAAGGGCCGCGAGATGGACGACCCGGCCTACGGCGATGACCCGAACGGGGAGCGCATCCCGCTCGACGCCCACATCCGGCTCGCCAACCCGCGCACGCCCGAGCACCGAGCCCAATCGACTCCTCCGGCGCGGGTACTCGTTCAGTCGCGGGTTCGACGGCGCCGGGCTGCTCGACGAGGGACTCTTCTTCGTCGCCTTCCAGCGCGACCTCGAGCGCGGCTTCGTGACGGTCCAGAACCGCCTGTCGGGCGAGCCGCTCGAGGAGTACATCCAGCCGGTCGGCGGGGGCTACTTCTTCGCGCCGCCGGGCACCGACGGACCCGATGCGATCTGGGGCGCCTCGCTGATGGCCTGACGGCCGGGGTCAGGCGGGGGCTCGTCCCGATGCGCCCGTGGGTCCCGATGCCACGGGCGCCGGCCTGCCGCCCCACACGAACAGGATCAGGACCGGGACGAGATACGCGAGATAGGCGATCAACTCGAGCGGCGTCGGGGCCTCGCGGTAGCCGAGCAACCCGGCAAGCACCGAGCCGATGGGGCCGTTCTGCGGAAGCACGCCGCTCAGGTCGAAGACGGCACCCTGATTGACGATCAGGCCCGCCTCGCCAAGCGCGTGGATCGAGAATGCGACGAGCCCGGCCGAGACGAAGATCAGGACCACGCCCGTCCAGGTGAAGAAGCGGCGCAGGTCGACCCGGATGCCGGCCCGGAAGATCCCGTAGCCGATGGCGACGGCGACCGCGAGACCGGCCGCCGCGCCGACGAGGGTCGAGACGATGAGGTCCGACGTCTGGGCGCCGAGGGCCAACAGGAACAGCACGGTCTCGAGCCCTTCCCGGACGACCGCCACGAAGGCCAGGCCGACGAGTGCGGCCGTGGTGCCCTGGGCGAGCGCGACATCCACTCCCTGCTCGAGCTCGCCCTTCATCGCGCGCCCCTGGCGACGCATCCAGAACAGCATCCACGTCAACACGGCCACGGCGAAGAGCGCCGCCACGGCCTCGAGCGTCTCCTGGACCGCGATCGGCAGGCTGCCGACCGTGAGCGTGACGAGGAGCCCAGCCCCGACCGAGACCGCCAGCGCCGCCGCGACCCCGATCGTCACTGACCGAAGCGCGTCGCGGCGCCCGACCTTGACGCAATACGCCCCGACGATGCCGACGATGAGCGCGGCCTCCAGGCCCTCGCGGAGCAGCAGGAAGAACGCGGCAGTCACGGTCGGGCGAGCCTCCGGTGGCGACGGGATCGGCCCGCTGGCACCTGCAAGTCTCCATGACCTACCGATGCAAGGGCGCTTGTCATCCGGGGAATCTACCGAGCCCCGCCCGGACGGTCAAGCGCCTAGTCCCCGGCGCGCACCTCGAACCGCGCGAGGCGCCAGCTCGTGAGCAGCAGCGAGCCGAGGACCGCGATCGTCAGGACGACCGCCGCCACGCCGATCTGGAGCGGCGCGTCGCTGTCCACCTCGCCGCCGAGGCCGGCCACGATCCCGAGAGTCGCCTGCCGGATCGAGAGGAACCGGGTCCCCTCCAGCAGCTCGCCCAGCGCCCCCTCCCAGATGAGGACGTAGACGAGGCCGATGATCAGGGCCCGCCCGGTCATCGTGCTCAGCGCGACGAAGACCGCCGCGTACGCCGCCCCGCCGGCCAGGCAGGCCACGGCATAGGCGATCGTGGTCGTGAGCCCGTCTCCTTCGACGCCGCCGACCAGCACGCCGGTCACGATCGTGACCGGCACGACCAGCACCGACGTCACGGCGACGGCCACGACGATCTTGGCGAGCGCGACCAGCCAGCGTCGGATCGGCTTGGTCAGCAGGTAGACCACGGTCCCGTCCTCGATCTCGGGGCCGAGCGACGCCGTCCCGAGGATCAGGGCCACGATCGGCATGACCGTCTGCACGACGAGGATCGCCAGCACGCGCTCGACGTCGGCGCGGCCGCCGCGGACCTGGACGAGGGCGCCCAGCAGGACCGGGATGCTCGCGAGCCCGAGCATGAGGAGCAGACGCCGGCGGCCGAGCAGGCCGCGCAGGGTGACCGCGACGAGCGCGCCGAACGGCGTCACCGGCGGACCAGGTAGCTGAACACGCTCTCGAGCGAGTCGTCGGTCGGCCCGACCTCGAAGAGGGTGATGGCCTGTTCCCTGGCGACGACCGGCAGCGCCCGCGTGAACCCGCCGAAGTCGGACGTCCGGATCGACAGGCGCTCGCCGCTGAGCTCGACGCCGAAGACGCCAGGGTGACCGAGCAGCGCGGCGGCCAGCCGGCGGTCGTCCGAGGAGCGGACCCGGAACGTGTGCGGCCGATCGGTCATGAGCCGGCGGATCGACCGGAAGTCGCCGGCCGCCGCGAGCCGGCCCGCGTACACGACCAGGATCGACTCGGCGAGCCGCTCCACCTCCTCGAGGATGTGCGAGGAGAACAGGATCGTCCGGCCGGCCGCGGCCATCGCCCGGAGCAGGCCCATCATGTGCAGCCGTTGCCGGGGGTCCATGCCGTTGAACGGCTCGTCGAGCAGCAGGATCGAGGGGTCGTGGACGAGGGCGCCGGCGAGCTTGGTGCGCTGGCGCATGCCCTTCGAATACGTCGCGATCGGGCGGTCGGCGACCTCGGTCAGCTCGACCGTGGCGATCGCGCGCCGGGCCGCGAGGTCCGGGTCCGGGAGGTCCTGGAGTCGGGCGTTGAGCTGCACGAACTCGAACCCCGTCAGGAACGCATGGATCGCCTCGCGCTCCGGGACGAGCCCGATGTGCGCGTACATCTCGGGCCGCCCCCAGGCCGTCTCGCCCTCGACGAGGACCTGCCCCGATGACGGCTTGAGCAGGCCCGCCATCAGGTGCAGCAACGTCGACTTGCCCGCCCCGTTGGGTCCGAGCAGGCCGGTCACCCCCGGTCCCAGCGCGAACGAGACGTCGTTGAGCGCGACGACGTTGCCGTACCAGCGCGAGACATGGTCGACGGCCAGCGCCGGGTTCGGGCTGGGGGCGGTCACGTCGCGATCCGCAGGTAGCGCCGGACCGTCAACCCGATCACGACCGCCGTCGCGACGAGCGCGGTGGTGACGTACAGACCGCCGGGCAGGTCGAGGGCCGCGATCGCCGGGTTCTGCGAGATCGACCCGAAGATCCAGGCATTCGCGCCGTCGAGGACGTCGCCCGGGCTGAAGAGCACGAGGATGCGCGTCGTGTCGCTGCCGGTGAGCGACGTCAGCAGGGCGACCAGCACCGGCGGGATGACCGAGACCGCGATGATGCCCGCGGTCGCATACGCGCGGCGCGGGGTCCACGCCGCGATCAGGGCCGACAGGCCGCCGAGCAGGCCCGCGGTCAGGAGGCCCTGGAAGACGAATCGGGGCACCGCTGCCGCCTCGTTGCTCAGGCCGGTCGCAGGGTCCGAGGCCACCAGGACCCGCCCGACGAACAGGATCAGCTGCGGCACGAGGTCGACGATGAGCAGCGCGACGATGAGTCCGGCGACCTTGGCCAGGACGTAGTCGCTCCGGGTGATCGCCCGCGAGAAGTACAGCGGCAGCACGCCGTAGCGCTGGTCCCGCCCGAAGATCTCGGGTGCCTGGGCCGCGCAGAACAGCATCATCAGCGTGACCGTGAAGCCGTGATACGTCTCGTAGCGGACCGGCGAGGCGCCCGCGAGCGCATCGCCCGCCCCGGCCCGCGCGACGAGGGCCGCGATGCCGACGGCGAAGATCGCCGGCAGGATCGCCAGGCCCGCGAGGATGAACGGCGCGAGCTTGGCACGCCCGCCGCGGCCGATCCCGTATGTCGCTCGGACGGTGCTGCGGAACAGGGCGGTGGCCGCGCTCCGGCGACCGAGACGCGGGCCGTGGTAGCCCTGGTAGCCGAGGTCGTAGATGCTCCCGCCCGGCCCGCTGGCAGGTGTGACGCCTGCGCGGCCGGCGGGGACCGGCGCGGTCACGACGGCACCTCCGTGGTCGCGGCCGGGACGTCGGTGAAGAGGTCCTCGAGGCCCTTGCGACGCTGTTCGAGGCGGACGAGCGGCAGACCGAGGTCGGCGAGCGCATCGCGCACGATGTCGTAGGGCCGCTCGTCCTCGATCGGCACGACGACGGTCCGGCCGTCGACCGCCGGCGTCAGGCCACGGGCGGTCAGCGCAGCGGCCAGCCGGGCCTCCCCCTCCTCGACCTCGACCGCGAGGTAGCCGGTCCGCTCGGTGAACGTCCCGAGCGGCGCGGCACGGAGCAGGCGCCCGGCATCGATCGCCACGAGGAAGTCCGACACGCGCTCGATCTCGCCGAGGAGGTGGCTCGCCACGATGACCGCGATGCCGAACTCCGCACCGGTGCGGCGGACGAGGGCCAGCATCTCGTCCCGACCGGCCGGATCGAGGCCGTTGGTGGGCTCATCGAGCAGGAGCAGCCGGGGATCGTGGACGAGCGCCTGGGCGAGCTTGACCCGCTGTTTCATGCCGGTCGAGTAGCCGCCGATGGCGCGGTAGCGCTCCTCGTACAGGCCGACGTGGCGCAGGACCTCGGCCGTCCGCTCGCGGGCCGCCGAGCCGGGCAGCCCCGACATCTGGGCCATGTGGCTGACGAAGTCGGTCGCCGACGACTCCGGCGGCAGGCAGTCGGACTCGGGCATGTAGCCGACGAACTGGCGGATGGCGGTGCCGTGGTCCCGGACGTCCATGCCCATGACCTCGGCCATCCCCGAGGTCGGCTCGACGAGGCCGAGCAGGATCTTGAGCAACGTGCTCTTGCCCGCGCCATTCGCGCCGACGAGGCCGATGACGCCGGGCTCGAGGTCGAGCGTCAGCCCATCGAGCGCGACCACGCCGCGGGGATAGCGCTTGGTCAGGGCGCGCAGGACGACGAGCGGCATCAGGGCGCGAAGCCTACCCGGTACCGATGGTCAGGCGGCGACGATCTGATTGCGCCCGGCGCGCTTCGCCATCTGCAGCCCGACGTCCGCGACCTGGAGCAGCGATTCCGTCGAGCTGACCTGGGGACCGACCGCGGAGCAGCCCGCCGAGACCGTGGCATGCACCGTCCCGCCGCCCTCGAGCGGGATCGGCATGCGCTGGAGCTCGCGCCGGACCTCGTCGGCGATCTTCGCAGCCTCGTTGAGGCTGGCGCCGTCGAGGAAGACGAGGAACTCCTCGCCACCGAACCGGGCGACGATGTCGCTGGCCCGGAACCGGCTCTGAAGGATCGTCGCGAAGGTTCGCAGGACCGAGTCGCCGACGCCGTGGCCGTGCTTCTTGTTGAAGTTGCCGAAGTGGTCGAGGTCGAACAGGATCGCCGCGACCGGCCTGCGCTCGGCGACGTCGAGGCGGTTGCGGGCGGCCAGCAGCCGCTCCAGCGCTGCGTCGAGATACCGGCGGTTGAACAGGCCCGTCAGCGGATCCCGGACGGCGGCGTCGGCCATCTGGGCATGGAGTTCCGCGTTGGCGATCGCGAGCGCGACGTGACCCGCGATGATCGGCAGGACCTCCTGCTCGAGCTGCGTGAATGGCCGCGCCAGGTCGACCCGGAACAGGGCGAGCGCGCCGAGCACGGCGTCGTCGGACAGGAGCGGCACCGCCGCCGCCGCCATCGCGTCGGCGAACTGGCCCCCGCGGATCGTGGACGGGAAGTCGGTCTTCGCCAGGTGCGCGTCGACCACCAGGTGACGCTCGGCGATCGCCCGCCCGGAAACGCCCTCGCCGTCCGGGATGCAGACGCCGACGAAACGCCCGTCGCCGCCGCGCATCGACGCGATGCGGAAGTCGCCCAGAACTGTGTCGCGCGTGATCAGCGCGACGACGTCGCTGTTCATGACGGCCCCGAGGGCCTCGACGATGACCGTGTACAGCTCGCGCGGGTCGAGCGAGGCGTTGACCGTTCGTGAGAAGCCGGTCAGGGCCTGGAACAGCTCGGCGCGTTGAGCGATCGCCTCGTGCTCCCGCCCAAGGGCGATCGCGGCGGCCAGTCGCTCGGCGATCAGGATCATCGTCGAGCGGTCGCTGTCGTCGAGACCGTCGACCCGCGAATCCTCGACGTTGAGGACGCCGAGCAGCTCGCCGGCGGCCATCAGCGGCACGGAGATCTCGCTTCGGACGTCGCTCTTCGCCACCCGGTAGTCGGGGTCCTGGCGGACGTCCGCGACGAAGGCCGTCTCGCGCGTGCGCATCACGCGGCCGACCACGCCGGTCGTCCCGTCGAAGGTCTCGAGGACCGTCTCGTACCCGCGCTGTGCCCCGAGCTTGACGGTCCCGTCGTCCTGAAGCAGGTAGATCGAGACGTTCTGGTACCCGAACCGTCGGGTCATGAGGTCCATCAGCTCCTCGAGCGCCGCCTGCGAGGAGCCTCTCGCGAGCAGGTGTCCGACGGCTTCGACGCCGGCCATCTGGCGAGCCCGGCGACGCTCGCGGCGCCGCGCCTGGCGGGCGCGCCCGATGGCGGCCTCGAGGGCGCCGACGGTCCGGCGGGTGATCATCGCGAGGACGACCATCGTGATGAGGAACGCCGCCCCGCGCTGGACCAGTATCGAGACACTCGTCTCGTCCATGGTCCTCGCGATGACATAGGCGACGATCGTGGTGCCCCCGACGATGAGCGCCTCGCGACGACCGAACGCCGCGGCCACGGTGACGACCGGGAGGTAGAGATACGTCATCGGCCGGCTCGACGCGTCGCCGACGACGAGTCCGAGACAGAAGACGAAGCCGACCGCCGCGAGCAGCCGTGGGATCGCATGGGAGAAGGGGGACGACCAGGCGCCGAGCGCGAGCTGGAGGACGACGTACATCGCGCCCATCCCGGCGAGCCAGAGGACCCCGACGATCCCCGACTCCTCCGCAAGAGCCTCGATGACCGTCCCGGCGACGGCGATGGCGATGGCGAGCATGACGTGGGTGTCGCCGAACAGGCGTCGTCGGCCCGCCCTCGCCACGCCCGCCTGTCGCGCTCGGAAGAACGCCGCTGGGTGCACCTCTGGAGGGTCGCGGCGCCGGCCATTCGTGTCGATGGTCCGAAAGGCCCACCAGACCGCACCGGACGTCCCATTGCCGACCAATCGAGGTGCGGCGCCGGCCGCGCGGCCGACGATCAATGCTGTCGGAGGCTCGCGGCGACGTCGTCGGCGGTCTCGAGGATCGCGTCGAGGTCGCGCCCGTCGACCGGCTCGATGACGATCAGGAGGACCCGGCCCTCGATGTCGAGCGCGACCACCCGCGTGACACGGCCGGGCTCCAGGAAGTACGTGCTCTCGCCGGCCGTGAAGAGCGCGACCCGAGCGGAGCCGCGCGGGGTCACGTCCACGGAGCGGCCGCGCAGCTTGTCGATCCGGACGCGCGCAGGCTTTGTCGACGACACGCCGTTCCGGTCCGCGACGGCGTCGATCAGCTCCTTGGCCGTGTCCTCCTGCTCGGCCGACGCGCCGCGCACGTCGGCCCGGGCCGCGAACGTCAGGAAGCCCTCGTCGCGCGACAGGACCACGAGCCGGTCGCCGTTGGTCGCCGCGGACCAGCCGTCGCCGAGCTTCACCGAGATCGACGGCTCGAAGCGGGCCGGGGAGTAGCGGCCCGGCCCGAGGTTGCACGGCAGCTCGAAGAACGGATCGCACAGGTCGGCCACCTCGCCCTGCTCCACGGGCGTCGGCTCCGGGGTCGGGAGCGGCGTGGACTCGGGTGTCGGCGTCGGTGTGGGTTTCGGCGTCGGCTTCGCGGTCGGCTTGGGCGTGGGCTTGAGTGTCGGTCGCGGCGTCGCCTCCTCGACCGCGGCGGCCGACCGGCTCGGCTGGGCCGATGCCCCGGCCAGGCCGCCGTCGTCGCCGAGGGCCGGCCAGGCTGCCAGCGCCACGATCGCGCCGGCGAAGATGACGATCCCGAGCGCGAGCTTGCCGCCGTTCCCACGTCTCGCGGGTGGGCGGGTCGAGCGGCGGCGCGCCGCCGCGGTCCCGGCTCGGGCCCGTGGCGCCTCGGACGACCAGCCGCGCCGGTCGACGACGGTCGTCGGGACCGCCGGGTCGTTCGTGCCAACGAGCGGCTCGAGCGCAGTCGCCATCGCCGATCCGCCCGGATAGCGGCCGGCCGGGTCTGCCGTGAGGGCGCGCGTCACGACCCCGTCGAGCGCGATCGGGACGTCCGGCCGGCTGTCGCGCGGCGAGGGCGCCCTCGCCCCCACCCTGGCGAGCGCGATCTGGCCGGATGTCTCGCCGCCCCATGGCCGGCGGCCGGTCAGGGCCTCGTACATGACCAGGCCGAGGCCGTAGACGTCGGAGGCGGGCGTCGTCGTCTGACCCTGGGCCTGCTCCGGACTGAAGTACTGGACCGAGCCGAGGGTCGTGCCAGGCAGGGCGGCCTCCGCGTCCGCGGCCAGGCGGGCGATGCCGAAGTCGGTGATCATCGCGCGGCCGTCGCGCGCGAGCAGGATGTTGCTCGGCTTCACGTCGCGATGGACGATCCCGCGGACGTGCGCGACGCCCAGTGCCCGGGCGATGTCGAGCCCGATGCGGGCGACCTCGGCCGGCGGCAGCGGACCGGTGCGCGTCAACCGGGCGGCCAGGTCCTCGCCCTCGATGAGGTCCATGACCAGGAACGGGCCGGCCGGATCCGAGCCCGTGTCATTGCACGCGACGATGTTCTGGTGGCGCAGGACGGTCGCTGCCAGCGCCTCGCGCCGAAATCGGTCCGCGAGGTCGCGATCGGCGCTGATCTCGGGCCGGAGCAGCTTGAGCGCCACGTCACGGCCGAGGCGCGTGTCATGGGCGCGGTAGATCGTCGCCATCCCGCCGCGCCCGATGATCTCGCCCAGCCGGTAGCGGTTCGCGATGAGCCGCTGGCCGTCCTGCACCGGTCCGGGTCGCTCGGTCACGCGGCCGACGATAGACCAGACGGCCCGAATGGGTCGCCGGCGACACGTGTGTCGGACTGGCCGCGTCGCCCCCGCGCTGCGGCCGCGGCGCTACGCTATCGAGCGTATGAGCGCCACCGAACAGGCCACGCGCGAGCTGCTGGTCGAGCTGCTCGGCACGTTCTATGGCAAGGGCTGGGTGTCGGGGACCGGCGGCGGGATCTCCGGGCCGGCCGAAGGCGGCGGCCTCCTCCTTGCCCCCACAGGTGTGCACAAGGAGCGGATCCGCCCCGACGAGTTCTTCACGGTCGACACGACGGATGGGCGGGTCCTCGACGCGCCGGCGGACCCGGCGCTGCGCCCCAGCGAGTGCAATTCGATCTTCTGCCTCGCCGCGCGCGAGCGCGGCGCACGGAGCGTGGTCCACTCCCACGCCCTCTCGGCGGTGCTCGCGGGCGATCTCGCCCGTGACGCCGACCACGTCGAGATCCGTGACCTCGAGATGCTCAAGGGCATCCGCGGTCTCGGCAACCGCGACGTGCACCTGCTGCCGGTCATCCGGAACACGCCGCGCGAGGGGGAGCTGGTGGAGCAGCTCGGGACGGTCCTCGCCGATCCGCGCTTCGAGCGCACGTTCGCGGTGATCGTCGCGGACCATGGCGCGTACATCTGGGGCGACGACGTCTGGGAGGCGAAGCGCCACACCGAGGTCTATCACTTCCTGTTCGAAGCCGTGGTCGCGCGACGCGACCGTGCGAAGGAGGATCGCCGATGAGCCACCGACACGAGACCGACGGCCCGACCCGGGACCTGAGTCACCTGACCAAGATCGACGTCGTCGACGTCGCCGCCGCGGTCGAGGCCGACAAGCTGACCGACGCCGACGTCTTCAAGCGGACGTACCTGGGTCATGGCTCGCAGTCGAGCGTCTTCGTCTTCCAGGGCCATGCCGGACCGTTCCGCTCGCACGTCCACACGACCCATGACGAGATCGGCTACGTGCTCGAAGGGACCGGCTCGGTGACCGTCGGCGGCGTGACGCGACCGGTCAAGAAAGGCGACGTCTGGGTCATCCCGGCCAACACGCCCCATGGCGGCGAGTTCGAGGATGCCCCCCAGGTCCTGTTCATCTCCTCGCCGATCGACGACCCGGAGAACCAGGACCGCGTCTGGCTGGACTGATCCGGGCCGGGCGATCCGCCCATGCGCGTGAGCGTCGCGCGGTGGCTCAGCGCCAACGAATCCGGCGCCAAGGCCACGCACGACGATGTCTCGCGGCTCCGGTGGCTCTGCGCCACCGGAAGGGCCGGGGCTCCTCCGGATCTGCCCGCCCTGGCCCCAGGGTCCCGAATCGTTGGCTCCCAGCCAGCGACCGACGGCGGACCGGTCTGACGTCCGCCTAAGGTAGGGGCTGAGGTACCGCCCTCGAGATTGAGGGTCTGATCCCAGGACGCATCGGGTCCGTGCCGGATGGCCCCGGCTTGGAGCGCGGCCATCGTGGATGACATCGCCGACACCCGTTCGGCGGAGAATCGATGGAGGCTCGTGATGAACCACCCCGAGACCCTGTACCAGCTCGCCAAGAGCCATCAGGACCAGCTGAAGGACGAGGCCAAGCGCAACCGCCTGGTCCGGAATCGGAGCTCGGTCCCGCACGAGGAGCCGCGAGAGCGGTTCCGCGTCCGCGATCTGCGCTGGCTCCTCTTCCGCCCGAGCGGCGCGTGACGAGCGGGTCGGTGACGACCCGGGTGACGTCTCGCGCGCACCCGGGTCGTACCATGTTCGCTCGGTCGCGCTCCTGAGGGTGAGAGGAGGTTCGGGATGCATCTCCAGGTCAAGGCCAAGACGACCAAGGGCGGGGTCATGAGCGTCCACGACGACGACGGCGAGGACATCGCGGTCAGCGCGACATACGAGCCCGGCTCGCTGGTCGGGATGCTCGACGTCCTCGACCGCCACGGCTTCAATCTCCGCGCCGCGAGCGGCAACAACGTGGAGCTCGGTGGCGAGTTCAACTTCTGGGTCGATGGGCGAAACGGCGACGAGGACCACGACAAGGCGACCCACGCGGCGGCCAAGTTGCTACGGGGGGAGGGCTACGAAGCGGAGGTCCACGAGGTCCACGCCAAGTACCTGAGCGACAAGAAGGGCACGCTCAAGCAATTCGTGGACGAGGTCACCGCGGGCAAGCTGCTGGTCCAGGAGATCAGCGTCGGCACCCCGGACAAGGATGGGATCCCCGTCCAGATCTTCACCGCGAAGGTGCGGCGCCGCCCAGCCCGCGACTAGGGCGGGGCGGGCGGCGCGATCTGGCGCGTGGTCCGTCCATCGACCATCCGGCGAACGTCGGACGGTTCAGTCGTCGAGTGGTCGACGCAGCGACCGATCGGCACCGGAAACCCTCGAATCGGGGGCTGAGGCTCCATTCCTTCGCCGGACGGTCCATGCGCGGACCAAGCGCGAATGAGGCCGGCGGCAACTCCGGCCCGCGCCGGCCCGCGCCGTCCCCGCCGACCGACCTAGTCGGGGTCTTCGAGGGGGTCCGCGGCGGCCAGGCCGGCGCGGGCCGCGATCATGGCCGCCTCGATCCGGCTGCTCACGCCGAGCTTGTCGAGGATGTGGGTCACGTGCACGCTCGCGGTCTTCGGGCTGATGAACAGCTCCTTGGCGATCTGCCCGTTCGTCCGGCCGGCCGCCACCAGGGCGAGGACCTCGAGCTCGCGGACCGAGAGGCCGAGATCGTTCAGCGGTCGTGACGGCGCGGCCGGGACGGCCATGACCGGCTCCCCGACCCCGGTCCCACTCCCCTCCTCGTCCGCGGCCGATCCCGACGTCGCGGGGCCGGCGGTCGCGATCGCGAGCCGTCCGCGGCGAGCGAGCGCGTCGATCGCATCGGTGAGCGGCCGCGCCCCCAGGGTCATCGCAGTCTCGCGGGCCTGGCCGAGGGTCCGGGTCGCGTCCTCGCGCGCGCCGCTCATCAGCGAGGCCTCGGCCTCGCGAAGTCGCGCGTAGGCGGCCGGGTACGGCATCGGGATCGCGGTCCACGCGTCGGCCACCGCGTGCCACGCCGCCGCGTCCGCGGTCTCGGCCAGTCGGGCGGCCTCGGCCGCGCACAACGCCTGCACCGCGCGACCCGACGCGGTCGTCGGCGGATGCTCGGCCCACAGGGCGTCGGCTCGTCGCTGGGCGGTGGCCCCGTCCGCCTCGGCTGCCGCGATGTCGGTCGGCCGGCGCAGCGCCCGCGCCCGTTCCGCTCGGTCCGCGGCGGCACGCAGGCCCAGCGCACAGAGCGGTCCGACCAGCACCGTGTCGTCGCCGGCGTCGAGGTGCGCCCACCCCGCGCTGACCGCGGTCGCCGCCCGTTCGGGATCGACCTCCTCGAGCGCCAGTTCGGCCGCCACGACCGCCACGTACGCCCCGACATCGGCGTCGATCTCGCCGACCGCCAGGCGTTCCGCGGCGGCGATCAGATCGCGCGCCACGCCGAACTCGCCCAGGGCGGCGAGCAGACGTGCCGCGGCCGCGTCGCGATAGATCGTCCCGAGACCGCCGGCCTGACGGTCGAGGCTCGAGCGCGCATCGGCCCCGGCCTCGGCCCAGCGGCCGGCCCGGTACAGGGCGTCGATCGCGACCGCGTGGAAGTGCGCCCCGAATCGGCGCTCGAGGCCGTGCGATCGCGCTGCCTCGATGCCGCTTGTCGCCGCGGCCACCGCGTCGTCGAGGCGGTCGGCGACGATCAGCTGATAGGCGAGGTTCGCGAGCGCCAGGATCTCGATGTCGAAGATGCCGTGCTCCTGGCCGATCCGCCGGGCCGCCTCGAGCTCGGCGATCCCCGCGTCGGGCTCGCCGAGCGAGACGAGATCCGGCCCGAGGATGGCTCGCGCGCGACCCTCGGCCGCGGTCGCGCCCGACTCGACCGCACAGGCGATCGCCGCTTCGGCGACCTGGCGCGACTCCCCGTAGTGGCCGGCACCCATCAGCCAGCCGGCCAGGCCGACGAGCACGTGCGCGCGCTCGGCCGACGGCGGCTCGTCCGGGACCAGCCGGACGGCTTCGCGATGCTCGGCCTGGGCCTCCTCGCTGCGGTCCTGCGTCCAGAGGCTGTACCCGATCCGCGAGTGGAGGAAGCCGGCCAGGGCCGGTCGCTCGGTCTCGTCGATCCGTTCGAGGGCTTCGCGGAGCCAGGCGATCGCCTGGTCGCTGTCTCCGGCGTCGTCGGCGACCCACGCCGCGCGTCGTCGGAGCTCGACCGTGTCGGGGAGGTCGGGGGCGTCGCGGACGTCGGCTGAGAGCCGCGATTCGAGGCCGATCGCCAGGCCGTACTGACGACACGCGGCGGCGTACGCGTACACCGCCTCGGCCGCCTGGGCGGCCTCGATGCAGGCGCGGAATGCCTCGGCCGGCCGGTCCGCCGAGAGCCAGTGGTGGGCCAGCTCGGCGGCGGCCCCGGCCGGGCTCGGGTCGGCCAGCTCGGACCGCTCGGAGAGCACGACGGCGAAGCGTTCGTGGATCCCGCGACGTTCGGCCGGCAGCAGGTCGCGCTCGAGCACCTCACCCAGCAGGGAGTGGCGCGGTCGAAGTGATCCCGTGGCCGGATCGGGCACGAGGAGGCCGGCCGTGACCGCGGCCCGGATCGGCTCGCGGACCGTGGCCTCGTCGCGCTCGGACACGGCGGCCACCAGCCGCTCGTCGACCGGGCGGCCCGCGACGGCGACGACGCCCAGGAGTCGCTGGCTCTCCTCGGGCAGCGAGGCGATCTGCCCGGCCAATGTCTCGGACAGGGTCCGCGGCAGCGGCCCGGTGCCGCCCCGGCGCTCCACCCCGACCAGCTCCTCGACGAAGAACGGGTTGCCGCCCGAGCGGGCGTGGATCCGCTCGACCTGCGCCTCGTCCGCGACCGACCCGAGGATCGTGGCGACCTGACGGCCCACCTCGGCGCGGTCGAGCCGGTCGAGGTCCAGCCGGGTGGTCCGCGGGTCCCGTTCGAGCGCGGCGAGCCACGTCGACACGGGATCGCCGTGGGCCAGGCCGTCGGTCCGGACGGTCAGCACCAGCAGCAACCGGTCCCGCTCGAGATTGCGCGCGAGGAACGTGACGAGATCGCGGGTCCCGCGGTCGACCCAGTGCAGGTCCTCGAAGACGAGCACGGTCGGCGCCTCGGTCGCCGAGGTCGCCGAGCAGGCCGAGCACGAGCCCGAACAGGCTCGCCTGGGCGAGGCCGGATCGCGCGTCGGACGCCAGCCCGGGCGCGCCCGTCCGCGACCGGGGCGATCGGCCCGATGCCGGGCAGCAGCCGGCCGATCTCGGCTCGAGCCGGCCCGAGCACCGATGCGATGCGCTCGGGCGGCAGGTCGCGCAGGAAGGTCCGCAGCGCCTCGGTGAGCGGCGCGTAGGGCAGGCCGTCGTCCGCGAGGTCGAGGCAGCCGCCGACCAGCACGCGCGCGCCCTCGCTCCGGGCGCGTCCGGCGAACTCCTCGATGAGCCGCGTCTTGCCGATGCCGGCCTCACCGGCCACCACGACGATCCCGGGCTCGCCGTCGGTGGCGCGCGTCAGCGCGGCACGAAGGGCACCCAGCTCGGGCTCCCTGCCGACCAGTTCCGGACTCGAGACCAGGCTCACCATCGCGCGAGTCTACGCGCGGCCCGTCTGTTTGAGGTACCCGCGGCGTCTCGATCGAGGCAATCGCCCGATGGCGCCGGAAGGCGCCGGATCGACCCTTGCATCACCCGGCGGACGACCGCCGGACAGGCAAGGAGAAGACCGATGCGAGCGCTCTACCTGTTCCTCGACCGGACGACCGGCGTCGGCCGACCGCGCCACGCCGCCGATGAGCCACTGACCCCGATCCGGACCGGTGCGTTCGCGGCCTGGCTGGCTTCGAGGCCCGCGAGCCCGCGGCCGAGGTTGCGCGTGATCCCCGGAGGCCTGTCCGATCAGGGCACGGAGCAGGGCGCCGTGCCCAGCAACGTGCCGTCGGCAGCGAGGCCGTAGCCGCTCGGGAACACCGCCCCGTCGCACGCGTTCTTCCCGGTCCGCGGGGCGTCGGCGGGCGTCTTCGGCCATGTGTACGGCGTCGTGGCCTTGAAGGGCGCGTCGCCGAGCAGGACATCGGCGACGCCCGACCCCTCGGTCCCGGGCAGCCACGCGGCGACGACGGCGTCGGCGTCCGGCCAGAGCTTGTCGAGCATCACCGGGCGACCGGACAGGACGACGACGATGAGCCTGTCCACGAGCGGTCGCAAGTCGGCCACGAGGTCGACGTCGCCCTTCGGCAGCCTGAGGTTCCCGGAATCGCCCTGGCCCTCTGCATAGGGCCGCTCGGCGACGACCACGATCCCGGTCCGTGCGTGGGTGCCGGCCTTGAACGCCCCGGCCGGATCGACGGTCAGGCGGTCGCCCAGACTGGCCGCCAGCGCGTCCGCGATCGTCGTGCCGGGCGTGATCGGGCCGGCGGCTCCCTGCCACTCGATCGTCCAGCCGCCTGACTGCAGGCCGATGTCGTTCGCGCCGGACCCCGCGAGCAGGACGTCGCCCGTGCCGCCGATCGGCAGCACGCCGGCCTTGGTCTTGAGCAAGACCACGGACGCGGCCGCGGCCTTGCGGGCGAGCGCCCGGTCGGCGTCCGATCCGAGGTCGGCCCCGTGGCCCGACGGCGGCATCGGCGTCTCGAACAGGCCGAGTTCGAACTTCACCCGCAGGATTCGCGCGACCGCGTCGTCCACCCGGACGCCATCGATGGTTCCAGCCGTGAGGCCGGCCTTGACCGCCGCCTGGAACCGGGCTGCGTCATACGGGACCATGACCATGTCGATGCCCGCGGAGATGGAGGCGGCCACGGCCGTGTCGTAGTTCGGGTCGACCTGGTCGACGCCCCCCCAGTCCGACACCACGAAGCCCGTGAATCCGAGCTCGCCCTTGAGGACCTCGGTCAGCAGGTGGTGGTCGCCGTGGACCTTGCCGGCGGCGGTGCTCGAGAACGACGCCATCACGATGCGGACGCCGGCATGGATCGCGTCCTCATATGGCGTCATGTGGATAGCCCGCAGGGTGGCTTCGTCGACGTCGGTCACGCCCTGGTCGATCGCGTAGCCCTGCGTCGTCGAGGAGCCCCACCCCGTGCCGCCGTCGCCGAGGAAGTGCTTGGCGGTCGCTGCCGCGGAATCTGTCGCTGTGAGATCGGCTCCCTGCAGCCCGCGGATGTACGCGCTCCCGAGGTCGGCTACGCGGATCGGATCCTCGCTGAAGCCCTCGTAGGTCCGGCCCCAGCGCACGTCCTGGGGCACGGCCAGCACCGGCCCGAAGTTCCAGCGGATCCCCGTGGCGGCCAGCTCGACCGCGGTGGCCCGGCCGATCTGCTCAACGAGGGCCTGGTCGTTCGCGGCGCCGAGGCCGACGTTGTGCGGGAAGATCGTGGCGCCCACGACATTGCCGTGGCCGTGCACGGCGTCGACGCCGTAGAGGATCGGGATGCCCAGGCGGGTAGCCAAGGCGGCCTCCTGGTACGCCTCGACCATCCCGTACCAGCCGTCGGCGTCGTTCTTCGGCGGGGAGCCGCCGCCGCCACTCAACACGGAACCGAGGAGCATGTTGGTCACGCCGGCCGGGCCGACCGAGTCCTTCTCGATCTGGGTCATCTGGCCGATCTTCTCGTCGATCGTCATCTCGGCCAGGAGCGCCTCGGCGCGGACGTCGGGAGGCAGCGTCTTGTCGTGCCAGTCGGCCGGGGCGGTGGCGCTCGGGCTCGCCGTCGGCGGCGACTGTGACTGCTCGGTCGTGGCGCAGGCGCCCGCCAGGAGCGCGGCCACGGCGAGGACCGCGACAAGCCGCTGGCGCGCGAGCGGAGCGGTCGTCATGGCAGACTCGGCGCATGAAGGCGCAACCGTTCGTCCGCGTCGCCGAGATCGAGGTCGATCCCGCCCAGCGCGAGGCGTTCATCGCGGCTGTGAAGGAGGAGATGGCCGAGTCGGTGCGGATGGAGCCCGGCGTGTTGGCGATCTATGCCGTCGCCGAGAAGGACGCCCCCTCCCGACTCCGGTTCTTCGAGATCTACGCCAGCGAAGCGGCCTACGACGCGCACCTGGATTCGCCCCATTTCAGGAAGTACCGGATGACCACGGAGCCGATGATCCGTTCGCGCGTGTTGACCGAGACACTCCCGATCCAACTCAGCTCGAAGACGGATCGGTAGGACTCGTCCGGGATCGTCCGAGGTGTTTGGAGCGGGAGACGAGGTTCGAACTCGCGACATGCAGCTTGGAAGGCTGCCGCTCTGCCAACTGAGCTACTCCCGCCCGCGGCGCGAAGTCTATCAGGCGTCTCGGACGACCTAGCTAGGGGTGGACCTGAGGGACCGTCAGGCTGACTCCGGGTCGGGCTCATCACCATATGACCGATGGCGCGTCAGCGTCTGCCGAGAGCGCGGAACCGACGTTGCTAGAAGTCGCCGATGGCCGAACGCCACGGTCGAGCGTAGCCGTCCATCCGGTCGGGCCCGAGCAGCGTTTCGAACGCGAGCGCCGAGGCCGTCATACCCGCGATCTCCACCGCCCGGGACCAGGTGTCCGAGTAGTCCTCCGCACGGAAGGCGATGTCCGCCCTTGATCCGGCTCTGGCCGCGGCTCGCCACGCGCGCCAGCGACCGGTCAGGACGGCGCTGTTGTACCTGAACTCGAGGTCGTTGCTGTGGCCCTCCCAGTAGATTGTGAAAGACATCGGGCGTCTTCGGGTTCGGCCGCCAGCGCGTCCGCGTCCCGCTCGCTGAGCGGCATGATCCCGACCCGCGCCAGCAGGGGGACTCTCCGTTCCGCGATTCGACATGACAGGTGCCCTCCCAAGGTCCCGACGCGAGCCAAGTTCCGGTCGGCCGCCGCAACAGTCCGGCAGGAGCGACCGAACGATGATGACTCGCGACCTCCGGCAGGTACGCGCCGGAGTGCTCGACCAGCGGCCCACCTCGCTTCGCCGCATTCGCGCCGCGGAGTCCATCCGCCGCCGCAGCCCAGTCGATGTTCCTTCGCCGGTTCGGCACGGGCGATCTTCCTCCGTTGGCGATGGGGCGCATGGCCCTTGCCTCCGCCGGCCGCGCGGAGTGAGCGTCGAGCGGGAGGACATCCCAGCCGTCGAGATGCAGGAGGCTCCATATCATTGCCACGTCTTCGCCAGCCGGGCCGAAGGACGACCGGGGCATCTTTGGTCGCACCCCGAAGCGGCCCAGGGGGCGGTGGGTTCATCCGCAGCCACGACGTCGACCGAGGTGGAAAGAGCCGGCCAAGGACTCTCATTCTCGAATCGTCGCCGTTCGCGACCGCGTCACGGATGGGTCTGAAGGTCCCGAGTTCGTGCGGTCCTCGGCGATGAGGCTCGCCCAGTGCTTTCGCAGATCCGCGTATCGCGACGCGGAAAGGCGGTGGCGGTTGGCATCGGCGTAGGCCGCGTCTTCGAGCGCACAGGCGACCGCCTCCCAGCGTGTGTCGAAGTCGGCTGACGGGGCGTCATGGGTCGAGTCGAAGTACACATAGACCTCGGGTGCGAGCGAGGTCATGTGGTCGCAGATCGCTATACGGGCTTGGTAGGCCCAGATGCGCTCGCCGCGACGTCCGCCCCACCAGCGCCCTGCGTGGGCTCGCGCGTGCGGCCAGTCTGCCCGCGCACGTTCCGGAGCGTCGGGGCCGATGCGGGCGACCTCGGCGCGAAGGCCTGGTGGGATCGAGCGGTCGACGGGCACGGTCTGGTTCTGCAGGCGTTCCAGGAGGTGACTGAATATCGTCACCGGGACTCCTTATCATGCTCGCAGGGGAATAGACCCTCTGCTCGATCCGGTCGATCAGCATCCGGCAGGCTTTGTCGTCTTGAGCGAGAACGTGCCGGACGGGCACGACCATGGCGGCGATCAGCAGGTCTCTCCACAAGAGGCCCGCGTCCAATCGCCCGCCTCGCGCTCGGAGATGTAGCGGAAGCCACCCGGGATCATCCCACTGCCCGACGGTGACGGCCATGGTTCGGCGATCAGGCAGGGCAAATCGTAGGAAGGAGCCGGTGCTGTCGAACTGCCAATCGACCCAGCCGGAGACCTCGACGAGGTCAAGGGTCGTCCCGGCGGGAATCAACACCAAGGGCTTGGCAGAACCGTACAGACCTTCGACAAGGTCCCGTTCGACCGGGCGACCCCGATATCGGAGCGCAACGAGGGCGGAGTGGAGCATGACGTGAGGGTCGCCGTATCTGTCGGACTCCGCAACGAGATCAGTGCAGACGATCCAACGCGACCTGATCAAGACCTCGTGGCGCTCGCGGAGCGGGTGCCAGCCGATCCACGGGTGCCCGGGCAGGAGGTAGCGTTCATTCGCCGTGCTTGAGCTGTCTCCCCCAAGCGCGGTCAGTTTCGTCGACGCTGCGCGAATCCCGTTCCGCCATCGGCGGGGTCTTGTCGAACACGCCGTTACTCAACCACGGGCGCTGGCCCGCGGGCAATGGTTCGAAGGTTCTAGTCGGGCTTCATGGCGGCCGCGGGACTCATCTGCGGGCCCTCGGCGACTGCCAGACCGGATCATCCCAGACTTTCGGTCCATCGCTCCGGACGGAGCCCGTCCTGGGTGGTGGCGGGCACGCCGATGGGCCTCTCTAGGATCATCAACGATTCGATGACGCGATCCGCCGGAGGATCACCCGGTCTTCATCGTCGAGCCAAGGTGCCTGCATCTCGTCCATCTCGGCCGTGCGGGCCGCCGACCTCCGGAGGTGATCGAGGATCTCGGATCCGTAACCGCCCCGACCGCTCGCTCGAGTTGATCTGTCCACCCGGCCCCCATCTCGATGAGCGCAGCTCGATGGCAGACCGCCCACGAGTGCGGCGGCCCTCCCTCCCCGGTCGCCCGTCCGATGAGGAGCTGAGGGTTCTCCGTGATGAGGACTTCGGTGGCGCGCCGGAGCGCAGAGAAGTGCTCATCTCGATGACCCCGACGGGCCGTAGTTCGGGCTCTGCTCCCAGAGGTCGACCCCGGTGCGGAACGCCGGGGTGTCGTGCATCAGGTCCCAGGCATCGACGTCGGTATCCCGCGGCGGCCATCGAGGGGTACGGTCAGCCGGATCGACGGCGAGCGAGGTCGCGCGGCTGCCCCGCCCGACGACCGTGACTGTCTTGGGTCGCCCTCCCCATCCCCGGTGGAACTGGACGATCTCACCGACCCGAAATCCGAACAGGGAAGACGTCATCGCAAACGGCCCGTCCCTTCTGGGTGGCACCTGAAGCCAGTGCATTCTCGCTGTCCTCATCGTCCAGCGGTGGAACGAACAGGCAGTATCTGGCGAGACTCGCGACTTACGGCGCGCGCTCCGGAAGCGTCGCTAATGGGCCGCCCTGCCACTCGATCAGGCCGCTCAGCACGGTGCTGCCATCGGCTCCGTCGTGCCAGACGCTTTCGACGAGCCGTACGGTGAGAAGAGCCGGTGAGCGCGTTGGGGGAGGGGCCGCGCACCCAGCGAGGGACGACGCGAGCATGACCACGACGACCCTGACGAGACCTCGGATGTCGCTGGTCCTCAAAGCGCATCCAGTGACCGAACGCCGTGTCCTGCGCACACTTCTCACTCGTCGCTTGTGACGGGCTCCAAGAAGGAGTGCGCCAGTGCTCTTTGGACCCTGTACCAGCGGCTGAGGGAGCCGACCATCCGATCGCCATCCGATGGGCTGGAGGTGTGGACGCAAATGAGGCCGACCCTGAGAGGCCGTCCTGCCGCAGCACGCGTTTCGAACAGGGTGACCACCGGACCGATGTCGGCCCCATGTCCGACGTCGTAGTCGAGCCACACCTCGCGCCAGGCCTGCTCCTCGAGCCGGGCGATGCCCGATTCGGCGGTCCGGCGTAGACGGCCGGGAACCGGAATGTTCGGGTGTCATCGATGACGAGGACGTCGGGTCCGGTGACTTCCACCCGGCTCGGTTCCGGGTCGGTCCCACTGTAGTGCCGAGACCACGTGGCATCGGCCCGACGTCTCCATCGCCTCCGGCCACGCCGAGCCAGGCCGGTCCGCTGAACGGAAACGGCGGGTCGTACTCGTATCCCGACTGGAGCACGACCTCCACGGTGTCGCCTGCCCGCGGCCCATCGACCACCAGCATCTCCGCGACGACCGAGCGGATCGAGGGAATGCAGCCGTGGTGATCCCAGCCCTCGAACCGGCGCACCTCCAAGAGTTGCGTGCCGACTGGCAAGGACTGGTCACCCCGGTCGAGGGTCACGACGTAGCGACGCGGGCTCACGGGGTCTGTCTGCTTCACGATGAGGCCGCTGTCATGTGGGTCCCGCAAGGCAGCGACCAGCCATCTGCCGACTCCTCGTCACCCGCCCCACTCTCGACAAGCCTTAGGGGCGCAGCGTGGTGGGGCGCGACACCATGACCAAGCCGATGCCGGTGGACGTGTTTGTCCCGTGGACGACGCGCTGGCCCACCTCCAGTGGCGGGTGACCCATCATCTCCGTGATCTGTGAGTGCAGCACGTAGGCACTCTCAGGAGCGCGGTGACCCGCAGTCAGCGGGCGGCGGCGAAGCAGGCTACGCATCACTAACGATAGGTTTGAGCGCACGCATGTCGGACTGAGCGATCTAGTGCGGCCGACGGCGGACGATGTGGTCGAGAAGACTCGGTCGGGCCGCACCGTGCATGCAGACCCGGGCACCACAGTTCTTCTCGAAGGCTATGGCCGGCGGCCACGCTGGCGACGCCTCGTCGAGGGTGGCCGCAGACGGTGGGCCAAAATGTCGCCCCAGTAGTGGTAGAGCCCATCAAAGTCGGCCGGGTCGAGGAATGGATGGACGACCAGGGCCTGGGCGGTGAAGCCGGTCACGAAGGTGGCGTCCTCCCACGCGCAATGGGTCGAGCTATACGCGACGGAGTAACCCTCGTCGTAGGCCAGTTGGTACTCGGCCGCCAGGCCGTTGGCGGCGGCCACAGCCTTGGCCTTGTCCCAGAAGGGCTTGGCAGCCAGCCAATCCTTCTCGTAATGGACGCTGAAAAACCACATCACCGGCGACCAGCCTCCCGCCGCCTGGCCGAGGGCGATTGCGCGCTCCACCTCGGCGCTGTTCGGCCCAAATCGGCCAGCTGTCAGCCCGTCTGACCTGACCTCGTGCTCACCATCGACCTGGACTCCCTCGCGGAACCTCCAACAACCTTCGTGCCAGCCCACGAGAACCATCCATCCGGCGAGGCGACATCGAAACCCCTACCTTCGGGCTACCGCAGGCCCGAGCAAACGCGAGGTCAGCGGCAGGCTCCAGTCCGGGGCGAGCGATGCACATCGGCTCGATCGGCGAGCGGCGATGGCTCCCCGGCTCGCTCGACCTTCGGCCCTCGGTGAGCTTCCGTCCGCGGACTTACAGCTCTACCCTTGGCTCAACCGGCATGACCTGGCATTGAGCTTGGAAGGGTGCCGCTCTGCCAATTCAGCAACTGCCTTGGGCCCGGATCGAAGACGAGCCGCTGGCTCGTAATCGCAACCATGACGATCTCGTTCCGGCGGTAGACGCGGGTTTGGTGTACCCGCGATCATGACCGGCCCGACACGCAGGGTCACCCAGCCTCGTGCGAGTCAAGGTCCCCACTTCGGCCGGGACCCGTCGGTCCGCGGCCCGAACCATCGGAGCATGGCACCTGTCCATCCTCCACCGGCGATGCCAGTTCCGCCACGGAAATCGAAGCGGGGGCAGACGCCCGCGACCGACGCCGCCCGGACCCGTGCCCTCCGGGTCTTCGACCGCTGGATCGAAGCGGAGGGGTACGTCCGCTAGACCGGCTTCGCGTGTGGCTCTACCCCTCCGGGTTAGTACGGGGTCGGACTGGTTCGACTCATGACCAGGCGGATGATCGTGCCGAGCAAGTTGGGCGCGTTGGTGGAAGCCGGGTGTCCGTTCCAGACCGCCATTCGGCTGGCCGCGACACGCAGCTCGTACCTGTTCGGCTGACAGTCCTGGCCGGTTAAGGTCGCAGGGGGCCAGCGCCCAGGTCGCGTCGGCGACGACCCAGGATCACCAGGCGAGGGCGTCGTCGCAGGTTCCAGAGACATCCTCGGGCAGGAGCGAGATCGCTCGCATCCCGAAGTCGAGGTCGTCACCCCAGGCGCAGGCCGCCGCTGCCCCAACGCGAGCCGGACACCATCATGCCGGCGGCGAGCGTTCCTCCGACGGAGCCCGGGAGACTATCGGTGGCATCCACGGTGGCGTCGTTGGCCAGGAAGGCGCAGCGGAACGTGCCTGTGGTCGTACCCCAGTTGTCCATGGCCTTCGGGGTGAAGGCTACGCCGAACGTGTCGGGCGGCCGAAAGGCCCAGTCACTGGTCTTCTGGACGTCGAAACCGAAGGGGCCGTCGAAGGGCACGGGCTTGACGGCTGGGGTCGTCCTGATGACGACCGCGGCGAGCGTCGGCTTCTACGCCGTCCAGGTGAAGTCGGCGAGACTGCCGGCGCCCAGGGTCTCGGGCTGCAGCAGCGTCTCGGCCAGGGTGTTCAAGCGGGTGATCGCAGGGTTGATCCGAGGTGGGGTGCATCCCGGGAGGTCGTGCTCGGCACCGCGACTCGATAGCGAAACCCATCTGAGCGCTCCAGGATGAAAGCGTCGACGATGTCACCGCCTAGGTAAGCGGCATGCTGGTTCGGCGCGATCCGGCGTTCGAACACCGTTGGCGCCGACAGCAGGTCGGCGTCCTGGGCCAGGCTAGCGCGCAGGGCGGCCAGGCCAAGACGCGGTCAGGGTATTGCGCTCCACCAGGGAACCGCACTTCTCGGTCCCATTGCAGATCTTCCCTCGGGCCGGCGACCAACGGATTACCGTGCCGTCGGCGAGGCAGTCGTCGCCGCGCCGATCCGAGGCGGGAACTCTTGTCCCAACCGACGTCGAGACGACACCGAGCAGCCCCGAAGCCCCAACCCTCGGGGACGGCGAGACCGCCCGACGGGCCCGGCGCGGCGCAGGCCACGAGCGCCAGCGCGGTAGGAAGAGAGCGAGTCCGGCGAAGCGTCATTTGAGCGATCTCACCGACAAGGCGATGAGCAGGCGAAGGCGTTGTCAGCAGGAGCCCGCGAGGTCCTCGGCACAGAGTCAGGAGGGCACGAAAGGCGCCGCTCCGTGCCTCGAAGCTGGCGATCATCGTTTACACCAGCCTTCCTCCGTTAACGTCATGGCCGCTTAGTCATCCGTTGGGGTTGGTCCTGCGGTGAAAGCAGCCGCGAGTATTAGTGTGCTCCATGTATGTGCTCATGCACGTTTCCCGTCGACCTAACCTCGATGGATGGTTTCGGTTGATGGGTAGGATCCGACCTGGTGGCGATGCAGCAGATGCCGCAGGGACTCGGGTCGCCGCGCATCCGAAAGCCTCCGTTGCGTCCGCCACCGACGGACTCGGGTCCGCCATCGAGCAGGGCTGGATCGGAAGGCCACCCCAGGACGTAGCGGCCGATGATCGCGTCGAACGGCTCGGCCACCGTCAGCTCGTCCACCAGTGATCACGAAGCTGACATCGGTGAGGGCCGGCGCCGCGGTCCTGGCGGTCGGCCGTGGCGCGGGATGGCCGTTCCGCCAAGCGATCCCACACGGAGCATCGGGAACTGCTGGGATCCCGCCCGCCTAGCCGTCCACTTCAGGCTGGTACGGTGGGTTCACCCGGCATGACCTGGCATTGAGCTTAAGGAGCTGCCGCTCTGCCAACCGACCGACTGGCTCGCTGACGGCCTGAATCACCAGCCTTGGGCTGCGGCTTGATTGCACCCTCGACGACACCGCGCGGACGCCCGTCGGACCAGGAGCAGGACGTTCGGCCCCCTTGCGGCTCGCACACCTGCAGTAGACGCTGCTCCCATGTTCAAGCGCCGACGTCGGGTTGCCAGTGACCAGACCTATTTCGTCCACTGGAACCCGGAGATCCGCCGGCATGAGCGCTGCCCCGTTGTCGGCGAGCGGCGCGACGCCAAGGACACGCCTGCGCCTTCCTGGTTCATGGGTCAGCCATATCGCTTCGAGGTCGTCCGCGAGGCCAGCGATTGCCATACCTACGGTCCCAACACCCGGCTGTTCCGTGTCGGCGAGGTCGAGGGTCTCGAGGCGCGCAGTTTCACCGAGAAGTGGCCGATTACGGGTTACTGCGAGGCCTATCGGGTCCTCGAGGAACTGCCCCTCGCTGCAGCCTTCGGGTCGCGCGGCGACCGGGCTCTCGAGATCGTCACGCTGACCGAGCGCCTGACGCCCGCCGAGGTCGGGGCCCTGGCAGGCATCCTGCCTCGCGGCACCGCGCCCGACACCGACTGGAAGCGGCTGAAGGATCTGGGCCTCGATGAGGCCTCGTTCTCGGCCAGGGACCGCATCTACTGGGCCTTAACGATGCTGGCGTACGAGACGAGCGACGACCTCTACGAGATGCGGGACGGCTGCGTCTTGGAGCCGGTCATCACCGACCCCGACTGGTGTCGAGTCCTCGATTGGGCCCAGCGCGCCGTTTCGGCGGCGCTTGTCGGACAGGACGATGTCGAGCAGGTCTGGACGGATGCCGTCACTGTCTTGTCAGCTCAGCCGACGACCCGGCCGTCGCTTTGGACCTGAGCGCGAATGAGCCCTCCGTGAGCGGAAACGCCAAGGGCGAGGTAGCTTGGCCGGTCGAGGGCTACTCGAAGGCGCTCGTCTGTCGCGCCGATGGCACCTGGGACTCGCCGCCGTTCGAGCGCGGCATGCGGGTCGTCGCCGAGGACGGCCTCGGCCACCATGTCTCGCCGACGCCCAGTCGTGCCGGGCGTTGGCCGTACCCGATCTGGCAGGTCGGCCAGCTCGAGGGCCTCGAGAGCCTCGCAGACGGCAGACTCTGGCGCTGCACGGCATTGACCCTGCTCAGGAGCTGCCCGCCTGGCTCGCGTTGGCCCTCGGGGCGAGGAGGTCGTGAGCCTGATCGAGGCGATCGCCGCCCTAGACCTGGCCGCGGTTGGTCGCGCGCCCAAGCTCGTCGATCTCTGCGATGGCTGGGGCTGGATGGGACTCGAGGACAAGCGCATTCAGACGGCCCGCGAGGCGGCCGGCGAATACCTGAGCGACATCAGGAACGAATCCGGCAACGCCATCCAAACTGCCTGCGGCGCCATCGTCTCCCGAATGGACGCCCTCGCGACCGGGGTGGTCGACTACGACGCGTTCTACCACCCGCACGTCAAGGACCAGGCGTGGGCCCTCGACCGCCGAAGCCTGTCTGCGCTTCGCGGCATCGATCGCTCTCGCGGACCACATCGCGGCCGACCTCGCGGCCGACCTCGCCGCGCCGTGGCGTCAGATCTCTGCGGAGGCTGCGCCTAGAAGCGGTGGCGTCACTGCGCTCCCGAGCCTTCGCTAGTGCATCGACACGAGCGCGTCTTGGGCGCACCCAGCCCGTCGGGCGATGACATCGTGACCGATCGATTGCAAGCGATCGCCGGCGGCGTTGCGGAGTTCTGGTGGGAGTCCGCGAACGCGGCCGCGGTTCCCGGCCCCGGTCGAAGCACGCCGACTCGCGTTCGCGGCGGCGCTTGTGCCGATCGGATCGGCGTTGGATCGGCTGCGGGATCCAGACGTCATCGCCAGGCTGGCCGCAGAGCTGCCTCCTGTCGACGCGCGGCGCCTTGCCGGATCAGCCGCGAATGGCTTGGACACGGATCTCAACGCGGCTCTCGCGCCGTTGCGCTGGCGCGGTCTGAACGCCGCCGAGGCGGTCGGCGCGGCCTACCAGATCGACGCCACGCCTGCGATCTGGGCGATGAAGGTCGACGACCCGACGTGGGAGGCGGCGCTCGAAACCATCGAAGTCGCCATGAAGGTGTGCGTCCTCGACTGAGAGGGACTCCCCGGTCACGACCGAGATGCGGGCGGCCCAGGAGCTGGTCCTGATCTCGCACGTGCCGCCGAGCCCACACCCGTCCGATACCAAGGCGGGGTCGGGTCCGCCCGACGACGATGAGGGTCCTTGACCGTCAAATGGCGTCGGCGCTGTACTTCGTGCCTGCGACCGCCTGGATCGCGCGGTCGCCCACCAGATGGCCGTAGGGCGCGTTCACGCGATCGCGGAAGTGGCACAGATCGACGTAGGCGATAGCCGGTTGGAGCCTGACGACTAGGGGCCTGTGTAATGCAAGTTCGACCACTAAGCCCATTGCGCCCCCGGTCCGCGGGCCGCACGTTCAGCGTATGAAAGCTCTGGACGCGTGCTACTACCTGGAGACCGGGGTTGACGGGCGGCCGCTCAACGGAGACGTGATCGCGGCCGCCGGTGTTCGGCTCACGCATGTTGGGACTGGGTCTGGCCTGTTCGTGTGGGAACACCCCGAAGGCCTGTCACTCACCTGGCCAGTCCTGCGTCTTCCGGGTCGTCGACATCGACCAGATCGGTCTCGGTAGCGCCACCAGATCCCAAGGTGTCGTTCACATTTGCAGAGCGCTCACCGTGGTCGATGAAATCCCGGCCCGGTCCATCTTCGGTGCGAATGGCGAGAGCGTGGCGAGGCTTGTCGCGCAGGCGGAAACCATCGACGAGACTTCAGTTTGGCGCTTCGCGCCGCCATCTGCCGATATGGAGAAGGCTTGGCTGCGTACACACAACGAGATGGTCGCACGCCGCGATGGAGGAACATCCTCTGCGTCCGTGATCGTGTCGGCCGCCGTGACCGCCGCAGCCAAGCGATCCCGACTGCCGGCCTTCGAGACGCGGGAGGTCTTGGACCCCGGAGTTTGGACCGTACGTGGCCGAGGTGCTGGTCGACCGTTGGGAGGCGGCCCGCATGACCGCCTGGTACGCCGCCTACGGTTTCGCCGCGAAGCCCCTCATCAGCGACGAGCGTTTCCAGATGCTGACCAGCACCTGGGTCACCGCGACTGGGCGATCCCTCAACTCACGACGCCGACCCTGCCGTTGCCGCGCTGGAGTGATCTGCGCGAGGCTTCGCGCGCATCAAGAAACCTACCTGTCAGACCACCCCGTTGTGGCACCACGGTCTGTGAGGCAGGCCACCGCAACTACCACCGATACCACATGCCCCCGGTGACGCACCAGGACGTCTTGTGCGCCAAAGACGGTTCGAAAGCCCGGCACGGGACGGTCGTCACACTGATGCTGAGCACGTGACCTCGATGGACCGCCGCCTCGATGACGTCTACGCACCCCGGTGCCATCCCCGTTGGCGCGTCGGCAACGTGGACACCTCCCTTCGCGGCAGCGAGTCTCCGGTGTGCTTCTCCTGCTTTCTCGTCGCGCTCGCTGATTTCGACTGTCGGGGCTATCCGACCCTCGCAGACCTCGTTGGGTCGGGCGACCGTTGGGATGGGCCTGGCATCCACCTGACGGTCTGGATGGCCGACCCGTTCGCCTGCGAGTGCCCGACCTGCGGAGGTCATGGTCAGGTGTCGGCTGCTGTCCTCGAGATCTGCGGCAATCGCCTCGTGTGTCGCCCGTGCGTCGCGGAAGGGCACGACGCCCGGACCGAGATCCACCCCACACCGGGACGCGATGGTCCGGTAGCCGACAGTCGCGCGGCCCGACGGTGGGACGCCGGCTGGTCGACGCAGCCCGGCGACTAACCAACTGGGATGACCGGATCGTTCCTGAAACTGGGCATGATTTACGCGCCTTTCTGCCGGAGAACGTAACTGTTGTTGCTAGCTCTAGCAGACCGCTAGCCCGGTCAAACGGCGCGGCCCGTGATCTGTTCGCGGGGCCCGTCGACTGCCCCTGAGCACGCGCACAGAGCTCGATGCGTCGGCTGAACTACCTGTGCGGGATGCGTATAACGACCAGTCGGACATGGGGTTTCGCACAGGTATCTCCGAACTCGCCACGGCCCCTCGGAGACAACTGGCGTGGCTGGACGTCAGCCCAGGGCGCGCCCACGACGCCAACCCGCTCGGGGGAACGCCGAAACGCTGCGATGACACTGACTTGATAGGGTGGCCAACGGTCACTTGACCGGCTGGAATGGACGCTTTGCGTCGACCGGCCAACCAGGCGTCAGAGGGTTCCGCTCGGCCGATGCCACCGTCGAACGGCCAGGGTCGGACTGCGATATCGAGGTCCGCCAGCCAGGACTGACGCCACGCGCTCCGGGCAACGATCTGGGCGATCGCGTCCGGCGCGCGAGGATGGTCGCCCGATCGCGCAGACGCTATCCCCGACAGACAGGGGTCGGGGCAACGCCCCTCAGGAAACGCTGTTCCTCCACGGAATCGAGCCGCCTCGACCCGATGATCCCGCACGCGATCCTCGACCACGACTCCGTTCGAAAGTCCCAGAGCTCGAGCCCGGAGCGCGCGACATACGCCTGGCGGTCGCCGACCTTCGCGAACACCACGATCGCCGGTAGGCCGGTCGGCAGGGCATCGCCGACTTGGACGCCTTGGTCGAGGTTGAAGAGCCGGACGAACGAGTCTTCGGAGGCGGAGATGAGCCATTGGCCGTCCGAGGTGAACGACACCGAGGTCACCTTCTCCTCGTTGCCCCGCAGCCGCGCTCGCTCTGAAAGCGACCCGTCGGCGGCGATCGTCCAAAGGGCGATCGCCCGGTCGTCGCTGCCGGTCGCGAGCGTCGAGTGGTCCGGCCCGATCGCCATACTGGCGATCTCGGCCTGGTGAGCCTTGACGACCCGTTCCGGGCCCGTGGGATCGTCGGCGTCGAGGATGTGGACCGAGCCATCCATGTCGCCGATGAAGATCCACCGACCATCGGCGGCGATGCTGGTCGGTGTCGCCGTCATCGGGATCTGTCGGGCCGATGAGCCGACGATGACCGCGCCTGACGCTCCCCCGAGGGCTGTCGTGGTCGCGGCCCAGCGGCCACCGGACGGTGGGGCAAGCGCGGTCATCCATTGGCCCTCGAGCTTGGCGACCTGTCGCGGAATGCCGCCGCCCTCGGGAGTCGCGAACAGCTCTCCAGACCCCAGCGCGAATGCCCAGCCATCGCCACTCGCGCCGACGGCGGTCACTGTCTCGCTCGGGTAGTCGAACGAGGCGCTGCCATCGGGCGCGAGGAGCACGACGCCGTTCGTGCTCGCGGTCAGCACCGAGCCGTCATCCAGTGGCGCGGCGCCCCACGCGAATCCGGCCTGCTCGACCCGAGTCCGAGAGGCGTCCGCCCGTCCAGATCCCATTCGATAATCCGACCGCTCGGGTCGATGGTGACGGCACGAGACCCGTCGGTCGCCACGTCCAAGGGCGTCACCACGCCCCCGTAATCGAGGGATGCCAGTGCCTTCAGCGCAGGGCCAATCGCGTCTATCTGGTTCGTCCGCACGGCCCTGAGCTGGCCGTCGTTGCTCACGGCCGCGAGAACCTCGTCAGTGGGCGACAGGGCGACGGCGGTGCCGGAGGTTTGGTCATCACTGATCCGGAACAATTCGGCGCTCGAGTCGTCGCCGTCCCAGATGGTCAGCTCGCCGTTTGGAGTGAGGCCGGCCAGGCGGCCATTCACGCCGAACCTGACGGCGCTGAGGAGTTCTGACGGTGCGTACGGTGCGTCCGGCCACGGTTCCCCGCTCGAGGCGTCCCAGACGAGCGGAGCCTCCTCGGGGTCATCTACGGCGACGGCGATCCGGTCGCCGCTCGGGCCCAGATCGAGCGCCTGCACGTGGCTCGTGATCCCGTGGAGTGGGACTCGGTGGCATCGGCGGGATCGACCACCGCCACTTTGCTCGCCGGCTGGTTGGCGGCGTCGTCCCACGCCACGGCTACGACCGTTCCGTTCTCCGACAGCCCGAGGTTGGTGATCCCGACCGGATTCGCGGTGACGTCGCACGTGCGCATGGGTTCGCCCGACGGCCAGCCCGCGATCGCAATTTGGCCGTGATCGTCGAAGACGACCGTTGATCCGTCACCCGAGATCGCGACGGTCTCGCCGGTGTGCGGGAGGGTCGCGACCGCCTGGCCCGCGGCGACATCCCAGAGGACGAGCCCACTGGCTGTCGCAAGGATCGCCCGTGTTCCGCCCCGATCAAGCCGGCCCTTTTCGATCGGCGTGCCCACCGACTCGTAGTGACGTGGACCCGGGCCGCGGACCAGACCGATCAGCGGCGCCGCTTGGATCTGGAGGTCGTCGCTGCGCGCCGCCGCCTCCATCGCCAGGAGGTAGCCGAGGTCTGGGCGCGTCTCGAACGCCAGGCGTGCCTCGCCGACGAGACGGAGTGCATCCGCCTCGGCCCGCGCTGCGTTCGCCCGACCCGCCTCGTTCACGGCCTGGATCGCGAGGCCGCCGACCACCAGAGCGACGACAAGGAGGATCGGCACAGCGATCGTCAGTGCGCGCCGCCTGCGGACCTGACTGACGGCGGCCCGCACATAGGCAGCCATCTCTGGACTGAGCTCAGCCGGATGGCGTTCCGCCCAGTCGCCGGCGACGTTCAGCCGCCCGCCCGTCAGCGGGGTCTGCCCGCGGCCGCTCTCGGCCCAGGTGCGAGCATCTCGGCCGAGCCAGGTCCGGGTCTCGAGATCCGTGCGGCGCGCCTTGATCGCGTTGGCGACCGCCGGCCAGGCGCGGAACACGGCCTCATGGACGGCACTGACGACCTCGACCGCACGGCCAGCGCTTGCCGTGCCGCTCGGACTGCCGGCCCCATCGCGCGGCCCGCCCGCGACGACCCGCTGGTCACGCGCGACGAGCCGATGCGGCTCGAGGTCCGACAGGATCTCGCGAGCCTGCGGTGGGACGTCGTCGAGCGCGACTTCCGCCGCGGTGACGCGACCCTGCTCGTCGACGTCGGTGAGGCGCAGGTAGGCATCGACGACCGCCGACTCCGGCACGCCGCGGCGGGCGGTGATCTCAGACGTTGCGGTCGCGGCGCGGCGCTCGATCACGCGCGAGACCGGCCCGACCGCCTCATAGTCCTTCGTGGTGACGACGACGGGTGCCAGCCGCGAATGGCTGGCCGTGAGCTCTTCGAGCAGCGCAGCGAGGAGCGGCAGCGCGTTGCCGCCGCTGGTGTCGTCGACGATCCGCTCAACGAGGGCGGGCGGCTCGAAGCGGATCCCGGCGACGTGGGCCGGACCGGTGACGACCTCGCGCAGGGCCGCCCTGTCCATCGGCCGGACCCAGACCGGGTCCGTGCGCGAGATCAGGCCGAGCGCGGGCTCCCGGAGGAAGTCGTCGAGGGAGACACTTCGAACGGCGGCGATGATCACAAGGCGCTCGGGATCGACAAGCTTGAGGCGGTCGAGAAGGCCGGCGACGTCGCTCGGGGCCGCCCGCTCGACGAGATCCTCCGCCTGGTCGAGGAAGAGGACGACCCGGCCACCACCGCGTGCGAGCAGGCGGTCGACGGCGAAGCCAAAGCCCTTGGGCTCGGCCATCAAGCGATCCGCGGTCGCGAGACCGTCGGTGCCAGACGGTGGCGCCGCCGTGATCGCCTCGCTCAAGGCGAGCGCAACCCGCTGGACGGGCGCGTTGCCCGGTTCAACGACCGGAAGCACGACCGTCCCGGACTGAAGCCGGATGCGCGGGATGACGCCGGCGCGGACCAACGACGACTTCCCGCTGCCCGACGGCCCTGTCACGAGGAGCGGCGGCCGCCCAGGCCCGCTCAGCCTCTGCACACACGTCGCGACCTCCTGGTCGCGCCCGAATAGCACCGCCGCGTGATCTTCGTCCAGCCTCTGGAGTCCCGGGTACGGCGACCGATCAGGATCCCACGTGAACGGGTCTCCGGGGGCCAGCCCTGCTCGGGTAAGGGCAACGACCAGCTTGTCGCCGAGGACCTCGATGGCCGGATCCGGCGGTATCCGCTGGCGGTCGCCCAGCAGCCGATGCGTGGGAACGTCCGTGAGGGAGATCTGCGCGATGAACTTCCGTTGGGCGACCGCGAAAGCGAGCTCCGTATGGCACCACGGCGACGCCAGCGAGGCGTCACTTCCAAGGAAGACGACGATGTCGGCCAGGCCGAAATTTGCGAACAGCTCGTCGGCCCACTTCGTCCCGCCGGGGATCCCGGCTTCGGGATCCTTGTCCCGAAACACGGTCGGATAGCCGCGGGCGACCAGCATGTCGCGGAGCCGCGTCGTCGTCGCGGCATCCGTCGAGGAGTAGCTGATGAAGATCGAACTCAAGCTCGGCCCGGAGCGTCGTTCACGGCACGACCGTGATGTGGATGTCGTCCGTGCCACCGGGGCCGAGGTAGTCGGCTGGCGCGGCGGCGGTATGCATCTGGCACGTGTACCCCCCGGCCGGTGGCGGCGCGAGGCTCACGACGACGAGATAGGTCGTGGTTCCGGGCGGCGATGGGTCAGGCGGCGATATCGACTTCACGGTGCACTCACCCGAGTCCTCGACCTCGATCCCGAATGCGTCGCCGGACGTCTCCCGGACCGTCACGGTCACGGTCGGGTCCGTCGCGTCAAAATGGACGGTGTCCGGATCGATCGCGTTGACATGCCAGTCGGGCACGTCCACGTGGATCGTCGCCCTCACCGTCGCCGGCGCGAAGTACTGGTCTGAGGTCTGTGCGGCGGACACTTCGATCACGCAGTCGGCTGGCAGGTCCGGCTCGGCGTTCGTGAAGGTCAGTCGGTTGTTCTCGACGACGCATTCGTCGAAGGCGCCCTGCTTGATGCCCTGGAAGTGGAGCGGGATCGACGGCTTCACGGTCGCAGCCGGCTTGTATGCGAACGGCCTCGTGAAGCGGATGGCGCGATCCTTGAACTTGATCTTGGGATGCGCGCGCTGGATCGCAAAGTCGAGCGAGACCTTCGCCGCGTGCTCGGAGGTCGTGCTCGCGGAGATCTTGCACGTCCCGACCGCCTTGACCGCCACGAGGCCATCCTTGCGACCGACCGAGCACTGCCCCGCTGCCGCATACGCCAGATGTGCCTTGTTACTCGCCTCCGCCTTGACCTTGAACGGCTGATCGCCCCAGTGCTTGGTCGGGACGGAGGCCAGGAAGCGGACGGAAACGTCGGGTTGCGCCGTGGGCGTGGCCGTCTCTCCCGGAGGCGAAGGGCTCGCGACCTCGGACGGCACGGCGACGAGCGAGGGCGACGCGGCTATGGAGGTCGGCAGTCCGGACTCCGGGGATACCGCGGGACTCGCTCCCGGCGTCGCACTCTCCGAGATCGTCGTTCCGGCGCAACTCCAGCACAACGCGGCCATTGTGAGTGCGACGACCCCGAGTGGCGGGCGCTTTCGGCTTCGTTGCTCGCGCTGACCGGACATGCTGGCGCAGACCTCCTGCTTCCGGACTTATCCTCCCATCCCACCGTCTCGCCAGCGTCTCATCGATCTGAACTGCCCCACACGGCCAGCCAGGCCTCGTTCTCGCAACCTCCAACCTCAGCCTTGTCGACTGCCTTCACCGAGCCTGCACGCCATGCTCCACGGCCTGCAGATCGCCTGGCTCCCAGACGTCGGGGTCGACCATTTGGCCCATTGGGCGCGAGTGGGCCTCTACTACTTCCGGATGCGTCACTTGGAGGATGCGCGCGATCGCGCCGACGGTCCGGCCTGAGCGGACCAGTTCGGCGTTCGGCCCAACGCGCGAGTGCTGCAGCTTTCCTTCGCCAGGGTCCAGCTCTACCCTTCACCCACCCGGCATGACCTGGCATTGAGCTTGGAAGGCTGCCGCTCTGCCAACTGAGCTACTCCCGCCCGCGGCGCGAAGTCTATCAGGCGTGCTCCGACGAGCCGGCGACGGACGAGATCTACTTCTGCCGGCGGCCTAGCGCCTGAGCCGGGGGATCCAGCGCGGGGTGGCGGCGCAATAGGCGGCGTATTCCTCGCCGTAGGCCTGGAGCAGGGTCGGCTCCTCATAGAGACGCACGAAGGTGTGGAAGGCTGTAGCGATGAGGACCCCGTACAGGGCCACGGCCCAGCTGGCGAAGAGGACGGCCTGACCGAAGATCAGGGCGGTCACCGCGACGTACATCGGGTTGCGGACGAAGCGGTAGAAGCCGCTGACCACCAGCGTGCGCGTTGGCGCGATCGGGGCCGGGGTGCCAAGCCCGTCCCAGGCGAAGCGGGCGAAGGCCTCGAGGACGACGACGAGGCCCGCGGCGACCAGGATGAGGCCTGTCCAGCGGAGGGCGCCCGGCAGGTCCCCCGGCGGCAGCGGGCGCCAGCCGGTGATCAGCCAGGGCACCAGGCCGGCGACCACGCCGGGGGCGAGGACCAGGAAGGCGAGGCTGCCAAGCGCCGCCTTGGTTCGACCCGCCATGTCCCTCCCTTCGATGGGCGCCGGAGTCGGTCGATGGCCAGACTCCCGCCCGCCCGTGGCGTCGTCAGTCCGGGATCTTGCGATCGAAGGTCCGGAAGTCGACCTCGTCCTGATTCGGTCCGCCCCGGACCCCAGAACCTGGACGTCTTCGACTTCTCCTTGACCGCGGACGACGTCGCGGCGATCAACGGCCTCGATACCTGACATCGGGGTGCTGCAGTATCGCCCATACGTCCCGCCGTTGCCGCAGCGTCATTCGGACGTGATCGGCGTGGTCGCGCGTCGATCTGGCGTTCCCGCGAGCGCTGTCGTGACCGCGAGATCGACGGTCTCGGCCGGCACGTCGTCGCGCATCGTGACGGCTGAAGGCGCCGATCGCGGGCTTCCTCGTCGGCTGCATCGCACCATGTTCGGTGGCGTGATTGGCGCCCGTCCATCACGACGGCCGATGGGCGTGCCCTCGGTTCAGGCTGCGCGAACGTCCCGCCGGATGAACCCCACCACCGCCAGTACCACGAGAACGAACGCAGGCGCGATCAGGGCCACGTAGCGCGAAGGTTCCGCCGCGTTCACCAGTGGATCTCCGCCGAGGGCCCACTTCCAGGGCGACAGGCCGCTCAAGGGCTTGAGCGGATCGCTCAACGCGAACAGCGCGGAGACGAGGTAGCCGCCGACCGCGGCCGCGACCCCGATGGCAAGCACGAGGGAAGGCCGCGGCAGCCATCCAGCGATCGCGAGTGCCAACGTGCCGAACAGGAGTGCGAGCAACCCGCACAGGACCACGGTCGAGGCGACCCGCGTCGCGTCGATCTGCAACCCGACGACGGCGTTGCTGACGAGCTGGACGACCAAGACAGACGACGTCAGGATCGCGAGCCACACGGTCAGCGCGACCGTTCGACCGACAAAGACGGACCGGCGCGAGACAGGCTGGCTGAGGAACGTCTCCATCCGCCCTGCGTCCTCCTCTGCCGCGGTGCAGCCATTCGCGGCGGCGACGGCCGCGATGGCCAGGAGGAGCGGCACGATGAACTCGTACAGGTTGCCCCGAAGGAAGCCGGCGGGCGTCCCGAACCCAGCCAGTCCGAAGGCCTCGACGACGCCCGACGGGAGCTGGTCGATCGCCTGGCTGATGCCCGAGGACCCTCGGAACGCCGGCCAGAACGCGACGGTCACCGCGACGAGCGACCCGAGCCCGATCGCCCAACCGACGAGGGACCGCCGCATCTGGCGGAGGGGGCCGAGCACGAGCTCGAGGTAGGCGCTGTTCACGAGTGATCTCCATAAAGGTCCAGGAAGGCGTCCTCGAGGTTCGGTTCTTCCATGACGAGGCTGGCAACAGAGTGTCGGGCGAGGACCGCAAGGACGGGATCGACCGGTCCCGAGAGGGTCGCCGCCAAGCGCCTCCCGTCCACGACCGGGTCGACGAGGCCCGGGGTCGTGCGAATCTCGGCCTCATCGACGTCGTCCGCGAACCAGACCTCGATCCGCTGGCGCGCCCGACCGCGCAGCTCGTCGACCGTCCCCTGGATCACGATCCGGCCGGCTCGCAGGACCGCCACGCGATCGGCCGCTCGCTGAACCTCGCTCAGGACGTGCGACGAGAGGAAGACCGTGGCCCCGGCATCGCGCGCCTCGGTGACCATCGCCAGGAACTCGTGCTGCATCAGCGGATCGAGCCCACTCGTCGGCTCATCGAGGATCAACAGGTCCGGTTTCGGCGCGAACGCGAGGAGCAGGGCGACCTTCCGTCGATTCCCCGACGAGAGGTCACGCGTCGGCCGATCGAGGTCGATCTGCAGGCGCCGGGCGATCGCGTCCACGCGCGCCCCATCGAGACCGTCTCGGAGCCGACCGACCGAGGCGACCAGCTGGCGCGAGCTCATCCTCTCGGGCAGTCGAAGCTCGCCCGGGACGTACCCGATGCGGCGCCGAACGTCGACGCCGTCACGACGCGGGTTCCGTCCGAGCACCTCGACGGCTCCGCTCGTTGGCCGGATGAGGTCGAGAAGGCACCGGATGGTGGTGCTCTTGCCGGCTCCGTTGGGCCCGACGAAGCCGAAGACCTCACCGGGTCGAACCTCGAGGTCGATGCCACGGACGGCCTCGACCGAGCCGAAGTGCTTGACGAGGCGTGTCACGCGGATCGCGGCAACGGACTCCTGCGAAGGTGACGTCGTTGGTGCCGGCACGGCCAGGGCGTCGCTCATTCGGGTTCGCCGACCCAGGCGATCGCGGCGTCCCGCTCCGCAAGTCCGAACCGCTTGAACTTGCCAGGCACCATCCACCCGAAAGCAGTCGACAGGTGGGCGACCCACCCGAGGTCGCTGACGACGGCCGTCCGCTTCCAGGCACTGCCATGGGAAACGAGGCCAGCGTCCTCCTTCATGGCGCCTGGCGAGTAGCCCGTGAATCGATCACCGAGCACGATGAGGAGCCGTACGCCTTCGCCCGCGGCGGCCCCTGCCATCGCCGGCATCAGGACGGCTTCGTAGTCCGCCGCCTCGATCTTCCCGACCGCTTCGAATCCGATGACTCCATCGGGGAGGCCGGTGATGGGTTCGAACATGGTGCGCTCCTTTCCTCGGTCCGGTGCGGTGTTCAGGCCAGGCCTCCTACGCCGAATCGGCCCGCACGGCACGCCGTCCGGGTCGTGTTCTCGGGAGCTGGAGTGCGGCCACGAGTGTCGACGTCGAGCCGACGACGTCCAGGTCGGGATTGACGAGCCGATGCAGCAGGACTCCATCCAGAGCCGCGGTGATGACCACGGCTGCCGCTTCGGGCTCCCGCCCTCCCGCCTCCCGGATGCGACCCGTGAGGGCCGCCCGGAATTCGCCGTATGCCTGCGCCAGGACGGCTCGCATCCGGGCATCCCGGCCACCCTCGAGCATCGCCTCGTAGAGCAGGGCGAAGCGGTCCGATCCGGGATCGATCCGGGCCACCGCGTCGACGCAGGAGGCGATCGCATCGGGCAGTGGGACGTCGGCGAGAAGTGCACCCATCGGACCCTCGATCTCCTCGGCCATCGCCGCGAGCACCGCCTGAAGCCGCAGCTCATCCATCGACCCGAAGTGGTAGTGCACCAGTGCAGGATTGACGTGCGCAAGGGCGGCGACCTGCCGGGTCGTGACCGCGCCCCAACCGCTCCGGGCGATCGCCGTGGCCGTCGCGGCGAGAAGTGCCTCACGCGTGCCTCGGGCCGAACCTCCGCCACGCCGGTCTCCCTGGCCAGCATCGGCACCTGGTTGGGCATTTGCCTTGGTCATTTGCCCAGTCTATGGGACTCCATCAGCCATGGCAAGGGGCGGCATCCAGGTGCCGGTCAGGTGGATGCAGGTCGTCTGTCCGATCGCGCTGACCGAAGTCGGTGTTCGACCGGGGAGCGTGTCGCCGACTCCTCGACGACGGGGCCTCGAAGTGGACCGTTGAAATCGAGCCATCGCCCACGTACCGTGGCGACTCATGAAACGGAGCCTGCTCGTGGGCGCATTCCTCGCGGCCATCTGGACGGTGGCTTTGGCCGCACCTGCCCTGGCCCACGGCGACCACGACGCACGGCCGCTGGCCCGCAACGTGGCCGCCGGGCCGTACATCGTCTCGCTCTGGCAGGTCTACCCCGACTTCGGCGCAGCGATGACCCCGCACCTGATCGTGATGTTCGACGGCCTGTCGGCGGCCCCCACGACCGCCGTCGTCGATGTCGCAGTGAACTCGAAGCCGATGGTGATCGGGCCCTCGCCGACGACGCGCAACGGGTGGGAAACCACCGAAGGCATCGCCGAAGGGGACGAGGTCAGGGTCACCATCACCGAGGGCGCCCAGGCATGGGATCTCGCTCCGGTCGTCGTCCCCCCGTCGCCGATCTCGATGATCCCCATGCCTGAGCTGATCTACACATCGATCGCCTTGACGATCGGGACCGCAGTGTGGGTGGCCGGAAGGACAGCCCGAACTTGGCGTAAACCCGCATTCAGGCCCACCTGAGCAGGGGGCCACCCTCGAACGGAGGAGAACGGAGTTGGCACAGATGACGACCGCGACCAAGCAGGGCTTCCTCGAGAAGCTCAACGGACCCTGGCACGAGCGAGCCCTGTGGGTCTACCTCGCGATCGTGATCGTCCACTGGGTCGAGCACCTCTTCCAGGCCGCCCAGATCTGGATCCTCGGGATGCCACGCCCCGAGGCCCTGGGTGCGCTCGGATACGTCTTCCCCTGGCTGGTCAAATCCGAGGTCATGCACTTCACGTACGCGGTCCTGATGTTCGTCGGCCTCGTCTTGCTCCGACCCGGATTCCGCGGCACGGCCAAGACGTGGTGGACGGTGTCCCTGGTCATCCAGGGCTGGCACCTCGTGGAGCACTCGCTGCTGCAGCTCCAGGCGATCACCGGCCAGAACCTGTTCGGGTCCCCGGTGCCGACGAGCATCGTCCAGCAGTGGGTCCCCCGACCTGAGCTCCACCTGCTCTACAACCTGGCCGTGTTCGTCCCGATGGTCGTGGCGATGTGGCTGCACACCCGCCCCAACCAGGCGGCCGTGAACGAGTGCACCTGCGCCGACGCACCGGTCCGGGTGGGGCAGGCGGGCCTGACCGGGGCCTGACCAGCTAGTGCCGAGACCAGCGTGCCGCGTTCCTTCGGATCGGCAGGAAAGGCTGCATCGACACTGGCACGCCCCGGTCGAACTCGACCCGGGTGTCCGTGGCAGACGTCGAGGCGCTCGCGGCGTTCAGACAGCCACCGAAGTCGGGGCGGACGCCTGGCGCACAGCTGGCTCTGACGACTGGTGGGGTCCGGTCACGATGACCTCCTCCGCCCGCTCTTCGCCATCGCCGCTTCGAACGACGAAGCGGTGGTGGACCTCGGTCAGACCGCTCGACAGCGTCGCGCCGACCGAGCAGTACTTCGTCGCGGACAGTTCGATGGCCCGGCGGACTGCGTCGACATCGATCGCCTCGCCGTCGATCGCGTGCAGGACGTCGATGCGGGTGAACGCGTTCGGGTGGTCTTCCTGTTGCGTACCGCTCGCAAGCACCCGGTAGCCGGTCACGACCTGGCGCTTCTTGCGCAGGATCGAGATGACGTCCATCGCGGTGCAGCCCGCGATCGCCATCGGGATCAGCTCGGCCGGGCGCATGCCCGTGTCGCCGCGACCATCGTCCATCGCGAGGCTGTGTCCGCTGCCGGACTTGGCGACGAAACGGAGACCCTCGCCGTCGAGGGTGATGGTTGCGGTCTTTGCGGTCACGGTCGTCTCCAGCGCTGCTAGTCGGATGATCACAACGGGGGCGCCCCGGCATGCGATGTCCTGAGCATCCATCGGTCTTTGGATCCGCGAACAGGTCCGACTGTCCCGTAAATGGCCCCCTCCGGACATACCGGCGCCCACCGTCGCGGCAGGCCACGGCGATCACCCGACTCGCCGGGACGAGCACGAGGGCGCGTCAGGACGGCGCGTGGGCCGGAAAGACCATCCGAACGGCACGCGGTTCTCGTGACCAATGGCCTGCGGCTTATATAGGTCATAGACATATATTTGCTCTGAGCTAATAGACACGTGAGGCGGATCACCCCACACAGCCACTGGGAGCAGTGCATGCCGAACGCGATGAGCGACATCGATGAACTCCAGGCGTCGCTGCTGCGGATCCCTCGCCAGTGCGCACCGGCTCCGGATCCTCCACCTGCTCGGGGAACGGCCGTGCGAGGTCAACGAGATCGCCCGTGAACTCGGGATGGGCCAGGCGGCGGCCTCAGCAGCACCTCGGTGCGATGCGAGGCGCCGGGCTCGTCGACGCGATCCGGGATGGCCGCAGAGTGAACTACCAGCTCAGCGACCCGCAGATCCTCGACGCCTGCGGCCTCATGCGCGCCGTCCTCGTTCGCCGGCTGTCGCGGCTTGGCGACCTCGCCGCCGCGGTCCACGAGACGCCCATCCCCTTCACCTCCAGCACGTCAGGAAGGCCATCCGTGAGCGACAACCTGTCCATCGTCCTGTTCTCCGGCACCGACGACAAGCTGCACGCCGCGGCGACGATCACGGCCGGCGCGGCCGCCATGGGGACCCCCGTCAGCATCCTGCTCATGTACTGGGCGCTCGATGCGTTCCGTGCCGACCGGATCGGAAACGATCACGGCCTCGCCTACGACGCATCGCGGCCCCGCTGGAACGAACCGGTCCAGCACGTCGGCGAGATCCCCTGGTTGGAGACGTTCCGGCAGGCGAAGGAGCTCGGTGACGTGACGATCCGCGCGTGCGCCGGCTCGCTCGCGACCCTTGGCCTCGAGGCCAGCGCGATGGACCCCCTCGTTGACGACGCCGGTGGGATCGCCTCGTTCCTGGCGGCCACCGACAACGGCCAGATCCTCTTCATCTGAACGCACATAGCCAAAGGAAAGGAGTCTCGAAATGGCCGACCAAGAGAAGCTCGTCATCATGGCCACCCACGGTCCCGAGGATCGCGGAGCGGGCGACGATCCCGTTCGTCATGGGTTGCGCGGCCCTTGCCTCCGATGTCGCCGTCGTGATCGGCTTCCAGGCCGACGGTGTGTGCCTCGTTCATACGGGCGAGGCCGAGACCGTCCAGGCGGCCGAGTTCCCGCCGCTGGCCAAGCTCCTGGCTGACTTCCAGGAGCTGGGCGGCACCCTCCTCGTCTGTTCGCCCGTGCGTCAAGAGCCGCGGGATCGCCGACTCGCTCATCCCTGGAGCCGAGATCGTCGCGGCAGCACGCTTCGTCGCGGAGGTGACCTCGGCCACGAACGCCCTCGTCTACTGAGCCGCTCGACCCGGCCGGACGACGGCCGCGGGCGACACAGTCCGACAAGGAGAGCACCGCGATGACCACCATGACAGCCCCGCTCAGCGACACCGACCTCCTCGCGCTCGAGAGCGCGAAGGTCGTCGACGCGCGTGGCAGCGCCTGCCCGGGCCCGCTCCTCGAGGCCAAGAAAGCCATGAACACGGTCCAGATCGGTCAGACGATCGAGATCTGGTCAAGCGATCCGGCCACCAAGACCGACATCGGGGCCTGGTCGGCGAAGGTCGGTCATACGTATCTCGGGACCCTGCCGGGCGAGGGCTACGAGCGCACGTTCGTCGTGCGCCAGAAGTAGGACAGCAGGGCCGGCAAGCGCCGGTCCCCGAAGGAGCAGCCTGCGATGACCACGCTGGCACCGGAGAGGCCGATGGAGGCGGAACGGACCTTCGTTCCGCGCATCCTCGTCTTCTCGACCAATAACATCTCCGACCCGGGGATCGACCTGGCCGGAAGCGCCCACATGACCTATTCACCGGGCGTCGTGGTCATCAGCATGCCGTGCACCAGCGGGATCCGGCCCAGCTGGATCCTCCACGCGATCTCGCACGGCTTCGATGGTGTCTTCATCGCCTCGGACGGTGACGAGTGCGCCTATCTCGCCGACTGTTCGACGCGGGCCTCGCGCATCGTCGCGCAGGCCCAGGAGCTCCTTGTCGAGGGCGGCCACCAGTCGGCAGCGGCTGAAGATGGCCGCCATCTGCTCCGTGTGCGCCGAGCCGTTCACCCGACATGTCCAGCAGTTCGGCCAGGCGCTCGGCCGAGCTGGGGCCGTCGGCGGTGGCGTCATGACGGACTACGACGTCCTCGTCGTCGGCGCCGGCATCGGCGGCATGGAATCGGCCCTCAAGCTCGGCGACATGGGCTATCGCGTCCTGCTCGTCGAGAAGGAGGCCAGCGTCGGCGGGAAGATGATCCTGCTCAGCAAGGTCTTCCCGACCCTCGACTGCGCGAGCTGCATCTCGACGCCGAAGATGGCAGCGTCCATCCACCACCCGAACGTGACCACGCTGACCTACAGCGAGGTCGACGGGATCGAGCCGGTCGGCGACGGCCGGTTCACCGCGAAGATCACGCAGAAGGCCCGCTTCGTCGACGAGGCAGCCTGCACCGGCTGCCAGAAGTGCGAGACCGCGTGCACCGTGTCCGTCCCCGACCAGTTCAACGCGGACATGGTCGCTCGCCACGCGGCCTACATCGCCTTCCCCCAGGCCGTGCCCAAGAAAGCGGTCATCGAGCGCGCCGGCTCCTCGCCATGCTCGTTCACCTGCCCGGCTGGGATCCAGGCCCACGGCTACGTCTCGCTCATCCGCAGCGGCGAGTACGAGAAGGCCTTCCAGCTCGTTCTTGACGCGACGCCGCTCGTCGGGACGCTCGGCCGTGCCTGCTATGCGCCATGCGAGCTCGACTGCACGCGCGGCTCGCTCGAGGGACCGCTGCCGATCCGTCGGCTCAAGCGCTTCATCGCCGATGAGCACTACGAGAACTTCGACGGCCCGGGGGTCGACGATCCCCGAGCCGAACGGCCATCGCGTCGCCATCGTCGGCTCCGGCCCGGCCGGCCTGACCGCCGCCTGGCAGCTCGCCCGCAAGGGCTACGGCGTCAAGATCTTCGAGGCGGCGCCCAAGGCAGGTGGCTTCCTGCGCCTCGCCATCCCCGCCTACCGGCTCCCGTCCGAGGTCGTCGAGCGCGACATCGCCAACGTGACCGCGCTCGGCGTCGAGATCGCCGTCGAACGCGCCGGTCGAGGACCTCGACAGCCCTCCACGACGACGGCTACGACGCCGTCCTCGTGGCCACCGGGACGCCGCTCTCCACCCGGCTCGGCGTGCCCGGCGACCAGCTCGACGGCGTCCTCAGTGGCGTCGCCTTCCTGCGCGCCGTGAAGCTCGGCGAGGGCGTCGACCTCAAGGATCGACGTGTGGTCGTGATCGGCGGCGGCAACGTCGCGATGGATACGGCCCGGACCGCCCGTCGGCTCGGCGCGCAGGACGTCACGGTCGTCTACCGGCGCACCCGGGCCGAGATGCCGGCCCATCACGTCGAGGCGGACGACACCGAGAAGGAAGGCGTCAGGTTCATCTTCCAGGCGGCGCCTGTCGCGGTGCTGGACGACGGCCATGGAGCGACGCGGGGGCTGCGCTGCAGCCGGATGGCACCGGGCACCCCGGACGCGTCCGGTCGAAGCCGGCCCGAGCCCGTCCCGGGCAGCGAGTTCGACATCGACTGCGATGTGATCATCACGGCCATCGGCATGGCGCCCGACACGGCCCCGTTCGCCGGCCAGGTCCGTGCCGGGAAGAACGGGACCCTCGTCGGTCGACGAGCGGACCCTCCAGACAGACGTGCCGTGGCTGTTCGCCGCCGGGCGACGTCGTGACCGGCGCCTCGGACCTCACCCGGGCGACCGGCGCAGGGCCAGCGCGCCGCCTTCATGATCGACCACTGGATCCAGGACCGGACCCTCGAGGGCTTCGACCTCCGCCTCCCGGTCGTCGACAAGGAGGAGGTCCTCGCGCGCCAGAAGGCGTACCGGCTGGCGATGCCAGCCGCGCCCGAGCGAGGTCCTCAGCGCCGCGCCGACCGACTTCCGCGAGGTCGAGCAGCCGATGACCGAGGCCGAGGCCCGCTACGGCGCCGGGCTCTGCCTCGATTGCGGCGTCTGCTCCGAATGCGGCGAATGCGTCGACGCCTGTCCGGTCGAGGACTGCATCGACCTGCGCGCCCGCGACCAGGTGCATCGACGTCGATGTCGGCGCCGTCGTCGTGGCAACCGGCTTCAAGCTGTTCGCCGCCGACCTCAAGCCGCAGTACGGCTTCGGCACCTTCAAGAACGTCATCACCGGCATGCAGATGGATCGTCTGCTCGCCCCGACCCGCCCGTTCAACACGATCCTGCGGCCCGGGCGACGGCAAGGTCCCGGAGCGCATCGCCTATGTGATGTGCACGGGCTCACGCGACGAGACCGTCGGCAATCCGCTCTGTTCGCGGTTCTGCTGCATGTACTCGATCAAGCAGAACCAGCTGATCATGGGCGCCCTTCCCATCGCCGACGTCACCGTCCACTACATGGACATCCGGGCCTCCGGCAAGCGCTACGACGAGTTCTACGAGCAGGCCAAGTCCATGGGCGCCAACTACGTCAAGGGGCGCGTGGCCAAGATCACCGAAAAGGACAATGGCGACCTCGTCCTGCGCTACGAGGACATCGAGCACGGAGGTCAGCTGGTCGAGGCCGAGTACGACCTGGTCGTCCTTGCCGTCGGGGTCCAGCCGAACAGCGACGCCCAGGCCCTGTTCCCGGAGGGCGGCCTGTCGCTCGACGAGTTCCAGCTACGTCGCCGAGACGGACGAGGACGCGAACCCGGGCCAGACCAGCATCCCTGGGGTCTACGTCGCGGGCGCCGCATCCGGCGCCAAGGACATCGCCGATTCGATCCTGCACGCCGGTTCGACCGTCGCGCAGGTGGCGGCCTAGCTGGAGAGGGCGAAGGTGCCGGCATGACCGAGCAGGAGCGCCGGATCGGCGTCTACGTCTGCCACTGCGGCGGCAACATCTCCGACTACGTCGATGTCGATCAAGTGGTCGCCGCCGCCGCAGGGCGAGCCAGGGCGTCGTGGTCGCCCGCCAGATGATGTTCGCCTGCTCCGACTCGGGCCAGGGCGACATGGAGCGCGACATCGAGGAGCAGCATCTCGACGGCCTGGTCGTCGCGTCGTGCTCGCCGAAGCTCCACGTCGTGACCTTCCGGGGCGTGGCCAAACGAGCCGGTCTCAACCCGTACGAGTACACCCAGGTCAACGTCCGCGAGCAGGCCTCCTGGATCCATTCGGAGGACGCCCAGGGCACGACCGACAAGGCCATCCATCTCGTCAAGGCCGGCATCGCCCGGACGCTGTTGACCGAGCCGCTCGAGCCGATCGTCGTCGAGACGACCCAGCGGACCCTCGTGATCGGCGGTGGCGTGGCCGGGCTGCGAGCCGCCATCGGGCTCGCCGACATCGGCCTCGGGGTCTTCCTCGTCGAGCGCGAAGCCGTCCTCGGGGGCTGGGTCGGGACCTTCGGCGAGATGTACCCGACCGGCAAGGACGGGAAGCAGCTCATCGCCGAACTCATCGAGGCGATCCGCCAGCGCCCGTCGATCCGCGTCTTCACCGAAGCCGAGATGGTCAGCAAGTCCGGGCAGCTTCGGGAACTACCAGGTCGGTATCCGCGTCGGCGGGCGCGCAGCCCAGAGACGCTCATCGGTCGAGGTCGGATCGATCGTCGTGACGACCGGTGTCGACACCTATCAGCCCGAGGTCGGCGAGTACGGCTACGGCATCGACGGCGTCGTGACCCTGCCCGAGTTCAAGGCGCTCATCGACGCGGCGGCGCGGTCCGCTCGTCCACGCCGGCCGGCCGGTCCGCAACGTCGCCTACATCTACTGCGTCGGCAGTCGCGAGCCAGCCGGGCGAGCCAGGCGCCAACGAGTACTGCTCCCGCTACTGCTGCGCCGCCACGGTCGCCATGTCCGTCCAGCTCGCCGTCACGCGACGCCGACGATCCACCAGTACCACCTGTACCGCGACATGCGCACGTACGGCAAGTTCGAGACGATGTACACGGAGTCCCGCAAGCTCGGATCCGTCTACCTGAAGTTCGCCGACGACGCGCCGCCGACCGTGGCCCGAACCGACGCCGGCGGCCTCCTTGTGACGGTGCGAGACGTGCTGACCGGCAGCGAGGAACTGGCCATCCCGGCCGACCTCGTCGTCCTGGTCACCGGCATGATCCCGCGCCGAAACGAGGAACTGATCGGCGTCCTCAAGCTCCCCGTCGACAAGGACGGGTTCTTCAACGAGATCCACCCGAAGCTCCGGCCGGTCGAGACCGTCGTCGACGGCGTGTTCATCGCGGGAGCCTGCCAGGGCCCGAAGAACTCGAGCGAGAGCGTCGCCTCCGGACTGGCCGCGGTGACCCAGAGCGCGGTCATCCTCAAGAAGGGGTTCGCCGAACTCGATCCGCTCGTCGCGGTCGTCGCATACCGACGCCTGCACCGCGTGCGGCCTGTGCCTGGACGCCTGCCCGTACGGCGCGATCGAGATGGGCCTCGCCGGCGAACGGTCCGTCGGCCGTCATCAGCGAGACCGGCTGCAAGGGCTGTGGCGGGTGCGTCCCGGTCTGTCCCGAGAACGCCATCGACCTGCTGCGGCTACACCGACGCCCAGATCACCGCGATGATCGACAAGCTCCTGGAGGTCCCGGTCGCATGAACGCCCCGAATCGCGAGCTTCGCGAGGTCATCCGCGAGGAGCCGGTCATGCGGGCGCGGATCCTCGAGCTGCTCGAGTCCGAACCTCGGACCGTGCCCGAGATCGCGACCGCGATGGAGTGCCCGACCCACGAGGTCCTCTTCTGGATCATGGGCATGCGTCGCTACGGACGGGTCCGGGAAGTCAAGGGCGTCACCGACGAAGGCTACTTCCGCTACGAAGCGATCGCGAAGGACCCGTCATGACGACCCTCGTCGACACGAACCTCCTGGCCGATCTGCAGCGCTACGGCGCCGCCGACGTCTCCGCCTGCTTCAGCTGCGGGAACTGCACGGCGACCTGCCCGCTCGTCAGCAACGACTCGACCTTCCCGCGGCGGATGATCCGCTACGCCCAGGTCGGCATGCGCGACCAGCTTCTGTCGAGCAAGGAGCTGTGGACCTGTTACGCCTGCGGCGAGTGCTCGGATACGTGCCCGACCCAGGCCGAGCCGAGCGAGTTCATGGCCGCCGCGCGCCGCTATGCGATCGCCAACTACGACAGGACCGGCCTCGCCCGGACGATGTACACCCGCCCGGTCATCGGGACGTTGATCGCCGTCGCCCTGGCCGCGTTCTTCGCGCTGTTCATGTATGCCGGCCACGGCCCCCAGGAGCGCGGGGTCGCTCGACATCTTCGCCTTCATCCCCGAGGAACTCATCCACAACCTCGGGATCGGCGTCATGGTCCTCGTCTTCGTCGCCGGTCTGGTCGGCGTGGCCACGATGGCCCGAGCGCTCAGCCGAGCCGGTGGCGTGACGATCGCGCTCGGTTGTCGGCGGTCGTGCCGCCGCTGCGACGCTCGGCAGGCGCCCTCTGGAGCGCGCTCGCCGTCGAAGACGCTCGGCCAGCGCCGTTATCGCGACGACTGCGACACTGATGCCGACGCACAGACCCTGGTACCTGCGCCGCTGGTTCCTCCACGCGGCCACGATGTGGGGCTTCCTCGGCCTCCTCGCCGCGACGCTCCTCGACTACGGCCTGGCCATCGTCGGGATCAAGGCGACCGGCACGCCCGTGCCGATCTGGTACCCGGTCCGGCTCCTCGGCACCGTCTCCGGGCTCATGCTGATCTACGGCGCCACGATGCTCATCGTGCAGCGCTATCGCGGCCAGGAACGTTCCGTCCGCCATTCCACGAACGCCGACTGGACCCTCCTGGCGCTCGTCTGGATCACCGGTGTCACCGGCTTCGTCCTGGAGCTTGCCCTCTACCTTCCGAGCGCGCCGATCTGGGGCTACTGGGTCTTCCTCTTCCACGTGGCCGTCGCGATGGAGCTCGTGATCCTTGCCCCCTTCATGAAGCTCGCGCACGCGATCTATCGGCCGGTGGCCCTGTTCTTCCTCGCGCCTTGGCGCACAGCCCGGCCGAGCCGGCCAAGGAGGGCGCGTGAATGGTCGCGACCTCCCGTCGACTACCGACCGATGCCACAAGGAGGTCCGACATGACCGCGAGCCTGCCCCAGGTCTCCCTCGAGCATCATGACCGGTTGATGCGCCATCTCGACGACATGACCGCCGTCGGCGACATCGTCGGCGCACGCGCCCGTCGCCGACCTCCGGCCGCGCGTCGACGAGGTCGTCGGCGTTCCTGAACGGGCTGCTCCTGCCGCACATGGACGCGGCCGAGCGCACCCTCTATCCGGAGCTGGAGCGGATGCTCCAGAACCGCCACTCGATGACGCCGATGCGGCGCGAGCACGACGAGATCCGCAAGCTGGTCGCGGAGCTGGTTCGTCTCCGGACGCGGCTCGACGCCGGTCCGCTTCACACCGGCGAGACGGTTGCCCTCCGCCGCGTCATCTTCCGTCTCTACGCGATGCTCAAGGTGCACCTCGCCGAAGAGCAGCTCTATCTCGGGATCATCGAGCACGGCGCGTCGGCGGAGGACGCCGAGCGGCTCGCGGCGGCGATGGACCACAGCGGCATCACAGGCCTTCTGATCATCGACGGCCGCTGCGAGGCGGTCGCAGAGAGCACCTATGCTCTCGAAGCAGATGGATGCGTCGAACAGGCAGCGCCGACGACGGGCCGGGTGGCGGAGCGCGATGCCCTCGCATCGGACCGAGACGATGCCGGCGTCCCGGTGCACCGCGGCTGGGCGCCACTCGGTGCACGACACCGCTGGATGGAACCATTCGTGCTCGTCCTCCTCGCCGGTGGCGGTGCGCATGGGTACGCCATCACCGCCCAGCTGGAGGAGATGGGGATCACCGGCGGGCCGGTCGATATCGGCCAGGTCTACCGGACTCTGCGCGACCTCGAGCAGGCGGGCCAGGTCACTTCGTCATGGTCGGCTGAACCCGTCGGTCCGCAACGCCGCGACTACGAGCTGACCGACGCCGGCTACGCCGCGATCGACGCCTGGGCGGCCGTCATGAAGGAGCGAGCGAGGCTCATCGGCGAGTTCAACGCACGGTACCTCGAAGCCGTCGCGGCGCCGCGGAAGCGGCGTCCTGATCGAGAGTCGCATCGTCTACAACGGCTCGGCAACAGCGTGGTCGATGCCCTGAGCGAGCGATGTCCTTCTCCTCGTCCGAGAGGTTCCGGTCCAGGACGCCGAGGTACAGCTCCTCCTCCGCGAGGTGCACCTTGAGCATCGCGTAGAGCCGGTACAACACGCGCCGCAAGCCGACCTGATCACCCTCGCGTCAAGCTGCTCATCGGCGACAAGCACGCTGTACTCGCAGAGCGATGCGAAGAGCGCTCGTAGCCGCTCGTGCTCCTGGCGCATCGGGCGCCATCGAGTGACGCTTGTCCATCACCTCTTCGAGGCGCCCGTACAGCGAGGTCTCGATCGCTTCCATGTGGGGCACCAGTCGGCCGACGATGAAGCTGCATTCCTCCTGGAATGTGGCCGAGAACACCGCCGGCGTGACGTGCCCGATCATCTCGGCGAGTTCGGGCAGCCGGTCGACGTGCGGTTCGATCAGCTCGTGCTGCTCGTGGGACGTGTCAGAGAGCGAACGCATGAGATCACCTTGGCGGCGTCGGACGATCGGCGCGCATCTGGGAGTCTGTCGCTGGCAAGCGCCGGCCGGAAGGGCCGAATAGCCCGATCTCGTGTTCACCCTACCAGCCCACGATCGCCCGGCTTCAGGCCCTGCGGACGTGGCGATGTGGCTGCACACCCGCCCCAACCAGGCGGCCGTGAACGAGTGCACCTGCGCCGACGTACCGGTCCGGATGGGGCAGGCGGGTCTGACCGGGGCCTGACCGAGCCGCCTGAACCCGCGCGGTCGGGCTCGACCGGTCCGCTACTCTGACGCGATGACGGCGGACGACGACATCGATCCATCGGTCCCGCCGAGCGGGACAGGATGCGTGGAATGCCTGGCCGCCGATGGCTGGTGGTTCCATCTCCGCCGCTGCGCGCATTGCGGCCACATCGGGTGTTGCGACTCGTCCCCCTCGCAGCACGCGAGTCACCATGCTCGCGACGCGCGCCATCCGGTCATCCAAAGCTTCGAGCCGGGCGAAGATTGGTTTTGGGACTACGCGCAAGAGGTCGATTTCGACGGTCCCGTCCTTGTCTCACCCCACCATCACCCGCTCGACCAGCCAGTGCCGGGACCAGCGGGCCGCGTTCCGTCGGATTGGCAGGGGAGACTGCATTGACCGTGGCAGGCCCCGGGCGCGGCGATGCGGACGAAGCCTGGCCGAGGCTTCCGTGGCGCGACTGGGGGCCGACGATGGATACCCTCCATATGTGGGTTCAGATCGTCGGCAAGGTGCGCATGGCACTGGCACCGCCACTCAACCATTGGTGGCACGTGCCGCTGTACGCCAGCGCACGAGGTCTGACGACCACGACGATCCCGAGCGGCCAGAGCGTGTTCCAGGTCGACTTCGACTTCGTCGACCATCGACTCATCGTCGCCGACAGCGACGGCGGCGTCTTTGCCATGCCACTCGAGCCGATGTCCGTCGCCCAATTCCATGTCGCGTTCATGGCCGGCCTTCGCGACCTTGGTGTGGACGTGCGGATCTCGACGAAGCCGGTCGAAGTCGCCGAGGCGATCCCCTTCGAGGCTGACGAGACGCATGGCTCCTACGACCAGGCGCACGCCCATGCCTTCTGGCGTGGCCTCCTGCAAGCGGACCGGGTGCTGAAGACGTTCCAGAGCGGCTTCGTCGGCAAGGCCAGCCCGGTCCAGTTCTTCTGGGGAAGCTTCGACCTCGCCGCCGCGCGATACTCGGGGAGACTCGCTCCGATCCACCCGGGCGGCGCGCCCAACTGTCCAGATTGGGTCATGGTCGAGGCCTACTCCCGCGAGGAGAGCAGCCACGGCTGGTGGCCTGCGAGCGAGCCACCTGGTCCGGCGTTCTATGCGTACACCTACCCCGAGCCCGACGGCTACCGGTCTGCGCCGGTCCGTCCGACGGCAGCCGCCTACGACCCGCGTCTGGGCGAGTTCATCCTCCCGTACGATGTCGTCCGCGGCCTGGCCGACCCGGACGCAGCCGTGCTGTCGTTCCTGCAGTCGACCTATCAGGCGGGTGCCGAGCTCGCGGGCTGGGACCGCAGCTCCCTCGAGCCCGGAGTCGCCCCGCGCAGACCTCCGGATCGGCCGTGGAGTGTCGGCCATCCTGCCGATATCGGCCCCCGCCACGAGGCGGCTCGAGTCTCAGTGGATCCTGCCCATCGACACCGCGCTCGCCGGTCTCATGCCGACCCTCGGTGAAGTCACAAGATCGCGAGGGTGAGATGGTCGGACGCGGTGCACCCGATCACCCGATCATCGTGACCTTCGCCTTCCTGCTCGGAGCTCAGCTGGCGGGCGCCATCGGGGCCATCGTGGCCATCCCCCTGGCCGCCGTCGTCCAGGCTTTCGCGGTGAAGTACTTCGAGCGATATCGGACCCAACGCGGGTGGCCTGCCACGGGCGCGGACCCTGCGCTTGCCCAGCCCCCGCTGCCCGGGGTCGCTGGCACCCAGACCGGTGAGACAGTCTGAGATCGCTATTCGGACATGTTGGGCCGGTCGGCAGATCCCTGGCCGACCAGCTGATCGTGCAGTTCCAGGCGCCCAGTGCGATGTGGTCGGTCGCTACACCTGGTTCGTCAGCACGCACCCATGACAAGCCGAAGGAATGTCAGGGACGCACTGGCGACGCCGCCGAGACGCTCGTGAGACGGTGCGTCGATATCCTTCGTGCCCACTCGTAGCTCCGGCCGATGGTGGTCGGGTAGTCCATGCAAAGGGGTGCGACATGGCAGCCAGCGAACCGACTCATGAACGCAGAGGGAGCGTGATCGAGGGCTATCGCCAGGCGAAGGCCCGAAGGTTCCAGGAGTGGATCAAGGAGGACCCTTCACTGCTCGCGCAGACATTCATCGACCCGCTGGGCACCTTGGCTCGCCATGGGATGATCGAGCCTGGCGACCGCGAGGTCTCCCTGCAGATCACGCAAGGATCGCTCATCGATGTCGTCCGGTTGCGCGAGGCGGTGGCTGCGCACGGGTTGGCGAACGTCCTTCGCAAGGAAGACGCCAGCGCGACGAAGGGCCTCCCTCGCAGGCCTCGCGGGGACGCCGTTTGTGGCTCGATCTATGTCGATGGCCTGTATTGGGGGGAAGGCTGCATCGAACTGTCGTGGTGGCGAGTCATGGGGCTTGCGTAGCCCGAACAGCTCGCTAAAGGCGGTCGCGGGCCGTTTCCTTGCCGCGCCGCGGTTCGTTCTGACCTTTGGGTACAGGACGGACGTACCACCGGCTGGGTAGGTTCGGGGTCCATCACCGGAGCCCGTCCCTTGTTCGGAACCCCCCTCCGGTCGCTCAAGCGGCCGGTGCTCCTCATCGTCGTCTTCGGATTCTTCCTGATGATCGTCGGTCTGACGGCGCTCAGCCAGGCGATCGTCGTGTCGACGCAGTCATCCCAGACGATGCTCAGTGCGATCGTCGGGTCCGACGCCGCCACCGTCCGCGGCTTCGTCAACGGCTACCTGCTGCCGGCCGATCTCGAGCCCGGCGGCCTGTCCGCGGCGCGCGCCGCCACCCTCCAGACGCAGCTCAAGACCATCGATTCCGCCGGGGAGATCCTGCGTATCGAGGTCCGGCTGCCCGACGGCACGATCCTCCTGTCCGACGCCGCCGATCCGACCGGGGCACGCGGCGAGCCGACGCCCGACTTCATGGCCGCCGCCGACGGGACGGTCACGGCGGGCCTTCATCCGGTCGCCGAGGCGGAGACCGTCGGGGCGGCACTGCCGGCGAACGACGTCCTGCGTGCGTACTTCCCAGTGAAGTTCAACGAGAAGGTCGTCGCGGTGGTGGGAATCTGGCGGGATGCGGCACCGATCCTCGGAGACCTCGACCAGCTGCGCCGCCAGGTCATGATCGTCACCCTGTTCGCCGGGGCCCTGGCGGCCGTGGCCCTCTACCTCGTCTTCCGGGCCGCGCAGCGACGCATCCTGCGCCAGACCGACGAACTGCTCGAAGCGACGCAGCTGGACCAGTTGACCGGCACGCTCAACCACGGCGCGCTGGTCGGGGTCCTCGCCGTCGCGGTCGAGTCCGCGCGACACGCCGAACAGACGCTCGGGATCGCACTCCTCGATGTCGACAACTTCCGGAACCTCAACCAGACCTACGGCCATCCGGCCGGTGACCAGGCCCTCATCGCGGTCGCGGCGCTGCTTCGCAACGTCCTTCCGGCGGCGACGCGCTGGGGGCGCTACGGGCCCGACGAGTTCCTCGTCATCGTCACGCCCGACGTGACGACCGACCTCGAGCTGACGGTCGACCACGTCAGGATGCAGCTCGTCGATCTGAGCCTGCAGTTCGACGCCTCCGAACGCCTGCCGGTGACCATCAGCGCAGGGATCTGCACCTTCCCGATCAATGGCGAATCGGTGACGACGCTCCTTTCGAGCGCGTCGCGAACGCTCGACGAGGCCAAGGCCAGCGGCGGGGACAGCGTGCGCGTCGCCGAGGCCGGCGTCGTCCTGCTCGAGGAGGCCGTCCGGTTCGACGTCCTCGAGGGCCTGATCATCGCCGTCGATACGAAGGACCACTACACCGGCCGTCACTCCGAGGATGTCGCCCGGTACGCCGGGTTCCTCGGCGCGCAGCTCGGTCTCGACGACCAGGTCCGGTCGGTGCTGTACCGCGCCGGTCGCCTCCACGACATCGGCAAGATCGGGATTCCCGACGGCATCCTGCGCAAGCCCGGCGCGCTCACCGATGGCGAGTACGACACGGTCAAGCAGCACGTCGCGCTCGGCGACCTCATCGTGCGCGACCTGCCCGACCTCGATGAGATCCGCGCCGGCATCCGCCATCACCACGAGCGGTGGGACGGCAAGGGCTATCTGCACGGGCTGGCCGGCGACGACATCCCCAAGGTGGCCCGCATCCTGGCGGTCTGCGACGCGTTCTCGGCGATGACCACGACCCGGCCGTACCGCAAGGCCCTGTCCGTCGACGAGGCCCTGACCCGTCTCGAGGATGCCTGTGGCTCGCAACTCGACGAGGATCTCGTCACCGCCTTCGTGCACGGCATCCGGACGGTCGCGTCCGCGCCCATGCCCGGCGACGAGCGGAGCGGCCTGTGGACACCGGGCCGTCCGGTCGTGACGAGCGGACGCGCGGTCGCCTGAGGTGCCCGCCACGCTCCACCTGCGGACGCCGGCCCTTCGCCTGATCATCCCGGTCTCCATGCTGGTGGCCGTGCTGGTCCTGCCGCCGATCGGCCTGGCGGCGAGCCCGCCCGACCTCGGCTCGGCCGAGAACTACGCGATCGTCGCCAACACGACGATCACCAACACCGGGGTCAGCGCCATCGTCGGGAACCTCGCCCTCGTCGGGCCCTCGGTGACCGGGCTCGGCGGTGTCGTCACAGGGCGCATGGACATCGGCAATGCCGCCGCCGCCAACGCGGAGGACGACGTGTTGCACGCGCATCACGTCGCGACCGGCAAGGAGCCGGTCACGGAGATGTCGGGTCAAGGTCTCGGTGGCAAGACGCTCGGGCCCGGCGTGTACCACTTCGGCGGCTCGGCCGCATTGAGCGGGACGCTGACCCTCGATGGCAAGGGCGCGTCCAACCCGACGTTCATCTTCCAGATCGGCTCGACGCTGACCACCGGCACCGGCGCGCGCGTCCGGCTGATCAACGGCGCCGACGGGTGCGCGGTGTTCTGGGCGGTCGGCAGCTCGGCGACGATCGGCACGGCCACCTCGCTCCAGGGCAACCTGATGGCACTCGTCAGCATCACCATGACGACTGGTGCCTCGATCGGCGTCGGCGGGGGCCGGAACGGCGGCCGCGCGTTCGCGCAGAACGGCGCCATCACCCTCGACACGAACACGATCATCGCGCCGACCGGCTGGTGCAACCCTCCCGCCGCGACACCGAAGCCGACGCCCAAGCCGACCGCAAAGCCGACGCCCAAGCCGACGCCGAAGCCGACCGCGAAGCCGACGCCCGGACCGACCGCGTCCGCCGCCGCGCCGCGCGTCGCGACGCCGGTCCCGACCACGTCACCCTCGGGGGCGTCCGTGCCCGTGGCCTCCGCCGTGCCCTCCACCGGCGTGCTGATCGCCCCCGGCCCGCTCTTCAGCGCACCGCCGAGCGGACCACGCGGTCCGAGCAGCTTCGACATCCCGGTCGGGCTCGGCGGAACGGTCGACCTCGACGGCGGCGGCATCGGGATCATCGGACCGTTCGTCGTCCCCGGGTTCCTCGCTGCGGCCTCCGGGCTCCTCCTCATCCTGCTGATGCTCGCCCAGACGCTCGGCGCCCTTGCGTGGCTGCCGGTCGTTCGCCGGCGGGTGGGTTCGTTCGGCATCGGGCGGAGCTAGGCTTCGGGCCGCCTCACCCTTCCATGCGCAGTTCCTCGAGGTCGAGTTCCCGCTCGACCTGTCGGAGCGTCAGGTCGTTGATCTCGCCCCGATCGCGAAGCGCGATGACGGCCGTGCGCTGCGCGGCGATGACGCCACGCTGGATCTCCTCGTGCTCGATGCGCTCCTGGTACCGCTCGGCGGTCTCGTCGGGATCCTCGGTCGCGAGATGCTGGGTGCGATCGCGGAGGCCGGATTCGAGCCGGTCGAAGAGCGGCTGGTGCCCCGGCCAGTCGTCGCGCGCGCGTTGGACCTCCTCGAGCCCGGCCTCGTATGCGGCGGCGCGAGCCAGCGTGGCCTCGTCGCCCTCGGGTTCGATCCCGTCCCAGCGGGCCCAACGAAGGACCCGGGGCAGCGTCAGCCCCTGACCGACCAGCGTCACGAGGATGACTGCGAACGTCAGGAACAGGATCAGATCGCGCTCCGGAAAGGCGGCCGGGAGGGCCAGCGCGGCAGCCAGTGAGACGGCGCCCCGGAGGCCGGCCCAGCTCACGACCAACGTGAGGCGCGTGGCCAGGGCTGGGTCGCGCCTCGCGATCAGCCGGCGGGGCGAACCCGGCAGGAGGCTCGAGGCGAAGACCCACACGATCCTCGAGACGACCACCACCCCGCAGACGAGCGCCGCGAGGCCAAGCAGCTGGCTCGGCGGCCGGCCGCCGAGGCTCTCGAGGATCTCGGGCAGCTCCAGTCCGATCAGGACGAAAACGAAGCCGTTGAGGACGAAGCCGATCATCTTCCAGCTCGTCAGCCACAGCACTCGGCTGTTCGGGGTCAGGATCGTGCCGAGGCGGCTGCCGATGACCAGCCCGGCCGTTACCGCCGCGAGCACGCCCGACAGACCGAGCTGATCGGCCGGAAGATATGCCGCGAACGGGATGACGACCGAGATCAGGACCTCGACCGGGGGGTCGTCGAGCCGCCGGAGGATCTCGCCCGACACCCGCCCGACAGCGGCGCCGATGAGGATGCCGCCCCCGCCAGCGATCACGAACCCCACCAACGATTCGGACAGGACGAAGCTGCCGCTGACGGTCGCGAGCACGGCCGCCCGATAGGCGACCAGCGCGGTCGCGTCGTTGAACAGGGCCTCGCCTTCGATGAGCGTCCGGATGATCCGCGGTGTCCCGAGGCGACGGAAGACCGTGGTGGCAGCGAGCGCGTCCGTCGGCCCGACGATCGCCCCGAGCGCGAAGGCTGCCGGCCAGCCAAGGCCGGGAACCAAGGCATGCGCTACTCCCGCCACGATGACCATCGTGAAGAGCACGAGGCCGATCGACAGGCGAAGGAGCGGGATGAGATTCGCCCGGAGGTCCCGGATCGGCGATTCGGCGGCCGCACTGAAGAGCAGAGGCGGCAGGAAGACGAGCAGGACCAAGTCGGGTTCGAGGTTGATCCGGGGAAGACCCGGCACGAAGGCCAGCCCAAGACCGCCGAGGACGAGGAGCGTCGGATAAGGGACGCCGAGACGGCGCGCGACCTCGTACACGATCGCGATGGCCACGAGGATGGCCAGAACGGCAGTCAAGACGTCCACGGTCCTCAGATGATATGAAACGCAGGACGGGTCACCGATCGGTGGAGGAGGAGCCAGGAGATGGCGACACCCCAGACCGGCATCTTCGCGCTCGGGACGGCGTCCCACGCGTACCTCGAGCTTGACCTGTTGCCATCGGCCGACGCGGCGGCGACGGTCGCCCGGGTGGCGACCCTGCGCGAGCCGCGGACGACCATCGGGGGCGTCAACCTGGTCGCCGGGTTCCGACCCGAACTGTGGGCACGGGTCGCGCCGGACGCTGCGCTACTGGGCGTCACCGGTTTCAACCGACCGGTCACCGGCAAGGACGGCTACGCCATGCCGGCGACGCAGCACGATGTCGTGATCTGGCTGACCGGTGCGTCCTATGACGTCGTCTTCGACCTGTCGCGCGCGGTGATGACCGAGCTGGCCGGGCACATCTCGCTCGCCAACGAGATCGTCGGGTGGCCGTACCACCACGACCTCGACCTGACCGGGTTCATGGACGGCACCGAGAACCCGACGCTGGTCGAGGCGACGAGCGTGGCCCTCGTGCCGTCGGGAGAGCCCGGCGAGAGTGGCTCGGTCCTGTTGCTACAGCAGTGGGAGCACGACGCCGGCGCCTGGGAGGGGCTTCCCGTCGCACGACAGGAGGCGGCCATCGGCCGACGCAAGGTCGACAGTGTCGAGCTGGACCCTCGGCCGGACACGTCCCATGTGGCCCGGACCGACCAGGATCAGTTCGGGAAGATCTTCCGCCGGAACATCGCGTACGGCTCGCTCGGGCGGCACGGGACGATCTTCGTCGGGTTCTGCGCGGCGCAAGGGCCACTCGCCGCGATGCTGGACAGCATGGTCGGACGTGGGACCGGCGTCCGTGATGAGCTGACCCGGTTCACGCGCGCGATCACCGGTGCCTACTACGTGATCCCCTCGGCCGAGCGGCTCTCGGCGTTCGGCGCCGACCAGCGGACCGGGCTACCAGCGGGCGACGTGATCCTCGACCATCCCGGGTAGGTCGCCGGCCGCCGGCGCCAGTCCCGTCACGGGCCGAAGTCGACCGCCGAGACGGTCGTGCTGACCCCGATCGTGCCGACCCCGAGCGCCTTGACGGTGCCGTTTGCGAGCTCGAACATCGCCACATCGCAACAGCCGCCGCTCCGGGTGAAGATCTGGAGCCCGCCCTCGGGCGCCACAAGGGTCCCCTCGTTGTGGAGAGTCGCCTTGACGACCTCGGCGTGTCCCGGGTCACGGACGTCGAGCCTGGCTTGTGCGACGGCGAGCCAAGCCCCGCATGGTGTCATCGCGCAATCGGCCGGTGCGCCGATCGGCCAGCCATCGACGACCGGGTCCGGCGAGGACTTGGCGCACGCCGCCACGGTGACGGCGAACGTCGTGATCAGGGCTAGCAGGCGTCGTCGGCCGCGTCTCATGTCGCCATCGTCGGTCCTCGAACGACTACAGGCAACCGAGTGTGATCGTCAAGATCGTTCCCGGACCTTCGGGTCATCGCGCATCGCTCGCCTTCGGGCGAGCATGCGACCAACGTAGGTGGAGGACGTGGTGTGACCGGTGCGTTGCCCGGGTCGAGGCCGGATAAACCTGGAGCTGCGAACGTCGGTCGCGCCACGATCGAGCGCGCCTCTGGGGCGATTCGACCGCTCGGCATCCTCGATGACCAGTTGTTCCCGATCGCGGTGCTGCGAGCGCGATCGCTCCTCGGACTGGAGTTCGACGAGAGCGATCTACTCGCGTTCTGGGCGCCCGGCGTTACTCGTGAGATCGGCTCGATCCGCTACCGATGGCCGATCAACCCGCGGTTCGCCGGCCCATCGCCCGCCTGGGTCGGAGCGCGCTGGCGAGTGGCGACCATGGCGGGCGAAGGATGCGGCGGCGTGGGCCGACATGCCCGAGAGGTCGACCAATGACATCGAGCGACTGATCACGCCGCTCGTCCTGGCCGACAGTCTTGAGTTGTTGGTCTCAGCGAGTCGGCGCAAGGATGCAGTCTGGGGAATTGGCCCGGTCATTTCTTGAGGATGCCCTGCCGAAGGCACGTCGGGATGCCTCGGCATGGGTCCAGGAGCGTCGCGCATGGGCCGACACCTGGGCGCTCTGGGCGATGGCGCGGCGGCCCGGCGCTCTGACGACGCTGTACCCGTTCGCGCTGGCCATCGCCACCTCCTATGCGGCCTCGGCCGCCCGGAATGGGAACGTCGTGGTCGGGACTCGCTACCCCTTCCACGGGATCCCACTTGCCTCGGGCGGCGCGCAGTTGGCCGTCGGCCTCGTGGCGTTGGGCGTCCACCAGAACCTGGCGGGCGAGCTCTCGGAATGGGTGCGATCCCAGCAGCATCCGGACGGCGGGTGGGGCGACGGCGATGGCGAGTCGGACGCCCTGACGACACTCGTCGCTGCCGGTCTCCTTGCCAGCGTTGACCCGACGTACGATCCCGCCGCGACCGCCCGATGGTTCGCGTCGGCCCAACGACCCGACGGCTGGTGGCGAGCTTGCGGACCCGAGACGACGTGGCTGACCGTCGAAGTCCTCGGGTGGATGCTCGAGGCGGACCTGCCGTTCTCCGATCGGTTCGAGTGGCCGCATCTGGCCGTGACGAATCGCGACCGAAAGACGGGAGTGCCGTCGTACGACTACTTCACGGAGCTGAAACGCCTGTTCGAAGCCGTTCGCGGACTGAGCGAGGCGCCAATCGACATCGCCTTCATCGACCTGGCAGGCTTCGGGGTCTACAACAACGCGTCGGGGATGGAGATGGGCGATCGGGTGCTCCGGACGTTCGCCCAGGCGCTGGCCCGCATCCCCGGTTCGATGGCCGTCCGTGACGGCGGCGACGAATTCATCGTCATCGGAACGCCGACAGGATCGGGCCTGCCCGAACGGATGGCGATGTTCCGCGAGTCGTGGGCGGTCGAGTTCGCGGAGACATACGGCGATGGCGGTGTTGCCCCGAGGGTGCTCACCACGATGACGAAGGGGGCCCGGATCGTCGAAGCCCGAGGTCGGCTGGGCATCCGGATCGCGCAGCTCAAGACCCAGATGCCGGATGTCGGGCCAAGCGGCGTGCAGCGCGATCTCGGGGAGGATGCCTGATGCCGCTCTTCGGTCGCAAGAAAGAAGCCAAGACCTCTGCGGATCCCATGCTGGCCGAGTTCCTCGCGATCGCTGCAGGGCTCACCCCAGAGGAGGCGTTGCGCGTCGAGTCAGCCGCCACCCAGAGCGGTTTCGCAGCGAGCAAGGACCTCCAGATGGCGATCCCGATGCTGATCATGGCCGCCGGCGCGCTCGGGGGCCAGGGTGCCCGGAGCGAGGCCCAGAAGGCCGGAAGCGATGCGATCAATGCCGGGCCGGGCGCCGACGGTCGCCATCCGATGCTGGCCTACGCCGCCGGGGTCGCTGCCGAGGCGTTCGCCGTACGCCAGGCGCTCGACCCCAAGACGTGGGCCTTCGCGACCGGACCCTGGCGCACGATCTTTGAGATCCCGCCGCTCTACGAGGGCGACGAACCCGCGCTCGTGAGGAAGGCGCGAGAAGCCCGAGCCATGCTCGAGAGGATGGGCTGAGAGGTCAGCTGCCCTGGGCCATGCTCCAGATCGTCCAGTACTGGGTGCGCAGGCGGCGTGGCTGCTCGAGGACCGTCCGGATCGCGAACGCGATGTCCTCGGGCTTGAGGTAGGTCTGCAGCTCGGGCATGTCCTCGGTCCGGCCCGCGCCGATCGCGAACTCGGTCGAGGTCCCGGCGGGTCCGATGGTCGTGACCCGGATGCCCTTGTCGCGCAGCTCGCGGTCGAGCGAGCCGGCGAGACCGACCTGGGCGAACTTCGTGGCGGCGTAGACCGCCTCGTCGCCGCCGCCGCGGAACCCGGCGACCGAGGCCACGATGACGATGTCGCCGCGCCCCGCCTTGAGGAACTCCGGCACGGCGGCCCGGATCGGCCAGACCGTCCCGGCGATGTTGGTGTCGAGCATCGTCGCGAGCTCGTCGTCGGTGCGGTCGAGGATGCCGCCGTACATGCCCATGCCGGCGTTCGCGACGAGGCTGTCGAGGCGACCGAAGCGCTCGATGGCCGTCTGGACCAGGCGCCGGCTGTCGTCCGGGTTGCGAACGTCCATCTCGACCGCCGCGACCTGCCCGGGGAACTCGGCCTCGATGGCCTCGAGACGCTCGCGCCGCCGCGCCCCGAGGACGACGCGGGCCCCGGCCCGGGCGAGTTCGCGTGCCGTCGCGCGGCCGATCCCCGCACTTGCCCCGGTGATCGCCACGACGCTGTCCGTAAGCTCCGCCACGTCCGCCTCCTCGACTGGTCCTGTGTCCTTCATGGCCACTCTAGCGGACGACCGGCGGGTCATACTCTGCCTCCGAACTGGAGCAGGAGGGGTTCCCATGGCATCCGGGGCACCATCGGACGAAGCGATCGCGCGGGTCGTCGCGTCCGCGACGCGGCTTGGCGTCGAGCTCAACGAGGACGAGGCGGCCGAGTGGGTCGCCGCGATGGAGACCGAGGCGAGCGGCGGTGACCTCGTCGTCGACGTCGACTCCGGCGTCTACGGCCACCGGGTCACCATGCTCGACTTCCACCCGGACGATCTCGCCCGCTTCCGCGAGATGGCCACGATCGTCGGCTTCGAGGACCGGCCACCGCAGGTCATGACCGCCCTCTCGATCTCCGGCTCGGCCGCCCAGAGCAAGATCAACGCCTACCCGGCCGACTGCGACTTCTTCGAGCGCGTGCATATCAAGGCGGACACCCGCGAGGAGGCGTGCGCCATCCTCGCCGACCTGATGCGCCAGAAGGCGCTCGACACGGCCACCGGGCCGACCCATCGGCTGTGGGAGGTCAAGTTCGGCTCGCATCCGGTCGCCTCGACCAAGGGCGGCAGCCAGATCGGGGCCGGCTCGCCGATGTCCTGGACCCTCGAGGAGGTCAAGGCCGGGCAGATGGAGGTCACGCTGCCCGACGGCGCCCTGCGCGTGTACACCTGGGAGGAGGCCTCGCACGACCCGGGCTGGTGCAAGCTCGACTGGGTCATCGCGGACAAGACGCGCGGGCAGCTCGCGAACGCGAGCAACGTCCTCGACCCGACGTGGGAGGCGCCCGACGGGTCGATCGTGCCGCTCGACGGCTTCCTCGATCCGTACTACCAGGAGGTCTACCTCGAGAGCGAGTCGATCCCGCTCTTCTCGAAGCTCGTCAAGGAGCTGTCGGCCGACTCGGTCGACGACTACGTCGACACGCTCGAGCACGAGGTCTGGAAGTACACGGTCAAGGAGCCCAATTACGGCAAGGCCGCGCGGCGCATGTACAACGTCTTCCGGATGAACGGCAAGTACCGCGAGGCGGCCTACATCCGCGAGCTGTTCGACGAGCCGGTGACCGCGCTGTACCAGGTCTCCGCGCTCATCCGGACGCTCGACGACGCCGCGTCATCGGGCGACACGTTCGCCACCGACACGATGGTCTCGCAGGTCGACGGCCTGATCATGTCGGCGATCCAGGCGCTCGACGGCCCCGAGGAGGCCAAGATGGTCGGCCACCTGCTCCAGCTGCGGAACTCGCTCCAGTCGCGCGAGTCGCACGCCGAGCGATCCGACGAGATGGCCGGCATCCAGGACGCGGCGATCGGCGCCGTCAACACCTATTTCGAGCGGGCCCTGCGGTCCGTTCCGGAGATCGAGGCCTACCTCGAGGACATCGCCAAGCGCGCCCCGTAGCGGACGTCAGCCGGGCGGGGTGAACGTCGACTTCGCCGCCATCAGCGTCGCCACGGTGGCGTTGGTGAGGTATACCGGGTCGCCGGCCGTGCCGGTCGTGCGGATGACCAGGGTGCCCGCCGCGCCGTAGTCGACGATGTACGCGAAGCTGGATGTGCCGACGGCGACGCCCGCGGTATCGGCGGTCGCCACGGCCTCGACGAGCGTCGCCGGCAGCGTCCCGACGGTCACGTCGTTGAGCCGCGTGACGTCCCACGACGCGGGATCCGTGGCCGCATTGATGGCGTCGGCGAACGGCGTGGCCGATGGCACGACCGTCACGGCCGTCTGGAGCGTCGCCGGGTCGGCGGGCACCGTGATCGTCGCGGGATCGAAGTAGCGACACGCGAGTTCGGGGGGTTCGGCCAGGGTGAACCACGAAGCCGGATACACGATGGACGCGAGAGGCTGACCGTCCGACCCGACGAGGTCGCACGTCGCCGCGGGCGGGATCGAGGGAGGCGGTTCGACGGTCGGTGCGGGCGTCGGACGCGGTGGCAGGGTCGGTGCCGGCGTCGGCGTCGCGGTCGGGGTAGGTTCGGCGGTCGGCGTCGCGGTCGGTGTCGGGTTCGCAGACTCGGTCGCCTCGGGCGTCTCCGATGCCTTCGCGGACGGCGCCGGCGACGCCGCCGGCTCGGCCGACGGTCGCACCAGAGCGACGACCGTGACCCCGCGCAGGTCGGTGAGGAAGAGCGACGGCCCGCGACGGTCGACCAGCGCGGCGCCCTCCATGGCCGCCAGGAACGCGGTCTCCTGGGTCATGATCTCGTCCGCGCACGCGATCCGCGTGGTGGCCAGGCGGCCGATCCGCACGACGTTGCCGTTGGTCCCGTACGTGCCGGTGAACTGGTTGCAGCCACCCGAGCCGCCGACGCTTGCGATCCCGAAGACGGCCGTCAACGACGTGCCCTCGATCGGCGCGGTCAACGCCCCCGGAGCGGTCGCGAACGAGTCGACCACCCAGTTGCCGAGCATCGGGTTCCGCGGCGCCGCGTCGAACACGAGGACCGTGGTCCCCTGGGCATCGAAGATCGTGAGCGTGTCCCGTCGCTGGCTGTAGAAGCGGCTTGCCGCCAACCCGGCGAGGTACGCCGACTCGAAGGCGTTCGCCTCATCCGAGCAGGCCATCAGCGTCGAGGCGGACTCCGAGATGAAGAGGGTCCGGCCGCCGGCGCGATAGCGGGCATGGAAGTCGTTGCAGCCGGAGAAGCCGGAGACGCGGTTGGCCGTGAATTCGGCGTCCGCGAACAGGGTCTCCGGGACCGTCACGAGGCTGCCCTCTTCCGCGTACGAGCGCAGGACCCAGTCCGTGCCCTCGAGTTGACCACCGGTGCCCGGGCCCGCCGAGCAGGCCGCGGCGAGCAGCCCCAGCATGAGCAGTGCGGCGATCCGGCGGACGATCATGCTCTCGCTCCCCGTCGAAGCTGGCTAGACGGCCTTGCTCGCGACGTACAGGGCGAACAGGCGAAGGACGTAGCCGAAGCCAAGGACGATCATCGCGGTGAAGATCGGCAGGCCGACGGCGCTGGCCGAGATCGCGAGGGCCTCGAAGACGTTGAACGCCTCACGGCTGGCCAGGTCGATCCACCAGATCACCCCGGCGATCGTCGCGTAGACGACGGCGATCCAGCCGACGGTGATGAAGAACGTGCCCACGCTGGCGAGGCGCCGGGCGTCGTTGACCAGGTCCATGTGATCTCCTCCTGGGGTCGATCGGGTCGGCACACCATAGGGGTGCACAGCCCTACCGACATCATCCCGAACGGATGACCCGGGGGGCGGGAGAGCGTCAGGCCCCGAGCCGCGCCTCGGCCGTGGTCGCGCCTGTCTCGGCGAGCCGGAACTCGGCGGTCCGGCCGGCCCATGTCACGGCGTACTCGCCGAGGAAGCCCGCGACCGCGACGTTGCCGGCCTCGTCGGTCACCATCGGGGTCGGGGCGAGCCACCAGTCGCCCTTGATGAGGCGCGCGAGCGCCTCGTGGGCGGGCTTGGGCGAGCCATCGACACGGACCAGCCCGGTCGGCGCGTTGAGCCAGCCGCCGTCGTCGATGCCCCACCAGGTGATCGCGTCGACCGCCGGATGCGAGACCAGCGTCCGGTAGTGGCGGAGGATCTCGTCGGCCTGGCGCTGCTCGCCCTCGGGCGTGGACGGCCACTCGTCGACCTGGTAGTCGTTCAGGTCGACGATCTCGGGCGGCATGATCCGCCCCGAGACGAGCGTGTTCTCGGTGAAGTGGATCGGCAGCCCGAAGCGCGCGAATCGCTCGAGCACCTCGAGGGTCCTCGCCTCGCCCCAGTAGCCCTGGTGCATGTGTGACTGGATGCCGAGGACATCGATCTCGACGCCGGCCTGGAGACAGTCCTCGATGACGCGCTCGTAGTCCGGAGAGACATCGAAGTCGTTGAGCAGCAAGGTGGCGCCCGGGTTGGCGGCCCGCGCGGCATCGAACGTCGCCTTGACGATCCCGACCTGGCCGAGCGCCTGGCACATGCGGGTGACGCCGTTGTCGTACCTGTCAAAGACCGGCATGATCACGGCCTCATTGACGACGTCCCACGTGTCGATGACGCCGGCGAACCCGCTGACCTCGCGCTCGATGCGCGCGAGCTGGGCGGCGATGGCGTCAGCCGTCGAGAGCTCGAGAAGCCAGGGGGCGGTCTCGGTGTGCCAGCACAGCGGGTGGCCCTTGACGACGCAGCCGCGGTCCACGAGCCACTGCGCCGCCGTCAGCAGTCGGTCGGTAGCGGGGTGCCCACGGACGGGCTCGAACCCGGCCCAGTAGAACGGCAGCGTGGCGAAGTCGAACAGGCCGAGCCAGTGAGCGGCGCGCTGCTCGGCGGCTGGTCTGTCGGCGTCGGGCACCTCGTCGTTCGCGAGAGCGATGAGCTCCGCGCCCGTGCAGCCGAACGGGAAGGCGTGGCTGCGCTGGCCGACGACGACCTCCTGGCGGGCCAGCGGCTCGCCGTCGTCGCCGAACACGGTGACGGTGGCGTCGGCCGTGCGATGGCGTCGGATCAGCGCGTCGATCGGGTCGTCGGAGCGGAGGCCGATGGCTGCCATCGAGCCCGATGATATCGGGCCGTCGGCCGAAGTGACCGACGTCCCTGTCAGCGGTCGGTAGGTCGGCCCACGCGGGCGAAGCGCTCGCCGGGCAGCGCCTGCGGCGCGCCATCGGGACGGCCGTTCGGGCGCTGGCCGTGGTTCGGACGCGGTCCGTGGTTGGGGCGCGGCCCCTGACCGTTGCCACCCTGGACGGGTCGGCCGCCCTGGTTCGGGCGCTGGCCGAGCCACTGGCCGGGCTGGGCGGGACGGCCGCCGGTCGGGCGACCACCCTCGAGACGTCGGGCCGGCGCATGACCACCGCGGTTGCCCGCGGGGCCGTGCCCGCCACCGACGCCGCCCCGGTTCGCGGCAAGTGCCCCGGCGGGACGGCCGGCGGTCGCCGGGTTGAAGGGTCGTGCTCCCGCGTGCGGGCGTTGGCCGTTGCCGCCCGGGCGTCCGATGGCGTCGTGACGCGGTGCCCCGGCGTAGCGAGGCGCCCCGATCGGTCGCTGACGGGGTCCAGCGCCGGGTCGTGCGCCACCGAGCCCGCCCCGAAGGATCGGCTCGGGGCGGATGCGGGGATCGGGCTCGAAGCCCGGGATGACCTCGGACGGGATCGACCGCCCGAGGACGCGTTCGATGTCGGAGAGGAGCCGCATCTCGTCGACGCAGACCAGCGAGACGGCCTGGCCGTCGACGCCGGCGCGACCCGTCCGACCGATCCGGTGGACGTAGTCCTCCGCGACCATCGGCAGCTCGAAGTTGACGACGTGCGGGAGCGAGTCGATGTCGAGGCCGCGCGCTGCGACCTCGGTCGCGACGAGGATCGCGTACTTGTTGGCCTTGAAGTCGGCGAGGGCGCGGACCCGCTGCGGCTGGCTCTTGTTGCCGTGGATGGCGGTCGCGGGGATGCCGTCGTGTTCGAGCTGGGTCGCGAGGCGGTTCGCGCCGTGCTTGGTGCGGGTGAAGACGAGGGCCTGGTAGATGACGCCGGTCTTCACGAGGTGGCTGAGCAGCTCGCGCTTGCGCTCGCGGTCGACCGGGTGGACGACCTGGCTGACCAGCTCGGACGGCGTGTTGCGGGGCGTGACCTGGACGGTCGCCGGGTCCTGGAGGAGGCCGCCGGCCAGCCGCCGGATGTCGTCGGAGAACGTGGCCGAGAACATGAGGTTCTGGCGCTTGGCCGGAAGGATCGCGAGGATCTTGCGGATGTCGCGGATGAAGCCCATGTCGAGCATCCGGTCGGCCTCGTCGAGGACGAGGATCTCGACGCGGGACAGGTCGATCGTGCGCTGGCCGACGTGGTCGAGCAGGCGACCGGGCGTCGCGATGACGATCTCGGCCCCGCCCCGAAGGGCGCGGACCTGCGGATCGAATCCGACGCCGCCGTAGATGGCGACCGAGCGGATCGGTCGCCCGGCGCCGTAGGTGCGGACGCTCTCGGCGATCTGGAGGGCGAGCTCGCGGGTCGGCGCGAGGATCAGCGCGCGCACGCCACGCTGGCCGTTGCGGGCACTGGCGTGGAGGCGCTGCATCATCGGCAGCACGAACGCGGCCGTCTTGCCGGTGCCGGTCTGGGCCCCGGCCATCAGGTCGCGGCCGGCGAGGACCAGCGGGATGGCTTCGGCCTGGACGGGAGTGGGCACGGTGTAGCCCTGTTTGGCGACCGTGCTGAGGAGCTCGGGCGACAGCCCGAGACCATCGAAGGACATGGAGTGAACGCTCCTGACGAAGGGGCCCTCCCGCTCGGTGGCGGGGCCCGGTCAGGGCGTTGGTGGATCGGGATCGGACGGTATGAGACCGGGGCGCCGACCGGAGCGCCCATCGAGCACGAGTGTGCCGAGAGCATACCCGAAGTCGCCCGGAACGGCTCCAGCCGATGGTCCTAGGCTGGTTTCGTGCCCGCGGGGGTCCGTTGGCGGCCATTTCCGGCAGATGATCTTCACGCGGTCATTGGTCAGCGGGACGCGCCGAAATCGACCGGAGAGCGTCCTTCGAGTCGGCCAAACGGCCCCATACAGGGACAGATGACCACCGTGGTGATCCGTTGTCACAACGGCCCTGACGAGTGACCGCCTGAGTGTCATATGGCAGGGCCGAATCCGATCCGGCGCGACCCTCAGGGCTCCCGGACCGTGATCCGGGCCGTCACCGTGCCCTTGTCAGGGATGAGCGCCCGCGTCTCGCCCAGCACGATCCAGCCGTCGGCGTCTCCCGCCGGATCTGGGCGATCACCTCGGTCGCGCCTCGACACTCCGCAGTTCGGCCACCGGGGCGCACGCGGCGAGGACCATCGCGATCGACAGGCCGATGGCGCCGATGCTGCCCGTTCCTACGTGTCGAGATCGTGCGGTTCGCATGAGTGGTCCGATCTGACTGGCGCGTCAGGCCGTCGGGCGGCCCTGGTAGCGAGCATTCGGCGGTTCGAGGATGGCGCGCTGGCGCTCGGTCAGGTCCGGCCAGCGGTCGCGGTCGTAGAACGCGGCACCCCAGGCGTAGGCGCCCGGGTCGTACTTGAAGAACAGCGTCCGGCGCTCCCCTGCCCCGCGCCACGGCAGCGTCCCGTGGGTCATCGCCTCGGTGAAGATGATCGCGGTGCCGGCCGGTCCGGTCACCGCCCGAACCAGGCCAAGTTCCTCGTCCACCTCGAGCTCCTTCCACGACTCGGGGAACGGCAGGTTCGCCTTGTGGCTGCCAGGCACGCACCCGAAGCCGCCGTCGCCCGGGTTGACGTCGCGCAGGTTGTACGCGACGACCAGCAGACCGGACCGCGGCCGACCCTCGACGAACGTGTAGGACTGGCCCGCGTCGTACGGCACGGCCCCGCCATGGAGCCTGGTCCCGATCGGACCCTTGCCGTGCCGGATCAGGTCCGCGTAGTCGTGGTCGAGGCGGAAGCCGCGCCCGAGGATCTCCTCGAGGTACGGCAGGATCGGCTCGTGGTCGATGAGCGCCCGGACGTCCGGGCCCCAGTCGAGCACGCTCCCGAACCGGTACGTGTGCGCGTCGGCCGGCACGTCCGCGGCGATCCGCTCGTCCATCAGCGCGTTCAGCCGCTCGAGCACGGCCGGCGACAACGCACCCGGCAGCGCGAGATACCCGTTCAGGTCGAACCGGTAGCGCTCGAAGTCGTCCACGCGAGCCCGGGGCTGGCGGTCAGGCCCGGCGACGCGGGGCCGGCGCGGCCTTCGGCGATGCGGCCGGCGCGGCCTTCGGTGGCGCGACCGGCGCCGCGAACTCCTCGGGCGGGAAGATGGCTGCCGCGAGGTCGCCTGGCTCGCCGATGTGGAGCATCGTGCGGCTGTTCCCCGCAAGTGCCCGGGCGACCCCAAGGCGCGTCGTGTCGAGGTCGTAGCGGGCAGCGTCGGGGTACGCCTTGATCCGCTCGTCGAGGCGCTTGAGCCGGAGCGATTCGTTGGCCGCCTCGAGGTCGATGAGCTCGCGGGCCGCCGTCACCCGTTGCCGATCCAACTGCTCCATGTCGGCCTGGCGCCGCTGCTCGAGCGTGTGTCGCTCCTCCTGCTCCGCCCGCTGCACGGACGCGAGCCGACGGCCCTCGATCGAATCCATGTAGCTGGCAGGTGGCCGGACCAGGGTCACGACGACCTTGCGGATCGCCACGCCATATGTCTCGAGGTCGGCCCCGATCTGCTTGCGGAGCTGATCGGATTCCGCGCCGGCGAGATCGAGCACGTCATCGAAGTCGACGCTGCGCACGAGATGCCGGATCGCCTCCTGGCTCGACGCCTGGCAGACGGCATCGAAGTCGGGGGCGGCCACGTTGAACACGAACCGCTCGGGGACGTCGATGCCGAATGTCAGCAGGACGTCCACGTCGACGCGGACCCCGTCCTTGGTCGGGACCGACGCGACGGGCACGTCGAACGGGATCTCCCGCCGCGTGACGAGATGGGAGACGACGATCGTCGGGAGCATCCAGTGCGTCCCGGGTCCGATGCTGCGCGTGAACTTGCCGCGCTGCAGCAGGAGCGCGACCGCGCTCTCCGGGACGCGCACGAGCAGCGACCGGAAGATGCCGAGGAAGATCAGCAGGGCCGCGAGCGACGTCAGCGTCGCCCGGTACGTGATCTCGAGATCGAAGAGCACGCCGATGACGAGCACGACCACCCCGGCGAGCACGAACTCGTTTCGGATCCGGCTCCGCTCGCCGGTCAGCAGCACGATCGGCAGCCGGCCGGCCGCATCGGGAGTCGAGAACGCATCCGCCGCCTCGTCGAGCGGGACCCGGATCTGGGTCAGCTGGACGTAGGGTGCCGTTGGCGAGGCGCCGTAGGTGCCGTCCTGGTACTGGTTCGGGTCATCGGCCATCGGCGTTCACCACTCCCTGGACTTGGGGCCGGTAGTAGGCCGGGATGGGCCTGGGCGCGACGGAGGCGCGGGCGGCCGGCACCGGTTCGCCGGGCAGGACGCCGGCCGGGCGAGCGGGCTCGGACAGCCGGCCGTGGAGATAGCGCACGACATCCCAGAGCGACGCGATCAACGGCCCCGCGACCAGGAGCCACACGACGCCGAACTGGCTGATCGCGACGACCCCCAGGACCATGATCGCCGGGGGCACGCCGACCCTGGCCTCGATGAGGCGACGGCCGAAGAAGGTGCCGACCACCCATCGCGAGGCGACATACACGATGAGGTAGGCCACCGCCCGCGGCGGCGAGAAGAAGGCGATGAGGACGGCCGGGACGTACCCGAGCAGCGGGCCGAGTTCGGGGATCACCTGGACGACCCCGGCCAGGACGGCCAGCGCAAGCTTCGACTGGTACAGCGGGACACCGGCGCGTTCCGCCAGCGTCAGCCCGATGTAGGTGAACAGGCCCACGAGGAACGCGATGACGACGTAGCCGCGCACGTATGCGCCGGCAGCGCGATCGAGGATCCGCACGATCGCCCAGAAGTCCGCACGAAGCCACGGCGCGAGCCGGCGATCGATGGCGCGCTGGCCTGCCCGATGCCGGTTCACGACCGACAGGACCCACGTCGGCAACACGATCAGGCCGATGACGACGCTCGCGACGTTGGTGACGGTCCGGATGATGCCGTTCGCGAGGGTCGGCAGGTCGGCATCGGTGACGCCGGACACGAGGCCGGACACGCCATTCACGGCGGAGACGCCGATGGCGACGAGGAGCGCGTGGGCGTCGGGCGGGAGCGTCCCGATCTGCGTTTCGAGTGAGTCGACGGCGTCCTCGATCTGCCCGGCGGCCGGCAAGGTGCCGAGCAGCGTGGCGACGCCGGTCACGAGCGGCGGGACCACGATCACGACGATGCCGATGAGGACGCCGACGACGGCGAGCACGGCAAGCAACGCGGCCAGGAGTCGGGGCATGACCCGGTCGAGCGCGTCGACCACGGGCCGGATCACGTAGGCGATCAGACCGCCGACGAGGAACGGCAACAGGGCGGGCCACGAGGCCACGGCCAGCCACGCGATGAAGCCGATGACCGCGATCGTCAGCACGACCCGCGACAGCGTGGCTGGCGTCACCGTCGCGAGACGGGCACGCAGCCGCGACCACTCGCGGCGCGATCGCTGTTCGGCCGGCGAGCGCGGCGCAGGCCCCCGGGCCGGGGCGGGCGCGGCGGGCGTCACCGGCGCGTCGTCCGTCCGCGGCTCGGCCACGGGTCAGCCTTTGCGCTCGAGGATCGGGCGGGCGACGTCGGGCTTGTCGACGACGAAGGCGAACATCGCGCGGTCGCCCCAGCGGCCGAGGAACAGGTGCCCGTAGATGTTCACGCCCGCATCCGCGAGCGCTCGCGCGAGACGGGCCATACCGCCCGGGCGGTCATCGACCTCGGTGACGATCGATTCGCCCTCGATGTAGGTGTAGCCGCCGTCGTCGAGCACCGCCTTCGTGGCCGGGTCGTCGGCGGTCGTCATGATCACGTGCCCGGAATTGCCGATGCTCCCGCCGCCGATCGCGCGCAGGTCCACACCGCGTGCCGCGAGCGCCTCCGCGAGGTTGGCCATCGCGCCGGGCTCGTTCTTCAGCTGGACGACGAACTGGTTGGCCATGAAACCTCCGGATGGCTGGACCCCGGATTCTAGCGCCCGTTGCTGTGCTAGCGTCGCCAGTCCCATGAACGACGCTGGCGCCCGTGTGACCGTGCTCGCCGCGGGCATCCCGTTCTCCGCGCTCAGCTGGGGCGACCCGAGCGGGCGGCCACTCCTGCTCATCCATGGCGTCACCGCGTCGGCGGCCGGCTGGTGGCGGGTCGGGCCGGCGTGGGCGGCCACCGGACGACATGTCGTCGCGGTCGATCTGCCCGGTCACGGCCTGACCGGCCACTGGCTCGGCCATGGGCCGTTCCGGGAGACGGCCGCCGACCTCGCCGCGTTCATCCGGGCGGCCGGGCTGGACCGGGCCGACCTGCAGATCGTGGCCCACAGCTGGGGTGCGATGGTCGCGACCAACCTGCCGGCCTTGGGCCTGCGTCCATCGCGGCTCGTGCTCCTTGATCCGCCGACGATCCCGCTCGCGGACATCGTGCGGGAAGCCACCGAGGCCGCCCGGAGGCTCCCGGAGAGCCCCGAGGCGGCGCGCGCCGATGCCCTTGCTGCGGACCCGGGGCTGGCGGAGGACGACCTCGACGCCATCGAGCTGGCGGCCCGGACCGACCTGACGGCGGCCCAGCAGGTCCTGTTCGGGAACGGTGACTGGGACTCGGGCCTGGCGGCGCTGTCGGACCCGGCGGCCGCGGGACTCGATGTCCGCGTGGTCCGCGCCGATCCGGCGGCTGGCGGCCGGACACCGGACGCTGTCGCGGGGACGTTCGCGGCGCGGTACGGAGCCGACCACGTGACGATGATCGTGGGCGCGCCGCATTCGCCGCAGGGGACGCACCCGGCCGAGCTGGAGGCCGCCCTGCGGCAGGCGCTCGACTAGGACGCGGCCCGACGCGCACGGCCGTTGGCCGGGGGCCAACGATTCGGACCGATGGCGCCGCGGCAGCCACGTTTCGGGCAGCCAGCCGTCCTCCCGGTGGCGGCCAGCCACCGGAACACCGCGAGTCTGCGTCGTGGTCAGCCGTCGCGTCGGATTCGTTGGCGCTGAGCCACCGCGAAGCGATCCGGCGGCGGCCGGCGTCACGCCGGGCGGCCTCACCGCGACCGTCGCCACGACCCCGCACAAGCGGTATTCGCCGCAGGGGACGCATCCGGCCGAGCTGGAGGCCGCCCTGCGGCAGGCGCTCGACTAGGACGCGGCCCGACTCGCCGCCCGGATCGCGACGGCGCGCCTGTACGCCTCGACGTAGCGCGGCGCGGAGCCCGTCACCCAGTCGAAGTCGACGGCCATCCCGCGACCGAGCAGGCCCTGCCATGCGGGGCCGCCGGCAGCGTGCATCGCCATCGCCCGCGCGCAGGCCCCAAGGAGGGCCGCCGGTGTCGCGTCCTCGAAGACGAAGCCGGTCCCCTCGCCCGGGTTCGACGTCGCATCGATGACCGTGTCGGCCAGGCCGCCCGTGCGATGCACGACCGGCGGCGTCCCGTAGCGCAGCGCGATCATCTGGCCCTGGCCGCACGGCTCGAACCGCGACGGCATGAGGAAGGCGTCGGCGCCGGCGTAGATGCGGCGTGCCATGACCCGGTCGAACCGCTCGATGAGCGCGACCCGGTCCGGGTTTGCCGCCACCAACCGCCGGAACGGATCCGCGAGCTCCGGATGGCCACTGCCCTGCACGACGATCCGTCCCCCACGCTCGAGGATCGCCGGTGCTGCCCCGGCCACGAGGTCGAAGCCCTTCTGCGGATCGAGCCGGCCGATCATCCCGAAGACCATCCCCGGATCGGCCGGGTCGAACCCGACGCGCGTCAGCAGATCCGCCTGGCAGGCGGCCTTGCCCGCGAGGTCCGTCCGGGCATAGGTCGCGGCGATGTCGACGTCGCTCGCCGGATCCCAGACCGTCGTGTCCAGTCCGTTGAGGATGCCGAAGAACCGGTCCCCCTTCGAACGCAACAACCCATCGAGGCCCATCCCGAAGGCCGGGGTGAGCGCCTCGGCCGCGAAGGTCGGCGAGACCGTGTTGGCCAGCTCGGCCCGCTCGATCCCGGTCGCGAGCAGGTCCAGGCCATCGGCCTCGGCGGGGAGGATCCCGTCGCCGGGCCGCAGGCCGAGCTGGCGCAGGGAATCGAGGGCCACCCAGCCGTGGTAGGCGAGGTTGTGCAGGGTCATCAGGATCGCGGCGCTGCCCACCATCGGATCGTCGTCGTACCGGGCGTCGCGGAAGACCGCGGCCGGACCCGTGTGCCAATCGTGCAGGTGGAGGACGTCGAGCGGCCTGCCATCGGCGCGCAGGGCCTCGAGGGCGGCCCGGCAGAACAGGCCGAAGCGCCAGGCGTTGTCAGCGTAGTCCCCGCTCGCATCGCCGTAGAAGCCATCGCGATCGAACGCGGGCGGATGGTCGACGAGGCGGAGCCGGTACCCGTCGGCCGAGACGTCCACGATCGTGACGTCGCTCGTCCCGCCCGGGGCGCGGGGGTCGGCGACCCGGACGACGGTCTGCCGTTCGACGGCACCCGCATCGGGCGCCGGCACCGTCCGGTAGCGCGGCAGGAAGACGTCGACCGGGTCGTCGATGTCGTCGGCCGGGAGGTGGCCGAGCGCCCGTGCGAGCGCATCCACCACGTCAGCGAGGCCGCCAGTCTTGGCCCATGGCTCGCACTCGGCGGCGAGGAATGCGACACGCAACGGCATGCCCGGCATCCTAGCCCTCGGCCGCGGGCTCCGTTCGTCCGCACGCCCTGACCGGTATCATCCCGGCCCATGGACCCCGTCCGCGTCCCGGCGATCCCGGTTGCGACATTCCCGCTTCCGCCGAGACTCGAGGGTCTGCGGCGCCTCGCGTACAACCTCTACTGGGCCTGGCACCCCCGGACCAGGGGCCTGTGGAGCATGATCGACCGCCGGACCTGGACGCGCTATCGGAACCCGATCCGGGTGATCAGTGGCTCGACCGACTGGTCGCGACTCCTCGACGACGCCAAGTTCCTCGCCGAGTACCACGACGTTCTCGCCGAGTTCGACCAGTACATGGCCAACGGCTCGGACCACTGGTTCCAGCGCAAGTACGGTGAGGCGCTGGCCGGACCGATCGCCTACTTCTGCGCGGAATACGGCCTCCACGAATCGCTCGGCATCTATTCGGGCGGTCTGGGCGTCCTCGCCGGCGATCACATGAAGTCGGCGAGCGACATGGCCCTTCCCGCGATCGGGGTCGGACTCCTGTACCGGAAGGGCTACTTCCGCCAGACGATCGATGCCGACGGCCACCAGGAGCACGCCTACCCCGACTACGACCTGTCGCTTCTGCCGCTGAGCCGGGTGCAGGACGAGAGCGGGCTGCCGCTGACGGTCACGGTCACGCTGCCCGATCGCACGCTCGTCATCGCGGTCTGGCTGGCCCAGGTCGGCCGCGTGCCGGTCCTGCTGCTCGACACAGACCTGCCGGAGAACCCCGAGCAGGACCGGCCGATCACCCACATCCTGTATGTCCGCGGCCGCGAGATGCGGCTCCACCAGGAGCTCGTCCTCGGCCTCGGCGGCGTCCGGGCCATCCGGGCGCTGGGACTCGCCCCGGCGGTCTGGCATCTCAACGAGGGCCACTCGGCGTTCCTGCTCGCGGAGCGTGCCCGCGAACGCGTGGCCGCGGGCGCGACGCTCGACGACGCCTGGGCGTCGGTCAGGCGCGACAGCGTGTTCACCATCCACACACCCGTGTCGGCGGGCAACGAACGTTTCGAGGCCGATCTCGTGCGACGCCTCGCCGGTCCCATGCTCGACCGCGGCGGCGTCCCGATCGACAGGGTCCTCGAGCTCGGTGTCGGGATGGACGGCGACCGCAGCGAATTCGACATGACCGCGTTCTCGCTGCGCCTGACGAACGGCGCGAACGCCGTCAGCCAGCTCCACGCCCAGACCGCGAACGCGACCTGGCACGGCATCAACGACCAGGACATCCTCGGCATCACCAACGGCGTGCACGGCCCGACCTGGGTGGGCGCGCCCATCGCGGACCTGCTCGCCCGCTATCTCGATGCCGACCTCGACGACCTCGATGCGGGAACGCGGCAGGGGCGGTTCTGGGAGCGCATCGAGCGCATCCCGGCCAAGGAGCTCTGGGAGGCGCATCTCCGTCAGAAGCGCGAGCTCGCCCTCTTCGCCCAGGCCCGGCTCCGCAGCCAGTTCGCCCGCCACGGCGAGGCGCCCTCGGTGCTGGCCGAGCTCGAGACGGCCCTCGACCCGGAGGTCCTCACCATCGGCTTCGCCCGCCGGTTCGCGACGTATAAGCGCTCCGGCCTGCTGTTCACCGAGCTCGACCGGCTCGAGCGGATGCTGCGCGACCCCAAGCGCCCCATCCAGGTCGTCTTCGCCGGCAAGGCCCACCCCGCGGACCGGCCCGGCCAGAAGGTCATCCAGGAGATCTTCCAGCTGTCGCGCTCGCCGGGCCTGCGGGGTCGCGTTTTCATCGTCGAGGACTACGACATGCAGGTGGCGCGCTTCCTGGTCCAGGGCGCCGACGTCTGGCTCAACAACCCGCGCCGACCACTCGAGGCGTCCGGCACCTCGGGCATGAAGGCCGCGCAGAACGGCGTCCCGAACGTCAGTGTCCTCGATGGCTGGTGGGACGAGGGCTACACCGGCGACAACGGGTGGGCGATCGGCGGACGCGACACGAACCCCGACGAGACCGCCCAGGACTGGGCCGACGCCCAGGACCTCTACCGGATCCTCGAGGAGGAGATCGTCCCGGCCTACTACACCCGCGACGAATTGGGTGTGCCGACGGGCTGGCTGGGGATCATGCGCCGCTCGATGGCGACCGCCCTGTGGCGGTTCTCCACGACCCGCATGCTCCACGAGTACACCGAACGCCTCTACCTGCCGGCGGCCGGCGTCGCCGTGCAGGAACCGGTCCGGACGCCGGTCGTGACAGAGGCCGGCTGACCAGCCATCGTGACCGCCCGCATCTCGCTCGCACTCGCGATCCATAACCATCAACCCGTCGGGAATTTCGGCTGGGTGTTCGCGGAGGTCCACGACCTCGCCTACCTCCCGATGCTCGAGGCCCTGGAGCGTCACCCCACGGTCCGGATGGCGCTGCACTACTCCGGGCCGCTCCTCGGCTGGCTCAGGGCCGAGCGCCCCGAGTTCCTCACCCGGCTGCGGGCGCTCATCGCGCGCGACCAGGTCGAGGTCATGGGCGGCGGCTTCTACGAGCCGGTGCTCGCCTCGCTGCCGGAGCGCGACCGCATCGGCCAGCTGCAGCGGATGCGCGGCGAGCTGACCGAGCTCTTCGGACGGGCGCCGACCGGCGCCTGGCTCGCGGAGCGTGTCTGGGAGCCGGACCTGCCGACCTCGCTGGCCGCCGGCGGCTACGCCTGGACGATCCTCGACGACGCCCACTTCCGTGCGGCGGCGATCCCGGAGGAGGCCATCTGGGGGCCGTACACCACCGAGGACCAGGGCCGTCTCCTGCGCGTCTTCGGGACCGAGCAGGGGCTGCGCTACCGGATCCCGTTCCGCGAGGTCGGCGAGGTCGTCGAGTACCTCCGCGATCACGCGACCGAGGACGGTTCGCGGGTCGGGATGATGGGCGACGACGGGGAGAAGTTCGGGGCGTGGCCGACGACCTGGGAGCACTGCTGGGGCGAGGGGCGCTGGGTCGAACGGTTCTTCGAGGCGCTCGAGGCGAACGCGGACTGGCTCTCGACGGTGACGCCCTCGGCGTGGCTCGCCGACCACCCGCCGGTCGGCCGCGTGTACGTGCCGACCGGCTCATACGCGGAGATGGGTGAGTGGGCCCTGCCCGCCGACGAGAGCCTGGTCTTCGCGTCGGTCCTACGACAGGCCAAGGCCGAGGGCCGACCCGAGGCGCGCTGGCTGCGCGGCGCATTCTGGCGCAACTTCCAGGTGAAGTACCGCGAGATCAACGACCTGCACAAGCAGATGCTCCGGACCTCGGACAAGGTCGAGGCCATGCCGCCGGGAGCCGAGCGTGATCGCGCGGTCGACCATCTCTACCAGGGCCAGTCGAACGACTGCTACTGGCACGGACTGTTCGGCGGCGTCTACATCAGCCACATGCGCCTCGCGACGTACGAGCACCTCATCGCGGCCGAGGACCTTGCCGACACCGCCCACGGCCGGCTGGACGGCACGGACCGGGTCGACCTCGACATGGACGGTGTCGACGAGGTCCGGCTCGCGACCCCTGGCCAGGTCGTCACCGTCGATCTGGACGAAGGCGCGGGGATCGGCGCCTGGGACATCCGCGCTGTCCGGCACGCGATGACGGCCGTGCTGCGGCGCCGCCCGGAGGCCTACCACGAGGTGCTCCGCCGGCACGAGGCCGACCTTCGCCCATGCAGGCGCCGGGGACGGCGCCGCCGCGGCCTCGATCCACGACGTGGTCCGGGTCAAGGAGGCCGGGCTCGCGGCGCGCCTCGTGTACGACACCCACGAGCGCCGGAGCGGCCTGGTCCGATTCCTGCCGCTGGATTCGACGCCGAAGGACTGGGCCGACGCGACCGTCGCCGAACTGGGCGACGCGATCGGAGGTGCGTTCGAGATCGTGGAGCTGACGCCCGGCTCGCTCGTCGCGCGGCGCGATGCGACCGTCTCGACCGGCGACGTCCCTGTGCCCGTCCGGTTGACCAAGCGTCTGCGGCTCGGCGGCGACCGCCGGCAGCCGACGCTCGAACTCGCGATCGACCTCGAGAACACCGGCGACCGGCGGATCGACGCCCGCCTCGGCGTCGAATGGACCACGACGATGCTCGGCGGGGGCGGCAATCCGGCGGCCTGGTGGGAGATCGGCGGCGAGCGAACGGGGCACGACGGGAGTGGCCAGGCGACGGCCGTCGAGCGGCTCGCCCAGGGGAACGACTACATCGGGATCGACATCGAGACCACGGTCTCGGAGCCGGCCGATGCCTGGTGGGCGCCGGTCGAGACCATCTCGAACTCCGAGCAGGGGTTCGAGCGCGTCTACCAGGGCAGCGGGCTGTTGCTGTCCTGGCCGATCGCGCTGGCTGCCGGCTCACGCTGGTCGGTCGTGATCGCGAACGACGTCACCACCGCACGAGACAGGGCACTCGACGCGTGACGCGTCCGCGGCTCGTCGTCCACGGCCACTTCTACCAGCCGTCACGGATCGACCCGGCGACGGGCCTCGTCCCGGTCGACCCGACTGCCGCCCCGGCGCGCGACTGGAACGCGCGGATCGCGGCCGACTGCTACCGGCCCAATGCCGAGCTCGGCAACCTGGGCCGGATCTCCTGGGACCTCGGGCCGACCCTGGCCGGCTATCTGGAGGATGGCGACCCGGTCGCCTACCGCGGCTTCGTCGACGGCGACCGGGGGGTCAACGGCCTCGCACAGCCGTTCCACCACACCATCCTGCCCCTGGGGACCACGGCCGAACGCCGGACCGAGATCCGCTGGGGCCTGCGCGACTTCGAGCTCCGGTTCGGACGGCGGGCGACCGGTGTCTGGCTCCCGGAGACCGCGGTCGATCTCGAGACGCTCGGTCTGCTCGTCGACGAGGGCATCACCCACACGATCCTCGCCCCCTGGCAGGTCACGGCCGCGGATCTCGACACGCGCTGGCCGCACCGCGTCGAGCTCGGCGATGGACGCTCGATCGTCGTGGCCCTCTACGATGCCGGACTCTCGACGTCGGTCTCGTTCGAGGTCGAGGCGACCCAGGATGCCGACCAATTCGCGTACGAGCGGATCGGGCCCCGGCTCTACGCGGACGGCGGGGGCGAGGACGAGCCGCCGGCCTTCGCCTTGATCGCGACCGACGGCGAGCTGTACGGCCACCACCAGGCGTTCCGGGACCTGTTCCTGGCCCGCCTCGTGGGCGACGCGGACCTGGGCTACGACGTGGCGACCCTCGCCGATGTGGTCCGCGAGGACGGCGGATCGTTCCGCACGGCCACCCTGGTGGAGAACACCTCGTGGAGCTGCCATCACGGCGTGGCGCGCTGGCGCGAGGGCTGCGGCTGCGTCACGGACGGGGGCTGGAAGGCGCCGCTCCGTGCTGCGCTGGACCGGGTGGCCGAGGGCATCGACACCCAGACCGAGCTGATCGCCCGGACCCTGCCCGGCTCGCCCGATCCGTGGGCCGCGCGCGACGCCTACATCGACGTGATCGTCGGGAGCGTCGATGGGTCCGCGTTCGCCGGGCAGTGGCTCGGCAGTGACGCCGACCAGCTCGTCCGTCGTCGATTCCTCGATGTCATGGCCGCCCAGCGCTGGCGCCTCTCGATGTACTCCAGCTGCGGCTGGTTCTGGGAATCGTCCGATCGGATCGAGACGGCGCTCGTGATCCGGGCCGCGGACCACGCAGCGCGGGTCGTCGACGGCCTCTCGGGCACGCGACTGGCGGATCGGCTGGTCGATGACATCGCTTCGATCCGGGCCGGGAATCCGTCAGCCCGTGGCCTGCGCGCCACGGGCTGACGATGATGTGAACGAGTTCGTGGGGGCTTAGCGGATCCCGACCGGATACTGCTGCCGGCGGGGATCGGTGGATCCATCGCGGCTGTCGACGCCCCATTTGAGGGATGCGATCCCGACTGCCGCGATCACGGCCGTCAGGACGGCGAAGACCAGACCTTCCATCAGGCACCTTCCTTGACTTGCTATAGTTGACTAGGCCAAGGCCCACGTTACTTGGACTACTGGACTATGTCAACTAGTGAATTCGTTCCTGCGCCGGTGACCGGGGCCGACGCCGGAACGCTCGATGTCGAGCGCGATTCGGACGTCCCGATCTCGACGCAGATCTACTGGCAGTTGGCCTACCAGATCGACTCCGGTCGGCTCCTGCCTGGTTCCCGTTTGCCGCCGGTCCGAGAGCTCGGAGCGGCACTGAGAGTGAACCCCAACACGATCCGGGCCGTCTATCGTCGTTTGTCCGATGCCGGGTACGTCACGAGTCGCCACGGCGCGGGCACGCATGTCGCCGATCGGCCGCCCCAGCGACGCGGCGCCGAGGCGCTGGCCGGCATCGTGTCGGAGATGCTCCGTCGCGCCGCCCACGCCGGCTTCACCGCGGACGAGCTCGCAGGCGCCACCTTCGCGGCCGCCACCGAACGCAAGCGGCCCGGCCCGCTCGTCCACGTCCTCTTCACCGAGTGCACCAACGCCGACGCCGGGTACGACGCCGAGCGGCTCGTCGATGCCTTCCCGGGCATGATCGAGGCCGAGGGGGCCCTGCTCGACGACCTGCCCGACCGGCTCGAGCGCTTCCACTACGACCTGGTGGCGACGACGACGTTCCACGCCGACGAGGCCCAGGCGCTCGTCGCCGGCCGCGTGCCGGTGGTCGCGATGCTTGTCGGGCCGGGCTACCTGGAGATGGTCCACGAGGTCGCCGGCCTGCCGCGTGGCTCGCGGGTCGGCCTGGTGTGCGCGTCGGAGCGTGGCACGGACAACATCGTCGAGACGCTGGCCCTCTCGGGGACGACCGGCGTCGAGATCATCTCCGCGTTGATCGAGAGCGACGAGGAGCTCGCGCTCATCGACCGCACGGCCGACCTCATCCTCCTGTCGCGCGAGGCCCAGGCCTCGGGCCTGGCGTCGCACTTCGCGCGGCCCGAGCGCATCCGCTCGTGGACCTACGAGTTCGACCCGTCCGGCCTCGAGCTGCTGCGGCGCTCGATCGAGCACATCGCCGCGAACCGGCGCGCGAGCGAGCCCGCTCCCGCCTGACCGCCCGCCCGCGGCGCGCGGCGCGTGCGCGTGGGCGTGCGTCCGCCGTGCGATGCTGTCCGCGATGCGTGCATTCCACGTCCAGCGCCGCGCGCGGAAGCGCTACGCGATCGACCGGGACCTGATCGGCTCGACCGGTGACCTCGTCACCACCGACCTCATGGCCATCCGGCGCCTGACGAACCGGATGAACGACCTGCGGCCCGACGGCGTGCCGGCGGTCTCGGCCGGGGAGATCGGGGCCATGGGCCTGATCCACGAGATCGGACACCTCGTGATCGCCCGACACCGCGATGGCCGGGAAGCGGACACGATCGCGGCCGCCCTGGTCGCCCTCGAGGACCGCCTGGGCCGCCGGGACGCGAGACTGCTGCTGGATCGGTTCGCCGTGGAGTTCCCCGGCCGGACGAGTCGCCCGGAGCCGCGGCCCGCCCGGCTTGAGGAGTTGATCCTCATCCGCGTCGCCAACGAGAACCCGGCGCTCGGCCCGCTGCGCGAGCTCGTGGACGACCGGCCGCTCGCCAAGGCGACACGCTATCGCGAGGCGATCGCCGGGCTCGAGGTCGCGTTCGCGGACGGACCCAGGTTCGGGCCCGACGGCCAGTCGCTCATCGAGCTGCTGCGGACGCCGGCCCGCCGCTCGCCGACCTCGCTGGCCGGACAGCTGCGCTACATCCGCGAGGCCTGGGCGGGCATGCTGGGCGATTCGCTCGCCGCGCTCCTGGCCCGGATGGACCTCGCGCTCGGCGTGATCGCCGAGGAGGAGGCCGCCCTCCACCTGCGCTTCGGTGGCGGTGGCGGGCCGGGTCGGGGCGAGGCGCCCAAGCTCGGCAGCGCGGACGAGCCGGAGGCGTTCTCGTCGGACTCGGCGTGGATGCCCCGGGTCGTGCTGATCGCCAAGAGCACCTACGTCTGGCTCGACCAGCTGTCGCGGACCTATGGCCGCCCCATCCGCACGCTCGACGCCATCCCCGACGAGGAGCTCGACACGCTCGCCCGCTGGGGCGTGACCGGCCTCTGGCTCATCGGGCTGTGGGAGCGCTCGAAGGCGTCCGAGCGGATCAAGCGGATGCGCGGCAATGCCGATGCCGTCGCGTCCGCCTACTCGCTCGATGACTACCGGATCGCCGACGACCTCGGCGGAGAGGGCGCATACGCCACGCTCCGCGACCGGGCCTGGGCGCGCGGTATCCGCCTCGCGAGCGACATGGTCCCCAACCACATGGGCATCGATTCGAGCTGGGTCGTCGAGCACCCAGAGTGGTTCCTCTCGCTCGACCAGCCGCCGTACCCCGCGTACACCTTCGATGGGCCCGACCTGTCCTCCGACGATCGCGTCGGGATCGTCCTCGAGGATCACTACTGGGACGACAGCGACGCTGCGGTCGTGTTCAAACGGTTCGACCGCCGGAGCGGCGCCACCCGCTACGTCTACCACGGCAACGACGGCACGAGCTTTCCCTGGAACGACACCGCGCAGCTCGACTTCCTCGACCCGGCGGTCCGCGAGCACGTCATCCAGACGATCCTCGCGGTCGCCCGGCGCTTCCCGATCATCCGCTTCGACGCCGCGATGGTCCTCGCCAAGAAGCACATCGAGCGGCTCTGGTGGCCCGAGCCCGGGCAGCCGGGCGGGATCCCGTCGCGCGCCGAGCACGCGATGTCCAAGCGCGAATTCGAGAAGCGCATGCCGGTCGAGTTCTGGCGCGAGGTCGTCGACCGGGTGGCCACCGAGGTCCCGGGCACGCTGCTGCTGGCCGAGGCGTTCTGGCTGCTCGAGGGCTACTTCGTGCGGACCCTCGGCATGCATCGCGTCTACAACAGCGCGTTCATGCACATGCTCCGCGACGAGGACGGCAAGGGCTACCGCCGGGTGATCAAGGAGACCCTCGAGTTCGATCCCGAGATCCTCAAGCGCTACGTCAACTTCATGAGCAACCCCGACGAGAAGACCGCGCTCGAGCAGTTCGGCAAGGGCGACAAGTACTTCGGCGTCGCGATGGTCCTCGCGACGCTCCCGGGACTGCCGATGCTGGGCCACGGCCAGGTCCAGGGCTTCACCGAGAAGTACGGGATGGAGTTCCGGCGCGCGACGCTCGACGAGCACCCGGACCCCTGGCTGCTCGAACGCCACGAGCGCGAGATCTTCCCGCTGCTGCATCGCCGGGCGTGGTTCGCCGAGGCGAGGGACTTCCTGCTCTACGACCTCGTGACGACCGGCGGCCGGATCGACGAGGACGTGTTCGCCTACTCGAACGGCTCGGGGCCCGAGCGCTCGCTCGTCGTCTATCACGGCCGATACGGCTCGACGAGCGGCTGGATCCGGGATTCGGTGCCGTACGCGCGCAAGGGACCGGACGGCCGCAAGCGGCAGGTCCGACGCTCCCTCGCGGAGGGCCTCGGCGTCCCGGACGATCCACGCGTGTTCGTCGCCTTCCGCGACGCGCGGAGCGGGCTCGAATCGCTGCGCTCGGCGCGGGACCTGTGGGAGCGGGGCCTGTACGTCTCGCTCGATGCGTATGGCGGCTACGTCTTCTGGGAGTTCCGCGAGATCCATGACGGGCTCGCCGGCCAGTGGGCCCGTCTCGCGGCGCGGCTCGGCGAGCGCGCCGTGCCGTCACTCGAGGACGCGCTCCGGGAACTCCAGCTCGAGCCGGTCCACGCGCCGTTGCGGGCGATCTTCGCGAACAAGCTCGCGACCGCGGTCCTCGACGGCACGGCACGACCGGCCGCGCTCGACGAGCTGGAGCGGCGGTTCGCCACGTTCCTCGCCGCCGTCGCGGAGGCGACGGTCGTCACGGGCGACCCGCTGGCGGTGGCCGCTCTCGTCCGGCAGCGCGTCGAGACGGCCCTCGCGGCACCGGACCTCCCGACGTCTCGGCTCGAGCGCGCGGCCTTGCTGGCGTGGCTGGCGCTGTCGCGGACCGGGGAACTGGCACCGGGCGCGGACGTGGTCGCGACCAGCCGGGCCTGGTACGACGAGCTGCGCCTGCCGAGCGCCCTCGCCGCGGGGCTGCGCGAGGCGGGCCTCGACGAAGGCGAGGCGTGGACCGTCGCCGACCAGGTTCGTGTGCTGCTGACGCTGCCGCGGCCGTCGAGCATCAGGGGCCCCGCACGGACCGCCGACGCACGCCTCCTGGAACGCTGGCTGGCCGACGACACCGTTCGGACCGCGATCGGGCTCAACACCTGGGAGGGCGTCGAGTGGCTCGATCGCGACCGGTTCGCGAGCCAGCTCGCGTGGGCACGCCGGCTCGACGCCATCGAGGCGACGCCGGGACGTCGGGCGAAGAAGGTCGACGGACCCGATGCCGAGGACCGGCTGATGGCCGCCGCCAAGGCGGCGGGTTACCGGCTCGACAAGCTGACGGCGGCCCTGGCCGCGTCACGGACCCGCCCCGCGACTCCCGCTCGGCGGAAGACCACGAAACCGAAGCCGGCGCGGCCCGCGAAGCCTCGCCGAACAGGGCCGAGGTCGACGCCCTCGGGGTGACCGCCCGGGCGATCGGCAGGTAGGCCCTAGCCGAGGAGGATGCGGCGCAGCAGCGACGTCGGCGGCGCGCCCTGGTTGATGACCGATTCGAGGTGCTGGCGGTAGACGAAGCCCGGCGTCTCGCCGAAGTCACCGACGACCCGCGGTTCCGGAACAGCTGCCGCGCCGCGCGGGTCGCTCGACGCCACGGCCGCCCGCCGGCGCACCTCGCGTTCGATGTCCCACATCTCGATCGAGCCCGCGAAGTAGGTCGAGAGCTGGGTCGATGACAGCCGCGCCCGGTCGTACTTGGCGCGCGCCTCGGCCTCCTCCTGGAACCCGCCGTCGACCATCAGGCGGACGGCCGCCTCGCCGTCCATGTCGCCGGCCTGGATGCGCCCGTCGATGATCGCGTTGGTCACCGCGCGCAGGTAGAACTTCCAGTGGGTCAGTAGCAGCGCCGGGTCGTCGGCGCCGTATCCGACGTCCATCATCACCTGGGTGACGTAGACGGCCCAGCCCTCGGCGAACAGGCCGCTCGCGAAGATGGCCCGCGCGAGCGATGAGCTGCGATTCCCGTAGACGCCCTGGAGATAGTGGCCGGGCACGGCCTCGTGGATGCAGAGCAGGCGGAGCATCCGCGCGTTGTCCTCGCGCAGGTATGACTCGCGCTGCTCGGGCGACCAGTCGTCAGGCATCGGGGTGATCGCGAAGAACGCCTTCTGGCCCTTGTCCAGCGGACCCGGCGACGACAGCATCGCCCCGCCGAAGGAGCGCATGAACACCGGCGTCCACTGGATGTCCAGGGGCTCGTCGGCCATCGTGATCAGGTCGCGCTCGGTGCAGAACCTCTCGATCCGGGCCGTCTCCTCGCGGCACCAGTCGAGCAGTTCGTCCGCCGCGGGGTGGTCGGCGGCGATCGCGTCGAGGACGCCCCGGACGAGCGTGCCGTCGTCATCGGGGAGCGGCCGGTCCGGGACCCACACCGGCCACAGCTCGCGCGCGAGGCGGACCATCTCGGCCCGGACCGCGGTGTATTCGCGCTCGGCGGCGGCCATGATCCGCTCCGGCGTGAGGTCGTCCGAGCGCATCGTGTGGCGCATCTTCTTCGCGAAGAGCTCCGGGCCCAGGCGGGCCTCGCCCTCACTCGCGGGCTGGACCACGTCGCGCAGGTGCGCCTCGAAGCCGGCGATCGCGGCGCAGGCGGTCTCGGCGGCAGCCGTGAGTCGCGGCGTGACCGCCGCGACGGCCGGGTCCTCGGGGTGGCCCTCGGCCTCGGCGAGCGCGTCGTCGATCAGCGCCCCGATGCCGGGCAGCTGCTTGAGCGCGGTCTCGGTCTGGAACCGGCCGACGGGCCGGCCCTCGGCGCCGACCAGCGTCGCGCGGGCGCCGTCGAGGACCTCGGGCAGGCGCTCCAGCCGGCCCGCCACCGACGCGAGGCGCTCGCCGAGCGGCGCGAACTCGCGGGCCAACAAGTCGAACAGGCCGCCGCCGATCAGATAGACCCATTCGAGCGGGTTCCATGTGTCCTCGCGCAGCTCCCCCTCGGCGAAACGCGCGGCGGCGATCTCGCCGATGACCAGGTCGCGGTCGATCTCCTCGTCGGGACCAAGACCGCTCAGGGCCTCGAAGGCGGCCTGCCAGCGGTCCAGGGCCGCGAGTCGCTCGGCGCGGCCGGCCTCGGTGGCGTCAGACCACAGGCCGTCGAAGCGGTGGTCGCCGATCGCGGTCGCGGTGACCGGATACAGCCGGAACAGATCGTCGAGGAACGGCCGCAGGACGTCGTCGAACGTGGTCACTGGTTCCAGACCCCCATCGCTTCAAGGTCGTCGCGGAAGTCCCAGCCGCGGGTGTCACCCGCCTCGATGCGGACGACGACGCCGTCGTGGCTGTCCGAGTAGAACGATTCGCCCTTCGCGCCGACGTATCGACGGGCCATCCGGCGGCTCGTCGGGCCGTAGGGGACGTCGGTCGATCGCGCGAGGCCCCGCATCTCGAAGCCGCGGTAGGGCAGCGCGTCCTCCGCGACCACGATCGTGACCCGCGGGTCGCGCGCGATGTGCTTGAGCTTGCCGTCGGTGGCGGCCATCGCGAGCGTGAAGCCACCGTCCTCCCAGATGTACCAGATCGGCGAGAGCAGGACGCTGCCGTCGAGTCGGAACGTGGCGAGCGTCGCGAGGCGCTTCTCGTCGAGGAGGCCGTCGAGCTGGTCGATGGAGAGGTCCCGGTTCATCGCCCGAAGCGTACATGCGGAGGCCCGTCACGGGCCGGGCCGGGGTGGACGTACCAGTCGGGACTGATTCCGGCGGATGATCCTCAGGCGGTCATTGGTCCGAGATTCGCTGTCATCTGAGCGGGTCAGTCGTCATCTGACAGGAACGAGCCGCCATTCGTGCGTGCGCGAGGTCGCTGGCGCCGACCGCGGCGTGACCATTGACCGCCTAGGTGTCATCTGCCGGAAACCGGTCGGGACGGGCGCCGAGCGGGTCGGGCATCCAGGGCGGGCCGGCGAGTGACCCGGGGCCGCTACCATCGGGCCATGACAGCACAGACGTGGGTCGAGCCTGTGGTCCTGCAGGGCCAGCGGGTCCGGCTCGAGCCACTCGAGGAACGTCACTTCGAGGACCTGTCGCGGGTCGCCTTCGACCCCGAACTGTGGCGCTGGACGATCATGGGCCCCCAAACCGAGATGGGACTCCGGCACTGGTTCGACGTCGCCCTCGCGAACGCGGCCGCCGGCACGGAGCAGCCCTTCGCGACCATCGACCCGACGTCAGGCCGGGCAGTCGGCAGCACCCGCTACCTGTCCATCGCCCCCGAGCACAAGCGCCTCGAGATCGGGTGGACCTGGGTCGCGACGCCGTTCCAGCGCAGCGGCGTCAACCGCGAGGCGAAGCTGCTCCAGCTGACTCATGCCTTCGAGACGCTCGGCGCCAACCGGGTCGAGTTCAAGACGCATAGCCGGAACGAGCGCTCGCGCACGGCCCTTGCCGGCATCGGCGCCACGTTCGAGGGTGTCTTCCGCCAGCACATGATCATGCCCGACGGCTCACTGCGCGACTCCGCGTACTTCAGCGTCATCTTGCCCGAATGGCCCGCGGTCAAGGCGCGGCTCCAGGCCGGCCTGGCCTGGTGAGCCCCGCGGCGGGCCTCCCGGCCGACCGCGAGGGCGATATGCTCGCCCGAGGTCCATCGGCCATCATCGCAACGACGGTCGGACGCACCGTCGTCGGCGGCGAGGTCGTGCACCAGACGGAGGGCTTGGGATGAGAGGGTTCTTGATCGGAACGGCCGCGACGGCCATCACGTTCGCGATCGTGGCGTATTTCCTGCCCCAGATCACGTACGGCGATGACCTGGTGAGCCTGATCGTGTTGTCGCTCATCGCCGGCGTGGTGAACGGGTTCATCAAGCCGATCATCAAGCTCTTCTCGTTGCCGCTGACGCTGGCGACGCTCGGGCTGTTCGGTCTCGTCATCAACGCCGGGATGCTGCTTCTCATCGCGTGGCTCGCCAGCCTCGTGAACGTGACGTTCACGGTCGGCGGCTACCCGCCGGACTTCGGCATCGACGCGATCGTCGCGGCCTTCATCGGCGGCATCGCGATCACCATCGTCGGCTCGCTCGTCGCCCACGTGGTCCACGACTGAACGACCACGACCACGCCCGGCTCCCGGCTATCGCGGGGGCGCTGCGGTCGGCGGCGCGCCGATTCGGCACCCCCGCGTACGTCACGGACCTCGCGGCACTCGATGAGGCCTGCGCGTCGGTCGTTGCCGCGTTCCCCGACCCGATCGTCCGCCAGTACTCGGTCAAGGCCAACGACGTCCCGGCCGTGATCGGCGCGGTCGCCGACCGCGGGTTCGGGGCGAACGTCGTATCACGCGGCGAGTGGACCCTCGCCCGCCGCGCCGGCGTGCCGAACGCGGGCATCACGCTCGAGGGGATCGGCAAGACCCCGGCCGACCTGCGCGCCGCGGTCCGGGCCGCCGCCGACGGCGTCCCGCTGGCCTGGGTCGCGCTCGAATCGGTCGATGAGGCGGCTGCCCTTGCCCGGGCCGCGAGACGCGCCGGCGCGCCGCCGATCGACGTCCTGTACCGGGTCAACCCGGACGTCGCACCCGAGACCCTCGCCGGGCTGGCGGTCGGGGCCGGCGGCACGAAGTTCGGCATGATCGAATTGGAGATCGGCGAGGCCATCGTGGCGGGCGGCGGCGCGGACGAGGGGGCCCCGCTCCGGCCGCGCGGCATCCACCTGCACGTCGGGTCGCAGCTCGGCGCCATCGACGCGTGGCGGGAGGGCGTCCGCAAGGCGCTGGCGCTCGCGGCGCTCTGGCGCGGGTCGATCGAGACTTTCGACACGGTCGACCTCGGTGGTGGCTTCCCGGTCCGCCCGCTCGGCGAGCCCTCACCCACCCCGGCGCACTTCGGGCGCGAGCTCCCGGCGCTGCTGGCCGCCAGCCCGGAGGACCGGCGCCCGACGCGCATCGCCATCGAACCGGGCCGCGCGCTGGTCGCCCGGGCCGGCTGGCTCGTGGCGCGCGTGCTCCACGTCCGCGACCGAGCTGGTCGCCAGGTCATCCTCGACGCCGGTATGACCGAGCTCATCCGCCCGGCGCTGTACGGGGCCCGGCACCCGATCCACGCCCTGACGTCGGGGCCCGGCGCCACCGGACCCACCCGTGTCGAGGGACCCGTCTGCGAGTCGACCGACGCGCTCGGCACGCACGACCTGCCGCCCCTCCGACGTGGCGATCTCGTCGCCATCGCCGATGCCGGCGCCTACGCGACATCGCTCGGATCCACGTACAACGGCCGGCCGCGGCCGCCGCAGGTGCTCCTCGCCGCGGACGGGACGCTGACGCTCGGCCGACGCCGCGGAGCCATCTAGCCCGACCGGCACGGTACGCTGTGCCGCGATGGACGCTCGAACCCGCCTTCGCGAACGCCTCGCCGCCGCGCCGATCCTGGCCGACGGGGCCATGGGCACGCTCCTGTTCTCGCGCGGCATCCCGCAGCGGGCGAGCCTCGATGAGCTGGTCGCTACGCGCCCGGACCTGATCGGCGCGATCCACCGCGAGTACCTCGATGCCGGCGCCGACCTGATCGAGACGGCGACCTTCGGGGCCAACCGGATCCGGCTCGCGCCCCACGGCCTCTCCGACCAGGCCGGGCGCTTCGCGCGGCGAGGCGCCCAGATCGCCCGCGAGGCGCGGGATGTCGCCGGCCGCGACGTGCTGGTGGCTGGCTCGGTCGGGCCGCTCGGCGGCGCCACGCCCGACGTGCTGCGGCTGAAGGACGCCGCGGTCCGGGCGGCGTTCCGCGAGGTCATCGACGGCCTGCTCGAGGGCGGCGTCGACCTCTTCCAGTTCGAGACGTTCTCGCTGCTCTCCCACCTCGCGATCGCCATCGAGGAGGCCCGCGTCGCGTCCGCGGACCTGCCGATCATCGCGATGCTCACCTTCGGCGAGGACGTGGAGCTGCCCGACGGCACGCTCCCCTTCGCGGCCGCGAACGTGCTCGACCGAATGGACGTCGACGTCATCGGGGTGAACTGCGGCGCCGGACCGCAGGGCTGCCTCGACGCTCTCTCCGGGATGGGCGGCACGTCCCGGGCGATCATCCCGAACGCCGGCCTGCCGCAGCGGATCGAGGGCCAGTTCGTCTACGCCGCCGCGCCCGACTACCTCGCCGCGATGACGGCCCGCTTCGTCGATGCTGGCGCGGCGATCGTCGGTGGCTGTTGCGGGACGACGCCCGACCACATCCGGGCCATGCGGGCGGCGCTCGACGCCCTCGCCCCCGACGCCCGCGCGGACACGACCGCGGCGCCGCGCCGGACGAGCACGCTCACGGTCACCTCGGCACCCGACGAGACCTCGAACGCGCTGCCGCCCACCGGCCTGCTGCGGGCGCTCGGGGAGCGGCGGTTCGTCATCTCGGTCGAGATCGATCCGCCACGCTCCATCCGCATCGAGCGGACGATCGAGGCGGCCAGGCTGCTCCAGGCGGCCGGCGTCGATGCCGTCAACATCAGCGACTCGGCCATGGCCCGCGTGCGGATGGGCGCGATGGCCGTGGCGTTCGGCATCCAGCACGACCTCGACCTCGAGTGCCTCATCCACTTCACGACCCGCGACCGGAACCTGATGGCGATCGAGTCGGAGCTGCTCGGGGCGCACGCGCTGGGCGTCCGCAACATCCTGGCCCTGACCGGCGATCCGCCACGGGTCGGCGAGTACCCGTCCGGGACGGGCGTCTGGGACGTGGACTCGATCGGCCTCGTGGAGATCCTCGCTCGCCTGAACCGCGGCGAGGACGGTGCCGGCAGCCCGATCGGGGCGCCGGCCGGCTTCACCATCGCGTGCGCGCTCGACCCGACCGCGGCCGATGCCACGACCGAGTGGGATCGCCTCGAGCGCAAGATCGCGGCGGGTGCGCATCTCGTCATGACCCAGCCGTTGTACGACCTCGCGCAGGTCGAGGCGATGGACACCGAGGCGCGCCGGCGCTTCGGGCCGGGCGGATTCCCGTTGCCGGTGCTGCTGGGCGTCCTGCCGCTCCAGAGCACCCGGCACGCCGAGTTCCTCCACAACGAGGTGCCCGGGATCACGATCCCCGACGAGACGCGCGTCGCGATGCGCGAGGCCGGCGACCGCGGCGCCGAGGTCGGGCTCGAGCTGAGCCTGGCGCTCCTGGCCCAGGTCGACCACCTCGTCGCCGGGACCTACATCATGCCCAGCTTCGGACGCTACGAGCAGGCCGCCGAGCTCGTGCGCCGCCTGCGAGTCCGCCACGCGGGCGTCGGAGCCCTCGCATGACGCGACGCGGCGACAGGCGCCGTCGGTCTCGCACGATCGTCGGGGCGATCCTCGCCATCGCCTGGGCGATGCTCGCGGTCGGGACTGTCTTCGGGGCCAGCCCGTCGCCTGCTGTCCCCGCGCCGGGGCCGCCCTACCCGGAGCCGGTCGAGGACCAGGCGGTCTACGACTACGGCGGGGTGCTCAAGCCCGAGACCATCACCCAGTCCGAGCAGATCATCGACGCGATCGAGGCCCAGACCGGGGTCGAGGTGGTGGTCTACACGCAGGCGATGGGCCGCGACGACCTCACGACCGAGGAAGCCGCCTCCGATGCGGCCGCGCTGATGGACGAATGGGGAGTCGGGCAGGCCGGCATCGACGACGGCCTGGTCATCCTGTTCGAGCTCGACACGAGCCTCGCCCACGGGCAGGTCCAGCTGTACGCCGGCGACGGGTTCGAGTCGACGTACCTCGACACCGATGCGCGACAGGCGATCTTCGACGACGAGATGGTCCCCCTGCTCCAGGGCGGCGACATCGACGGCGCCCTCCTCGTCGCGCTGGGGCACGTCCTCAAGGCGACCTTCGACCCGCCGGTGGACCCCGGCCAGCCCGCTCCTGCCGAACCGTCGCCGGGTCCGCCCTTCCCCGACCCCCAGACGGACCGGGCGGTCTACGACTTCGCCGGGATCCTGAGCCCCGACGCGATCGTCCGGGCGGAGGCGGTCATCGACGGCATCGAAGCGCGGACGGGCGCCGAGGTCGTCGTCTACACCCAGCAGACCGGCTACTACGGCGTCGAGACGGCCGAGACCGAATCGCGCGCCCGCGCCCTCATCGACCAGTGGCACGTCGGGCGCGCCGGATTCAACGACGGGATGGTCATCTTCTTCGACATCGACCCCTCGCTCGAGCACGGGCAGGTCCAGCTCTACGCCGCGCCCGGCTTCGAGGCCGCCTTCCTGAGCAACGCCGAGCGCCAGTCGATCTTCGAGAACGATATGGTCCCGCTGCTGCGCAACGCCGACTTCGACGGCGCGCTCGAGGTCGCGCTCCGCAAGGTCGACGAGGCCGCGACCCCGGAGCACGCGGCATCGCTCGAGCGGGCCCGGCAGGCCAATGCCGTCCTGGGGCTCATCGGGGCACCGGTCGCCCTTCTCGGGCTGAGTGGCTGGGCGTTCCTCAACTGGCGGCGCTTCGGAAAGGATCCGGTCTACCTCGACGATCCCTCGATCCTCATGCCCGCCCCACCACCCGACCTGACCGCCGCGTCCGGTGCGATGGTCATGGACGGTGGTACGTCGCGCCGGGCCCTGACCACGGCGATGCTGGATCTGGCGAGTCGTGGCAGCCTCTCGTTCCGTGAGGAGAAGGGCCTGCTCGGGCTGAGTCACAAGGTCGGCGTCGACATGAGTCCCGTCGAGGGTGACGACATCGAGGAGGCTCATCGCGCCCGCAATGCGCGCCGACCGCTCGGCCCCGCCGAGGAACTCGCGCTCAAGAAGCTCCATGCCCTCGGCGCCGACCAGGAGGGCAACTACCTCACGCCCGAGGAGCTGCCCAAGTTCGGGCCCTACGTGGACGACTTCAACAAGGCGCTCGAGGGGCACGTCGTGGACCGCGGTTGGTTCGCCGAGGCGCCGAGCAAGGTGTCCAACCGCTGGACGGGGCGCGGGGTGCTCGCCATCGTGGCCGGCGCCGTCGCGCTCATCGCGGGCTGGAACATCCCGATCTCGGGGCTCGTTCTGGTCGGCATCGGGATCATCGGTGGCGGGATCGTGATCCTGCTCTTCGCGCAGGGGATGCCGGCCGTCACGATGCCCGGTGCCATGATCCGGGCGATGCTCGCGGCGTACCGCCGGACGCTCGAGAAGACGATGGCGCAGGCCCGCACGATGCAGCAGGTCGTCGACGAGGCCGGGCTCGACTGGCTCGAGACGCCAGACCAGGCGGTCGTGTGGGGCACGGCGCTCGGTCTCCAGCACGAGATCGAGGGCGTGCTGGACCGCAGTCTCCAGGAGGCCAAGGCGGCCGGCACAGGCACCTCGTCCCCGGCGATCTGGTTCCCGGCCTGGTACCGATCGTCCGACGGCTCGTCACTGGCCGGAGGAGCCGCGGCCGGCAGCGGCGGCGGCCTCTTCTCGGATTCGGGCATGCCCGATCTCGGCGGCATGATGTCCGCGCTCGGGACCATCGGGAACTCGCCCTCTTCGTCGGGCGGCGGCGGCGGTGGGTTCAGCGGCGGCTCGTCGGGCGGTGGCGGGGGCGGCGCCGGCGGGGGCTTCTAGGCCCCGAACATCTCCCGACAGGCGTCGAGGCCCTCGATGGCCACGGACGGACGCGGCCGCGAGCGCCACATCTCGGCGGTCATCCTGAAGCGCTGCGTGTCGCGCGGCACGCCCTCCGGCGCAAGCGATCCGAACCCGTTCTCCTCGTAGCCGAGGGCTCGGGAGACCCCGTTCGAGGCCGCGTTGTCGAGAAACGCCTCGGTCTCCGCCAGGAGCGCCCCGAGCCCGGCGAAGGCCAGGGTCAGGAGACCGGCGCGCATCTCCTTGCCGAAGCCGCGACCCTGGAAGTCCTGTCCCACCCACGACCCGGTGCCGACCATCCGCCGGGCCGCGAAGTCTCGCGCGTGCATCCCCTGCATCCCGATCAGGGTCCCCTCGAACGACGCGCCGAGACCGAGCTCCCATTCGGCGGCCGACCAGCCCGACCGGTTGCCCCAGTGATAGGCGAGGTACCCATGCTCGAATGCCGGGCTGGGCATCGTGGACCAGGCGACGCCGAACGGCATCTCCCCCGGCGGGTGGATCCCCGCCCGCGCGAGGTCCATGAGGTCCAGTAGGTCCTCGTCGGTGGGCAATCGCAGGACCAGGCGCTCGGTGCGCACGGTCAGCCCGAAGAGCGGCCACGCAGCGGCCAGGCGGGCCCGTCGCTCGTCGGTCGGAGGCTGGGCGGCGTCCATGGGCGCCCGACGGTACACTCAGGCCATGGGTGCTGTCGAGACGATGGAAGACTTCTTCGAGAAGCTCAATGCCGGGGATCGCGAGGGCGCCGTGGCATTGATGGACGAGATGACCGAGATGCGCGTGCACGTCGGCGACAGCGTCCAGATGCTGCGAGGCGTGGAGCGCGTCGGCGGCTGGTTCCTGCGCGGTGACAAGGGCCTGCGCATGATCCCGGGCGAGATCCGGGACACGGGCACCACCTACGAGGCGGACCTGCTTGTCGTCCGGCCGGGTGCTCCGACCCAGCACATCGACGCCACGTTCCGCGTCGAGGCCGGCAAGATCACCGCGATCAACATCGCCCCACGCTAGCGGCGCGCGCCCGCGGGCGATGGCGGGCGTCTACGGAGCTGCGCTCGCGCTGTCGTCGGGCGCCGCGGCGGACGGGTCGGTCACCTCGTCCGGCGTCGGGATCGGGATGATGATCTCCTGGCCCACCTTGATCTTGTCCGCGTCCTTGATCGTGTCCTTGTTCGCCGCCAGCAGCTCCTCGAGCGTCAGGTCGAACTTCTTGGCGATCTTGAGGAGCGTGTCGTTCTTCTTGATGATGTAGGTCTGTGCCGTCGGCTCGGGGATCGGCGTCGGATCCGGGCTCGCGGTGGCGACCGCGGCGGTCCTGCTGGGGCTCGGGCTCGCGCCCGTCCCGCCGCCTCCGACGCCCAGCAGCGCCGGCAGGAAGAAGAGCGCGAGCGCGGCCACGCCCAGGGCGCCCGCCCAGACCGCGATCCGCGGGATGCCCGGCAGACCGGCCCGCGTCTTGATCGTGGGGTAGGCCTCGTAGCGCTTGGCACTCTCCCAGGACGGACCGTCGTGCTGCTGCGCCCGTGACCGCGTCGAGCTGACCGTCGGGCGACGACCCGATGCCGTGGTCGTCGGGTACGCACCGCTCGGCGGGCGGGTGAGCGGCTCCGGCGCACTGGCTCGGGTCCCGGCGGCGCCCCCGGTCGAGGCGGCTGCCCCGGCCGCGGCGCCGGCGGCCCCGACGCCGGCCGCTCCCACGAGCCCCACCAGGTCGTCCGAGGCCGGCGCGGATGGCGACGACGATGGGCCATGCGGAGGCGGTGGCACTGCCGGTGACCCGCCGGCGAGCCGGTCCGCGGCACTCCCCGCGAGACCCCGAGCCGGATCGCGACTGGCCAGGAAGTCCGGCGCCTCGTTCACAGCCGCGCCACCGGCGCCACTCATGGCCGCACCCGCCGCGGCACCGCCGGTCGCCCATGGCGGCGGCGCCGCCCAGTCGCGCGGCGGATTGCGGTGGATGACCGGTTCGGGCTCGTCATGCGGCGGGGCGGCCCATGGCTCGATGTCGTCATCGGCCTCGCTCGGCTCGCCGCCAGCCGGGGCATCGGCCTGCGGGCCCTCGGCCGCGATCGGCGGCGGCGCCTCATCCCCGGCGTCGGGCTCGCGCTCGTCGTTGACGGCGGCCGAGATGGCCGGCGGGGCCGCGACAGCGCGACCCGCCGAGCGGGCCTGGGCGGCCTCGCGCCTGGCCCAGTCCTGGAACGTCGGGCAGACCGGGAACGCGCTCGAGAGGCAGTACGCCTCCTGGTGCGCGAGCGCCCGTGGCGCAGGCTGGACCTCCGCGTAACAGCGGTGCCTGTGGTCGGGACTGGACGAGCGCTCATCGCGCTCATCCTCGAACGCGATGAAGGGACAGGCCGGGGGACCCTCGACGCCGGGCAGTGCTCGGTCGTTCATCGCGGCGATGATACCCGCCCGCGTCCGCGGGTCGTCCCGACCGTGATCAGCCCGGGCGGCTGGACCGCCCGGGCCGAGCTGTGTGGCCTAGTACGCCGTCGGCGTGCTTGTCGAGCCGTAGCGATACGAGGTCCGCTCGAACTGGTATCGATCGGGCCCGAGGTTCGTCGCCATCTGGACGACGATCCCGGCCGCGGCGATCGCCAGGAAGACGATGAGATAGAACCAGCTGTCCGTGATCAGCCGGCCGACCTGCGTCCAGTGGATCGCGTTCTCGGGCACCTTGCCGATGAGGATGAACCAGCCGGCCAGGACCGTGGCGGCGCCGCCGAGGCTCGTCAACACGATGACCAGGTACTTGGGGACGTTGAGGAGAAGCGTGACGGCTGCGAAGACGACCGCGACGACAAGACCGATGACGAATGCGACCGCGCCGAATTCGTTGCCGATCAGGCCCCACGCGCTGGCGCCGAGGGCATATCCGGCAGCCCCCGCCAACACCGCGACCGCCAGGTAGTAGTACAGGTACGAGAAGATCGCGAAGACGAGGGCCAGGACGAAGCCGACCACCCAGCTCGTCACCGTCGCAAAGGATCCGTCGCCGAAGATCGCGCTGACCGCGTCGGTTCCCACATTGAAGCCGACCACGAACGCCCAGATCGGCAGGAGCAGCAGGAAGAACCGCCAGCCGCCAAGAGTGAACGCGGCGCCGATCAACAGCGCCACGATCGCGATGATGAGTTGCATGTCGCCTCCCTTCCGATAGCGTCATGCGATCCGATCCGGACCCTCGCGCCGGCCCGCCGGACCGCCCTCCCCGCCAGTGTGGCCCCGAAGCATGCTCCTCCACAAGGGGTCGGCGTCAGGGCGTCTCGCAGCGACAGGCTTCGCGCGTTTGACACGTCCGGTCGAGGCTCGGACACTTCGATGCACTCCCCGAGACGGTAGGGTGCGGTCCTCAGCCCAGTACGAAGGAGTCCCATGTCTCGTCTGACTCGCTGGCTTGCCCCCAGCACCACCGCCCGAGCCCATTGCGACCTGCCCTGCGGCGTCTACGACCCCGAGCAGGCCCGCATCGAGGCCGAGTCCTGCCACAGGATCAACGAGAAGTACGCGGCCAACGAGGACCCGACGTTCCGGGGCCGCTGCGTCCACATCAAGGAAGAGCGCGCCGAGCTGGTCAAGCACCACCTCGACGTCCTCTGGCACGACTACTTCAAGCCCGAGCACCTCGAGAAGGTCCCCAACCTCCACGAGCTGTTCTGGAATGCGAACAAGCAGGCGTCGAAGGTGAAGGCCTCGACCGACGCGGCCGACTCGAAGAAGCTGCTCGACCTCATCGACGAGATCGACGCGGCCTGGAAGGCGACCGGCGGCGAAGAGAAGACCCGAGTGGCGGGTCGGCCGGGCTGACCGCCACTCCCCATTCCGTGACGGATCACAGGCCCCGCCGACCGGCGGGGCCTCGTCGTACCGCGAGCCTGCGTGAGCGGCTGCGCGGGCCGTGGCGGCTGGCCCTCCTGGAAGCGAGCATGCACCCGGCCATCGAGGATGGCGACTGGCTGCTCGTCGATCCCACCGTGACCCGCTGGCCGCGGCGCGGATCCGTCGTCGTCTTCCGCGAACCGAATGGCGACCAGCTTGCGGTCAAGCGGGTCGCCGCACGGCCCGGCGACCGGGTGCCGTTCGCAGACGGCTTTCTCGAGCTCGCCGAGGACGAGGCGTGGCTGGTCAGCGATGCTTCGCCCGCCGAGACCGCGGCTGCCGGGTTCGGCGAGCCGATCGACTCGCGCCGCTACGGACCGGTCCCGCTCGAGCTCCTCGTCGGGCGGGCCTGGTTCCGCTACTGGCCGTGGCGCCGCATCGGTCGCATCGGTGCGGCCCGGCCCACGGTCGGCCCGTCGCTGGGCGGCGCTGCCGACACCTGAGCTTCGTCGATCGGTCGCTCAGCGACGCGGATGACGAAGAAGCTCGGTCACGGCACCCCTCGGGCCGACGAACGCGTCGCCAGGCGGCGGATGCGACGTCCGGCAGCCGATAGCGAAACCGTCCTTCGTCGGTAGCGTCGCCCGGCGACGAGCGTGCATTCGACGCAACCCCGCCGACGCGGGATCAGCCGACCGCCGTCGCCGCGTCCAGCGTCAGGCCGGCGGCCCGGCAGTCCTCGGCGAACGCCGCCTGCGCGTCGAGCGTCGGCGACCAGCGCGTCGGGAAGCAGACCGCGCGATCGAGGCCGATCTCCGCGAACCCGGCCATGACGTCGACCCGCTCCTGGCCGGCGTGGCGCATCGGCTCGTCCTTCGTGTAGAGCGAGAAGCGCAGCGTCGCCGGGTCGCGGCCGGCGTCCTCGCACAGGGCCCGGACCTCGGCCATCCGGACCGCGACCTCGTCCGCGTCGATGAACACGAGGTTGAGCTCGTCGCCGTACTTGACGGCATAGCCCGCCGTCCGCTGCCGGCCGTTGCCGCCGACGATGATCGGGATCCGCGGCTGCTGCAGGCCCTTGGGCATGTTGACCGCGCCTCGGACATGGGCCTCCTCGCCCTCGAACCACGCCCGCCCCGGGGCGAACATGCGGGTGATGACCTCGAGGTGGTCACCGAGCGCCGCCATCCGCTCGCCGAGCGAGGGGAACCCATAGCCGTACGCGATCCACTCCTCTTCCTTCCAGCCCGCCCCGATCCCGAGCTCGAAGCGCCCGCCGCTGATGACGTCGATGGTCGACGACAACTTCGCGGTGAGCGCGGGGTTCCGGAAGCCAGTGCACACCACCATGTGGCCTAGCCGGACGCGCTTCGTGAGCACCGCGAGCGCGGTCAGCACCGAGAATCCCTCGAAGGTGATCTCGTCGGTCGGATCGGGCACGGTGTGGAAGTGGTCGAAGACCCAGACCGACTCGAAACCGAGCGCCTCCGCCTGGGCCGCGAGCTCGACCGTCCGGGCCCACGCGTCGGCTGCCGGCCAGCCGTCGTACTCGCCCTTCCATCCCTGGGGTGCCATCAACCCGACCTGCATCCGGATCCTCCCTGTCATTCGGCCTGTCGCGCTAATGGTGCCCGCTCGGGCAGGTCGGCGCAGCCACCGGACCCGTCGCGTGCCATGGGCCGGCCGACGTCGAGGTCTCGGTCGCCCCTATGCTCGGTCGATGACGACCGACGCCGGCTTCGATCCCAGCGCTCCCCTCCCCGGCCCGGCCGACCCGTGGGCCTCGACCGACACGCCCGCACGACGCTCCGGGCCGCCATATCACATGACCGACATGATCGCGGCGGAGCCGGCCGTCGCCCGTCGGATCCTCGCGACTCAGGGGAGCGCCGAGAGCCAGGCCGCGGCCCTCGCGACCGCGATCGCCACGGCCGCGCGCGCCGGTCGGGCGATCATCGTCACCGGCTGCGGCACATCCGAGCATGCGGCCCTCGGCACGGTCGAGATCCTCCGCGAGGCGGCCCGCGCGGCCGGCCTGCCGGGTCCGGGACCGGTCGCCGCCCAGGCCTTCGAGCTGTCCCTTGACCCGCCCGGCGATGCCCTGGTGATCGGCGTCTCGCACGAGGGCGGCACGACCGCCACGAATGCGGCCCTGTCGGCCGCTCGGGCGGCTGGGTCGCAGACGGCCCTGCTGACCGTGTCGCGCCGGTCGCCCGGCGGCGCGCTCGCCGACCTCGTCGTCGAGACCCACGAGCTCGATCAGAGCTGGTGCCATGTCGTCGGCTACACCAGCCCGATGCTGGCCGCGGCCGCGGTCGGGGCGCACCTGTCGGGGCGCCGGGTCGACGGCGATGACGTGGCGCGGATCCTGGCCAGAGGTTCGAGCGACGAGACCGGCGCCGAGCGGATCGCCGGGCGGTTCGCGGACGCCGAGCATCTCATCGTCATCGCGTCCGGTGCGGATCGGCCGTCCGGCCGCGAGATGACGCTCAAGGTCGAGGAGGCGTCCTGGTTGCCCTCCGCGTTCCGCGACCTCGAGACGTTCCTCCATGGCCACCTGCCGGCCACAGGTCCGGAGACCGCGCTCATGCTGATCCTGGCCGATCGCGACGGCCGGTCCGAGCGCGCCGCACGCGCCCAGGGCGCCCTGCGGGCCGCCCGCCTGGTCGGCGTCCGCGCGGCGGCCATCCTGGCCGAGGATCTCGATGGGGCATTCGCGGCCGAGCTGACGCCTGCCGGTCGGATCCTGGTCGCCGAGGCGCCGACGCTGCCGGCGCCCGTGGCCGCGCTCTTCGGGACCGCCACGGCCCTGCAACTCGTGACGGAGCGCCTGGCCCGGGCGCGCGGCACGGACCCGGACCCGATCCGGCGCGACGACCCGCGCTACAAGGCCGCCGCGGAGGCAGCGGACGGCTGACCCGCCGGCCGCGGCCCGCACCCAAGGGAGACGGCCCGGGTTAGCTGGATCCCCACGCAGGGTATTCACCATCGCAGCGTGTCGGGGTGATCCTGCCGAGGGCAGAGGGCCGCCGTATTCGGGGAAGGACTACCAGGACCTGTTCGGGGACCGGCTCCCGCGATGAGTCGCCGCTAGAGGTCGGGGCATGCCGTGAAGGACTATCCCGGGCGGCCACAGCGGACGACCAGCGGTCCGACCGCAACGACCGACCGGGTTTGCGGCTGTGGTAGTCCTTCTCGGAATGTGGGGATGAAGACGGGGCGTCCCGGATGCCCGTGCCCTGCCTAGACCTGGCCGACCAGGGTCTCGCCCATCACGTCGATGTGGTCGAGGTCCCAGGGCAGGAAGTCCTGCAGCATGATCCGCTGCACGCCCGCCTCGCCGAACCGGCGGATCATCGCCCGCGCGGCCTCGGCCGTCCCCACGACCCAGCGCTCCCGACGTTCCTCGATCCAGTCGTCGCCGCCGGCGTCCTCGCCGAAGGTCGCCAGCAGCGCGGCCTCGCGCGCCCGGACCTCCTCATCGGTGCGGCCGATCAGCACGCCGGCCATCGCGGAGCGGGACACCTCGCCGGGGTCGCGCCCGATCGCCCGGCACGCGTCGTCCAGCTTCGCGAAGATCTCGGCGGCCTGGGCCGGGGCGGTCGAGGAAAGGTTGTACTCGTCCGACCAGCGGGCGGCGATCCGGAGGCCGCGCGGCGACCCCTGACCGCCCGTGATGATGCGCGGGCGCGGGGCGCCGTTCGGCCCGATCGGGCGACCCGGCACGTCTACCGGCCGCGGCCGGAAGAGCGCGTCCTCGACGCGCACCACATGCCCCTCGAACGACCAGCCGTCCGGCTCGCCCCACAGCCCGTGCAGCACGGCGAGCTGGTCCTCCAGCAGGTCCGCGCGCTCGTTGATCGGCGGGAACGGCAGCCCGTACTGGCGATGCTCGAGGTCGTTCCAGCCCGCTCCGACGCCCACCTCCACGCGGCCGCCGCTCATCTCGTCGACGGTCGTCACGACCTTCGCGAAGTTGCCGAGGTGGCGGAAGGTGACCGGCGAGACCAAGGCCCCCAGCCCGATCCGCTCGGTCTCGCGGGCGAGCCCGGCCAGCACGGTCCACGCGTCGGTCGTGGGCATGCCCGCGGGCCCGGGGAAGCTCGCGTAGTGGTCCGAACGGAAGAGCGCGTCGAAGCCATTGGCCTCGGCCCGCTTGGCGACCGCCACCTGGTCGCCATACGACATGCCCTGCTGGGGCTCGATCATCAACGCGAAGCGCATCTGGACTCCTGCATGCGGGACGTACCGTTCAGGTTGACAGGATGATTCACTTGAGTATGATATTTCACATGACACGAAGCATCACGCCCGTTCCGGGCGCGATCCGCGACACCACCGTCGGGTCCGACCCGACCGATCGCATCATCGCCGACTTCCGGGCCACGATGACGCAGATCAAGTGCGCCATGAGCGAGCGCCTGCTTCGGCTGGGCATCAGCATGGCGCAACTCAACATCCTCTACACGCTCCGGCGGAGCGGCCTCATGCCGATGAGCCGTCTTGCCGACGTCCTCAACGTCTCGCTCTCCAGCGCGACCGGTCTCATCGACCGGCTCGAGGAGCGCGGGTACATCGAGCGGACGCGCGTGCCGGAGGACCGGCGCATCGTGATGGTCCATCTGACGCCGGCTGGTGTCCAGATGATCGACGAGCAGGACGCCCTCGCGGATGACCTGCTCCGGACCGTGCTCGGCCGGCTCAAGCCATCCCAGCTCGGGGCGATCGCCCAGGCGACCGCCGACCTCCGCGCCGCGCTCGAGGCCACCACCGATCCGATGCCGGATCGCCACCCCAGCTCCATGCCTGCTCCACGATCGGCTTCGACCATGCGAGGTGCCGAAGATCTGTCGGGAGTCACCCGGCCAAGCCACCACCTCACCACCCCATCACGGAGGGATTGACCACTCATGGAATTGTTCCCGGCCGAGTCGAACGGGTACGTCCCGTCGCTCGCCGAAGACCCTGCCCTCGGCCTGAGCCACCGGGCGAAGATGGAGATCCTCTTCGCCGTCATGCTCGGGCTGTTCCTCGGCGCGCTCGACCAGACGATCGTCGGGCCGGCGCTGCCCACCATCGTCACCCAGCTGTCGGGCAACGACTACTACGTCTGGGCCATCACCATCTACCTGCTGACCAGCACGATCAGCGTCCCGTTCTGGGGCAAGCTCTCAGACATCTACGGCCGCAAGCCCATCTTCATGATCGGCATCGTGATCTTCCTGGTCGGCTCGGCCCTGTCCGGCCTCAGCCAGAACATGGGCATGCTGATCCTCTTCCGAGGCATCCAGGGCATCGGCGCCGGATCACTGTTCCCAGTGGCGCTCGCGGTCATCGGTGACCTGTTCACGCCCCAGGAGCGCGGCAAGTACCAGGGTCTCTTCGGGGCCGTCTTCGGCATCGCGTTCGTCGCCGGTCCGCTCATCGGCGGTTGGTTGACCGAGAACCTGAGCTGGCATTGGATCTTCTACGTCAACATCCCGATCGGGATCATCGCCCTGCTCGTCATCCAGCGACTGCTGCCGACGGTCAAGACAGCCTCGGCGACCCGCAACTTCGACTTGATCGGCGGGACGATCTTCACGGTCGCGATGGTGTTCCTGCTGGTCGGCCTGACCAACAAGCAGTTCGGCGAATGGGCCGATCCGACTGTCGGCGGGTTCATCCTCATCGGGATCATCGGGACGCTGGCCTTCATCCTCGCCGAGGGGCGCGCCAAGGAGCCGATCGTCCCCTTGGACCTGTGGAAGGGCCGGACCTACTCGGCGACGATGGTCTCGGTCTTCTTCGCCGCCTTCGCCTTCTTCGGCGCGATCGTCTTCTTGCCACGCTGGTTCCAGGTGGTCGAGGGCTTCTCGCCGACGAACTCCGGCCTCGCGGCCCTGCCGCTCATGGTCGGCCTGATCTTCAGCTCGATCGTGTCCGGCCTCATCGTCGCCCGAACGGGCCGCTACAAGTGGCTGATCGTCGGCTCGGTGGTCGTCATGGGCTTCGCGGTCCTCCTGATGACCCAGCTCACCAAGGACACGTCGGTGGAGATGGTCTGGGTCTGGATGTTCATCGCCGGCCTGGGCGTCGGACCGACGTTCTCCGTGCCGACGATCGTCATCCAGAACGCCGTGCCGTTCCGGCAACTCGGTGTCGCGACCTCGAACCTGACGTTCTTCCGCCAGATCGGCGGCACGATCGCGCTCGCCTTCGTCGGGACGATCTTCGGGACGACATTCAAGGAACAGCTCGTGCCGCAGATGTCGGCCGCCGGCGTGCCCCCGCAGGTCATCGACGGGTTCACGCAGGCGAGCTCGACGGGATCGTTCGACCTCAGCCAGCTGACCGGCGTCGGCGACCTTGGCCAGGCCCTCCTGGCCCAGATCCCGGTCCAGTTCCAGGACGCCGTCAAGCCGTTCATCGGGGCGATGGTCGAGGGCATCCATGGGGCCTTCAGCCTCGCCACGGCCCAGACGTTCTGGCTCGGTGTGGCCGGCGCGGTCGTGGCCGGGATCGCCGCGGTCGCGATCAAGGAGATCCCGCTTCGGTCCTCCAATACCGATGCCGTCCCGACCCGGGCCGTCGGCGCGAGTGCCACACCGGCACCGACCGCCGACTGACTCAGTCCTCCTCTCGTCCACGACGCCCCGGTGGTCCCCATCGGGGCGTCGTGCTGTCCGCGGCGGTACGATCGGTCGCGATGACCGAGCGGCCCGCGCCCTTCCCGCCACGACTCCAGGCGCCCGGCACAGCCGGCGCGGCCTTCGAGCCGGTCCTCGATCTCGCGGCGTTGCCCGCGGGTGCGATGCGGCGCGTCTCGCACGGCGACCTCGACGTGCTGCTCGCCCATACGCCGGCCGGCATCGTCGCCACCGACGACCGCTGCCCGCACATGTCCGCGCCCCTGTCGATCGGCGAGCTCGACGGCTGCGTCGTCGCCTGTCCGCTCCATGAGGGCCGCTTCGACCTGTGCACCGGTGACGTCGTCCAGATGCCGACGACCGGCGGGCTCGACCCCGACGGCACGTACCACCCGACCTGGTCGCCGGCGGGTCGCGATGCCAAGGTGGATCCGCCGGGCAAGAAGGCGGAGGCCCGCCGACTGACTCGCGTCCGGCGCCTGCGCTACTACCCGGTTCGGGTCATCGACGGCCGGATCGAGATCGCGCTCCCGGTCCTGAGGTCCGAGGTGGACGAGCCCGTCTGAGCGGCAGGCCGGTCAGCGGTGGCCGCGGTCGATCACGTCCGGACCGGGACCGCTGTCGGCGTGCGACCGCATGATCGCGACGACCTCGTCGGGATCGTCGGAGATCTGGAGCAGGTCGATGTCGCTCTGCGACACGGCGCCCGACGTGAGGAGCGTGCCGCGGATCCAGTCGAGCAGTCCCGACCAGTAGGCCGAGCCGACCAGCACGACCGGGAAGTGGCGCACCTTGCCGGTCTGGATGAGCGTGATGGCCTCGAACAGCTCGTCGAGCGTCCCGAACCCGCCGGGCAGGATCACGAAGCCGTCGGCGTACTTCACGAACATCGTCTTGCGTGCGAAGAAGTAGCGGAACTCGACCCCGAGATCGACGTACCTGTTGATGAACTGCTCACGCGGCAGCTCGATGTTGCAGCCGACCGACAGGCCGCCACCCTCCTGGCAGCCGCGGTTCGCTGCCTCCATGGTGCCCGGGCCGCCGCCGGTGATCACCGCGAAGCCAGCCTGCGCCAGCTTCCGCCCGATGGTCCGCGCCGCCTCGTAGAGCGGATCGTCGGGCTTGGTGCGCGCTGAACCGAAGACGGTCACCGCCGGCCCCACCTTGGCCATCGCGTCGAAGCCCTCGACGAACTCGGCGAGGATCCGCAGGGCCCGCCACGGGTCGGTGTCGAGGAAGGCCGCTTCCGGGCGGCGCTGCAGGAGCTTCTCGTCCTCGGTCTCGACGACGGTCCGCCCGAGCTTCTCCTCGGCCTCGGGCGTCACCCGCAGTCGGCCGGCCCGGCGGGCCCCGGGGCGCTGTGCATCCATCGGGGCTAGGATGCCACCTGGGAGGCACCGATGCGGTCACGCTGGATCATCGCCGCCGTTCTCGTCCTGGTCGGGATCGTCTGGGTCGGCCAGGGCACGGGCGTCATCCGCGGCTCGGGCTTCATGATCGACGACATCCGATGGGCGTTCGCGGGCATCGCGCTGGTCGTATGCGGCGCGGTCGTCGCGGTGACGGCGCTCAGGGCGCGGCCGCGGACCTGATCCACTCGGCCCAGGTCGCCTCGGCGCGACCGACGGTCACCGCATGACCGCTCCGCGCGAGCGGCAGCCGCAGCAGGCGCGGCTCGGCGAGGAGACGCGCCACGATTCCGGTCTCGTCAAGGCTCAGGTAGGCCAGACCGCCGTCGCGGTACGGACGCGAGGTCTCGTCGAGGAGCGCGCGAGCGCCCAGGCGCTCCGTGAAACGACGCAGCTCGCCGGGCGCGATCGGGCGCTTGCGCAGGTCCGAGTAGTGCACCGCGACCTGCCGCTCGCGGAAGAACCGCAGGGCGGCCCGCGTGTCGGGCGAATCGTCGCGCCCGAAGACCTGGACATCGGGCATCGCGCTGGTCGGGGCCTTGCCGAGCGGGGCGGGCATCTGGGTCGGTAGCGTAGCCGGTCGGCCCCACCCGGTGCCCGAGGCGAGCGGGTACCATCGGTCGGACAGGAGGTGCCTCGTGACGGTCTGGTTCACGGTCCAGCTCGACGATCGGCCGGGTTCGCTCGCCCGGGTCGCGACCGCGCTGGCGGATCGCGGCGTGAACATCACCGGGATCGTCGGCGTGGCCGAGGACACCGATGGCGCCCTCATGCTCACGACCTCGGACGCGGCCGCCACCCGCGAGGCGTTCAGCGGCCTCGGGCTGGCCTTCGAGGAGCACGACCCGACCGGCGGCGTCGAGCCTGACCTCCTGTCCGTCAACGACCTCCGACCCGGCGCGGCCGGTCGCGGCAGCCTGGGCTGAGCCGGGCCGCGCCCCGATGCCCCGTCGTCGGGCGGCCGAGACGGCTGCCATCCGCTTCGATGTCGTCGACCGCGCCGAGGCGATCTCCGCGATCACCGGAACGGTCGCCGAGGCGGGCGGTCGGATCCGCACGCTGGCGACGGTCCGGCTCATCGACGGGAGCCCGCCGCTCGTCGAGATCGAGCTCGAGGTCGAGGGCGTGTCGGAGGACACGCTGGTCGGAGCGCTCGAGCGCCTCGAGGACATCCGGGCCGTCCATCGGACCCAGGCGCTCGGGACCGTCTTCGGCAAGCGGATCATCGTCGTGGGCGGCGGGGCGCAGGTGGCGCAGGTCGCGCTGGGCGCCGTGAGCGAGGCCGACCGCCACAACCTGCGCGGCGAGCGGATCAGCGTCGACACGATCCCGCTCGTCGGCGAGGCCCACATCGCGGCCGCTGTGCGCGCGGTCGCGGACCTGCCGCGCGCCCGGCTGCTGGTCCTCGCGGGCTCGATCATGGGTGGCGACATCAGCGTCGCCGCCGAGGAGCTCCGCGCGGTCGGCATCCCGATCATCGCGCTCAACATGGTCGGCTCCATCACCGAGCACGTGGACCTCGTCATCTCCGATCCGGTCCAGGCGGGCACGATGGCGGTCATGGCCGTCGCCGACACGGCCACGTTCGACCTCGAGCGCCAGCGCGGCCGGCGGTACTGAGCGTCCGATGCGAATCGCCACCTGGAACGTCAACTCGCTCAAAGCCCGCCAGGATGCGGTCGAGAAGTGGCTGGTCCGCGCGGACCCCGACGTCCTGCTGATGCAGGAGACCAAGCTGCCCGACCAGGACGCTCCGGTCATGGCCTTCGCGATGGCCGGCTACGACCTGATCCACCACGGCGAGGGACGCTGGAACGGCGTCGCGGTCGCCGTCCGCCACGGCATGTCGGCGGGCGGGGTGCTCACGAACTTCGGCCTCGGCGGGGTCCGCGACAGCAGCGCCGGCGCGTCGGCGTCGGTGAGCGAGGAGGACTTCGACCCGCTCGACGAGGCGCGGATGATGAGCATCACCGCGAACGGCATCCGGATCGTGAGCATCTACGCCCCCAACGGCCGCGTGGTCGGCTCCCAGTTCTTCGCCGGGAAGCTGGCCTGGTACCAGCGGCTCCTGCAGTGGCTGCGCGAGAGCTGCGACCCGGGTGACGACCTCGTCATCGGCGGCGACTTCAACATCGCCCCGACCGACGTCGACGTCTGGGATCCGAGCGCCGCCCACGGCGGCACCCACGTGTCGCCCGCGGAGCGAGGCGCCTTCGAGCGTCTGCTGCAATGGGGCCTCGTGGACTCCTACCGGCTCCAGCACGACGAGCCGGGGCGATTCACGTGGTGGGATTACCGTGCGGGCATGTTCCACAAGAACTTCGGGATGCGGATCGACCACCTGCTGGTGACGAAGAGCGTGGCGGCGCGGGTCGTCGATGCCGAGATCGACCGCGAGGCACGCAAGGGGCCGCCGATCCCGTCTGACCACGCGCCGCTGACGCTCGACCTCGACAAGCCGGGCAAGCCATTCGACCCGGACTGGGACGGCGCGCTCAAGCGGATCGCATCGCGCACGAAGGGCTGACCCGGCCGGATCGATGGATCGAATGGCCCGATCCAGCGCCCGCCCCGCTGATGTCAAAGCGACCGGTGCCTTCCTTCGATCGCGGTTCGGGACGGGTGTCACGGATGTCGTCGCCCTCGTCTCGGGCGCCTGGTCGAACGCGTTCGCCTACCGTCACGCCGGCCAGGCGTGGATCATCCGGTTCAGCGCCATCGAGGAAGACTTCCGGAAGGATCAACGAGTCGTCCGTCACGCCTCGTTCGATCTGCCGATCCCGCGTGTCGTCGAGGTCGGGACCGCGGGTGACGGGTTCTACGCGATCTCCGAGCGACTGACCGGGGACGTGCTGGAGACGATCGACGGATCTCGCCTCCGACGTCTTCTCCCGTCGTTGATGAGGACCCTCGACGCGATGCGGCGCGCAGACGTGAGCGACTCGACCGGATACGGCGGTTGGGGCGCCGATGGAGTCGGCGGCTACCCGAGTTGGCGGGCGATGCTCCTTGACGCCGCGACGGACCGTCCATCGCAGCGGACCCACGGATGGAGATCCAGATTGGCCGCCTCCCCGACCGGCGATGGCCCGCTCGTCGAGGCCTATGGCGTCCTCGCCTCCCTCGCCGACGATCTGCCGGGGCCGCGTCACCTGATCCACGCCGATCTCATGAACCGGAACGTCCTTGTCGCAGGCGATCGCGTCAGCGGCGTCTTCGACTGGGGGTGCGCGATGTACGGCGACTTCCTCTTCGACCTGGCCTGGATCGACTTCTGGGCGCCGTGGTCGCCCGCCTGGACGGGAATTGACATCGTCGGGGCTGCCCTCCAGCACTTCGACGCGATCCGGCTCGACGTGCCGCTATTCGCTTCTCGTCTGCGGGCGTGTCAGATCTACATCGGCCTGGACGGCCAGGCGTACCAGGCGTTCAAGGGCCTCTGGTCCGACCTCGAGCGAACGGCCGCTCGGACGTCGGTCGTGGCCGGACTGACCTCGCGCCCCTAACCGAGGATCGTGTGGCGCGGGATCCAACCCGTCAGGCCGTCTGGGGTCGTGACCTGAAGGAAGCCCTCGAAGGAGCCGACGACCTCGACCTCGTCGCCGCGGTCGAGGCGCCCGAGCTCGCGTGAGCTGACGTCGTCGACGCCTTCGCTCAGGCGGACCATGCGGTAGCCGACTTTCAGTCGCTCGACACCCTTGGCCGGCGGCTTCGAGAAGGTCTGAGGGCCGGCCGCGGTCTTGGGCTTGGGGCGCGTGAGATCGGACGCGGCCCAGGAGGCGACGCCGATCGTCGCCGCGGGCGCGGCGCGCTCGGCCGCCGGGGCGGGTTTGACGGGCTCGGCCGGCTTGGCGCCGCGCTTGCCGTTCGACTTGCCCTCGCCCGACGACTTGGACGACTTGGTCTTGGCGGCCCGCTTGGGTGCCTCGGGCGGCGACGCAGTCTTCGACGAGCGCGCCTTCGCGGCTGCGGCCGACGGCTGCGGGGCCGGCGGCGGGGCCGGCACGGTGGGCTGATGCACGGGGTCAGGGATCGAGGACGCGGTGGCAGCGGCCGCGGCGAGCATGAACGAGCCACCCGATGCCTCTTCCTCTTCCTTCCTCCGGCGCAGCAGCACCAGGAACAGGAGGACCCCGCCGGCACTCGCGATGATCCACGCGAAGATCGGGCTGGTGGTGGTGACGAACCCGAGCATGGCGTCGACGCCACCGCCGTCGCCTCCGCCGGAGCCGCCCGAAGTGCTGGTCACGCCGGCACCCGCCGCGGGCGACGTCGTGGGCCGCGGCAGGACGGCCGTCAGCGTCGGGCTGGGTGAGGCGGCGGCCGAACCCTCGTCGGACGGGCTGGCCGAGACGACCGCGGTCTTGGGCGTGGCCGTCGGCTTCGGGGTCGGCTTGGGAGTGGCCTTGGCCGGCTTGGCCGTTGCCTTGGCGGTAGGCTTCGGGGTCGGCTTGGGTGTGGGCTTTGGCGTGGCCTTCGGCGTCGGCTTGGGTGTGGGCTTGGCTGTGGGCTTCGGGGTCGGCTTCGGGGTCGGCTTGGGAGTGGGCGCGGGCGTGGGAGTCGGGGTTGGGGTCGGCGTCGGGGCCGGCGTCGGGGTTGGGGCCGTTACCTGAATCTGAGGGTGGCTGCCACGGGGTTCCATACAGGTCCCGTTGCTGTTCGTCACTCGGAAGCGGTAGTTGTGACTTCCAGTATTCAACTTGGTCTGCCATGTGTAGGTCCCACCGCCGCCCGACATGTTGTGCCAGACACCATCGACTCGAGTCTGGACAGACGAGGGCGTCGGGCCAGTCGAGTAGACAAGTGTGAAGGTGAAAGTCGTTGCTGTAGTTCCGCCAGAAGGGGAAACGGAGCCCGAGAATGACGTGAATCCACAGGTGAACGCCAGCACCGGCACGACGAAGCCCGGCAGCAGGGCCACCATCGAGATCCCGAGTGCGAGGGCGCCGGCTCGTCCGAGACGAGCCCGACGGCGCGCGTGCGTGTTCGGGGCGGCCTGTTCCAGCATCGTGGCCGGAACGTAGGCCATCACGTGCGCGCACGTCCTTGGAACGGTTGGCGGCGTCCGTCGGTACTTTGGTCGCGGTCACAGGAGGGACGCAGGTGACGTACACCCTTCCTGACATCTCCTGTCACCTGCATGGCCATGCCCGACCAGACCGACCCCAACCCACCGGAACCCACCACCAGCGAGACCGCCGCCGCCATCCGCCGCCGGATGATCCGGATCATGGTGGTCGAGTTCGTGGCGCTCATGGGTGTTGCCGCGGTGCAAGGCTTTTGGCCCGACGGCGGCCCCGGACGCGGCCTCGCCCTGGTGTTCCTGGCCGCGAGCGCGATCGTCATGCCCGTCGTCATGGCGCGCATGGCCGCCCCGATGCTGCGCGACGTCGACCGGCTCACCCAGGATCGCGACCGCCTCGAAGACCTCTACGGCCAGGCCCGCGAGGACTCCCTTGTCGATGCCCTGACCGGTCTCGGCAACCATCGGGCATTCCAGGAGGAGCTGGCGCGCCAGCTCGAGCTCGCGACCCGCCACGAGACGTCGCTCTCGCTCCTGCTCGTCGACGTCGACGACCTCAAGAAGGTCAACGACGAGCGCGGTCACGCCGCCGGCGACGACCTGCTCGCCGCGGTCGGGCGCATCGCGATGCGCTCCGTGCGTCGCGGTGACCGGGCGTTCCGCGTCGGCGGCGACGAATTCGCCCTGCTGCTCCCGACCGCCGACCTCGAGACCGGCCTGACCGTCGCCCGCCGGATGCTCGCGAGCGCCCTCTCGGGCGGCTATGTCGAGGGCCCCACCGAGCCCTTCTCGCTCTCGATCGGCATCTCCACGTTCCCGACCCCGAGCGCGGCCAGTGGCCTCCTCTACCGCCACGCCGACGCCGCGCTGTACTGGTGCAAGCGGCACGGTCGGACGAACGCGATCGCCTACGACCCGGGCCGCCATGGCGTCCTGCCGGACGAGCGCTCGATCGAGGACGTCTCGGCCGCCCTCGGGACGATCCTCGCCCAGAAGGCGCTGCGCCCGGTCTACCAGCCGATCTTCTCGATGACGACCGGTGCGCCGATCGGCTACGAGGGCCTCATCCGCCCGACCGACGGCGCTCCGATGGCCGACGCGAGCAGCCTGTTCGCGGCTGCCGAGCGGGCCGGTCGCACGGTCGAGCTGGACATGGCCTGCCTCGACGTCGTCGCGCGTGGCCTCGACGGCCTCGAGCAGGACGTCTATCTGAGCGTCAACGTCTCACCGCGGACCCTCGAATCCGAGCAGTTCCACCCGGTCGAGCTGACGGCGATCTTCGGGCGGCGGGGCATCCGGCCCGACCAGCTGGTCATCGAACTGACCGAGCGCGAGGAGGTCCAGGACCTCCAGCAATTGCGCCGGAACGCGGCGGCCTGCCGGCGGGCCGGGATGCGCCTCGCCGCCGACGACGTGGGCGCCGGGAACGCGGGCCTGCGCCTGCTGAGCGAGATCCACTTCGACATCGTCAAGGTCGACCTGTCCCTGGTCCAGGGCGGCATCCTCCACGACCCGTCGCACGGCGTGTTGCGGGCACTCCAGGAGCTGGCTGCGCGCTGGGACGCCACCATCGTCGCAGAGGGCGTCGAGACCGGCGAGCAGCTGGCGGTCATCCGCGAGCTCGGGATCACCGCGGGCCAGGGCTACCTGCTGGGTCGGCCGGCCCGGGAGCGCCGCGTGGAGCGCCTGAACCTGGAAGCCCTCATGCCGGCACCTCCGGTCGACGAAGCGGCGGACCCCGCCGCCTGACGACGGGCCGGATGACGGCCCACGTCCCCCCGCACGTCCCACGGTTTGCAACGGCTCAAGGCGCAGGTTCCCGGCGTGGACTAGCCTCCGCGAACGCATGGCGACCCTCGCCCCCCCGGAGATCCGCCTCGTCGACCTGGAGAAACACTTCGGTGGTGTCCGGGCGGTCGACGGCGTGTCACTCGAGGTGGGTGCGGGGGAGTTCTTCTCGCTCCTCGGGCCGTCGGGCTGCGGCAAGACGACGACGCTGCGGATGATCGGCGGCTTCGAGCTGCCGACGGGCGGCACCATCCTGCTTCGCGACCGCGACGTCACGATGGACCCGCCCGACAAGCGCCCGGTCAACATGGTCTTCCAGAGCTACGCCCTGTTCCCGCATCTCGATGTCGGGGAGAACGTCGCATTCGGGCTGAAGCGCCGAAAGGTCGAGAAGAGCGAGATCACGCGACGGGTCGGTGAGGCACTGGACCTCGTCCGGCTCGGCGGCTACGAGCGGCGCAAGCCCAACCAGCTGTCGGGCGGTCAGCAGCAGCGCGTCGCGCTGGCCCGGGCCCTCGTCAACCGGCCCAACGTGCTGCTCCTCGACGAGCCGCTCGGCGCCCTCGACCTGAAGCTCCGGCGCCAGCTCCAGATCGAGCTCAAGCGCATCCAGGTCGAGGTCGGCATCACGTTCGTCTACGTGACCCACGACCAGGAAGAGGCGCTCACGATGAGCGACCGTATCGCGGTCATGCACGCGGGCAAGGTCGAGCAGCTCGGAACGCCCGAGGAGCTGTACGAGCGGCCGGCGACGCGGTTCGTGGCCGACTTCATCGGGACCACCAACCTGCTCCACGGCCGGGTCGAGCCCGACGGATCGGTCCGGCTCTCGTCGGGCGAGATCGCTCCGTGCGCGCATGACGGGCTCCCGAACGGGCGCGCGGTCGAGATCAGCATCCGCCCCGAGTCGATCAGCCTGGTCCCGCCGGAGGCGGAGGGCGCCATCCGCGGCCGCGTCGACCAGGCCGCCTACCTCGGCAACATCGTCTCCTACCAGGTCGTCACGAACGGCGGCCTGAGCCTGACCGTGCTCTCGCCCAAGTCCGGGATCCGACTCCCGGCGGGCAGCGACGTCGCCATCACCTGGCCCGCCACGGACGCGCTCGTCCTCGGTGGCGAGCCCGCCTGAGCCCTGAGGAGGAGGAGCCATGAGCCACGAACACGACGGATCCACGCTTGACCTCGAGAAGGAGCTGACGCGCTACATGGTCGAGCGGCGGGTCAGCCGCCGACAACTGCTCGAGGCGATCGCGAAGTTCGGACCGGCCGTCGCACTGGCACCGGTGATCGCGGCCTGCTCGTCGGCCGGCATCAGCCCCTCGCCGGCGGCCTCGGCATCCGCGGCGGCCTCGGCCGCGGCCAGCGCCGCCGCCCCGACCACCGCCGCGTCGGTCGAGCCGACGCCCGTCCCCTCGCCCGAGCCGGAGCTGTACGTCTACAACTGGACCGAGTACATCGGCGAGAACACGATCCCCTCGTTCGAGGCGAAGTACGGCGTCAAGGTCACCTACGACTTCTTCTCGAACACGGACGAGGCCTACGCGAAGCTCGGCAACGACGGCGGCGGGTACGACGTCTCGTTCCCCATCTCGGTCGACATCCCGGCGTTCGTCGCCAAGGGCGCGCTCCTCGAGCTCGACAAGTCGCTGATCCCCAACCTCGTGAACCTCGGCGCCGAATGGTCCGATCCCAAGTACGACCCGGGCAACGCCCATTCGATGCCGTACATGTGGTGGACCACGGGTGTCGGGTATGACACCAAGAAGATCACCGACACCCTGACCAGCAGCAAGGCGCTCTGGGATCCCCGGTTCGCCAAGCACATCGGCATGCTCGACGACTACCAGGAAGTGTTCGGGTTGGCCCTCATCCAGCTCGGCTACGACGCGAACTCGACCGACCTGGGCCAGCTCGACCAGGCGCTGGCGCTGCTCGAGCAGCAGAAGCCGCTCGTCCGCGAGTACACGACGAACACCCGTCAGATGATGGCAAGTGGGAACAACTGGATCGGCCAGATCTGGGGCGCCGACATCTACACGATCCAGGAATCGAACGAGAACGTCGTCTACTACATCCCGGAGGAAGGCGGGGTCAAGGGCTCCGACACGATGGCGATCTTCTCCGGGACCCAGCACCCGATCGCCGCCCACCTGTTCATCAACCACATGCTCGATGCGCACGTGAGCGCGGACAACACGAACTTCATCTACTACATGGGTCCGAACGCGGCCGCCAAGGAGTTCATCAACCCCGACATCCTTGCCGATCCGAGCGTGAACCCGGATCAGGAGATCGTCGCCAAGCTGCAGGAACTGATCGACCTCGGGCCGGAGGTCCGGGACGAGTACCAGCAGCGCTGGCACCAGCTTGGCCGCTGACCGGACCGACGCATCCGGCATGAGCCCGGCCGATCCCGGCCGGGGCGGACCTGGGGCGACGGTCGGCGGTCGCCTCGGGTCGGCCGCCCTGCTCCTGCCGGGCATCGTCTGGCTGGGGGTGTTCTTCGTCATCCCGCTGGCGATGATCTTCGTCGTCAGCTTCGGGTCGAGGGGGCCGCACGACAGCATCTCGCTCGATCCCCTGTCGCTCGACAACTACGCCCGCGCGTTCGACCCGACCTTCCTGCCGACGTTCCTCAATTCGCTCAGGTACGCGGCGGCGACGACCGTCCTGTCGCTCGCGATCGGGTACCCCATCGCGTACTGGATCAGCCGGTACGGCGGGCGCAACAAGGCGCTGCTGCTGGTCATCGTGATGCTGCCGTTCTGGACGAGCTACCTCATCCGGACATACGCCTGGATGATCGTGTTGCGCGACAACGGCGTGGTCAACTCTCTGCTCCAGGCCGTGGGCCTGACGCAGGAGCCACTCATCCTCCTGAACACGGACTTCTCGGTCATCGTCGGGATGACATACGGCTTCCTGCCGTTCGCGATCCTGCCGCTGTACGTGTCGATCGACCGGCTCGACCCGGCGCTCGTCGCGGCCGCGCGCGATCTCTACGCGAACGGCCGGGCCGCCTTCATGAAGGTCACCCTGCCCCTGACGATGCCCGGCATCGTGGCCGCCGGGATCCTGACGTTCATCCCGGCCATCGGCGACTTCGTGACCCCGGACCTGCTCGGCGGCTCGGAGACGACGACCATCGCCAAGGTGGTCCAGGAGCTCTTCCTCCAGGGCCGGGACTGGCCGTACGGCGCGGCACTCGGGTTCGTGCTGCTGCTGCTGACGCTCGGCGGCACGCTGCTGGCCATCGGCCCGCTCCGGCGCGAGGTCGCGGGCGCATGAGAGCGCGTCGATGAAGCCGCGCAACCGCCTGCTGACCGCCTATGCGCTGCTCGTCTACATGTTCCTGTTCGCGCCGATCGTCGTGCTGATCGTCTTCTCGTTCAACACATCGCGGCTCAACTTCCAGTGGGAGGGCTTCACCCTCGACTGGTACCCGACGCTGTTCGCGAACCGTCGGCTGCTGGAGGCGGTCGGGGTGACGATCCGTCTGGCGATCGTGGCCGTGCTGGTCTCGACGATCCTCGGCACGCTCCTCGGCCTCGCCCTGGCCCGGGTCAGGTTCCGCGGTCGGGCCGCCGCCGAGACCCTGCTGCTGCTGCCCATCGTCACCCCCGAGATCATCATGGGCCTGAGCCTGCTGGTCTTCTTCTTCCAGCTGTTCGGCGGCCGTGGCTCCTTCACCCAGCTGGCCCTGGCGCATGTCACGTTCTGCATCAGCTATGTCGCGATCGTCGTGCGGGCGCGCGCGGCGGGCATGAACCCGCAGCTCGAGGAGGCGGCGCGCGATCTCGGTGCGTCGGCGTTCGGCGCGTTCCGGTACGTCACGCTGCCCCTGATCGCCCCGGCCGTGCTGTCGGGGGCCCTCCTCGCCTTCGCGCTGTCATTCGATGATTACGTGGTGACGACCTTCAATGCCGGCGTCGGCTCGTCCACCCTGCCGTTGTTCATCTACGGCAAGGTCAAGTTCGGGGTGACGCCCGGAGATCAACGCGATCTCGACGATCATCGTGGCCGTGACGGCCATCGCGGTGCTGATCGCCTGGCGGTTCGGCCGGGGCCGCGGCGACGACCTGGCGGTCGCCGAGCCCGAGCCGGAGCAGGTCAGCCCGGCGGCGAGCTGAGATGACGACCGACGAGAGGGAGGCGCCGCGGGAGGCCGCGCGCACCTGGGCGGCCGAGGTGCTCCGATCGGCCGGGATCACGGTCACGCCCGAGGAGGCGAGCGGGATCGAAGTCACGGACTTCGGCCTTGGACACCCCGAGCTGTCGGGTCTGCAGCTGCTGATCTATGTCAACGACGAGCGCCACTGCGCCAAGGAGATGGTCCTGTTCCCTGGCCAGACCTGCCCGGAGCACCTCCACCCGCCGTTCGAGGGAACCCCCGGCAAGCAGGAGACACTGCGGGTCCGGGCCGGCACCGTCTACCTGTACCTGCCGGGCGAGCCCACGCCGGATGCCGTCGCCCGTCCCTATCGACCGGAGCACTACACGGTCTGGCACGAGCATGTGCTCGGACCCGGCGAGCAGCGCACGATCCCGCCGATGACCAAGCACTGGTTCCACGCGCCTGACGGCGCGGTCGTCTCGGAATTCTCCACCCAGAGCCGCGACGAGTTCGATCGTTTCACAGACCCCCAGATCGTCCGGGTGGAGGCAGACGCGGGCTGACGCCGTCGCGGCCGGCCGCTCGCTCGTTCGATGTCAGACCAAGGGAGGGAGACATGATCCGAGGGCAGCTCATCCACCCCGAGATCCTCGGTGCGCTCGCGGGTGCCGGGCACGGCTCGACCGTCCTGGTCTCGGACGGCAACTTCCCCCACGACACCGCTCCGGCGGCCGCGGCGCTGCGCGTCTACCTCAACCTCAGCCCGGGTCGGGTGACGGTCTCGGAGGTCCTTGCGGCGCTCGTCAGCGCCATCGCCGTCGAGTCGGCGGCTCTCATGACGCCGCAGGACCCGACCGACTGGGTGCCGCCCGCGCATGCCGAGATCGTCGGCCTCCTGCCGGCCGGCACCGATATCCGGCGACTCCCACGGACTGCGTTCTACGACGCGACGCGCGACGACTCCCTCGCGCTCGTCATCGCCACCGGCGACACCCGGCCGTATGCGAACGTGCTGCTGACGATCGGTGTGATCCTTCCGGACGACTGAGCATCGGCGAGCGGCCGGCGCCCAGAAGCGGGCGGTCGCGCGGGCGGCGTACGCGGGGTCAGCCGAGAGGAACGGCCTTCTTCGGGTCGAGGAACGGAATGGCCGCGGTGCGCGCCGGCCAGCGGCCGCCGTCGGGCGCCTCGATCTCGAGCTGACTGCCCGGACCGGCGAGACCGATCGGCACCCACACATAGCCGATGTTCTTCCCGAGACGCGGCGACCAGATCAGGTCGGTGACGGTCCCGACCGGCTCCCCGTCGTGGAACGCCCGGCACTTGCGCGAGAGCTCGAAGGGCAGCGCCTCGCCTTCGAATTCGATGCCGACGAGCTTGCGATCGACGCCCGTCGCGCGGATGGCCTCGAGAGCCGCCTTGCCGATGTAGTCGGCGGACTGCGGCTCGACGAGCCGCTCCAGGCCCATGACGTGGAACGGCGTGTCGGCGATCGTCATGTCCGAGCCGTAGTTGAAGATGCCGGCTTCGATGCGGCGCGCCTCGCAGGGCGCGATCGGGCGGATCTTGTGCGGCTTGCCGGCCTCCATGACGCGATCCCAGAGGTCGGCTCCGCGCGACGGGTCGCGCAGGTAGATCTCGTAGCCGACCTCGCCGGTCCAGCCGGTCCGGCTGATGACGACGGGGATCCCGTCGAGCTCGGTCGTGAGCGTCCAGTAGTACTTGATGTCGTCGATGGCCGGGCCGAAGAGGGTCCGCATCGTGTCCTTCGACTTCGGGCCCTGGACCTGGATCGGGTAGACCTCCGGCTCGCGGACGGTCACGTCGAGGCCGGCATGGGTGGCGACGCCGCGGGCCCACAGGCCGGCGTCACTGTCGGCCAGCGCGAGCCACCAGCGGTTCTCCTCGACGCGCAGCAGGACCGGGTCGTTGACGATGCCGCCGTCCTCGGCCGTGATGATCACGTACTTGCCCTGGCCGACCGCGCATTTGGTCAGGTCGCGACACGTCAGCGAGTTGGTGAATGCGGAGGCGTCCGGCCCGGTGATCTCGACGATCCGCTCGACGGACACGTCCCACACGGTCACGTCGTTGAGCAGCGCCCAGTACTCCTCGACGGGGTCGGCGTAGAAGCCCGGCAGGTACATGTGGTTGTAGATGTCGTAGGCGCTGCAGCCGGCCTCGAGGGTCTTCTCGAAGAACGGGGAGCGGCGGTACCACGGCCCGAAGTAGAGCGTGGACGAGTCACTGGTGGCGGGCGCAGTCATCGAGCCGGTCATCTGATTCGGACCTCCTGGGGCGGTCGGCAGATGGTCGGGCATGGGATTTCTATTGCCTCTCGCGTTCCATCAGATGGACCGGCGGAGGCGCGGGGTGGCGGCTCGGTGGGCCATCGACGAAACCGGCAGATGATCCTCAGGCGGTCATTGGTCCAGGGGCACCGGCTGTGAGGGGACTGTCCGCACGCTTGGGCCGAGCCTGCAGGGCCATCCATTCCTGACAGGCGATCGCCTCAGTGGTCATTTGGCAGCGATCCGCTGACGAACGACCGGGTGAGTGTCATTTGCTGGAATCGGGGTTGGGGCCGGGATCCGCGGGCGCTACGGCCCGAGCACGCCCGGCGCGAGCCCCAGCTCCCCCTCCGCGGCTCCGGTCGCCCACGCCACCACGTCGGCCCGCGAGATCGTCGTCGCGTGGGCCACGACCTGGAGCGCCAGACCGTCGAGCAGCGACAGGATCCGCCACGCCGCCGCCGCCGGATCGGCACAGACGAACACGCCACCCGCCACGCCCTCGCGGACCGTCCGCTCCAGCAGTCCCTGCCACTCGAGGTTGAGCCGGCGCGATATCGCCTGGATCGCGGGCCGGCGAGCCGCTTCGGCCCAGGCGTCGAGCCAGAGCTGGAACGCCCAGTCCTTGTCGGCCGGCGTGTAGGTCCGGAAGAACAGGCGGATCGCCTCGACCGCGTCGCTCGCCTCCCCCATCAGGCGCGCGGACAACTCGAGATCCTGCTGCGCGACCTGTTCGAAGGCCGCCGCAAGCACGTCATCCATCGACTCGAAGTAGTGGTGGATCAGCCCGCTGGATGTGCCCATCGCCGCCGCGACGTCGCGGACCGTCGTGGACGCGAGACCCTTGTCGACGGCCACCTCGATGGCGGCTGAGACGATCGCCTCACGACGCTGGAGCGGGGGCATGCGGCGCACGACCGCAGGGTAGAACGATATTGCGCATGCGTCCAACAGCCGATATCGTGGCCACCCTGACGCCCTTCGACCGCAGCAGAGGCCCGACGGCATGATCCGGAAGTCCCCGTTCCACGAGCGCACGAACGCGCTCAACGAGACCGGCCTGTGGACGCACTGGTCGGGCTACCTCGCGGCCGACCGCTACCAGATGTCGGACAAGTTCGAGTACTTCGCGGTCCGCAACGCCGCGGGTCTCTTCGACTCCTCCCCGCTGTACAAGTACCGGATCGCGGGCAAGGACGCAGAGACGTTCCTCGCCGGCATGCTCGCGCGCGACATCCGCGCCTGCCCGCCCGGGCACGCCCAGTACACGACGTGGCTCGACGACCGCGGCTTCGTCGTCGAGGACGGCGTCATCCTGCGCAAGGGCAAGGATGAGTACCTGCTGACCTCGGCCGAGCCGAACTTCGCGTGGTTCGCCGACCGGATCGGCCGGCTCGACGTGACCATCGAGGAGCAGAGCGAGGACATCGGCACGCTCGCGCTCCAGGGGCCGCGGTCGCGGGCGCTGCTCGCCAAGCTCGTCCCGCAGATGGAGAAGATCCCCTACTTCGGGCTCGCCACCGGCGAGATCGGCGGCGCGGCCGTGACCGTCAGCCGCACCGGCTACAGCGGCGACCTCGGCTACGAGGTGTGGGTCGACGAACCCGACGCCCTCCACGTCTGGGACACGCTGTGGGACTCGATGGAGGGCCACGGCGTCCTGCCGTTCGGGCTGGCCGCGCTGTACATGCTCCGGATCGAGGCCGGGCTGCTGCTGCTCGACGCCGACTTCGACTCCAGCCGGTTCGCCTGGAATGACGCCCACCGGTCCACCCCGATCGAGCTCGGCTGGGCCTGGATGTTCAAGGACCTCGCGTCCGACGACCGGGCCTTCATCGGCCGACGCGCCCTCGAGCGCGAGATCGCCGACAAGACGTCGCGCTGGGCGATGCGCGGCCTCATCGTCGATTGGCAGGACTACGATCGGGTCTACAACGAGGCCGGACTCATCCCGCCGAAGGACCACACGCCGGTCCAGGAGGACTGGATGTGCTACGACGACGACTACGAACGAGTCGGCTACGCCACGAGCTTCATGTACTCCCCGATGCTCCAGCGCCACATCGCGATCGCCCGGATCCGGCCGGACCTCGCGAAGCTCGGGACGAAGGTGAACCTCGAGTTCACCGTCGACCACCATTACGAGCAGGTCGCCGCGCATGTCGCCCGGCTGCCCCTCTACAACCCAGAGCGAAAGACGGCCTGACATGACGACGACAGCCCCGATCAAGACGCCCCCGACTTCCGCTCGCTCGACGAAGCCGCCGCGCTCGTCCAAGGGCGACCGGACTTATGACGCCATCGTCATCGGTGGCGGCCACAACGGCCTGGTCAACGGCGCCTATCTCGCCAAGTCCGGGCTCAAGACGCTGATCATCGAGCGCCGCCACCTGGTCGGTGGCGCGGCCATCACCGAGGAGCTCCGCCCGGGCTTCTGGTTCACGACGTTCTCGTACGCGCTGAGCCTGCTCCGGCCGGACATCATCCACGAGCTCGAGCTCACGAAGCACGGCTTCATGCCGCTGCTGATGTCCTCGACGTTCGCGCCGATGGAGAACGGCGACTACCTGTGGTTCACGCAGGACCACAACCAGAACCTCAAGGAGATCGCGCGCCACTCCAAGCACGACGCCGACGCCTACGAGCAGTACTCGCACGACGTCGAGATGGTCTGCCAGGCCATCAAGCCGCTGCTCGACATGGTCCCGCCGGACATCTTCAGCAACGACCCCGAGGAGCTCATCGCGCTCGCCTCGATCGGCTCACGCTTCCGCAAGCTCGACAAGCGCGTCCTCCACAACGCCGTCCGGCTGCTGACCGGCAGTGCCGCGGACTTCCTCGACGACTACTTCGACTCCGAGATCCTCAAGGGCTATCTCGCCTCGTCGAGCATCATCGGGACCAAGGTCGGGCCGCGCTCGCAGGGCTCGGGCTTGGTCCTGCTCTATCACACGCTCGGAGAGCACGACGGCGAGTTCGGGGCGTGGGCGTTCCACAAGGGTGGCAACGGCGGCTTCACCCAGGTCCTCGCCAGGGCCGCCCAGTCGTTCGGGGCCGAGATCGTCCTCGAGTCGCCGGTCGAGCGCGTCATCACGAAGAACGGCCGGGCGACCGGCGTCGCGCTCCAGGACGGCACCGAGTACTACAGCAACGTCGTCGTCTCGGCGCTTGATCCGCGGCGCACGTTCCTCGAGCTCGTCAAGCCGCGCGAGCTGCCGGCGGACCTCGTCGAGAACATCGAGCGGTTCCGGTTCCAGGGCACCTCGTCCAAGGTGAACTTCGCGCTCGACGGCCTGCCCAAGTACCCGGCGCTTGGCGACCGCGGCGACATGTTCCGCGGCTTCACGAACATCGGGCCCTCGATGGACTACCTCGAGCGCGCCTTCGACGACGCGAAGTACGGCTGGTACAGCCAGCGCCCGTACATCGACACCGCGGTCCAGTCGACGATCGACGCCGACATGGCGCCCCCGGGCAAGCACGTGATGAGCTGCTTCATCCAGTACACGCCCTACAAGCTGCGCGAGAGCGACTGGGACACCGAGAAGGAGAACCTGGGCGACACCGTCCAGGCGACGCTCGAGTCGTTCTTCCCGGGCTTCGGCGACCTCGTGCTCCAGCGCGAGATCCGGACGCCGCTCGATATCGAGCGGACCGTGGGGCTGTCGGAGGGCAACATCTTCGCGGGCGAGTTCTTCGCGCCGCAGATGTTCTTCTTCCGGCCGGCGCCGGGCTGGAGTCAGTACCGCACGCCGATCGACGGCTACTACCAGTGCGGCTCCGGGACGCATCCGGGCGGCTGCGTCATGGGCGCCCCGGGCAAGCTCGCCGCGGGGCAGATCATCAAGGACCTGGCCAAGGTCAAGGCCTGACCGGATCGAGTTGGCTGGCGGCGTCCCTCGGGGAGGGCGCCGCCAGCGAGGGTGTCGCGGTTACGAGCCCTTGATCGGCTCGCCGTCGGCACCGACCACGAACCACTTGCCGCCGACGCCCTGACCCGTCGTGTCACCGGCGGCCTTGTCGACCGCGTAGTAATAGAGCGGGTACTCGCCGTACTTCACCTGGTTCCCGCCGCCGTCGGTGCGGGCGACGGTCGAGGCTGTGGCCGTCAGACCGGCGCCGAGGGTCGGCGTCCCGGTGCCGATGAGCGCGGGCCAGCTGGCGGCGCACTTGTCGACGCAGGTCGGCGCGGCCTGGCCCTCGTCGGGCGTGAACATGTACAGGGTCTTGCCCTGTCCGTCGACGACGATCTTGCCGAGGGCCGAGTCCGCGAGGGCAAGGGTCGTGCCGGCAGCTGCCGCGGACGGAGCCGCAGCGGAGGGGGCCGCCGCCGAGGGGGCCGCGGACGGTGACGCGCCGCTGCTCGAACAGGCTGCGATGATCGCGGTGAGCGCGACACCGAGCACGATGACTCGAGAGATCTTGTGCATCTGTTTGGTTCTCCACCTGGGGGTTGGGGGTCACCTCTCCCTACGCTCCCCGGTGGTCGGCCGGTTTCGGCCGGCGGTTCGGCCGCCGCTCTACTCGAGAGTGACGTGCTCGTGCCAGTGCGGGACGTGGGTCGCGAAGCCCAGCTCGCGCACCTTCGGTTCCAGGGCGATCTGGGCGTCCGGGTCGCCATGGACCAGGAAGACGCGCCGCGGGTAGCCGGCGTCGCCCGGCCGCTTGCCCTCACCGAAGCGCCGCAGCCAGTCGAGCAGCTCGCTCTCGTCCGCGTGCGCCGAGAACCCGCTGATCGAGCGGACCTGGCAGCGCACGCGCCGGATCTGCCCATCGAGCTTCACGGTCTCCGCGCCGGCCTGGAGGTGCGAGCCGAGCGTGCCCTCCCCCTGGTAGCCGACGAACAGGATCACGGCCAGCGGGTCGTCGATGAGGTTGCGCAGGTGGGCGACGACGCGACCACCGGTGAGCATGCCGTTGGACGCCACGATCATGTAGGGCCGCGTCTCGTGCTCGATGGCCTGCGACTCCTTCACGTTGTTCGTGACGGTCTGGTTCGGGTAGTCGAGCGGCGTGGAGCCCTCGCGCAGCAGCTTCGCGGTCTCCTCGTCGTAGTAGTCGGGGTGGTGTCGGTAGATGTCCGAGGCCTTCGAGGCCATCGGTGAATCGAGGTACAGCGGCAGGAGCGGGATCTCGCCGCGCTCGATGAGCCGGTCCAGCTGCCAGACCACCTCCTGGGTGCGTCCGATCGCGAATGAGGGAACGAGCAGGACGCCGTCCGATTCGGCCACGAGCCGCACCGTCTCGGCGAGGATCCGGATGGCCTCCTCGCCCGGTTCGTGTTCGCGGCCGCCGTACGTCGACTCGACGAGGACGTAGTCCGCGGCGGTCATCTGGGTCGGGTCGCGCAGGATCGGCGTGCCGGGCCGACCGAGGTCGCCGGAGCAGACGATGACCCGCTCCTCGCCGCCGGCGTGGTCGGTGACCCGGAGCCGGATGATCGCGGAGCCGAGGATGTGCCCGGCATCGAAGAACGTGGCATGGACCCCGGGCGCGACCTCGACCTCCTGGTCGTACGCGACCGCGCGAAACTGGACGAGCGCCCGCTCCGCGTCCTTGGCGGTGTAGAGCGGCTCGTCGAGGTCGACCTCGAGCTCCGGGCGGCTGGGCGCGCAGCTCGGCCTCCGGGTCGCGCGGCCACGTGGCGCTCGACGTCGGTTGGAGGACGGGCTCGACGGCGGTCGGGACGTGCTCGCCGGTATCGCCGTTCTCGCCGGCCTCGGCGAGGGCGACGGCGGCCGCGTACGTGTCGGCGTCCTCGCGGTCCTCGGCCGCAGCCTTGTCGGGGTTGCGCCGTTCCCAGCGCGCATTGCGCTTCGCGAACTCCTCGTGCAGCTTGCCGGAGTCCAGCAGGACGAGGCCGGCCAGCTCGACGGTCCCCGCCGTCGCATGGATGGGCCCGGTGTAGCCCTCCTTGACCAGCATCGGGATCAGCCCGCAATGGTCGAGATGGGCATGCGTCAGCAGCATGGCGTCAAGGTCCGCGGGTTCGAACGCGAACGGGATCCGGTTCCGGATCGACTCGTTGGGGCTCCCCTGGAACATGCCGCAGTCGATGAGGACGCGGGCCTGTCCGGTCACGAGCAGGAACTGGGAACCGGTCACGGTGGTCGCGCCACCCAGGAAGTGGATCTCCATCGCGCGGTATGGTGACAGGGCCCCGGTTCGCGCGTGCGTCGCCGCTATCGTTGCGCCGTGACCCACGCCATCGTCCTGACGCCCTTCGAGCGCCTCGAGCGCGAATGGGCCGACCTGCACACGGCGTTCGAGACGCGCCTCGTCGACGAGCATCGCGGCCTGCCGCTCGACGACGACTACCCGGCCCGCCGGCTTGCCTTCGAGTCCTCGATCGCGTCGTTCGACGACGCCGGCCTGACGGCCGAGGAGCAGGCCGGGCTCGACTGCATCCGCGCCGCCCTGGGCTTCCTGGACGAGCTCGTGCCGGTCGACGGCCTGGGCGCGACCGAACCCTCCGGGCCCGCCGAATCGCCGGTCGTGGCCGCCCTGCGCCGGGCGACCTACGAGGCCTACGGCGAGGCGACAGCCGCGATCGTGGTCGGCGGCGAGACCATCGACCGGCTGACCGCCTTCACGCGGCTCGCGACCGCCGACGACCCCGCCGAGCGCCGGGCCGTCTTCGAGTCGATGGCCCCGGTCTGGCGGGCGGTCGATGGCGACGGCGGCGTCACGAGCCCGTATGCACGGCTAGTGGCGGCTTCCGCCGAGCGCTGGGCCCGCGAGGGCTCGACGATCGAGGCGAACGCGGCGATCCTCGGGCTCGCGCCCGGCACGTTCGAACCGATGCTCCACGCGATCCTGGCCTTGGGCCGGCAGGTCCTCGCCGACGCGGCCGGCCTGCGCCCGGGCGCGCGCGTGGAGCCGTGGGACTACCGCTACGTGGTCGGCGAGGCCGAGCGCCGTCTGCGGGCGGCCATCCCGCTCGAGCGCCTGCGGCCCATCAACGACGCCCACCTGCGCTCGCTGGGCGCGGACCCGGACGAGCTCGCGATCGGCTACGACATCGTGCCGCGCCGCGGCCGGCCGTTGATCCCGGTCGCCTTCACGACCGGCGGCCGCCCGGGGCCATGGGTCTTCGCCACCTACGGCGAGGGCGGCCTGGGCAACCTCGCCGAGCTGCTCCACGAGAGCGGGCACGCGCTCCATTACGCGGCGATCCGGACTCGACCCGCGTTCGTCGAGCCGCCACCGGACCACGCGGCGTTCTTCGAGGCGATCGCGGAGCTGCTCGGCTGGGACGTGCACGAGCCCGCATTCCAGACCCGCCATATCGGCGTCTCGATCGAGCCGCGGCTGGCGGCGCTCGATCGCTACGGTGGCGTCCTGCTCGACGCCTGCTGGGCGCTCTTCGAGATCGAGCTCCATCGCGCGCCCGGCCGCCGGCCCAACAGCGTGTGGGCCGAGGTGGTCGCCGACGGCCTCGGCATCGAGCCGCACCCTGAATGGTCGTGGTGGGCCGTCCGGGGCCAGCTCATCGACAGCCCGGGCTACCTCGCGAACTACGTGCTGGCGGCCATCGTCGCGGCCGCGTTGCGGGCGCGGATCCGCGACGTCCGGGGTGACTGGTCGACCGGCGACGCCGGCTGGTACGGCTTCGTGTCGGAGCGGCTGCTGCGCTTCGGCGGATCGCGCGATCCCGCCGACCTGATCGCCGAGCTGCTCGGCGGGCCGCTGACCGTCGGGCCCGTCCTCGACGACCTGCGCCGCGCCGGCTGAGGCCCGTGCCTAGACCGGGATGACCACCAGCGCGTCGACGGCCACCGCGAGGAAGAGCAGCGAGAGGTAGCTGATCGAGTACTTGTAGAGCCCGATCGCGCCGGCGGTCGAGGCCTCCTCGGACGCGCTCCGCCGCCACAGCCGCCAGGCCTGCCACAGGAAGATCGCCCCGAGGACCACGGCCGCGACGAGATAGACGGCACCCATCCGGGCCACCGCGAACAGCACGAGCGAGATCGCCACCATCAGGACCGTGTAGAGCGCGATCTGGCGGGTGGTCTCGGGGATCCCCTTCACGACCGGGAGCATCGGCACCCCAGCCGCAGCGTAGTCCTTGCGGATCCGCAGCGACAGCGCCCAGAAGTGGGGCGGCGTCCAGTAGAAGACGAGGGCGAACAGGAGCAGTGCCGGCAGGCCGATGCTGCCCGTCACCGCGACCCACCCGATGACCGGCGGCAGGGCCCCGGCCGCGCCACCGATGACGATGTTCTGGGGCGTCGAGCGCTTGAGCATGATCGTGTAGACGACGACGTAGAAGCCGATGGCGAGCAGCGTCAGGAACGCCGCGAGCAGGTTGACGAACCAGGCCATGACCGCGAACGAGATCACGCCGAGCACGATCCCGAACACGACCGCGCGCTCGGGCTCGACCTGGTGGGCCGGCAGCGGGCGGCGCCGGGTGCGCGTCATCAGCGCGTCGATGTCGCGGTCCAGGTAGCAGTTGATCGCGTTCGCGCTGCCGGCCGCGAGCGTCCCGCCGATCATCGTCCAGACGACGAGCACGCCCCAGTCGGTCCAGGCGATGCCCGGCACCTGCCGTGTGGCGAGGACCATGGCCGGGACCGTGGTCACGAGCAGCAGCTCGATGATCCGTGGCTTCGTCAACGCGATGTACGCGCGGATCGTGTCCGCCGTGGTCCGTGGTCCCGCCTCCGCGCGGCCACCGGGCTCCAGGCCGGTCGTGGCGCCGGCCCCGACCCGCGCGGTGTAGTAGCTCGTCACCACGAGACCGGCCATCAGCGCCCAGATGACCGCGCCCAGCGCAAGGTGCAGGGTCTGCGCCCATGGCGCAAGGCGGGTCAGGACCTGGGCGCCCCCGATGACCACCTGGATCGCGTAGAGGATCGCCGCACTCACCGCGAGCCGGGTGATGGCCGGGTGCGCCCGTTCCGTGCGCCACGCCACGACCGCGATCGCGAGCACGATCAGCCCGACGACGACCGCGACCCAACGATGCAGGACGTGCGCGGACGTCACGTCGGTGAGAGCCGGCACGAGCGTCCCGCCCATGAGCGGCCAGTCCGGGAAGACGAGCGCGGAATCGGTCGCGGTCACGTTCGAGCCGAAGAGCAGCAGCGCGAACGTCGCGAGTGCGCCGAATGCCGCCAGCAGCGTGAACCGCTGGCTCGCGCCGCGGCCGCCGATGCGGGCCGGGAAGCCGGCGCGGACGGTGACGTAGACCAGCAGGCCGACCAGCGTCATCGCGGCGGCCAGGTGCGCGGTGACCGACTCCCCGGAGTTGCCGAGGCGTACGGTCTCGCGCCCGAGCCAGGCCTGGAAGCCGACGAGCAGGACGGCGCCGATGCTCGGCCAGAGGATCGATCGGCGGTCCCGGTGGTCCCGGAGCGCGAGGACGGCCAGGCCGAGGACCTCGAACCCGACGATCACCGCGACCCCGCGGTGGACCCACTCGATCCAGGCCTTGCTGTCGTCGAGGGCCGGCAGCAGCTTGCCGTGGCACAGCGGCCAGTCCGGGCAGCCGAGCCCGGAATTGGTCGCGCGCACGATCACCCCGATCGTCACGAGGGCGAGCGTGGTCAGCAGGGTCGCCAGGGCGAGGCGTTGGAAGCGCGTCACGAGGCAGCCATTCTAGCCCCGTGGCGGCGCATCCTGACGGGAGCCGCTACGCTTTCGGGCATGTCCCGACGCCGGTCCCTGACGATGCTGCTCGCCCTCGCCCTGTCCATCGCGGCATGCGGCTCATCGGCCTCGACGACGAGCCCGGTGACGACGCAGGCGGCGAGTCCGAGTGGCGCCTCCACCGACCGGTGCGCCACCGCCGCGGAGCCCGAGTCGATGGATGGCTGGGACTCCACGACCCAGGCGCCCACGGTATTCCCGAACCTCATCACGAACCCGATGATCTGCGGCCCGTCGCGGATCCTCATCTCGCTGCTCGACAAGGACAACGTCCCGGTGGCCGGCCCGGACCGGCCGCTCAAGGCGGCCTTCTTCGACCTCGCCAAGGACCTGAAGACACCCGTGACGACCGCCGATGGCACGTTCGCCTGGGCGATCGAGGGGTCGCGGGGCTTCTACATCTTCGATGTCGACCTGCCCGAGGCCGGCACCTATGGCATCGAGTTCACGACCCAGGCTCCCGGCGGCCCGGCCGAGACGATCCGCGTGACGACGACCATCCTGCCCGGCTCCCCGACCGTCAAGGTGGGCGACCCGGCGCCGGCCTCGAAGACACCGACGGCGGCCGATGTCGGTGGCGACCTGTCGAAGATCTCGACCGACGCGAAGCCGGACCCGGTCTTCTACCAGACGTCCGTGGCGGACGCCCTCGCCGCCCACAAGCCGTTCATCCTGGTGTTCGCGACCCCCAAGTTCTGCACGAGCGCCCAGTGCGGCCCGACGCTCGATCACCTCAAGCCGATCGCGGCGGCCCACCCCGAGATCACGTTCATCAACGTCGAGCCCTACATCCTCGCGGTCGTCGACGGCCAGCTCCAGCCGGTCCTCGACAATGGCACACCGCCAAATCTGCAGCCCACGGACGTGACGAAAGCCTGGGGGCTGACCTCGGAGCCGTGGATCTTCGCGGTCGACGCGACCGGCGTGGTTCGTGAGTCGTACGAACTGATCGCGACGCCCGCCGAGATGGACGCCGCGATCACGGCGATCGCGGCCGGCGGCTAGGGCGCGTCCTCGAGCCGGATCGCCTGGGGCGGGTCGCCGCCAAGCAGGTACCAAACGCGCACCGGGGACGCGGTCAGCTGGTGCTCGGCGAGGTGGCCCGGCGGGAACTCGACCCCGTTCTGGAGCTCGGCCAGGCCGAACGTGAGCAGCCGGCCGTCCGTCGTGCGGAGCGTGAACCCCCGGACGTCGGTCAGTCCGCCCGAGTCCACCGCCACGACGACCCCGACGACCGCGTCCGTGCCGGCCGGCGGGCCCGAGGGTTGCGATGGCGGCGGTGAGCCGCCGAGGATGAGCGCGGCGCCGCCCGTGATGGCGATCACGACGACCAGTGCCATGGCGAACAGGTTTCTGGTCCGACGGTCCACTGGTCAGGCGCTCGCCGTCAGCGCCCCCGCGCCGGTGCCCGTGCTCCCCGGCGCATGGAGCGGCACGCCTGCGGCACACATCGGGCAGGTGGCCTCGCCCGGTTCATAGGTCGGCAGGTCCAGCGACCACAGGGAGCGCAGTGGGTAGGTCCGGCCGGTCGTCGGGGACGTCAGCGTGGCGCGCCCGCCGCTCCGGTCGACCAGGACCGCGCACTCGATGATCTCGCCGCCCATCGCCTCGACCGCCGGGAGCATCGCCAGCAGCGAGCCGCCCGTGGTCAGGATGTCGTCGACGAGCAAGACCCGCTCGCCCGGCTCGATGCGGAACCCGCGCCGGAACTCGCGGTGAGCCGTCCCGTCGTCGGCGCGGACCTCCTCCGCGAAGATGCTCCGCACGCCCAGCTGTCGCGCCGTTTCGAAGGCGAGGATGACGCCGCCGGTCGTGGGCCCCGCGACCAGGTCGACGGTCGGACCGCCGTCGCGATCGCGGACGATGCCCGCGAAGAACCCGCACAGGTCGCTCGTCGCGGCCGGATCGGACAGCACCGCGAACTTCTCGACATACGCGTCGCCGTGGCGGCCGCTCTTGAGCAGGAAGTGGCCCTCGCGGAAGGCCCCGGACGAGCGGAAGAGCGCTTCGGTCCGGGCGGCGATCGCGGCGCGCGCGGCCGCGTCGATGGCCGGTCGGATGGTGGTCACGGGCCGAAGTCTACTAGGGCCGGTATTCGACGCCTTTCGCGGACGGGGTCGCCGGGCGGGCCGGCAGCGCCGTTCCGATCAGGTCCCGGTACGAGGCCAGGCCCTGGCGCCGGCACTCGTCCGCGAGCTCGTCGACCAGGCGGACCGGGAGCATCGGGTCGGCGAAGATCGCGGTCCCGACCTGGACCGCGACCGCCCCGACTGCGAGGAAATCGAGGACGTCGGCGAGCTCCGTGACCCCGCCGATCGCGACGACCGGGATCTTCACCGCCTGGACGGCCTCGTAGACGATCCGCAGGGCGACCGGCTTGACGGCCGGGCCGGACAGCCCGCCGTAGATGTTGCCGAGCAACGGCTTCCGGCGCCCGGGCGCGACCGCGATCCCCGACAGCGTGTTGATCGCCGTCAGGGCGTCGGCCCCGGCGTCGGCGATGGCCTTGGCGATCGGCCGGATGTCCGCGACGTTCGGCGACAGCTTGACGAGCAGCGGCAGGTCGGTCGCCCGTCGGACGGCGGCGGTCACCTCGCCGGCGGCGCCGGCATCGATGGCGAACTGGAGTCCACCCCGACCGACATTGGGGCAGCTGATGTTGAGCTCGATGCCGGCCACCCCCGGCACCCCGTCGAGACGCCTCGTGACCTCGACATAGTCCTCGACCGATTCGCCCGCGACGTTGACGATCATCGGGACCTTCCAGCCGGTCCACGTCGCCGAGTACTTCTCGATGACGGCATCGACGCCGGGGTTCTGGAGCCCGATCGAGTTGAGCATCCCGCCGGGCGTCTCGGTGACGCGCGGCGTCGGGTTGCCGATCCGCGGCCGGAGCGTCGTCCCCTTGCAGCAGATGGCGCCGAGGCGGTCGACATCGACGACCTCGCCGTATTCGATGCCATAGCCGAACGTCCCCGACGCGACGAGGATCGGGTTGGCCAGAACGAGCCCGCGTCCCAGATCGACCGACAGGTCGACCTCCTGGTCCGGGCCGAGCGCGGCCGGGCGGTCGGTCATCGCGTCGCCCGCCGCCACGACCATGCGGTCAGGAAGACCCAGAGCAGGATGCCGGCGATCAACAGCCACTCGAAGATCGTGAGCGGCCAGATCGCGACACGTTCGTCGGGATGGGCCAGGTCGTTGTCGCCGCCGAACAGGATCGCGAGGAAGATCGCGAACGCCGCGACCGTCACGGCGCCGACGGCCGACAGCCAGCGCGGGAAGCGCGGATCCGGTCGACGCATGAAGTCGATCGAGGCCAGCAGGACCGTGACGAGCCCGAGCAGGAAGAACGTCAGCGCGGCGCGCGAGTGCGGGGCGAGGTAGTCCATCGGGAACACCCCGACGAACGCGCCACCGATGCCGGCGACGGCGCCGATGAACCCGTACAGGAATCGCAGCGAGCCCCTGCCCGCGGCCGCGAGACCCAGCGTGAACACGACGAAGCACACGCCGCCGACGATGAGCGAGACGTTGAACACCGCCGCGAACCGCGAAACGGAGAGCTGGCCGAGCTCGGACACGAAGTGGTTGAGCGGGCTGTACGGCTCGCCCTTCGAGCCGGTGTAGGCAAGGGCCGTCACCACCGAGCCGAGGGCGATAACCGACGCGCCGATCAGCCCGGCCCAGATCGCCAGGCTGTCCACAGGGCTGCGCGTCACGACCACGCCCCCTCCCAGCGCAGCTCGTCGGAGGCGAAGACCGGCCCCTCCCGGCAGACGCGCTGCGGCGTTCCGGTGACGCTCATGACGACACAGCCGAGACATGCGCCCACGGCGCAGCCCATGTTCTGCTCCATCGAGACCTGCAGGAACGTCTTCCGCCGAGCCGCGGGCGAGCCGATCGGGTCGGCCTTGCCGCCACCGCGCTTGCGCCCGAGGTTGGCCACGCCCAGTCGCTCGCGACGGGTCGCGGCAAGCCGGGACAGCGCGGCGAGCATCGGGGCCGGGCCGCAGCCGAACGCCTGGTCGGCCCACGCCTCGTAGTCGGGCAGCAGCTCGGTGACGAACCCGTGGTGGCCCATCGAACCGTCGTCGGTGGCGACGACGTACTCGACCTCGTCAGGGAGCAGGCTCGAGGGGTAGACCTCGCGCAGGCTGGCGCCGCCGAACAGGAGCGTCACCTGGCGTCCGTCGCGGATCGCCTCATCGGCGAGCATCCGCACGCCAGCGATGCCGAGGCCGCCCGCCACGAGCAGCAGGTGCTGGCTCCGCGGGTCCACCTCGAACGGCCGCCCGAGCGGGCCGAGCATGTCGACCGTGTCGCCCGGCCGAAGCTTCGTGAACCACTCGGTGCCGCGACCGATGACCCGGAAGTGGATCGTGATGATGCCGGTCGAGGCGTCCGTCGTGTTCAGCGAGAACGGGCGGCGCAGCACCATCCCGGAGAAGTCACCGGTCCGGACATGGACGAACTGGCCCGCCCGTGAGCCGCTCGCGATCTCAGGGGCGTGGAACGCCTGCAGCCACTGGCCCGGCAGGATCTCCCGACTCTCGACGAGTTCCGCTGCAGCGAGCCGCATGCTCACGCGGTCGGCTTGCCCTCCGCCTCGTCGGCGTCGTCGACGTCCTCGACATCTTCGACGTCCTCGTTGGCCTCCGCCTCCGCGACCGCCGTCGCGGCACTCGCAGCGGCTCGCGCCCCCTCGGCGGCGGCCCCCAGCTCGGGCGCGACCGTCGGGTACGCCTCCGCGAGCGAGTCGGCCAGGTCGCCGAAGACGTCGGTCGGGTCGTAGAACTCGACGAGCTCGTCGGCATTGGTCAGCATCCGCCACTCGCCCTCGGCGTCCTCGGGGATGACCTCGGCCCGGAACGTGCCGGACGAGGTGAGGGTCAGTCGCTCGTCGTCGTCGTCGACGATGATCAGCTCCCCGACGAGCCCGCTCAGGCCTGCCGCGGCCCCCTCGAACTCCCCGAGCAGGCGGGATTCGCTGCGCTGGCTGCGCTCCTGGTACTCGAGCGCGAGGTCGTACAGCCGGTGGGCGGCGGCTTCGTCGTCGTCGGCGTCGAGCGGCTCACCCTGGCCGGCCGCCCACGAGTCGGCGGCGGCCGCGTAGGGATCCTCGCCGAGCGGGACGGTCTCCTCGATCGAGATGCCGGCGACCTCCATCAGGTCGGCCTCGGCGGTCGGCTCGGCGTGCATGCCGGAGGCCTCGCGGGCCGCCTCGGTGAAGGCCGCGTAGATGTCGGCCGGGTTGTAGAGCTCGACGAGCTCCGAGGCGCTCTCGATGACCTCGGTCTCGCTGACCCAGTCGCCGGTCACCTCGTCCTGGTATCGGCTTCGGCTGCGGAAGCTGAGGTCGGGCGCGATCGAGAGGTAGTCGGGCTCCTCGTCGATGAGCGTGAGGCCGCCGAGCACCGCGATGCGTTCCTTGTGGTGGTCGAGGAACTTGCGCAGCTGCTCGGTCGACTGGACCAGGAAATCGGAGCGTTCGAGGGCGGCGTCCGCCGCGAGCTCTCCGAGCAGGTCGTTGTGGCCGTCCATGGTCGCCTCCGTGCTGTTCGGGGAGTCTACGGGTGGTACTCGAGATCGGGCCCCATCCGCTCTCGCAGGAACATCGAGTGGTGGCGCTCGAAGATCCACTCGCCGGCGCGATGGCCGAGTGCGCGGGTGGCTTCGTCCTTTTCCAGCTTGTCGATGGTGGCGTAGTCGGGCAGGTCCAGGAGGATGACGTTGTCGAAGTCCCAGCCATAGGCGACGTTGAACCAGCCGATGAAGCGGATCCCGAACTTCTCTTCGTAGTCCTTCACCTGCTTCGGAAAGATCGTCCGCATGAAGAACTTGAAGAACGGGTCGCGTCCGCGGCGGACTGAGAAATAGGTCGCGAGCACGGGCACGTCGTGCGGTCCTCCAGGGCGAACGATGGGCCGGCTTGCGCCGTCCCGGCGCGTATTGTCGCACGAGGCCCGGGTCGTGCCGTGGGTCCTGGCGCTCGGGGTCCCATGCGTGCCCGTCCGGCGGTCGAGCGCCGGCTCCACGTCGCGCCCGGGCCCCATTCCGTGCCAGATATTCGCGGACGGACTCGTAGGCATCGATTCGGCGGATGAGGGCGCGCACGGACCGGTACCTGAGCGTGGATCGGCCCGGCGCGCGGCCGAATCGGGGCCGGAACCCTGCCTACGAGTCCACAGATGGATAGATGGCACGTTCCACGCTCGTCCGTGTACGAATCGGGGCGTCGCGGGTCTCCGAGGGTCTGGCGATGGCGGCGAACGGCGCCTAAGGCTCCGGGGATGACCCTTTGGCGGAGATCGCGTCATCAGCCTCGGTCGCGGCCCCGGCCACCGGTCCCGCGGCGTCCTCCAGCTCGCCGACCGTCTTCGTGGCACTCCCCAGCGGGCGCCGTCGCCCACGCCGGTCTGCCGCCACGAGCCGCAGCAGGAAGATGATCGTCTGGCCGGTGACGAGCAGCAGAAGGATGACCGCGAACAGGAGCGCGGCGCTGGCCATCGGCGCCCAGTTCCAGACCACGCTCAGCGGCGTCAGCACGATCAGGATCGCGAGCACGATCACCTGGAACCGGAAGCAGCCGAGGCCCGGGCCGCGCTCAGCTTCCAGGACCTCGCCCTTGTAGCGGATCGGCCCGGTCGGCCGCGGCGGGCGCGGCGGAGTTGGGTCGGTGTTCGAGTCGGGGACGGCGACCTGCGGCTGGGGTTCGTCGGTCACGAGCCGGAACGATACGGGAGATGGCCGGCCCACGCCCGCGGGCCGCTCGGCATACTCCGGGCGTGGCCATCCTCGTCCCGTTCTTCCGCGTCCGCGACGCCGAGGCATCGGCTCGCTGGTACGCCCGTCTCGGCTTCGGCGTGACGTCACGTCATCAGTTCGAGCCGGGCTTCCCCCTCCTCATCTCGATCGAGCGCGACGGGATCCTGATCTACCTCTCGGAGCACACTGGCGACGCACCGCCCGAAAGTCTCGCCTACCTCCACATCGAGGACGTGATGCCCTTGGCGGCGTCGCTCGGGCTCGAGGTCGAGGAGACCGACTATCAGCGCCGCGAGATCGAGGTGGTCGATCCGGACGGCAACCGGCTCCGGATCGGCTCGCCGGTCTAGGCCTCCGCGACGGGCGGCGCCGCGCCCTCCGGCCGGGGCTCGGTCGCGAGGCCCTCGACGACCTCCATCCCCGGCAGGGCCCGCAGGATCGCCGGTGTCGAGATGACCTTCCACGACCGTGAGCCGCCGCCGACGATCACCCGCTCACGCTCCATGACGCGCGCGTCGACCCAGATCGGCAGGTCGGGGGGCAACCCGAACACCGTCACGCCGCCCATGGCCATCCCGGTCAGCGCCGCCGTGTCCTCAGACGGCGCGAAGGACGCCTTGCGCGTCCCGAGCCGGTCACGGACAGCGCGATTCACGTCGAGCCGGTACGGCGCCAGCGTCACGCACGCGGCATAGCGCGGCGGGTCGGACTTGCCGATCACGACGATCGTGTTCGCGGAGTCCTCTGGCGCGAACCCGTAGGCCGCGCAGAACGCGGCCGTGTCGGCGAGCGCCGGGTCGCAGGCGAAGAGCTCGTACTCGACGCCCAGTGGGGCCAGCGCGGCCTCCAGACGGGCGCGCCCCTCGGGATCGTGGTTCGGGTCGTGGTCGCTCATCGCGACGAAGCGTACGATGCCGGGCATGCGCATCGCTGCCGCCCAGGCCCACCCGGCCTGGCTCGACCCGGCCCGTGGGACCACCATCGTCACCGACTGGATCGGCAAGGCCGCCGACGAGGGCGTCGAGCTGGTCGCGTTCGGCGAGACGTTCCTCGGCGGCTACCCGCTGTGGATCGCGATGACCGACGGTGCCCGGTTCGACAACGCCGACCAGAAGCGCGCCTTCTCGGCGTACCTCGATGCGGCGGTCGAGCTCGGCGGACCCGAGATCGCCACGATCACCGAGGCGGTCCGCGACCGCGGCGTCTTCACCTACCTCGGTGTCGCGGAGCGCGGCAGCGGACCCGGCCGTGGGACCGTCTACTGCACGCTCGTCGCGATCGATCCGAAGGAGGGCGTCGTGAGTGCCCATCGCAAGCTGATGCCGACCTACGAGGAACGCCTCGCGTGGGGCATCGGCGACGGGCACGGGCTTCGGGTCCATGACGGCCCGGGTGGCGTCAAGGTCGGCGCGCTGAACTGCTGGGAGAACTGGATGCCGCTCAGCCGCGCGGCGATGTACGCCGGTGGCGAGGACCTGCATGTCGCGGTGTGGCCCGGCGGCGTCGGGCTGACGAAGGACATCACGCGCTTCATCGCCCGCGAGGGTCGCGTCTTCGTGCTCTCGGCGGCCGATCTCCACAGCGCGGCGGACATCCCGGATTCATTCCCGCTCGCTGACGCGGTCCGGGCCGAGATGCGCGACGACAGCTACGAGGACGGCGGCTCGTGCATCGCCGGCCCGGATGGCGAGTGGGTCGTCGCGCCTGTGGCCAACGACGAGCGCCTCGTCTGCGCCGACATCGACCTGGCCCGGGTCCGCGAGGAGCGCCAGAACTTCGACCCCACCGGCCACTACTCGCGGCCCGACGTGCTGCAGCTGACCGTCAACCGCAGGCGCCTGGCCGCGGTCGAGTTCAAGGACGACGGCGAGGACACGACCCGCGCCTGACCGCCGGCGGGCTCCGGTTTCTCCCATACGCCATGCCGGGTGGCGCTAGCCGATCGCCCGGGCGCCAGGTGTTCCCAAAGTGCCACCGGGGATGGAATCCGGGCAGATCTGCGCCAACTTCAGGTAGTTTCCGCCGCTGGACAGGGCCTGGCGCCATCTAGCGCCACTCCCCGTGGCGTGTGGGAGGACCTCCGCTTGGAACGCGAGGCTGTCCGCGTTCCTCGGCCGCTACCATCGAACCGATGACCGACCGATCGACGGCCCAGCATCCGACCGCGCCTCCCGACATCGACGCCTACCTCGAGCGGTTCGGCTGGCACCCCGAGCCTGAGCTCGTCGGGTACCGCGACGAAAGCGCCTCGCGTGCGGCGCTCGAGCGACTCGGCGACGCGACGTGGCGCGCCGCGCTCGACTTCCTGTACGGCCCCGCCGCGGAGCGTGCGATGGGCGACCCGGCCTCCTACGACGAGGTCCGCCGCTCGTTCTTCGGCGAGCGACGGGCGCCCGGGCCGGCCCCCAGCTCGCCCATCCCGGCCGGCGAGATCCTCCAGCAGTTCCGGACGCGTCTCGCGGGCGGCCAGATGAACGCCCAGCACCCGCGCCAGTTCGGCTACTTCACGCCGCCGCCGCTGCCGATCTCGATGATGGGCGAGCTGCTCGCCCAGATGACCAACCAGGGCGTCGACGTCTGGCACGCCGGGCCGGTCGCCGCGTTCGTCGAGGAGGAGGTCATCCGCTGGCTGGGCGACCTCGTCGGGTACGGGCCGGGCTCGTTCGGCCTCCTGACCTCGGGCGGGGTCATGGCCAACTTCATGGGCATGACGATCGCGCGCGACCTGCGGCTCGGGCGGGCGCTGGGCCTCGGCGGCCCGCCGCGCGGCAAGGATCTCGAAGGCACCCGGGTCTACGCCAGCGACCAGACCCACTTCTCCGTGGCGCGGGCCCTGGACCTGCTCGGCTTCCCGGCCGAGACTCTCGTCATCGTCCCGTCCGACGAGCGGTTCCGACTCCGCGGTGCCCCGGTCGCGGCCGCCATCGCCCGCGACACGGGTGCCGGCCTGACGCCCTTCGCGATCGCGGCGGTCGCAGGGTCCACGAACACCGGCTCGGTCGACCGGATCGGCGAGCTCGCCGACGTCGCCGCGGACAACGGACTGTGGCTCCACGTGGACGCGGCGTACGGCGGGGCGGCCCGTCTCTCAGCCCGCGACGCCGGCCGTGTGACCGACCTTGACCGCGCCGACTCGATCACCCTCGACCCGCACAAGTGGTTCTTCCAGGCCTACGACATCGGCGGGCTGCTGGTCCGCGACGGCTCGCACCTGGCCGCGACCTTCGGCGGGCGCAGCCCCGAGTACTACCGCGGCGGCGAGTCCGCCGGCAGCGGCGTCCCCGCCTATCTGCGCGACAGCGAGCCGGCCGGCGACGACGGGCACGACCACGACGACCGCGACGACCACGCCGACCAGCTCAACTTCTACAAGCTCAGCTTCGAGGGCACCCGCCGCTGGCGCGCGCTCAAGCTCTGGATGTCGTGGAAGCACCTCGGGACGGAGGGCTTCGGGCGCCTCATCGAGGCCAACGACGACCTCGCCGCCCACCTCGCCCGGCGATGCGCCGAGGCTGACGACTTCGAGGCACTCCCCGAGACACCGGACCTCTCGGTCGTCTGCTTCCGCCATCTGCCCGGCGGCCGGGATGCAGCCCTCAGCCTGGAGCCAGGCGAACTCGACGCCCACCAGGACCGGCTCCAGCGCGACCTCGAGATCTCAGGCGACGGCTGGCTGACCACCACCCGGCTGCGGGGCGCCACGTACCTGCGTGCGGGGATCGTGAACTACCTCTCGACCGAGGCGGACATCGACCACCTGCTCGACACGCTGCGGACGCTCGCCCGCTAGGCGAGCGCGGCGGGTCGCTCGCAGGTCGAGTCGATCGTCACCTCGGCGTGCGTCGCCGACGCGGTCTCGGTGGCCAGCAGCACGTCGAGCGTGTGGAACGCGAAGGCGCCGGACGCACGTGGCGAACGACCCCCACGGATCGCCGCGATCATGTCGGCCAGGCCGATCCCCCGGCCGACGCTCCCGTCGAATCGAAGGGGCACGTCGGCCCAATCGTCCTCGCCGAACCGGCGGACCCGGACCTCGCCATCGAAGGTGTTCGGGTCGCCCAGGCTCATCGAACCCTTCGCGCCGTGGATCTCGATGTGCGGAGATGTCGTCGCCGCGACGTCGAACGACGCGGAGAACCCGCCGATCGCGCCGGACGCGAACCGGTAGGTGGCGACGGTATGCGTCGCCACCTCCGACGTGAACGTCGCGCCCGCCCGCGCCCCCGAGCCGATCAAGCGCTCGGCGCCCATGCCGCGCGCCGGCGGCCGAGACCCCGGCGATCGGACCGAGGAGGCTGACGAGCCCGGCGACGTAATACGGGCCCGACGTCGAGGACCGGACCGCCGCCCGGGACCGTAGAAGAACTCCGGGTTCGGGTGCCAGAGCTCGGGGCCTGGATGCATGACAGCCGCGTTCGCGCCGATCGGCTCGCCGATCGCCCCTTCGTCGATGAGCGCGCGGGCCGTCTGGAGGCCGCCGCCGAGGAACGTGTCGGGTGCGCCACCGACGACGACGCCCGCCGCCTTTGCGTCGGCGAGGATCGCCTTCGCGTCGTCACGGGAGGTCGCGAACGGCTTCTCGGTGTAGACGTGCTTGCCGGCGGCGATCGCCGCGCGCGACACGCCGGCATGGGCGGTCGGCGGCGTCAGGTTGAGGACGACCTCGATGGTCGGATCGGCGAGCAGCGCCTCGATCGACACGGCCGGGAAGCCGCCCTTGGCCGAGAGCGTGGCGGCGCGCGCGGCATCGAGGTCGGCGCACGCCGCGAGCTCGATCGCCGCGAACCGCGCACACCCGCGCAGGTACATGTCGGTGACGTTGCCGCACCCGACGATGCCGACGCGCGCCGGATGGGCCATCGTCATGCCCGCGATCCGCGGCCCAGCCCGTGGCTGGTCAGGTACGTGTAGCTGTCCCGGACGGGTGCCCCTGGCGGGCCCTCGGCGTGGTCGAACTCGACGATGAGCCACTCGATGCCCGGATGCCGGTCCGCGGTCGCGACGGCCGACGGCACGTCGATCACGCCCTCTCCCACCGCCACGTTCACGAACGGCTCGGCGCTCGCCGCCGAGGGCAGCGTCACGCCGTCCTTGACGTGGAGCGAGACGACCCGGTCGCCGAGCTCGTCGATGACCGACGACGGATCCGCGCCGCCGACGACGACCCAGAAGATGTCGACCTGGAACACGACCGCTGGATCGAGCCGGTCGCGCAACCGCCGATAGACGGGCACGCCGTCGACCTCGTGCATCTCGGAGCTGTGGTTGTGGTAGCCGAGCGCCAGCCCGTGGCGACCGGCAACGGCCGCCGCCGCATTCATCCGATCGGCGAATGCATCGACCTCGGCGACGGTCGCGAGCGGTCCGCCGGACACGATGATCCGCGTGGACCCGAGCGCGGCGATCGCGGCGGCCGCGCGATCGACGGCCCCGAGGTCGGCGGGGTCGGTCCAGGAATGGGAGCTCGCGACCTGCAGTCCGACCTCCTCGAGCGCACGGCGCGCGGCGACCGGGTCACCGCCCGGGACGTCGACCGTCTCGACCCCGAGATACCCCATCTCGGCGATCACCTCGAGGGTCTCGCGGTCGAGGCCGAGGCCGGCCGGTCCCGGACGCGTCGTGTCGCGGAACGTGTAGAGCTGGACGGCGAGGGGCTTGGTCATGGGCGTCACCTTGGTCAGTCAGGGTCGGGCGATGGGCGGGTGCGGGCGGCGAGGCGGTCCTGGAGCCGGAACCACTCGCCGGCCACGGGCAGGAACCACGGACGGCCTTCGTAGGGCGCCGGCACCAACGGGAAGCGTAGCCGGGTCAGGGCCGGGGCCTCGCCGCCGGCCAGCCACGCCCCGACGGCCGTGCCCAGGTGGGTCATCAGCGCGACGCCGGTGCCGCAGCAGCCGAGCGCATACGTGACGCCGTCCTTGGTCCGCCCGACGTGCGGCATGCGGTCGAACGTGAAGCCGACGTTGCCGCCCCACGCGTACTCGATCCGGTAGCCGGCCAGTTGCGGATGCACCTCGAGCAGGCCCTTGTGGAGGATCGCTGCAGTGTGGTCGATCGAGGTGGGCATGAAGCTGGCCCGGCCGCCGAAGACCATCCGGCGGTCGGTCGTGAGGTGCCAGTAGTAGAGGAAGTTCTTCGTGTCGTAGAAGGACCGGCCCTTGGGCGAGAGCTCGCGTGCCAGCTCCTCGGGGAGTGGCTCGCTCGCGATGATGTAGCTCCCGATCGGGATCACCCGGCGGCGGAGCGTCGGCACGACGCCGTCCGTGTAGCCGTTGGTTGCCACGAACACGTCGCGGGCGAGGATCGCGCCACGCTCGGTCTCGACCACGAAGCGGCCGTCGGCCTGCTTGCGGATCGCGGTCGCGCGGACCCCATCGTGGAGGTCGGCGCCGGCTCGCTCGGCGGCGGCGGCCAGGCCGGCGAAGTAGCGCCCGGGATGGAGGAGGCCACTGTTCGGAGTGACCAGTCCGGCGTAGTAGGCGTCCGAGCCGATCTCCTCGCGGATCCGCTCGCGCGGCACGACCTCGGCGGCGACCCCGACGGAGGCGAGGCTGTCGCGGGCCCGTTCAAGGTCGGCGACATGGGATGGCGCATACGCGAGCTCGACTCCGCCGGCCTCGCGGAAGTCGCAGTCGATGGCCTCGTCGGCGATCAGGCGCTTGACGAGCGCGTACGACTCGAGCGTCTCCGCGTAGAGCGCCCGACCGAGCTCGTCGCCGTAGCGTTTCAGGAGCGCGCGCGGCCCCCACTTGTAGCCCGGATGGACGATGCCGCCGTTGCGCGTCGAGGCGCCCCAGCCCAGCGTGTGCGCCTCCACGACCGTGACCGCCTGACCGCGCGTGGCCAGCTCGCGGGCGGCGTTGATGCCCGCCAGGCCGCCGCCGACGACGACGACGTCGACGACATCGGGCAGGGGCCGGCCGGCGTGATCCGGGATGGGCTCCATCGATGCCTGCCAGAACGAACGGCGTTCGTAGTCGCGGTTGAGCGTGGGCGTCGGGCTGGGGGTCACTCGCGGCAGGGTAGCCGAGCGACCCCGACCATGCCGCCTCGACCCGGCGGGCGAGTCCGGCCGGCGGGTGGCACCCGTGCCCTAGTCTTCGGGCGCCTCATAGGCGAGCCTGCCCCCGGCGAACGTGACGAGGACCCGGCCGGGCAGCTCGCGACCGAGCAGCGGCGAGTTCTTGCCGCGCGACGCCAGGCCGTCGGCGGTGACGAGCCACGAGTCCGAGCGATCGAAGACCACCAGGTCCGCCGGCGCGCCCTCGACGAGTCCGACCGAGCCGTTCCGCCGCGATCGACCGGCGAGCAGCCGCGACGGACCGGTCGTCAGCGACTCGATGGCCCGCGCCAGCGGCAGCTTGCCCGCATCGACGGCCGCGAGGAGCAGCCCCAACGCCGTCTCGATGCCGCTGATGCCGTTTGCCGCTGCCCCGAACTCGACCGCCTTGTCGACCTCGGTGTGGGGCGCGTGGTCCGTGGCGACCGCGTCGGCCGTGCCGTCGGCCAGCGCGGCCAGCACGGCCGCGGCGTCCTCTGGCGCCCGGAGCGGCGGGTTGACCCGCAGCGACGCGTCGTAGGGGGTGGCCGACATCGCGTCGTCGCGCCACGGGTCGCCGCTCGCGTCCCAGGCCCAGCGTCGGGCGCCCGCGACCCATTCGTCGGTGAGCGCGAGGTGATGGGGCGTGATGTCGCAGGTGACGGGCAGGCCGGCTGCCTTCGCGCGGCGGACCAGGTCGAGCGCGCCGGCCGACGAGACATGGGTCAGGTGCAGCCGGGCGCCCGGCACGTCGCGCACGACATCGGCGAGGACCGCGAGGTCCCGGGCGACCGCTGCCTCCTCGGCCGCGACCGGCCAGCCGCGCAGCCCGAGGACGGTGGCCACGAACCCGTCGTTCGCCTCGGCACCCTCGGTCAGGCCGCGCTCCTCCGGGTGGTCCACGATCGGCAGCCCCAGCGCGCCCGCGTACGCCAGCGCGGAGCGCAGGATCGAGGCCGACGCGATCGGCGCGCCGTCGTCGCTGAACCCGACCACGCCCGCGTCGGCAAGCTCGCCGAGGGCCGCCAGCGTCTCCCCGTCCCGGCCCACCGTGACTGCGCCGTGGGCGAGCAGCTCCACGGCGGATCCGCTCGCGACACCGGCCGCCCGGATCCGGGCAAGCACACCGGGCTCGTCCAAGGCCGGTGTCGTGTTCGGCATCGCGCAGACGGTCGTGAAGCCGCCGTGGGCAGCGGCCGCGAGACCCGAGGCGACGGTCTCGGCATCCTCGTTCCCCGGCTCGCGCAGGTGGACGTGCAGGTCGATGAAGCCGGGTGCGACGACGACCCCGCGATCGTCGATGCCATCCGCCTCCGAGCCCTCGAGCCACGTGACCGCCTCAAGGACTCCGTCGACGACGACGATCTCGCCGGGGCCCTCGCGGCCGGCTGCCGGGTCCACGAGCCACGCCCGGCTGATCTCGAGGTCGGTCAACGCGACGCCTCACGACCCGCCGCCTCGCGGGCGCCCGCCAGGAGATAGAGCAGTGCCATCCGGACCGCGACCCCGTTGGTGACCTGATCGGTGATGACCGACTGCGATCCGGCAGCCACGTCGGCCGCGATCTCGACGCCCTCGTTCATCGGGCCCGGATGCATGACCAGCGCCCCGGGCTTCGCCGCCCGCAGGCGCGCCGCGGTCAGCCCGTACCGTGCGGCGTACTCGCGCAGCGAAGGGCAGCAGCCCCGAGGCCATCCGCTCGCGCTGGATCCGCAGGGCCATGACGACGTCGGCGTCGCGCAGCGCCTCGTCGATCGAGGTCGTCACGTGGAACCGCCGCCCGGCCGCCGCTCCGCGTCCCGCCCACGCCTCGAAGCCGCGCAGGAGCGTCGCCGGCCCGCACAGCCACAGGTCCGCGCCCGCCGCGGTCAGCGTCCAGATGTTCGAGCGCGCCACCCGCGAGTGCAGGACGTCGCCCAGGATGACCACCTTGCGGCCGGCCAGGGACGCGTCGCCGGTGTGCGAGCGGATCGTGTAGAGGTCGAGCAGGGCCTGCGTCGGGTGGGCGTGCCAGCCGTCGCCGCCGTTGAGCACCGAGCCGCCGAAGATCTCGGCTGCGAGGTACGGCGCGCCGCTCACGTTGTGACGCATCACGAGCATCTGCGCGCCAAGCGCCTCGACCGTCCGGACCGTGTCGACCAGCGACTCCCCCTTCGACACCGACGACGAGGCCGCCGCGATGTTGACGACGTCCGCGGAGAGGTTCTTGGCCGCCACCTCGAAGCTGACCCGCGTGCGGGTCGATGCCTCGTAGAAGAGGATCGTCACCTGCCGGCCGCGCAGCGCCGGGACCTTGGCGATCGGCCGGGCCAGCACCTCGCGCATCGCGTCGGTCGTGCGCATGACGAGGTCGATATCGCCGGCCGAGAGGCCGTCGACGTCGAGGAGGTGACGGTGACGCCAGCCGACCGGCTGGCTCTCCGGTGCGACGTCGACCGATGGGACCGCCGGGACGGCGTCCGGGTCGACCACGAGGCTCACCCGACGCGCTCGGACGCCACGGGCTCGGGCGCCGCCGGGGCCAGTCGCTCGATCTCGACGGCATCCTCGCCGTCGGTCTCCTCGAGGTGGACCTTGACGAGCTCCTCGCGCGACGTCGGGACGTTCTTGCCGACGTGGTCGGCGCGGATCGGGAGCTCGCGGTGGCCGCGATCGACGAGGACCGCGAGTCGGATCGCCTGCGGCCGGCCGAAGTCGACGAGGGCGTCCATCGCGGCGCGGATCGTGCGCCCCGTGTACAGCACGTCGTCGACCAGCACGACCGTGCGCCCGTCGATCCCCATCGGGAGCTCGGTGCCCTTGACGATGGGCTGCTGGGCGATCAGCGAGAGGTCGTCGCGGTAGAACGTGATGTCGAGGGCCCCGACCGGCACGGTCGCGCCCTCGTTCTCGGCGATGGCCTCGGCGATGCGGCGAGCGAGCGGTACGCCCCGACGCTGGATCCCGATGAGCAGGAGGCCGTCCGTGCCGGCCTGCTTCTCCACGATCTCGTGGGAGAGCCGGATCGTCGCCCGCCGGATCTCGTCCGCGGTCATGATCTGACGGCCGCTCATCGCTCCTTCCCGGCCTCACGGGGCCTCGTCAGCGGCCTCACGGGGCCGCAAGCCGAAGGGTCCCCGACAGGATACCGCGCCGGGACCGCGACCGGCGACACCGGGTCAGCGAGCGTCAGTAGACGTACACCGTGACCTCGGTCGTGCCGGACCACGACGGGCAGCCGCAGATGTCGAAGAAGTCGGGCTTGTACAGGTCGACGATGCGGCTCTCCTTCTGGGGCCCGTAGTCGTTCACGACCCGTTCCACGCAGCCGCCGCCGCCGCAGATGATGACGACCGTGCCGCGCGGCAGGCGCATCGCCGTCGTCCCCGCCTCGTAGAAGGTGGCGGTGCCCGTGAGCTTGTACTTCTCGGGCTTGCGGGTCGACCGCGAGGACCCATCGGGCTGGTCGACCTTCGGGCGCGTCGTCGGACCGTTCTCCGGCACGTCGCCCGGCTCGATGAACGTGGCGTCGGCCGGGACCGCACCTGCGCCGGCGAAGGCCGTGTCGAGGCCGTCGACCGTGATCGCGCGACGTGAGCCGCCCGAGTCCGGGAGCAGCTGGAGCGCACCGACCGGGACGGGTTCCGAAGGACGCGAGGCCCGTGAACCCGTGAGACCGGGGAGTGCGACCAGGGCGAGGGAGGCGGTGAGCGCCAACCCTACGACCAACGTGCTGGGTCGCATTGGGAGGCTGAAGATACGCTGGATCAGCCCGGTCCGCCAGCCCGTCTCGCCGATGGCCGGCCCGTCAGGTCAGCGAACGACGACGACGTCCTCGCCCGGCACGCTCTCGGTCGCGCCGACCCCGTCGCCGGACCAGGCGACGACCTGCACCTTGCTGCCTTCGGCATCCTGGCCGTGCGGGGTGACCCACGCCAGCCGGCCGTTCCCGATCGAGAAGCCCGACAGGGCCGGGACCTTGGTCGGGGCGCCGTCAGGTCGGGACAGCCGGCCGGTCTCGCGATCGAGGCGCAGGAGCGTCAGTTGACCGATCGTCTGGTCGGTGGGCTCGGCGGTCCAGACCGCCAACCAGGAGCCTGTCTCGTCCCAGCGGACGTCGAAGTCGGTGATCTGGCCGGAGACGCCGGGGATCGGATCGCCGGCCGTGTTCGAGGACGTTCCGTCGGTCGGCCAGCGCACGATCCGCAGGTCTCCGCGGCCCGTCGTCATCTCGACCGGACCGCTGTCCGGCACCCGGACGGAGCCATCCCAGGCCACGGCGAACTTCCCGCTGGGACCGACGGCCGGGCGCCAGAGCCCGCTCGAGACGTCGGTCCGTTCGCCACTGGCGGGATCGAGTCGGAAGCTGACCGGCTGGTACTCGCCGTCGCGCAGGTCGTCGGCCGCGGGCGCGCTGCCGATGATGTCATCGCCGTCCCACGAAGCGAAGATGCTCAGACCGTCGGTCGTGAGCTGCCTGGCCTCCGCGTCGCCGACACGCCAGACGTAGATGTCCGGTCCGCCGGACCCGTCGCCCGGGCGAGCCGTGAAGGCGAACCAGTCCCCGTCGGCCGAGAATGCGGCGGACTCGCCCACGACCGACACGCCACTCGCGATCGCGAGACTCAACGCGACCGTGGGCTCCGGCGTCGCCGTCTCGAGCCCGGACGGCGTCGGCACGGGGGTCACGACCGGACTCGGCTCCGTGGTCTGCGTCGGCTCGGCGGTCTGCGTCGGCTCGGTGGTCGGTCCCACGGTCGGCGTGACCGCGGGTGTCGGCGCAGGGGTCTCGCTCGGGCGGGGCGTCGAGCTCGGCGCGGTGCTGGCGGTCTCGGCTGACGCGGTCGCAGCGACGGCCGTCGGCTCGGGTGTGGGCGTCGTGTTCGGCGGCTGCGTCTCTGCACGCGCCTTCGGCAGGGAGACGACGAACACGCTCTGTCGACCCGACGCATCCTGGCCGACGACGATGGCCTGACCGTCGGTCGGGGACCCGATCACCGATTTGGGGGCGGCCTCGAGGTCGATCCGTTCGCCGCCCTGGTCGCCCAGCGCCGCGCAATCGGGTTGCTCGCCCCGCGGGCAGACCTCTTCGAGCGCCGCGACGTTGTAGGCGTAGGCGCCGTCACCGACCGTGTGGACCCAGCCCACAGAGCCTGCGGCGACGAGCATCGGCGTGGCGGCCGCCGCGACGGTCGGACCGGCACTCCCGTTCGCGGTGTCGGGGCCGGGCGCGGACGGGCTCCAGGCGCCGGACAGGGCGGTCGCCCCGAGGACGACGGCGATGACCGCGATCCCGGAGAGAGCGCCCAGCGGGAACCGTGAGGAGCCCGAGCCCAGGCGGAGAGGACGGCGGCCGGCGGCCTCGTGTTCGATGCGAGCGGACGTGCGCGCCCAGAGGTCGCGCGGCGGCTCAGGCGTGATGTCGCGCAGTGCGCGGAGGGCCTGGCGATCGGTGTCATACGCAGCGGCGACCGCCCGGCACGCCTCGCAGCCGGACAGATGCTCGTCGAGCCAGGCCGCCTCCGCCGGCTCGAGCGGAGCGTCGATCCGCTCCGCGGCGCGGGACCGCGCACGGTCGTGCGGCGTGGACCAGTGGTCGGGACGGCGCGGCACGCGCCCGAAGCGACTCATCGCGGCCGACCCGGCGAGTGGGCGTTGGGCGCGTCCTTGGCAGCCGCGTCGGCAGCGGCCTCCGCGATGGCCTCGGCGGAGCGTTCCGCCGCGAGGGCCTGGCGCAGGCTCTCGCGAGCCCGGGTCAGCAGGGCGCGCGCCGCGACGTGGCTCACTCCGAGGGCCGCCGCCAGCTCCAGGCCGGTCAGGTCGTGGAGCTCGGCGAGCAGGAGGGCGGCACGCTGGCGCTCCGGGATCCGTGCCAGGGCACGCTGCATGTCACCCGACAGCCGGGCGTCCATCACGAGGTGCTCGGCGGAGGGCGCGGAGCCGTGCGATTCGCCGGTCCAGGGGAAGAACCGGATGATCTTCCGGCGGCGGATCTCGTCGAGCGCCACACGGTGGGCGATCTGGTAGAGCCACGCCCGGGCGTTCTCCGGCTTCTCGAGCGTCTCGTAGTTCTTGTAGGCCTTGATGAAGGCGTCCTGGGCCATGTCGGCCGCGACCTCCGGGTCGCGCATCATGCGCAACAGGTAGGCATAGATCTCGCCGTGATGCTTCGCGAACAGGGCTTCGATGAAGACGCCGGCCTCGCCCCGGTCCCAGGCCTCGCTCATCGGACGGCCGAGGGATCGGGCGACCGGCCGCGCGGCCGGGCGGCCGAGCGAGTCGCGAAGGATGGTGAGCGGACGGTCGATGGCCACAGGGGCTCCGTGCGGATGGGTCGCCGGAACGCGCAGCCTGCAAGGGACGCGCTCGTTGGCCCAGAGACGGCGGACTTCCCCCCGGTGTGACGCCGGCGGGTGCCCGGCAGGCAGCCGTTCAACCCGTCGCACCTCCCTGCGCATCGGCGCGGCCCAGGAGTTCCTCCACCGCGTCTTCCGGCGAGACGGGGTTCACTGGCAAGCCGGTTCCCAGCTCCAGACCGGCGATCTCGCGCAGGCGCGGGTGGATCTCCCAATGCCAGTGGTAGGTCGCATCGACCTGCTCGCGAAGCGGGGCCGTGTGGAGGACGAGGTTGTAGGGCGGCCCGTCGAGGCTCGATGCCAGGCGCGCGAGGACCTGACGCAGGGCCTCCGCGGTCGCGGCGATGTCCGGGGCGCCCATCCGCGAGAAGTCCGCCTCGTGACGGCGCGGCACGACCCAGACCTCGAACGCCGAGCGCGACGCGTACGGGGCGAAGGCCACGCTGTCGGTGTCCTCCCAGACGAGCCGGTCGGGCCGACGGACCTCGTCGCGTACGAGCCGGCAGAACGGGCACTCGCCCTCGCGGATCACGTATCGGGCGGCGCCGCCCAGCTCCTCGGCGATGCGATGCGGGATCTGGGGCAGGTCGTAGAGGTCGAGACAGAGGTGGTTGGTCCTCGCTCCGGCCTGGCTGCCCCAGTTCTGCACGACGGTCAGGTACTCGGTCTGGGCGGTGGTCCTGGCCGCGGCGAGCGCATCGCGTGCCTCGCACAGCATCGCCTCGATGACCTCGTTGCCGACCGCGTGCAGGGCTCGGTGCTCGCCCGGCGGCGCGACGATCGTCCGCCAGCTCCCCGTCGCACGGGCCTGGGCCAGGGCGACCTGCCCGAGACCGCGATCGAGGTCCCGCGCCTCGTCGTCGGTGCCGATGACGTGGAACGCGAAGTCCTTGAGCATCCGGACCCGGACGCCGCCGCCGGCCGGGTCCTCGCAGTTGGCGCATCCGAAAAGATGGTCATCGACCGGCTCGGCGGCCCGGGCGAACCGGTCGCGGTGGAAGGCGCGGTCGACGACGGTCGCGACCCACCATCCGGTGATGGGATCCTTGCGAAGCTCGAACAGGCCGGCCGCCACGTCTCCTCCTCAGCCTGGGAGCTCGCCGGCGAGCGGCGCATCGATGGCGCCGGCCAGCGCCCGGGCGAAGATCGAGGCCGCGCGGGCGACCGAGTCCGTCGATGGCGGCGCCTCCGCCTGCCCGAGCTCCGCCGCGATCGACGTCGAGATCGACGCCCGGCATGCCGCAGGCGTCGATCAGCTCGAAGTCGGCGAGGTCGACCGTGATGTTGAGCGCGATGCCGTGGTACGTGACGCCGCGTTCGACGCGGAGCCCGAGCGCCCCGATCTTCCTGGGCTCCGGACCGTCGGGGTCGCACCAGCAGCCGGGATGGCCGTCACGGCGGGCGGCCCGGACGCCGAGCTCGGCGCACGTCCCGACGAGCGCGTCCTCGAGCGCGCGAACGAACGGACGGACGAGCAGGCCGCGCTCGTGGAGCGCCACGATCGGATAGGCCACCAGCTGGCCCGGGCCGTGGTAGGTGACCTCGCCGCCGCGCTCGATGCGGACGACGGGGATCCCGCGAGCGTCCAGGTCGGTCGCGCTGGCGAGGATGTGGGCCGGATCGCTGTTGCGGCCCAGCGTCAGGACCGCCGGGTGCTCCAGCAGCAGGAGCTGGTCGCCGATCAGCCCGTCGGCGCGCTCGGCTGCCAGGCGTCGTTGCAGCGCGTACGCCTCGTCGTAGGCGATCCGCCCGAGCCAGCGCGCCTCGAGCGGCCGCCGACGGTCGGCGAGGCGTCGTCGGACTCGGGTTGAGCAGGTCGGCCTCCACCGACGCACGATAGCAGGGCGCCCGCTCGAAGCCCGTCGCGCGGACCCGTTCGACGCCTGGATCAGCCGAACAGCCGCTCCATCGCCGCGACGACGGCCCGTGCGTCGGCACCGTCCGGGTCCTTCTCGGGGTTGTAGCAGGAGATCGACCAGCCGACGAGGCCCGGATCGGCCACGACCGGCCGCAGCAGCTCGATCAGCTCCTCCCAGTCGAGGCCACCGGACATCAGGTAGTCGGTCGCCGGGAAGACCGCCTGGTCGAGGACGTCGAGGTCGATGTGCAGCCAGACGCGGTCGGTCGCCCGGCGCAGATGGTCGAGCGCGGCGGTCGCTGTGGCGCTCGGCCCGTCGCGGCGGATGGCAGCGACATCCGCATCGAACAGGCCCGCCGCACGGTGCACCGCGAGCTGCGGCCCGAGGTCCGCGAGCTCGTCCGGGTCGTGGTAGCCGAGGATCGCGATCGCGCCTGCGGGCGTCACCGGCACCGGCGCCACGCGCTCGACCCACGGTGCAGGCCCGTCGCCGAGCACGACCGCGACGGGCATGTCGGCTGCCTCGCCGGTCGGCGAGGTGACGCCATCGTAGAAGTCGAGGTGGCCGTCGACGTAGACCAGTCCGATCGTCCCGAGGACGTCGCGCGCCCCGGCCAAGGCTCCCGAGAGCAACGTGCAGCAGCCCCCGAGCACGAACGGGCGGCCGCCGCCGCGAACGAGGTCGGCGACGGAGGCGCGGACGGCGTCCGTGGTCTCGAGCACGCCATCGATGCCGACCAGGCCGGTCGCCTCGTCGCGCTCGTGGTCGGGGATCCGGACATCGAGGTCGCCCAGGTCGGCCCAGCCGAGCCGAGCGAGCCCGGCGGCCCGGATCGCATCGGGTGACAGCTCCGTGCCATGCGGCTCGGCCCGGCCGAGACCGACCGAATCGATCGGGACGCCGATGGTGGTGAACGCGGTTCGAGCGTCGGACGAGGCCATCGCGCACAGGGTATGGCCGCGATCAGGCCGAGGCAGCCCCTGGCGCGAACCCCGGGACGATCGATCGAACCGGCGGGTCGGCGGTCTCGATCTCGACGCGGTCGTAGTACTCGAAGGCGAAACGCGCATCGTCGGCCAGGCGCGTGACCCGGTGGAACTCGAGGCTGTAGTCCTCGTAGGCCTCGTGCGTGAGTGCGGCGGCAGCGGCGTGGGCCGGGCGACCGGCAGCCGCGCGAGCCTCCGCCCGGCTGTCCCACAGGCAGAACGAGAGGCACAGGCCGCCGGCCGTCGTCGGGCCCTTGAGGTAGTGCACGAAACCGGGTGCGGTCATCGCCTCGGCATGCGCCCAGTCGTCGTGCGTCGTGAGGGCGTTCTCGTCGGCGCCGGCGAGGCGAGTCGAGCGGAACGCGACCATGTACCACTCGCCCGGCGGGACGCTGGCGGCGACCTCGGTCCAGTTGAAGGCCTCACCGACCGGCAAGGACGCATAACGAGGCGAGACGGGGCCCAGTCGATCGAAACCGGACGGCGATCGATGATCCATCGTGGGCAGGATAGTGAGCCGCGCGCCAATTGTCACGCTATGAGACGGCGGTTTGCCACATCGAGAGAATCGTACGGGTCTGACGCGGAGTCGCCGTTCCCTCGCGCCCCGTCAGTCGGCGAGGGCCGCGTTGACGCTCCGAGCGGCGTCCTGCAGGAGAACCCCGGCCCGGCTGCGCCACGCCGGGCGGCAGCGGATGGCCGGCCCGATGAGGCCGAGCGCCCCCACGATCCCGTCCTCGCGGAAGACCGGCACGGCCATCGACACGGAGCCCTCGATCAGCTCGCCCTCGCTCGTGGCCATGCCGGTCATGACGATGTCGCCGAGGCTCGCGCGCAACTCCGGTTCCGTGGGCGTCCGGCGCGTCAGACGGACGAGGTCCTCGGCCAGCACGGCTTCGAGGACCGGCGCGGGTGCGAAGGCCAGAAGGACGCGGCCCGGCGCACCCGCGTAGAGCGGAGCGGGGGCACCAGGGTCGAGCGTCACGCGCAGGGGCGCCTCGCTCTCGACCTGGTGCAGGCACACCGCTGACAGGCCGATCCGCCGGACCACGATCGCGGTCTCGCCCGTCTCCGCGGCCAGGCGCTGCAAGACCGGTCCGGCGTGGCGGATGAGACGCTCGCTGCTGACGTTGGCGCCGTCCCCGATCAGCAGTCGCGGGCCGAGACGGTAGCCGCCGCCGCGGCGCTCGACGAACCCGAACTCCGCAAGCGTCCGCAGATACCGATAGACCGTCGAGACCGGCATGTCGAGCACGCCGCCCAACTCGTCGGCACGGACTTCGCCGCGGTCGGCGATCGTGAGCAGCAGGCGCAGCCCGCGCGCGAACGACGTGTCCTCGGCCGCCTCCTCGGGCGGCCGATCGCGGGCGGTGACCGGGCCGACCATCAGCGCGAGAACTCGCCGCGGCGCACGGCCTCGGCCAACGGTTCCACGTCCGGGACGACGTCACCCGCCGCGAGGAACGGGACGAAGTCGCGCACACGGCCGGCGGCCGCGGCGGTCCCCTTCCCGCGCGGGTCGAGACCGCGGAGGTCGCCCGCCTGCGTCGCCACGGCCAGCTCGATGGCGACGATACGCGCGCCGAGCCCGACCATCTCGTCGACGCGGCGGGCGGCGAGCGGGGCGAGGCTCGTGCGGTCCTCGATGCCCTCTGCGTGGGCGGTCGAGACGAGCTCGAATGACACCGGCGTGGCCAGCAGACGAGCCTCGGCCGCGAGTGACTGGACCGCGATGCCCAGGTAGGAGAGGCCCGGGTCGCTGCGATCGGGGCCCGGCGCCAGCCCGGTCGGCAGCCCGGACCAGGGCGTCTCGAGGAGCTTGACGACCCGTTCCGCGGCGGCCCCGAGCACGGACGCGAGGACGATCCGCAGGTAGTCGAGGGCAGCCCCGAGCGGCAGGCTCTCGAAGTCCGCGACCGAGACGACACGCCTCTCGTCGAGCACCACGATGGGGTTGCCCTGGGAGGCGTCGAGCTCGATCCCGAGTTGTCGGTCGACATGGGTCAGGGCGTCGCGGTAGGCGCCGAGGATCTGCGGGAGGTTCCGGAACGACAGCGGATCCTGGAGATCCCGCGACGAGGCCGGCTCCCAGAGCGCGCTGCCATCGAGCAGGTCGCGCAGGTTCGTCAGTGACGTCGCGAGACCGGGATACGGGCGGGCCGTGGCGATTGCCGCGTGGAGCATGGACGGATTGACCGCCATGCCCTCGAGGCTCAGCGCGCCAGCCTGTTCCATCGCATCGGCAAGCTGCGAGGCGTCCTCGACCGCCAGGGCTGCGGCCGCGGTGGAGAAGGCGTTGTTGCCCAGGAGCGCGAGACCCTCGCCGGCCTCGAGGGCGATGTCGGCGAACAACGCCACGCCCAGGTCGGCCATCTGGGCGAGGTCCGCCTGGCCGACCGAGCCGAGGGTCCGGACGCGCGGCACCTCATCGTCGTTCAGGGCGGTGATGAGGCGGTCGGCGAGCGCCGGCCGGACGCCCGGGTATCCGCCGGCGAACCCGTTGGCGAGACAGAGCATCGTGGCCCGGACGAGGGGGCGTGGGGCAGGCTCGCCCTGGGCCACCTGGTGCTGGCGCAGGATGCGATTCGCGTAGGCGGCCGCATCGGCCGGGGCCAGCTCGACGCGCTTGAGGACGCCCACCGCCGTGCTCAGCCCGTACACGGGATCACCGGCGGCGAGCCGGTCGTCCACGACCGCCCTGGTGGCGAGCATGTGCGCCCGCGCGTCGGCGTGCAGTTCGACGGGCTCGTCGGACCGGGCCACGCGCACCAGCTCCTCGCGCCGGAGGTCGCGGCCGGTCAGGATCACGGTCACGTGTGGGTTCTCACCATGCGGGAATCTGCCGGGGCATCGTTACCACTGGGCGGCAGATGGTAGCACCGGGCGCAACCGGGGCCAGGGTGCGCCTCGCGGGGCGCCACGGCTCGCCGCGGGCAAAGTGAAGCCCCTCGCCATCTGGTTGTTCCCCGCGGCGAGGGGCTTGCATACCCGATAGGGGCCGGATCCCCGAGGGGAAGGCACTCGGTCGACCCACCTGGTCTGCTCGCACAGGATGCCGCGCCGGGCGGGAGGCTCGTGAGGATGAAATCCCGCCCTCGTTTGACGAGGGATCCGGGCTGTTTCGACGGTCCCGTCGGGGTGCCAAAGGAAGAGCCCGGAGGCCGCCCCCGGGCGGCCTCCGGGCCAAGGTGACGAACGACCGGCGCGGGCCGGAGCATTCGTCGACGGTCGGAGGCGGGAATCTGCCCGACCGGCTGCGGCGGTTTCCCCAGAAGTCGCTCCAGCCGGCTGAGGGGAGGAGGAGATCCCACACACCCCCGCTCGTCACGACGGACGATACGCGTGCGCAACCACCTTGCTGAGGATGGAAACACGGCACCGTTCGGGGAACGTGCAGCACGTTCGAACGAACGTTTTGCGCCCGGGATGGGTGGCTAGAATGCGGCATCGTGGTAAAGCAGGAGACGACCGATTCCCAGCTCGTGGTGATCGGGTCGTCCGCCGGGGGGCATCGAGGCCCTGTCGCGCGTGGTGGCCAGTCTGCCCGTGGACTTTCGCGGCGCCGATCGTCATCGCCCAGCACCTCGATCCGCGACGGCCGAGCCATCTCGGCGAGATCCTCGCCCGACGGGCCACCCTGCCGATCAGGGTCGTCGAGAAGTCGGCGGCCCTCGAGGATGGGGTCATCTTCGTCGCCCCATCGAACAAGCTGGTCGAGATCGTCGACCACCAAGCTGCGCCTTCGACCCGCCAGGCCCGGCACGATCGCGCCGTCGGTCGACCTCCTGCTCGAGACGGCGGCGACCGCCTACGGACCGGGTCTGACGGCGGTGATCCTGACCGGCAGCGGCAGTGACGGGGCGGCCGGCGCATGGCACGTCAAGCAGGCGGGCGGCGCCGTCGTCATCGAGAACCCGGCCACCGCGATGTTCCCCTCGATGCCGCGCTCGATCCCCCCGTCGCTCGTCGATGCGACCGCCGACCTCGACGCGATCGGATCCGTCCTGCGCGACCTGCTGGCCGCGGCCGGACCCGCGCCCGACGGCCCGGAGGGCCAGGAGTTCGCGGCGTTGCTGGAGCGGATCCGGGAGCGGAGCGGCATCGACTTCAGCACCTACAAGACCGCGACCATCAACCGGCGCCTGCGCGGTCGCATGGGCGCAACGGGGCACGCCACCCTCGCGGGCTACGCGAAGCAGCTCGAGACCGACCCCGAGGAGTACGCGCGGCTCATCAGCAGCCTCCTCATCAAGGTGACCGAGTTCTTCCGGGACCCCAAGGTCTTCCAGTACCTGCGCGACCAGGTCCTGCCGCCCTTGATCGAGGACGCCCGGCATGATGACCGCCAACTGCGCGTCTGGTCGGCCGGCTGCGCCACGGGCGAGGAGGCGTACTCGCTCGCGATCATGCTCATGGAGGCGATGGGCGACGACCCGGTCGACGTCCGGGTGTTCGCGACCGACATCGATCGGGACGCGATCGCCTTCGCCCGGCGCGGGATGTACCCGCCGGCGGCGCTCCAGAATGTCGCGGCCCCCTTGCGGGCCCGTTACTTCACGAAGTCCGACGGCGGCTACGAGGTCGTGAAGTCACTCCGGTCGCGGATGATCTTCGGCGAGCACGATCTCGGCGCGCGTGCCCCGTTCCCGCGCATCGACCTCATCCTGTGTCGCAACGTCCTGATCTACTTCAACCTGCCGATGCAGCGTGCCGCCCTGGAGACCTTCGGCTTCTCGCTCCGCGATGACGGACGCCTCGTGCTCGGACCGTCGGAGACGGTCGCCGCCATGCCGGCAGGGTTCGTCGAGGACAACCCCCGGATGCGGATCTACCGGCGTGCGCGGGGGATGCCGCCGCTGCCCCTGACTCCCGGGAAGACGCCCCGTCTGCCGCGCGATCAGAACGCGCCCCTGTCGACGGCGATCCGCGCGACCCGGCGCGACGTCCAGGTCGCGGCGGAATCCACCGAGGCAGCCGAGGCGTTGCTGCTCGACCTCGGACTCGGGATCGTCGTCGTCGACCTGCGCTACTACATCACGCGGATCAACACGGCGGCGCGTCGGATGCTCGGGATCCATGGCCGCGGGTTCGATCAGGACTTCATCCATCTTGCGGAGTCGCTCCCATCGACCGCCCTCCGGGCAGCGATCGACGAGGCGTTCACGGGCGTGTCGACGACGACCGTCTATGAGGTCGAGGCTGAGGACATCTCGGCCGACGGGACTCGGTTCATCCAGACCGTGATCCGGCCGTACGTGCGGCAATCCGGCGCCGCGGAGGGCGCGCTGCTCGAGCTGACGGATGTCAGCGCGATCGAACGCGATCGGCGGGCCGGGCAGCGCGCCGAGCAGCGAGTCGAGCGAGCGGCGGTCTCGAACCGACGCCTATCGCATGCGAACGACGAACTGACCTCGCTCGTCGCCCAGCTTCGCATCGCCAACCAGACGATGCTCCAGTCGAGCGAGGAGGCGCAGTCGGGGCGAGAGGAGGTCGAGACCCTCAACGAGGAGTTCCAGGCGACCAACGAGGAGCTCGAGGCCCTCAACGAGGAGCTGACGGCGAGCGTCGAGGAACTGCGGGTCGCGAACGAGGACCTCGCCTCCCGGACCGAGGAGCTGCGCCTGCAGGCCGTTGCGCTCGAGGAGCAGAAACTGCACCGCGAGGAGGAGCATAGCCGCCTCGAATTGGTCCTCGCGAGCCTCGGTGACGCGGTGGTCGCGGTCGACCACGAGGGCCGCACACTGGCGACGAACCCCGCGTACGACCGCCTCTTCGGCGGTCCCGAGGCGGAGATCGTCCCCGAGGACCTGGCCGGTCTCCCGCTGCCGAAGCCCGAGTGGCCGCAGCATCGGGCGGCCCGTGGCGAGCGCTTCCGGATGGAGTTCGCGGTCAGCGACCAGGACGGGGTCCGTCGCTGGTTCGAGGCCGTGACGGAACCACTGACCAGCCAGGATCGGACCTGGGGCGGCGTCGTGGCCATCCGGGACGTGTCGGAACGCACGATGCGCCTGAGCCTGGAGCGGTTGATGGCCGCCGCCGGCCACGAGCTCAAGACCCCCACGGCAGCGATCCACAACTACCTCCAGCTCGTCGACCGGCACCTGAGCGCGGGCGACGTCAAGGAGGCAAGCACCTACGCAGCCCGCGCACTCTCGCAGACCAGGCGCCTGGCCACGCTCATCGAGCGCCTGCTCGATGTGAGTCGCATCCAGAGCGGCCAGCTCGAGCTCCTGTTCGATGTCGTCGACGTGCGGGACGTCGTCCGCTCGGCCGTGGAAGCGGCGCAGGTCCTGCCGAAGGCGCCGCCCATCCGTCTGACGGCGGCTCCCAAGCCGGTCCGCGTCCGAGCGGACCCCGGTCGGCTGGAGCAGGTCTTCCTCAACCTCCTGGCGAACGCCATGGAGCACGCGCCCGGCTCGGGGTCGATCGAGGTGACCGTCAAGACCGAGGCCGGCAACGCAGAGATCGTCGTCCGCGACCACGGCGCGGGCGTGGCTGCCAAGGACCTGCGCACCATCTTCGAGGCGTACACGCGGCTCGGCCATCCACATCGAGCGCCGGGCCTGGGCCTCGGGCTGTACGTCGCCCGCGAGATCGTGTCGGCGCATGGCGGGGAGATCGAGGCCACCTCGCGCGTGGGCAAGGGCACCTCGATGATCGTGCGGCTGCCGCTCGCCCGCAGGCGCGCCGGCGCCGCCGCGACGACCGTTTCGTCGAAATGATCCGGGTCGCCATCGTCGAGGATCACCCGGCGATCGCCGACGGATTGGCGGCCTTGATCGAGGGATCGGCCAGCGTGCGGGTCGTCGGCACGGCTCGCGATGTCGGCTCGGCCAGCGCGCTGATCGAGCGCGAGTCGCCCGACGTCGTCCTGTGCGACATCCGGCTGTCCGAGGCCGGCGACGGCTTCGAGCTCGTGCGGACGCACACATCGGGGCCCGCCTTCATCATCCTGAGCGCCTACTGGTACCCGAGCTACCACGTCCGCGCGCTGGAACTCGGCGCCAGGGGTTACCTCTCGAAGATGGCCACGGTCGACCAGATCATCGGCGCGGTGGAGACGGTCGCGGCCGGAGGCACCGCGTTCGCGCCGGCTGCGCGCCAGGCGGCCAACGACGCGCTCCGGGTGCCGACGCCACGGGAGCTGGAGATCCTGGCGCTGGTGGCCGAGGGCCTCTCGAACGCGGAGATCGCCGATCGCCTGTCGCTGCGGGTCAAGACCGTCGAGAGCCAGCTCCGCCGGCTGTTTGACCGCTATGACGTCGCCGAGCCGAACGGCGCTCGTTCGGCTCGCGGCGCGGCAGGGCTGGAGCCAGACCGATGACTAGGCTCGTTCACATTCATGCGCTACCATCGCGGACGCGTTGAGCGAAGATCCGAAGACGAAGAGCGGCGGCATCACGGACCCGGGGCCGAATCGGCGTCGCCTGTCCTGTTTCGCCGAGTCCGGCGACGTGCGGATCACGTACGGCCAGGTCACCGATGGGCATTGGGAGGTGCGGGCCACCAGCCCGCGATGGCGCCGGCCACACACTGAGCGCCACCACGACATCGAGGTCGCGTGCGCGGCGCTCATCAGCTGGTTGATCGCCGCTGACGTGTGGGTCCCTTCACCTGACGGGAGGCGGCGCGAGCGCGGTCGTCGGCCCAGCCTCGGTGGTAATCTTCGGGAACCGGACCGGGCGTCCGCGTTGCTCCGAGCGGGAGTAACTCAGCTGGCAGAGTGCTTGCTTCCCAAGCAAGATGTCGCGGGTTCGAATCCCGTCTCCCGCTCCACTCCCCTCGTCCCTGATCTCTGAGCGCGGCGGCCCCGCGCCGGGAACGCCGTTGAGCCCATCGCAGCCCCTGCTCCAGCAACGCGACTTTCGGGCGCTCCTTGGCGCCCGGCTGACGAATTCGTTGGCCGTCAGCGCGCTCGCGACCGTGGTCGCGTTCCAGACCTACCAGATCACCCGCGATCCTCTGTCGCTCGGGTGGCTGGGTCTCGTCGAGGCGATCCCGGCCCTCTCGCTCGTGCTGTTCGGCGGGCACGTGGCGGATCGGCGGGACAGGCGCTCGATCATCCTGCTGACCAGCGCCGGCCTGACGGTGAGCACGGCGGCGCTGGCGGTCCTCGCCGAGGCCGGCATCCTGGGCCTCGGCCTCATCCTGCTCGTGATCTTCATCACCGGCGTGGCGAGCGGCTTCGAGCGCCCGGCGCTCGTGGCGTTCGAGGCCCAGATCATCCCGCGCGACCAGGCGACGCGCGGGGTCTCCTTGAGCAGCAGCTTCAGCCTGGCGGGGTCGATCCTCGGTCCGGCGATCGGCGGGCTCTCGGTGGCCGTCTTCGACCTGGCCGCGACGTATGGGGCGATCGCCGTGCTGCTTGCGCTCTCGACGGGCTGCCTCTTCCTCATCCCGCGCAAGCCTATGCCCGAGCCGGTCGAAGGCGAGCCGTTCCTGCAGGGCCTGCTCGGCGGCATCCGCTACGTGGCCAAGAGCCCGCCCCTGCTTGGGTCGATGGCGCTCGACCTGTTCGCGGTCTTCTTCGGCGGCGCGATCGCCCTGCTCCCGGTCTTCGCGAGCGACGTGCTGCACGTCGGCGCTGCGGGCCTGGGCGTGCTGCGGACCGCGCCGTCGCTCGGTGCGTTGCTGGTCATGATCGTGGCCACCCGCTGGCCACCGAGCCGGCATGCCGGGCGGACGTTCCTCATCTGCGTCGCCGGGTTCGGGGTCAGCATGATCGTGTTCGGGCTCTCCACGAGCTTCTGGCTGTCGATGGCGGCGCTGTTTGTGAGCGGCGTCACCGACGGCATCAGCATGGTCATCCGCTCGACGATCCTGCGGGTCCTGTCGCCCGAGGCGATCCGCGGCCGGGTCGCGGCGGTGAACTGGGTGTTCATCGGGGCCTCGAACGAACTGGGGGCCTTCGAGAGCGGCGTCGCGGCGCGTCTGCTCGGGACGGTCACGGCGGTCGTCGCGGGTGGGGTGTTCACGCTCGGCGTCGTCGCGCGCGATCGCCGTGCTCGTTCCTGGTCTGCGCAACCTCGACCTCGATCGCGCGGAGCCACCCGATCCCGACGTGGGGATGGGCCGCGTCTCCGCGGAGATCGGCTCGGGCCTGCGCAGCGATCGCCTCCCCGACCAGGACCCCGGCTGAGTCCCTAAGCGCGCCCGTCGAGCGGGATGCGGGCGCCCGTGATGGCGGCCGCCTCGTCACTGCACAGGAAGCGCATGACCGAGGCGATCTCCTCGGGCGTCGTCCACGCGGCGTTCTTGGGCAGCGGGTCGGTCTCGCGCTCGTGCTCGACGTCGATCTTCTTCACGACGACCAGGTTCGCGGTCACGCCGTCGGCGGCGACCTCCCGCGCGAGCGCTCGCAGGAGCGTCTCCTCGGCACCCTTCGAGATCGCGTAGGCGGCACCTTTGGCGGCCGGATTCGCGGCGAACGGCGTCGTGACGGCAACGACCCGTCCCCAGCCACGCTCCACCATGCCCGGCACGGCTGCCTGGACGACGTGCAGCGTCGTCCACAGGTGCTGGTCGAGCATCGCGCGCAGGTCGTCCGCGGCGAGGTCGACGACCGGCGTCCCGGCCGCCCAGCCCCCGACAAGGTGGAGCACGACGTCCACCCGACCGAAGCGTTCGCCGATCGCGCCGACGGCTGCGGCGGCTGCCGCGGGGTCCGTGAGGTCCGCGACCGCCGGGGTCCAGCGGTCCGCCGCGAGACCGAGGTCGGTGGCCATGGCCGTCAGCCGCTCATCGTCCGTCCCGACGAGCCCGAGCCGGGCGCCGCTGGCGGCGAACGTCGCGGCCACGACGTGCCCGAGCCGCCCGGTCGCACCGGTGACGAGGACGACCCGATCCGCCTCGGCGTTCATGGCGCGACTCTAGCGCTCCAGGTCATGCTGCGCGATCGGCGAGGGTGGCGAGCACGAGCCCGAGATACACGAGGTAGAACGCCCCGCCGACCAGCAGTCGACGACCGCGCAGCACCGGGGACCGGCCCAGCCCGAAGATCGCGAGGATCGAGGCGAAGGCGATCCCCGCCGAGGCGAACGCCAGCAGCGAGTCGGCGCTGACGCTCCAGGCCGCGCCCGCGAACAGCAGGGCGATGACCGTCGGGATGGCGCTCTGGAAGACCATCGCGCCGGTGATGTTGCCCATCGCGAGCGTGTCCTTGCGCTGGCGGACCCAGATGACCGAGTTGAACTTCTCGGGCAGTTCGGTCGCGATCGGCGCGATGACCAGCGCGAGCAACGCCTCGTTGAGCCCGAAGTCGTGGGCGAGGGTCCCGACGGCCTCGACGAAGATGTACGCCCCGCCGATGATGCAGGCGAGCGCGATCAGGACCTGGATGGTGACGACCCGCAGTCGGGGCGAACCCGGGTCCTGGCGATGCGCACGCCGGTCGATCGGGTGCATCCGCAGCGGGTTCGGGTCGGCCGCGTCCAGGTCGACGTCGGCCTCGAAATGGGCCTTGACGTACCAGACATACGTGCCGATCAGGAGCACGGCGACGCCGTACCTCGCGATGAGCAGCTCCTGCGGCAGGAACGCGACGCCGATCGCGAACGCGTAGCAGAAGGCGAAGTAGCGCAGGTCGTGGATGAGGACCGTGCGGTCCACGAGCATCACGTCGTCGTCGCTCCCGCGGCGTCGGACGAGGACCGCGACGCCGGTGACGAACATCGCGAGTGTCGCCAGCATGAACGGGGCGCCCAGCACGGCCCCGACGCCGATGGCATTGCCCGCGTCGCCGGCCGTGAACAGGATCGCGATCGCCGGGATCATCGTCTCGGGCAGCGCGGTCCCGACAGCGGCGAGGACCGACCCGACCGCCCCTTCCGCCAGCCCGAGCTTGCGTCCGAACCACTCGATGCCGTTGGTGAACAGCTCGGCGCCGAGCAGGATGATGAGCAGGGCGAGGATCAGCTGGGCGATCTCGCCCATCGGCATCGGACTCCAGACGCGGCAGGGAGGTCAGGCGAGCGTGGCCTGGCCCTCTAATCTATCGGCGCGGGAGGCGCGGCGCTCCGTCGGACGGACGTGACGCCTTCTCGATCACGTCCGGCGCGCGCGGGACCTGCCCCGGACGCGCAGCGCCGATCCGCGCGCCGGCATGTCCCCGACCAGGGACGATCCGACCGGCATCCGCGCGATGACAGCGATCGCGGCGCCGATCGGTCGTGACGCAGCAGCGGTCGCACCGCCCACGGCTCCGGTCGCCGTCGCGGCCGGTGCCTTCTTCGGCGTCACCGGCTGGATCGAGATGTAGCGGCCATCCCAGACCATCCGCTTGGGCGCGTAGCGCCACGGCGTGAAGAAGCGTCGGAACTGGGCGACCGTGAGCTTCGTGTTGGGCTTCATGTCGTAGCCGTTCTTGCTCTGCAGGCCGTACAGCGGTCCAGTGACGCGGACGCTCGTGACCCTGAAGTTCGAGGTTGCCGCCGGATCGGCCGTGGCTGTGAACCCGGTCAGGATCCAGGCGTGGTTGCCGCGCGACACGGTCACGCCGACCGGCAGGTTCGTCTTGCGCAACCGGATGACCGCCAACCGGAGGGCGCTGTCGAACGTCGTCGACGCGATCAGGCGGTAGCGTCCATCGATGTAGTGGCGGAACCCGGCGGCCCAGCCCTGGGCGTCGACGCCGGCCGAGAGTGGCAGGCGGTAGCGGTTGTGGCCGCGCATCCAGTTGAAGTACCGCCGCTGGTTCGCCGTCGTGTGGTCGCGTTTGCCGCTGACGATGTTGCGCACGATCTGGATGCTCGCCGCCGTGCACCACAGCCAGCTCTTCTGCGTGGTGAAGACGCCGCTTCGATAGAGGTTCACGCCGCCCGTCCAGCGCGAGAGAGCCGCCGGCCGGACGATCGGGGCGGGGGCGGCGCGCGTCGACGCCGCGGAGGATTGGGCGGCGCTACCCAGGGAGGCTCCAGCCGCGAGGGTCAGCGCCAACGCCAGCGACGTCCACATCCGGCGGGCCCCGGCACCCTGCCGTGTCGGTCCGGCCATGCCGTCATCCTGCCCCACATCGGCGGATCGTGCACGGATCGCCGGTCCCGCGCGACGGCGCGACCATCAGGACGGCCCGGCCTCCGTCGTGCGCGGTGCGGTAGGCTCTCGCCCGCCGGCCGGACGCGCCCGGCCACGATGGAGGACCGATGCGGCCGACGCTTCAGGTCCTCGACGACGACCTCATCGCCCGGATCCTCGACGAGGCGAAGCGGGTCCTCGCCGAGGTCGGGATGGAGATTCGCGGGGCGACAATGCGCCAGCGGCTGCTCGACCACGGGCTGCCCGTCACGGCCGACGGTCGCGTCCTGTTCCCGCGCGAGGTCGTCGAACGGGCCATCGCCGACGCCCCGAAGGCCTTCACCCTCTTCGACCGCGACGGCAACCCGCACGCGGACCTGGGCGGCGACCGCGTCCACTTCGTGCCGGGTTCGTCCGGGCTGAAGGTGCTCGACCACCGGACCGGCGAGACGCGCCTCGCGAACTCGACCGACTTCGTCGAGTACGTGCGGGTCGGGGACGGGCTCCACAACATCCCGTATCTCGCCACGGCGTTCTCGACCAACGACGACATCGAGGCCCAGGTGTCCGACGCGTGGCGCCTCTACATGATCCTGACGAACACCAAGAAGCCGGTCGTGTCCGGGGCGTTCACCGAGCACGGCGTCACTCGGATGGTCGAGATGATGCAGCTGTTCCGGGCCGACCGGGCCGATCTCATCGCGCGCCCGATGAGCATCTTCACGATCACCGCCACCGGCAACTTCCGCTATAGCGAGGACTCCTGCCAGAACCTCATCGACTGCGTGGAGGCAGGCATCGCGGTCGAGATCGTGCCGGTCACGTTGATGGGCCTGATCGCACCGGTGACGACAGTGGGAGCGACGGTCTTCCACACCGTCGATGTCCTCGCGGGCATCACGATGGCCCAGATCGTCCGGCCCGGCGCGCCGGTCCTCTTCGGCGGGGCGCCGGCGACGTTCCACATGAAGATCGCGAGCTCACCGATGGCGGCCATCGAGGCGCTCCAGCTCGACGCCGCGTACATCGCCGTCGCCAAGGCGCTCGACCTGCCGTGCCAGTCGTACATGGCCCTCTCGGACTCGCCGATCCTCGACGCGCAGGCCGGGGCGGAGACGTTCGGGAGCGCGCTGATCGCAGCCCTGGCGGGCGTGAACTCGGTGTCCGGTCCGGGCATGCTCGACTTCCTGCTGGTCTTCAACCTGCCCAAGCTCGTCTTCGACGACGAGATGTGCGGGCAGGCGCTCCGATTCGTCCGCGACATCCACCCGATCGACGACCTGCCGGTGGGGCCGCTCATCGACCAGCTGATGGCCGACCAGCACCTGATCATGGCCGAGCACACGATGGCGAACTGGCCGTCCGAGCTGTACCTGCCATCGGCGATCGTCGATCGCGACAACCGCGAGAACTGGACCAAGCTCGGCGCCAAGGACACGTACCAGCGGGCCTGCGACGAGGTCGACCGGCGGCTGGCCGCGTACCGGGCGCCCGAGACGGACCCGGCGATCGACGAGGAGCTGCGGAGGATCATCCGGTCCGGCCTGGAGAGCGCAGACCGAGCTCCCGTTCATCCCGCCCGCCCTCGAGCCGACCGCCGAGGCGCTGGCGGCGACCGCAGGCCCGGTCCGGCGACGCAATCCCCGGCGCGGCGGGTAGCGGCCGGGTCGTGGTGGACGAGCGCGTCGGGCGCAGCCTGTTCGACCCGACGATCCGCCTCCCCGCGTTCGTGCTGCGCGAGACGGACACTGGCGCACGACATCGCCTTGTTTGCCGAGTTCTGCCGGTCGCACGGCGTGTCGTTCGCGCCCCACGGCAAGACGACGATGGCACCGGCGGTCTTCCGACGACAGGTCGAGGCAGGGGCGTGGGCGATCACGGTGGCGACGCCCTGGCAGGCCGAGGTCGCCGTCGAGGCCGGCATCGAGCGGATCCTCATCGCCAACGAGGTCGTCGACGACGCCGGGCTGGCGTGGATCGGCGAGCTGCTGGACCGCCACGGCCCGGAGCTGCTCGTCTGTGCCGACTCGGTGGCGGGGGTCGAGCGCATGGCGAGCCGGCTGCAGGGACGGCGTCGGCGGCTGCCGGTCCTCGTCGAGGTCGGGGTCGCGGGGGCGCGGACGGGCGTCCGCAGGGATGAGGAGGCTGAGGCGGTCGCGCGCGCCATCGGCGCCGCCGATGCCCTGATGTTGGCCGGCGTCTCGCTCTACGAAGGGGTCGTCGGCGGGGACACGGCGGCGGAGCGAGAGGCGGCGGTTCGTGCGTTGACCGACCGGACACGACGGATCGTCGGGCGGCTCGGCGAGCTGTTCGACCGTGCCGGGATCGACGAGATCGTCGTGACCGGGGGCGGCAGCATGTATCCGGACGTCGTGGCCGAGGAGCTCACGCGTCCGTGGGACACGTCACTCCCCGCCCGCGTCGTCATCCGAAGCGGTGCGTACGTCACCCACGATCACGGCCTCTACGAGCGGTCGTCGCCGTTCGGCATGCGGGCCGCCCCCGGAGCTCCACGGCTGAAGCCAGCCATCGAGGTCTGGGCGCCGGTCCTGTCGGTCCCCGAGCCCGGACTCGCCTTCGCCGGCGCCGGCCGGCGCGACCTGCCCGTCGACCAGGACCTCCCGGTCGTCATCAAGGTCCGAGATGCCGAGAGCGGCGAGGTTCGAGCGGCTGAGCCGGGCTTCACCGTCACCAAGCTCGCCGATCAGCACGCGTTCCTGGCGTTGTCGGAAGGCGTGCATGTCGCCGTCGGCGACCTGGTCGCCTTCGGCATCTCGCACCCGTGCACGGCGTTCCAGCTGTGGCGCGAGGCCCTCGTCGTCGACGACGCCGACCGGATCCTCGACGTCTACGAGCTGCGCTTCTGAGGCGATCCGGTCAGGCCGACCGGTGCTGGATGAACTCGAGGAAGTCGATCTCGCCGGGTGAGTGTCCGGCACCCGTCAGGACGACCGCAGCGTCGCTGAGTTGCTGGAGGCCGTGGGTGTAGAGATGGGCCAGGTGGTACCAGAGCGGATGACTCTCGCCGGTGCCCTCCGACTGACAAGGTGCCAGCAGCTCCGCGTCGGACATGCCGCCGATCCAGGCCCGCATCTCGACCTCATCGCGATGCCAATGCTCGGCGATCGACGCGGCGTCCGGATAGTCCGCCGGTCGCAACTCCTCCTCGGGGCCCCAAACGTCCGGCTGTTCCCCGCGCAGGCGCTCGCGCCAGCTCCACTCGACGTCGAGTTCGTGGACCAGGGTTGCACGAAGGTCCCGGATGGTGACCGGTTCGGACTGGATGTAGGCATCGGGCGCCGCGGCGGCGGCATCGAGGATCCGGTCGCGGACCCAGTAGAGGTGATCGAACAGGAGGGTGACGTCGTTTCGGTCCATCGACCCAGTCTGCCACCGCGGTGGTCAGGGACCGTCAACTACCCTCGCTCGATCTCGCGCTTGCGGCGGGCGACGAAAGCGTCGAGCGCCTCGGCGACGGGTGGGTCCAGGGCGGGCGGCACGGCCTCGGCGAGCAGCCGCTTCCAGACGGTGTTCGCGCGTTCCGTGGCGGTCCGCGCGCCGTCCGCCTGCCATGTCTCGAAGTTCCGCCAGTCGGAGATCATCGGCCGGTAGAAGGCGTGCTCGAACCGCTCGAGCGTGTGCGCCGTTCCGAAGAAGTGCCCGCCCGGGCCGACCTCGGCGATCGCGTCGAAGCCGAGGCTCCCCTCGTCGACGGGGAGCGGCTGGAGCACCTCCGAGATCATCTGGAGGATCTCCGCGTCGAGGATGAGCTTCTCGAACGACGCGGTCAGGCCGCCCTCGAGCCAGCCTGCGCCCTGGTAGAGCAGGTTGACGCCGCCCATGACCGCGCCCCAGACGGCCATCTCGGCCTCGTAGGCGGCCTGCGCGTCGACGACGTTCGACGCCGTGGCATTCGACGATCGCCAGGGCAGCCCGTAGCGGCGGGCCATCTGGCCGCTCGCGAACTGGCACTTCACCGATTCGGGGGTCCCGAAGGCCGGCGAGCCGGTGCGCATGTCCACGTTCGAGGTGAACGCCCCGTAGAGCATCGGCGCGCCCGGCCGGACGATCTGGGCCAGCGCCACCAGGAACAGGGCCTCGGCGTTCTGCTGGGCGATCGCGCCCGCGAGTGAGACCGGGCTCATCGCGCCCGCCAGGGTGAACGGCGTCGCGACCACCGGCTGACCGTGCTTCGCCATCTCGATGAGGCCGTCGCCCATCGGGCCGTCGAGGCGGAGCGGCGAGTTGGTGTTGATGATCGTCATGCAGCTCGGCTCGTCGACGAGCGCATCGGGTTCGATGCCGCGGACGAGGGCGGCGATCGCCATCGCGTCCTGGACCGGCGTCGCGCCGAAGCCCAGGCATTGCCACGTCTTGTCGAGCTCGGTCGCGAACGTCCGGTACATGTCGAGATGGCGGGTCGCGACCGGCAGGTCGGTCGGCTCGAGCGGTCCCCCACCCTCCTGGTGGATGACGTCGAGCGCCCCGATGAGCCGGACGTAGTCGACGAAGTCGGCGAAGTTGCCGGCGCGCCGGCCGCGATCGAGGTCCGTGACGAACGCCGGCCCGCCGACCGCGCAGAACACGAGATGCCCCGGTCCGAAGACGACGTTCCGTTCCGGGTTGCGGGCATGGAGCGTGAACTCGGACGGGGCGGTCGAGATGAGCTCCTCGACCTGGGCCGGATCGAGGCGGACGTTCCGCTCCAGTCGGTCGACGCGAGCGCCGGCCCCGGCGAACGCGTCGAGTGCGCGGTCGCCGAGCACCTCGAAGCCGATCTCCGACAGGATCCGCAGCGACGCCCGATGGACCGTCTCGACCTGATCCTCGGAGAGGATCTCGAGCGGCCGGAACGGGTTCGTCAGCCGGCGCCACGGGAGCTGCTCGACGCCGGCCACCACCCGCCGAGTGCGGCGGCGATGCGCCTCGGGAGCGGCGGGGTCGGGCGCCTGGGGATCGTCCATCGCTGGCGATGCTACGCGGGCAGTCGGCGGGGACGTGGCGGCGTCCCGGCCGACGCCGCATGGGCGGTCGTGGTCGCGCGCACCGCCAGACCCTGATTTCTCATGGCCATCTCAGACAACCGCCGTGAAATGAGGGCACCTGACCCCCTGCGGGAGGTCCTCTGCACGCCCGGACACGGAAGGAAGACTGATGAAGCTCAAGATCCTCGCGGTGGTCGTGCTCGGGGCGGTCGGCGTCGGCGCCGCCGTGTACGCGATCGGGGGCGTCTCGGCCAGCTCGGCCAACACGACCCAGTACCTCACGAGTGCCGCCACGACCGGCGACGTGACCGATGACGTGGCCGCGACCGGGGCGCTGGGCACCCAGGCGAGCTACGGCCTCGTCTTCGGGAGCGACCCCTATCTCGCGACCGACACGGCGACGCCCCCGAGCTCCACCACCACCTGGCCCGTCACCGAGGTCAAGGTCAAGGTCGGCGACACCGTCGCCAAGGGCGACGTCCTCGCGACCGCGAGACTGCCGACCTCAAGCGCGACCTCGCCACCGCGACGAATACCCTCAAGTCGGCGCAGGTCAGCCTTCGGGCAGCCAAGACCGACCTCTCGGACGCGGAGGACGCCGACGTCACGGCGCAGATCCGGCAGGCCAAGATCGGCCTGTACAACGCCGAATCGCAGGTCTCCAAGGCCGAGGACGATCGCAACGCGATCAAGGCCCAGATGGCCGCGGCCAGCCTCAAGTCGCCGATCGACGGGGTCGTCACCGAGGTCAACGTGACCGCCGGCTTCGACGCCCCGTCGGGCGCGGCCATCGTCGTCGACTCGACGACCCTCCAGATCACGACCGACGTCGTCGAGAGCGACCTCGCGGACATCAAGGTCGGCCAGGAGGCCGCCGTCACCGTTTCGGCCATCGACGCCGATGTCACCGGCACGGTGTCGGCGATCGCGCCGGTCGCCAGTAGCGACAGCGGCTCCGGCGTCGTCAGCTATCCGGTCACGATCACCCTCACGAATGCGCCGGCCACCGCCCGCGCGGGCATGAGTGCCGATGTGACGATCACGATCCAGAGCGTCAAGAACGTCCTGACCGTGCCGGCCCAGGCGTTGCGTGGCCAGCAGGGTGAACTACAGCGTCATGGTCCTCGGCGCCGACGGGCAGCCGCAGGCGCAGGCGGTCGAGGTCGGTCTCGTGACGAGCACAACGGCCGAGATCAAGACCGGCCTCACCGAGGGCGAGGCGGTCGTGACCGGGACCGCGAGCGCGCAGACCGGGACGGGCAACCCGACCGGCGGCTTCGGCGTTCCGGGCGGCGGCCCGATCATCCGCGAGGGCGGCAATTTCCCCCGTGGCGGCAACGGCGGCGGGAACGGGAACTGACTGATGACCCACCCGATCATCGATCTCGACCGGGTCAGCCGGACCTACCAGATGGGGCACATGGAAGTGCCCGCCCTCGCCGACGTGAGCTTGCAGGTGCATGCCGGTGAGTTCCTCGCCATCGTCGGGCCGTCCGGCTCGGGCAAGACCACGATCATGAACATCCTCGGCTGCCTGGACCGCCCCACGGCCGGGCAGTACACGCTCGACGGCACGCCCGTCGGCGACCTCGACGACGACGGCCTGGCGGCCGTGCGCAGCCGGACCATCGGCTTCGTCTTCCAGTCGTACAACCTGCTGCCGCGGACCACGGCGCTCGACAACGTCGCGACGCCGCTCCTCTACCAGGGCGTACCGAAGTCGAAGCGCCAGGCCCTGGCCAAGGCGGCACTCGAGCGGCTAGGCCTCGGCGATCGCCTGGGCCACGAGCCGACCGAGCTCTCCGGCGGCCAGCAGCAGCGCGTGGCCGTCGCTCGGGCGATCGTGACCGAACCCGCCCTGATCCTGGCCGACGAGCCGACCGGCAATCTCGACAGCCACTCCGGTGCCGAGGTCATGGCCCTGCTCCACGAGCTCAACGACGCCGGCCGGACGATCGTCCTCATCACCCATGACACCGAGGTCGCTGCGGCCGCCACCCGCCAGATCCACCTGCGGGACGGACGGGTCGTCGCATGAGCCTCTTCGAACTGCTCCGACTGGCGCTGTCACGCCTGCGCACGAGCCGGCTCCGGGCCGCGCTGACGATGCTCGGGGTGATCATCGGCGTCGCCTCGGTCGTCGCGCTCGTCGGCGTCGGCCAGGGCACGACCTCGAACATCACGAACCGACTCTCGAGCCTCGGCACGAACCTGCTGACCGTGAGCCCGACCGGCGGCGGCGCGTCGAGTGGCACGCTGACGCTCGAGGACGCCGATGCGATCGGCGAGCTGGCCTCGGTCGCGGGCGTTGCCCCGGAGGTCTCGACGAGCCTGCTCGTGCAGGCCGGCGACAAGAGCACGACCACGACGGTCGTCGGGACGACCCCGGCCTACCCGACGGTCCGCGCCTTCGACGTCTGGCAGGGCACGTTCCTGACCGATGTGAGCGTGGATCGCGACCTGCGCGTGGCGGTCCTCGGCTCGTCCACGGCCACCGACCTGGGTCTCGGCGCGTCCGACATCGGTTCGGAGATCTCCATCGCCGGCATCCCGTTCCGGGTCATCGGCATCCTCCAGGCGAAGGGCGGCAGCGGCTTCCAGGATCCCGACGACCAGGTCATGGTGCCGGTCGGCGCCGTTCAGAAGTACTTCGTCGGCGGCGACACGGTCCGGACGATCGGCGTGAGCGTCGCCCAGGCCGACCAGATGACCGCGACCAAGACGGAGCTCACCACGCTGCTGCGCGATCGCCACGACCTGGCGGCGACCGATGACGACGACTTCAACGTCTTCGACCAGACGCAGCTCCTCGAGGCCGCCTCCTCGATCACCGCGACGCTGACGCTCCTGCTCGGCGGGATCGCCTCGATCTCGCTGGTCGTCGGCGGCATCGGGATCATGAACATCATGCTCGTGTCGGTCCGCGAGCGGACCCGCGAGATCGGCATCCGCAAGGCGGTCGGCGCCCGCGGCCGCGACATCCTGGCCCAGTTCCTCGTCGAGGCGCTGACGCTCTCCCTGCTCGGCGGCCTGATCGGCATCCTGGTCGGGCTGGGCGTCTCCGCGCTCATCGGCCAGCTCGCCGGCTGGGGCTTCACGTTCAACCCGGCGACGGTCGCCGCGGCCGTCGTCTTCAGCCTCGCGGTCGGGGTGGTGTTCGGCGTCTGGCCGGCACGCCAGGCCGCCCGACTCGATCCCATCAGCGCACTGCGCTACGAATAGCAAGGAGACACCCGTGTCCGACGATCCCACCCAGTCCACGCCGGTAGAACCGATCTGGGCCGCGCCCACGACGCCGCCGCACACCCGGTGGCGCCCGTCGCGCCCATCGCGCCCTCGACGCCACCCGCAGTCGAGCCCGTCCGGCCGGTCGTGACCGCGCCGCGCCGCTCATCCTCGGGCCGCTGGCTCAACCTCCTCCTCGGGGTCGCCGCGGCCGTCGCGATCGGCGGCATCGCGTTCGCCGTCGGGCGGAGCACGGCGCCGGCCCCCGCGTCCGCGTTCGGTCGGAACTCGCCAACGGGCCCGCCTTCGTCGGGGGCAGCTTCGACCCGAACGCTTCGTTCGCCCCCGGTCGCGGCAATATTGGCGCGCTGTTCGGTGCGGGCGGCCTGACCGTCGAGGGGACCGTCCAATCGGTCAGCGGCGACACGCTGACGATCACGACCGATGACGGCCGCACGATGGAGGTCTCGCTCGGCGCCGACACCGAGTACCACCAGCAGGCGGCCGGATCCGCGTCCGACGTGACGACCGGGAGCAAGGTCTCGGTCCAGCTCGACCTGGCCGGGCGCGGCCAGGGCCCGGAACGGCGGCACCGGCAACGGCGGCGCGGCCGGGCCGACCGGGACCGCCTCCGACGTGACGGTCATCCCGTGAGCGAAGGCGTAGGCTGACGGCCATGCACCTGCTCGTCATCGAGGACGATCCTCGGCTGAGTCGACTGCTTCGGCGCCTCCTCGAGGAGGACCGTCACGTGGTCGAGCTCGCGACGGACGGCGAGTCCGGCCTGGAGATCGCGATGGCGGCAACGGGCGTCGAGGCGATCATCCTCGACGTCGGCCTGCCGGACATCTCCGGTCTCGAGGTCGCGCGCCGGGTGCGTGCCACCGGCTCCGACGTCGCCATCCTGATGCTGACGGCGCGCGATACCGTCGGCGACCGGGTCAGCGGCCTCGACGCCGGGGCCGATGACTACCTGGTCAAGCCCTTCGCATACGAGGAGCTGGCCGCCCGGCTGCGCGCGCTCGGTCGTCGCGGGAGCAACGCCGTGCGGCCGGAGCCCAAGCTCGTCGTCGGGCCGATCACGCTCGATGAGACCTCGCGCAGGGTGACCCTCGACGGCAAGCGGATCGACCTGAGCCCGCGCGAGTTCTCGCTCCTGGAATGCTTTCTCCGGCACCCGGGCCAGACGCTCTCGCGCGACCAGCTCCTCGACCAGGCCTGGCCGTTCAGCGTGGCCGTGACTCCGAACGCGGTCGATGCCTACATCCACTACCTGCGCGAGAAGCTCGGCGCCGCCGGGCGCCTGATCGAGACCGTCCGTGGCATCGGGTATCGCATGGCCGATGCCTGACGACGTCATCAAGCCGAGGGAGGTGACCGACCAGGAACGCGCCGCGGACGCGGCCGACGCGAGCCTGGTCCGGGGCGTCCGGCGCAACCTCGTGCTGTGGAGCGCCCTGACGACCCTCGTCGTCCTGATGGTCCTCGGCGGCATCCTCTACGTGGCGGTCGAGCGCTCGCTCGCGAGCTCGGGCATGGCCCAGCTCGATGCCCGGATGGCGGTGATCACCGGGAAGCCGCCCGACGTCGACGACGACACGCCGTATGGGTTCAGTTTCGGTGGACCCGGGTCGGGCACGTTCTCGCTGATCCTCGGCCCCGAAGGACAGCCGGTCGGCCCCGATTCGCGGCTGCCGCCGGGCCTGCCCGAGGAAGCGGCCGTGGCCGCCGCCGCGACGACCGGGCGCGACGTCCGGACGACCGAGATCCGCGGCACGCCAGTGCGGATCCTGACGCAGACCGCCCAGGGCCGGCGCGGCGACATCTTCACCATCCAGGTCATCCAGGATCGGACCGCCGAGCAGCGGACGCTGAGCGTGATGCTGACCGTGCTGCTGGTCGGCGGGCTGCTCGCCGTCCTCGTCGCCTTCGGCTTCGGGCTCATCTACGCCCGGCGGGCCCTCGTCCCGATCCGCGAATCGCTCGGCAACCAGCGCATCGCGCTCCGACGACAGCGCGACTTCGCGGCCGACGCCAGCCACGAGCTGCGCACGCCGCTGACCGTCATCCGGAGCAGCGTCGAACACCTGTCCCGCCACAAGGCCGAGCCCGTCGGCGCGGTCGGCACGGCGCTCGAGGACATCGATGACGAGGTACGCCACATGACCGCGATCGTCGAGGACCTGCTCCTGCTCGCACGCTCGGACTCGGGCGCGATCGAGCTGGAGCACCTGCCGGTCGATCTCGGCGATGTCGCGGCCGACGGCGCGTCCGCGCTGGCAAAGCCGGCGGCGAGCCGTGGCGTCCAGGTCGAAGTGGACCCGCATCCCGCGGTCGTGACGGGCGACCCGGCTCGCCTCCGCCAGCTCGTGATGATCCTGGTCGACAACGCGATCCGCCACAGCCCGCCCCAGAGCCGGGTCACCGTGGCCGTCCGGGCCGACAACGGCGGGGCGACGCTGACCGTCGACGACCAGGGGCCCGGCATCCAGCCGGCGGACATGCCGCACGTCTTCGAGCGCTTCTATCGGGCGCAAGGCGCGCCGGGTGGCGGGACGGGTCTCGGGCTCGCGATCGCGGCGTGGATCGTGGAGCGCCACGGCGGGCGGATCGCGGTCGCCAACCGGCCGGAGGGCGGGGCGAGCTTCGCCGTCCGGCTGCCGGTGAGCGGTCAGGACAAGGCGACGGCCGCCCCCGTGGTCGAGGCCAGGTAGCGCCCGAACCCGTCGGTCCAGACGACGCGGTCGTCGGTCGTGATGGCCAGCGCCTCGTGGTCCGCATGGCGGGCAACCCAGCGGAGGCCGTCGCGACCCATGACGAACGCCGCCGTCGCGTAGGCGTCCACGAACCCGAGCCGCGGGCCGACGACGGTCAGGCTCCTGAGACCGGCGGCCGATCGACCGGTCCGCGGATCGACGATGTGCTCGCCGCGCTCGTAGGTGGCCGAGGTGGCCACGGCCCTGTCCCGGACCTCGATGACCGCGGCGAGCCGGTCGGCCCGGTCCGGGTGGCGGATCCCGACGCGCCACGGCCGCCCGGGCGACGCCTCGCCCCGGGCGAGGATGTCGCCGCCGGCGTTGAGCATGTAGTCCGTGGCCCCGCCGGCGTCGAGCAGCCAGGCCGCTTCCTCGACGGCCCAGCCCTTGACATACCCGGACGGGTCGAGGCGACCGCCGGCGCCGGCAGTCCGGGCATCGAAGGCGCCGTCACTCGTCGTCGCGAGGTGGTCGCAGACCGCGAGGACGTGCCGGACGTCTTCGGTCACCTCCGCCTCCTGGAGCTCGCCGCGCGCGAGCCGGGCGATCTCGCTGTCGAGCCGGTATGTGCTGAACCGGGCGTCGATATCGCGGAGGTGCGCGAAGGCGGCATCGACGCTGGTCCCGGTCGGCTGCGCCCCGCGCAGGTCCAGGCTGACCGCGGTCCCCATGACGTGCTCGACGCGGATCGCCACGGCGCTCAGATCCCGGCCTGATCGAGCGCGGCCTGCAGGCTTTGCTCGTAGGCGCGGCTCGTGTAGGTCGCGCCCGACACGCCGTCGATCGCGGCGCTCTGGGCGGCAAGGGCCTCGTCGTGGAGCATCGGCTCGGCGATGTCCGAGATGCGGCCCGACCGGCCGCCGGACGGGAGCTGGAGCGCGACGATGTCGGTGATCGTCCCGCCGCTGACCTCGATCCGGACCTGGACCGGCCCGAACCGGGTCGAGACGGTCGGCCCGGTCACCTCGGTCACATCGGTCGTGTTGCCGCCGGCCGTGGTCGAGTCGCTCGGTGCCGGGGTCGCTGCGGCGCCGCCGGACTGTCGTCGGGCCGGTCGCCGGGGCCGGAGTGGCCGCTCCGGTCCCGCCGTCCTCGACGATCGCGATCGGCGAGGCGGTCGGCGCTCCGACGAGCTCGGCGGGCGTCTTGAACGTGAATAACAGCACGGTGACGACCGCTGGTCCCGGCCAGGATCGTCGCGGCGCGTCGTGGGATGTGGATCATCGGTCGGACCTGTGCCTAGTAGGCGAAACGTTCGGCATGGACCTGGGCGCGCGGCATGCCGAGTTGCTTGAGCGCGGCCTCGACCGATCGCATCATCGGCGCCGGGGCGCAGACGTAGACGTCGCGGTCGAGCAGGTCGGGCACCAGGGTGATGAGCCCGCGCCCATCGAGGGGGTCGCGTGGCATCGCCGGCGTCCCGCGCCGACCGACGAGGTAGTGGATGACGATCCCGCGGCGTCGTGCGAGCACCTCGAGCTCCTCGACGAAGACGAGGTCGGCGGGTCGGCTCGCGCGGTAGAGCAGGGTGAGATCGCCGGGCGCGGCCGGCAGGGCCTCGATCAGGGCACGCAGCGGGGTGATGCCGATGCCACCGGCGATCAGCGCCACGCCGGGCTTCGTTCGTCGGACGTCCGTCAGGATGCCGTACGGTCCCTCGACGACCACCCGCGTCCCGATCGGGATCGCCTGCAGGTCGCGCGAGCCATCGCCGAGGTCCTTGACCGTGATCCGCAGCCACTCGCCATTGGGAGCGGCCGAGATGGAGTACGGGTGGGACCGCCACCAGCCATCGGGCGTGAGGAACCGCCAGCGGAAGTACTGGCCGGCCCGCACCTCGAGCCGATCCAGGTCCCGGCCGGTCAGGTAGAGACTCACGACGCCGGGGGCCTCCATGATCACGTTGGCCACCCGCAGGTCGAGCCGGAGCGACGTCCAGACGGGCTGGCCGATGCGGAAGACCAGGATCATCAGGGCGGCGACGAGATACAGCGCGACCCAGTACGTGGCCGCCACGCGGTCGTGCATGAAGTCCGCCCCGACGAAGAGCTGGTGCAGGAAGCCCAGGGCGATCGCCAGGTAGACGTACAGGTGGATCCCGTACCAGGTCTCGTAGGTCAGGCGCCGCCGAGCGGCCCGGATCGAGGTGACCGCCACCAGGCCGAAGAGTCCGGCACTGACCGTCGCCATGAGCACGTATGGGTAGGTCGTGATGAGGGTCCAGAACTCCGCGACCGGGCCGATCCCGTCGGCCAGCGCATAGCCGATCGTGCTCGCGACCGCGTGGGCCAGCAGCAACCAGACCGTCGCGAACCCGAGCCACCGATGGGCGACCGCGAGGCCGTCCATCCCGAACGTCTCCTCGAGCCACGGACTGCGCGACATGAGGACGAGCTGGATCAGTGCGAGGTACGTGCCATAGAGCGCGGTCACCTGGCCGATCGCGGTCAGGATCCCGGACGGGCCTTCGCCGAGCTGGTCGAGGCCGCCGTGGCTCACCCAGATGACTGCGACGACCACGACCTGGGCGACCAGGACGGACACGACGTCCGACCCGCGGATCCGCCACGCGGGCTTCCCGGTCGTCGCGGGGCGGGTCCTCGCGGAGATTCGCGGTGGACTGGACATCGGTCTGTCCTGCGCTTCCACGCGGCCTACGTGGCCGGCGCGGCCGTAGCCTGCGCGATGAACGAGGCGGCCACGTCGATCGGGATCGCGAAGCCGAGTCCCTGGGCATCGGCCGAGACGGCGGTGTTGATGCCGATGACCGAGCCGCCCGCGTCGAGGAGCGGCCCGCCGCTGTTGCCCGGGTTGATGGCGGCGTCGGTCTGGATGAGCCCGGTCAGTGTCGCCGGGCGACCTGTCGATTTGTCGGTGACCGTGACCGTCCGGTCCAGGGCTGACACGATGCCCTTCGTGACGGTCTCGGTGAACGTGCCGAGCGGGCTCCCGATGGCGATCGCGGTCTGTCCGACCTGAAGCTTCGTCGAGTCGCCGATGCGCGCCGGGGTGAGCCCGGTCGCCTCGACCTTGATGAGGGCCAGGTCCTTGGCGGTGTTCGAGTCGACGACCGTCGCCGCGTACTGGCTGCCGTCCTCGAGCTCGACGGTCAGCGACGAGCTGTCGGCGACGACGTGGGCGTTGGTCAGGATGTAGCCGTCGGCCGTCAGCACGACCCCCGAGCCGACCCCGGTGGCCGGCACGGAGAACGGCGAGAAGCCACGACGCTCCTGGGTGTCGGATGTGATCGTCACCACCGAGGGTGTCGCGGCGGCAACGACCCCGGTCAGGTCGCCGGCCGCCAGACCGGTGGCGGCCCCGGTGACCACGGCATTCGGCGAGGCGGCCGACCCGGTCGCCGCGGGGGCGGACCCGCCGGTCAGGCCCACGACCAGGACGGCCGTCGACCCGGACGCCAGCGTCGCCGCCAGGACGGCCGCGGCGAGGACCGAGCCGGTCCTACGGTTGCGCTTCGGTGCGTGGACCGGGGTCGCCGCGACTGTCGGTGCGGTCGGCGACGGGGTGGGGACGAAGGGGGCGGCAGCGGGTTCGATCATCGCGGGTCTCCGGTCGTACGGGCGGTCGTGGAGCGACCACCTCGTCCATGAAAGCGCCGCCGCCTGAGAACGGCGTGAGAATCGAAACGACGCGACGGGCCCGGAGGACCGCCGCGTCGTTTGGGTTGCCTGTGAGGCGCCGGTCAGCCCGGCGTCGTGGACGGTGCGGGCGAGGCGTTCGGGGTCTTGTCCCCGTGCGGACCATGGCCACCGAACCAGTCGCCGCGTCCGGGGCCGCCGGCGGCCACGGCCTGGGCGTCCAGCGAGCCGTCAGACCGCTGGGTGCCGGACGCGATGATCACGTCATCGACCTTGATGTCGGAGAGGGCGGGCGTGTCGTCGCCGGCGACGCGGTACGTCGTGTCGCCGTCCACGTGGATGGTCGCGGTCGTGCCGTCACGGCGTTGCACCGTGATCGTGGAGCCGTCGACCTTGGTGACCGTGCCGGCGATGCTCGGCAGGATGACGTTGATGGCCGTGATCGTGTAGGTGCCGTCGGTCTGGCGCTCCTGGCGGAACCCGATCTGGTCACCGACCTTGAGGTCGCCGACGGCGATCGTCTTGCCGGCCCGGGTGATCGTCGTGTCGCTCGTCACCGCGATCGTGCGGGTCCAGCCGTCCTCGGTCTTGAGCGCCAGGTTCGAGCCGCTGATCGCGGTGATCGTGACGCCGCCGAACCCGAAGCCGCCGCGCCCGAAGCCGGGGCCACCGAAGCCGAGACCGAAGCCCGGGCCGCCGAAGCCGCGCGGGCCGTGATCGCCGACCTTGGGAGCCGTGCCGGGGTCGCCCGAGGCGGCCGGGGCCGGCGACGCGCCGGAGGTCGAGGGCGCCGGCGAGGGCGACGCGCCCATCGCGGCGACAGCACCCACGACGAACAGGACCGCGGCGCCCAGGACGATACCGCTCCGGGTGAGTCGGCCGGGACCGCTGGGGCGCTCGACGCGCTCGTGGAATTCGACCTGCTCTGGCTCGGTCATCCGTGCCTCCGTCTGGCTGATGGGTACGCGAAGTTCGGGCCGAGACCGACCCGTTGCCCTCAGTGTCCGGTCGGATTCTTCAAGGGTCCTGAGAATCGGTGGTGCGTGGCGCACGCCGGCACCGCCGAGGCGCTCGACCGGCTCGGCGCGCCATACTTTCGGCCAAGGAGGTGCGGCGGATGCGGATCGTGGTCACGGGCGGCAGCGGCAAGGGCGGCAGGCACGTCGTCCGCGACCTGCGGGAGCACGGCCACGACGTGCTCAACGTCGACGCCCGCCACGACGGCAGCGACTTCGGGCTCACGATGGTGGCCGACCTGACCGACCTCGGGCAGACGCAGGACGCGCTCGCCGGCGCGGACGCCGTGGTCCACTTCGCCGCCATCCCCGCCCCGGGCCTCCGACCAGACGGGGAGACGTTCCGGATCAACGCGATGTCGACCTACAACGTCTTCGCGGCGGCGGTCGCCCACAAGATGCGACGCGTCGTGTGGGCCTCGAGCGAAACGGTGCTGGGCCTGCCGTTCGACATGCCGCCGGCGTTCGCCCCGATCGACGAGACCATCGAGCCGCGCCCCGAATCCTCGTACTCGCTCTCGAAGCTGGTCGGCGAGACGATGGCGGGCCAGTTCGCGCGGCAGAGCGGCATCGGCTTCGTCGGCCTGCGGATCTCGAACATCATGGACGTCGAAGACTACGACCGATTCCCGACCTACTGGGACGACGCGCGGCTGCGCAAGTGGAACCTGTGGGGCTACGTCGACGCGCGGGACGTCGCGACTGCGGCCCGGCTCGGGCTGGAGGCGGACGTCCGCGGTGCCGAGATCGCGATCATCGCGGCTGCCGACACGGTCATGACCCGGCCCAGCGCGGACCTGATGGCCGAGGTCTTCCCGGATGTTCCGCTCCGTCGGGCGGTCGCCGGTCGCGAGACCCTCCTCGCGATCGACCATGCGCGAGCACTCCTGGGCTACGAGCCCGCTCATCGCTGGGAGGATCACGTCCGCGCGCCGTGAAGCGGGTGGGCTGGGTCACGTAGCCGGCTTGGGCGCCCGAGATCCGAGTTCGACCAGACCGGCCCCGACTGCACCGCCCAGCGTCCCGAGAGCGAGATCGCCCAGCGTGTCCCGATATGCGGTCGCGAGCTCCGACGAGAAGCGGATGAAGGCGAAGTACTCGGCCAGCTCCCAGCCGATCGCCGCGACCGCCGCAAACCCGACGGCGAGTCCGAAGCGCGGCCACGCGTCGAGCGTCGTCGAGCGCAGGACCAGCGCGACGCCCGCCGTGAGGAGTGCCCAGTTGAAGAAGTGGTTGGCGTCATCCCACCACTCGACGGTGTCGTAGAGATCCAGGGCATTGCCGAGCACGTCGATGAGGAACGGCGTCGTGAAGAGGATGTCGATCGCGACCGGATACGGCTGGTCGCGCCACCGCCACCACCAGAGCGCCGGGACGATGAGGGCGGCCAGCGGATACGCAATGGCTCGAGGGGCCATCGCTTTGTCGGCGTACTGGGGCAGGTCGGGCAGCAGGACAGCGTGCAGCAGCAGCGCCGCCAGCGCGACCTTGATAGCCAGATCGAGGACGATCAGTGCGCGACGCCCCACGGCCGAATGCTACGCCGGTCCCGACGCCCACGATGGGGGGCCCGCTACGCTTGTCCGGATGACGAATGACTGGCCGATCTTCGGGCGTGATGCGGCGGACGTGGCGTGGCGCCCGACCAGGGAGTCGGCGGAGGCAGCTCGGCTGGCGAGGTTCCTGCGCTCGACCGGCGAGCCGACGCTCGACGCGCTCCAAGCCCACGCAGTGGCCGATCCCGGCTGGTTCTGGGGTGCCGCCGCCGAGGACATCGGCATCGCCTGGGGCCGACCCCCGCGGCAGGTCCTCGACCTGACCGACGGGCCGGCGTGGGCGCGCTGGTGGGGCGGCGCCGAGTTCGACTACGCGCGCGCGGCGACCGAACCCCGCGCCGCACGTGACCCCGAGGGCGAGGCGCTCGTGTGGGAGGGCGAGGACGGCGATGTCCGGCGGCTCACGAATGCTGAGCTCGCGGTGGCCGTTGACACCGCCGCGCGACGGCTGGCGGCACTCGGCGTCGGGGCGGGCGATCGCGTCGGGATCCTCCTGCCGATGCTTGTGGAGACGGTCGTTGCGGTGCTCGCGCTCGGGCGGTTGCAGGCCATCTACACGCCGATCTTCAGCGGCTACGGCGCGCCTGCGATCGCCACTCGGCTCGCCGATTGCGAGGCGTCCGTGTTGATCACCGCAGACGCCTTCCTCCGACGCGGCGCGTGGGTGCCCCTCAAGGCCGTCGCGGACGCCGCGGTCGCCGACGCCCCGTCGGTCCGCCGTGTGGTGGTCGTGCGGCGCGCGGGCGACGCGATCACGACGCCCTGGACCGACGGGCGCGACGTGTGGTGGGACGCGCCCGTGCCCGGCGAGGCCGACGCGGTCGCGGGCGGCGATGTGGACCCGGAGACGCCGTACCTGCTCATCTACACCTCGGGCACGAGCGGCCGACCCAAAGGAGCCGTGCACGTGCATGGCGGCTTCCCGATCAAGGCTGCGCAGGACCTCGCGCACCAGTTCGACCTCGGACCCGGCGACACGCTGTTCTGGTTCACCGACCTTGGCTGGATGATGGGGCCGTGGGCGATCTCGGGGTCGCTCATGCTCGGCGCGCGGCTCGTCCTCTACGAGGGCGCGCCGGACTTCCCGGGCCCTGACCGGCTATGGGCGCTCGTCGAGCGCCATCGGATCACGCACCTGGGCCTGTCGCCGACCGTCATCCGCGCCCTGATGGCCCACGGGGAGGAGCCTGTGCGCTCGCACGACCGCTCCTCGCTGCGCGTGCTGGGCTCGACGGGCGAGCCCTGGAACCCCGATCCGTGGTGGTGGTACTTCCGCGAGGTCGGTGAGGGCCGCTGCCCGGTCATCAACTACTCGGGCGGCACGGAGGTCTCGGGCGGGATCGTCAGCGGCAATGTCGTGGGGCCGATCAAGCCGGCGTCCTTCTCCGGGCCGTGCATCGGGACGGCCGCGGACGTCGTCAACGAGAGCGGAGCGGTCCGTGGCGGCGAGGTCGGGGAGCTCGTCATCCGCGCCCCGATGCCGGGCATGACCCGCGGCTTCTGGCGCGACCCGGCCCGCTACGAGGAGGCGTACTGGTCGCGGATCCCCGGGATGTGGCTCCACGGCGACTGGGCCAGCATCGACCCCGACGGCTACTGGTTCATCCACGGCCGCTCCGACGACACGCTCAAGGTCGCGGGCAAGCGCGTGGGGCCTGCAGAGGTCGAGAGCGCGGCCGTCTCGCACCCGGCCGTGCTCGAGGCCGCCGCCATCGGCATCCCGCACGAGATCAAGGGCGAGGTGGTCGTCGTGCTGTGCGTGCTCCGCCCCGGCGAGACCGACGACGACGAGCTGCGGGCCTCGGTCGCGCGGACGGTGGCGGCGCAGCTCGGCAAGCCGCTCAAGCCCGAGGTCGTGGCCGTCGTGCGGGCCCTGCCCAAGACCCGCTCCGGCAAGGTCATGCGTCGCGTGGCGCGTGCGGCCTGGCTGGGGCTCGACCCCGGCGACATCACGACCCTCGACGATCCGCTGACGCTCGAGGCGATCCGGTCTGCGGCCCACGGCGCCCGGTAGCGGGCACCGGACGGACCCGACCGGCGTCGTTCGGCTCGTGCGTTCGAACGCGGTCGTCCTGGTCGTCATCGCCCTGGTCGTCATCGCCGTGGCCGTGGCCGCGTGCGTCCCGGCTCCGCCCCGTTCCGGCACCCCGGTCGTCCCGTCGCCGACGCCGTTCGTCGACGTGCCGCTCGACAGCCGTGGGCCGGCGGCCCCGGGTTGCTACGAGGTGGTCGCGATACCGTCCCAAGACGCTCCATCCATCGAGCACCTCGACGATCTCGCCACCGCGATCCTCGTCGGCACGTTCAAGGGCCACGATGCCGCTCGGTGGAACACGCCCGACGGGCACCGCCCGACGCCGAGCGAGCTCACGGAGACGAGCGCCAGGCTCCACCGGCCTCTGCGGATCACCGTCGAGCAAGCGCCCCGCGGCGACGCGAACGACGCCGCGCACGCATTCGATCCCGGTGGGCGGCTCGATTGCGATCTCACCGCCCTGGCCGGCGGCCGCGAACTCATCGCCGGTCGGCGGTACGTGTTCTTCCTGCTTGCCGTGACGAATAGCGTCGGCGACATGTCCGGCGATCTCCAGCTCCTCGACGCGTGGCCGGTCGGCGCCGACGATGTCGTCGAGACGCCCGGCGAGGGCCCCAAAGCGCTCCGTGACCTCGTCGAGACCTTCGCGAGCGCGCTCCCGCCGTGACCAATGAGTTTTCGCCTGCAGGCCGGTCTGCCAAGGTGAACCGCACCGATGGAGGAGCGCTGCCATGAATGAGACGAGGCCCAGGTCTGCGATCACGCGCGTGGGAACCGTGATCATCCCGGTCGCCGATCAGACCGAGGCCCTTGCCTTCTACACGGGCACGCTCGGGTTCGAGGTCCGGCTCGACGCCGAGTTCCGTCCCGGCGATCGATGGATCGAGGTGGCGCCGCCGGGCGCGGAGACGACGATCGCCCTCATCCTGATCCGTGCCGGCGAGGCCAACGCCGTCACGGTCAGCTTCGCGACGAGCGACGCCCACGCGGACCACGCCACGATCCAGGCGACCGGCCTCGACGCCGACGCCGAGGTCCTCGACTTCGGTCCATCGGTCCCTCCGATGTTCACGTTCCGCGACCGCGACGGGAATCACTTCCGCGTCGTGGAGCGGCCATGACGAGTGTGGTCGCCGCCCATCGGAGTCCCTATCCTTCGACCATGACCCCGGCAGCCGCCCCCCAGCGCGACATCGTGAGCTGGGATGAGCTCGATCGCCTTGTGCTCGGCCTGGCCGAGCAGCTCGCAGGGACCACCTTCGACGTCATGCTCGCGATCACCCGGGGCGGGCTCGTCCCCGCCGGGATGCTGGCGTACCGGCTGCGGATCCGGAACATCCTCGTCGCCGCGGTCGAGTTCTACGACGACCACGGCAAGCCCGGCCCGCACCCGACCTTCCTGCAGTTCCCGGCCGACCCGCTCCTGCGCGGCCAGCGGGTCCTCATCGTCGACGAGGTCTGGGACAGCGGCACGACGATCCACGCGGTCACCGAGCGCGTGCTCCAGGCCGGCGGCATCCCGACGACCGCCGTGCTCCACTACAAGCCCGAGCGATCCAAGGTGCCGGGACGACCGAACGTCCATGCCGTCGAGACGGACGCTTGGGTGGTCTACCCGTTCAAGGCCGGTGGCTGAAAGGGAACCTCGAGATGACGCGAACGCAGCTGCTGGTCGGCACCAAGAAGGGCGCCTTCCTCCTCGAGAGCGACGCCGCCCGCCGCGACTGGAACGTCGAGGGACCCCTGTGCGAGGGCTGGCCGATCCATGACCTGATCGTCGAGCCCGGAACGGGCGCGATCCTCGCCGCCGGCGGCAGCCCGTGGTACGGCCCGGCGGTCTGGCGGAGCGAGGACGGCGGCGCGACCTGGACGCACTCGTCCGCCGGCCTGACCTACGGCGACGACGGACCCGCCATGGAGTCGGTCTGGAGCCTTGCCGCGACGCCCGACGGTGCACTCCTGGCCGGCGTCCAGCCGGCAGGCCTCTTCCGGAGCACGGACAAGGGCGCGACCTGGACCCATGTCGAGGGCCTGACGAGCCATCCGACGCGACCGACCTGGCAGCCCGGGGCGGGCGGGCTCATCCTCCACACCATCATCCCCCACCCGACCGATCCCGCGCGCACCTGGATCGGGATCTCGGCGGTCGGCGTCTTCGAGACCCGTGACGGCGGGGCGTCGTGGGAGCCGCGCAACGTCGGCGTCCGCGCGGGCTTCATGCCCGACCCCTACCCGATCACCGGGCAGTGCGTGCACAAGTTCGTGATGGCCGCCGACCAGCCCGAGACGCTCTACCAGCAGAACCACTGCGGCGTCTACCGGTCCGACGACGGCGGCGAGCACTGGACCGAGCTGACCGACAACGGGCTGCCGTCCGAGTTCTCCTTCCCGATGGTCGCCCACCCACGCGACCCCGACACGGTCTGGGTCATCCCGCTCAACGGCGCGGACCAGGGCCGCTTCGTCCCCGACGGCAAGCCGGCCGTCTGGCGGACGCACGACCGGGGCGCCTCGTGGATCCGTGCCGACGAAGGACTCCCGGCACGCGACGCATACCTGACGGTCCTGCGCGAGGCGATGGCGCGCGACACGCTCGACCCGGTCGGGATCACCTTCGGCACGGAGACCGGCCAGCTCTGGCAGAGCCCCGACGAGGGTCGGTCGTGGCGCATGATCACCGACGGCCTGCCGGAGATCTGGGCGGTCGAGGCCGTCGTGCTGCCGGACTGACGGCGGCGATGGCGACGGTCCTGCTCCCGAGGTCGCTCCTCGCGCTCTTCCCGGGCGTCGAGCGACGGCATGAGGTGGGGGGCGCGACGGTCGCGGATGTCCTGGTCGCGCTCGATGCCGGGGTCCCGGGGTTGCGTGACCGCCTCGTGGAGTCCGAGACGCGGCTGCGCCCGCACATCAACGTCTTCGTGGACGGGGCGCCGGCCGACCTGACGACGCCGGTTGGCGCAGCGGCGACGGTCCACGTGATCCCTGCAGTGTCCGGCGGCGCCTGACACCCGCTCGGGTACGCCGCCGGATTTGACCGGCAGCGATGCTCCCGTCGGTCGGTCGTCGGGGGTGGACGTCCGTCCGCACATCGCGCCGGCCAGTCTCGAATCTGGGGCATCGAGCCTCCGAAACCCATGGCCGGAGACGGCAGACCCAGCCAGCCGCGGATGCATGGCTGCGGCAATCTCTCGTTCCCCGGTCGGCCGGCAGGACGCGCTGGTGCGCCCGCCCGACCGGGCGTACTGTCCGCGTATGGTCGTGAAGGGGTCGGCCGAGATGCGCATCGAGGGGATCGATCCGGCGCGGATCGCGCTCGTCGTGGCGAACGACGTCGGCGAGCCCGCCGAGCAGGTCCGTTCGGCGGTCGAGCGGGTGATCCGGCTTGCCCTCGAGACGGGCTCGGAGGGCGATGCCGCGACCCTCGTCGAGATGGACAGCGAGGGGGCCGCGCGCGAGGGCCTGCTGCCCGAGCAGCTGATCGACCGGTACCTCTCGACGCTGTGGGCGATCTGGGAGGTCCGCGCGCCGGCGACCCGTACCCGCACGGACCTAATCGCCCTCGGCGACCGGATGTTGCGGACCGCTGATGCGCTCGTCGCGGCCGTGGCAGTCGGGTATCGCTCGGTCGAGCGGGAGCTCATCGTCCGCAATGCCGAGGCCCGCCGGGCGTTCATCGACGAACTGCTCGGGGTCGTGGCCGTCGACACCTCGATGATCGGCCGGCTGCGCCGGCTCAGCGCCCGCCACGGCCTCGACCCCGGCGCCACGTATCGGCTGGTCGTCGTCGCGGCGCGGACCCGGGAGGACGACGCCCAGGCCGAGCTGCTGGCCATGCGCATCCGCACGCGTCTGGCCGGCCCTGCGGTCGTCGACCGGGCACGGGCCGGCGTCGCGCTCCCGCAGGTCGTCGCGTGGCGCGGCCGCGTCGTCGTCCTCGCGAAGGCGTCGTGGTCCGGGATCGGCCGGCTGCGGGACGGCCTGACCGAGGTGGCCGGACCCGACACGACGGCCGTGCTGTCCCCGCCGACGACCGGGGTGGAGCGCCTGGCCCCTGCGATGGCGAGGCTCTTCGAGACGCTGCGGACCGCGATCCGACTCGATCGCCGCGGCTGGATCGACGACCCCGACGATCTCGCGGTCGAGCGGCTGCTGCTCGCCGACGATGCCCTGCTCTCCACGGTCGTCGACCGCGAGCTTGGCCCGTTGCTCGCGGACCCGCGCATGGGCGAGGAGCTCGTCAGCACGCTCCAGGTCTACTTCGACACCGGCGAGAACATGCGGGCGACGGCTCGACGGCTCCACCTCGCGAACCGGACCGTCGCCTATCGCCTCGAGCGCGTTCGGACGCTCCTCGGCCATCCCCTCGACGGGCCGAGCCGACAGCGCCTCGTCGTCGCGCTCCTGGCCCATCGGATCCTGCGCGCGGGCGGCTGAGCTCGCCCAGGGCGGATCCCGCGCGGCCGCCGCGCTCGGGTCAGTCGACGCGGCCCAGCAGCGCCTCGAACGGGTCGAAGGTCTCGGTCCGAGCGGCCACGGCATCGCCCCCGATCGCCCGCGGGCCGTCGTCTGGCGCGTCGCCCGAGATCGCCTGCCAGCCCCTATCGGCGAGCATGTCGAGCGTGGCCAGTGCCACGCCTGTCGCGCCGCGTGCATGGTCGAGCGCGACCCCCGAGAGCGAGCCCCGGACACGCGCGCCCGAGACCTCGGCCGCCACCCGGCCGGCGGCGCGCGTGTCTCGGGCGATGGCCGCGGTCACCCCCGGTCGGCGGATCACGAGCGCGACGTCTCCCGCCCGGACGAGCACCGCCGCCAGCAGGTGCGGCCAGGCGGCGGCGCGATCGGGTGGGGCGTCCGGCTCGCTGAACGCAAGAGGGTTGTTCGGGTACAGGGTCCGCCGGACCTCCACCTCGGCGATGGCCCGGGCACCGGCGGCGGGCTCATCGATCAACCAGGTCGGCAGGGCGCCGACCGCGAGCTGCGCGTCGGGCAGCCCGTCGTTGCGGGCCAGCGCCACCGCGAGGAGCTGCAGCGCGAGGGCTCGACCGGCACGCGTCGCGGGATCGGAGGGGATGCCGACCCGCAGGTCCGGCGCGACGACGAGCGAGCCCGCGCCGATCGTCAGGAGCGTGCCCGAGCGTCGATGCAGCCGGTGGGCGAAGGCGTGGTCGGACAGGGCCCGGTCGGGATCGATGCCGGCGGCGACGATCTCGGCCATCGGGTCGGACTCGACGATGTCGATGCGTTCGAATGCCGCGACCACGGCGTCCTCCGGCGACCAGAGGGCGGGCGCCGTCGTCGCCAGCCGAACGTAGCCGCGCCGCTGGGCGGCGAGGCCGTCGGCCGCCCGCCGGAGCTGGGCGAGGGCCCGCTGGCTGCCGGTCGGGGCGGACTCCACCGACCGGTCGGGTCGCGACGGTCGCCCTCCGCGGTCACCGGGCCGCCATTCGGGGACCTCCTGGCCGGTGTCATGGAGGCGATCCGCGAGCTCACGGCCGACAGGGACCTCGATCCGCAGGATGTCGACGCCTGCGCCGACAAGGTCCCCGACCTCATCGAGCGCGCCCTCGAGATCGGGCTCGGTCAGGGTCATGCCGACCCACGGCCGCGGCGCGTCGCCGAGCAGGCCCAGGATCTCCCGGCTGGCCGTCCGGTCGGCGTCGATCCGCTCGATGGCGGCCTTCGCGAGGCGCCCAGCCTCGACCTCCGCGACGTGCCGCCGATCGGACTGGGTGAGCAGTTCGGCCTCGAGGGCGAGGTCAACGGCGCCCGATGCCACGTCCAGCGCCAGCTGAGCCGGGTCCAGGTCGTACTCGAGCAGCGCCATCGCGAACGGCAGCGCGATGCCGGCCCCGAGGCCGCGCGGGTCGCTGCGCATCCAGCGGTCGACGGTCGCGCCGGCAAGCGGCCGGCCGCCGCGGTCAAGGCCGGTCACGCCGAACAGGCGCAGGATCGCGCGCTCCTGGCCGACCGACGTCGTCGCGCGCGCCCGGGCGCCCATCGTCGCGGCCAGCGAATCGGCGCGCTCGACGAGCTTGTCGAGCGGGCCCCAGCCGTCGGTCATATCACGGCCAAGTATGGGACCCGCTCAGGCCACGGTCCCGGCGATGCGGTTGCCGGCCAGGAAGCCACGGAACGCGGTGACCGGATCGTCCGAGGTGTAGCGGACGCCGCGGTCGCCGACACGCTCCGCTCCGGGCACGATCGCGGCGAAGTCCGCCACGACGCCCTTCGCGTAGTCGATCTCGATGACGACCGGGGTCGCGACCCGCAAGAGCTCCATCTCGCCCGCGGCCGCCCGGCGGACCGCTCGTTCGGCGCCGGCCCGGACACGGTCGCACGCCACGCTCGGGTGCACCGAGATCGCGCTGTGGCCACCGTCGACGGTCTTGACGACCACGCGTTCCGCCCACGGCAGCCACGTTTCGACCTCACCGGCCAGCGCGTCGTCGCCCGACACCATCCCGACCGGGATGCCCCACGCGCTGAGCACGAGCGCATTGAAGCCGTATTCGCCGGTCGGGCGGCCTGCGAGGCGGGTCTCCACGGGCCGGCCCGAGTAGGTGTGGGCGATGGTCCCGGTCGGATGTCCGGCCCGAGCGTGGTACCCGACGAAGAGCGCCACGTCGAACGCCGGTGCACCGTCGTCGCCGGGCTGCGCTCCGGCCACCATCGACCACGCCTTCTCGCCCTGGAGGACGCGGGCGCCCGGGTCGAGCGCGGCGGGCAGCAGGTTGTACATGTTCCAGTGGCTGTCGTTGACGAGGACGTCGGTCGCACCCGCGGCGAGCGCGCCCGCGATGGCCGCGTTCGCCTCCCCGACCATGAGGTCGACCGATGTCGGGTAGCGGCGATCGGCCGGATCGGTCGGGTGCGGGTCGCCGATCCCGCCGATCCCCTCCATGTCCACGCTGATGTAGACCCTCATGCGTCCTCTCCCTCGCTCGGTGGTCCCGTACGTGCCGGATGGCCGATCCAGACGTGGCCGTCCGCGAATCGTTCGGCCTTCCAGATCGGCGCCCGCGCCTTGGTCTCGTCGATCGCATAGCGGGCGGCGGCGAAGGCGGCGTCGCGGTGCGGGGCCACGGCCACGACGGCGATCGACGCCTGACCCAGCGGTACCTCGCCGATCCGGTGGACGATCGCGAGGCCGCTGACCCCGAAGCGGACCTCGATCTCGTCGGCGATGGCGGCCAGCGTGTCGAGGGCCATGGTCTCGTGCGTCTCGTACTCGAGCGATTCCACGCTCCGCCCCGCGTGGCGTGCGGCCTCCGCCTCCTGTCCGGGCGCCGGCGTCCCGGGCGTGGACCGGGTCCGTCCGAGGAAACCCACGACGGCTCCGTCGCCCGGATCCGCCAGACGCTCGGTCAGCTCGGTCAGGATCCCTGCCGCGAAGGGCGCCTCCCGCAACTCGAGCACGCGCGCACCGGAGCCGCCGGAGACCGGCGGGATCATCGCGACCTCGTCGCCGTCGACGAGTGGGTCCGTCGCGTCCGCGTAGGCCCCATTGCGGGCGAACCGGACCGATGGCCGGCCGGGGGCCAGGACCGGGTACCGGGCGACCAGGGCCTCCCAGGCCGCCTCGACCGATGCGGGCTCTGGCAGGTCAAATGACAGCTCACGCGTGCCCGCAAGCTCCCGCTGGAGCGCGAAGAGCCGGACCCGGACGTGGACCGTCACGCGCTCAACCGAGCCATGAGGCGATGAGCAGGCCGTCGCCGACCGGCAGGATCGTGGCGTGGAACCGCGGGTCGCCCAGGACCGCAGCGTCGAACTCGCGAAGCGCGCGAGTGGTGGCGTCGTCGGCGTCGGCGGGGCTCGAGCCCGACGCCCGCCCGCTCCAGAGGACGTTGTCGGCGACCACGAGAGCACCGGGCGCGAGGCGGCCTTCGATGCGCTCGAGATAGCCGAGGTACTCGCCTTTCAGCGCGTCGATGAAGGCAAGGTCGAACGGGCCGGCAAGGGCCGGATCGCCGGCGTCGAACGCCTCGAGCGCGGGCGCCGTGACGACCGTGATCCGGTCGTCGGCGATACCCGCCTCGCGCCACCAGCCCCGGGCGAGGTCCGTCCGGGCACGATCCGGGTCGATGGTCACGATCGTGCCGTCGGGCGGCTGTCCGAGCGCCATCCAGAGCGTCGAGTACCCGTATGCGGTCCCGACTTCGACGATCCGCCGGCGGCCGCCGGCCAGCACCGTGAGCACCCGGCCGCTGTCCCGGTCGACGATCGGGATGTCGAGCGGCTCAGCGGCCGACTCGATGGCGGCCAGGGCGGGTGGCAGGGCGGGTGCCAGCGATTCGATCCACTCGAGATCGACCTTTCCCGGGATCCACGACCGATCGTCCTTGCCCATCACATCCTCCGCTGCGGTCAGACCAGGAGCCCGGCCCCGAAATACAGACCGGCCGCCAGGATCGTCCCGGCGGCGATCGATCCGACATTGATGTATAGGAGGCCGGTCGCCGATTCCATCGAGCGCGTCCGTGCCGTCTGCACCGATGCCCACGAGACGACCAGCGGGAAGACCAGCCCGACGATGAGTCGGAGCCAGACGAAGAGCGCGTAGGGCCCGACGAGCGCGTCGAACGGCGCACTGTCCGCGGGACCGGCGCCCGTCGCCACCCACGCCCAGAACAGCACGACCTGGAGGGCGACGACGAACAGGAGCACCCGGGCGAGGAGGATCAGGGGCTCCTCTGGCAGTTTGGGCGTGACGAGGTACCAGTGGCCGAGAAGCATCGCGGCGAAGACCCCGCCGATGGACGCGGTCACGACCGCCAGCTGGGTCAGCAGCGAGACCGTGCCCATCGCTCCGCCGCCCCACGCGAGCGCGCCCGCGACGAGCGTGGCAGCCGCGGCCGCGAGCGCTGTCCATTCGAGGAACTGGCCGACGCCGGGGCGGACGCGACGAGCCAGGAGGGCGGCCGTCGCCAGCGCACAGAATGCGACCAGGGCCGCCCGCCGGGGCGCGTCCCAGGCCGGGTCGGCCAGGATCGGGGCGCCGGGACTCGACGGCAGGGCACCGTCGGACAGCCAGGCGAGGACCCCGAATCCGATCGCACAGGCAGTCGTGAAGCCGAGGTAGCCGCGCGTGGCGGCGGACCGTCGTCTGAGCAGCATCACGGCCGCGTACGACCCAAGGGCGAGGCCGGTCAGCACCGTCCAGTTGATGAAGGCCAGATCCTGGGCTATCCGTGTGGCGGGCACGAGGCCGAGTGTACCGGCGCAGTCGTCCGCGGGCGCCGAGCGCGTCGCGCACGGGCGTCGGCGCGGTCGTGCAGGGGCGCCCAGCCTCGCCCAGCCTCGCCTCTATGCACGATTCGGGCACCGATGGAGGGTCGATGCCGTATTCACATAGATGCATAAGGCGGGGCGCGAGATCGGGGCGGGGCGCGAGATCGGGGCGGGGCGCGAGATCGGGGCGGGGCGCGAGATCGGGGCGGGGCGCGAGATCGGGGCGGGGCGCGAGATCGGGGCGGGGCGCGAGATCGGGGCGGGGCGCGAGATCGGGGCGGGGCGCGAGATCGGGGCGGGGCGCGAGATCGGGGCGGGGCGCGAGATCGGGGCGGGGCGCGAGATCGGGGCGGGGCGCGAGATCGGGGCGGGGCGCCGTACGGCGTGGCCACCGAGCCTTATGCATCCGACGGGCATAAGGGGTAGGTGGGTGCTTTCGGCGGCGCCAAATCGTGCATAACCCGAGACCGCGGCACCGACCCACCCTCGCGACAACGGGACTTCCGGCTCTACGATGCGCGCAAGGAGGAAGCACCACATGGTCCTCGATCGCGACACGACATTCACCTGGTACGGGCACGCCTGCGTCGAAGTCCGCACGCCCGGCGGCAAGGTCATCCTCATCGACCCGTGGTTCGGCAATCCACGCTCGCCGCGGACGGCCGATTCGGTGGACGCGTGCGACCTGATGCTGGTCACCCACGGTCATGGCGACCACCTCGGCGAGGCGGTCGCGCTGGCCAGTCGCCTGCATCCGGTCTGGCCGTGCATCCACGAGATGAGCCTGTGGCTGGCCCGCCGGCTCTCGGGCGGCAACGAGGCGGTCGTCGGCATGAACAAGGGCGGCACGATCGAGGTCGGCGCGCTGCGCGTGACGATGACCAGCGCCGATCACTCGGCCGGCGACTGGAACCCCGCCGGCGAGACGACGCTCTATCTCGGCGAACCAGCCGGCTTCGTGGTCGAGGTGGAGAACGGCTTCCGCTTCTACCACGCCGGCGACACGAACGTGTTCGGAGACATGCGCTACATCAGGGAGCTCCACCGTCCCGATGTCGCCCTCCTGCCGATCGGCGGGCACTTCACGATGGGCCCGCGCGAGGCGGCGCTCGCGGTCGAGTTGCTCGGCGTCAAGCACGTCATCCCGATCCACTACGGAACGTTCGGGCTGCTGGCGGGAACGCCCGATCAGCTCCGGTCAGAGATCGCGGCCCGTGGCCTTACTGATGTCCGCGTGCACGCGCTCGAGCCGGGCGAGAGCTTCGCCTGACGCCGGGCGAGACGACGGCGCCGGAAAGAGACGACGGGGCCCTGCTCGACTCGGGGGTATCGAGCTGGGCCCCGTCCGGTCTCGGGGACCGCAAAGGGGGTTCAGAGCCGTGACGCGGTCACTCTCCGGAGCGGCGAGCCACTGACAGGAACGTGAACGATGCGATCGGTCAGCGGGCCCCGGCTGAGGCAAGACGCACCTCAGGCTCGGACGGCCACGCGACAACGTTGCCACCGGCGACCTGGGCCGGGACGACGGCCGCGGCGCGCCGACCGAAGCCGGTGTGCCGGAAGCCTGCCGCGGCCATGGCCTCGGGATCGAGGGCATTGCGTCCGTCGACGATGGCCGGGCGGCGCATCGTGTCCCGGAGGGCTGCCCAGTCGAGCTGGGTGAACTCGGACCATTCGGTGACCAGACCGGCCACGTCGGCGCCCGCGAGGGCCTCCGCCGCGGACTCGGCGATCTGCAGGCCCGGGATCATGCGTGCCGCACGGTTGCGTGCCGTCGCCATGGGGTCGTACGCGATCACCTCGGCGCCAGCCGCGATGGCCGCCTCCGCGATGGTCAGCGACGGCGCCTCGCGCAGGTCGTCCGTGCCGGGCTTGAAGGTCAGGCCGAGGAGTGCGACCTTGGCGCCCTCGAGCGAGCCGCCGACGGCGTCCTCGAGGCGCGCCACGAAGTCGAACCGGCGCTGATGGTTGATCTGGTCGACGGCCGCCAGCAGGGGCGTGGGCCGTCCGGCCGCCTCGGCGGCGTGGACGGTCATCGTCACCTGGTGCGGCAGGCACGACCCGCCGAAGCCGATGCCGGCTCGCAGGAAGGCCCCACCGATCCGGGCGTCGTGGCTCATCGCCTCGACGACCTGGGTGACGTCGGCGTTGTACGCCTCGCAGAGCATGGCGAGCTCGTTCGCGAAGCTGATCTTGGTCGCGAGGAAGAGGTTCGCCCCCAGCTTGGCCAGGACCGCGTCCTCGGAGGCCATGACCAGGAACGGTGCCGTGACCGAGTGGTACATCCGTCGAAGCTGGCGGACGCCCGCGCCGGTGTCATCGCTGATGACGCCGATCACGATCCGGTCCGGCTCGAGGTAGTCCATGACGGCCGAGCCTTCGCGGGTGAACTCGGGGTTCACGACCACGGGGACCGCAGGCCGACCGGCGGCAACGCGGAGGCTGTCGACCATCGGGCGGATCCTGGGAAGGAATTCGGGCGGCAGCGTCGAGCGGATCACGAGGACGGCGTCGTCGGCCAGCTTCGGAGCCATGCCCGCGAAGCAGGCCTTGATCGTGTCGGTCTGCCAACCGCCGTTCCCGTCGTGCGTGCCGACGGCGACGATGGCGACCTGGATCGCTCCGATGCCGTCCAGGCCGTCGGTGAACCGCAGGCGCTTGCCTGACACACCAGCCTCGACGAGGGCATCGAGACCTGGCTCGAAGAGCGGCAGTCGCCCAGCTCGGAGAGCGTCGAGTCGCTCAGGATCGACTTCGATCCCGATGACTTCGTGCCCCCACTTCGCCAGGCATGCCGCCGTAACCAGGCCGACATAACCCATACCGAACACAGCAACGCGCATGCTGGACCCCTTGATCAATACCGGATCGCCTCCACCTGCAAGGGCCCTACGGGGCGGGCCCATCAGGTCGTTTTATGCGTCCCTGGTACCTTTCGATCGGTCTGAGAACGAGTTTCTAAGAGCGAATGAGTGCAACGCCTTGGGGATCGACCAGTACGAAAGTCCTAGGACGATTGGAATGCTACAGCGGCAGCGTCCGAATGCGCCATCGTTATCGAGGCAGAAACATTGCGATGACGTGCCTGAGACCGGATTCTGGTGCTCGCGAGCACCGGACTGCGACCAAACGGCCCCAACGGCCATCGTGACCGGAAAGGTGGCCTGAAAGGTCGATGGCCTGGCCACGGCCTCAGGACGCCGGCACCACCGCCAATTCGCGTCTCCGGGTGATGAGGGCGAGGATCATTGGTACGTCACGACGAGCTGAGGCTTGTTCGTGGCGTCCTCGCGACTCGAGTAGATGGCACTGTTGCCGGCTGCGCTCTTGATGGCCAGGCTCAGGGTGGTCGTGCTGGAACTCACCGTCGTCGGCACGAGCGTGATCTCCAGATAGCCGAGCGCGGGGACGGTGGACGTGCCGACGGCCGTCAACCCGGTCAGCGACGGCGCGTTCGTATACGTGATCCCGGTCTCGGTCCAGCTGTTGTCCGTGACGACGTAGATGGACTGGAGATCGGATGTCACGTCAGTCACGAACAACCGCAGCTTCACGGCGCTCACCGAACCCGTGACGCCCGAGATGTTGAACTTCAAGTAGCCCCGGTAGTTCGGGTCGGCCGTCGTCCCGAGGCCCTCGCGCACCTTGATCGTCGTCAACGTGCCGTAGTTGCCGTTCACGTTGCTCGTGTTCACATGCGCATCGGCCACCGGCACGAAGGTCGCCGTCGTCGGCGCTCCCGACGTGATCGTGATGCTGATCGTCGCCTGGACCGGAGCGGAAAGCCCGTCCGTGACGGTGAACGTGAACGAATCGGACCCGGTCTGACCGGCACCCGGCGTGTACGTCACGGACGCCCGATCGGTGTTGGGGCTGCCGGCCGTGCAGTTCGCCGCCGCCGGGGCACTGACGCCGCCCTTGGCCGGCGTGCTCGTCACGGCAAACGCGAGGTTGCAGTCGTCAGGGTCGCTGCCAGTGAGGTTGAACGTGACCGGGACGCCCTGCGCCGTGGACTGGCTGCTGCCGTTGGCCGTCGGGGCCGCATTGGTGACCGTGAGCGTCACGGTCGCCGAGACGGGCGGATTCGTGCCGTCACTCACGGCGTACGTGAAGGAATCCGGGCCGCTGTAGCCGGCCGCAGGCGTGTAGACGACCGAAGCCGAGTCGTTGTTCGGGCTGCCGGCCACACAGGCGGCGTTGGCGATCGAACCGAGCGCGCCGTGCGCCGGTCCGGTGCCGATCGCGAATGTGAGCTGGCAGGTCTCAGCGTCGGTGCCGGCCAGGTTGATCGTGGCCGCGACGTCATGCGGCGTCGACTTCGACACCGGGCTCGCCGTCGGCGGCGCGTTCGGCGGCGTTCCCACGGTGATCGACACGGTCGCGGGTGCCGACGTCGTCACGCCGTCGCTGACCCTGAACGTGAACGAGTCGGGGCCGTTGTAGCCGGCGGTCGGCGTGTAGTCGACCGTGGCGGTGTCGGCGAACGGGCCGGTGCCCGTGCATCCGACGTCGGCGATCGTCGCCAGCGAGCCGTGTGTCGGCGCCGTTCCGACCGTGAACGTCAGATCACAGTCATCGGCGTCGGAACCTGCCAGACCGATCGTCTTGAGCGTGTCCTCGGCCGTCGTCTGGCTGCTGCCGGTGGCCGTCGGACCAGCGTTCGTGATGGTCATCGTGACGGTGGCGGACACCGGCGGGTTCGTCCCGTCGTTGACGGTGTAGGAGAACGAATCCGGGCCGCTGTAGCCCGCGGTGGGCGTGTAGACGACCGTGGCCGCATCGGAGAACGGCCCTGAGCCTGTGCAACCGGCCGGGTTCGTGATCGCGCCGATCGAGCCGTGGGCCGGCACGGTCGCCCCCGGGGCGAACACCAGGTTGCAGGTCTCGAGGTCGCCGCCGGCCAGGCCGACCGTTGCCGCGACATCGTGCGGGGTGGACTTGGACACCGGGCTGGCGGTCGGGACCTGGTTCCCGACGGACTGGTTGATCTCGAGCTGCGGTGGGTTCGGGCCCGCCTCCTTCGAGTTGAAGATCGCACTGTTCGTGTTCGCGCTCGTGATCATCAGCGAGATGGGCACGTTGCCGGTGATGAGGGCCGGATCGAGCGTGATCTCGTTGTATGCGTTGAGCGTGGGCACGGCCGCGCTGCCGCGCAGGGTCGTGAAGGTCGGGCGGTTGTTCCAGTTCAGCCCGCCCTCCGTCCACGACGTCGGATCGCCCGAGAAGACGCTCTGGACGTTCGGGCTCGCATCGCTCGCGAAGAGGCGCAGTTTGACGCTGTTCACCGTGCCGGTCACGCCGCTCACGTTGAATGTCAGGTAGCTCTCGTAGGTGGAGCTCGTCCCAGGATCCTTGCGCGTCCGGATGCTCGCGAGCGATCCGTAGTTGGCGGTCGCGGACGTCGACTTGACCTGGGCGTCGGCCACCGGGTTCAGCGTGATCGTGGCGCCACCGGGGGTGGGTGTCGGCGTCGGGGTCGGGGTCGGTGTCGGCCCGCCGCCTCCACCGAGCGGGTCCACGTTGAACCAGTACTCGTTCAACGTCTCGTGGCCGGCCAGGACCAGGAGCCCCGTCGTCGAGTCGACGGTCTGCTTCGTGGTCGTCGGGTTGTTCAGATGGTTGGAAGCGTTGTCTCGGACGAATGGTGTGCCGAGCCCGCCCGCGAAGGACAGGGAGCTCAGGGGCGACGTCTTCTCGTAGATGGTCCCGTTCGATTCGGGAGCGGTGGCAAAGACGTGCAGCAGGTTGTTCGTCGTGTCGACCGCGAGGACACCGCGGGTCATCGTCCCCTGCCCGGTGCTGTACGTTGCGTCGGTCCACGTGCCGCCGGTGGACCGTCTCAGGACGACCAGGTTCGCGCCGCTCGACAACGACGTCTTGACCACCGCGTACAGGTTGCCGGCCGGATCGGCCTTCAGGTTGAGATGATCGTCGGCGAAGTTGTTGCCGGGGTAGACGGAGACGCTGGCGCCCCAGGTCGTGTCCGTCGCGCTGTCGTCGTGGATGCTGAAACGGAATTCGTCGGGGCTGCCGTTCTGCCGGCTCCAGAAGAGGCCGATCTTGTTGCCACCGAAGGCGACCAGGGTCGAGATGTCGTCGGAGGCATCGGAGGTGTTCGTCACGGCAGGGACGAACTCGGTGCCCCACGTCTGATCGCCACTCGTGGTCCGATTCACCCGGACCGAGCCGCCGCGCGTCCATGTCGCCCACAGCTGGCCCGTCGAGTCCTTGTCGATGACGAGCGTTTCCGAGCTCCACGGGGTGATCGTCTGGGGGAATCCGCCGTCGAGCGAATAGGCGTCCGTGCCCGAGTCGTAGCTGAATCGGTAGAGGCGCGCCTCGTGGCCGGCTGTCTGGTCGGGACTGACGTCGTACCAGTGCGACGCCACATAGAGCTTCGTCCCGTCCCAGAGGATGTCCGAGTGTGTGGCCTCCCGCGGATCGATGGACACACCCGTGTTCGTCCAGGTGGTGCCCCTCAGCCGGTGGATCGTGAACGCGCTGGCCGAGCTGTTGTACATGCTCGCCCACCAGGAGCCGTCGTTGAACCAGACCTTGCTCTCCGGCTTCGTGCCGGTCGGGTCGGCGCCCGATCCGCTGAACGACGGGCCCGCCTGCCCGACGTCACCCGGCGCCGCCTGGACAGCCGTCGGCGCGGTCATGCCGAACAGCCCGGCGGCCATGAAGACCACCAGCGCGATCACCGCCGGGACGCGGTGATTCGAGCTCCCCCTTTTGGACATAGGACGAATGGGCCTCCCCAGAACCCCGAATAAGTACTACGCCACTATGCACCGGGAGCGCAAGGGCGTCAGCCCAGCGAGATGGCGTCCAGCCAGATTCGTTGACTCGACGCACCGGCTTCGATGTGCATCGTCACGTCCTGGTAGCCGCCGATGGGCGTCACCTGGAACGAGACCGTGGTCCAGGTCGTGGTGACCGAGAGGACCTGGCTCGCGATGACCTCACCGAGCGGCGTCGAGAGCCGGACCCGGATCTCGCGCGCGGCGGTGGAGCGAACGGCCATGGACACCGTGTAGGTCACCCCGTTGGACAGGGTCAGCCCGCCCTGCTCGACCGAGACGGCGGAGGGGGTCCCGACCGGCCCGGTCACGGACACCATGGCCGACGCGCTCCCGGCGAAGTGGTCGGCGACGGTCCGCTCGAACGTCCCCGTGGCGCCGGGGGCGAGCACGAGCGTCCAGGGCTCGAGGCCGGCCTCGAAGCCGCCGTTCACGAGCTGGCTCTGCGGCGTCGGCGATTGCGAGGGTGCGCTGCTCGCGCTCGGTTGGGCCGTCGGCGTGGGTGTCGGCGTCGGGGTGGGGGTCGGCGTTGGGGTCGCGGTCGGTTCTGCTGTCGCAGTCTCACCCGGCGACGCGCTCGGCGTCGCGAGAGGCGGGGCGGTCGGGCCTGGCGTCGGAGACGCGCTCACCAGGAGCAGCACCGCGTTGATGTCGGGCAGGGCGAGGACCGCGGCCACGACACCCTCGGCGCCGAGCCGAAGCGCGACACGATCGGCGAACGGCACCGACAGCGTCTTGTCCGCCGCGTCGACGATCGCGGTGTAGGCCGGACGCAGCGTGGCCGCGATGATCGCGCCGCCTGGCTGGATCGCGATCCGGTCCACGATGCCGATGGCGAACGTGGCGGCCGCGCTGATCTCCTTGACCTTCTGGATGACGTCCCTGGGCACGAGCGGATCGTCTGCCAGCAGGCTTTCGAGCTCTTTCCCGAGTGGCGGGATCTTGGCGTGCGCGCTCCGGATGAGGGTCACGAGGCTGGGGTCCATCGTCGGTGCCGGCCGGGGCGTCACGACCGCCTCGCTGCTCGTCGGCGTGGGCGTCGGGATCTCGGGTGTCACCGTGCTGGCGACGATGATCCCGACGCCGACGACCGCGTAGATGATGGCCGCCAGCATCACCCCGATGACCTCGGGTGCCGGTCTCGACGAGCGCGTCTCCTGTTCCATGTCAGCCCGTCGAGCCCTGGGCGCTGCCCGCGTGGAGGAGGGCCCGCTCGACCGTGGCCGCGGACTGACCCGAGAGGTGGCGGAACGCCAACGACCATGTCAGGATCCCGACCCGTCGGTCGTTGACGAGCAGCTGGTCCTCGTACGCGGTGACCGCGATCGACGCGAGGGGCCGCTCGACGGCGATCACATCCGGATCGACTTCCAGGGGCCCGAGCACCAGCAGCGAATCGCCACGGATGGCGAGGGCGTAGTGCATGCCCGGGCGGCAGGCCGAGGAGCCCGTCAGGAAGACGGCGGTCGCGAGGATCGCGACCTCCTTCGACCGATGGGAGCCGCTCCGCGCCGTGCCCGCGGCGCCCGCCGGGCGGGCTGCGCCGACGCGGCCGGCCACGGATGCGTCGACGTCGGCGTCGGAACCGGATCGGGTCTTGGCGCGTGACGGGCGGACGCGCGTGACGGCCGCGGCGGCCGCAGCCCCCTCCAGGTCACCGTCGTCCGGCACGGGGAACGGGCGGACGATGCTCGGCATGACGTCGGGCACGACGGTCGGCGTCGGGAACTGGGTGACCGGCGGGGTGACCGGCAGGGCCGAGCGATCCTGGCGCGACAGGGGCGTCGGCAGCCGGGCCGCACAGGCGGCGCAGTGACTCGGCCAGCCCTCGACCTGCCAGCCACACGATTCGCAGCGCCCTGGAGGCGCGAACACGACGAGCGCGAGCGCGATCGGCCCGATTAGGACACCGAGGAGGAACCAGATCAGCGGCTGGCGGTCCCGGGACCGTGCGACGAACGCAGTGATGGGCCCGAAGGCGATGGCGGTCAGGAGGAACGGCAGGGCGATCGACTCGAGGCCGGTCATCGATGCCTCACGGAGCACTCGACGCCGCGGCGTCGACCAGTGGGATGCCGTTGGAGATCGTCGTCCAGCGGATCGCGGAATGCGCGTCCTCGCTGAACGGTCGCTCCTGCATCAGGAGTTCGACGTACCGAGCGTCCGGCCAATGCTCGTAGACCAGTTCCCACATGGGGCTGGGTCGCGGGAACTCGGAATGATCATCCCACGGCCAGCGATCCGCTTGGTGGAAGAACGAGACGAGGTAGTCGATCGCGCCCCTGAGCGTCCCTCCGGACTTGCCCTGGTAGTCCCACAGGTTGATCCCGCGCCGTGCCGCGATGACCGCGGCTCCGATCTTGTACTGGAGCGCTTCCTGGGTGTACATGATGCCGCTCGAACCGCGGCGGACCTCCTCGGGGATGTGTCCATCAGCCGGCAGGAAGTCGACCATCTCGCGCCAACGCGCGATCGCGGCGTCGAAGCCAGCGGTGTCGCCCAGGTACGCGTTCAATGCGATCCGGGTGAATGTCCCCGCATCGCCCCAGTTGTTGTCGCGCTCAGAGGCCGTCGGCAGGATGACGTCGCGAAGCCACGTGCGAAAGATCGTCTCATCGGCCGCGGTCATCGCTCCACTCGGCGCGATGAGGTCGGCGGCGAAGACGAACGCCGGGGCATTCCTGCTGATGATCAGCGAGGTCTGGCAACCGCGATCCTTGCACGTGTTGCGCATCGTCCGAGTGGTGGTCGCCCAGGCCATCAGATACCGCGACGCCGCTTCGGCATACGTTACGTCGCCCGTGGCCACGTATGCCATCGCCAGCCCGTAGGCCGCCGCGGCATCCTCGACGAACGGCCCATCGGTTCCCGAGATGTTCAACGGCTCCTTCGGTCGCGGATCGTCGATCCGGGCTTCGTCCGCGAACGCCATCAGTTCCTGCAGGCCGGAGGCAAACGGTTCGCGACCTTCGTTGGCCCAGGCGACACGCTGGTCGATGGCGGCGCGGTCGGCAAGAAAGCCCGGAACCGCGATGGGCGAGGCGACCGGACCGGTCGGCTCAGGACGGTCGGTCGCGGTGGGGGATGGGGCCGGTGCGGTCACCGGACGCACGGTCAGGAACATGACGCTGGCAACGGCGAAGACGATGGCGCCACCAACGAGCGCAGCTCCGTGGCGCCGACGAACCGGACGCGGGGTCGTCGGGTCGACCGGATCAGTGCTCTGATCCAGCGTCTCCGCGTCGTTCGCCGGTCGACCGTCGGTCATCGTCAGTCGGACCCGCCGATGCCGACCGCGCTGGATGTCATCCCCATCGTTACCTCGATACCGTGACCCGATCGACATCGAGGGTGGCCGGCGTGCCCGAGACCTCGAAACAGACCCGCCGCGGCTGGCCCGGCTCCTTGGTGCGCCAGTCCAGTCCGGCTCGCTTCACGACGGTCTTGCCTGCCTGGTTCGTCAGGACGAGACCCACCGTCTGCTTCGCCACATCGATGTCAAGGCGGGCACGATACCAGCGTCCGTCGACGAGGCGGATACCGGGGCGTTGCCTCACCGCACCATCGAAGTACGAGAATTCGCCGTCCTCGGCGATGCGCAGCCCCGTCACCTCGCCGCCCGCGCCGCGCAGGCCGACCGGCCGGAGCTGGCCGCTCCCACCGACCGACGGACGGAACCGGACGTCGACGAGCAGCCTGGTCGCGCCCACCTGGGCGATGTCCTTGCACGTCTCGGCGAAACCGGCGGCCTTCGACGACTTCAGCCTGAGGAAGCGCAGGTCGTCCTTCCCGCCCGCGAGCGCGGTCCCGCTCGCGGCGTCGACCGTCCAGCCGTTGACCGGCTCGCCGCTGGGCCACGACCCGAAGGCGTCGTTCACGAGCAGGCTCGCGGCAGGATCCGTGGGCGGCACCGGGTCATCCGGTCGGGGGGCCGTCGCGACATCGCCCGGGATCGGGGTCCCGCCGAAGTCCAGCGCCGCGTGCAGGTAACGCCCCGTCGAATTCATCCGAGGCGACCGCGACCAGACCGCTCTCGACCGAGACGCTCCCCTTGGTGGACGTCGCGTTCGCGATCGCGGGGTCATCGGCGCTCGAGATGAGCGGATCGCCATCGCCGGGCGGGAATATCAGGCTGTCGAGCGACGCGCGCTTGATCGTGATGATCCCGCCGCCGGTCGGGGTCTGGGCGACGACGTACATCTGCCGCCGGCTGTCATCGATGAGCAGGATCGCCCGGTTGTGCTTGTCCTCGACCCGTCCGGCCTCGCTCGACGTCCACTGCCCGTCGGCGTGCCGGACCATGACCAGGAGCTGGGCGTCCAGCGGGTTCTGGTCAGCGTCGGCATCGACGGTGGTGCGGATCGTCGTCGCGACGACGCGGGCCCCGTCGAGCTCGAACGTCTTGAGGTTCAGCTGATCGTCGTTGTTGCCGACGCCGGTCGCGACGGTCTCGACGGGCGACCATGTGTCATCGGCCTCCCCGTCGCCGTGGGAGGCGAAGAGCACGTGCTCGGTCGTCTGGTCGGTCCACTCGACGCCGATCCTGCCGGGACCGTACGGGACGAGCGACGAGACGTCCTCAGGGAGGAGCGTGCCGCTGCCGGGCACGGTGTACGGCGCCGCCCAGTGGGCGTCGGACGAGAGGGTGTGCGCGACCCACAGGCTGCCGCCGCTCACGTAGGTCACCCACAGGCCCGCGCGCGTGTCACGGTCGATGACGATGCCGCTCGCCCCCGTGTCGTTGATGGTGACCGGGAAGTCGGGGTCGCCGACGTACCGGCTCGTCTTCGGATCGAAGCTGAAACGCCCGATCCGCGCCCGGTGCGATGAGGCCGTGCCCTTGCTGGCGGACGCCGCATAGAGGTGCTCGCCGGTCCAGAGGAAGTCCGAGTCGGCGTCGCCGCGTTCGTCGACGACCGTTCCGGTGTCCTGCCAGATCTGGGTCGCCCAGTCGAGGCGGAAGATGTGGATCGCGTTGGCGGCGGGCGCATACAGGCCGGCCCACCACGCGTCCTGCGCATACCAGAGCTTGCTCTGGGCAGGGGAGGCCGAGACCGACGTGATCGTCTCGGTCTTGAACTCGAAATCGCGCAAGGTCAGCGCCGACGGGTCGTTCGGCGGCAACGTCGCGGGGACGGGCTGGGACGGCGCCGCAGAGCCGGACGGGGTCGGCGACGGGGACGGCTTCGCACCAAGCGCGAGGATCGAGGCCACGATCGCGAGCGAGACGATGACGAGGAAGGAGATGGTCAGCAGCGAGCGGCGGTCTGCCAAGGTCCTCCCTATCGATGCGATCCGGGCGAATCCCGCCCGAGGGTGGACGAGTGTAGCCCGCCCGGCGTGACCGGGCGATCGGGGCTGGCGGATCGGCGGCGCCCGCCCGGGTGACATCTTCGCGCGGGCCGATATCATTCGGACCGATGCACACCATCGTCCTCATCGCGCTGCTCGGCGGGTTCATCTGGCTCATCGCCCGCGTCCTCGCCCATCGCCAGGACGCCGTCGACCGCCCCTCGGTCGTCGTCCACGGCCTGGGTCTTGGCGTGGCGATCGGAGGCGCCTGCGCGCTCGTCTACCTGACGACGCAGGTCGACCTCATCCCAGATCAGATCGAGGAGGCGCTCCTGCCGGCCGCGATCATCCTCACGTCCGTGGCCCTCGCCATCGGGACGTTGTACCGAGTGGCCTGGCGCTGACGCCTCCCGACGGCGAACGCCGGTCGCCGTCGACCGGGCCACCAGCCGATCCAGCCCTCGACCCCGAGTCGTCCCTGACCTTCCCGGAGGTCGACGGGGTCGACGGCCTCGAGGACGCCGTCACCGTCTCGACGAAGTCGGGAGCCGCCAAGCAGATCCGCGGCTCCAGCCTGCTCCTGGCCGGGCGCATGATCTCGCTCGGCACGAACTTCCTCGTCCAGGTCCTGATCGTCCGCTACCTCACGGACAAGTCCGACTACGGGGCGTTCGCCTACGCGCTCTCGGTCGTCACGATCCTGACCACCTTCGTGGCCCTTGGCACGGACCGGGCGATCGGTCGTTTCCTGCCGATCTACCAGGAGCGCGAACGCCCCGACGCGATGCTCGGCACGGTCGTCTTCGTGGCCGGGACCATCGCGTCGCTGGGGATCGCGTCGATCCTGTTCGTCTACGGATTCCAGGACCTCGTGAACGGCTCGCTCCTCAACGACCAGGCCGGCGAGCTCCTTCTGATCCTGGTGATCCTCGCCCCGATCCAGGCACTCGACGACGTCCTGATGAACGGGTTCGCGGTGTTCTCCAGCCCGCGGGCGATCTTCTTCCGGCGCTACGTCCTGAACCCGGTCCTGCGTCTCGCGGTCGTCGGGCTGCTGATCTTCGGCAAGCAGGACGTCGAGTTCCTGGCGATCGGCTATGTCGCGACCGGCGCGATCGGCGTGGCCGTCTATGCCGTCCTCTTCGCCCGGCTCCTTCGCAGGGTCGGCGTGCTGCCGCAGTCCGGGCGACCGTCGTTCAGCTTCCCGATGCGCGAGATCCTCGCGTTCTCGGTGCCTCTCCTCACGACGGACCTCGTCTACATCCTGCTCAACGCGAGCGACGTCGTGCTCCTCGGCGCGATCACGAGCGACGCGGAGGCCGTGGCGAACTACCGGGTGATCCAGCCGGTCGCGGCGCTCAACCTGATCGTGCTCCAGAGCTTCACGCTGCTCTTCATCCCGGCGACGGCACGGCTTTTCGCGAAGGACGACCGAGAGGGATTGCGCTCGCTCTACTGGCAGACGGCCGCCTGGGTCGCGGTGCTCTCGTTCCCGATCTTCGCGCTGACCTTCGCCCTGGCCAAGCCGCTCACCGTGGCCCTGTTCGAGCAGCGCTACGCGGGTTCGGCGGTCTTCCTCTCGATCATCGCCATCGGGCGCTACTACGACGCCGCCCTCGGTTTCAACGGCCTGACCCTGCGCGTCTTCGGGAACATGAAGGCCGTGGTCGGCGTGAACATGGCGGCCGCCGGGGTCAACCTCGTCCTCCTCCTGATCCTGATCCCGCCGCTCGGGGCGCTGGGGGCGGCCATCGCGACAGCGTCGACCCTGCTCGTCTTCAACTCGCTGAAGCAGTACGCGCTCCACCGCTACGTCGGCGTCAGCCTGTTCGAGTGGCAGTACGCGCGGGTCTACCTGACCATCGTGCTGACCACCGTGGGCCTGCTGGCCATCGAGTTCGTCCTCGACCCGCCGCTGATCGTCGGGCTCGTGCTCGTGGGCCTCGCCTCGCTGGCCGTGCTGTTCGCCGGCCGCCAGCACCTGCAGGTCGCCGACACGTTCCCCGAGCTTGGGCGGCTGCCGCTCCTGCGCCGGATCCTCGGATGACCGGACCTGTCGATCCGCCGCTCGCGGCCCTCGCCGAGCGCCTTGCCGCGGGCGGCGTCCGCTGGGCCGTCATCCGCGGCGAGACCGGGCGCCCGCTCGGCGACGACCTCGACCTGCTCGTGCATCCCGAGGACGCGTCCGCGTTCCGCTCGATCGCCCGCGACCTCGGGTTCCCGCGGCTGCCCGCGTGGGGCCACGGCGAGCATGAATTCCACGTCGGCCGCGGGACGGGGGGCTGGTGGCACCTGGACCTGCTCACCACGTTCCGCTTCCTCGGCGGGGAGCGACTCGCCGATGACGTGGTCCCGGCGGTCCTCGCCCTACGGACGGAGGGCCCGGTCCCGACCCTCTCGCCAGAGGACACGGCCTGGGCACTGGTCCTGCACGTGCTGCTCGACAAGGGCTCGGTGTCCCGCGAGAACGCGGCGCGTCTGGCCGCGGGCGCCGACGCCGCGGCGACCGGGCCGCTGGCCGATGCGCTGGCAGGCGCCCTTCCGCGAGGCTGGACCCCGGAACGGGCCCGCACGGCGCTGACCTCCCCCGACGAGGACCCGGCTCGGGTCGCCGCGCTCCGACGCGCGGTGAGCCGCCGCCTGCACCCAGGAGGCCCGCTCGACTGGCGGGCGCGGCAGGCGCAGGTCGCGCTCGCTGGACGGTTCCGCAAGCCCCTGACGGCCCTCTTCCGGCGCGGACCGAGCGTGGCCCTGCTCGGCCCGGACGGCGCGGGCAAGTCGCACCTGGTCCACGAGCTGCCGCATGCCTTCCCGCTTGGCGTCCGGACCTTCTACCTCGGGCTGTACCCGGCGGGATCGGAGCACCACCGCGGACCCAAGGGCCTCGGGTTCGTGCTTCGCCTGGGCGGGATGTGGCGACGCTACGGGGCGGCCCGGGTCCAGCAGTTGCGCGGGCGCCTGGCCCTGTTCGATCGGCACCCGTACGACGCCCGGCTGGCACCGCGCCAGCGGCCGCGCCGCACCGACCGCATCCGCCGGGCCGTACTCGGTCACGCCCTGCCGGCGCCCGACCTGCTGCTCATCCTCGACGCGCCCGGCGACGTGCTCCACGCGCGCAAGCCCGAGCACCCGGCCGACGTCCTCGACGCGGAGATGGCCCGCTACCGCGACCTCGCGGGGCGCCTGCCGCGGGCCGAGCTGGTCGACGCGACCCGGTCGCCCGAGGCGGTGCTCGACGACGTGGTCTCGCGGATCTGGCGGGTCTGGGCCCGTCGTCTCGACGGCGGCCGATGACCGACCCGACCCGACCCGCGAGCGACGGCCGGCCAGTCGTCCCGCTGGGCTGGTCCCTGCGCGAGCCGTTCGCGCCCGGGACGAACCTGCGGGGCGCGACGACCGGCGGCACGCTCGCCTTCGCCCTCCCATCGCTGGAAGTCGGCCGGATCGCGTGCATCGGGGAGCCCGTCGCCGGCACGCGCACGATGCTCGACCGGCTCGCCGACGAGGTGGCGCCGTCCACGTCGCGCGTCGGCGACGGGCCCGACGCAGCGCCCGCCGACGTGCTGTGGGTGAGCGGTGCCGATGGCCCTGCTCGCGTCGGGGGCGACGCCGGACCGACCGTGGCTGCGCTGCTTGCCACGACGCCGTGCGTCGTCGTCGAGGACGCCGCCTCGGAGGCCGGATCCGACCTCGAGACGCGCCTGCGCGCCGCAGGACGACAGGTCGCTGAGCTCGACACGCTCGTGATCGACGGCGAGGTCCGCGCGGTGGGTCCGCGCATGGACTCGGCGGGCGCCCCGGACCATCCGGTCCTGCCCGGCGTGCGGCGGCCCCCGGCGCGGTGGTCGTTTCGCGGCCGATCCGAGGGGTCGCACTCCGGCCGGGCGCTGCTCGCCACGCAGGACCACCCCCAGGATCCACCTGGCTGGGTCCTTCGGCTGGCGTCCGATCACGGCCACGACGTGCGCGGCCACCGCTGGTCGATCGCGGCGCCTGGCGTCTACGACTCGCAGAAGGTCCTCGTCTACCTGACGCCGCCCGGCGCCCAGGGGCCGAGCTGGATCGTCAAGGTCACCCGTGACCCGCGCCACGCCGAGCGACTGCAGAACGAGGCGCGCGGCCTCGGATCTCTCGCCGGGCTCGGGCCCATCGAGGGGATGACCGTCCCCGGCCTCATCGCATCCGGTGCCGTCGGCCGCCTTGCCGCGGTCATCGAGACGATCGTGCCGGGCCGGCCGTTCGAGTCGCTGCTCCGTGGCCCCGACGCCGCGGCCCGACTCGCGCCCGCCTTCGAGAGTTTGGGTGGCCTCGCCGAGCGCTCGGTCCATCTGGTGCCGGCCGCGAGCGTCGCCGCGACCTTCGGGCGGCTGCTGGACCAGTACGTGGCGATCCACGTCCCGTCGGCGGAGGATCGCGCGCGGCTGGCCGGCCTGGTCGAACGCGTCGCGGCGTGGCCCGAGCCGATCCCGCTCGTGACCATGCACGGCGACCCCGGCACCTGGAACCTGCTCGCCGCCGATGACGGGCGGGTCGGCTTCCTCGACTGGGAGTCGTTCGAGCCGGACGGACTGCCGCTCTGGGACCTGTTCCATCTCGCCCACGCCGCGGTGCTTGTGCTCGGCCGTTCGCGCGTCCCTCGCCGACGGATGTGGATCCTGTCCGAGCACGTGTTCGGATCTGGTCGCTACAGCGGACTCCTCCTCGACGCGGTGCGGGCGTATCGGGACCGTCTCGCTATCGCGCCCGAGCTGGTGGAGCCGCTCTTCACGTTCTGCTGGATCCATCGGGCGCTCAAGGAGTCCGCCCGGCGACGGCCCGACGACGTCGCCAACGGGCACTACGCCCGGTTCGCCCGCCGGATCGTGGCCTCCCCGACGTCGCCGACGTTGCGACGTCTCTACGGCGAGGCCGCCTCCACCTGATCGGCCGGCTCGGGCGGCAGCGGATCGACCGTCCGGCCCGCCGCCCACGCCACGGCCACGAACCGCTCGGCGAGATGGCGGGTGTTCGTCCGCAGGTCGAACGACGCGAGGACCCGCGCCCGGCCGGCCTCCGCGAGACGGGCAGCCAGGGCCGGATCGCTCTGGAGGTCGACGAGCGCGTCGGCGAGGGCCGCGGCGTCGCCGGGCGGGACCAGCCGGCCGGTCACGCCGTCCTCGACGAGCTCCGGGACGCCGGACACGGCGGTCGCGATGACCGGCACCGCGCTTGCGAGCGCCTCCATCAGCGCGACCGGGATGCCCTCGGTCTTGCCGCTCGGGAGCACGATGCTCGGCTGGACGACGACGTCGGCCTCGCCCAGCAGCTCGGCGATCCGGTCGCGCGGCTGCCGGCCGAGGAGCAGGACGTGGTCCGCCAGGCCGGCGGCCGCGATGGCCGCCTCCAGGGCCGGGCGCTCCTCGCCCTCGCCGACCATGCGGACGCGGACGGCGACGCCGTGCTCGACAAGGAGCCGGGCCGCGGCGACCAGGACCGCGTGGCCCTTCTGCGGCTGGAGCGTGGCGATCGAGAGGACATCGTACGGCTCGCCCCCCACCGTGGCGGCGGGCCCCGAGGCGGGCCGCGGCCGGAAGACGGCCGCATCAACGCCGCAGTGGATGACCTCGACGCGGTCCGCGAGCCGTCCGTACCAGCCGCTGAGCAGGCGCAGGTTGTAGTCGGAGATCGTCACCGCGAAGGCCGCGCCGCGCAGCTTCTCGTCGAGGAACGGCCGCTCCACGTAGATGTCGTGGGCGTGGGCGGTGAAGCTGTAGGTCCGGCCCGTGAGCCGTCCGATGACCCAGGCGGCGAGAGCCGGGTGCGTCGCCCAGTGGGCATGGACGTGGTCGATGTCGAGCGCCTCGATCCGGCGGGCGAAGGCCGCGCCGAGCGGGACCACGGCCAGCGTGCGCGCGAGGAACTTCGGCGAGCGGGCGTTGCCGAGGATGGCCCGACCCCAGGTCGCGAGGTATCGACGCGGCCTGCGGCGAAGCCAGTGCCACTGCGCCGCCAGGACCGGTCGAGACGCGAGCCGCATGTCGTGGGCGCGCGCGACGAAGTCCTCGGCGCCGGGCTGCATCGTGACCTCCCGCTCGCGGACGAGCGGGAAGACCTCGACGTGCACGCCGATCCGCTCGAGCTCGAGCATCTCGTAGAGGACGAACGTCTCGGACAGCTTGGGGAACCGCGACATCAGGTACGCGACCCGAAGCGGGTGCCCGTCGCGCGGGCTGGGCGCGCTCCGCCATTCAGGCCGTCCGTTGGCGCGCGGTGATCGCCGCCAGGTCCGCGTACAGCTCGTCGTATCGCGCCGCGCACGCGTCCCAGGAGTACCGGGCCACGACCCGTTCGCGTGCCGCCGCCCCGAGTCGCGCCTGCAGCTCGGGATCGCCGAGCAGGCGGTCGATGGTCTCGGCGGTCGTCGCGGGATCGTCGGCCACGAGCAGGTCCCGGCCGGGCTCGATGTCGAGGCTCTCGACGCCGAGCGAGGTCGTCACGATCGGCCGCCCGATCGCCATCGCCTCGAGCAGCTTGTTCTTGACCCCGCTGCCGCTGACCATCGGCACGACGACGACCGCCGACCCGGCCAGCCACGGTCGCACGTCCTCGACGAACCCGGTCACCTCGATCGACGGGTCCTCGCCAAGGGCCATGACGGCCGTCGACGGGTCGCGCCCGACGATGCGGAATCGCGCGCCGGGTCGCCGGGCGAGCAGCAGCGGCATGACCTCGCGGCTGAACCACAGGACGGCCTCGACATTCGGGCCGAACGACATCGCGCCCGAGAAGACGATGGTGTCGGGCTCGACCATGACCTCGCCGAGCACGTCGGGCGCGAACTGGTCGGTGTCCACGCCGTTCACGACGACCTCGACGCGCGTCCCGGGCGCGACCCGCCGGATCGCCTCTGCATCCACCGGCGACACGACCGTCACGATGTCGGCGGTCGCCGCCGCCCGTCGCTCCAGGGTGCGCGCGACCAGGCCGCGGATCCGGGCGCGCGTGCCGGTGGCCCGGCTCGAGGCGAGCGTCTCGGCATCGATGAGCTCCACGAGCCGCCCGATGGTCGAGCGTGGCAGGTAGCCGGCCATCGGGAGCTGGCGGACGTGGATGACGTCCCAGGACCCGGTCCGCACGAGATCGTCGATGGTCGCGAGCAGAAGACGGCTCGATTCGGGCTCGTTGCGCTTGCCGGGGGTCGGCAGGCGGCGCCGGACCAGGTCGGGCTCGACCGCGCCCGCGAGGGCCGTGATGCTCCGCGCTCGCGGGACCAGGTGGACCTCGTCGAACATGGCCTCGAGGCTGCGCCGGGTCTCCTCGATCCCCTCGAGCGGAGCGGGACAGACGAGGGTCAGGCGATGGTGACGGAGCCGCTTGAAGAGATGGAAGGCGATGAGCGTCGCGCCCTGCATCAGGTCGAGCGGCGGCGAGCGGTCGACGATGAGGACGTTCAGAGCCACGGCACCACCGCCCCCACGTTCGATGCGATCCAGCGCTCGGAGGTGGCGAGCCCGGGCTGTCGGCGCAGGTTCGACTCGACGAACCGGACCCAGTACAGCAGCGCGGTCGAGCGGATCCCGAGCGCCGGCGGGCTGGCGCGCTCGAGGGCCGCGGTCTCGCGCGGGTCGAGGGTGCCTTCGAGCGCGGCCGCGACGACCTCGCCGAGCGCCTCGTGCCGCCGCAGCTTGCGTGCGTACAGGACCAGGTGGAAGACGTCGTGGGCTGCCAGCTCATCGGGCTCGGCGCTGTCCCAGTCGACGATGCCGGTCACGATGCCAGCCTCGTCGACGAGGATGTTGGCCGGCCAGTAGTCGCCGTGGATCCAGCCGGCGGACAGCGGTACCGCCCCGACCACCTCGCCGGCGGTCGTCCGGAGCCGCTCGAGGCCGGCCACGAGCTCGCGGTCCAGGCCCGGAGCGCCCCGGCCGACGATCGGGGCGAGGCCGGCGGCCGCGTCGACACGCTGGTCCAGCCAGCGCACACGCCGATCCGGACGGGGATCCGTCGAGGCCGTCCCTTCGTGGAGCCCTGCGATCGTGCCGATGGCGGCGGAGATCGCGCGGTCCCAGTCCGGCTCGGTCGGGGCGGGGAGCGTCAACGCTCGACCGGTCAGGGCCGTCTCGACGACGTACCGCCATGCGCCGGTCTGCCCGTCGGAGCGCACCGCCGGGATGTTCGCCCGCCACTCCCCGAGTGCCTTGATGCCGGCGACCGCGCGCTGCGCCTCGGCGGCGCGAAGCAGACTTGCATGACCCGATTCGCTGCGAGCGACCTTGACCATGAGCCGCTCTCCGGTGCCGGTCCGCACCACGAAGGCCGAGATCCCGCCGCCGCCCTGCGACGCATGCTCGATCGACCAGCCGTCCTTGGCTTCGGGCAATGAGCCCATCGCTGCGGGGACGACGGACCGGGCGTCCGAGAGCGCGGAACGGCGGTTCGCCGCACGGCGAACGGCCTCGAAGGCGCCTGACAGCCGGGGTCGATGGGCCGCTCGCGGCCCGAGGAAGGACACGGTATGGACACTCCAGGATGGGGACGGCGACCCGCCCGGTCACCGGCGAGGATGGTAGCAGCCGGCCCCGGAACCGCCGATAGGGGGAGGCGGATCTGGACGATCCCCCGTATCCTGTGGCCCGGCGTTGCCGAACCGATGTGTGGATTGGAGTCCTGGTGGAACTCTCTGGCTATCTAGCGATCCTGCGACGATGGTGGTGGACCCTGCTGGTGGCCGCGTGGGTCGCGGGCCTGATGGGCTACGTCATCGCCGGCCGGATCGAGCCGACCTATGAGTCGTCGGCGCGCCTGCTGGTCGGGCCCATCAACTCCGACACCAACACCCTGCGCGCGTCCAGCCAGCTGGTCCAGACGTACGCGGAGATCGCGACCAGCTCCGGGCTTCTCCTGGCGACCGTCAAGGAGATGGGCCTCGAACCCGACGCCGCCGCCGATCTGGCGGGCGCCGTCCGGACGATCGCCAACGACACGACGCGGATCCTGACGGTCCAGGTCGAGGGACCAAGCGCCGAGTTGACGAGCCAGGCCGCGAACACCATCGCGGCGCAGCTCATCGAGACCACGTCCCGTGGCGGCACCTCCCAAGCCGAGGGCCAGCTCACCGTCCTCGACTTCGCGCAGGTGCCCAGTTCGCCGGTCGCGCCGCAGGTGTCTCTGATCGTCCTGATGTCGGTTGCGGCCGGCCTGCTTGGCGCGATCGTGCTGGTCCTCCTCGTCGAGTACCTCGCAGACCGCATCCAGGATCGTGAGGAGCTGGGCCGGGCGACCGGCAGGCGCGTCATCGGCGAGGTCAGCGCGGGCGCCCCGGCGGCGACCGCCACCCGTGTCTCCGACGCGGCCGCGCTCACACCGACACATGACTACGCCCCGCTCGTCGCCGGCCTGACCTTCGGCGAGGCCGCCGACGGCCGTCGGGACCTGGTCGTGGCGATGGCCGATGAAGGCCCCCACGGCTCGGACCTGGCTGCCGGCCTGGCCGCCGCCGCCGCCGAGTGGCGCCCCGTCGTCCTCATCGACGCGGATCCCAACGGCCGCCTCTCCTGGCTGCTCGGTGCGTCCGGCCTGCCCGGTCTGCACGACCCGCTCGGCTACCGCGAGCGGCTGACCGACCGGATCGTCCAGGGCTCGGTCCCCAACACCCGGATCCTTCCCGCCGGCACGAACCCCGGCTCGACCAACCCCAGCCCCGAGGACGTGCGTGAGCTCCTCGAGTCGCTGGCCGGGCCCGGCGACGTCGTGATCGTCGACGCCGGCACGCTGCCCAACTCGTCGACGGCGATGGTCTGGGCGGGTGTCATCGGCTCGACGGTGCTGGTCGTCCGCCGCGGCTCGACGCGTCGCTCGGTGGTCCGCCAGGCCACGGCCCTCCTCGACATGGTCCATGCCACGCTTGTCGGCAGCATCCTCATCCTGCCGGGTCGCCGCCGCCGCTCCAAGGCGCCGAGCGGTGTCGCCCGGACGACCGGCGGCACGACGCCCGACGGTCGAGCGCCGGACGCCCCGCCCGAGCCCGGATCCTCGACCGCGATCCGCACCGCCATGGCTCGACCCCGCGAATCCGACCAGGGATGAGCCTGGGCGGCCTGGTGACGGGAGTCGCCAGATCGGTCTTCTGGGGGGCCAGCGCGACGATCGTCGCCACGTACGTCGCCTTCCCGATCGGTCTTCTCGTGCGCGGCGCGCTCATGCGCCGGCCCGTTCGATCGGCCGCGATCGAGCCGACGGTCAGCATCATCATCGCCGCGCGGAACGAGGCCGCCGACATCGGACGACGTCTCGAGAACCTCGCCGCGCTCGACTACCCGCGCGACCGCCTCGAGGTGGTCATCGCCTCTGACGGGTCCGAGGACGCGACGGCCGCGATCGTCGCCCGGTGGGCCGAGCGGGGCGTGAAGCTCCTTGACCTGCCACGGGTCGGCAAGGCCGATGCCCTCAACGCGGCCGTTGCCGCCTCGACCGGCGAGATCCTCGTCTTCTCCGATGCGAACAGCATGTTCGCGCCCGACGCCGTCCGGGCTCTGGTCCGGCGGTTCGCCGATCCCGAGGTCGGCGGCGTCGCCGGCGACCAGCGCTACGAGGCCGCAGCCACGGGCGACGCGCTGGCCGAGGGCGAACGCGGCTACTGGGACCTCGACCGGCTCCTCAAGATCGCGGAGAGCCGGGCCGGCAATGTCGTGTCGGCGACCGGCGCCATCTACGCCATCCGGCGGACGTTGTTCCGTCCGGTCGCGACCGGCGTCACCGACGATTTCTACACGTCCGTCCAGGTCATCGCCCAGGGCCGGCGCCTGGTCTTCGCGCGCGACGCGGTCGCGTTCGAGCCGCCGGCCAAGTCGGGCGGCGACGAGTTCGGCCGCAAGGTCCGGATCATGACCCGCGGGCTGCGCGGGACGATCCTGATGCGCGAGCTGCTCGATCCGCGCCGGCACGGCTTCTACGCCGTCCAGCTCGCGTGGCACAAGATCTTCCGGCGCCTCATGGTCGTGCCGCTGCTGGGCCTGTTCGCGAGCAGCGTGCTGCTCCTCGGGCGCGGGCGGATCTACACGCTCGCCGCCCTGGCGCAGGCCGCGGGGTACGGACTGGGCCTGCTCGGGCTCGCGATGCGGGGACGACCGGGCGGGCGAAACAAGCTGCTCTCGTTCCCGGCCTTCTTCTGCATGGTCAACTTCGCCGCTTTGCAGGCCCTGCGCAACATCGCGACCGGCCGCCGGATCGATCGCTGGGAGCCGCAGCGCGCCGTCGAGGCGGCCGGACCGACCGCCGAACCGCGGACGGACCTCGCGGGGCCCGTGACCGCGGCCCCGTCGGGTGACCCGGCGGCGGCCGAGGCACCGTCCGCGACAGACGTCGACGACACCCTCAGCGAGCTCGTCCGATGAGCGAAGGCGTCGCACCCTTCGGCGAGCTGACGCCGGTCGGACAGCGCGGCCCCGAGCCGAGCTCGTACGCGCGCCGCAGGCCGATGCTCTGGGCAGCGGTGACGGCGATCGCCGCCGTCGGGCTGGCCGCGGCTCTTGCCGCGGTCGCCGTGAACAGCCCCCTGCTCGCGGTCGCCGCGGTCGGAGCGTCCCTGCTCGGGATGACGATCCTGGTCCGACCCGGCATCGCGACGCTCGTGGTGGTCGCGATCCTGTACAGCAACGCCGGCGTCATCGCGGTCCGCTTCCACGACGTGCCGAGCTTCGTCGCCGCCGCGGTGCCGATGCTGCTGATCCCGCCACTCGCGGCGTTCATCGTCCTCGAGCGCCGGGAGATCGTCGTCACCAGCGCCTTCCCGTGGATCCTGGTGTTCCTGCTCGTCCAGCTCATCAGCGGCATCGCCTCGAATGACGCCGGGACCGCGTTCGACACGGTCGTGACGTTCATCCTCGAGGGCATCGGGCTGTACTTCCTGATCACGAACGTGGTTCGCTCGCGGGACGTGCTGATCGCGATCGTGTGGATCCTCGTCGCGATCGGGGCGTTCCTGGGCGCTCTCTCCTTCTACCAGGACGCTACCGGCACATACGACAACATCTACCTCGGGTTCGCCCAGCCGAGCGAGGCGACGGTCTCGAGCACGGACGTGGGACTCGGGACGACCGCGCAATACCGCCTTGCCGGGAACATCGGCGAGAAGAACCGCTACGCCCAGATCCTGCTGATGCTCGTCCCGCTGGGCCTGTTCCTCGCCATCGGGGAGCGCTCGCGCCTCCGGCGGGTCCTGGCACTGGGTGCGGCCGGCATCACGTCACTCGGCGTCGCCCTCACGTTCTCCCGAGGCGCCGCCATCGGGTTCGTCCTGCTCTTCGGGATCATGTTCCTGATGGGCTACCTGAAATGGAAGCACCTGCTCGCCGTCGTCCTCGGCGCCGCGATCGTGCTCGCCGCGGTCCCTGTCTATACCGAGCGGCTGGCGGAACTGGTCGCGGTCTCGGAATCGGTCGGCGACACCGGCATCGACCAGGCCGACGGCGCGATCCAGAGCCGCGTGACCGAGGGCCTCGCCGCCCTGCTCGCCTGGGCGGATCACCCGATCATCGGCGTCGGCCCCGGCCAGTTTCCGCATTACTACCGTCAGTACGCCGAGGTCGTCGGGATCCGGGTGCTCGCCCGAGATCGCGAGGCGCACAACCTGTACCTGGGGATGGCCGCCGAACTGGGCATCATCGGCATCACGGTCTTCCTGATCATCCTGGGACTGACCTTCCGCGACCTGATCCGCGCGCGGCGGGCGCTGCAGGTCCATGACCCGTTCATGGCCGCCATCGTCACGGGCTTCCTGTTCTCGATCCTCGCCTACCTCGCGACCGGCATCTTCCTGCACATGTCGTTCATCCGGTATTTCTGGCTGATGCTCGGACTGGCAGCCGCGTCGGCGGTCATCGGGATGGCGATCGCCAAGGCGCACGAGGCCAGGGCCCTGCCCGACGCGACGCCGGATGACGCGTCCGCGACGGAGCCGCCGGCCGGCCGCAAGCCCGACCTCTGGGGTCCGGATCCCCGCCTGGACCCCTTCGCCTCCTGACATGAGGAGACCCAGGCCGGGCGTGTGCCCGACCTGGGTCCGGTGGGGAGCGCTATCGGCTCAGGAGCCGTACAGCCAGTCGGTCCAGCCGAAGTTCTTGCCGTTGTGGGTCGGGATGGAGCCCGCGTACGATGTGCCGTAGCGAGCGTCGAGCAGGAACGGCTGCCAGGCGTCGTCTCCTTCGGCCGCCCAGCCGATGCCTTCGTTGAGGAAGTCGGCCGCTCGGTAGAGGGCCTTGTTCTCCCAGTTCCACGTGTCGTATCCGGCACAGGACAGGAGTTCGGCTTCGAGGACCGCGCCCTGGAGCGCTTCCCACGGGTAGCCGGTCGAGGCCGGGGGCCAGCTGAAGGATCCACCGCGGCGCATGTCATCGGGCAGCGCGCCACCGATGGCGTGACCGCTCTTGACGCAGACCGGGTTGATCCCGACGGGCTTGGACGAGTCGCACTGCCAGGAGACGTCTCCGTATTCGAAGCCGGCGTAGGCGGTGCGGTCGCCGAGCCAGCCGTGGAAGACGGCGGCGGCGCGCGTCAGGACGGCCTGGTCGCCGAGATACAGGGCGACGGCGACGCGTGCCGCGCCGGCATGGGTGCCCCAGTTGTTCGGACGTCGCTCGTGCGTTGACGTGAGCGTCTGGCCATCCAGGGTCTCGGTCAGCAGCGAACGAAGCCACGGCCTGAAGGTGTTGGTGTCGTACGAGGGATCGACGGTCTTGAGGTTGACGAGGTTGGCCGTGATCACGTAGCCGGGCAGGTTCCGGGCGAGGGCCAGAGTTCGGCCGCCGTTCTCGGTCTCGACCGCAGCCTTGATCGCGGCGATCGCCTTGGTCCGGTAGGCCACGTCGCCCGTTCGGGCGTAGACGAGCCCGGCGGCAAGGACGTTGAGGTCCGTGTTGTCATCCTGGTCGCTGATGTTCGGGCTGCCGATGGCCTTGTCGGCCTGGGCCTTGAGAGCGGCCCAGGCGGGTCCGCTCGTCGGGAGCGATGCGACGGAGCTGGCGTCGTACAGCCCGTTCGCGATGCCGCCTGTCGGCGGCGTGGCGGTCGGAGCCGTCGTGGCGTCGCGGTCGGAGCCGTCGTCGGCGTCGCCGTCGGTGCCGGCGTGGGCGTCGCGGTCGGAGCCGTGGTCGGCGTGGCGGTCGGCGCCGCGGTCGGCGCGGCGTCGGCGCCGCCGTCGGCGCGGTCGTGGGCTGTGCGCCCATCGTGACGCTCATCTTGGTGAGGACGGTCGACTTGTTCTCAGCCTTCACGGTGATGACGTGCGTGCCGGCGGCCGCGGTCTTCGGGACCGTGAAACTGATCGTATAGGCGCCCTTGGTGTTGGTCCGGACACGGACCATCATCTGGTCGTCCCAGTAGGTGAAGGTGACGATGCGCGCGCCGAGGCCGGTCGCGGCCACGTCGAGCGTCTTGTTGGCGACGGGCGGCAGGGGCGTGACCACGAGCTTGGGCGTCGCGGCCATCGTGCTCATGACGGGCAGCAGCAGGACCGGGATCAGGGCGATCGCAAGCGTCGCAAGCAGGTTGCGGGTGCGTCGTGTGGCTCGCCTGCCGCCGGATTCTGGCTTGGGGGGCTCGAAGACCCAGTCGCGAGGGGCGGCGATGGTGCTACGCATGGATTGACCTCCTGGGGGCCGGGTGTTCCGAAGCGACCTCGGGCGGTCGCGGTGATCGCGACCCAGCCCTGTTCGGCCGGTGAGCACTTCGGGTTCGAGGGCGCCTGTGTCTCCGCAGGACCCGCTTCGAGGCGACGCCTCCTGTCGCAGGACGCGCCGAACAGTCCATTCCAACGAGTGGGGCGGACCATGTCTGTCGTCCTCAAGCGGCGTGCGACCCGTCGGCCGATGTAGGCCGTCGGACCCCTTACCGACACGCGATCTGAGGACAAAGCCCAGCCTGCGGGTGGTCAGGCGTGGGTTCTATAGGCCGAACTGACCCGCTCGCGCGGAGCCGAAAGCGCCCGGATCGGCGCCCGGCGCCCCTTCGCGAAGTGGACTCCCCTGCGGGGCGGTGCCGGGAGGTGCGGTGCGGTCACGTCTCGAAAGTACGGGCCGATTCGCGAGGGAGATCGTCACTGGACAAGACGAAGGCCGGGCACGTGCCCGGCCTCGATCGCTAGGAGCGGAGCCGGAGGCTCAGCTGCCGTACAGCCAGTCGGTCCAGCCGAAGTTCTTGCCGTTGTCGGCGGGTGCCGAGCCACGGAACGACGTGCCGTAGCGGGCGTCGATCAGCCAGGGCTGCCACTCATCGTCACCGGAGGCCGCCCAGCCGATGCCGTCATAGAGGAACCTGGCGGCGCGCAGGAGAGCCTTGTTCTCCCAGTTCCACGTGTCGTAGCCGGCACGGCGCAGGAGCTCGGCCTCGAGGACGGCGCCCTGGAGGGCCTCCCACGGGTAGCCGGTCGCCGTCGGCGGCCAGGCGAAGCTGGCGCCACGGCGCATGTCGTCCGGCAGCGCGCCACCGATGGCGTGGCCACTCTTGTCGCAGACCGGGTTGATGCCGACCGGCTTGGAGGGATCGCACTGCCACGTGACATCGCCGTATTCGAAGCCGGCGTAGGACGCCCGATCGCCCAGCCAGCCATGGAAGACGGTGGCCGCGCGGGCGAGCTCGGCATCGTCGCCGAGGTACAGGGCGATGGCGACGCGCGACGCGCCGGCATGGGTGCCCCAGTTATTCGGCCGGCGCTCGTGCGTGGATCGCAGCGTCTGGCCATCGAGGGTCTCGGTCAGCAGCGACCGGAGCCAGGGCTTGAACGTGTTCTCGTTGAAGGCGGGCTCGACGGCCGGCAGGTCGACGAGGTTGGCGGCGAGGATGTAGCCGGGCAGGTTCCGTCCGAGGGCCAGCGTCCGGCCACCGTTCTCCGTCTGGACCGCGGCCTTGATCGCGGCGATGGCCCTGGTGCGGTACGAGGCCTCACCCGTCCGGGCGAAGACAAGCCCGGCGGCCAGCACGTTGAGGTCCGTGTCGTCGTCCTGGTCGCTGATGTTCGGGGTGCCGATCGCCTTGTCGGCCTGGGCCTTCAGGTTGTTCCAGGCGGTGCCGGACATGGGGAGCGACTTGACCGTGTTGGCGCTGTAGAGAGCACCCGCGAGGTCGCTCGAGTCACTCGGCGGCGTGACCGGCGGCTTGGCCGTGGGCTTCGCGGTCGGCTTCGGGGTCGGCTTCGGGGTGGCCTTCGGGGTCGGCTTCGGGGTGGGCTTGGGCGTCGGCTTCGCCTTGGTGCCGTCGGTGGGCGCCGCGCCGGGCGGGTCGACGACAGGCGGCTTCGGCTTGGGCTTGGTCTTGCCGATCTGCACGCGAAGGCGGGCCAGCGTGTCACGGGTCGCCCCGACCGTGGTCACCTTCATGAAGTGGATGCCCTTCTTCTGGTCGGCACGGACCCGGAACCTGGCCCAGAACTTGCCGTTCTTGTTCGTCGTGACCCGGACCATCGGGCGGGCATCCCAGCGGACGACCATCGTGACGCCGGGCGCGAAGCCGACGCCCTTCACCTTGAGGATCTTGCCCGCGACCGGATGCGTCGGCGACACCGACAGAGTGGGGCCGGCGGCGAAGGTGCTCATGAATGGGAGCAAGAGTGCAGGGATCAGCAGGATGATCGGGAGCGTCGCCAACATGTTGCGCGTGCGCCGTCTGGGCGCAGGATCTCGAGCGGGTTCTGGCTTGGGGGCCTCGAAGACCCAATCTCGACGATCGGCGATGGCGATGTTCCGCAATGGTCTGACCTCCTGGGGCCGGGTGTCCCGAAGCGACCTTGGGTCGGTCGCACCGATGGCGACGCGGCCCTGTTCGGCCGGTGAGCGCTCCGGGGTCGGGGCTCCTGTCTCGTCCACAGGGCCTTGGCTGTGCGGCGGCGCGTCCTTTGGGGCGGGACGTGCCGAACGGTCCGTGCCGGTTCGCGGGGCGGACCGTGTCTGGTCGTCCTCACGTGGCGTGCGACCCGTTCGGACCGATGGGCTCGACGGACCCCTTGCCGACACGCGGTCTGAGGACATCCCGACACTGGGCGGAGGGCCGGATCGGGTCTATAGGCCATACGACCCCACCGGACCGGAGCGCGGTCTGGTGCGCCGACGCTCGACCGCGCGATCCCGGGGTGGACTCCCAAGCAGGACGGTGTCGTGGGGTGCGGTGCGCTGATGCACGGAAAGTACCGAGTCCCGGGCGAGGTCTCGGCTGGTGCAGTCGGTCACCGTTTTCCGCGTGGGGCGGGTCCGGGGCCACCCCACGACCCAGTACTGGGGTAGCATCCGCCGGCGGACCGTGACTGACCCACGACACGGACCCGCCACGGGCATCGCCCGGTAGACGAGTGAGGTCAGCTCCTGGTGAAGCGACTCTGGGACACGGTCATGGCCCGGTTCGACGACGACAACGCCGAGTGGGGCCTCTCACGCCGGACGGCGGTGCTCATCTTCCTCGTGCCGTTCGCCCTCGCCGTCGTGGCGGTCGTCCTCATCCCGTTCCGGCCCGCCTTCGCGGTCCTCGCCAACGAGGACGGCATCGCCGAGTGGGGGCAGTGGCTCTTCCTCGTCGCCCTGATCGTCATCTACGGACGCCTGGCGGTCGCGCTCTGGCGGCAGCGGCAGCGCCCGCTCGCACTCCTGTACGCCGTCGCGATGGTGGCGGTCATCTTCACGGCCGGCGAGGAGATCTCCTGGGGCCAGCGGATCTTCCACTGGATCACGCCCGGAGCCCTCGAGGACATCAACAACCAGGGCGAGACGAACATCCACAACATCGGCCCGATCCTGAAGATCTTCAACATCGTGATCATGGCGGTGGCGTTCGTCGCGGCCGCGCTGCCGGTCGTCCGCTGGACCGCATGGAAGGACCGGGCCCGGTCGATCGCGGGCTACGCGCTGATCCCGCCCGCCGTCCTCATCCCCGCGTTCGGGATGGAGTTCGCGTATCGGGCGATCCGCTACCTGTTCCTGCCGGCGCCGCGCTACACGCTGACCAAGCTCTCCGAGATCGCGGAGCTCTCGATGTACTTCGCGCTGTTCGTGTTCGGCGTGCTCGCCTGGCGGGTCATCGTCCAGGGCTGGCGACCGTCAACGGGCGGCGACCCCGAGCCGAGCGTGACGCCGGCCAGCGAGCCGCCCGCCACCGCGCCGCTCGCCTAACCGCCCGCGTCCGGATCCGGGCGGGCCGGCTGGCGCCCGCTCTCGGCGAGGCGCTCGTCGTAGCGCCGGTCCCGCCAGGCCAGGGCCGCCTTCAGGCCGTCCCGCTTCACGATCGTGTCCCACTCCCGCTGCTCGGGCGTGTCCGCCGCGTTGATGATCGCGCCCAGGTCGAGGCCGGCCTCGACGGCCATCCGGAAGCCGGCCGCGTCCATCGCGCGGTTCAGCATCATCTTGGTCGGGGCCATCACCTCGGGCGGCGTGCGGGCCAGGCGGTCGGCGAGCGCGTCGACCTCGGCAGCCAGGCGGTCCGGCGGGACGACCCGGTTGATCAGCCCGATCCGCTCCGCCTCCGCGGCATCGATGAGGTCGCCCGTCAGCAGGAGCTCGCGCGTCTTCTTCTGGCCGATGAGGTAGGGCATGAGCAGCGTCACCGGCGCCGACCCGTAACGGATCTCCGGTTCGCCCACCTGCGTGCCCGCGGCCGCGACGATCAGGTCGCAGGCCATGGCGAGCTCGAGGCCCCCGGCGAGCGCATAGCCGTGGATCTGGGCGATGACGGGCTTCGGGCAGTCCAGCACGTGCAACGTGGCCTCGACGTCGATGGCCAGCAGCCGCCGCCAACCGACCGGGCCGCCGACGCCGCCCTCCGCTTCCTCGGTCAGGTCGTAGCCGGCTGAGAACGCCCGGCCCGCACCCTCGAGCACGATGACTCGGACGCGCGGGTCGGCGGTCGCCGAGTCGAGGGCGGCCACGAGCGCCTCGACGAGGGGCCCGGAGAGGGCATTGAGCTTGGCCGGCCGGTTCAGGGTCAGCCGGACGCCCCACGACCTCGCGGTCGTCAGGACGAGGGCGTCGGACTCGCCCGCCGCGTCCCCGGCCGAACCGCCGTCAGGCGCCGCGGGCATCGCCGTCCTCCTCGAGCACGACCAGGGCATCGACCGCGAGCGCTCCGGTCGCGGTCGCGATCACGGGGTTCAGGTCGACCTCGAGCACGTCCCGGCGATCGGCACCGAGCCGTCCGAGTGCGACCAGCATCTCGGCGATCGCGGCCCGGTCGATGCCGCGCCGGCCGCGGACGCCGTCGAGCAGCCGGCGACCGCGGAGGTCGTCGAGCATCGACATCGCGGCCCGCGGCGTGACGGGGGCCAGCCGGATGACGACGTCATCGAGGACCTCGGTCAGGACGCCGCCAAGACCGACCAGCACGGACGCCCCGAACAGCGGGTCGCGTCGCAGCCCGAGGATGAGTTCGAGGCCCGGCGGCGCCATCGGCTGGATGAGCAGGCCCCGAACCTCCAGGCCGCGCTGGCGGGCACCTTCGAGCATCGAGAGGGCTGCGACGTACACACCGTCGTCATCGGACAGACCCAGTGCCACGCCGCCGACCTCGCTCTTGTGGACGACGCCGGTGGCATCGAGCTTCAGGGCCACGGCACGACCAAGCCGGCGGGCCGCGGTCACGGCCTCGGAGGCGTCGCGCACCGCGATCGATGACGTCACGGCGATCCCCGCCGCACCGACGAACGCGAGACTGTCGCGTTCCGACAGCGGCCGCGGCGGCCGGGGCGGCGGCGGGACGGGATCGGGATCCGCGCCATGGCTCGTGCGATCCGCGGCGAGGGCCGGCCAGCCGCCACGCCACGGTCCGACCGTGCGGCGGAGGTCGCGTCGCGCCTCCCAGCGGGCGAGACTCGCGATCGCGGTGAAGGCCTCGATGCCGCCGCGCAGCAGCGGCGCCCCCGAACCCTTCGTGTCGAGGAGCGCCTTCGTCTCGGGCGGTGGCTCCCCGGACGTGAGGGACACGTAGACCGGCAGGATCGATGGCCGGTCGCGGGTCGCCTCGAGCAGCTGGAACGCCACGTCGTTGGCCGTCCCGACCTCCGAGGGCAGGGAGCGGTACGGGAAGTCGTGGACGATGGCGAGGACGTCGTACGCGCCCGAGGCGGCCATCGCCTCGAAGCTCGCGCCGTACGCGATCGCGGGCTCGGCGGCCCCCCACGGGTCCAGCGGGTTGGCGACGTAGCCCATGGTCGGGAGCGCGGCCAGGATGGCGGCGCGGGCGGATTCGGGGAGCGGCGGCAGGTCGATCCCGGTCAGGGGCGCCTGGTCGGCGATGAGCGACGCCTCTCCGGTCGACACCGTGACGACCCCGGTCCGGCCGCGACCGACGGTCCGGCCCGTCCTGCGCGTCCCCTCGACCAGCTCCGCGGTCTCCAGCAGTTGATCGAGGTCACTGCAGACGATGACCCCAGCCGCGTCGAGGGCCGCATCGGTGACCCGCGCCTCGCCCGCGAGCGAACCCGAGTGGGCGATCGCCGCGACCCGGGCTTGCTGGCTGCGGCCGACCTTGACGGCCATGATCGGCTTGCCAAGCTCGAGGGCGCGGTCTGCGAGGGCGAGGAACCGCTCGGGCCGCTTGAAGCCCTCGACGAACAGGATGACCGAGCTCGTCTCGGGGTCGTCGAGGCAGTACGCGAGGTAGTCGCAGACGTCGAGGACGACCTCGGACCCGCAGCTGACGATCCGGCTGAAGCCGACTCGCGATCCGGAATGGACGAATGCGTCGGTCACCGACCCGGACTGGGCGATCCCGGCCACGCCGCCACGAGGGAGATACGGCGAGACGTCGCCGATGTACGTCGCCGAGTTCGTGACCAGGTCGATGACGCCCATGCAGTTGGGCCCGACGAGGGCCAGGCCGTGCTCGCGGGCGATCCGCCCGACGTCCGCCTGCATCGCGGCGGCCGCCTCGCCGCCCTCCACGACGCCACCGCCGGGGATGATGACCGCGGGCACGCCCGCCGCCGCAGCCGCCTCGGTCATGGACGCGGCCCGGGCCAGGCCGACGGCGAGGATCGCGAGGTCCGGCCGCTCGGGCAGGGCGTCGAGGCTCGGGTAGCACGGCTGGCCGTGGAGCTCCTCGTAGTTGGGGTTGACGAAGTGGCAGCGCGTCGCGCTGCCCATCACGCGCAGGTTGTCGCGGACCGTCTCGGCGATCCAGCTCCGCGGCGACGCCCCGACGACCGCCGCGGAGCGGGGCGCGAAGAGCGGACGCAGGTCGATCACGCCGCTGGCGGCCGGCGACGAGTCAGACTCCAGGGCCGGCCCGTCGTCGGGTGTCGAGGTCGAGTCCGAGACGACGTCCATCAGCCGACCACCCGGTCGACGCCGCGGCGCTCGAGCGCGCGGGCCACGATGAGGCGCTGGATCTCGGACGTGCCCTCCCAGATCCGATCCACCCGGAGTTCGCGGAAGAACCGCTCGGCCGCGTACTCGCGCATGTAGCCCCGGCCGCCGAACACCTGGACGACGCGGTCGGCGCAGCGGAAGGCCGCCTCGGACGCGAAGAGCTTGGCCAGCGACGCCTTGGCGTGGACGACCTTCGGGTCGGCGCCGTTGTCCGCCAGCCACGCCGTCTCGCGCGTGAGCAGGCGGGCCGCCGAGGCGTCGGCGGCCGAATCGGCCAGCGGGAACGAGACGCCCTGGAAGTCGTAGATCCGCTCGCCGAACTGCACGCGCTCGGTGGCCCATTCGACGGCCAGCGTCAGGAGCCGCTCCATCGCACCCGCGCAGCGCGCCCCGATGTGGATGCGCTCCTCGACGAACCACTCGTTGGTCAGCTCGTCGGCGGCCCCGACGGCGCCCAGGATCGCGCCGGCTGGGACGCGGACGTCCTCGAGGACGAACTGGGGGTGACGGTCGGCGAACGTGTGCATGTAGTCGGGATCGTGGCTGACGCGGAGACCGGGCGCGTCGTAGTCGACGAGGAACAGCGTCGGCAGGAGCCGCTCCCCGTCCACCACGTTGCAATGGAAGATCATGAAGTCCGTGTCCTCCGGGCCGGTCACGAACCACTTCTCTCCGTCGAGGACATAGTCGCCGGTCGCCGGATCGCGCACCGCGGTGGCCTCGAGCGACCGCGCGTCAGACCCGGCGGCGTCCTCGGTGATCGCGTAGCTCCCCGACCGTTCGCCGCGCATGCAAGGATCGAGGTACCGCGCGCGTTGCGCCGGGTCGCAATGGATGAGGGCGTTGTACGGGCCCGGGATGTACGACCACAGGCCGCCAGTCCCCTGCCCAAGCTGCTCGTGCACCAGCACCTGGTCCATCGCCGACCAGCCCTGGCCGCCGAGCTCGACCGGGAACGAGCCCCCGTGCAGGCGCGCCTCGATGGCCGCCCGACGGATCGGGGCACCCCACTCGCGGGAAACCTTGCCCCCGGCTCGCTCGAACTCCTCCTCGCGCGGCTGGAGGACGTCTCGCACGAACGCGCGTGCGCGCGCCTGCAACTCGAGCTGGGCTGCCGTGAGAGTCAGATCCATGCCGGCAAGGATGCGTCACCTCGGTGCGCCACCACCGGCGGCGTCGCGGGGCGCGGGACGCCGGTGGGGCCGCTCTCGAGGATCGCGCCGGGTGCGTCCACGCAACGGGCGGCCCGGGTGGTGCGCGGAAGCACACCGTTGCACGGAGCGGTCCTGCAACCCGCTCGCTTCACAGGCTGCACCGTACCGCAATGCACAGCGAGCACGAACGGTGCACACTGGCACCCGACGAGGAGAAACCGGGGAAGGCCCCCACCCGCCCCCCAGCGGGATCCAGCTCCGTCGGCATCCCCCTCGTTCGCCCCCTCGACGGAGCCCATGGCCATCGTTCGCCGCGCCCCCTGACATCGCGGCGTCCAGGTAGGAAGGAGCACCATGTCGTCGGTCCGTCACGGCGCCCAGTGGGCGTCTAGCCCCCAGTCGACGCAGGCCCCCGATCCCCCCACCGCCCTCCGAGCCCCTTCCTCCGACTCCCCAGCCCATTCCCCCGACCCCCGATCCCGTCCATCACGGACCCGCCGCCGCTCGCGCACGTCCAGCGCTGCGGCCCTCTCGATCGGTCTGGTCGTCGCCCTCCTGGTCACCGTCGCCGCGTTCACGACCACCGCGTCCGCGGCCGGCGGGTACATCCTGATGCCCCGCTCCGAGCTCCTCGCGCGCCCGATGAGCGGGACGGCATGGGCGAATCTCGTCGACGTGGCCAACGGGAGCCTCGGCAGTGCCGACGCGTGCGATATCAACTCTGATCATCATCTGCGCACGCTGGCCGCCGCCCTGGTCTTCGCCCGGACCGGGACCGCGGCGTATGGCACGAAGGCCCGCGCCGGCGTGATGGCCGGCATGGCTAGCCAGAAGGATGGCTGCGACCAGGCGGTGCTCGCGCTCGGGCGGCAGCTCACCGGCTACGTACTGGCGGCCGATCTCGCCAACCTGTCGGGTGCCGACGACACCTCGTTCCGCGCGTGGCTGAAGGCCATCCGGACGAAGAACATCGGCGGACACTCGACCCGGTACGCCATCAACCGCACCCACAACATCTCGGTGAACAACTGGGGTGCGTATGCCGGGGCATCGAGGATCGCGGCAGACCTGTACCTCGGCGATAGCGCCGACCTCGCGGCGGCGGCGAAGGTCACCCGGGGCTTCCTCGGCGACCGCGCGGCGTATGCCGGGTGGGATTCCACGCTCGAATCCGACGACATCTCGTGGTCGTGCACCGGGGCCGCCGGGTTCACGCCCGTGAACGGCGCGTGCACCAAGAGCGGGGTCAACCTCGACGGCGGCGTCGCCGCCGACATCAGCCGTGGCGGTTCGCTCACGTGGCCGCCGCCCAAGACCGGCGTCCAGTACCAGCTCGACTCGATCCAGGGCCTCGGCCTCCAGGTCGAGCTCCTGTACCGCAACGGCTACGCCAATGCGTGGAGCTGGTCGAATTCAGCCCTCAAGCGGATGGCCGCCATGGTCACCCGGTCGGGCAATGCCGGCGGGACCGGCTGGAATGCGACGAACACCAGCCGGCAGATGCCCTGGCTGCTCAACAAGCGATACGGCACGTCGATCCCGACGTCCTGGTCCGGCATGGGCCGCGGCATCGGGTTCACCGACTGGCTGTACGGAAATGGCGGCGGCAGCACCGTGCCCAAGCCGACGCCGAAGCCGAAGCCGACGCCGAAGCCGACGCCGATCCCGGCACCGCCCGGTGGCGGCACTGCCCCGGTCGTGAACACGCCGGTCCTGCGCCTGGCCAGGAAGGCGACCACTCCGGCGGCCGGCGTGCCGGCCGCCGTCACCTGGAGCCTCGCTGGCAGTCTGAGCGGTCTCCGCCGCTACGACCTGCAGTACAAGCGTGACGGTGGCGCCTTCAAGAAGGTGTCGCTCACGTCAGCCGGAGCCCGGTCCCGATGGGTGACCCTCTACAAGGGCCACACATACACCTTCCGCGTTCGCGCGGTGGACAAGGCGGGTCGCGTCGGCAAGTGGAAGACCGTCGGGCCACGACTGGGCGCTCGAGTGTCCGATGCCTCGGCGCTGATCACCTGGAAGGGCAAATGGGCGGCGGTCAAGCTCAAGAGGTACTTCGGCGGCACCGCTCATTGGACCAGGAGGAGTGGCGCGACGGCCACGCTCCGCTTCAAGGGGACCAGCGTCGCCTGGGTGGGACCGGTCGGTGCCACCCGTGGCAAGGCGAAGGTCTATCTCGATGGCAAGCTGGTGACGACGGTCGACCTCAAGGCGGCCGCGTTCCATCCCCGTCGGATCGTGTTCGCGGCGAGCGTGAAGAACGGTTCCCACACGCTCGTGATCAAGGCGCTCGGGACGCGCGGCCGACCCACGGTCGCCATCGACGCCATCTACGTCGTGGCGCCGAGCTGACCCCCTCCGCGCCACATACGGGACCCCAGGACGCCTCGGCTTCGGCCGGGGCGTCCTGGATTCTGGGCGCGGTCACGGTGCCCCGGGCCACGAGATGAGCCGGGGCGTCGCCGGCGTGCTGTTTCCGCCAAATGACATTGACACGGTCGTTCGTCACTCGGCGGCCCGGCGCAGGCCTCGCGCGGCGCTATCGCCACGCACGAATCGACCCGGGGCGGTCAGCCGTTCGTGACAGATGACACCCAGGCGGTCGACTGCCGGGACCTCCGCTGACCAACGATCCCGTGAGTGTCATTCGCCGGAAACAGGCACGTCTCGGCCGTCCGGCGGACTGCCTTGGCGCGGCGCGGCCGTTCCAGGGCAAGGCGGAGGCGAGCACGGGAGCGAGCGCACCCCAAGGGGCGTGAGTGAGCGCGCGCAGCCGACAACGCCGCCATGGGGCGGCCCCGCCGCGCCTAACTGGGCTGGGCCAGCACCATGATCCGGATCTCGGTCATGTCTTCGATGGCCCAGCGGAGGCCCTCGCGGCCGAGGCCGGAATCCTTGACCCCACCGTACGGCATGTGGTCCGTTCGATACGTCGGCACGTCGTTGATGATGACGCCGCCGACCTCGAGCTCATCGAATGCCCGCCACGCACCCGCGAGGTCGTTGGTGAAGACGCCGGTCTGCAGCCCGAACATGCTGTCGTTGACCATCGCGATCGCGTCGTCGAGCTCGCGGAACTTCGTCGCCACCACGAGCGGCGCGAACGCCTCGTTCGAGCAAACCGCGGCGGTCCGTGGGACGTCGGTCAGGATCGTCGGCGGGAAGAACGTGCCGTCAGCCTTGCCGCCGACCAGGATCTTGCCGCCGACCTCGACGGCCTCATCGACCCAGCGCTGGGTCCGCGACGCGGCGTTCTCGTCGACCATCGGGCCGACGTCGGTCGTCGGGTCGAGCGGGTCGCCGACCTTGAGCGCCGAGGCGCCCGCCGCGAACTTGTCCATGAACTCGTCCCAGACGTCCTCGTGGATGAACGCCCGCTGCACGCTGATGCAGACCTGGCCCGCATAGGCGAAGCCGCCGACGAGATTCCGCTTCACGGCCCAGTCGATGTTCGCGGACTTGTCGACGATGACGCCGGCATTGCCGCCGAGCTCGAGCACGACCTTCTTCTTGCCGGCCCGCTCCTTCATCCGCCAGCCGACGGACGGCGAGCCGGTGAAGGTCAGGAGCTTGAACCGCTCGTCGGCGACCATCCGGTCGCCCAGCTCCCGCGTCATCGGCAGGATGCTGACGGCCCCGGCCGGCACGCCGGCCGCCTCGATGATCTCGGCCACGGCCAGCATCACGAGCGGATCCTTGGACGGCGGCTTGAGCACGATCGGGTTACCCGACGCGATCGCCGGCGACACCTTGTGGGCCGCCAGGTTCAATGGGAAGTTGAACGGGCTGATGCCGGCGATCGGGCCGATCGGGAACCGGCGCGTGATGCCGACGCGGTCCTTGGACGCGGGCGTGATGTCGAGCGGGATGACCTCTCCGGTCATCCGCTCGGCCTCCTCGGCCCCGAGGCGGAACGTGACGACCGCCCGGTCGACCTCGACGAGGGCATCGCGGATCGGCTTGCCCGCCTCGAGTGAGATCAGACGTCCCAGCTCCTCGCGCCGGCCCTTGATCCCGGCGCTGATCTCGCGCAGGATCCGGCCGCGCTCGTAGGCGGGCAGGTGCCGGGTGACCTCGAAGGCGGCCACCGCCGCCTCGACCGCCTCCTCGTACTGCGCCTCGGTCGCGTTGAACGTCGAGCCGGCCGGCGTCGAAGAGTCAGCTGGGTTGGCGACGACCAGCGGATCGGGCGACTCCACCCAGCGCCCGGCAAGGAAGATCGGATGTGGCTTGGCGCCGGCGACGATGGTCATCGGATGGGTACCTCAGGTCGACGTGAGTCCGTGGCGGGGATGGTATCGCCTTGCCTCACGCAGGGGTCGAGCCGTTGCCGTCCGATCGCTCGACCGCGGTCTTGATCTGCTGCTCGAGCGACAGGATCGTGTGCTCCAGGGACTCGACCCTGTTGAGGATCTCCTGATTGCCGGTCAGCAGGCGCTCGTTCTGCCGTTCCTCGACGTCGCCCTCGGCTGCGGCGTGCTCGAGGGTCAGCCGGTCGCGCATCTCGGTCCGATTGCCGGCCAGCAGGATCAGGGGGGCCGCGTACGCCGCCTGGGTGGAGAACGCGAGGTTCAGGAGGATGAACGGGTACGGATCGAAGTTGAAGAGCAGGACCACGTTGCCGCCGATCCAGATGGTCACGAGGATCGTCTGGATGACAAGGAACCGCCAGCTGCCGAGGAACCCGGTCACGCGGTCGGCGATGCGGGCGCCGAGGGGCGCGTCGACATCCATCGCGACGTTGACGGGGTGACGCAGGCGGGAGAGTCGGGATGCGGTCGATGCCATCATCGGGGGTCGGCTCCTGTGGTCGGTGGTTCGGGGTCCACGCACGAGACCTACCGTGCGACGATACGCCGATGGTCGATCTTCGCTCCCGCCTGCTCGTCGAACCGGGGCTTCGCGTCCGGCTGGAGAACCTGGATCCCGGCGCGACCCACGGCTTCGACAAGGCGACCGGCGTCGCCAAGACCGCGAAAGAGCTCGAGCGCCTGGCCGACCTGCAGGACCGCATCTGGGCCGAGGCGAAGCGGAGCGTCCTCGTCGTCCTCCAGGGCATCGATGCCGCGGGCAAGGACGGCACCATCAAGAAGGTGATGGAGGCCTTCAATCCGCAGGGGTGTCCGGTCACCAGCTTCAAGGTGCCCAGCACCGAGGAACTCGCCCACGACTACCTCTGGCGGGTCCACAACCGGGTCCCGCGCAAGGGCGAGATCGGCGTCTTCAACCGCTCACATTACGAGGACGTCCTGGTCGTCCGGGTCCACGGCCTGGTCCCGAAGACCGTCTGGTCGAAGCGTTACGCGCAGATCAACGACTGGGAGCGGATGCTGACCGAGTCCGGGACCACGATCGTCAAGTTCTTCCTCACGATCGACCGCGACGAGCAGCGGCAGCGCTTCCAGGCCCGCTATGACGATCCGACGCGGCGCTGGAAGTTCTCGCTCGGCGATCTCGAGGAGCGCAAGCGCTGGGACGACTACCAGGCGGCCTTCGACGACGCGCTCTCGAAGACGTCCACGGCCTGGGCGCCCTGGTATGTCATCCCGGCCAACCACAAGTGGTTCCGCAATCTGGCCGTGTCGATGATCCTGGCCGACACGATCGCGGCCCTCAAGCCCGCCTACCCGGCGCCGCCGGACCTGCCACCGAACCTGGTCATCGAGTAGGCCCGCGCCGCGCGACCTTCGCGGCGCGGGCCGGCGTTGCGCACTGCGCGCGCTCGCTCACGCACTCTGAGGTGCGCTCGCTCCTCGTGCTCGTGCGCGCCTTGGCCGGCACCGTCCGGGCGCCGCGGTTCCCGGCGCCGCGAGCCCGGCTCGTGGTCGCTCGATGGACCATCCGACGAACCTGGCGGCGTTCCGGCGCCGAATGGTCGATCCCTCGACCGATCGTCGCCCGAAACCCCAGTTTCGGCCGTCTCCGCGCCGCTCCCTTCGTCGGATGGTCGATGTGTCGACCAGGCGGCTACGCCGGCCGCGCCGTCCCGGCGCCGCGCTACTTGGACTTGCCGCCGCCGAACAAGGTTCCGAAGACGCCGCGGATGATGTCCTGGCCCAGGCGCGACGTGACCACCTTGCCGCCGGTCCGGATGGCCGTGTCCACCGACTTCTGACGCTGCCGCGCAGCCGTCGCGGCCGCCTTCTCCTCCGCCTTGCGCTGGCGCTCCGCCTCCCGGGCGGCGGCCTTCTGGGCTGTTTCGTAGGCCCGCTGCTGTCGGGCGAGCTCCCGAGCCTGCTGGGCCGGCGTCATCGAGTTCATGCCGGTCGCGGTCGTCGGGTCGACGCCGGCCCGCATCGCGGCGTCGACCGTCGCCTGCCGGGCGGCCGCGAGCCGGGCGGTGATCCGCTCGTGGGCGCTGTCGCGATCGACCGTCGCCCCGTACTTCGCCTGGAACGGGCTCGTCTCGATCCGGCCGCGGAACTGGACCTCGTCGATGGGCGCCATCAGTGAGTCCGGCGCCTGCAACCGCGTCGCGGCCAGCGGCGTCGGCACGCCCCGCGGCGACAGGACCGTGACGAGTGCCTCGCCGGTCCCGAGCGAGGTGATCGTCCGCTCGACGTCGTAGAAGTCGGTCATCGGGAACGTCCGAGCGGTCTTGCGCAGCGCGTCCGCGTCGTCGGGCGTGTAGGCGCGCAGCGCGTGCTGGACGCGATTGCCGAGCTGGGCCAGGACCGGCGACGGCACGTCGGTCGGGGTCTGGGTGACGAAGTAGACGCCGACGCCCTTGGACCGGATCAGCCGGGCGGTCCGCTCCACCTGGTCCATCAGCGCCTCGGTCGCATCGTCGAAGAGCAGGTGCGCCTCGTCGAAGAAGAAGCACAGCTTCGGCTTGGGCAGGTCGCCGGCCTCGGGCAGGCTCTCGTACAGCTGGGCCAGCATCCAGAGCATGAACGTCGAGAACAGCCGCGGCTGGTCCATGACGTCCGAGAGTTCGAGGATGCTGATGATCCCCTCGCCCTCCGGGGTCAAGCGGATGAGGTCCTCGACTTCGAACTCGGGCTCCCCGAAGAAGACGTCTGCGCCCTCCTGCTCGAGGACGACGATCGAGCGCAGGAGCACGCCGACCGACGCCGCCGACATCCCGCCGTAGTCGGCCAGGATCGGCTTGCCCTCGTCGGACGAGAGGAACTTGAGCGTCGTCACCAGGTCCTGGAGGTCGAGCAGCGGCAGGTCGTTGTCGTCGCAGTACTTGAAGATCAGCGCGAGGATGCTGGTCTGCGTCTCGTTGAGGTCCAGGACCTTGCCCAGCAGCAGCGGCCCGAACGAATGCACAGACGCCCGGACCTGCGCCCCGAGCTTGCCCGACAGCGACAGGAACTCGACGGGATGGCCGGCCGCCTGGAACTCCAGGCCAAGCGACGTCATGCGCTCCTGGACCTTGGGGTTGGTCGCGTCGCCGGGCGCCGCGAGGCCGGTCAGGTCGCCCTTGATGTCCGCGACGAAGACCGGCACGCCGGCCTTCGAGAGCTGCCCTGCCATCAACTGGAGCGTCTTTGTCTTGCCGGTCCCGGTGGCCCCGGCGATCAGCCCGTGCCGGTTGAGCATCGACAGCGCGACCTGGACGTGGACGTCGTTGAAGAGCTCTCCCTCGCGCAGGGCGCTGCCCAGCACGACCCCCGGCTCGGTGAGCGTGTAGCCGGCGGTCATGGCGTCGCGGAATGCCTGGTCCATCAGTCCCTCCGGGGCCGCGAACGATCGTCTGACGGGGAGCGGCAAGCGTATCATCGGCCCCTTGGCCCTGGCCTCGGCCCCAGTCGAGCGGCCACGGACGAGGACGTCGAGGAGAACGGACAGATGGCGAACATCGAGGACGTCGAGGGGATCGGTCCGGTCTACGGCCAGAAGCTCACCAGCGCGGGCATCGCGACGACCGACGACCTGCTCGAGCGCGGCGCGAAGCCCGGCGGTCGACAGGCGATCGAGGCCAGCACCGGCATCGACCACGCGCTCATCCTCGAATGGGTCAACCACGTCGACCTGATGCGCATCAAGGGCGTCGGGTCCGAGTACTCGGACCTGCTCGAGGCGGCCGGGGTCGACTCCCCCGCGGAACTGGCCCAGCGCAACGCGGCCAACCTCGCGACGACGGTCCAGGAGGTCGTGGCGGCGCGGCCCAGCATCGTCCGCCGGATCCCGAGCGAGAGCGAGCTGGCCGACTGGATCGCCCAGTCCAAGGACCTGCCGAAGATCGTCGAGCACTGACCCGCGATGGGCGGGTTCCGTGAGTTCCTGACCAAGACCAACGCCCTGGCACTGGCGATCGGCGTCGTCATCGGTGTCGCCCTGGGCGGTGTCGTCATGTCGCTCGTCAACGACGTGATCATGCCGCCGATCGGCTACGCCCTGGGCGGCGTCGACTTCGATCAGCTGAAGATCGTCCTCGGGACGAACGCGACCACCGGCGAAGAGGTGGCCATCCACTGGGGCCGCCTGGTCAACGCGGTGATCGTCTTCGTCGTCGTCGCGTTCGTCGTCTACTGGATCAGCAAGCTCTTCATCAAGGAGGCGCCGCCTGCCGGCCCGTCGGCCGAGGAGGTCCTTGCTGACCGAGATCCGCGACGAGCTGCGCAAGCGCCCGACGTAGCCCCGGCTACTCGAAGTAGCCGGTCACGTCCAGGACGAGGTGGGTCTTCTTCCCGGCTGCCCCCTTGTAGATCAGGCTCATGTTGCCTGCGCCGTTGAGCGGGACCGTGACCCCGTTCGCGCGGGTGTCGCCGAGCGGGAAGTTGATCGTCGAGGTCGTCGGGGCCGGATCCGGGTTCGGCGTGATCGAGACGTACCCCTTTCTGGTCTGGCCGGTGACCGTGAGGTTGCCGGTCACGGCCTTGGCTCCGGCCGGCACGCCCCAGTGGCCGTCGGTGTCGAGCGCGCGGGACACGTTGTGATTGAACGTGCCCGTCAGACCGGACAGCAGACTGGTCCTCGTGTCCATGATCCGGCCCGGGTTGAGCGCGTGGAACACCAGGCCGTCGCCGGCCGGCAGGTAGTAGCCCGTGACGTCGAGGATCAGGTCCGTCCGTGAACCGGCCGCCGATCCCTTGTACACGAGCCAGATGTCGCCGCCGCTTCCCAGCTTCGCCGTGAGCCCGTTGGCCCGGGTATCGCCGACGGGGAAGTTGATGTTCGACGTCTTCGGGATAGAGTCGGGCGTGGGCGTGATCGACACGAAGCCGCTCTTGGTCTGGCCGACCACGGTCAGGTTGGCCGTCACCGCGACGGCGTTGGCGGGAATGCCACGGGTGCCCGCGAGGACGATCTGGCGGGGCACGCCGGTGTGGAACCGGCCGGTCCGCCCGATCCCGTAGGCCGCGCGGCTGTCCAGGACCCGGACCGGGGCGAGCGTGTTATAGGCGGCGTCCTCGGTGCCGGGCAGGAAGTAGCCGGTGACGTCGAAGATGAGGTGTGCCTTCTTGCCCGCGGCGGCCTTGTAGACGACCGACAGCGTGCCGTTCGAGGCGACTGGCGCGGTCAGGTTGTTGGCGCGCGTGTCCTTGACCGGGAAGTTGAGCGTCGATGAGCCCGGTGTGCTCGTCGGGGTCGTGGTGACCGACGCGTAGCCGCCAGCCGTCTGGCCCGTGATCGTGACGTTGCCGGTCACCCCGATCGCGTCGGCCGGGATGCTCCCGCCGGTCGAGGTGAACCCGGCCACCGTGAACGACTTGGGCGTGCTGGCATTGAAGATGCCGGTCACGCCGAGGTTGATGCGACTGTCGAGCACCCGCAGCGGCGCGATCGGGACGTACGTGGCGCCGCCCGTCTGGAGCTGCGACACGTTGGTCGCCCAGTAGCTGACGCCAGCGGAGTCCTGGTTCGCCTGCCAGACGGCGGTCGGGACCTGCGGATCCTGGGCGACGCCGACGTAGTCGCCCCAGCGCGTTCCGGGATACGTGCCGGTTCCTGCGCCGGTCAGGGTCCCATAGGGCAGCGTGCCATCATCCGCCGCGAGCGTGTTGGCCGGGCCGGCCGCAGGTTGCCGCGTGATGTGACTGGACGGGTAGTCGGTCCCTGCCGCCGACGACCGCGTCCAGATGACGTGCAGGTCGCCGTTCCCGGCATACCCCACGCCGCCCATGTAGAGGTCCTTGCCGTCCTCGGCGATGAGGAAGTCCTGGCGGGCGGTGGGCGTGGCCGACGCGGTGTTGAGCTGGCTGACGCGAACGCAGTCTCGCGTCTCGATGGCTCCTCCTGTCGGATCGCACCCATACGTCGAGACCGTGGTCAGCCGGTCGTTCTGCCAGATCGCGTCGGTCAGCCGCTGGTCGACTGCCTCGGTGATCGTGGCCGGCGAACCCGGTTGGTTCGGGGGTGGCGGCACGTTGACCGCCGGCAGGATCGCCGCAGCCGTCAGATCGGTGATGGCCGACATCGAGCTCACGCTGGATCCGGCAGGCGAACCCGTGATGCGAGCGAACAGGATGTCACCGGTCGGAAAGTCATAGGCCACCAGGCTCAGGGTCGCGGACGTGGCCGGGGTCTGGACGGCGGGTCGCCACGTGACGTTCGAGGCGGGGAATGTGTTCACGCCGTTGAAGGATTCGAGGTCCACGTTGCCAGTGCCCAACAGCTCGGACCAGGCCAGGACCTCGATGTCCGGGATGGATCCAAGGGACTCATCGATATGGCACCCGTTCGCACCCCCACCAGCGGCGAGCGCGAACACATCGCCGGACACGGCGATCTTGTCGGTGGAGGTCCCGAGCCCCGGGTAGTCCGGGACCGCGTCGAGCCAGTAGATCGAGAAGATCTGCCACGTGCCCATCGGATCCGCGGTGTTCGAGTAGGCGATGTCGATGTACCCCGTGCCGATCGTCGAGGTCGCGTCGGTCAGGCAGTCGAAGCTGGACTCGACCGCGACCCAGCGCCCATGCAGGCTGTCGTAGATCACGCGCGGATCGAACTGTTCCGCGAGGTAGGGCTGCGGGACCTGGTCGAGCCCGAAGAAGTCATACATATCGACGGTCCTCGGCGCGGTGCCCCCGCGATCCGAGATACGGAACGTCGTGTTGACGGCCTGGATGACATGCTCGGGGCCCACGGCCACCCACGGATCCGGCGGTTCGATGCCGGGGGGATCGGTGAATGCAAGACCAGGGAAGGCGGTCACCTCGGTCACCGGCGCTTCCGTCCCGACGGTCGCTTGGACGAGGCCGAACGCGTCGCTCCCGGAGCTCGCCATGGAGCCCGCCCTCGGGGCCAGAAGCCCATGCGATGAGGATCGATCCTCGCGCGAAGCGGCCGGCAGGGCGCTGACATCCACATGTCGGAAGGCCGGACGGGCCCCGGCGAAGCGTTCGCCGCCACGCACCTTGGGCTCGTGACCCATCGGATTCGCCATCGGTTTCGCCGCGGCGACGGGACCGACCGTCAGGAGCGTCGTCCCCACGAGGAGCGTCATGAGCGAGGCGACGGCGATCAGGCGGGAGCGGCGGACTGGGCGGCGCATCGTTTCCCTCCAAGGCGATGACCTGATCCCGGGCCTGCGCGGTCGCGTCGCCGGAGCATAGCGGATGGCCGGTCCGCGCCTAGGCCTCTTCTTTGGCGGAGATCGGGACGGTGCCCAGCGGGACCGTGGCGGCCGGAGCCATGACGCGGTTGCTCCGAGCGAGCTCGATCGCCTCGATCGGGAAGGGGTCGGACCGGATCCGACGCCGGCGCGCGACAGCGGTGACGAAGGCGGGCGTGGGCCGGACGGTGCACCGGACGATCGTCGTCCACATCAGTCGGTCGCGAAACACGGCCTCGACGCCGGTCGATCCCGTGCTGCCCCACCGTTCGCGGAGGACCCGGCGCGCCCCGACCAGGTCGCCGCCGGACGCCTCGATCCGGGCGTACACGGTCGACGAGCCGAAGTGGAGCCCCGTCACCCGGAGCCGCGTGTCCGCGACCATCGGCGCGACGTCGCGCAGGTCCTCGAGGATCGACGTCGGCGGCGTGCCCGGGCGGCCGGCCGGGCCCACGACCGTCATGTGGATCGATCCCGCCGGGTAGGCGAACTGGCCCGGCTGGACCGCCGCGAACTCCGCGGCCATGTCACCGAGCCGGCTCGCGATCGCGGGCGGCAACCAGATGACGCTCGTGACGATGTCACCCGGTGCCCTGGGGTCGGCGTGGTCGGGATCGATGGGTCCGTCGCGCAGGCCTCGCCCGATAAGGCGTCGCAGCAGCCACTCGACCTCGAGCAAGGCCGACGTCAGCATCGCTGCCCCGAGTCGTTCAGGCCTCGACCGCCGCCGGGTAGCTCCCGAGGACGCGGACCATCGTGGTCACCGCGGCCAGCTCGGTCAGCGCGGCGGCCGTGGCCGGGTCGGCCGTGTCGGCATCGAGATCGATCCAGAACACGTACTCCCACGCCCGCTCGCGGCTGGGCCGCGACTCGAGCTTGTGCATGTTCAGCCCGTGCCGGGCGAAGACCGCCAGCACCGCGAGCAGCGTGCCGGGCTCGTTGCGGACCGCGACGACGAGCGTCGTGCGGCGGGCGGGACCCTCGCCGAGGAGGCGTGGGGCGGGCCGGTCGGGTCGGGCCAGTACCAGGAACCGGGTCTTGTTGTCCGGCAGGTCGCCGATCCCGTCCGCGAGGACCTCGAGCCCGAAGAGCGCGGCCGCGCGCGGCGACAGGACGGCGGCCGCGCCGCGCTCGGCCCGGTCGGCGATGGCCTTGCCCGCGCCGGCGGTGTTGTACGTGGTCAGGAGCTGCCACGGTCGCGATCGCAGGAACGCCTCGGCCTGGCCGAGGGCCTGGATGTGCGAGTAGACCCGCTCGATGCCCTCGATCCGCTCCCCAGGCAGCGCTGCGAGACACAGGCTCACGGGCACGACGACCTCGCCGCGGATGACCAGGTCGTGCTCGAGAAGCAGGTCGTAGTTCTCGCGGACCGTGCCGTTGATGACGTTCTCGATCGGCACGACGCCCACCGGCGCGTCGCCGGCCGCCACGGCCTCGAAGACGGCCCGAAAGCTGCCGAGTGGCGTTCGCGCCACGTCGCCCAGGGCCGCCAGCACGGCGTCCTCGGCGAACGCGCCGGGCTCACCGGCATAGGCGACGGCGGTCGAGTCGGGCATGGTCGCCGAAGTCTAGCGGGGCGAGCGCCGGCCCCGGCCCCGGCCTTGGCGACTACTGGTTGAACCAGTCTGTCGTATCGATCGTGCCGGCGTCCTCGTCGAGCTCCGCCCGGCGCGCACGCGCCTCGCCGGCGGCGACAGGTGTCCGCTTGCGTGCCCGCGTGCCGGTCGCCGCGGCCGCCTCCGGCGCGCCCTTCCAGTGGGTCTCGGCGAGCATCGCGTTGAGGGCCGCGAGATACGCCTCGATCGAGGCCGCGATGATGTTCGTACTGCGCGCCTCGCCGGCGTACTCGCCGGTGCCGCGTGCCCCCTCGACGTCGGGCGGGGCGACCCGGACGGTCACGACCCCGATCGTATCGGTGCCCTCGCCGAGGGCGTGGATGTCGTATGCCAGCAGCCGGGGATGACCGCTGAGGATCTCGGCCAGGGCCGTGTCCACGGCCGTGTACAGCGCGTCGATGGCGCCATTGCCCTCGGCGGACGCGCGCCACTGGTGGTCGCCCGAGGCGATCAGGACAGCACCGCGGCTCTGCGCATTGCTGCCCGACGTGACGGTCCAGCGGCTCAGGTGGATCGTCGGCGCGGTGGCCGGCGTGGCGGGATCGGGCATCCGGGCTACCTCCGGGGTGTGGCGCTGGCGCCGTGGGCGGGCTCGGCGTCGGTCGCCGCGCTGCTCGCGGGGTCGGTGGGTCGGGCCGTCGTGAAATGCCGCTCGTCGCGGCGTCGCAGCTCGCCGCCGGACTTCCAGATCGCGTACTCGAGCGAGTCGGCGAGCGCCTGGGCCGAAGCGGCGATGATGTTCGTGTCGCTGCCCATCGTCGACCAGGTGCGCGCGCCGTCGGCGGAGTCGATGACGACCCGGGTTCGCGCGGCCGTGGCGGCGCCGCCGTCGAGGATGCGGACCTTGTAGTCGACGAGGTGGACGTCGTCGATGCTGGGATAGAACGCGCTCAGCGCCTTGCGCAACGCCGCGTCGAGGGCGTTGACCGGGCCGTTGCCCTCCGCAGCGGTGTGCAGGACCTCGCCGTCCACCTGGACCTTGACGGTCGCCTCGGCCAGCAGCTCGCGACCGTCGCGCTGCTCGACGAGACAGGTGTAGTCGAGGACCTTGAATGGCGCCGCGTAGTCCGTCGCGTGGCGGCGGATGAGCAGCTCGAACGAGGCCTCGGCGCCCTCGAAGGCGAGCCCTTCCGACTCGAGCTGCTTGATGAGCGTCGAGAGGACGCGCGGGTCCACGACCCCCTCGAGCTCGTGGCCGAGCTGCTGCGCCCGGATCGAGGTGTTCGCGCGACCGCCCAGCTCCGAGACCACCAGCCGGCCGACGTTGCCGACCGACGATGGGTCCACGTGCTGGTAGCTGCGCTCGACCTTGGCGACGGCCGCGCCGTGGACGCCGCCCTTGTGGGCGAACGCCGAGCGCCCGACGTATGGCTGGTAGTCGGACGGATTGACGTTGGCGATCTCGGCGACCGAGCGCGAGAGCTCCGTGAGCCCGGCCAGCGAACCGCCGTCGGCCGGCACGAGGACGTGCGGGGTCTTGAGCGCGAGATTGGCCAGGATGCTGACCATGTTCGCGTTGCCGCAGCGCTCGCCATAGCCGTTGATCGTCGCCTGGACGTGCCGGACGCCGACCGCCACAGCAGCCATCGAGTTGGCGACCGCGAGCTCCGCATCGTTGTGGGTGTGGATGCCCCACGTGACCTCGGGGGCGTCGGCGTCCGCGTCGAGGGTCGACTTCACGTCGGTCACGATCCTGACCAGCTCGTCGGTCATCGTGCCGCCGTTCGTGTCGCACAGGACGATCGTCCGCGAGCCCGCCTGGCGGGCCGCGCGCAGGGTCGAGAGCGCGTAGTCCCGGTCGTCCTTGTAGCCGTCGAAGAAGTGCTCGGCGTCGTAGACCGCCTCCCGGCCGCGCTCGGCGACGAACGACACGGAGTCCGCGATCATGTCCAGGTTCTCCGCGGGCGATGCGCCCAGGACCTCGACGACGTGCAGCAGCCACGACTTGCCGAAGATCGTGACGACGGGCGTCTCCGCGGCCACGAGCTCGCGCAGGTTCGGGTCGTCGCCGGGCTTGTTGGCGCGATGGCGGGTCGACCCGAAGGCCGCCAGCTTGGCCTGCTCCCAGCGCATCGTTCGGGCGGCGGCGAAGAAGTCGATGTCCTTCGGGTTCGAGCCGGGCCAGCCGCCCTCGATGAACGGCATCCCGAACTCGTCGAGCATGCGGGCGACACGCAGCTTGTCCGCGAGCGAGAGGGTGATGTTCTCGCCCTGGGTGCCGTCGCGGAGCGTCGTGTCGTACAGGACGACGGGCTGGTCGGTCATGCCGGCACTCCCGCGCCGAGCGCCTCGACGACCGCGGCGGCGAACGCCGTGGTGCCGACGACCGCATCTGCCGCTCCGCCGAGATCGGCGGTCCGCACACCGTCGTCGAGCGTCCGGCTCACCGCCGACTCGATCGCGGCTGCGGCATCGTCCCGTCCGAGGGACATCCGCAACAGGATCGCCGCGGAGAGGATGGTCCCGGTCGGGTTGGCCATGTCCTTGCCGGCGATGTCCGGCGCGGATCCGTGGATCGGCTCGTACAGCCCGAACGTCCCGTGAGTCGTCCGACGCTCGCCGAGCGAGGCAGAGGGCAGCATGCCCAGACTTCCGGCGAGGACTGCAGCCTCGTCGGACAGGATGTCGCCGAAGAGGTTCTCCGTGACGATCACGTCAAAATCGGCCGGCCGGCGGACGAGCAGCATCGCGCATGAGTCCACGAGCTGATGGCTGAGCGTGACGTCGGGGTAGTCGCGGGCCACCTCGTCGGCGACGGTCCGCCACAGGCGGGACGTGGCGAGCACATTGGCCTTGTCGACCGACGTCACGTGCCTGCGGCGCGTTCGAGCGAGTTCGAACGCGAGCCGGACGATCCGCCCGACCTCCGCCTCCGAGTACGGCAGCGTGTCGAGCGCGGAACGGGCGCCGGGCGCCCCCGACGCCTCGCGCCGCTCGCCGAAATAGATCCCGCCGGTGAGCTCGCGGACGATGACCATGTCCACGCCCGCCAACAACTCCGGCCGAAGCGGCGAGGCCGCGGCGAGGGATGGATGGACGCTGACGGGGCGCAGGTTCGCATAGAGACCGAGGCCGCCGCGAAGAGCGAAGAGGGCCTGCTCGGGCCGAACCGCCGCTGACGGATCGGACCACTTCGGGCCACCGACCGCACCGAGCAGGATCGCGTCGGCCTCGCCGCAGGCGGTCACGTCCTCGGGTCGGATGGCGACGCCGTATGCGTCGATCGCGGCGCCGCCCACGAGGTACTCGGACCACTCGACGGCGAACCCGAACGCCGCGCCGGCGGCGTCCACGACCTGCCGCGCCGCAGCGACGACTTCCGGCCCGACCCCGTCGCCCGGGATGGTCGCGACGCGGTAGGTGAGGCCCTCTGTCACGGGAGCCCCTCTTCGGCGCGCGGCGACACGAACCCCACCGCGACGCCGTTGATCTCGGCGCCGTGGAGCTTGTTGACCGCGACGAGATAGGCGTCGAGCGACGCCTCGATGATGTTGGTCGATAGCCCGTGCCCCGAGACGATCAGCGCCCCGGGTCCCTCGTCCGACGAGCGTCGGCAGCGGACCAGGACCTGGCCCTGGGCGTCCTCGCCGGCCGAGACCGCCTTGATCTCGTACTCGGCGAGTGTCGGATGCCAGCCGAGGATCGGCTGGAGGGCCTGGTCGACGGCGTCGAAGAGCGCGTCCACCGGGCCGTTCCCGGTCGCCTCGGATGTTCGCTCCTCGCCGTCGATCGTGAGCGAGATCGAGCCGGTCGCGTTCCCGCCATGGGACGAGGTCACGCTCCAGCCGACGAGGGACACCGATGCCGGCACCTCCGACGCGCGCTGCTCCATGAGCGCCATGAGGTCGGCGTCGGTGACTTCCTTCTTCGCGTCGGCGAGGGCGACGGCCTGGCCGTAGAGATCGTCGAGGGCCGTGCCCTCGATCTCGTAGCCGAGCTCCTTCATCTTGCCCTGGAGGCCACGCCGGCCGGACAGCTTGCCGATCGTCAGCTGGCTGCCGGACAAGCCGACCGACTGCGGGGTCATGATCTCGTAGGTCAGCGGGTTCTTGATGACGCCGTCCTGGTGGATCCCGGACTCATGGGCGAATGCGTTTCCGCCGACGATCGCCTTGTTGGGCTGGATCGCGAAGCCGGTCAGGTAGCTGACCAGCCGGCTGGCCGCGGTGATCTGCTCGGTCGCGACCCCGGAGGCCCCCTGCTCGAACTGGGTCGGCCGGGTCCGGAGGGCCATCACGACCTCCTCGAGCGAGGCGTTGCCGGCCCGCTCGCCGAGACCGTTGATCGTGACCTCGACCTGCCGGGCGCCGGCCTGCACAGCCGCGAGGGTGTTGGCCGTCGCGAGCCCCAGGTCGTTGTGGCAGTGGACGCTGACCGTCGCCTGGTCCCCGACGAGGTCGACGACCCGCTTGGTCAAGAGGCCGAACTCGGCCGGGATCGCGTACCCGACGGTGTCCGGGATGTTGACGGTCGAAGCGCCCGCCTCGACGACGGCCTCGTAGACCTGCATCAGGTAGTCGATGTCGGTCCGGGAGGCGTCCTCGGCACTGAACTCGATCTCGGCGTCGCGGCCGAGCTGTTCGCGCCCGTAGCGCACCCAGCGGACCGCCTCCTTGAGCGCGGTCTCGCGGTCGATGCGCAGCTTGTGCTTGAGGTGGATGTCGCTGGTCGCGATGAAGACGTGGAGGTGCGGCCGCTCGGCCACCTTGATCGCCTCGATGGCGCGCTGCGGGTCGCCGTCCTTGCAGCGGGCGAGCGCGGCCACCGCGATCCCGCCGCGCGTCTCCTGCGCGATCCGCCGGACGGCCTCGAAGTCGCCGGGCGAGGCGGCCGGGAAGCCGGCCTCGATGACATCGACCTTGAGGCGGACCAGCTGGCGGGCGACCTCGAGCTTCTCCGCCGCCGTGAGCCCGGCGCCGGGCGCCTGCTCCCCGTCGCGCAGGGTCGTGTCGAAGATGCGGACGCTCCCCGCGGCCACGAACGGGCCGGCGGGACGCGGTACCGGGGCGGCGCTCATCGGGAGGCCCCCGGGGTCGTCGCGGCCGCCTGGGCCTGACCGGCCTCGACCTCGACCGGGTTCAGGAACGGCATCTGGGCGCGAAGGCGGCTGCCGACCCGCTCGATCAGGTGGTCGTGATCGGCGGCCCGGAGGCGCTCGAACTCGACCCGGCCGTGCTCGTTCTCCTCGATCCAGCGCTGGGCGAAGCTCCCGTCCTGGATCTCGCGGAGCACCTGCTGCATCGTCTCACGGACGTGGCCGTCGATGATCCGCGGGCCGCTCACGTAGTCGCCGTACTCGGCCGTGTCGCTGACGCTGAAGCGCATGAAGTTGAGCCCGCCGCGGTACATCAGGTCGACGATGAGTTTGAGTTCGTGCATCGTCTCGAAGTACGCGAGCTCGGGCTGGTAGCCGGCCTCGACGAGCGTCTCGAACGCCATCTTGACGAGCGACGCCGTGCCGCCGCACAGCACCGACTGCTCCCCGAACAGGTCTGTCTCCGTCTCCTCGGCGAAGGTCGTCTCGAGGACGCCGGCCCGCGTCGAGCCGATCGCCCGCGCATAGGCGAGCGTCCGGTCACGGCCGGTCCCGGACTGGTCGCGATGGACCGCGAACAGCGACGGCACGCCGCCACCTGCCTGGTAGACGCTGCGGAGGAGGTGGCCCGGGCCCTTCGGGGCGACCATGCCGACGTCCACGATGCCCGGCGGGTCGATCCGCCCGAAGTGGATGTTGAACCCGTGGGCGAACATCAGGAGATGACCGGCCCGCAGGTTCGGCGCGATCTCGGCGTCGTAGACGGCCTTCTGGGCCGTGTCGGGGACCAGGATCATGACGACGTCGGCCGCCTTGACCGCGTCGCCGACGTCCATCACCCGCAGGCCCGCGTCCTCGGCGATCTTGCGGCTCTTCGACGCGGGCGCGAGACCGACGACCACGTCGACCCCGGACTCGTGGAGGTTGAGGGCGTGGGCGTGGCCCTGGCTTCCGTAGCCGATGATCGCGACCGTCTGGCCGGCCAGCGCGGTGGGGTCCGCGTCGCCGTCGTAGTACATCTTGGCCGTCATCGCTTGATCGCCTCCTCGATGGATCCGGAGCCCCGGGCCATGACGACGGCGCCGGTGCGGACCAATTCCTTGATGCCGTAGTTGCGGACGAGCGCGACGAACGCGTCGATCTCGGTCTCCGTTCCGGTGACTTCGACGACGACCGAGCCTTCCGCGAGGTCGACGACCCGGCCGCGCGACAGCTCGACCAGGCGCAGGACCTCCGCCCGGTTCGACTCGGTCGAGCGGACCTTCACGAGCGCGAGCTCGTGTTCGACGGTCGGCTCGGACGTGACGTCCTGGACCTTGAGCACGTCGATCAGCCGGTAGAGCTGCTTCGCGGCCTGCTCGACGGCCACGTCGTCGCCGTGCAGCGTGATGGTCATCCGGCTCGTGTCCGGGCGGTCCGTGTGGCTGACCGCAAGGGAATCGATGTTGAAGTTGCGGGCGCGCATCAGGCTCGCCACCCGGTTCAGCACCCCCGGCTTGTCAAGCACGATCGCGATGAGGACGTGCCGGCGGTGTTCGCCGCCGCCAGGCAGCGCCCGCGCCGGCGGTGCCGCATGGGCAGGGCCGGCGGCGGGCAACGATCCGGCCATCGTCCCGTTGTTCGACTCAACTGGCAACTGGTCCTCGCTCTCCGAGGTCGGAGGCTGAGCCCCGCGAGGCCATCCGCCCGAGGATTTAGCCGTCATTCGTCGGGACCGTCCCACTTCTCGATCAGATCGGACAGGCCCTTGCCGGCGGGCATCATCGGGAAGACGTTCTGCTCCTCGGCGATCTCGAACCAGATGAGCGCCGGGCCGTCGACCGCCTGGGCGCCCTTGATCGCGGTGTCGACGTCGTCTGGCGTCCGGGCCCGGAACGCCGGGATCCCGAAGGCGTCGGCGAGCTTCGCGAAATCGGGGCCGGGCAGGCTGGCCGAGTGGTAGTTGCCCGCGTAGATGATCTCCTGCCACTGGCGGATCATCCCGAGCTTCTTGTTGTCGAGGAGCGCGATCTTGACGGGGATGTGGTCCGCGACCAGTGTCATCAGCTCCTGGAACGTCATCTGGAAGCCGCCATCGCCGGTGATCGCCCAGGTCTCACGATCGGGCCGCCCGAGCGCGGCGCCCATGGCCGCGGGGACGCTGAAGCCCATCGTCCCGAGGCCGCCCGAGCTCACGTGGCTGTTCGGGTGGCGGAACCCGGTGTAGCGGGCCAGCCACATCTGGTTCTGGCCGACGTCGGCGATGTAGGTGGCGTCGTGGTTGGTCAGCTCCCCGATCCGCTCCACGACGTAGTCGGCCGACAGCAGGCCGTCGCGCCAGGCGCCCGAGCCGTGCCACGAGGACGCCACCGAGTCGGTCTTCCATTCGGCCAGCTGGTCGAAGTAGGGCTGACGGGACGCCGGGCTGACCTCGTCGACCAGTGCCGTGAGTCCGACCAGGACCCGTTTCGCGTCGCCGACGATCGGCACCTCGACCGCGACGTTCTTGCCGATCTCGGCCGGGTCGATGTCGGCGTGGATGATCCGCGCGTACGGGGCGTAGGTCCGGACGTTGCCCGTGACCCGGTCGTCGAAGCGCATGCCGATCGCGATGAGCAGGTCCGCCGTCTGGATCGCGCGGTTGACGTGCTTCCAGCCGTGCATGCCCATGTAGCCGTACGCGAGCGGGTGGGTCTCGTCCATCGCCCCGATGCCCAGCAGCGTCCAGGCGACCGGGATCTGGGTCTTCTCCGCGAAGGCCCGAAGCTCATCCCAGGCCTCGGCATGCAGGACCCCGTGGCCGGCCAGGATCACCGGCCGCTGGGCCTTGGCGATCTCGGCCGCGGCGAGCTTCAGCTGGCGGGGGTGGCCGTCCATGTTCGGCCGGAACCCTGGCAGGCCCGCGATGACCTCGTCCTCGCTCGGATGCTGGGCGCGCGTCTCCTGCTGGAGGGCGTCCTTCGTGATGTCGATGTGGACCGGCCCGGGCCGGCCGGTCCGCGCGATGTGGAATGCCTCGGCGACGACCCGCGGCAACTCGTCCGCGTCGCGGACCAGGTAGTTGTGCTTGGTCATCGGCAGGGTGATGCCGTTGATGTCGATCTCCTGGAACGCGTCCTTGCCGATCAGCGCGCCGGGCACGTTGCCGGTGATCGCGACCATCGGCACCGAGTCCAGCAACGCGGTCCCGATGCCCGTCACGAGGTTCGTCGCGCCCGGACCCGATGTGCCCATGCAGACCCCGACGCGACCGGTGACCCGGGCGAAGCCGTCGGCGGCGTGCGCTCCGCCCTGTTCGTGGCGGACCAGGATGTGGCGCAGTTCCGGGTAGTCGCCGAGGACGTCGTAGAGCGGCAGGATCACGCCGCCCGGATAGCTGAAGAAGACCTCGACCCCCTGGCGGAGGAGCGCCTCGCACAGCACGTCCGCCCCGATGCGCGTCCGCTTGAGGTCGCGCGACTCATGGAGCATGCCCTTGCGGGCACGCTCGACCGCGGCCGCCTGCGGCGTGCCATCGCCGGGCACGTGACTGCGCCGGGTGGCGGTCTTGGACGTGTCCGCACCGGGTGGCCTGGACGGTTCGCTCTTCGCCATCGTCATCGGTCGGGTCCCTTCATCCTGGTGCCGATCGGTCGGACAAACAGAAAGACCCTCGCCACCCGGCGAGGGTCCGTTGGTCTTCGGTGGTGTCGGGCGCTACGAGCGCTCGTTCCTCCGCGTTCCTCGGTCCCGCCGGGAGCCGCTAATAAGGCCGAGAAGGCCGTCAAGCCCCGGAAGCGAGCGAAGGATCTCGAGGAGGGATACGTCGAAGAGGCCGGCGGGCTCGATGGGCACGTGAACGCGGCGACCATCGCTCGTGACGACGATGGCGACGCGCCGACGATCCTGCCGATCGAAACGACCCAATATGGCCTCCCGGTGACGCCTCATCGCCCGGTGACCGGACGACGTGTCGCGCAGTCTACGAGGCGGACCGGCATCGTGCAACCCGTACTGTTCACGTTGGCATCGTCCTCAATCGTTCGATCAGCCAGTCGGCACCCTTCTCGAGGCCGGGCAGGTCGATCGATTCGGTCGAAGGGCGGTCGGTCGGTCGGCCCAGCAGGTAGCCCTGGCCGGCCCCGATGCCGAGTGAACGGACGACCTCGAGCTGCGCCGGTGTCTCGATCCCCTCGGCGATCACCAGCGCCCCCCAGCGGTCGGCCAGGTCGCGCAGCGTCTTGACGACCTCGAGCGACGTGTCGCGGACGGCCCCGCCCTGGACGAGCGAGAGGTCGATCTTGACGATGTCGAAGCGGAGCTGGCTCAGGAGCCGCAGGCCGGCATTCCCAGCCCCGACGTCGTCGGCGGCGAGGCGGATGCCAGCGACCCGGCATGCCTCGCACGCGCGTCGGAGGCGGTCGATGTCCTCGACGGCCTCGCGTTCGGTCAGCTCGAGGACGATCATCCGCGGGTCGAGACCGTGGCGGACGATCATCCGCAGCAGGGCGTGGACGCTGAAGTCGTCGCTCTCGAGCGTCCGCGGCGACAGGTTGACGGTGAGCGACCCCGGCAGGCGCAGGCGCGACGCGGTCTCCATGACCGTGTTGAGGCACGCGATGTCGAGCTCGCTGGTCCGGCCCGTGGCCTCCGCCGCCTCGAAGAGCGACCCCGGGTCCGTGAACCCGCTGTCGGGAAGCGGCCGGACCAGGCCCTCGTAGCCGCGCGGCGCACCGCTCGACAGGTCGAAGATCGGCTGGAAGACGGCCCGGATCGCGCCGGTCGCGGCGACCTGGGCGACGGCCGCGGACAACTCGGCGGCCGGGCGCTCGGTCACGTGGCTGTCATGGCTCGAGTCGTAGATCGTCACGCATGTCCGGCCGTGACGCTTGCTCCAGAAGAGGGCGCTGTCGGCCTGGCGGTAGAGCGACTCGCGATCCCTGGCCGGTTCCGGGCCGGCGCTGATGCCGGCCGAGAACGAGACGGTGTGCGCGGCGCCGCGGCCGACCTCGCCATCGAGGCACGCGGCGAGCAGCCGCCGGACCAGGACCTGCGCCCCGTCCACGTCGGTGTCCGGCAGGATGAGCGCGAACTCGTCGCCGCCGACCCGGAAGGCGCGATCGGAGCGGCGCATGTAGGCGGCCATCGTCGTGGCGGCCTGGCGCAAGACCAGGTCCCCGGCGGCGTGGCCGCTCGAGTCGTTGATCCGCTTGAAGTCGTCCAGGTCGAGGATCGCGAGCGCCATCGAGCGACCCGTCCGGACCGCGATCGCCCACTGCCGTTCCATGTCCTCCTGGAACGCGCGGTGGTTGCCGAGGCCGGTCAGCGTGTCGCGGAGGGCCTCGGCCCGGGCGCGGTCGTAGGCATCCTCGAGGATGCGCCGCCCTTCCTCGAGGCGTTCCGCCGGCTCCAGGACCCGCCGGGCCAGCCACACCGTCAGCGCGCCCAGGACCACGGCCAGGGAGATGAGGGCGACGGTCGGGACGAGGAGCGATGTCCCCGAACGGGAAGTCAGCCCGTAGATGAACGGCGCCGCGATGAGGATGGGGATCGCGAACATGATGACGAGCGCGAGGAACAGGCGAAGACGGACCAGTCGCAGGTTCGTCGACTCGCCTAGCAATGCGTCCGGAGCTGAAGGATCGTCGCGGATGGTCCTCTCCCGAGCGTGCGGTGAGGTCCGTTATAGCCGGGACGGGTCGAGAACGGACGAGCACCGTCGTACCGGTACCGATAGGACCAACGGGTCGCCGTCGGGCAACGGCCGTGCAGGCACCCTGAGGCCGTGTTCATCCTGTACGGGGTCCTGATCGGCCTCGTGATCGGCGTCGTGACCCGCGGCTCGCCGGCCAGGCTTGGTCAGCTCCGCTTCCACTGGGGCCTCCTCGTCGTGCTCGGCATGGCCGCCCAGCTGCTCCTGTTCTCGTCCCCGCTGGGCGACGCGCTGGGCCTCGTGGCTCCGGCTGTCTACATGGCGACCAACGGGGTCGTCCTCGTCGTGGTCGCCCGGAACCTCGCGATCCCAGGGCTGCCGCTGGTCCTTCTTGGCGGAGCGTCGAACCTTCTCGCGATGATCGTCAACGGCGGCTACATGCCGGTCAGTCGCGCCGCGCTCGAGGCGATGGGACACGGCCCGGGGACGACCGGGTATTCGAACAGCGCCCTGCTGGAGCACGTCTCGCTGGCGCCCCTGACGGACATCTTCGCGATGCCGATCTGGCTGCCGGCCGCCAACGTGTTCAGCGTCGGCGATGTGCTGATCGGCGTGGGCGTCGCGGTCGCGATCGTGGCGGGGATGCACGGGCATGGACCCCGCATCGAGGTGCCCGCGATGGGCGGCCATGCCGACGCCGTTGGTGCACCCGGGCACTGACCCGCACGGAGGCGCCGGATAGGACTATCTCGTCATGGTGACGTGACCATCGTCCGGCCACTCTTCAAGCACGGAACGACGGTCGTTCCTCGATCGCCATCGTCCAGGGCAAACCCGTCGTGAGACGGCGACGCAAAGCCAGGGATCTCCCCCGGGAGACCGCCCGGCCGCCGGTGATGATCGACTGGCGCACAACCACAAGGTAGGTGCCGTGAAGGCGAACCTGGCGCGCTTCACCTTTGCCGTGTCGCTTCTGGCGACGATGGCTATGTCCCTCGGCGCGGGCATCAAGTGGTTCTGGGACTGAACACCATGTTCGACCCCAAGGTCACCCTGTCCGACTCCGGCCGACCCGGACCCGAATCCGGTCATCGCTGGCGCTGAGCAGCGCGGTCGCCCGACCCCGTGTCGGCGGCCCCGAACGAAGAGCGGCCCCGCTCGGGGCCGCTCTCTCGATTCCCGGCATAGGACTTTCGGGTGGGCGCATGCCACATGGGCCCGGGGCGACACTGGCGGCTCGGGACGCCCCAGTCGACGAGCATGCATGCCCCAAACCTCCGGATCGCCGACATCGACACCGAGTGACGGACCCAGGCGCGTGAGCGCGGCCGGGTCGAGACCGCGATGGCTTGACGCCGCCGTGCGCGTGCGCCTGTTCATCGTGAGCCTCGTCATCGTCGGGATCTTCGGCTACCTCGCGATCATCCGCGAGATCCCCCCGGCCGCGGGGAACTACGTCCTCATCTGGCCTCTGGCGGCGCTCGGGTTCTACCTGGGCGAGACGAACGTCGTCGTGGTCCACTTCCTGCGCGAGCGGCACTCCTTCTCCCTGAGCGAGCTGCCCGGGGTGATGGGCCTGTTCCTCCTGAGCCCGACGGACTACGTGCTCGCCTATGTGGTCGGGGCCGGCGCGGCGCTCCTGCTCGACCGCAACCAGTCCGGCGTCAAGCGCGCCTACAACATCGCCCAGGTGTGGATCTGCGCCATCGTGGGGCTGGCTGTCTTCCATGCGATCGCGGAGCTCGGCCCGACGATCGGCCCGCGCGACTGGATCGCCGCGTTCGCGTCGAGCGGCGCGACCGCGGCCCTCGGGGCCGTCCTCGTCGCCACCGTGATCTCGCTCTCGGGTGGAGCGCCGCAGTTCACCAAGCTGCCCGAGATGCTGCGCTTCAGCAGCATGGTCGCGATGGCCAACACCAGCCTCGCCCTGCTCGCGGTCATGGTCATCAAGGTGGACCCGCGGTCCGCGCTGCTGCTCGCCGTGCCGACGGCCATCGTCTTTCTCGCCTATCGCGCCTACATCGGCGAGCGCGAGAAGCACGAGCGACTCGAGTTGCTCTACGAATCCAGCCGCCTCCTGCACTACGCGCCCGAGCTCGATTCCGCGATCTCGGCGCTGCTCGAGCACGCCCGCAAGATGTTCCGGGCTGAACGCGCGGAGCTCCTGCTTTTCCCGGACCCGGGCAAGGACGGCGCCCTGCGCTCGAGCTCCGGCGGCGCCGCCGGCCCGGAGACCATGACGCCGCAGATCGTCCCGGTCGGCGACGCGCTCCGCGGGCGCGCCTCTCACGAGCACGGGGCGTTCCACGCGAAGGTCACGCCCGCCTGGACCACCGATCCCGAGGCGGTCGAGGAGGCGATGGTCGGCCCGCTCGTCGGTGAGCACGGGGTGTTCGGCGCGGTCACGATCATCAACCGACTCGGCGAGGGCAGCCGGTTCGAGGCCGACGACCTGCGCCTGCTCGAGACGGTCGCCAACCAGGCCGCTGTCGCCCTGGAGAACGGTCAGCTTGAACAGTCACTGCACGAGCTGTCGCGCCTCAAGGAGCAGCTCCGGCACCAGGCGTATCACGACTCGCTGACGGGTCTCGGGAACCGGGCGCTCTTCGTCGAGGAGGTCGAACGCCGGCTGGCAGGCCCGCGCGACCCGGCCGCCCCGCCGTGCGTCGTCTTCCTCGACCTCGATGACTTCAAGGTCGTCAACGACACGTTCGGCCACCCCGCCGGCGACGCGTTGCTCGTCGACGTCGCGGAGCGGATCGGGGCCGAGCTGCGCGACGGCGACCTCCTCGCGCGGTTCGGCGGCGACGAGTTCGCCGTCCTGCCGAGGAACGGGGCGACCGTCGAGGACGCGATGGCCATGACCGAGCGGATCATCGTCGCGCTCGAGCTGCCCTTCCCCGTCGCGGGCACCGACGTCATCGTCGGCTGCAGCGTGGGGATCAGCGTGGCGCGGGGCGGCGAGCTCGTCGACGAGCTGCTGCGCGATGCCGACGTTGCGATGTACCGGGCCAAGGCCGACGGCAAGCGCCGGGCCGAGGTCTTCGACCCGAAGATGCACCGCTCGATCGTCGAGCGGCACGAGCTGAACACCGACCTGGGGCGCAGCCTCAAGCGCGGCGACCTGGCGGTCTTCTACCAGCCGATCGTCCAGCTCACGACCGGACGCATCGTGGGCGTCGAGGCACTCGTGCGCTGGCGCCATCCGACCCGTGGCCTCGTCGACCCGACCGACTTCATCCGCCTCGCCGAGGAGAACGGCAAGATCGTCGCGCTCGGCCGATCTGTCCTCCAGACGGCCACCCGCCAGGTGGTCGAATGGCATCGCCGGCCCGGTCTCGAGTCGCTCGCGCTCAGCGTGAATCTGTCGCCGCTCCAGCTCCAGCACATGGGCTTCATCGACGAGGTCGTCGTCGACCTGCGCGAGTCCGGGATCGATCCGCGCGACCTCACGTTCGAGATGACCGAGACGGCCATGTTCCGCGACACCCAGGCCACCATCGTGACGCTCGATCTGCTGCGTGACCTGGGCATCCGGATCGCGATGGACGACTTCGGGACGGGCTACTCCTCGCTCGCCTACCTGCGTCGCTTCCCGGTGGACATCCTCAAGATCGCCCGCGAGCTCATCGGCGGCCCCGGCGAGGCGGAAGATCGCGAGGCCTGGGCCTTCGCCAAGGCGATCCTGGCGCTCGGCCGCTCGCTCGGCCTGACGGTCGTCGCCGAGGGCATCGAGACCGACGAGCAGCTCCGCATGCTCCGGCGGCTCGGCTGCGAGCTCGGGCAGGGCTACCTCCTCGGCCGGCCGGCCTCCGCCGAGGAGATCGAGGCCCAGCTCGTCAGCGGCGCGATGATCCTGCCCGCCGAGCGGGTCACCGCCTGACCGGCCGAGCCGGGCGGCTCTGGTACGCTCTCCACCCCAATTCCGCCCCGATCGCAGCGAGCCACGCCCCATGACCCAGCCCCGCACCATCGTCTCCAAGATCTGGGACGACCACGTCGTCACCCAGGACCCGGGCGCCCCGGCCGTCCTCGCCGTGGACCTGCATCTCATCCACGAGGTGACCAGCCCGCAGGCCTTCTCCGGCCTTCGCGCGCGGGGCCTCGGCGTGCGTCATCCGGGCCAGACCGTCGCGACAGCGGACCACTCGATCCCGACCACGCCGCGCGACCTGCCGATCCTCGACGAGATGGCCGCCGCCCAGGTGCGCCAGCTCGAGACCAACTGCGCCGAGTTCGGGATCCCGCTCCATGGCATCGGCGATCCGAGCCAGGGCATCGTCCACGTCATCGGTCCGCAGCTGGGGCTCACCCAGCCGGGCATGACCATCGTCTGCGGCGATTCGCACACGAGCACGCACGGCGCGTTCGGGGCGCTCGCGTTCGGGATCGGGACCAGCGAGGTCGAGATGGTCCTCGCGACGCAGACGCTGCTCCAGCGCGATCCGCTGACCTACGAGGTCCGCGTCGACGGGCGGCTGGCCCCCGGCGTGAGCGCCAAGGACATCATCCTGAACCTGATCTCGCGGATCGGCATCGGAGGCGGGACCGGGCACGTGTTCGAGTACCGCGGCGAGGCGATCCGGGCGCTGACGATGGAACAGCGGATGACCATCTGCAACATGAGCATCGAAGGCGGCGCACGGGCCGGCCTGATCGCCCCGGACGACACCACCTTCGAGTACCTCGCCGGGCGGCCGCACGCCCCGGCAGGTGCCGCCTGGGACGCCGCGGTCGACCGCTGGCGGGGCCTCCCGACCGATGACGGCGCCACGTTCGACAAGACGATCACGATCGATGCCGATGCCCTCGAGCCGATGGTCACCTACGGCACCAACCCGGGCATGGGCATCCCGATCACGGGCAACGTGCCATCGCCCGCCGAGCAGGCCGACCCGGCCCAGCGCCGCGCCCTCGAGCACGCCCTGGAGTACATGGACCTGCAGCCCGGCCAGGCGATCCTGGGCCAGAAGGTCGATGTCGTCTTCGTCGGGAGCTGCACCAACGGACGCATCAGCGACCTGCGTCTCGCGGCCGCCGCGCTCAAGGGCCGGCACATCGCAGACGGCGTCCGGCTGATGGTCGTTCCCGGCAGTGACGAGGTGAAGCGCGAGGCGGAGGCCGAGGGTCTGTCCGAGATCTTCAAGGCGGCCGGTGGCGAATGGCGCGAGGCCGGTTGCTCGATGTGCATCGCGATGAACGGCGACCAGCTCAGCCCCGGTCAGTACGCGGTCAGCACCAGCAACCGCAACTTCGAGGGTCGCCAGGGCAAGGGCGGCCGGACGTTCCTGGCCTCGCCGCTCACCGCGGCGGCGAGTGCCATCAGCGGGGTCGTGAGCGACCCGCGGCGGCTGCCCGGCATCGAGACCCTGGCCGCGGTCGGCGGGCGCTGACGATGGGCGAGCCCATCACGGTGTTCACGAGCAAGGTCGTCCCGATCGCGGCGGAGAACGTCGACACCGACCAGATCGTGCCCGCCCGCTATCTCAAGATCACCGACAAGCTCGGTCTCGCCGACGCTCTCTTCCGCGACTGGCGGTTCAACGAGGACGGGTCGCTCAAGGACCCGCCGTTCATCCTCGACCAGCCCGCGATGGCCGGCCGCAAGATCCTGCTCGTCGGGGACAACTTCGGGGCCGGCTCGTCGCGCGAGCACGCGCCGTGGGCCCTCTCGGCTTGGGGCGTGCGCGCCATCATCTCGACCTCGTATGCGGACATCTTCCGCAACAACAGCCTCAAGAACGGGGTCCTGCCGATCGCCGTCGACGCCGCGACCCACACCCGGCTCGTCGAGCTGGTCCGGGCGGACCCGGACGCGTCACTGACCGTCGATCTGGCCGAGGGCGGCATCCTGCTGCCGGACGGCTCGACGATCGAGTTCGAGATCGACCCGTTCGCCAAGCGCATGCTGCTCGCAGGAACGGATGAGCTCGGCTACCTCCTTTCGAAGGACGCCGAGCTCAGGGCCTGGGAGGCAGCCCATCCGCCCCGGATCGACTCGCTCGCCGGGGCGAGCTGACCGATCTGGCGCGGCCCGAGATGGTAGACCGGATCGGGCGACTCAGCCGAGGCGAGGCGAGCTCCGGATATTGGTTGCGAGCACGACGGGCGATCCGGACGTGCTCGCACCCCGAACCTTGACGTGGCCAGGCCCGCCACTCCACCGGCGCCAGGCGTGTCCGCGCATCGACGGATGACGACACCGGCCATGGACAGGGCGGAACCGGTCGCTCGATCCGCCCGTCTGCCGCCCATGCAGACCCTCCGCCGGCTTGCCGGCTCCCTCGTCCTCATCCTCCTCGTGACCGCCTGCGCGGGCACGGCCGCGCCATCGGGCACTGCCGCACCGAGCAGCCCGCCGGCGTCGGGCTCGCCGTCGCCAAGCAGCGACGAACCCGCGACCGTCGATCCCAACGAGCCGGTGGGCACCGCTGTCCCGCCCGGCGGCGGCGACACCGGCAACGGCACCCTGACGGTCCCGAAGCCGGGCCAGCTCGAGCCGCGCCCGGTCAAGATGGACGCGCTCACGGCCGAGGTGACCGGGCGGCGCGTGCTCGTCACCACGTCATGGACCAGCGGCGTCGAGCCGTGCTACGTGCTCGACCACATCGTCGTCGAGAAGGGTGACGGCTCCTTCACGATCACGCTGTTCGAAGGTCGCGGGCCCGGCGACCCGGTCTGCATCGAGATCGCGCAGACGAAGCAGTCGCAGGTCGACCTGGGCGAGCTGGCCCCTGGCACGTACACCGTCGCCGACGGCGCCGGCGGCGCCGCTCCGATCGAGGTGACCGTCACCTAGCGGCCCGCACGGGTCCCGGCCGGAGCGCCGCTGCGGGCCCAGCGCCTCGCCTTCGTCGCGAATCCGGCGCCTGTGCGACGATCGGGCGGTGAACCCGCTGGACCTGGTCGCGATCCTGCTGGTCGTCGTCGGGGCGCTCCTGGGCTTCCGATCCGGCGCGCTCCCGCAGATCGGTGGCCTCGTCGGGGCCATCTGCGGCGCCGCCCTCGTCGTGCTCGGCCTCCCCTTCCTGACCGACCAGCTCGACAAGATCGATCCGTCCTTCCGCCCGTTCCTCGTCCTGGCCGGACTGCTCATCGCGGTCGCGCTCGGCGAGTCGATCGGCTCGACGATCGGCCGCCGGGTGGCGACGGGCCTCGGGACCGGGGTCCTGGGTGCGGCCGACCGCATCTTCGGATCCTTCGTCGGCATCGCGCAGGCGATCCTCATCATCTGGCTGGTCGGCGGCCTCGTCGCCTTCGGCCCGGTCCCCCGGCTGACCGAGGCCGCCCAGACGTCACGAGCGATCCGGGTCCTCAACGCCCTGCTGCCCGCCCCGTCCGAGTTCGCCGTGGAGCTGGGGCGTCTGCTCGACAGCACGGGCCTGCCGGCCGTCTTCGTCGGGTTCGAGCCCATCCCGGCGCCGCCCATCGACCGGCCCGACGACCCCACCGCGCGTCGCCTGGCCAAGGGCGCCGTCAGCAGCACGGTCAAGGTGTCGGCGGCCGCCTGCGGATTCGAATCGGTCGGGACCGGGTTCGCCGTGCGACGCGACTACGTCGTGACCAACGCCCACGTCGTGGCCGGGGCCGACCGGCGGGCGGTCCGCGTCGCGACGGCCGACGATCGCCTGCTCGACGGCACGGTCGTCCTCTTCGACCCGGAGCTCGACATCGCCGTCATCCACGTCCCGGGCCTGCGGGCGCCGGGGCTGCGGTTCGCCTCGGTCGACCCGACGCGTGGCGCCATCGGGGCGACGCTCGGGTATCCGGGCGGTGGACGCCTCGAGGTCCTGCCGGCCGTGGTCGCCGGCTCGTATGCCGCGACCGGGCGCGACATCTACAGCAAGACCACGGTGCGCCGGCAGATCCTGGAGCTGCGGGCCGCGATCGACCGGGGCGACAGCGGCGGCCCGCTGGTGCTCCAGGACGGCACGGTCGGCGGCGTGGTCTTCGCCGAGGCCAAGACCGACCCGGACGTCGGGTACGCCCTGTCCCCGACCGAGGTCGCCGCCCACGTCGCGCCGGCGATCGACCGGACGGGCGCGGTCGACACGGGCGCCTGCACGCGCTGATCGCGCGCGGCGCGCCGTTCTACACTGGCGCTCCCCTGTTCGAACCGAGCCAAGGACGACCCGATGCCCGACGAGCGCCATCCCTACGACCGCCCGACCGACCCGGCGAAACGCCACTCCGCGGCCCTGACCGACGGCCCGGACCGGGCGGGCGCGCGCGCGATGCTCAAGGCCATCGGGTTCACCGACGAGGACCTCGCGAAGCCGCTCGTCGGCGTGGCGACGACCTGGATCGAGACGATGCCGTGTAACTACAACCAGAGGCGGCTGGCGGAGCACGTGAAGGACGGGATCCGGGCCGCGGGCGGCACGCCGATGGAGTTCAACACGATCTCCGTCAGCGACGGGGTCTCGATGGGGACCGAGGGCATGAAGGCGTCGCTCATCAGCCGCGACGTCATCGCCGATTCGATCGAGCTCGTCATGCGCGGCCACCTGCTCGACGGGCTCGTGTGCCTGGTCGGCTGCGACAAGACGATGCCCGGCGCGGCGATGGCCATGGGCCGGCTCGACGTGCCCAGCCTGGCCCTCTACAACGGCACGATCTACCCGGGCGTCTACAAGGGCAAGCGTAACGCCACGGTCGTGACGGTGTACGAGGCCATCGGGGCCTACCGGGCCGGCAAGATCACGCTCGACGACCTCTACGAGGTCGAGAACGCGGCGTGCCCCGGCGCGGGCGCATGCGGCGGCCAGTTCACCGCGAACACGATGAGCATGGTCCTCGAGTTCATCGGGCTCTCGCCTGCCGGCCTCAACGGCATCCCGGCCGAGGATCCGGCCAAGGACGCGGCCGCGCGGACTGCCGGTGAGCTCGTCATGGACCTCGTCCGGCGCGACGTCCGGCCCTCCCACATCGTCGACCGCGCGGCGCTGGAGAACGGGATCGCATCGGTCGCGGCGACGGGCGGCTCCACGAACGGCGTGCTGCATCTCCTCGCGATCGCGCATGAGTTCGGGATCCCGCTCGACATCGACGAGTTCGGGGCCATCGCGGACCGGACACCGGTCGTCGCCGACCTGCAGCCGGGCGGGCGCTTCGTCGCGAGCGACCTGTACGACGCGGGCGGCCTGGGCCTGGTCATGCGCGAGCTGCTCAAGCGCCCGGGCCTGCTGCACGCCGACAAGACGACGGTCGACGGACGGACGATCGCCGAGATCGCCGCCGCCGTCACCGAGACGCCCGGCCAGCAGGTCGTCGTGCCGCTCGAGCGTCCGCTCAAGCCGACCGGTGGCCTCGCGATCCTGCACGGGTCCCTCGCGCCCGATGGCTGCGTGGTCAAGCTCGCCGGCCACGAGCGGCGGCTCCATCGCGGCCCGGCCCGCGTCTTCGAGTCGGAGGCCGAGTGCTATGCCGCCGTCCGCGATCGACGGATCGTGCCAGGCGACGTCGTCGTCATCCGCAACGAGGGCCCGGTCGGTGGCCCCGGGATGCAGGAGATGCTGAGCGTGACCGCCGCCCTCGTCGGCGAGGGCCTGGGCGACACGGTGGCGCTCCTCACCGATGGCCGGTTCTCGGGCGGGACCCACGGCCTGATGATCGGCCACGTCGCGCCGGAGGCCGCGCTCGGCGGCCCGATCGCGGTGGTCCACGAGGGGGACACGGTCGTGATCGACGTCGATCGCAAGGCGCTCGACCTCGAGGTCCCGGCCGAGGAGGTCGCGACGCGCCTCGCGAGCTGGACGCCGCCGCCGCCCCGCTACACCGGTGGCGTCATGGCCAAGTACGCGGCGCTGGTCGATTCGGCGTCGCGCGGGGCCGTGACGACCGGCACGCGGATGACCGCCGCCCTCCGAGGGCGCTGATCGAGTGTCTCGACCATGACCCGGCGCGTCGAGATCGGGATCAAGACCTCGCCGCAGGCCGTCGACTGGCCGACGCTCGAGGCGGCCTGGGCGCGCATCGGCGAGCACGCCGTCTTCGACAGCGTCTGGATGAACGACCACCTCACCGACATCGGGCGCGAGCGGGCGGGGCCGTCCTTCGAGGCGTTCACCGCGATGGCCGCGCTCGCCCACCACGTGCCCGGCAAGTGGCTCGGCCATGCCGTGCTCTCGGTCACATTCCGCCATCCCTCTGTCCTCGCCAAGTCCGCGACGGTCATGGACCACGTCACCGGCGGGCGGTTCATCCTGGGCCTCGGCGCGGGCTGGTTCGACCCGGAGCACACGCCGTTCGGGATCCCGTTCCCGCCGATGCCCGAGCGGTTCGACCGGTTCGAATCGGCGGTGCACACGATCAGGGCGCTCTTCTCGGCCGAGGCGACCACCGACGCGGGCGTGACCCGGGCCGACCCGTTCTACCCGCTCGTCGGCGCGACCGATGATCCCGCGCCGCTGACGCCCGGCGGTCCGCCGATCTGGCTCGGCGGCCAGAAGAAGCGTGGCATCGCCCTCGCGGCGTCGGTCGCCGACGGCTGGCTGCTGCCGGCCGTCACGCCCGACAAGAACCCGACCGACATGTCGTACTTCGCCGATCGGCGCGACGCCATCCTGGCCGAGCTCGCGGCGATCGGGCGCGACCCGGCCACGTTCTCGATGACCGCCCAGGTCCCGGCCGGGACGACCGCCGAGAGCCGGCGCGAAGGCCTCGAGGCGGCGAGGGAAGCCGTCCGGCTCGGTGCGACCCACCTCATCATCGGCATGCCGCCGCGCCTCGGTGCGGCCGGGGTCGACGACATCGCCCACTCGATGGCCGAGCCGCTGCGCGACGCGATCGGATGACGGTCGCGGTGCGACCCGCGGTCGACGACGCAGACCTCGAGACCATCGCCGGGATCGTCAACCAGGTCAGCCCGGAAGAGCCGGCCTCGGTCACGGAGATGCGCTGGGCGGACCAGACGTACCCCGGGGGCGTGCGCCTGCTGGCCGAGGTCGACGGCGTGTCGGTCGGCGCGTCCACGGTCGGGCGGATCTACATGTACCCACCCGAGTTCGACGGCTACTGGGGCACCGTCGACGTGCTGCCCGATGCGCGCCGACAGGGCGTCGGGAGCGCCCTGCTGGCCGCCATCTCGGAGGTGGCACGCGACGCCGGCAAGTCGTGGCTGCACATCCCGGCCAGCGAGGAGCGGCCGGACGGCGTCGCATTCCTCGAGCACCGCGGATTCACCGAGTTCGAACGGACCAAGTCCCTTCGCCTGGACCTGGCCGGGCTCACGCCGCCGGCGGCTCGGGCACCCGAGGGGGTGGCGATCACGACCCTGGCTGAGCGGCCGGACCTCGTACCCGGCGTCCACGCGGTCGCCGTGGAGACCTTCGGCGACATCCCCGGCGACGAGCCGATGGCGCCGGGCGACCTCGCCGAGTTCCGGGCGCGCGATGTCGATCGGCCGGCCATCGCGCCATGGGGGTTCGCGATCGCCGTGGACCGCGAGGACACCGTCGTCGGGTATGCCAGCCTGATCCTGGTCCCGGGCAGCGAGCGGATCGCCTGGCACGACATGACCGCGGTCAGGCGGTCGTGGCGCGGCCAGGGGCTGGCGATGGCCCTCAAGGCGGCGACCATCGCGGCGGCGATCGAACACGGCCTGACGGCCCTCGAGACCGGCAACGACGTCGACAACGACGCGATGCGAGCCATCAACGACCGGCTCGGCTACCGGGCCCAGCCCGACCTGCTCACGATGCGTGGTCCGCTCGTCCGCGGCATCATGGAGCGGTGACCGAGCTCGACGCGACGCCCAGATCCGAGGAGACGCCGGTCGCGCCGCTGCCGCCCGATCCCGCCGCATATGACGCCGTGCGCAACGTCCACGCGCGCGCCCGCGGGCTGCCCGCCGCATACATCGCCGGCGGCACGGACCCTGACCCGGGGCCGGCCCTGCGCGAGGAGCGCTACTACGGCCGGCTGCTGCTCTTCATGGTCCTCGTGCTGATCCTGGGCGGGTTCGTCGTCGGGGCGGCGCTCGCGCTCATCGGTTCGGGCGGATGAGCCGGGCCGTCGCCGGGCCGTCGCGCTCGATCGGCGACGCGGCCTGGGCCGCGGCTCACGAGACGCTTGTCGCCACGCTGGGCGACCTCATCCGGATCCCCTCCGTGAACCCGCCCGCGCCCGACCGCCCGGACCAGGAGCTGGCCGCGGCCCGGCACATCGCGGCTCTGCTCGAGGCCGAGGGTCTCCAGCCGGAGATCGTCGAGCCGGTGCCGGGGCGCGGCTCGGTCCATGCCCGGTTGCACGGCGACGGCACCGGCGGCGAGCCGCTCCTGCTGCTGTCGCACCTCGATGTCGTGCCGGCGCCGCCCGATCGTTGGAGCCACGACCCGTTCGCGGCCGAGATCGCCGACGGCTACGTCTACGGCCGCGGCGCCGTCGACATGAAGGACATGGTCGCGATGGAGCTCGGCGTCGTCCGGCTGCTGGCCGGCGAGGCCAGGGCGGCCGGCCTGGACCCGGCCAGCGACGCGATCCCGGGGCTCCGGCGCGATGTCCTCTTCACGTGCACCGCGGACGAGGAGGCCGGGGGGCTCGCCGGCGCGAAGTGGATCGCCGAGCATCAGCCTGATTGGCTGCAGGCGGCCGGCGCCCTCAACGAGTGCGGCGGCGTCTCCACGACGGTCGCGGGCGTCCGGCTCTATCCGATCCAGGTCGCCGAGAAAGGCTACGCGGCGTACCGGATCGCGGTCCGCGGGACCTGGGGGCACGGCTCGATGCCGCGCGCGGACAACGCCGCCGTGCTCGCGGCGGCGATCGTCGGGCGACTCGCCGTGCCCGGCCCGATCCGGGTGACGCCGGTGATGCAACGTTTCATGGCCGCCGCGGCGGACGTCCTCCCGGCCGATCACGCCCGGGTCATCCGCGCCTTGCTCGGCGACGACCCGGCGCGCGCGGATGCGACCCTCGAGGCGATCTGCGACCCGGCCTACGCGCGGACGCTGCGGGCGCTGCTCCGGGACACGGTCAGCCCCGACATCATCACGGCCGGGATCAAGTACAACGTCATCCCCGGCGACGCCACGATCGAGGTCGACTGCCGGCTGCTGCCCGGCACGACCGAGCCCGAGATGCGCGCGGAGGTGCTCCGCCGGATCGGGCCTGAACTCGCCGAGGCCTGCGAGATCGAGCTCACCGTGTTCGGCGCCCCCATCGAGGCGCCAGCCGAAGGCCCGCTCTACGAGATCCTCGCGGCGACGATCCGAGACCACGACCCCGACGGCATCCCGCTCCCGTTCATGGTCCCGTTCGCGACAGACGGCAAGCACACGGCGCCGCTCGGGGTCCCGACCTACGGCTTCTCACCGCTGCGGACCGCGCCGGACGAGCGGTTCGTGGAGCGATTCCACGGCGTCGATGAAAGGGTCTCGCTCGAGGCCTTGCACTGGGGGCTGCCCGTCCTCTACGACGTGGTCCGCCGCTTCTGCGGCTGACGCAGGGGTCGGCCTACTCCCGTTCGGACCCGTCGGAGTCCCGGACGATGACCTGCTCGTCGCAGGTCGGACAGACGTACAACTTGCCGCCGGACCACGACCGCTCCGGGTCGTGCTCGGCCGCATCGTGATGCAGCGGCCGCGGCTCGAGCCGGCTCCAGCTGCCGTCCGAATGCCGGTGTTCCAGACGGTAGGTCGCCTCGCGCAACTGGACCTGATCCATCTCGTCCCTCCTCGTCGCCCGGGTGCTAGTCGCTCGGAGTCCGGATCAATCGGCCGCGCCGGTTGATGGCATGGGTCGCGAGGGCGGCCACGCCCATCGCGACGATGGCGCGCTCCGCCGTGGGGAGAGGCCGGACCGCACTCAGGAACTGATCGGCCCGCGACCGGTCGACGACCCGCAGCACCGCGTGTCCGCGCTGGGTCAGGCGCAGGGTCCGCTGGCGGCGATCCTCGGGTTCCTGGTGGCGCTCCACGAGCCGGCGGCGGACCAGGCCGTCGATGAGCCGGCTCGTGGCCGACGGCGACCGCCCGATCTCCTCCGCCAGCTCACCGACCGTCATCGTGCTGCCGTCGGCCAGCACGTACAGGGCGGCAAGCTGCGTGAACCCGAGTCGGAGCTCGCCCAGCTGGCTGGCGAACCCGATGACCAGCTCGCGCCAGAGGGCGCGCCCCATGGCCACGCGTTCGCTGATCTGGCGGACGTTCGGGAGGCGGTTCCCCGCGGCCAGCACAGGCGCCGAGAGGTCCGCCTCGAACCGGCGGGCGACGGCCTGTCGCGGGACGACGCGACGGCGGATGGAGATCGGCTGTTCGGACACGCCAGAAAGCGTAGGACGACCGCGACTTCCATGCAACCGTGCACGCGAATTGGGCGTATCGCGAGGTTGCGGGCTACCCTCAACCGCGATGACGTCATTCGCCTATGTGTTCCCCGGCCAGGGCTCGCAGTCCGTCGGGATGGGTCGCGAGCTGGCCGAGCGGTCGGCGGGCGCCCGCGCGACCTTCGAGGCAGCCGACGCCGCGCTCGGCGAGCCACTGACCGCGCTGACCTGGGATGGACCGGCCGAGCGGCTCGACCTCACCGAGAACGCACAGCCCGCCATCCTCGCGACGTCGATCGCGATCCTGACCGCGATGCGCGAGCGCTGGGCCGCTGCCGGGGTCGCCGAGCCGCGACCTGCCTTCGCGGCCGGCCACTCGATGGGTCAGTACTCGGCGCTGGTCGCAGCCGGCGTCATCTCGCTCGCCGACGGCATCCGCCTCGTGCGCGAGCGGGGCCGCCTGATGCAGGCGTCCGGCGGCAGCCAGGATGGCGCGATGGCAGCCCTGATCGGACTCGACGATGACCGGCTCCCCGAACTCGTCGCCGCGGCCTCGGCGCATGGCACGTTCGTGATCGCGAACCGCAACGCGCCCGGCCAGGTCGTGGTCTCGGGCGCCCGCCCGGCCGTCGAGGCCGGCGCGGAGCTCGCCAGGTCGCTCGGCGCCAAGCGCGCGATCGTGCTTCCGGTGTCGGTCGCCGCGCACTCACCGCTGATGGCACGGGCCGCCGAGGGCATGCGGGCCGTCCTCGCCGATGTGTCATTCGCGGATCCGACGATCCCGCTCGTCGCCAACGCCGACGCCGCCGTGATCACCACCGCCGAGGGGGCGCGTGCCGAGCTGGTCGACCACCTCACGGCCGGGGTCGACTGGATCGGGGCCATCGGTCGGATGGGCATGGCCGGGGTCACGACCTTCGTCGAGGTCGGTCCGGGCAAGGTGCTCACCGGGCTCATCAAGCGCATCGCCCCGGACGCCGAGTTCATCGCGGCCGACGACCCGGCCTCGTCCGAGCGCCTCATCGACCTGGCCGCCTCGGCCGCCCCGGCCTGACCACGCACCAGAAGGAGCACTGATCTTGCGCAAACCCGACTACGAGCGACGCGTCGTCGTGACCGGCCTCGGCGTCGTCAGCCCGGTCGGCAACGACGTCCAGACCGTCTGGACCAACCTGGTCGAGGGCCACTCCGGCCTTGGGCCGATCACCCGGTTCGATCCGAGCCCGTACGAGGCCAAGCTGGCCGGCGAGGTCCGGGACTTCACCGCGTCCGACTGGATGGACCCGAAGGCCGCCCGTCGCAGCGAGTCGAGCATGCATTTCGGTGTCGCCGCGGCGAAGCAGGCGCTCGCCGACTCGGGCTTCGAGCTCACCGACGAGAACCGCACCGAGGTCGGTGTCATCTTCGGCTCCGGAGCCGGCGGCCAGACGCTGATGATCGACAACTACATCGCGCTCCACGAACGGGGCAACCGGACCGTGGCCCCGACGTTCATCGCGAACGCACTCGTGGACAGCTGCTCGGGGATGATCGCCATCGAGACCGGCGCCATCGGGCACAACGTCTGCATGGTGTCCGCCTGTGCGACCGGCACGCACAACGTGGGCGAGGCGGCCGAGGCCATCCGGCGCGGCGACTGCATCGCGGTCATCTCCGGCTCGACCGAGGCCCCGCTGCTCGAGGTCGGCCACGCCGGCTTCTCGAACATGCGCGGCATGGGCATGCCCCGGCCCGGCGAGGCGGCACAGACCGTCTCGCGGCCGTTCGACCTGACGCGCGACGGGTTCGTGCTCGGCGAGGGCGCGGGTTCACTGTTCCTCGAGGACCTGGAGCTCGCGAAGGCGCGTGGCGCCCGTATCTACGCGGAGGTCGTCGGCTATGGCTCGGCTGCCGACGGCTGGGACATGATCCAGCCGATCGACGCCGGCATCGGCTCGGCGCGGGCGATGAAGATGGCTCTCGAGCGACGCGGCGTGCCGGCCGACGAGGTCGACCTCATCAACCCGCACGGGACCTCCACGCCGCTCGGCGACAAGCGCGAGGCCGAGGCCATCTGGACCGTCTTCGGGGAGCGCTCGGCGGCGTCCGCGCGCTCGATCGCGATCAGCGCCACGAAGTCGATGACGGGCCACATGATGGGCGCCGCCGGCGCCTTCGAGGCCTTCGCCACGGTCAAGTCGGTCGCCGAGCAGTGCGCGCCGGCCACGATCAACTACCGCGACTACGACCCCGACTGCGACCTCTGGGTCGTGACCGAGACGCAGTCGCTGCCGATCCGGTACGCGCTCTCGAACAACATCGGCCTCGGCGGACACAACGGAGCCGTCATCTTCGGCCGCTACGACGGGGATTGACGTCGTGGCTGGGACGCCCCAGCGCGGCGTTGCCGGCTGCACGCGGTCGCTCACGCACGTTGGAGTGCGATCGCGCCCGGGTTCGCCGTCGCCTTGCGCTGGACCGCCCGAGCCACGACGTTGGCTCACTACAATCGCGGGGACCCGACCTTGAGGAACATCCGTGCCTGAACGAGACCCTGCGCGCCGAGCGGTCATCACCGGCCTTGGCGCGATCATGCCGATCGGCAACGACTTCCCGACGTACTGGTCGAACCTGGTCGCGGGTGTCACGGGGACGCGCCTGATCCAGAGCTTCGACGCATCGGCGTTCGAGGTCCGGATCGCGGCCGAGGTGCTCGGCTTCGACCCGACGACCGTGATGGATCCCAAGATGGCCCGCCGCATGAGCCGGTTCATCCATCTCGCGATCGGGGCCGCCAAGGAGGCCGTCCGCGATTCGGGTATCGACTTCGAATCGATGAGCGAGGAGCAGCGCGACCGGGTCGGCGTGGTGGTCAACACGGGCGGTGGCGGGATCGAGGCCATCATCGACGGCACCCATATCCACGACACCAAGGGCCCTCGCTTCGTCAGCGCATTCGCGGTGCCGGCCCTGTCGGGCTCGATGGGCGCTTGCATGATCTCGATGGACTACGGCCTGACCGGCCCGGTCATCACCCAGGTCGCCGCCTGCGCGACGTCGGTCATCGCGTTCCATGACGCGCTGCGGCTCATCCGCTACGGCGAGTGCGACGTGGTCCTCGCCGGGGGTTCCGAGGCGCCGATCGTCCCGATGGGCGTGGCGGCCCTTGCGAACATGACCGCTCTCTCGAAGCGCAACGACTCCCCGGAGACCGCATCGCGGCCGTTCGACCTGACGCGCGACGGGTTCGTGCTCGGCGAGGGTGCCGGCGTGGTGGTCGTCGAGTCGCTGGCCCATGCGCTCGAGCGCGGCGCAACGCCCATCGCCGAGATCATCGGTGGGGCCCTGACCGCCGACGCGTTCCACATCAGCGCCCCCGAGCCCACCGGCCGTGGTCAGGCCCGGGCGATGACCAAGGCGCTGCGCCATGCCGAGGTCGCGCCCGACGAGATCGACTACATCGTGGCCCACGGCACGTCCACGTCGCTGAACGACGTGACCGAGACGCGCGCGATCAAGACGGCCTATGGCGATCATGCCTACAAGGTCGCGATCAGCTCGCCCAAGTCGATGATCGGCCACCTCGTCGGGGCGGCCGGCATCGCGAGCGTGCTCGCGGCAGTCGGGGCCATCCGCGACCAGGTGATCCCGCCGACGGCGAACCTGCACACGCCCGACCCCGAGTGCGACCTCGACTACGTCCCGCTGGTGGCCCGCAAGGCGAAGGTCGACACGGTCGCCGTCGACGGCTTCGGGTTCGGCGGCCAGAATGCGGTGGCGATCTTCCGGCGCGTCACGGACGTCTGAGCGCGGGGTCGGGCGCGGAGCATCCCGGGCGAGTGGTGGGGAGCATCCCGGGCGAGTGGCGGCCCAGCGCCCCGAGCGCGGTGCGTGGCTGTGGGCCAACGATCTCTGCGTGAAGCTGATCGGACGCCGCCATTTGTGCAGCCTCGGCGTTGATCGGTGGCTCAGGGCAAACGCACGTGTCGATGGGCGGGCGGAACGGTGACCTTGTGCCCGGAACGTTGGCTACGAGCCAACGCCGGCCTGTCTCGCGCTCCTGTCAGGGACGTCTGAGCGCCAGCCGAGTCAGCCGCGGAGCCTGCGACCCTCGAATGCCTCGATCGCGGCCACCTGCTCGTCCGAGAGCGGGATGGCGGACTCGGCCACGTAGTCGAAGCGGACGAGGATCGAATCGCTGACCGCGACGAGGCGCGGCTTGTCGCCCGGGGCCGCCGCCACCAGCCGGTGCTCGAGCGTGAACGACGATCGACCGATGCGCGTGGCCCGGGTCTGGACCGAGACCACCTCGCCGTAGAAGGTCTGGGCTCGATACGTGATCCGAGCCTCGGCCAGGATCAGGCTCTCGGCGGCCGCGGCCACCGAGGTGAACGCCTCGCCCGTGACGTCGGTCCAGTACTTGATCCGGCCGATCTCGCAGTACGTCAGGTAGACCGCGTTGTTCACGTGGCCGCGCGCGTCGGTGTCCGAGAACCGGACGTCGATCTCGAGGTGGTGGTTGAACGGGCCGGTCAGGTCGTGCGGGTCGGAGCCCCGGCGCGCGGGTCGGTGGGCGTGGTCGGTCACGGCCGGAGTGTACGGGGCGTCAGGCGGCGCTCGTTCGTCGGCGCGGGACGCGGCCGCGGAGGCGCAGCGAGTTGAGGACCACGGCCACCGAGGAGAACGCCATCGCGCCAGCGGCGATCGCCGGGTTGAGGGTGATCCCGAACGCCGGGTAGAGCAGGCCCATCGCCACGGGGATCAGCAGGACGTTGTAGGCGAACGCCCAGAACAGGTTCTGGCGGATCACCGTCATCGTCGATCGCGACAGCTCGATGGCACGCGCGATGGCGCGCGTATCGCCCCCGACGAGCGTGATGTCGGATGCCTCGATCGCCACGTCCGCGCCGGTCCCGATCGCGACCCCGAGGTCGGCCCGGGCCAGGGCCGGCGCGTCGTTGAGGCCGTCGCCGACCATCGCGACCGTCCGGCCCTCGGCCTGCAACCGCTCGATCAGCGCGGTCTTGTCGGCCGGGCGGGCGTCGGCCAGGATCCGCTCCGGCGGGATGCCCACGGCCCGTCCGACAGCCTCCGCGGTCGCCCGGCCATCGCCCGTCGCGAGCCACGTCTCGATCCCGCCGCGGCGCAGCGCGGCCACGCCGGCGGGGGCATCGTCGCGGACCGGGTCGGTGATCGTGATGAGGCCGGCGGCTCGCCCGTCGATGACCACGAACGCGACCGTCCGGCCGTCCGCCGCGGCTCGACCGGCGGCGTCATCGAACGTCGCCAGGTCCACGTCCCGTTCGCGCAGCCAGCGCGCGCTCCCGACCAGCACGTCCCGTCGCCCGTCCTCGCCGACGACGGTCGCCCCGACGCCGCCCCCGACCACCGTCGCGAACCCGTCGATCTGGCGGAAGCCGAGTTCATCGACCCGGGCCCGTGCGATGAGCGCGGCCGCCAGCGGATGCTCGCTGCCCTTCTCCGCGGAAGCGGCGAGGTCGAGGACCTCACGCACGTCGAAGCCGTCGGCCGCGACGATGTCGTCGACGACCGGCCGACCGAGGGTCAGCGTCCCGGTCTTGTCGAGCACGACCGCGTCGACCTTGTGGGCGGTCTCGAGGGCCTCGCCGCCACGGATCAGGATGCCGGCCTCGGCGCCGCGCCCCGTCCCGACCATGATCGCGGTCGGCGTGGCCAGGCCCATGGCGCACGGGCAGGCGATGACCAGCACCGCGATCGCGGCGACCAGCGCGTGGGTCAGGCGTGGTTCCGGTCCGACGGCCAGCCAGACCAGGAACGTGCCGGTGGCGATCAGCAGCACGGTCGGGACGAAGACCTCGGCGATCCGGTCCGCGAGGCGGGCGATGGGGGCCTTCGACCCTTGGGCGCGCTCCACCAGTTCGACGATCCGGGCCAACGCGGTGTCGCGTCCCACCCGGGTCGCGCGCATGACGAACGTGCCGGTGGTGTTGACGGTCGCACCGATGACCTCGTCGCCGGGGCCCTTGCCCGCGGGCATCGGCTCGCCTGTGAGCAGCGCCTCGTCGACCGCCGAGGACCCGGCGATCACGATGCCGTCGACCGGCACCTTGTCGCCGGGACGGACGCGCAGCAGGTCGCCGACGACGACCGATTCGAGCGGGACGTCCTCCTCGAGCTCGCCGCGCACGAGGCGAGCCGACACGGGCTGCAGCGCCGCGAGCCGGCGGATGGCGCCTGTCGTCTGGCCCTTCGCACGGGCCTCGAGCCAGCGACCGAGCAGGACCAGCCCGATGATGATCGCCGCACTGTCGAAATAGGTGGCGGGCTCGAGACCCGCGTCCTCGACGAGCGACGGCGCGAGTGTCAGCACGACGCTGTACGCCCAGGCCGCACTCGTGCCGATCGCCACGAGCGTGTCCATGTTGCTTGTCCCGTGCCGGGCTGCCCGCCACGCGGCTCGATAGAAGCGGCGGCCGGCCCAGACCTGGACCAGGGTCGCCGGGACGAGCGCGATCAGGTTGCGCTGGGTCATCGTGGCGATCCCGGCCGGCGCGGCCATCAGCGCCATGATCGCGAGCGCGACCGCGATCGAGACGACGGACTGGATGAGCAGCACGCGCGATTCGCGGGCACGGGCGAGCTCGTCGGCCGTGCGCTCATCGGCGAGCGACGTGGGGACCGCGCTGTCCGTCGCCGGGCGTTCGCGGATGTCGTAGCCGGCCGCCTCGACCGCCCCGACCAGGTCCGCGCGAGCGGCGACGTCGGGGAGGTACACGATCGTCGCAAGCTCCGTGGCGAGGTTGACGGTCGCCTCCTGGACGCCCGGGGTCTTGCGCAGGAACCGCTCGATGCGGTTGACGCACGACGCGCAGGTCATGCCCTCGATGGGGAGGGAGACCTCGACGGCCCGGGTGCTGGCGATGGCGTGGTCCGACATACTCCCTAGGAGTATAGCAGGCGACCGACCGGGCGAACCGGCGCCGGCCCGTCGGGCACACTGGATCCGTGCACGAGCCCGAGCCCGCCAGCGCCATCGTCCGCACGGTCGCCGGGCCGTGGGGGCCGCTCCACCTCGCGGCCACGACCCGGGGCATCGTCGCGGTCGAGTCGGCCGTGACCGATGAGGCGTTCATGTCCGCGGTCGCCCGGCGACTGCGCGGGCCGGTCTTGCCGGAGCGGGACGTCGCGGCCGACGATCCGCGGCGCGCCCACCTGCATCGCGCGGCGGCGGTCATCGCCGATCTCGTTGCGGGCCGGGCGCCGCGGGGCGCCGTGCCACCGATCGACCTGGGGGACCGGCCGGACTGGGATCGGCGCGTGCTCGGCGAGGTTTGGGCGATCGGGTGGGGCGAGACCGCGAGCTACGGCGAGATCGCGCGGCGGATCGGCGCGCCACGGGCGGCCCGCGCCGTCGGCGGCGCGCTCGGCCGGAACCCGATCAGCCTGCTGGTGCCGTGCCACAGGGTCATCGCGGCGGACGGCACGATCGGCGGCTACGGCGGCGACGCCTGGGGCTCGCGCGAGGCCGCGCTGGGGCGCAAGCGGACCCTGTTGCGTCGCGAAGGGGTCACCGTGGCCGTCCGTGACCGCGAGAGCGGCCACTAAGGGCCCGCGACTAGGGCCGAGGCACCGGGCGCATCGGATAGACGCCGACCACGATGGGCGTCCGGGGGTCGAGCGAGAGCTCGTACCCGATCTCACCGGCCCGCAGCAGCTCGCCCAGGAGCTGGCCCTCGCGCGCGGGCAGGCCGACGAAGATGCAGCCCGGATCGAGCTGGATGGGGCTGACGTCGTCGTCGCCACCCTCGATCGCGAAGCGCCGGCGCAGCTCGTGCATCGGCACGTACGGGCGACTCTTGATGAACCGACGCAACTGCGGGGCGGTGCACGGCGAGCCGCGTTCGGCGCCGTTCTGACCGGGATGTCCGTTCTGGCCGGGATGCCCGTTCTGACCGACCGGCCCGTGGTGGGCACCCTGACCGTTCTGGGCGCCATTGCCGTTCTGGCCGGTCGGCCGAGCCGGCATGCCTCCGTTGACCGGTGCCGGCCCATCGGCCGGCGCGTGCTCGACCGGCGAGGCGTCGTGGGCCACGGGGTGGGCCTCGCTCATCGAGGCTCCGTTCGTCGGGGTCGGAGCGGGTGCGGCGGGGAGCGGATCGGCGACCGACGGCACCGACGTGGGCCGTTCCGCAGCATCGGGTGCTGCGCGCTCGGCCGGAGCCGAGGCGGTCGCAGGCTGAGGTGACGCGTGCTTGTCCGAGGCGACCGGCGGCGGCGCGACCTGTCCAGGACCGCCCTCGGTCGCGCGATTCGGGCGCGGTCCGGCAGGCGTCCCCGGACGCGGGGCGCCGTGGTGGCCGCGCTCGTGGTGGTGCGTGCGGCCGTGGCGCCGGCTCATAAGCCGGTGTGGCCGGTTTCGGAGTCTCGGCCGGGGCAGGCGCCGCAGGGGCGGCGCGGTGAGTGGCTGGTCATCGGTACTCGGATCTTGGCGGATCGATCGGGCCGATCCGTCGACCGATGATACCGCAGGCGCGGCCCAGGACCCCGGCCCGGGCACGGTTCCGGTGTCAGCCGTCGACGACGTACAGCTCGCGAGACGCCTCGTTGAGCACGATCGGGCCGTCCGCTCCGCACACGACGATGTCCTCGATGCGCGCGCCGTACTCGCCGACGAGATAGATGCCTGGCTCGACCGAGAACGCCATCCCCTCGCGCAGCGGCAGGTCGTTGCCCGCGATCAGGTACGGGCTCCTCGTGGCCCTCGAGGCCGATCCCGTGCCCTGTCCGATGGAAGAACGCCTCGCCATAGCCCTCGGCGTCGATCGGCCGACGGGCCGTCGCGTCGATCTCCTCGCACGCGACACTCGGTCGGACCGCGCGGGTCGCCGCGGCCTGGGCGCCGTAGAGCACGCCGAACAGGTGCCGGAACCGCTCGTCCGGGCCGTTCGCCGGGTCGCCGCCGGTGACCCACAGCGTCCGGGTGACATCGGAGCCGTACCCGCCGAGCGTCCCGCCGATGTCGAGCACGATCGGCTCGCCTGGGCGGATGACCCGATCGGACGCCTCGTGGTGCGGTGAGGCCGAGTTCGGGCCCGAACCCACGATGGCGAACAGGGCCGTGTCATGGCCCTCGGCGATGAGCCGCTCGCGGACCTCGCGGGCGACGTCGGCCTCGGTCCGCCCGACCAGCGGACCGGCCGCGATGTGGGCCACGACCCGGTCGGCCGCCTGGGCCGCGAGTCGCAGCAACGCGATCTCGTCAGGATCCTTGATCATCCGCAGGTCCGCCAGGACGGGCGATGCGGGCTCGAACCGGGCGGCGGGCAGGGCGGCCTGGAGTCGCAGCAGGTGGCTGGCCCAGAGCGTGTCGGAGACCGCGATCCGCGGCGCTGCGTGTCCGGTCGGCCCCAGCAGGAGCCCGGTGACCACGTCATACGGATCACGGACCTCGTCCCACGTCGCGATCGTCACGTCCGTCCGGAGGCCCGCCTCGGCCGCCCCGCGCTCCAGCCGCGGGACGACGATCGTCGGCGCATGGCCAGGGACGACGACCAGCATCGTCAACCGCTCGAGCGGCATCGCCTCGTACGCGGTCAGGTAGCGCAGGTCCGGGCCGACCGCGACGAGCATCGCGTCGAAACCGTGCGCGGCAGCAGCCTCGGCCGCGCCTCGAAGACGCTCGGCGTAGCGCTCGGCGGGGATGGTGGGCCGGGTCGCCTCGGCGGTCACGATGCTCTGGCCGGGGCCGCGGACCGCTCCAGCCACGTCGCGATCGTCGCCGGGCCGTCCTCGAAGAGCTTGCGATAGGCGAGCACGCGTTCGGCGCCCGCGCGCGAGGGCGCGCTTGCGAAGGTCGAGATCGTCGTGCGGACCGACCGCGAGCACCCGGGCGCCGTGCGACCGTGCCCGTTCGATCGCGGCGAGCGGGTCATAGGCGCGAGCGGTCAGGTCGATGATGGCGAAGTCCGCACACTCGAGCGCGCGGTCGAATTCGGGCGCCGTCTTGGCGCGCATCGGCGTGGCGCCGGCCGCCTCGACCGCCGTGGCAAGGCGGTCCTGCCAGATCAGGTCCTGGGCGAGGACCGCGATCCGCGTCGTCACCCGAAGTTCTCGGCGAGGTGGTGGAACACGTCCCGGGCGGTGACAACGCCGGTCGGCTTGCCGTTCTCGACGATGGGGATGTGCCGGAACCCGCCGACGGCCATCTTGTGGATCGCGAGCGCGATCGGATCGTCGTGGCGGAGGACGACCGGGTCAGGGGTCATGAAATCGCGAACGCGGAAGGCGTCCAGGGGCTTGCCGGCGGCCTTGGCGACCGCATCGCGGTCGGTGAAGATGCCGACGAGGCGATCGTCGGACACGACCAGCACGCAGTCGACCTCGGCGTCCTGCATCCGCGCGATCGCCGCGTCCACGGGCGTGTCCGGCTCGACCGTGATGGGCGCAGGGGCCCCGAGATCGTCGAGGTGCTCGCCGAGCAGGCGCCCGTGGAAGGAGGAGGTCTGCTGCGGGACGTCGTTGCCCATGAGGTCCGATTCGCAGTTCTCGCAGGTGTCGGCGTCGGGCAGGTTCTCGAAGCCGCAGCTCGGACACCGTTTCATCAGCATCGCGTCCCTCACCCTCCTAGTCGACGGTCCAGGTCTCCCCGCCTCGCAGGACACGCGCCAGATCGCCTTGGCCGGACTTCGCGACGGCCGCGCTCAGCTGGTCCTCCAGGAGCTGGTCGTGGGTCGGCCGGGCCACCGAGCGCAGCACGCCCACCGGGACCGGGTAGTCCGGCCACGACATGCGCGAGAGCATGAGGGCGAGGTACGGCTCGGCGGCGGCCTCGTCGTGGACCAGGAGGTCCGCCTCGGTCACGCCGTTCTCGCCGATGGTCACCACCTCGGGGTGCAGACCCGCCAGGCGGATGCCCTTGTCGCGGTCCTTGCCGAAGATCATCGGCTTGCCGTGCTCGAGGACGAGCATCCGGTCCTCGCGGACCTCGCGGTCGGTGAAGTCGCGCCATGCCCCGTCGTTGAAGATGTTGCAGTTCTGGAGGACCTCCACGAAGGCCGAGCCCTTGTGGCGGCCCGCCCGCTCGAGCGTCTGCTGGAGATGCTCTGTGTGCGTGTCGACCGACCGGGCGACGAAGCTGGCCTCGGCGGCGAGCGCGATCGTGAGGGGGATGATCGGCGTGTCGACGGTCCCGGCCGGCGTCGACTTGGTTCGCTTGCCGAACTCCGAGGTCGGCGAGGCCTGGCCCTTGGTCAGCCCGTAGATCCGGTTGTTGAACATGATCAGCTTGATGTCGACGTTGCGGCGCATCGAGTGGATGACGTGGTTGCCCCCGATGGAGAGCGCGTCGCCGTCCCCGGTGATGACCCAGACCATGAGGTCGGGGCGGGCGGCCTTGAGCCCGGTCGCGAGCGTCGGCGCGCGCCCGTGGATCGTGTGGAAGCCGAACGTGTTCATGTAGTACGGCAGCCGGCCGGAGCAGCCGATGCCCGAGATGAAGACGATGTTCTCCTTCGGGTAGCCGAAGTCGGGCATGACCTTCTGGGTCTGGGCGAGGATCGAGTAGTCGCCGCAGCCGGGGCACCAGCGCACTTCCTGGTCGGACACGAAGTCCTTGCGGGTCAGCGCGATCACCGCGGCGTTCTCGGCGCTCAGCGGCGGCTGGGCCGGGGCGGCTGCGGGCGTGGCGCCGTTGGTGGCGATCGGCTCGGTCATGCGTGGATCACTCCGCGAGGATGCGTTCGGCCTCGGCCACGATCTCGGAGATGCGGAACGGCTTGCCCCGCACCTTGTCGTAGCCGACGGCGTCGATGAGGTACTTCGCCCGCACCAGCATCAGGAGCTGACCCAGGTTGACCTCGGGGATGAGGACCCGGCGGTACGAGCGCAGGACCTCCTCGGTGTTGGCCGGGAACGGATTGAGATGGCGCAGGTGGGCGTGGGCCACGGACGTGCCGTCGGCATGGAGACGTTCGACCGCCGAGCGGATCGCCCCGTAGGTGGAGCCCCAGCCGAGGATCAGCAGCTCGCCGCTCGCTGGACCGAAGACGTCCAGGGGCGCGATGTCGTTCGCGATGCCGGCGACCTTGGCCGCCCGCAGGAGCTGCATCTTGTGGTGGTTGTCCGGGTCGTAGCTCACGTTGCCGGTCCCGTCGGCCTTCTCGAGGCCGCCGATGCGATGCTCGAGCCCGGCCGTGCCCGGGACCGCCCACGGCCGGGCGAGCGTCTCGGGGTCCCGGAGGTATGGCTGGAACGGTCCCTGGCCGCGGACCGCGTCGGCGACCCCGATGTCCGGGAGCCCGTCCAGGTCGGGGATCTTCCACGGCTCCGAGCCGGTCGCGAGGAACGCGTCGGACAGGAACGCCACTGGGGTCATGTACTTGAGCGCCAGCCGCCACGCCTCGATGGCCATCTCGAAGCAGTCGCCGGGCGTCGATGGCGCCACGATCGGGATGGGCGAGTCCGAGTTGCGCCCGAACATGACCTGGAGCAGGTCAGCCTGCTCGTTCTTGGTGGGCATGCCGGTGGACGGGCCGGCTCGCTGGACGTCGATGACGACGAGCGGCAGCTCGACCATGACCGCGAGGCCCATGGCCTCGGTCTTGAGCGCGATGCCCGGCCCCGATGAGGCGGTCATGCCGAGCGCGCCGCCGTAGCTCGCCCCGATCGCCGCCCCGATCGCCGCGATCTCGTCCTCGGCCTGGAACGTCTTGACGCCGAATGTCTTGTACGTCGAGAGCTGGTGCAGGATGTCGCTCGCCGGGGTGATCGGGTAGCTGCCATAGAACAGCGGACGGCCGGCCAGCTTCGACGCCGTCAGGAACCCGAGCGCCGTCGCCTCGTTGCCGGTGATGTTCCGGTACGTGCCCGGCGGCAGGTGGGCCGGCTTGACCCGGTAGTGGGTGTGGAAGATCTCGGTCGTCTCGCCGAACGCGTAGCCGGCCTTGAGGGCCCGCTTGTTCGCCTCGGCGACGACGGGACGCGCGGAGAACTTCTGGTCGATCCAGGTGATCGTCGGGTCCATGCTCCGCTCGTAGAGCCAGAACATGATCCCGAGCGCGAAGAAGTTCTTGGTCAGGTCCTTCTGCTTGCTGGTCATGTCGAGCCCGTCGAGCGAGCGCTCGTTGAGCGCCGAGATCGGGACCTCGAAGACGATGAAGTCGCTCAGCGAGCCATCGGTCAGCGGGTTGCTCGCGTAGGCCGCCTTGTTCAGGTTCTGCTGCGTGAACGCGTCGCTGTTGACGATGAGGGCGCCGCCGGGCGGCAGGTCCATGATGTTCGTCTTGAGCGCCGCCGGGTTCATCGCGACGAGGACGTCCGGCTGGTCGCCCGGCGTGTGGATGTCATTCGAGCTGAAGCTGATCTGGAAGCCCGAGACGCCCGGCAGCGAGCCCGCCGGTGCCCGGATCTCGGCCGGGAAGTCGGGCAGCGTGCTGATGTCGTTGCCGAAGACGGCTGCGGTCCGCGTGAACTGCGTCCCGGTCAACTGCATCCCATCGCCGGAATCGCCCGCGAAGCGGATAGTGACCCGCTCGAGCTCCGAGATCCCGGGCTCGAGATCCTTGGTCGGGGTCGTCACGCGCCTTCCGGCTCCTTCATGCGCTGATGCGGCCGCGGCGGGAGGTTGAGCAACTCCTCCGGGAACGACTCGGCCAGGTACTTGATGATGTCGGCCTGCCGGATGACGCCGACCAGGTGACCGCTGGGGTCCACGACCGGGACGTTCCGGTATCGCCCGGTCTTCATCAGGTCGATGGCGTCGCGGATGGTCTGGTCGAGATCGAGCGTCCGCGGCTCGGTCGTCATGAGCGTCTCGACCGGCTTCGCGAGGTCGACGAGGCCGGCGACGATCCGCGAGAAGATATCGCGCTCGGTCAGCACGCCCAGGAGCCGGCCGGACGGGTCACACACGAACACTGAATCGCCTGTGCCCGTCCGTTGGATCGCGCGCAGGCAGTCGGCCAGTGAGGTGCCCGGCGGCACGGTCACGGGCTGCCGGCGGTTGAGCACCTGGAGGCGCTCCTCCAGGATGGCCGGCACGCGGCGGGCGACGGCGGTCTCGGACAGGTCGGTCACGCTCAAAGTGTAGCGACCGTTGCCGGAACCGGGGTCAACCAGCATGATGCGCCGGACGCCCGCCGGCAGAGACCGGGGCACGTGGGAGGGACGGCATGCGACGGGACCCGCAGCGCGCACCGGTCGCGGGTCGGAGATCCGCGGGCAGGCCGTTGACGGCCCTGACCGTCGTCGCGATCGTCGTGGCCGGCGCCTGCGGCGATACGACCCCGACGCCCACCCCCTCCCCGACCGCCGTCCCGACCCCGACCGCCGTGCCGACGCCGAGCCCCACGCCCGTCGACGTGAGCGCCGCCTTCGTCAAGATCATCGCGGCGCCCGACTTCAGCGCCACGGCGGATATCACCGGCACCGTGTCCTTCGGCGCGGCAGCCGGCGAGCTCACAGGCGACGGAGTCTTCTCGGGACCGAGCTCGCGCCTGTCGATGCGCATCGAGGTCGGCGCATCCACTCAGGACACCGAGACGATCTCGATCGGGCAGCAGGGCTGGAACCGTACCTCGCCCGGCCCGTGGCTCGTCGACGCCAAGGCGGGCGCGTCGCAGGGCTCGATCTCGGGCACCCTCGCGGCGATCGCGTCGGTCGAGGACATCGGCGTGACGGCCAGGAACGGCCAGCAGCTGCACCACCTCCAGTCCAAGGGCGGCGGCGAGATCTCGCCCAGCGCGATCGGATTCGATGCCGACGCGGTCACGGACGCCACGTTCGCCATGGACTTCTATGCGACCGACGACGGCACCCCGGCGATCATGGGCATCACCGGATCGTGGACGCAGACCGAGGGCGACGTCGTCCTGCCGATCGAGCTCGACTTCGAATACGCCTTCAGCGGGGTCGGGACGCCGCAGACCATCTCCCCGCCCGAGGACGTGTGGGTCGTGAACGTCTCGAAGCCCTTCAAGTACTCCATGGCACACCCGGCCGACTGGACCGTGGAGACGTCGAAGACGGAGGACGCCTACGCCGTCGATGGGCAGCCCTACATCTACGTGGCGCCGCAGAAGCTCGTCAAGGGCTCAACGACGCTCGCCGACTTCGTCGCCGACCTCCAGGCGTTCTACAAGGAGGACTTCGGGGTCCCGACCTCGCAGATCGACCGCTCCGTGGGTGGGCAGCCCGCATCGCGGCTCGTCTTCCGGTTCACCAACGACCAGGGCCAGGACGTGACCTTCGTCGACGACATCTCGGTCCGTGACCGGACGGGCTGGGAGGTCTTCCTCGTGACCGCCGGCGGCGAATCCGACATCCCGGTCTTCGACCAGTTCGTCGCGACCTTCCACTACACGGACTGAGCCGACAGTCGGCCGGTCCGCGCGGGCGGCGAGCGTGCCCGTCGGGCTGCTAGCCTCCGGCGGATGGATCGCCGACGCCTGGGCGGGGTCGCCCTCATCCTCCTGTCGGCGGCGGGATTCGGGTCCGGGTCGCTGTTCGCCCAGCCGGTCTACGCGAGTGGCGTCGACTGGCTCGTGCTCTCGTCGTGGCGGTTCCTCTTCGGGGCGAGCCTGGCGTGGGCCTGGCTGCTGGCGTCGCCGGCCCGGCGGCACGGCCTGCGCGCCTTCGATCGTCGGGCGGCCATCGTCGCGCTCGCGCTCGGCGTCCTGTACGTCGGTAACTCGGGCGCGTACTACGCGTCGCTCGAGACGGTCTCGCCGTCGCTCGCCGGCCTGATCGTCTTCACGTACCCAGCGCTGGTGGCGGTCGTCGCGCTGCGGTTCGGGCAGCGTCTCGAGGGCCGGCGGGCGTGGCTGGCCCTGGGGATCGCCCTTGTCGGGGTGACCCTGACGATCGGCGGGATCGACCCCGACGACGCGCCGCCGGTGTCCGGCCTGCTCCTCGTGATCGCCTCGATGCTGATCTACGTCGTCTGGATCGTGCTTGCGGCCCGGCTGGCCGGCGAACGCCGCGATACGGTCGGCGGCGAGTCCGACCGGGGCGCCGCCGCGTCGGCCGCGACCGCGCTGATGATGACCGCGACCACGGCCGTCTACTGGCTCTGGAGCCTCGGCAGCAGCCGGCCGGTGCTGCCTTCACAGATCCCGACCGAGGCCTGGTTCGGGCTGTTCGGCGTCGGGGTCGTCTCGACCTTCATCGCGATCCAGGCGTTCTACGCCGGGACGCAGCGCATCGGGGCCGCCCAGGCCTCGATCATCAGCACCGTCGAACCGATCTGGACGATCGTCCTCGCCTATCTCCTCTTCGGCTTCGTCCTGACCCCGGTCCAGCTCGTCGGCGGCGCGCTCATCATCGCAGGCGTCCTCCTAGCTCAGACCGGGCCGGGCGCGGGACGGACGCCCGCGCCGGCGGTGCGCCTGGCGGACGAGTAGGGCGGCGGGTTAGGGGGCGCCCTCCTCCCACGTGCCTGGCAGTCTGCACCGGGGCATCGAAGGCGGTTGGAGACCTTCCGTGGCCCGGAATCGTGTCGGGTGGGCCGCGTTTCGCGCTGGACCGCGCAAGATCGCCACGCTCGGTCAGTCCGTGCCGTCTGGCAGGCACGGGCCGGGCGCCGCGCTCAGCCGCCGCGGGCGGCCTCCACCATCCCGCGGGCGCCGGCGGCCACGAACCCGAGATCGGAGCCGAGCCCGATGAAGCGGAACCCAAGCTCGAGATGGCGCGGCAGCACGGCGCGGTCGTACAGGAGGATGCCGGCGGCCTTGCCGTGACGCTCGCACGCGGCGAGGACGGCACCGATCGCCTCCAGGTAGGTCGGGTCGTCGAACCGGCCCGGGACGCCGAGCGAGTGCGACAGGTCGGCCGGTCCCACGAAGAGGACGTCGGCGCCGGGCAGGGCCGCGATCGCGTCCGCGTCGGCGACTGCGGCCGGGTTCTCGATCTGGAACGCGCCCACCACGACATCATCGAGCGTGCCGATGTCCTCGTGACCTACCCGGCCGAAGCCCTGGCCACGGCCACCCAGGGCGATGCCGCGCTGCCCGTGCGGCGGGAAGCGCATCCAGTCGAGGGCCTGCCGGACGTCGTCCGCCGATTCGACCCGCGGGACCACCAGGCCGCCCGCGCCCATGTCGAGCGCGCGCGAGATGCGCAACCGGTCACTGCGCTCGATCCGGACCATGGCCGTCGCGTCCGTGGTCCCGATGGCATAGAGCTGCGGGAGGACCGTGGTCTCGGTGGTCATCCCGTGCTCGGTATCGATGACCAGCCAGTCGAAGCCGGCGCGCGCGCATGCCTCCGCGACGACCGCGGATCCGGTCGACAGCCAGGTGCCGAACGTGGTCTCACCGCCAAGGACGCGCTCACGCAGGGTCGTCATGCCGCGATGATGACCGGTCCGGCGCGGGCCGTGGTCGCGCCCGCAGATGGAGCTACGGGCCGTTGACCAGCCCGGAGGTGTCGACGACCTGGAGATCGTGGCCCTTGATGACGTCGAGCTCGTGCATGACGTCGTCATCGAAGTCGGGGTCGCTGACGCCGGTGATGTACCAGGGCGAGCCGTTGTCGGCCAGGATCATGCCGTAGTGCTTGAGCGCCTCGGCGATGACCCGGGCCTGGGGCGAGAACCCGGACGTGTCGTACGCGGGGTTCAGGCGCACGCGCAGGCCCATCGGCGGCAGCGACGCAGACGTCGAGTCGCTGGCGTAGTGGCGGGCCGGGTAGATGTACTGCTTGCGGGTCTCGTCGGTCGTGAACCGGAGGGCATGGTTGATGGCCCCGGCGAGGACCTCGTCGTAGCGGACCAGGCCGGGCAGGATCGGCAAGCCGGCCGCGTCGGCGCTGGTCCAGCCGGCGGTCCGCAGCGCGTTCGAGTGCATGTCCCACGTCGCGCCACTGCCGGCGCGCCAGGCGCCGTTCACCCTGCGCGCGTTGAACAGCTCGTACAGCCGACAGGTGTCCTTGTCGACCATGAGGATGTGACGGTCGCCCGCGCCGGCGGTCCCGCCGCCCTCGATCTTCGGGCTGGCCGGGATCGGGTACGGGACGTGGTCGGAGTCCTCGTCATAGTCGAAGGTGACGGTCGAGGTCGTGGTCGCCGAGGTCACGATGTTGTATGGGATCCCGTAGCCCGCGTACGAGCCGAAGTCCATGTGCAGACCGGCGTTCAGGCCGATCGACGAGATCATCGTCGATGAGTTCGAGGCGACGTCGAGGTGGTCGATCCGGGCGTTCCAGACGTTGTCGGCGGGGAAGACCGAGCAGTCGGACACCCCGGGCAGGGTGGGCACGGCGCCAGGCGGCGGCGGGACGGGATGGCTGGCGGCATCGAGGGGATTCGTGCCGGACGTGACCTCCCAGCCGTCGGAATAGCCGTCGCCGTCGGTGTCGCGCTTCGTCGGATGGGTGCCGCGACTCTGCTCGCTGCGGTTCGTCAGGCCGTCCTTGTCCGGATCCTCGCGGTCGTCGCGCAGGCCGTCCTTGTCCGTGTCCTTGACCTTGGGCTTGGTGCCGGCGGTGAACTCGAACTTGGTCTTCAGGCCGTCCTTGTCGGTGTCTTCCTTGTCGTCGCGGATGCCGTCACGGTCGCTGTCGGCGCGGCGAGGCCGCATCCCGGCGAGGTACTCCTGACGATTGTTCAGGGTGTCCTTGTCGGGATCCTCCTTGCCGTCGAGCAGGCCGTCCTTGTCCGTGTCCCTCTTCCTGGGATTCGTGTGCGACCACGTGACCTCCCAGGCCGACGGGAGGCCGTCCTTGTCGGGATCGGTGGAGGACGCGGCAGCCGCAGCCGGCAGGGCCCCGATGACGAGGGCGACGACGATCGCGACGAGCATGGTCTCGCGGATCGGGGCTCGGGCGCGACGGTGCATGGGAGCCATGGTCGCCCCCCGAGGCAACCATCGCGACCCACCAACTGGTCCTTTCGGAACGGCCGGTGGTCCTGTTCCGCGGTGCAACACAGAGGAACCGACGAGCGATCCCCGACGAATCGGGTCGGTGTAGAGACACGACCGTGAACGTTGACGGCGCCTGCCCAGGCGGCCGGCGATGGAGGGGGACCCAGTGCACCCAAGTGACTTCCGTGGTCAGAACAGCATCGTGAAAGACCGCATGCACGCGTTCCGAGACGAGGCGGCCCGGCACCGGCTCGTCCGGCGGCCCCCGGTCAAGCCGAAGGCGGTGAGATACCAAAACCGGGTCGGGCGTGTCGTTCGGCCGGTCAGGGCGATCGCGATGGCGGTCGGCCTCGTCCTGGTCCGGGTCGGCATGGCGCTCGGCGCGTCACCGATGGACAACGTCTGACGGAGTCCGGGGTCGCGACCGGACGCCGGCTCAGTCCGGGAACGCCTCCGGTCCGCGCTCGCTCAGCTCGCGGGCCTCGCCGGAGGCGTCGTCGGCCGGGAGCCACGAGTACGGGTAGCGGGCGTCCTCGAGGGCCGCCGCCTGCCGCGTGATCTTGAGCGGATGGAACGTGTCGACCATCACGGCCAGCTCCTCGGTTGCCTCCTTGCCGATGGAGGCTTCCGCGGTCCCCGGATGCGGCCCGTGCGGGATCCCGGCCGGGTGGAGCGTGAACGACGAGATGCCCACGCCGCGGCGGCTCATGAAGTTGCCCGCGACGTAGTAGATGACCTCATCCGAGTTGATGTTCGAGTGGTTGTACGGCGCGGGGATGGCTAGCGGGTGGTAGTCGAACTTGCGCGGCACGAACGAGCAGACGACGAAGTTCCGGGCCGCGAACGTCTGGTGCACAGGCGGCGGCTGGTGGACGCGCCCGGTGATCGGCTCGAAGTCGCCGATGTTGAATGCGAACGGCCACAGGTAGCCGTCCCAGCCGACGACATCGAACGGGTGGTGCGTGTAGTGGTAGGCGGTCAGCCGACCCCGCATCTTGACGTGGACGACGAAGGCCCCGTCCTCCGCCCGGGGAGGGACCTCGCCCGGCAGCCGGATGTCGCGCTGCGAGTACGGCGAGTGCTCGAGCAGCTGGCCGTAGTCGTTGCGATAGCGCTTTGGCGCCTCGATCTCCGATGGGCACTCCAGGTACAGCATCCGTTGGGCTGACCCGGCGTCGGGCTCGAGGCGCCACGTCGTCCCGATCGGCAGGACCAGGTAGTCGCCCGGGCCGTAGCGGATCGGCCCGAAGACCGTGTCCAAGAGGCCCTCGCCCTCGTGGACGAAGAGCATCTCGTCAGCCTCGCCGTTGCGATAGAAGACGCCGGCCGGCATCGCGGCCGCCGGGCGGACGACGCCCATCACGACGTCCGCGTTGAAGAACAGCGGGATGCGACCGGTGACCGCGTCGCCGTGCGGCTCGATCCCCGCCGCGTCGACCAGCCGGTGGTGGTGGTAGCCGTCGTCGGCCTCCTCGAGCGCGGGCACGGTCGGGCCCGGCTCGATCTTGTGGGTCCGCGTGGGCGGGACGAGGTGATAGAGCAGCGACGAGCGCCCGGTGAAGCCCTCGACGCCGAACAGCTCCTCCGCGTAGAGCGAGCCATCGGCCGCGCGGTGCTGGGTGTGACGCTTGGGCGGGACGTTGCCGCGCGCGGCGTAGAACATCGAGCGACTGGCCTCCCCGAGGTTCGAGGAGGCCAGTCTAGGACGTCCGCACGGTCGTCGGTCAGACCCCGACGATCAGACTTCGACGTTCGAGGACGACGACGTCGCGCCAGCGTCCGGTGGCGTCCTGGCCGAGGCGCTGCTGGACCCCGATGCGACGGAAGCCGACGCGTTCGTGCAGCGCGAGGCTCGGGGCGTTGTCGGCGAGGACGCCCGCGAGGAGCGTCCAGAAACCGGCCGCCTCCGACGCCGGGATCAGCGCCTCGAGGAGGGCCTGCCCAACCCCGCGGCCGCGAGCCTCGGCGCCGACGTAGACGCTCTCCCACGCCACGCCGCTGTAGACCCTGCGCGATGAGTACCCACTGAGCGCCGTCCAGCCGAGGACCTCGCCCGACGCCTGGTCGCGCGCCACGAGCCGGCATTCGAGCGGGTGCGAGTGGTCGAAGTGGTTCCAGTCGGGCGGTTCGCGCTCGAGGGTCGCATCGCCGGTCGCGATGCCCTCGGCATGGATCCGCCGGACCGCGGGCCAGTCGTCGGGTGTCATCGGCTCGATGCGGTGCGGCCCGCGCGGCTCGGAGCGCGTCGTGGTGCGACGTGGCATCGTCAGACGCCTCGCGCCACGATCGGGTTACGAAGGGAACCCAGCCGTTCGATCGTCAGGGTCACCTCGTCGCCCGGGACAAGGTAACGCCCGAGCGTCTCGTCTCGGACCTCCAGGAGGCACCCGCCGCCGACCGTCCCGCTGCCGAGGATGTCGCCCGGGCGCAGCAGCACGTCGGCCGACGCCCGTTCGACCATCTGCCCGACGCTGAAGTGCGCGCTAGACCAGGTCCCGTGGCTGGTCTCCCCGCCGTTGACGGTCGCGGTCATTGGGAGATCCGGCGCGCTCGCGCCGGGCTTCCACGCATCGGCCAGCTCGTCGGGCGTGACCAGCCATGGCCCGATCGAGGTGGCGAAGTCCTTGCCCTTGGCCGGCCCGAGCCGGACGGCCGTCTCGTCGCGCTGAAGGTCGCGCGCTGACCAGTCGTTCAGGACGAAGAAGCCGCCGACGGCTTCCAGGCCGTGCGCAGCCCCGAGATCGCGCACGGGTGTGTCGATGAGAGCCCCCACCTCGAGCTCGTAGTCGAGCTCGTCGGAGCCGCCCGGCGCCCAGACGGGGTCGTCGGGTCCGCGGATCTCCGAGACGTTCGAGAAGTAGAAGATCGGCAGGCGATACCACGCCTCGGGGACCTCGCCGCCGCGACGCTCCCACATCGTTCGGACGTGGCGCTCGAAGGCGTAGAAATCGCGGAACGAGGGCGGCCGCAGGACCGGCGGACCGAACCGGAGGTCGCCGGCATCGAGCACGGCGTCGTCGTCATCGGGGTCGCCGCGCGGCTCGAATCCCTCGACGAGATCGGCAAGGGCGTCCACCCGCAGGCCGCGAGCAAGGTGGTCATCGAGGGTCGTGATCGGCTGCCGATGGAGCGCCGAGTCATGGGCAAGGGCGGGCTGCCCGGCGACCACACGCCGCCTTGAGTTCTCGAGATCGACCCATCGGGTCGCTGCAGGATCGAGCGCCGCGGCCAGCCGCAACGGCGCGCCGGCTGGCCCGGTTCGCTCCCGGACGTGGGCGAGCCTCACGGTCGCTCGATCGAGAGTGTCACCTCAGCCCGGCTTGAGGACCATCATCCAGACGAGAACGACGAAGCCTGCCCCGCCGATGACCGCCAGAAATTCGGGACGGCGCGTCGCCAGGCGAGGGCCGAGCTGTTCGCTGGTCGCGAGCGCGACGTCCCGCTTGCCGGCAAGATCGTCCCGGAGCCGGTAGTAGTAGCTCGCCCCGACCGCGTACATCAGCGCGATGACCGCGATCAGGACGATGACCGACGACCAGACCCATGTCTTCCCCCACAGGTCTCCGACCGACGCGGCGCCGATCCCGCCGACGGCCAGCAGCAGCAGGCCGAGATACATCGCCTGATTGGCCGTCTGCGACAGCTGCAGGTAAGCGGCCGCGACGGTCGGGTCGGCGGTCCTCCGAACCCGGAACGATACGAAGACCGAGACCCCGTGACACAGGGCGAAGATCACGAGACCCAGCAGATGCGTGAACACGAGCCACTCGTACAAGGCGATACCCTCCCGCAGCCGGCCGTCCGGGACCGGCCAGCGCGAGGATAGCCGACGTCTAGAGGTTCCCGCGCTTCGCCTGTTCGCGCTCGATCGCCTCGAAGAGGGCCTTGAAGTTGCCCACGCCGAACCCGCGCGAGCCGTGGCGCTCGATGATCTCGAAGAAGAACGTCGGGCGGTCCTGGACGGGTCGCGTGAAGATCTGGAGGAGGTAGCCCTCCTCGTCGCGGTCGGCCTCGATGCCGAGCTCCTCGAGCGTGTCGATCGGCACCCCGACGTCGCCGACGCGGTCTGCGAGAGACGCGTAGTACTCGTGCGGCAGGCCGAGGAACTCCACCCCGTTGTCACGCAGGCGGCGCACGGTCGTGACGATGTCCTCGGTCCGCAGCGCGATGTGCTGGCAGCCGGACGATCGATACCAGTCGAGGTACTCCTGGATCTGGCTCTTCTTCTTGCCGGTCGCCGGCTCGTTGATCGGGAACTTGATGCGACCGTTGCCGTTGGTCATGACCTTCGACATCAGGGCGCTGTAATCGGTGTGGATGACCTTGTCGTCGTAGTGGATCAGCTGGGCGAACCCGAGGACGTCGCGGTAGAAGTCGACGAACTGGTCCATCTCGCCGAGGCCGACATTGCCGACACAGTGATCGACCTCGAGCAGCGAGAGGCCCTGCGCCGCAGGTGCGGGCGACTTGACCTTCCGGTAGCCGGGCGCGAAGGCACCCGCGTAGTCGCGGCGGTCCACGAATGAGTGCAGGACCTCGCCGTACGTGTGGATCGAGGCCTTGCGCAGGGTGCCGTCGTCGCCGCCGTCGAGCTCGGTCGGCTCGAGCGCGGACACGGCGCCCCGGGTCGTGGTCTCGCGCCAGGCCGACTCGACGTCGTCGACCGAGAAGGCGATGTCGTGCACGCCGTCGCCGTGGGCCCGGACGTGCTCCGCGATCTCGCCGTCCGGGGTCAGGGGCGCGGTGAAGACGAACCGGATGTCGTGCTGGACCATGACGTAGCTCGCCCGATCCCGGACCTTGGTTTCGAGGCCGCTGAACGCCACGGGCGTGAAGCCCCACAGGGCACGGTAGTAGGCGGCCGCCTGGCGGGCATTGCCCACCCAGAACTCTACGTGGTCGATGCCATTGAGGGGCAGGAAGTCGGCCGCCTTCGCATAGGCGTCCGAGTCGACCCGGGCGCCGGCCTGGTTGGCGGCACCCTTCGAGAGGGTCTCGGTCATGCGCGCGTCTCCCCGTGCTGCGAGGGCGGACGACCCGTGGGTCGTCCGGTGATGTGGCCTCCCATGCTACGCCCGGCGTGCGACACTCTCCGCCATGCCGACCGACGACGTCGCCGACCGCGTCCATGCGGCCCTCGAGCGGTTCGAGCGGGCCCGCCCGGCCGTCGAAGCCACCGCGCCGTGGCCGCTCGCGCAGCGGTTCGACACCTCGGAGGAGGCGTCCTGGGGCCCGCCAGAGGTCCTCGCACACGTCGCCGAGATGCTCGGGTATTGGCGCGTGGAGCTCGACCGGGTCGCGGCCGGTCGCGGCGAGCCGGTCCCGTTCGGCCGGGTCGCGACCGACACGGCTCGCCTGGACACCATCGAGCGCGACCGATCCCTTCCTCCTGCCGACCTGTTCGCCCGGATCGCCGCCGGCTCGGAACGGTTCCTCGAGACCTGGGCGAGATGGACGCCGGCGCAGCGCGACCGCGTCGGCCTCCACCCGAGGCTGGGCGAGATGACGGTCAGCGCGTCGGCCGACCGGTTCATCGTCACCCACCTCGCCGAGCACGCCGCCCAGCTCGAGACCACGATGGGGATTGCTCCGACGAGCGACTGAGGCCCATGTTCATCCTCTACGCGATCCCGATCGGCCTCATCGCGGGTCTCGCGATCGGCGGGCGACTCGGCGGCCTCGCCACGCTCCAGCTCCGCTGGGCCTGGCTCGCGGTGGCAGGACTCGTCCTGCAGGTCGCTCTCTTCTCGGAGCCGCTCGGTTCGCTGGTCGGTGATGCCGGGCCGGCGCTCTACGTGGCCTCGAACCTGGCCGTTCTGGCCGCGGTCCTGCGCAACCTGGCCGTGCCGGTGATGCCGCTGATCGCCGCCGGTGCCGGCTGCAACCTCGTCGCGATCCTCGCGAACGGCGGCGCCATGCCCGCCGATCCGGCCGCCCTGCTCGCCGCCGGGATCGACACCGCCGGGCACACGAACAGCGTCCTGACCGCGGAACCAGCCCTCCGCCTCCTGACCGACATCTTCGCGATGCCGGCGTGGCTGCCGTTCGCGAACGTGTTCAGCATCGGCGACCTGCTTATCGGCCTCGGCGTCGCGGCGACGATCGCGCTCGCGATGCGGCGCGGCATCCGGCCCGAGGCGACGCGCGCATGACCCTTCCCGACATCGGCTCGGGTCTGGCCGAGATCGTCCTCCGCACTGCGATCGTCTACCTGTTCCTCGTCGTCGTGCTGCGACTGTCCGGGAAGAAGGAGGTCGGCCAGCTCTCGATCCTCGAGCTCATCGTCATCCTGGTCATCTCCGACGCGGTCCAGAACTCGATGGTCGGTGAGAACACGACGGTCTGGGGCGGTCTCGTGGCCGTCCTGACGCTCGTGGCGCTCGACAAGGGCCTGGGCTTCCTGACCGCTCGGTCACGACGCATGCGCAGGACCCTGGAAGGTGAGCCGCGGCTGCTTGTCCGTGATGGCCGGCTCATGCACCGCGCCATCAGTGAGGAGGCAGTCTCGGAGGAGGACGTCCGGACCGCCGTGCGCGCGCATGGGCTCGCGAACATCGACGACGTCCGGATAGCCGTCCTCGAGACCAACGGCTCGATCAGCGTCATCCCGCGCGAGGACAAGGCGCCGGCCCAGGCCCCGCCCGCCGACAGGCCCTGAGGGTCGGTCGGGTGTGCCCCGCTACTTGGTCGGCGGCGGCTCGTCGAGGACGTGCGTCCGCAGGAAGGCCAGGATCTTCGTGAACGCGTCGCGCCGGTTCTCGCGCCGCTCCCAACCGTGGCCCTCCTCGTCATACCAGTGGACCTCGTGCGGCTTGCCCTCGATCTCGAGCGCCTCGACCATGCGCTCGGTCATGAGCGGCACGACCCGCTTGTCCTTGCGCCCGTGCAGGATGAGGAGCGGCGCCTCGATCCGTTCGGCGCGGTAGACCGGCGAGCCACGGCGGTAGAGCTCGGCCGCGCCGGGGTCCTCCGGGGAGCCCATCATCCGGAACAGGTCCAGGCGGCCGACCCGGTCACCGTGGCGATAGCTCTCGGCGATCTCCGAGTCGCCGTAGAGGTCGATCCCGGCGCGCCACATCGAGGGCTCCTCGACGAGCGCGCACAGGACGACATAGCCGCCGTACGACCCGCCGTAGATGGCGAGCCGCCCGTCCGCCCACGGCTGCTCGATCGCCCACTTCGCCCCGTCGATCACGTCGTGCACGTCGGCGTGGCCCCACTCGCCGTGGTTGGCCTGACGGAACGCGCGCCCGTAGCCGGTCGAGCCGCGGAAGTCGACGTCGAGGACCGCAAAGCCCACCTCGGTGAGCAGCAGCTTGAAGGGCTGGAAGATCCGCCATGCCTGCCAGGTCGGGCCGCCGTGCGGGTAGACGATCGTCGGGACGCGCTGGCCGCCCCGCTTGCCCGTCGCCGCGCTCGGTCGCCAGAGCGTGCCCTCGACCCGGAGGCCGTCGCGAGCCGTGAACGAGATGCGTTCACCGGCCGGGACACGACCGGGCGCGAGCGCCGCACCCAGGACGGCTGGCCGCGAATCCGTCACGCGCCGCGGACGGGCGTCGGCGGGCGCCTCTCCGGGGACGGGCAGCAGCCACAGATCCTGCGGCTGCGTCTCGCTCTCGCCGATGGCGGCCACCCAGGCGCCGTCGGCCAGCCAGCCGACCGAGCGCCAGACGCCGTCCCACGGGTTGATCCGCCGACCGGCCTCGGCCGCGGCGACGGTCCGTGGCGTCTTGGGCGGCCGGCCGCGTCCCCGTTTCGGGGCGGCCGCGGCCAGGCCGCCGACGACGAGGTCGAGCAGGCCGTCGTGCACCTCGCCGTGGACGAAGCGGCTGCCATCGGGCGACGGGAGCGGCGCGAACCCGAGCCCACCGGAGGGCTCGCCGTGCTCGCGGTCGCCGGCGGTCAATACGATCCTGTCGTGGCCGTCCGCGGTCCGCCGCACCACCTGGAACCAGCCGTCGGCATCGGAGACGTACAGGATCGACCCGTCCGGCAGCCACCGCGCCGCCGTGTCGAGGCTGTGCTCGCCGGCGATCACCTCGGTCGTGCCGGTCGCCAGGTCGACGAGCCCGATCTGCGACGTCTCCGGATCCTTCGGCAACAGCTTCGCCATGATCGCGAGGCGTCCGCCGTCGGGCGACCACTCGAACGAATCGACGTCGACGCCCGACGCCGTGACAACCGAGGGCTCCGGCACCTTGGGCTCGTTGGCCGGCCGGCCGCGGCGCGGCACCGGCGCATCGATGACCCAGACCTGCGACCAGCCACGGCGCCTCGAGAGGAATGCCAGGCGCTTCCCGTCGGGCGACCAGCGCGGCTGGCGTGCGCCACCGGGCTTGGCCACGACGCGCGTCGATCGGGACCCGTCGGACTCCACGACCCAGAGCTCCTCGTCGCGGATGTAGGCGATGCGACGGCCGTCCGGCGACCATGCCGGCTCCGAGACGGCCTTCTCCGACGCGGTGACCTGGGTCGGTGTCCCGCCCCGCAGCGGCAGGGTGAACAGCTGCCGCGCGCCCGCGGCCTCGGCGGTGTACGCGACGACGCGGTCGCGCGGGTGGAGGCGGAACTCGCGAGGCGACTCGACCGCGACGATGGCCTCGATCGTCAGTCCGGTCGGTGCCGCGCTCGAGGGTGCGGGCATCAGCTCGTCGGGTCCGGCCAGCCCGCGGTCGCGCACCACGGACCCAGCATCGCCGCGTGCTTGCGGATGTGGCCGTGCAGGCAGTCGTACGCCCAGCTCCAGCCGTCGGGCGAGCGAAGCGCCTCGATATCGATGGTGTCGACTGCCTCGCGCAGTGCCCGCCGACCGCGCTCGTACCGTGCATGCGTCGAGGCCGCCGGCTCGTCGCGGCCCAGCTCGACCTTGCGCTCGTTCCAGGCGTCGATGCCCTCGTCGGGATCGGCGAGCCACTCTCCGTCGCGATGGAAGACCTCGATCGCCCGGACGCCCTCCTCGGCCCAGTCGGCGAGATGGGCGATGTGGTCACGCACGGTCCAGCCGGGCGTCACCTCACCGACCGTCCAGCGATCGATCGGGACGTCGCGAAGCAGCGCGTCCAGGTCGGCGGCGGCGGCCGCGTCCCCCGCCGCGAACGCCGCGTGGTCGACGGCGCGAGGGTCGGCGACGAACGGGTCCCCGTCGGCCTGGCGGGCCCGGAGGGTCGCCGCCCACGGCTCGATGATCGCGAGGTGGTCGAGGTAGTGGCCATGCAGGGTCATGTAGACCCAGCCCCAGGCCGCGTCCTCGCGGATGGCCGCCGGCGACAATGCCGCGGCCCCCTGGAGGAGTCCCTCGCGGGCGGTCGCCAGTCGTTCGAGTGTCGCGTCGCGTGACTGGGACGCCCACGGTTCGCGCAGCCGCTCGTTGAACCGATCGAAGTCGCCGCCGTCGAAGTCGTCGTCGGTCGGCCAGCGTCCGGTCGCGAGCGCCGTCGCCGTGTAGTCGCTCGCGAGCTCCTGCCAGGCCGCGATGTGCCCGACATGCTCGGCGAGCGACCAGTCAGTCCCGCCGGCGTCCGAGGGCGCCGCGCCCGGCAGGTGCCAGGCCGCATCGTCGAGCCCGGCCCACGACGCGACCAGTCGATCCCAGAGCGCCACCTCGTCGGACCACAGGTCGCGATCGGGCTTCCGCAGGTCGACGGCGCGCAGCGCGGCCAGCGGCGCTCGTCGCAGGTCGACGGAGGTCCGCGTCCCGACCGCGCTCATCGGCCTCCGTTCCGGCGACGGTCGGCGGCCTTCGGGCGGGCCTTCCCGGGCGGGTGCTCCAGGGCCTGCTCCTCGAGCTGGTCGCCGAGCTCCACGGTCCGGCGGAACGCGGCCCAGACCGCCTCGGACAGGACGGTCCGCAGCCGCCCGGATTCGAGCTCATGGAGCGCGGCCGCCGACGTGCCGCCGGGCGAGGTGACCATGTTGCGCAGCTCGGCCGGGTGCATCCCGGACTGCTTCGCGAAGAGCGTCGAGCCCTCCAGCGTCTCGATGACGAGGTCATGCGCCATGTGGCGCGGGAAGCCCAGGTGGACCGCCGCGTCGATGAGCGCCTCCATGACCAGGAACACGTACGTCGGGCCCGTGCCGCTGACCGCGGTGGCCATCGCGACCATCTTCTCGTCGTCGACCTCGAGCTGGGCGCCGAGCGCCCCGAGCAGGGCCGCCGCCTGTGCGCGTTGCGCCTCGGTCGTCTCGGGCGTGGCGTACCACACGGTCATGCCCTTCCCGAGGCGGGCCGGCGTGTTGGGCATGCTGCGGACCACCTGGTCGTGGCCGAGGATCCCGGTCAGCGCGGCCGTCGTGGCGCCGGCCAGCACGCTCAGGACCAGTTGTCCGCGACGGAGATGGGGGCCGATCTCGCGCCCGACGCGGACCAGCATCTGCGGCTTGATCCCGAACAGGATCACGTCCGCGCCCTCGACCGCTTCGCTGTTGTCGGCCACGGTGCGGATCCCGTATTCGCGGGCGAGATGCTCACGCCGCTCCGGCCGCGGGTGGCTGGCCACGACCTGGCGCGGCTCGACCAGCTTGCCGCGCAGCAGGCCGGCGATCATCGCCTCGGCCATCACGCCGGAGCCGACGGTCGCGATCGTGGCCTTCGAGAGGGGGGACATCGGCCGGAGTATAGCGGTGGGAGTGGTCGCCTCCGACCGGTCCGGGCGAACATCCCGTCAGGCGCCGGGGGTCGGCGGCCAGTCAGGTCGTGGCGCTTCCCGTCACGAAGAAGCGGCCGGTCGTGGTCACGTCGGCGGCAGCGAAACCCGCTGCCAGCAGGGCGGCCTCCAGCTCGGCCGGCGAGTAATAGACCTTCACGATCGTGAACTCGCGGCCGTCGTCGAGGCGCCGGACCGAGAGGTCGTCGGCGGGTGTCTGGTGGTCGGCCGCTGACGCCTGTGGGTCCGGCAGCGAATCGATGAAGCTGAACCGAGCACCCGGCTTGAGCCAGCGATGGACGAGCTCGAGGAACGATCCGAGTCGGGCGCGCGGGACATGACTCAGCCAGAAGCCGGCGAACACGGCGTCGACCGCGCGGTCCGGTTCGGCCCAGGCGTCGCGGACGTGGATATGGGCACGCATCCCGTGGGCGACCAGGCGGTCGCGCGCCCGATCGAGCGTGGCGGCGTTCGCGTCGTAGAGCGACAGCTCGCCCTTGCTCGCGAGGAGCGGCGACCACCAGCCGGTCCCGGCGGCCAGCTCGACGATCTCGCCGCTGATGGGCAACGCGTCGAGCCACCGTCCGGCCATGTCGAGCTCGGCGTTCCACGCTGCGTCATGGATCGCGCCGCGCTCGTAGCGGCCGCGGCGCAGGTACCAGTCGTCGTACTCGCCCGCCCGGGCCTCGTAGTACGGGACCAGGGCAGCCTCCGCGTCGAGCATCGGCTCCGTCCGGGCCGCTGCGGGCTCGTCCCCGTGCTCGGCGACCGCGACCGACCCGCTCGCCTGGCCGCGCTCCGTGATGGCCTGGCGCAACCGGAAGCGCAGGAACCCGTTGTCGCCTGCCTTGCCGAGGCAATCGGGGCAGAGCTGGGCCCAGCCCTCCAGGTCGTCCGCGGTTCGGCAGGTGTGGGCGGCCCCACACCACAGGCACGCGAAGCTCGCGAGGTACGGCATCCGGCCCTACGGTTCGACGACGGGCGTCCAGGACCCGACGGGCGCGAAGTCCTCGAAGCCGTCGGGATCGAGGATCTCGGCCAGGAGCTCGATGCCCTCGATGACGCGCGGTCCGGGCCGACTGAAGTACGACGAGCCGTCGACCGCGAAGACCTGGCCGCGACGCACCGCCGGAAGGTCGGCGTACCAGGTCGGACGCGGCGTTCGAGCCGCCTCGTCGACGGTCTCGGCGAGGTGGAACCCGCAGGGCATGAGGATGATCATCTCGGGGTCGGTCTCGGCGACCGCGTCCCATGTCGTCTCGACCGATCGGTCGCCATCGGCGCCGAGCACGTCCCAGCCGCCGGCCCGCCGCACCTGCTCGGGGACCCAATGCCCCGAGGCGAAGGGCGGGTCCAGCCATTCGAGGCTTGCGACGCGGACCGGCGCCCGACCGCCCTCACGCCTGACTGCCACCGCCTCCTCCACGGCGCCCAGTCGCTCGCGCAGGGATTCGACGAGGTCCAGGGCGGGATCCTCCGCCTCGGCCATCGCGCCGACCGTCGTGATCGTGTTGAAGATGCCCTCGATGGAGGTGGGCTCGAGCGAGACCACGGTGATGTCGGCGTCGATCGCCCGGGCCACCTCGTTGACCTCGCGGTAGCTGACCGCGCAGACGCGACACAGCTCCTGGGTCAGGATCAGGTCGGGTTCGGCGGCAGCCAGGGCCTCCTCGTCGAGCGCGTACAGCGAGGAGCCACCGTGCATCGAGGCCGTCACCAGCCGATGGATGTCGCGCGACGAGACGTCGCGCAGATCGTGGACGCTGCGGGTCACGACCGGCTTGCCCACCACCTCGAGCGGCCAGTCGCACTCGTGGGTGACGCCCACCAGCTCATCGCCGAGGCCGATGGCGCACACGATCTCAGTCGCCGACGGCAGGAGCGAGACGATACGCATACAGGATGTGGTCTTGCCACCCTCATCGGCGAACTGACGCTCGCGCCCCGAGGCCTGAGGCCGAGCCCCGCGAGGCCATCAGCCCGAGGGCTCGAGGTTACTGGGGTTTCGCCTCGTCGACCGCGGCTCGCGCTGCAGCCTTGTCCGTGTACCAGGTCGCGTCCACCGCCGTCCACTTCGCCCACTCGGGCGGCAGCGACTCTTCGGGGAAGATCGCGTTCACCGGGCACTCCGGCTCACAGGCGCCGCAGTCGATGCACTCGTTGGGGTCGATGAACAGCTTCCGATCGACACCCTCTTCGTAGTGGATGCAGTCGACCGGGCAGACGGAGACGCACGAGATGTCGAGCACGTCGATGCACGGCTCGGCGATCACGTAGGCCATTCAGGTCCTCCTCGGGGCGATGCTGCACGGCGCCCACGGGCCGCTGCGTGCAAGAGCGTACCACCCGTTCGCCTCACGATGCGGGTCGGGCGATCCAGCGGACCGGGATCGACATCCCGTTGGCGAGATGGCCGGGGATGTGGCACCCGACGGACCAGCCGGTCGCATCGGCATTCTCGAGGACGTCGGGCGGGACCGTCCAGCGAAGATCGACGAGCTCGCCGGATCGAACGACGACCCGCACGCCGGCAACGTCCGGTGGCACGCTGACGAGCGGGGTCGGTCCGGGCGGGGCGCCGACGGTCGCCGCCTCGGCGACTTCCCAGGCCGACTGGACCGCGCCACCGCCGATGACGGCCTCATGGACCTCCAGCCCGCCGTTGATGACGTGCAGCAGCACGGTCTCGCCCGGGATCAGGTCGAGGGTGGCCGGCTGGAACGAGTAGTCCTTGGCGATGAGGTTGAGCTCGCGCGGCGCGTCCGGAGTCCCGGCCACCGGCGTCGGCGTGACGGGTGGCGGTCCGGCCTCACACCCGAGAGCCACGAGCACCACGACTGCGATCGCGACGCCGGGCAGACGCGTGCGGGCTCGCTGGACATGACGCATGACCCAAGTCTAGGAGCGTGGCCGGAGCCCGCCGGAGGGTGGCACTCTGCGCGCGACGCGGAACGTCGTCCGCCGCGTCTTGACATGCCTTGCGGACGCGCCGCAATGTGCGCGCACCCGTCACGCCATTGCCCCACCCGTTCGCCACGAGGCCTTGTTTGGCGTCACCGACCGAGACCCACGATCCGAGCGTCGAAGGCACCTCCGTCAGCGGTGCTGCCCCGGCCCCGTCGCTGGCCGTCCGCCTCGAGGGCGTCGAGAAGCGATACGGCGATGTCGTCGCGGTGGCCGGGATCGATCTCGATGTCCGCGACGGCGAGTTCTTCTCGATGCTCGGCCCGTCCGGGTCGGGCAAGACGACGACCCTGCGCATGATCGCGGGCTTCGAGCTGCCGACCGCCGGCCGCGTGCTCCTGCACGGCGCGGACGTGACCAGCGTCCCGCCGTTCGACCGCGACGTGAACACGGTCTTCCAGGACTACGCGCTGTTCCCGCACATGACGGTCGGCGACAACGTCGCGTATGGGTTGATGGTCCGCAAGGTCCCGAAGGCGGAGCGCGCGGCCAGGGTGACCGACGCGCTCCGCATGGTCCGCCTCGATGGGTTCGAGAAGCGCAAGCCGTCGCAGCTGTCGGGCGGACAACGCCAGCGCGTCGCCCTCGCCCGGGCGCTCGTGAACCGGCCCCGCGTGCTCCTGCTCGACGAGCCCCTCGGCGCCCTCGACCTCAAGCTCCGCGAGGAGATGCAGATCGAGCTCAAGGCCATCCAGCAGCAGGTCGGGATCACGTTCATCTACGTGACCCACGACCAGGAGGAGGCGCTCACGATGAGCGACCGGCTGGCGGTCTTCAACGGCGGGCGGATCGAGCAGATCGGGGCGCCGGCCGAGGTCTACGAGCGACCGGCGAGCCGGTTCGTGGCCGGCTTCGTCGGCACGTCCAACCTGCTCTCGGGGGAGGTCGCGCAGCGCATCGTCGGCCGCGCCGGGACGTTCACGATCCGCCCCGAGAAGATCCACATGAGCGTCGGCGGGCAGGCGGTCGGCCCCGACGAGACGGCCGCCGACGGTGTCGTCCGCGACGTCGTCTACCTCGGCTCGGACACCCGCTACGTCGTCATCCTCGATGGCGGCGGTCAGCTGATGGTCACCCAGCAGAATCTCGCGACGTCCTCGACCGAGGCGCTCGCGCAGCAAGGCAAGGCTGTCCGCCTGACCTGGAAGCGACAGCACGAACTCCCCGTCGCGGATGGGGCTGGTTGATCGCGCCACGGAGGCGTGCAGAGGAGGAGGACCGATGCGCTATCGGAAGATCGCGGCGGCGCTGACCGGCGTCGCCCTGCTCGTGGGGGCGTGTTCGAGCAACGGCGCCTCGACGGCCCCGTCGTCGGCGGCCTCGGTGGCCCCGAGCACGGCGGCCAGCGCCGCTGCTTCGGCGGGGGCCAGCCCATCCGCGGGCGGCGGCGCCGTCGGCGAGGGCGAGGGCGAACTCAACCTGGTCGCCTGGACGCAGTACGTCATGGGCGGCACGGGCGGCGAGCCCGTGCCGGCCGGGGGCTACGACTGGGTCACGCCGTTCGAGACCGCGACCGGCTGCAAGACGACGGTCAAGGTCGGCGCCAGCTCGTCCGAGATGGTCCAGCTGATGAAGACCGGCCAGTACGACGGCGTCTCGGCGTCGGGCGACGCGACCCTGCGACTCATCGCCGGCGGCGACGTCGCGGCCGTCGACACGTCCAAGATCCCGAACTACGCCAACGTCTTCGAGGGTCTCAAGGGCCAGCCCCACAACACCGTCAACGGCGTCTCGTACGGCGTCCCGCACGGGCGTGGCGCGAACCTGCTGATGTTCAACACGACGGTCGTGCCTGAGACCACCAATTCGTGGAACGTGGTCTTCGACGGAGGCTCCGCGTACAAGGGCAAGGTCACCGCCTACGACTACGAGATCTACATCGCGGACGCGGCGGTCTACCTGATGTCGACCAACCCGACGCTCGGCATCACGAACCCGTACGCACTCGACGACGCGCAGTTCACGGCCGCCGTGAACCTGCTCAAGGAACAGCGCAAGAACATCACGACCTACTGGGGCACCGCCCAGCAGCAGATCGACTCGTTCACCAGCGGCGACATGGTCGTCGGCACGACCTGGCAGTACCAGGTGGGCGTCCTGCAGGGCGCGGCGACCCCCGTGCCGGTCAAGGCCATCAAGCCGAAGGAAGGGGCCACCGGCTGGTCCGACAGCTGGATGATCTCGTCGCAGGCCAAGCATCCCAACTGCATGTACAAGTGGATGGACTGGATCATCGGACCGCAGGCCAACGCGATGGCGACGGTCTGGTTCGGCGAGGCGCCGGTCAGCCAGGCCGCATGCGACGAGGCCGAGAAGCTCTCGCCCGGTCACTGCGACCTGTTCCACGCGACCGACGAGGCCTACTTCACGGACGTGTACTACTGGAACACCCCGAGCGCCGAGTGCCTCGACGGACGGGGTCCCATCTGCAAGGACTTCTCCGAGTGGACGAAGGCCTGGACCGAGATCAAGGGCTGAACGCCCGGGACCGTCGTCAGACACCCCGGCTCCCGTCCGGGAGCCGGGGTCCATCGCATCAGGACGACCGATCCGCATGACGACGACCTCGGACGCGATCCCGGGCGCTGGAGGGCCGCGCGTCCCATCGGTGCCGCCGTCGGCCGGCCGCCGCCTGGCCGCCGCGCTCTATCGACGCCCGCGCGCCCAGCTCGCACTGCTGCTGGCGGCACCGCTCGGCTGGCTGTTCATCGCCTACATCGGGTCGCTCGTCATCCTGTTCATCTCGGCGTTCTGGACCCTCGACCCGTTCAGCGGCGACATCATCACCGAGCCCTCGCTCCAGAACTTCGAGGAGCTCCTCTCGACCGACATCTACCGCACCGTCGCGGTCCGGACGGTCGGGTTCGCGGCGCTCGTCACCGTCACCGACATCATCCTGGCCTTCCCGATCGCCTATTTCATGGCACGCGTCGCACGGCCCCGGACGCGGGCGCTCCTCGTTGTCTCGATCCTGCTCCCGCTCTGGTCGGGCTACCTCGTCAAGGTCTATGCGTGGCGGCTGATCCTCAGCGAGGACGGGCTGCTCAACTGGGTCCTCGCGCCATTCGGGCTGAAAGGCCCGGGCTACGGCGACGTCGCGGTCTGGCTCGTGATGTCGTATCTGTGGCTGCCATACATGGTCATCCCGGTGTTCGCCGGACTCGAGCGGATCCCCGGCTCGCTGCTCGAGGCGTCGGGCGACCTCGGCGCACGCTCGGCGACGACGTTCCGGCGGATCATCCTGCCGCTCGTCTTCCCCGCCGTGGTCGCTGGCTCGATCTTCACGTTCTCCCTGACGCTCGGCGACTACATCACCCCGACCCTGGTGTCGGGCACCCAGTTCATCGGCAACGTCATCTACTCGAACGTCGGCGTGGCCGGCAACCAGCCGCTGGCGGCGGCGTACGCGTTCGTCCCCGCGCTGGTGATGACCATCTACCTGCTCGTGGCGCGCCGGCTCGGCGCGTTCGAGGCCCTCTGATGGGCGGCAGCCGGCTCACCCGGGTCGCCCTGCGCCTGGCGGCGGGCGTGACGCTTGCGTTCATCTACATCCCGATCGGCGTCATCGTTCTGTACTCGTTCAACGCGAGCGACCTCGTCCGCTGGCCGATCACGGAGCTGACTCTCGACTGGTACGTCCAGGCGTTCAGCGACGAGGGGATCCGCAAGGCGCTGCTCGCGTCGCTCCAGGCGGCCATCGGCGCGACGACCGTCGCGCTCGTGCTGGGTTCGCTGATCGCGTTCGCGATCCACCGCTTCCGGTTCTTCGGTCGCGAGGGCCTCTCGTTCCTGATCATCCTGCCGATCGCCCTGCCGGGCATCGTCACCGGGATCGCGCTGAACACGACGTTCCGCACGCTGGGCATCGACTTCGGCCTGCTGACCGTGATCATCGGCCACGCGACGTTCTGCGTCGTGGTCATCTACAACAACGTCGTCGCCCGGCTGCGACGCACGGCCCGGTCCGCCCAGGAGGCGTCGATGGACCTGGGTGCCGACACCTGGCAGACGTTCCGCTGGATCACGCTGCCGGCGATCGGGACCTCGATCGTGGCCGGCGCACTGCTGGCCTTCGCCCTGTCGTTCGACGAGATCATCGTGACGACGTTCACCGCCGGCGCGGGCACGCAGACGCTCCCGATCTGGATCTTCTCGAACTACTCGCGGCCGAACCAGCTGCCGCTCGTCAACGTCGCGTCGGTCATGGTCCTTGTGCTCTCGATCATCCCGGTCTACATCGCGGCGCGGATCACCTCCGACCCGGCCGCCGTCGCGGGCTCGCGCGGCTAAGGGCGACGGCCTCGCCCCCCGTCCGTCACGCGACGGGCCACTTGACGCCTTGGGCCGCGGCGAGGGCGATGGCGGGGATGAGGATGGCGAGGCGCATGAGATGACGGCGCATGGGGGACCTCCGTGCGGGCAAAGCGGGCCCGTGACCGGCGTCGGACCCCGTCCGAGGAGTGCCCGGTCCGTCTGATCGCCAGGCGACCAGTGTCGCGATGAGGGCTTATCTGCGGCTTATGCGGGTGGTGGCCCAGGCTCGGCCGCGGGCTCACATGCTCGGCGGGTGGTCCTTCGCGAGGTACGACTCCGGGTCGTCCTTGAACTCGAGCAGGCAGCCCCGCCCGCAGAACCAGTAGGTCGTGCCCTCGAACTCGAACGACAGGTCGGAGGTCGCGGTGTCGACCTCCATACCGCAGACCGGATCGATCGCGATGGCCATCGGATGCCTCCTTGGTGTACTCGGGGGGAGTATACGGCGGAGTCCGGCGAGAGCCGCCACGGAGTAGCATCGCTCGATGGAAGCGCCCGATCTCGACGCCGCCCGGGCCGCGCTGCTCGCCGAGCGCGCCCACCTGCTCGAGGAGGTCGGCGAGACGATCGTCGCGCCCGGCCAGATGACGTACGGCTCGCAGGCGGCAGCCGCGAGCCAGGTCTTCGAGCAGCAACGGGACCTCGCGCTGCGCGACCGCGCGCTTGCCCAGCTCGAGTTGGTCGACGCGGCCCTGGCCCGGATCGAGGAGGGGCGTTTTGGGACGTGCGTCCGCTGCGGTAAGCCGGTCTCCACCGCCCGGCTGGAGGCCCTCCCGTGGGCGGCCTACTGCATCGAGTGCCAGCGGATCGTGGACCGCGGCGGGCGATGAGCCCGATCGGCGACCCAGCGCTCGAGGCGAGCCAGACGACGCTCGTCGGGATCGAGGCGATCCGCGCGGCTGCCGAACGCCTGCGCGGCGTCGTCGTGCGGACGCCGCTCGTGCCGTTCGGGCCGCCCGCAGCGCGGCAGTACCTGAAGGCGGAGTCGCTCCAGCCGATCGGCGCGTTCAAGCTCCGCGGGGCGTACGCCACGATCGCGTCGCTCACCGCGCAGGAGCGGAGCCGCGGCGTCATCACGTACTCATCGGGCAACCACGCCCAGGGCGTCGCCCGCGCGGCATCGCTGCTCGGGATCCGGGCCATCGTCGTCATGCCCTCGGACGCGCCACGGATCAAGCGCGAACGGGTCGAGGCCGATGGCGCCGAGATCGAGATCGTCGGGACCGCCAGCGACGAGCGCCAGCGGGTGGCCGAGACGATCGCCGCGGACCGTGGCCTGACTGTCATCCCGCCCTTCGACGACGACCGGATCATCGCGGGCCAGGGGACCATCGGGCTCGAGCTCCTCGAGGACCTGCCGGACCTCGCGGCCGTCGTCGTACCGGTCGGAGGCGGCGGGCTCGCGAGCGGGGTGGCCACGGCGATCAAGGCTCTGCGGCCCGACGTCCGGGTCGTCGGCGTCGAACCGGAGCTGGCCGCCGACGCCCAGGAGTCGCTCCGACGCGGCGAGATCGTGCGCTGGGACACCGCGCTCGTCTCGCGAACCATCGCCGACGGCACGCGTACGCAGGCGCTCGGACGACGGACATTCGCGCACCTGCGGGCGCACCTGGACGCCATCATCACGGTCACTGAGGCCGAGATCGCGGCCGGCGTGAGGCTCGCGGCCGAGGAGAGCCGTCTCGTCGCCGAGCCGTCCGGGGCGCTGAGCGTGGCGGCGCTCGCATTCCGCTCGGGCGAGGCGGGGGTCAGCGGTCTGGACGGGTCCGTGGTCGCGGTCGTGAGCGGCGGCAACGTCGATCCGGACCGCTACCTCGAGTACCTGGGCGCGCCGATCCCGCCACGCGGCTGAAGGGCCGCGCCTGTCACGTAGTCGCCCCACGACTCGTGTGCGCGTCGCCGCGGGCGTTTCGCGCCGAACACGTCTCAGGTAGTCACCGCGCGACTATGCGAGAGGCCAAAGCGCCGCACCGCGCACATAGCAGTCGTGGTGGAACTAGGCGAAACGCCGGGTTGCCGGGGGCCGCGAGGCCCGAACCCTAGGGCCCCGACTCGCCTCGCTCGTCGGCCAGCCGCTCGGCCAGGGCCCGCTCGCGGACGCGGATCGCAACCATCGCCTTGGCCGCCTGGCGGTCGACCCGCTTCACGTCCTTCGCGTCGAACCGGACCCAGCCGGCCACCACGGCCATGATGGCGGAGATGAACACGAGGTCGCCCGCGATCCACATCACCCCGGCGCCCAGTCGCTGATCCTCCAGCGGCGTCGGGCCCCAGACGCGAGCGAGCGTCGCGTAGTGGGCGTACATCACGGTGGTCACATTCAGGATGACCACGGCCAAGAATGTGTTCTGGGTCATCCCCATGAATAGATGCACGACGCGCACGGGATGGCCCATGCGCCACGGCGCCGGATCGAGCGCAACGGCCGGCCACCAGAACAGGAGCGCGACGCTCAGGAACAGCACGTGCTCGAATTCGTGGATGAGGGGGTCCTCAAGGGCCGCGTTGAACAAGGGCGAGAAGTGCACGAACCACATCACCGCGGCGAAGAGGATCCAGCCGACGACCGGGAAGGACAGTGTTCGGACGACCCGTGAGTGCAGGACCGGCAGGATCCAGCGTCGACGGGTCTCGTGCGTCGAGACGCGCAGGAGCAGCGTGATCGGCGCCGACAGGGCGATCAGCGGCGCCGCGACGAGCATCAGCAGGATGTGCTGGATCATATGGATCGAGAACAGCGTCGTGTCGTAGAGGGCGATCCCCGAGAGCAGCGCGAACGCGAGTCCGACCTGGGCCAGGACGAAGCAGACCGTCCGCTGGCGCGGCACCGGGTTGGCCGGGTGGGCCGCGTTGACACGGCGGACGGCCCACCACCACCAGCCGAGGGCGACCGCGATCGCCAGCGTGGGCAGCGGCTCGAACGTCCAGCCGAGCAAGAGATTCGCGAGCGTCGGCGGCTCCGTCGGGACAGGCCCGTGCGCCGCGGCCGGGCCTGCAGCCGCCAGCCAGGCTGCCGGCACCACGAGGGCGATGGGACGGGTGAGGACCGATCGGGCGCGCATCGCGGGCATCGTCGCACGAACCGGCGCGAGCGGATGTCGCGACCGCAGACCGGCCGCGCCGACGAACGACGCGACCACGCTCCGGGTATCATGACCGCGGCCCGTCGGCGGGCTCCCCAACGCGACCAACCCCACATCGGCGAGGCGCCCGGTCCCGGTGCCCGTCGCCCGCTGAGGACACTGGATGTCGAGCTCCCCAGGCGCGCGCCGCTCCCCGGCCTCGCTCGTCGGACTCCTGCTGCTGGTGGCGATCATCATCGTCGGGGGCGGAGTCCTGGTGGTCAGCGGTGCCGGTGCGCGGATCGTCGAGAGCCTGTATCCGCCGGTCGCGGTGACCGAGCAGGGCGCCAAGATCCGGAACCTCTACGACATCGTCTTCCTGATCGCGGCCGCGATCTTCTTCCTGGTCGAGGGGCTGATCGTCTGGACCGTCGTCCGATATCGGCGCCGGCCGCAGGACGTCGAGCTGCCGCCACAGACCCACGGCAACGCGATCGCGGAGATCGTCTGGACCGTCGTTCCGACGATCATCGTGGCGTTCATGTTCGTGCTCTCGTGGCAGACGCTCAACGAGGTCGATGCGCCGGTCGCGCAGCCGGACATCAAGATCCGCGCCGTCGCCGGGCAGTTCCAGTGGCAGTTCGACTACATGCCGAGCGACTACGACCCCAAGCCCGGCGAGGCCGGGCCGACGCCGCTCTTCCAGCAGTACGTGCCGGTCGGGCCCGACGGCGGCCTGACGGTCCCGACCGGCCGGACCATCCAGCTGTACCTGACCAGCCCGGACGTCATCCACGCGTTCTACGTCCCGCAGTTCCTGTTCAAGCGCGACGTCGTCCCGGGTCGTGTGAACAAGTTCGACTTCAAGGTCGATGACGTGCAGGCGGGCCAGACCTTCCGCGGCCAGTGCGCGGAGTTGTGCGGCGCCGGCCACCGGGTCATGCTCTTCGAGGTCCACGCGCTGAGCGGGCCCGACTTCGACACCTGGCTCGCCGGGAAGATCGCAGGGGCACCACCGCCGCCGCCGGCCTCAGGGCAGCCCTCGGCGCCGGCCGAGTCCGGTGCGCCTGCCGAGTCCGGCGCGCCACCCAGCGGTGAGCCGGCCGCCGGGACCACCCTGTCGGTCGTCGCGAAGAGCGCCGCCGGCTTCGAGACCACGACCCTGACGGCACCGGCGAATAGCCCGATCACCATCGAGTTCGACAACCAGGACACGCTGCCCCACAACGTGAAGCTGTTCAAGGACACGATCGGGGGCCCGGTCGTCTACGAGGGCGAGATCGTCACCGGGCCCGCAAAGAAGTCGTATCCCGTGGGCCCGCTCGCAGCCGGCACGTACCCCTTCCAATGCGCCGTCCACCCCAACATGACCGGCACACTGACGGTCGAGTAAGGAGCACCGATGGCAACGACCACGTTGACGCCGGCCGCCTCCACCTACCGGAGCGGGCTGTACGACTGGATCACGACGACCGACCACAAGAAGATCGGGATCCTCTACATCATCAACTCGTTCTTCTTCTTCTTCCTGGCCGGCCTGCTGGCGCTGGGCGTCCGCTCCGAGCTCGCCCAGCCCGGTCTTCAGCTCGTGACCGACCAGACCTACAACGAGCTGTTCTCGATGCACGGGACAGCGATGATCTTCCTGTTCATCATCCCGGTCCTGGCCGGCTTCGGGAACTACATCGTGCCGCTCCAGATCGGCGCCCCCGACATGGCGTTCCCGCGCATCAACGCGCTCTCGTTCTGGATGCTGCCGCTGGCCGGGATCCTGCTGTTCTCGGGCTTCGTCACCGGCGGCACCGCGGCGGCCGGCTGGACGAGCTACAGCCCACTGGCGCAGGATCGGCCGCTGGCGGCGGTCGGGTCCGGCCAGGACCTGTGGATCGTGGCGCTCGTCCTGATCGGGACGAGCTCGATCCTCGGCTCGATCAACTTCCTCGTGACGATCTTCAAGATGCGGTCCCCGGGCATGACCCTGTTCCGGATGCCGATCATGGTCTGGACCATGCTCGTGACCTCGGTCCTGGTGCTCATGGCCACGCCGGTCATCACGAGCGCACTGATCATGCTGTTCATCGACCGCAACTACGGCGGCGCCTTCTTCGACCCGCGGGTCGGCGGCGACGCGATCCTCTACCAGAACGTCTTCTGGTTCTACTCGCATCCGGCCGTCTACGTGATGATCCTGCCGGCGATGGGCATGATCAGCGAGATCCTGCCGGTCTTCAGCCGCAAGCCGCTGTTCGGCTACAAGGCGTTCATCTTCGCGACCGCCGGCATCGGGGCGCTCGGCTTCTCGGTGTGGGCCCACCACATGTTCACGACCGGCTCTGTCTACCTGCCGTTCTTCAGCCTGATGACGTTCCTCATCGCGGTCCCGACCGGGGTGAAGATGTTCAACTGGGTGTTCACCATGTGGCGCGGGCAGCTGATGCTCAAGACGCCGCTCCTGTTCGCGATCGGGTTCCTGACCATGTTCCTGATCGGCGGCATCAATGGCGCATTCAGCGCGGCGGTCCCGGTCGACTTCGCCCTCCACGACACGTACTGGGTGGTCGCCCATCTCCACTACGTCCTGTTCGGTGGCTCGGTCTTCGGGCTGATGGCCGGCTTCTACTACTGGTTCCCGAAGATGACCGGCCGGATGCTCAACGAGACCATCGGGAAGGTCCAGTTCGTGCTGATGTTCATCGGCTTCAACCTGACCTTCTTCCCGATGCACGAGCTCGGGCTGGCGGGCATGCCGCGACGGATCGCCGACTACTCGTCGGCGGCCGGCTGGAACGACCTGAACCTGCTCGCGACGATCGGCGGCTTCACGATCGCAGCATCGATGCTGCCGTTCCTGTGGAACATCTTCATCTCGCTGCGCGCCGGCCGGCCCGCCGGCGACGACCCGTGGCAGGGGAACACGCTCGAATGGGCGACGACCTCACCGCCGCCGGCCTACAACTTCGACCGGCTGCCCGAGATCCGCTCGGAACGGCCGGTCTTCGACCTCCGCCACGGCCAGGCGGCCGAGCACTGAGCGGGCGAACGACATGACCGCCGACAGCCACGCCCTCACCACCACCGACGAGCACAGCCCGATGGCGGGCCTCGCCCACGACGCCCGGGGCGGCATCAGCAACCCCGTCCTCGGGATGCTGCTGTTCATCACGTCGGAGGTGATGTTCTTCTCGGGTTTGTTCGCGGCCTACTTCAACGTCCGCGCCAACGCCCCGCAATGGCCGCCCGAGGAGTTCCAGCACACGCTCCAGATCCTGCCGCTCGTCGGGCCCGCGACCATCCTGCTGATCCTGAGCTCGTTCACCTGCCAGTTCGGCGTGTGGGCGATCCGGCGGGGCGACCACGTCGCGTTCGTCCGCAACTTCGCGGTCACCGTCGTCATCGGCATCGTGTTCCTCGTGATGCAGATCACCGACTACAGCGTGCTCGGCTCGGAAGGCCTGACGCTCTCGTCCGGCACGTTCGGGACGACGTACTACACGCTGACCGGCTTCCACGGCGCGCACGTCTTCGGCGGCGTCATCATGCTGAGCGTCGTGCTCTATCGCGGACTGCTCGGCCAGTTCTCGCCGAAGCACCACGACGCCGTCGAGGCGGCGTCGCTCTACTGGCACTTCGTCGACGTCGTCTGGATCCTCCTGTTCTCGCTCATCTACCTGTTGCCCGGCAACGCCCCACACGGCGTCTAGGAGGGCTCACGCTCGTGCATCCATTGCGCCACCCACGGAACTCGATCGCGGTCGGCCTGATCTTCGTGATCATCGCGGTGCTCTACTGGGCCATCCCGACGATCGGCGGCTGGCACGTCGACTACGCCGGCGTCACGATGCTGATCGCCCTCGGCGCTGCGATGTCGATCATGGCGTACGTGCTGATCGCCGGCTCCCACGAGTGACGCACTCGACCGCCGCGACGCCCGCCTGAGCCGACCACCCGATGCTCGAAGACATCTGGAACTGGTTCCTCGAGGTCACCGCCAAGCTGGTCACGCCGGACTGGGGCGCGATCGTCGCCCTCCTGCCGGTCGTGATCATGGTCCTGGTCGTCGTCTGGCTGATCTGGATCGTCCGCCGGTTCCGGGTCCAGCCGCCGGCGCGCCGTGGCAAGACCCGGCTCACCCGTCGGACGCCCGCCGGCATCCACATGCCCGGGCCGTCGTGGGCGCCGATCTTCGCGGCCGTCGGAGCCGCGTTGCTCTTCTGGGGTCTCGTCTTCGGCGGCCTGATGCTGTGGCTCGGGATCCTGGCCCTCGTGCTGACGTTGCTGTACTGGCTCGCCGAGGGCATCCGGATCTACGACCACGACGTGGGCTCCACGGTGCCCGCACTCCCGGCCGACGTCCACCCCGGGCCGCCGCCCGGCGTCCACATGCCCGGGCCGTCATTCCGTCCGATCCTCGGCGCCATCGGCGTGACGATGCTGATGGCCGGCCTGGTCTTCGGTGGCTGGCTCCTGGTGGGCGGGGTCGTTGCCCTGATCCTGACGCTCGTGGGCTGGCTCATCGATGCGTTGAAGGAGTACCGCAACGCGGTCGCAGCCGATCGGACCGGACACCTCGACCCGCTTCCTGACCCGCGGACCCCGTCGCTCCTGCTGAGCGTCCTCGGGGTCATCTTCGTGGCCGGGATCCTGCTCACGACCGGGCTCCTGCCACCGGGTTCGGCCAGCGGCGGGGCGCCCGGTGCGTCCGGCTCCCCTGCGCCATCGGGGTCGGCGGCTCCATCGGGTCCGCCGCCGGCCTCGGGCGGGCCGCCGCCGAGCGCGCCGGCGACCGGCGACGTGAATCTCACCGCCAAGGGAATCGCCTTCGTCGAGACGACCATCGAGGGGCCGGCCGGCAAGGCGTTCACGCTCGCCTTCGACAACGAGGACTCGGGCGTGCCACACGACGTCGCGTTCAAGGACGCCAGCGGGGCCTTCGCCTGGCGCGGTGAGCCGATCAACGGCGTCGCGACGAAGGTCTACGACGTTCCCGCGTTGCCGGCTGGCTCGTACACGTTCGTGTGCACGATCCATTCGAACATGACGGGCACCGCGACCCTCAAGTAGGCAGGCGCCCCACGCCACGGCGACCGATCCTGCTCGCGCTCGCCATCGCGGCGGTGGTCATGGTGGGCGTCATCCTGCTGGTCGGGGCCACCCGGAGCGGCGGGAAGGCCGTCATCGGCGCGCCGGCACCGCCCGTCGTGGGCACGACCCTCGATGGCACGGCCTTCGATCTCGCCGCGCTTCGCGGGCGCCCGGTCATCGTCAACTTCTGGGGCCCGTCGTGCGTCCCGTGCCGCGACGAGTTCCCGCAGTTCCTCGCGAAGCTCGCGGAGCACCAGGCCGACGGCCTGGCCATCGTCGGCGTGCTGACAGACGACCCGGAGCAGCCCGCCCGCGACTTCATCGCCGAATACGGGGCGACGTGGCCGACCGTGGTCGACCCCGACAAGTCGATCAAGACGGCCTACCGGGTCGCGGCCCGGCCGCAGACGTACTTCGTGGATGCCCAGGGGGTCCTGCGGTCGATCCAGATCGGCCAGGCCAGCGACGCGGATTTCGAACGCCAGTACGCCCAGATCGCCCCGTGACCGAGCCGACCGGCGAGCCCGCGGTCGTCCTCGATGGCGTGGTCAAGCGGTACGGGTCACGGACCGTCCTCGATGGCGTGTCGCTGGAGGTCGGCCGTGGGGAAGTGGTCGCGATGCTCGGGCCGAACGGCGCCGGCAAGACCACCGCGGTGGAGATCGTCGAGGGCTATCGGACGCGCGACGGGGGGACCGTCCGGGTGCTGGGCATGGACCCGGCGAGTGGCGGACGGCCGCTCCGGGCCCGGGTCGGGCTGATGCTCCAGGACGGCGGCGTGGACCGGCGCGCCCGGCCGCGCGAGACCCTCGTCCAGTACGCGGGGTTCCACGCCGACCCGCGCGACCCGGACGAACTGCTGCGGCTGGTCGGCCTCGAGGCGGTCGCGCGGACCGGGTACCGGCGGCTCTCCGGCGGGGAGCGGCAGCGCCTCGGCCTGGCGATGGCGCTCGTGGGACGCCCCGACGTCGTGGTCCTCGATGAGCCGACCGCGGGCATGGACCCAGAGGCCCGGGCGGCCACGCGGCGCATCATCGCGGCCCTGCGCGACGAGGGCGCGGCGATCCTGCTGACGAGTCACGACCTGGCCGACGTGGAGCGGTCGGCCGACCGGATCGCGGTCCTCGTCGGCGGTCGCGTCGTCGCGAGCGGCAGCCCGGCCGACCTGATGGCGGCGGTCACGCCGTCGGTGCGCGTGAGCCTCGATCGCCCGCTCGAGCCGGCGGACATCGAGGCGCTCGGTCGCGCCATCGGCGGCTCGGTGGTGGCGCTCGAAGCCGGGCGCTACCGGATCGATGGCGTCTCGGCAAGCCCGTCGATGATCGCGGCGCTGACGAACTGGTGCGCCGACCGCGGACCGGCGGATCGTCGAGTTGACCACGGTCGGCGGGTCGCTCGAGGACGCGTACCTCGAGCTGGTCGGCGAGTCGTGAGCGCCCCGGCCTCGCTGGTGGCCGCGACCCTCAGCCAGACCGCGATGGAGCTGCGCCTGACCGCGCGGCGCGGCGAGAACCTGCTCGCGATGGTCGGCATCCCGGTCGCGGTCCTGGTGTTCTTTGGCGCCGTCGACGTCCTGCCAGCACCAACGAATGGGGTGACCCGCATCGAGGGGCTGCTGCCCGGCGTGCTGGCGCTGGCCGTCATCGCCACCGGCCTGGTCAACCTCGGGATCGCGACGGCCTACGAGCGCTCGTATGGCGTCCTCAAGCGGCTCGGCGGGTCGCCGCTGGGGCGGACCGGGCTGGTCGGCGCGAAGCTCGTGACCGTGCTGGCCATCGAGGTCCTCCAGATCGTCGCGCTCGTCGCCATCGCGTGGTTCGCGTTCGGCTGGCGACCGGGTGCCGGGGCCTCGCTGTCGCTCTTCGTCCTCGCGCTGCTGCTCGGCACGGCGGCGTTCGCGGGGCTCGGCCTCGCGATGGCCGGGTCGCTCCGGGCCGAGGCCACGCTCACCCTGGCCAACGCCCTCTTCCTGGCCTTCCTGCTGCTCGGCGGGCTCATCGTGCCGGCCGACCGACTCCAAGATTCGCTCGCCCAGCTCAGCGGTCTCCTGCCGTCGAGCGCGCTGGCGGAGGTATTCCGGGTGGCTCTCGGCGGCCAGGTCGGGGGCGACGTCGCTCGCTCGCTCCTGGTCCTGGTCCTGTGGGCGGCGGGGGCGATCGTGGTCGCGGTCCGGACGTTCCGGTGGGAGTGACGGCTCGGTCAACGGACCCTCGCCGGTCGGATCGCACGAAAACCGATTCGGGGATACGAACGCCATACCCTTCGAGCACGACCACTTCGGCCGTGCCGCATCCGAGGCGACCGTGGACCAGCGAGGACTCGTGGAACGCGCGAGGCAGGGCGATCATGACGCCTTCGCCGAGCTCGCCCGCGGGGCCGTCACGCGGCTGGACGGGGCCGCCCGCCTCATCCTCCGGGATCCGGAGCTGGCCCGCGACGCGGTCCAGGAGGCACTCATCCGAGCCTGGCGCGACCTGCCGAGGTTGCGTGACCCCGAGAAGTTCGATGCCTGGCTCCATCGCCTGACCGTCAACGCCTGTCTCGACCAGGTCCGGCGCCGTCGACGGCGCCCGATCGAGGTCGAGCTCTCGCCCATCGACATGCCGACGCCGTCCGATCTGGCCGGGTCGCTGGCCGATCGGGAGGTCGTCGACTCGGCCATGCGCCGGCTCGACGAGCGGGATCGGGCGGTCATCGTGCTGCACTACTTCCTCGGGATGCCCCTCAGCGATGTGGCGGTGTCCCTGCAGATCCCCATCGGGACGGTCAAGACCCGGCTCCATCGCGCCCTCGGGGCGATGCGGGCCGAGGTCGGCGCCGATCCCGAGCACCCGTCGCCGGTCCCGGGAGGGCAGGTCGCATGACGACACCGACGCGCATCGAGCGCTCGCTGCCCACGATCCTCGGCGACCTGGCGGCGGGTCCCAACCCCGACTACATCGATGGCGTCCTCGTGCAGACCGCCCGGAAGCGGCAGCGGCCTGGCTGGACGTTCCCTGAAAGGTGGATTCCCATGGCTGAGGTCTCCAGCCGCACCACGTTCGCGCCACGACTTCCGGGGCGCACGCTTGCGGTCGCTCTCCTGATCGCCCTACTGATCGCCGGCGCAGTGGCCCTCATCGGTTCACGTCAGACGAGGGTGCCGCCCCCCTTCGGGCCAGCAGCCAACGGCCTGATCCCGTTTGTCGCCGGTGGCGACATCTACCTCGGCGACCCCGTGAGCGGACAGAGCCGCGTCCTCGTATCGGGCCCCGACGAGGAGTCAGGCCCGCTCACCTCCCCGGATGGAACACAGATGGCGTTCGCTCGAGACGTTGCGGGCGTGACAGGCACGGAGATCTGGGTCGTCGCGATCGACGGGTCCAACCCGCGAAAGATCACCGCCCAGCCGATCCCTGGGTTGAACTGGGCCTCGTGGGCACCCGATGGTGATCGGCTCGCGGTCATCCACGATGCGTTGGATCGCCAGGGGTTCAAGACATCCGAGCTCGACATGATCGACCTTGACGGCGGGGCCCCGCGGAAGGTGGCCGACGCGTACGGGTTGGCGTTCGTCCAATTCCGCCCACCCGATGGCGAGGAGCTGCTCTATCGCGCGCTGGTCGACGGGCATTGGGGCCTTTTCTCGATGCGGGCCGACGGCACCCCTGTTCGGACCGTGGTGCCAGCGACGGTCCCGTCCGAGATGACCGCGACGTTCCTCAACGCCACCTACTCCGCCGACGGTGGGCGAGTCTTCTTCAACGAGTACACCGAGGACGTGAGCAACGGTGATCCCGGGTGCTGCGAGCTGTTCGTCGTCAACGCGGATGGCGGCAATCTCCACAAGTTCGTCGCCAATGACGGCAGCGGGACGTGGGATGGCAACCCGCTGCCGTCCCCGGACGGGAAGTGGGTCGCCTTCTGGCACAACTTGCCGGATCGACCGTCCCAGCAGCTTGCCGTCATCGCCGCGGACGGCAGCGGAGAGGTCATCCTGACCGGCCCGCAGGTGACCGGCGCCCAGTTCGTGTGGGCCCCGGACTCGACACGGATTCTGCTGTACCCGGATGGCGGTCCATCGGCCTTTCTGGTGCGCCCCGAGGGCGGCGGCTACACGGCCCTCCCCTGGCGTTCTGACGATCAGCTGGATTGGCAGCGCACCGCGTCCGACTAAGCCCTTGCGCAGTCACGGGAACCCCGGCCGCGGAGCCGGGGTTCCCGTGCTTCCGGCATATGACTGAACCTTTCGCGCGACAAGGACGCCATACCCTACGAGCACGACCACCGTGGCCGTGCCGGAGTCGAGGCGACCGTGGACCAGCGAGAGGCCGTCGAGCGAGCGAGGCGAGGCGATCATGACGCCTTTGCGGACCTCATCGACGTGCGTCTCGCGCGGCTGGACGCGGCATCTCGCCTGATCCTTCGGGACCCGGAGCTCGCGCGCGACGCGGTCCAGGAGGCACTCATCCGAGCCTGGCGCGACCTGCCGGGCCTCCGCGACGCCGACCGGTTCGACGGTTGGCTTCACCGTCTGACCGTCAACGCCTGTCTCGACCTCCTTCGCCGTCGACGACGACGCGCGATCGAGGTCGAGCTCGCGCCTATCGAACCGGCGCCGACGGCTGACTTCACCGGCGCCCTCGCCGACCGCGACCTTGTCGATCAGGCGCTCCGGCGCCTCGATCCCGGACATCGCGCGGTCGTTGCATTGCACTACCTGCTGGGGATGCCGCTGCCCGAGGTGGCGGCCGCCCTGGCGATCCCGCTCGGGACCGCGAAGTCCCGGCTCCACTACTCGCTCGCGTCGATGCGAGCGAGCGTGACGCCGGAGCCGTCGTCGAACGCGACCTCGATGGCCGGAGGGCAGGTCCGATGACCGTCGATCAGCGCTTCGAGCGCACCCTGCCCGACGTCCTCGCCGACCTCTATCTCGGGCCCACGCCCGACTACCGGGACGACCTCCTCGCGCAGACCGCCCGCATGCGGCAGCGACCTGGCTGGACGTTCCCTGAAAGGTGGATTCCCATGGCTGACATCGCCAGCCGTCCCGCATACATGCCGCGCGTGTCGTGGCGCACGATCGGGGTGGCTCTCGTCATCATCGCGCTGGTCATCGTCGGAACCGTGGTCTTCATCGGTTCCCGGCAGACCAGGCTTCCCGCTCCCTTCGGGCCGGCTGCCAACGGCCTGATCGCCTTTACAGACGCCTCCGGCGCGATCCTGACCGCCGACCCAGCCACGGGCGAGTCCACGGTGATCGTGCCCGGTTCGGGACACGAGCGCCCGGTCTTCTCGCCGGACGGCGCGCACCTGGCGTTCCTGCAGAAGAACGCCGCCGGCACCCTTGACCTCATGGTCACCGATCCGCTCGGTGCGACCCCACGTAACATCACGACGGAGCCGCTGCCGACCGTCGACCTCTTGACATGGTCTCCGGATGGCCGATCGGTCGTCGCGATCGTCCCTTCGGGGCAGATCTTGTTCTTCGATGCGTCCCGACAGGCGTCATCGCGGGTGCTCACCGAGCCAGATGGAACGCCCGTCGTGGCCGCTGCGGTCTGGTCGGGTCTCCATGCCCAGAGCCCGTTCCGACCGCCGGCTGGAGACGAGATCCTTTTCGTCAAGCGCGACGGGGCAAATCTCGGCTTGTTTGCCATCAGCGCCGACGGCGCCAACCTCCGCACGATCATCGATGCCGCGACCGCCGGACCGACGATCGCCAGTCTCGAGGCGCCGGAATGGTCGCCAGATGGCACACAGCTCGTCGTGTCGATCTCCGCCGTCGGCGAGGGCGACCACCGCAAACTCTGGATCGTGAACGCGGACGGCACCGGCCTGCGGCCGCTGACGCTTGGGCCCGACGTCCGCGACGAGGGACACTTGCAGTGGTCGCCAGACGGGACGAAGGTCGCCTTCATGCGCTGGGTCGACTTCCCGGGCGGCGTCGACGTGCGCCCGCTCACGGTCGTCGACGTCGCGACGGCCTCGGAGACCGAGATCGGCGACGTTTCGATGAATGGGTTCAACGGGTGGTCCTGGTCACCCGATGGCCAGAGCATCCTGTCGGTCCCGGAGGCTTTGGATCAGATCCTTGTGTTGCCGATAGATCCTCTGGCGCAACCGCCGGTGCTTCCGAACTTGACGAGTCCTGGCGTGCCCAGCTGGCAACGCGTCGCGCTCGACTGAACCGTCACGAATAGCGGAACCCCGGCACGGCCGGGGTTCCTCGCTGACCGTCTTGTTCAGACAAGGAAGAACCCCGGGTGGTCGGGCCCGGGGTTCAAGATGAAGGCGATGTTGGCGCAGGTTCGAGAAGAACCCGGCGCACGAGAATCCTACCGCACATGCCGCGAACCCGTCCTGCGGGCAGGAGAGGCCGCGGTCAGGACGCCGGCAACGGCGGGGCCAGGAGCGGCGTCGGGGTGGGCTTCGGCGTGGCGAGCGGCTTGGCTTTGTCGAACGCGTGCTTCACGACGGAACGGATCCGGTTGATCGAGGCGCGGTCGAGGAATTCGCGGTAGGTGGGCGGGATGAACCGCACCCGCCGCATCCCCTTGACGTCCGCCTGCTCCGCGAGCATGGCCAGGGCCGGCAGGTCGCGCGTCTTGAGGTTCGTCCAGAGGTTCTCCTTCGCGACCTTGAGCAGCTTCGGGAGCCTGTCGAGCAGGTCCCCCTTCAGCAGCTTCTTGCCGACCGCCGCGATGACGAGCTGCTGACGGTCCATCCGGCCGTAGTCCGAGTCCTGGTGGCGCGAGCGCGCGTACATCAGCGCCTTGTGCCCGTTCATGTGCTGCTTGCCAGCACGGATGAAGATCCTCACCTTGCCCGTCCCGTTCTCGAGTGGATAGTGCGCGTCGAAGACCGACCGCGGAGCGACGATGTCGATGCCGCCGATCGCATCGATCAGCTTGACGAAACCCTGGAGCTTGATGACGACCATGCCATCGAGCTTGCGGCCGATCAGCTCGCCGATGGCCATCTGCACCGCGCGCAGGCCACGCACCGAGTCGTTGCCGGGGAACCGGCTCGGGTGCCCCGACGCATAGACGTAGAGGCTGTTGATGATCTGGGGGTAGCACCTGCACGCGAAGGCCCGCCGGCTCTCCTTGGGCAGCGGCACGTTCACCATGTTGCGCGGGATCGAGAAGATGGCCGCCTCGCCGCTCTTCTCATCGACGCTGAGCACGACGAGGGTGTCGGTGCGCAGGCTCCACCGGCCGGGGCCGGCGTCCGCCCCCACCAGCAGGATGTCGAGTCGGCCGTCCACGAGGGGGCCGGGTCGCGGTGTCGGTGTCGGTGCGGGCGTCGGCGACCCCGTGGGCACGGCGCCTGGGACGGCCGGGACGGCCGTGGCCGCGAGGCTCGCGGACGGCGAGGCAGTCGCCGCCGGCAGATCGCCGAACCCGTCGTCCTCGTCGTCCGACGACGCGAAGACAGCATCGACGGTATCGCGGACGGCCAGGACCTCGGCCCCGACGACGACGTGCATCGCCGCTGTCACCGCCAGCAGGAGCGCGAGCACCAGGATCGAGGCGTCCGAGCGCGGGAGGTCCGGCCCGGCGTGCCACCACGCATCGACGATGGCGACCGAGCGCCAGACGAAGAGGACCGCATCCGCGACCACGATGACGAGCAGGATCGTCGGCTGGAGCATGAACCCGATGGCCCTGCCGGCATCACCGCCCGCGATCACGACCGCGGCGACGGCGGCCACGATCACCGGCACGAGGAAGAGGACCCCGACCGCCCGACGCCCGGTCAGGACCTGGCCGGCGCCGGGGAGGAGGAACGAGAGGAACGCGGCAAGGTTCCGCGAGGCCCGGAGTGACGCGGGGCGCACCGGCGCCGACCCCTCGACTTCGATGGACACGCGCCCTCCGACGGCGTCGGCGTCTGGGAATGCCGATCGCGCGGACTATGCCCCCTCGCCGTCTCGCGCGCAACCGGCCAGGAGGTGCGTCCACGCCCGGAATTCGAAAGACCCGGCCCATGGCCGGGTCCCGGGTTTCGCGATGTTGGTTGCGGGGAAGGGATTCGAACCCTTGACCTTCGGGTTATGAGCCCGACGAGCTGCCGCTGCTCCACCCCGCCCGCGGATGGTAGTCGCCGAGACCGGTTCGGTCAAACGTTCGCCACTCTCCGCCAGATGTCCGTCGTTCGGAGCGTTCGGCGCGAATCCACGGACCATCCGGCCGGATTCGCGGGACGGACGCGGGATCTCACGCACGAACTGCCACGACAGACGGCCGGAGGATCGCCGGGTGGCCGGCCGATGGCGCCTACGGCTCCGAGAGGCGCACATCTGGCGGAGTCGGCATCGCGCGGGGCGGCCTGGGCGCAGCACGAGACGAGGTGAGCCGGGTCCACGCCCGCCTGCGCTACCATCCGCGGGATGCTTCTTCCTGGACCGATCGGCGGATGACCCGGCTCCCCGGTCGGGCCCTTCTCCTCGACGCGCATGCCCATGGCTTCGCCGTCCCGGCCTTCAATGTCAGCAACCTCGAGACGGTCCAGGGCGTGCTCGCGGCCGCCGAATTGGCCGCCGCGCCGGTGATCCTGCAACTCAGCGCGGGGGCGATCGCGTACGCGGGGTACGAGCCGCTCACCCGCCTGGTGATGGACCTCGCCGAGGCCGCCGCGGTGCCGGTCGTCGTCCACCTCGACCATTGCCGCGAACCCGACGTGGTCGCCCGGGCGATCGAGCAGGGCTTCGATTCGGTGATGTTCGACGGTTCGCGCCTGGCATTCGATGACAACGTGGAGGCGACCTGCCGACTCGTGGCGCTTGCCCGCGCGAAGGACCCGGGCGTCGCGTTCGAGGCCGAGCTCGGCGTCATCGGCGGCCGCGAGGACACGACACCCGAGGCCGCCCTCGCCGGCCGGACCACGCCCGACGAGGCGGCCCGGTTCGTGGCCGCGACCGAGATCGACGTCCTCGCGCCCAACCTCGGCAACCTCCACCGCATGCCCGACGACAGCACCGAGCTCGACCTCGAGCAGATCCGGGCGATCGCCGCCGCCACGGACCGGCCGATCGCGCTGCACGGCGGCTCCGGCATCGACCAGGCGCAGCTCCGCGCGGCGATCGCCGCGGGCATCGGCAAGGTCAACATCTCGTCGCGGGTGACCCGGGCTTTGGCCGCCGGCATCCGCTCGACCTGGGCCGCCGACCCGGACCAGCTCGACCTCCGCCGGTTCCTCGGGGCCGGGAGGGAGGCCGTCCAGGCGATGGCCGCCGGCTACTTCGAGTTGACCGGGATCGCGGGCCGCGCCACGACTGACCCGACTGCTCAGACGCCCGCATGGACCGCCGACGACGCGGAGCCCGAGTGACGATGCACACCTGTGTCGTGAACCTCGGCCTCAAGAGCATGCGTGCGGCCGTCTTCGACCAGACCGGGCATCGCCTCGCGATCGCCTACCGGCCGATCGAGAGCCGGATGGGCGAGGGCCGCGTGGAGCAGGATCCGGAGGACTGGTGGCGAGCGGCGCTCGAGACGCTCGACGAGGTCCTCGCCGATCGCGAGCTCGCGAAGGGCGTCGGTCGCATCACGACCACGACGTCAGCCGGCTGTCTCGTGGCGCTCGACCGGGACGGCCAGCCGGTCCGCAACGCGATCATGATCAGCGACGTCCGCGCCAGCGAGCAGGCTGCGCGCATCCAGGCCGATCCCGCGTTCGCGGCACTGGGGCCCGGCGGTCGCGTGACGCCGGACCTGATGCTCCCCAAGATCGTTTGGCTGCGCGAGCAGGAACCCGCCCACCACGCGCGGACGTGCTGGTTCGCGACCTCCAACGACTTCCTCGTCCACCGCCTGACGGGCGAGATGGCCACGGACCCGACGAACGCCACGAAATACCTGTACGGCGAGACGGACGGGACCGGCTATCCGGCCGGGCTGCTCTCCGCGCTCGATGTCGACGTCGCGACGCTCCCGCCGGTCGTCCGCGGCGGCTCGGCCGTGCTCGCCCTGCGGCCGGAGCTCCGCGAGCGGTTCGGCCTGCGACCCGACATCCGGGTCGTGCTCTCGACCTATGACGCGATCTGCGCGGTCTATGGCTCCGGGGTTGCCGCGGTCGGCGAGGCCTGCGACGTGTCGGGCACCGTGACGAGCTTCCGGGCGGTCACCGACCGGAGCGACCGCGACCCGGCAGGGCGCCTGTTCACGACCTCACACATCGCGCCGGGCCTCTTCCTCGCGGGCGGGTCCAACAACCTCGGCGGGGGCGTCATCGAGTGGGCGAAGCAGGTCCTCTACCCGGACGACCCGGCGCCGTACGAGGCGATGGTCGCGGAGGCGATCGACGCGCCGCCCGGTGCGGCCGGCCTGACATTCCTGCCCTACCTGCTCGGCGAGCGGGCGCCGGTCTGGGATTCGAACGCGCGCGCGGTCTTCTTCGGCCTCGGGCGCAACCACAGCCGGGCCGACATGATCCGGGCGATCTTCGAGGGCGTCGGCTACAGCGTGCTCGATATCGCGGACCGGCTCGCCGGCATGGGCGTGGAGGTCCATCGGGTGTCCGCGTCGGGCGGGCTCGCCCGGCTCGACCCGATCAACCAGATCAAGTCGGACATGCTCGGCGTGCCGGTCGCGCTGACCGAGGAGCTCGAGACCTCGGCGCTCGGTGCCGCGCTGATGGCGGGCGTCAACGTCGGCGACTGGTCGTCGATGGAGGAGGCGACCGCGGCCTGCGTCCGCGCGGCGCGCGTCTTCGAGCCCGAGCCCGCCCGCACGCAGATGTACCGCGACTTCTTCGCGATCTACCGCGGCCTGTACGACCAGCTGCGCGAGCTGTTCGTCACGCGCGACGCGCTCATCGCCCAGCACGCCGAGGTTCTGCGCACGGGTCTCGCCCGGAGCGAGAACCTGTGATCGAACCCGCCACGGACACGCCGATCGCGTTCAGCTTCTCGCTCCCGACGCGGATCCGATTCGGGCGCGGCGTGCGCTCGTCCGTCGGTACCGTCGCCGCCGACGCCGGGCCGAGGACGGTCCTCGTCACGTTCCGCTCGTTCGAGGGCAACCTCGCGGCGGCCGACGTCCTGGCCGCCCTGGCCGACGCGGGCGTCGAGGTCGTCGATCGCGTGCCGTTCGGGGGCGAGCCCGACGACGGGGCCGTCCTCGATCTCGTCGGCCGGCTCGAGGGTGCCGGCGCGCAGTCGATCGTCGCGGTGGGCGGCGGCAGTGTCATCGACCTCGCGAAGGCCGCGGCCCTGCTGCCGACACATGAGCGACTCGAGGCCCTGCTCGGCGGTGCGCGGGTCGAAAGCGGCGGCCTGCCGGTCATCGCGCTGCCGACCACCGCGGGGAGCGGCGCCGAGGTCAGTCACGCTGCGATCGTCTTCCATCGCGCGAGCGGCCGGAAGCGCGGTGTCCGCGGGCCGGGCGTCGCGGCCCGCGACGCCCTGGTCGATCCCGACCTGATGGTCGGCGCCCCGCCGGCGGTCATCGCCGGCTCGGGCTTCGATGCGATCGCCCACGCCGTCGAGACGTCCGCCTCGCGCGCGGCGAGCGATCTCGTCATCCACCTCGCCGCGACCGCGCTCCCCCGCCTGCTCGAGGGGGTTCCGAGCGCGTATCGCTCGCCGGACGCCATCGGCGCCCTGACCGAGGCCGCCTACGCGGCGACGCTGATGGGCGTCAACCTCGCGAACTCGACGACGTGCCTGCCGCATCGCCTCCAGTACCCGGTCGGGGCACGGACCCGAAGTACCCACGCGATGGGTGTCGCGGCCCTGATGCCGGCGTGGCTCGAACGAACCAGGGCCGTCGCCCCCGAGGCCCTCGCGCGGCTGGCTCGGGCCGCCGGCCTGGTCGCCGCGGACGCGCCACCGGAGGCCGGCGCCGCCGCGCTCGAGGCGCGCATCCTGGCCCATCTCGACGCGACCGGGATGCGGGTTCGTCTCCGCGATCTCGGCGTCACGACCGAGGACATCGACGGACTCGTCGAGGCCGTCGAGGGCACCCTCGCCAACGACCCGGGCCCGACCGAGCCGGACGACCTCCGGGCGCTCTACCTCGCCAGCCTGTAGCGGACGGTAGGAGGACGATGGACGCGTTGATCATGGCCGCCGGCCGCGGGTCCCGGCTCGGGGCGCACACGGATGACCGCCCGAAAGCGCTGGTCGACCTGGGCGGCATCACGCCGCTCGAGTGGCAGCTGGACGTGCTGGCCTCGCGCGGGGTCGAGCGCGCGATCATCGTCACCGGCTACCGCCGCGCGGCAGTCGAGGACGTCGCCCGGCGCCGGGCTGCCGGGCGTCTCGTGGTCGAGCCGGTCTGGAACCCGTTCTGGTCGGTCACCAACGTCATCGGCTCCGCCTGGATGGCCCGCGACCGTCTGACCGGTCCGTTCGTGTACCTGCACGCCGACACCGTCTTCGAGCCGTCGATCCTCGACGACCTGCTCGCGGCGCCCGGGCCGGCGGCCCTGCCGATCGACCTGCGTGCCTGCGAGCCCGAGCAGATGAAGGCGCGGATCGAGGATGACCGGATCCTGCACTTGTCCAAGGAGCTCTCGGATGCCGAGACCGCGGGCGAATTCATCGGGATCGGCGTGTTCGGCGACGACGCGCTCGGGCCTGTCCGCGCGGGCCTCGACGCCGTCCTGGAGGCGGGCACGCTGACGGCGTATTTCGAGGCCGCCCTCAATCACGCCATCGATGCGGGGCTGACGATCCATCCCGTCCCGACCGCCGGCCGGGCCTGGACCGAGATCGACTTCGAGGCCGACCTCGAGCTCGCGCGCTCGATCCTGCCGAGGCTGATGGCGCCGCTCGGCTGATATCATCCCGCCTCACGAGTTCGAGCCACGGGATGTCCATCCGAGCGGACGCCGGCCGAACGGGTGGAGGGCCATGACATCGCCGACGGGCGCTCAGCGACTGCTTGACTTCGACCCGAACTGGTGCCTGTTCTGGGGTCATGCCGTGGCCGGCTTCCAGCTCGACATCTGGATCCCGTACATCCGCCGGAGCCGCAGTCGCTTCGCGATCATGTCCGGTGTCGATGGGTTCTCGGACGCGGTCCGCGAGCGGGTCGAGGACCTGCCGAACTGCATCATCATCGAGCCCTACGAGGAGGCCCGGGCGACCCTCCGCAAGGTGAGCGGGCTCAAGGGGTTCCTCTACATCGGGACCAGGGAGGAGAACTTCCGCCTCGTCAACCGGTTCGGCGGGAAGCTCCACATCTGGCTCGGCCACGGCGAGAGCGACAAGATCTACAACGCGTTCCGCACCGCGTCGCTCTACGACTCGATGTTCGTGGCCCGCTACGGGGTCACGAAGCGCTACCCGCGTGCGATCCGTCGCTGGGTCGCCCAGGGCGCCTGCGCCATCGGGACGCCGATCGTCGAGGGGCTGGTCAAGGACCCCTGGGACCGACCGAGGCCGATCCGGACCATCCTGTACGCGCCCACGTGGGAGGGCGGCTCGGTGAAGGCCGACTACACGTCGCTGCCTGAGGTCACCCCGGTCCTGCTCGAGGCCCTGCCCCGACTCGCGGAGCGAGGCATCTCGGTCATCATGCGGCCGCACCCCGCGACCGGCCGCCGCCGTCCGGAGCTCCTCGAGATGCGCGACGCCCTGTTCGCCGCGGGCGCCCGCCGGGGCGCGGCCAAGACGGCGGACTTCGCCGAGGCGGACGTGATCATCAGCGACATCTCCGGGGTGACCGCCGAGTTCCTCTTCACCGAGAAGCCCGCGATCCTGCCCGCGTCCACGCGCCTCGCGGCGATCGGCAAGGACGACGCGCGCCTCGCCCAGGAGTACCCCTGGGTCTACCGCTGGCACCCCGAGGAGGAAGGCCTCATCGAACGGCTCGACGCCCTGCAGGCGAGCGACCCGCTGCGCGGGAAGCGAGCCGCCTCCGCCCGGGACATGTTCCGCGGGCACCGGTCGCTCGAGGAGGCGGTCCTCTCCTTCGACGTCGCGCTCACGTCGGTCCGCTGGCGCAAGACGTGGATCCCGGTGCGGTGGGTGTACGAGACCAAGCGGTTCCTCGCCCGCCTGCGGCCCCGGCGCACGCCGCCGGTCGCGCCGCTGACCGCGACGTCCGACGCCGAGGACTGAGGTCCGCTCAGGCGGGAGCCGGCTCGACCCGCGCCGGCCGCACCCGAAGCGCCGGACCGCCGATGAGCAACCCCACGACGAGCGACGTCGAGAGCACGATCGCGAACACGTAGAACGGCAGCTTGATGTCCCGTTCCGCGAGCACGCCGGCACCGAGCGACGCGACGATGAAGCCGAGCGTCCCGGCCGCGCCGAACAGGCCCTGAGCCGTCGAGGACCGGCCCCGCGGTGAGTTCGCGGCGACGACCGCGTAGAGCGCCGGGTTCAGGAACGCGAACCCCGTCGCCTCGATGAGGATGAGCGGGACGGCCATCACGGGCTCCGTGATCCGTGTGTAGACGATGCCCATCGCCACCGGCAGGATCGAGCCCACGATGATGAACGCGAAGGACCCGCGGCGGTCGACGATGCGCCCGGCGATCGGCGAGAACAGCAGGACCGGTAGCCCGAACATCGCGAACGTCAGCCCGATCAGGGCGAGGTCCGCACCAAGCCCCTGGAGGAACAGGCTCCAGATGACCTCGTACGTGCCACCCGCGAAGTAACCGCCGGCGTTGATGACGATGGCCGCGATGAGGCCGCGGTTCCAGAGGCGCATCGGTGTCGACGGGTCCGCCGTCCGCGTCCGATCGGCATCGATGTCGGCGGCGGCGCGGCCGGCGATCGACGGCGGTTCCGAGCGGAACTCGGTCGAATCGGGAGCCGGTGCCGGGTGTGTCCGGACCGCCGTCTCGCGGACGCGCAGGGCGATGGCCAGGGCGGACAGCACGGCCGCGACCGCGCTGAACACGAACACGAACGCGATGCCGCCGAAGTTCGCCGCGCCGATCGCCGCGATCGCGGGGCCGAGCAGGAGGCCGCCCATCTGGGCCGCCCCGTACAGCCCGAACGCCTCGCCACGCTTGCCCTCCGGCGTCGCGTCGGTCAGGTAGCCGCGCGCGGCCGGGTCGTACAGCGCAGCACTCAGACCGGCCAGGCCGCGCAACACGAGGAACGCCAGCGGCCCGGTGAGGAACAGCGGGAGCGCGCCGAAGATGCCGGTCGCCAGGAGCCCCACGACCATCAGCGGGACGCGGGCGGTGCGGTCGGCCAGCCAGCCGAAGATCGGCTCGCTGACGAGGCGCGCTGCCGGCCAGGCCGCGATGACGAGGCCCAACGTCGAGAGGTCGACGCCCTGCTCGGTGAAATAGAGCGGCAGGACGGGCAGCAGACCGCCGAAGCCGAGCCAGACGACGAACTCGGCGAAGAGGAGCGGCGTGATGTCGCCCCACTGGTCGAGCCAGAGCGCGAGGCGGCCGGTGCGGGGGGTCGTGGTCATGGCGTCCGAAGCGGCGTCGTGGCCATCGAGCCTATCGCGCGGGCATGACCAGGCACCCGCCGGATGCGAGGCGCAGGACGACGCGGACGCCAGTCGGCGGCCCGGCCCCTATCATCGCGAGGTGCTGCCCCCTCCCGCGATCCTGGCCGTCGGGCTCCTCCTGGCCCTGCTCGTCCTGATCCCCGCGCGTCGGCTCCACGTCGCCGGGCTCTCCTCGCGCACGATCGGGCTCTACGCCTTCGGCCTCTGGCTCCTGGCGCTGTCGTTGGCGGTCCGCCCGGGCGCGACCCGGTTCCTCATCCCGATCCTGCTCGTGGCCTACATCGCGCCGTTCGTGGCCGCACCGGATGCCGTTGCCCGGTTCCTGCGTCGCGGACGCGGCGGCGGGCCTGGAACGGGCGGGCGCTTCGGGCCGGATCGCCCGCCGATGAAGGACGTCACGCCACCCGACGACCGCGTGGCCGGCGGGTGACCGCTGAGACGGTGCCCGGGCCGGTCGCGCTCCACGGCGGCGGCGAGTTCGAGCCCGGCGACGAGCCGTTCCTCGAGGCCCTGCTCATGACCGCCGCCCGACTGGTCGCGGATGGCGAGCCGATCCGGATCGCCGTGGTTCCGACCGCGGCGGCCCTCGGCCGCCCCGACCTCGCGGCCGCCCATGGGGTCGCGGCCTTCGAGCGCGTCGCCGGCCGTGACGGTCGCCCGGTCCGAGCCGAACCCGTGCTGGTCCTGGACGCCGCGTCCGCCACCGACCCGGCGCTCGCGGAGCGGCTTCGGGCGGCCCACGTCATCCACTTCCCAGGCGGCGACCCGGCGCTCATCCCGCGGACGCTCGCCGGCTCGCCGGCTCTCGCGGCGATCGAGGCCGCTCGGGGGAAGGGCGCGGTCCTCGCCGGCGCCAGTGCCGGTGCGATGGCGATGGCGCCATTCACGTGGACGCCGACGGGCGTCGTGCGGGGCCTCGCCATCGTTCCCGGCCTGGTGGTGGCCCCGCATGCCGATCCGGCGGCATGGTCGCGGATCGTCGCGCAGTTCGGCGACGCGCTGCCGCCGGGCATCGGGCTGCTCGGGCTCGCGGAACGGACGGGCGTGACGGTCACCGCCGGCGAGTCGTGGCTGGTCGTCGGGGAGGGCGAGGTCCGCTGGCTCGCGCCCGGCGCCACGAAGCCGGTCGTCGGCCGCACCGGCGACCGCATCGACGGTCCGAGGCTTCGCGCCGCAGCCTGACGAGGCCGCCTACGACCCGCCGGCCTCGGTCGTCCCCCGACGGCTCGACGAGGCGTAGATCGCGCCGAGGAACCGGCTCGGCACCCGCCCGATCCGGGTCGTCTCCACCAAACCGGCCTCGGCGGCCATCCGCTCCCACGTCCTCGCGCTGAACGGATGCGGGACCCAGGGGTTGCCTCGGTCCACGTCGTATTCGACGACGACGAACGCGCCACCCGGCCGGAGGTGCGATGCCAGCCGCCGCACCACCTCGACCTGGCGGTCGCGCGCGACGAAGTGGAGGCTGTTGGCCGCGACCAGGCCGTCGAGTGGCGGCAGCTCGAGCGGGGCCTCGAAGTCGGCCCGCCGCACGAGCAGGTCGACGCCCGGGGAGCGCGCTGCGACGAACGCGGCGTTCGCATCCAGCGCCCGTCGGTCGCGGTCCACCGCCACGATCCGTCCGCCCGGCCCGAGGAGCTCGGCGAGCGCGAGCGTGAACGCGCCCTCGCCCGCGCCGATGTCCGCCCACGTGCCACCGGGTCGCGTGACGCCGCCCCGGATGAGCGCGACGTGATCGGCGTGGTCCATCAGGCGCCGGCCGACCCTCAGCCGGTGTTCTGGAGTCCGGCCGCCACGCCGTTGACCGTGAGCTGGACGAGCCGCAGGACCAGCGGCCGCTCCGGGTCGTCGCGCGGGAGCTCGCGGAGCCGGGCGAGCAGGCGCACCTGGAGCTCGGACAGCGAATCGACGTACGGGTTGCGCAGGGCGATCGAGCGCTGGAGGACCGGCGCATCGTCGAGCAGCCGGTCGCGGCCGGTGATGCGGCGGAGCATCGCGACCGTCCGATGGAACTCGGTCTCGATCGCCGCCCATCGGGCGGCATCGCCCTCGCCGTGCGCGAGCGCGGCATACAGGCGCGCGACCCCCATGTCCGCCTTGGCGAGGCTCATCTCCGCGTTGTCGACCAGGCTGCGCAGGAACGGCCAGTCCCGCGCGAGACGGGCGACCGCGTCGAGACCGGCATCCCCGTGGACGGCCCGGTACCGCTCGAGTGCGGTCCCCAGCCCGTACCAGCCCGGCAGGTTGATGCGGGCCTGCGACCAGGCGAATGTCCACGGGATCGCGCGCAGGCTGTCGATCGATGGCGCGCCCTCCGACCGTCCGCGGGCAGCCGGCCGCGAGCCGAGCCGCAGGTCGGACAGCTCGGCGATCGGGGTGACGTCCCGGAAGAACGAGGCGAATCCCTGGTCGTCGTGGACGAGCGCCCGGTATGCCTCCCGCGACGTCGCAGCGAGCTCGTCCATGATCGGCCGCCCGACCGCCACCGCCGCCGTCAGCTGCGCGTCGTGCTCGGGCGTGGACGCGAGCAGGACCGCAGCCGTCACCTGCTCGAGATGCCGGCGGGCGATGACCGGGTCCGAGTAGTTGGCGGCGATGACCTCGCCCTGCTCGGTGAGCTTGAGGCGGCCGTCGACGGACCCCGGTGCCTGGCCGAGGATGGCCCGGTTCGTCGGGCCGCCGCCGCGCCCGATCGCCCCGCCCCGGCCGTGGAAGAGGGTCAGCTCGATGCCCTCCGCCCGGGCGACCGCGACCAGCGATTCCTGTGCCCGGTGGAGCATCCAGGCCGCCGCCAGGAACCCCGATTCCTTGTTCGAATCGGAGTAGCCGAGCATCGCCTCCTGCTGGTCGCCGCGCTCCGCCAGTGGGCGCGGTACAGCGGGTCGCGGAGCAGGGCCTCCAGGATCGAGCCGGCCGCGTCGAGGGCGTCGGTCGTCTCGAACAGCGGCACGACGTCGAGCACCGGCGGGTCATCAGCGGTGGCGAGACGGGCGAGCGTGAGGACATCCGTCACGTCGCTCGCGGATGCGGTGAAGCTCACGACGAAGCGCCGGCACGCCTCGACGCCGAAGCGGGCCTGGATCGCGGCGATCGCCCGGAACGTGGCGGTCACCTCGCCGAGCGGGACGCCCGGCGAGACCTCGGCCGCGAGATCGGCCGCCGCCGGATCGGACCCGAGTGCCGCGAGGGCCGCGCGATGGACGACGGCGTGCTGGCGGATCTCGAGCGACGCGAGATGGAAGCCGAACGTGCCCACCTGCCAGCGCAGGTCGGCCACGTCGCCCCACGCGACACGGTCGAGGCCATCGGCGAGCAGCGCCTCCTGCACCTCCTCGAGTTCAGCATCGAGCTCCTCGGGCCTGTCATACCGACCCGTCAACGCCGCCGGCTCGCCGGTCAGCGCCGCCCGCGTCCGGCGCAGCCGCTCGGCGATGAACCCGAACCGCTGGCGGTACGGCTCGTCGGGGAACCGCCGGCGCACCTGCCGGTCGATCTCGGGCAGCGTCTCGGCGTCGCGGGCGAGGCGCGACACGAGCTGGCGCGAGACCCGCTCGGGCGCGATCGCCGCGGCGGTCGTCTGCATGAGGCGCGTCGCGACGGCCTCGTAGCCGTGCAGGACGTGCTCGGCGTGGATGCGCACCGTCCGCTCGCTGACGTCGGCGGTCACTCCGGGATTGCCGTCGCGATCGCCGCCGATCCAGCTCCCCCAGCGCAGGTACGGCCCGGCCTTGGGCGGCACGGGTGCCCGTCCGCCCCGAGTCGGTCGCGGCCCCCGCGCCGCGTCGTGACGCCGGCGCGTCGAGGGCGCCGTCGAGCGCGCGGTACAACCGGGGCACGACCGTGAACAGCGTCGCATCGAAGAACGCCATCGCCGTGCGCGCCTCGTCGAGCGGCGTCGGGGCGACGGTGCGCAGGTCGGACATGCGCCACAGGAGCGTTATCTCCTCGCGCAGCCGGCGGCGGACGTCGCGGTCCTCCGCGGGTGTCAGGCGCGGGTCGTCGAGCCGCTCGAGGTGGGCCGCGCATCGCCGCAGCGCGACGAGCGCCGTGCGCCGGCGAGCCTCGGTCGGGTGGGCGGTGAGGACCAGCGTCACCGACAGGCGGCCGATCAGCTCCTCGATCTCGGCCTCCGTGCGACCGGATCGGCGGAGGGCGGCGATCGCCTCGGCCACCGAATTGTCGAGGACGCCGTCACGGGCGGCCCGTTCGCGGCGGCGCAGCGCCCGGGCCCTTCCCCTCGCCTCGACGAGGTTGACGAGCTGGAAGTACAGCGCGAACGCGCCGATGACCGCCTCGGCCGACCCGAGATCGAGCCCGGTCAGGTCCTCGTCGAGGCGTCGTCGCTCGTCAGGGTCGTCGTCCTGGCGCAAGGCGATCGTGCGTCGGCGCACGCGTTCGACGAGTTCGAACAGGTCCGGACCCGCCTGCTCGGACACCACCTGGCCGAGCAGCGCGCCCATCAGGCGGACCTCGGCGGACAGCGTGTCCGGGGCGCCGGATGTGCCGATCCCGGCCGGCTCCGCACGCACGGCCGCGGACGCGGTCCGCCGCGGGGCGGCGCTCACGATGCCCAACCTTGCGGACCGTACCGGTTCGCAACCTTTCCCCGGCCGCAACCTTTCGAGGGCCCGACCTTCCGTACGCTTGTAAGGTGATGGCCATGTCGTCCGCCCGGCCAGGTGCCGCTCGTGCTCCCGACCCCGTCGAGACCCGGCCACGCCCGACGCCACGCGGTCGATACGAGCTCGACCAGCTGCGCTTCCTCCACCAGGTCCTGCGCCTCGCGACGACCGCGCGGACCTGGGACGAGCTGCTCGAGACGGTGATCGACGGGACGCGCGACGCCTTGCACGCGGACGTGTCCTCCCTGTACCTGCTGGACCGGGACGGAGCGTACCTGACGCTCGCAGCGACGAACGGGCTCGACCGCTACCAGATCGGGCGCGCCCGCGTGCCGTTCGGCGAGGGCGTCACCGGCCGGGTCGCCGCGTCGCAGCAGCCCTTGGTCATCGCGGACGTGAAGGCCGATCCCCGCTTCCTGTGGGTCCGCGGCATCGACCAGCGGCGCTTCGTCGCCTCGATGCTGTCGGTGCCGCTGTCCTGGCACGACCAGACCGTCGGGGTGCTCAACGTCCAGACGGAGCGCCCGCGGACCTTCAGCCGCTCGGACGTCGACCAGCTCGGGGCGGTCGCGGACCTGCTCGCGGGCATCGTCGAGAAGGGCCGCCAGCAGTCCGAGGCCGAGGCGCGGGTCGAGGCCCTCAAGGCCATCGACGAGGCGCGCAGCGAGCTCATCGCGCTGGTCACCCACGAGCTGCGCACGCCGCTCGCGGTCGTCCGAGCCTACACGGACCTGCTGGCCGAGGAGCCGCCGCTCGTCGGGCGCAAGTCGCGCGACCTCGCGCGGCGCGAGACGCGGGCCGCCTGGCACCGTGCCACGCTCGAGCAGGTCGAGCGCCTGGACCGGCTCGTGGACTCGATCCTCGCCTCGGTGCGTGTCGTGCCTGAGGGCCCGGCGAGCGTGACGCCCATCGATGTCCAGATGGTCGTCGACGAGGTCCTCGGCTCGGTCCGGCCGTTGCTCGCCAACCACCCGGTCGACGTGCGGCCGACGCCCCGCCTCCAGGTCCTGGCCGACCCGCCGCGTCTCCGCCAGATCCTCGAGCATCTCGTCGAGAACGCGGTCAAGTACGCGCCGCCCGACACGACCATCACGATCGACTGGTCGCTCGTCGAGGGCGTCGTCCAGCTCGGCGTCAGCGACGAGGGACCGGGCATCCCCGAGGAGTGGCGCGAGCGCATCTTCGAGCCGTATGCCCGGCGCGACACCCACACGGCCCGTGGCTCGGGGATCGGGTTGTATGCCGCCAAGCGACTCGGTGAATCGATGGGCGCCCGGTTGTGGTGCGAGCCCGCTCGCACCCACGGCGCCCGCTTTGTCGTCGCCCTGCCGGCCGCCGTCGCGGTCTGACCAAGGATCGAGAGGAACATGATCACGATGAGCACTCGCCCACTTCGGATCCTTGTCGTCGATGACGACCCGGCGATGGTCGGCGCGGTCACCGCGCTGGTCGGGACCGAGGGTCACCAGGTCATCACGGCGTACGACGGCCTGACCGCCGTGAAACGGTTCCGCGAGGAGCATCCCGACCTCGTCCTGCTGGATCTCGCGATGCCAGGGCCGGACGGGTTCAGCGTCGCCGGCCAGATGCGCGCGGTCGGCCAGGCGCCGATCATGATCGTCTCGGGCGAGAGCGGCGAGGCCGCCAAGGTCCGGGCGCTCGGGCTGGGCGCCGACGACTACCTCACGAAGCCGTTCGGGAAGGCCGAGCTGCTGGCGCGGATCGCCGCGATCATGCGCCGGGTCGACCGGGCGGGTCCCGGCGGCGGGCCGGCCGGCGGGCCGCTCGAGGCCGGGCCACTGGTCCTGGAGCCGGGCCGTCACGAGGCGCGTGTCGGCGAGACCGCGCTGACGCTCACGCCGACCGAGTTCCGTCTGCTCGAGGCGCTCGTGCGGGCGGGCGGCGACATCGTCCCGCACCTGCAGCTGGCGCGGGCCGGCTGGCCGGCCGAGACCGATCCCGATCTGCTCTGGCTGAAGCCACACCTCGCACGCCTCCGCTCCAAGGTCGAGGCGGCGGGCGGCCCGCACGTGGTGGCGGTCCGCGGCGTCGGCTACCGGATCGTCGTCGAGGAGTAGCGCCCCCGGCGGACGGCGCGGGGCCGCGCCGGGACCGGTCAGACGGCGACGGCGATCGGGCGACCCGTGGCGTCGTGCGCGGCGTCGGCGCAACCGACGCGGCAGCCGCGGGCGTCGCGGCCGGCCAACGGGTTGAAATGGAACCACGCGTCGCCGTTCTCGGCGAGCCGGCACCCACACGCCGCGCACGTCACGGGCGCGCTGCGACCGTCACGGACGGCGATCGTCGGGATGGTCGGATCGGAGGGGTGGATCATCTGGGGTGGCCTCCGAACGGTGGTGAGTTGGGTGGGCATCGAGTGGGAGTCGCGGGGAGACTGCCCCATCGTCTGACAAGGCTACGGACGCTCGGTCGCCGCGTCGGCGTCGGGACGGAAACGAAGGGGTTGCGGTCGGGTTGCGGGGCGTCCCGCGGGTCTAGCCGAGCTGCGCGGACACGCCCGGTTGGGCCCGCTCGATCGGGATGGCCGCGAGCGCTGGGGCGGCCGGCTCGACGGTCGCCATGACCGGCGCGGCCGGCGGGGCGATCGGCTCGACGACCCAGACTGCAGCCGCGAGATCGGCGTCCTTGAGAAGCCGCGCGGCCAATGCGGAGCCGGCATCCCGGTGCGCCTCGAGCAAGCGGTCGAGCTCGGTCAGTCGAGCCTGTCCGTCCTCGCGATCGGCCAGGACCGCGGACAGGCGGACGGCCGAGACGCTGCCGTCAGCGAGGGCGGCCGCGTGGCGACCGGCCGGATCGTAGAGGTAGGCACGACCGCCGGTCATCCCGGCGCCGAAGTTCGCCCCGACCGGCCCGAGGACGACGACCACCCCGCCGGTCATGTACTCGCAGCCGTGCGGGCCGATGCCCTCGACCACGGCCTCCGCGCCGGAGTTGCGGACAGCGAAGCGCATCCCGGCCCGGCCGACGAGGTGGAGGCGCCCACCGGTCGCGCCGTAGAGCACGGTGTTGCCGGCGATGGCCTCGCTCGACGGGTTGGCCGCGAGGTCCGGCTCCGGCACGATCGTGACCGAGCCGCCTGACAGCCCCTTGCCGACGTAGTCGTTCGCCTGGCCGACGAGGCGGAGCTCGATGCCGGGGCCGGCGAACGCCCCGAACGACTGCCCGGCCGAGCCGCGCAACTCGAGGTGGACCGGGCCGCGCAGGTCGCCGCGCTCGAGGGCGCCGGTCAGCGCGGCCCCGAACGAGCGATCGGCCGTGGTCACGCGCAGGCCGGTGGCCGTCACGGATCCCTGGCCGCGGAACGCAGTGGCGATGCCAGCCTCGAGGACCGACGCCTGGCCGTAGCGGACGCCGTGGCCGGCGGTCGCGGGGTCGGACCGGCGGGTCGGCCGACGCGCCCCACGGCGCGGCGCCGATGACCGGCAGGAGCTCGGCTCGGGCCTCGCGCAGCGGCGTGAGCAGCCGGCGGCTCTCCCCGATGACCTCGCCCACGGACCGCGCGCCGACGGCCGCGAGCTCGCGACGGAAGTCCTCGGCGAGGGCGACCGCGAAGCGCTCGACGTCCTCCGGCGTGCCCGCGAACTTCGCGCGCAGGTCCTCGCGCTGGGTGGCGATGCCGGTCGGACAGGTGTCGAGGTGGCACTGGCGGGCCATGTCGCAGCCGAGCGCGACGAGCGCCGCGGTCCCGAACGCGAACTCCTCGGCACCGAGCAGCGCCGCGACGAGCAGGTCGCGCCCGGTCTGGAGGCCGCCGTCCGAGCGCAGGACCACGCGGTCGCGCAGGTCGTTGCGCAGCAGGACCTGGTGGACCTCGGCCAGCCCGAGCTCCCACGGCGCGCCCACGTGCTTGATCGATGACAGCGGCGACGCGCCGGTCCCGCCGGCGTGCCCGGAGAGGTGGATGTACGAGGCGCCGGCCTTGGCCACGCCCGCGGCGATCGTCCCGACCCCGCGCCCGGCCACGAGCTTGACCCCGATCCGGGCGCCCGGGTTGATGGCGCGCAGGTCGGCGATGAGCTGGGCGAGGTCCTCGATCGAGTAGATGTCGTGGTGCGGCGGCGGGCTGATGTAGCTCTGGCCGGGCTGGCCGCGACGGAGCGCGGCGATGTAGGCGGTCGCCTTGCGACCGGGCAGCTGGCCGCCCTCGCCGGGCTTCGAGCCCTGGGCGATCTTGATCTCGAGCTGGTCCGCGCGGGCAAGGTACGTCGCGGTGACGCCGAACCGGGCCGACGCGACCTGCTTGATCCGCGCGTCGTGGCGCTTGCCGTCCGGGCCCGGCGTGTACCAGGCGGGGTCCTCGCCGCCCTCGCCGGTGTTCGCGGCGCCGCCGGCACGCTGGATGCCGATCGTCAGCGCCTGGTGGGCCTCGGGTGACAGCGCCCCGACGCTCATCGCCGAGACGACGAACCGGCGCACGATGCTCCGAGCGTCCTCGACGTCGACGAGATCGGTGGGCGCGAGGGCCTGTCGCACGCGCAGCTCGTCGCGCGGGACGGCGCGATCGGCGGGTCCGCGAGCGAGAGCCTCGCGATAGCGGGCGAGCGCCGCATCCACGTCGCCGGCCGTGCCCTCGTTCGCAAGTGCCGTGATGACCGCGGCGTTCTTCGGGGAGAACATGTGGGCCTCGCCGTCGGCGCGGAACCGGGCGAAGCCGGGGTCCGGGAGACGCGGCTCGCGGCCCGGGGCCGGCGGGGCGATCGCGGCCGACGCGGCGGCGCGTCGGAGCTGGCGACCCGCGAGGTCGGTGAAGGTCGTCCGGCCGGGCCAGGCCGCGGCGTTCGGGAAGCAGCGCGCGACCACGGACGCGTCGAGATCGATGACGTCGACGAGGGCCCCGCCGATGTACGAGGCGACCGAGCTGATGCCCATGCGGGCGAGGGTCTTGCGGAGGCCGGCCTCGAAGGCCGCGACGAGCCCCTCGATCGCCCCGGCCGGGGTGACCGCCTCGGCGCCGCGCGTCCCGGCCAGTTCGGCGGCGAGCTCGATGGCCAGGCGCGGATGGACGGCCGTGGCACCGACCGCGAGCAGCATCGCCATCGCGTGGACATCGAGGACGTCGGCGGCATCGACGACGAGGTCCGTCCGTCCGCGCAGGCCGGCCTCGGTCAGCGCCGTGTGGACGGCGCCCGCGGCCAGGATCGAGGGGACCGGGAGACGATCGAGATCGAACCCGTCGTCGGACAGAAGGAGGACTTCGACCCCGGCCTCCGAGGCGGCGACGGCCTTCGCGGCCAGTCGCTCGAGGGCGGCTTCGAGACCGGCGGCCCCGTCGCTCGCGGCCCAGGTGATGTCGAGTCGACGCAGGCGCTTGCCGCCCTCGCGAAGGGCGTCCATCAATCCGTCGAGGTCGGCGACGATCGGCCGGTCCAGGCGCATCGTCCGCGGGCCGCGCGGCGGGCCGCCGAGGAGCGCGGGCCGCCGGCCGAGCTCGACGCGCAGGTCCATGACGATCCGCTCGCGCTCCGGGTCGATGGCGGGGTTCGTGACCTGCGCGAACGCCTGTCGGAGGTGATCGGCGATCGGCCGGTCCAGTCGTCCGCGGCCGGGGGTCGGCGTGTCGTCGCCCATGCTCCAGAGCGGCTCGTGAGCCTCGAGGGCCATGGTCTTGATGTCGAGACGCGCCCGTTCGGCGTCCAGCCCGGACAGGTGGCGCAGCTGGACGTCGAGCGGCACGGACTCGTGGGCGAGGGTCGCGGCCGCGGCCTCGGGGCGGTCCTCGTGGATCGGCCGCGGCTGGTCGTGGATCGGCAGCGCCCGAAGCGCGCGCGTCTTGGCCTCGGCGTCCTCGAGGATCGCGCGCCGGCCCGGCTCGACCAGCAGCAGCTCGCCCGGTCCGAGCCGACCGCGCCGGATCGTGTCCTTCGCGGCGAACGGGACCGCGCCGGCCTCCGACGCGACCGCGACCAGCCGGTCGCGCGTGACCGCGAACGACGCCGGTCGCAGGCCGTTGCGGTCGACCATGGCGCCGACGCGGACCCCGTCCGCGAAGACGATCGCCGCTGGCCCATCCCACGGGGCGAGGAATCCGGCGGTCCGGCGCCGCAGCGTGGCGACATGCGGATGCGGCGAGCGCCGCAGCGCGAGCGCCTCGGGGATCGCGGCCAGGAGGGCGGGGGTGAGGTCCCAGCCGGTGGCCATCAGCAGTTCGAGCGCCTCGTCGAGCGAGAGCGAATCCGAGCCACCCGGCGAGAGCAGCGGGCCCGCCGCCAGCAGCTCGGCCGCGATCGCCTTCGCGCCGGCATCGCGGGTGCGGCCGCGGACCTGCTCGCGATTGCCGCGGACCGTGTTGATCTCGCCGTTGTGGGCGATGAGCCGGAACGGCTGGGCGAGACCCCACACGGGATGCGTGTTCGTCGCGTAGCGCTGGTGGAAGACGGTGTACGCCACGGACAACGGCGCCCGCAGGTCCGGGAAGAGCTGCGGCAACCTGGCACCCGTGACGAGACCCTTGTAGACCAGGGTCCGGCACGACGCCGACGGGACGGACAGGTCGGCCAGCGCGGCCGGGCCCTCGCGGACCGCGGTCTCGAGGCGGCGGCGAGCGACGATCAGCCGCCGCTCGAAGGCGTCGTCGGTGGCGGGATGGCCGGCCGCGTCGATCGGACCGGGTGACGATCGCCTGCGCGAACCCGGGTCGCGAGGCGGCCGCCGCCGCGCCAAGGGCGGCGGCGTCGAACGGCACCGCCCGCCAGCGCGCGACGGTCAGGCCGCCCTCGGCTGAGGACCGTCCTCGACCAGCCGCCGGCCGCGTCGCTCGGCCGTGCGGCCCCGCGGCAGGAACACCGACACGATCGCGGGCTGCGCTGCCGCGAGATCGCCGGCGAGGAGTGCCAGCAGGGATCGGTCCAGCGGGAGGGCGACGCCCGCGCCATCGCTCGATTCGCCATCGGCCCCGAACGCGCCGCGATGCCCGAGCGCGGCCAGGCCGGCGAGGGCCAGCGGCAGCACCCGGTCCCGCGACCGGCCACCCGCGTCCGCGACGAACCCCACGCCGCACGCATCGTGCTCGTACCGCGCGTCGTAGAGCGGCGCGTCGGTGTCGAGCGAGAGGCGGCGACGGGGTCGGTCTCGACGGGTCGTGGCCATGGACTGGTCTCCGGAGAGGGTTGAGCGACCGGTCGCCGCCGAGAGGAGTCGGTGGTGACCGGTCGCGGAGTGTCGCGCGAGGGGTGGAGGGTGCTAGCCGGACCCCGCGGATGGGTCGGCCGGCACCCGCCCGGCGCTACAGCTGATAGGCCGCCTCGCCGTGGACCGCCTGTCGAGGCCGGCTTCTTCCTGGGCCGACGGGACGCGGATCCCGAGGATCGCATCGACGACCTTGATGATCACGAACGTGGCGACGACGGCATAGGTGATCGTGGCCCCGACGGCCAGGAGCTGCGTGCCGACCTGCGCCGGCGTTGCCGTCGATGAGGCCCGAGTAGGCCTCCTGGATGGCGGAGGTGGCGAAGATGCCGGTCGCGACCGCGCCGAACGCGCCGCCGACACCGTGGACGGCGAAGACGTCGAGCGCGTCATCGACCTTGATCCGTGCCCGCAGGAGCGTGGCGCTGTAGCACAGGCCGCCGGCCGCGAAGCCGATGACCAGCGCACCGCCGGCGGTCACGAAACCGGATGCCGGCGTGATCGCGACCAGGCCGGCGACGGCACCGCAGGCGGCACCGACGACGCTGACCTTGCCCTTGTGGAGGTAGCTCGCGAGGACCCAGGTGATGGTGGCGGCCGCGGCGGCCGTGTTGGTGACGACGAAGGCGCTCGCCGCGAGGCCACCCGCGCTCAGCGCGGACCCGGCGTTGAAGCCGAACCAGCCGAACCACAGGAGGCCGGCGCCAAGGACGGTCATCGGGACGTCGTGCGGTTCCATGCTCTCGCCGTTGACCGCTCGGCGGCCGATCAGGATCGCGACGATGAGGGCCGAGACGCCCGAGCTGACATGCACGACCGTGCCGCCGGCGAAGTCGAGGGCGCCCGCCTTGAAGAGCCAGCCGTCGACCGACCAGACCCAGTGGGCGATCGGCGAGTAGACCAGGATCGACCACAGGACGGTGAAGAGGACGAAGGCGCCGAATCGCTTGCGTTCCGCGAAGGCGCCCGTGATGAGCGCCGGCGTGATCGCCGCGAACATCAGCTGGAAGGCCGCGAAGAGCAGGAACGGGATCGTCAGGCCGTAGATCGTGCTCGGCTCGAGGCCGACGTTGGCGAAGCCGACGTAGTCGAGCCCACCGATCCAGCCCGACCCGATGATCGGCAGCGAGACGTCAGTCCCGAACGCGAGGCTGAACCCGACCAGGACCCAGACGACGCTGACGAGGGCGAGGCCGAAGAAGCTGTGCATGATCGTCGAGAGGACGTTCTTGCGCCGGACCAGGCCGCCATAGAACAGGGCCAGGCCGGGCAACATGATCATGACCAGCGCCGTGGATGCCAGCATCCACGCGGTATCTCCGCTGTCCATTCGAACCTCCGCGTCTGTGCCCAGGGCACGTCTGGGCCTGATCGGAAGGCTATGAATCGGAGCGGTGACGTTCGCTCCCGCAGCGGGACCGCTTCGGATGCGGTTCGGGGTCGGTCGCGAACCGCGATGGCAACACGGTTGCGAGCCGGTGTCGCTCACGCACGAGCCGACCGGGTTGCGGCCGCGGCGCCGGCCGTTCCGGACCGCGACCGGATGCGTGTTGCGCGCCGGCGCAGCGACTCCGCCAGATGGCCGTCTGCCGGAGCCTTAGGCCAGTTGACCGTGATCGGCCGTACTGGTTGTCCTTGCCGCCCAGACGCCTCTTCGCGCACGGAACGGGCACCGGGCGACCGGAGGCGCGATTCGGTCGGCCTGACAGTCCGCCGGTGAACGTCCGACACAGACCTCGCCGTTGCGCGACACAGGTGGGCCGAGCGCAGCGACGGTGTGGTCCGAGACCCTACGAGCCGCTGATCACCTTCACCGAGCCGACGCCACTCTGGATGTCGAGGTCGACCCGGTTCGCGGCGGTCGCGTAGTCGAGCGACTGGTAGATGTCGCCGACCTTGGGGAACCGGGCCTCGTCGATCTGCGTGCTGCCGATCGCCATCCGGTTGCGGATCCGCGCGGCGACGCCAGCCGGGATCTCGATGGTGAGCGAGGCCGCACCGGTCTCGGCCTTGACGTTCGTGGCGCCGGCCGCGCGCGGCAACCGGACCCGTGTGTCGCTGGCCCCGGTCTGCAACTGGAGGCTCCGGACCCGGAGGTCGATCAGGTCGAGCGTCGTCCGGCTGGCGCCGCCCTCGAGTCGCAGGTCCAACGGGACGTCGCCCGGGAGCCCGACGTCCCAGCGCGAGCGGCGATCGAGCCAGGGCAGGCCGTAGGTCGTGTCCTGCGAGAGCTCGACCCGACCCTTGCCGTTGGACTTGTACGACACGCCGCCCTCGAACGTCCCGTCGACCAGCTGCCCGGCCGCGGCCACATGCGTCATCAGCTCGCCCGCGCCGAACCGGATCCGGACTTCGGCGTCCTGTGCCCCATCGAGCGGCAGCTCGAGCGCTTCGGTCGCGCTGTGGCCGAACGGCAGGAAGGCCCCGATCAGGAACCACACGCCGAGGATGACGGCTGCCCATGGCCAGTACTGGTCGATCAGCTCGGTGGGCCCCTGGCCGAGCCGGCCCGTCGTGCTGGCCAACAGCAGGATGCCCACGATGATCCATGCCGCCGGCCAGGTGAACGCCCAGATCCCGGCGAGGCTCGGCCGCCAGTTCAGCAGCGTGCTGACGGCCGACGCGACGCCGACCAGGATCACCCACAGTGGCCAGGCCTGGCTCCACGACCAGCCTGAGGACTGCTGGATGAGGAAGACCACCCCGACCCCGATGAGCCAGGTCGCCCCGGTGATCGATCCCCTGCGCGACGAGTTCATGAGGGGCGTCCGGCGGCGCTCATGAGCACCCTCCGCTCGGATCGAGGTTGAAGGCGGCGGCATTTCCGCTGACCGACAGGTCGATGAGCGCCCCGGAGCCGGTCGCCGGCCGCGCCCACACGGTCCCGGCATGGGTGAGGCCTCGGTCGCCCAGGTTCGTCGCGAATGTCAGTTGCTCGTTGGCGTCGATCCGCAGCCCCGCGTCCGCGCGGCACGCACAGGTCCATGGCGCTCGCGTTGAGCTTCACGTCGCCGACCGTCGCCCCGGGACCCAGGGTGATCCTGACGCGGCCGGCGTTGGCCGTGACGCTCAGCCGGGACATCGTCGCGCTGCCGGCTGTGACGAGGACGTCGCCGGCATTCGCATCGACAGTCAAGCGTGCCAGGCTCGCGCCGTCGAGGCTGGTGGTGGCGCTCGCTCCGTTGATGCGCACCTCGAGCTCGCTCAGTCGGTCCGGCGCGACCTTGACGGTCCAGACTTGGCGGATGTCGGAGCCGTCGGGGGCCCTGAGCGAGAGACGCGTGGAGGAGGCGCCGATGGCGGGGGCCGCGGCGGCGTAGCCGGCCTGCACGTGCCAGCCGGCATCTCCCTCGGTTGCCAGGTCGACCGACCCGCACCGCAGGTCGAGCGAGACCGTCGCCGGCCCGTCGAACGCCCCGGCCTGGTCGAGCTGTTGCAGGTCGGCGTTCGGGTCGGCGCACACGCCGAACCCGACCCACGACCCGGACGCGAGCCCGCCACCGACGATGAGTCCGAGGACGAGGCCCGAGATCGCCGTGCCGAGCACCGCGAAGCTCGTCCGTCCGAGGAGGATCGCGATGCCGATGCCCACCAGCACGAGCGGCCAGAGGCGCCACAGGTCGGCGAGCGCGCCGGGATCGAGATAGCCGCCCCTGACGAGGAGCGTCAGACCGCCGACCGGGATCAGGAAGAGTCCCGAGAACAGGAGGCCACGGCGGATGCGCATGGTCGACATATCTTCGCGCATCGGGGTGCGCCCGTGGAGGTCCGAGGGCACGTCCCGCACGGGCCGTGCGGCCCGTTCCTGCGATCGTCGGTGTCAGCCGGTCCCGGGCGACTCCAGCGTCATCTCCATGAAGACCACGACCGGCACCAGGTGCCTGGGGAAATCCGCGGGTGCGTCGACGTCGCGAAAGCCGGCGCCACGGTAGATCGCGTGGGCGTTTGTCATCGTGTGATAGCTGTCGAGGACGAGGCGCCGATAGCCGATGGTGCGGGCCGCCTCGACCGCGGCGGCGACCAACCTCTGGCCGATCGCCATGCCACGGAACGCCGGCCGGACGTAGAGGCGCTTGACCTCGGCCGTGGTCGAATCGTGTGGTCGTAAGGCGATGTGCCCCGCCGACGCGCCATCGACGGTCGCCAGGAACAGGCGACCGGCGGGCGGGGCATAGACGCCCGGCAGGGTCGCGAGCTCCTCTTCGAGGTTCCGGAACGTCGGGGCCTCGTCGGTCGCGGGGTCGAGGCTGGCCGCCCACGTCGTGTATTCGCGCATCAATCCGCGAACGGCGTCGATCTGCTCGGGAGTCGTTGCCTGGGCGACGTCGACCATGGGCCGAATGTACACGGCGAGCCGGGAGGGATTCGAACCCTCGACCCAGGGATTAAAAGTCCCCTGCTCTGACCACTGAGCTACCGGCCCGCAGAAAGCGTACCCGCTCAGGCCCGCTCAGGCGGCCGGCGGCTTCACCTGGTTCGGCAGCGGCTCGTCACGGACACCGGCGATGAGGTTGGCGGCGGCCATCGAGGCCATCCGCCCGCGTGTCGCGCGCGACGCGGACGCGATATGCGGCACGACCAGGCAGTTGTCGAGCGAGAGCAGCGGGTCGTCGGGCGCGATCGGCTCGGGGTCGGTGACGTCCAGCGCGGCCGCGGCGATCGCCCCGGTCCGCAACGCCGCGGCCAGTGCCGCCTGGTCGATGACCGGGCCACGGGACGTGTTGACCAGCACGGCCGTCGGCTTCATCCGGGCCAGTGCCGCGGCATCGATCAGGCCGCGCGTCTCCGGCACCAAGCGGGCAGTGGAGCGACACGATGTCGCTCGTCGCGAGCAGCTCGTCGAGGTCCACGCGCCTCGCACCCAACGCCGCCTCGACATCTGCCGGCGCGGCCGTCCGCGTGCTGTACAGGACCGTCATCCCGAAGCCGGCTGCCCGTCGCGCGACGGCCTGCCCGATCCGCCCGAACCCGACGATCCCCAGCGTCGCGCCGTGGATGTCGCCGCCCATCAGGAGCTGCGGTCCCCACGTCCGCCAGTCGCCGGCGCGGACGTATCGGTCGCCCTCGGGCAGGCGGCGCATCGCCGCGAGCATCAGTGCCCACGCGAGGTCGGCGGTCGTCTCGGTCAGGACGCCGGGCGTGTTCCCGACGAGCACTCCGCGCCGCGCGCACGCGGCGACATCGATGTTGTCGTAGCCGACCGCGAAGTTGCTCACGACCTTGAGACCGGGCCCGGCGACCTCGAGCAGCTCGTCGTCGACGCGGTCGGTGAGGAGCGTCAGCAGCCCGTCGCAGCCGCGGGCGTGGCGCAGCAGCTCGGCCCGCGTCGGTGGCAGCTCGTCGGTCCAGATGTCGGCCTCGCACGCGTCGCGGATCGGGGCGAGGCCCTCCTCGGGGATCAGCCGCGCGACGAAGACCCGCGGCCGCCCGCCCTGGTCAGGCATGGCCGAGACCGTCGACGAAGCCCCGGATCCGCGACAGCGCCTCGGTCAGGTTCTCGCGCGAGTTCGCGTAGCTGACCCGGATGTGCCCCGTCCCGACACCCCCGAACGCGGTCCCCGCCAGCACGCACACGCCCGCCTCCTGGAGCAGCCGCTCGGCCAGGGTCGCGCCGTCGAGCCCCGTGCCGGTCACCTCGGGGAAGACATAGAACGCCCCGACCGGGGTCGCGCAGCGGATGCCCGCGATGTCGTTGAGCCCCGCCACGACGAGGTCGCGCCGGGCCTTGAACTCGACGACCATCGCGTCGACGTCGTCCTGCGGCCCGGTCAGCGCCTCGACCGCGCCGACCTGCACGAACGTCGGGGCGCAGCTGATCGTGTTGATGACGAGCTGGCCGTACGTCTGGACCAGCGACGGCGGCACCACCGCGTAGCCCAGCCGCCAGCCGGTCATCGCGTAGGTCTTGGAGAAGCCGTCGAGCACGATCGTCCGCTCGGCCATGCCCGGCAGCGACGCGATCGAGACGTGCTCCGCGCCGTCGTACAGGATCCGCGCGTAGATCTCGTCGTCGAGGACCCACAGGTCGTGCCGGTTCGCGAGCTCGGCGATCCGCTCCAGGTCCCCTCGCGTCAGGACGCCGCCGGTCGGGTTGGCCGGCGAGTTGATGACCAGCATCCGGGTCCGCGGCGTGACGAGCGATTCGAGCTCGTCGACGTCGAGGCGGAACTCGTGGTCCATGCGGATCGGGATCGGGACCGGCGTCGCGCCGACGAACCGGGTCAGCGACTCGTAGATCGGGTAGCCGGGATCCGGCACGATCACCTCGTCGCCCGGGTCGATCAGGCCGAGGATCGCGTACAGCATCACGCCCTTGCCGCCGACGGTCACGAACACCTGGGACGGGTCCGCGGCGAGGCCCTTGCGGGTCCCGACGTCCGCGGCGATCGCCTCGCGCAACGCGGGGATGCCGGCGAACGGCGCGTAGTGGGTTTCGCCCTCGTCGAGGGCGCGCTTGGCCGCCGCCCGGACGTTGGCCGGCGTGTCGAAGTCGGGCTCGCCGATCTGGAGGTGGATGATCGAACGGCCCTGCGCCTCGAGCGCCCGGGCGCGCGCGCTGACCTCGAAGGCGCTCTCGGTGCCGATCGTGCGCATCCGCGCGGCGATGCGAGGGCTGGACACGGTGGGCATGGTCGACCTCCCGCCTACGGCAGCAGCGATCGGATGGCGAACGTCACGTTGGCCGGCCGCTCGGCGAGCCGGCGCATGTACCACGGATACCAGGCGTCGCCGTAGGCGATGAGCGCCTCGACCCGGTAGCCCGCCTTCGCGAGCCGGTGCTGCTGGTCGGTCCGGATGCCGTAGAGCATCTGGACGGCGAAGTCCTTGCGCTCGACCCCGGCCGGGGCGACGCTCGCGGCGATCTGCTCGATCAGCGTCACGTCGTGGGTCCCGAGACCCAGCCTGATCGGCCGCCCGCGGCCGTCGAGCAGGAATCGAACGGCGAGGGCGGCGTAGTTCGAATCGACCTCGCCCTTGTGTCGATAGGCGATCGCGGCGGGTTCGTCATACGCGCCCTTGACCAGGCGGATGGCGGGATCGAGCGGGAAGAGTCGTTCGATGTCGGCGGCCGTGCGCCGGAGGTACGCCTGGAGGCAGATCCCGGTCGCCGGCTGGGTCGCCCGCAGCCGCTCGTAGATCTCGATGGTCGCGTCGGTGTAGGCGCTGCCCTCCATGTCGACCCAGAGGTACGAGCCGTTGGCCTCGGCGTAGGCCGCGAGCCGTTCGAGGTGGGCGAGACAGGCGTCCACGTCGAGGTCGAGACCCAGCTGGGTCGGCTTGACCGAGACCTGGCCGTCGATGCCGGTCGCCTTGATGCGGTCGATCACGGTCATGTAGTGGGCCGCGACCTCGTCGGCTTCGGCCAGGCTCTCGAGGTTCTCGCCGAGGCGGGTGTAGAGCGTCCCGATGCCGGCGGCCTGCAGAGGTGCGGCGGCCGTCAGCGCGTCCTCCAACGTCTCGCCGGGCATGAACCGGCGGACGGCCCGGCGCATGAACCCGAACCGGGGCAGGCGTTCCTTCAGCCATCGATTTCGGGCGGCCCACAGGAAGACCCGACGCATGCCGTCTCCTCTTCACGGTCGGTGCTCGACTGGTCCGTCCCGATGGTACGCGACGAGTCGGTCTAGAATTGCCGTCCTGTGACTCGCTTCTACGATATCGACGATGCCAACGCCGCCGTGCCGGAACTCGATGAGATCCTGGCGACGCTGGCCGCGCAGCGCGCCGAGCTGATCCGCCTGCGCGATGAGGTGCTGGCCCGGCGGTCGGGCGGCCGCGGCGACGATCCGAGCGGCGAGACGCCCGAGCCGACCGGCGCCGCCGAGACCGCCGTCGCCGCCGATGAACTGCGCCTGACACGACTCCGGATGCAGGGCCTCGTCGACCAGATGGCCGCCGGCGTCGCGCGGATCGAGGGGATGGGCATCACGCTGCGCGACATCGCCGATGGCCTGGTCGACTTCCCCGCCCTCGTCAACGGCCGCCAGATCTGGCTGTGCTGGCGACGCGGCGAGGAGTCTGTCGGGTTCTGGCACCCGATCGACACCGGCTTCGACAGCCGTCAGCCGCTCAGCGAACTGGTGTGATGGCCGACCGGCTGACCGTCGTCGACTCGGCCGGGCGCGCGAAGGCCTTCCGACCGCTGCCGGCCGACGCGCGGGCCGCCGCCCTCCATGAGGGGCTCGACGCGTACGAGCGGGGCGACTTCTTCGAGGCGCATGAGCTGCTCGAGCCGGCCTGGATGGGCACCGACGATCCGGGCGAGCGGGCGTTCCTCCAGGGGCTCATCAAGCTCGCCGCAGCGTACGTCCACGATGTCCGCGGCAATCCGGCGGGCATCGTCAAGAACCTGACCGGCGCGAGGGCGTGGCTGGTCGAGGGGTCGCTCGCCGGGCCGCGCCGGGCCGGGCTCGATCTCGCGGTCGTCGTGGCCGACGTCGACGAACGGCTGGCCGATCTCGCGGCCCATCCGACCGGCCCGACGCTTGGGCCACCGGTCCTGCACAGGAGCGAGCCATGACCCACCCTGGCGGCATCCCCGTCATCGATGTCATCGAGGCCGACCGACGGCTCCACGACGACCCGGACCGGCCGGTCCTGCTCGATGTCCGCGAGGTCAACGAGTTCCACACAGTCCGGGCGCCCGACGTGTTGCATATCCCGATGTCGACGTTCCAGGCACGCGTCGGCGACGTGCCGACGGACCGGCCGGTGATGGTCATCTGCCATACGGGCGGTCGATCGGCGGCCGTGACGGGGTTCCTGATGCGGACCGGTCGCGATGACGTCGTGAACGTCGCGGGCGGGATGGAGGCGTGGGCCGCATCCGGCCTGCCGACACGCTCCGGGACGCCGGATCCAGGCGAGGGCGAGCTCCTGGGCTGAGGTCCGTGCCCGGCGCGGCGGCTGGGACCGGCGGGCATCAGATCCTGCCAGATAGCACTCAGGCGGTCATCGGGCAGCGAGCAATCCGGTACGGCGCAGGCGTCGTGCACGAGAGGAGCGGGACTCCGACCCGATTCCTGACAGATGCGTCACAAGGCGAGCATCTGTCACCGAACGGCGTGACGAACGACCGCCTGGATGTCATCTGCCGGAAACGGCCGGCGGGGCCAGCGCGGCCTCGCGGCTACCGGCGGCGCAGGACCCGGCCGAACAGGGCTCGTGCCTGGGCCTTGTGGGCGTAGCACCAGCCCACGAAGATCAGGATCACGAAGTTGAGCGTGCCCGCGCCGGCCGCGTTGAGATACCCGAGCTGCTGGCCGATCTCGCCACTGATCGTCAGGCCCGGCACCGTCGCGCCCACCAGGCCCAGCCGGAAGAACGGTGCCTGCGGCGCGATGTTCGCCCGGTAGCTCGTCCCGACCACGCCGCTCGGCGTCGTGCCGCCGACGATGATCGCGTTCGGGCCGCTCACCACGGGCGCGCCGCCGGTCAGCGGCGTCGGCAGGTCGCTGACCTCCAGGTGTTTCCACTCCGCGATGTTGCCGTCGTTCGACGGCAGGGCCCAGTAGACCTCCTGATGGACGGCGGACCCGTCGGTCCCGCCCGCCACGTAGAGGGCCCCGTTGACGGCCCACGCGGCGGCGTCCGCACGCGGCCCGGGCAGGTTCGCCGATGTGTTCGTCGCCCAGCCGATGACCTTGCCCTCATCGGGGTTCTCGGGCAGTCCCTCGGCGGCGGGCTGGCCGAAGTCGCCACGTTGGACCGTCGCGACCGGGCCGTTGGCATCGCGGCCGCCGAAGATCCAGACGAAGTCCCCGACGACGCCGGCCGTCGCGCCGGTCTGAGCCGCGGCCAGCGGCTTCTCGGCCGCCCACTTCCCCAGTGCGCCGGTCGGGCCGAAATTGGACTTCCAGGTCGTCGTCACCGGGCCGGCCGCGTTGGAGCCGCCGATCAACAGCAGGCCGTCTGCGGTCGCGGTCGCCGCGCCGCCGGACTGGGCCTCTGGCAGGACGAGCTCCGCCGGGGCCTCCTTCCACGCACCCAGCTCCCCGGTCGTGCCGTCGGGCGTGAGGACGTAGGCCGTCGTGGTCGGTGCGCCGTCGGCGTCGAGGCCGCCCAGGACGTAGACGCTGCCGGCGACGAACGCGACCGCGGCGTCGGTCCGGGGCGCGGGCAGTGCCGGACCGTTCTCCCACTTGTCGAAGTTGCCGGTCCCGACGGTCTTGGCCACGAAGACGGACGACTGCGCCTTCGTACCGTCGGAGCCGCCGATGTAGAGGAGCCGCGTCCCCACCTGGACGACCGCGCCGTCCGTGCGCGGCTGGGGCAAGGAGAGCTCGGGCGGTGAGGCGTCCCACGGCACGACCCCGCCCACCGGCACCGGGCACGGCAGGTTCTTGTTCTCGGGCGGGCAGAGGTTGATGGGCGCCCAGGCGATGACCCCGAGATCGACGGTCTTGGCCACCGTGAGGTAGTACGCCCGGTCCGGGATGTAGCCGAGCAGCAGGATGATGATCGTCGTCCAGACGAGCGCCTTGACCGAGGCCCACGCCCAGCCATCAGCGTCGAGCAGGCCGAACATCGCTCGCCGTCTCGGCAGCGTCATCCCGGCTGGAAGGGCTCGTTGGGCCATCGTCCGCCTCGCCCTACTGCACCGTCAGGGTGCCGGTCATGTTCGCGTGCACGGTGCACGCGAAGGGGTACGTGCCGGCGGCCAGGGCGGGCACCGCGAAGGAGCGCTTCTCGACGCCCGGGAAGGTGTCGGTCTTGAACACCTGGGCGCCCGTGCCGTCCTTGATCTGGACGTCGTGCGGGACCGAGGCGTCCTGGTTGTCGAGCTCGAGGGTGAAGGGCGTCCCGGCGGCGACCGTCACGGCCGGCGTGGTGAAGGCGATGCCCGAGGCGATGATGGTCACCGTGGCCGCCCCGGCCGAGGGAGCGGCCGATGCGCCGGCCGAGCCCGCCGGGGCGGCCGAGGCGCCGGCCGAGCCCGACGGCGCGGCGGCCGACGGGGCGGCGAACTCGTCGGCCCAGCACGCCGGGTACGGCGTCGCGGCGGGGTCGGGCTTGTAGTTCGGGTCGCGCCAGCCGGTGAACGTCCTGGTCTTGCCGGTCAATGGGTCGATCTTGGGCGTCCCGAGCTCGGCGTCGCGAACGATGTACGTCTTGTCGCTGGTCGCCCGCAGGAACGCGACCAGCTCGTCGATCTGCCGATAGTTCAACGGGCCCGGCGGGTTCGCCTGGTTCGACCAGACCGGCATGAGCGAGTTCGGATTGCCGCAGACGTAGCGCCCGCCGGCCATCAGCACGGTCCGCAGGTAGTTCTCGTTGAGGTGCGCGAACAGCTTGTCCTGCCGGTTGAGGATCGGACCGATGCCTCCCTCGCCGTTCACGCCGTGGCAGCGTGCGCAGTTGGCCTCGAACACGTTGTAGCCGCGCTCGACGGCCGTGACCTGCTGGGCCTCGGTCTCCTTGTCGAGGCGCGCCTGGGTGATGCCGAGCGGCGCCCCGAGCTCGTAGAACCAGTAGATCGAGGTGAACAGGATCACGACGATGACCGCGAGGAAGCCGACCCATCGGGCGTTCGAGGACGAACGGACGATCTGGGCGGCACGTTCCGGCGTCAGGGTCAGGCTGCGCGCGGCCGGCGGCGCGCTGAAGCGCTCGACCGGTGCCGGCTCGGCCGATGGACGGGTCGCGGGCAGTCGCTGCTCGGGCTCGCCTCCGGGCGTGTCGGTCATCGATCTCCTCGGCGGTCGGGTCGGGTCACGGCGTCAGATGCAGCCGGTCGGCGTGCGGGGCGGGATGATCCCGGGCTGGCCGAGCGCGACGGGCAGCGGGCCGAGCGTGATCTTGCCGGTGTTGATCGTGAGCTTGCCCGCGCCGTCCACGCTGATGGAGAAGCGGTCCATGCTGCGCGGCGCCGGGCCGTACTGGGCACCGTCGGCCTTGATGCCGAGGCGGTCGTAGCGTGAGCCGTGGCACGGACACTCGAACCAGAAGTTCTTCAGGCACGGGTTGGGCTTGCAGCCGAGGTGCGGGCAGCGCTGGTACAGGGCCCGGACGTTGAGGGCCTCCCCGTCGCCGCTGGTGTCCTCGCCCGGCAGGAAGCGCTGCTGCCCGGGATCGACGAGGATGACGAACGCGCGTGCCTCCGGATAGTAGGCGGGGAAGCCCTCGTCGATCGGCAGCGACGAGTTCTGGAGCTTGATGGTCTCGAGGTCGCCCATCTCGATCGGCGCCCCGAAGCCGCCGGTCAGGTTCGGCCAGGCGAAGCCGAGCGTCCCGGCCGTCACCTCGAGCAGCCACAGGCCGATGCCGGCACCGAGGGCATTGCGCATGAGCTGTCGTCGCGACAGGCCCTGGACCTGGCTGCGGCGCAGCGCCTTGATGGCCTCGTTGGAGAGGGCGGCGGGCTTGTCGATCGCTTCGACCTGATAGTTGCTCATCGCAGCGGGAATCCTTGCAGGGTGGTCACAGGGCGAAATAGACGCCGGGCGCGGTCACGAACGGGATGACGAACGTGTAGCCGGGCCCGCGGAAGAAGATGCCGACGAACGTCAGGATGAGACCGAGGCAGCAGAAGAACGTGAAGAGCATGACCGCGGTCTTGCGCTGCGACGGTCGGACCGCCAGCACGTTCTCGCGATCGATGAAGGGGATGAGCGCGGCCCCCACCAGCACGAATCCCGGCACGAGGACACCGGCGACGGTCGGGTGGAAGTAGGCCAGCAGCTCCTGGAGGCCGAGGAAGTACCACGGCGCCTTGGCCACCGCCGGGGTGACGTTGCCGTTCGCCAGCTCCTCGAGGGGCGCGTTGATGAACAGGCCCATCATCAGCAGGAAGATGCTCATGATCCCGCCCGCCAGGAACTCGATGGTGAGCAGGTGGGGCCACGTCATGACCGTGTCATCGGGTTCCTTCTGGACACGGACGACGGCATCCTGCTTGACCAGCGCGAGCAGCCGGTAGGGCCGCGCCGACATCGGCACGCGCTGCTTGTCGATCTCGGTGCGCCGGGTCGGATCGACCGGCAGCACCTCCCGCCGCTCCGGCGGCGCCTTGACGTCACTCATCGCTGGTCGTCATAGCGGCCCGCTGATCCCACCGTCTTTCCTGATCCGCCAGAAGTGGACCGCCAGGAAGACGGCCGCGATGAGCGGCAGGAACACGACGTGCCCCACATAGAATCGCAACAGGGTGTTCTGGCCGACTTCCAGGCCGCCCAGCAGGATCCGCGACACCGGGAAGTTCACGACCGGGGCGTATCCGCCCATGTTGGTGCCGATCGTGATCGCCCAGAACGCGATCTGGTCCCACGGCAGCAGGTAGCCCGTGAAGCTCAGCATGATGGTCAGGAAGAGCAGGACGACCCCGACCACCCAGTTGAACTCGCGCGGCGGCTTATAGGCCCCGTGGTAGAAGACCCGCATCATGTGCAGGAAGACGAAGAACACCATGAGGTGCGCGGCCCAGCGGTGGATGTTCCGGGTCAGCAGCCCGAACGTGACCTCGCTCTGGATCTCGAGGATGTTCGTGTAGGCGAGGGTCGCCGAGGGCACGTAGAAGAACATCAGGTACACGCCGGTCACGGTCAGGACCAGGAACAGGAAGAAGCTCAGGCCGCCCAGGCAGAAGGTGTAGGCGAACTTCACCGCGTGCTGCCGGACGCGCACCGGGTGGATGTGCAGGAACACGTTGTTCATGACGGCGTACGCCCGCGAGCGTTCGTCGTTGGGGTACGGCTGGCGGAAGAGCGACCGCCAGACGGGGCTCCGGCGGATGGTCTGGTCCACCCGCTCGAGGAAACTCAACGGGCTCCTCCTGCCACGCCGGGTGTCCCGGCGAGTTGCGCGTCGCGGTACGACTCCTTGTAGAGCCGGCCGTCGGTCGAGACCTCCTGGAGCTCGAACCGCTCCATCGTAATGGCGTCGAACGGGCACCGCTTGACGCACAGCGCGCAGCGGATGCAGCGCTCCTCGTCGAGCACCATCGCCGCGCCCTGGTCCCAGCCGTAGGCCTCTTCCAGCTCCGGGAGGAGGCCCTCGGACTTCATCTGGTTGACGTCGATCATGTGGATGACGCCCTCAGGACAGACGTCCGCGCACGCGCCGCACAGGACGCAGCGGAACGGGTCGAACCAGATGTTGTAGTTGCACATCAGGCAGCGCGTCGACTCGGCGACCGCCCCGGTCGCGTCGTAGCCAAGCTCGACCGGCGTGTTGAAGTTGACGACCGGGTCGGTCGATGGCATCCGCGCGGTCAGCGGCACCATCGGGATGTGCTGGCGCGGCAGGACGTCGTAGAAGTCCGGCATGTCGTGGCGCCACGAGCTCGTGATCTTGACGTTCGCGTCGACCGTGACGTCGGTCCGGCCGGACAGGTAGCGATCGATCGCATAGGCGCACTTCTTGCCATGGCCGGCCGCCTCGATGAGCGTCGTCGGGCCGGTCACGAAGTCGCCGCAGGCGAAGACGCCCTTGACGTTGGAGGCGTAGGTCGCGGGGTCCACCTTGACCCGGCCGCGGTTGATCTCGAACTTCGCCTCGACCGGCAGGAACGTCAGGTCCGCCGCCTGCGAGACGGCCGGGATGACGGTCCGCGCGGGGATCACGAACTCCGAACCCTCGATCGGCACGGGCGAGCGCCGGCCAGAGGCATCGGGCTCGCCGAGGCGGTTGCGGATGAACCGGACGCCGCTGACCTTGCCGTCCTCGCCGAGGATCTCGATGGGGCTCGCGAGGAACTCCATCCGGACGCCTTCGCGCTCGGTCTCGCCGAGCTCCTCCTCGTCGACGACGAGCTCCGACCGCGTCCGCCGGTAGACGATCGAGACGCGCTCGGCGCCATGGCGGAGGCTGGTTCGCGAACAGTCCATCGCGGTGTAGCCACCGCCGATGACCACGACGTCCGTGCCGACCTCGAGGGGCTGGCCCAGGTTCGCCTTCTTCATGAAGTCGACGCCGTAGTCGACGCCCTCGAGGTCCGCGCCCGGGATGTCGAGCGCGACCGCGTCCATCGCCCCGGCCGTGATCGCGATCGAATCGAAGTCCCGCTGGAGCTGCTCGAAGGTGATGTCCTGGCCGATCGTGGTGTCGAAGACGAAGCGCACGCCGAGCCGCTCGACGAGCCGCACGTCCATCTCGATCGCCTCGCGCGGCAGCCGGAAGGCCGGGACCCCGATGAGCATCGTGCCGCCGCCGTACGGGAGGCTGTCGAAGACCGTGACCTGGTAGCCCTTGGTCGCGAGCTCGCGCGCGACCGCGAGGCCGGCCGGCCCGGCGCCGACCACCGCGACCCGCTCTGCGCGCGCCGTGATGTCGGGCATGGCATCGGGGATGCCTGAGGCCTCGTGCCACTCGACGAGGAACCGCTTCATCGCCCGGATGGCGAGCGGCCGGTCGATGTCGCCGCGGCGGCACGCGCGCTCGCATGGGGCGGAGCAGACGTAGGAGCACATCGCCGCGACCGGGTTCGGCTCGCGCGACAGGATGTAGCCCTCCTCGAACCGCCCCTCGGCGGCGAGGTTCAGGTAGCCGCGACAGTTCGTCCCGACCGGGCACGCTTCCTGGCACTCGATGTTGCACTGGAGCCAGGAGGCGTCGACGGGCTGGACGAGGAATTCCTGGGGCTGCTCGATGACCAAGCGGGGTCGTGCCTTTCCCTGGTCGGGGGGAGTGCGGTGCGCAGGCGGAAACCGGCTGGCTGCCGTTGACCCGAATCTACCATCCGGGTCTCGGCCGCTGCAAAAGGTCGCGCGGCATCCGACGGGGCCGTTTCGTCGCGGCCGGTGAGCGTGGCGGGATTTGACGCTCGATGGCCCCGCAGCTACGCTGGCCCAGGGCACTCGTCGATCCAAAGGGGTCGCATCCGACCGATGCGGACACCGTGACCGCCGCCGAATTCACGTTCCTGGCCCTTGGACTGGTCCTCGGGGTCGCGGCAGGGGCCGCCCTGCTGGAGGTCCTCCGTGCCCGTCCGCGTGCGCGACCCGAGGTCCGGGTGACCGTCGCCACCGATGCGATCCCCCACCGCCGGGCGGCGACCCTCTCCGATGACGCCTTCGTCCCGGCGGACGTCGAGCCGGCTCGTGGCGGCCCCGCGGACCACGGCGCTCCGGATCCCCCGGCGGCCGGCACACCGGGCGATCATCGAACGGCTGTTCGGTCCGGCGTCGCGGCCGCGGCTGCGAGCAACGGCACCGGCCCGGCCGGACCCACCCCCGGCCGGACGACGGAGCCGGCCTTCCGCCTGTCGGACACGCGCGGCCAGGCCGTCGAGCCCGAGATGGTGGGCATCGCCGTCGACGGTGGCGCCGATCCGTTGATGGCCGCGCTGCATGCCAGCGCCCTGTCGGCGGCGATGCGCGCCCGCGAGAGCAACGGCAGCGAGCACGATCCCTTTCTCGAACCGATGCTGGTCCCGGCCGTCATCGCCTCCGTGCCGCCGGCCCGCGGGCCGCAGGACGACGCCGGGCTGTTCGTCAGCGGAACGGTCAAGAGCTCGATGAGTGGCGGCACATCTGACGGCGGTGGCGGCTCGACGGACGCCGGTCCGGCGGGCGGCGGCGGCTCGACGGGCGGTGGCGCGCCCGGCGACCCGGCAGGCAGCAGCGCCGCAGCGGCGGCCGGTGCGGCCGGCGTGACGGGCTCGGCCGGCGACCCGGTCGACGCCTGCGCAGCGGAACGGCGCGTGGCGGCCGAGCGATGCGGACTCGCCGTCGGCGCCCGGGTCCGGGCGACCGAGGCGGCCGACCTCCTGCGATCGGCCCAGCGGACATACGACGACCACATCACCGCCGCCGAGGCCGCGGCCGCGATCTCCGACGCGCGAGCCGTCCGTCGCGAGAAGGAGGCAGCGCAGTCCCGGTTCCGGGCGGCCTACAACGGCTCGAAGTCGACCGAGGAGGCGGAGGCTGCGGCCCGCGACTGGCTCGTCGATATCAACGAGGTCAATACGGCCGCCCGGACCGCGGCCGTCACAGCGAAGCGGGAGAAGGCGGCCGCCGCGTCGATCGGCGGGCGACTGGAACGCCTGACCCTCGAGGCGGACGCCGCCAGGATCGCCGCCGAGGCGTCGGAGGCCGCCTGCCTCGTCGCCCGCCAGGCCCTTGCCGAATGCGACGAGCGAGCCGTGGCCGGCGCCGCCCAGTCGCAGCCGCCCGCACCATGGACCGAACGCCCGACCGGCCCGATCGACGAGGACGAGCCGCTCGCCGCGGCGCTCTCGGCAGGTGTCACGCCGACGATCTTCCGCCTCCTGCGTGGCGACCGGACCTCGCTCACCGCCCTCGTCACGCGACTCGCGGGCGAAGATCCGATCCTGCGCCGAACGTGGCAGACCAACCTCACCCAGCTGATCGAGGCCATCATCGCGGTGAGCATCGAGGCCGGGGCGCTCGAGTACCCGGCCGACCACCCGTTCTGGGGGACGTTCACCCTCACCCAGGACCGCGACATCAGCCAGGCCCTGGCCTCGCTCGGCCACCGGTTCGACGGGCTCGGCGGGTTCATCGACGACCGCGTGCCGACCCAGCGCGACCTCTCGATGGCGATGGGCTACGCGGGCCTCGATCCCATGCGGATCCGCCAGTGGCCGACCGAGACCGAGATGGCCGCCCTGTACAGCGACGTGACCGTCGCCGCCGACGAGCACCTCGCCGGGACCGCCGGCGACCTCAGCCTGTCGGAGCTGATCGCGCTCCTCGGCCGGCGTGCCGACGGCCTCGCCGACCTGTGGAACGACTGGGGTCGGGTCCGGCCGCTGCTGCTCGAGGGCGCCTGACCCAGGCTCGACGGCGGGCCGTCGTCAGCTGAGCGTCGTCAACCGGGCCCCTCGTCCTCGTCGTCGTCGATGACCACGAGCCGCAGACCCTCGGCCGCGGCCGCGCCGATCGGTGCGCCCTCCTCGGCCGCCCAGGCCCGGATCCGGGTCGCGAGACCCTCCGCATCGTGGATCTGGCTCGCATGCGCGGCCAGTGCTGCGAGCTTTCGATCGAGCGTCGCGGAGACGTCGACCCACACCGTGGGCCGGTTCGACCAGAAGAGGTACAGGCGCCGGACCCGGTGCGCCGCGAGCCCGCCCTTGGCGAGCCACGGGAACGCCATCGGGTTGCGCGCCGCCGGATAGACCGCATCGACCGCGGCGAATCCGGCCGCCCGGTGGTCGGTGTGATTGACGCCGCCGTCGGAATGGAAGAGGGCCTCCGGGTCGGTGGCCAGGACGGCATCGGGGCGGAAGGTGCGGATCTCGCGGACCAGCAGCTCGCGGAGCGCGAGGTCGTTCGCCAGTGCGCCGTCGGGCTGGTGCAGGAACGAGACGCCGGCATACCCGATGACCGCCGCCGCCGCCCGCTGCTCGGACTCGCGCAGCGCGGAGAGGACCAGCGGATCGGCGTCCGGATCCTCGCCACCCTGGTCGCCGCTGGTGCAGCACACGAGCCAGCCCTCGGACCCGTCCGCGATCCAGCGGGCCGCCGTCCCGGCCGGGCCGAACTCCGCGTCGTCGGGGTGGGCGGCGATGACCATGAACCGCGCCGGCCGCCAGTCGTGCGCGTCTGGACGCGTCCCACCATCGGGTCCGGTCGCACTCGCCGGACCTGCACCAGTGTCTTGCGTGGGGTCCGGGCCAGCACTCGCCGGACCTGCACCAGCGTCTTGCGTGGGGTCCGGGCCAGCAGTACCCTTCCGGCCGAGGCTTCGCTCGTCTCCCCCCACGAGCGAAGCCTCTTTGGCGCCCGGCTCCGTCGTGGCGGCCGGCTCGCTCACCCGGCCCGCGCCGCCTGGAGGGTGTCGAGGGTGGCCAGGACGTCGGCCGCGTGGCCCTCCGGCTTCACCTTCTCCCAGGTCTTCGCGATCCGCCCCCGCGGGTCGACGAGGAAGGTGCGCCGCGCCGTGCCCATATAGGTCTTGCCGTAGTTCTTCTTCTCGACCCACGACCCATACGCCTCGGCTGCGGCGTGGGTCTCATCGGCGAGGAGCGTGAACGGCAGGTCGAACTTCTCCCGGAAGGCTCGCTTGCTCTTCGCGCCCTGCGGGCTGACCCCCCAGACGTCCGCCCCTCGCTCGTGGATGGTCGCGTTGGCGTCACGGAACTCGCACGCCTCGACGGTGCAGCCGGGGGTGTCGTCGGTCGGGTAGAAGTACAGGATCGTCCAGCGGCCGCGCTGGTCGGCCAGGCGGTGGATCGCGCCGGTCTCGTCGGGAAGCGCGATCTCGGGCGCCACGTCGCCCACGACGGGGATGCTCATGGCCGGAGCGTAGCAGGCGACTCGACGATGAGCAGCATCCCGCTCCGGACGATGACCGCCGCGCGGGCATCCCGACGCACGTTCGAGAGCCCGCGGGCCGGGCCCGACGGCAGGGGCTCGTCGGTCAGCGGGTACTCCAATCCGCTCGTCGTCACGCCCTCGACGCCGTCGCCCAGCGGCAGCAGGCTGACGAGGTCGCCGACCCGACCGGGCAGGGCCCGCTCGATCGCCGACCCGTCGGGCGCGGGGGCGCGCAGGAACGAGACCCGCGCCCCGGCGTCGAGCAGCAGCGCGCGGCGACCGGCGAGCGCGGGATGGGCCAGGAGGCCCACATTGGCGAGGGCGTGGTCGACCCGCGCGCCCCCGAGGCCCCCGAGGATGACGACCTCGTCGGCGCCACGATCGAGCGCCGCGACGACCGCGAGCTCCGTGTCGGACTCGTCCTTGGCCGACGCGACGCGGCGGATCTCGGCGCCGTCCGCGGCCAGGCGTTCGAGGTCGCCGGGCGTGACCGAATCGCCGTCCCCGACCCAGATCCTCGCCCGAAGGCCCAGAACGGCCGCATGCCGCGCCCCGCCGTCGGCGGCGACGACGAGCGCCGCGGGATCGGCCCACCCGGGCCACGCCTCGTCGATCCGGGCGCGGGGAGCGACGTCACCATCGGCCAGCACGATCGCCTGCATCGTCAGCGATGCTACGCCCGGCGACCCGGCCCGACCGGCCGGACCGGCCGTCACACGCGGGGGTGGCGGTCAGTCGCGGCGGGATGCGGCGGCCGGTGCCGCGGCGGTGGCGGTCAGCCGATTCCGGCCGCTGGCCCGACCGACATGCCCGATCCCCCGCCGTCCCGTGGTCGTGATGGCTCACAGCCACCAGAGAGCGCCGTGGCCGCGGGTTGGTGACGCTTCGTGCGGAGATCGTTGGCGCTCCGCCACCACGCGTCGGGGCCGTGGCGGATGGGGGCCGGGACGGCCGATGCTAGACTCCGCGCCGTGCCCGACTCCCTCGACCACCCAGCGATCCGACGCGTCGTCGAGGCCGCGGCGCGCAAGGGCGTCACGCTGGAGGTGACCGTCTTCGACGAGTCGACCCACACGGCCCAGGAGGCCGCGTCGGCCGTCGGCGCCGAGCTGGGCCAGATCGTCAAGTCGCTCGTGTTCGTCGCCCCGACCGACGCCGGGCTCGAGCCGATCATCGCGCTCGTGTCGGGACCCGACCGGGTCGACGTCGCTCGCTTGGCCGCGGTCAGCGGCGAGGGCGACGTCCGCCGAGCCACGGCGCGCGAGGCCAACGAGCTGACCGGGTTCACCATCGGCGGGATTCCGCCGATCGGCCATGCCCGCTCCCCGCGCGTGATCATGGATCCCGCTCTCGGCCGGTATCCGGTCGTGTGGGCGGCCGCCGGCCTGCCGACGGCCGTGTTCCCGGTGCCGCCCGGCACGCTGCGGAACCTGGCCAACGCGACCGTCGCGCCGATCGCCGAGGCACGCGAGGACACCGAGATCACCACCGGGGCTGCCCCGAGCGCGTGAGCGCCGAACCGCGCAACTCGACCGTCACGTACCCCGGCGGCCTGCGCGCCCGCTGGCGCTGGGGCGGCAGCGGGCAGGGGCCGGCGGTGTTCGCCCTCTCGGAGGTCGGCGGCCGGCTGGTCGAGCTCGGCACGCGCGTGGCCGAGGACCCGGGGCCCCTGTGCCGTGCCGAGCTGCGCCTCGAAGGGCCACGAGGCTCCTGGACCGCCCGATTCGCCTCGACGATCAGCGACGAGCCGCGGGCCGTCCACCTCGACACCGAGGGCCTGCTCGTCGTGAGCTATGGGTTCCACACCTTCGGGCTGGACGTGGCGACGGGCGAGGCCCGCTGGGATCACCGGTCGGGGACACCGATCATCGCCCTGCTGGGCTCGTCGCGGCTGGCCCATGTCATCGTCCAGGCCGAGCTCGAGACATTCGCGATCGAGCCCGACGGCACGGTCGCCTGGCGGGTGGCGCACTCGGACGTGGTCGTCGGCGCCGAGATGGTCGGCGGGCGGCTCGTCCTGACCGGCTATGGCGGGCAGCTGAACTCGCTCGATCCCTCGACGGGGCGCCCCGCGGCGTAGACACCTGTGGACGACCGGTGGATAACCGCGGGTCAACGGGCCGATTCGGTGGACAGGACCCATTGCGCCGGGACCCGGCGACGGCCTACCGTTCGACCCAGCCCGGAGGGGCCGAGCGACACTAACGGCGGCGATCGCATCAACGCCCACGTGTCGGGTAGGTTCCTTCGGGCCCTTTCGTGTCCGGCGCTATCATCGCCGCCGTGACCCCCCTGATCCCACTCGTCGCCGGGTTGATCGCGCTCGCCGCCGGATGGCTGGTGCTGAGCTCGTTCGGGCCGCGCTTCCGGGTCGGTCGCCTGCTCGCGTCGACCCCATCGGTCAGCGTGGCCGACGCCATCGTCATGAGCGAAGGCCCCGGCCGGTACGTGCGGGTCAGCGGACGCGTCGACGCGGAGGACGAGTTCGAGGACGACGCGCACCGACCACTCGTCCTGCGCCGGACCCGGTTGCAGCTGCGCGACGGCCGCGCGTGGCACTCGATCGAGGACCGGCGAGAGGCCGTGCCCTTCTCGGTGCGCGACGGCCTCGACGCCATCGCCATCGACGCGGACGCGCTCGATGCGGGGCTTGTCGTGATCCCGCGCGAATCGGTCGGGACCGCCAGCGACGCGCGGGACCGCGTGCCGGCGGGGACCGTCCCCGAGACGCCCGTCCGCCTCCTCGTCGAACAGGTGTCCTCGGTCGAGCATGCGATCGTCCTGGGCGTGCCGTCCCCGGGGCCCGCCGGCCTGCCGCGGATGACCGCCGGCCTTGGTCGACCGCTCGTGCTGACGACGCTCGAGCAGGACGAGGCGATGCGCGTGCTGGCAGGGTCGAGCTCCCGTCGCCCTCTCGTCGCGGCCATCTGTCTTGCGAGCGGCCTGGTGCTGATCAGCCTGGCCCTGGCCTGGGCCGTGATCGGGGCGATCGCATGAGGATCCGGCCGCCGCGTCGGCGGTCGACCCCGGCCGATATGTCGGTCCGCGCCGTCCTGTACGCCGGGGCGCTCTGGCTGGCGACCACCGCAACGGCCCTCGCGGCCTCGCCGACCCCCGCCGCCGGCGGCGACCCGCGCAGCTCGGGGCAGGGCCCGGGCCTCGTGGGCGACCCGGCGTTCGCCGTGCTCGCAGTGGTGGCGATCGGGATCGGCACGATCGCCGTCACGCTCGCCTACATCCGGCTCACCGGCGGTCGCCGGGCCTGACGCCGCGGTGCCTCGGCACACCCCAGACCTGCGAGAACGTGCGACCCGGGACCTTCGACCTATTGGCAAGAACTGTGAGCTTGGTAGGCTCGCCGGGTTGAGTTCACATTTCCTCCAGAGAGCCCTTGAACACCGCGCTACCGTCACGACCGATCGATGCGACACTGACCGTCACCAAGGCTGCACGCCTGCTGGGGGTGCACCCGAACACGGTCCGAGCCTGGAGTGACGCTGGGCGGCTGCGCTATTACCGGATCAATCCGCGAGGCGACCGGCGGTACCGGCTCGGCGACCTGCAGCGCTTCCTCTCGGCGGCCGAATTCGGGTCTGCCGATCCGACCGGCCCACCTTCCGGGCCTGGCGTCGGCGCCCGCCGTGGCACGCACCTGGCCTCCTCGCCGATCGACCGTCGCTCGTCAGACGGGACTGGCCGGTCGTCGGCCGACCCCCTGGCGGCAGAGCGGTACGCGGTCGATCTCGCGCTCATCGATGCGATCACGCGCCTGGCCACCGAACCCGACGATCTCGACGACGACCTCAGCCGGGCGGTCGCCCTCGTGCGCCAGGCCTACGACCACTACCTGGTCGCGATCTGGGAGCTGCGTGACGATCGCCTCCTGCCACGCGCGGTGGCTCGCGGCGAGGACGCCGCCCCGCAGCGGCTGGTCGAGCGACCGCGCTCGTTCGGCGTCCTCGGCGCCGCGCTCGCGGTCGCAGCGTTCCCGGACGACCCGACCGACCGAGGCCGCGGTCGGGCCCTGACCGGCGCCGAGGGCCTGGGTGCGCCTCTCGCGATCCTGTCGGGCGAACGACCCGAGCTGGCGGTCGTCATCCCGGCCCTCGGTGGTCCGTGGGGCGTGCTCCACCTCGTCGGCGATGCCACGGGCGCGTTCGGACCACGCGACGGCGACGTCGCCTCGGTCGTTGCGAACGCGATCGGCACGATCGTCTCGGTCGCGCGTCGGCGGGAGGAGGTCTCGCACCAGCTCCACCGGGCCGAGGCGCTGCATCGGGTCGCCGGCGACATCGGCAGTCGGCTGGACCTCGATCGCATCCTGTCGGGCCTGGTGGACCACGCCATGGTCCTGTTCGAAGCCGACCGTGCGGCCGTCTTCCTCCAGCGACCAGACGGCAACGCCGTCGCCGAGGTGAGCCGCGGCCTGTCGGCGAGCTACCTCGCGAGCGTCCGCGAATTCCCGGAGATGTCGCTGCCCGCCCTCGCCGTCGCCGCCCGCCATCCGATGTTCGCGGTCGGCTATCGAAACGACCCGCGCGGTCAGGGCGTTCGCGCCGCTGTCGTCCAGGAGGGCTACGACACGATCTGCACGGCCCCGCTGTTCGACGCCGCCGAGCTGCTCGGGCTGCTCAACGTGTACCACGACCGCCCCCATGTCTGGACCGATGACGACCTCGAGACGATGGCTGCCCTCGCGACCCAGGCCAGCGTCGCGATACGGGCCGCCCAGGACTTCGAGCGGATGGCGACCTGGGCCGCCCAGCTCGCGTCGATCCAGCAGCTCGGGACGCGCCTGAACCGCCTGTCGAGCGTCCACGAGATCGGGATGGCGATCGCCACGGAGCTCCGCCAGCTCATCGATTACCACAACGTCCGGGTCTACCGGATCACGGACAACGAGCTCCTCCCCGTCGCGATGAAGGGCCAGGTGGGCGAGTACGTCGACGAGACGCTCGACCAGCTCAAGGTGGCGGTCGGCGAGGGGATCACCGGCTGGGTCGCGGAGCACGCGCTCGCCCAGAACCTGGGCGACGCGGCCAACGATCCGCGGGCCGACACGATCCCTGGCACCGAGGAAGACCTCGACGAATCGATGCTCCTCGCCCCGATGATCTTCGACGACCGGGTCCTCGGGGTGCTGGTGCTGTCCAAGCTCGGTCTCAACCAGTTCACCGACGACGACCTGCGGCTCCTGGTGATCTATGCCAGCTTCGCCGCACAGGCGATGGCGACGGCCGACACGACGGAGCGCCTCCGCGAGCAGAGCACCGCGCTCGAACGCCAGGTCCAGGGCCAGCGTGAGCTCCTGCAGATCACCGAATCGATCCTGACCACGCTCGACAGCCGCGCCGTGCTCGACAGCATCACCGAGCGGCTCCTGCGCCTGATCGCCTGCGACAACATCGCGATCGAGGTGGTGGACCCCTCGAGCGGCATCCTCACACCGCTGACCGCGCGTGGCGTGCACGCGTCGAGCTACCTCGAGCCATGGGAGCCGGGCGAGACCGGCATCGCGACCTGGGTCGTCGAACACAACGAGCCCACGTACGTCGCCGACGAGCGGACTGACCCGCGGGTCAATCACTTCCGCGAGGATGAGACCCAGGACGGCAGCCTGATCGTGGTGCCGCTGCGCGGTCGCGCCGGAGCGATCGGCGTGCTCACGATCGAGCGGCTCGGCGTCGGGAACGCGTTCTCGGGTGACGAGTTCGAACTCGTCCAGCTGTTCGCGGCCCAGGTCTCGATCGCCCTGCAGAATGCCGAGGTCTTCCAGGCCGTCGAGTTGCGCGCCCAGACCGACGATCTGACCGGCCTGCTCAACCACGGCACCTTCGAGGACCGCCTGGACTGGAGCGTCCATGCCGGCGCGCCGTTCAGCCTGATCATGCTGGACCTCGACGACTTCCGGGACGTCAACAACTCGCTCGGCCACCAGGCGGGCGACCTGCTGCTGCGCGACATCGCGTCCGACCTGGTGCACGCCGGCCGCGACAGCGACCAGATCTTCCGCTACGGCGGCGACGAGTTCTGCTTCCTGCTGCCCGGCGCCGACGCGGCCGGCGCGATGCAGGTCGCCGAGCGTGCCCGCCAGGCGGTCAAGGCCTCCGGCCGAAGCATCACCGCGTCGATCGGGATCGGGACGTATCCCGACGACGGAGCCGATGCCACCGCGGTCCTGCTGGCCGCGGATCGCGCGTGCTTCGTGGCCAAGCGTGGCGGCCGGGACCGCATCGCGACCGCCGCCGAGGGCCTCGCCCTCGCCTCCGAGTTCTCGCTGCAGGCCCCGACGCCGGTCGACCCGCCGAGCCACCTCCTCGACTGACGCGCCAAAGACAGCGCTGGCGCATGATGTCGGCAGGATGGACCAGACGATGCGCGTCCGCTGGCTCCTGTGCGCGATCCTGCTCACCGCGCTCGCGACTGCGTGTGTCCCGACCCCGGCCAATCGTCTGAGCCCCACGCCTGGCATCGCCGCGGCGACGCCGACGACCCGGCCGACGCCCGCCGGACCGACCCCGACCCCCTCGTTCGTGCGCCCGACGCCGACTCCGGGCCCGACCTTCGCGCTCTACACGGTCAAGACCGGTGACACGCTGGTGGGCATCGCCAGGAAGTTCAAGACCGACGGGCGCAGCATCGCGTACTGGAACCGGGTCACCTACCCGTCGCTTGACCCGGATTCGGACAAGTACAAGCCGGACCGCATCGAGGTCGGCTGGGTCCTTCAGATCCTGCCGAATGAGACCGTGGATCCCGAGGCGATCCCCGAGTTGACGCCCAGGCCGACGCCGCGCCCGACGCTGCCGCCGCCGTCCGACAGCCCAAACCCAGCCACCTGACCCGGCGACCTGACCCGCCCCTATCCTTCACGGCGTGGACCGACCCAGCGCCGCCGACCCGCGGATCGTCGTGACCGTCGCGGACCCGTTGCGATCGAACGATCCCGACCTGGCCGAACGCAAGAACGAGCTCTACGCCGCCGCGATCAGGCGGGCCGGTGGCGACCCCATCCTCGTGACGGCGGGCGTGAGCGCATCGGAGCGCGCCGCGTCGCTCGCCACGATGGACGGCCTGCTGTTGAGTGGCGGGGCCGACGTCGACCCGGGCCGCTACGGGCGCCCGCGTCAAGGTGCGGTGGCGACCGAGCCGGAGCGCGACGCGCTCGAGCACGAGGCCTGGACCGTCGCGAACGCCCGGGTCGTGCCGATCCTCGGCGTCTGCCGGGGGATGCAGGCGATCAACGTGTTCTCCGGCGGGACCCTCACCCAGGACCTCGGCGGTCATGCCGGCCCGGGCTGGGGCGCCGGCCCCGCGGCGACCCATCCGCTCCGCCTGGCGCCGGGCAGCCGGCTGACCCGCATCCTGTTCCCGACCAATGCGCGCGGCGGCGTCGTGACCGTGAACTCGTACCACCATCAGGCCGTGCGGACCTCGGACCTCGCCCGGGGGCTCGTGGCCAGCGCGTTCGCGAGCAGCGCGGCGGGCGAGCTCGTCGAGGGCCTCGAGGCGTCCGATGGGCGCTTCCTCATCGGGGTCCAGTGCCATCCAGAGCGGGTCGACTCGACGCCACCGGCGTTCGGGCGCCTGTTCGCGGTCTTCGTGGATGCGGCACGGGGACCCGCGTCCCGGCGCTAGCGGTCAGCCGCCCGCGAGCTCGATGAGGAAGGGCGGCGTCCAGAGCGTGGACGTGCCTCCGGCGAACCCGCTGATCGTCAGGACGACGGCGAGGGCCAGGAACATGAGCAGGATGAGCCGATCTGCTTGATCGAGTGCCAGGCGCCGTAGCCAGCTCCGCTTGCCGGTCCCGAACCCGCGCAGGTCCATCGCGTCGATCGTGTCCTCCGCGCCGGCGATCGCGTTGACGGTCAGCGGCGTCATCAGCGGGATCATGCCACGCAGCCGCGCGACCGGGCTGCCCTTGGCGCTCGGATCATGCCCACGGATCCGTTGAGCGTCGATCGTCTGCTGATACTCGACCGACAGTGAAGGCAGGAACCGGAAGGTGAGGTCGACACCGACGGCGAACTTCTCCGGGACGCCGAGACGCGCGAAGGTGACCCCGAAATCGGACGGGGCGATGCAGAAGGCGACCGGGAACCCGATGGCGACCATCGCGACGTAGCGCATCCACTGGGTCGCCGCGTAGCTCACGGACTCGGCCGACACGACGGTCCCGAACAAGGGGATCGTGAAGAACGGGTGGACGGTCACGCCCTCCAATCGATTCCCGGTCAGCACCGTGTTCACGAGGACGACGATCGTGAGCAAGGTCAGGGCCGCGATCCAGTTGCGCCTCACGTCGGCGAACCGGATACCCGCCTGACGGTAGTAGAGCAGCGACAATGCCAGCAATGCGGCCATGACCCGGAGATCCCAGACCTGGATGGCGGCGATGATGAACAGCGCAACGACAAGGACGAGGACACGAGGGTCGCGGCGGGCAAGCCACGACCCTCGTCCGAGATAGCGCGGGGCGACGTTCACGCTAGGCGCCCGAAGGCGCTCGATTCATCTGCCGAGCTGGGCTTTCACTGGTTCCCATGCATACACGAGGACCGGGACCAGGATCACTGACACGATGACGTCGGCGACGACGATCGGGATGTATCCCGTGGTCAAGAGCGAGTCGAACGATTGCCCGCCGACCCAGATGTCGCTGAACACGAACAGGAACCCGACGACTGACCCCACCACGCCGGCGATCGCGCCGGCGAGGGCGCGACGGCTGATCGGGCCGTTCATCATGTTGGCCAGATAGAGCGGCGCGAGACCGGCCACGAACCCGACAAGCCCGTTGGCGAGGCTCCAGTTCCAGTACGTCAGGAAGCCGTAGCCATTGATCTGGTCGCCGATCGAGTTGCCGACGAAGCCGACGAAGAGACCGACGAGCGGCCCGAAGCCGAAACCGAAGAAAGGCACGAGCGCGAACGCAGGCCGAATCGAGACATTCGTCGTGCCTGGGAGCAGGAAGCTGAAGAGGCTCAGCACGCCGTAGAGCGCCGCGCCGATCGCGGCGTAGACGATGGTCCGGGACGTGACTTCCCACAGGCGACTGGCCTGCGGAGCCGAAACGGCAGTCATCTGATCTTCCCTCCAGAAGGTTCGATGCACGGGGGTGTTCGTGGTCGAGTCGCGCGAGTCAGGACTCGGTCAACAGTTCACCGCCTCGGCCTCCTTCCACCCGCTGGTCGCGACGCTGATCGTGGGCGACGACCCCACGCGCGAGCGCTTCGGCATCGAGGAAACCTTGCCCCGCCATCCCTCGATGGATGTTGGCCTGTATCAGCGACGTCACCCGGAGGTTGCACGCCCTCCAGCGCGCAGCGTCGGCGATGACGTCGATCGGGGCGCCGTCGGCCACGACCCGGCCTTCCCTGAACAACAGGATACGGTCTGCATGCGTCAATGCAAGGTCCACGTCGTGCGTGACGAAGTACAGACTGCGCAGGCCCGGGATCGCGAGGACCTCGCGCATGAACGCCGCGGACGTCCGGTGGTCCTGTCCGGCGGAGGGCTCGTCGAGGACGAGCGTCGCGGGGCGCAGGGCCAGCGCGATCGCGAGAGCGAGGCGCTTCTGCTGGCCGAACGAGAGTGCGAGCGGCGACCTGGTGCGGATGTCCTCGAGCCGATCAAGCGACGTGCGTGCCAGGCAGTCGGCGACCAGCGCCTCGAACTCCGCAGGGTCGCGACCCAGGTTTCGTGGCCCGAACAGCAGCTCGTCCTCAACGGTCCGCGAGAACAGCATCTGGCTCGGACTCTGGAAGACGTACCCGAACTCGGTCGCGAGTTCGGCCGTCTTCCGCCCGGCGATGGATGTGCCATCGACGAGGACGACGCCCGCGGTGACGTCGAGCAGGCGCATCGCCGTCCGGAACAGCGTCGTCTTGCCCGAGCCGTTCGGACCGAGCACCGCGACCACCTCGTCCGGGCCGAGGCGCGCATCGACACCGTGCAGGATCTCGTGGTCGCCGATCGCCGCCCGGACGTCCCGGAACTCCAGGCGCGGCGAGGCGTCCGTCGCGGCTTCGACTGGCGCCGGTGGTCGGGGCGGCACCGCGTCCGCGGTGGCGTCGCCAGTGCCGCGAACCCGCTCGAGCACGACCTCGAACGGCAGCTTCACCGCATCGGGGTCGGCGATCGCGAGGAAGCCCTCGACCGGACCGAGGTAGCGCTGACGGCCCTCCTCGAGATAGAGGACGAGGTCGGGCCGCAGCGTGAGCGCCTCCTCGACGCGATGCTCGACGATGACGATCGCGTTGCCGCCGTCCGCGAGGCCACGCAGGACGTCGAGGAGTCGCTCGGCGGTCGCCGGATCGAGGTTGGCGAGCGGCTCGTCGACCACGTAGAGGCGCGGCTGCATCATCAGGATCCCGGCCATCGCGAGCAGCTGGCGTTCGCCACCCGACAGCGCCGCCGTCTCCCGGCCGAGCAGGGGCTCGATCCCGGCCCGGCCCGCGACGTCGCGGATCCGCTCGCGGATGTCGGCGCGCGGGACACCCAGGTTCTCCGGCCCGAAGGCCAGCTCCGACTCGACGGTCGCCCCGACGATCTGCTTGGCCGGGTCCTGGAGGACGGTGCCGACCGTTCGGGCGATGTCGCGGAGCTTCAACTCGGTCGTGGGCTGGCCCTCCACGAGGACTGTGCCGCTGAGCTCGCCCGGGTAGGCGTGCGGGATCAGCCCGTTGATGGCACGGATGAGGGTGCTCTTGCCGCAGCCCGACGGCCCGGCGACCAGGATCACCTCTCCGGGCGAGACGGTCAGCGAGAGGTCGGTGATGGCGGGTTCGGCCGCACGGCGGTATCGATAGGTCAGGCCGTCGACCTGGACCAGCGGCGGTGCCGCCGTCATCCGATCAGGCCGAGCGGATGTGGACGGGTCGGTCCACGGCCAGACCCAGCCGTGCGGCGGCGTTGCCCTGGTTGTCGGCGAAGGCGAGGTGCCCCTCCGAGTCGGCATACAGGAGCGATGCCCCGAGCGGCACCCGGCCGAATGTCTCCTGCCAGACCGTGCGCTCCTCGACCGCCGGTGCGCCGCCGTGCGCCGGGAATTCCAGGGCAAGCGGCCGCCCGAGCGTCAGCGGGCCGATGGCGGCCTCGAGGTCGGCCGGCGTCCCCGCGAACGTCGCGTTGCCGAAGATGAGGATATGGACGATGACCGATGCGAGATCGCCATCGCTGACGGTCGGCCTGATGACCGGGAGCCGGGCGAGCGAATCGATCGGGACGGTCGGGCCGACCGTCGCGTAGTCGACGCCCGACGCGAGGTGGGCAGCCACGGGCGAGAAGATGTCACGGCCGTGGAAGCTCGCTGAGATGACCGGCAGCATGAGCACGCGGTTCTCGATCGCCCGCGCCTCCTCGATGCCGCCGAGGGCGTCCGCCGCCTGCGTCAGGAGTCCGTTGTCCGGTCCGATGAGGACGTCCCCTCGGGCGACCTTGAGAGCGATGGGCAGGCGCTCGGTGCCGACCCCCGGATCGACGACCGCGACGTGGATCCCGATCGGCATGTAGGGCAATGCGAAGACGAGCGTGCCCGAGCCCTCACGGATCGAGTAGCGCGGGACCTGGTGACTGATGTCGATGACGATCGCGTCCGGGCAGATGCCGTACATGACGCCGCGACAGACGGCCGGGGCGGACGGACCGAAATCGGTCAGGAACGTGATGAAGGGTCGGCTCATGGGGCCCGATGGTACCCAAGCGCCAAGGGTCCGCGGGGAGGTGGCGCGTCCGGCCGAACATGAAGACCGCCCGAAGCGGTGCCGGGAGGAGGCTCGGCACCGCTTCGGGCGGTGGCATTGACGGCGGGAGGAGGGATTCGCCGTCGCTGCCGGATGAATCGAAGGTCAGTTCGGGCGGGCCGCCCGCTCGTCTTGTGGCCCGAATCGGCCTGTCCGTCGGAGTTCGCGCAGGAACAGCAGTTGGTTGACCTGACGGAGCGACCAATGCGCCCCGTCGAGTGGGATGCCGCACATGAATGCGGTCAGATCGGCGGCCTCGTCAGGTGTGAGCCCGAGGCCTGTCAGCTTGCGGTAGGTCTGTCGGGGCGCCAGGGTCGCCTGCGGCTCGAGCGTCGGCGCCGAGGCTCGGGAGCGGCTGGAGCCATGGCCAGGTTCGTCCGCGGACCGGCCCGCGCGGACCGCCAAGGACGAGGCGCGGCGAGACGGTCCCCCGTGTCCCCGAGACCCTCGCGGTGCCTGGCCTGCCATGTCTCACGTTTCCTCGGTCCTGGTGGATTCGTCCGCATCGGCCGGTCCGCTGCGGTGCCCTAAGTCCACGGCAAGTCGGATGCCCCTGCGATGACCCGAGGGTCATGGCGCACCCGGTACTTGCGGTTCGGACGGCTAGACTCGGTCCGATGCGGGTCCGCAAGTTCGAGCTTCGGCTGGTCGGTGCCGCCCTCGTGGCGGGCTGGGTGGTGGCGGCCGCGCTGGTGCTGGTCGCCTACCGGCCCGGCGGGCCGCTCGACGTCCTTGTCGGGCTGACGATGACGGTCCCCATCGCGATCGCCGTCGCGGGCTTCGCCTGGCCGCCGGTCACCCGCGGCAATGGCGCGTTCGCCGGCACGGTCTGGCTGGGCATCGCCGCGCTCCTGTGCCTGATCCCCTCGATCGCGGGCGTCATCGAGCAGATCCAGGCACTCGGGTCGCAGACCCTCCTGCCGTCATTCGAGGCGGCCTATCCCTGGCTGCTGGCGCTCGCTGCGACCAGCCTGTTCAGCGGGCTCGGGATCGCCCGCCGCCTGCGCGGCGCGGCCGCGTTGCGCCGCCGGCGGTTCCTCGACGGGACGCTCATCGCCCTGGCCCTGACACTCCTCTCGGCATCACTCTTCACCGGCGCGGCCGTCGCGAACGAGCTGGCCGTGCGGGACACGTTCCCGACCTCGTCGCGCTTCGGTCCGACCGATCCCGAGGGCGAACCGCCGCTGTGCGATGCGGCGCTCGAGCCGGCGCCCCAGGCCCGTCTGTCGGCGGGGCTCGCGGCGACGGTCGACCTCCGTCCGATCGGCTCGGTCGACCTCCGCGGAACCCGCGACAGCGGCGACTTCCACTGGGCCGCGTATGTCGCCAGCGACCGCCGGCTGGGGCAGGCTGGCGCCGCCCGCATCGGCGGCAGTGCCTGGTCGCAGGAACCGGGCGGCACCTGGACCCGGGTCGAGCCCGCCGACGTCGAGGACGAGTCGGTCGATCTCCAGGTCCTCTCGACCGCCCTGACGATCGGCAATCGCGTGACCGCGGAGGACCGCGGGGTCGAGGTGATCGAGGGCGCCCGTGCGCGGCGCTGCCGCGTCGCCGTCGACGGCGCGACGTTCGAGGCCGCCTTCCCGCAGATCCGCTGGCTCGTCGGCGATGCGGATCTCCATCGCTGGCGTGGCCAGCTCGACTACTGGGTCTTCCTCGACGGTCAGCTCGGCCAGGTCGTGGGCGACGCCGGCGGGGACGCCGCGGGACTTGGCCCGGACGCGATCACGGGCGACGTCAGCGCCAACATGACCGCGACCGAACGCGACCGCGACGTCGTCATCTATCCTCCCGCTCGATGACGGCCGAGGACGAACCGGATCGCTACGGCGCCAAGCGCGACCGGCTGGCCCGGATGACCCGGCTGCTGGCCATCCTCCAGGCCCACCCCGAGGGGATCCGGACCAACGACCTCGCGGAGCGCGTCGGGATGTCGGTGCGCACGGTCTACCGCGACCTGAAGGCGATCGACGAGGAGATCGGGGTGCCCGTCTGGGCCGAGGGCGGGCTGTGGGGCGTCGAGTCCGACAAGGCCTTCCTGCCGCCGCTCAAGCTGACCCAGTCCGAGGCGATGGCCGTGGTCCTGTCGGCCCGGCTGATGGTCCGCTACGCGGACAAGTACGACCCGGACCTGGCCGCCGCCTTCGAGAAGCTCGCGGTCGGGCTGCCGGCCGCGCTCGCCGAGTATGTCGAGCGGACGCTCGACATCATGTCGACGGCGCCGCGGGACGCGGCGTTCAACGAGCACGTGCGGCTCCTGACCAAGGCCTGGGCCGAGCGCCGCGTGGTGACCATCGAGTATCGGCCCGCACGCTACGACGGCGGCGCCACCGCCCGCCGGGCAACCGTCCGGCCGTACCTCATCGAACCGTCGCTCCAGACGCACGCCCTGTACCTGATGGGCTTCGACGAGGAGCGTGGCGCGATCCGCACCTTCAAGATCGAGCGCATCGCGGAGGCGGCCCTGACGCCGCGGACGTTCGAGCCGCCCGACCCGGCCGGCACGACCGCGGAGCTGCAACGGGCCTGGGACATCATCGCGGACCAGGAACCCACCGCGGTCGTGCTGCGCTTCACCCCGGCCGTGGCCGCGCGGGTCCTGGAGACGCGCTGGCACCCGACCCAGACCGCGGAGCCGGGTCCGGACGGGTCGCTGACATGGCGGGCGACGGTCGCGGGCGTGATCGAGATCCGTCTCTGGGTGCTGTCGTGGGGCGACGACGTCGAGGTGCTGGAACCGGCGGCGCTGCGGGCCGATGTCGCGGCCACGCACGCCCGGGCGGCGGCCCGCTACACGGGCACGACCGCGTGAAGCGTCATCAGTTCGCGGCGGTCAACCTCATCAGCGACCCGATCCACGGGTACGTCGAACTCACCAAGCGCCTCACCCGTGACGAGTCCGGCGCGATCGGGCTGCCCGACGAGGACGTCGCCGAGCAGGATGTCCTCGACACGACCTGGCTCCAGCGGCTCCGCCGGATCAGCCAGCTGCAGAGCGCCCGCTGGGTCTTCCCGACGGCCGAGCACTCACGGTTCACCCACGGCCTTGGCGTCATGCACGAGGCTGGTCGGTGGGCGCGGGCGCTGTACCCGAGCCTCCGCGGCGAGCTGGTCCGCGCCGGCGAGCCCGTTCCGTCGGAGGGCCTCGTCGTCGAGACCCTCCGGATGGCGGGTCTCATGCACGACGTCGGGCATGGCCCCTTCGCCCACTTCTTCGACGAGCAGGTCCTGGCCGCGTTCCCGGCGCCCGAGGACCCGCGGCGCGCCACCGGCAAGCGGCTCACCCACGAGGACCTCTCGGGCCTGATCATCGAGGACGAGCTGGGAGCGCTCCTGCGGGGCCTGCGACGAGCGCCCGGCGATGTCGCCGAGCGCGACGCGTTCGCCGACGACGAGGCGATCGACCCAGCCTGGGTGTCGTTCCTGATCTCGAAGCCGGCCCTCGTGGATGGCGCCATGCCGCGCTGGGTCCGCTGGCTGCAGCCCCTGCTCTCGGGCGTCTTCACGGTCGACAACCTCGACTACGTCCGCCGCGACGCGTACATCACCGGCGTCTCCGTCGGGCCGGTGGACGTCGAGCGGCTGCGGCGCTACACGTTCGTCTCGGAGCGTGGGCTGACGCTCTACGAACCGGGCCTCGGGGCGCTCGAGATGTTCCTGACCGCACGGCGCTTCATGTACCAGCAGGTCTACTTCCACCGCACCGTTCGGGCGATCGACCTCGACCTCGCCGAGCTGTTCGAGCCGTCGGTCCGGGCGATCTTCGGGGAGGGCTCGCCGGTGGAGCGACTGGGCGCCTATGCCGATCTCGACGAGTACGCCCTGCTCCACCAGGCCGCCCGCTGGGCCCGCGGCGAGTCCGTGTCGGCCGGCCCGGTGCCGGGCGACGGGACCGTGACGAGTGCCGTCGCCGACGGGTGGCGGGCAGTCCTGCTGCGCCAGCCCACGTGGCGTTCCGACATGGAGGTCCGCGCAGAGTACGAGGCGGGCGACCGGCCCGAGGCGCTCATCGCCTCCCTTGGCCCGACCGAGCCCGGGCGGGTCACGATCGACCTCGCCGAAGTCGATGCCCGACCGGCCGACGCCACCTCGGCCGACGCCCTGCTCTCGCTCGAGGGCCGTGACGGCCGCGTCCGGTCGATCTCGGAGGCACTCTCGTCGATCCCGGCGTGGTGGCTCATCGCCCGCCGCTACCGCAAGGCCACGACGCCCCGCTGATCAGCCCACAGTTTCAGGGGACGGCGTCGGCGTGGGCTCCGCGTTCGGGTCGGGCGTCGGTGTCGGCTTGGGCGGCTTCGTCCGCGGGGGCAGCACGCGCAGCGGGTCGACCCGGGCGATCTCGTAGCGGGGCAGCTTCATCCTCTTCGCGACGCCGGCCTCGATCGCGAAACGGGCGGTCTCGGCCGGGCTGAAGAGCCCGTAGTGGAGGTGGCAGCCGGACGCCCGGCCGGTCATGCCCTCGTAGCCGATGAGCTTGCCCGCCTTCACGGTCTGGCCGCGCTTCACGGTTATCTTCCCGAAATGGGCGTAGACGCTGCGGTACCCGTTGCCGTCATCGATGACCACGACGATCGGCAGGGTGCTCCACAGGTGCTTCTTGTCGAGCCGCCGCAGGTACGGCGCGAGGTCGCCGTCCCAGCCCATCTGCTTGTCGTAATGCCGTCCCGCGGCGATCACCGTGCCGCTGTGCGCCGCGACGATCCGGTCACCGCAGAAGGTCGCGAGGTCGACGCCGTCGTGGAACGTCTTGCCCTCGACGACCCGCGAACCCCACGGCGACGGACCGAACGGCAGGGTCACGCGGGCGTGCGGGAGCGGCCATCGGTAACCGGTCAGGATCGAGACCGGCAGGGCACCGGGGCCGCGGTGACGGGCGGTGTCGGCGGCCTCGGATCCGACGGCCGGGATGCCGGCGCCCGGGCGGGGCGGGGCGTGGCTGCCGGCGTCACCGACGGCATCGCTGGCACCAGGGGTGCCGACCGCGCCCGCGACCTGGCCGGCCGGTGGCATCGCGACCGAACCTGCGATCTGCGATGCGCCGACGACCGAGCCGACGACGACCGCGACGGTCACCAGCGCCAGTAGCCGGCGACGGCCGCGGGGCGAGCCGTCGCGCTCGGACAGCGGCCGCGGCAGGTTGTCGAGGGGTCCGGGGGACCGCTTCGCGCGCTTGGGGAACACCCGGCGATGTGTACCACCCGCGGCGATCCGTCGCAAGGCTGGGCTGCGTCGACGGCCGATCCTGCGACCCACCACGCGAAATGTTTGCATGGTCTGACGTTTATGCGTATGGTTCCGCATATGAACCGCCGAATCTTCTCCGAGGAGTCGAAGAAGAAGCTCTGGCGGCCCTGCCGGGAGGCACGGGCCCTGGGGCTCTGACGGCGCGTCGACGACGAACCGGGGCCTCCAGGGAACGGAGGCTCCAGGGGCCGCGGCACCACGACGGTGACCGCGGTCTTTTGTTTGTCTGGATCCTCCCCACCCGGCGGCCCTCACCAAGCGAAGTGAGGGATCACGGACATGCAGACCATCCTCATCCTCGGCGATGGCGGCCTCGGGACGGCCGTCGCCGACGCCGCCCGCCGGCGGGGCGACGATGTTCGGGTCCTCGGTCGGCCGGCCGATGGGCGGCACGATCCGTCGACCCTGACCGGCGCCGACGTCATCGTCGAGGCGTCGCGACCCGACGCGGTCGCGACCAACCTCTCGAGCGCCCTCGACGCGGGCGCCACCCGCTTCGTCATCGCGACCACCGGCTGGACGGCCGACCGGACGCTGGTCGACGGCCTGCTGACGGCGAACGGCGCCTCGGCGGTCTCCGCCTCGAACTACAGCCTCGGCGTCGCGCTCTTCGGCCGGCTCATCGATTCGGCGGTCGCGCTCTTCGGACGCCTCGACGACTTCGATCCGTATCTCGTCGAGTGGCATCGGCGGGCCAAGCTCGACCGCCCGTCCGGCACCGCGCGTGACCTGGCCGGGCGGATCGTCGATGGCCACCCCGGTCTGAGCGGACCGGACGACCTCGAGGTCGTCTCGATCCGCGCCGGGTCGTCGCCGGGCATGCACCTCGTCGGGTTCGACGCCCCCGGCGAGAGCGTCGAGCTGCGCCTGACCGCGCGCGACCGCTCGGCCTATGCGGCCGGGATCCTCGCCTCGGCCGACTGGCTGACCCGGACGCCGCGCCCGGACGGCCTCCACGCCTTCGATCCCATCGTCGACGAGCTGCTGGCTCGCGACACCGTCGCCGCCTGAGGCGGCCGACCCGAGACCCCGAAAGGAGCACTCCGATGACCCCCACGACCGACACCACCCAGGCGACCCGCCCGAGCCGGCCGATGCTGCGCGGGGCCTTCACCGCCCTGGTCACGCCATTCACCCCGGACGGCACCCTCGACGAGGCCGCGTTCCGCCGACTCGTCCGCTGGCAGGTCCTCGCCGGCATCGACGGACTCGTCCCATGCGGCACGACGGGCGAGTCCCCCACCCTGAGCGAATCCGAGCGCGAGCGCCTCATCGCGGCGACCGTCGAGGTCGCGAACGAACGATCGTCGCGGGCCCGCGTCCGCGTGGTCGCCGGGACCGGCACGAACGACACCGCGGCCACGATCCGCGCGACCCGCCGGGCCGCCGAGCTCGGCGCCGACGCGGCCCTGGTCGTGGCGCCGTATTACAACCGGCCCGACGGCCGGATGCTCGACGCGCACTACCGCGCGGTCGCCGACGCGGGCGACCTGCCGATCGTCGTCTACAACGTCCCGGGCCGGACGGGCACGAACGTCGACGCGGACACGTTCCTGCGGCTCGCCGAGCATCCGCGGGTGATCGCCGTCAAGGAGGCCAGCGGCAACCTCGAGCAGATCGCGCGGATCTGCCGCGAGCGGCCGCGGGACGTGGCGGTCCTCGCCGGCGACGACGCCTGGACGCTGCCGATCCTCGCGATGGGCGGCGACGGCGTCGTGTCGGTGGCGTCGAACGAGGTCCCCGGCGAGCTCGTGGCGCTGTGCGCCTCGGCGCGAGCCGGCGACTGGGAGGCGGCCCGCCGGACGCACGAGCGCTGGCTGCCGCTGTTCCTGGGCAACTTCCGGGGCGGCCCGAACCCGGTGCCGGCGAAGGCCGCGCTGATGCTCATGGGCCTGCTCGAGAGCGACGCCGTCCGGGCCCCGCTCCTGCCGCTCGAGGCCGACGGCCGCGCCGCGATGGCGGCGACGCTCCGGTCGCTCGGGCTGATCGAGTCGGCCGGCGGCCGGATCGCCACGCCTGGCACCTCCGCGCCGGCCACGACCCGCGAGGCCGTGGCATGACCGTCGAGACCGAGCTCCAGCCGCGGCCGCCCTCGGTCGCGGTCGACCCGACGACGATCCTCGCCGACCTCGAGTCGGGGCGGGTCCGGGCCGCCGAGCCCGACCCCGACACCGCCGACGGGTGGCGGGTCCGGCCTGACGTGAAGGCCGCGATCCTCGCCTGCTTCGCGGACCGGACGACCCAGTCCTGGACCATCGGCCTTCTCACGTTCCGCGACCGGGCGGCCGTCCCGCCCCGCGACGACCTCGCGGACGGACCGTGGCGGATCGTGCCTGGCGGCACGGCCGTGCGGCGCGGCGCCTACCTCGCCGACGGCGTCGTCGTCATGCCGCCGTCCTACGTGAACATCGGGGCGTGGGTCGGCGAGGGCACGATGGTCGACTCGCATGTCCTCGTCGGGTCGTGCGCCCAGATCGGGGCGCGGGTCCACCTGTCCGCGGGCGTGACGATCGGGGGCGTCCTCGAGCCCGCGGGCGCACGGCCGGTGATCGTCGAGGACGACGCCTTCGTCGGCGCGGGGAGCGCTCTGCTCGAGGGCGTCCTGGTTCGGACCGGCGCGGTCATCGGGGCGGGCGTCACCCTCACCGGCACGTCGCGCCTGTACGACCTGGTCCGCGGCCGCGTCCTGACCGGGACGACCGATGCGCCGCTCGTCGTGCCGCCGGGCGCCGTGGTCGTGCCGGGCGCCCGTTCCGTGCCCGGTGCGTTCGCCGCGGAGCACGGCCTGTCCGCCTCGGTCGCGTTGCTGGTCAAGGACCGCGATGCCGGCACGGCCGCGCGGGTGGCCCTCGAGGATGCCCTGCGATGAGCCTCACCCGAACGCCTCCCTCGATCGGCGTCCCTTCTCCCGGGGCCGCGATCGATCGCCCTCGTCGCGGCCGGCCGCCGGCCCGCAACGAGATCCTCCGGGCGGGCCGCTTCGGCGGCCTGGCCCCGGAGGAGTTGGCGACCCGGTTCGGGACGCCCCTGTACGTCTACGACCTCGACGTCGTCGACGGCCAGGTGGCTGCCCTGCGCGCGGTCCTGCCGCGCGCCGTCGACATCGCGTATGCGGTCAAGGCGAACCCGGCCCTGGCGGTGGCCGCCCACCTCGGCCGGCTCGGGACGGGCGCCGATGTCGCCTCGGCCGGAGAGCTGGCGACAGCACTCCGCGCCGGCATCGACCCGTCCCGCATCGTCATGACCGGCCCGGGCAAACGGGATGAGGAGCTGCGTGCCGCCCTGACCGCCGACATCCGCGCGGTCACGGTCGAGTCGCCGGGGGAACTGGGACGGCTGGAGGCGATCGCCGCCGAGACCGGCCGCCGCGTTCCGGTGATGCTGCGCGCGGCGATGAGCGAAGGCGCCCGCCTCGAGCGGGTCCGCCTCGTCGGCGACGACGGCGCCGGGAAGTTCGGGATGGACCCGGCCGATCTCGTCGACTCGGCTCGTCGCGCAGCCCGATCGCCCCACCTCGAGCTGCTCGGGCTGCACGCGTTCGGCGCCTCGAACGTCCTCGATGCCGCCGGCGCTCGTCGACCACGTCGCCGCCACCGTCCGGGCCGCCCGGCAACTGGCCGTGCTCTCGGGAACGACGGTCCGGCTGGTCGATGCCGGCGGCGGTCTCGGGATCCCGTACGAGGCGCACGAGGAGTCGCTCGACCTCGCCCGGTTCGGCCGGGGCGTCACCGAGATCGTGGCAGCGTGGCCGGACGACCCGCTCCTCGCCGACGCGAGGCTACTGCTCGAGCCGGGACGCTTCCTCGTCGGACCGGCCGGTGCATACATGGCGCGGGTCGTCGACCGCAAGACCGTGGACGGCTCGACGGTGGTCGTGCTCGATGGCGGCGTCCATCACCTGCTCCGTCCGGCCCTGGTCGGCCAGGAGCACCGGATCCGCACGCTGTCCGGACGGGCGGAGTCGGCCTCGAACGGGCGCCTCGGACCGGTGACCGTGGCCGGGCCGCTGTGCTCAGGCCTGGACGTGTTCAGCCAGCACGCGATCCTCGCGGCGCCGGACGTCGGCGAGCTGGTCGCGGTGCTCGACGTCGGCGCCTACGGGTTCACCGAATCGATGCCGCTGTTCCTGTCGCACCCGATCCCGGCCGAGGTGGTCGTGCAGGCCGGGCGGGCGGCACTGATCCGCCCGCGGCAGGAGCCCGGGGAGTGGCTGGACCGCCAGCTCCTGCCCGCCTGGGCCTGACGCGGGCGCAGGAGTGGGCGGGGTCAGGCCACCTGGCGCAACCGCCCCGTCTCGACCTCGTAGACGACGCCCGTCACCGGGACGTCCTTGATCCAGGGGTGCGACTTGATCTTCTCGACCTGGGCGACGAGGTTCGACTCGAGGTCGGGGAAGGCGTGGAAGGGCAGGTCCACGCGGGTGCCGGTCGCCTCGGCGATCGAGTCCGCGACGGGGCCGTCCTCGAAGGTCAGCATGCCGCAGCCGGTGTGCTCGATGACGATGACCTCCTCGGTGCCGAGGAGCCGCTGGCTGATGACCAGCGAGCGGATCGCGTCGTCGGTCGCGAGGCCACCGGCGTTGCGGATGATGTGGGCCTCGCCCGAGCGCAGGCCGAGGACGTCCTCGACCGTCAGCCGTGCGTCCATGCAGGCGAGGACGGCGAGCTTGCGGGCGGGTGGGAGCTCGAGGTTCGGCCGGTCGAACGTGGCCGCGTAGCGAGCGTTCTCGGCGAGGGCGCGCTCGGTCTCGGGCGCGCGGGTGGCGGTCTGCGTCATTGGATCGATCCTCCGTGATGGCGATGGGGACATGCGGGCCGTGGTCGACGAGGTGATGGATCGGTGGCGCCTCCGGGGCAACGGACTCAGGCGGCTCAGGCGGCGACGCCGTCCTCGGGCTCGCCGACCTCGATGGGGTTGTTGATCGGGTCCTGGCTCCACTCGAACCAGCCGCCGTCGTACACGGCGATCCGCGGCCAGTCCATCAGGAAGGCGTAGAACCAGGTCTCCGCGGCGCGCCAGCCAGTCCCGCAGTAGAACGCGACCCATTTGTCACGGGTGATCCCGGCCTCCGCCCAGTTGGCGGCGATCTCCGGGTAGGCGCGCATCGTGTTGTCCACGTTGCGGTAGTGCTGCATGTGGTAGGCGTCGGTGCCGCAGTTGCCCCAGACGTCGCCCGCGATCCGGCCGGCCGGGCCTATGTAGTTGTAGCCACTGACGTTGCCGATGTGCTCACGCCAGGTCCGGACGCTGACGAGGGCCGCGCCGTCCTCGTCGGCAAGGATCTCCCTGGCCTCATCGATGTCGACGATGTAGTCCGGGCGTTGCGGGATCGAGACCCCGAATGCCGCCACCGGCGAGGGCTCGCGGATCACGGTCTCGAGCGGATGGCCGTCGGTGACCCACCAGTCGTAGCCGCCGTCGAGCAGCCGGACGTCCTCGACGCCGGCGTACCGCAGGATCAGCGCGGCCCGGGTGGCTGCGATCTGCCCGGCACGACGGCCCGGCCACTTCTCGTTGGCGTCGCCGACCGTGTCGCGGCCGTACAGGACGACGGTCGTGTCGTGGGTGATCCCGAGGGCGCGGAGCGTGGCGTCGATCTCGACGGGCGATCGGCGGTTCCAGTCGGCCGGGTCCTCGAGGCGGTTCGTGTCGAGGTAGAGGGCGCCCGGGAGGTGGCCCTCGGCGTACTCCTCGGGGACGCCGAAGTTCACGTGGAAGAGCAGGGACTTGTCGCTGTGATAGGCCTCGGGCTCTTCGCCGGCGAGGAGCTGGCGGACCCATTCGACGTGGACGAGGCGGTCGCAGTTCGGGAGGCGCTCGATCGGCAGGCGGTCGTCCGCGGCCCACGCCGGGAAGCCTGCCTCGTAGCGGAGGACGTCGCCATGACCGAGTTCGGCCAGCCGCGCATCGAGCGCCGCCGCATCCGCGGCGCCGTCGCCGTAGACCACGATCGTGCGGTCGGGCGTGATCCCTTTCGAGGTGAGCAGGCGCTTGATCTCCGCCTCGTCGACGCTGCGCAGCCAGGTCGACGGGAAGGTCGTCGCGCCCGGGATGTGGCCGCCGCGCGCTTCGATCCCGAGCCGCCAGCCGTTGTAGGCGGCGATCGGGCGGACGTCGACGATCGTCAGGCTCGGGTCGGACAGCCGTGCCTGGAGCTCGTCGGTCGAGATCGTTCGGGTGGTCGGTCGTATCTCGTTCATGGTGGTCATCGTTCGCGTCCTTCAGGGTTGTGACGGTGGGCAAACAAAAGAGCCGCAGCCACGATCGGTGACTGCGACCCCATGGATGTCGATCCGGCGACGGCGCGTTTCTCAGGCGTGGATCCGCTCAGCGCATCGTTCCCGGACCCCATCCTGTGCGTGGCGGGGCCGCCAGCACGTACACATGTCCCGGGAGCTGCGACGAGCGATCACGACGAAACCCTACCGGATTAGGTGGACTTGCGCAACCATTGCGGACGGGTTGCACGAAAGGAGTCAGGCGGGCTCTCTCAGCAGGGCCTGGATCACGGCCTCGGAGCCGTCGTAGTCGCCTTCCCCGAAATGGACGTGGCGGATGTGGCCGGCGCGGTCGATGAAGTAGAACGCCGGCCAGTAGTGGTTGTCGTATGCGCGCCACGTCGCGTACGACGGATCGACGGCGACCGGAAAGCGGACGTCGTGGTCCTTCACCGCCGTCCGGACATTGTCGATGTCGCGCTCGAATGACAGCTCGGGCGTGTGGACGCTGACGACCACGAAGCCATCGGCCGCGTAGCGGTCAGACCACGCCTTCACGTATGGCTGGACGTGGAGGCAGTTGATGCAAGCGAATGTCCAGAAATGGACGAGGACCACCTTCCCGTGGAGCGAGGCCAGGGTCAGCGGCTGGCTGTTGATCCAGTCACTGATCCCGGTGAGCTCCGGCGCGACGCCGAGGTCCTCGACGTGCGCGGCAGATGCCACCGGACCGGACGTGGTGTCGATGGCCTCGGCTGCCCGATCGTTCGAGGCCGGGCCTTCCACCGAGGCGAGCGCGGTGCCCCAGCCGGCTGGCAGGATCTCGGCGACGCGGGCCTGGATCGAGAGGTCGAGCCCCGTCGCGACCAGTGCCGCGGTCAGGAGCATGACGAGCCCGACCGACCGTTGCGTGGCGACACGTCGGTCCGGGCCGATCCGGCGGACGATCCGCTGGCCGAGCAAGGCGACGACGCCGATCGCAAGGGCCGCGCCCATCGCATACGTGAACGCGATGCTCGTACCGCCGACGGTGGGGCCGACGACAGCCGCCGACACGATGACGGCGGCCATGATCGGGCCGACGCACGGTGCCCAGATGAGGCCGATGAGCCCGCCGAGAGCGAGGCCCTCGAGCGGCCGGGCGGCGTCGCCCGGTCGGGCCAGCCTGGTCGCCCGGTCGGCGACCGGGGCCAGCCTGGCCTCCACGACGTCACCGAAGGCCGGCACGAGGATCGTCACCGCGGCAAGACCGAGCACGACGGCAGCGAGGACTCGCGCGGTCGACGTCGTGAGGTCGAGCGCCGCCAGCGCCGACGCCAGGACCACGGTCACCGCGACGAAGGTGACGACGAACCCGGCGAGGATCCAGCCGAGTCGTCGGGCACGACCGCCCAGTGAGGCGCCGAGGATCAGCGGCACGACCGGGAGCGTGCAGGGCGACAGGATGGTCAGGATCCCGGCCAGGAACGCCCCGACGATGGCGATCAACGGTCGCTCCGGCCAGGATGGACCCGCACGGCCGCGATCACGACGGGGCGGCGCTGTGCTCCATCATCTCGTCGGACGGGGCGGCGCTGGGCTCCATCATCTCGTCGGACGGGGCGGCGCTGTGCTCCATCATCTCGTCGGACGGGGCGGCGCTGTGCTCCATCATCTCGTCGGACGGGGCGGCGCTGCTGGCCGGACTCGTACAGGCGCCGACGATCAGCGCGGCGGCGAAGGTCACGACGGCGACCGGACGGGCGATCAGGCGGGCATCTCGCGGCATTTGGCGCAGCCTCCTCAGGGTGGGTTCGCGGGGATCGGGGCCACGATGCCAGCCCATCGATGACGCTGGTATGACCGTTCGATGACGGCGTCGGTCGGGCCGATGCGGTGCTATGCGCGGACAGGACCATCGAGGGGTGCCCCAGTGCGTTCGTCCGGCCAGATTATGTGTCATGCGACAACTACTTTGTCCATCAGGCGAACGTCGGCGACACGGATCCGGTCAGGGCCTCGTGGAGTACGCGCTCGCGCTCGCGCTGATCTCGGTCGTCACGATCGCCGCGTGCCTGTCCGTGGGGAGCGTGGTCGCGGATGCCTTCACGACGACCGGTGATTTGCTCGGGGGCGCGAGCCGGGGAGCCGCTCCGAACCCGACGACGCAGGCGCCGACCCCCACGGCGACGGCGATCCCGGTGACGCCCAGGCCGACCCGGACGCCGAAGCCCACCGCGACGCCCAGGCCCACGAGGACGCCGAGACCGACCGCCACGCCGAAGCCGACGAAGACGCCCAGACCCACGAAGACGCCGAGGCCCACGAAGACGCCGAGGCCCACGAAGACGCCGAGGCCCACGAAGACGCCGCGCTGACGTTCCCTAGACGAACCGCTCGAACGCGTCCGCCAACGCCTCCACGCCGTCGGCAGGGATGTCTCGACTGGGCATTTCCGTGATCGTCGCGGCGATCAGCGCCCGGCGACGGTCGATCACCCGGCGCCGGAGCTCCATCCCTGCGACCGACAGCCGGACGCGCATCGCTCGCCTGTCGGCCGGATCCGTCTCGACCGTGACCATGCCCTTGGCGACCAGCCGACGGACGAGCCGGCTCGTCGAGGGCGCGGACGCCCCGATCCGCTCAGCGAGCTGGGAGATCCGGACCCCATCGTCGGCTCGGCCGACCGTCACGAGCACCCGCCACTGCTGGAAGGTCAGGGAGTGGCGCGTGGTGGCGCCGTCGACAGCGAGGGCGGTGATGGCGACGAGCCCGAACGACAATCGCTCGATCGCCGCGGTGAGCGATTCGAGAACACGGCGCTCGAATCGCCTGGTCGGCGGCGATGTGCTGGACCGCTCCGCAGAACGGCTGGTCATCCCGGCTCGATCCGCCCTTCGAATGGGCCCGCCACATCGACGCGTCGGCCACGCTGGGCATCCTCCTGTCGCAGGGCCGCCGCCAACTGGCGCACGACATCGATGCTGCGACGATCGATCTGCACGCCCTCGAGCGCTGCCGCGATGGCCGCCCGTCGGTCAGCCATGATCGAGGCTCGGACCCGTGCGCCCTCGTCCGAGAGCCGCGCGAGCGTGACGCGTCGATCGGATCGATGGGGCTCGAGGACGAGCAGCCCGCGTTGCTCGAGCCGTCGAAGTTGGCGCCCGGTCGCTGGCAACGTGACCTCGATCCGGCGCGCGATCTGGTGGACTGGCATCCCGGCGGGTTGGTGTCCCAGGACGACCAGGACTCGCCATTGCGGGAAGGTCAATTCCGGTGCCTGGCGAGCCTTTGACAGGGATGCGTTCGTCATCGCCACACCGGCGATGACGATCGCCTCGATCGCGTCGACGAGATCCGTTTCCGACACTGGCCACCTCGCTCCGGTCGATGTCGCGGGAAGTCTAGGCCGACGAGGTCATCTGCGCAGGTACAGTTGCCAGTAGGCTACTTCTGTCTCCAGGTGGCCGTGGTCCCGAGCCGTCCCGCGCGGTCTGGACCGGGCGACTCACCCGACGGTGGCCGGGGCACCGGCCGACGGTTCGAGCCGAGCGCCGAGCAGGGCACGCGCTTCGGCCTCGGAGCCGGGCTTCGCGAACATCGAGATGTGGTCACCGGCGCGCAGGACCACGCTGCCCGTCGGGACGATCAAGGCGCCGTCACGATCGATCGCGACGAGGACGACGTCCGCCGGCCAGCGCGTGTCGGCGACCGATCGGCCGACGACCGGCGAGTTCCCCGGAAGGTCCGCTTCAAGGAGGATCCCGCTGGCCCCGAGCCCGCGGACCTGACGGACGTTCCCGGCAAGCGCGTCCCGATACGCGCGCATCACGTCCCGGACCGAGATGATCCCGACGAGCCTGCCCGCCGCCAGCAAGGGAGCCCAGTCCGCATGACGATCGACCATGGCCCCGAGCGCATCGTCGAGCCCGTCATCCGCGGAGACCGTCGGCCCGTCCTCGACCACGTCCCGAATCAGGGTGTCGTCGGTGGCAGCCTCCAGGCGACCCGCGCTCACGATCCCTCGGTACGCGCCCTCGCGATCGACCACCGGCGCACCCGGGACCCCGCTCTCCGCGAGCCGGGCACGACCATCAACGACCGTCGCTCCGTCGCGCAGGACCAGCGTCGGCATCCGCGCCGCGTCGCCGGCGAGGATCGACGACATCAACGGCATCGCGGACCGGAACCGATGGGCCGGGGACTCGGTGCGGCTCCGCAACTGACTTCGGTAGATCGTCCGGTCGCCGACGATCAGCGTCGCCAACCCGACCGCGATCATCGCAGGCGCCAGCATCGCCAGGTTGTCGGTCATCTCGGCAACCATCAGCATGACGGCGAGGGGCGCGTGGGCCACGCTGCCGAACAGCGCCATCATGCCGACGATCACGAAGGGCGCCGGATCGATCGGGACCGCCGGGGCGATCGGCTCGAGCAGGCGCCAGACGCCGGCTCCCAGGAGCCCGCCCACGACCATGCCCGGGCCGAAGATCCCGCCGGAGCCTCCGGACCCGATCGACAGCGACGTCGCGAGGATCTTCGCGAACGGCAGCGCGAGGATCATCCACAGCGGGATCGCGAGCAAGGATTGGCGATCCAGGCCGGCCTGCACCCAGCCGTACCCGGTCCCGAGGACACCGGGGATGACGATGCCGATGCAGCCCACCAGAAAGCCGCCGATCGCGGGCTTGATCTCGCGTGGGAGCGACATATGGTGAAAGCGGTCCGTGATCCCATAGAACGACCGGATGTACAGCCGACCGACCGTCCCCGCGACGATCCCGATCAGGGCGTAATAGAGGAGCTGACGAGGGTCCTCGAAGCCCGCGCCGACCACACGACCGAAGATCGGCGAGAAGGCGATGATCGCACCGAAGACCGAGAAGGCGACGACCGACGCCACGAACGACGGGACGAGTGCGTCGGACTCGACGTCTTCGCGGTACGGGATCTCGGCACCCAGCACGGCGCCGCCAAGGGGGGCACGGAAGATCGCCCCGATCCCGGCCGCCATGCCGGCCGCGACCGCGATCCGCGCATCCCTGGAATCGAGGTCCAGGACCCGCGCCAGGTAGGACCCGAACCCTGCACCGATCTGCGCCGTCGGACCCTCTCGCCCGCCGGACCCACCCGATCCGATCGTGATCGCCGACGCCACGAGCTTCACGATGGGGATCCGGGCCCGGACGCTCCGCGGCCCGTGGTGGAACGCCGCGATCGCCGCGTCGGTGCCGTGGCCCTCGGCCTCGGGAGCCAGCCGGAACACCAGGATCCCCGAGATCAGGCCACCCAGTCCCACCACGAGCGGGATCGCCCAGGCGTTCGGGATCTCGATGATCGGGGCTCCACCCTCGCCGACCGGAGACGGCGGCTGGAACGAGGCCAGCAGGCCGAGGAAGAACCGCGTCGAGGCCTCCAGGGCGACGAAGAACGCGGCCGCCCCCAACCCGGCGATGACCCCGATGACGGCACCGAGGACGACCCACTTTCGGAGATAGGCCGAGCTCCGGACGCGGCGGCGGAGCCGGACGAGCCAGGGAAATGTCATCCGTTCAGGAGGGATGCGAGGTCGCCGCCGCGGGAACCATCTCGGCACGTGCCGACCAGTGGCGGATCCCGTCGAGGACTCCGTCGGCGAATGCCGCGGGCGAGCGATAGACATCGGGCGCGGCAACTCGATCGAGCTCTGGCAGGGCGTTGCCGACCATCGTCCCGCGGTAGCCCACCGCGAGGAGCTGGGCGTCATTGCCCGTATCGCCGAATGCGAGGACGTCTCGCGGGGGGACGTCCCAGCCATCGGTGACGAACCTCGCCGCGCGGCCCTTCCCCGCGGCTGCGGGCAGGATGTCGAGGTCGGTGCCGCTGCTGTAGACGAGCGTCGGCACGAGACCCGCATCCACGAGCGTGCGGCGGATGAACGCCAGGTCGTCCTTGCTGAGACCGCGGGCGGTGTAACTCGCCTTCAGCCAGGTCTGGTGCTCCTCGGGCTGCGGGTCAAGCCAGCGCAACGGGCTGAGCACACGCCGCGCGTGTTCGGCATGCCACCCGTCGAAACGCTCAAGCCAGCCCGGCCACGGATGGCCATCCGGGTCGTGGATCTCGGTACCCACGGACGAGACGACCGCGTCGGGCGACGGAAGCGCCCCCTCACGCACGATCCCAAGGATCGATGCGACGTGGCGGCCCGTCGCGTAGATGAGGCGATGGTCCGCCCGGTTGTCGACGACCCACGTCCGGAACCGATCCAGCGCGGCGTCGTCGCCCAGGACGGTGCCGTCCAGATCGGTCACGAGGACGCTGTAGCCGCCCATCGGACCTTCGTCCGCTCCTCCGTCGGCCCGCCCGTCGCGCGGGGGTCTCGCCTCGTCGTCACGGCCGGGTCCTGGGCCTCGCGGACCTGCTGCAGCAGCCCGACGAGACGCCCGGCGACCCGGTTCCAGGTGAACTCCGCTCGCGCAAGTGCGGCCCCGCCGACAGAGAGTTGACTGGCGATATCGTGGTACCGGAGGATCGTGGCGATCGCGTGCCCCAGCTCGTTCGCGTCGAATGGGGTCGCATATAGCGCTTCGGTCCCCCAGGTCAGCAGCTCCCACAGCCCGCCTCCCGTGGTCACGACCGTCGGGGTCCCACAGGCCATCGCCTCGACCGCAGTCATCCCGAATGGTTCATAGCGGCTGCTCAGCACGAAGACATCCGCCGACCGATACGAGTTCGCGAGGTCCTCGTCGGGGATGTGATCGGCGAACTCGACGTGGTCCCCGATCCCGATCTCCTCGGCAAGACGGCGGAGATCCGCGACCTGCTGCATCTCGCCATCCGTCGGCATCGTGGAGCCGATCGCGAGCCGCAGCCGCGCGCGGGGGACGCGCTCGACCACCGTCGGCATCGCGCGGATCAGCAGGTCGTAGCCCTTGTTGAACGCGATCCTGCCGAGCGCGAGAACCAGCGGACCGTCGACCCCGAGGCCGCGTCTGATCGCGTCCCGCTTCATGTTCGAGACGGGAAAGAATCGGGCACGGTCGAAGCCGGGCGGCACGACAGCGACCTTGCGAGGCTCGACCGCATATGGCTGCCCGAGCAGCAGCCGCTGCTGCTGCGGCGTCGTCGCGACGACCGCGTCGGCGGCTGCGTAGATCGCGGTCTCGTCACGGACCCGCCGCGCGAAGTTGTACTGACGTTCCAACGAGGCGGGGTCGCCTTCAAGGTTGTCGCGTTTCCACGTGCCGATCGAGTGCGGCGTGTGGATGTGCGGAACGTCGAGCCGATCCGCCAGCCCGACGCCGGCCAGACCCGCGTCCCAGTAGTGACTGTCGATGAGGTCGTACTCCAGGCTGTGCCGGCGGATGAATGCCTCCGCCCCGGCCACCCACGCGGGGACGACCTCGAACATCTGCTCCTTGCGGATCAGGCCGTCACCGCCGGCTTCGATCCGGACGATCCGGACGTTCTCGGAGACGTGCTCGATCTCCGGCTGACCCTCGAAGCGGCGCGTGAAGATGTCCACCTTCCGGCCGCGGCGGGCCAGACTGGCCGAGAGTTCCAGGACGTAGACGACCTGTCCGCCCGTGTCGGGCAGGCCCAGCTCCGCATGCGCCGACACGTACCCGTGCAGCGAGATCATCATGAGTCGTTCGACTGGGCGCCTCGTCATCGTCACTCCCTGATGGCATCGACGAACGACGGCGAACTCGCGGGCCGGTGGTTCGCGAAGGGGAAATGATAGCCTACTGGCAATGATTTGTCGACGAGACATCGGCGTCACACCACGACGACGGCCGCGCCACGCACGGAGGTGGGCGTGACCGACCGCCGACCACGGATCCACCTCACGGCGCCGACCGGTTGGATGAACGACCCGAACGGCATGGCCTTCGAACCCGACGGGCGGATGCACGTCTTCTACCAGGCGGAGCCTGACGCGCCAAGCTGGGGGCACATGCGCTGGGGACATGCCGTCAGCGACGACCTCGTTGCCTGGGAGCCGCGGCCGATCGCCCTGGAGCCGGGCGAGGATGGGCCTGACCGACTGGGGTGCTGGTCGGGTTCGCTCATCCTCGACGACGCCGGCATGGCGACGGCGTTCTACACCGGCATCACCGGCTCATCCCGCCGGCGCGAGCCGTCCATCTGCGTCGCGACGAGCGACGGCGACCTCACGACCTGGACGAAACGGCCGGAAGGACCGGTCATCGCCGGCCCGCCGACCGGCATCGCGTCGAACGCATTCCGAGACCCGTTCGTGTGGCGCGACGGACCCGGCTGGGCGATGCTCGTCGGCGCAGGCACCGTCGGCGCGCGTGGGACGATCCTGCTGTACCGCTCCGACGATCTCGTGGATTGGCGGTTCGTCGGGCCGTTCCTGACGACCACGGACGCGATCCGAGCCGACCCGAGCCTGATCGTCGACGACATCGACAGTCCCTGCTGGGAGTGCCCCCAGCTGGTGCGGCTGGACGACGCGGACGTCCTCATCGTGTCGGTCGTCGATCGCTCGCCGAACGTCCGCCCTGCGCACGTGGTCGCCTTCGTCGGTCGGGTCGACGAGGATCGCTTCCAGGTCGAGCACGCCGGGCGACTCGGCATGGGACCGGACTTCTACGCCCCGGCCACCGTTCGGATGCCGGATGGGCGCTGGCTGCTCTTCGGCTGGATCCCGGAAGACCCGCCCGGGAGCGCGTCGGATCGGACGTGGGCCGGATCCCTCACCCTCCCGAGGGTCGTCTCCGTCGATGAGGATCGGCGGCCGGTCATCGCGCTGGCACGGGAGGTCGACCGGATCGGGCCGTGCACGCGACTCCCCGATGTCGCCCTGCGCGATGGCGATCGCTGGGTCCATCGCTTCGATGACCCGCATCTCGAGTATCGGGTGACGCTGGTCCCCGACGGTGCCGCCTCGGTCCGCCTCGACATCGCTAGCGGAGAGAAGGTCGTGGCCGAGGTCCGCTACGACCCGCCCGCGCGTCGGGTCACGGTGGCCCGGATGGGCCGGATCTCGGTCGCCGGACGCGACCCGCACGGGACGGCCATCCTGCCCCCGGCTGGCGGCGACCGGGTCCGGCTCCGGCTGATCCTCGACGGCTCCGTCCTCGAGGCCGTGATCGACGACCGGGTGACGGCAACGGCGCGATTGCCCGATGACCAGGGCGGCGGGTCCATCGCATGGACCGCCATCGGCGGGGCCTGCTCGCTCGTCGACGCCGAGACCACGCCGTTCTGAGGGGTGCTCGCGCACCGTCGCTAGGATCGGGAGGCAACGGCGGTCCCCGGCGTTCGGCCCGGCCCTGCCTGAGGGTCACCGACCCTTACGCGGGCGCGACTCGAACCGTCACGACGTCGATGGCCTCGGCCTTGCCCTTCAGCTCGAGCGAGCGCCGTTCGAGGCGGGGGTCCATGCCGGCAGCCGTCGCTACCGCCATGGTGACGAGGATCTCGCCCGCTCCGGCGGCGGCCGCGAGGCGCGCGGTCGTGTTGACCGTGTCGCCCAGGACGGTGATCTCGGTGTGCCCCTTGCCCCCCACGGCACCGAACCACATCCGGCCAGTGTGGACGCCGGCGCCGATCGGCAGCCACGGGCCGCCGCGATCGCCATGGCCGGTCGCACGCAACAGCGCCCGGGCCGTTTCAAGCGCCTGGATCGGGTGGTGCTCACCACTCAGATACGGCGGGAACACCGCGACCAACTCGTCACCCACGAACTTGTCGACCATGCCATCGTGCGCGAACACCACGCCCGAGGCAGTTGTGTAGAACCGATCCATCACATCGCGGAACGCAGTCGCAGGCATCGTTTCCGCAAGCGTCGTCGAGCCACGGACATCGGCGAACAGCAGCGACGCCTCGACGTCCGCGCCACCGTGGTGACGGACCACGAAGTCGTGGCACGTGCTGCACACGTTGGGATTGGTATCCGACTGCCGCTTCCCAAGCAGTCGCATGAGCGGCGCCCCGACGCCGTTGAACGGCGCGGCGCACTGGCGACAGCGCGGCTCGCTCGGCAAGAGACGAAATACATGGCGCCCGACCCGTCGAAGGGAATCGGGATGGGTCAGATAGTCTCGCCAGAAGGCCTCGTCGTCGACCTCATGCCCGTCACCCTGGAGTCGCGGCTCGTCAAGCCTCATTGCTGCACTCCGGCGATCTCTCGCTGCCCCGGTCCGTCGGTGGGGGCGGGATCCGGACCATCGGATATAGTTGCCTATGGGCAACAATTGTACGCCGCGACGGGGTCGGCTGCCGGCTCTCGTCAGGGGCTCGGAGCCCGGACGGCGGCGCTGTCGGGATCTCGATGAGGGCAATCAGGCCTCGTGGTCTCCGTCTTGGCCGAGAGCCGGCTGACACGCGGGTGGCGCCCGAAAAGGGGCGGCGTTGACGGCCAGGTCGGCGCCGGGTGTAATGGAGGTCGTGGATGTCGTCATAGACTGTGCACGCGTTGATGGCATGAGCCCTGCGAGGCCTGTGCGATCGGCAAACGCGAGTCATGCGCTCTAGATGAGCACACACGTCCGCCCGTAGCTCAGTGGATCAGAGCGACTGACTTCGGATCAGTAGGTCGGGGGTTCGAATCCCTCCGGGCGGGCCACTTACGACTGGGCGATCGTGCCTGCGAGCGTGGCCGTCCTCGCGAAGACCGGGATCCTGTCGATGGGCGTATCGATCTCGATGTGGTCGCCACCTTCGATCGCCTCGCCCGACCACACGTTGACCCACGTGACGCCGGCCGGCAGATACACGGGCCGCCGCTCGCAGCCTGCCTCGAGCACTGGGGCCACAAGCAGATCCGGACCGAACATGTACGCATCGTCGATGGCCCAAGCCGTTGGATCTTCCGGAAAGTCGTAGAAGAGCGGGCGCATCACTGGTGTGCCCCGCTCATGGGCAGCCACCATGAGCGTCATGACATACGGGCGGAGCCGTTCTCGGATCCCAAGGTACTGGCCGAGGATCTGGAGAGTCGAGTCGCCGAACGACCAGAGCTCGTTCGGCCCACCGCTCGCGATCGCGGCGCCACCTTCGGTACCAAGCGGTTCGCCGTGGGGCTCCCGGTCGCCGTGCATGCGTAGAACCGGGCAGAACGTGGCGAACTGGAACCAACGGGTGACGAGCTCCTGGAATGCTGGGTCCGTCGCCGTTCCGCCGTGGAACCCGCCGATATCAGACGTCCACCACGGGATGCCTGCCAGGCCCATGTTGAGGCCCGCACGCAGTTGTTGGCGGAAGGACGTCCAGGTGGAGTCGGTATCGCCCGACCACACCAGCGCACCGTAGCGCTGGCTACCAGCCCAGGCGCAGCGAACCAGGTTCAGGACGCGCGTTTGGCCCGCGTCGGTCATCCCATCGAAGAACGCCTTGGCGAACATCGCCGGGTAGATATTCCCGATCTGGAGGTCCGGCCCAAGGAAGAAGCGGTAGAAGTCAAACTCATAGGCGAGATACTCGGGTTCCGCCTCGTCGAGCCAGAAGACGCGGACACCGGCCTCCCAGTAGCTCCGTTTCACGGAGTCCCACAGGTACCGTCGGGCACCGGGGTGCGTGACATCGACGTAGGTGTTGTTCCCCCCGTACTCCTTGACGATCTGCGGGCCGCGCTCGGAGCGGATGAGGTACCCGTTCCGGACCATCTCCGGATGTCGCTCCGCTGACGTGGCGACAGTCGGCCAGACGGACACGATGAGCTCGATCCCGAGGTCCCGCAGTTCGCGAACCATGGCCGCCGGATCAGGCCAATAATCGGGATCGAACTCCCAGTCACCCTGCTTGCGCCAGTGGAAGAAGTCGGCAGCGATCACGGTCAGCGGGAGACCCCGACGGGCATGTTCCCTTGCGACGGCAAGCAATTCTTCCTGCGTCTGGTAGCGCAGTTTCGACTGCCAGAGCCCCGTCGCCCATTCGGGCATCAACGGGACGGTGCCCGTCGCCAGCGCATAGGCCTCGACGATGTCAGCGGGGTGGTCTCCCGCGGTGACCCAGTAGTCGAGCTGCTTGGAGACGTCGACGTGCCACTCGGTGACGTTCTTGGCGAAGGTCACCCGACCGATCGCAGGGTTGTTCCAGAGGAAGCCGTAGCCCAGGCTCGAAACCGCGAAGGGAACGCTCGCCTGCGAGTTGCGCTGGGCCAACTCGAGCGTGCAGCCCTTGAGGTCGAGGAATTCGTGTTGGTACTGGCCCATGCCGTAGATGCGCTCGTCCGGTTCCGATTCGAAACGGACCGTCAACTCGTAGTCGCCACCGAGCAGTGGCCGGAACTCGCGACCTCGGATCTTGAGCGGGCTTCGAGGCGGGTCCGAGGTGTCTCGACGCCGCACGTACTCGCGGAGCAGCGTGTTTCCGTGCCGGTCAAGGAACTCGATCCGACCGTCGTCTGTGACCCTCGCCTCGATCCGGCCGTTGCGGATCGAGGCATCCCGATCACCGATCCGGATGGCGGCCGGCGAATCGGTGGGGGCCAGCAGGGCCCAGTCTTCGTCCTCGATCGCTGAGCGGTGGGACACACGCACGCGCAGGCTGTTGCCGCCCCACGGCTCGATCCAGAGCTGTTCTGCACCGAAACGCCTGACCAGCCGCGACCCATGTTGCTCGAAGATGCTCTTCACTCGATCGCTCCCTCAGCCCTTGGATGACGCCGAGCGGGTCACGGGACGGTCACGTTCGCTACGTGGCCCGGGCGGCGGCGGGCGCAAACCCGGTACGGCCGACATCGATGGCGAATAGACCGCCTCCCAGATCAGCCGGATCGGCGTTGGGCGCGCGAGCGGTGGTCACCCACAACTGATCGAGCCTGGTCCCGCCGAACGCGCAGCTCGTCGGGCGTATCGCCGGGAGAAACAGCGTCTGCACCACGCGACCGAGCGGGTCGTAGCGACGGATGCAGCCCGCGTCCCAGGCGGCGCACCATACGTGGTCGTCGGCGTCGACCGTGATCCCGTCGGGACGGCCCTCCCGCTCCGACCACTGGGCGAACATCACATCGTCCGAGACGGAACCAGCCTCCTGATCGAACCGATACCGATGGATCAGTCGCCGCCGTGAATCGGCAAGGTAGAGCTGATCGCCGGCTACGTTCCACGCCAGGCCGTTCGGGCCAGTCAGACCTCGGATCCGAACGACGGGCGGTTGCCCCGCCTCCCAACTCAGGAGCGAGCCACTGCCGGCCGCGCCATCAGGTCTCCGAGCTCCGATCCAGATGCGCCCGGCACCATCGACCTTGCCGTCACTGAAACGTTTCCCCGCCGGAGGGCCGCCCGGGCGATGTCCCATCGGTCGGAGGGCCTTGTCGTCGATCAGGTACTCACGAAGGCTCCGGTTCGCGGCGAGCACGATCGTGGAACCCTCCCCCGGCATCGCGGCATTGGTGCGTCCAGGGAGAGGGACCACCTCGTCCACGCCTGCACCGAGCCGCAGCAGGTGGAGGCTTTGCCCCGTGACGTCCACGCTGGCCATCACGCCGCGCCCGCCGACCCAGAACGGACTCTCGCCGAGCTCGGCCCCGATCCCGAACCAATCCGCTGCCAGGCGATGGCGCTGGGCGCTGCTTGCCTGGACCGATTCGACGGTGACCGTCCGGCGAAGGACCTCCACCACCTGGCGAGTCGGGGGTGACGCGGAGCTTCGGGGAGCGGTCGCGGAGGGACGGCTGCTCACGATCCGCCGATCACCCCGTCCGGCCCGACGTTGTGCCGCCGACTCGGCAGATGCATGCCACCGTCGACGAACAGCGTGGCGCCGGTGATATACCGGCCCGCCTCGGAACACAGCAGGAGGACCGGTCCGACGCAATCGTCCGGGCGGCCGACCGACCGTAGCGGGATCTCCTCGAGTGCGGCCTCGAGAGTCGCGTGGTCATTCACCTGAGCGGCTGTGCTGTCCGTCTCGATCAGGCCAGGCGCGACGTTGTTGACCGTGATCCCGGATGGTCCGTAGACGCGAGCGAGGTTCTCGGCGAGGTTTCCTGTCGCGGACTTCATGGCCGCGTACACGGCCGCCGACGGGTTCTGGCGGACCTGCTGGACGCTCCCGATCACGACGACCCGGCCCCATCCCCGATCCGCCATCGGCGGCGCGAGCACCTGCAGGATCTCGATCGTGGAGCCGAACCCGAACTGGGCCTCGAGTGCGACATCCGCCGCCGTGATCACGGCGAAGGGCCGGCGCCACGTGAATCCGGCATTCAGCACGACGATATCGACATGGCTCCACTCGCGAAGGATCTCGGACCCGAGGCGGCGACCCTCGCCCGGGACCGTGAGATCCGCCTGGGCGACCATCGCAGCGCGACCCGCGGCGACGATCCGGCCCGCGGTCTTGTCGGCTGAGGCGCGGTCGGTCGCGTAGTGGACCGCCACATCCGCGCCGGCCTCCGCCAGGCCGACGGCGATCGCTCGGCCGATCCCGCGGCTTGCACCAGTGACGAGCGCGCGACGTCCCGATAACGTGAACCGTCCGGCGAGGTCGTTCATCGCGTGGCCCGCGGCGAGCGACACATGCTCGTCATGACGGCGACGGATCCGGCAGGCCGCTGGTGGCGATACGGATCGTCCGCTCGGCAAGCTCGGAGATCCGGGAATGGTCGAAGCCGAAGAGGGCCGAACGCGTCCGATCCTCGAGCGGATCGATGAGGTGGGATGGCAGACGTGCCGTCCCACCCAGGATCCCGACGACCGAGCCCGCCGTAGCCCCATTCGAGTCCGTATCCCAGCCGCCCATGACGGTCAGTCCGATCGTTCGGGCGGGGTCGCCATCCCCCCACAACAGGCCAGCCGTGATGAGCGCCGCATTGTTCACGGCATGGACCCAAGCGTAGTGGCCGAAACGGGAGTGGATGCCGGCCAGGGCCATGTCCCATGTATCGCCGGCGGCATGCATCTCGAGCACGGCGCGGACGGCCTCCCCGAGCCGCGAACCTGGCGGGACGTGGTCGAGCGAGAGTTCCACGGCATCGCGCGCGCCGGTCGCCACGAAGGCCCCCGCGACCAGGGCGGCCGCCCACATCTCACCGTAGATCCCGTTGGCCACGTGAGACAGCGACGCGTCCCGGTAGGCGAGGATCGCGGCCGCCCGTGGTCGACCCGGATAGACCCAGCCGAAGACGTCCGCCCGGATCAGCGCGCCGATCCACTCTCGATACGGATTGTCGACCGTGGCAGCCGAGCGGACCGGGACGCCTCGCACGATGTTGCGGTAGACCGCTCGTTCGGCGGTGAAGACCTGCTGGAACGGCAGGTACGTGAGCCACGCCGCGGCCACGTCCTCCGGCTGCAGCGCGATCCCATGCCGTTCGACGAGAGATAGCCCGAGGATCGCGTAGTCGATGTCGTCGTCGCGCGCCGAGCCCCGGACGTTGCCACGGGTCGTCTGCGGCCAGTTCGCCTTGAAGACGAATCCGGGAGGCATCGGGTCCAGGGCGGGAATGTAGTCGAGGAGCGGGTACGCGCCCGCGAGTTCGAGATACTCGCGGATCCGGTCGGTCGGCCAGGAGACGCCGGTGCCGCCCTCGACCGGCTTGCCGACGTTGCAGCCGGCGATGCGCCCCAGCCAACCTGCCAGGATCCGGTCCGGGACGGATGCCGGGTCGACGTCCCGCACATCCCCATCGGCCGGCAGGAGCTCGAGGATGTCCCGGAGGTCCGACGGCTCGTCGAAGACCCACGACGAGGAGCGCGGGAGTGCGAGCACGTCGTGGTACAGAGCTCCGAGTGCAGTCTTGTCGCTGCGCGCGGCCGCGGCGAGCCGAGTCGCCACGGCAGCGACGTCGAAGCCGGTCACCCGTCGTTGCTCGATCTCGTCGGCGACCTGGTCATACGCGTCGAGCGGATCAAACACGGCGAGACCTCGACGCGCTCCGGGCGGCCGTGCCCGCGGCGATCGTCAACCCAGGAACCCCAGCAGCGTCTCGACCATCGCCGCCGCGAACGCTGGGTCGTTGATATCGGTGTCGATCTCTACCAGCCGGACGCGATCGCGGTCGAGCGTGCTCCGAATGGCGTCAAACAGGGCGCCATCGGCCTCAGGATCGAAGAACGGCCCGTCAGCGGTCGCGATCATCGAGACCCCGCGCAGCGGCAGGAAGACGGCTGCCGGCCCGGTGGAGGCCGACAATCGAAGCGCAAGACGTCGACCCAGCTCCGCGCATTCTTCGGGTGTCGTCCGCATCAGCGTGACCGACGCATTGTGCCGATGGAGTCGGCGACCGGCGAACTGTGAGGGCACCGTGTCCACCGGTCCGAAGTTCACCATGTCGAGCGCGCCGACCGAGACTACCTGGGGGACTCCCATGGCGGCCGCCCCGGTCAGTCGCTCGGGTCCCGCCGAGAAGACCCCACCGACGAGCTCGTCGGCAAGCTCGGTCGTCGTGACGTCGAGCACGCCATCGACCCAGCCCTGGCGGATGAGCTGCTCGAGGGTCCGGCCGCCGATGCCGGTCATGTGGAAGACGAGGGTCTCGAAGCCGTCATCCTCGAGCTGGCGCCGCGCTTCGGTGACGCATGGCGTGGTGACCCCGAACATGCTTGCGCCGATCGAGCGCCGGGTCGAGCGTTCGGGCAGTGGCCCGCGCAGGACCATGCCGGCCATCGCGGCCGCCGCGTTCGCGATGACGGTCTGCAGCAGCCGATTCAGACCCGCCACGTCAGTGACGCTCGGCACAAGGATGAGATCGCTGATACCGACGTACGGTGTCGTTTGGCCGGACGCTGCGGTCGAGACGATCAGCTTGGGCACTCCCAGGGGCAGCGATCGGAACGCCGCACTTGCCACCGATGTCCCACCCGTCCCCCCGAGCGCCATCGCGCCGTCAAGTCGGCCACCATCGAGCAGTCGCTGACAAAGGGCCGTCGCACCCGCGGTCATGATCGCCAGCGCCTCACCTCGATCGCCGTCTGCGCGAAGCGCTTCGAGGCTTGAGCCGCCGGCCGTGGCCACCTCGGCGGCCGTGATATCTGGCGGGATCCCCGGTCCATCGATCACCCCGGTGTCGATGAGGACCACATCGACACCGTGCCCGATGAGGCGGCCGCGCAAGTACTCGTATTCCGGGCCCTTCGTGTCGAGGCTGCCGAGGAGCACGACGGTCGGCATCGGCTGGCCTCCTACGCGCCACTGCCGGCCGCGGCCAGCGTGGCGTCGGTGAGCATCCGTTGGACGTCCACGGGCTGCCCGGTGTGCGCCGACTCGACCGCCGCGAACAGCAGCGCGCACGCCTGGAGGTTGTCATGGTGGTTGGTCGGCGGTTCTGGACCGTCGTCGAGCCACCGGCAGAAGTCCTCGATCAACACCTGATGTCCCCACGACGTCCGCGTCTTCAGCAACGGGAGCTCCCGTCTCGTCAAGAGCCCATCCTTGCCGCTCGTGACGACGAAGAGGTGGCGATGATCGAGCTCAGCCGTGGCGGACGCACACTCGGCCCGGATGTAGTCGTCGTGCCAGCCGTTCAATGTGCTGGCGTTCGCCTTGGCTCCCTCGTACAAGCAGTGCGTGCCATCCTCCATCTCGATCAACACGAAGGCCGTGCTGTCGCCGGCGTATTCGCCCCATGGCGGGTTCCAGCTCTGCGCGTAGACCGTTCTGGCGTTGCTCCGTGTGAGGCCACGGAGGATGTCGAGCTGATGCACGGCGCCTTCCACGAGAAGCGGGTCGGCCATCCGATGGCGGAACGCTCCCCAGTCGCCGTCCGTCCGCCAGTTCGCGGTGAAGCGGACGACGATGTAGTTCAGGTCGCCGAGGCTGCCGCCATCGAGGAGCTCCTGCAGGGAGAGCTTGTCCTGTTGGAATCGGTGGCTCATCGTGACGGCCAGCTTCAGGCCGGCGTCGTCGACAAGGCGTGAGATCCGGACGGCCGCGGCGAGGTCGTCGGCGAGCGGTTTCTCCGACAGGACGTGTCTGCCGGCGGCGACCGCCGATCGAACGACGGACTCGTGATGTGCCGGCGGGACCACCACGATGACGAAGTCGCATTCGCGCGCCGCGAGTGCGTCGTCGACCGATGTGAAGCAGTCCTCGGTCCGAAGTCCGAGCCCGTCGACCGCTACGGAAAAGCGCGCCGGGTCCACGTCCACCGCCGCCACTGCCCGGACAAGCCCGAGCCTTTCCGCCTCGGGCAGGAACGCCGTGGCCCAGCGTGTCCCGAATCCTCCGAGCCCGACGAGGATGTACCGGTAGGGTCGGTTCATCGACCGTGATCCCCTGTCGCTACGATGTGTCCGGCCCGAGCCTCCGGCGTCCGATGGAGATGTCCCGTCCGACCGCCCGCCGGCAGCGCGTCCTCGAGGAAGAACGCCTCCAGGTCCTCGTGGACGACCAGCACATCGTGCTCTTCGCCGGTCTGGGTGCAGACGATGTCACCGGGTCCGACTTCGTACTCGATGCCCTCGCTCAGGACTCGCGCGCGGCCCCGGTAGATGAGCCAGTACTCGTCGCAGTCGTGGTAGTGCCGATCGAACCGGCCACCCTCGCGCGGCACCCGGAAGATCCCGGCCGACGTGACCCTCGACCACGGGGGTCGACGGTCCCCGGACAGACGCTCGGAGTGCAGGTTGAAGGTCGGCACCTCAGGGCCTCCCGGATGGGTCGCGTGGATCGATGGCCGCGCGGAACGCTCGGACGGTCTCGGCGATGGCCACCTCGACTGGCAGGCGCTCCATCGACGAGGCGCCGTAGAAGCCATGGACCCCGTCAACTCGCGAGAGGACGTAGGCGGCGTCCTCCGGTGACGAGATCCGGCCACCGTGACAGAGCACCAGGATGTCAGGGCGGATCTCTCGGGCGGCCGCCGTCCAGCGCGAGATGTGCTCGACACACTCGTCGAGCGTCCATGCCGTATCGCCGCCGATCGTGCCGCCCGTGGTAAGCCCGACATGGCAGACGAGCACATCGGCACCAGCGGTGGCCATCGACCTCGCGTCGTCCTCGGAGAAGACGTACGGGGTCGTCAGGAGGTCGAGCTCGGCAGCGACCCGGATCAGCTCGACCTCATGCTCGTAGCCCATGCCGGTCTCCTCGAGATTGCGCCGGAACACGCCGTCGATGAGCCCCACCGTCGGGAAGTTCTGGACGCCCGCGATCCCGAGCCTTCGAAGGTCCTCGAGGAACGGGACCGCCTGGAGGAACGGATCGGTCCCGTTCACGCCGGCCAGCACCGGCGTGTGCTCGACCGCCGTCACGACCTCGGGCGTCATCTCGCGCACGATCTCGTTAGCGTTGCCGTACGCCAGCAGTCCCGCGAGCGAGCCCCTGCCGGCCATCCGGTAGCGACCGGAGTTGTAGATGACCAGCAGGTCGATCCCGCCCGACTCCTGGGACTTGGCGGATAGCCCGTTGCCGGCCCCACCGCCGAGGATCGGCTCCCCGCGATCCGCCTTCGATCGCAGCCGCGCGACGATGTCGGCGCGCGACTCCGGTCCGCGACGAGCGTTGGGTCGCAACGGGGTCGTCATCCCTTTAGTGCCCCGGCCGTGATACCACGCACGAATTGTCGTTGGAACAAGAGATAGAACACGATGACGGGCACCGTCATGATCAGGCTCGCTGCGGCGAGCAGGGTCGTCTCGGTCGACCGACCGCTGGCGAAGAGATAGAGACCCGTCGCCATGGTCCGGCTATCGGGGCCGGTCAGGTACAGGAGCGGAAGCAGGAGCGAGTTCCACGACTGGAAGAAGGCGAGGACGGCAAGCACAGCCACACCGGGACCGGCAAGCGGCAACATCACCCGGCGAAACACGTTGAACTCCGAGGCGCCATCGATCCGCGCTGCTTCACCCAGCTCGGTCGGTAGGTCCACGAAGAACGCCCGCATCAGGAAGACGCCGAGTGGCAGGCCGAAGCCTTGGACACCAGCGATCCCGGGCAGGATCACGGCGAGCGGCGAACCGAGCAGGCCCATGGCGTCCAACTGGAAGTAGAGCGGGATCATGATCGAGTAGAACGGGATCATGATGCCGACGATGAAGGCGAACAACACGACGGTCCGGCCGGGGAAGTACAGGCGGGCGAGCCCGTAGCCGGCGAGCACCGAGAGCAGGACGACCCCGGCAACCGTGGCTCCCGTGATCAGGACCGTGTTGACGAAGTAGACACTGAACCGGCCCTGGTTCCAGGCATCGGCGAAGTTCGCGAGCGTGACCGAGCTGAAGAGGCTGAACGGGTCGCGGCGAGCGTCGGCTGGTTCCTTCAACGCAGTCGACAGGATGAGGACGAGCGGGAACGCAGCGAATGCGGCGGCGATCGCCAGGAAGGCATAGATGGCCGCCCCATCGAGCAGCCGTCGTCGACGCCTGGTCCTCACGACTGGCCGCGTTCACGGAGCCGGACGAAGATGATCGCTGCGCCCAATGACAGCACCGTGATCAGCAGGGTGACCGTGGCTCCATAGCCCACCTCGTTGCTCCGGAAGGCCACCCGGTAGGCGTACGTGGCGATGACCTCCGAACTCGTCCCCGGGCCGCCCTTGGTCATGACGAACACCAGGTCGAACGTGCCGATCGCGTACGTCAGCATGATCGTCCCGATCAGCGTCATGGCCGGGGCGATCTGGGGGAGGATGATGTGCCACAGCCGCTGCCACCAGCCGGCCCCGTCGACCATCGCCGCGTCGACCAGGTCCCCGTCGACCGCCTGGAGCGCGGCGAGCACCAGGATCATGATGAAGCCGAACGACACCCATGCCGATACGACCAGGACCGCCGGCAGCGCCGTATCCGAGTCGCCGAGCCAGCTGTGGGTCAGATCACCCAGGCCGATGGCCGTGAGGGCCTCATTGAGCGGGCCGAATAGTGGGTTGAAGATCCACGTCCAGGAGATCGCGACCACGATCGAGGCCAGCACGAACGGCACGAAGTAGAGGCCCCGCCAGAGCGCCGCGAGTCGGACCCCGCCCCAGATGACGATGGCGAGCAGGAGTCCAAGCACGATCGGCGGCAAGGTTCCGCCGACCAGGAAGATCACGTTGTGCCACAGGGCCTCGAGCAACTCGCCATCGCCTGCAAGACGCGCGTAGTTGTCGAGGCCGACGAAGTGGATGTGCTGGGCTGCGCCGTTCCAATCCGTGAAGCTGTAGACGATCGAGGTCACGAACGGAACGAGCATGAACACGACGTAGACGAGAAATGCGGGCAGCACGAAGGCGACTGCGACGCCGCGGTCGCGCGCACCGCCGGGCGGCCTGCGCCGACCGACGGTGCGTTTCCGATTCATGGGACCCGGCGGAACCATTCCGGCCGACGTTCCTTCGAATCAGTTGCTCGCTTTGAACGCCGCCTGGAGGGCGGCGGCCACTTCCTCGGCGGTCTTGTGACCGTCGATGACCTCCTGGAACCCCGTGTACATCTCCTGGACGACCTTCTCCGGTGCCAGAAGTTCGACATTGTGTCCCGTGTCCTGTCCGGCCGACGCACCGATCACATCGATGATCTGCCGGTAGAGCGGCGACACGTTGACCGATGCCGTGTCGATCGGGTAGGCAGGGATCGTCTCGAAGACTTCCAGCTGGGTCTTGCCTTGTTCTGGCTTGAGGATCCAGTCGAGGAACTCCTTGGTCTCCTCCGGATGGGCGGATTTTGCGGCGACGAACCAACCGTCGCCGAGTCCGATCGCGAGCGGGGCGTTGGAACCCGTGACGCCCGGGAACGGGACGAATCCCGCCTTGAACTGGGCGCCGGTCGTGATGTCCGGCGATGCCGAGCTGTAGGTCAGCATGAACGGAGACTTGCCACTCAGGAAGAGAGCTTTCGCGTCGTCGTAGCCGATGCCATTGGGCTGCTTCGGATAGTAGCCATCCTTCACGTAGTCCTCGAAGAACTGCTTCAGGACGGCGGTGACCTCGGGCGAATCCCACGGGATGGTCCCGTCAAGCACCTGGTCGACCTTCTTGCCCCCCATATTGGACGCGGTCCCGATGCTGAACAGGGCGAGCGACTCCCACTGCTCCTTGTTCCCGAAGGCGATCGGGATGAGGTCCTTGGCCTTCGCGGCGTCAGCCATTGCCTTGAACTCGTCGATGGTCTTCGGCGGCGCGGTGAACCCGAGTTCGGCGAGGAGATCTGCGTTGTAGAACAGGCCGATCCCTTCGATCTGGTCCGGAACGCCGTATGTCACGCCACCGGACTGCGTCTGGAGTTTGGCCCAGTCGTAGATCGGCCAGCCATATTTCGCGTACGCGTCATCGACCGGTGCCAACAAGCCGGAATCGTAGAGCAGGCCGGCGAACGTCGGCCCGATGCCGTAACTGATGAGATCCACGTCGCCGCTCTGAAGGCGTGTCGTCGCGATCGTCTTGAGAACCTCGCCCGTCACGGACTCGCGCTCGATCGTGATGCCGGGGTGTTCACTTTCGTACTGCTTGACCCAGTTCATGGCGGCCTCCTCCGAGGCGGCAGTCTCGCTGGGATTGTGAGTGAGCCAATGGATCGTGACTGGCTCCGCTGGCGCCGCGGACTGCCCTGCCGTCGATGCCACCGCACTAGGGGCCGTAACAGTCGTCGGCGCCGATGACGCCGTCCCACCGCTCGAGCACGCTACCAAGAGCATGACCAAGGATCCGACCAGAGCTCCCCTGAGCATCTGGCCCGAGTTCCTGCTCGCACGCACGTCGTACCTCCTCCGCTGTTGCGTCAACCAAACCTTTGCCCGGCTCGTGTCATCCCCCACTGTTCGCCGCAGCACCTCGCGCCCCGCGGCGTGACTCCCATCCCGGTTCGAAGAGCCGCAACACGTTGTTTGGATCGAACGGATGTGCCCGGATCTCGTCCTCGACTAGCTCGATCCCAAGACCGGGAAGGTCCGACGGCTCGATGGACCCGTCGACCACCTCCGGAAGGTTCCGCGTGATGGCCTTGGCCAACGGGATGGCATCGGACACGAATGTCTCGAGCATCAGTAGCCCAGGCATCCACGCTGAGAGCGCCACGTTCACCGCGGTGCAGACCGGACCCCGGGCGTTGTGCGGCGCGATCACGGCGCCGTAGGTGGCCGCCAACGCCGCGATCCGTCGGATCCCGGACACGCCGCCGATCCCGATGGTCTCGGGTTGCCAGATCCTCACCTGTCCACGCGACCACAGGTCGTCGAACTGGAATGCTTCGGTCAGGCGTTCGCCCGCTGCGATCGGGACAGCTGAATCGTGGGCGACCTGGCCGAGACGCGCGATGTCATCCGACTGGACGGGTGCTTCGAGCCAGGTGATGTCGAACGGCTCCAGCCATGTGGCGATCTTCAGCGCGGCCGGTACCGTGAACCGGTCATGCGCCTCGATCATCAACGACACGTCCGGCCCGACGGCCTCCCGGACCGCGGCCACGATCGACCGCGTCAGTCGCTCCTCCGAGCGCGTCAGGGTCCCGTCGGCGTCCCCGAACGGGTCGAACTTGAGGGCCCGGTATCCAAGCTCCACGGTCGCGGCTGCCCGCTCGGCGTAGGCGTCGGGCGTTCGATCGCCGCTGTACCAGCCGTTGGCGTAGACGGGGATGCGCTGGCGCACGGCTCCGCCCAGCAGGGCGTGCAGCGGTTTGCCGACGGACTTCCCGAGGAGGTCCCAGCACGCGATCTCCACGGCACTCATCGCGGCGAGATGGACGCGATCGGTCGGGTGATTCCACGCTCGGAGCATCCGGACCCACAGCGCGTCGATCTGGAGCGGGTCCTCGCCGAGGACGATCGGTCGGAGCTCCTCGAGCGCCCCCGTCACCGGCAACGTGGAGACCCCGAGGGTCGCCTCCCCGATCCCGGTCTCGCCAGAGTCGCATTCGAGCGTGATCAGGACCCAGTTCTTCCAGGCGTTCCCGACGATCATGATGCGGAGGTCGCTGATCCTCATGAGACGGCCACCTCGGCCGCGCCAGCCTTCGTGATCGGCGGCCGCGTGACGAACATGTCCTGCATCCGACCGAGGATCGCGTCGAGCTCGTCGCGGTCGCGGGCGTCGAGTCGCGCGGCGCCTGGATCTCGCACGGCGCTGCCAGCGATCACCCCACGGAGGCGCAGGACTTCCTTATAGATCGCGGGACCGTACAGGTACTCGATGTTGAGCAACGGGAGGGCACGGGTGTGTAGATCCCGGGCTGCCTCAAGGTTCCCGGTCTCGAGCGCGCGCCAGATCGCGACGTGCACGTCGAGGATCTCGCAGGCGGGCATGGTCCCGCACGAGCCGCGGAGATACTCGTCGATCACGAATCGACCGGCGAAGCCGCCCATGACGCCCTGCAGCGATGCCCCGCCTTGGGCGAGCAGTTGGCTGATCCGCTGCCCAGCGGGAAGGGTCTCTTCCTTGACGTATTCGACCCCATCCACCGAGGCGGCGAGCTCCACGATGACATCGATCGGCAGTGCCGTCGCCGGGTACCGATGGTAGGTCTGGATGAACACCGGCACGGCGGCCGCCTCAGCGACCCCGCGGAAGTACTTGATCAGGTCGGGGACCTCAGCCGCGCGCATGTACGGGGGCATCGCGACGACGGCGTCCGCACCGGCGGCGCGCGCGTCCTTCGCATAGCCGATCGCGATCTCCGAGCTGGTGCCGGAAACTCCCAGGACGACCGGCACCGTGCCGGCATTCGTTCGGATCACGACATCGGCGATCGTGCGCCGCTCACTCTCCGTGAGCGTCGTGAACTCGCCGGCATTGACCAAGCCGACGAGACCACTCGCACCCGTCTCCAGACAGAATTCGACGCACCGTTCGAGGCTGGCCGCGTCGACGGCCCCACGGTCGTCGAAGGGGGTGACGAGGACCGGGAAGACGCCACGGAATGCCGAAACACCGGAGGGCTGGGAGGTCACGGGCGGCACGCTATCCGACACGAGACTTATGTGTCAAGATACGACCGTGAACTCCCATTATATGCAAGTATGTGTCATGGTGATTGCGCAGGCCCACCGAACCGTCTATGTTCGGCTCGGATGACGACACGCGAGATCGCACCGATCGAGACTGCGGGGACCCAGACGATCAGTCGTGCAGTGGAGGTCCTCGCCTGCTTCAGCGCGGAACAGCCACACCTGAAGCTACTCGAGCTTGCCAACCAGCTGGGGCTGACGCAGAGCACCGCCTACCGATACCTGACGGCGCTCGAGTCGGGCGGCCTGGTCAGCCGCGACCCCAATCAGGGAGGCTACCGACTCGGACACAAAGTGATCGAGCTGGCATGGATCGCCCTCAACCAGATCGAAGCCAGGAAGAACGCGCTCGACGAGATGGAGCAGCTGCTGCAGGAGACGGGGCTCAAGATCAATCTGGCCGTGCTCTTCGAGGGTGACGTGATCCACGTCGCCCATGCGGTCCCCCCGGATGTGCCTCGGGTCCTGACGACGCCCGGGCGACGGGCGGTCGCGCACTGCACGTCGCTCGGCAAGGCGATGATCGCCGACCTGCCGACCGAGCTGGTGCATGCCATGATCGAGCGCTATGGCTGGCGACCGTATACGAAGGCGTCGATCCGGGACTTCAAGCGGCTCGATCGCGAGCTCGAGCACATCCGCGAGGTGGGCTACGCGCTCGACCTGCGCGAGCGACGACCGGAAGTCCTTTGCGCGGGCGCGCCGATCCGGGATTACTCCGGCCGAGTCGTGGCTGCCGTCAGCGCGAGCGTGCGTGACAACCGGTACACAGCCGAATTGCTCGAAGCCGAGATCGCCCCGCGCGTCGTGGCCGCGGCAGAACGCATCTCATTCCGGATGGGAGATCAGGCGACCGCGGCGTTCCTCTGACCCAGGCCGGCCGTTCGACGTCGCCAGGGCGACCGGTCAGCGGTCGCCGATCAGATCCGGAACCGCTCGATCGCGTCGAGATCCAGATCGATCCCGAGCCCTGGCCCGTTGGGCACCGGGATCTGTCCATCTTCGGTGAGTTGCGCTTCGGAGCCGATGGGCTCCAGGGTCAGCGCCTCGCGGAGCGGGTTCGGGATGACCATCGTTTCGATGGCGTAGAAATTTCCGACCGCGGCCGCCAATTGGATCGTCGCGGCGACACAGACTGCGCCCGAGAAGCCGACGTGCGGGGCGTACCGGACATCGAACGCCTGCGCGAGTTGCGCGATCCGTCGGCTCTCGGTGATCCCCCCGGCCCGCGTGACGTCTGGCTGGACGAAGGACAGGCTCTGGGAAGCGATGAGGTCCCGGAGTCCGACTGCGGTGTACTCGCTCTCGCCTGCGGCGATGGGGATCTCCGATCGCTGTCCGAGGCGGATGTATCCCTCCCGGTCATGCGGACGCAGTGGTTCCTCCAGCCAACCGACGTCGTAGCTCGCGGCTCGCCGGCCGAATGCCAGGGCCTCATCGACCGTGTAGCCCCAATTGACGTCCACGAAGAGCCGGGTGTCCGGGCCGAGGATCGCGCGGACCAGGGCCACGCGCTCGAGGTCGCGCTCAAGGTCGCCGGCCACCTTCAACTTGACGGCCTTGAATCTCGACGCCGCGAGCTGTTCCGCCGCCAGCCGCGTCTCGTCCATGCCTTCGACCATGATGGATGAGGCGTAGGCGGACAGCGACTGCCGACCGACGCCGCCGAGCAGACGATGGATCGGCACGCCGAGCGACCGCCCCATCACGTCCCAGAGGGCGATGTCCACGCCGGCGATCGCCTCGGCCAGCATGCCGCCGCCTCGACCGTAGAGCGTGTCGCTCATCTCCGCCCAGAGCGCCTCGGCATGGAACGGATCGCGGCCGACCACATGCGGTGCCAGGAGGTCCGACACGATCGACGCGTAAGACAGTGGCGTCCAGCGGCCGATGACCTCTCCCCACCCGACGACACCATCGTCGGTCTCGATCCGGACGAGGACGATCGAGACGCTCGCCTTCGCATCCTGAGCGGTACGGAGGACGCGCGGAAGCGGCGCCGTAAGCGGGATGGCATCGAGGCGGGCGATCTTCATCGGTCACCTTCCAGAGTCGCTTGGCACTGGGTATTCATATGTTGCAAGTATACTCTCGCCAAGATGGGAGACGGGCCTCATTCAGCCGCAGGTCACGAGAAGGCGACCTCGCTGGGGCAGGTATCCCGAGGCCCAGCCGTCTTCGCCCACCGGAACTACCGCCTGTTCTTTGTCGGACAGTCCGTTTCGTTGACAGGCACGTGGATGCAGCAGGTCGCGCAGGCCTGGTTGGTCCTCCGACTGACAGGCGACCCTCTAGCTCTCGGCGCCATCCAGGCCGTTCAGTTTCTGCCTCCCTGCTTGCTCGGACTGTTCGCCGGCGTCCTTGCAGACATCTTGCCGCGACGACAGACCCTTATCGCCGCCCAAACGGTGATGGCAGTCCTGGCTGGAGTGCTGGCCATCCTGACTGCGTCCGGCGTGGTCGAATTCTGGATGGTGATCACGCTTGGATTCCTGCTTGGCTGCGCAAGCGCGGTCGACATGCCGGTCCGCCATGCGTTCGTCAGGGAGCTCGTCGGTCCCAACCAGATCGGCGATGCCATCGCCTTCAATTCGACCAGCGTCAACGTCGCACGCGTCGTCGGGCCGGCGCTCGCCGGGATCACGATCGGCTTGCTCGGCATCTCCACTGCGTTCGCCCTGAATGCCCTGAGTTTCCTTGCCGTGATCCTCGGGCTGCACATGATGCGGGAGCGGGAACTCCTTCAGAGTCCCCGCGAGGCCCTTCCGCGAACCGTCGGCGAGACCCTCGAACAGGTCGGCGATGGTTTGCGGTTCATGCGCAGCACGCCCGTGATGGTCATGGCCATCTCCGTATTCGGCGTGACCGCCACCTTCGGCATGAACTTCAACGTCCTTATCCCACCCCTCGCGTCGCAGGTGCTCGGGACCGACGCGGCAGGCTATGGACTCCTCATGACCGGCCTTGGGATCGGCGCGGTCGCTTCGGCGATCGGGATGGTGATCAAGGGGCCGTTGGCGCCGACCCAGGTCGCGGCTGGTTCTGTCCTGCTCGGCGCGGCAACGGTCGGCCTTGCGCTTTCATCGAGTTACGTGCTCTCGCTGTTTCTCATGGCTCTCGTCGGCATCGGGTCCGTACGCATGGCCACGACCAGCCTCACCACGATCCAGCTCGCCGCTCCGGATCGGATGCGCGGCCGGTTGGTGAGTGTGTTCATCACGGTCTTCTCGGCATCCGTTCCCGTCGGCAGCCTCGTGATGGGCGCGCTCGCCGCGATGACGAGCGTGACCGTCGCCCTGGCCATCGGAGGAAGCGTGTCGCTGCTGACCGGGATCTGCGGCCTCGCCTGGTGGGGCCGAATCCGCCATCGATGACTGGCTCCGCTGGATCTGGCGGCCTGGCTCCCCTTGCCCCGATCCGGTCGAAGGATGAGCCGCCGAATTCCGCGACTCGATGACCATTGGCCCCTGCGCGCCAGCCGCTGCGGGACACATGCTCGCCCCGAACGAAACCGCCGCGACGCTCTCGCGCCGATGCGCGCTTCGCGACGCGTGGCCATGTCAAGCAAGGGGAGTACCCGAAGTGGACCGCATCCGCGCCTCGTGGCGCAACCTCAGCCGCCGCGCAAAGGTCGTCGTAGGGATCATCGTCGCCTTGCTCGCACTCGGCGGGATCGGGGCTGTCGCTGGCGATCCTGCAGCCGAACAGACTGCAAACGCGACTCCTACTGTGGCGGTCGCGAGCAAGTCCCCGGCAGCCGTCAAAGCCACGGATACGGCCACGCTCGAGCCGACATCAGCCCCGACACCTGAGGACGCGCCAGAGCAGACGCCCGAAGTCACGCCGGAGGCGACGGCGGCGCCAACTGCTCCCCCGATCCTCATCACGTCCGGACGCGGCGACAAAGTCGTGAAGCTCCCGGCGCAGGACGGGCCGACCTATGCGAAGGTCACCGGCAAGGGCGGCGGCAACTTCGCCGTGATCTCCTACACGGGAAGCGAGTACGGCGATCTCCTCGTCAACAGCATCGGTTCCTACAGCGGCTCGGTGTACATCGCTGCGGGCATCAACCGTCTGAAAGTGACGTCGAGCGGGTCATGGACCATCCAGGTGCGGCCGGTCACATCAGCCAAGCACTGGGATGGCACGACTGCCCTCGCGGGCAAGGGCGACGGCGTTGTGAATTTGGCCGGCGGGGCGTCGGGAATCACCACGATCAAGAACAAGGGCAAGTCCAACTTCGCGGTGATCGCCTACACGCCCGAGGGCGACTATCTCGACCTGCTCGTCAACGAGATCGGTTCCTACAAGGGCGAGGTCCTGCTCCCAGACTCTGACCCGATGGTGCTCGTGATCCACGGCGATGGCGGAAGTTGGTCCTTCTCGACTGTGGAGCAGTAGGCCTCTCTGAAGCAGGCGTCAATGGATTCCCCGGCCAACCAAGTCGAGGGCCGTGACGACGCCGCCCTCGCCTAGTGCCTGCCAAGGGACCCTGACCGCTACGGGTCGATGATCGTCGTCGTGTAGCGCACCAGGCTGTCGGGCGCGATCGCGAGGACGCTGGCCGACTTCGTATCACCCGCCTCCGGCTCGATCGCCAGGGCATACACCGTCCCGTCGGGCCCGACGACGACCGACCAGAATTCCGACCCGGCTCGCCGGAGCACGACCGGCCAACCGGTACGCACCTTGCCACTGCGGCCAAGGGCAACGACGCTGCCGCCGACCGCCTTGGTCCTCGGTTCGAGGAGCAGGTACAGCGTGCCGTCAGGTCCGGCCGCCGGGACGGCAGGGGTCGGGCAGAAGCCGGCCTCCTGTTCGGATTCGAACCCAGGGGCTGGCCGAATGAGCGGCATGGCGGGCTCGTACGGCCACCCGCGCAGGACCGCCAGGGATGGATCGAGCGCAAAGACCGCGGCCGCGGCCTCGCTGTAGACGAAGATCGTGCCGTCCGGGCTGACGACTGGTGGCCTCGGGACGTACGCCGAGCAACCGCCTGTGTCGGGCGCCTGCACGGTCGTGATCGGAAGCTTCGGGGAGCGGGCCGCGACGGCCTTCCCGCCAGGCCCGAACGCGAGGACACGACTCGTCTTCCGGGCGGGCGTCCCAACGAGGACGACCGGGCGGCCACTTGCCTCAAGCGACGGTCCCGATGCCCTGCCATCGATGTCGACCGGCCAACCGCTCCGCACGCCCGAGCCGCCCATCGACGAGATTTGACTCACCTCTGACTCGTTAGCGGTGCCGACGCCGTAGACGACGCCGTCACCATCGACGACCCAGTCGCTGCAGCAGGTCTCATCAAGGGGCACCCGCGCGCCGTTCCGGAGCGTGCCGTCGCGGGCGATCGTCGCGATCGACCCTTCGGCGATCGGCTGCCCTTCCACTTCGACGTCGCCCAGCGGACTGACGACGAGCAACGTCAGGTCGTCGCCGACCATGCGCGCGGCGGTCGACGAGCCGAAGAGATCGACCGGCCAACCGCTGAGGAGGGCGCCCGATGCGTCGAGGGCGAACGCGCGCAGACCGACGTTCAGCTCCTGGTTCAAGTCGTCCGGCGCACACACGACGCGGACCGAGCCATCGGCGACCGGCAACAGGAGCCCACAGGCGGTGGGCCCCGGGAGCGTGACTGGCCAACCGGGCTGGACATCGCCCGCCTCGTCGAGGAGCGCGACGCTGACCGAGCCGGCTGGGTCCGGGATCGTCACGTAAAGGTCGCCGCCCGGCCGCGGAGCCATCAGGGGAAGGCGGTCACCGAGCGCACGGACGTCCCCGCGGATCGGGAGTTCGCTCGAGGACGGCAGTCCCGGGCCCGAGGGCTCTTCCGGGGAGGACGGGGTCGGTGACAGACTGGGGCTGGCCGCCTGGGTCGGCGTCGACGACGGGCTGGAGGCCGGGCCTGTCGATTCCGGCTGGGTCGACGGCGTGACCTGTGGGCTGGCACAGGCCGCGACCAGGATCCCCGTCAGCAGCGATCGCCCGATGGTCTTGCGCATGCGTGTGGCCCCCTGTTCGTCGATCAAGGTGACGCTTTGGTCGCCTGTTTGCTACGGCCCCCGCCCGGACTTCGCCTCGCTGATCTCGAGCAGGTGACCGTCGGGGTCGCGGAAGAAGCCGCGGATCTCCCAGTCCGACTCGACCAGCGGCGCGAGGAAGACGGCGCCCCGCTTGACCAGTGTCGCGTGAGCGCCGCGCGCGTCGGGGACGCGGATCGTCATCGAGTGGCTGACCCGATCCGGATCCGCGGGCGCGTCGAATGTGACGGTCGGCTTGTCCGCGGTCGGGCCGCCGCCGGTCACCAGCACCAGCCACGTCCCGAACGCCTGGAGCACGCACGACGTCCCGCCGTACTCGCGGACGACGGTCGCGCCCAGGACATCCATGTAGAACGAGCGCGAGCGTTCGACATCCGCTAACGACGAGGATGTGCGTCAGCTCCATGCCGTCGGCGGGGAACGGTGTCGTCATCGCCGCGAGGGTACGCTCTCGCGATGCGGGTGACCACGGCGGCGAACGACGGTACGCGCGCCGGGGTGCTCGCCGCGATGGGCGCGGCCATCCTCTTCGGCGCCGCGTATCCGGCGACCGCGGTCGCGCTCCGGTCGTTCACCCCGCTCGGCATCGCGGCCCTGGCCTGCACGTTGGCCTTGCCGATCGTCATCGGGCTGGCGGCGGCCGGCGTCCTTCCGCGCCCGTCCGAGGCCGCGATGAACCGGGCGAGCCTCGCGCGCCTGGTCGTCCTTGCGTCACTCGGAGGCATCGCCTTCATCGCCGCCGCGAACATCGCGGTCGGGCTGAGCGGCCCGACCGTGACCGGGTTCGTCGCGCCGCTGTACGCCGTGGCCGCCGCGCTGCTCGCGGTGCCGATCCTGGGCGAGCGGATCCGGGCGGTCACGGTCGCGGCGTTCGCCGTCGCCCTGGTCGGCACGGCCCTGCTGGCCGGCGTCGGACCGAGCGCGGATGCCCTGACAGGCGTGGCGGTGGCCGGTGTCGCGGCGGTCGTCTTCGGGTCGTACATCGTGCTGTCACGGCGGTGGAGCAGGCCGTACGCGCTTGACGGCACCCTCATCACGATCGCCAACCTGACCGGGCGCGGGCTCGTCCTGCTCGTCGTGGAGCTGATCCGGTCACCCGGCACCCTCGTCCCGGCCGACCCCGACCCTGCCGCCGTCATCGCCCTGCTGTCGATCGCGATCGGCGCGAGCTCGACCGCGAACCTGCTGCTCATGGCGAGCGTCCGCCGGGTCCCCGCCGCCCGGACCGCGGGCGCCCTGCTCCTGACACCGGTCTCGTCGGCGGTCATCGCCGCGATCGTGCTCGGTGACCGGCTCGCACCGCCGCAGATCGCCGGAGCGGCGCTGATCCTCGTCGGGATCGCGGGGGCAAGCGGCGTCTTGACCGGCCGCCTGCCCAGGCGGCTGACGACGCGAGGCGACGAGGCCGCCCCGAGCTCGGAGCAGGGTTGATCAGGCGCACCTGGGCGGCGCTCACCGCGACCCCCGCCTACCCCGTCATCGAAGCCGACCGCCGCACGATCTCCCTCGCTGGCCTCGAGCTGCCGATCCGCGCCACCGTCGCGATCGCCGTTGTCACGTTCGCGTTGCTGTTCGACTACTCGCGCACGTTCATCCCGGCCGACGTGGCCGACCTGGGCCGGGCGCCCGAGGCGACCCGGGTCTACGCCCTCGAGCGGTTCGTGATCTTCGGAATGGTCCCGCTGCTGGTCGTTCTCATCGGCTTCCGCGACCGGCCGTCACGCTATGGACTGACCCCCGGTGACTGGCGCTGGGGCCTCGGGCTGATGCTCGTCGGGTGCGCGGTCATGACGCCGATCGTGCTCGCTTTCGCCGGACTTCCGGACGTCCGCGCCTACTACGCTCCGAGCGCGGCGCCCGTCGGCGACGTGCTCGTCACGAACGCCCTCGAGCTGACCGCGACCGAGTTCGCCTTCCGGGGCTTCCTGATGCTGACGCTCGTTCGCGCCATCGGCCCACTCGGGGTCGTCGTCGCGACGCTGCCGTTCGTGTTCGGCCACCTCGGCAAGCCCGAACTCGAGCTCTTCTCGACGCTCGGCGGCGGACTCGTCTACGGCTGGCTGGCCTGGCGCACGCGCTCGATCGTGTGGGGCGCGATCGGCCACACGTACATCCTCACGCTCGTCACGATCGCGGCGGCCTGAGGATGGTCAGCCCTTCGAGGCGCGGACGACGTCGGAATCGTCGTCGACATCGATGCCGTGGCGCCTGGCCGCGGCGAGGATCTGGCGCGCCGCGGCGTGCTTCGCGGTCGCGGTCTCGAAGTCCGTCTGGTCGAAGCGCGAGATCGCGTTCCGGACGTGGTTCTCGTCGTTGATCGGCAGGTGGCGCTCGCCTTCCTTGTCGACGTAGGCGAAGGACGAGTCGTGGAGTCGGTCGCGCTGGGCGGTATCGAGTTCGGCCATGGGACACCTCCTCGGGTCGCGCCCAGCATCGTGTGCCGGACATCGAAACCGCCCGGAGCGATGCCACGGGCGGCTTGCAGCGATGTGTCGGTTCGCGCGGCGAGGTCAGGCCCGGGCGGCGCCCTCCGCGCCCCAGCGGCGGACCTCAGCGTCAAGGTCGAGCGGCATGACCGCGCCCTGGTGCTCGTACTCGCCCCACGCCTCGCGCGGGACGCGCCACATGATCTCGAACTCGTTCCCGTCGGGATCGGCGCCGTACAGCGACTTCGAGACGCCGTGGTCCGACGCCCCGCTCAGGGCGCCTGCGTCGCGGAGGACCTTGGCCGCCGAGGCGAGGTCGTCGATCGTCGGGACCTCCCAGGCCAGGTGGTACAGGCCGACCGAGCCGCGCGGCGGTCGGGGGGCATCCGGACCGACCGAGAAAAGGCCAAGGTCGTGATGGTTGCCGCCCGACGGCGAGCGCATGAACACGGCGCGGCCGCCGAACGCGCTTTCGACGATCTCGAACCCGAAGACGCGGCCGTAGAAGTCGGCGCTCGCGGTCGCGTCGCGGACGTACAGGACCGCGTGGTTCAGGCTCGCGACGGGGATGCTCACGGATGGAGTCTGCCTCGTGGCTGTCGTCGTGTCGACCTTCGTCGTCACGCGACGACCGGCACCGTGGCCGGCGCGCCGACGAGCTTCCAGCCCGACTGCCAAGTGCCGCTGCCCGTGATGTTCAGGGCCATGTTCAGGAACGAGAGGCCCTCGAGCTGGCGGGAGCGGCTGAGCGGCCCGACGTCGACCGGGTTGAGCCCGACCGAGGCGACGAGCTCGAGGACCGCGGCCTTGGCGACGGCGTCATCACCCGCGACGAAGCCGTCGAGCTGGACGCCCTCGGCGATCGGGTCGGCCTGGTTGGAGGCGAAGAGCGTGTTGAAGGCCTTCACGACATGGGCGTCGGGGAAGAGCGCGCCGATCGCCTCGCCGTTGGAGGACGTCGTGTCGATCTCGGGGCCGTTGGCGCCGAACGAGATGCGGTTGGTGACATCGACCACGGGCTTGCCGGTCGTGGCCTCGGCGATCTCGGTCGCGACCTCGGCTGCGCTGGCGAAGGGGATGGCCAGGACGACGATGTCGGCGGCGCGGGCGGCCTCGGCATTCGAGGTGGCGAGGGTGGAGCCTGTCGCCGCGGCGACAGCACCGGCATCCTCGGGGTCGCGCGACGCGATGCTGACGTTATGCCCGGCTCGCGTGAACGAGATGGCCAGGGCCTTGCCGACGTTGCCGGCACCGATGATCGCGATGTCCATTGGGTGAGATCCTCTCGAGTCCGCTTGACGATTTGGCTACCGGCAAGCAATATTTGTTGAAGACATAACTATACGCCCGAGATGTGGCCTGTGTCAAGACTTGTTTGTGGAGAACCAACATGACGACCGAGACGCGGCGCAAGCCGGCCGTGGGGGTCCAGATCAAGCGCTGGCGCGTCGAGCGCGGCCTGACCCTCGCCAACGTCGCGGAGCGCAGCGGGCTCAATCTCGGCTACCTCTCGCAGATCGAGAACGACAAGGCGTCGCCATCGCTCCAGTGCCTCGCGTCCATCGCGGATGCCCTCGAGGTCCCGACCGCCTGGTTCCTCATCGACGAACTGCCGGCACCGGTCGTCGTCCGGGCCGCGGACCGACCGGCGACCGACACCGACCTCGGACGCATCGAGCACGTCGACGGGCGCATCTCGCGCGAGGTCTCGATCCTCGAGGTCACCGGACGACCTGGCGGGCGCGTCGGCTCGCACGCGCACGCCGGCGACGAGCATCACCTCGTCCTGCGCGGCCGGTTCCGGCTGACCCAGGGCGATCATGTCGTCGAGGCCGGGCCCGGCGACTACGTCCGGTGGGACGGCATGATCCCCCACGACGGCGAGGTCGTCGGCGACGAGGACGCGGCCATGCTCATCATCCGCATCCGGCCGAAGGCCTGACGCCGGGCCGGGACGTACCATCGCGCGGTGACCCGCCGAGCCGTCACCTACGCGTCGTACCTCAAGGTGCCCGAGCTGCTCGCGTTGCAGATCGAGCGCTCCGCTGGGCCCGACGGCCCCGAGCACGACGAGCTCCTCTTCATCGTCGTCCACCAGGTGTACGAGCTGTGGTTCAAGGCGCTCCGCCATGAACTGGTCGGCGTGCAGGGCGCGCTCGAGACCGGTGACACCGACACCGCCCTCCACCTGCTCAACCGGGCGCTCAAGATCCTCAAGACGCTGGTCGCCCAGGTCGACGTCCTCGAGACCATGACCCCGCTCCAGTTCCTGTCCTTCCGTGACCGGCTCGATTCGGCCTCCGGCTTCCAGTCCGCGGGCTTCCGCCAGATCGAGGCGCTCCTCGGCGTCGGCGATCGGGTCGCGGCCGCGGCGGCTCAACCGGCCGGCTCCGTCGCGAGGCAGGCGATCGAGGCCGCCCAGGCCCAGCCCACCATGTGGACATCGTTCCTCGGTTACCTCGGCGAGCGCGGCCACCCGGTCCCGGCCGACCCGACGCCCGTCGACGAGGGCGTGCAGGACGCGCTCATCGCGGTCTATCGCGGCGATCCGGACGCGGCCCTCGTCGCGGAGCGGCTGGTGGACCTCGACGAGGGCATCCAGGAGTGGCGGTACCGCCACGTCAAGATGGTGGAACGGACCATCGGCACGAAGCGCGGCACGGGCGGCTCGAGCGGCGTCGAATACCTGCGCGCGACCCTGTTCCAACCGGCGTTCCCGGACCTCTGGGAGATCCGCTCCCGACTCTGATGGTCCGCATCCCAACCGCAACCCGGCCCGGGCCGCAACCCGGCGGGTCAGGCGCTATCCTTTCGGCCGACCCCATCGTCCGCGGACCACGCCCAGCCGCGGCCCGTCGTCCCAAGTCAAGGTGGTGCCCATGAAGGTCGGTGTCGCCAAGGAGACCGCGCCCGGAGAGCGGCGCGTCGCCCTGGTACCCGAGGCGCTCGGCAAGCTCACGGCAGCCGGGTTGGAGATCCTCGTCGAGGCCGGCGCCGGCCTCGGTGCGTCCTTTCCCGACAGTGCCTACGAGGAGGCCGGCGCGACGATCGTCGCGACCGACGCCCTGTACAAGGACGCCGACGTCATCCTCAAGGTCGCGAAGCCGTCCGACGCCGAGGTCGGGAAGTTGCGCTCCGGCCAGGCGGTCGTCGGGTTTCTTGCGCCGCTGATCGACCCGAAGCTCGCGAAGAGCCTCGCCGACAAGGGCGTGACCGCGATCAGCCTGGACGCGATCCCGCGCACGCTGTCGCGCGCCCAGACGATGGATGCGCTCAGCTCGCAGGCGAACGTCGGCGGGTACAAGGCGGTGCTCATCGCCGCCAACGCGTTTCCGCGCTACTTCCCGCTGCTGACCACCGCCGCAGGGACGGCCAAGCCCGCGAACGTGCTGATCCTCGGGATCGGCGTGGCGGGTCTCCAGGCGATCGGCACGGCGCGGCGACTCGGGGCCATCGTCCACGCCTATGACGTCCGGCCCGAGACGCGCGAGCAGGCGGAGTCGCTCGGGGCGAAGTTCGTAAAGCTCAACACCACCATCGATGCGACCGGCGCCGGCGGCTACGCCCGCGAGCTGACCGCCGAGGAGCGGGCCGCCCAGCAGGCCGAGCTCAACGAGGTCATCGGCGGGATGGACGTGGTCATCACGACCGCCCAGGTGCCGGGCCGCAAGCCGCCGGTCCTCGTCACCGGCGAGGCCGTCGGGAAGATGAAGCCGGGCTCGGTGCTCGTCGACATGGCGGCGTCGGCGCTCGGTGGGAACGTCGAGCTCTCGAAGGTCGGCGAGACCGTCGAGACGCCCAACGGCGTGACGATCATCGCCCCCGACAACCTGCCGGCCTCGATGCCGGCGGGCGCGTCGGCCTTCTACGCGCGCAACATCTCGGCGCTGTTCCTCGGCATGGTCAAGGACGGCGCCCTGAACCTCGACTTCGAGGACGAGGTGACCAAGTCGACCGTCATCAGCCACGGCGGCGCGATCCTGTCCGACGCCGTCAAGAAGCTGCTGGAGCCCGCCGCGCCGGCGGCTGGAGGCCCCGCGTGAGCCAAGAACTCCTCACCTCGCTGGCCATCTTCACGCTGGCGATCCTCGTCGGATTCGAGGTCATCAGCAAGGTCCCGGCGACGCTCCACACCCCACTGATGTCGGGGGCCAACTCGATCCACGGCATCGTCCTCGTCGGCGCGATGATCATCGCGGCCGAGGCCGACAACCCGGTGAGCTATCTGCTCGCGTTCGTCGCGATGGTGTTCGGCGCGATGAACGTCGTCGGTGGCTACGTCGTCACCGACCGGATGCTCCAGATGTTCCGCAAGAAGCCGACGGCCGCCAAGGCCGGGACCGAGGGCGCCACAGACGCCCCCGGCACCTAGTCGAGGAGCGCGTCGATGTCACAGGAGTGGATCTACACCATCGTCTACCTCGCCTGGCTTGCGGGGGCGGCCTGCTTCGTGCTGGGCCTCCACCGGATGAACTCCCCGGCGACAGCGCGTGACGGCAACCGCCTGAGCGCGGCCGGCATGACCGTCGCGGTCACGGCAACGCTCATCTACCTCATCACCCGCGAGGGCGGTCTCGGCGCGGTGGCGCTGGCGATCATCGTGATCGGGTTCGTCATCGGCGGCGGTGCCGGGCTGTACGCGGCACGCACCGTGAAGATGACCGCGATGCCCCAGCTGGTGTCGCTGTTCAACGCGGTCGGCGGCGGCGCGGCCGCCCTTGTCGCGATCGACGACTTCATCCGGCTGGGCTCGAACGCCACGATCGACACCACGATCTTCGTGGTGCTCGGCGCGCTCATCGGGTCGGTGACCTTCACCGGCTCGCTCGTCGCCGGCGGCAAGCTCCAGGGCCTGATCGGCGGCCAGCCGATCTACGTCCCCGGCGGGCAGTTCGTCACCGTCGCCATCGCCCTCGTCGCCCTGGCGGGGACCGTGGCCCTGATCCTTGGCGCGGCCGGCGTCGTCACGTTCTCGAGCGAGCTGACGCTGGCGCTGCTCGGCCTCGTGGTCCTCGCCGGGCTGATCTTCGGGATCACCATGGTGCTGCCGATCGGCGGCGCCGACATGCCCGTCGTCATCAGCCTCCTGAACTCGTTCACCGGCACGGCCGCGGCGATGGCCGGGTTCGTGCTCGGCAACCCGGTTCTCATCATCTCGGGCGCGCTCGTCGGCGCGTCCGGCGCGATCCTGACCAAGCTCATGGCCGACGCGATGAACCGCTCGGTGATGAACATCATGGTCGGCGGGTTCGGCGGCGGCGAGGGCGTGGCCGGGGCCATGACCGGCGCCGGCGGCGGCACGGTCCGCGAGGTCGGCGCGGACGACGTCGCGATCCAGCTTGCCTATGCGAGCTCGGTGATCATCGTGCCCGGCTACGGTCTCGCGGTGGCCCAGGCCCAGCACGCCGTGCGCGAGCTGGCCGAGCTGCTGGAGTCCAAGGGCGTCGACGTGAAGTACGCGATCCACCCGGTCGCGGGGCGCATGCCTGGGCACATGAACGTGTTGCTCGCCGAGGCGAACGTCCCCTATCCCCAGTTGAAGGAGATGGACGACATCAACCCGGAGTTCGACCGCTGCGACGTTGCCCTCGTCATCGGCGCCAACGACGTCACGAACCCGGCCGCCCGCCGGCCGGGATCGCCGGTCTCGGGGATGCCGATCCTCGATGTCGACCACGCCAAGTCGATCGTCGTGATCAAGCGCTCGATGGGCCGCGGCTACGCCGGCATCGACAACGAGCTCTACACGGACCCGAAGACCGGGATGCTCTTCGCCGACGCGAAGGACGGCCTGGCGGCCCTGACCGCGGCGGTCAAGGCGCTGTAGGGCGAGGCCCGGCCCGCGCGTGCGGGCCCGCGCCCGACTCGGCCCGGCCCGGCCCGGCGCGTCCCCCGGTGCCGAGCGTGCCCGGAGCCGGATTCCGGCAGATGACACCCAGGCGGTCATTCGTCACGCGTTCCCTGACAGATGACTCCTCAGGCGGTCATCTGACATGGACTCAGCCAGCGCTCGTGCGTGGCGCCGGCCATCGGCCGCGTTCGGCGCTGCCGTACGACCGCCTGAGTGTCGGATGACGGAATCGGAAGACCGCAGGCGCTAGAGCGACGGCGCAGGGCGCTTCCCCTAGGCGCTCGGCACCACCGCGGCGGTCTTGGGGGTCGCGGTGATGTCGTGCAGCTCGAGCGGCGCGAGCGTGCCCAGCGATTCGGCAACGACCACCGCATCGTCGTGCGGCTCCAGGCGGAAGTCCGACTCCGGGTTCACGAACGCGCGGCCGCCGCGGTTGATCGAGAGCAGGGTGGCGCGGTGGTCGAGGCGGAGCTTGCCCGCGACCTCATCGATCGAGAGCCCGATGTACTCGTCGGGGAGCGTGATCCGGTAGAGCTCGGAGCCCTCGCCGCCCGACACGATGTCGGTGACGATCGCCGACAGCCCGGGATAGAGGGCGGACCGTGCGAGCAGGTGCGAGGCGATCTTGGATGTGACCAGGAGCTCGTCGACGTTGGCCCGCAGGAAGTGCGGCTCGTGGCGCGGGTTGTTGACCTCGGCCACGGTCCGGACGCCCGGCGCAACCGACTCGATCGCCATGACCGTCAGGATCGAGTGCATGTCGGCCTCGTCCGAGGCATCGGCGGGGAAGACGAGTGCGGCCGAGGCCTCCTCGATGCCCGCGCGCGCGAGGTCCTCTGCGCTGGTCGCGTCGCCGCGAACGAAGTAGACGCCGTCGCCGGCGGGGTTCTTCGGGAGGTCGGCGATGACCACGACCTTCTGCTTGTAGTCGTCGCCGCGAAGCTCCTCGATGAGGTCGCGCGCGGTCGTGTTCCAGCCGCAGACGACGATGTGGTCCTTGTAGCCGGACGCTCCCAACCCCTGGCCCTCCTTCAAGAGGAAATCGATGACCATCGCGACGAGGGCGCCGGTGATCATGCCGAGCATGGCGACCCCGAACAGGATGAGCAACCAGCCGACGATCCGTCCACCCGGCGAGGTCACGAACCCGGCGTTGCCCTGGCCGAGGACCGTGGCGATCCCCCAGTTGAACGAGTCGAAGACCGACTCGAACGTCCAGGACTTCTCGAGCAGCGTGATGATGACCGCCGCGATGAGCACGGTCACGACGATGCCTTCGGCGAGTGTCAGGAAGAAGCGCCGGTCCAGCTGGCCGCCGACCCGCTTGATATGCCACGCGACACGGCGGATCAGGGGCGTCGCAAGCGCGGCCGGCAGCTGGATGGGCGGTGGCATCGGCCCGATCGTGACACACCACGGGCGGCCATCGCCAGCCCGGATCGGGATCCTGGGACCGACACCCGGGGCCGGCGCCCTCGGCCCGCGTCAGGCCGTGGTCGAGAACCTCGCCAGGTAGATCGTCCGGTACTGGTCGTAGAGCGTCACGATCAGCGTGAGCAGCAGGATCAGGACCAGTGCGTGCTCGAGCGACGCGCCGACCAGGAACCGCAGGAACACCTGTCCGACCAGCACGATCGCGAGGTTGATCGTCAGCATCACGATGAAGCGGCGGACCAGCGTGGTCCAGAGACGGCCCCTCCGGACGAGCCACTCGGTGACCGCCGCGTTCGCCACGATGACGATCGCGACGCCGATCGCGATCTCGAGCGGGGCGGCCTCGACACCCGGGAGCATCCGGCCGAAGATCACACTCACCAGCGAGACGAGGACGATCTTCTCGAGGAGCTCGCGATCGAACAGGGGGCCGGCGAGCCGGCGTCGCACGCGATCGATGGCGAGTGGGTCGACCGGCGGCTGACGCTTGTCGGCGTCGAACGTCGGCGGTCGATCGGCCGGCGGCAGCCTCCTTGTCAGGAGCCACCACGCCGCGAGTGCCAGCAGCGCCAGGACGATGGCCAGGAGGACGAGCACGCCGGGCCTGGCCGCGAACGCGTCGGGCCACGACGTGTCGGTCGAGACCCCGAAGATCCGCGTCTTGATGATGTCGGTCGCGTCGAGCTGCGCGACATGGATCCACCACTCCTGGGGCAGCTTGATGAAGATCCAGATGAAGGCGGCTATCCCGATCACCAACTGACGGCTCATCCGGCGCGGGTCCCAGCGGACGCGCACGCCCTCGTAGGCGTCGAAGAAGTACTCGAAGGTGTTCGGGAAGACCAGCAGCAGCGCCCGGACCTGCGTGAGCTCGAACGCGACGACGCCGACGAGCCGGTAGAAGTACAGGAACCGGCTCACATTGAACGCATCGAGGCTGGTCCAGTTGCGCATCGTCGCCGTATAGGCGATCGAGAGGTAGTAGACGTCGAGCGCCTTGTCGTACTGCTGGTAGCCGCTCAGGTCGAGGGACGTGAAGGTCTGGAAGATCGTCTGGTCAAGGCCATCGATCACGAGGCACGCGAGCATCACCGGCAGAGGGAAGCGCGGGATCCCGAGCGGGACCAGCACCCTCGCGGCCACGACCGCGGCGAAGATCAGGCCATCCACGGGGACTCCGCCCTCGACTGCGCGCCAGAGGACGCAGGATAGTGGACCACGCGTGCCGCGCGGCGGTCAGGCGCTCGCGAGCGGCTCGGCGAGTTCGATCCGGATCCTCTTGTTGATCCGGCCCTTGGACTCGTAGCCGGTGACCCGGATCCCGCCGACCTCGCGTGTATTGGCGACATGGGTGCCGCCATCGGCCTGGAGGTCGAGGCCGACGATCTCGATCGTCCGGATCTCCTCGATGCCCTCGGGCAGAAGGTTGATCTTGGTCCGGATGAGGTCCGGGATCGCGAACGCCTCCTCGCGCGGCAGCACGTTGACCAGGACATCGCGGGCGGCGGCCAGCTCCGCGTTGACGGTCGCCTCGATCGCGTCAACGAGATCGCCGCTCATCCGCTCGAACTCGAAGTCCATCCGGCCGGAGCCTGGCTCCATGTTGCCGCCGGTGACCTGGGCGCCGTAGTCCCGCCACACCACGCCGCACAGGGCGTGGAGCGCTGTGTGGGTCCGCATGAGGGCGAGCCGGCGCGCCCACTCGAGGTCCACCTGGAGCGAGTCGCCGACCGCCGGCGGGTCGCCGTCCCCCGGTTCGAGCTCGTGGACGATCTCGCCGGCCGACTTGCGGGCGGCGCGCACGGTCCATGCGCGGCCGTCGGCCGCGCGCAGCAGCAACCCCCGGTCCGAGGGCTGGCCGCCGCCGCCCGGGTAGAACACCGTCCGATCGAGCGTGACCAGGTGCGTCTCGCCGGACTCGACCGCCACGACCCGGGCCTCGACGGTCCGCAGATATGCGTCGGTGTAGCAGAGCTGCTCGCCGGTCGCCGCCATCGTCCGCGCGCCCTACTGCACCGTCAGGGTGCCGGTCATGTTCGCGTGCACGGTGCACGCGAAGGGGTACGTGCCGGCGGCCAGGGCGGGCACCGCGAAGGAGCGCTTCTCGACGCCCGGGAAGGTGTCCGTCTTGAACACCTGGGCGCCCGTGCCGTCCTTGATCTGGACGTCGTGCGGGACCGAGGCGTCCTGGTTGTCGAGCTCGAGGGTGAAGGGCGTCCCGGCGGCGACCGTCACGGCCGGCGTGGTGAAGGCGATGCCCGAGGCGATGATGGTCACCGTGGCGGCCCCGGCCGAGGGAGCGGCCGATGCGCCGGCCGAGCCCGCCGGGGCGGCCGAGGCGCCGGCCGAGCCCGACGGCGCGGCGGCCGACGGGGCGGCGCTGGGCACGGGCGTGGCCGGCGGGGCCGGCGTGTATGTCCAGCCCGCCGACGCACTCGTGCACGCGCCGACGGCCAGGACGGACAGGATGGCAAGCAGGATGAGACGGATCGGACGCATGGGCCGGGGGACCCCTTTCGTGGGCGGGTGAGCGGTCAAGGCCGCGGGTGTGATGTGTCCGAATTTACCGCGGCGACCGGGTCCGCGTCGTCGTCGACGCCCTGGGGTACTGGTGCCCACCAGTACCATCGGCCCGGTTGTAAGCACCGGCACGGGGCCATAGGCTCGCAGTCCACCTCCCTCGCTCATCAGGGGAGGCGTCATCGCGTATCGATCCCACAGGCACTGAGATCGGAGCCCAAACCGATGATCAAGGACTACGCGACTCGAGCCTGGCGGCTCGCGGTCACGATCGGACCGCTCGTGGCGGTCGCGCTGGCCCTCGCGGCCGGCGTCAAGTGGCGCTAGGCTTTTTTATCTAGCTGTCTCATTTCGCCTCTTGGCCCGGAGCCCATCCGGATCAGGTCATCGGCGATCCAGAGGACCCGGAGACCCTCCCTCCGGGTCTTTTGGTGTCCGGGTCACGGACCCCGTCGCGCCCCCACACCGCGAGGCTCCGGTCGATCGGTCAGGCCCAGGCGGATGGCGACCGCGGCCGCCTCGACACGGCCGGAGACCTCCAGCTTGGCCAGGATGTTGCCGACGTGCACCCCGACGGTCTTCTGGCTGATGAAAAGCCTCTCCCCGATCTCGCGGTTCGTCCGACCCTGCGCGACAAGGACGAGCACCTCTCGCTCGCGCCCGCTCAGCCCGAACGTATCCGGACGTGGGCCTTCGGGAGCCGGGTCGCCGGCGATCGTCCGAACGAGGTCCGAGCGGCCGTTCCCGTCATGACCATCGCCTGACACAGCGGCCGAGAGCACGGCGGTCGGTGCAGGGGCCCCGGTGGGCTCCTGCGTCTCACCCAGCACACGGTCCACGTCCTCGGGCAGGTCGATGCGAGCCCGGCCGGCCAGCTCGCGCAGGTTCCGCAGGAGCGGCCGCGCCTCGAGCCCGACTGCCAGGCGGGCGGCTTCGAGCAGCGGCTTTCGGGCCCGGGTCCGGCCGGCGCGAGCTCCATCGCTCGACATCGTCGCCTCGGCCTGCCGCCAGCGGGCCAGGGCCACCTCGTACGGCGCCGACAGCGCCTGCCACATCGTCGCGACCCTGGCCCAGACCGCCGGGTCGTCATCGCCCTCGAGTCTGCGCTGGAACCCACGGGCCGTCGCGAGATAGGCCTCCGCGACCCTCCGCGACCCCGTCGTGGGTGGCGCACCACTGGCATCGACGAGCCCGATGGCGGTCCGCAGGACCTCGGCCGTTCGCGACCGTGCCGCGGCGAGCGGGGCAAGCTGCCGGCGCTCGTGCGCCTCGGCGCCGGCGGCAGCGTCGACCTGGGTGACCATCGCGGCCATCCGGGCGGCCAGCACCCATTCCTCGGTCGTCCGGACCACGGCCCAGCCCCGCTCCACGGAACGGCCAGCGTCGGCGACGTCACCCCGCCACAGCGCGAACGACGCGGCAGCCAGGTAGTACGGCGCGGCCAGCTGCGGCTCGCGCAGGGCATCGAACTCGAGCACGGTCTGGCCCAGCAGCCGCGCCGCCCGTTCGCCCGCCTCGGTCTCGATCTCGACGACCGCGAGCTGGACGATGCCCATGAGGAACACGACGCCGACCGGCAGCCAGGCCAATGCCCGGGCACTGAGCCGGCGGGCCTCCGGCCAGCGGCCCAGCAGGATGAGCGACTCGGTCACGTTGCCTGCCAGGAAGTTGCCGTAGACCGCCTCGAGGCCGGCGCGCTTGGCGTCTTCGATACCGCGGTACGCGACGTCGACCGCCTCCGTCCGCTGGCCGACGAGGTCGAGCACGGTCGTCAGGTTCGCGGTGATGCGGAAGAGTGCGTCCTGGTCGTCGATCTCGCGCGCCGCCCGCTCGGCCTCGCGGAGCAGCTCGATCGCGGCGTTGGGGTCGCTCCCCCAGGCGAGTGCCACACCGAGCGTCGTGGTGGCGTGGATCTCCTGGTCCCGGGCCACCGGGTCGCACGCGCGCGCCACCGTGATGGCCTCACGGGCGAGACGCTGCCCATCGGAGAAGATGCCGTCGACGAGGTACAGCTGGGCCAGCGTGGCGACGACCGTCGCGCGCTCGGGGCTCGGGTCGCGCGGGACGAGCTCGACGGCCCGCATCGCCGCGGACCGCGCGCCGGCGGGGTCGCCGGCCGCGCGCCGGACCTGCGCGAGCCGGTCGTACAGGAGCCCGACCCGGATACCGTCGCGCCTCGCGTCGAGGGCGCCGATCGCCGACTCCAGGTACGCCGTCGCCCGGGACGTGCGCCCGATCGAGAAGGCCGCGATGGCGGCCCGTTCCTGGAGCTCGGCCCGGTCGGAGGCGCGGATGGCGGCCGGCCGATCGGAGCGGGTCGTCGTCGGGTCGTGGTCCTTGCCCCGGTCGCTGAGCGCGAGCGCGAGCTCGAGGGCTTCGAGCTCGTCGGCGGCCGCGTGGCGACCGGCGGCCAGCTCGGCGGCCGCGATGGCCGCCTCACGCGCGGCCGCCGCGTCGTGGGCCGCGAGCCAGTGCCGGGCGGCCGCCGCGGGGAAGTCGGCGAGACCGGTGGCGAGCGCGGCATGGTGGCGGGTCAGGGCGAGCGGGAGGAGGTCCCGCTCGACGGCCGTCCCGATCAGCTCGTGCCGGAAGCCGATCGCGCCGTCGCGCTCGACGAGGAATCCGTGCTCGATGCCCTCGGTCAGCCCCGCGGTCAGATCGGGGTCGAGCAGGCCGTGGCCCCGCCGCGGGACGCTCGCCGAGCGCGGGGCCGGCCGGTCGGTCTCGACCTCGAAGTCCGCGGCGACCGCGGCGAGATGCCCGGGGTCGAGCGGGCGCCCGGCGGGCGCGAGGAGGCGCAGGATCCGCCGGCACTCGAGCGAGCGCACCGCGAGCCGACTCATCACGAGCTCGTCGAGCGAGCCGGTCAGCGAGGCGGTCGGCAGCTCGCGGCGGGCGGCCAGCAGCTCCTCGGCCACGAGCGGACTGCCGCCGGACCGCTCGGCGACCAGCAGCAGCAGGCTGGCCGAGGCTCGTTCGCCTTCGATGCCCTCGATGAGCGAGGCGAGCTCGCCGCGGTCGAGCAGCGGCAGCGTGAGCCGCTCCATGGGTCGCGGCGCCGCGGCGATGGACGCGAGGGCGCTGGTCCACGGGTCGTCGCGCGGCACGATGTCCGGCTGGTCGGAGAAGATCAGCGCCAGCCGCTGGTCGGAGGCGATCCGGGCAAGGAAAGTGACCAGGGCACGGGTCGCGGCATCGGCGCGGTGCAGATCCTCGAGGACGAGCACGATCGGCTGACGCTCCCCGAGCCGGCCCAGCATCCCGAGGACGCCCTCGAGGGCGCGCGCCTGGCGTCGTTCCGGCGCGCCCTCGTGGCGGGTCGTCGGCAGCCGGCCGGCCGCGTCCAGCCGAGCCGCGAGGCCGGGCAGGATGCGGGCGAGGTCGGCCGCGGCCGGCCCGAGGACCGTGACGAGGTCATCGTCCGACAGCTCATCGAGCGCGGGGCCGACGGACCGCTCGACCGGCCCATACGGTTCGTCCGTGCCGGCGGGCAGCGCGCCGCCGCGCAGCACCCGCATCGGCTCCGTGAGCCCGCCGATGCGCCCGATCGACTCATCGAGGAACCGGCTGATGCCCACGCCAGCCGGTCCGCTGATGAGCATCGCCCGCGCGCGGCCGCCCGTCGCGTCGTCGAGGACCGCGGCGAGCCGCGCGAAGGCGCCCTCGCGCCCCACGTACCGCGCGCTCGTGTACCGGCCGGGCATGGACCATTCTAGGCCGGGGCTCCGGGCCGATGATCCCGGGTTGCAGCGGCCGGGGCGCGGCGTCGTCGTGCCTCGGCTAGGCTGGGCGACGATGACCGATGGCCGCGTGGCGCCCCACCCCGACAACACGCTCAACGAGCTGAGCGGCGAGGAGTGGCTCTACTTCACGAAGTCCGTGCTCACGACGGCGTACCCGTCGGAGCTCGGGCACGCGGCCCGCAAGGCGCACGGCGCCAACAAGCCGCCCCGGCTGATGGCTCGCCTGATCGAGTTCTTCACGAGGTCCGGGGAGCTCGTCCTCGACCCATTCGCGGGCGTCGGCGGGACCCTGATCGGCGCCGCGATCGCGCGCGGTCCACGCAGGGCGCTGGGCATCGAGCTGGAGCCCCGCTGGGTCGCCGTCTACGAGCAGGTCGTGCTCGATCTCGCGGGCGAGCGGGACGGCGCCGGGCCGGTCATCGCCGATCTCGGGCCGTCCGACCCGGGCGGGCCCCGCAGCTTCGATCCGTCCGGCCTCGAGCTCCGGCTGGGCGACGCCCTGGCCGTCCTGCCGACGCTGGCCGAGGGCTCGGTCGACTTCGTCGCCACCGATCCGCCGTACAACGTCCAGCTGCCGCTCACGATGGCCGGCGGCAAGCTGGCCGAGACGCACGCCAACCGGCGGACCGACTACGCCATGGTCACCGATTCAGCCGCGGACCTCGCCAACGCACCCGACTACCCCGCGTTCCTCGATCGGATGGGCGTGGCGTTCGGTGAGATGACCCGTGTCCTGCGGCCCGGCCGATACGCGGTGGTCATCGTCCGCGACGCCTACCAGGCCGGGCGCTACCTGTTCACGGGCGCGGATCTGGCAGCCCGGGCGTCGGCCGCCGGTCTCGTCCCGAAGGGCGATCTCATCTGGTATCAGGCTGGGACCCGCCTGCGGCCGTACGGCTACCCGCGCGCCTTCGTCCCGAACATCGCGCACCAGCACATCCTGGTGCTGCGCAAGGACCCGACGCCCCGCTAGTCGTGCCGCTGCCGCGAGGCGAGGTATGCCGCGAGGACGTCCTCGTCGACGTCGTCGCCCATCGTCCAGCTCTCGGCGGCGATCGGGAGCGTGGCCGATGGGGCGTCCGGAATGCCACCGCCGACGGTCGCGCCAAGGGTCATCTTGTGGATCCAGCCGCGCCCGCCGTCGGGGCAGGCGACGAGCCAGTAGGCGCCCTGGCGCTCGAGCAGCTCGACTTCGTCGCCTTCGCCGAGGGCGCCGATCTCGCGGCCGCGGAGTTCGTCCGGAGCGTCGAGCAGGCGCACGACGGTGTACCGGACGAGCCTTCGCTCGTGACCCGCGAGGGTGCCGCGGAGGCCTCGGTCGAAGAACAGGCGGGGCGCGGCCGGCTCGGTACGCATCGGATCGGCCTTGCGGGCCTGCAGGAGTGACGGTCGGCGCCAGCGCGGCATCGCCATCTCGGCGTCGGTGGGCTTGCCCTCCTCGTCGTCGGCGCCGGCCTCGACACCCTCAGCATCCTCGTCGCCCGGGTCCGCTCCGGCCCCGCCGGCTCCCGGGACCGGCCGGCCACCGAGGCCGACACCTTCCGCGGCCTGCGCGGCAAGCAGCTCGGCCGGGTCGGGTTCGTCGTCCTGGCGACGGCGACGCCCGAACAGGCCCATCGCCATCGATGCGGCGGCGATCCCCGTGGTCGTCACGACCGTCGGGAGCAGCGGGAGGGTGGGCAGGTCGGGCAGGTCCAGGCCGAGGGCCGCCATCGCGCTCGTCAGCGGAGCCCAGGTGGCGCCACCGGTGTCGCCACTGCCGTCGCCGCCCCCGACCCCGGTCGGGTCGGAGCCGCCGGTCCCGCCCGCCGGGATCTGCGGATCGAGCATTGCGACCACCGCGGGCGACGCGGACGGCGTGGGCGTCGGGGCCGGTGTCTCCGGCGGCGCGCTCGGGGCCGGCGGCTCGACCACGGGCGCCGCGACTGTGTCCGTCGGATCGGGCTTCGCCGCGGGCTTCGGCCTTGGCTTCGGTGTCGGCCTCGGGGTCGAGCGCGCGCGCGGCTCGGGTGTCGGAGTCGGCTTCGCGGTGGGCCTGGGTGTGGGCTTCTTCGTCGGCTCGGCCGTCGGGGTCGGCGTCGGGGTCGGTGTCGCGGTGGGCGTCGCGACCGGCGTTGGCGTCGGCTTCGGCGTCGGGGTTGCCGGCGGCGAGATCGTGATGGTTCCCGCGGCGAGCGTCGCGACCTCGTGACGCTGGCTCTCGGCCCGGAACGAGACCGCGAGCGTGCCGACCGGCAGCGTCCCGGTCCAGCGATAGTGGTAGCCCACTCCGGTCTTCCACTTGTGGTCCGGGTCGTCCCTGCTCATGGACCGCGTGTCTCCCCCGATCGTGACCCAGACGTGAGGGCCACCCTCACCAGAGGGATCCGCGTAGGTGACGTGCAGGTCGAAGTCGGTCGTCGGCGTGCCCGTGCGGGGGTTGACGACCGGAGCGAACAGGACTGGCCCGGCCGCGAAGGCAGGCGCCGCGATGGCCAGGACGAGCCCGACGGCGGCCATGAGCGCGCCGAACGACAGCAAGGTCGTTCGTCCAGATCGCACTCGTTGCCCCACCCGCACGTGGCTTGCCTCCAACAGGGCACAGTCGTGCCGGCCCGAGGATGGTCGCGCCGAGCGGGGTCGGACAATGGTACGGGGGTCCGGGTCGGGCCGGACCACCGGGCGAAGCGCCCGGACCGCCGCGGTGACCCCGCGTTGCGTCCTGTCAACGCCGGCGTGTGGTCCGGGGCGGTGCAGGGCGGTTGGTGGGTCGACAGGCCCATCCGCGCTTACCCCCCTAGGGGCATACGCAACGGTGCGCGGTCGGGCGCACGATGACGACATGCATCTCACCACGACGGCCGTTCCGAACCGGAGCGGCCGGGACTCCGTCATGGGTGGCACCTTCGTCGGCACCCTCCTCGTCACCGGCGGACTCTGGCTCGCCTACGTCGCGTGGAGCACGCCGATCCTCGCCGCGATCACGGCAGCCATGCGGCCCGGTTCGACGACATCCGAACCCGGCTTGCCGATGCTCGCACTGGCCCTGGCGGTGCCCGCCATCTTCGTGGTCGTCGGCACCAACCGGCTCGCCCGGACGGTGGCGGCGATCCGAGGCACCTGGCAGGGACGCGGCGATCGACTGTCGCGGATCCTGCCCGACGACGTGGTGCTCGCACGTGACGTCACGCTCGACGATGGCCGCCTCGCACCGACCCTGCTGGTCGGGGCGTTCGGCCTGGTGGCGGCGCTCGAGACCAAGGTCGTCATCGCCGAGGACATGGACTGGGCTGTCCGGGACGCCGATCGGGTGCGCCACTGGCTCTCGCAGAACGACCAGGACTTCGTCGTCCGGGTCCACGCCGCGGTCATCGGCCCGACCGCCGACGTCGATCGGACGCCCGGGTGCGCGCTCATCACCGTGGAGCAGCTGCCAGCCTGGCTCGACTCGCTGCCACGCCAGCGCAGCCTGAGCGAGGCGCGCCTCGCCCGTCTCGTGAAGCTGGTCAAGCCCCGCGTCTAGCGCGCCGCGGCTTGGGCCGTTGGTAGGGGAGCCAGGACTCGAACCTGGAACCAGCGGGATATAAGCCCGCCGCTCTGACCGTTGAGCTACTCCCCCGCCGCGATGCTACACCCAGCCCATGGTGGGCCGGCGGCACAGGGTCGGTCAGGCGCCCTTCTTGAGTCGGCCGGTGATGGAGCTCAGCCGGAATGGGCGCGCCCCGATCCGCAACGGACCGCCCGCCTGGACCTCCATCTGCACCTGGGCCTGTCGGGGTCCCGAGCCGTAGGGGCGCGACGCGATCTCTTCCGCGATATCGCGCTCCTCGTCGGTCATGACGGCCTCGAGCGGCAACTCGTCACGATCGAACGGGCGCGGGGTCGGGTCGATGACCGGCATCGGGCGTGCGTAGGCCGGAGCTCCGTAGAGCTTGGGCAGCGCGACGTGTTGCTCTTCGATGGACAACGCTGACCTCGACGACGTCTGGGATCGGAACTGGCCGGCGTACCCGACCATCGGCCCTGATCCCCGCAAAGGATACCGGAGGATGGTACCGGTGCCGTCCAGTCCTTCGTCGCAATCGGCGCGTTTTGCGGTGCATCTCGTCACCCGAGCAGCGGCCGGATCACCTGCACGGCCACCACCATCACGAGGTACGCGATCGGGACCGCGGCGAAGAAGCCGAGCGCGGCGCTCCACGCGGATCGCCGCACGATCGTCCCCGACCCGGTCGGCTGCGGGACGACCAGGTAGGTCAGCACGGTCCCGACGACGAGGACCACGACGACGTATGCGGCGATGGCCAGCGTCCGCAGGTCGCCGCCCGGCAGGGCGGCCCCGCGGCTGAGGGCGACGTCGTAGGCGAGGTACGCGATCGCGAGCACGATCGCCACGACCAGGCTGGCCGCCACGGCCCGCACGACCGGTCTCGGCGCGTTGCGGAACTGGCGCCAGCGGATCTCGGCCCACGTGCGCTGGCGGACCGGCGGCACGTCAGCCACCGAGGATCGTCAGGGTGCGCCGGGCCGGGATCGTGTCCGGCGTATGGCCGGCCAGCAGGGCGACCGCCTCGGCGAACCGCTCCACCTCGTCGTCAGTGGTGAAGAACCCGACGCTGATCCGGACCGCATCGAGGGCGTCGACGGTGCGGGCGATGGCGAACACGCGGGCGCCGAGCTCGGACAGGGCTGCCGCCGCCGGCCAGCCCTCGATGCGGAAGGTCACGAGGGTGGCCATCTGGTGGATCGGGGTCAGCACCTGCACGCCCGGGATCGTCGCGAGCCGTTCGGCCGCCCGGCGGGCCATCGCCGCACCCCGAGCGTAGATCCAGTCGAGCCCGACGTACATGGACATCCACGAGATCGAGCGGGCCATGCCGACGATCGACGGCCGGTGGAACGATCCCCACTCGAAACGGCGCGCGTCGGGCTGGAATACGGCCGTGCCGGACGAATCGATGGTCTCGAAGCTCAGGTAACCGGCGAAGGCCGGGTGCAGCCGCGTCGCCAGCTCGGGGCGGACGGCGAGCGCGCCCATCCCCTCCGGCCCGAGCAGCCACTTCTGGGCGGCGACGGCATATGCGTCGGCGCCCGTGGCGTCGAAGTCGACGAGGATCGCGCCGACACTCTGCGCGCCATCGACGGCCATGAGCGCACCGCCGGCATGGGCGATGTCGGCGAGAGCTGCCACAGGGAGCACGGCGCCGGTCATCCACGTCACGTGCGAGGCGACCACGAGCCGCGTCTGGGGCGTCATGGCGGCCTCGACCGCCGCGACCGTCTTCCCGTCGTCGCCGCCGTCACCGATATCGACGAAGTCGATCCCGATCCCCCGCTCCCGGAGCGCATACAGCGGGCCGACCGCGCCCGCGTGCTCGAGACAGGTGGTCAGGGCCCGGTCGCCCGGTCGCCATTCGATCGCCCCGGCGATGGCGTTCATGCCGTCGGTGGTCGAGTGGGTCAGCGCGATCGCGGCCGGGTCTGTGGTGAGCACCGCCGCGACCGAGGCACGCGCCTCCGCCATCCGCTGGAGGACCTCCGGCCAATCGTCGACGTGGGCCCGGCCGGTGGTCAGCTCCCAGTTCGCGAAGTCCGCCATCGCCGCCGCGGTCTCGGCCGGGATCGGCCCGACGGAGCCGGTGTTCAGGTAGATGCCGGCGCCTAGTGACGGCAGCGCCTCGCGCACGGCGGCGAGCCGTTCCGGGTCGGGTGAGAACGGTTCGACCACGGTCCGTATGATACCGACGATGAGTGGCCTGGCCCGACCCGAGCACCTGGCCACCACGGACTGGCTGGCCGAGCGACTCGGTCGGCCCGGCGTCCGGATCGTCGATGCCCGGTGGCGACCCGATGGCAGCGGAGCCGCGGTCCATGCGAGCGGCCACATCCCGGGCGCCGTCCACCTCGATTGGCGGGCGGACCTCATCGAACCCGACGAGAGCGGCGATTTACTGCTGCTGGTCGGTCCGGACCGGATGGCGGCCGTGGCCTCGCGCCTGGGGATCGGCGACGGCACCACGGTCGTGGTCTACGACGACAGCCAGAGCCTGTTCGCGGCCCGTGCCTGGTGGAGCCTGCGGACATACGGCGTGGAGTCGGTGCGGATCCTCGATGGGGGCTTCCCGGAGTGGGTCAGGGAGGGCCGGCCGGTCTCGAACGCGGAGGCGAGCCCTGGTCCCGCCTCACTGACCCTCCGAGGCCCGAACCGGATGCGCCTGACGACGGCCGACGTCCGGGGCCTGCTCGGTTCGCCGGACGTGACCCTGGTCGACGCGCGGGCCGCCGCCGAGTACCGCGGCTTCGAGGGGAACACCAAGCGGCTGGGCCACATCCCGGGCGCCCTCAACGTGCCCGTCGGGGCCACGAGCCAGCCCGGCGGCCAGCGATCTGCGCGACGGCTCCGTGCTGCGGGACCAGCTCCACGGCTACAACGTCAGCCGGGGCCGCCGGATGGTCTGCTACGACGGCTCGGGGGTCGCCGCGGCGAAGCTCGCGTTCGTGCTCACGCTGCTGGGCCACGAGGACGTCGCCGTGTACGACGGCGGCTGGGCGGAGTGGGGCAACCGGCTCGACCTGCCGGTCGATCGCTAGGACCCGGGCGGGCGATCCACCTCGGGCCAGGCGGACGACGGACCGGGAGCCGGCGTCGTTTCCTCCGGCCAGACCGACGAGGGTGACGTCGGCGCGTCGGCGTCCGTTCGGAGCTGGGCCCCGGCCGCCGCGAGCTGATCGATGCCGGCCCACGGGTCGACTTCCTGGTGGGGGGCCACGATCTGGGCGAGGGACCGGTTGATCGCGACGAGCGCCGCGGTCACCCGCGCCTCCCCGAGCGAGTCGGACCAGTAGGTCGCCTCGGTCACGGGCAGGAACTTGCCGGTCAGCTCGGTGAGCGCGACCCGCAGGCTGCGCTCGGCCAGGAGGTGGATGTAGCCGGTCACCTTGAAGGGCGGGATCGACACGATCGCCCGCTGCTCGATCTTGTGCGTCCGCAGCTCGGGCGCCGGTTCCGCCGGCGTGTCCGCGACCGCGAACAGGATCGAGCCGAGGTTCACCTGCGCGAAGTCGGCGCGCACGGTGCGGCCGACTGAGCCGTGCTCATCGAAGAACACGTCGGCGAGCACGATGAACGGGTCCTCGGCCAGGTTGAGCATGTCGGTGATCCGGCGCTGGCGCGTGTCGAGGCCGCCCTTGATGACGAACGAGTCCGTGTAGAGAGTCAGGACGACCGGGGATCCGGCGCCTGCCATCGAATTGAACATGCGGAGACGATACGCCCCCGGACCGCTGCCCGGAAGGTCAGACCGCCGTTCCCGGCCCGATCCTGGCGCCAGCGGTCACCAGGTGCTCGGCGCCCTCCTGGAGGCCCTCGTACAGCGCGGTCACCGTCTCGATCGTGTCGATCTCGTCGGGCGTCTTGTCCGGCCGCAGGTGGACGATGCGCGGGAACCGCAGGCTGAACCCCGACTTGTGGCGGTTCGACCGCAGGATCACGTCGAACCCGATCTCGACGACGACCGTCGGCTCGACCTGGCGATACCGCCCGAACCGGGCGACCGTGTGCGCCTCGAACCAGCGGGTCATCTCGGCGATCTCCGCGTCGGTCAGGCCGCTGTAGGCCTTGCCGATCGTGACCAGGCGGTCGTGCTCCGTGTCGCGCACCGCGAACGTGTAGTCGCTCAGGACGCCGTGGCGCTTGCCGTGACCGACCTCGACGCCGACGACGACGCAATCGATGGTGGCGAGCGCCTTCTTCATCTTGAGCCAGCCGAGACCGCGGCGGCCCGGGGAATAGCCACTCGCGGGGTCCTTGACCATCAGGCCCTCGTTCCGGCGCGACCGCGCATCGGTGAAGGCCGCCTCGAGCGCATCCGCATCGGCGGCGACCGAGAGGTTCGAGCGGGCGAACCGTCCACCCGACTCGACCGTCGGCAGCTCGAGTGCGTCCAGGCGGTGCCGGCGGTCCGTGAGCGGGACGCGCAGCAGTGGCTCGACCGCGACGCCGTCGCCCGGCCCCAGCGCCAGGGCGTCGAACGCGACGAAGATGACCGGGACCTGGGCCTGGATGTCGGCCGAGGGCGTCTTGCGCCCGAGGCGCGTCTGCAGGGACACGAACGGCAGGACCGCGCCGTCCTTCCAGGCGAGGATCTCGCCATCGAGGATGCCGTCCCAGGGCAGGGGTTCCGCCGCGGAGGCCACCTCGGGGAACTGGCCGGTCACGTCGTGGAGGTCGCGCGAGAAGAGCCGGACCGTCCGGCCCTGCTTGTGGAGCTGGGCCCGGATCCCGTCGTACTTGTCCTCGACCCAGACCTCGGGTCCGAGGCGCCTGACGATCTCGACGGCGTCCTCGGCCGGCGAGGCGAGCATGAACTTGAGCGGATGGAACAAGGTCATCTCGGCGTGGTCGAGGTGGTCGTCGCGCGCCAGCGAGGCGAGGCGGCCGATGTCGCCGGTCAGCATCCCGGCCCACTTGACCGCATCGAGCGAACGGCCGAAGGCCTGTGCGATCGCGGCCTCCAGGAGCCCCTCGCGGAGGCCGATGCGGAGCTCGCCGCCGAGCACCTTGACGATGTACTTGGCGGTCAGCGGGTCCGAGCGCGCCAGCAGCGTCGCGAGGATGGCGGACTTGCGGGCCGGGCCGGACGCGGCCTCGATCGCCTCGAACGCGGCGGCCACCTCGGGCAGGGTCGGCGGCGGCCCGGCCGGCTCGTGTCCCGCGAGGGTCAGCACGTCGGCGACCGCGAGGCCGAGATCCGAGTGCCGGTCGTATGCCTCGCCCAGCGCCGATCGGTCGATGCCGGCGACCTCCGAGACGGTCGTGGCGATGGCCGACCAGCCCAGGCCCGCGGCGCGCTGGTCGGCTCTCGGGGAACGGCCGGCCGGTGAGGAAGACGGCCGCGATCGGCAGCTCCAGGGGCGTCAGGGTGTTGAGGTAGTCGGCGAGCAGTGCGGTCTTCTCGGAGGTCCGGGTGGTCGCCGCGAGGCGCTCCGCCAGCTCGCTCCAGCGGCGCATCCGGGGATGGTATACCGTGCCGGGGCGATGGCTGATCGGACGTGGTTCCCCGAGTCGATCACCGGCTCCCAGGTGGTCCTGCGCCGCCACGTGCCGGAGAACCTGACCGCCTTCCACCGCTGGTACGCGGACCGCGAGATCGCCCGTCTCGCGCGCTACCAGGAGACCCCGATGCGGGCCGAGGAGATCGAGCGGTTCTTCACGGCGCGGGTCGTCGGACCCGAGGCGCTCGCGATGGCCGTCCACCTGCGCGCCACGGACCGGTTGATCGGCACCTGCGCGTTCAGCCAGCTCGATGCGGACAACGGCTCGGCGCTGTACCACATCACGATCGGCGAGTCCGACACGTGGGGCAAGGGCTACGGCACCGAGGCCACCCAGCTGATGCTGGACCACGCGTTCGGGGCGATGGGCCTGCACCGGATCGCGCTGTTCGTGTTCGAGTTCAACGAGCGGGCCGTGCGCGCGTACAAGCGCTGCGGGTTCGTCATCGAGGGTCGCGCGCGCGAGTCCATCTGGCGCGACGGGCGCTGGTGGGACGAGCTCGCGATGAGCGTCCTGGAGTCGGACTGGCGCAAGCGGCGGGCGGCGCGCCGAGGCCGAGGCGGGAGTCGCGTCGACGGTCGCGCCCGAGGCGACCGCGAGCGTCCCGGCCGTGTCCGTCGCCGACCGGCGCCGCGAGTCCATCCGGCACCTCCGACCGGCTGCGCCGGGTCATCGAGCGGCTGCGATGACGAGCGAGGGCGTCGCCGCCGACGCAGCCCGCGCCGAGGTCCGCGAGCTGATCGCCGCCAAGGGCCACGCTGTCGACAACGCCCGGGCCGCCGTCGCGCGGCTGGAGGCGGCCTTCGCGGCGGGCGATCTCCAGCGCACGCCGTCGATGGACCAGTTCCTGGCCGACCTGATGCAGGCCCTCGAGCAGGACGACGGGCAGAAGCTCGGCGGCAAGAGCGCCGAGGCGTCGCGCTTCATCCTGCGCGCGGTCGACCGCGAACTCGACAACGCCTGATCGGGCGCATCGTCCTGTCGGAGGGGCTTGACTCTCGAGCGACCCGAGGGTCCACGATGACCGCATGGACGACGACCTGTTGGCCATCGGACGGTTCGCCCGGCTCGCCGGGCTGAGCGTCGGGGCCCTGCGGCACTACGACGAGCTCGACCTGCTCCGGCCGGCCGAGATCGACGCATCCACCGGCTACCGACGCTACCGGACGAGCCAGCTCGAGGATGCGCGGACGATCGCGCGCCTCCGCGAGCTGGAGGTCCCGCTCGAGGAGATCCGCGACGTGCTCGCCGCGGACGACCCGGCCGAGCGGGCGCGGCGGCTCGACGTCCATCGCGCCCGGATCGAGGCGCGGACCTATCGACTCCAGCGCGTCCTGCACCACGTGCAGGGCGTCGTCGAACGGAAGGAGCCCATCGTGACGAAGCCGCCCGGTCCGCCGGAGCTCGACCAGGCCACCCGCCGGGCGCTGGCCGCCGGCCTGTTCAACCACACCTGGACGCTGCTCGAGACCCACCCGCGGACGCCCGCCCAGGACGACGAGATGATCCACGCCGCCCACGCCTCGCGGTACCACTGGGGCGAGGTCAGCGACGACGTCCACCTCGCGCGCGGCGAGTGGCAGTGCGCCCGCGTCTACTCGGTCCTCGGCCGCGTCGAGCCGGCGCTCTGGCACGCCCGCCGCTGCGTCGAGCTGGCCGAGGCGGATCCGAACCGCGAGGACTGGGACCTGCCCGCCGCCTACGAGGCGATGGCCCGCGCGCTCCATGTCGCGGGCGACGCGGCGGCCGCGGCCGCATGGAAGGCGAAGGCCATCGAGGCTCTCGGGGCGGTCGCCGATGCGGAGGATCGGGCGCTGATCGAGCAGGACCTCGCCAGCCTGCCGTGACCGTCCCGCCCCCGTAGACTACGGGGCCTTCCCCCCTCACCCCGGAGGCCCCGATCCCATGACAGACCTCAAGCTCGGCATCCTGCTCTGGAGCCAGGCGGCCAGCTGGTCCGAGATGCGCGAGGGCGCCAAGCTCGTCGACCGTCTCGGCTACGACCACCTCTGGACCTGGGACCACCTCTACGCGATCTTCGGCGACCCGTACCAGCCGATCTTCGAGGGCTGGGCATCGCTCGCCGCCTGGGCGCCCGAGACCGAGCGCACCCGGCTGGGGCTGCTCGTCGGGGCCAACACGTTCCGCAATCCGGGGGTCGTCGCCAAGCTCGCCACCACCCTCGACCACATCAGTGGCGGCCGGGCCATCCTGGGCATCGGCGGGGCCTGGATGGACGAGGAGCACCAGGCCCACGGCATCGAGTTCGGAACGGGCTTCGGCCAGCGCCTGGACTGGCTCGACGAGTCGGTCGCGGCGATCCGGACCGTCCTCGACGGCGGGTCGGCGACATCGGCCCCGGGTGGCCGATACCAGTTCGACGACCTGCGCCAGGCCCCGCTGCCGGTCCAGAAGCGCCTGCCGATCATGATCGGCGGGTCGGGCGAGAAGAAGACGCTGCGGACCGTGGCGAAGTACGCGGACATGTGGAACGCGATGGGTCCGCTGGACGTGATGGCCCACAAGGTCGAGGTGCTCCAGGGCCACTGCGACGCCGTCGGGCGCGACATCGGAGAGATCGAGTTCACCCTCGGGGTCAAGCTGACGATCCGCGACACCGAAGCCGAGGCCGACCGCGTCTGGAAGGCCGCGATGGAGCACAACAAGACGCCGCTCTCCGACCTCGAGGGCGACACGACGTTCTGGAACGGCACGCCCGAGCAGATCGCCGAACGGCTCCTGCCATACGTCAAGCTCGGCTTTCGGACCGTCATCTCCGAGCAGCCGGCGCCGTACGACGTCGAGACGTTCGAGCGCTTCATCCGCGAGGTCAAGCCGCTCGTCGAACGGGGCTGAGGGATCGGCCGGGTCATGACGATCGGACCGCTCCGGTGAGCGCGACTGCCGCGACGGTCGAGTTCGACCACGTCACCAAGCGATACGACCCAAGGGCGAAGGACACCCCGGGCGCCGTCAACGACCTCTCGCTCACGGTCCCGGCCGGGAAGATCTGCGTCCTGGTCGGGCCGTCCGGCTGCGGCAAGACGACCTCGCTCAAGATGGTCAACCGGCTGATCGAGCCGTCCGGCGGTCGCATCCTCATCGACGGCGTCGATGCCGCGACCCGCGATGTCGACGAGCTCCGGCGCGGGATCGGCTACGTCATCCAGCAGGTCGGGCTCTTCCCGCACCAGACGATCGGCCAGAACGTCGCGGTCGTGCCGAGCCTCCTCGGCTGGCCGGATGCGCGGCGCAAGGCGCGGTCCGAGGAACTCCTGGCCCTTGTCGGGCTGGACCCGGCCCGCTACCGCGACCGCTATCCGAGCCAGCTCTCGGGCGGCGAGCGCCAGCGCGTCGGCGTCGCCCGGGCCCTCGCCGCGGACCCACCGATCATGCTCATGGACGAGCCGTTCGGGGCCGTCGACCCGGTCGTCCGCGAGCGACTCCAGAACGAGTTCCTGCGGCTCCAGGAGGAGCTGGCCAAGACCATCCTCTTCGTCACCCACGACATCGACGAGGCCATCAAGATGGGCGACCTCGTCGCGGTCATGCAGGTCGGTGGGCTCCTCGCCCAGTTCGGGCCGCCGGCGGACATCCTGGCCGCGCCGGCCAACGACTTCGTCGCCCGGTTCGTCGGCACCGATCGCGGCCTGAAGCGCCTGTCGCTGCGGCGCGTGAGCGAGCTCGAGCTTCGGCCGGCGGTCCTCGCTCGAACCGGCGAGGACGTCGCCGACGTCCGGTCGCGGATGAACCCCGAGGCCTTCCCATCGGTCCTGCTCGTCGACGAGGGCGCCCGCCCGATCGGCTGGATCGACCCGGCCGACATGCCCGCCAGCGGGCCCATCCCGGAGTCCATCGCCGAGGCGATGTCCCCGTTGCTCGACCGGCGCACGACGCTCCACGACGCGCTCTCGCTGCTCCTCGACGCCGACGTCCAGGCCGGCATCGTCACCGACCGGACGGGCGCGGTCCGCGGCATCGTCACCGTCGACCAGATCGCCGTGCTGATGCGCGAGACCGCCGACCCGCGGTCGGTCGCCCTCGCGGTGGCTGCAGCTGAAGCTCCAGACGAGGATGGCCCACGGGACGACACGCGAGGCGCCCCTGGCGGCGGGGGCCCCGGTCGCGGACGCCCCCCGATGATCGACTGGGCCTGGCTCGCCGACCATCTCGACGAGCTGTTCTTCCGGACCGTGCAGCACTTGGTCTTCGCGGCGATCGCGGTGGCGATCGGGTTCGCGATCTCGTTCGGCCTGGCCCTCTGGTCGGTCCGGCGCCGGTCGGTCTACGGCCCGATCATCGCCCTCACGGGCGTCGCCTACACGATCCCGAGCCTGGCGATGGTCGCCTTGCTGGTCCCGATCACCGGCCTGTCCATCGTGACCGCCGAGGTCCCGCTCATCCTCTACACGCTGCTCATCTTCGTCCGGAACATGGTGGCGGGCTTCGACACCGTGCCGCGCGACGTCCTCGAGGCGGCCGACGGGATGGGCTTCCCGCGAAACCGGCGCCTGCGCCGGATCGAGCTGCCGCTGGCCATCCCGCTGATCGTCGTCGGCGTCCGCCTCGCCACGGTGTCGACGATCGGCCTGGTCACGATCACGGGCATCCTGGGCGACCGTTTCGGGGGTCTGGGGTTCTTCATCTTCGAGGGCTATCGCCACTCGTTCCCGACCGAGATCCTGATGGGAGCCGTGCCGTCGATCATCCTCGCGGTCGGCGCCGACCTGCTCCTGGTCCGGTTCGAACGTCGCCTCACGCCATGGTTCGCGCCGGAGCGTGACGCCGCACGACGAGCGACAGCCTGATGGATCTCGTCTCCGAGACCCTCGCGTGGCTCACGGATCCGGCGAACTGGTCGGGGCCGGCGAGCATCCCCGTGCGGCTCGTCGAGCACGTCGCGTTGTCGGGGGCGTCGCTCCTGATCGCCATCGCGGTCGCCCTGCCCATCGGTCTCTGGACAGGCCACACCCATCGCGGCATGGCGTTTGCGGCGAACCTCGCCAACCTGGGCCGCGCCTTGCCGTCGCTCGCCGTCATCGCGCTCGTCCTGCCGATCACCGCCGCCATCGATCCGGAGCTCGGGTTCAAGATCTATCCGGCTGTCATCGCCATGGTGGTGCTGGCGATCCCACCGATCCTCGTCAACGCGCAGGCGGGGATCGCGGGAGTCGACGCCGACCTGGTCGAGGCCGGACGGGCCATGGGGATGCACGGCGACCAGCTCGTCCGGCGCCTGGAGATCCCCGTCGGGTTGCCGGTCATCCTTGGCGGCGTTCGGTCGGCGGCCTTCCAGGTCGTCGCGACGCTGACCCTCGCGGCGATCTTCGGTGGCCCAGGCCTCGGACGCTATCTCGTGGAGGGCATCGCCCAATCAGGACGATGGCATGCTCTTCGGCGGCGTGGTCCTCGTGGCAGGCCTGTCGCTGGTGACCGAGGGGGCATTCGTTCTGCTGCAACGGCTCGTCGTCTCACCCGGCCTCCGAACCCCGACCGCCGACTTCGAGACCATCGCGCCGACCGCCATCGACAGGACGATCGCGACGTCGGCAGGTTGACTCCGGAAGGCCACTGAACCGGACACCGGGTTGTCACGTATCCCGTGCTATGGTCCCCTGGTTCGCGCGAGCACTGCGCGAGGAGATAGGAGGAGACCCATGCGGTTGTCCCGCGTTCTTGCTCTCGGGGCGTCGGTGCTGGTGCTGTTCGGCGCCTGCTCGACGGGTGGGAGCAAGGCTGCCATCAAGATCGGGTCGGACGGGTTCGATGAAGCCCGGGTCGTCGCCGAAGTCTATGCCCAGGTCCTCGAGGCCAACGGCTACACCGTCGACCGCGCCGGCATCGGCCTGGGCACCCGCAAGGTCACCGCCGCGGCCATCGAGAGCGGACAGATCGACCTCAAGCCCGAGTATCTCGGCGGGGGCCTCGCGTATTACGCGCCCGGCACGACGACGACGAACTCGGACACCAACGCGAAGCTGCTCGCGGACGCCTTGAAGGCCAAGGCGATCTCGGTCCTCGCATACACCCCCGGCCAGGACACGAACGCGTTCGTGGTCCGCAAGGAGACGGCCGACCAGTACAACCTGACCAAGCTGAGCGACCTCACGGCGGTCCAGAACGACCTCAAGTGGGCGCTCGCGACGGACTGCCCGACGAACCCCGTCTGCGCAGCCGCTCTCAAGAGTGCCTATGGGCTCGAGCCGACCAACGTCACGCTCCTGGATGCCTGCAGCGGCCCGATGGCCGATGCGCTCCTCCAGAAGACCGTCGACGTGGCCGAGCTCTGCTCGACCGGCCCCGAGATCATCGTCAACGGCTGGGTCCGGCTCGAGGATGACAAGGGCACGCAACCGGCCGAGAACATCGCGCCGATCGTCCGCGACGACTATCTCGCCAAGGTCGACAAGGCCGCCTTCACGAAGCTGCTCGACGACGTGTCGGCGAAGATCGACACCCCGACCCTGGCCGACCTGTACAAGCAGGTCGCAATCGACAAGAAGGACCTGGCCGCCGTGGCCAAGGCCTGGCTGACGGCCCAGGGCATCGTCAAGTAGGTCACGGTCGGACGCGGGTCCGACCGTCGCACACCTCGAACCCCCGGCTCAGGCCGGGGGTTCGTCGATTCGGGGGTCGGACGCGGGCGCGGCGGGCGGGTCGGCTTCTGCCGCGACCGGGATCCGGCCCGGCTTCCCCCGCCGCAACGCGACGATCGCCACGACCCCGCCGACGGACGTGACCAGCAGGATCGTCGCGTGGATGAGGAGCGCCATCGCGAAGGCCGCGTCCCGGTCGATGCCCAGGGCGTCGGCGATGCCGACCGCCGTCAGCTCGAACGTGCCGACATAGCCGGGTCCGGACGGGACGATCGACGCGAGGGCCACGCCACTCCCGATGAGCGCGCCCTGGGCCACGGTCAGCTCGATGCCGACCGCCTGGCCGCCGGCGAGGAAGGTGATGGTCGAGGCGGTCCACGCGGCCAGGCTGAGGATGGTGGCGCCGGTCATCGTCCGCGGCCGGCTGGCGACGGCGAGGCCGTCCTGCAGGCGCCGACCGAGCTCGATGACCTTGGGCCAGCGCTCGATGAACCGCGTCGCGCGCGCGGCGCCGGGCAGGCGATGGGCGACGACGCCGAGCGCCAGCCCGATGCACAGCAACGTCACGAACGCGGCACCCAGCAGGACCGCGCTCGTGATGAACCCGCGGACGCCGAGGACCAGCACCGACACGGCCGCGATGGCCACCACCATGACGGTGTCCACGATGCGCTCGACGGCGACCGTGCCCAGGACGGTGGTCCGGCTCAGGCCCTCGCCCTCGCCCAGCGCGTGCGTGCGAACCAGTTCCCCGAGGCGTGCCGGCAGCACATTGTTGGCCAGGTACCCCTGGTAGGTATAGCCGAGCACCCGGCGGTACGGGACCACCGCGATCGGGGCAAGAAGGACGCGCCATCGGGCGGCCCGGGCGCCCACGTCGACCAGCACCGCGACGAGCATGAGGCCGATCCAGGCGGGAGCCGCGGTCCGGAGGACATCGACCGCCTTGGCGAGGTCGACCGAGCCCAGCACGATGTACAGGGAGACGATGCTGATCGCGATGCCGAGCGCACCGCGGAGCAGGGTCTGCGAGCCGATCCTCACGCCGTCGTCGGTCCCGTACTCAGTCGACGCGGTCGCGCGTCAGCAGTTTCGGGGACCGCCGGACGCGCCATCGATGGAGCGTGTACCGCGCGACCACCCGCAGTGTCGAGAGGCCATAGACCACGCTGCGCGTGAAGCCGACCGACGACGCCTCTTCGAAGTAGCGCGTGGGCACCGCGATCTCCCCGATCCGGCCGGACATCCCGGCCGCCACGACCTGGGCGACCAGCTCCTGGTCGAAGACGAAGTCGTCACTGTTGAGCCGGTACGGGATCGTCTCGAGGAGGTGCCGGCTGTAGGCCCGCAGGCCCGTGTGGTACTCGGACAGGTGCAGGCCGAACGCCCGGTTCTCGAGGCCGGTCAGGAACCGGTTGGAGAGGTACTTCCAGCGCGGCATCCCACCGGCCAGCGGGTCGCCCATGAACCGGCTGCCCAGCATCAGGTCGCGCTCGCCCGCGGCGATCGGCGCGATCAGCGCGGGGATCCGCGTCGCGTCGTACTGGTAGTCGGGGTGCAGCATCACCACGATGTCGGCCTCGGCGGCGAGGGCCGCGTCGTAGCACGTCTTCTGGTTGCCCCCGTAGCCGCGGTTCTGGCTGTGGATGATGACGTCGAGCCCGAGCTGCTTGGCGACCTCGACGGTCTGGTCCCGGGACACGTCGTCGACGAGGATGATCCGGTCGACCAGGTCGTGGGGGATGTCGGCGTAGGTGCGCTCGAGCGTCCGCGCGGCGTTGTAGGCCGGCATGACGATGACGACGCGAGGGTCCGGGGTCCGGTCGTCCGACTCGGGCATCCCGGGGGGTCGATCGGGCGAATCCACGACCGAAGGGTACCGTAGCGAACGGGACAGCCCGGCTCCCCGATGGTCCGGTCCCCCCGTTCACCGAACGGTCACGACGATGTGGGAACATACCGCCCTCACCGTCTCGAGGTCAGCGCATGTTCGAACGTCTCTTCGGCTCCGGCGAGCAGGATCCCGCGGCCGCCGCGCGCATCCCGCCGGGCCAGTACAAGACCGAGAAGTTCCCGGTCCTCCACTACGGCTCGGTGCCGCATGTCGACCTGGCGACGTGGGACTTCAAGGTGTGGGGCGAGGTCGATTCGCCCTTCACGCTGACATGGGACCAGTTCAAGGCCCTGCCCCGCAAGAAGATCCACACCGACATCCACTGCGTCACGCGCTGGACGAAGCTCGACACGGACTGGGAGGGCGTCGCGATCCAGACGATCCTCGAGATGGCCGCGGTCCGGCCCTCGGCGACCCACGTGGTGTCGCACGCCGAGCAGGGCTACACGGCGAACGTCCCGCTCTCGGTCCTCGATGACGACGACGTCATCCTCGCCGACACCTTCGGCGGCCAGCCGCTCGAGGCCGAGCACGGCTATCCGCTCCGCCTCGTCATCCCGAAGCGCTACTTCTGGAAGAGCAGCAAGTGGATCCGCGGCCTGGAGTTCCTCGACCACGACCAGCTCGGCTTCTGGGAACGCTACGGCTACAACAATGACGCCGACCCGTGGAAGGAAGAGCGCTTCAGCGAGTAGCTAGCTGTGATCACCAGACCGGCTGTTGACGTCCACCGGCGATCCCGGGTTGTCCCTGGCCAGACCGTGTCTGCCAGTCTGCGCCACGCCATCCGAGTGTCAGGCGACAGCGCCGACGGCCCCGATCCGTGCCGGGCAGTCCGCAGTCGGGGCTGGGCCGTGGCCCGGAGACCGTCTCGGGGCCCTGGTGCTGTCTGGCAGACACGAGGGCCCCGGGATCGGGGTGTGGTGTGTCAACAACGTGCCCAGGGATCACAGCTAGCTCCGGCGGGCGCCACCCATCAGCCGCGGGTCCGGCGAGAAGATGCGCAAACGGCCACTCAGGAGCATGAGCTCCCGGTCGAGCAGGCGGACCAAGTTCTCGAGGCGCTCGACCGTAGTCGAGGCCTCGAGCAGCGCCTGCCGTCGCGGCAATTCGACCTCGACGATGCCCGAGAGCAGGTAGGACAGGACGGTCGGGTCGTCGGGGATCTTCAGGTCGCGGGCGCTGAGTGCCTCGTCCCCGAGCTCGGCCTTCTCCTCGGGCTCGAGCGTGGCCGCAGCGGAACCGCGGCTCTCGTCCGGATCGAGGCCACCGGTCTCGCTCTCGTCGTCCGACCCGATGGTCTCGAGCTCGACCCGGATGTCGAGGACCTCGGCGGTCTCGCCCTCGCGGGCCCGCATGAGCTCGAGATAGCGCACGAAGCGGCTGATCGCGGTCTCAGCCAGCCGCTCGGCCCGTGGCTCGTCGCCCACCTCGTCCTCGAGCGGGGTCACCTCGGCGACCAGGTACGGCTCGGTCCCCGCGTCGACCAATTCGATCGTGAACCGCCCGGTCCCGGCGGCCAGCAGGTCGTAGCGGCCGTCGGGGTAGCGGCCGGCCCGCCGGATCTCCGCGAAGGCCCCCACGCCGGCGAGGGCCATGACCTTGCGATCACCGACCTCGCGGCCGTCCCGGATCAGCACGACGCCGAACGGCGTGCCACGGTCGAGGCAGTGACGGGTCAGGGCGCGATAGCGCTCTTCGAAGATGTGCAGCGGAACGACGATCCCGGGACAGAGGACCGTGTGCAGCGGGAAGAGCGGGATATCCATCGTCTCAGGACCGCGAACTCGCGCGATGACCCGGTGCCATCGCGTCCGACCCGAGTCTAGCCGCCGCCCCGGAACCTAGCCGACGCCAGGCTCGAGACTGACCGGGCCGATGGGCGCGCGACGAACGTTCCGAGGCTCTTCTGACCATGTTCGCTGGCGGACGCCGGCTCCCTCGGGATCGCCGACGAAGACGTGGAAACGGCCCTTGCCGAGCGCCTTCGCCTGGTACATCGCGACGTCCGCGTCCCCGAGCAAGTCGTCCACGCGGACAACCTCTGGAGAGTCGATCGCAACGCCGATGCTGGCTCCGACCTCGACCAGGGAGTCGCCGATGGTCGCTGGCTCCTGGAGCGCATCGAGGAGACGCTGAGCTGCGGCCGTCGCGACGCCGATGTTGTGGACGTCGAAGAGCAGGATCCCGAATTCGTCGCCACCGAGTCGTGCGGCGAGGTCCGTGGACCGGAGGCCGGCGCTGATCCGCGTGGCGACGACCCTCAGCATCTCGTCGCCGGCCGCATGGCCCAGACTGTCATTGACTGTCTTGAAGTCGTCGAGATCCAGGAACATGGCGGCGATGGTCCCGGTCCGTTGGCGCCCCGTCAGGGCGGCTTCAGCCTGCTCGACGAACCGGCGCCGATTGGCCAGTCCGGTCAACGGATCATGGAACGCCTGATAGCTGAGCTGGTCCTCCAGCGCTCGCCGTTTGGCGACATCGCGCGCGAGCAGACCCACGAGGCCATAGAGTCGGGCGAGGACAAGGAGCGAGAGGACAGCCGTGCCCGCGGCGATGACGGCCAGGCCGTCGCTCGCATCCGGGCCGATCGCCAGGAGGACCGGTCCCGTCACCATCGCCGCCGCGAGACAGACCAGGCGCACGGGTCCGAGCCAGGTGACCGCCACGGGTTGCGGGTCCGTCAGCCGTCGCATCGATGGGTGCAGGACCGCGACGCCGAACAGGATGTAGGCGATCACGTAGATGGTGTCGAGCGGACCGCCGGCGACGTATGTCCCGTCGAAGTTCTGGAGCGCGTAGATCTGGTCGGCCACCAGGAGCGCCACGAGACTGAGGCCGAGCATCCGGAAAGCGGAAGTCCTCGCTCCTGCGGTGGTCAGCAGGCCCATCGCGACACCGATGAGGAGCAGGTCGGCGATGGGATAGGCGAGACTGATGGCCAGCGAGAGAACGTCCAGGTCAGCCCCGATGACCTGCGGCTCGATGAAGAGCGTCCACGAGAGGATCGCGACGCCCGTTGCCAGGATCGCGGCGTCGAGGAGGCCGCCTCGGTCGCCGTCGCCCAGTCGCCGGCGAATCAACAGCAGCAAGCCGACGGCGATGAACGGATAGCCTGCGAGGTAGAGCGCGTCGGCCATGGACGGGAACGGGTCCTCGCCGATCATCTCGTACCAGTTCCACAGGACGTCGCCGGCCACGAATGACGCTTGGCCGATCGCCATCAACATCCACGGCAGGCGTCGGTCGGGCCGGTTTCGGATGATACCGACCAGCGCCGCGAGGACCGCGGAAACGCCGATGACGTCGTAGAACCAACTCTGCGTGAGGCTGCCGCCCTCGAGGAGCCAGTAGACGATGAGCGCCGCGACACCGGCGGCGAAATACGCCGCCCACAGCGGGACGCGGGCGAGGGGCGACAAGGCGACAGGCATGGATGGCACCGAGCCGATCGTCCGCCCGACCGCCCGCACGGCCTATGGGTCGACAGTACCGACGTTTCGGGGCGATGGTCCGTCGATGGATGCGACGAAGCCGCCGGGGCGCACCGGCGGCTTCGGATGCTCGTCTGATGGTCGGCCTGGCCGACCGCTCGGGTCAGTGGGCGCAGGAGCGGGCGGAGCCCTCGTCGTCGGCGGTCCGGAAGCTGGATCCGCAGCCGCAGGCGGCGACCGCGTTGGGGTTGTTGACCGTGAACCCGGCGCCCATCAGCGTGTCGACGTAGTCGATCTGCGAGCCCTTGAGCAGGTCGACGCTGTTGCCATCGACGTAGACCTTGATGCCGCTGGCGTCGAGGATCTTGTCCTCGGGCGTGGGCGCGTCCTCGAGCATCATCCCGTAGCGAAAGCCGGAGCAGCCACCGGAGTAGACGTACACGCGAAGGCCGATGGCCGGGTTCGTCTCTTCCTTGGTCAGCTCGCGCAGTTTGCTCACTGCGGCGTCACTGAGGGAAACGACCGTCGGCTGCTGATCGATCATGCGTCTCGTCTCCGTGGTCTGCGAATGATGGCCGACCCGCGTGCGGGTCCCCGAGTGCTATGCGCATCGTACGCACGGGCGCGGGTTTCGACAAGCACCCGCGCCGAAACTCCCGCCGAACGAAGGTCCGGGGGCCCGCGGCTAGACTGATGCATGCTCCGGACGGGTCTGGCCGCCATCCTCCTGGTGCTGCTCATCCCCGCCGTCGTGGCGGCGAACACCTCGTTCTGGGCGCTTCGGACGGTGCTCGACTCGCAGACGTTCTCGACGACGGTCGGGCGGGCGATGGACACGCCGGCGATCGAGCGGCTCATGGCGACGTCGCTCGCGGACGTCATCGTCGAGCGGGTGGATCGGGCCCCGCCAGTCGTTGCCGCCGGGCTGGCGTCACGGCTCGGACTGCCGGCCGGATCGGATCGGCCGCAGGTCAGAGCGGCGCTCAGCGACCGGATCCTCGAGTCCCTCGGCGATCCAGGTGTCCGGCAGGTCCGCGACGAGGTCGTGACCGGCGTCCATGGCGAGGTGATCGGCCTGGCCGAGGGCCGGTCCGGTCTGGTGTCGGTGCGCGGCAAGAACGTCGTCCTCGAAACCGCCGGCCTGCTGAAGCGGATCGCGACCTCAGCTGACCCGCGCGTCGCGTCGTTGGTCGTGAACGTGCCCACCATCCTGACCAGCCCGGTCGTCATCGCCCGAGTCGGCGCCTTCGATCAGGTGCAGGAAGCCCTCAGGCTGATGCGTAGCCTCCAACTCCTCCTGCCGCTGGTGGCGGTCACGGCCGCGCTCATCGTCGTCATCCTGGCACACCGCCGAGCGCGTGCCCTCGGGATCGTCGGGCTCGCAATCGCGGTCGCCGGCGCGGTCTCGCTGGCCGTCCTCTGGCTCGCCGGCCCGTATGTCTCGAGCGTCCCCGACGCGGAGGTGGCTCGTCAGGTGACCGCCCAGGTCTACGACGCCTTCGTCAGCCTGCTCGTGATCCAGGCGGTACTCCTGGTCGCGGTCGGGCTCGTCCTGGCGCTCCTGTCCTGGCTCCTGGCACGGAGCGGGCGACGCCGCGCCACCGCCCGGATGCTCGGCCCGCGCTGATTCGGGCAGGTCCCGCGGCCACCGCTTCTCGCTCAGTCTCCACACGACTGCTATGTGCGGCATCCCGGGCCTGAGGGGCGCAGAAGCGCGATTCGCCTCCGCCTGAGTCGTGGTGCGACCAAGCAGAAGGACAACGGATGCGCGACCGACATACCAGTCGCTTGAGGACTCAGCGAGAAGAAGCCAGCTGACCGCGTCTCGCGGGCGCTACCCGTCGATGCGCTCGACGACCGTCGCGATCCCCTGCCCCACCCCGATGCACATCGTCGCGAGGCCATACCGGCCGCCCGTCCGCCGCAGCTCATGGGTCAGCATCGTGATCAGGCGGCCGCCGCTCATCCCCAGCGGATGACCGAGGGCGATCGCCCCGCCGTTGACGTTGACCGTCGCCGGGTCGAGACCGAGCTCGTCGATGCAGACGAGCGACTGCGAGGCGAAGGCCTCGTTGAGCTCGACGAGGTCGAGGTCCGCGGCGGCGATCCCTGCCCGCTCGAGGGCCTTGCGCGAGGCCGGCACTGGGCCGACGCCCATGATCGCCGGGTCGACGCCGGCGACGGCCGTGGACACCACCCGGGCCATCGGCGTGAGGCCAAGCGTCCGGGCACGCTCCGCCTCGACCAGAAGCACGGCGGATGCCCCGTCGTTGATCCCGGAGCTGTTGCCGGCCGTGACCGAGCCGTCCTCGGCGCGGAAGGCCGGGCGCAGCTTCCCGAGGGCCTCGAGGCTCGTATCGGCTCGCGGGTGCTCATCGCGGTCGACCACCGTGGTCTCGCCCCTTCGCCCGGTCACCTCGACCGGGACGATCTGGTCGTCGAAGCGGCCGGCCTCGATGGCCGCGATCGCTCGCTGGTGGCTCTCGAGGGCGAAGGCGTCCTGGCGCTCGCGGCTGACGCCCCACCGCTCGGCGACGTTCTCGGCGGTCTCGCCCATCGAATACGGGTAGTGGCGCTCGGCCAGCCGCGGGTTGACGAACCGCCAGCCGAGGGTCGTGTCGACCGCCTCGCGGGTCCCGCGGGCGATAGGCTGTGTCGGCCTTGAGCGTGACGTATGGCGAGCGCGTCATCGACTCGACACCGCCGCCGATGAAGACATCGCCGTCGCCGACCGCGATCGCGTGAGCGGCCGTGTTGATGGCCTGCAGGCCGGAGCCGCACAGGCGGTTCACGGTCAGGCCGCCGACCTCGATGGGGAAGTCGGCCAGCAGGAGCGCCATCCGGGCCACGTCGCGGTTGTCCTCGCCGGCCTGGTTGGCACAGCCGAGGATGACGTCCTCCACGAGCGCGGCGTCCACGCCGGCCCGGTCGACGACGGCGCGCAGGACGAGGGCCGCCAGGTCGTCCGGCCGGACGCTCGCGAGCGCGCCACCGTAGCGGCCGATGGGCGTGCGGACGGCCTCGACGATCCAGGCCTCACGGACCGGTCGCGCCGTGATCTCGACTCACGATGGCGATGGTAGGGCGCCGGGGCAGCCCCTGCCCGGGCGCCTCGACCTACGGAAGCGCCGCGACGAGCTCCTCGGCGTGCTTGGCGCTGTCGGCGGTGATGATGATCGCCCCGTCACCCTTGATCCACGAGTAGCCGAACTTGGCCGGGTTCGTCGTGAAGACGTCCTTGCCGCCGACGGAGACCTTCGTGTAGGTGATCCCCGCCTTGGCGGCCTCCGACTGCAGCAGCTCACGGAGCTTGCCCTCGTCAGCGCCGTTGATCTTGATGATGGTCACGGAACAACTGGGCTTGGTCGAGAAGGCGGCCGCGGCGCTGACGTCCGCGACGGACTTGCCGAGCGCCTGCAGGATCCCGGGCCAGATCTCGTTGTCGCCGGTGGCCTGCTTGCCCTTGAGGCTCAGCTTCTGGACGGTGGCGCCGCAGATCTTGTCGGGGATGACCGCCTCGAGCTCCTTGTCGTCGCTCGGGAACGCGAAGCTCGGGATCGGCTCGCTTGCGGCCGCCTGGCTCGGCGGGGCTTCGCTCGGTGCGGCCTCGCTGGGCGCCGCCGCAGTCGCGGCGGTCGTCGGGGCCGCGGCGGACGCCGCCGAGGAAGGGCCGGTCGAGCCGCCCCCCGCGCCGCTGCAGCCGATCAGGGCCAGGAGGGCCACGGCCATCAGTCCCCCACCGATCATCCTGTCTCGCATGTCGCCACCCCTCCGAGGCATCAGCGCTGGTCGACACGACGGGACGGGTCGATGGGCGCAGGATATTCCTCCAGGCACCTAGCGGCGTTCGGCCTCGAGGAGCGCCGGAGCCGGGGCGAAGCGGGGACCGTGGTCGGCGAGCAGGTGCAGGCGGTCCAGCACGATCGCGGGGCCACCCATCAGGCTCGTTCGCTCGAATGGACCGACCGGGTGGCTCGCCCCGAGTCGCAGCGCGAGGTCGATGTCCGACGCCGTCGCGACGCCGTCGCCGAAGGCCCGATATGCCTCGTTGACGATGGCGATCTGCATCCGCTCGACGACCAGGGTGGCGGCATCGACGGCGGGCTCGTCGGCCGCCGCTGCGGTGGCCGGGTCGATGGGATAGAAGCCCGAGCCGCTCTTGCGACCGAGGCGCCCGCCCGCCACGAGCCGTGCCTGGAGGGCCGACGGCCGGAACCGGTCCGCCAGGGGATCGCCCGCCGCGAGCGCCGCAGCGTGCAATGCGGTGCTGACCGCCAGGTTGACGTCGAGCCCGATGAGGTCCATCAGCTCGAACGGCCCCATCGGATAGCCGGCGTTCCTGGTCGCACCGTCGATCGCCTCGACCGTAGTCTCGTCGGCCTCAAGTGCGGCGAGTGGCTCGAGCGTGAAGGCCCGGTTCACGCGATTGACGATGAAACCCGGGGCATCGGCCGACCGGACAGGTGTCCGGCCCCACTGCCGCATCAGCGTGTCGAGGCGGGCCATCGTGGACCCGGACGTGTCCGGCGCGCCGATGACCTCGACGAGGAGCATGAGCGGAGCCGGGTTGAAGAAGTGCAGACCGGCGACCAGCTCCCGTCGCCGTGTGGCAGCCGCGATCGCCGCGACCGACAGCGCGCTCGTGTTGGTCGCGAGGATCGTCCCGGGTGGCGCCGCTTCGTCGAGGACCGAGAAGATCGAGCGCTTGGTCGGCAGGTCCTCGGCAGCGGCCTCGATCACCAGATCTGACGCTCGGGCCAGTTCCTCGAGCCCGGCGACGACCCGCAGGGGGGCGACCCGCCCCTCGACCCAGTCGTCGATGGCGTCGGCGTCCAGGTCCAGCCTCGCCGCCCGCCGGGCGAGGCCCTCGCGGATCCGCCCGAGGGCGACCTCCCCGGCAGCCGGATCGGCGTCAAACAGCCGGACGTCGTGACCGGCCTCGAGCGCGAGTTGGGAGATGCCGGCGCCCATCGTGCCGGCGCCGACGACGCCGACCCGCTCCAGGTCCGCCACGCTCAGATCGGCTTGATGGCTTCGAACGGCTGGCGGCACCCCCGGCAGTAGTAGAGCGAGCGGCACTGCGTCGGGCCGAACAGGTTGTCCATCACGACCCGGTCCGACGCGCACAACGGACAGCGGACTTCGCCGACGGCCGAGGGCGGTGCGATCCCGGCCGCGGCGAGAGCCGCTCGTCCGGCCGGGGTGATGCGATCCGAGCTCCACGGCGGGGTGAACGACGAGACCACGCGGACCGGGCGACCGAAGGCGCCCAGGCGGTCCGAGACCGCCGTCCGGATCAGCTCGAGTGCCGGGACAGCCGATGAATGTCGGGAGGATCTCGACATCGATCGCGTCGGCCGAAACCGAGACGCCGCCGACCATCCCGAGCTCGACGATCGAGACCATCGGAAGCTCCGGGTCCATCACCTCGGCGAGGGCGGACCGGACCGATGCCTCGTCTGGGCCCGGCGTGCCTGGCCCGATCGCGCCCGCGCGCGCCCGAGTGATCCCGATGTGGGTCCCGGCCTCGCTCACCACGTCGCCCCGACGTCGCTCCGACGGACGCTCGTGAACTCGCCCCACAACCAGCGGAACGGTTCGCCGTGGCCCTCGCGGCCGTCGGTCGGCGCGCCGGCACCCGACGGCATCGGCAGCTCGAGTGCCCGCATGGTCGGGGCGATCGCCGCGAGCCAGCGCGTCTCGAGCTCGCGCATCGGCGAGGCGAGGATGCCCGCCGCGACGAGTGCCGGTTCGCCGGGGAGTGGCGTGAAGACCGTGCCTGCATCGGGCGCCAGCGTCGCGAGCGCGTCGACGAGCCGGGAGCGCGATTCGCCGCCAGCCCAGGCTAGGCGCTCGAACCAGACCGCGATGTGCATCGCGTGGTAGCGCTCCTCGCGGACCAGCTTCCCGACGAGCTCGGCCAGCGGCGCCCAGCTGCAGGCGCCCAGCGCCTCGAGGCGGAAGGCGTCGGCGGTCTCGTAGAGGTAGCGCCGGGCGATCGTCATCGCCCAGTCGCCGCGGCCGTGATCGAGCAGGCGGGCGTGTCGATAGGCGTCGGGCTCGCGGTCGTAGGCGATCGCATCGGCGTCGCCGTCGGTGAGGCCGGCCAGCAATCCGTAGAGCGCCGCGGCGTGACCGAGCTCGTCCTGGGCGAGAGAGCTCATCGCCACGTCCTCCTCGAGGAGCGGCGCGATCCCCGTCCACTCGGAATCGCTGAAGCCGATGACGAATTCGTCGTCCGCCATGGAGAGGAGCAGCGCCTCGAGGGCCGCCGTGGCGGGGGGCGTCGCGACGGTCATCCCGGCCGCGCCTTCGGCTTGGCCTGACCGGCGGCCCCGCGCGCGGCCGCGAGCTTGTCACGCATGACGTAGCCACCGGGCTTCTTGAACGAGCGGTCGAGCGGCGGCTGGAGCAGGTCCTGGTCGACGATGTCGATCGACGTCGGTCCGGCGCACGACCCACAGCCGGACGCTCTCCTGCCGGCGGCCGAACATCTCGCGCGCGTAGTGCGCGGCGAGGTCGGCGTCCGGGGCCATCACGCTGCCGCCGTGGCGCATCGGGTCGCCCTCGCGCTCCTGCCGGAAGACCTCCCAGGCCTCCAGCACCGGGTCCGCGTGGCCGGCCGCCTCGCGGTCGTGATCGGTCATGCCGCGGCCGGCACGCCCAGCACGGCCTCGCGCACCCAACGGGTGTCCTCGCGCGCGAGGCGCCGGAATTCCAGCCGGGCCTGCGACATCGGGCCGTGGTTGGTCACGACGGTCCGCAGCTCGGCCCAGTCGGGCTCGGTGTAGGCCCAGGTCCCGGTGGCCTCGTCGAGGCTGAGCGCCGGGTCCGGGATGACCAGTCCGAGCTCTCGGATCCGTGGGACGTAGATGGTCAGGAACTCCTGGCGCAGCTCCTCCGACGTCTTGGCCTTGATCCGCCAGTGCAGGTCGCGGTCCTGCTCGCGGGGCGAGCGTGGGCCATGCATCTGCATCAGCGGGCCCCACCAGCGCTCGAGCGCGTCCTGGATCGCCGCCCGCTGGTCCGGGCTGCCGGTCGCCATGGTCACCACGACGTCGCGGCCGTGCATGATGTGGACCGATTCCTCCCAGCAGATCTTTCGCATCGTGCGCGCGTACGGGGCGTAGCTGCTGTCGCGGAGCGCCATCTGCGCGACGATCGCTGCAGCGTCCACGAGCCACGCGATCATCCCGACGTCGGCCCACCCGGTCGTCGGGTAGTGGAAGACGTTGTGGAACTTGGTCTTCCCCGCCAGCAGGTCGTCGAACATCGCCTCGCGCGGCTTGCCGAGGTCCTCCGCGACGCGATAGAGCAGCTGGGCGTGCCCGACCTCGTCCTGGACCTTGGCGGTCAGCGCGAGCTTGCGGCGCAGGGTCGGCGCGCGCATCAGCCACTCGCGCTCGGGGAGGACGCCCATCAACTCGGAGTTCGCGTGCATCTCGACGAAGCGCAGGACGGCCGTGCGGTACTCGTCGGGCATCCAATCGGTCGCTTCGACCTTGCCGCCGGACGTGACGTGCGCCTCGAACAGGGCGAATCGCTCGTCGTGGGGCAGGTCCTGGTTGGAGGGCGGCCGCGTCCGCTCACGCGGGTCGAGGATGGGGTCGAGAGCCAGCGGATCCGTCATCGTTCGGCCTCCTGCGTCCGAGCCTACGGCACCCGCGGATCGCCGGCAAGCGAGCGGCAGGAGGCAGCCTCAGAGCCCGTGAATGAACTCCGCCGCACGGACCGGCCCCGTCGTCGGATCGTGAGTCCGATGCGAACGAGATCAGCCGGGCATCTCTGCGACCGACGCGGATAGGTCAAGGAGCGCGAGTTCATTCAAGGCTCTGAGTCCGAAGGTCCGGATCGAACAAGGATCGCCTCGACGGTCTCGTCTGGTGTCTGATCCGACGTGTCGAGCCAGGCGCCGATCCGAGGCGTCTCGTTCAGGAAACGTCCGGTAGAGCTGCGATAGGGACATCTCGGTGTACCCCGAGGTAGTGCGAGCTCGGTCGCGGGCGGCGATCGATTCGATCGATGGCGTCAGGACGATCACATGGAGCGGACGTCCCCTGATCATCGCTACACACTCCGGAAGGAGCGTCCCAGCGACGACGTCTTCCAGTGCGACCGTGAAGCCTTCCTCGAAATAGGCGTCAGCCACCATCGCCGCGAGTCTGTACCTAAGTCGAAGCTGAGCCAGCGCCTCCGCCGTAGGATTTGGGGTCATGTCCCGTCGCCCGGCGACGATGCTCCGTCTGAATTGGTCGCCCTCGACGTGGACGCCTCGGGGAGATCGTGCGGCGAGCAGGCGTGCGATCGTCGACTTCCCCGCGCCAGACGGGCCGGTGATCAGGAAGATCCCCGGGGGTCTCGCCCAGGTCACTCCCCGGTGAACCGAGGTGGCCGCTTCTCGAGGAACGCGGCCATGCCCTCGGCGTGGTCGGCACTCGCGCCGGCGACGCCCTGGCGGTAGGCCTCCTCCTCGAGCGCCCGCTCGAGGTCGATCGACCAGGCACGATCCAGAGCGTGCTTGGTCGAGGCAAGGGCCCGCGGTGCCAGCGCCGCCAGGCGCTCTGCGACCGCCCGGGCCTCGGCCGCCAGCGATCCTGCCGGCACGACCTTCGCCACCAGGCCGAAGCGCTCCGCATCCGCGGCCGAGAGCGGATCGCCGATGAGCGCGAGCTCCGCGGCCTTGGCCGCGCCGACCAGCCGCGGCAGGAACCACGTCGCGCCGCTGTCGGGCACGAGGCCGATCCGCCCGAACGCGAGCAGGAAGCTCGCCTCCTCGGCGGCGATCCGCACGTCGCACGCGAACGCCAGTGACGCGCCCGCCCCGGCCGCGATCCCGTTGATGGCCCCGACGATCGGCTGGTCGAGCGCCCGCATCGCGCGGATGAGCGGGTTGTAGCGTTCCCGGAGCTCGACGGCCAGGGGAGCCGCGTCAGGCGCCCTTCGCTCCTTGAGATCCTGGCCGGCGCAGAACGCCCGGCCCTCGCCGGTCAGCACGACCACCCGGATGGCCCGATCGCGTGCGACCAACCCGAGCGCGCGAAGCAGCTCCCGCTTCATCGGCACGGTCAGCGCGTTGAGCGCGGCCGGCCGGTCCAGGGTGATCGTTGCGATCGCGTCGACGACCTCGTAGCGGATCGACTCGAATGCCGGGGTGGCCGCCCCGGTGCCGCCCATCAGGCCGAGGGTCCGCCCCCGTCGAATTCGACGAGGCGCCCGTCCACCAGCTCGAAGACCCGCCGATCGACCGGTTCGTCCGCACCGCCGGACTGCTCGAGCACGAACTCCGCGAAGAGCGCCGCGAATTCGGTGTCGCCGGGACCGAGGGAGGCGGCGGTCAGGAGATGCCGCTCCGGCACACCGACGAGGATCCGACCGTACGGGGCCAGTTCGGTCGTGAGGTGGGCGATGACCTCGGGCAGCAGGATCCGGGCGGCATCCCAGCCGTCGCCGGTGTCGGAGCTGACGAGGCGGCGGTCGCCGGAGATCTCGTCGGTCCACGGCGCCGATGCGGACCAGCGCGAGAGGTTCTTCATCGCTGCGTCCTGGATCTCCGATGCCCCGATCCCCCACGAGAGCAGGTGGTCGCCATTGACGACGATGTCGTACGCGCCCGCGTCGAGCGTGTAGACGACGGGCAGGCCGGCCGGTCCGACGTCGAGCAGCGGCTGCGCGTGGCTCACGGCCCCCTGCGCGACGAGGAGGTCACGGTCGAGCGAGTCGATGTCGAGACCCTGCGTCCCGACCGGGCGGAAGCCCGGGTAGATGAGGTCCTGGGCGTGGGTCCAGTCGTGCTCGGGCGAATCGATGGCGGACGTTGCGGATTCGGGCGCGGGCGTGTGGCCGCTGACGGGTGACGAATCGTCGATCGGGGCCAGGTAGTCGGGCGCCGAATCGCGATAGCTCGGCGGCGGTTCGTCGCCCAGATCGCGCTCGATGTCCGGTCCGACATCGCTGCCCCCGGGTGTGTCGCGCTCCATCGATCCCTCCTCGCGTCCCCGCGCTGTCAGTGTCCGGTCCAGACCGGCGCGCGCTTGTCGTTGAAGGCCGCCATCCCCTCGGCCTGGTCGTCGGAGTCGAAGAGACCGAAGAACGTCTCGCGTTCCGCGGCGAGCCCGGCGCTCAAGGGCTGCTCCGCCGCTGCCCGGACGGCCGCCTTGGCCGCGCGTACCGCGAGCGGCGGCATGCTGGCGACCTGCGCGGCCAGCTCGAGGGCGGCATCGAGGGTCGCCTCGGCCGGCACGACCCGGGTGACCAGACCGGCCGCCTCGGCCTCGGTGGCGCGCATCGGCCGGCCGGTCAGGATCAGTTCCATCGCCCGGGCCTGACCGATCGCGCGGGTGAGCCGCTGCGTGCCGCCGGCACCGGGCATGACGCCGAGCCGGATCTCGGGCTGGCCGAACGTCGCATCGTCGCCGGCCACGATCATGTCGCAGGCCATCGCCAGCTCACAGCCACCGCCGAGGGCGAACCCGCGGACGGCCGCGATCATCGGCGTCCGCACCGCCGCCACGCGATCCCACGCTGCGAATCGGCCTCCGGCATGGAGCGATGCCGAGGACTGCCTGGCGAGCTCCTTGATGTCGGCGCCGGCCGCGAAGGCCCGATCGCCGGCGCCGGTCAGCACGATCGCCCCGCAGGCCGGGTCGGCATCGAGCGCCTCGAGGGCGTCGGCCAGCGCATCGAGCAGGTCGAAGCTCAGGGCATTGAGGGCGCCCGGGCGATCCAGGGTGACCAGGGCCACGCCGGCCGCGGTCGCGACCGGTGCGGCGGTGGCGTGCGCGGGCGCCGGGAACGCGACGCGCACGAGGCTCGCGCTCGGCTGGCTCGCGTCCCGATCGGTCACTCGGCTTCCTCCGTGGTGGTGTGGACAGTATCCACACGCACGGAAGCCGAGTCGTCCATTTCCGGTGCGTCCTCGAGCACGAGGAGTGTCGAGAGACCGGGCGCGATCTCCCGCAGGTTGCGCCCGGCCGCACGCATCGCGTCCGAGGCGAGGCCGGCATCGAGGCTCGCACGGTCGTCGAACCGCATCGCGGTGATCAGCACGAGGTCGGTCTCTCCGCCGAGCGCCTCGACGACGCGCTGGACGCGCGTCGAACGCAGGCCGGGCGTCCCCGCGACGAGCGGCAGGTGCTCGGTCGCGTAGCGGCGCTCGAACTCGGCCACGGCCTCCGGGCCACCGTCCGGGCGGCGGAAGAGCGCGAGGAGCGTCGTCATCGTTCCCTCCGGATCGTCGTCGCCGCCGGCCGACATCCGCCGCGGCGACCTGAGGGTACGCTCCCGCGCGACGTGGAACCTGCAGCACAACGCGGCACCAGCCACTGACCGACGCCGCGGCTATCCTCCGCGACGTGATCACGTCGCGCACCGGCCAGGACCTCGACGACCTCCGCCTCGCCGAGTCGGTGCTGTCGCAGCGCCTGGCTGGCGGATGCCCCTTCGTCGCCTCGCATCCGGGCGACCTCGAGTGGTGGTACGCGTCCGCCGCGCCGGCGGCACTGCCCGACCTCCTCCGGCTCTGGGAGGTGGACGGGTCGCTCGCGGCATGGAGCTGGACGCAACGGCGACCAGGTCCATTGGGAGATCTGGACCGGCGATCCCGCCATCGGAACGGCCGCTGCTCACGGCCATCCTCGCAGCGGCGATCGCCGGGGCCCCGGACGGCTTGCTGGCTTGGGCGCCAGAGACCGACCAGGCGACCCTCGAGGTCCTCGGTCGATCCTGGGCTTCCGCCCGGCCGAGCGCCGGATGTCGCAGTTCCAGCGTCGTGTCGATGACGACTCGCCCATCCCCGACGTCGATCTCCCGGACGGGTACCGCATCCGGAGTGTGGGCGGCCCGGACGAGATCGAGGCCCGCATGGAGGTCCACCGCGCCGCGTTCGCACCTTCGAAGATGACCGTCGAGAAGTACGAACGCCTGACGTCGCTCCCCCACTATCGATTCGAGGACGACCTCGTCGTCGAGGCGCCCGATGGGTCGCTGGCGGCATTCGCGATGGCCTGGTGGGACCCGATCGCGCGGTTCGGCGAGTACGAGCCCGTCGGCACGCACCCGGACCACCAGCGGCGCGGTCTCGGTCGGGCGCTCCTGACCCACGGGCTGCGCCGCTACCGCGACCTCGGCGCCGGGGCTCGTCCAGGTCTACTCGAACACCGACAACGCAGCGTCCGAAGGCCTGTACCAGGCCGTCGGGTTCGCAGCGACGTCACTACGCCCGACAGTTCGAACGGCCGGCAGACCCGGATGTACGATCGGTGCCATGACCACGACGAAACCGGGAGGATCTCGCATCGAACGCGACTCGATGGGCGAGGTCGAGGTGCCGGCCGACGCCCTCTATGGCGCCTCGACCCAGCGCGCCGTCCTGAACTTCCCGATCTCCGGTCTCCGGTTCCCGCGCCGGTTCATCGCGGCGCTGGCGCTCATCAAGCTTGCGGCGGCCGAGACGAACAGCGCGCTCGGGCTCCTCGGCCCGGACGTCGCGGCGGCCATCGCCGCCGCGGCCCGGGAGGTGGCCGACGGCGCCCACGACGACCAGTTCCCCATCGACATCTACCAGACCGGCTCGGGCACATCGACCAACACGAACATGAACGAGGTCGTCGCGCACCTCGCCGCGGCCCGGCTCGGCGACGGGCGCAAGGTCCACCCCAACGACGACGTCAACCGCTGCCAGAGCTCGAACGACGTGATCCCGACCGCGCTCCAGCTCTCGGCTGCCGTGGCCATCGAGGAGGCGCTGATCCCGGCGCTCGAGCGGCTGCACACCGCGCTCGTCGCCAAGGAGCAGGAGTTCTGGCCGGTCGTGAAGACCGGCCGGACGCATCTGCAGGACGCCACGCCCATCCGGCTCGGCCAGGAGTTCCGTGGGTACGCCGGCCAGGTCGAGGACTCGCTGCGGCGAGCGCGGGCCGCCCAGGCCGAGCTGCTGTCGGTGCCCCTCGGGGGGACGGCGGTCGGCACCGGCATCAACGCCCATCCGGAGTACGCCTTCCGGGCCTGTGCCCGCCTCTCCGTCCTGACCGGCCTCGATGTCCGCGAGACCGACAACCACTTCCACGCCCAGGCGACACTCGACGCGGCGATCGCCGCACATGGCGCGATGCGGACCATCGCGCTCAGCCTCTGGAAGATCGCGAGCGACGTGCGCCTGATGGGCATGGGGCCGCGTGCTGGCATCGCGGAGATCGCGCTGCCGGAGACGCAGCCCGGGTCGAGCATCATGCCGGGCAAGGTGAACCCGGTGATCGTCGAATCGCTGACGATGGTGGTGGCCCGCGTGATCGGCAACGACGCCACGGTCGCGTTCGGCCAGACCGGCTCGTTCCTGGAGCTCAACGTCATGTTGCCCGTGACCGCATTCGCGCTCCTCGAGTCGATCGAGCTGCTGGCCGCCGCGACCTCCAACTTCAGCGCCCGGGCGATCGAGGGCCTGGCGGCGACAGAGCGTGGACCCCAGCTCGTCGAGCAGGGCCTGATGCTGGCAACAGCCCTCGCCCCCGTGATCGGCTACGACGAAGCGGCGAAGCTCGCCAAGGAGGCGTTCAAGGCCGGGCGCACGATCCGGGAGCTGGCGCTCGAACGTGGCATGGACCCGGCCGAGCTGGACAGGCTGCTCGATCCGGCGGCCATGACCGAGCCGGGCCTCGGCGGCGGGCCGGCCGGCGGCTGACGCCTTCCCGGGTCCTCAGGAGACGGACCCGGTCGGTTCGGTCCGCGTCGCCCGCTCGACCCACAGCAGGATCCCGACAGCCGTCCAGGCGGTGCCGAAGACCAGCCAGCCGCCCGACCAGGGGATGAGCATCGCGAGGCCACTCGCGGTCACGAGGCCCCCGACCGTCGTGTCCCCGGCCATGACCGCGGCCGCACCGACCAGCGTCGTGCCGACGATCGCCACGGCCTGGGCCGCCGCCAGTGCCGGGCCATCGGCCCAGCCGAGCGCGGTCCCGACCAGCAGCGCGATCCAGGCGAGGTAGCCGACGACCGCGATGGTCGTGGTGACCCGGGCGACCCTGGCGCCGCCGTCGCCCGAGCGAAGGGCGCAGCCCACGGCCGCGATCGCCAGGAACCCGACCGCGATCGTGACCGCGGGGACCACCTCTATCAGGTAGCCGGGCCAGTCCGGCGGCACCGGCCCGAAGAGGACACCCGCGGCCACGACGGTCCAGAGACCGCCACCGACGATCGCGGCGAGGGCCGGGACCCGGGACGGCGTCGGCGGGCGGAGCCAGGCATCGAGCGCGCCGCGGAACAGGTCGAGGCGGTCCCGCCAGGTCGTCGGTCGCGCTTCGAGGAGCGCGGTCATCTCCTGACCGTAGCGGGCGCGCCACGCTCGCGGGTAGAGCCGTAGGACCCTCACTTCACGCAGCCGTTCTCGACCCGCGGCGGGATGATGCCGGGCTCGCCGAGGGCGATCGGCAACGGCCCGAGAGTGATGTGGGTCGTGTCGATAATCAGGACGCCGGCCCCGTCCACTTCGATCGCGAACCGATCCATCGAGTGGGGAGCAGGACCGAATCGCTCGCCGGCCGCCTTGATCCCCAGGCGGTCATAGCGGGACTGGTGGCACGGACAGCGGAACCAGTAGTCCTCGATGCACGGGTTCGGCCGACAGCCGAGGTGCGGGCAGCGCTGGGAGAGGGCCCGGACGTTGAGCGCCGCGCCGTCTCCGGTCGGGTCGACGCCGGGCTGCCAGCTCCCGCGACCCGGGTCGACCATGATCACGAAGGCCCTGGCAGCCTGGACGTAGGCCGGGAACCCGTCGCGGATCGGCAGGCCGGGGTTGGCCGCGATCAGGTCGGCCAGCGTCCCGACCCGGACCCGCGGCGCGACCGAGCCGATCGCCGTCCACGCGAAGGCCAGCGTCCCACCCGCGAGCTCGGCCAGCCAGACCGCTATGCCCGCGGCGGCACCGCGGCGCAGGAGCTGCCGTCGTGAGAGCCCGACGACCCCGGGTCCACGGCGGGCTCGCAGGGCAGGTCCCCGCAAGGCCTCGACCACCGGTCGCTGGAGCTGCGTCAACTCGTCCTGCCGCGCTCAGCCGGCGCCGTTGGGTGCGGTCACGGATCGACCTGGCCCAGCCGCTCGAGCGCGGTCCGGGTGAACCCCTGCATGTGCTCGAGCTGGGTCCGCAGTGTCGTCGCGCCGAGGCTCGTCAATCGGTACGGCCGGCGGCGCTCCTCGGGCTCGAGCGCCTCGATCAGGCCGCGACGCTCGAGCCGGCTCAGCGCGCCGTACAGCGTCCCCGGACCGAGTGGCGACCCGGAGATCGCCTCGACGTCGGTCATGATCGCGTAGCCGTGCTTCGACCCGCCGCTCAGCGACATCAGGATGTAGAGGGACGGCTCGGCGAACCGGCCGAGGTCGGGCAACTCGTCGGGCACCGCGGTCTCCGTTATAGCGTGCAGTGATATATCGTTAGGCGATATATAGACCTCCACTCGCCGCCTGTCAAGGACCAGGCCAGAGCGGAGCGGCGACCACCTCGCCCGGGACCACCCGCGAGGCTGCTACGATCGGGACGATGACCTCCACGCATGCCTGGGACCAAGCCGCCGCCCTGCCCGTGCCGGCCGACGGCCTGCGTCGGCCCGAGCTCGTGGCCCTCGCGCCCGGGCTCCCGTCGGTCGAAGACCTGTTCACGTTCATGCGCGATGCGGAGCTCCGCTTCGCGACGCTGCGGATGCGGATCGCGGACTCGTCGAGCACCACCCGCGGCGAGGAGGTCACGAATCTCGAGGTCAGCCTCCGCCATCCCGGTCACGCCAAGGTCACGACGAGCCAAGCCGGCCGCGAGATCGGCGGCGACTACGACATCTGGATCTCCGACGGCGATCTCGTGCGGACATTCACGGGCGCCCACAAGCTCGGCACGCAACGACCGGTCCGCAACCGGCCGCGCGGCCTCGACGACCGGGATCTGCCGGGCTCCGCCAAGGTCTACGAGCCGGTGACACTGCTACCCGCCGAGACCCTGCCGGACACGTTCGTTCACCCCGGCGGCCTCTGCCAGAACGTGCTCTCGACCGGGACCTGCACGATCACGGGCACGACCGTGGCCATCGGGCGCGAGGCGATCACGCTCGTGTGCGAGCATCCCCGCTCGACGCAGCTGGCCGGAGACCGGCCCGACTACCGGCTGCACCTCACGGTCGACCGCGCCACCGGCGTCGTCCTGCGGCTCATCGAGACCGCAGGCGACGACGTCAGCCGCGATGCCGAGGTCCTGGTCCTCGAGCCGGACGCGGTCCTGCCGCCTTCCGCTTTCGAGTTCGTCTTCCCATCCGGGACGACGATGCTCTACTGAGTCCGGGGGCTTCCAGAGGCTTTCGGCGAGCCGTATAGTCCCCGCACGCGTGAGCCGTGGCACCACCCGCTCGCAGGCGCCACGATCCCCAGACCCCACGCGGTGGGAAGGAGGGCCAGCGGACCGACCCGGCGTTCGGCACCAACCGTTGCCGACGCGGCCGCCCAAGGCCGCAAGACTGTTCCCGCCACATTTCGAGTCCCCGCCTGAGTGTGCGGCGCCCCCACCCGGTCGCTGCCGCCGCTGCCAGTCCGACCGGGAGGGAGGTCGGCCACCGGTTCGTCCGATGGCGAGCCGTCATCGAGTGAGGGAGTACCGATGACACAGCCACGTTCCCGCGAAGACGTCATCCAGCAGGACGTCGCCGACCTGCACAGGCTTGGCTACGCCCAGGAGCTGTTCCGCTCGATGGGCGGATTCAGCAACTTCGCGATCAGCTTCTCGATCATCAGCATCCTGACGGGCGCCGTCATCCTCTACGACTACGGCCTGGCCTGGGCCGGCACGGCGGCCGTCCTCATCGGTTGGCCACTCGTCACCGTCTTTGTCCTGTGTATCGCGGCTTCGATGGCCGAGATCGCATCGGCGTACCCGACGGCCGGCGGGCTGTATTACTGGGCATCAAAGATGAAGAACAAGGACTGGGGCTGGTGGACGGCCTGGTTCAACCTCATCGGCCAGTTCGCCATCGTGGCGGGAATCAACTTTGCGGCTGCATTCTTCCTGAATCAGACGATCGTGGCACCCCTGACCGGGGGCGCTTTCAACAACACGACGGAGGTCCTGAAGGTCGGCGACACGTTGCTGATCTCCGGTCAGCTGTTCACGATGGCCATCTTGATGGCGGTCCAGCTGGTCCTGAACGTCGCTGGCATCAATGTCGTGGCGTTCCTGAACCAGGTCAGCGTCTGGTGGCACATCGCCTTCGTCGTGCTCATCGCCGGGTCGCTGTTCCTGCTCGGGACGAAGGACACGTCGACGGACGCGGGCCTGACCCTGTTCGCGATCCAGCCCCAGGACACCCTGGGGTCGTGGGACATCACCTTGCCCCCGGGCACGCCGGCCGGGGATCCGAGTGCCTGGATCAGCCTGCAGTTCGGCGCCGCCGACACGTACATCCCGTTCGTCGCGTTCTTCTTCTCCTTGCTCCTGGCCAACTGGACCTACACCGGTTACGACGCGTCGGCGCACGTCGCCGAGGAGACCGTCGGGGCTCGTGTCGGTAGCGCGTGGGGGATCTTCCTGTCGGTCGCGGTGTCGGCTGTCGTCGGCTTCATCTTCCTGCTCGCGCTCACGCTGCACCTGCCCAACCTCAGCCCGCTGTTCGGGCAGCTCGATGACCCGGCCCTCTACAGCCAGTACTACTTCGGCGACAACGCCGCGGTGAACTACATCCTCACGGAGAACCTCGGCGCCGGCCTTGGCGGCGTGTTCGGAGGCGCGATCGCGATCGCGATGAGCTTCTGCGGGCTATCCTCGGTCGCGTCGGCCGGTCGGATGCTCTACGCCTTCAGTCGCGACGACGGGCTGCCGGGCGCCGGATGGCTCAAGAAGGTCTCGCACCGCTATCGCACGCCGGCCAACTCGCTGCTTGCGATGGTGGTCGGTGCGTTCATCCTCGCGATGGTGGCGTTCCTGGCCGGTGGTGGCACGGCGATCGTCATCGTCACCGCGATCAGCACGATCTTCCTGTACGCCGCCTATGGCATCTGCATCTACCTGGGGGCGACCACCTCGGAGTGGCTGGACCATCGCGTCTGGAGCCTCGGACGGTTCTCGAAGCCGATCGCCTACCTCGCGATCCTCTGGGTCGTGGTCCTCATGATCCTCTTCTCGTTCCCGACGTCCGGGAACATCTCGATCACGTTCATGCTGATCGTGGTCCTGTTGCTGGCGATCTACTACCTGGCCTACGCCCGGAGCCACTTCCAGGGTCCGCGGGTCATGGGTGACACCGCCGAGCTCACCGAGATCGAGCGAGAGTTCGCCAAGGCTGCCGTGGAGGTAGGAGGCGCATAGCCCAGATCCCGTCAGGGATCCTCTCTTCGTTGATCCGAGGGTCGGTCGGAGCGATCGACCGACCCTCGACCCATCTCACCGACCCGAGCGAGGACAGCATGAGCGACCACGACCCGCACGCGAAGAAGCACCCGCGCCTCGTGGAACTCGAGGAGATGGTCCGCGACGGCCAGATCGACACGATCGTCGTCGCCATCACGGACATGCAGGGACGGCTCATGGGCAAGCGCGTCCAGGGCCAGGCGTTCCTCGACGGCGTCATCTCCCACGGCGCCCACTTCTGCACGTACCTGCTGGGCACGGACATGGAGATGAACACGCCCGAGGGCTACAAGCTCATGAACTGGGAGACCGGCTACGGCGACTGGATCGCCGAGCCGATCTGGGACCAGATGCGCGTCCTGCCGTGGTTGCCGGGCACGGCCATGGTCCTCGCCGACACCGTCGACGAGGAGACTGGCGAGGAGATCCCGATCTCGCCGCGGACCATCCTCAAGCAGCAGGTCGCGCGGGCCGCGAAGGCCGGCTACGCGCTCAAGGCAGGCTCGGAGTTCGAGTTCTACGTGCTCAAGGACTCGTGGGATGACCTCGCCGAGCGCGGCTGGCCGATCCCGCGGACGTTCGGCAATTACAACGAGGACTACCACCTGCTCCAGGCCACGAAGGCCGAGCCGCTCCACCGGCTGCTGCGCAATCAGATGACCGCCGCCAACGTGCCGATCGAGTTCAGCAAGGGCGAGGCCGCGAACGGCCAGCACGAGGTCAACATCCGCTACGACCACGTCCTCGAGTCGGCCGATCGGAGCGTCATGTTCAAGCACGGCGCCAAGGAGATCGCCTATCTCAACGGCTGGGGCATCACGTTCATGGCCAAGCCGGACCACCGCTGGACGGGGTCGTCGGGACACCTGCACATGAGCCTGTGGGACCTCAAGAAGGACGTCCCGCTCATGTTCGAGCCCGACGCGAAGAAGGCGGGCCCATACGGGCTCTCGGTCCTGGGCCAGCACTTCGTGGCGGGGATGATGGCGCTCTCGCGGGAGCTGGCCGTGTTCATCGCCCCGTTCATCAACTCGTACAAGCGCTACGCCTCGTTGTCGTGGGCGCCGGTCAACGTCGTCTGGGGCCGCGACAACCGGACGACCGGGTTCCGACTCGTCGGCCGCGGGCCCGCCCTCCATGTCGAGGACCGGTTCCCCGGCGGCGACATGAACGCCTACCTCACGTACGCCGCGATGATGGGCGCGGGCCTCTACGGCATCGAGCACGAGCTGCCGCTCGACCCCGAGTTCAAGGGCAACGGCTACCTCGCGACCGGCGTGTCGCGGATGCCGCGGGCGCTCTACGAGGCGATATGGGAGCTGGAGCGGTCCGCGGCCGCCGTCGAGATCTTCGGACAGGACGTCGTCGACCACTACCTCAACGCGGCACGCGTGGAGCAGGACACGTACGACTCCGTGGTCCACGCGTGGGAGCGGGAGCGCTACCTCGAGCGAGGCTGAATCACCAGCTCTCGAACATGCAGAGGCCGGTCGACGGATGTCGACCGGCCTCGTGCGCGGGGCGGTTCAGCGGTTCGCGCGAGCGAACCGGCGCAGACCGATGGCGAAGGCGATCGCGGCCAGCGCCGCGAGCACGGCGAGGGCCGGCGTCATCGCACCCGGACTCGCGGACGTGCCGCCGTCGATCGTGTCGCTCGACGGAGCGGCCATGGCATCGACTGCGAGAACGGCAGCGAGCGTGCCGCTCGCCATCGAACCCACCGCGAACGCGGAGTACGAGGTGTCAGCTTCGACCGCGACCGGGTCGAGATCGAGTGGGCAGGTATCGGTCCCGGTGGCACAGACCTCGAGGTCGTAGGTCCCGGCAGGGACGTCGAGATACGCGGTCGCATCCGGGTAGGCGAGAGCCGTCACGATCGGGCTACCACCGTCGGGCCGGACGTCGACAGCCGGCGTGTCGGCACTGAAGTGCACGACGCGGAGCTGGGCCCCGCTCGATGCCGGCGTCGGGTCGTCCTCGATCACCTGCGCCTCGATGCTTGCGACGACATTCGTCGCCGCAATGGTGTAGCGCTGACCGCTGGCGAACGTGAGGTCCGCATCGATGACCGCGTCACCGATCGCCCCACCGGTCGGGACCACCTTGATGTTGTGGGCGCCGGCCGGGATGGGCAGGTAGGCGGAGATCGTCTTGAAGGCCACGTCAGTCAGCGCGTCCACCTTGGCATCGTCGAGGTAGACGTCCACGTTCGGGGCGTCCGGTGACGCGTGGAGGACGCGAACGCGAGCGGTGTCGGCCGCGACGACCGGCACCGCGAGGGCCAAGAACAAGGCGCCGGACATCGCAATGGCGACGAAGCGGCTGAAACGGGGAAGCATCGGAAGTGTTCTCCAGGTCTTGCGAGGAAGGGGTTATCGGGTTGCTTCGTGCGTGAGGCCCGCGCGGTCAGGCGCGGTGACCCAGCGAGCCAGGGTCGGCAGCAGGGCGATGGCGGAGATGCCGACGGCGACGTAGATCGCGCTGGACAGCGGGCTGGTCTCACCGAAGGTGTTGCCGGTGATGGCCGCGACGAGATCGAACTGGGCGATGCCGACGAGCAGCCAATTGACGCCGCCGACGATCACGAGCAGCAGGAACAGGGGGTTGAGATAGCGCATGACGAGCCTCCTCAGTGGTTGGTGACCTCAGGGATGTTTGTCTAAGGTCTGTTCAGACTTTAGCCCACACGTCTAACGTATGTCAAGTGTTAGTCGGGCGTGTATGCTGTACAGACCATGTACACGATCAAGCAGGCCGCTGCTCGGGCCGGGCTGACGGTCCCGGTCCTCCGGGCGTGGGAGCGTCGCTATGGGATCGTCACGCCCGCCCGGACCGCAAGCGGCTACCGCCTGTACGACGACATCGCGATCGCGCGTGTCCGTGCGATGCGCCGCCTCGTCGATTCAGGGATGTCGCCGAGTGCCGCGGCGGTCTCGATCGCCTCGGGTGCCATCCCGGTCGTCGAAACCGCGCGGGATGTCTCTCCGCAACCGGGGGCAGTGGACTTCTCGAGCCGCTTCGTGACGGCCGCCGCGAGGTTCGACCTCGTGGCCATCGAGCGGGTGCTCGACGAGATGTTCGCCGCTGGGACGTTCGAACGCGTCGCCGACGAGCACCTGCTGCCCGCCTTGAAGGCTCTTGGTGATGCCTGGGCCGACGGGCGCGTCGACATCGCGGCCGAGCACGCCGCGAGTCACGCGGTCCTCCGGCGGCTCGCGGCCGCCTACCAGGCTGCGGGCCGTCCGACCGACGAGCTCGGCGCGATCCTGGTCGGGCTGCCGCCCGGGGCCCGGCACGAGCTTGGCGGCCTCGCGTTCGCGGTCGCTGCGCGTCGGGCCGGGCTGCCGGTGCTCTATCTCGGGCCAGACCTGCCGGCCCACGACTGGGTCGCGGTCGCCACGCGAACGCACGCACAGGCGGCTGTCATCGGGGTCGTGACGCTGGCCGATCGCGAACCAGCCGAGGGCGTCGCGATGGCGCTCCTCGAGGCGCATCCGGACCTCGTGGTCGCATATGGCGGACGGAACGCGCCGGATCCTTCGGTCGATCCTGGCGAACCGGCGTCCGACCACAGACCCATCCGCCTTCCCGACGGGCTCCAAGAGTCGGTCGAGGCGCTGGCGACCGCCGTTCGGTCGGGATCGAGTCGCTGACCGGCTGATCGCCGGCTCGTCCGAGCGCTACGTCGCGCCGGCGACCTCGCGGATACGGCTCGCGAGATCCGGGTGGCCGGCGGCGTCCGCTGTCTCGGCGGGTGTCTGGTCATCGTCCGCGCGAGCGAGTGGGTCGGCGCCGGCCGAGAGGAACAGTTCGGCCAGCTCCACATCTCCGGCCTGCGCGGCCTCGTGCAACGGCGTGTACCCGCCGTGCTGGGTCGCGTTCACGTCGGCTCCGGCCGCCAGCAGGATCCGGCACACCTCGAGGTGGCGACCTGCGGCCGCCGCATGGAGCGGCTGATTGGCGAAGGCATTCTGCGTGTAGATGTCCACCTTCGCGCCCGACCCGAGGAGGATGTGGGCCACATCGGCCTTGCCGAAGAACCCGGCGTAGTGGAGCGGGGTGAAACCGTCCGACGAGATTGCCGTGACCCGCCCTGGATCCTCGTCCAGCCGCTCCCGCAGTCGATCGACGTATCCGAGGGCGGTCGCCTCGAACACGTCGAGGTCAGGGTCGGCGGCGAGCAGGGCATCCGTGACGGGACGGGCGAACCGGTACCGCGACAGCATGATCGCGGAGACCCCGTGCTCGTCCCGGGCGTTCGCCAACGCCGGGTCCGCCGCGACGAGGGCGACGACGCGGTCCGTGTCGTCGGCATTGACGGCCGCGATGAGGTCGGCGGCGGTCGCGGGATACGTACTCACGGCTGGCTCCGGTATCGGGGACGGAGTCGACAATGCTTAGTTGCTGCAACTAATATACGGCCCATGGTCAAGGTCGCACGGACGAATGACGTCGAACTGCCGGCTCGATTGCACTCGGCCATGCTTCACCTGCTTCGCCGCCTGGCCCAGGAGGACCGGGCGACCGGTGTGTCTCCATCGCGCCTGTCGGCCCTGTCGGTCCTCGTGTTCGGCGGTCCGCGGACGATCGGCTTCCTCGCCGGGATCGAGGGCGTCACTCCCCCCACCATGACCCGCCTGGTCGCGGGCATGGTCGCCGATGGCCTCGTCGAGCGTCTCCCCGATCCGGACGACCGTCGGGTGGTCAGGGTCAGCGCGAGCGAGCGCGGTCGGGAACTCCTGCTGTCGGGGCGGGATCGGCGGGTCTCCACGCTGGCCGCGATGATCGACCCGCTGACGCCCAAGGAGCGGCGGCGCCTCGAGGCGGCCGCCCGGATCATCGAGACCATGCTGGCCGGTCCTCGCACGTGACCTTGGCGCGGGTAGGATGCGTGGACGCAGCGATGCACCGGCCGCCGGCGCCAGGACCGGCCACACACCACAGAGGACCCTTCGGATGCGACTTGCGGACAAGGTCACGATCATCACGGGGGCGGGCGGCGGGATGGGCCGCGTCGCCTCCCAGACCTTCGCCAAGGAGGGCGCCAGGGTCGTCGTCGCCGAATTCAGCGAGGCGGCCGGTCAGGAGACGGTCAGCCTGGTGGAGGCGGCCGGTGGCCAGGCCACCTTCGTCAAGGCGGACGTCTCCAGCGAGGCCGACGCCAAGGCGATGGTCGATCACGCCCTCGCGACGTACGGTCGCGTGGACTGCCTCTACAACAACGCCGGGATCATGCCCGAGGCGGATCACTCGGTGATCGACACGGACGTCGCGACGTGGGACGCCGTGATGGCCGTCAACGTCCGCGGCGTGTTCCTGGGCTGCAAGTACGCGATCCCGGCGATGGTGGCCGCCGGGGGCGGCTCGATCATCAACATCGCGAGCTTCGTCGCGCTGGTCGGGTGTTCGGTCCCGCAGGACGCGTACACCGCGTCGAAGGGTGCCCTCCTGTCGTTGACGCGCAGCCTCGCCGTGCAGTTCGGCCCGAGCGGCATCCGCACGAACGCCATCTGCCCGGGTCCGGTCGAGACGCCGCTCCTGATGGACTGGCTCCTGAAGGACGAGGCCGCGAAACAGCTCCGGCTGGCGCGCAACCCGTCGGGCCGATTCGGCAAGCCCGAGGAGATCGTCAACATGGCCCTATACCTCGCCTCGGACGAATTGCGCTGGACCAACGGCGCGTCGCTGGTGGTCGACGGCGGCATCACCGTCAACTACTTCTGATCGCGGAGGACCGTCGAGTGATCGAGCCAGGAGGCGTGGCCATCGGGGTCGACGTGGGGGGCAGCGGCATCAAGACCGCGGTCGTCGACGTCGTGACGGGTTCGCTCATCTCCCTGCGCCTCCGTGTCCCGACGCCCTCGCCGTCCACTCCTGAGGCTGTCGGTGCCGCGATCGGGCGGCTGGTCAAGCGACTGGTCAGGACCAATGAGCTCGGCCCGTCCGTGCCGGTCGGCGTCGGGCTGCCCGGCGTCGCGATCGGGGGCGTCATCAAGACGGCCGCCAACATCGATCCCGGGTGGGTCGAGTATCCGATCGTCGAGCGGCTCGGGAAGTCGCTCAGCCGGGAGGTCGCGATCGTGAACGACGCCGATGCGGCCGGGATCGCCGAGATGCGGTTCGGCATGGGCAAGGACCAGCTGGGCGTCGTGATCTTCCTGACCCTCGGCACGGGCGTCGGCTCCGGTGTGTTCGTCGACGGGAAACTGGTCCCCAATACCGAGTTCGGACAGATGGAGATCCGCGGACGCGCCGCCGAGCGTCGGTCGGCGGCAGCCTCCCGGGTGCGGCGGGGCATCTCCTGGAAGGCCTGGGCGATGGACCTTGACGAGCACCTGCACGCGATCGATTCGCTGATGTGGCCCAACCTGATCATCCTCGGTGGCGGCGTGAGCAAGAACTCGGACCGGTTCATCCCCCGCTTGACCCAACGCATCCCGGTCGTCCCGGCGCAGCTTCGCAACGATGCAGGCATCATCGGCGCAGCGATCGTCGCCTTCGAAGCCGGTCCATCCGGAGGTACACCCTGATGACCACGCCAGCATCCACCGTGACGCCCACCACAGCGCAGATGGTCATCGGCGGCCAGTCGGTCGACGCGGCCGATGGCCAGACGTTCGAGGTCGTCAACCCCGCGACCGGCGCGGTCATCGCGACCGCGCCGCTCGGTGGCCGCGAGGACGTCGATCGGGCCGTCGCAGCGGCCCAGGCCGCCTTCGAGGATCGCAAGGGCTGGGCGAACTGGGCCGCGGGCAAGCGCGGTCGGTCGCTCGCCAAGTTCGCGGCCTTGATCAAGGAGCACAGCGAGGAGCTGGCCCAGCTCGAGAGCCGCAACGGCGGCAAGCCGATCTCCGGGGCACGCGGCGAGGTCGTCGGGGCCAGCCTCGTCTTCGACTACTACGCCGGTGCCGCCAACAAGGTCTTCGGCCAGACCATCCCGGTCTCGAAGCCTGGCCTGGACCTCACGCTCCGCGAGCCGATCGGGGTCGTCGGGCTCATCGTGCCGTGGAACTTCCCGATCCTCATGGCCTCCTGGAAGGTCGCGCCGGCTCTCGCCGCCGGGAACACGGCGATCCTCAAGCCCGCGTCGTACACGCCGCTGACCGCGATCCGGCTCGGTGAGCTGGCGCTCGAGGCCGGGATCCCGGCCGGCGTCCTCAATATCGTGACCGGACCGGGCGGGACGGCCGGCGCATCGATCGCGGCCCATCCGGGCATCGGGAAGGTGGCGTTCACCGGGGAGACGACGACCGGCCAGGAGATCATGCGGCTCGCCTCGGGCAACGTGAAGAAGATCTCCCTCGAGCTCGGCGGCAAGAGCCCCAACATCGTCTTCGCCGACGCCGATCTCGATAAGTTCGCCCGCGAATCGCCCTACTCGGTCTTCGACAACACGGGGCAGGACTGCTGCGCCCGCAGCCGGATCCTGGTCGAGCGATCGGCCCAGGAACAGGTCGTGGAGCTGTTCGCTGCCGCGACCAGGACGCTCAAGGTCGGCGACCCGGCCGACGAGGCGACCGAGGTCGGCACGCTCGTCAGCTTCAAGCAGCGCGACCGGGTCAAGGACTACATCGAGATCGGCCTGGGGGAGGGCGCGACGATCGTGGTCGGCGGCGCCGCGCCCGACGATCCCGCGCTGGCCGATGGGGCATATCTCATGCCGACGGTGTTCGACGGCGTCTCGAACGACATGCGCATCGCCCGCGAGGAGATCTTCGGCCCGGTCGTCTCGGTCATCCCGTTCGACACCGAAGAGGAGGCGCTCCGGCTCGCGAACGCGACGCCGTACGGGCTGTCGGGGTCGATCTGGAGCCGGGACATCGGCAAGGCCCTGCGCTCGGCGCGGGCCCTCCAGGCCGGGGTCATCAGCATCAACTCGAACTCCTCGGTCCACACCGAGGCGCCGTTCGGCGGCTACAAGATGTCGGGCATCGGGCGGGAGCTCGGGATGTCGGCGCTCGAGCTCTACACCGAGACGAAGAACGTCTTCATCGACCTGAGCTGACGGAGGTCGCCGTGGGCGACGAGACGCAGACGCTGGAGCGGGTCGGGCGACCGGATCGGCCGGCACGGTGGATCGGCGCCTGGATCGTGGGCCTGGCCGCCGTCATAGCCATCGCAACCATCGGTCGAGGTCCTGTCGAGGACCTGGCTGCCGTTCCCGCGGCGACTCCGGCGCCGATGGCGTCGTCGGCGCCGATCCCAGGCATGAGTCCGCGCCTTCCCGACTACATCCCACGGATCATCCGCCCACGGACGGCCGTCGCGCTCGCGACGCCCCGGCCCGTGCCGACGCTCGGCGACGACGGCCTGGTCGGCGGGACCGCGTACAGCTCGCCGGTGCCTGTCGGCTGGGAGGAACGGTCCGCGCGCGCCAACGGCCAGTGAGGGTCCAGCCCGCCCTATCGGCCGTGGAGGCGTTCCGGCCAGGCGACGTCGGGGCGGCGACGGCCGAGCCAGTCGCGCAAAGCCCAGGTGGTCGTCCGGAACGCGATGTCGCGCCACGGGATCGCCTCGGGGGCGTAGGCCCGGATCTCGGTGGCCTCGGGAGTCGGCGCCGCGGTCCCGCCGACGATGCGCGCCTCGAACGCGATCGTGACGACCGCAGCCTCAAGGCGGGTGTACAGCCCGATGATCTCGCCCGGTTCGACCACGAGGCCCGTCTCCTCCCAGGTCTCGCGGATCGCGGCCTGGTGGACTGTCTCGTCGACCTCGAGGAACCCGCCCGGCTGGGCCCAGGCACCGAGCCCGGGCTCGATCCCCCGCCGGATCAGGATGATCTCCCCGGCCTCGGTGATCGGAAAGGTCGTGACGACCAGCCGCGGATTGACATAGACGATGTGGCCGCACGACTCGCACGAGAGCCGCTCGCGGTCCTCGCCTGCGATCGTGCCGAACCGCAGCGAGGCACCGCAGCGCGAGCAGAAGTTGAGCGAGGACGCCAGCCAGTTCGGGACGCCACGACCCGAGGCGAGGTCGGTCGAGCGGCCGTCCGGCCCGCGCTCGAACTCGTCCATCAGGCGACGAGGACGATGCAACCGGCGGCGACGAGGGCGACCAGGCCGATGACGCTCACGACGACCCAGGCGAGCCGGAACAGCCCCTTCGTCCGGTCGACCGGCATCCACGCCCAGGCCGAGCGCCAGATGCGGAGCACGGCGTCGGCCGTCGTGGCGACGAGGAGCGGCAGGGCAAGGAGCACGCAGAGCTTGACGAGCGGGCTTCCGAGCGGGACGCCGACCTCGAGCGCCGTGATGGCGATGGCGCCGCAGATCAGGACGACGACACTGAGCATCACGTAGTGCTGCTGGAGCGGCGTCGGCGCCACCTCCGGCACCGACCGCGGCGGCAGGCCCTGGAGGCTCGGCGGCAGGCTCGACGTCGGGACGGCCTGGCGATCGAGCGCGGGCATGCCCGGTTCCCAGCGCGGATCGTCGGTCGTCATCGCCCGAGTGTAGGTCCGGCGGGCCATGCCGGCGTATGGTCGCGAGTGTGGGAAGCCGGAGGCTCGTTCAAACCCGACTCGGAAGTAGGCACGCGGCGTGGCTGGTGATCACCTTGGCTGTGGCCGGCTGCTCCAGCTCCCGTTCGGTCGCGGTGGAGAATCGAGATTCGAACCAGTACCTGCTGCGCGTCGTCGATGGTCGTCATCGGGCGTGGATCGTGCCTCCTCATTCGACGGGCACCGGACCGAAGAACGACGGCTCGGATCGCCGGTTCGTCATCGTCTCCGGTATGGATTGCTCCGAGATCGGCAGGTATGGACTTGACCGCGGTCCGATCACCCTGATGGTCGAGGGTGGGACGATGGCGAACCCTGACCTCCGTGAGTCGATCGATCCTTCGAACCCCCAGTTCGAGGCCATCGCCGATCCGTGCCCCGACTAGAGCGACCTGGTCTCCCTGACGTCCGGGTCCTCGATCGCGACGGAGCAGGTGGGACACCACCAGCGGGTCTCGAGCGCCGTGCCGCACAGCTCGTGCTGGAGCGGTTCGCCGCCGCCGCGTCGGGCCCCCCAGTCGGCCAGCAGCCGCAGGACCGACGCGAGGTCGCGCCCGTCCGAGGTGAGGGCGTAGGACATCCGCGGTGGCCGCTGTTGATAGGGCGTGGCAGTGACGATCCGCTCGCGCTCGAGCCGGCGCAGCCGGTCGGTCAGGATGTTGGGGGCGATGCCCGGCAGCGCCTCGCCGAGCTCGTTGAACCGCCTTGGCCGTTCGAGCAGGGCCTCGACGACGAGCAGGCTCCAGCGATCGCCGACACGGTCGAGGGCCGCCTCGAGCGCCGAGACCGTCGCCGGGGCCGAGGGCGTCGCGGCCGGGCGCGAGGCGGGTTCACTCATCGCCCGAAGCGTAGGCGCGCGCTCGGGGCTTGTCACGGTGGCGAGTCAGTAGTAGATTGCAAGTCACAAGTCTATCAGGCGCCGACCGGCACCTGGGACTCGAACAACTCGCGGAGCACGAAACCACATGAGCGCCATCGAGGAACTCCAGACGGCCGTCGCCACGATCGCGGAGCGCGTCGGCCCATCCATCGTCGGGATCGGACGCGGAACGCGCGGCTCCGGCGTCGTCATCGCCGACGGCACCATCCTGACGAACGCGCACAACCTGCGCGGTGACGAGGTCACGGTGACCTTCGCCGACGGCCGTCGGATCCGCGGCACGGTCGCGGGCGTCGACGGCGACGGCGACCTCGCGGTCGTCAAGGTGGACACCGCGGGCGCCGCGGCGGTCGAGTGGGGCGACGGCTCCGGGCTCACGATCGGCACGCCGGTCTTCGGGGCGGCCGCATCGCACGGCGGTGGGAGCCGCGTGACGTTCGGCCTCGTATCGTCGGTCGCGCGGGCGTTCCGCGGCCCCGGCGGCCGCCGCATCGACGGCAGTGTCGAGCACACCGCTCCTCTCGCGCCGGGATCGTCGGGCGGCGCCCTCGTCGATTCGTCCGGCCATCTCGTCGGCCTCAACACCAACAGGATCGGGGAGGGGTTCTACCTCGCCCTCCCGGCCGATGCGGCCCTCCGCGAGCGGGTCGATGCGCTGGCTCGCGGCGAGTCGCCGACACGGGCGCGTCTCGGCGTCGCGATCGCCCCGTCGCATGTCGCCCGTCGGCTGCGCCGATCCGTCGGCCTGCCCGAGCGCGACGGCGTCCTGGTCCGTGGCGTCGAGGACGGCAGCCCGGCCGAGGCAGCCGGGATCGAGGCGGGCGACCTGATCGTCGAGGCCGCCGGCAAGGCCGTGGCCGATGGGGACGACCTGTTCTCGGCCCTCGCGACGGTCAACGGCACCTACGAGGTGAAGCTGGTCCGCGGCGCCGAGGAGCGGACCGTCACGGTCGGGGCGCCTGCCGAGCGAACACCCGGCGACGCATAGGTCCGGGTCGGACCCAGACTTCGGGCGGGTGAAGCGCGAGGAATTGGTCGAGTAGCATCTCGTCGATGCAGCGCTTCCTCGCCTGGTATGCGATCACCTCGTCTGTCGGGGCGGTCATCGCCCTCGTCGTCGCGAACGCCATCCCGCTAATCGGGGTGCTGTTCTTCGGGTGGAGCGTCTGGACGATCCTGATCGTCTACTGGCTCGAGAACGGGATCGTCGGCGCCTTCAACGTCCTGAAGATGGCGCGCGCCCAGGGCGGCGACGACAGCGCCGCGGCCGGCTGGTCGATCAACGGTCGACCCGCCACGAGCATGGCCAAGGCGGGCCTGATCCCGTTCTTCGTCATGCACTACGGCATCTTCTGGGTGGTCCACGGCGTGTTCGTGTTCACCCTGCCGCTGTTCGCGAGCATCGGGTCGGACGGGTCGGACATCGGGCCGGCGCCCGACATCTGGACGATCCTGTTCGCCGTGGCGGCGCTCTTCATCAGCCACGGCCTCTCGTACCTGTTCAACTACATCGGCACGGGCGAGTACCTGCGGACCTCACCGATCACGCAGATGTTCGCGCCGTACGGTCGGCTGGTCGTGCTCCACGTGACGATCATCTTCGGCGCGATCGCGATCTCGATGACCGGGGCGCCCGTCGCCGCGATCGTCATCCTGGTCGTCTTCAAGACCGCGCTGGACCTCGCCCTGCACCTCCGCGAGCATCGCCGGCTCGTGGGTCCGGCCGTCGTGAACCTCTCGACCGGCTAGGCCGGACGACGACCCCGCCCGGCGTCAGGTCGCGTTCGACGGGTCGTCGAGCACCGATTCGGTCTGGCGGGCCCGCCAGTCGGCGAGTCGCTCGGACAGGGCAGGGTCGCCGAGAGCCAGGATCGCTGCCGCGAGGAGCCCGGCGTTCGTCGCGTTCCCGATGGCGACCGTGGCGACGGGTATGCCGCGCGGCATCTGGACGATCGAGAGCAGGGAATCCATCCCGCCCAGGTGCTGGGTGGGGATCGGCACGCCGATGACCGGCAGGATCGTCTTGGCCGCGAGCATGCCCGGCAGATGGGCCGCCCCGCCCGCGCCGGCGACGATGACCCGGATGCCGCGACCGGCAGCCGTTTCCGCATACCGGAAGAGGTGGTCTGGCGTGCGATGTGCGGAGACGACCTTGAGCTCGGCAGGCACGCCGAGCTCGTCGAGCACGGCGATCGCGGCCTCCAGGGTCGGGAAGTCCGAACGGCTGCCGCCGACGACCCCGACGAGGGGCGCGGTGGGCGCTGTCCGTTCGGTCATCGGCCTTCCTCCGTCTCGACGCCCGCCCAACGCAGGCGCGCCCGGGCGGCTCGGGCGCGGGCCAGGGCCGTCTCGACGTCGGGACCAAGCGCCGTCAGGTGTCCCATCTTGCGGCGTTCGAAGACGCGTCGCTTGTCGTACATGTGGACGTGGACGGACGGGTCGGCCAGGGCGGCATCGACACCAAGGAGCCGCGCCTCGCGCGTTGGGCCGGTCCCGAGCAGGTTGACCATGGCGGCCGGCGAGACGGCATCGGTCGCGCCAAGGCCAAGACCGCAGATCGCGCGGATGTGCTGCTCGAACTGGGAGGTGGCCGCGCCCTCGATGGTCCAGTGGCCGCTGTTGTGGACGCGCGGGGCGAGCTCGTTGGCGACGAGACTGCCGTCGCGGAGGAGGAACAACTCGACGGTCAGCGTGCCGGTCAGGTCCATGGCCACGGCCAGTCGGCGGCCGATGTCCGCCGCGTCCTCGGCGATCGCGGCGGCGATCGGCGCCGGCGCCACCGATTCGAACAGGATGCCCGCGTCGTGGACGTTCCGGGCGATCGGGAAGGTCGCAACCGAGCCGTCGATGGTCCGGGCGACGGTGACCGAGAGCTCCATGTCGAAATCGAGCTCGCGCTCGGCGAGGAGCGGCGTCCCGGGTTCCCGGTCGAGGGACGCGATGGCGCCCTCGACGTCAGCGGGCTCGGCGATGCGGACCTGGCCGCGGCCGTCGTAGCCGCCTGTGACGACCTTCAGCCGCATCGGCAGGCCGAGGACGTCGGGGTGGGCGGCGGCCCGGAGCTCTCCGACGGTCCGGATCTCGCGCCACGGTGCCACGGCGATGCCCGCCGCCTCGACGAACCGGCGCTCGGCGAGGCGGTCCTGGGTCACCAGGAGAGGGCCGTGCCCCGGCCGCACCGGCACGCGCGTCGCGAGCGCCTCGACCACATCCGCCCCAACGTGCTCGAGCTCATAGGTGATGATGTCGCTCACCTCGCCGAGGCGCAGGGCGGCGTCGACGTCGACGTACGCGCCGAGGACGACGTGGTCGGCGATCCCGGCCGCCGGGCACTCGGGGTCCGGATCGAGGACCGCGATCCGATAGCCCATCGTGCGGGCGGCGAGCCCGAGCATCCGCCCGAGCTGGCCGCCACCGAGGATGCCGATCGTCGCGGGCGGCAGGATGGGGCCCGCGGCCGTCGCGGCAACGGGCAGTGGCGATTCGACGGCCTTCACGAGACCGAGTGTAGACTCGCCGCCATGCGACTCGTGGTGGGTCGGCGTTTCACGGACGTGGACGTCGGCTAAGTCACCGACCTGGTCGCCCGAGCCGAGCGGGTGGCCATCGACCTGGGGACCGGTGACGGCCGGGCCGTGCTCGCACGCGCCGCGGCAGAACCAAGGACCCTGGCCCTCGGCATCGATGCGAACGCCGCCTCGATGATCGAGTCGTCCCGTCGTGCCGCGAGACCTGAACGCAAGGGCGGACGACCGAACGCCCTGTTCGTGGTGGCCGCGGCTGAGGCGCCGCCGCCCGAGCTGGCGTGCCTCGCCGACGAGCTCACCATCACATTGCCGTGGGGATCGCTGCTCGCGGGCGTTCTTGGCCGTGACGAGCGTGTCGCGGCCGGCATCGCCTCGCTGGTCGCCGCAGGCGGTCTCGTGCGCTCGATCGTGTCGACGGCCTCGTGCGACGGCCGCGACCTGCCCGCGCTCGACGACCGGCTGGCCGCGGACGTCGCGGACGCGTGGGCCCGGCACGGCCTGACCCTGGCCGCGTTCCGACCCGCGACACCAGCCGAGGTGGCCGGCACGCACTCGACCTGGGCGCGACGCCTCGGCCTCTCGGCCGGCCGTGCCACGGCCGGGACCCGCGAGGCGTGGACGATCGAACTCCGGCGGCCGCTCGACACGTCGGGCGACGCGGCCCGATAGCATCGGGCGATGACCGACCGGACCGCGCTCATCCTCGATGTCGACACCGGCATCGACGACAGCCTCGCTCTGCTCTACGTCGCGGCCTCTCCCGATGCCGAGCTCGTCGCGGTCACCTGCGTCTCGGGCAACATCGATGGCGCCCAGGTCGCGATCAACACCCGAGCCGTGCTGGAGCTCGCCGGGCGGACGGACGTGGAGGTCGCGCTCGGCCGGGAGGTGCCGCTGGTCCGCCAGCTCGAGACGACGCCGGAGACCCACGGCCCGCAGGGCCTTGGCCATGCCGTGCTCCCGCCGCCGTCGCGGCCGCTGAGCGAGCGCCATGGCGTCGACGTCATCGTCGACGAGGTCCGCAAGCGGCCGGGCGAGATCGTGCTGGTGACGCTGGGCCCGCTGACGAACCTCGCGCTCGCGCTCGACAAGGAGCCGAACCTGCCGCGCCTGTTGAAGGGCTACACGCTGATGGGCGGCGCGTATGGCGTGTCGGGCAACACGACGCCGACGACCGAGTGGAACATCCACTGCGACCCCGACGCCGCGCGGATCGTGTTCCGGGCATGGGGCGCGGCGACCGCGGCCGACCCGACGATCCCGCGCCCGGTCGCGCTCGGGCTCGACGTGACCGAGCGCGCGCGGGTGCTCCCCGACGACGTGGTCCGGCTCGCGCGCCGCGCGGGCAGCACGCCCGATGACTCGATCGCACTGTCGCACGGCGAGGATCCGATGCAGGCGACGCGTTCCGTGGCGGCCAACCCGATCGTGCGCTACGTCGCCGACGCTCTCCGCTTCTACATGGAGTTCCACGCCCACTACGACGGGTTCTACGGGGCGTTCATCCACGATCCGCTGGCGGCCGCCGCAGCCCTCGACCGCTCGCTGATCGGGACCGAGGCCCTGTTCGTCGACGTGGAGACGACCGGCGAACTCACAGCCGGGATGACCGTCACGGACCGCCGGCGACTGACCGGCAACGCCCCGAACCTCGATGTCGCGGTCGATGCGGACATCCCCGAGTTCCTCGACCGGCTCGTCGAACGCATCGGGGGGCTGGCGGCGGACCGGTCGGACGTGGCACGCTAGAAACGCGCGGGCCGCCCAGCCTGGGCGGGAGTGGGTGGGACAGGAGGATCGGATGAACTTCGACTGGTTGTCGGTGTGCCCGGAGGGCGTGACCGAGAACTGCATCCAGCCGGTCCAGGTCGTCTATCTGCTCGCCATCGTCATCGGCGTGGTGCTGTTCGCCGTCATCGCCCGGCGCTCGCGAGACCTCTCCACGGCCACCCTGACGCTGATGGTCGTCGCCATCGCGATCAACGTCGCGGTCGGTTCGATCACCTTCGCGCTGCGATTGCCGATCTATCTCGACTCCATCGGGACGGTCCTCGTCGGCGTCCTCGCCGGACCGTGGGCCGGAGCGCTGACCGGCCTGCTGTCCAATCTCATCTGGTCGATCCTGCCGATCCCGGGCGGCGCTGGACCGAACACGGCGTTCTTCGCACCGGTCGCGGCCGTGATCGGCCTCATGGCGGGGTTCTGGGGCGCGCAGGGCGTCTTCCGCCTGCGGCCGGACGATGCCCGCGTTGGCGGGTTCCTCGCGATCGCGACGGGCATCGCGGCCGCGATGGTCGGGCTCATCGTCGTCCAGACCACCATCGGGATCCCCTCGCTGGCGTTCGATGACCCCAATGCCCTCGACAACCAGATGCGCTTCGTCCTCATCTCGCTGGGCCTCGTCGCGTTCGGCGTGATCGTGGGCTGGGTCAGCCGGCGGACGATCTACCGCCTGGAGGACCGCCCCGAATTGGCGCGCCGATACCTGACGGTCGCCGCGGCGGTCTCGGCGGGCGCCCTGCTGTTCGCGTTGTTCCGGTTGTTGTTCGGCTCGACCGGCTACTTCTCGACGATGGACGGCCTCAACGACGACGGCTCGCCTGACGGCTTCCCGAACCTGACGAGCCTGGCCCTCGCCGATCCACTCGGGCTGATCATCGGCATCCTGATCGGCCTCGGCATCGCCCTGCTGATCTACCGCTGGGCGTCGTCGGGCGACAACGCCCGTCTGTTCCCGGTCTGGGTCGGTGGTCTGACGACCGGGATCGTGGCGGCCGCCATCTCCGCCCCGATCGCGGCCGGCGTCTTCGGTGGCGTGACCGGGGGCGGCACCGACGCCCTGGTGGCACTCTTCCGGACCCTCGGGCTCAACGTGTTCCAGTCCGCGTTCGCGCAGGGCCTGACGAGTGACCCGCTCGACAAGACCATCAGCTATACGGTCGTGTTCATCATCCTCGGGGCCCTCCCGGTCACCGTCCGGACGATGTACAGCCGCGGCGAGGCGACGGTCGCCGATTGATCGTCGTCGCGGGCTGACCGACGGAGGATGTCGACCGCCACCGGCTATTTCGTCGCGGGCTCGAGCTGGCTCCACCGGCGACACCCGCTGACCAAGCTGCTCGGCGTCGCGTTCGTCCTGCTGGCGGCGTTCCTCCTGCCGCCGATCGTGCTGCCGGTGATGGCGGCCGGCCTGGTCGTCATCGCGTGGTCGGCCGGACTCCTGCGGCCGATCGTTCGCGCCATGCGCATCCCGGCGCTCCTGCTCACCTCGATCGTGGTGGTCAACGCGCTGTTCTTCCCGGGCGCGACGGACCGCCTCCTGACCGTCGGCCCGCTCTCGATCACCCGCGAGGGCCTGACGTTCGGGCTGATCTCCGGCGGGCGAGTCCTTGTGGCGTTCCTCGCGACCGTGACGTTCCTCTTCACGACCCTGGCCGACGACCTGCTCGAGGCGCTCGTGAGCCGAGGGGTGGGCCATCGGATCGCGTTCGTGATCCTCTCGGCTGTCCAGACGGTGCCCCGGATGCAGGCGCGTGCCGCCTCGATCCTGCAGGCGCAGCAGGCCCGCGGCCTGCCGCTGGGCGGCTCCTTCGCACAGCGGTCGCGGGCGCTCGTGCCACTCATCGGTCCGGTGATCCTCGGCTCGCTCGTCGATGTCCGCGAGCGGACCTTCGCGCTCGAAGCGCGCGGGTTCGGGGCCCGGCCCGGACGGACGGCGTATCGCGTGGTGCCGGATCCGCCGTTCGATCGGGTCGTCCGGCTCGTGCTGGTGCTCGCCTGCGTCGGCATCGTCGCGGTCGCCGTGACCGGGATCTGGCGGTGACCACCGTGGCCACTCCGGTGACGACGGAGGGCTTGCTTCGGATCGCCGACCTGGAGATCCGCTACCCGGGCCGACGGGAGCCGAGCCTGCGGGGGATCGACCTCGACGTCTCGGCCGGTGAACGTGTCGCGGTCACAGGGCGGACGGGCGCCGGCAAGTCGACGCTGGCGCTCGCCGCCGCGGGCTTCATCCCGCGCGTCGTGCGCGCGACCATCAGCGGTTCGGTGACGATCGCCGGTGTGGACGCCAAGGAGGCGGACGGGAGCCGGCTGCTCGGCCGGGTCGGGATCGTGTTCGCGACGCCGGCCAACCAGCTCTCCTCGTCCAAGCTCACCGTGCGCGAGGAACTCGCGTTCGGACTGGAGAACCTCGCGGTCCCGCGCGGGGAGATGGACCCCCGGATCGACAAGGTCCTCGAGCGCTTGCAGATTCGCGAGCTCGCCGAGCGCGACCCGTTCTCCCTGTCGGGCGGGGAGCAACAGCGGGTCGCCATCGCGAGCATCATCGCGATGGGCACGGACATCCTCGTCCTCGACGAACCGACCGCCCAGCTGGACCCCGCCGGGACGGCATCCGTGGCGGATCTCATCGACGGTCTCGCCGGATCCGGGACCGCGATCCTGTGCGCCGAGCACGCCCCCACCGTCCTGGGGCGGGCCGATCGCTGCCTCGTCCTCGACGACGGCCGGCCCGTGGCGCTCGATCTGCCCGGCGCTGCGCTGTCGACCGCGGGACGCGAGGTCGGCCTGCGGCCACCGACGCTGGTCCAGCTCGCGAACGTCGCCGGCGTGGCGCCCGGCCTCGAGTTCGATGAGGCCGCGATCGCGGCGGCACTGGCGGCGAGACGACCGATCGCCGCGACGCCGGACCATCGGCCTGAGGCCGCAGCGGCGTGGAGCCCGGGGCGCGAGCGGACGCCCGTCCGGGTGGACGTCGAGGACCTGGTCCACCGGTACCCCAACGGGATCGAAGCGGTTCGCGGCGTGTCGCTCTCGATCGAGCCGGGCGAGGCGGTGGTCATCCTCGGCCAGAATGGCTCGGGCAAGACCACGTTGGTCAAGCACCTGAACGGTCTCCTGCGGCCCGATGCCGGGCGGGTCCTCCTCGATGGCGCGGCGACGGAGGACGTCGCCGTCGACCGGCTCGCGGCGACTGTCGGGTTCGTCTTCCAGAACCCCGACGAGCAGCTCTTCGAGCGCTCCGTCGAGCGCGAGGTGGCGTTCGGTCCGAAGAACCTGGGCAGGCCTGCGGACCAGATCGCCGACCTCGTGGCACGGAGCCTCGACGCGGTCGGGCTGACGGACGTCCGGGCGGTGAACCCCTACGACCTGGACCTCTCGCGCCGGAAGCTCGTCGCGCTCGCCGGGGTGCTCGCGATGGACCCGGCCGTTCTGGTTCTCGACGAGCCGACGACCGGCCAGGACGCCGCCGGCATCGAGCGGGTCGGCGCGGTGGTCCGCGCGTACCGGGACGCGGGCCGCTCCGTGGTCGCGATCACCCACGACATGGAGTTCGCCGCGACGAACTTCAGCCGGGTCGTCGTCATGCGCCTCGGCGAGATCGTCGCCGACGGGCCGCCTGCCACGATCTTCGCGCCCGACCATCGCGACCTGCTCGCGAGCACCGGTCTGCTGCCACCGCCGGCGGCGCGGATCGCGGCCGCCATGGGCCTCTCGATCGTGCCGGCCGACGCCGAGGCGCTGCTGGCCGCGCTCCGTGGCGGCGCTTCCTGACGCTCGTGGACGCGCGGGACCCGGACTATCGGGCCCGGACACCACCCGACCGAACCATCGTCGCGGGCCGGGATCGGGACTATCCTCCGGTCGCCATGTCGGGGACACATCGGGGCAACGGCCCTCGCTCAGGCCGCCTGACGGCGCTCATGACCACGCTGGTCATCGCGTCGATCGTGGCCGGCTGTTCACTCCTCGACCCCAAGCCGTCGGGCTCGGCCGCCCCGGGCCCGAGCGGGGCGTCGGCGAGCTCGTCGGCCGGCCCCGGGACGTCGCCCGGCACGGCCGCGACGTTCGCGCCCGCGACGCCGGCCCACTGGACGAACTGCGCCACCGATTTCCAGTGCGCGACGCTCCGGCTGCCGAAGGACTACCACGACCCGGCCGCCGGCACGCTCGACGTCAAGATCATCCGGCTGCCCGCCACGGACCGGAGCAAGCGGATCGGCTCGGTCATCGTGAACCCTGGTGGGCCGGGTGGCTCCGGGATCGAATTCGTCCAGAAGGGCGCCCCCCAGTTCCCGAAGGCCCTGCGGGAGCGCTTCGATCTCGTGGGCTTCGACCCGCGCGGGGTCAACGCGAGCAGCCCGGTCCGGTGCATCGACGATCTCGACGGCCTGGCCGCGCTCGATCCGTCCCCGGACAACCAGACGGAGCTCGACCGCTTCGTCAAGCAGGCCCAGGACTACGCAGACGCGTGCGCCAAGCGCAACGCCACGATCCTGCCGTATCTCTCGACCGATGCGGTCGTTGACGATCTCGACCAGATCCGCCAGGCGGTCGGCGACGAGAAGATCACCTACCTCGGGTTCTCGTACGGCACGCTCATCGGCTCGATGTACGCGGATCGATATCCGGGTCACATCCGGGCTATGGTCCTCGACGGGGCGATCGACCCCAGCCTCTCGGAGATCCAGCTCAGGACCGGCCAGGCGAAGGCCTTCGAAGCCGCCCTTGGTCGATTCCTCGCCCGGTGCTCGCGGCGCACGAGCTGCCTCTTCCACGAAGGCGGCCACTCGGCCAAGGCGTTCGACGCGCTGATGGCCAAGATCGACAAGAAGTCACTCCCGACGCCGCGTGTGGCGGACCGGCGACGCGTCGGCCCGGGGCTGGCTTTCGCGGCGGTCCTGGGCTCGATGTACAGCAAGGCATCCTGGCCCGCACTGGAGGCGGGTCTGGCGCTCGCCAAGCGCGGTGACGGGTCGCTCCTGATCCTGCTGGCCGACCCGTTCCGCGGGCGCAAGGCGAACGGCACGTACTCGAACATGAGCGACGCCTACTACTCCAACACGTGCCTGGACTTCCCCGTCTCGACGGACATCGCCACCTATACCAAGCTGGCCGCGACACTTCGAAAGGTCGCCCCGCGGTTCCGGGCCGTGGCGTTCAACGACCTGCCGTGTGCGTTCTGGTCGGTGCCGTCCCAGCGCACCCCGGCGCCGGCCTCGGGTGTCGGCGCGCCGCCGATCGTGGTGGTTGGATCCACCGGTGACACGGCGACCCCCTACGCGTGGTCGAAGTCCCTCGCCAAGCAGCTCGAGTCGGCGGTCCTCGTGACCCGCAAGGGCGAGGGCCACACGTCCTTCCTCGTCAACAGCTGCGTCAAGAAGGCGCTCGACAGCTACCTGCTCGAGTTGACCGTGCCGAAGAACGGACTCGTCTGCAACTGACGGCTGACCTGCCGAATCAGGTCAGCGGCACCTCGAAGACCACACCGTCGACGATCCGCCACGCTCGCACGCTCGGCGCGTCCGTGTCCGGGGCCGCCTCGTCGTCGCTGAGCGAGACCAGCACGTACAGCGCGTCCGGGTAGAACGCGAGCCCGACGTCCGTCGGCGAGGGCACGGCCGGCGTGTGGGTGTGCGAATGGACGATCGCCCAGAACACCTCGTCGGCGTCGTCGGTCGCGATCGTCAGTCGATACAGGTCGTCGGGGTCGATCTCGTAGCGCAGGGGCGAGGCGGCCTTGTTGCGCGTCGCCTCGAACCGCAGCGCCCGGCCGCCGGCGGCCGCATAGCCGTCCCCGATGACCAGGCCAGCCGCTTCGTTGGGGTACTCGGCGCGGGCATGCGCGACGATCGCGTCGCGGATGGCGCCGGGCAGCGCGGCCGAGACGGGGCCCGGGTGGGCCTCGCTCACCACCAGTTGACGCCGCCCTCGAGCGCCTCCTCCATGTCGTCGAGGTCGGCCGAGAACGTGCCCGGCCGAGAGGTACTTCCAGCCGCCGTCGGGCAGGAGCGCGACGATCGTGCCCGCGGTCATCTCCTGGGCGACGCGGGCCGCGGCCACGAGGACCGCCCCGCACGACGGCCCCGCGAAGATCCCCTCCTTGAACACGAGGTCGCGCAACGCGGCGATCGCGTCGCGGTTGGAGACGAGGTACTTCGCGTCGATCAGCGACGGGTCGAGGATCTCGGGGATGAACCCCTCCTCGAGCGAGCGCAGGCCCTGGACCAGCTCGCCGGGGAGCGGCTCGGCGGCCACGATCCGGACGCCCGGCTTGTGCTCGTGCAGGTACCTCGAGACGCCCATGAGCGTGCCCGACGTGCCGAGCCCGGCGACGAAGACGTCGATCTCGGGACAGTCGGCGAGGATCTCGGGGCCGGTGGTCTCGTAGTGGGCCAGCGGGTTGGCCGGGTTGCCGTACTGGTACGGCATCACGAACCGCTCGTCCTTCGAGACCAGGTGCTTGGCCAGCGCGATCGCCCCGTTCGACCCCAGCGCCCCGGGTGAATCGATGACCTCGGCGCCGAACAGCGCCGCCATCTGGCGTCGCTCGTTGGTGACGTTGTCGGGCATCACGAGCGCGACGCGATAAGCCCTTGCGCCGGCCGATCATCGCGAGCGCGATGCCGGTGTTGCCCGATGTCGGCTCGAGGATGATCGAGTCGGGGTGGAGCAGGCCGCGATCCTCGAGATCCTCGATCAGGTACTTCGCGACCCGGTCCTTGACCGACCCGGTCGGGTTCAGCATCTCCAGCTTCGCCAGGATGCGGACGTTCGGGTTCGGGCTCATCCGCGGGATCTCGACGAGCGGCGTGTGGCCGATCGCGTCGAGGATGTCTGCGTACCGCCCACCGTGCGGCGCGAGCGCGTCGTGCGCGTGGGCGTGCGCGTGCTCGGACTCGGACTCCGGTTCGCGCTCGGGCTCCGATCTCGGGCGCCCGGAGCGGCCAGGGCGCGGCCATCGGTCAGCCGCCGGCCATCGCGGGCAGGAGCCGGACCTCGTCGGCGGGGGCGACCGGCGTCTCGAGTCCGGCCAGGTAGCGGACGTCCTGGCCGTTGACGTAGACGTTGACGAACCGGTTGAGCTCGCCGCCCTCGGTCAGCAGCTGCGAGCCGAGCGACGGATGGCGCTCGACGAGCGCCTCGACCACGGCCCGGATCGAGTCACCCGGTAGGTCGAGGGACTTGGCGCCGCCCACGTTGGCCCGCAGGACGGACGGGATGTAGACCGTGCTCATGCGCGCGCGTCGGGCGAGACCGTGCCGGCCAGACCGGTCGTCGTCATCACGAACGGCACGTCGTTGCCGACGCTGTCCACGGTGAGCGGGTGGCCGGCCTTGCGCGCCGCGACGGCCTTGTCCGAGCACACGGGGCACTCGGGGTCGCGGCGGAGCTTGAGCTCGGTGAACTCGGTCTCGAGGGCATCGAACAGCAGCAGGCGTCCGGCGAGGGTGTTGCCGATCCCGAGAAGGACCTTGAGCGCCTCGTTGGCCTGGAGCAGGCCAAGGATGCCGGGCACGACGCCAAGCACGCCGGCGACCGAGCAGCCGGGGGCGAGCTCGGGCGGGGGTGGCGTCGGGTACAGGCAGCGATAGCACGGCCCCTCGTACGGGACGAACGTGGTGAGCTGTCCTTCGAACCGGAAGACCGAGGCGTGGATGACCGGGATGCCGGCGACCACCGCCGCGTCATTGAGCAGGTAGCGCGTCTCGAACGTGTCCGTGCCATCGAGGATGACGTCGTAGCCGGCGATGATCCGCTCGACGTTCGCCGCGACGAGCATCTCCTCGTGGGTGACGACCTTGATCCCGGGGTTCAGGGCGTTGATCGAGCGCTTCGCCGAATTCGACCTTGCGCTCCCCCACCCGGTCGGTCGTGTGGATGATCTGGCGCTGGAGGTTGCTGACGTCGACGACATCGAAGTCGACGATGCCGATCGTGCCGACCCCCGCCGCCGCGAGGTACAGCGCCGCCGGCGAGCCGAGGCCACCGGCGCCGATAAGCAATGCCTTCGAGCCGAGCAGCCGCGCCTGGCCGGCCGAGCCGACCTCCGGGATCAGCAGGTGGCGGCTGTAGCGGTCCTTCTGCTCGGCGGAGAGGACGACCGGCGTCTCGAACTCGAGGCCCGCGCCCTTCCACGCCTGGAACCCGCCCGACATCGAGGCGACGTCGGTGTAGCCCATGTCGGCCAGCGTCTGGGCGGCGAACAGGGAGCGGACGCCACCGGCGCAGTACAGGATCACCGGCGCGTCGCGGTCGGGGGCGGCCGCCTCGATCTGCTGTTCGATGTAGCTCTTCGAGATGTGGGTGGCGCCGGGCAGGTGGCCCTGGTCCCACTCGGACGCCTCGCGGACGTCGATGACCTTGGCCGCGCCCGGGGCGAGGGCATCGACCTCCTGCGGCGTGACTTCCCTGATCTGCGTGCGGGCCTCGCGAAGGAGGTCCGCATAGGACTTCGGCATTGGGCTTCGTTGGACTCCGATGGTCGACGGGCTGGCGCCGTCGGCGCCAGGGCGGTGGGGAGGTCCCGGGCCGCTCACGATCGTTCCGCGAGCGGCGTGGACCAGTGGTCGTTGGGCCGGCGCTCAGGCCGGCTGACGACACCTGCAGCGGCGCTCGATCCGGGTCATGCCCCGGCCTCCGCGGACGCGCCTGCGGTCGTGGCCGCGCCGAGGTCCGTGAGGACGTGCTGGAGGCTCTCGTGGCTGAGCATCGCGCACTTGAGGCGGGCCGGGCTGATCTCGATGCCGAGCAGGTCCAAAAGGTCGTCGGCCCCGAAACCCGCGACGTCGGCGAGCGGCTTGCCCTTGATCTCGTCGGTCAGCAGAGAGGCACTCGCCTGGCTGATCGCGCAGCCGCGACCGGTGAATCCCACCCGGTCGACGACGCCGTCCTTGACGCCGAGCATCAGCGTGATGCGGTCGCCGCACAGCGGGTTCGCACCCTCGTAGGACGCGTCGGCGTCCTCGATGACCCCGAAGTTGTGGGGCCGCCGGTAGTGCTCGAGGATGTAGTCGCGGTAGAGGTCGTCCATTCGACCTCGAATACTAGCGCGAATGTCCAATCCCGACCACTGGGGTCGGGATTACGGGTGCATCAGGTTGGATCGCTGGGCCGACGTCGCCATCGACGGGTGATCCAAGCGATCACACCCACGACCAACGCGATCGTTCCGCCGACCGCAAGCACGTCAAGGACGACGTACATCAGTTCGCGGTTCATGATCCCAGCTCCGCGAGAGCCTGCGAGTCTGGTCCCCAGATTGACCTACTACCGGGATCACGTCTCCGTCGCTTGGGTCATGCGATCCTGGTGGCTGACCGCCAACGAATCGTGCGGCTGGCGCGGCGCCGCGTGCGCAAACGCGCCAACTGCTGGCGCGGAGCCACCATCTGGCGCCGTGAGGCCCGTCGGTGAGGACTTCGCGACCGAATCGTTGGCTGAGGGCCAACATCCCGCATGCGCGGCGCCGCGTCCGCGGCCGAAGGGGCTCACAGGGCTGTCAGTGATCGGAGAAAGCGGTCGGCGTCCGCCGATCCGACGCGGTCGGTCGATCCGCTGACCACGAGGACGACGAGTCGGCGATCAATGAGCACCGTGCGAATCCGAAAGAGGCCCATCCACTGGCCCTCGTACTGGCCGGTGGCGACGACCTCCTGGCCGGGTCTGCCCGCGACGTCGAGGTATCGATAGCCGATCATGTCGCCGTTCGGTGTGCGACTCGGCACTGCGTGACGGATGCCCTTGATCCGGTCCCTCGAAGTGGAGGCCCCGAAGACGTCCTCTGGAACATCGCCGACTCCGACTTCGAACCGCAGGCCATCCGACGAGCCGACGAGGTAGGTCAGGTCGATGCCGCTCGCACGGCCATCGGGTGAGTAGTAGGTGAGCTCGCGCGGCTCGGTCGTCGCGCCGGCCGGGATCAGGGCGGTCAGAGCGACGCCGGGCAGCGTCATCCGAATCAGGGGATCCGTCGCTTCGACGGAGGGCGACGCGGTTGGCGCGGGTCCGTCGATCGACGGGATCGAGATCGGGCCGTTGATGAGGCTGAATCGCGCGTTGACCACGCCTTCGACGAAGTCGTTCTCGCCAACGATGGAAGGGATGGACCATCGGTGGTAGGTCAGGTGCAGCGGTCGTCCGTCATCGTCGACGACGATCTCGGTCATGTCCTGGGAATTCCCATCGGAATCGAGGAACGCGCGAGGGATCCAGTCGAAACCGGCTGCGATTGCCAGGCGATATCCGCCACCGGGTTCCGGGCCGAGGTCACCGATGACCACCGACGACGACACGTCGTTCAGTCGGCGGAGTAGATCGGCCCGTTCTGGCAGCCATGGGCCATCCGCTTGACGCGTGACGGCGTCGCCGCGTCGGACGATGGACTCGACCGGTGGGCCCGATGACGATGACGATCGGAGATATCGATCCGCCCCGTCGTGATCCACCCGCCCGGCCAACAGGAGCTCGTCGTCGCCTCGTGTCCAGCGCCCCGTCGATTCCACGCGGTACCGGAGGGCAGGGTCGTGGACTAGGTCCAGGAAAGCGTCGATCACCGACTCCGGAGTGGACGCATCGGGCTCCACGCGCGCATTGATCGGAAGGCGACGAGGTTCCGGGAAAGAGAGATCGGAGGCGACTGGGACTGGCAGCTCGGGCGGCAGCGCGGTCGGCAGGCTGGACGCCCGCGCCGGACTCGATGGAGCCGGGGCCGAAGCGCCAACCGGCGCGTTGAGGGTTGAGCAACTCGCAACGAGGAGTGCTACGAGCATGGACGTCGAGAGCGCACGGAGTCGGCTGGGCATGACCCACGCATCATCCGGCGCGTCGTCATGTCCGTCCCCGGTACCGATGGGTCATCGGCGCGACGTCTCAGTTGGATCGCTGGTCGGAGACGCTAGAAGTGCGTCTCGATGCTCGTGAGCGAGAAGCCGCCCGAGAGGTAGAGGATCACGCTAGCGACGGCGATGATCACGAGGACACAGACGACAAGCGCGAGCGCTTTGGCCGAGTCCATGCCGCTGACGCTCAGGACGGTGGCTTGCGCTTGATGGTGATCGTCGTCTTCGAGGTGCCGAGGCCGCCCGGCAGCGTCGTGTTCACGTCCGCCGAGCCGTCGATCGGGACCGCGTGCTCCGTGCCGAGGAGCGCCCAGCCGCCGAGGAAGGTCGACCCGATGAAGGGGATCGACACGCCCTTGCAGACGATCGTCTCGGTCGTGTATGGCCCAGGCGTGATGCCCGCCTTGACCAGGACGCGGTTCGGGTCCGTCTCGTTGAGCCTGACGTTGACCTTCGACTCGAAGCTGCCCTCATAGGTCTTGGGCTGGCATCCGGGCACGCCAGGTGTCATCGTCGTCGTCCACGACACGGTGACGGTGGCGTCGTACCCGCCGCCCTTGCTGCTCGCGAGATCCGTCAACGGCAGCGTGATCGTCGCGTCGTAGGAGGTGGCGCCACCCGACATCTTCACGCGTGAGTCGATCCTGATCTGCAGCTTCGCGACGTCGACGGTGAACTCGATCTTGCGCAGGCCGATCCCACGCTTCGACGTCTGCTTGAGCTCGATCGTGCCCTTGTCGTCCTTCTCCTCGCCGGCGATGAACGTGAAATGTGCCGGCACGTCGACCGGCTCGTCCTTGGGGGCGAGCGACTCCTTACCGCTAAAGGTCGCGACGATCGGCGACTCGACCGGCTGCCCGTCGAACTTGTGCGTGGCCTCGACCGTGAGGTCGATCTGCTCCTTCGGCTCGACCTTGCGCGTGTCGTCACTGGGCTTGAGCTCGATGCACTTGCCGGAGCGCCAGAACCGCTCGGCCTCCTTGCCGACCTCGGTGAGGAACAGTTGGGCCATGGCCGATGAGAGGAACAGCGCGCCGCCGGCGCGCTCGCCGCCGGAGCCCGTGACGGCGGCAGCGCTCCCGGTGCCGGTGGTCGTCCCGCCACCCCGTGGCATGACCACCTGGAGCTGCTGGGACGCGCCCCAGTCGAATGCGCCCGTGGGTCCGGGGCCGCCAGGCGTGCCCGGGCCGTGCGCATCAGCTGAAAGGTCGAGGCTCGCCTCGATGCGCTGGAGCTTGGCGTCATCGCCGTTGATCAGGCTGAATGGAGCCTCGACCGAGCGGCCGGCGCCCGACCGGCTGTTGCTGGCCCCGCTGACGTCGTTGAGCTCGTGCTTCGTCTCGAAGGTGTAGGTCCCGGCGCCGATCCCGCTGCGGTCCGGACACGCATTGACGTCGAAGTGGCCGTGCGCGGTGCTGGTGTACAGCGCGACGAACGTCCCATCCGGCTTGGAGATGCGATCCGTGGCCGACATCGTGATGTCCGCGTTGACCCGCCCGCCGCCGGTCTGGACCGTCATGTTGGTCTGGAGGTCCACCTGCTGGCGAAGCCCGTCGGCGGTCTGGTCGAAGTGCTCCTCCTTCGGGATCGAACCGCTCTGGGACTCGGCCGCCCGCTCGACCAGGCCCGTGTACAGGCCGAGGATCGCGTTCGCTGTGAACCCGGTGTCCGCGAACAGGCTGATGTCGATGGCGGCCGGGGCGGCGGCGGCGCGGGCGGAGGGGGCACCGCCCGTCGACGCCAGCTGGCCGGCGAGCGGATCCGTCGACGCGAGCCGGGAGATCGCGCCGGCTGCGACGCCCGCGGAGGCGGCTTCGAGCACGGACCGGCCGAAGCCTGCCTCGACCTGGTCCAGGGTGGCGAAGGCGGCCGGCCCCGACTCGCCGATCAGCGCCGGCATGCCCGCGTCGTCACGGACCTCGCGGATCAGGTCGAGCTCGCGATGGGCGGCGGCGCTCACGTCGCTGGTCTCGGCGAAGTCGACCAACGGGATGCCGCCGGGACCGGTGGTGGGCGTGGTCGTATCGGACGCAGCCGCGGATGGGGCGGTCGCGACGGACGCGCTGGCTGTCGCGGACGGGGCGGACGTGGCGCCCCCACAAGCACCGACGATCAGGACCAGGATCGATGTCAGGGCCGCCGTCCGGGCGACCCACCGGTGTCCGCTCATCCCTCACCCCCAGGCGATGAGCCCTTATACCCGGGTGGCGGCCGTCAAGGCAAGTGGCTGCCCGACACCGGACGGGCCGGCACGGTCAGCCGTTGAAGACGCGCTGGACTTCCTTCAGACCGGCCGCGAGGGCGTCGATGTCGTCGCGGGTCGAATACACGTTGAAGCTCGCCCGGGCCGTGGCCGCGAGGTCGAGGCGCTCGTGGAGCGGCATCGTGCAGTGGTGGCCGGCCCGGACCGCGATCCCGAAGCGGTCGAGCACCTGGGCGACGTCGTGCGGGTGGATGCCCGGCAGGTTGAACGGGATGACACCACCCCGGATCCCGGCATCCATCGGGCCGTAGATCGCGATCTCGGGCACTTCGCGCTGCAGGGTCACGAGCGCGTAGGTCAGGAGCTGCTTCTCGTGCTCGCGGACGGCGTCCATGCCGAGGTCCATCAGGTACTCGGCCGCGACCCCAAGCCCGATCGCGTCGCCGACGGCCGGCGTCCCCGCCTCGAACTTCCAGGGGATCTCGTTGAACTCGGACCGACGGAGGTGGACCTCGCGGATCATCTCGCCCCCGGCGAGGAACGGCGGCATCGCCTCGAGCAGCTCGCGACGAGCCCACAGCGCACCCGAGCCCATGGGGGCGAGCATCTTGTGGCCGGAGAACGCGTAGAAGTCGGCGCCGAGCGCCTGGACGTCGACCGGCACGTGCGGGACGGCCTGGGCGCCATCGACGAGCACGAGCGCCCCGGCCGCGTGGGCCATCTCGACCATCTCGCGGACCGGGTTGATGGTCCCGAGGGTATTGCTGACATGGGTGAACGCGACGAGCTTGGGCTTCAGCCGGAGGAGCACCTCGAAGACGTCGAGGCGGAGGATGCCGTCGTCGGTGATCGGGATGAACTCGAGGTCGCCGTCCTGCTCCTGGACGAGGATCTGCCACGGAACGAGGTTCGCGTGGTGCTCCATCTCGGTCAGGATGATCTGGTCGCCGCGGCCGATGTTCTTGCGTCCCCAGGAGTACGCGACGAGGTTGATCGCCTCGGTCGCGTTGCGGGTGAAGACGATCTCGTGGCTGTCCGGGGCGTTGATGAAGCGAGCGACCCTGACCCTCGCCTTCTCGTATTCGGCCGTCGCCTTCTCGCCGATCGTGTAGATCCCGCGATGGACGTTGGCGTTGTACTCGCGGTAGTAGTCGGCGACCGCGTCGATGACGACGTTCGGCTTCTGGCTGCTCGACGCGGAGTCGAGGTAGACCAGGCGGTGGCCGTTGATCTCCTGCTGGAGGATCGGGAAGTCGGCGCGCAGCGCGTCGGCGTCGAGCGCCGGCCGGGCGACCTTCGGATCGGTGGTCAGCGTCATCGGCGATCCGGCCCGGCTAGCGGGCGGCCTCCACCGGCTCGAGATCAAGGTCGGGGCCCTTCGGGACCAGCAGGGCCTCGTCGGGCAGGTCGGGCGAGAGGCCGGCCTCGCGCAGGATGGGCCCGTAGCCCTCGTCCTCGAGGCGCAGCGCCAGGTCCTTGCCGCCGGACTTTACGATCCGGCCCTGGGCCAGGACGTGGACGACGTCGGGGGTGATGTAGTTGAGCAGCCGCTGGTAGTGGGTGATGAGCAGCACGCCGAGGTTCGGGTTGAGCATCGCGTTGACCCCCTCCGCGACGATCCGGAGCGCGTCGATGTCGAGCCCCGAATCGGTCTCGTCCAGGATCGCCATCTCCGGCTCGAGGACCGCCATCTGGAGCATCTCGAGGCGCTTCTTCTCGCCGCCCGAGAACCCGTCGTTGACGTAGCGGCTCGCGAAGCCGTCGTCCATCCGGAGCATCGTCATCTTCTCGCGCATCTTGTTGCGGAAGTCGCGCATCGAGACGCCGCCACGCATCGGGTCCGTGGGGTCGACGTCGGGGTCCTTGTCGATGCCCTGGAGCTTGGCGTTGAGCGCCGAGCGGATGAACGACGCGACGCTCAGGCCCGGGATCGCGGTCGGGTACTGGAAAGCGAGGAACAGGCCGAGGCGGGCGCGCTTGTCCGGCGAGAGCTTCAGGATGTCGCGGCCCTTCCAGACGACCTCGCCGCCCTTGACGACGTAGGCCGGGTGGCCGAGCAGGGCGTAGGCGAGGGTGGTCTTGCCGGAGCCGTTGGGGCCCATGATCGCGTGGACCTCGCCCTTGCCGACGGTCAGGTCGATGCCCTGGAGGATCTCGTGCTCCGGGTCGGCGACGGGCGCGACGTGGAGGTCGCGGATGACGAGATGCTGGTCGGTGGCGGGCTGGTCAGTCACGGCTGGGTGGGTGCTCCCTGTCGGATGGCTTCGGGCTGGATGGGGGCGTCGGGGATGGGGGCGTCGGTGTGGACGATCGGCGGGACGAGGTCGGCGAGGGTCATCGACTCGAGGGCGCCGGTGATGGCGTCGCGGACGCGGACCCACAGGACGTTGACGGTGCACCGGGCGCTGCGATCGCACAGGACCGCGTGCTCGGGATCGTCGGTCGCGCAGAACATCGGGGCGATGGGGCCCTCGAGTGCGCGCAGGACCTCGCTCATCAGGATGGTCTCGGGCGGGCGGGCGAGCTCATAGCCGCCGTGGGCGCCACGGGTCGAGACGACAAGGCCGGCTTCGCGCAGGCTCACGACGAGCTGTTCCAGGTAGGCGCGCGGGAGGTCTTCCTCGGCTGCGATGCCGGCGAGTGACGCAGGCCCGGTCCCGGCGTGACGCGCGAGCTGCACCATGAGGCGGACGCCGTACTCGCCCTTGGTCGAGAAGGCGACGGCGCCGGAGCCGTGGTAGGTGGGCCGCGTGGCCGTGGGGAGCGTCAGGTGCGTGGCCTCAGGTGTGGCGCGAGGGTGTCGCGAGGGTGCCCGCGATATCCGAGTGATTTCGTCGGGATTAGTCTACCGCGGCCCGTCTGGGAGCGTCAACGCGGGCGCCAGGTGCCGGCCAACGACCGGTTCGCGGTCGTCGTGCCAGATATCCATCGGTGGACTCTAGGGCCAGATCGACCCTGGACACCTGGCGGGATCCCGTAGAGCCTATGCACGCTGGGATGCATGACGTGCCGTCAAATGACGGGTCGAGAGCCGCCGGCACGGTTCCGATGTGGCCTACCAGTCCACCCATGGATTTCTGACCATGGCCGGACCTGGACCGGCCGCCGCGGGCCGGCAACTTCGCCAGATGTCGTTCCCTCGGAGCGCTAGGCGGCATCCGAGCGCCCGATTGGGCCGAGTAGAGCGGGATTCGTGCGTGAGACGGACGCGATGGCTGGCCAGGTCGGTGCCGAAGGGTGCCTGAGGCTCCACGGGGATGCTCTTTGGCGGAGATGCGCCGGGCAAGCTCGGCGCCGGCCGGCCCCCGGACATGAAGAGGCCGGGACACTCTATCGGAGCCGATCGAGTGCCCCGGCCGTGGACGCCGCTCGGGGAAACGGCGTCCCTCACGGGGAAGGCGGAGGGTATGGGCCGTCGACCCCTGGCACATAGCCAGGGATGACCCAGGAATTGGAGAGTGGGCGCTGGCCGCCTGGTCCGGGGGTAGGTGTCCCGGAGGTCAGGCGGCCAGCCAGTGGTGCGAGGTTAGCGGTCGCGCCGGCGGCGGATCGTCGCCGGGACCGGGGTGAGGACGCCGACGCCGAGCGTCAGCACGGCCAGGGCGATGAGCGCGAGCAGGAGGCTCGTGCCCGGCCCGCTCGTCGGGCCACTCGCATCGGTCGGGGGAAGGGTCGGCCGCGGCGTGCCGGTAGCCGGCTGGACCTCGCCGCCTTCGACGATGACGTCGGCGTCGTCCTCATCGGACCCCGCGTTGGTCGTCGTGACGGAGGCGACGTTCAGGACCGGGCTGGTCTCGGCCGTGTCGTCGGTCGTGGGGCTGGAGATATGGAAGCTGAAGCTGGCACCGGGGGCCAGGGTCGTGGGACCGCAGGTCACCGTGCCGGCCGCCAGCGAGCAGAGCCCGCCAGCGTTGTCGTCGAGTGTCCAATCGAGCCCGGCGTCTGTCGGCAGCGGATCGTTGACCACGACACCGTTGGCCGTGGCGGCCCCGTTGTTCGTGACCGTGACAGTGAACCCGATCGTGTCACCGGCCTGGACCTCGGGAGCGTCCGCGGTCTTGACGATGTTGATCGCGCTCTTGTTGATCGTGATGGTGTCGTTGTCTTCGTCCGATCCGGCATTGGTCGACGTCACCGAGGCCGTGTTCGGCACGGTATCCGCCGACGCGTTGGACGTCGCACTGACGATGTGGATCGAGTAGTCGTCGCCGCCGGCCAGGCTGACCGTCGGGCAATCGATGGACTGCGAGCCGACCGCGCCCGCGATGGTGCAGCCGGAGATCCCGCTCTGGTCCGCGATGGACCAGTCGAGGTCGCCACCGGCCGGCAGGTCGTCGCTCAGGGCCACGCCCGTCGCCTCGACGCCGCCGACGTTGCTGACGGTGATGGTGAAGCCGATCGGGTCACCCGCGTCGACCGTGGGGTCGTCCGCGACCTTGGTGATCTCGATGTCGGCGGGCACCGGATCCGGGCACTTGAGGATGTCGAACAGGACATCAGCGAACGAGCCGAAGTCGGCGTCGAGGAACGAGCCTCCACCGATCTCGGTCATGACCGCGGAAGCCCAGGCCTCGTCACCGGCCGCCGAGAACGGCAGGCTGATGTCGCCCGGATCGCCGGGGGCGCTGAGGTAGACGGCCTTGATGTGGAACTTGTTGACGCCGGTGCCACGGACGCCGTTGGCCGCGGCGATCGCGGCATTGGCACCCTGCAGCCAGACTTCCGGAACGTCGAGGTCATCGGCGTGGGTGTTGGGCTTGTTGGGCGAGCCGTCGGTCAGGACGAACATGATGTTCTGGACGCCGGCGCGACCGCCCGCGTTGTTGCCCGAGGCGGTCGTGATGCCCTCGGCCGTCGGCGTGAGGCCGGAGGGACCGCTGAGGGCCGTGACCGCGGTCTTGAAGGTGTCCGCGCTCACGTACCCGCTGGTGATGCCCGACGCGCTCGAGGCATTGAAGCGGGTGCCGCTGTATCGGCCGTCGCCGCCGGCCGCCTGGAAGGTGTCGACGAAGTCGATGATCCCGGCCTTGAGCGCCGGCAGGTTCGACGGGGCGCTGCCCTGTGGGCCGATCGAGCCCGACATGTCGATGACGAAGTTGAAGTCAGCCGTATTGCACAGGGCCGTAGAGATCGCGGGGTTGGTCGTGCCGTCACTGATGGTGCGGTACGTGACCTGGACGGTGAGGAAGCTGACCGACGTGGTCGACGCATTGTCGCAGTCGGCACCCGGGTCGTTGTTGCGCAGCTCGAGGCGGAACTGGCTGTTGGTGAGCTGCGTGGGATCCCAGACGTTGCCCCAGGTGTCCGTGGCGCCACCGAGCGTGAGCACTTGGTCGGCATCCGTCAGTTCCGCCGTCTGGCGGGTCGAGAAGCTGGAGCCGCCGTTGCGGGAGAGGCGGACCTGGATCTGGCAACCCGCCGGATCCGTGGATCGGGCCGTGACCGCGACGGTGATGCCGTCGATGATCGAGCCGTTCGGGACGCCGAAGCCGAAGGCCCTGTAGCCCTGGTCGACGTTGTCGCCGGACGCGGTGGCGACGGTGGCATCGTTGGTGAAGACGTTGGTCGGATCGGTCCAGCCATTGGGCGCGACCGTGTCGGTCGGCGCCTTCGCGCCGCTGTCAGCGGCCGACGCGACCGCGGCGCCGACGCTCAAAAAGAGCGACGACAGGATGAGGACAGACCCGCCGACTGCAGCCAGCCTGCCGAGGCGAGAGTGAGGACGAGGCCCCCGATACATCGATAGATCCTCCGATGGTGTTTGCCGTTTGCGGGCCGTGAGCACCCGCGTGTCGCGAGCATGCGCCCAGTCCCATGACGCGGTCTAGTACTTTCGGAGTACACGGGACCGGCACGGTCTGTCAGCAACATGACCGGACCGCACTCGTCTGGGGAACGGAACCGGTGTGTGGGCGCAACGAGGTCATGGTACTGACGGGTGAGGCGTGGTGTAACCCCCCAAGTCGCGACTAGGCCGCCAGCCGCGACCGCGCCGCGTATCGTTGCGCTCCGCTCGGGCCGTGCCGTTGCCGCCCGACCCTGACATGAGGTACCGATGTCACCGAGCCACACACGCCGGCGAGCCCTCGGCCTGTTCCTGGTCGCTTCGCTGGCGACCGCGTGCGGCGGGACCGCGTCGACCGAAGGATCAGAGGCCTCGGGGTCGGCAGACGCGACGGACGCGAGCTCGAGCTCGACGATCGTGATCAGCGGCGCCGCGACCGGCGAGATCAGCGAGCCGGGCGGTTGCGGCAAGGCGATCAGCGACCCGAAGAGCTGGGAGGTCACCTTCTCGACCGACGAACCGGGTTGGATGCTGGACGCGACCATCGAGGGCACGCTCGAGCCCGGCACCTATCAGACCGGGTTCCATACGGCGGGAGAGGTGACTGTCCTCCTATACGAAGGCGGCGGCGGGACGTCCTTCGACACGTCGGCCGGGTCCGGCAGCATCACCGTCGATGGCGGCGCCGACAGCGGCTCGATCGACGTCACGGTGACAGATCCGAAGACGGGCAAGACCGCCAAGGCCGTCGGCAGCTGGACCTGCGAGAACTGGGACTAACGCCGGGCTCGTCAGGCGGGCTGGGCGACCGCCAGCGATTCGAGGAAGCGCCTCCGCCAGGCCTCGGTGGCGGCCACGTTGTTGAACGTGTACAGGTGCATGTCCACCACGCCGGCCACCGGGTTCGCGATGGTCGGGGCGAGGCCCTCCAGCAGGCCGTCCGGCTGGTAGAAGCCGCCCGACCGGATCAGGCGCGCGACGAACCGCGCGTTCTTCGTCAGGAAGCGATGCGTGTCGGCCACCCCGATCCGCGCGGTGATCGCGAGCAGCTTGTGCGGCTCCGCGACGCCGGGCAGCCCGATGTGGACCGGCAGCCTCAGGCCCTCCGCCCGCCGCGCAGCGAGCCACGAGCCGATGGCCGCGGGATCGAAGCAGAGCTGGGTCGTCATGTAGCTCGCGTAGGCGGCCTTGTCGCGCAGGGCCTCGGCGAGCGGCGCGTCCGCGATGAACGCGTGCCCCTGCGGGTAGCACGGGATGCCGATCTCGGCGAGCGGGTGGCCGATCTCGGCCATCTCCCGGAGCAGCGACAGGCCGTCGGGGAAGTCGCCCGGCTCCTTGGCGTCGCCGCCGACGACGAAGGCGCGATCGACTCCGGCCCCCTCCAGCCACGCGACGAGGTCACGCAGGTGCGCGCGATCGCGGACCATCCGGGCCGACAGGTGCGGGACGGCCCGGAAGCCGCGCGCCTGGAGCGCCTCGCACAGGGCGACGGTGGCCTCGATGCCCTTGGCCGGCGAGGCCGTCACCGACACGGTGGCGCCGGCCGGCAGGTCGTCGACGTGATCAAGCGCGTCCTTGAGCGGGACGAGCTCGAAGGTCGGGGCCGCCAGGACGCGCGCGAGCGCCCGGCGCTCGCCGGTCCCCAACCGGCGGTGGCGCCGGAACAGCATGCCTAGACCTCGGAATCGGGCATCGAGGCCTTGCGCTTGACGATGAACTCGAGCAGGGCCTCGTCGGTGGCGTCGTCCATCGGCGGCGCCTCGTACTCGGCGAGCATCCGCTTCCAGATCGCGTTCGCGCGCTGCGCCGCGTCGAGCGACCCGTCTTCCTGCCACTGCTCGAAGCTGTTGTTGTCCGCGACCTCGGAGCGGTAGAAGGCGTTCTCGAAGTTCGCGAGGGTGTGGGCCGTGCCGAGATAGTGCTGGCCCGGCTCGTTGGTCAGGATCGCGTCGAGCGCCTGCCCGTTCTCGGAGAGGTCGACGCCGTTGACGAAGACCGTCGCCATGCCGCACTGGTCGGCATCGAGGATGAACTTCTCATAGCCGACCGCGAGCCCGCCCTCGAGCCAGCCGGCCGCGTGGAGCACGAAGTTGACGCCGCCGAGGATCGTGGCCGAGAAGGTCGCCGCGGACTCGTAGGCGGCCTGCGCATCGGGGATCTTCGACGCGCACAGGTTGCCGCCCGAGCGGAACGGCACGCCGAGCCGCCGGGCCAGCGCCGCCATCACGTACAGCACGAGCGACGGCTCCGGTGTGCCGAACGTCGGCGCGCCCGACTGCATCGACATCGACGAGGCGAAGCTGCCCAGCACGACCGGCGCGCCGGGCCGGACCAGCTGCACGAACGTCATCCCGCCGAGCGCCTCGGCGAGGGTCTGTGTCGCCGTCCCGGCGACCGTCACCGGCGACATCGCGCCGGCCAGGATGAACGGCGTCATCAGCGTCGCCTGGTTGGCCTCGGCGTAGGCCCGCGCGGCCCCGAGCATCGTCGAATCCCAGACCAGCGGCGAGTTGGCGTTGATCAGCGAGAGGATGACCGCGTGATCCTCGAGGTAGTCGGCGCCGAACAGGATCCGGGCCATCTCGACGGTGTCGCGCGCGCGCTCGGGCGCGGTCACCGAGCCCATGAACGGCTTGTCGCTGTAGCGCATGTGGGCATAGACCATGTCCAGGTGGCGCTTGTTGACCGGCACGTCGACCGGCTCGCAGACCGTGCCGCCCGAGTGGTGCAGGTTCGGCGACATGTACGTCAGCTTCACCAAGTTGCGGAAGTCCTCGATCGTGCCGTAGCGCCGGCCGCGGTCCAGGTCGCGCACGAACGGCGAGCCGTAGTTGGGCGCGAAGACCGTATGCATCCCGCCGATCTCGACGTTGCGCTCCGGGTTGCGCGCGTACTGGGTGAACTGGCGCGGCGCGGTCGCCTGCACGATCTGGCGGCACATCCCCCGCGGGAAGCGGACCCGTTCGCCCTGGACGTCGGCGCCGGCGTCGCGGAACAGGCGGAGCGCGTCCGCGTCGCCGCGGAACTCGAGGCCGACCTGCTCGAGGATCGTGTCCGCGTTGTACTCGATCAGCGCGAGACCCTCCTCGTCGAGCACCTCGAATGGCGCGAGCTTGCGGGTCAGGAACGGGACGTGCTCGGCGTGGGATGCGAGGCGGGCGGCCTGGCGCGCGGCACGTCCGCCGGTCCGGCGTCGCGGGTTCTCGTCCATCACCGATCCTCCGTGCCAGCCCGGCTGCCGACCGTCGCGACGCGTCGGCGCCGCCGCTCACCTCGCCCGACCCCGCCCGCGTCGCCGCGCTCGGAGCGCGGCGGCAGGGTCACTGCCGCCGACAGGTGCGGATACGACGCGGTCTTGTGGGGGAACGCCATCGCCTCGACGAAGTGCTCCTGGAAGCGCGGCTCGACGGCGGTCTCGATCTTCTCGACGTCGCGGACGACGCCCTCGATCTCAGTCCGCGCGGCTCCCGACAGCAGCGCGATCAAGGCGCCGGTCCCGGCGGCATTCCCGGCCGGCGCGACGTGGGCGAGATCGCAGTCGGGGATGAGCCCGAGGATCATCGCGTGGGTCGTGTCGATCTGGCTCCCGAACGCCCCAGCGAGCCGGATCTCGTCGACGGTCTCGATGCCGAGGTGATCCATCAACAGCCGGACGCCGGCGTACAGCGCGGCCTTCGCCAGCTGGATCGCCCGGACGTCGTTCTGGGTCACGGTGATCCGCGGGCCGCCGTTGACGCTCTCGCTCAGGACGTAGCTGAACGTCCGGCCGTCCGAGACGACGCGCGGCGTCCGAGCCGCCAGTCCCCCGTCGATGACGCCGTCCTCGCTGATGACGCCGGCGAGGAACAGCTCAGCGACCACCTCGACGATGCCCGAGCCGCAGATGCCGGTGACGCCAAGCTCGTCGGCCGCGGCCGCGAAGCCGGGCTCGTCCGACCACAGGTCCGAGCCGATGACCTTGAACCGCGGCTCGAGCGTCGCGGGATCGATGCGGACGCGCTCGATGGCGCCCGGCGCGGCCCGCTGGCCGCCGCTGATCTGGGCGCCCTCGAACGCGGGGCCGGTCGGGCTGGACGCGGCCAGGAGCCGGTCGGCGTTGCCGAGCACGATCTCCGCGTTGGTGCCGACATCGACGATGAGCCGGACCTCGCCGGTCGCCCGGTGGGGCGCCTCGGCGAGGATGACCCCGGCCGTGTCGGCGCCAACGTGCCCCGCGATGCACGGCAGGACGTAGACCCGGGCGCCCGGATGGGCGGACAGGCCGAGCTCGGTCGCGCGGATGCGCACGGCCCGGTCCGTGGCCAGCGCGAACGGCGCGGATCCCAGCGGGATCGGGTCGATGCCGAGCACGAGGTGATGCATGATCGGGTTGCCGACCAGCGCGATCTCGTGGATGTCGACCGGCTCGAGGCCCGCCTGGGTGGCGAGGCCGAGCACGAGCGTCCGCAGGGCCGTGCGCACGGCGCGGGTCATCTCCAGCGCCCCACCCTCGTGCATCATCGCGTACGAGACGCGGCTCATGAGGTCCTCGCCGAACCGGATCTGCGGGTTCATGACGCCCGCCGACGCCAGCACCGAACCGTCGCCGAGGTCCGCCAGATGGCCGGCGATCGTCGTCGAGCCGACGTCGATGGCGACCCCGTACACCTTCTCGTGGAGGCCCGGCCAGACCGCCGTGACGTGGCGCCCGTCGTGGACCGCGACCGTGACGGCGTAGCCGCCCTTCTCGAGCGCCGGCTGGAGCGCCCGGATGACGTCGAGGTCGGCGGTGAGATCCGTCAACTGCCACTCGCGTTCGAGGGCGTCGAAGAGCCGGACCAGGTCACCCGATGGCGAGGCGAGCTCCGGCGGCGTGACCTCGACATAGTGGAGGCGGACCACCGGGTCGACGATGAAGTCGCGGACCGGCAGGCTCTTGCGGACGACCTGGCGGTGGACCTGGCTGTCGGGCGGGACGTCGATGACCATGTCGCCACGCAGGTGCGCGGCACAGGACAGGCGACGACCCTCGGCGAGCCCCTGCTTGCGGTCGTACTCGGCCTCGCGCTCCGCGGGCGCGGACAGGTGGTCGGGGCTGGCGGTGATGCCGTGCTTCGCGAACGACCCGAACGAGGGCACGACCTGGCAGCGGCCGCAGAGGCCTCGGCCGCCGCAGACCGAATCGATGTCGACGCCCAGCGAGCGGGCGGCGTCGAGGACCGTCGTCCCGTCGGCGAACCGGCCACGCCGCCCGGACGGCGTGAAGATGACGAGCGCGTCTGCAGGCTCGGGCGGTCTCGGTGGTGGGAGGCGACATGGTCGCGGGCCTCAGCCGGCGGAGCTGACGAGCCGGCGGTTGACGCGGCGTCGGCTGACCTCGCCCTCGGGCGTCGGCTCGCGGTGGGCCAGGATCCAGCGGCCGCAGTCGGGGTCGTTGCCCATCAGGACGTCGGCTGCCATGACCGCCCGCTTGAGGTCGGGCTGCATCGGGTTGGTGATGGCGGACGTCATCCCCGCGGCGATCGCCATCGGCAGGAACGCCGCGTTGATGCCCTCGCGGTTGGGCAGGCCGAAGCTGACGTTCGAGGCGCCGCAGGTCGAGTTGACCTTGAGCTCCTCGCGCAGCCGACCCGACCAGCGCGAAGACCTGCCGGCCGGCGGTCGCCATCGCGCCGATCGGCATGACAAGCGGGTCGACGACGATGTCGGAGCGCGGGATGCCGTGGTCGGCCGCCCGCTCGACGATGCGCTTGGCCACCGCGAACCGGACGTCCGGGTCCTCGCTGATGCCGGTGTCGTCGTTGCTGATCGCCACGACCGCGGCGCCGTACTTCTTGATCAGCGGCAGGACACGCTCGAGGCGCTCCTCCTCGCCGGTGACCGAGTTGACCAGCGGCTTGCCCTGGTAGACCGCGAGCCCGGCCTCGAGCGCCTCGACGATCGAGGAATCGATCGAGAGCGGGAGATCGGTCAGTGACTGGACCAGCTGGATCGTGTGGGCCAGGATCGCCGGCTCGTCGGCGAGCGGGATGCCGGCGTTGACGTCGAGCATGTGGGCGCCCGCGGCCACCTGCGCGAGCACGTCGCGCTCGACCCGGCTGAAGTCGCCGGCCTTCATCTCCTCGGCCAGGGCCTTGCGCCCGGTCGGGTTGATGCGCTCGCCGATGATGACGAACGGGCGGTCGAAGCCGAGCACGACCTCGCGGGTGGCGGAGCTCAGGACGGTCTCGGTCATGCGTCGAGTCCTCGGCGGCCATGTCCCTACGCCGTGGGATCGGCGTCTCGTGGGCCGGGGCGAGCACCGGGCCGCCCTCGACGCCGCCGGACTGGATCAGCTCGGCGAGCCGGTGTTTCGTGTAGTCGGCCTCGAGGCGCTCGGTCTCGGCCGCCACGACGGCCTCGATGTCGTCGCCGCAGCGGTGCTGCTCGCGGCGCCACTCCTCGATGTAGTCGTTGTAGGCGCTCTTGCCCGCGCGGGCGGCGGCCTTGTCGATGGCCACCTGGAACCGCGGGTGGAGGACCTGCTTGCTCTGGCGGCGCCCCTCGCGCGCGAGGACCTGGGCAGGGATGTCGCGCCACCAGATCACGGTCATCACGCCCATCGTCAGCGGACCGCCGTGATGACCGAGTCGACGTGGGCCGGGCCGGCGGCCGAGGTCGCCGCGGCGATCGAGGTCGCGAGCTCGCCGAAGCCGGTCCGGCGGAGCTCGAAGCGCAGCCCGAGGCGGCGGGCGCCGCGCCGGGCGGCGGCCACCAGGGCCGGGTCGTCGGTCTGGGCGAGGTAGACCAGCCGCTCGTAGTTGCCGAAGTACGTGGCGAGCAACTCCGGGTGGCGGTCGAGCCCGAGGCCGGCGATGACGAGCCGGTCGAAGTTGCGGGCGAGGAAGTCGGTCAGGAAGAAGGTCGCGGGCTCGTCCGCGGTCAGGCGCGCGAAGTCCGGGCGGCCGGCATAGAACTCGTAGCAGTGCGCGCCCGGCAGGCGCTCGATGCCGGGCTCCTCGGCCAGGGCCGCGTCCAGCATGCCGCCCGTGCCGCAATCGGCATAGGCCACGAAGACCCGGTCGTAGCCGGCGCGGCGTCGCCGGATCCGGTCGCGCACGGCCTTGGGGATCCCACCGGGCCGGTTATGGAGCGTGGCCGGCAGGCAGGTGATGTCGACGTTGGGCAGGCCGCGGGTCAGGTCCACCAGCTCGCGGGCGAGCGCGCCGCAGCCGACGATCAGGACGCGCGGGGCATCCGTGTCGGCGGTCGTCGTGGTCCTAGGCGACGCGGGCACGGCGTTCGTCGATGAGACGACGGGCCGTCTCCGCGGCCACGCCGGCGTCGCGACAGTAGGCATCGGCGCCGACCGCGAGGCCGAACTCCTCGTTGAGCGGCGCGCCGCCGACGAGGACGATGTAGTCGTCGCGCATCCCGCGATCCTTGAGCGTCTGGATGACGACCTTCATGTACGGCATCGTCGTCGTCAGCAGGGCCGACATCCCCAGGATGTCCGGCTTGTGCAGGTCCAGGGCCGCGAGGAACTTGTCCGCGTCGGTGTTGATCCCGAGGTCGACCACCTCGAAGCCGGCGCCCTCGAGCATCATCCCGACGAGGTTCTTGCCGATGTCGTGGATGTCGCCCTTGACCGTCCCGATGACGACCTTGCCGACGGGCTCTGCGCCGGTCTCCGCGAGGAGCGGGCGGAGGATGGCCATGCCGGCCTTCATAGCGTTCGCGGCAAGCAGGACCTCGGGCACGAAGAGGATGCCGTCGCGGAAGTCGATGCCGACGATCTTCATCCCGGCGACGAGCGCGTCGTCGAGCACCCGGGTCGCGGAGAAGCCGCGGCCGAGCAGGATGTTCGTGCCCTCGACGATCTCGTCCTTCATGCCGTCGTAGAGGTCGTTGTGCATCTGCTCGACGAGCTCGTCGTCGGACAACGCCGCGAGATCGATCTCCGCGTACTCGTCCTGCGTCATCGTCTGATGCTCCCACAAGGGTTCCACGATGCGGAACGGTGCCGTATAGTGGAACCGACTCGTGCGAATCTACCTCCCCGAGGAGGCGAATGTCCAGCGTCCAGTCCATCAGGCGGGCCTTCGACGTGCTCGGCGCGCTGGCTGCCGGCCCGCTCGGCGTGACCGAGGTGGCCGACCGGGCCGGGCTTCCGAAGTCGACCGCGGCCAGGCTCCTCGCGACGCTCGCGCGCGAGGGTGCCGTCGAGCAGGTCCCCGGTGGCACCGTCTACCGGCTCGGGCCGCGCCTGGCGACGCTCGCCGCCGGGCTCACGCCCGTCCGATCCCTTGCGGCCATCGCCCATCCGGCACTGGCCGAACTGGCCGGAGCGGCCGGTGAGGCGGCCGGGCTCGCGGTGCCCGACGGCGACCTCGCCCACTACGTGGACCAGGTCGACACGCCGAACCCGGTCTCCGTCCGCGACTGGACCGGCACCCGCGTCCCGCTCCACGCGGTCTCATCGGGCCAGGTGCTCCTCGCGTTCCGCGCGCCGGCCGCCATCGAGCGCTACCTCGCGCGGCCGCTCGAACGCTTCACCCCGCACACGCTCGTCGAGCCGGCGCGACTCCGTGAGCGGCTCCCGGTCATCCGCCATGACGGGTACGCATGGGTCCGCGAGGAGTTCGACGAAGGGATCAACTCCGTGGCGGCGCCGATCGCCGATGCCTCGGGCGAGGTCGTCGCCGCGGTCCACCTCCACGGCCCGTCGTACCGGTTCCCCGCGGCCGGGGCGGACATCGCGGTGGCCGAGCGCGTCGTGGCGGCGGCCGCGCGCGTCGCGCGGACCCTTCGCCAGGCCTGATCCCCGGGAACGGGACCGGCGCTCAGACCACCTTGTCGGCGGGCAGGGCCTCCGCGAACTCCGCGCCCAGGCGAGCAGCGTCATACGCGGTGCCGACCAGGTGGTGATACGGCACGCCCGAGAACTGGTGATGCGACCGCGTGGGGATGTCGTGCGCGGGATCCCATTCCCGCCGCTGCAGGTCGATGTACCCCTGCTCCTGACCCTCGGCCAGGGCCGACAGCAGGTTCGACAGGGCGAGCCCGTTTGCGTGCTGCGCGCCAAGGGTGATGAAGATGAATCGAACGCCGAGGCCCCCGAGTTGGGCGAAGGTCAGGGGATCGGGGTCGTTGAACCACTTGAACGAGCTCGAGTAGTTGAAGGCGAACCGCGCGTCGGGAAAGCGCTTCCGGATCTCGGTGGTGAACGTCTCGACGGGCTCGCGGTCGGCCGTCGGGAACTCGCACCACAGCAGGTCGGGGATTCCGGTGTCGAGGTAGCGCAGCCCGCGGTCGATCGCGAGGGCCAGCCCGCGCTCAGGCTGCGGCGCATCGACCGCGGACAGCCCGTCGGTCCGGGCGATCACGACGAAGTCGGGGTTGCCCAGGTCGTCCGCCACGGCGCGCATCATCCGCAGCTTGCCGGTCATCTCGGCCGCGGACACCAGCGCCTTGCCGCCGATGTGGCCGCAGCGCTTCGGCAGGACCTGGTCCTCCAGGTGCGCTCCCGCCACGCCGGCCGTGACGTACAGCTCGGTGGTCCGCTGGACGTTGAAGATGTTGCCGTAGCCGGCATCCATGTCCACGACGACCGGCGGGATGTCGAGATGGCGGGGCGGGACGCCCTTCTCCGGATCGCCGACCGCCGCGGTCAGCTGGTACTTGCGTAGCGCGGCCACGGTCCGGCGTGCGCCATCGGCGATCTCCGGGCCCGAGTACAGGTCCATGTCGGTCGTCCCGAGATGGCCGATCGCGAACGAGTAGCCGCTGAAGTAGACGGCCTTGAAGCCGTAGTGCATGACGAGCTGGGCGCCGAACGGGTCATACACCCCCGGCCCGAACAGATACGGCTCGGTCTCGAGCAGGGACCGCATCCGGGTCGACGGATGGGTCCACCGTGATGCCGGCACGGTGAAGCCGTCGGGCAGGAGCGGGGTCGCGACCCCGTCGGCCCGCTCCCGGACCGCGGGGCGTTCGAGTGTCGAGGTCATCTAGTCGGTCTCGTGGTCGCGGAGGCAGTCGTCCGGGCACTCGCAGTCGGCCCAGAAGCTGTATCGACGCTGGCCGGGCCCGACGATCGAGCCATCCTCGTCGACGCCGAGCCCGACGACCCACAGGTTCCGTCGATCGAGCGCGGCAAGCGGATCCGCCGGTCGGGTGGCGGGTTTCTGCTGATAGGTATCCATCAGGCGACTCCCAGGCTGCGAATGCGTGGCGTGACGCTAACTCAGCCGAGCCGATCGGTCCAATCGAATGTTTTGCCCGTTGTGATAGGTTTCGTCTATCACTGACCGCGAGGCAACGCGATGCTCCTGTCCCAGATCGAAGGGTTCGCCGAGATCGCCCACCATCGCAACATGCGGCGGGCGGCGAACGCGCTCTCCATCAGCCAGCCGGCGCTGTCGGCGCGCCTGCATGCGCTCGAGGAGGAGCTCGGGACGTCGCTGTTCCGCCGAACGCACTCCGGGATGGAGCTGACACCCGCGGGACATGCCTTCCTGCCGCACGCGAGCCGCGCCATCGAGTCCGTCCGCAGCGGCGTCGCGCTGGTCGGGGAGCTCGCCCACGGCGTCGTCGGCGAGCTCGCGATCGCGGTCGCGCCGGCGGTCAGCGCCTATGTCCTCCCCGATCTCCTCGTCCGGTTCACCGCGCAGCACCCGGGGGTCCGTCTTCTCGTCCGGACGGGCCACTCGGAGGAGATCGTCGACCTTGTCATCCGCGGCGAGGTCGACCTCGGGATCGTCCGGCAGCTGCGCGACGCCCGGGTGCGGAGCCGCCCCCTGTATGAGGACGAGCTCGTCCTCGTCGTCCCGCCGGATCACCCGTTCACCCGGGCGGGGCGGGTCGACGTGGCCGAGATCGCCCACTCGCAGCTGATCCTGTTCGACCGGACCTCGAGCTATTTCGACGTGACGAACGCGCTCTTCCGCCGGGCGGGCGTCGTCCCGCGCGGCGTCACCGAGGTGGACAACATCGAGGCGGCGAAGCGGATGGTGGAGCGCGGTCTCGGGGTCGCGCTGCTCCCCGGAACGGCCGTCGCCGACGCCATCGGCAGCGGGTCCCTGCGCGAGATCCAGCTCGTGGGAGCCGAGGTCATCCGGCGGCGGATCGTGGCGGTCGAGCGTCTGGGGCCACGGCCGGCGTCACCGTTCCTGGCGACCATGTGGGGTCTGCTGGACCGGATCCCCGAGGTCGTCCCGCGCGCCCGGCGGATCGTGTCGAGCGAATGACGGCGTCGGCTGCGGCCGGCCCTTCGGTTCGGACGGCGCGGCCCGGCAGGTCCCCCTGCGGGAGCGCTCGGTCACGAGATCGTCACGTGACGGTCATGCGCTCGACATCGCGCCGACACCTTCGACGGCGAGCCTGACTGTGGCGCCGGGGCGTTCCCGGCCTCTCGGAGGATCCGTCCATGCGACGACGATCGGTACTCTTCACGCTCGGCGCAAGTGTGCTCCTGGCGATCAGCGCGACCGGGTCGGTCTCGGCCGGGACGAACCACCGCCACGCCGGCAATGTCTACACCCTTTCCAACCTCTCGACCGGGAACTCCGTCATCGCGTACACGCGTGGCGCCGACGGCTCCCTCTCGCCGCTCGGGACGTACCCGACCGGTGGACTGGGCGGTGGCGGCGGCCTTGGTTCGCAGGGCGCGATCGTCCTGAGTGCGGGCGGCCGTCTGCTCATCACGGTCGATGCCGGCAGTGACGAGATCACCTCGTTCCGCGTCCGACAGGACGGCTCCCTGCGATGGGCCGATCGCATCGGGTCCGGTGGCGATCACCCGATCAGCGTCACGATCCACGGCAGACTGGTCTACGTCGTCAACGACGGCGGTGACGGCAACATCGCGGCCTTCAGGATCGACCGGCACGGCGACCTGCACGCCATCGCTGGATCCGCGCGCCCGTTGAGCGGCAGTGGTTCCGGGCCGGCCGAGATCGCGTTCACCCCGCGCGGCGACGCTCTCCTGGTGACCGAGAAGGCCACCAACCGGTTGCTGGGCTATCGGGTCGGCGACGACGGCCGGGCGAGCGGGCCGTCCATCCTGCCTTCGGCCGGGACGACGCCGTTCGGCTTCGCCTTCGATCCCAAGGGTCGAGCGATCGTCTCCGAGGCGTCCGGCGGAGCCGCCGGCGCGAGCACGGTGTCTTCGTATCGTGTCTCGCGACACGGCAACGTGCGCCTCGTTGACGGCCCGATCGCTACGGATCAGGGGGCCGCTTGCTGGGTCGCGACCGCACCGAACGGCCGCTACGCCTATGTCGCCAACACCGGCAGCGGGACGATCACGGGCTTCGCCATCCGCAGGGACGGCAGCCTTAAGCTCCTCGACGCGGACGGTGTGACGGGCGTCACCGGCCCGGGCACCTCACCCGCGGACCTCGCCACGAGCGCGAGCGGCAGGTTCCTGTACGTCCTGAACGGCGGCAGCGATTCGCTCGGCGCCTATCGCATCGGCCGGGATGGGAGCCTCACGGCTCTGGCCGGCGTCACCGGCCTCCCGGGCCCCGGCGTCGGACTCGCGGTGCGCTGAGACTCCAGGTCCAGGCCACGAGAGCCCGGCTTCGGCCGGGCTCTCGACCGTGAATTGCCCGGTGCAGCGATCGCGATCCGGGTACGGATCAGGCTGGGCCCGGCCGGTGCTCGTCGATCAGCGTCTGGGCGTCGAACTGAGCTCGGCCGAGCACGAACCAGATGGCCTCGACCGGCTCGTCGCCGATCGTCGCGAGCCGGTGCGGGATCGACGAGTTGATCGAGATCGCGTCGCCCGGCTCGAGGATGTACTCCTCGAAGCCGATCCGGACCTGGAGGCGACCACTCAGGACGTAGCCCCACTCGTGGCCGGGGTGCCGCTGGAACGCGTCGGGCGGGCTCGAGGCACCTCCGACCTCGTAGGTCACATGGAGGAATTCGACGCCGGGTTCGGACAGCGTGGTCAGGCGCTCCCACAGGACGCCCGACGCGAGTCGGATCCGATGCCGGCTGGCGGCGCGCTGGACGGGCGGGGCCGCGGCCATCGTGCCGCTCGCCGCAGGTATCGCATCCGCCTGGGCGGGGGCGGCGGAGGCCGGTTCGGGCGGCCGCCGGTCGTTGAAAAGAAGCTCGTCGAGCGAGACGTCCAGCTCGGCCGCGATCGCGTAGAGCGTGCTGACCGACGGGTTGGCCCGCCCGGTCTCGATCTGGGAGATCAGGCTCGGCGAGACTCCGAGCCGGTCGGCGAGGACGCGCAGGCTCAGGTTCCGGCCCCGACGCGCCTCGCGCAGGCGCTCGCCCATCTCCGGGTAGTCGGGTCGGCCGTTGCGTTGGGGCGTGCCCACGCGCTCCTTCGATCGTCGAGTCTCGCCCGACGTCACCATCGGTCGGGTTCCGAACCGGCCTGATTATGGTCGCGTCGAGGACCGTGGCGCTGGGACTGGCTCATCGACAGTGCCAGCCCCCGTCCACGATAAGATCGACGCCGTTCACGGCGCTGTTCTCGAGCAGGAAGACGGTCGCATCGACGATCTCGGCCATCGTCGCGAGGCGCCCGATCGGGGTCTCGCTCGTGTACTTCGCGACCGCGGCCGACTTCTCGGCCCAGTACGGGCTGTTCCCGACCACGCCCGGGTGGATCGAGTTGACCCGCAGCGGCTTGAGTTCCTCGACGAGCGTGCGCGTCAACCCGACGACGCCGCCGTTCACGGTGGTGACCGTCGTCGAGCCCGGGTACGGCCGCTCCTTCGCCATGCCGCCGAACAGCACGATCGACGCGTCGTCGGTCAGGCGCGATCGGAGGGTGTGGACGACCTCCGTATAGCCGACCAGCTTGAGGGTCACCAGCCGGATGGCCCGGACGATGTCGTAGTCGGCGACGGTGTTCTGGTCCCGGTCGATCGCCGCGAGCACCAGCCGGCGGACGGGCCCGACCGACGGCGAGCGCGGCGGCGATGGACGTGGGCTCGGAGAGATCGAAGGTCGCGCCGGCGGTCGTGCCCGCGACGTTCGCGACCGCGGCCGCGACGTTCGCCGGGTCCTGGCCGGTCAGCACGACCGACGCGCCGAGACCGGCGTAGTGGCGGGCGATCTCCTGCCCGATCGCCCGAGTGCCGCCGACGACGACGACCGAGGCTGCGTCAGCCATTGGGTTCCCTCCGATCCTGTGCGCGTTGGCGGTATCGCTCCCAGCTCGGGGCCCAGCGATACGCGTGGCGGACGGGCGGCTGGGGCGCCTGGGTCTCGATCCAGCGGACGCGCTCGGTGCCCTCGTTCCAGAACCCGTGCACCGATCCGACACCCGAGAAGACGATGTCGCCCGGGTGCAGGGTGTAGTGCTCGCCGTCGAGCTCGCACTCGACCTCGCCGGCGAGGAAGACGTATGCCTCCTCGAACGGGTGGTCGTGGGCCTGGGCCGCGCCGCCGATCTCGTAGTCCACGGTGAACATCGTCACCATGTCGGCGCCGAACGTGCGATCGACCATCATCTTCACCGAGATCCCGCTGTAGACGAGCAGGGCGATGTCCATGCCGACGGGCGCCCGCCGGCGCGGGTCGTCGGCGACCCGCAGGGCGTCGAGCTGCGGCGGCGTGCCGTCGTAGTGCCCGACGAACCGCAGGGTCGGGTCGCCGAATGGCGGCCTGCTGGCCTCCGCGTCCATGGCGGCGAGATCCTGGGCCGGCTCGTAGAACGTGTCGCGGCCAGGCCGAGTCCGGGTCGCGCTTCTGCGGACTGTTGAGCGACAGCCAGCGCGCCTGGACGGCCCCGGCGTTGCCCAGGCCATGGCGCATCCCGATCTGGAAGAGGACGTAGTCGCCTTGCACCAGGCGGTGGACCCGGCCGTCGACCCGGACGAGCAGCTCACCCGCCAGGATGTAGAGGGCCTCCTCGAACGAGTGCACATGCGGGGCGAGCCAGCCGCCCGGCTGGAGCGCTCCGACGTACAGGTCGGTGTGGACCGCCCCCTGGTCCGGCCCGACGATCCGCGTCCGGCTCAGGCCGGACGCCGTGTCAGAGGGCGGGGCCGGCGTGTCCGCGAAGGACCAGTCGATCTTTCCGACGTAGTGCATCTGGATACTCGCTAGATGGGGTTCCGGATCGACCGGTCAGGACTCGAACCGGCGCGACCAGGCGTCGACACCGACGGCCAGCAGGAGGATGACACCCAGCGTGACCTGCTGGTAGAACGGATCGAGGCCGAGCAGGTTGAATCCGTTCGCGATCAGGGCCACGAACAGGCAGCCGAGGACGGTCCGCCCGATGGTCCCCTCGCCGCCGAGGATGCTCGTCCCGCCGACGATGATCCCGGTCAGCACCGTGAAGGTCAGGAACTGCCCGCTGCTGGCCTGGGCGCTCAGGACCCGGGACGCGTCGAGGGTCCCGGCCAGCGCCGCGGCGGTCCCGCTCAGCGCGAACGTCGCGACCCGGACCGCATTCACCCGGACGCCGCCCAGCCGCGCCGCCTGCGTGTTCCCGCCGGTCGCATAGACGTAGCGCCCGAAGGTGGTTCGGCTGAGCAGGATCATCGCGAGGATCGCGATGGCGATCATCATCCAGGCGGCGCTCGAGATCCCGATGATCTTCGTGGCCGCGAAAGCCTGGAAGTCCAGGTGGTTCAGGGCCACGACGAGGTTGCCCTTGGTCACGATGGCCGCGATCCCGCTGACGACGAAGGTCATCGCCAGCGTCCCGATGAGCGGGTTGATGCGGAAGAACGTGACGATGACGCCGTTCACGATGCCGACGGCCAGGCCGACCGCGAGGCCGGCGAGCACGCCCGCCGCCGGCGACACCGACGACGCCGTCGTCAATGCCACGGCGCCCGCCAGCCCGTAGATCGCCCCGATCGAGAGGTCGATCCCGCCGGCGATGAGGACGAACGTCCCGGCGCAGGCCACGATGATGATCCCGGCCTGCTGGTCGAGGATGTTGGTCAGGTTGCCGGACCGCAGGAACGGCGGGCTGATCACCGTCAGCACCACGAAGGCGATCAGGAAAGGGATGAGGATCCCGGCCCTGCCGACGAGACGACCCAGGCGCTGGGACAGGGGCGCCGGTGGCTGCTCCGTCTCGAGCGCGTTCGCGCTCATGCCGCTGTCGTGCCGGTCGCGCCGAACGCTGCGCCCACGATGGCCTCCTCCGTCATGTCCGGACCTGCCAGCTCGGCGACGAGCCGGCCCGAGCGCATCACGAGCACCCGGTGTGCCAGGCCGAGGATCTCCTCGACCTCGTTGGAGATGAGGATCACTGCCATCCCGCCAGCGGCGAGCCCGACAAGGACCTCATAGATGTCCCGCTTCGCCCCGACATCGATGCCCCGCGTGGGTTCGTCGGCGATCAGCACACCCGGCGCGATGAGCAGGGCGCGCGCGAAGAGGAGCTTCTGCTGATTTCCCGCCGGACAGTGACCCGGCCGGCGCGTCGAGAAGGGCCGTCCCGGTGACGCGTTCGAGGGCGTCGCGCACCTGCGTCCGCTCGGCGCCCCGTCGCACGAACCCGAAGCGCTGCAGGCGCGCGAGGCTGGTCAGGCTGACGTTCTCGCGGATCGGCCGGCGCAGGACGAGGCCGTCGTCCTTGCGCGATTCCGGGATCATCGCGAGTCCGGCCCGGATCGACGCGCCAGGCGCTCCGGCGAGGGCCGCATCGCGGACGCGGACGACCCCGGCCGAGGTGGGGTTGGCGCCGTAGATCGCGCGGGCGAGCTCGGACCGGCCGGCGCCGACGAGTCCCGCGAGGCCGACGATCTCGCCGGCGCGCACGGTCAGCGAGACGTCGATGACGCCCGGCGCAGAGAGCCCGTCGATCGAGAGCGTGACTGGCGCGTCCGGCGAGGGCGGTCTCTTGTCCGGATAGGTCCGACTGACGGGACGGCCCAGCATCCCGAGGACGAGACTCGCCTCGGTCTCGTCGGTAGTCGGACCCGTCCGGACGACACGGCCGTCGCGGAGCACCGTGACAGTGTCCGACAGGTCGAGGACCTCGCCAAGGAAGTGCGAGACGAGGATGACCGTGTGGCCCCGTGACCTGAGTCCGCGGACGATGTCGTGGAGGGCCGTTCGGTCTCCGCCGCCGAGAGACTCGCCGTCGGCTCGTCGAGGACGATGAGGTCGGCATCGCGCGCGAGCGCGCGCAGGATCTCCACCTGCTGCTGCTGGGCGATGGACAGCCGTCCGACGACGGCGTCTGCGCGGAGGTCGAAGCCCGAATCCGCGGTCAATCGCTCGAACCGGTCCCTGAGCGAGCGCCGGTCGATGAACCCGGCGCGCCGGGGCTCGGCGCCGAGGAAGACGTTCTGGGCGACCGTCAGCCGAGGGACAAGGGCGACTTCCTGCGCGACCAGGGCGATCCCGCTGATGAGGGCACGGCGCGGCGAGCCGAACGAGACGGTCGTCCCGCGCAGGACCAGGTCGCCCTGGTCCTGCGGGAAGACGCCGGCGATGATCTTGCCCAGGGTCGACTTGCCCGCCCCGTTCTCGCCCACGAACGCGTGGACCGACCCGGCCCGGACGGTGATGGAGACGTCGTCGAGGGCACGGGTGGCCCCGAACGACTTGCCGATGCCGCGAACCTCGAGGTGCGCGACATCGGCGTCGGTCGCCATGGCTGCGGTCGCTCGAGCGGCTCAGCCGACCCGTGACCCGGGACTCAGCCCGGCCACTCCGCGAGCGGCAGGAAGGTTTCGACGTTGGCCTTGGTCACGACGCCGCCGTCGGGCAGGTCCGCCAGCGGGTCGACGCCGGGCATGATGGTCTTGGTCCGGATCGCCTGGATGAGCTGCTCGGTGCCGAGGCGGCCCTCGGTCGCGGGCGCCTGCATGACCGTCCCGTAGCGGACGCCGGCCGCGATGTCCTGGAAGGCGATCGCGCCGCCGCCGTAGCCGACCAGCCGGACCTTGTCCTTGATGTCCTTGACGGCCTGGACCGCACCGGTGATGGCCTGGTCGGCGCTGACGATGACCGAGACGTCCGGGTGCGCCGCGACGATGTCCTGCGAGGCCTTCAGGCCGAGGGCCGTCGTGTAGAAGGACTCACCGCTGTCGGACACGACCTTGATCTCCGGATGGCTCGCGATCGCCGTGTCAAACGCGGCCTTGAGGGCGATGTCGAGGGCGGCCGCCTTGACCGACCAGATGTAGCCGACGTTGCACGGGTTGGCGGCGAGGTCGGCGCAGGCCGACACGACCAGCTCGCCGATCTTGCGCCCGAGCTCGCTCGGGACGAAGGCGACGTTCGCGCTCAGGCCCTCGACCTGCGAGTTCGGCGTCGTCATGTCGGACCCGAGCACCTGGTCGATGTTGCCGACCGCGATCCCGGCGGCGATCGCCTTCTTGACGTCCTCGACCATGCCGGCGCCGTACAGCGGCTGGGTGATGATCGCGTCGAACTTGCCCGACGCCGTCGCGTCCTGGAGCTGCTTGACCTGGGCTGCGGGGTCCAGGTTGGCGTCGAAGACGGTCAGCTTGGCGTTCCCCGCGGCCGCGGCTGCCTGGGCCGCCGCGAGCATCGGCGCGTCGTAGCTGTTGGCCACGGCGAAGGAGAGATACGCGATCTCGAGGGTCTTCGCGGGTTCGCTCGGGGCGGCCGTCGCGGCCGCGGCGCTCGCGGCGGTCGTCGGCGCGGCCACGCTCGCGTCTGGCGCCGAGGATGCTGCAGTCCCGCTGCAGGCCGCCAGGATCATGCTGACTCCGAACAGCGCGACCAGTCGCTTCTGGACGAGCCGTCGGTCGTGTCGTGCGCGCATGTGACCTCCTCCTCCGTGCGCCGTCGCGGCGTTGGCGGGAGTGTGCAGAGGTGATGAACTGGTGTCAAGTGAGATTGCAGGCCGATTGCAGTGTGGATGTGCATGTCGCACGCCGGGCAACGCGACCCGCGCTCCAGCCGTACCATCGCCCTCACCGCTTGCGCCGACCCGACCGCTGTGTAGCATGGATGAACACATCGTTCTCGCAACCGTGGGCCCGACGGTCCGCGTTCGCGACCGCACTGGGGTATTGCGATGACGACAGCCTTCGCTTCGCCGGGCTCGATGAACGTCGACTGGGAGGAGCGCTGGAACGCCGATCGGCTGCGGGCCTACCGGTCGTCGCGCGCCCGCGCCGCCCTCGATGCGTCCGAGGTCGGCGCCGTCCTGCTCTTCGACTTCAACAACATCCGATACGTCACGAGCACCCACATCGGGGAGTGGGCCCGCGACAAGATGACTCGGTATGCGCTGCTGACCCGCGGCGGCACGCCGCACATCTGGGACTTCGGGTCGGCGGCAAAGCACCATCGGCTGCATTGCCCGTGGCTGGCGCAGGAGAACATCCACGCCGGGATGGTCGGGCTGCGCGGGGCCGTCGCGCCGGATGCCGGCCTGTTCCGGGCCGCGGCACGCCAGATCTGCGAGATCCTCAGGGCCGAGGGCGTGGCCGACATGCCGCTCGGGGTCGACATCGTCGAGCCGCCGATGCTGGCCGCGCTCGCCGACGAAGGGATCGCCGTCCGCGACGCCCAGCAGGTCATGCTCGACGCACGCGAGGTCAAGTCCGTCGACGAGATCATCCTGCTGAACACGGCGTGCGCCATGGTCGACGGGGCATACCAGCTGATCTCCGAGCAGCTCAAGCCGGGCGTGCGCGAGAGCGAGCTCGTCGCCAACGTCACGAAGCTCCTGTTCGACCTCGGGTCGGAGCACGTCGACAACATCAACGCGGTCTCCGGCGAACGGTGCAGCCCGCACCCGCATGTCTTCAGCGACCGGATCATCCGGCCCGGCGATCAGGCCTTCTTCGACATCATCCACACCTACGTCGGCTACAAGACCTGCTACTACCGGACGTTCGTGGTCGGCAAGGCGAATGACGCCCAGCGCGACGCGTACAAGCGGGCGCGCGAATGGATCGACAAGTCGATCGAGCTCATGCGGCCCGGCGTGACGACCGACCAGGTCGCCAAGGTCTGGCCGAAGGCCCAGGAGTTCGGGTTCGACAACGAGATGGAGTGCTTCGGGCTCCAGTTCGGCCACAGCGTCGGCCTGTTCCTCCACGAGCGCCCGATCATCAGCCGGCTCAACTCGCTCGAGCACCCGGTCGAGCTCAAGGAGGGGATGGTCATCGCGCTCGAGACCTACTGCCCCGCCAAGGACGGCGTGTCGGCCGCGCGGATCGAGGAGGAGGTCGTCATCACCGCGACGGGCCCGCAGGTCATCACCCGCTTCCCGTCCGACGAGCTGTTCGTCGCGAACGCGTACTAGGAGCCGGCCGATGGCGACCAGCACCACCGACATCGACCGCGACACCCGGCTCCGGATGTACCGGACGATGCAGGAGTGCCGCCTGTTCGAGGTGCGCGCCCAGGAGCTGTTCTTCGAGGGGCTGGTCCGCGGCACGACTCATCTCGGCGTCGGGCAGGAGGCGGTCGCCGCGGGCGTGGCGGCCGCGATGCGCGACGACGACTACACCTTCTGCACGTACCGCGGCCACAACCACACGCTCGCCCGGGGCGTGCCCATGGCGCCGATCTTCGCCGAGCTGTTCGGACGGGCGACGGGTCTCCTCGGCGGCAAGGGCGGCTCGATGCACCTGACCAGCGTCGCGCACCACGCGATGGGCTCGTACGCCATCGTCGGCGCCCACCTGCCGATCGCCCTCGGGGCCGCCTGGTCCGCCCAGTACCGCAAGTCCGGCCAGGTCGCGGTGTGCTTCTTCGGCGACGGCACGACCAATATCGGGGCGTTCCACGAGGCGCTCAACATGGCCGCGGTCTGGAAGGCGCCGGTCGTGTTCGTGTGCGAGAACAACAAGTACATGGAGTACACCCCGATCGCCGACGTGACCGCGGTGGCGCGGCCGGCCGCGGACCGGGCGAGCGCCTACGGCCTCGAGCCGATCGTCGTCGACGGCAACGACGTCGATGCGGTGCATGCCGAGGCCCGCCGGGCGATCGACCGGGCCCGCGCCGGCGACGGGCCGTCGCTCATCGAGGCGCTCACGTACCGCCACGGCGGTCACTCGCGGGCCGACCCCGGCAAGTACCGGCCCGACGACGAGGTCGCCGCCTGGATGGCCCGTGACCCGCTGCCCGCCTACCGGGCGCGGCTGCTCGAGCTCGGCGTCGAGGCCGCGACCCTCGACGCCATCGACGAGGAGACCCGCGCCGCCGTGGCCGCGGCCGAGGCGGACGCCCGGGCCGCGCCGGAGCCCGACGCCGCCGTGCTCGAGACCCAGGTCTGGACGGACGGAGGCTCCTCGTGGCGGAATTGACGTATCGCGCGGCGATCGCCGCGGGGATCGCGCAGGAGATGGAGCGGGACTCCACCGTGGTCCTGATCGGCGAGGACGTCGGGGCCGCGGGGGGCGTCTTCAAGCTGACCGAGGGGCTGTTCGAGCGGTTCGGTCCCGAGCGCGTCCGCGACACGCCGATCAGCGAGCAGGCGATCGTCGGTGCGGCCATGGGCGCCGCGATGACCGGACTGCGGCCGGTCGCCGAGCTGATGTTCTCGGACTTCTTCGCGGTGACCTGGGACATGGTCGCCAACCAGATCGCCAAGACGCGCTACATGACCGACGGCCAGGTCTCGCTGCCGCTCGTGCTGCGGACCGCGAACGGCGCTGGCCTGCGCTTCGGCGCCCAGCATTCGCAGAGCGTCGAGAACTGGGCGATGGCCATCCCCGGACTGAAGGTCGTGGCGCCCTCCACCCCGGCCGACGTCGTCGGCCTGATGGCGGCCGCGATCCGCGACCCCGACCCCGTGATCTTCTGCGAGCACAAGGCGCTCTTCGCCGTGAAGGGCGAGGTCCCCGACGGCGAGCACGTCGACACGCTCGGGACGGCGAAGGTGCTGCGCCAGGGCTCGGACGCGACGATCGTCGCGCTCGCCGCGATGGTGCCCAAGGCGCTCGAGGCGGCCGAACGGCTGCAGGCGGAACACGGCGTGTCGGCCGAGGTCATCGACCTGCGCTCGCTCGTGCCGCTCGACACGGCGATGATCCTCGCCTCGGTCAAGAAGACCAGCCGGCTGTTCACGGTCGAGGAGAACCCGCGGCTGTGCGGCTGGGGCGCGGAGATCGCCTCGATCGTGGCCGATGACGGCTTCTACAGCCTCGACGCACCCATCGTGCGCATCACGACGCCGCACATCCCCCTGCCGTCGGCGGCGGTGCTGGAGGACCTGGCCGTCCCCTCGGTCGACCGCATCGTCGAGACCATCAAGAGGCGACTGGATGACGCTGCCTGAGCCCGGCGCCCCGGCGACCCGCGCTGCGGCGGACCTGCGGGTCGCGCTGCTCGGGACCGGTCGCATGGGCTCGGCCATGGCCGAGCGGCTGTGCCTCTCGGGGGTCACGGTCACGCTCTACAACCGGACCCCGGAGCGGGCGACGGAGCTCGCCTCGCAGATCGGCGCCGGCACGGCGACGACACCGGCCGAGGCGGCGGCCGGGGCGGACGTCGTCATCTCGATGGTCGCCGACGACGCCGCCGTCGCCGCGCTCTACGACGGCCCAGAGGGCGTGGTCGCCGGCCTGCAGCCGGGATCAGTCGCGGTCGACATGAGCACGGTCCTGCCCGGGCACGATCCAGGCACTTGCGCCCGCGGTCCGGGCCCGTGGCGCGGGCATCCTCGATGCGCCCGTGTCGGGCAGCGTCACGACCACCCTCGTCGGGCCAGCTGACGATCATGGTCGGCGGCGAGACGGCCGACCTGGACCGCGCCCGGCCGGTCTTCGAGGTGCTTGCCAAACACGTCGTCCACGTCGGCGGGCTCGGCGCCGGGGCGGCGATGAAGCTCGCGGTCAACACCGTCATCTTCGGGCTCAACGGCGCCGTCGCCGAAGGCCTCGTCCTCGCGGAGCGCAGCGGCATCGAGCGCAGCCTCGCGTACGAGGTCATCGCCGCGAGCGCCGTGGGTGCGCCGTTCGTGGCCTACAAGCGCGATGCCTTCGTCGAGCCCGACACGACCCCGGTCGCGTTCTCGCTGCGGCTCGCGGAGAAGGACCTGCACCTCATCGCGAGCCAGGCCGGCGCAACCGGTCTCGCGTTGCCCCAGGCCGCCACGAACCTCGAACTGATCCGGGCCGCCGAGGGTTCGGTCGGCGCGGACGCGGACTTCTCGACGGTGGCGAGTCACCTGCGTGAGGAGGGCCGGCGATGACCGATCGGCCATGAGGAGGAGATGACCCGGAGAGCGTTGCCACAGCCACGTCCAATCCACCACATCGAACGAGGGAACGATCGATGACCGACCGAGTGCTCATCAAAGGCGGGATCGTGCTGACGCAGGACCCTGCGCTCGGCGAGATGGCCGGCGCCGACGTCCTCGTCGAGGACGACAAGATCGCGGCCGTCGGGCGGAACCTGTCGGCGGACGGGGCGCGCACGATCGACGCGTCCAACGACATCGTCATCCCGGGCTTCATCGACACCCACCGGCACACGTGGGAGACATCGATCCGGACCTGCGCGCCGGACTTCGCGCTGATCACGTACTTCAGCTCGATCCTCGACAAGTTCGCGCCGCACTACCGCCCGGACGACGTGTACGCCGCCAACCTGTGGGGCTCGCTCGAGTGCATCAACGCGGGCATCACGACGCTCGTCGACTGGTCGCACATCATGAACACGCCCGCCCACGCGGACGAGGCGATCCGGGGCCTGCAGGACTCGCAGATCCGGTCCGTGTTCGCGTACGGATTCGGGAACACGTCGCTCGTCGACTGGTGGTTCGGCCCGGACTACACGGGCAGCGTCCTGACCTCGGATGGACCCGACGCACGCCGGATCCGGAAGCAGTACTTCAACTCCGACGACGGCCGGATCACGATGGCGCTCGCGACCCGTGGACCCAACTTCTGCAAGCCTGACGTCGTCCAGCACGACTGGGAGCTCGCCAAGGAACTGGGCCTCAACATCACGGTGCACGTCGCGATGGACCGGTTCGGCTACACGAAGATGCAGATCACCGCCCTACGGGACATGAACCTGCTGTACCCGAACACGACCTACGTCCACGCCTCGCACTTCACCGAGGAGGAGTGGAAGCTCGCGAGCGACTCAGGCGGCAACGTCTCGTTCGCCCCGCAGATCGAGGTCCAGATGGGCCACGGCTGGGCACCGGCGGTCACGGCGCTCGAGCACAAGATGCCGATCGGCCTCTCGTCCGATGTCGCCACCACGGCACCGTCCGACCAGTTCACCCAGATGCGCTCGATCTTCGGCTCGGAGCGTGGTCGCAAGCACCAGGAATCCTGGGACGCGGACCTCGACGGGCTGACGGCCGTCGCCCGGTCTCATCACCTCGCGCCAGGTCCTCTCGCTGGGCGACCATCGGTGGGGCCCAGGTCGCCGGGATCGCGGACCGGACCGGCTCGCTGACCCCGGGCAAGCAGGCGGACATCGTCATCATCGACGGGTCGGCCGTGAACGTGGCGCCGATCATCGACCCGGTGGGGGCGGTGGTCTGCGCGGCGGACGTCTCGAACGTCAAGACGGTCATCGTGGCCGGCGAGACGCTCAAGGAGGACTTCCGGCTGAAGGCCTCGCTCGACAGCCCGCGCAAGGCCGTCGAGGGGTCGCGCGACTACCTGCTCTCGAAGTTCGGCGAGCCGGAGCCGGGCTGGATCGTCAAGGCCACCGCCTAGCTGTATTCGACGGCGGCCACGGGCGGCTTCCCCCGACGTCCGTGGCCGCCAAACCCGACAACGGATGAGGCCCGGCTTTCGCCGGGCCTCCGTTCGTTCGTGGCAGGGCGGCATCGTGGCCGCCGAGGCGATCAGCCGGGCTGGGCCTCCGACTGGGCATCCGAAAGGGGTTCCGACTTGGGCTCCGGCTTCGGCTCCGAGTCGAGTGGCACGAGGTCGATGGTCCGGACCTGGCGGGTCTTGCCGCTCTCGGTGCGGACGTGCGCGGCGGGGACGACGCCACCGGAGAGCCGCTCGATGACGGCGGCTTCACCGCTGTAGAGGCCGGTCCCGGCGATGCGGACGCGCAGGCCGACGGTCATCCCCGGCCGTCCGGCTGCGGCATCGAGGTCGATGGTGGCGACCGTCGGGCGGTCGAAGCGAGGTTCGGCGCCGGCGCCTGCCGGCGGAGCGGAACGGGTGGCCGTCTTGGCCACGGGGTACGTCACCTTGCGTTTTCGCACTGGCTCTCCTGAGCGGTCGGCCGCCCGGGATGGGGGCCGTTTCGCGCACCTTCTCACATCTCGGCGAGAAACCGAAGCCGGACCTTCCGTCACCGCGTGCGGCGGATCTCCGCGTTGATGGCCGGCACGATCGTGTGGAGGTCGCCGATGACCGCGTAGGACGCGTGGCTCAGGATCGGCGCCTCCGGGTCCGTGTTGATCGCGAGGATGCGTTTCGCGGCTTTGCAGCCGACGATGTGCTGGATCGCCCCGCTGATGCCGCAGGCGATGTACAGCTCGGGCGCGATCCGGACGCCGGTCTGGCCGATCTGGTCGGCATGGGGCCGCCAACCGGCACTGGTGACCACGCGCGAACCGCCGACGGCACCGCCGAGCAGACCGGCCAGTTCCTCGAGCATCGCGAAGCCCTCGGCGCTGCCGATGCCCCGCCCGCCCCCGACGACGACCTTGGCGTCGGTGAGCGAGATCTTGTCGCTGGCCGACGCCACGTTTCCGGTCACCCGGACGCGCAGGTCCCGGTCCGTGAGGGTCGGGGCCATCGGCACGAGGCTCGGCGCGGCGGCCGCCCCGGCTGGTTCGCCGGCGGAGACGGCGTGCGCGGCGACGGTCAGCAGGTGCGGTGATCCGTCGAGCCAGGCCTCCTCGAGGAGACTGCCGGCCCAGCGCTGCCGGGTGAGGCGCCACCGGTCGCCGGGCTGGACCGCGATGACGTTCGCGGCCATCGGCTGGCCGGTCAGCGCGCCGAGGTGGGCGAGGACCTCGGTGCCGCGCTCGCTGCCGGGGGCGACCACAGCCGCCGGTGTCAGGGTCGTGGCGAGCTGGGCGACGCTCGCGGCAAGTGCCTCGGGCGCGTAGGCATCGAGGCGCGGGTGCGCGATGAGGTGCGCCGTCGCGACGCCGTGACCGCCGAGCTCCCTCGCGGCCGCCTCCGCCCCGTCCCCCGCCAGGGCGGCGTGGAGCGGCAGCCCCGTCGCGTCCGCGAGACCTCGGGCGAGCGTGAGCATCTCGAGGCTGAGCCGGTCCGCATGCCAGTCCGCGTGCTCGACCCAGGCGAGGATCGCCGTCACAGCAGGCCCATCCCGCGGATGACCTCGACGACCCGCGCGGCTGCGTCCGGGCCCGTGCCGAGGATCTCCGCGGTCCGCGTCTGCTCAGCGGGGAGGACCAGCCGGATCATCTCGAGACCGCCCGGCCGCCGCTCGGGGGTGATCCGCTCGATCTCCTTCTTCTTCGCTCGCAGCCGGCCCGGCACGGACGGGTAGCGCGGCAGGTTGATCCCCTCCCGGACTGCGATGACCGCCGGGAGCGGCACCTCGAAGACGTCCCAGCCGCCCGGCGCCTCGCGGCGGGCCGTCACGGTCCCCTCGCCGACCTCGAGCGCCTTGATGCCGGTCACGCACGGGCGGTCGAGCGCGTGCGCGACGCGGATCCCCACCTGGAAGCCGCCCGAGTCGGCGGACTCGTTGCCGAACAGGAGCAGGTCGAACGGGCCGCCGGCCGCCTCCTGCGCCCGGATCGCCTCGACGAGCGCGTCGGCCGTGGCGATCGCGTCCCAGTCGCTCCCGTCGGTCTCGAGCAGGATCGCGCGGTCGATGCCGATCGCCATCGCGTCGCGGAGCTGGTCCGAGGCGGCATCGGGGCCGAGGGTCAGGACGGCCGACGTCCCGCCGTGGACCTCGACCAGCCGGACGGCCTCCTCGACCGCGCACTCCTCGTGCGGGCTGACCACGAACCCGAGGAAGCGCGTGTCGATGTCCCGCTCGTCCGCGGTCAGGACCATCCGCCCGCCGGTGGCCGGCACGCGCTTGACGCAGACGAGGATGTTCACGCCGACCGCGCCCTCACCCGCGGACCCGCTCGTTCTCCGGTCGAAGAGCGGCGTGCTCCCGACGACCGCGACGGTCACGGGGTAGCGCTCGCCGAAGTACTCGACTGCGAGCCTGTTGCCGGCCACTGCCGCCTCGGGCGGCAGGTACGACAGCAGGATGTGCTTGCCGACGGACGGCCCCGACCCGGCGCTGGTCACGAACGAGCGGCCGGCCCTTCGCGTCGACGAGCGGCTGGCCGTCGGGCGTCAGTATCGGCTCCTTGCCGAGCATGTAGCGCGCGACGCCCGATCGACGACGTGGGATCGTCGACGGTGAGCGTGCACAGGATCGCGGCCGGCGGCTTCGCGCGCTGCTCGAGGTAAGCGGCCTTGCCGACGAAGTCGGGCGTCTTGACCTTCGGGCGCGCCATGCCGGCCTCGACCAGGTCGAAGTCGAGCTCCAGCTCGTTGCCGTGGGCGCGGTAGCCCTTCTCGAGCCGGCCGGTCGTGGCGTAGACGCCGATCCCGACCGCGACGACGCCGTGGGCCGCGCCAGCGTCCCAAAGCGTGTCCCACAGCCGAAGCCCCTGCTCCATCGGGGCGTAGATCTCCCAGCCGAGCTCGCCGACGTACGAGATCCGCGAGGCCAGCGCCCGGACGCTGCCGATGTCGATGGTCCGGCACGTCCCGAACGGGAAGCCGTCGTTCGAGACGTCGTCGGCGGTGGCGGAGGCCAGCAGGTCGCGCGCTCGAGGGCCCCAGACGCCGAGCGTGTACCAGCCCGACGTCGCGTCGTGGAGCTGCGCGGAGCCGTCGGCCGGGAGATGGTCGACGAACCATTTCTTGTCGCGCATCCCCATGCCGCCACCGGTCACGACCCGGAACAGGTCGTGGCCCAGGCGCATGATCGTGAGGTCCGCCACGATGCCGCCGGCCTCGTTGAGCAGCGGCGTGTAGACGACCCGTCCGACCGGCACGTCGACCTGGTTGACGACGAGGCCCTGGAGATAGGCCAGCGCGGCGGGCCCGGTCACGTCGAAGATCGCGAACGCCGCGAGGTCCACCATCCCGACGCGGTCGCGCATCGCAAGGTGCTCGGCGTTGATGATCGGCGACCACCAGCGCGATTCCCACTCGGCGGCGCGCGGCATCACCCGGTCGCCGTACTCGTCCAGCAGCTTCTCGTTCGCGCCGTACCAGAACGGTCGCTCCCAGCCGGCCGCCTCGAAGAAGACCGCGCCGAGGCCCCGCTGGCGGGCATTGATCGGGCTGAGCCGGACGTCGCGGTTCGTCGCCCACTGCTCCATCGGGTGGACGATGCCGTAGGTCTTGTTGAACCCCTCGGCGCTGCGCGCCTGGATGTGGGCGGCCGTCTTGTGGTGGTCGTAGAAGCGGGCGATGTCGGACGAGTGCGGGTCGATCTCGGGCGTCCCGTTGGTCATCCACTCGGCCACGGTCCGGGCGATCCCGGGTGCCTCCTTGATCCAGATGGCCGCCGCCGACCAGAGACCCTTGACCTCGGGCGTCTCGCCCAGGATCGGCATCCCGTCGGGCGTCAGCGACAGCAGGCCGTTGATCGAGTGGCGGATCCCGACCTGCTCGTCACCGAGGATGTCCGGCACGAGCTCGAGCGCGTGCTCCAGCTGCGGCTCGAAGTCCTCCTGGGTGAACGGCAGCTCGGTCGGCGAGAGCGCCGAGGCGGCGATGGACGGGATGTCGTCGGGGTCCATGAGGATCGGCCGGTGGGCGTACGAGCCCACCTCGAGGTCGCCGCCGTGCTGGCGCTCGTACATGTTCGTGTCCATGTCGCGCACGATCGGGTACGTGATCTCGCCCACCGTGTCGGCGAACAGCGGGCACCGGGACCGACGCTGATCATCTGGTGGATGGCCGGGGTCAGCGGGATGGACGCCCCCGCCATCGCGCGCGATCCGCGGGCTCCACACGCCGCAGCAGATGAGGACTGTGTCCGCGGCGATGGTGCCGCGATCGGTCCGGACGGCGCGGACGTGACCGTCGACGACGTCGATCCCTGTCACCTCGGTGCCCGGACGCGATGGTCAGCGCGCCCATCTCGGTCGCGCGCTCGCGCATGATCGTGCCCGCCCGCAGCGAGTCGACGACTCCGACGCCCGGCGTGTGGAAGCCGCCGAGGATGATCGAGGTCTCCATGTAGCGGGACGAGTTCCTTCACCCGGGCCGGATCGATCAGCTCGGACTCGATGCCCCACGACTTCGATGCCGCGAGGCGCCGCTTGAGCTCCTCCATCCGCTCGGGCGTCCGGGCCACCTCGATGCCGCCGCTCTGCGTGAACACGCCCAGTTCCTTGTACTGCTCGACGCTGTCGAGCGTGAGCGCCGTCATCTCCTTCGAGTGGTCGGTCGTGAAGATGAAGTTCGAGGCGTGGCCGGTGGAGCCGCCGGGGTTCGGGAGCGCGCCCTTCTCGACGAGGACGATGTCCCGCCAGCCGAGCCGGGCAAGGTGATACGCGAGGCTGTTGCCGACGATGCCGGCGCCGATGACGACCACGCTCGGCCCGTTCCGGAAACGCGCTCATGCTGAGATCCGTCCTCCTCCAACCGGATACCCCGACCACCGCGAGGCCAGAGGATACCCGTCCGCCGGACGAGTGACGCGTCGGCCCGTCCCGCGCATCGTCGCCTTGACGGGCGTCTGTGGCCCGTCGAAGCTGGCGGCCAACCGAGCACCCGAGGTCATCGTGCCCAGCCTCTACATCGACGGCCAGTGGATCGCGTCCGGCGACGGCACCTGCAGCGCGGTCATCAACCCGTCCGACGGCACGCTGGTGACCGAGGTCGACGTCGCCACCGATGAGCAGGTGCAGGCAGCGATCGCCGCCGCGCGGCGGGCCTTCGACACCACCGACTGGCCGCGCACGCCGACCGGCGAGCGCGCCGCGTTGCTCGATTCGGTCGCCGACCTGATCGACCGCGACCTTGAGGCGATGGCGCGCGAGGAGACCCTCAACACCGGCAAGGCGATGCGCGAGAGCCGCTGGGACATGGCCGACGTCGCGCGCGTCTTCCGCTACTACGCGGACCTCGCCGACAAGGAGGCCGGCCGCCTGGTCGATGCCGAGCAACCCGAACGTGCTCAGCCGCATCGTCTACGAGCCGGTCGGCGTCTGCGGGCTCATCGGGCCGTGGAACTACCCGCTGCTGCAGATGAGCTGGAAGATCGCGCCGGCCCTCGCGGCGGGCAACACCGCGGTCATGAAGCCGGCCCAGGTGACGCCGCTCTCGGCCATCCACCTGACCCGCCTGCTCGAGGAGGCGGGCGTGCCCGCCGGAGTCGTCAACCTCGTCCTCGGTCCGGGGCCGCGGGTCGGTCAGGCGCTCGCCGACAGCCCCGACGTCGACCTCGTCTCGCTCACCGGCGGCCTCGACGCCGGTCGTGCCCTGATGCGCGGCGCCGCGGTCAACGTCAAGAAGGTCGCCCTGGAGCTCGGCGGCAAGAGCCCGAACATCGTGTTCGCGGACGCGGACTTCGAGACTGCCGTCGACAACGCGCTGACCGCCGCCTTCGTCCACTCGGGGCAGGTCTGCTCGGCCGGCTGCCGGGCCATCGTCGAGGACGCGATCTACGACCGGTTCGTGGCGGAGATCGGCCGACGCGCGGACCTGATCCGACTGGGCCACGGCACCGACGACCGCGACCGAAGCCGGCGCCCTCATCACGGCCGCCCATCGCGACCGTGTCGAGGGCTACGTCGCGTCCGCGATCGAGGAGGGCGCGCGTCTGGTCGCCGGCGGCCGCCGACCCGACGAGCCCGAGCTCCAGGCCGGCTTCTTCTACCGCCCGACGGTGTTCGCCGACGTCCGTCGCGAGATGCGGATCGTCCGCGAGGAGGTCTTCGGACCGGTCCTCACGATCGAGCGGTTCACCACCGAGGCCGAGGCGATCGAGCTCGGCAACGACACGACCTACGGCCTGGCGGGCGCGGTCTGGACCGCGGACGCGAGCCGGGCGCAGCGGGTCGCGGCACGCCTCCGCCACGGGACCGTCTGGATCAACGACTACAACACGTACCTGCCGCAGGCGGAATGGGGCGGCTTCAAGCAGTCGGGCGTCGGGCGGGAGCTTGGCCCCAGCGGTCTGGACGAGTACCGTGAGGCCAAGCACATCTGGCAGAACACGGCACCGGGTCCCACAGGCTGGTTCGGCGGCTGACGCTCGAGCGGCCACCCCGATCGTACGGAGGGTCAGCGCGACCATGACGGAGCCGATGCCCGAGGGGACAGCCGGCGGGCTGACCGTCCGCGACCTTTGGAAGGTCTTCGGTCCGGCGGAGGCGAAGGTCGCCAAGGCCGCCGGCAAGCCGCCGGACGCCGAGGCCATCGAGGCGGCGGTCGCGGCCCAGGGCGGGACGGTCGCGGTGCGCGACGTGTCGTTCGACGTGAAGCCCGGTGAGGTCTTCGTCGTCATGGGCCTGTCGGGCAGCGGCAAGTCGACGCTGGTCCGCTGCCTGACCCGCCTGATCGAGCCCACGCTGGGCAAGGTCGATCTCGACGGCGAGGACATCCTGGCGGCGAGCCCGGCGCGCCTCCGCGAGCTGCGCCGGAAGAAGTTCTCGATGGTCTTCCAGCATTTCGGGCTGCTCCCCCATCGACCGGTCATCGACAACATCGCCTTCGGGCTGGAGCTGCGCGGCGAGTCGAAGACCGTCCGCCAGGAACGCGCTCGCTCGATGCTTGACCTGGTCGGCCTTGACGGGATGGCCGATCGCTACCCGCAGGAGCTGTCCGGCGGCCAGCAGCAGCGCGTCGGGCTGGCGCGAGCGCTCGCCGGCGACCCAGAGGTGATGCTGCTCGACGAGCCGTTCAGCGCCCTCGACCCGCTGATCCGCCGCGACATGCAGAACGAGATCCTCCGGCTCCACCAAGACCTGGGCAAGACGATGGTCTTCATCACCCACGACCTGGCCGAGGCGCTCAAGCTGGGCGACCACGTGATGATCATGCGGGCCGGCCAGATCGTGCAGATCGGACGCCCCGAGGAGCTGGTGGCCCGTCCGGCTGACGACTACGTCAAGGACTTCGTACGCGACATCCCGAAGTCGCATGTCCTCACCCTGCGCTGGGTGATGCGCGACGCGACACCGGACGACGTCCTCGACGGCCCCGTCTTCACGTCCGACACGGTCATCCGCACCGCCGTCCACGCGGTCGCGGCGAGCGAACGGCCGATTCGGGTCATCGACGACGGGGTGCTGGTCGGGGTGGTGGACCGAGCCCACGTCCTCGAGGCGATCGCCGGCGGTGACGCCGCGTGACGGCGATCCGCTGGGGGGATGCGACCTTCCTGAACCCGGCCAGCTCGAAGCGAGCCCTCCTGGTCGTGCTCGGCCTGGCCGCGGTCGTCGCCTACCTCCTGTTCAACGGCCAGTGGACCCTGCCGCACGACGACGACGCCGACATCTTCCGGACGCTGAACGGCATCAAGGACGCGATCGCCGCGAACCGCCAGATCCTCGACCCGATCCGGATCGGCGTGACCTCGCTCGTCGACCTCTTCGACGAGCTGACGGCGTCCCTGGGCTGGCCGGGCGTGATCGGCCTGGTCAGCGCCCTTGGCCTGCTGTTCGGCGGTTGGCGCCTGGCCCTGCTCGCCGGGTTCGGCTTCGCCTCCCTGGGCGTCCTCGGCCTCTGGGACGAGAGCATGGCGACCCTCTCCGTCGTGCTCGCCGCGGTCCTGATCGCGCTGGCGATCGGCCTGCCGCTCGGGATCGCGGCCGGTCGCAGCAACCGGCTCAACGCGCTGTTGTCGCCGATCCTCGACGTGATGCAGATCATGCCGACGCTCGCGTACCTGACGCCGATGACCTTGCTGTTCCTGATCGGCTCGCCGTCGGCGACGGTGGCGACCCTGATCTACGCGCTGCCGGCGGCGATCCGGATCACCACCCTGGGGATCCGCGGCGTCCCACCCGACACGCTGGAGGCCGCAGCGGCGTTCGGGGCGACCGGGATGCAGAGGCTGCGCAAGGTCGAGCTGCCACTTGCCCGGCGGGCGATCGCGCTGGGGATCAACCAGACCATCATGTTGAGCCTCTCGATGGTGGTCATCGCAGGCCTGATCGGCGCCCCGGGGCTCGCGCGAAACATCGTCATCGCACTCTCCAAGGTCGACGTCGGCACCGCCTTCGATGCCGGGCTCGCGATCGTGATCCTGGCGATCGTCCTCGACCGCCTGACTCACGCCGCCGGTGAGTGGCTCTCGCCGCGCTCCCGGATCGCCCGTCGTCGGAGCGGCCGTCCTGGCTGGCAGCGGCTGATCGGGCCGGGGATCCTGCTCGCGCTGGGGCTCATCGCCCCGGCGTTCGTCGACGCAACGGCGTTCCCCGACTCCTTCCAGATGTCGTTCGCCGACCCCGTCAACGCCGGGCTCGACTGGTTCACCGGGACCTTCTCGATCGCGACCATCGGACTCCAGAACGTCGTGACCAATGTCGTCCTGAACCCCATCGAGGGCGTGCTGACATCGTCGCCCTGGTGGCTGGTTGTCGCGATCGCCGTCGTCGCGGCCTGGGCGATCTCGGGGAGCCGCGCCGCCCTGATCTCGGCGACCTGCCTCGGGCTGATCGTCCTGCTGAACCTCTGGAACCACTCGATGGTGACGCTCGCGAACGTGCTGGTGGCGACGGTGCTGACCCTGGTGATCGGGGTCGCGCTCGGTATCACCACGGCACGCAACGCCCGCGTGCGACGCGTCCTGCAACCGACGCTCGACGCCGCCCAGACGCTGCCGGCCTTCGTCTACCTCATCCCGGCCCTGGCGCTCTTCGCACCCTCGCGGTTCACCGCGATCGTCGCGGCGGTCATCTTCGCCGTCCCGCCGGTGATCCGCCTCGTGGAGGTCGGGATCCTGTCCGTCCCGACCGACGCCGTCGAGGCTGCCACCTCCTCGGGCGCCACGGACCGGCAGCTCTTGTTCAAAGTGCAGCTGCCGATGTCACGAAGGACTCTGCTGCTCGCGACCAACCAGGGCATCGTGATGGTGCTGTCGATGGTGGTCATCGGCGCACTGGTCGGGGCGGGCGCGCTAGGCTACGACGTCATCACGGGCTTCTCCCGTGGCGAGCAGTTCGGGAAGGGACTCGCGGCGGGCGTCGCGATCGTGCTGCTCGGGATCATGCTCGATCGGATCACCCAGGGCGCCGGCGGCCGACGACGGTCGACGGCAGCAAGGGCCGGCTAGGCCGGCGCAGAGGAGGAGCGAACGGACATGCGCGAGCACAGGATCGGCCGCTGGCTCAGCGGCATGGCGATCGTCGCGATCGTCGTCACCGGATGCGCGAAGGGCTCCGGCGACTCGGCGGCGCCCGCGAGCGCGGCGGCTCCCAGCGCCGCGGCCTCGGCCGGTGCCGCGGGCTCCGCCGCGCCCAGCGCAAGCGCGGCAGCCGCCGCCGCGACCTGCACGGGCGCCGGCGACAAGGGCACCGTGCAGCTGATGATCAACGAGTGGGTGGGCGCCGAGGCCAATGTGGCCGTCGCCCAGTGCCTGCTCCAGCAGATGGGCTACGCCGTCAAGACCAGCACGCTGGCTGAAGAGATCGCCTGGCAGGGCTTCGACACCGGCGAGGTCGACGTCATCCTCGAGAACTGGGGCCATCCCGAGCTCGAGAAGCACTACATCACCGACACCAAGCTCGCGACCGATGCCGGTCCGAATGGTGTCACTGGGATCATCGGCTGGTACGTCCCCGGCTGGATGGTCGACCAGTACCCCGACATCACCGACTGGAACAACCTCAACAAGTACGCGGACATGTTCAAGACGCCAGAGTCCGGCGGCAAGGGCCAGTTCCTGGGCGCCAACCCGACCTTCGTCCAGTACGACGAGGCGCTGATCGCCAACCTCGGCCTCAACTACAAGGTCATCTTCTCCGGCAGCGAGGCAGCGACGATCACCGCCTTCCAGGCGGCCGACAAGAACAAGACGGCTCTGCTCGGCTACTTCTACGATCCGCAGTGGCTGCTGAACGAGATCAAGCTCGTCCAGGTCAAGCTGCCGCCCTACACGACCGGATGCGATGCCGACCTGAAGAAGGTCGCGTGCGACTACCCGCCCTACACCCTCAACAAGATCGCCCGCACGGAGTTCTTCGACAAGAACCCTGAGGCGGCGACGTTCATCAAGAACTTCTCGTGGACCAACGCCGACCAGAACGAGGTCGCCGATTCGATCACGAGCAAGAAGATGTCCGATGAGGACGCCGCCAAGGCGTGGATCGACGCCCACCCGACCGTGTGGCAGGCATGGATGCCCGCCTCCTAGGCCAAGGCTGATCCAGATGCCGGCGTCCCGCTCGGGCGCCGGCATCGTCATGTCCAGGCCCGGGGACGGGCGCTCGAACCGCAGTGTGCGCCGCCGGGCGACGAGGACGAAAAGTACACTTCCGACGACGTCGCGTTAACAAATCCCTCACATGGTCTTGACGCCCGCTGACGCGGGACGTCAAATGCAGCCAGCACGGAGTAGTCGCCCCCGCGGCCGCCATCGGCGCCGCACACATCGGGCTATCACCACGGAGGGCCGGGCGAGCAGAGGAGGGCTCGATCGGCGATATCCACGTCCCGTGACATGCAACGACAGGAACGGAGGAGACGTTGTCCCAGCATCGATTCTTGACCCGCATCGTGGGTCTCGCCGCCGTCGCCACATTGGCGTTCGCGGCATGTTCGTCATCGGGTACCAGCAGCGCCCCGTCGGCCGCCGCGCCGTCGGCCGGAGCCGGCGCCGGTGGCCCAAGCCAGGAACTGATCGACGCCGCCAAGAAGGAGGGCACGCTCTCGACGATCGCCCTGCCCCATGACTGGTGCAACTACGGCGCGATCATCGACGCGTTCAAGGCGAAGTACGGCCTGGCCGTCAACGAGCTCAACCCGGACGCAGGGTCGGGCGACGAGATCGAGGCCATCAAGGCAAACAAGGACAACCCCGGCCCGCAGGCACCGGACGTCATCGACGTCGGGATCACCTTCGGCGATCCGGCCAAGACCGACAAGCTGATCCAGCCGTACAAGGTCTCCACGTGGGACACCATCGACTCGAAGCTGAAGGACCCGGACGGCTACTGGTATGGCGACTACTACAGCATCCTGACCTTCGAGACCAACACCGCCGCGGCGAAGTCGCCGGCCGACTGGGCCGACCTCCTCACCGCCGACTACAAGAACAAGGTCGCGCTCGCGGGTGACCCCCGATCATCGAGCCAGGCGATCAACGCCGTCTACGCGGCGGCGCTGGCCAATGGCGGCTCGCTCGACGACGCTCAGCCAGGCCTCGACTTCTTCAAGAAGCTCAACGACGCCGGGAACTTCGTCCCGACGATCGCCAAGCCGGGCACCATCGACACCGGCGCCACGCCGGTCACGATCCGCTGGGCCTACAACGCCCTGGGCCACAAGGACCAAGCCGCAGGCAACCCGGAGATCGACGTCGTCGTCCCGAAGGCCGGGCGGTTCCTGGGCGTCTACGTCCAGGCCATCAGCGCCTACGCCCCGCACCCGAACGCCGCCAAGCTCTGGATGGAGTACCTGTACTCCGACGAGGGCCAGGCCGGCTGGTTGAAGGGCTATTGCCACACGACCCGGCTTGACGACCTCAAGGCGCGGAGCGTGTCCAGCGACCTCATCGCCAAGCTCCCCGACATCGCCGGCGCCGTCTATCCGACCTCGGATCAGGCAGCGAAGGCGAAAGACCTCATCACCAGCCAGTGGGATGCGGTCGTCGGGGCTGACGTCAAGTAACGCCCGACCCGTAGCTCGATCGTGAGCCTCCCGGCCACGATCCAGATCGAGCGGGACGCGCCCCCGGCGCGTCCCGCTCGTCGCGCCCGCGCCTGGCGCCTGTCGTGGGCCGGGCTCGTGCCGTTCTTCCTCTTCTCGGCCATGTTCCTCGGCGTGCCGCTGGCATATCTGGCGCTCGGCAGCATCGCCGACAACGAGACCGGCGAACCCACGCTCGCGAACTACGCGTCGCTCTCGACGCCGCTGGTGGCGAGCGCGTTCCGGAACAGCATCGAGGTCAGCCTGGTCACCGCGATCGTCGGCGGGATCTTCGGGTTCCTGCTGGCCCTGGCGGTCATCCTCGGTCGCCTGCCGCGGATCTTCCGGGGCTCCCTGATGACCTTCTCGGGCGTCGCCTCGAACTTCGCCGGGATCCCGCTGGCCCTGGCGTTCACCTACACGCTCAGCACGACCGGGTTGGTCACGGTCATGCTCAGGAACTTCGGCATCGACATCTACGCGGGCGACTTCACGATCTTCTCGAAACTCGGCCTCGAGATCGTGTACCTGTACTTCCAGTTCCCGCTGATGGTGCTCATCATCGCGCCGGCCATCGACGGGCTGAAGCCCGAATGGCGTGAGGCCGCCGAGAACATGGGCGCGACGGGCTTCCAGTACTGGCGCCGCGTCGCGCTGCCGATCCTCAGCCCGACCCTGCTCGGCAGCATGATCCTGCTGTTCGGAAATTCGTTCGGGGCGCAGGCCACCGCCTACCAGCTGACGGCGGGCCAGGTCGCGCTCGTGCCGCTGGCCATCGGCAACCAGATCAGCGGCGACGTGCTGCACAACGTCGGGCTCGGCTATGCGATGGCGATGGGCATGGTCGGGGTCATGGGTGTCTCGATCATCGCCTACACGTGGCTGCAGCGGCGGTCGGAGCGCTGGCTGCGATGACCACCCCGAGCACCGCCGTCGGCGGTCGGGTCCCCGCCGCCGTCGATCCGGGGGCAGGCACGATGGCGCCGACCCAGAAACGCCGACGCAGCCTCGGCGCTCCGTGGGCCTGGGCCGTCTTCATCATCGGCGTGCTGTACTTCACTGTCCCGCTCATCGCGACCTTCGAAGTCTCGATGCGTGCGAAGCCCTTCCTCGCCGCCTACACGAACTCCTTCGCCGACCCGCGTTTCTTCTCGAGCCTCGCCTACTCGTTCGTCATCGGGTTGATCACCGTCGTGCTCAGCATCGCGCTCATCGTGCCGACCGCTTATTGGGTCCGGCTCCGCGCCCCGCGGCTCCGGCCGATCGTCGAGTTCATCACACTCCTGCCCTTCGTCATCCCGCCGGTCGTCCTGGTCTTCGGCCTCATCAAGGCCTACAGTCGACCGCCTCTGCCGCTGACGAACACGGACATCGGCAGCAGCGCCCTGCTCGTCTTCGCCTACATCGTCCTGTCCCTGCCGTACATGTACCGCTCGACCGACGCCGGTCTCCGAGCCATCGACATCCGCACGCTGACAGAGGCCGCTCAGAGCCTGGGCGCCGGCTGGTTCACGATCATCGTCAGGATCATCCTGCCGAACCTGCGCGTGGCCCTGCTGTCAGGGGCGTTCCTCAGCCTCGCGATCGTGATCGGCGAGTTTACGATGGCCTCGTACCTGGCCCGGCCGGCCTTCGGGCCGTACTTGCAGAACCTTGGCGCGAACCGCGCCTACGAGCCGGCCGCCGTGTCCCTGATCAGCTTCGGCCTGACCTGGCTCGCGATGATCGGCATCGCGATGCTCGGTCGCGGGTCGCGCAGCAAGATCCAGATCGGCGGGGCCCACTGAGCCATGGAGACCTTCGATCGATGAGCTTTCTCGTGCTGTCGGGGATCCAGAAGCGCTTCGGCGACGTGGCCGCGGTCCACAACTTCGACCTGTCCGCCGAGCGCGGCGAGTTCGTCTCGTTCCTCGGACCCTCGGGCTGCGGCAAGACGACGACGCTGCGGATGATCGCGGGGTTCGAGCAGCCGACCGCGGGGTCGATCACGATCGACGGCGTCGAGATCACGCGCAAGCCGCCGAACCAGCGGAACGTGGGGATGGTCTTCCAGTCGTACGCCCTCTTCCCCAACCTGAACGTGGCCGACAACATCGGTTTCGGGATGAAGGTGCACGGGCGCCCGCAGGCAGACATCAAGAGGCGCGTGGGCGAGTTGCTCGAGATCGTCAACCTCTCGGACCGCGGTGGCCGCTATCCGTATCAGCTCTCGGGTGGGCAGCAGCAACGGGTCGCGCTGGCGCGGGCGCTCGCCATCGAGCCACAGGTGCTCTTGCTCGATGAGCCGCTCTCGGCCCTCGACGCGAAGATCCGGATCGCCCTGCGCGCGGAGATCCGGTCGATCCAGCGCCAGCTCGGCATCACGACGGTCTATGTCACCCATGACCAGGAAGAAGCGCTGTCGCTGTCGGACCGCGTCGTCGTGATGAGCGAGGGTCGGGTCGAGCAGATCGGCGCCCCGTTCGAGATCTACAACTTCCCGAGCACAGCCTTCGTCGCCTCCTTCGTCGGCACGCTCAACCTCGTGGGCGCCGGGGTCATCGATGCCTCGACGGGACGGCTGTCGCTGGCCGGCCAGGAGATCCGGACCGCGAAGGCCGTGCCGGACGCACGCTCGGGCGACCGCGTGACGCTGGCCGTCCGGCCCGAGGGCATCGATCTTGGCGAAGGGGCGCCAGGGACCAACCGGCTGCACGGCATCGTGGAGGACGTCAGCTTCCTCGGCTCGACCGTCCGGATCCGCCTGAACCTCGACAACGGGACAGGTCACACGCCGACGCGGATCACCCTCGACACGTTCAACGAGCCGCACCTGACCCTGCCGCCGGTCGGTGATGCGGTCACGGCCTCATTCCCGCCCGAGGCGTGCTTCGTCGTCGCGGGCAGCGCCACCAGCGGCGGCGACACGGACACAGGTGTCGCGTTGAAGGCGTCCGAGGCCGGCGCCGAGGTGTGACGGGCCGTCTCGACGGCATCGACCTCGTCATCTTCGACAAGGACGGCACGCTGATCGAGTTCCACGCCATGTGGAGCGACTGGGCCGTCGCCCTGGCCGACGATCTCGAACGCGCGACCGGTCGGCCGATCCGTGAGCCGCTGTACGCGATGCTGGGGTACGACCCGGCGGCCGGGCGAGCGATCGGCGGCGGGCGCCTGGCCGCCACGCCGATGGCGCGGATCCGCGAGGCGACCGGGGACATCCTCCGAGACGCCGGCCTCGATGACGATGCGATCGGCCCCGCCCTCCAGGCCGCCTGGCACCCACCCGACCCGGTCGCGCTGGCGCGGCCCGTGACAGACCTTCGACGCCTGTTCGCCGCGGTGCGTGCCGGCGGACGGCGGATCGCGGTCGCGACGACCGACGACCGGGAACCCACGCTCAGGACGCTGACGGCACTCGGTCTGGACGGGTCGATCGACGCGGTCGCGTGCGCCGACGACGGCCTGGCGGTCAAGCCGGCCGGCGACATGGTCGTCGACCTGTGCCACCGCCTTCGGGTCGGGCCCGACCGGACCGCCGTCGTCGGCGACTCGCCGGCGGACCTCGCGATGGGCCGGGCGGCCGGCGTCGCGCGGTGCTATGGCGTGCTCACCGGCGTGGGCACGCAGGCCGAGCTCGGACCCCTCGCCGACGAGATCCTCGCGAGCGTGGCGGACCTGCTGGCAGACTGAGCGCGAATCGACCGCACCGCAGCGCACCGCACCGCACCGCTTGGTACGGATGGGCTATCGCCGCTCGCGATCTCGACCCATACCGTGGGACGGCAGCCCAGGGCGCATCGACCGACGGGGAACCCCGCGGCGCCCGGATCCGAAGGGTCGACCCGACAACGATGGTCCTCGCTCCCGAACCAACGCCGGCGGCCGGCACATCCACGGCACCCGTATCTCCAGCCACGTCGGGGAAGCGCGGCCGCAAGCGCGTCCGACCCAGGCAGGCTCCCGCCGAGGGCACCGTCGCGTCGTCCCTGACGGCACCGGAAGCGGCCGCTCCCACGGATGGCGGGTCGCCCTCGGTCGGGTCCGCCGACTCCAGGTCGGACGTCCTGCGTCGCATCGTCGCCGAGGTCAGCGGGGCCGAGGACGTCGGGCGCCTGTTCGAATCGGTGATCGATGCCGCGTTCACGCTGTTCGGCGTCGAGTGGGCGGGGCTGTGGACGCACGACAGCGGGCCGAAGGCGCTGCACCTCGCCGCACAGCGTGGGCTGTCGCCTGAGTTGCTGGGGGCCATCGCGGACCTGCCGCGTGGCGCCGCGACGGCCGGCCTGACCGCGGTCCGCGAGCGGCACGTCACGGTCCTCTCGGGGGACCTGAAGGGCACCATCCCGGCCCTTCGGACGATCTACAAGCGGTCCGGCATCCGGACCGTGTGCTTCGTGCCGATCGTCTTCCGCGAGCATGCGCTGGGCCTGCTGGTGCTCTACCACCGGACGGACTACCCGTGGTCCGCCGACGAGACAGATCTGGCCCGCGCGTTCGGGGACCACATCGCGATCGCGATGCAGAACGCGCGGTTGGCCGAATCGACGCGGACGCTGGCCGACCGCCTGCGGGCCATCTCCGACCTGGCCGGACGGCTGAACCGGATCCAGGACGTGGCAGGGATCGCCCAGGCGATCGTGGCCGAGGCGCGCCGCCTGATCGAATACGACACGATTCGCGTCTACCGGGTGGATGCGGCGACCGGGATGTGCGAGCCGATCGCGTTCCAGGGAACGTTCATGGGCATGACGGATCCCGCGCCGGAGAACCTGCGGGTCGAGATCGGCAAGGGCCTGACCGGCTGGGTCGCCGCGCACAAGAAGACCCTTCGGGTCGGGGACGCGGCCGCTGACGGGCGCGCAGTCGCTCGCGGGGTCGCCGACGAGCCCGAGTCGATGCTCGTGGTCCCGATGCTCTACGAGGACGCGGTCCACGGCGTCATCGTCATCTCGCGACTCGGACGCGACCAGTTCGACGCCGACGACGAGACGACCTTCAGCATCTTCGCCGGGTACGCCGCGCTTGCCCTGGTGAACGCGTCCAACCTGGGCCGCCTCGAGCACCAGCAGGCCGAGCTTCAGCACCAACTCACGAGCCAGCGTCGGCTGCTGGAGGTCAACGAGCGCCTTCTCTCGACGCTCGAGCCGAGCAGCGTCCTGGACCTGATCGCCGATTCATTGAAGGCGATCGTCCCCTACGACTCACTGACCGTCTACCGCATCGATCGCGAGGCGGGCGTCCGTCGCGCGGTCATCGCGCGCGACATGTTCGCGGACCTGATCCTGGCCAACGAGAACCCGATCGGCATCGGCGTCACCGGCTGGGTCATCGAGCACGGCGAGGCGGTCCTCTCGAACCAGGCCCATCTCGATCCCCGCGCGATCCAGGTGCCAGGCACGCCCGAGGAGCCCGAGGCGATGATCGTCGTCCCGCTGATGGTCCGCGGCGAGACGATCGGCACGCTTAACATCGGTCGAGTCGGGGAAGCCGAGGCCTACTTCACCACCAACGAGTTCGAGCTGACCAAGCTCTTCGCGGGCCAGGCCTCGATCGCTCTGCAGAACGCCGAGGCCCACGGCGAGGTCCGCGTCCGCGCCGAGCAGGATTCCCTGACCGGGCTGCGAAACCACGGCGCCTTCCAGCGCGAGCTCGGCGAGGCCGTCGAGACCGGCGGCTCGGGCCGCCCGTTCGCCGTCCTGATGATGGACCTCGATGCGTTCAAGCCGTTCAATGACGCGCGCGGCCATCCGGTCGGGGACGCCCTGCTGACCGGCATCGCGGCGGCGATGACGACCGCGATCCGGGACGACGACCGCCTCTATCGCTACGGCGGCGACGAGTTCGCGGCGATCCTGCCGAACACCGACCGGATGGTCGCCCACGACGTGGCCGACCGACTTCGCCGCACCGTCGCCGAGCTGTCGGCAGCCGAGTCCGCCGGCGTGACGATCAGCATCGGAGTCGCGTGCTTCCCCGAGGACGGCCGGGCCAAGGACGATCTCGTCGCGATCGCCGACCAGGCGATGTACCTCACGAAGCCCGTGGCGAAGGATGCGCGGACGACGTCGCACGAAGACCCGTATTTGCGCGCACTCGATGAGACGGCGCTGGCCCTGCTCGATCAACGCGACTCGGCCGTGCTCCTCGTCGCGATCCTGACCCGCGCCTGCGCGCTGCTCGGGACGCCACACGGCTACATCTACATCGCCGAGCCCGATGTCGAGGAGATCGTCATGCGCCACGGCATCGGCGTCTTCGAGGCATATGTCGGGCGCCGCGTCGGGATCGGCGAAGGGATCGCTGGCGAGGTGTACCGGTCCGCCAAGCCGGTCGCGGTCGATGACTACGACACATTCTCGGGCAAGCTCGGGTTCGTCCCCGAGGGCCAGCTCGGCGCCGTCGTCGGTGTCCCCCTGAGCTCGGGCGGCCAGGTCGTCGGCGTGATCGGTCTCGCGTCGGGCTCGGCCGACCGGCAGTTCAGGGAGCGCGAGATCGACGCCCTGAGCCGGTTCGCCCAGCTTGCGTCCATCGCGATCGACAACGCCCGCCTGGTCGATGTCGCGCAGCGCGGCGCGTTGTACGACACCACCACGGGACTGCCGAATTGCGCGCTCCTGACCGACCGGATCGCGCACTCGCTCGCGCGCTCGGATCCGGACGACGCCGAGTCGATCGCGGTCGTCCTGCTCGACCTCGACCGCTTCCAGGTCATCAACGAAAGCGTCGGCCACGTTGTCGGCGACCGGCTGCTGATGGCGGTCGGACAGCGTCTCGCGGGCTGGCTCCGCCCCGGCGACACGGTCGCCCGCTTCGGCGGTGACGAGTTCGGGGTCATCCTCGACCCGGTCGCAGACGAAGTCGAGGCCGTCCACATGGCCGAGGGTCTCGCGGCCGAGCTCCGCGCACCGTTCACGCAGGCCGGCCGCGAGTGGTTCATCGGCGCATCGATCGGGATCTCCGTCGGGGACGCCGACCGCGTGACGCCCGAGGAACTGCTCCGGGAGGCGGAGATCGCGATGGTCCGCGCCAAGGAGGATCCGAGCCACCGAGTCCTGCTGTTCGAGCCGACGATGAGCACCGCCATGCTCGAGCGGATCGACCTCGAGAACGACCTGCGATCCGCGCTCGTCCGCGGTGAGCTGCGCAACCACTACCAGCCGATCGTCGACCTCCACGACGGCCACATCGTCGGGTTCGAGGCACTCGTTCGCTGGCAGCACCCGACACGCGGCCTCATCCCGCCGCTCTCGTTCATCCCGATGGCCGAGGAGACGGGGCTGATCGCGCCGCTCGGACGATGGGTGCTCGAGACCGCCTGCCGCCAGGCGGTCGCATGGCGCGGCCGGACCACCGGGGCCCCGCTCGTGATGTCGGTCAACCTGTCGGCTCGCCAGTTCATCCAGGCCGACTTCGTCGATGAGGTCAGTGCCATCCTGACCAAGACCGGCCTCGACGCCAACGAGCTGGAGCTCGAGATCACCGAATTGGTCCTGATGGACCAGTCGGAGAGCGGCGTCCGCACGCTCGGCCGCCTGCGCGAACTCGGCGTCCGGCTGGTCCTCGACGACTTCGGGACCGGCTACTCATCGCTGTCGTATCTCAAGCACCTGCCGCTCGACACGATCAAGATCGACCGCTCGTTCGTCGTGGGTCTCGACGGCAAGGCTGACCGTTCGATCGTCGAGGCGGTCGTGGCGCTCGCCCACGGCCTCGGCATCGGCGTGGTCGCCGAGGGCATCGAGACCGAAGCCCAGCACCAGCAGCTCATCGAGCTCGGCTGCGATCTCGGCCAGGGCTACCTCTTCTCGCGGCCGGTGCCGGGGATCGAGGCGACGCGGCTGTTGAAGCCGCGCCGCAGGCCGCGCGTCACGGACAAGTCGGAGAAGCCGAGGGTCGCCTAGCTGGCGGACGCTGGCACATACGGATAGCACCGTCCAAAGGTCACCCCGCCGGCGACGTAGGGGTCAGCGTAGCTGCCAGCATGGTCCTCGACTCGCACCTGTTCGAGGACCACCGACTGACCGACAGCCGCGACGATCTGCCCCCGATCGTCGACGAGCACAAGCCCGGTCACCCCGGGAACCGCACGAAAGCCATGCGGCCAAACGACGGACACACGACCGTCAGCCGTCTCGACCCAGACCCGCTCCGGATCGGCGCTGTCGCCACGCAGGATCCCGCGAAGCGGATGCTCCGCCAGGAAGTCCCCACACGTGGTTGGCGCATCCGCTGGCCCGTGCGCGACGGTGAACGTCCGGAACGCGCCGTCGACGACTTCGAACGTGCTCCGCGGAAAGTCTTCGCGATTCCCGCACCCGCCGAGGACAGCCGCAAGGACCGCAGCGAGCGCGAGGGTTCGCCCTCGTACGCCCGCCTTGTCCGGTGCGGGTCTAGAGACCGAGTGCCTAGTTCCGGCCGCCGACGAGGCGGAGCATGAACAGGAAGAGGTTGATGAAGTCGAGGTACAGGTGCAGGGCACCGATGACCGCGGCCTTCTCGAGCGAGCCTGTCTGCGCGGCGAGGTCCCCCGCCTGGATGCGCTGGACGTCATACGCGGTCAGGGCCGTGAAGATGACGATGCCGATCACGGAGATGGCCCAGGAGAACTCGTTGCTGTGCAGGAAGATGTTCAGGACGGATGCGACAAGCAGGCCGATCAGGCCCATGAACAGGATCCCGCCGAGGCCGGCCAGCGAACGCTTGGTCACCGCGCCGTAGATGGCCGCCGCGCCGAACATCGCCGAGGCGCTGACGAACGCCGTGACGACCGACGCCTCCGTGTAGAAGGAGACGATCAGGCCGACCACCAGGCCCAGCGACGCCGCGTAGACGAAGAACAGAAGCAGCGCGATCGTCGCGCTGATCCGGTTGATCGCGGCGGAGATGACCACCACCATGGCCAGCTGGGCGATGAACAGGAACAGCATGTTGCCCGCGGTGAAGTCCTTGAGCTCCTGGCTGCCGAGCACGGCCCAGGCGACGGCCGCCGACACGAGCAGCCCGAAGAACATCCACACGAACGCGTGGGTCAGGAACGCCGCCTGCAGACGCGCGTCCGGCTTGACCCCGAGCGCCGACGGGGATGCGTACGTGTTGGGGGTGGGGATCCGATTCTCGTTCATCGGTGCGTTGGCTCCTCATCGATCGGCTGGAACGGCCGATCCGTGCGTATAACGGTAGCAGAGGTTCGGCGGCGCTCCATCCGGGGGACGGCCCTCGCTCGCGGCTCAGGTGCGCGGGCTCACCACATCAGGCCCGCGTCGCGCGGGTCCCAGCGCTCGGCGAGCAGGGTGACCTTCACGTCGTGGTCGACGACCGTCTCCGCCTGCTCCTTGACCTGCGCGATCATCGACCCGGCGTACGGGCAGAACGGCGTGGTCAGGATCATCTTGATCTCGGTCGAATCGGGGCCGAGCAGGATCTGCTTGATCAGCGCGAGCTCGACGACGTTCATGCCGATCTCGGGGTCGACGACTCCACGCAGGGCATCGAGGATCGCGAGCTCGGTCGCCCGTCGCTCGGGGTCGAAGGGAGACTCGGTGGCTGCCGCGTCGGGGGCGGTGCCGCCCGCCGGGTCGGTCGTGGTATCGGTCATGACAGCCATATCCTAGCATCCGACTCGGAAATCCCCGAGCGAACGCGCGCCGTCCTACGCGACGGGCGCCCCGTCCTTCACGACGATGCCGGGCACCCGGTACTGGGCCGGCAGGGTTGCGGCCTCGTCGCCGGTGTAGCCCGGACCCGCCAGCGAGCCATCCGGCTCGAAGAACTCGACGTAGCGCTCGCGATGCGCGGCGGCGTAGACGTACGCGGCCGCGATGCCGAGCGTGCGCAGCTCCGGATGGTCGGTCTTGATCCGCGTCAGGTCGTAGCCGTTCGCGCGCAGCTCCAGGAGCTGGCGGACGGTCAGGCGCGATCCGTAGCAGAACGGCTCGCCGTTCATCACGAGCGGATCCTGCTGCACCCACTTGATCGTCATCGGGCGCTCGTCATCCGCCCTTGTAGAGCAGTTGGAGCAGGGCGTTGCGCTTGCGCCCGTCACCCGCGAGCCGGCGGTGCCAGCGGTAGACCTTGATCGTCGCGTCGAGCGTCGCGTCGGCGGGGACCATCTCCTCGTCCGAGAGGACGTCCGGCAATGCCTGGTGCAGGCCCGTGCACAGCGCGATGAGATCGTCCATCGGGATCTTGCGGCGGCGATACACCGGGGCGGTGTGTTCCGCGTACTCGCGCCCGACTTCGGGCACGTTCGAGGCGACACCGATCGCGACGCGGTCGGCCAGCAGCTCGGCGTCGAGGAGGAGCTGGCGCAGGCCGGCCTCGTCATAGCGGGCGCGCATGTCGCGCGACTCGGCCAGGGCGATCTGGAGCGCCCGCGTCGCGAGGCGTGACCGGGCCACGCGGATCCGCTCGGCGGCGGCCGGGTACCCGGCGGTCAGGTCGAGCGGCGGCAGGCCCAGGCTTGGATGCGGCACGCCCGGAGTCTACCGTGCGGGATGGGCGCTCGCCACGGCGTCGGCTGGCGGCGGCCGGTCGCCCCGGCCGGCCCTGCTCCGGCGCGGCTACGATGGCGACGATGACCGAACCCGGATCGCCGCCTACCGCTCCCGCCACCGAGCCCGCGCCGACGCCGACAGGCCCGATCCCGGGCGAGCGCAGGCTCGCCCACCCGCCGTCCGATCGCTACCGCGCCGCGGAGCTCGCCGCGCAGGTGCCGCCCCGACCGACGTCTGCCGCCCGCGGACTGGCATACGCGGCGGTCGTCATGGTCGTCGGGGCCCTTGCGATCACCGTCCTCGGGGGAGTCGTGACCCTGACCGGCGGCCTGCTCGCCCTGGCCGCGATCATCGGATGGGCCACGGCCTGGGCGCTCCGGACGGGTGGCGGGACGACGATCGCCCGCGGCCGGCGTGCATGGCTCGCCGTCGCGCTCGCCATGGGGAGTATCGTCCTCGGCCAGCTCGGCCTGTGGCTGTATGGACTGTCCGAAGGTGGCGTGCTCCCGTTCCTCGACTACCTCGGCGAGGTGTACGGGCCGCTCGTGCCCGTCCAGGCGATCATCGCCGCGGTCGTCGCATGGGTCGCCGCCCGATGACCGCCGAGCGCCAGGTCGAGACGCGCTTCCGCCGTCCCATCGAGGCCGACTACCCCGCGGTCATCGAGGTCGTGGACGAGTGGTGGGGCGGCGGCCGCCGGATGCGGGCACTGCTGCCGCGCCTGTGGTTCCAGCACTTCGCCGGCACGTCCTGGATCGCCGAGACCGAGGACGGGTCTCTCGAGGGCTTCCTCGTCGGGTTCGTCAGCCCGGACCACCCGACCGACGCCTACATCCACATGGTCGGGACGAACCCGAACCATCGGAAGCGCGGACTCGGCCGCGCCCTCTACGAGCGGTTCTTCGAGGACGCCCGAGCGCACGGCGCACGCCGGGTCAACGCCGTGACCTGGCCCGGCAACCAGATCTCGGTGAAGTTCCACACGGCGATGGGGTTCCGGCAGGACGACGGGCCAGGCACGCAACGGCTGTACGGCTCGATCGCCTATCCCGACTACGACGGCGACGGCGAGGACCGGGTCCACTTCATCCGGGACCTCTAGGGCGTCGACGGGCCTCAGATCGTCAGCGCGCCCGGCGTCAACTGCTCGTGGAGGAGCCGCCCGAATCTCGCTGGTCGCTCGGCGGGCCGGACGGCTTCGACCCATCGGCGCAGGAGCGCCTCGCCATCGGCGTAGACGAACACGTACGTCCGCCAGAGTGGATGCTCGATGAACTCGAGGCGTTTCTCGACGGCCGCCGGCGGGATCCGGCCGACGGTGACCAGGTAGTCGCGAACCTCCTCGTGCGAGCGACCGTCGGCGTGGCGGAGCATCGCGGCATTGCCCCGGACGGCTGACAGTTCGCGCCGGACGGGCGCCAGCGCGGCGGCCCGCTCGGCGGCGTCGCGCGCCTCGGCCGGGTCGGCCGTCAGCGCCAGTCCGGCTCGCTCGAAGGTCTCGACGAGCAGGTCGACCGCGTCGTCGTCGGGGACCGCGAACATCCGCCCGAGGTCGGCCAACCCCTCGCTCACGAGGCACTCGGGGGTGTTGATGAGCAGGATCGATGACTCCAGCCGGCCCTGCCGGTCGACGAGGTCCGCCTCCTTCCAGGCGTGCTCGAGGTGGTGGCCCGGGTAGGTCTCGTGGGCGACGGTCGCGATGAGGTCGGGCGCGCGGACCGGCAGGTCGGTGTTGATGTCGACCCGGGAGCGGAGGCCACCGTCGTACCAGTTGTAGCCGGACCACGGCTGACCCGTGACGAGCGACACGCGCAGATCCTCGCCGTCGGGCAGCCCGAAGAGGTCGGCGGCACGGGCCCGGAACCGCGAGACGAGTGACTCGATGACCGCGGGCAGCCGCTCGACGGCGATCTCGAACCGCCGGTCCCACGCCTCCAGCCGCTCGTGCAGCGGGCCATCGCCGGGCAGGAGCTCGTCGAGCCGGGCTGCGGCGGCCTCGAAGTCCGTGCCGGGACGGCGTGGCGGCTGGTACGCGAAGCAGCGCGCGACGTGGTCGAGGTACGGCAGCGGCTCGCCCGCCAGGGCGGCGGCATGCGTCTCGAGTGCGATCAGCTGGACATCGAGCCAGGCACGGCGGGCAGGGTCGGCGACCTCGGCGGCGAGGCGCGCCCGGAGCGCCGCCGCATCGTCACGGAGGCTCGCCACCGGCCGCATCTGCTCGATATCCACCTGGGCCTTGAGGTCGGCCGGGCCGAAGTACCCGTCGACGAGCCCCGGGATGCGCTGGTCGAGCCGCAGCCCGAGCAGGATGTAGTCCCGGGCGATCGCGTCGGGCGCGGGAACGGTGCGCGTGCCACCGACCGCCTGCACCCGGTCGCGCGCCGCGCCCGACGGACCCTCAGCCATCGCTGCCGATCCCGCCGGTCTCACCGACGAACGGCATGTGCTGGCGCTCGACGGCGTCGAGGCTCATCCGCAGGGCCGCCGTCTTCTGCTCGGCGACCTCGCGGACATAGGCCGCCTCCTCGTCGGCGGTCATCGCCCGGCCGCGCACGATGTCCTTCGGCTTGCCGACCATCAGCCAGGACAGGTGGTAGCGGTCCATCGTCCCCCAGGCGGTCGACAGCAGGTCGTCGGAGTGCTGGAGCCAGACCCGCAGCGAGCCCATCGACGGGTCGGCGATCAGGCGATCCCCCTCCTCGACGAGCTGTCGCGTCCGGCTGATGAGCTCGTCTCGCGTCACGCCGGCTCGCCGCGGATCATGGCCTCGCGGTCCGCGCGGGCGCGGCGCGTCCATGGCCCCGGCCTCCCATCCCCGATCGGCTCGCCGGCGAACCGGGTCACCGGCAGCACGCCCGCGACGCTCGACGAGAGGAACGCCTCGTCGGCTGACGCGAGATCTGCAGGCGTCAACCGGCCCTCGACCGGCCGGAGGCCCGAGCGGCCACCCCACGCGAGCAGCCAGCTGCGTGTCGTGCCCGGCAGGATCGCGCAGTCGAGCGACGGTGTCGCGAGCTCGTCCGCGCCATCGGGTCCGCGACGCACGAGGAACAGGTTCGCGGTCGTGCCCTCGGACAGGTGTCCGTCGATGGTCAGGAACAGGGCGTCGTCGGCGCCGGCGCGCCGAGCCTCGAGCCGCGCGTAGACGTAGTCGGCCCGCGAGGTCGTCTTGAGAGCGACCAGCGGGTTCAGCGGGTCGCGGCGGACCGCGGACGGGATGAGGTGCAGCCCACGCTCGAGGTGGTCGGCCGGCGGCGGCACCACCGGCCAGGCCTGGATGGCGATCGTGGCCGCGACATCCTCGTCGGGCGGCAGGAGACCGCGGCCGCGGAACGGCCCGCGCGAGACCGTGATCCGGACCGAGGCGTCGCCGTCGGGCCCGGCCAGGTCCTCGGCCGCGAGCAGGTCGGCCAGACCGGTCGAGAGGAGCCCGTCCAGGTCGTTCGGCAGGACGATGCCGAGACCGGACGCGGAACCGCGCAGCCGCGCCACATGCTCGGCGAGCTCCGTCACGCGCCCACCGCGCGCCCGCAAGGTCTCGAAGACCCCGTCGCCCAGCTGGAACCCGCGATCGAAGACCGACAGGTGCGGGACGTCGGCGGGCAGCACGCGCCCATCGACCCAGACATGGCTAGGAGCGGCCATCGGCCTTACGCGACCTCGATCCCACCGATCGCGGACAGGGGCCCGCGCGCCTTGGCCACGGTCTCGTCCCACTCGGCGGCCGGGTCGCTGCGATAGGTGATTCCGCCACCGACGTGGAGCGTCATCCGACGGCCGTCCGCGACGAACGTCCGGATCGCGATGCTGGTCTGCATCGCGCCGTCCGCGCCGATCCAGCCGATCGCGCCGGTGTAGGGGCCACGGCGGACCGGTTCGAGCGCCTCGAGGATCTCCATCGCGCGGATCTTGGGCGCGCCCGTGATCGAGCCGCCGGGAAAGGCCGCCGCGAGCAGGTCGAAGGCATCGAGGCCCGGGTTCAGGCGCCCGGTCACGGTCGAGACGAGGTGCTGGACTGCCGCCGTCCGCTCGAGGCGACACAGCCGCGGGACGCGGACACTCCCCGGGCGACAGACGCGGCCGAGGTCGTTGCGGAGGACGTCGACGATCATCACGTTCTCGGCCCGGTCCTTGGCGCTCGAGAGCAGCTCGCGCGCGAGCGCGCGATCCCCCTCGCGGGTCCGGCCACGCCGGCGCGTGCCCTTGATCGGGTCGCTCGTCACGTGACCGGCGGCATCCATCGCGAGGAACGGCTCCGGCGAGGCCGACAACAGCGCCCGGGGCCGGCCGCTCAACGGGCTCGCACCAAGATCCACGTATGCCGAGAACAGCGACGGATCGCCCGTGCGGAGGCGCCGGTATCGCTCCCACGGATCGGCGACGAACGGCGTCTCGAGGCGGCGCGTCAGGTTGGCCTGGTAGATGTCGCCGCGCGCGATGTGCTCGCGCACGGCCTCGACGCCGGCCTCATAGGTCGCCCGCGACGGCTGCGACCGGAATGGCAGCGGCGGCTCGCTGGCCTCGTCGCGCGTGGCCTCGAGGTCCTGCGTCCCTGTCACCCGCGCGCCCGGGCCTCCGGTCAGCCGGGCGTGGACCTCGTCGAGCCGCCGCGCGAGCCGCCGCGCGTCGCCGTCCAGCGCCCGGCCCGCAAGCCACGCATGACCGGTCCGCCGGTCCCAGGCGACGACCCAGTCGTGCAGCGCGAGACGCAGGAGTGGCAGCCCCTGGTCGTCGACGGCGATGGACGGAAGCCGTTCGAGGGCGTGGCCCAGGTCGTAGCCCAGGAAGCCGACCAGGCCACCGGTGAAGTGCGGGGCATCCGCGGGCACGACGACCGTCCGGTCCAGCCGGGCGACGAGCCGGCGGGCGACGGCGAACGGGTCGTGCCCGGCGGCGGGCGCTTCCAGGACCGCCACCGGGTCGGCGGTCAGGTATGTCCAGCGGGCATTGCGGCCTGGGCGCGCGCTCTCGAGCAGTGCCAGACCGGGCAGGTCGCGGAACGACTCGGCCACGTCGATCGCGCGCATCGCGGCCAGCCGATCCGGCAGTCGTCGAAGTCGCAGGGACGCCTTGTCGCGGGGCGTGGGGATCACCGGCCGATGATACGGCCGAGGGCCGGAACACCGCGGTGTGGCCGCTCGTCGGCCCGCTAGCATCGCCCGATGCGTGCACGTGACCTCGGCATCGTCATCGGGCGTGGGCGGCCCGGCCCGTCCAACGCGATCACGGACGTCGCAGGAGTCCGCGTCGGCCACACGACGCTCATCGTCGGCGACGGACCATTGGTCACGGGCACCGGGCCGATCCGGACCGGTGTCACCGTGGTCGTGCCCCATGACGGCGACCCGTGGACCGAGCCCGTCTTCGCCGGCTGCCATCGCCTCAACGGAAACGGCGAGCTGACGGGTCTCGAGTGGATCCGTGAGTCTGGGCAGCTTGGCGGCGTCATCGGGCTGACGAACACGCACAGCGTCGGCATCGTCCACGACGCGCTCATCGCCCACGAGGTGACAGCGTCGAACGGCACGCCGTTCTGGTCGTTGCCGGTCGTCGGCGAGACCTGGGACGGCAGCCTCAACGACGTCAACGGCTTCCACGTCCGGCCGGAGCATGTCGACGCCGCGATGGCGGCCGCGAGCGGCGGGCCGGTGCCCGAGGGCGCCGTCGGCGGCGGGACCGGGATGGTCTGCCACGAGTTCAAGGGTGGCATCGGGACCGCGTCGCGGGTCGTCCCCGACGACGCCGGCGGCTGGACGGTCGGCGTCCTCGTGCAGGCCAACTACGGCCGGCGCGAGTGGCTGCGGATCGACGGTGTGCCGGTCGGGGAGGCGATCCCCACGACCGAGCTCTCGTCGCCCCACGACGAATCGGACGCGGCCGACGCCGCCCGGGCAGCGCTCGGCGCGCGCGACCGGCCGCGCGCGGAAAACGGCTCGATCATCATCCTGATCGCGACCGACGCGCCCCTTCTGCCGCATCAGTGCGACCGGCTCGCGCAACGGGCCGGCCTCGGCCTTGCCCGCATGGGTGGCACCGGCGGTCACTACTCGGGCGACATGTTCCTCGCCTGGGCGACCGGCAATCGACATCTCCCCTCGCCGTCCGGCGAGGGCGACACGCGCTCGACCGTCGACGTGCGGATGGTCGTCGATCGCCTGATGGACCCGCTCTTCGACGCCGCGATCGAGGCGACCGAGGAGGCGATCGTGAACGCCCTCGTGGCGGCGCCGACGATGGTCGGGCGCGACGGGGTGACGGCGCATGCGCTGCCCCACGACCGGCTGCTCGAGACGATGGCCCGCTACGGGCGACCGGCACGCCCGTCGGGATGACCGCGGTCCGGCCGGCGGTCGCGGCCGACATCCCGGCGATGGCCGCGATCCTGGCCGCGAACGACGAATTGGTCGACTGGCCTGACGTGCCGGGTTGGCCGTACCTCGAGCACCTGATGTCCCGCGCGCGGGTCTGCGTGGCGGAGGCCGGCGACGCGGTGGTCGGGTTCGGCGGAGCGATCGATGTCGGTGGCGCGCGCTTCCTGACCGACCTCTTCGTCGATCCGGCCCGCCAGGGACAGGGTGCCGGGCAGGCGCTCCTGGACACCGTCCTGGCCGGAGCCGCGGCCCGCATGACGTTCAGCTCGGCCGATCCTCGCGCGCTCGCGCTCTACGTCCGCGCGGGCATGCGTCCGTGGTGGCCGCTCCTCTATCTCGCGGGGGAGGTCGCCTCGCTCGGCGCCGCGCCTGAGGGCATCGACTGGGAGCCCGCGTCGGTCGAGGTGACGGCGCGCTGGTCGCAGACGTGGACCGGTATCGATCGCACGCTGGACTTCGCACACGACGCGAGCCTCCCGGGCGGTGCCGGCTTCCTGGTCCGCGACGGCGGCGCGGTGGCCGCGGTGGGTTGGGCCCGTCGCGCGCGCAGGGAACAGGGCCGGTGGCTCGACCACGTCTCGATCGCCCCCGATGCCGACCCGCTCAGCGCCGCCCTGGGGGCCTGGCACGCGGCGGCGCCCGGCGGCGAGCGGCTGATGGGCTGTGTGCCCGGGCCGCACCCGGTCGTGCCGGTCCTGCTGGAGGCGAGGATCCGGATCGCGGAGCGCGACCAGTGGTGTGCCAGCGACCCGGATCTGCTCGATCTGGCCCGGCTGCTGCCGAGCCCCAGCTTCCTCTAGCCGACCGCGACGCCGGCGGGCTTCTCGATGGGCACCCCGATGAGGCTGCCGTACTCGGTCCAGCTGCCGTCGTAGTTGCGGACGCGCTTGTAGCCGAGCAGCTCGTGAAGGACGAACCACGTGTGGCTCGACCGCTCGCCGATGCGGCAGTAGGCGATGACGTCCTTGTCGGGTGTCACGCCCTTGGCCTCGTACAGGGACGCCAGCTCGTCAGCTGACTTGAACGTGCCGTCCTCGCGCACGGTCTGGGCCCACGGCACCGACGCGGCACCCGGGATGTGCCCGGCGCGCTGCGCGGTCTCGCTCATGCCCGGGGGCGCGATGATCTCGCCGTTGAACTCCGCCGGGCTGCGCACGTCGACCAGCGTCAGGCCCTCGTCACCGAGGCGCGGCAGGATGTCGTCGCGATAGGCGCGCAACGCGAAGTCCGGCTCGGGCAGCTGGTAGCCGGTGGCTGCGTGGTCGGGCATGTCGACCGTCACCGGCAGGCCCTGGTCCAGCCAGTACTTGCGACCGCCGTTCAGGATGCGCACATCGCGGTGGCCGTACAGCTTGAGCTGCCAGTACGCCCACGCGGCGAACCAGTTGTTGTTGTCGCCGTACAGCACGATGGTCGTGTCCGGGCCGATGCCGGACTGCTGGAGCAGGGCGCTGAAGTCGTCGCGCCCGGCGATGTCGCGCCGGATCCCGTCGGCCAGCTGGCTCGTCCAGTTCCAGCCGACCGCGCCCGGGATGTGGCTCTGCTCGTACGCGGTCGTGTCCACGTCGACCTCGACGAAGCGCACGTTCGGGTCGTTCAGGTGGGCCTGCGCCCAGGTCGCGTCGACGAGCGTGTCGGGGGTCGCGTAGCCGTCGTCTCCCATGGGTCTCGTTCCTCCATGCTTCCTTGGCCCGCGTGCCTCGCGGGCATCCTGGTCAGAGCGTGGTCGCGATGTCGCGGCTGGGGTCAGTCGCCGGTGGTGAGTCGATCCCGACGGCTGAACTCCGCGAGCCGCTCGGTACACGAGGCCGCTGCGCGCAGCGCCTGATTGACGATCCAGGGGTCGACCCGGCTCGAATCCTCGATGGTGAGGGCCGGGCCGTAGGGTCCGTCCTCGAGCTCGAAGCCGGCGAGGTTGCGGTAGTCGGCCATCCAGTTCGCCCCGAGCTGGATGACGACCGCGGCCACGACCGGCGCCGGAAAGATCCAGTCGAGGTAGGTCGCGTTGAGGCGGTCGACGAGGTCGGCCAGCCGGACCGGCTGACCGCGCGGGATCCGGGCGAGCAGGTCGATGACGCGGAGCGCAGTGAACGGATCACCGGACTCCGCGACGGCCGGCGGCGCGATGTTCGGGTCGGGCAGGCCGGCCGGTGCCGGTCGCAGCGGACCCAGGCCGACGGACGGGCCTGGACGGTCGGACACGGGAGCGTCGGTCACGGGGCGTGGATCTCCGACTGGTTCACTAGGGATTCGGGCCCGAAGCCTATCACGAGGTCCGTCGAGATGCCAACCTCCGCGCGCGCACGAACGAACCTTCATCGAGCCGACACCCCATTCTCACCGTCTGGCGTCATGCTTGGGCCCGCCGGGCGACCGTCCCGGTGCCGTTCCGCGCATGCGGCCGGTCGTCGTCGCTACCACGTGAGCCATGCTGCCCCCGACCGACCCGAGCCAGATCCCGCCCGATCCGACCAGCCCTGGTGCCGAGCCGACGGCGCCGACGGCCACGCCCCTCCAACCCGTCCCGTCTCCTGCCTCGGGAACGGCGCCCGGCGGGCGACGCCGCCCATGGCTGCGCCGGGCCGTGCTCGCGACGGCGCTCATTGCCACGTTCACCTTTGGCATCGGGGTCGGCCGCGTCGCGCCGCTCACGACCGGGTCCGGCGGCGCGAGCGCCTCGGGCGGCACGTCCGCGCAGGAGTTCGACCTGATCCGCCAGGCCTGGGACACGCTGCACAAGGAGTATGTCGGCCGCGCCGACCTCGACGATCGCGCCCTGGCCTACGGAGCGATCGACGGCCTGACCGAAGCCGTCGGCGACACCGGGCACACCTCGTTCCTGACGCCCGAGGAGCGGGCGGCACGTGACGACGAGCTCTCCGGGTCCTACGTCGGGATCGGGGTCCGGATCGACGTGACCGACGGCGGTCAGCCGCTCGTCGAAGGCGTCTTCCCGAACAGCCCGGCGGAGGCCGCCGGCATCCTGACCGGGGACATCATCGAGAGCGTCGACGGCCAGCCGACCACGGGGCATGGCCTCGACGAGGTCGCCGGCTGGATCCGCGGCGAGGCCGGGACCTCGGTCGAGGTGACCGTCCGCGCCGGCGCCGATGGCCCAGCCCGGACCTACACCATCAAGCGGGCGGATGTCCCGATCGAGTCCGTCTCGTGGACGCTCGTGCCGGGGAGCCGGACGGCGCTGCTGCGCCTCGACTCGTTCTCGCACGGCTCGGCCGACGACATGGTCAAGGCGCTCAAGGCGATCAACGAGGCCGGCGCCGACCGACTCGTCCTCGACCTGCGCGGCAATCCGGGCGGCTTCGTCAACGAGGCCACCGGCATCGCCAGCCAGTTCATCCGCTCGGGTGACGTCTACGTGGAGCGCGACGCGGACGGCCACGAGACGCGCCACCCGGTCTCGCCCGACGGGGTCGCCCTGGACCTGCCGCTCGTCGTGCTGGTCGACAAGAACACCGCGAGCGCCGCCGAGATCGTCTCGGGTGCGCTGCAGGATGCCGGCCGGGCCCAGATCGAGGGCGTCACGACCTTCGGGACCGGGACGGTCCTTGGGGAGTTCGAGTTGTCCGACAAGTCGGCCCTCCGGATCGGGACGGTCGAATGGCTCACGCCGAAGGGCCGCCAGATCTGGCACCACGGCATCACGCCGGACGTCGTCGTCGAACGCGCGAGCGACGTGGCGCCGCTCACCCCGGCCGACGTCCGCGACATGACGCCGGCCGCGGTCGATTCGATGACCGACCCTCAGCTGGCGCGCGCACTCAGCCTGGTGGCGTCGGTTCGCTAGGGTCCGGCTCGTTCGCCGGCGACGCGTCGTCGAGGGCGGCCGCGTCGGAGTCGTCCGGTTCGGACGCGGTCGGCTCCGCATCATCCGACGCTGCTTCCGGTTCGGGGGGATCGGGCAGGTCGATGCTGAGCCTGCCACCGTCGGCGGCCGGGACCGGCGCGAGCGGCTTGCCCTGCTCGACCAGCTCGGGCGGGGGCTTGGTCGCCCGGAAGACCTGGTAGTCGAAGCCGACGATCGCCGCGCCCATGGCCTGGCCGAGCGACTTGCGCTTGCGCTTGCTCACGTGGCACCGATGGGCAGGGGTTCGACCGATGGCGCCCGTCGACGGATGGCCAGTGCCGCGAACCCGGCGATGATCGCGATCCAGCCGGCGGCGACGAAGGCGGCGGCGTAGTCGCCCACGTTCTCGCGCACGACCCCGGCCACGAACGCGGCGATCGCCGCTCCAAGCTGGTGGGCGGCGAAGACCCAGCCGTAGACGATGCCGACGTTCTGGCGCCCGAAGGCGTCCGCGACCAGCGCGACTGTCGGCGGGACCGTGGCGATGTAGTCGAGGCCGAACAGGATGCTGAACGCCAGGATCCCCATCGAATCGTGGACGAACGGCAGGAACAGGAGGCTGACGCCCCGGAACCCGTAGTAGATCAGCAGCAGCTTGCGCGGGTCCCGGCGATCGGTCAGCCAGCCCGAGGCGATCGTGCCGACGAAGTTGAACAGGCCCATGAGGGCGAGCGCCTCGGCGGCGACGCCCGCCGTGAACCCATGCTCAACGGCGTGGCTGATGAAGTGGACGCCGATCAGTCCGTTGGAGGTCGCGCCGCAGACGAAGAACGTGCTCGCGAGGAACCAGAAATCGGAGGACCGGACCGCTCGACGCATGATTCCGGGATCGGGTCCGCGAGCGGCCTCGACAGTCGTGCCGGGCACGGATCCGTAGGGGACGAGGCCGACGTCGGCCGGGTCCTCGCGCAACCAGAGGAGCACGGGCACGACCAGGACGAGCGCGATCCCCGCGAGCACGATCGCGCCGGTCCGCCAGCCCGCACCCACCGCCAGGCCCGTCAGGAGCGGGAAGAAGATGAGCTGTCCGGCGCTGACGCTGGCACCCAGGATGCCCGTGACGAGGCCACGGTCCTTGAGGAACCAGCGGCTCGCGACGGTCGGGCCGAGGATGCTCGCCACGAGCCCGCTGCTCAATCCCGACAGCAGTCCGAAGAAGATCGCGAGCTGCCAGATCTCGCGCGCGAACGCCGACACGATGAGTGAGCCAGCGGTGAGGATAACGCTGAGCAGCGTCACGCCCCGGATGCCGATGACCGCCATCAGGCGCCCGGAGATCGGACCGGACAGGCCGTACGTCAGCAGGCCGATGGCGATCGCGAACGACAGGGCGCCGGTCGACCAGCCGGGCTCCTGCTCCATCGTGATGAGGAACGCGCCCGGCGCCGCCCGGACACCGGCCGTGACGAGCAGGACGACCGCGGTGACCGCGACGACGACCCAGCCATAGAAGAGGGCTCGGCGCATCAGCGGATGCTAGCGCCCCCTCTCGGCGGGCGCCGGGATCGATCGGCCGGCGGCGTTCGGTGGCCGCTCAGTCGCGCGGTCGGTCGAGCCGGGCCGGGCGGTGGCGCGGCGCGACCGGGAGCGCCGCCGGGTCCTCTCCCACCCGAGCAACCGACCCTTGGAGCTTGGCAAGGATCCGGAGCAGCTCGAGGCGCTCGGCCATCGTCAGCGCGCTCATGATTTCCGTCTCGACGCGATGCAATCCGGGCAGGAGGCGGTCGATGACCGTCTTGCCTTCGGGCGTGAGGGTGACCCAGGTCCGCCGCCGATCGACTTGATCCGGCGTACGCTCGACGAACCCCTTCCGTTCGTTGGTGTCGATCAGCGAGGTGATGGCCGCGGACGAGACGACCACGTGCTGCGCGATCTCCGCGGGCGTGCTCCGACCACCCAGGCCGTCGATCGTCGCAAGCACCATCATCGTCGTCGTCGAGATGCCGGCCTCGGAACGAAGTCGGCGGGCCAGCTCCGCGAGGAGCTGGTCCGCCGTCCGGATCAGGTTGACGTAGCACTCCGCCGAGGTCGGGTCGGAGCCCGGGTACTCGAGCTCGAAATCATCATCGACGCGGAGCTGCGGCCCTGGCTCGGTCACGCTGGCTCGTAGATCTCGATCCGGGGCGGTCCGGCGACACCGGCGCGGTCCATCGCCACCTTGAGGGCCGGATCGCTCGCGAATCCGCGCGCGTCCTCGACCGTCGGGAACTCGTGCATCACGAGAACCTGGAGCGGGTCGTCGGCGCCCCTGATGACCCGGTCCGCGGTGCAGCCGTGTTGCGTCCGGAGCGGGCCCACCTCGTCATAGACCGCCCGCCAGGATCCATAGTCCGCAACTGGATGCGTGACCACCAACGTTGCCATCTTCGGTCTCCGATAGCCGTCGGGCGAACCCACTGCCGTCCGATAGTTAGACCATAAGATATCAGATATCTAGTTGTCAAGACACTAGCGACAGGTAACCCGCTGACCATGGCGTAGCGACCGGCTAGAGCAGCTCCCCGTGCGCCGACGCGGTCGGCTCGCCCTCGCGAGGACGGGGCTCCTCGCCAGGCCCGTACTCGGGTGTCGCCTCGGCCGCCCCGTCGACCGCGGCCGCCTCGATCGCGCCGGGCTCGAGGACACGCAGCCCGTCGCGTGCCTGGCCGTCGATCGCGCCCACGCCGAACGGCACCCACTTCGACGGGTCCTGGAGCCGATGCGCCTCGGTGTTGCCGCGGGTGTGGACCTCGGAGAAGCCCTTCGGCTCGATCCACATGCGCTCGCCCTCGAGCAGGCCAAGGACCCCGGACTGGCCGGGCTCCGGTCGCTCGTGCTGGCAGTACGCGCACGCGGCCGAGTCGTGTCGCTCGTACGTCTCGGGCTCCTCGTAGGTGGTGATGTAGCCCTCGTAATTGCGCAGGACGACCTTGTGGTCGCTGTACGAGATCAGGTAGTTCGGCATGACCGGGATCTTGCCGCCCCCACCGGGCGCGTCGATGACGAACGTCGGGACGGCGTAGCCGGACGTGTGGCCGCGCAGGCCCTCCATGATCTCGAGGCCCTTGCCGACCGGCGTCCGGAAGTGCCCGGAGCCCTCGACCAGGTCGCACTGGTACAGGTAGTACGGCCGGATCCGGTTGGCGACGAGCTTGTGCACCAGCGAGCGCTGGATGTGGACGCAGTCGTTGACGCCCGCGAGCAGGACGCTCTGGTTGCCGACCGGGAGGCCGGCCCGCGTCAGCTTGTCGACCGCGCGCGAGACCTCCGGCGTGATCTCGTTCGGATGGTTGAAATGCAGGTTGATCCAGAGCGGGTGGTACTTGGCGAGCATCTCGCACAGCTCGTCGTCGATGCGCTGCGGCAGGAACACCGGCACGCGGCTGCCGATCCGGATGATCTCGATGTGCGGGATCTCGCGCAGGCCGCGCAGGATCGATTCGAAGAGCTTGGGTGCGAGCGTCAGGCCGTCGCCGCCCGAGATGAGGACATCGCGGACCTGCGGGGTCCGGCGCAGGTACTCGAGTTGGGCCTCGTGATCGCGGCGGTTGAAGTTCTGGGTGGGGTCGCCGACGATCCGCGAGCGTGTGCAGTAGCGGCAATACGAGGCGCACTGGGTCGTGACGAGCATCAGGACGCGGTCGGGATAGCGATGGACGAGCCCCGGCACCGGGGAGTGGCGGTCCTCGGCGAGCGAGTCCTCCATCATCGCGGTGAAGGCCTGCTGCTCCCGGCCGGTCGGGATGACCTGACGGCGGATGGGGTCGGTGGGGTCGTTCGGGTCGATCAGGCTGATGAAGTAGGGCGTGATGTCGACGCGGAACTTGTCCGGCGCAGAGAGACCCTCGCGCTCATCATCGGTCAGGTTGAGGACCGCCTCGATCTCCGCGAGGTCGTTGACCCGATGACTCAGCTGCCAGCGCCAGTCGTTCCACTGCTCGTCGGGGATGTCAGCCCAGAGCGGGGCGCGCCGGCTCACCGCGGGCAGACCGTCGGACCCGAGCACGCGCGCCGGGTCGGCAAGGTTGACGAACGGTGCCTCGGCGGCCGCGTGCGCCGCGTCCTGGTGGGCGACGGCGGACTTGATCTCCTGGGCGTCCACGCAGCGGACCTCCTGCGACAGGCAACCGACGAGCGGCCGCGAGTGCGGCCGGCGACGCATAAAGTCTATGCAGTCTGCAAGTCGGCCGATGATAGCGCGATGGTCCGGTCCGGTCCACGCATCGGTTCACCGGATCGGGCGACCGGGGAACGATCGTGTCGCCGGCGGAGTCTCACCGGCACAGGAGGCAGGGCGACACGATGCGGTTGATCAAGAGCTCCTGGACCCGTGCTTTCATCGTCTGGACGGTCGTGCTCGCGGTCGCGGCGATCGTGCTCGCGGTCGTGGCCGTGATGGGACTCCTGCGCGCCGACGACGCGTGCTTCTTCCAGATCGGTCCGTGTCCGGAGTTCGGGGACGTGAACCACGTCCGGCTGGCGATCGCGTTCTTCGGGATCCCGCTGATCTGGCTGGTCGGCGTACTGATCGGTGCCGTCGCGCGCGTGCTGGCGCGGCGTCGCCGGGCTACTCCCCGATGACCGCCCACAGCAGGCCCATCGTGATGAAGAAGCCGCTGAAGAGCGCGATCAGGCCCAGCGCTCCGTAGGGCGAACCCGCTCCCTCGTGCGGGACGAGCTGCAGGCCGATCCCGAAGACGAGCGCCCACGCCACGAACAGGAACGCGAACAGGAACCGCGCGTTCGGATTCGTGACGCGCCGGACCCAGCGGGCCCCGCCCTCGGTCGAGAGCGCCGACTTGAGCACGATCCCGAGCATCAGGATGACGATGCCCGCGGAGATCCCGAACGGGATGGGCTGCTGGAACGGGACCAGGAAGAGCTGCACGGATCCCTCTCGCGGTCGGCCGTGATGGACGCCCTCGATGCTAGCAGATGGGACGTCAGCCCTATCGGGCGGCCGGGACTACGATGACGGCGTGACCCCCTTCGACCGTCTCGGCCGGTTCGTCGCGCGACGCGCGCGGTGGGTGGTCGCGGCCTGGGCGCTCGTCGTGCTCGCGGCCCTGCCCCTAGCGCCGCAGGTGCCCGGCCGGCTGAGCGCCGGCGGGTTCATCCTCGATGACCTGGAATCCGCGCGCGCCAAGGCCCTCCTCGGTCGCGAGCTCGGTGCCCCCCCGTCGGCGCTCGTCATCGTGTTCGACAGCCCGACCATCGAGGCCGGCACGCCCGCATTCGAGGTGCCTGCCGCGGCGGCCGTCGCGGACATCGCCGGCGCGCCACACGTGGCCCGTGTGGTCTCGCATCTCGTCGCGCCGAGGCAGGTCTCGGCCGACCGGCACACGGCCTACGACATCGTCTTCCTCGACCTGCCGCCCGACGACTCCCCGAAGGCCCTGCCGATCCTGCGCGAGCGCCTGCACGCGGCGCCGGGCCTGACCGTCGAGCTGGCGGGTGGGCCCGCCTTCTACGGCGACGTCCAGAACGTGTCCGAGGCGGACCTCCGGCGCAGTGAGGTCATCTCCCTGCCGCTGGCGGCGCTGGCCCTGCTCGTCGTCTTCGGCTCGGCCGTCGCGGCGGGGGTGCCGCTGATCGTCGGCGGGACGGCGGTCCTCGTGGCGCTCGCGGCGATCTTCCTGGTCGCCTCGGTCATGCCGATGAGCATCTTCGTGCTCAACCTCGCGACGCTGCTCGGCCTCGGCCTGGGCGTCGACTATTCGCTCCTGCTGACGAGCCGCTTCCGCGAGGAGCTGGCGCTCCGCCCGCCGAGCCCGACACGCGTCGCCGACGCTGTTCGCGTCACTGTCGCGACCGCCGGCCGGGCGGTCTTCTTCAGCGGCCTGACCGTCCTCCTGGGACTGCTCGGGCTGATCCTCTTCGAGTTCATGATCCTGCGCTCGGTGGGGATCGCGGGGGCGATCGTGGTGGGCCTGGCGGTCGCCTCGGCGCTCACCCTCCTGCCCGCAGTCCTGATGCTCATCGGCGACCGCATCGACCGCTTCGCCATCCGCCGCGTCGGGGCCGGTGCCGGCGCCGACGGGCCATGGTCCCGGCTCGCTCGCCGGGTCATGCGCCATCCGGTCGCGGTGCTGATCCCGACGCTCGCGTTCCTGTTGCTGCTCGGTTCGCCGTTCCTCCACATCCGGTTCAACGCCCCCGACGCCTCGATCCTGCCGGCCGAGGTCCCCTCGCGGGCCGCGTTCGACCGGCTCAGGGCACAGTTCGGGGAAGGCGAGTTCGCGCCCCTGGTCCTCGCGATCCGCCTGCCCGGCCGGGCCACCGATCCGGCCCAGCTCGCGGCGCTGTACGACTACTCGCGCCGTCTCGCGGCGGATCCGCGGATCTCCCGGGTGGAGGGCCTCGTCGACGTCGATCCACGCCTCAGGCTCCCCCAGTACGAGTTGCTCTACGGCGATCCGAATGGCCCGCGCGACCGCTTCGTCGCGCAGGCACTCGCGGCCACCACCAACGGGGACGTGACCGCTTTCACCCTCTACACGCCCTACGGTCCGAACCGCGACGAGGGCAAGGCGCTCGTCGCCGAGTTGCGTGACCCGACCGGCTCGCTCGCGCCACCCGCCGGCGCGGTCGTCCTCGTCGGCGGCGGGGCCGCGGACGTGACGGACGTCGTGGACCGCGTGGCCGCGGACTTCCCGCGCACCGCCCTGTTCATCATCGTGACGACCTACCTCGTCCTGTTCGTCCTGCTGCGCTCGGTCATCCTGCCGGCCAAGGCGCTGGTGATGAACACGCTCTCGATCGTGGCGAGCTTCGGGGCGCTCGTGTGGATCTTCCAGGACGGCAACCTCTCGGCGCCGCTCGACTTCCAGCCGCTGGGGTTCGTCGAGACCACCCAGCCGGTGATCCTGTTCTGTGTCCTGTTCGGCCTCTCGATGGACTACGAGGTCTTCCTGCTGTCGCGGATGAAGGAGGTCTGGGATCGGACAGGTGACAACGTCGAGGCCGTCGCGAGCGGCCTCGAACGGAGTGGCCGGATCGTCACCTCGGCCGCCCTCATCGTCGTGCTGGTCGCGGGCTCCTTCGCGTTCGCCGACATCGTGCTCATCAAGGCCCTCGGGGTCGGCATGGCGATCGCGGTCGCGCTCGACGCCACGGTCGTCCGGGCGTTGCTCGTCCCGGCGACGATGCGCCTGCTCGGGCGCTGGAACTGGTGGATGCCGGGCACCCTCGAGCGACTCGTCGGCAGCCGTCTGCCTGCGTCCGAGGCCGACGTGGAGGCCGCGACCCGATGAGACGCGCCGCGACCGCGGTCCTCGCTGCCGTCCTGCTGGCAGGCTGCACCGGCGGCGGCGGCACGCCGATCCTCGCCAACCCGACCGCGCCGCGACCCAGCGTCGCGCTGCCGACCGAGACGCCCACGCCGATCGCGGATCCACTCCCCGTCGAGCTGCCGCGGGACGACGGCCCGCACGACCGCTTGACCGAGTGGTGGTACTACACGGGCCACCTCCGATCCGATGACGGCGGCCGATACGGTTTCGAGTACGTCGTCTTCCGGGCCGAACGTGGCGCCTTCCCGACCTCGTGGGCCTCGCACCTCGCGGTGACCGACGAGACCGGCGATCGCTTCTCGTATGCGCAACGCCTGGAGGTGGGGCCGCAGGTGGACCGATCGCCGCGGGGCGTGACCGGCGAGCCCGTCGGGTTCGACCTCTCGTTGTCGGGGTTCGACCCGACGCGTCCCGCGACCGCCGGTCGTCCGGCCTGGGCGATGGGTGGCTCGCTCGGGTCCGACCATCTGTCCGCGACCCTCGCGCCCGACGAGGCGACCCTCGCCGGCATCCCGGACGGGCTCGGGCTCGACCTTGCCCTGCAGGCCACGAAGGCACCGGCCCTCCATGACACCGACGGCTGGATCGACTTCGGTGCCGGCGGCGGGTCGTACTACTACTCGCGCACCGCGATGTCGGCGGCCGGCACGCTGACCCTCGGCGATCGAACGCTGGCGGTCGACGGCGAGGCCTGGTTCGACCACCAGTGGGGCGACTTCATCTCCGTCGGCGGTGGGGGCTGGGACTGGTTCGCCATCAACCTCGCGGACGGCACGGACATCACGCTCTCACTCGTCCGCGACGCCGACGGCTCGTATCCGCTCGTCTACGGGACCGTCGTCGACGGCGATCGGCCGGCTCGTCATCTGCAGGCCGACGCGTTCAGTGTCGCCGTGACGAGGCATTGGGCGAGCCCGACCACGGGCGCGGACTATCCGGCCGGCTGGACGGTCGAGATCCCATCGGAGCACCTGGTCATCGAGCTGCAGCCGACGGTCGCCGCCCAGGAGCTGGACACGCGGGCGACGACCGGGGTCATCTACTGGGAGGGGTCGCAGCGGGTCGAGGCCACGCGGGCGGGGATCGACGTCGTGGGTGAGGCGTACGTGGAGCTGACCGGCTATGCGCCCAGGCGTGTCGCCACGCCCTGATCCGAGGGGCTAGTCGATCGCGTGGTAGTCGACGACCGGCAGCTCGGAGCCGACGGTCGCGGCGAGCGCGCGCGCGTCGGTGTCGAGCTTGACCACCTTCTTGAGGACCGTGAGCATCGACTTGCCCGAGGCCTTGTAGGCCTTCTTGTTGGAGATGGACTTCGCGAGGGCCGCGCGCGAGGTCGAGCTGACCTTGTCGTAGAACGCGCTCCGCGAGGCGGCCAGGTCGGCGGCGTCCGGCCAGGTCGCGAGCGCCTCGACATACTTCGCGCCGACCGCCGAATCGGCACCGAGCGCGCGAAGCGCACGAGCGATGTTGTCCGGACGATTGGCCTTCACGGCGCTGGCCAGGGACGCGCCATCCTCTGCGATCCGCTGGTCGAGGAGGGCGATCTGGCGCATCGCGGCGAGCGACGCCTTCGGAGCGACCGTGGCGACCGGGGTCTGACCTGGCGCGAGGCTGGCGACCGGGCCGCCGCCCGGGTTGGTGGTGCCATTCGTGTCGGTCCCCGCCTGGGTCGTGGACGGCAGCCCGAGCCCGATGGCGACGGACATCGCGAGGCCGCCGAGGAGGATCCCGACGACGAGCCCGAACGACAGCAGGCCACCGGCGCGCTTGAGCGTGACACCGAAGACCAGTCGGGTGCTGCAGCCGGGGCACTTCCAGGTGCCGTCGGGCAGGGGCCGGGCGCAGACCGGGCAGTTGAAGACGTGCGCGTCCGCGTCCCCGATGCCGTAGCTCGGCGTGCGGGGCGGCTTCGGCTGCGGTCAGCGCCGACAGGCTCGGGCGCGGCAGGGCGTGCCAACTCCGTCGGAGCGACTCCGTCTTGCCGCGCAAGATGTGGATCGTCATCGACCAAAGTGTGCAGCCGGGACTGCCCTGCAACCCCCGGCCGATGGTCCCGTCACCACGACGTACGTTCGGCGTCGGCCCACGCGATCGACCGCGTCGATCCGTCGTCGTATTGAGACTCAGTCCCGATTCATGCTATGGTCAGAGCCATGGCTGATCCCGAACCGCTCCTCGTGGCCCTCGATCGCGCCGGGTACCGCCTGACGGCGCCACGTCGCGCGGTCGCCGGGCTGATCGCCGATCAGGTCGGCCATTTCGCGGCCGCCGATCTCGTCCGTGAGGCTCGCGCCCGGCGCCTGCGGATCGGCCGCGCGACCATCTTTCGGACCCTCGAGGTCCTGTCCGAGCTCGGCGTCGTGGAGCGCCTCGATCTGCCGAGCGGTGAGCATGCCTACGTCGGGTGCGCCCCGACCCACCATCACCACGTCGTCTGTTCGACCTGCGGCCGGACCGCCGAGATCCCCGATGCCGGCCTGCGGAACGTCGTCCGCGAGGTCGCGAAGCGGACCGGATTCCGCGTCGAGGAACACCGGCTCGAGCTGTTCGGGTCGTGCCCTGCCTGCCAGGCTGCGACCCCGTGAGACGCGGTATCGGCCGGGTGCATCGCGGTGGGCGCCTGGCCCTGCTCGTTGCGGCGCTCGCGGTCAGCGCGTGCGCTCCGGCGCCCGCGGCGTCCGGCGCCGACGACTCGCTCCAGGTCGTCGCCACCACGACCGTCTTCGCCGACATCGTCGCCAACGTCGGTGGCGACCGCGTCACGGTCCACTCGATCATCCCGCCGGGCGTCGGGCCCGAGGACTACGAACCGAGGCCCGATGACGCCCGGGCGCTCGATGGCGCCGACCTCATCGTGTCGAACGGGGTCGGGCTCGACGGATTCCTCGACGGCCTCATCGAGGCCAACGGCGATGGCGCCCCGAGGCTCGTGCTCGGCGATGGCATCCCGACGATCGACGTGGACGGCACGGCGAACCCGCACTTCTGGCTCGACCCCACGATCGTCTCCAGCCATTACCTGCCCGCCATCGAGGCGAAGCTGACCGAGATCGACCCAGCCGGCGCGACGACCTATCGGGCCAACGCCGCCGCCTATGCCGAGGAGATCGCTGCGATGGATGCCGAGCTCCAGGCCCAGGTGGAGGCCATCCCGGCGGCCGGTCGCAAGCTCGTGACCTTCCACGATGCGTTCCCGTACTTCGCGCGGCACTATGGCTTCGAGCTCGTCGGGGTCATCCTCGGCAGCCCCGGCCAGGAGCCGTCGGCCGGTCAGCTCGCGGCCCTGGTCGACACGGTCAAGGCCGCCGGTGTGCAGGCAGTCTTCAGCGAGGCGCAGTTCAGTCCGGCGTTGGCCGAGACCCTGGCCAAGGAGGCCGGCATCACGAAGGTCGTCACGACCTTGTATAACGATGCCCTCGGCCCGGCACCCGCCGACACGTACCTGGGGATGATGCGCTGGAACATGACCAGGATCGTCGAGGCGCTGCGATAGCGACCGACGACGCCGTCCGGCTCGCGGGGGTCAGCGCCGGCTACGGGGATCGCCTCGCCCTCGAGGACGTGGGGCTGGCCATCCGCGGCGGGTCACTGCTCGCGATCATCGGGCCCAACGGGGCCGGCAAGAGCACGCTGCTCAAGGTCATCGCGGGGCTGTTGCCCGTCCGGGCGGGGACCGTCGAGGTGCTGGGCGGCCCACCGGGCGAGGCCGCCCGTCGGGTCGCATACGTGCCCCAGGCCGAGCTCGTGGACTGGAGCTTCCCGGTCACGGTCGGCGAGGTCGTGATGATGGGTCGGTATCCACTGATCGGCATCGGGCGCGGACCGGGCGCGGCCGACCGCGAGGCGGTGTCGGGGGCGCTCGCGACCGTGGCGATGACCGCCGAACGCGACCGCCAGATCGGGGCGCTCTCCGGGGGCCAGCGGCGGCGCGTCTTCCTGGCCCGGGCACTGGCGGCCGCGCCGGACCTGTACCTGCTCGACGAACCGGTCACCGGGGTCGATGCCACGACCCAGGAGGACCTGATGGACGTCCTCGAGGCCGAAGCCCGGGCGGGCAAGACCGTCATCGCCACGACGCACGACCTCGCCGGTGCCGCCCACCGCTTCCATGACGCCGTGCTGGTGAACCGGCGGATCGTTGCCACGGGCCCCGCCAAGGACCTGGTCCTCGATCAGCGGCTTCTGGCCGAGACCTACGGCGGACACGTCCTGGTCCTGCCCGATCTGACCGGCGGCACGCTGATCCTCGACGACGCCCATCACCACGACCAACCGTCCGGCAACGAGCCGCATTACCACGAAGGCGCCCAGCGGTGATCGACCTCCTCCTCGATCCCCTGGGATATGGCTTCATGCAGCGCGGGCTGATGGCGGCGCTGATCGTCGGCATCGTCTGTGCGGTGATGGGCGCGTTCGTCGTCCTCAAGGGCCTCGCGTTCATCGGCGATGCGGTCAGCCACGCCGCGTTCCCCGGCCTCGTCATCGCGTATCTCATCGGGATCCCGCTGTACATCGGCGGCGCCATCGCGGCCGTCTCGACCGCCCTGGCGATCGGGTTCGTCTCGCGGCGGGGCAACCTGCGCTTCGACACCACGGTGGGGGTGCTGTTCGCGGGAACGTTCGCGCTGGGCGTGCTGCTCTTCAGCACGATCCGCGGCTACGTCACCGACCTCTTCGGCTACCTGCTCGGCAACGTCCTGGGCATCAGCGAGACCGACCTCATCCAGATCGCGGTCCTCGGCGTGATCGTGCTCGTGATCGTGCTCGTGCTGCGCAAGGAACTGCTGTACGCGACCTTCGATCCGGCCGGCGCGGCGGCATCGGGGCTCCCGGTGGCACGTCTCGAGTACCTGCTGCTCGCGATGCTCGGGGTCACGATCGTCGTCAGCATCCAGGCCGTGGGGATCATCCTGGTCGTGGCGATGCTGTGTACGCCGGCCGCCACCGCGCAGCTGCTGGTGATCCGCTTCGACCGGCTGGTCCTCGTCGCGGTGGGGATCGCCGTCGTGTCCACGGTCGTCGGCCTGTACATCTCGTTCTACGGCAATGTCGCGTCCGGCGCGGCGATCGTCCTGATCGAGACGGTACTCTTCGCGATCGCGCTGGTCCTCTCGCCGCGGAGCGGTCTGCTCGCCTCGCGGCGTTCTGCACCGGTCCCATGACCATCGGATGGCGGGTCGGCTGAAACCAAACGGGCGTCGGGGTGCCTCGGATGTCGTAGAGGCATCAACCCGCTCTGAGGACGCCATGGCACTCGCGACCCCGCCGAGGACCGGCCCCCCGTTCCGCCTGTCCGTGCGCGGCACGGTCATCCTCACCGCCTTGATCGGCCTGGTGCTCCTCTACGCGACAGACCAGATCCTCCCCGCGACCACGGACCGACAGGCCGAGTTGCGGTACTGGATGGCGGCCAGGGCGACGGGCATCGTCGCGTTCCTCCTGCTCACGCTCCAGATCGTCCTCGGCCTGGTCCTGAGCCACCCGACGAACCGCTCGACCTGGAACCTCTCGAAGCGGATCTTCCCGTGGCACGACCATCTCTGGGTGTTCGTGATGGCGTTCCTGGCCGCCCACATCGTCAGCCTCGTGATCGATCCGAAATCCGGGGTCAGCCTCGGCGGCGGCCTTCATCCCGGGCCTGGCCGAGTACCGCAGCTCGCCCGTGGCGATCGGCACGTTCGCGCTCTACGCGTTCCTCGTCACCGCCATCACCGCGCGCTGGACCAAGCTCCTGCCACGGGGTGCCTGGCTGGCGCTGCACCGCCTGGCGCTCCTCATCTTCGTCATGGCCTGGATGCATGGCGTGCTCGCCGGCACCGACACGACGGCCCTTGGACCGATGTACATCGGGGCCGGGCTGCTCGTGACGTTCGCGGGCGCCTATCGCTACTGGGCCAGCCGCAAGCGCAAGCCCACGTTCGACACATCGCGATCGGAGGTAGCCGCACCATGACCATCCATTCGCCACGCATCCGACGGCTTGTCACCGTATTCGGCGTCATCGCCGCGCTCCTGCTCGGGTACGGATCCATCCGGGCGGCCGCGGCGTGGGCCGCCGCATCTGCCCCGCTGACCGTGGCGCCGGTCTCGGTCACGACGCTCCAGGATCGCCTGGCGGTCGAGCAGGCCCGTTCGGTCGACCTGCGCCTCCAGCTCCAGACCCTGAACACGCAGTCGACCGAGCTGACCGCGGCACTCGAGGCGGCCCAGGCGCAGATCACGTCCGACACCGACCACGCGACGCAGCTGGCCAAGGACCTCAAGGCCGCCAAGCAGAAGCTCGCCAAGCTCGAGGCGTCGATCGCCAAGGCGAGGCAGGCCGCCCAGCGACCCACCGTCGTCGTCACGAGGACCAGGACGGTCGCATCTTCGTCGAGCGGCCACGAGGGCGAGCACGAGGACGACGACCACGGTGGCGACGATGACTGAGAAGCGCCGACCGGTCCATCTCGCGGTCCTGGTCGGGATGTCGGCGAGCGCGTATGCGATCTCGCTCGCGGGCGTCGCCGCGCTCCAGTCGGCGACCGACGCGCAGGTCGCGGCGGATCGAGCCCCGGCCGGTGTGGCTGCCGATGCCCTCGCGACCGGGCACGACCAGCTCGAGCGGTCGCTCGACGAGGCGTCGCGCGCGTACGTCGTCTCCTCGGAGCGCTACGCCCGCGTGGGGACAGGGCTGGTGGACATGGAGACCTCGCTCGACGCACTCGGCACGCGCGTCGAGAAGGTCTCGGGCGCGGCCAAGGCCTTGCCGGGCCGGGTCAGTCTTCCGACGATCTCGACCTCGACGAGGGTCGTCACCCGCACCAGGGTCGTCCACGCCACCACCGGGGCGTCGGGCTGACCGTCGTCGAGCCGCTCCCGATGGTCCAGGCGGCCGAACGCGCCGTGGGATCGGACGTGGTGCGCCGGTTCGAAGGGCGCGCGATGGCCTCGCCTCTCCGCCTGACCGTCTGTGAGCCCATCTCCGGCCGGGCCGCCTGGCGGCGTTCGAGCGAGCGGGCCTGGGCGGCCGTCCAGGCGGAGTTCGAGGCGGCCGAGGCCGAGATGTCGCGGTTCCGGCCGTCGAGCGACCTCACCCGACTCAACGAGGCGGCCGGGCGCGGACGAGCGGTCCGCGTGCCACGCCGGCTCGAGCGTGCGCTGGTCGCCGCAGACCGGGCGAATCGCGTCACGGGCGGCCGGTTCGACCCGCGCGTGCTCCGTGACCTGGAGCGGCTCGGATATCCGGGCGCGCCGCTCGAAACGGTGGCGGGACCATCGGCCGGTCCCGGGCGTGTCGTGCAGCGAGCCGGTCCCGGCGAACTGACGATCGACGCGCCGATCGATCTCGGTGGCATCGGCAAGGGCCTGACCCTGCGGTGGGCGGCCGCCATCGTCGACCGCCACGGCGTCGGTGGCTACCTCCTGGAGGCCGGCGGCGACCTCGTCGCACGTGCCCCCGGACCCGATGGCGGACCATGGCTCGTCGGGGTCGAGGACCCGGCCGGTGGCGCGGAGCCGCTCGCCGGGATCGCCGTGGAGCACGGAGCGCTCGCGACCTCGTCGGTGCGGCTGCGCTCATGGGTCACGGACGGGCGGCGTGTCCACCATCTCGTCGACCCGAGGACCGGCGAGCCTGCCGATCGCGGATTGCGAGCGGTCACGGTCCACGGACCCGACCCGGCCTGGGCGGAGGTGTGGTCGAAGACGCTGTTCATCGAGGGCCGGGCGCGGATCACCGCGGTCGCGCGCTCCCGTGGCCTCGCCGCCTGGTGGGTCGCTGATGACGGCTCACTGGAGATGACCCCGGCCGCGCGCGAGCGGACCGCCTGGGTCGAGGGCGAGGCCTGACCGACCGGATCAGGCGCGCGCGAGAGCCCGCTTCAGCTCGGCCGATGTCGGCATCCCCTCGCGCGCGCCCGCCTTCGTGACCGCCAGCCCGGCGGCCGCGACCGCGCGTCGGGCGGCGTCTTCCAGGCTCAGGCCCGCGGCAAGGCCCGCGGCCAGCGCGCCGTTCAGCGTGTCGCCCGCGCCCACGGTGTCGACGGCCTCCACGGCCTGGGCCGGGATCGCGGTCGTGCCTCCACCCCGGACGAGCAGGGCCCCCTCATGGCCGAGGCTGACGAGGACGGCCCGTTCGCCCGGTGCGCGCCCGAGCAGCCCCTTGGCGAGCTTGCCAGGCTTGCCCGCGGCCCCGGCCAGCACGGCGAGCTCCCCGCGGTTCGGGGTGAGGATGTCGGCCAGATCGAGCGTCGGCCGGGCCAGCCCGCCGGCCGGGGCGGGGTTGAGGATCGTCGTCGCCCCGGCGATCCGGCCGAGGCGGAGCGCCTCATGGGTCGCGCCTGTGCGGATCTCGTGGCCGACGAGGACCACGTCCTCGCGGGTCAGGGCCAGGCGTTTGAGGGCATCGCGGACCTGGACGGAGTCGAGCGCCATGTTCGCGCCGCCGGCGACCGCGATCCGGTTCTCGCCGTCCCGGTCGACCAGGATGAGTGCCACGCCCGTCGGCTCGTCGTCGAGCTCGAGGAGCCGGGACAGGTCGATGCCCTCGCCGGCCAGGGCATCGCGTGCACCCCGGCCGTTGTCGTCTGCGCCGACGGCGCCGACGAAGACGACCGTCGCCCCGAGCCGGGCGGCCGCGACGGCCTGGTTGCCGCCCTTGCCACCGGGATGGCGCTCGTACCGGCCGCCGGTCACGGTCTCGCCGGGTCCCGGCATCCGCTCGAGCGTGATGACCTGGTCGACGTTGACCGACCCGACGACGATGACGCGTCCGCTCATCGAACGGCGCCCAACGCTAGGAGCCGGTCACGAATTCGCCGCCGTCGACGCTGATGATGTCGCCGTTGATGAACTCGGTCCCCTCCCCCGACAACGCGAGGATGGCGTTCGCCACGTCCTGCGGTGTGGTCATCCGGCCGGTCGGATTCCGCTTCATCGTGATGTCGATCATCGTCTGCGACTCGGGGATCTTGAGGAGCGCCGGGGTGACGGTCACGCCCGCCCGGATGCAGTTGGCCGTGGCGCCCGTGCCGTGGCGGGCCAGCTCCATCGCGAGCTGGCGGATGTGCGACTCGAGCGCGGCCTTGGCCGACGAGACGACGCCGTACGAGGGCACTACCCGGGTCGAGCCTTCCGAGGTCATCGCGTAGATCTTCGAGCCCTGCCCCAGGAACCCGCCACGCCACAGGTCCTGGACCCAGTAGACGAGGCTGTTGGCCATGACGTCCTGGGTCATCTCCATCTTCTTGCGATCGACGCCGCCCTTCGGATCCTCCGATAGGAACGGCACGAGCGACCCGAACGCGAGCGAGTGCATGACGACGCGGACGTACGGGTCCTGCCCCGCGGCGCGCGAGCGGTCGAACCGTTCGCGCAGCGTCTCGAGGGCGGCGGCGCGCTTCTCGTCGTCGGCCGCGTTCATGTTGATGTAGATGGCCTCGGACCCGGCCGCCTCGATCGCCGCCTTGACCTCCTCGACATGGGCGAGCGCAGCACGGAAGTCCAGGTGGATGCCGACGATGTTGTAGCCGGCCTTCGCGAGCGTGATCGCCGTCGCCTCGCCCATCCCGGACGAGCCTCCGAGGATCAGCGCCCAGCGCTCGCGGTCGTCGGCCATCGGGTGAACCTCCTGCATCGGTCGTGGCGCGGCGCCGGTGCGGGCGGCGGTCGTCGCGGGCCGAGTCTAGCAGCGGGCGATTCGCGGACGACCCGGTTCAGGTGCACCCCTGCACGCACGTCACGCGGCAAACGTGACCGGTGGCCCTTGACGCGGCGTCGATTCGCCCGCTATCTTGCCATCGGCCTAATTAGGGAGATGACGAAATAAATCGTGTGTACAGGGCCCTCGCCGACCCGACGCGGCGGCGGGTCCTTGCCCTCCTGCGGGAGCGCGACATGACGGCCGGCGAGCTCGCCGCCCAGTTCGAACTGTCGTGGCCGACGATGTCGGGGCACTTCTCCGTCCTGCGTGAAGCGGACCTCATCGATGCCGACCGGACCGGTTCGACCATCACCTACCACCTCAACGTCTCGGTCCTCGAGGAGGCGCTGGCCGCCCTGATGGACGCCTTCCGGATCGTGCCAAGGGAGCCGCGATGAACCGTCGTCCGATGGCCATCTACAGCGGACTCGTGGTTGCTGCGATGAGCCTGCTCTCCGCCTGGGCGTGGACACGGCTGCCGGCCGGCGCCCAGGTGCCGATCCATTGGGGGATCGATGGCCAGGTGGATGGCTATGCATCGAAGGAGGTCGGGCTGCTCCTGCTGCCCGTCGTGGCCGTCGCGATCACGGCGCTCCTGGCGGTCATCCCGCGTTTCGAGCCGCGCCGGGCGAACCTCGAGCGATCGGGCAAGGCCTACGGCGCGGTCTGGATCACGGTCATCACGTTGCTCGGGGGGATCCACGTCCTGGCCGTCGCGGCCGCCCTCGGAGCTGACCTGGAGGTCGCGCGCCTCGTCCTGATGGGCACGGGCGCCGTGTTCGTCGTCATCGGCAACTACCTCCCGAAGGTCCGCCCGAACTACCTGATGGGGATCCGCACGCCGTGGACGCTCGCGAGCGACCTGTCGTGGGTGCGCACGCATCGGGTCGGTGGCAGGCTCTTCGTGATCGAGGGCCTGGTCCTCGTCGTCCTCGGCCTGCTCGACGTCGGGCCGGAGTTGCTGGCCGTCACGATCGTCGGGGCGATCGCGCTGCTCCTGGTCATCGTCTCCGTCTACTCGTACCAGGTCTGGAAAGTGGACCCGGGGAAGCGGCCGGCATGAGCGACGTCCAGATCGTCCTGCTCCTGCTGCCGGTCATCGCGGTCCAGCTCGGCCTGCTGATCCTCGCGTTGCGGGACCTGCTTCGGCCCGAACGCCGGGTCCGCGGCGACAGCAAGCTGATGTGGGGGATCATCATCGTCGTCGTCGGGTTGTTGGGTCCGATCCTCTACTTCGCGGTCGGGCGCGAGGACCGTTGACCGGGCCGGCCACGGCGGTCAGCTGCCGCGGACTGTCGAAGCGGTTCGGCGGCGCGCGCGGGGTCCTCGCGCTCGACGGGCTCGACCTGGATGTGCCGCGCGGGTCGGTGTTCGGGCTGCTCGGCCCAAACGGCGCGGGCAAGACGACGACCCTGCGGCTCATGACCGGCCTGGCCCGGCCGACGGCGGGCTCGGTCGCGATCGAGGGCACGACCGTCGAGCCCGGCGCGCTCGACGTCCGCCGCCGGGTCGGGGCGCTGGACCAGGACCCGCGCTATTACGGCTGGATGACCGGCCGCGAGCTGGTCGAACTCGCCGGTCGCCTCCAGGGCCTGTCCACCGCAGCCGCCCGGCACGCGCGCCTTCGAGACCCTCGGCCTCGTCGGGCTCGACGACGCCGTCGACCGCCGCATCGCCGGCTACTCGGGCGGGATGCGCCAGCGTCTGGGCATCGCCCAGGCCCTCGTCGCCCAGCCGAGCCTGCTCATCCTCGACGAGCCGGTCAGTTCGCTCGACCCCGAGGGACGGCGCGACCTCCTGGCGCTCATCGCGGCACTGCGCGGCAGCGCGACGGTCATCTTCTCGACCCACGTGCTCGCCGACGTCGAGCGGATCTGCGACCGGGTCGCGATCCTCGACCGGGGGCGCCTCGTGACCGAGGGGCCACTGGCGGACCTGCTCGCCCGCTACGCGCGGCCGCTCTACCGGATCGACCCCGAGCCGGGCCAGGACACGGCCCTGCAGGCCCTGGCCGCGGCGCTGCGTTCGACGCCCTGGATCGACCACGTCATCGAGGGAGCCGGGGGGCTGACCGTCTCGGTCACCGACGAGGCGGCGGCTTCGGCCGGCCTCCTGCCGATGGTGGTCGCGGCCGATCTCCGGGTCGCCGGGTTCGAGCGTGCCCGGCCGTCATTGGAGGACGTCTTCCTGCGCCTGGTCGGCCGCGGCGACGAGCCTCCTGATTCGGCCGTCGCCTGATGGCCGGGTTCCGGGTCCTGCTGGGCAAGGAGCTGCTGGAGTCGTGGCGGACGCTGCGTCTCGCCGTCGTCGGCGGGCTCTTCCTCCTGGTCGGCCTCACCTCGCCGCTGCTCGCGCGTTTCCTGCCGGAGATCATCACGGCCGCCGGCGGCGACCAGCTGTCCGGCCTCGAGCTCCCGCCACCGGTCGTCGGCGACGCGGTCACCCAGCTCTGGAAGAACCTCTCCCAGTTCGGGGCGTTCGCCGCCATCCTCCTTGCGATGGGCTCGGTCGCCACGGAACGGGATCGGGGCACGGCCGCATTCGTGCTGTCCAAGACCGTCTCGCGTGGGGCCTTCCTCGCGGCCAAGGTCGCGGCCATCGGCCTGGTGCTCGCGGTCGCGGTGGCGCTGGCCACGAGCGTCGGCTGGGCCTACACCGCGATCCTGTTCGAGCCGTTGCCGATCGCCGGCTGGCTGGGCCTCGCGCTCCTGGCCTGGCTGGGCCTGACGGCGTGGGGCGCGCTCACCTTCCTGGGCAGCACGGTCACCGGATCCGTGGCCGCCGCGGCGGGCATCGGCTTCATCTGCTGGCTGGGCCTGTCGATCGCCGCGGCGATCCCGAACGTCGGCCGCTTCCTGCCCGGCGGACTGGACGAGCCGGCCATGGCGCTGGCGACGGGTCGGCGGTCGATGCCGTCGACGTCCTTGTCCCGGCCGTCTCGACGATGATCCTCGTGGCGCTCACCCTGGCCGTGGCGGCCTGGTCGTTCCGGCGGCAGGAGTTGTAGCGGACCGGTCAGACGACCCCGGCGGCGCGGAGCGCCGCGATCTCCGCCGGCTCATAGCCAAGACCCGCGAGGATCTCGTCGGTCCCCTCGCCGAGCAGCGGTGGCGGCGTCCGGATCGTCGCGGGCGTCACCGACAGGTCGAACGGCACGCCGACCTGGCGGATCACGCCCCACGCCGGGTGCTCCATCTCGACGGTCATGCCGAGCGCGACGGCCTCCGGCGAGGCGAACGCCTCGATGACGTCGCGGATCGGCCCTGCGGGCACGCCGGCGGCGTCGAACGCGGCCAGCCAGGCAGCCGTCGACCGCTCCCGCAGGCGATCCGCAAGGATGGGACGCAGGTCGGCGCGGTGGTCGACCCGGTCCCCGTTCGTGGCGAAGCGTGGGTCGGCGGCGAGCGTCGCGAGACCGAGTGCCTCGCAGAAACGCGGCCATTGCCGCTCCGACCCGACCGCCACGGCGATCTCGCCGTCGGCGGTGTGGAACGTCTCGTACGGCACGATGTTGGGATGCGCGTTGCCGCGCCGACCCGGTGCCGTGCCGCGCACGAACGCGTTCTGGGCCTGGTTGACGAGCGATGCGAGCGTCGAACCGAGCAGCGACACGTCGATGCGCTGGCCGGCGGCGCCGGATCCGGCCCGCTCCCGTCCGACGAGGGCGGCGAGGACGCTGACCGCGCCGAGCATCCCGGACACGACATCGCTGATCGCCACGCCCACTTTCGTCGGCTCGCCACCGTCGTCGGCGGCGGTCCCGGTGATCGACATCAGCCCGCTCGCGGCCTGGATCACGAAGTCGTAGCCGGGCCGGTCGGCGGCCGCCCCATCGGGGCCGTAGCCCGAGATGGCAAGGTGGACGAGGGCAGGGTTCAGGCGGGCCAGCTCCGCGTCGTCGAATCCGAGCCGCGCCAGCCCGCCGGTCCGGAAGTTCTCGACGAGGACGTCACCGCGCGCGACCAGCCGTCGCAGGACCTCGGCCCCCTCCGCGCGCCGAAGGTCGAGCCGCAGGCTCCGCTTGTTCCGGTTGACCGCGAGGAAATAGGCGGCCGTCCGCGTCCCGGCCGACGCGTCCCCGACCCACGGCGGCCCCCAGCCGCGGGTCGAATTGCCTTCCGGCGGCTCGACCTTGACGACGTCGGCGCCGAGGTCGCCCAGGAGCATCGTGCAGTACGGCCCGGCGAGGACCGTGGAACAGTCGACGACCCGGAGGCCGGCGAGGGGACCGGGCGCGACGGGCGGCGGGGCAGCTGACATCGCCCCGATGGTAGCGCCGCGTATCCTCGCGACATGATCCTGCCGCGCTGGGTGTTCCGGGTCATCTGGGCGATCGACGACACTGCGTCGCGGCTGTCGGGCGGCCGGCTCACGGTCCCGAACGGCTCGCGCGGGCGGCTGCGGACGCTGTTCCTGCACACGGTCGGCCGGACGAGCGGGCAGCCACGACGGAACGGCCTGTACTACCTCGAGGACGGCGCGAACCTCGTCGTCGTCGCCTCGAATGCCGGCGGCGATCAGGACCCCGCCTGGTGGCGCAACCTCGAGGCCCAGCCAGACGCCGAGGTCGAGATCGGCCCGACGCGGCGCCCCGTCCGCGCCCGCCAGGCCACGCCCGAGGAAGCCGTCCGGCTGTACGAGCGTTTCGTCGCCGCGATCCCGACCTACGACGAGTACCGGCGCAAGGTGGCGAGGCCCATCCCGGTCGTCATCCTCGAGCCACGCTAGCATCAGGGCATGACCGACCAGCCCGCCGCGCCCCATCGACCCACCCTCATGACCGTCCACGCCCACCCCGATGACGAGACCATCGGGACCGGCGGGACGATGGCGAAGGCCATCGCAGCCGGCCATCGGGTCGTGCTCGTCACCGGCACGCGCGGCGAGCAGGGCGAGATCGTCGTCGCCGAGATGGACACGCCCGACAACCACCGGCGCCTCGCCGAGATCCGGGCCGGTGAACTGGAACGGGCGATGGGCATCCTGGGCGTGACCGAGTGGGAGAACCTCGGCTACCACGACTCGGACATGATGGGTCGGCCCGGCAACGCCGACCCGCGCAGCTTCTGGCGAGCCGACCTCGACGAGGCGGCCGGGCGGCTGGCGTGGCTCATCCGCCGCTACCAGCCCGATGTCATCACGACCTACAACGAGTTCGGCGGGTACGGACACCCCGACCACATCCGGACGCACGACGTGGCCGTCCGGGCCTTCCCGCGGGCGGGCGATCCGCGCTGGTATTCGGACCAGCTCACGCCCGAGCACGGCGGCAGCGGACCGAGCCTCGAGGAGGGCGGCCTCGCGCCCTGGACGCCATCGAAGCTCTACGAGCAGGCGATGCCCGCCTCGGTGCGCACGGCGATGAACGAGAAGATGCAGGAGCTCGGGCTCGAGAGCTTCTGGCTGCCGCCGAAGGACGCCACGCCGGAGCAGCTCGCGGAGTTCGAGGCCTACATGGCGAAGATGCTGGTGCCCGACGAGGCGATCACGACCCGGGTCGACATCTCGGACTTCGTCGAGCGCAAATGGCAGGCGCTGCACGAGCACGTGACCCAGATCTCCGCCGACAGCCCGTTCATGCAGTTCGGCCTGGACGGCTGGCGGCAGTTCTGGGGCACCGAGACGTACATCCTCAGGGAATCGCGCGTCGAGTCGACGGTCCCCGAGACGGACCTGTTCGCCGGGATCGCCTAGCCCCGGACGCCCGCTACCACGGCAGGTTCGCGCCGTAGACCCGGGACATGACGACCTTGCCATCGGTGGCGTCGAGGAAGTTCGGCTGGGCCTTGTCGAGGATGACGTGGGGACGCATCCGCACCTGCGCGAGCTCCGAGCCCCGGAAGGTGAGTTCGAGGGTCATCCCCTCCATCGTCTGCGCGGACCACGTCTGATCGAAGACCAGGTTGCCGAGCGCGTACCAGATCGGCTTGCCCTTGTAGACCTCCATCTCGACGGTCCAGTGGGCGTGGTTGCCGATGATCATGTCGGCGCCCGCATCGATGACCTTTCGCGCCAGCGTCCGTTGGGCCTCGCCGGCCGTCGCCCGGTATTCGACGCCCCAATGCGGGAAGACCACGACCACGTCCGCCCCGGCGGCGCGGGCGGCCTTGATGTCGGCCTTGACCACCTTGAGCGTCATCGGCGCGCTGCCGACCTTCGTGGCATTCGCGTGGTAGTACGAGGCGATCGCGTCGTAGGCGAGGATCGCGACCTTGACGCCATGGGTGTCGATGAGGGCCGGCTTGCGGGCCGCGGCCAGGTTCTTGCCGGCGCCCGTCGTCAACAGGCCTCGCTTCTTCAGGTTCTTCACGGTCTGGGTGAGCCCGGTGGCCCCCTGGTCGCGGATGTGGTTGTTCGCCACGCCCACGACATCGAAACCGGCCTTGGCGATGCCGTCGATGAGCGTCTGGTCCGCGGAGAAGATCGTCCCCGACGTGTGCCACGTGAACCGGTTCGGGGCTGGGTTCTCGAAGTTCGCGAGGGCGATGTCGGCGCCCGAGATCAGGTCCCGCATCGCGCCTGCGTTGCCGGTCCGGGCCAGCGTCGGGACCTTCCACCCGAACGACGAGCAGCACACCAGGCTCCTGATATCGGCCGTGCCGCCGTCGAACGGGAAGTCGGCACCCTTGCCCTTGTTGCGCAGGACGTCGTAGACGCCGCGATCGAGCATGATGTCGCCGCCCGCGAACAGCGTCCACGTCTCGCCGGCATCGAACGCCTCGCCCGCGGGCGCGTCGGGCAGTCGAGCGCGGAGGGTCCAGTCGGCGGTCTCGGTGACGCGATCGACGCCGAACAGGGCCTTGCCGCCCCACGCCAGCGCCCGGACCTGCGGCCCGACGGCGTCGGCGCGCAGGAACGCGAGGCGCTTGCGGTGCTTCGCGAGATCGGCCTCGAGTCTCGGCGCGTCCTTCGCCTCGATCAGGCGGGACGCGACGGCCGGGCGCTCGACGCCGAGCGCGGCCAGGATCGCGTCTGCCTCGCCCTTGACCAGCTCGAGTGCCTCGTAGCGCTTGCTCGTCCCGGCGAGCACGGCCGCGACTTCCTTCCTCGACGACGAGGTCACCGTGGCGCGGAAATGGGCGACCGGCACGATCGGGATGTCGCCGGTGGCGGTCGCGGGCGCCGCGGTCGGCTCGACCTCGGCCGGCGTCGGGGACGGCTCCGAACCCGTGGGCGGGAGCGTGGAGCCCGAGGCGCTCGGAGCCGGGGTCGCGGTCGCGATCGCGACCCCGCCACCCGCCGATGGCGACGGGCCTGCCTCCGAACAGCTGGCCGCCCGACACCGGCAGCGCGATGGCCAATGCCAGCAGGCCGAGGACGACGAACGATCGGGCCCCGTTTCACGGGCCGGATTGTGACAGAGTCGTAGCGACGGCCGCAGGCGCACGGCCGCACACGAGCGGCTCGGCCGGCCAGGGCGGGAGACGCTCGCGGGTAAGAGAACGCCCCGTCCGGGCGGGCGGACGGGGCGTAGGAAAAAGCGGTTGATGGCGGACCCGACCGGATTCGAACCGGCGATCTCCAGCGTGACAGGCTGGCATGTTGGGCCGCTACACCACGGGTCCAGTTGTGGCGAGGGCGGAGCATAGCAGGTGGACCCCGGCTTGTCCCTCACGGAGGGCCGTCGCACGGCGACGCGGGCCACTGCCGACCTATACTCGCGGCCCATGTCCCTGATCGACCTGCGCAGCGATACCGTCACCAAGCCGTCGCCGGCCATGCGCCGGGCGATGGCCGACGCCGAGGTCGGTGACGACGTCTTCGGCGACGATCCGACGGTCATCGCCCTCCAGGAGCGGGCCGCGGCACTGCTCGGCAAAGAGGCCGGCCTGTTCGTCGCCTCGGGCACGATGGGCAACCTCGTCTCGCAGCTCGCCCACCTGCGCCGCGGCGACGAGACGATCGCCGGCCGCGAGCACCACATGGTCATCGACGAGGCCGCCGGTCACGCGGTCATCGTCGGCACGAGCATCCGCTCGCTCGAGGACAGGCCCGACGGCACGATGGACCCCGCCGCGATCGAGGACGCCTTCCGCGACCCGACCGACGCCCACGAACCGCTGACCGGTCTCATCACGATCGAGAACACCCACGCCCACTCGATGGGCCAGCCGCTCACTCCCGCCTACACCCGCCAGGTCGCCGAGATCGCGACCCGGCACGGCATCCCGCTGCACGTGGACGGCGCCCGGTTCTGGGATGCCGTCGTCAGCCAGCGCGACGCCGGCGTCGGCGCGATGGACCTGGCCGGCCCGGCCGACAGCGTGACCTTCTGCCTCTCGAAGGGGCTCGGCTGTCCCGTCGGCTCGGTGGTCGTCGGGTCGAGGGACTTCATCCACCGAGCGCATCGCGCGCGCAAGCTCGTCGGCGGCGGCATGCGCCAGGCGGGGATCCTGGCCGCGGCGGGTCTCGTCGCGCTCTCGGACGGCCCCGACGGGATGATCGATCGCCTTGCCGAGGACCACGCCAACGCCCGACGGCTGGCAGAGGCCCTGGCCGGTTTCGACGGCATCGAGTCGGCGGGTGGCACGGCCCAGCCGACGCCGGGTCCTCTCGATCCCGGGCGCGTGCGCACCAACTTCGTCGTGTTCAAGGTCGCGCGCGACCGCGCGGCGTTCCTGGCGGCGCTCAAGGCACGGAACGTGCTGATGGTGGAATATCCGCACGGACAGGTCCGCGCCGTGACCCATTACGGCGTGACCGCCGACGACATCGAGACGACCATCGCCGCCACCCGTGCGGCGCTGGCCGAGACCGATCCCCGGCCGGTCGCGCCCGATCCCGTCGGCGCCTCCGCCTGAATCCCGCGCCTGGCCGCCGATGCGGCCCGGAACCCCCACTCCCGGCCGCAACGCATCCCGGCGCCCCTCGACCAGCGGCGCCCAGCCATTCGAGGAGCACCGTGACCGAACCCCGCCGCATCGACGACCGACCGCTTCCGCGACCCGCGACCGGGCCCGACGCAGGACCCGCCGACGCGCGCCTGTACGACCTCGTCGAGGCGCGGTTCCGCCGCATGGTCGAGCGCGAGCCCGTGCTCGGGACCTGGCTCGGCCTGCACGATGCCGACGACCAGCTCGGCGACGGAGGCCGCGACGCGCTGCTCGCCGATGTCGACGACGACAAGGCGCATCTGAGCGCTGTCGAGGCCATCGACGGCTCCGAGCTCTCGCCGGCAGCCCGGTTCGAGCGCGATCTCGAGCTGCACAACGTCCGGCGGGCCATCTTCGACCCGGAGGTCCTGCGCATCTGGGAGCGCCGCTCGTTCGCGATGGATGCGATCGGCGACGGGCTTTTCCTGCTCTTCGCCCGGGACTTCGCCCCCCTGCCGGAGCGGTTGGCGGCCATCGCGGGGCGGCTCGAGGCCGTGCCCGCGTTTCTCGAGCGCTCGAAGACCCGCGCGACCGTCCCGCAGGTCCGGCGCTGGCAGCAGATCGAGATCGAGACGACCGCCGAGCTGCCCGCGCTGCTCGACGAGGTCGTGGCCGCGGGAACGACCGCGCTCGCACCGGTGGAGCTGCGCCGGCTGGAACGAGCCTCGGACGGCGCCAAGATCGCCGTCGAGCTCTACGGGACCTGGCTCGAGAGCACCCTCGCCGACGGCACCGACGCGTGGCCGGTCGGTCGCGAGCGGCACGACGCCCTGGTCGCGCATCGCGCGTTCGACGGCCTCGATTCCGACGAGATCCTCGAGCTCGGCTGGCAGAAGCTGTCCGAGGAGAAGGCGGCCCGTGTCGCGGCTGCGCGCGAGATCGATCCCGACGCGAGCGAGGCGACGGTCCTCGGCCGGATCAAGGACGACGGCCCTCCTGACTTCGACGGCGCGCTCGACGGTTACCGCACCGCGATGCATCGGGCGCGCGCGCACCTGATCGAGCGCGACCTCGTGTCGGTGCCGTCGGACGAGGGCATCGACGTGCGGGCGACGCCCGAGTACCTGCGCAACGTGCTGCCGTTCGCCGCCTACTTCGCGCCGGCCGTCTTCGACGCCGATGCACGGGGCATCTACGTGGTGACGCCTTCGGTCGGCGGCGATCCCGAGGCGATGAAGGAGCACAACTACGCCTCGATCAGCAACACGAGCATCCACGAGGCGTACCCCGGTCATCACCTGCAGCTCGACATCGCCCGCCGCCATCCGTCACTGACCCGACTGCTGACCGACGCCCCCGAGTTCGTCGAGGGCTGGGGCATGTACACCGAGCTGATGATGCGCGAGCAGGGCTTCGACGACGACGCGCGGTTCCGCGTGATCATGCACACCGACGCGATCTGGCGGGCCTGCCGGATCATCCTCGACATCCGCATGCATCGCGGCGAGCTGACCGCCGAGGAGGCCACCGACTTCCTCGTCGAGCAGACCGGGTTCCAGCGCAGCAACGCGCAGGCCGAGGTGCAGTGGTACACGTACCGGCCGACGTATCCGCTCTCGTACCTGCTCGGCCGGACGTTGCTGCTGAGCCTTCGGGCGGACGAGCAGAGCCGGCTCGGCGACGCCTTCTCGCTCAAGGGCTTCCACGACACCCTGATGCGTAACGGGTCGCTGCCGATCAGCTTCCATCGACGGCTGCTCGCCGGCGAGGGCCGATGATCCGCCCGGGTCCGCTGAGGCCGATGCAGGTCATCCCGGCCATCGACCTCGAAGGCGGGCGGTCCCGGATCGTGTACTGGCCCGGCGCCGCGGCCGGGATCGGCGCGCCGACCGATCGCCCGGAGCGGATCGCCGAGGCCTTCGTGGCGATGGGCGCGAAACTCATCCACCTTGTCGACTTCGCGGGCGCCCGGACCGGGGCACCGTCCGAGCTGGACGCGATCGGCTCGATCGCGGCCCGGATCGCCGTGCCGCTCCAGCTGGCCGGCGGTCTCGAATCGGCCGACGCGATCCGACTGGCATTCGCCGCCGGCGCGACCCGCGTCGTGCTGGCGACGGGCATCGCCGACCGGCCGGACGACCTCCGGGCGTGCCTGGACGTGGCCGGCGACTGGCTCGCGGTGGGCCTGGATCCCCGGCCGGAGCGCCTCGCCGCGTTCCCCTGGCAGCGGGCGGCACCGCCGACCGTCGACGAGCTCGTCGGGGAGCTGGTCGGGGCCGGCGTCGCTCGGTTCGTGCTCACCCATGGCGGCACCGAGCCGGACCTCGAGCGGATGCGTTCGCTCGTTCGGTCGTACGATGCCGACATCCTGGTGGCCGGAGGGATCCGCGATCTCGATGGCCTGCACCGCCTGCGCGACGCCGGAGTCGCCGGCGTCATCCTCGGGGAGGCCCTCCTCTCCGGCGCGATCGACTTTCCCGCAGCCCTGGAGGCCGCCGCATGACATCCACGCTCCCTCGCCGCCTGGCGGGGCTGATCATCACCGGCTCGGTGCTCGTCGCCCTCGCCGGTTGCACCGGGGCCGGGGCCCGCCGACGCCCGCGCCGCCCGCGACCGCACCGGCCGCCTCCGGGGCATCATCGGACTGCCCGACCAGCCAGCCGCCGGCCCTCGGCGCGGGCGAGACGCGAACGGTCACGATGGAGACGGAGAAGGGCACGATCGTCATCAAGCTCGAGGCCGACCTCTCCCCGATCGCGGTCGGCAACTTCGCGGCCCTCGCGGGCTGCGGCTACTACGACGGCGTGGTCTTCCATCGGCTCGTCCCCGGGTTCGTCATCCAGGGCGGTGACCCGACCGGCACGGGAACCGGGGGCCCGAGCTACACGATCAAGGACGAGCCCGTGACCACCCAGTACAAGCGTGGGATGGTGGCGATGGCGCGGACATCACAGCCCGACTCCGTCGGGTCGCAGTTCTTCATCGTCCTCGATGACGCGGCCGCGACGGCCCTTGCCGACCCGAGCACCAACAACTACCAGATCATCGGGACGGTCACCGACGGCATGGACACCGTCGATGCGATCGCCGCGATGCCGAACAGCGGTGAACCGAACAACGACGCGCTTGATCCCGTTGCCATGACAAAGGTGACCGTCGCCACACCGTAGCCACCAGCATGAAGGAGACCAGCCCATGACCCGAGCCACCATCGCCACCGAAGTCGGCGACATCGAAGTCGAGCTCTACGACGAGAGCGCCCCGAAGGCTGCCAAGAACTTCATCGACCTCGCCAACAAGGGGTTCTATGACGGCGTGATCTTCCACCGGGTCATCCCCGACTTCGTCATCCAGGGCGGTGACGGTCAATTCGGGAAGAAGGCGTCCCTCGAGCGCTCACGCGTCGGCACCGGCGGCCCGGGCTACAAGTTCGAGGACGAGCCGGTCAAGGGCGACTATGTCCGTGGCGCGCTCGCGATGGCCAACGCCGGACCGAACACCAACGGCAGCCAGTTCTTCATCATCCACGCCGACCTGACCGGCAAGCTGCCGAAGAGCTACACGCTGTTCGGCCAGGTGACGAAGGGACTCGATGTCGTCGACAAGATCGCGACCGCTCCGCGCGATGGCCGGGACCTGCCCCATGAGCCCGTCGCGATGACCAAGGTGACCATCCACGAGGACGCCTGAGGCCCTGGTACGCTCCGTCGCGGACACGTGTGACGCAAGCTAGGTTAAGGAATTTATACCGTCAGACCTGACAAAAACCCTTGGAAAACGGCCCCTGAACGGGTAGGATATCGAGGCTGCTCAGTCAGCCAAGCTGCCCCAGCGTCAAGGTCATGGGTAGGTAGGGTCAGGGTAGTCGGTACAGCCGACGTGATAGATGCCTTTGGCGCGCGGCAGAAGCGTCCGTTCATTCGGGCTCTTTCACCGGGACAGCATCGAGGCGGCTCCTTCGGGAGCCGCCTCGGCTTTTTGTCCGGGTCCTCGCGCTAGTATCCAGCCCGTGAGGGACGGAGCGGACGCGGTGCTGCCATGCCTGTGAAGGTGAGCGTCGTCGTCCCGGTCTGGAACCCCGGACACGAGATCGACCGCTGCATCCGTTCGATCCTCGCCCAGTCCCTGCCGTCGGACGAGTACGAGGCCATCTTCGTCGACGATGGTTCGACCGACGACACGCCGGAGCGCCTCGACGCGCTCGCGGCCGAGCACCCGAACGTGCACGTCGTCCACATTCCGAACTCCGGTTGGCCGGGCCGGCCGCGGAACGTCGGCGTGGCGAACGCCGTTGGCGAGTTCGTGCACTTCGTCGATCAGGACGACCACCTGGCGCCCGAGGCGCTCGAGCGCCTGTACGACTACGGTCGTGCGAACGGCGCGGACATCGTCATCGGCCGGGTGGCGAGCGACTTCCGGGGTGTCGCGCTGAGCGTGTACATCCGCAACCGGCCGTCGTGCTCGATCCACGATGCGCCGCTGATCGACACGCTGACCCCCCACAAGCTGTTCCGTCGCGCCTTCCTGCAGGCGAACGACCTGGCGTTTCCCGAGGGCAAGCGTCGCCTCGAAGACCAGCTGTTCATGGTGCAGGCGTACTTCCGCGCCGCGAGCGTGGCGATCCTCGCCGACTACCCGTGCTACTTCTACTTCGAGCGGTCGGACAAGCGCAACGCGGGCTCGACGCTCATCGTGCCCGACCAGTACTTCGGGAACCTTCGTGAGGTGCTCGCCGAGGTGATCTCGAACACCGAGCCCGGCGCGGAGCGAGCGCGCATCATGCGACGCTTCTGCCGGGTGGAGATCCTGGCCCGTCTGAGCGAGCCGACGTTCCTCGAGCAGGACGAGGCGTATCGCCGGGATCTCTTCGCGGCGGCGCGAGCAGTCCTCGTCGATCTGATGGACCCGGATGTCGAGGCAGGGCTGGGCGGCGTCCGACGCCTGCGCGCGCATCTGGTCCGTGACGGGCGGATCGACGAACTGTCCGAGCTCGCCAGCCGCGCCTCGAGACTCCGCGCAGCGTGTCGCGTCACCTCGTGCGCCTGGGACCGGGGCCGGCTCGTCGTCGGATTCGAGGTCGGGATCCGGGGCGACGATGGCGCCTGGTTCCAGATCCTGCGTCGTGGCGACCGCTACGTCCTCGGTCCCGACTTCACCGATGGGGTCACCCCAGCAGACATCGACGTGACCGACGAGGTTGCGCAGGCGCGCGCGATGGTCTGGGTCCGCGATCAGGCGACCGCGATCGAATGGCAGGCACCGGCGAACGACCCGGAGTCGTCCTCGAGGAAGGCGCCGCCCGTCCGGACGGTCTTGTCCCGGTGACGCCGTCGCTCTCGGGCAAGGTCACGCTTGACGTCCAGCATCTCGCGGTCGGCGGCGCATCGGCCGACGGGCGATGGGACGTCTGGTTGCGGGTGGTGGCCTTCGGCCTCGATCTCCGAACCCGCCTCGGCGGAGAGTGGGCTCCCGTGACACGGCGGACACGGATCCCAGCCCTGGTCGGCGATCCGCCGCGGCTGGTCGTGCCGTCACTGATCCCGGGGGTGCACAGCGGACCCGGCCTCGACCTGTCGTCGGACGGGGCCGGCCACGCGATCCGCCGCAGGGATCCGTCAGCCGTCGATGGCCGCGGGCTTCGACTCGATCTCACGACCGCGGACCTCCCGACCCGTCGGCGGCCTGTCGAGGTCCGCTCCGCCGATGATGCCGACCCAGCCGGCGTACGTCTCGGGTGGGTCCGACGCGACCTGGCCGGCAGGATCTACTTCGAGGAAGTGGGCGTCAGCCCGCGGACGCGTCTTCGGCGAACCGTCCGTTTCTACGTGCGGGCGGTGTGGCGGCGGGTCCCGGCCCGCATCCAGGCTCCGACCCGGACGGCGTTCGGCCGGCTCCGACGTCGCTAGGCGGGCGCCACGGGTCGTCCGGCCGTCGCCCGGCGACCCTCAGGCGGGCCGGGCGACGGCGGCGATCTGTCGGCTGAGCCGGTCGTAGGCCGGGTCCCGCCTCGATCGCCGGTTGCGGGCCCGGACCAGGTCCGGCCAGAACGCCGCATCGAGGAGCGCCTCCGGCGGGACGGCCTCGCGACGCTCCAGGATCTCGATCGGGATGACCTGCGGATCAGGGGTCGCCCAGGCCTCGATGATCTCGTCGTAGTGGGCCTTGAGCGCGTCGTTGGCCGGAGCGGCACCGAGCACGACCAGGACGCCCGTCGGGGTCGTGTCCACCGGAACGAGGGTCAGGTCGGGCCGGTACTGCCGCAGGACGGGGATCATCTTGAACACGTCGCCCGCCCACTCCCCGGTGTGGCGGTCGCGGGCCGCTTCATCGACGTTTCGCGGGAGCATGTCGTCGAGGACGATGACGCTCGCCCAGTGGGCGAAGCGCTCGACGTTCATGAAGTCGCGCAAGGCGAACTCGAACAGGTGCAGCCCGTCGATGAACACCAGGTCGAGCGTCGTGCCGCCTCGGTAATGGGCGAATGGAGGACGTCCGCGTCGCAGGTTTCGGAGCGGGTTCCGGCCGCTGCGCAGGTGCAGGATCGGGTCGGGCCGGGCGAAGAAGTCGTCGCTGGTCTGCTTCACCAGGTGGACATCGAGTCGCTGCGGCTGGGTCACCTTGAACGCCGGGTCGACGCCGATGCTCGGGACGCGCGAGAGGGCAAGGCTGCGGCCGTCGAATACGCCGATCTCGAGGTAGTTCCGGGGCCGAGCGCGTTCGTGGAGCCGTCGCAGGAACTCGTGCCGCGTCATCGACGCGGACTATAAAGGCTGGGAGCTGGGGGTGTCCCTGGTCGAACATTTGTGCTACGATGCCTGCCTCGCCGCAACTCGCGACGATGCTCCGCGTGGTCGACCCCCTTTTCGAACGGGCCGTGCGTCTGCTATCCGTGTTCGGGAAGTGTTGGAGGTCCTCATGACCACCGGTACCATCAAGAAGGTCATCGCCGATCGCGGCTTTGGCTTCATCTCCGCCGAGGATGAGAAGGAATACTTCTTCCATCGTGGCGGCCTGGATTCCTCGCTCGATTTCGACCGCCTCGTCGGCGGCGAGAAGGTCGAGTTCGAGATCGAAGCGAGCCCCAAGGGCCCGCGCGCCGCGAACGTGCGCTCCGCCTGACCCCTGAGCGGCCCGCTCCCCAGCGGGCCGCTTCGGTATCTCCGTCCGCAGCCCCGGCGCGTCGATCAGGCCCTCTCGGCCTGCATGTCCATTCCGGCCCCGCGAGCGCCGTGTGCGCTCATCCATCGGGTCCCGCGACGCGGACCGATCGAGAGGAGCCCTGCCATCGTTCGAATCGCATACGTCTCAACGTACCCACCACGACACTGCGGGATCGCGACCTTCACCCATGACCTGGCCGCCGTGACCGGCAGCCGCGAGGTCGTCGCCCTCCATCCGCCCGTCCAGGCGATGCCCTACCCGATCGAGGTGCACCACCGCATCCGCCGGGACGAGGCAGCCGACTACACCCAGACGGCGCGCTCGCTCGATTCGTGCGTCGAGGTCGCCTCGATCCAGCATGAGTTCGGCATCTGGGGCGGCCAGGACGGCGCTCACGTCCTCGACTTCGCCCGCGCCCTTGACGTGCCCGCCGTGGCCACGCTCCACACGGTCATGCGGCATCCGACACCCGGCCAGCGGGCCGTCCTCTCCGAGCTGGTCGCCCGCACCGCGGCCACGGTCGTCATGTCGAAGTCCGCGGCGACCCTGCTGACGAAGGCCTACGACGTCGATCCCCGCCGCCTGAGCATCATCCCGCATGGCGTGCCGGACCTGCCCCTCACCGATTCGGCAGAGGTCAAGCCCCGGCTCGGCGTCGACGGTCGGGACGTGATCCTGAGCTTCGGCCTGTTGGGTCCGGGCAAGGGCTACGAGCTGGCCCTCGATGCGCTCCCCGCGGTCGTGGCGGCCCATCCCAAGGCGCTCTACGTCGTCGTCGGGGCGACCCATCCCGATCTCCTCAAGACCGAGGGCGAGGCGTACCGCGAGACCCTGGTTCGGCAGGTCGCGCGGCTCGGGATGAAGAACCATGTCCAGTTCGTCGACCGCTTCGTCGGCCGGGTCGAGCTGACCCGCTGGCTCCAGGCGGCCGACGTCTTCGTGACGCCCTACCCCAACCTCGAGCAGATCGTCTCCGGCACCCTCTCCTACGCGATGGGCGCCGGACGCGCTGTCGTCTCGACGCCGTATGCGTACGCGAGCGAGTTGCTTGCCAACGGACGCGGCATCCTCATCGAGCCGGGCTCGCCCTCGAGCCTCTCGAGCGCGCTGATCGCCGTGCTCGGTGACCGCGAGCTGCGCGCCGCCATCGGCCGTCGTGCCCACGCATACAGCCGGGGCATGGTCTGGTCCGCGGTCGGCGCCGACTATGGCCGGCTCTTCGCGCAGGTCGCGGTGAATGCGCTCACGACCTCGCCGATGCCGGTCCGGACGGGCCCATTGGTGGCCGTCAATGCGTGACGTTCGCCCCGCTCCCTCCCGTCAGCCGACTCCACCTCGACGCCATGACCGACCGCGTCGGGATCATGCAGCACGCGATCGGGTCCGAACCGGATCCGGCGCACGGGCACTGCGTGGACGATGTCGCGCGGGCCCTCCAGGTGGACCTGCTCCACCGCCACGAACTGGGCTGGCCGGCGGTCGCCGAGCGCGCGGGCCGGAGCCTGGACTTCCTCGTCGAGGCCTTCGACAAGTCGACCGGGCGGTTCCGCAACTTCCATGCCGTCGACGGGACGTGGACCGAGGGGATCGGCTCCCAGGACTGCCACGGACGGGCGCTCCATGCGCTCGGCGACGTGATCGCGGACGCCCCGGACGGGCGGTCCGTCACGATCGCGACGTTCCTGTTCGACCGGGCCCTGCCGGCGGCGGTCGAGCTCACGGCGCTGCGCGCACAGGCCTCGGTCCTGCTCGGGTGCGCGGGCCGACTGGGGGCCGCGCCGGAGCCCGTGACCGAGGTCGCCTGCCGCCAGATCGCGGCGCCGTTCCTCGCCCGCTTCGAAGCGGTGGCGTCCTCGCCCTGGCCGTGGCCGGAATCGCCGGTCACCTACGAGAACGCGCTGCCTCCCCGGGCGCTGATCGTCGCGGGCCGGGCTCTCGCCTCGAAGGCGATGGTCGATACCGGTCTCAACGTCCTCGACTGGCTGATCAACGCCCAGACCACGCCCGACGGCCACTTCTCACCGATCGGCAACGGGTGGTGGCATCGTGACGGTCCGAAGGCCACGTTCGACCAGCAGCCGATCGAGGCGACGGCGATGCTCCTCGCGGCCGAATCGGCGTACCTCGTGACGGGCGACGCGTTCTACCGCACCGCGATGGAACGCGCATACGCCTGGTTCCTCGGCGAGAACGACCTCGGCATCGCCGTGGCCGATCCGGTGCGCGGGGCCGGCTACGACGGCCTGACGCCCCGTGGGGTCAACACCAACCAGGGCGCCGAGTCGACGCTGATGTGGCTGACCGCCCTCGAGCACATCCGGGGCGTCCGCGGCGGACGTCCGACGATCGCGGGCCACGGACCGACGCGCTGCTCGTGGCCGCGACCTCGTGACCCGAGCGCGCGAGCTCTTCCGGCGATCGGACTCCAACCCGATCCTGACGGCCGCTGACCTGCCCTATCCCGCGAACTCGGTCTTGAATCCCGCCGCGGCACGGGTCGGCGACGAGACAGTGCTGCTGGTGCGCGTCGAGGACCTGCGCGGGATCTCGCAGCTCCACGTCGCGCGAAGCGCCGACGGCGTCGAGCGGCTGGAGCTTCGATCCGGAGCCGCTTGTTGCGCTCGGACGTCGACCACTACCCCGAGGAGATCTGGGGCTGCGAGGACCCGCGCGTCACGTGGCTGCCCGAGCGCGAGGAGTGGGCGATCGCCTATACGGCGTACAGCCGCCGCGGGCCGCTCGTCTCGCTGGCGATGACCCGTGACTTCCGGACCGTGCATCGCCTCGGGCCGGTCATGCCACCCGAGGACAAGGACGCGGCCCTGTTCCCGATCCGCTTCGGCGGTCGCTGGGCGATGATCCACCGTCCGTCGCCGCTGCGGGGCGGGGCGCACATGTGGATCTCGTTCTCGCCGGACCTGCGCCACTGGGGAGATCACACGCTCCTGCTCGAAGCGCGCGATGGCGCGTGGTGGGATGCCGGCAAGATCGGCCTCGGACCGCCGCCCATCCAGACAGCCGAGGGCTGGCTCGTCATGTACCACGGCGTCCATGCCACCGGCGACGGCCCGATCTACCGGATGGGCCTCGCCCTGCTCGACCTCGAGGACCCCCGGATCGTCCTTCGGCAGACCGACGAGTGGCTTTTCGGTCCGGAGGCGCCCTACGAGATCACCGGCGACGTCGGCCGCGTCGTCTTCCCGTGCGGCTGGGTGCACGACGTCGAGACCGATCAGCTCCACCTCTACTACGGTGCCGCCGACACGGTGATCGGCCTCGCGACGGCCCGCTTCAGCGATGTGCTCGCCCTCGTGTGCGCCGCGCCCGCCACCAGCGAGCACCGCGCCTCCGACCAGGTGGACGCGCGCACCTAGACTTCGCCCCGGAACGTCGTTGACGCCCGCGGTGTACTTGGCCCGTGGAAAGTCGCTCGACGGCGCAAGCCAGCATCCGGTTCGACTGGGGCGTCGCGCTCCTCACGATCTGGGTGGTCGTCGGCTTCTATCTCGACCTCTGGGCGCACGAGCACGGCATGGTCGACGACACGTTCCTCACGCCGTGGCACGCGATCCTGTACGCGGGCGCCGCGACATTCGGGCTCACGCTGGGCGTGCTCGCGACACGCAACCTGGTGCGTGGCGCGCCCTGGCGGTCGGCCCTGACGGGTCCGTACCTGGTGTCGTTGATCGGCGCGATCGCCTTCCTCGTGGCGGGCCAGTTCGACTTCGTGTGGCACTCGATGTTCGGGTTCGAGGTCTCGGTCGAGGCACTGCTCTCTCCGCCGCATCTCACGCTGGCCGCGTGCGGGGTCCTTGCCTTCAGCGGGCCGATCCGCTCGGTCTGGGCACGCCCGGCGACCGCCCCGGCCTGGCGGCGTCACGGGCCGGCCGTCATCGGGCTGACCGCGATGCTCGCGCTGTTCGCGGCGTTCACCCAGTACGCCCATCCGGTCGTCGACGCGCTCGCTGCGGCGGAGGTCGGGCCGGCGGTCCGCGCGCCGCTCTCACAGCTGTACGCGATGACCGCCGACGGCAGCGGACAGCACCGGATCGCGATATCCGACGCGGACGAACGCAACCCGGAACTGTCACCGGACGGACGACGGCTCGCCTTCGGGGCCTTCGCGGATGGGGCGGCCCAGATCGTCGTCAGCGACCCTGACGGCTCGAACCGCCGGACGATCACGGCCGAGGGCAACAACGCCCGGCCGGCCTGGTCGCCTGACGGGAGCCGCATCGCGTTCCACTCCGACCGGGGAGGCTCGCTCGACATCTACACGATGGCGCCGGACGGCACGGACGTCCAGCGGGTGACGGCCGAGCCGTCGTCGGACTTCGGGCCGACCTGGTCGCCGGATGGGGCCAGGATCGCCTTCGCATCCGACCGCGACGGCCCGACCGAGGTCTACACGGCTGCGGCCGACGGCAGCGACGTCGTCCGGCTCACCCACGGTGGCGGGGGCGACCCTGCCTGGTCACCCGACGGGACGCGGATCGCGTTCGGGGCCGACGGCGGGGACGGCGACCCGGATGTCTTCTCGATGGCCAGCGACGGCAGCGACGTCCGCCGCCTCACCGATGCCGCCGGGAGCAGCTACCTGCCGGCGTGGTCGCCCGACGGCGCCTCGATCGCATTCGCGACCGACCGAGACGGCGATCTCGAGGTGTACGTGATGCGCGCCGACGGCACGGATCAGCGGAACCGGACCCGGAGCGCCGGGATCCGCGACGGCTGGTTCGGGCCGTCCTGGTCCCCCGACGGGCGCACGATCCTCTACCCGAGCCAGGGTGAGATCCCGGCCGCGGCCGACCAGGGGTTCGGCGAGGCCCTCGGGGCGGCGAGCATCCTGATCCAGGCCGCACTGCTGGCAGGCTTCGCCCTCGTCGCGTTGCGCCGGGGGTCCGTGCCACTCGGCGGGCTGACCGTGCTCGTCGTCGCGCCCACGGCCCTCATGGCACTCGTCAGCGACGAGTACCGTTTCCTGCCGGGGGCGCTGCTGGCCGGGCTGCTCGCGGACCTGCTGGTGCGGCGACTCCCATTTGGTTCGTCGCGCCGGACCGACGCTGTCATCGCCTTCACGATCCCGGCCGCCTTCTACGCCGCGTATTTCGTCACGCTGCAGCTCACCGGCGGCCTCGGCTGGACCATCCACCTGTGGCTCGGCGCGATCGTGCTCGCGGGGGTCATCGGCCTGGTCCTCGACGAGGCGATGCGCGATCCAGCGTCAAGCGGAGCGCCGAAGCCGACTCCCGCTGGCTGACGACTCCGCAGCCCGGTACATGACACGACCGGGGGTCATCGTCGGGTACCGTGACGACCGTGCCCACCCCCGTTTCCCGTCTCTCCGCGCCCGCTGCGCGGCGGATCGTCCTCGCCGCGCAAGGCTTCGGCGACGCCCGAGGGACGCGCACCGTCGGTCGCGCCGCGGTTCGCCGGATGGCCGGCCGGCTCGGCCTCATCCAGATCGACTCCGTCAACGTCCTGGTCCGGGCACACGAGCTGCCGGCGTTCGCACGGCTCGGGCCGTACCCACGGACGCTCCTCAAGGACCTGACCGAGCGCCACCGCGAGCTCTTCGAGTACTGGGGCCACGCGGCGTGCCTGATGCCGATCGCGACGCAGCCGTTGTGGCGGTGGCGCATGGCGCGGATGCGTCAGCGCGAGAGCGCCCTCATCGACCGGCTCGAGCGCGAACGGCCGGGTTACGTGGAGGCGGTCTACGACGAGGTGCGCGACCGTGGGCCGATCGCCGCGAGCGAGCTCACCGACGGCGGCGCGGCGACCGGACCGTGGTGGGGCTGGGCCGACGGCAAGTCCGTGCTCGAGTGGCTGTTCTGGGTCGGCGACCTGAGCGTCGCGGGCCGTCGGAACGGCTTCGAGCGCACGTACGACCTCACCGAGCGGGTCGTGCCTGCGAGCGTGCTCGCGGTGCCGACGCCATCGATCGAAGACGCCCACCGCGACCTGGTCCGGATCGCGGCCCGGGCGCTCGGCGTGGCGACGCGTCGCGACATCTTCAACTACTTCTACCTGCGCGCGGACCGAACCGGCCGAGCCATCGCGGAGCTGGTCGAGGCGGGCGAGTTCCTGCCGGTCCGGGTCGACGGCTGGGACGATCCCGCCTGGATCGCCGCCGACGCGCGGCGACCGCGCCGCATCGACGCCCGGGCACTGCTCGCCCCCTTCGATTCGCTCGTGTTCGACAGGGAGCGCGTCGAGCGGACCTTCGGCATGCGCTATCGGATCGAGATCTACACGCCCGCGCCGAAGCGGGTCCACGGCTACTACGTGATGCCGTTCCTGCTCGGCGACCGCCTGGTCGGGCGGATCGACCTGAAGGCCGACCGGGCGCGGGCGACGCTCCTGGTCCAGGGCGCCCATGGCGAGCCGGAGATCGACCGGGGCGCCGTCGTCGCGGCGCTGGCCGACGAGTTGCGCCTGATGGCCGACTGGCTCGAGCTCGAACGCATCGAGGTCCGGCGCAACGGCGACCTCTCGTCCGGGTTGGCGGCGCTCGTCTGACCCGCGCCGAGCCGGGGTATCATTCCGACCCCACGCTGCGGCGTGGCCTCGCGCGCCTGTAGCTCAGTGGATAGAGCGTTGGGTTCCGGACCCAAAGGTCGCAGGTTCGAGTCCTGTCGGGCGCGCCACGATCCTTGCCTTCATTCGCTTCGTCCGGGCGTCCCCGACCTCGACCGCGGGTGAATAGAAGTCGAGCCAGGCACATAACGGCGCGGCGCCTAAGCGTCATAGTGGGACCGACGACCGCCTCACGGCGGACGCATCGAGCCGAGGCGCCCCATGGAGACCACGCCACCACAGCTCGGACGGAATCTGATCGTCGCCACCGCGATCGGGGTGCTCGCCCCGTTCACGTTGTTGGCGTGGCCCTTCGCCATCGCGACCGGCATCGTCATCGGCACCGCCGACGTCGCGAACAGCCTCGGCCTGACCGCCTCACGCTCGACGCGGTTCATCCGCCTCGCAGCCGTGACCGGTGGTGTCCTGGCGATGCTCATCGCAGGCGCCATCGTCGGCGGCATCGTCGCCTTCCTGATCGCGGCTCTTGCCGTCCTGTCGGAGCGGATCGCCGCCGATGCTTCGCCGACCGACCGGAACCTTGCTCGGATCCTGCTGTTCGTCGGCGGCGCACTTGGCTGGATGGTCCTTGGAGTCACTCTGGGGTTCCAACTCGACGTCGGCCTGAACGTCTGGGGCATCCACCTCGGCTCCTGACGCGTCCAGGCCCGATCCGCGCACGCCATGTCCCTCATTCGAAACGTCTCGCCGCTGCGGCCAACCATTCAGCGCGACCCTCGATGGGCATTCGATGGGCTGTTAGCGCATGTCCAACACCTGTCGGGCGCGCCAAAGCAACCTTTTCGGTAGCGCCAGCGCCAGACGGTGCTGATATGCAGCCGGCGCACAGCGCCGATGACGTCGACGTTCGCGAGCGTCCGTCTCCAACGCTGCCCTGACGCTCGAGCAGTAGCCTCGCAGCCCCAGTCGACGGTCGCGATTGGCGCGGCCACTGGGAGCATCGCGGGGAGGCTTGGATCGTGAGCGGCTACCTGATTCAGAGCCGGCATGGCTCGCGCGGCAACTTCGAGCTGGTCGCGCCCTGGTCGCACGGCGATGGACTCGCGCACTTCTGGCGGAACAATGATGATTCAAGCCTGCCGTGGAGCGGGCCGAGCTGCTTCGGGAGCGGTCGCGTCGTGGCGGCGGCTCTGATCCAGAGCAACTACGGCTCCGTCGGGAATCTCGAGGTAGTTGCGAACGAAGGTGGCCGCCTTGTCTTCTACTGGCGAGCTGACGGTCCACCATGGGGATGGAGCGGCCCACTCCAACTGAACGATGCGATCCGGGCGAATCCGACATTGATCCAAAGCCGCCATGGCCGTCGGGGAAACTTCGAGCTCGTCGTCGGTCATCGAGACGGCGGCCTGATCCATATGTGGCGAAACAACGACGACCCATCGATGCCATGGGGTGCGCCCTTCCGGTTCGGGCGTGGGCGGATCGACGGCGTCGCGATGATCCAAAGTAACTACGGCTCTGTCGGGAACCTCGAGGTAGTTGCGAATGAGGGCGGCCGGCTAGCGTTCTACTGGCGTCAGGATGGCCCACCGTGGTCGTGGAGCGGCCCGTACTATTTGGCCGACAATGTTCGCGGCACGCCGGCGTTGATCCAGAGCCGTCACGGACGACGCGGGAACTTCGAGGTCGTCGTGGGCCACCGCGACGGTGGGCTGATCCACATGTGGCGTAACAACGACGACCCCTCCATGCCCTGGAGCGCGCCATTCCGGTTCGGGGCCGGGACTGTTGATGAGGCGTCCCTGATCCAGAGCAACTTTGGCGCGGTGGGCAACCTGGAAGTCGTTACCCGAGAGGCCGGTGACTCGCGGTTCTACTGGCGCCTCGACCACGCGCCGTGGACCTTCAGTGGGCCGTTCGCCGTCGGTACCGATCGAGCGTGGAACTGGTCTGAGTGCGTCTACAGCGGCCGCGCCGGCTACTTCCAGGCGGACACGAAGGTGACGGTCCGCATCCAGCTCAACCCTGACTCCGGGATCAGCGCGGCGACAATGAACTCGCTGCGAACGACCTGGCGGAATGGAATCGTCGATAAATGGAGCAACCGGTTCGACTGTCGCGCCCCCAACGGGCAACGTCGAAGGATCTTCTTCGACGTCCAATGGGTCACAAGCAATCCGCACCACACGGTTCGGGTCCAGACAGGTCCAGCCCGGAGCAACGAGTTCCTCTGGGACACCTCGGACACCGGCGACGTCGCGTCGCACGAATTCGGCCACATGCTCGGCAATCCAGACGAGTACTCGGATTCCGCGTGCACGTCGCGAAGCCCGGTCAATACCGGAACCGTCATGGACGACAATACCGAGGCGGTGTCGCGCTTGGTGGAGGGGATAGCCAACTTCCACTGTGGCCATCACTCGATCGCACGACTATCGATCGTTGGCAAGCTCTCCGACGCGGTGAGTGCTGTGAAGCTCTACGAGCAGTTGAACGACGATGACCAGAAGGCGTTCCAGGCCAAGCTCCGGATGGTCGCCGACGGAACGGCGGCTGCCCGGCAACGCAAGGCGACGCGACTGCAGGTCGCAATCGAGGGGGGCGCTCCAACGGAACGCTTCGCCTATGTGATCACGGTCAGCGCCGACGGGGCAGCCTCAGTCTCGATGACCGACGAACTGCACAATGTCGATCCTGTCCGGAATCAGGCCAAATACGAGGCCGACCAGATCGGTCGCATCTTCGAGGGAGCCGCCAGGGGCGCCTTCCTTGCGCTCAGGGAAACGGCAATGCCTATCCCGCCGGATGCTCTGGTTGCGACGATCACGATCTCTGACGGCGATGCTCAGAAGACCATCCATGTACCCGTGTTCGAGAGACGAGATCGAAAGTCTGTCCGGGCGCAGCTCGTTGATCTTCCGATCGCGGAGGGGCTGATGGTGCCGAAGCAGGCCGCACCGGAAGCCCTTCTGCAGGCCCTACGCGGCCTGCGGCTGGTGGATGAGCGCATCGGGGCACCCAGCCGGGCCGATGCCTGAACGAAAAGGTCTTGGAGACCGTCGCGACGAATACTGGAACGCACGAACGGCTGATTGTGTCGCGTTGGGGACCGGGCCCTTTGTAGCCCTCAGTAACGTTCGGCGTACGCGACGGCTTGTTCCGGCGTTGTGCCTCGTGACAGAAAGACGCTCCGGTCACAGCCATTCTCCGCCCAGCTGAAGCCGAGTTCCCAGTCGCGCTCGGTGATGTCGCGTCCTACACAGGATCGATGGCGCGCACGATCGTGCCGTTGCGGTCGATGCAGGCGGTGGCGGAGGGACCCCACGACCCTGCCCGGCCGGCGTAGCTGCGCTCCTGCATGGCTGTTGGCTTGGCGTCGACGGTCTGGTGGAGCACGCGAGATCGTGGGCTTCCGACGCCGTCGAGAGCCGCGTGTCGGGGAGCCGTAGGCCCTGTTCGTCAGGAGCACCGTGACGGCCCTGACCACACGCCTCGCCAGACCGCAGAGGCCTCGAGGAAGGTTGGATGGGCTAAGGTAGCCGCTAGGTGGGAGCCGGTCGGGAACATGTTGCAGAACCTGGATGCGATCTCACTGCGTCGGCGTGGCGCGCTCGTCATGGTCGTCGCCTTGGCGCTTGCGGGCTGCTCGGCGACGCCGTCAGTGACTCCGACGGGGACGACGCCGACGACGCCGTCGACGGCGTCGGCAACCGCTGGCCCACTCGAATCCCGCACCTCCCAACCCAGCGTCGACCTGTCCGCTCGGCCGCTCGTCTTCTTCTCGCCGCTGCCGCCCAACACTCCGCACATGGGCTACGGCGGGTCGGACGACTATTTCGACCTGTTCGCGCCCGAGGCACGCTGGACGGCCGCCCAGAGCCGGATCGACGTGTTCAAGGTGCCGTCATCGTGGGTGGCGAACTATGCCTCCGACGACCAGCTCAGGCTGGTTGTCGATGGCCTGGCTGCGCGCGGGATCGCCCTCGGGCTCGAGATCGGCCCGTATACCAAGGAGACGTGCGGCGACGGCATCGAGGGCTTCGACTTCGACGCTTACCCATTCAGCCGGATCCACGCTGCTGGTGGACGAATCGACCTGATCGCGTGGGACGAGCCGCTGGCGTTCGCCGCATTCTTCGACAGTCCGACCGCCTGCCACTGGACCATCGAGCAGGCGGCGGATCAGGCTGCCAGGGGAATCAGCATGGCACGCGCGCTGGAACCGGCGGCGGTGATCGGCGACATCGAGCCGCTCTGGACCAACATCACGACCGCCGACTACGCCCACTGGCTGGACGCCTACGCGGCGGCGGCCGGCGAGCCACCAGCCTTCATCCATCTGGACGCGGACTGGGACAACCGACCGGACTGGCCGACGGCGCTGCGAGCGATCGAGGGCGAGGCGCGCGCGCGGGGCGTGGCCTTCGGCCCGATCTACAACGGCGGCTTCGTGAACAGCGATAGCGAATGGACTGATCTGGCCATGCAGCGCGCGATGATCTACGAGCAGGAGTACGGCGGCATGCCCGATCAAGTTCTCTTCCAGTCGTGGATGGACCATCCGGATCGCGCGCTGCCGGAGACGGATCCCACGACGTTCACGGGCTTGATCGATCGCTACTTCGGGGCGCGAACGGCCGTCGCCGTGGGCGACGTTGGCGCCACGATCGACGGGCTCAAGGCAACGATCACTGCCAGCCAGCTCGACGGTGCGCCGATACCCGATGCGTCGCTTTCCGTCTCGCTGAGGCCGCTCGACGGCATGCGCCAAACGCTCTCGCTCGAGGGCGTCGTGCCGGACGGCGTCCACGTTGCTGTGGTCGGCTTCCGGATCAACACCGAGAATGCCGGCATCGGCTCGGCGGAGCTGCGCGTCTACGAGGTCGCCTACTCGCAAGGCGCCGACAACCTGCTGAGCAATGCGCGCTTCTCGAAAGACCTCAACGATTGGTACGTGTACGGTGACGGCCGCGCCTCGACGCCGGCGAGCGACGCGGGCGGCGGGCAGATGCTCCGGCTCAAGGCCACCGAGAAACAGCAGCTGAGCGTCGACCACGCCAACATCGAGGTGACGCCCGGCAGCCCCTTCCGGCTCGATGTCAGCGCTGCCATACCTGAAGCGTCCGCCTCGAGCGCCTACGGCGCGGTCATGTTCCAACGCGGCGACAAGGAGCTCGAGCGCCAGATCCTGCGGCTGGAGCCACAGCTCGTTGGACTTGGCGATTTCACGACCGACGCTGCCGGGTCGCTGGCCCTGCACGTTGCCTCAGGCCTCGCGCCGGGGCGGTATGAGCTTCGCGTCGACTATGCCGGTGACGCTTCGCGCTGGCCGTCCTCTGCAACCACCGAGATCGTCGTTCGCTGACGAGTTCGTCCACCTGAGACGCCAGACCCGTTCGCGCAGCACTGCTGCGCATCGTTCATTTGGAACAAGCCCCAGCCCCTCGCCGACCCTCGCGTTGGCATCCGTCGCGCTCGCGGTCATGGGCCCCGCGATCGGGCGGCAACGGCGGCACCTCGATCTCGTAGCGCGCCGTCGGGCCTTCCCAGAAGAGTCGGGCCGGGCGGTGGGTGCCCTCAAGGAGGTGTCGCGCCGATCGGTTCTCGGCCATCACCCACGCCACGATCCATCGAGTCGCTCGCAGCCGCGCCGACGCGAGAGCGGCCACGAGGAGCAGCGTCCCTACCCCGCGGTGCTGGACTCGGTCATCCACCACCACCGCCACCTCGTCGACCCCGGCGCCGCGCGGCTCGAGCGCGACGTGGCCGACGACCCGCGGGCCACGGACTGCGACGAAGCCCTCGCGGCGCAGGTGGTCGGCTGTGGCAAACGTCGCCGAGGCGCGGCCGTCGAGTCGATGTGACGCGCTGTGAAACCGCAGGCGACGGCTCGAATCGCTCAGCTCGGCGTACAGGCGCTCGAGTTCGGCTGCGTCGTCGGGCCTCACTTGTCGGACACGGATGTCGTCGATCACCCGGCGATCGTCTCCGGCTCCGGGTCCAGGCGAGAGTGCCATCGGTCCCGGACGAGCGGGCCGAATGGTCGGTCAGGCAGCCTCGCCTGACCGGTAGATCGGCCCGAGGCGCTCGCCAGCTTCGCCCGGTGGCCATCACCATGACTGGCTGACCGAGCCGCACTGGCGTAGCCTCTCTCCATGGAGTCCGATCGGGCGAAAGACGCCTGATGCGAGCGGCCGGCGTGCGGGCGCAAGGCGCTCCCCTAGAAGCCCTCGTGCTTCCCGAGCCGCCAACCCCGTCCCCTGACGAGGTCCTGATCAGTGTGCAGGCAGCCGGGGTCGGCAACTGGGACGACCTCGTGCGGACCGGCGGCTGGGACGTTGGCGTCAGACCTCCGATGGCTCTGGGCGTGGAGGCGGCGGGTATCGTGCGGGTCGTCGGGATGCGAGTGACCCGGTTCGCACCCGGCGACAGCGTCCTCGTCCACAGCGCGCCGCTTCGCTATCAGGGGACATGGGCCGAGCAGTTCCTGGCGGACGCCGCCGACGTGGCGAGGATGCCGCCCGAGCTGGAATGGGCCGTGGCCGGAGCACTGCCGGTGCCGCTCCTCACCGCCCTGCAGGTTGTTGGCGCGACGGCCTGCGGGCCCACGGACACGGTCCTTGTCAATGGCGCGGGCGGGGTCACGGGCGGGCTGATCGTGGCGATGGCTGCCCCGACCGGCGCGAGGATCATCGCCACGAGCTCCCCCAAGGACGAGCAACGGGCCCGAAGCTACGGCGCCGGCGAGACCATCGACTATCACGATCCAGCCTGGCGAGCCTTGGCGAAGCGCGCATCGTCGCGCGGGTTCAGCGTCGTGATCAATGCCGTTCGCGGCGCGGCGGCCGAGCTGCTCGATCTGGTTGCCGATGGGGGCAGGCTTGCGACTATCACCGGCGACCCGCCCGCGAGCGAGCGCGGCATCGCCATCACGGACCTCTACGTCGCCCCAGATGGGCGTGCGCTCGAGGCCGCGGCTGCGAAGCTCGTCGCGCGGGGCCTGAGCATCGCGATCGCCGGCACCTACGCCCTGACGGAGGCTGCGACGGCACTCGAGCAAGTGACCCGCGGCGGAAGCGGCGGTGCGCGGGTGGTCCTGCCTGCGAGAACGTATGGACGGAGCGCGTCTCGGGAAGACGGCGGTTGAGGGAAGTCGACACTGCGCTGCCCGTGGCTAGCGCCCGTCAACCAGGCCCAAGAGACGGGGCCAGCGACCGTTGGTCGTCTGGCCGTCCGCAAGAAGGGCCGGATGGCGCCGGGTCAGGCCGCGTCGATGAACGTCCGGAGACGTTCGTTGAATGGCTCGCCGGTCCGCGGGACGCTGTGGCCCCGGCCGGTGATGACCGCTCGCTCCGCGTCCAGGCGGTCGGCAAGTAGGTCGCAGACCGCCTCGAAGGCTGGGCTGTGGCCGCCCGAGAACACGAGTCTCGGGAACGGGCTGCGAGCAATGGCCTCGAGGGGAGGTTCCGCTTCCATCGGCAGTCGTTCGTGCATCGACGCCCGGATCGAGTCCTCCATCGCCGGCGGCAGCGGATCTGGCAGGACGAGCGTCGCGCCGACGAGCGGCGCGAATCGCTCGATGTATTCCCGGGGCGACAGGCTCGTGTCCGCGAAGATCTGCATGATGCGCGCGATCAGTTCCTCCACGGCCGGCACGCCGCGAACGAGCCCGAAGGCCGGCGGCTCGATCACCGTCAGCGAGGCGATCCGCTCCGGGACGATGCCCGCCGCCATCAGCGAGACCACCCCGCCGTAGGAGTGCCCGACGAGGTGCGTGCCCGGCTCGATGAGCTCTGCGATCTCGCCCGCCTGGACCTCGAAGTCGATCCGCTCGAGGGGCGGGTTCGGCGGGTACCCGGTGCGGTGCGGGACCACGAGCCGGTACCGGGCGGCCAGCGAGCGCTGCGCTTCCCAGGTCGCCCAGCCCGCGGCCACGCTGCCGTGGACGAGGACCACCGTCGGTCCTGACTCGCCGAGGCGCTCAATGAACACAGGTCGCTCCGTCGGTCTGTCCGAGCTCCCGGATCAGCATGACGGCCATCCTACCCGGCATCGATCGCGGCACCCTGCGGGAAGCCCAGGCCCATGCGCGCCGCGAGGTGCGGCGCGTCGATGGTCGGGCCGAACAGAGTGGCCGACGCCCGGCTGTGCTGCCACAGCAACCCGATGAAGGACAGGCCGGGAATGCGCTTACGCCGCGGTCCTGGTGCGGGATGCCCTGCGCATCGGCGATGGGTGCATCGATCCACGAGTGATCCATCCTGTACGCGGTTGCCCACAGCAATGGCTACGACGAAGGTCACGTGAGGTTGGCCGGCCAGCTCCCGCTAGCTGAGCTGCTCGGCCAGTGCGACGAGGATGCCCTCGGGGCCGCGGACGTAGCAGAGCCGATAGCTGTCCTCGTACTGGACCACCTCGCCGACGAGCTCCGAGCCGCGGGCTCGCAAGCCGGCGACGACGGCGTCGATATCGTGGACGGCGAACATGACCCGACCCATGCCCAGCCTGTTGACCGGTGCGTTCGGCTCAGCCCTGACGGCCGCCGGCGCATGGAACTTCGACAGCTCGATCCGGCCGTGGCCGTCCGGTGTTCGCAACATCGCGACGTCGCTTCGGACGCCATCGAGCCCGATGAGGCGGTCCACCGATGGTCCTTCGACTGTCGCCTCGCCCTCCAGCTCCAGGCCGAGTTCGATGAAGAAGGCGATCGCAGCCGCGAGGTCGTCGACGACGATGCCGACGTTGTCCAGCCGTTCGATCATGGGCACTTCTCCTTCGGGTGGCACGGGGGTGTGCGATTCCTGTCGGGCGCGCCGTCACAGATGCATCGCACGCCTCAGCCGTGCTGCGCCGCCTCGTATCGCGACTCGGTCAGGCTGAACCAGTTGCCCGAGTCGTCCCGGAACAGCGCCTCGACCCCGTACGGTCGCTCGGCCGGCTCCTGGAGGAACGTCACCCCCTTCGCCTTGAGATCGGTGTAGGTCGCCCGGCAATCGTCGGTCTCGATCACGCCGCCGCCCAGCGCCCCCTTGGCCACGACGAGCCACCGTCTCGGCGTCTTCGGGGCTGAACATCGGCGGCGCGGGGTAGGCGAGCAGCAAGGCGAGGTCCGGCTGCCCCTTCGGACCGACGGTGAGCCAGCGGAAGCCGTCGAGCACCGCGTCGTTGCGGACCTCGAATCCGAGTGTCTCCGTGTAGAACTGCTTGGCTCGTTCCTGGTCGAGCACGAAGACGTTGACGTGCGAGATGCGCTTGATCATGTCGGGTCCTCCACGGTTCGATCGCCGTCGACGATAGGCGCTGCGGCGTTCGGGAGGCTTCTCCGCGCTTGCGAACCTGACACCGTCGGTCGAGTCCACATCAGGACGACGCAGCCGGGGATCGGAGGCGGCCCACCGCTCCGCGCGAACGCCCGCTGGTAGCCCGACGGCGTCTGGCCGACGACGCGCCGAAAGAGTCGAGCTGAAGGACCCGAGACTCTCGAAGCCGACGGTGAAGCAGACCTGGGTCACCGTCAGGTTGGCGGTCCTGAGCAGCGTCTTCGCCCGTTCCAGCCGGCGGCGGGTCAGGTAGGCACGTGGGGTCTCGCCGTACGCGGCGGCGAAGGCGCGCGCGAAGTGGTACTTGGAGTAGCCGGCCTCGCGCGCAAGGTCGTCGAGATCGAGCGGCTCGTCGTAACGGAGATCGATCAGGTCGCGCGCACGAAGGAGCGCCGGCAGCGTGAAGAGAGGGACGGCAACCATCGGCTGATCATAGGTCGCCGGGATCGCAAGTCCTGCCCTCGACATTTGCGCTTCCCGTCGAATATACGTATACTCCTACATATACTGACGCGCAGCCGTAGGAGTTACGATGTCGTGGTGCCGAACAAGACGATCTACGTCTCCGATGGAGACCTCCCTCTCTACCAGCGCGCGCAGGAGCTTGCCGGCGACAACCTCTCGGCCGCGATCGCCGCGTGCCCTCCGTCGCTACGTCGATGTCGAGGAGGGCCGGCGAGATGGGCTTCGACGAGATCATCGTCCGGGTCGGGCCCGGCAAGGGTCGAAAGGTCCGATTCGTCGGCGTCTTCCTCGGCGAGTGGATCAACACGTCGTACAGCCGGGTCGAGACGTTCCGGGTCTATCGTGGCCGGACGGGCAAGTTCGTCCTCCACATCGAACGCAGCCCCGATTTCTCGGTGGTCGACAAGGAGGGCAAGCCGGCCGGCTGGCGCGGCTACCTCGGGATCGGCGACATCAGCTACGGCAACCTGCCCGCGGAGTCGATCCTCGAGGTCGTCGAGTCGCTCGACGAGCTCCGGACGCGGGTCCCGCCCCAGCTCTACGACAGCGTGGCCATCTCGGCCAGGCAGCCGGCCGTCGAAGACCTCGACATCTGATCCTCGACGTCGCCATGCCGACCCTCGGGGAGGTGTGGCATGACGGCGACCGGGGTCCGCTCGGCGATCCAGGTCGCCGGGCTGCGCAAGTCGTTCGGGGACCTAGTCGTCCTCGACGGCATCGATCTCGAGGTCCCCGAGGGGACGGTCTTCGCCCTCCTCGGGCCCAACGGCGCCGGCAAGACGACCATGGTCCGGATCCTCTCGACCCTGATCGCCGCCGACGGCGGCGAGGTCCGGATCGCCGGCCATGACATCGCCCGCGAGCCCGATGCGGTCCGCGGGCTGATCGGCGTCACGGGCCAGTTCTCGGCTGTCGACGGGCTCTTCACCGGCGAGGAGAACCTCCGGCTGATGGCGGATCTCCGTCATCTCGGCAAGCAAGCCGGCCGCGAGCGGGTCGACGAACTGCTCCGGCGTTTCGATCTCGTCGACGCCGCCAAGAAACCGGTGACGACGTACTCCGGCGGCATGCGCGGCGCCTTGACCTGGCCATGACCCTGATCGGCGATCCGCGGATCATCTTCCTCGACGAGCCGACGGCGGGACTCGATCCGCGCAGCCGGCGGGGCATGTGGCAGACGATCGCGGAGCTGGTCGCCGACGGCGTGACGATCTTCCTCACGACGCAGTACCTCGAGGAGGCGGATCGACTCGCCCATCGGATCGGGGTCCTCGACCGCGGCGTGTTCGTCGCGGAGGGGACGCCGGACGAGCTCAAGCGCCTCGTCCCGGGCGGCCACATCGAGCTCTCGTTCGCCGACGCCGCCGGGCTCGAGCGGGCGGCCCTGGCGTTCGACGGAGCATCGCGCGACGACGACGCCCTGACCCTGCAGATCCCGAGCGACGGGGGCATCGGCTCGCTGCGCGCCCTGCTCGACAAGCTCGAGGCTGGTTCGATCGACGCGGATCAGCTCTCGCTGCAGACGCCCGATCTTGACGACGTCTTCCTGTCGCTCACGGGCGACCCCGACCAACAGAAGGTGACCGTTCGATGACTGCCTACCCGCTCGTCCTGGCCGACTCGGCCACCATGCTCCGGCGCAACCTCCGCCGGATGCGCCGCTACCCCTCGCTGACGATCTTCATCGCCGGCATCCCGGTCGTCCTGCTGCTGCTGTTCGTGTACGTCTTCGGCGGCACGCTCGGGGCCGGGCTCGGCGCGGTCGCCGGCGGTCGCGCCGACTACGTCGCGTACGTCGTGCCGGGCATCCTCCTGATCACCGTGGCCGGCGCCGCCCAGGGCACGGCGATCTCGGTCGCCATGGACATGACCGAGGGCATCATCGCCCGCTTTCGGACCATGGACATCGCCCGCGTGTCGGTGCTGACCGGCCACGTCGTCGGCAGCGTCATCCAGACGATGCTGGCCATCGTCATCGTCGTGGTCGTCGCGCTGCTGGTCGGCTTCCGGTCCACGACGGGTCCGCTCGAGTGGGCCGCGGCGGCCGGGTTGCTGGCGCTCGCCGCGTTCGCGATCTCCTGGCTCTCGGTCGCGCTCGGCATGTCCGCCGGGAGCGTCGAGACCGCGAGCAACACGCCGATGTTCCTGGTGCTGCTGCCGTTCCTGAGCAGCGGCTTCGTCCCGACCGACTCGATGCCCGACGGCCTCAGCTGGTTCGCCGAGCACCAGCCGTTCACGCCGCTCATCGAGACGGTGCGCGGGCTGCTGCTCGGCACCCCGATCGGCGACAGCGGCGTGGTCGCGGTCGGCTGGTGTGTCGGGATCTCGATCGTCGGCTACCTCTGGGCGCGCCGGCTGTACGACCGCGAACCGGCGTCGTAGGCACGTCCGTCTCGTCAGGGACCCGTATCGAGGAGGCCACATGACTGCGCTGCAGCGGACTTCGAACCTGGGCCGAGGACAACGGCCATGAGATCAAGATCGAGCGCAAGCCCGTCGAGGATCATGCGGATCCAAAGGTGGACGCGTCGGTCACGGGCGAGGTCTGGTGCATGTCCATCAGTCTCGAAGAGTCGGTCCGCTTCGATGCCACGAGCGGCTGGCAGGAGACCGTCGAGACAGCGGCCCGTGTCCTGCTCGAGCAGCTGATCGCGGTCGGCGAGGATGTGCCTGACTGACCGGGTTCGCCTTGACTGCTTGTTTTGTCTTGACAATCTTTGTTGTCGGTGACAGAGTCCCGGCATGATCGACATCGCCGTCATCGAGGACCCCGCCGCCGCCGAGGTCTCGCTGAACCCGGTCCGGACCCGGCTCCTGTCCGAGCTGGCTCGAGCCCGCCTCGGCCACGACCCTCGCTGGTCGTGTCGGCCTGCCCCGGCAGATGGTCAACTACCACCTGCGCACCCTCGAGCGACACGGCCTCGTCGAGCTGGTCGAAGAGCGTCGCAAGGGCAACATGAACGAGCGTCTGATGCAGGCGACGGCGACGTCGTACGTGATCTCCCCTTCTGCGCTGGCCCTCGTCCAGCCGGACCCGTCGCGCTCGCCGGACCGGTTGTCCGCCTTCTGGCTGCTGGCCCTCGCCGCCCGGCTGGTCCGTGACGTCGGCGCCCTGATCACCGGCGGGAACCTGGCTCGCAAGCGGGTCGCGACCTTCGCGCTCGACGCGGAAGTGAGGTTCGCCACGGCGCCGCCGACCGTGCCGCGTTCAGCGAGGAGCTCGCCACGTCCGTGGCCCGCCTCGCCGCCAAGTACCACGACGGGGCGGCCGCACGCGGCCGTCCGCACCGCCTGATCGTGGCCATCCACCCGACGATCACGAACGACGACCGCACGCCCACGCCACCGAAGGAGGCTTGACATGCCGCACGAATTCGAGGTGCGCAAGGAGATCGAGTTCCAGGCGACGCCAGAGGAGGTCTGGGAGGCGATCGCGACCGGGAAGGGCATCGACGGCTGGTACCTCGGCACGGGCAACGAGGTCGAGCCTCGCCTTGGCGGCAGGGTGCGCATCTCCTTCGGCAGCGAGGATCACGAGGGCGGCACGTCGACGATCACGGCGTGGGACCCGCCCACGCGGTTCGCGTACCGTGGTGACCCGCATCCCGACGGGACGTTCCACGCGATCGAGTACGAGGTCGAAGGCCGCGCCGGCGGGACGACCGTCGTCCGCCTGGTCCACTCCGGCATGCTCGGCGACGACTGGGAGACGGAGTACGACGCCCTCGACGAGGGCGACTTCATGTACCTCCACCAGATGACCCAGTACGTCACCCACTTCCCTGGCCGGCAGGCGAAGCTCGTGACGGCCTGGCGACCGGACACCGATCGGGACCGAGGGATGGCGACACTGCACGCCGCGATGGGTGTCTCGGACAGCCCCACGGAGGGCGACCCGGTCCGATTCGCGGCAGAGGGCATCCCGGCCATCGACGGCGTGGTGGACTTCGTCTCGACGAACCTCCTCGGCTTTCGCGCGGCCGACGGCCTCTATCGATTCCAGATCGCGCCGGGCTTCGCCTACGCCGGTCATCACCTGTTCGGCGACGACGTCGACGTCGAGGCGACGACGGCCGCCTGGCAGGCCTGGTTCGATAGCTCGCTCGCCTAGCCCGGCGACTCGACCCGCCCGATCCCCAGTGCGTCCCTGATCCTCGCCGCCCCGAGCACTGGGTCCTCGTGCTCCCAGACCCGGATGACCGTCCAGCCCGCCTTGGCGAGCAGCCGGCCCGCCCGGGCATCGCGCTCCCGGTTCGCGCCGATCTTGGCGGCCCAGTACGCGGCGTTGGTCCGCGGCGGCGATGAATGGGTCGGACAGCCGTGCCAGAAGCAGCCATCGACGAAGACCGCGACGCGGGGGCCGCGGAACACGATGTCGGCCGCGACCCGAATGTCGGCGACCGGCCTGACGGCGACGCGATAGCGGAGGCCCGGGCGTGAAGCGCCCTGCGGATCAGCAGCTCCGGCCCGGGTGTCCCGGCTGCGGTTGGCCTGCATCACCCGTCGCGTCGCCGCCGAGGACGCCCACGACCCCTCGGGCCGATCCCATGACGATGCCTCTGATGCCATGACTCCCCTTCGGGCGTGTCGTCCCCTCGCACACCAGAACTGGGCGGCGGCCCGGATCGGTTGCACGCGACACATGTAGACGCCGCCCGCTGGGAGAGAGCGGACGGCGTCGGATCGATCCCCCCGGGGATGTCAGAAGGGCAGGCCTCGGCAGGACACCCGTGGGTTCCAGTCGGCGAAGAGACCCTTCGGGTTGTCCTTCCAGAGCCACAGGTGGATCTCGTAGAAGTCCGGCAGCTCGTAGGCGTTCGGGGCCGTCACCAGTGACAGGCGCTTGCCGAAGAGCTTTGGCGGGTTCTTGCCGAAGGCCGCGTGCCACGCGTCCTTGAGGACGATGTACTCGGCTGCGACGAGCTGGTAGCCGCCGCCCTTGCGCGGCTCGTAGACGAGCGCCTCGGGTCGGAGTTCGTCGAGGTGCGGGTCGCCGACGAGCTCGCCCTTCACGTAGTGCTGGCCCATGCCACCGACGCCCGGGTTCTGGGCGCAACCCTTGACCGTGCCGTACCCGGCGGCGATGGCGATGTCGAGATTGTGGAACGGCGTGGTCGCCGCGCGGACGGCGCTCAGGTTCCGACCCTCGTCGCTGTTCGATGCGGACGCGACCGCCGCACCCAGCACCGCGATGACCGAGACCAGGGCGATCGCCGCGACGAGTCGCGCGCGAGCGTTGCTGACCATATGCGAACCTCCAAGATGTGCTCGAGCGTTCTCGCTCGGCCCTGACGGGAGGTTCGCGGGGCAGGCGGGGCGCGTCATCGGTCATCCGACCGAGGGCCCCCGCGCGAGACGACCGATGCCGGTCCGACGTCAGGGCGCCGACGTCGCCTGCTCGCGCACCGCGGGCACGTACGTGATCTCGACCGTGACCGGGCCCCCGAACGCCTCGGCCAGCGACGTCGCCAGCGGATCGGCCGGCGCCGGCGCGTCGGGTCCCGTGACCGAGATCACGACCCGGTCGCCATCGACCGACCACTCGGTGATGCGCGGGTCGCGCTCTCCGATCCGTGCCTGGATCTTCGCACTCGGCGCGGTCACGACGTTCCGCCCGACAGACCTCCCGACGGTCGCCGGCAGCGTCCTCGTCGCGGTCACGATGATGCTGGTCGTCATCCCGTCGGCGGCGATCTGGGCGGCGGGCGGCGGTCTCCTCAGTGGCCTGCTCGCGGGCGAGCGAACGCGCCGGATCGTCAGTCTCGGGCTGGCCGCGCTTCTCGCAGCGACGGTGATCGGCGTCTGGGTGTAGGTGGCCGGACGATCCGGACGCTCAGCCCCGAGGCGTCAGGCCTCGGCCTGGTTGCCGTCGCGGCCACGACCCAGGTCGCCGCGCACGGCGGCCGCACCCTTCGAGCTCGACCAGGCGCTGACGGCGTCGGCGAGGGCCACCGACCCCGGACGGACCGCGAGGCGGTCGTCCGCGCCGCGGATGCCGGCGCCGAGCTCGGCCAGGACGCCGCGATAGGAGGGCTTGTCGCCATTCGCCCGGTCGGATGCGGGATAGACATCGAAATAGCCGTCGCTGCACACGACGATGTTCGCCTCGGGCGAAGAGAAGGAGGTTCGAGCCATGGGTGGATTCCGATCCGTCGCGCGCTTCGGACTGACGGAATCGGAGCCCGGCGCCTGCGACGCGGACTCCACCATCGGGCCGCGGGGCAGATCCGTCAAACGGACCCGGTGCAGGCTCGGAGCCGATCGGCCGGTCAAACCTCGGCGATCGCGCCCACCGAGAGCCGGAAGTTCGGGATGTCCAATGGGAGCCGCGCCCCGGAGCGAGCGGGAGGATCGGTCGGGAACCAGCGACGCCACTCCTCGTTCATCCCGGCGAAGTCGGCCGGGTCGGCGAGCAGGAAGGTCATGCTCACGATGCGCTCGAGTGAGCTGCCGGCCGCCTCCAGGATCGCCTGGATGTTCGTCAGGCACTGCCGCGTCTGTTCCCCGATCGTTTCGCCGACGATGGCGCCCGACACCGGGTCGAGGGGCCCCTGCCCGGAGACGAAGACGAGCCCACCGGCCCGGATCGCCTGGCTGTAGTTGGGATTCGCCGGGGCGGCATCGGTCCGGATCACCTGGCGTGTCATCGGTCACCCTCTCGCAAGCGGAAGTCGCACATGTCTGTATCTTCGAGCAGGGCGGCCGACCGGTTCGCGGCCCCGCCGATCGCGTCGCACCGCGCGACCGTTGAGGACGAGCCCAAGGACCAGCACGCTGCCGCTGATGAGCGGGATCCGGCGACTCAGCCAGTCGGGCAGGTAGATGTCGGTGACCGATCCGCTCGCGGAACCGAGCTGTTCGGCGAGCGGGGTCAGCGGGCAGACCAGGTTGTTGCTGGCGAACACGGCCGTCTCGGTGAGCGCGAGGCCGGCGGCGACGGCCGCCCGTCGGCGCGGGCGACCCCGGATCCCGTCCCAGGCGAACAGCAGGATCAGGCCCGCCATCGAGAAGAAGATCACGGTGTGGACGGCCTTGATCGCGCGCACCGCCGCTGGTCGCCAGCGGCCCGGGATCCGTGCGGCCAGGGGCGTCGTGATTGCCTGGCTCCAGACGGGTCGCCGGCCGGATCGCGCCGTGTCGGCGTCAGCCACGGGTCCGCCCGCCGGCGAGGGGCGCTCGCGGACCCGGCGCTAGAGGCGGTCGCCGATCAGCGTCTTCGGGAGGAAGAGATAGAGGTTCACGAACGCCAGCCCACCGACCAGGACCAGCCGCATCACCAGCGGCCACGTCGACTCCCAGATCCAGAGCCCGGCCACGACCGGCAGGAACAGCAGCCACACGAGGACCTGCAGGATCCCGGGCAGGCCCCGGATCCACTCCCAGGCCTGATCGAGGCTGCCCTGGCTCCACACGAGGGCGGCCGCGAATCCGGCCCACAGGGTCGCGAACAGAATGAAGATGCCGACATTGAACAGGGCTTCCATCCGACTGGGCCTCCGCGTCTCGGTGGCGGGACCCGGGTCGCGTGCACCGGAGTCCCGTTGGGTGATCGACGTCATCTCCGACTCCCTCGGTCCTGATCACCCTCTGGCGTCGCGCCGGAGCGCCTCGCCGGCTGCCCACTCGATCGGGTGGTTGCCGTGGAGGCCGCGCTCCTCAGCCTGGAGCAAGGTCCAGAGGCGTGGTTGTTCGAGGCGCAACATCGGGCTGGCGCGGTAGCGGGCCATCGCGTCCATGACGAACGCCGCGTAGCGAGCCAGCGGATCGGCCGTCGCCGCCCGCGCCTCGAAGCCGGGCGCGACGTCGACCGCGAGCAGGAACCGGCTGAAGAAGGCGCCCAGGGTCTCGGCCCCCTCGTCCCAGTCCTGCGAGTGTCCACCCCGTCTCAGGATCGGCGCGGATGAGGTGAAGACCACGACCACGACGTCATCGACGAGGTCGGCCGACAGCCGCCCGCCGAAGGTCAGGTACTCGTTGCTAACGTGCAGCCGGTCGACGATCCGGATCACGCCCCACGAGAAATCCGTTTCGAATGGCGTGCGTGTCGTGCGCGTCAGCGTCCGGCGGACCCCGCGTTCGTTCTCGCTGACCCAGTACTCGACGATCTCCGGGTCGTAGTGGCGAAGCGTCGGAGTCGGCCGAAGCGCGACCAGCAGGTAGGCAGGCCCGGGTCGGTCGGGCAGGTCCGGACTCGCGACGAATCCGAAGTTCTTGACCAGGAGTGCCGCGCTGGCCGGGTCGAAGGGAAGGGGCGTGGGGCGCATGACGTCCGTGCTGGTCGCCACGTCAACCTGCTTCGTGCTGGAGAGGACGGTCCTCGCCAAGCAGCGGGATGAGGAAGCGCTCCTCGCGCTCGATGTGGGCCCGGACCAGGGCCTCAAGGCCGAACAGGTGACAGCGCAGCTCCGCGTGCCGGTCGCCTTGCTCCCGGGTCCCGAGCGCGTGCTGGTCCGCTCGGAGCCGCGTCACCATCTCCCGGATCTGGTGGTGGTCGAACCGGGCGGCCATGGTGGCCCACACACTGCCGATCCGCGCATCGATCTCCGGATACAGCCACGCCTCTTCCCAGCCGACGTGTGGCTCGAGCGTGTCGTCGACCCAGCGGAGCACGTCGAGCACCTGCACCGACAGCTCAGGCGTCGGACGGCGACCGATGCCGCACGCGACCTCGTGCATCCGATTGATCCCGCGGACGAGGTCGCGGTGCTCATGTTCTGCGTATGCCCAGACGGCCTGGGCTCCGCCGGTTTCCGTGGTCATCGCGCGACTCCTCGTGTCGAACCGAGATGGCGCCATCGCCTGACCCTACGGTCGTCCTGTGGGTGACGGACGGACAGGGCCGTCAGTCACCTCGATCCGGTCACGATGGCCTGCCTTACGCAGCGGGCGTGGCGGCAGGTCCGACAGGGACGGGGTCAGACGCGGCCCTTCGGCACCGTGTGCCAGTAGGTCTTGTTGAAGACGATCTTGCCGAGATGCCAGAGCTGGTTCGGCTTCGGTGGCCGCGGCGGATGCTCGTAATCGAACTGGAGGAGCGTGCCCTTGCCGTCGCCGATCTCGAAGAAGCACATGACCTTGCCGAGGTAGTCCCCGTGGCGGTGATCGACCGGGCGCCCCTCGATCGCAGCCACGATGCGCTCGGTGACGACCGGTGCCTCGAAGTGCGCCGTCGAACCCGCCTTCGAGAGGGGCAGGTCGGTGGCGTCACCGAGGGCGTAGACGTTCGGTCGTCCACCGACCTGGAGCGTCGCGCGGTCCGTCGGCAGCCAGCCACCGGGCGCGGGGGCCAGGCCGGAGTCCATGAGGAACTGCTGGCCCTTGTGCGGGGGAACGAGGATGAGCAGGTCATACGGCAGCTCCTCGCCCTCGAGACTGAGCACGACCTTGCGGTCGGGGTCGATCGCCTCGACGTTGAAGAACGTGTGCAGCTCGATGCCCTTGGTCGCGAGGATCGGCGTCGCCATCTCCGAGACGGTCTCGATCGTGAACGCCCGCCCGATCGGCGAGCAGTAGTCGATCGTCGAGCGGTCGCGGATCCCGCGCTCGCGCAGCTCGGCTTCGATGAGGAACGCGACCTCGAGCGGCGCCGGCGGACACTTGTAGGGCATGCCGGCGATGCCGATGACGATCCGTCCGCCATCGAACGTGTCGAGGGCCGCGCGCAGCCGGGCGGCGGCCTCCGCGCTGTAGAAGTGCTGGGCCTCCGTGTCGAAATGCTCGATCTCTTCGGGGACGATGCGCGAACCCGTCGCCAGGACCAGATGGTCGTAGCCGAGCGGGAGGCCATCGGAGAGCGTGACGACCTGCTGGGCTTCGTCCACCGCGACGACGTCGCCGACGATGAGCGTGACGCGCTTGTCGAGCAGCGAGCGCTCGGGACGCTCGAGGTTGGCGGCGCGTTCGCCGCCCATCGCGATGTACATGAAGCCGGGCTGGTACACGTGCTGGCCGGTCGCGTCGACGACCATGATCTCGACCTCGCCGCGGTCGATCCGGGCGCGGAGCTTCTTGACCAGCAGGTTCGCGGTGAGGGTCCCACCGACGCCGCCGCCGAGGATGACGATGCGTTGCATGTGAAGCTCCTACCGCCGCTTCTCGACCACGATCTCGTCGTAGCCGTCGCGGGCTTCCAGGGCGAGCAGGCCGTGTCCGGCCTTCTCGATCCACTTCGGGATGTCGGTCTTCGAGCCGGAGTCCGAGGAGTAGACGGCGATGACGTCGCCGACCTGGCTCTCGCGGATGGCCCGGATGAGTTCCATCAGGGGCCCGGGGCAGAAGCTGCCCCGAGCGTCGACGGTGCGGGTGATGGCGTAGGCGACGTCGGTCATGGTGATCACGCTTCCTAGATGAACAAAGGGGTGGAGTTCTCGGTCATCAGGCCGATGACCGTGGCGGCGCCGGCGGGCTCGCCCATGCCCTCGATCATGTCCTCGGGCTTGAGCCCGAACATGTCCATGGTCATCTGGCACGGGATGAACTCGACGCCCATCGCCTGCGCTGCCTCGAGGAGCTCCTTCGGGCTGGCCACGCCGTACTGCTTGGCCAGGCGACCCATCATCCATGGGCCCATGCCGAGGAAGTTCATCTTCGAGAGCTTGCGATGGCTGATGCCGGGCCGCTGCATCGCGGAGAGCATCCTCTGCATCCAGTTCTCGCCGGTGATTCGCTTCGAATCCTTGACGAAGACCTGGAGCCCCCAGAAGGTCACGAAGACGCGGGTCCGGACGCCCATCGCGGCGCTGGTCGAGGCGAGGATCATGGTCGCCCAGACCTTCTCGAGGTCGCCGCTGTAATCGATGATCAGGAGGTCCCTGACCTTGACGGGTTCGTCGCCGGCGGGAGCCGGAGCCGGTGCTTCCCCGATCTCTGGCCAGCCGTCGACGGCGGTGATCGCATCGGCCAGCGGGTCGAACGGGGCAAGGGTCTCGGTGGTCATGATGTGCCTCACTTCCGGCGGATGACGAAGCGGTAGAGCGCGCCATCCGATGACTGCTCGACGAGGTCGTTGCCCGTCGCGCGGCACCACGCCGCGACGTCCTTGATCGAACCGGGGTCCGTTGCGAGCAGTTCGACCACCGCCCCCGACGGGATCGCCTTGACGGCCTGGGCCGTCTTCACGATCGGCATCGGGCACGAGAGTCCGCGCGCGTCGACGATCTGGGTGATCTCGAAGACTGGCATCCGGGGCCTTTCCTTTCCTGTGTCTAGATGAAGACGACCTGTCCCTGACCGGCGTTGAGGTAGAAGGCGGTCACGCCTTCGACGCCATCGACCAGCGGATCGAGATCGGTCGGTTCGAGCGCGAGAAGGTCCATCGAGAGCGAGCACGCCTGGATGTCGACGCCACCGAGGTCCTTGGCCTGCCGCAGCGTCTCCGCCCACGGGGCCTGACCGGCGCGGGCGAGCGCATCGACGGCAGCTCGACCGGCGGGACCGGCTTCGGGCGCCAGTCCGTGGTCCCGCCCGATCCTGTCCGCCCGGAACGCATCGAGCGCCCAGTACTGCAGGAAGACATTGACGGGCTTGCCGAGCGCAGCAGCGCCGGCGGTCAGCACGGCCGCGGCCTGGAGCTTGTCATCGGTCCCGGAGAAGAGGACCAGATTCAGGGATTCATCCATGGCGGGTCACCTCGGCGTCGATGGTTGGGATGGGGGTGCCGGCGAGAGCCCGACGGATGTCGGCGCGGCTGCGACGGGAGCCGGCGCGACCGCGTTCGCGGCCACCGCCCCAAGACGGGCGAGGCGGCGCTCGAGCACGGCCCGCATGAGACCGCAGGCGACCATGACATCGGGGTCGGCCAGTCGATAGCGGACCTCCCGGCCCGTCCGTTCGGCCTCGAGGATGCCGGCGTTGCGAAGGACGGCCAGATGCTGGGAGACGTTGGGCTGGCTCGCCCCGATGGCGTCCGCCAGACGACCGACCTCGATCGGGCCCCCGGCGAGCGCATGGAGGATCTCGAGACGTCGCGGGCTGGCGAGTGTCTTGAGGACCTCGGCCTGCAGGATCGTGATCTCGTCCATGGCCCGACTATCGACATATGCGCAGATGGCGATGAGTGCCGGTCGGCCCCACCGGCTCCTGCCACACGGCACCACTTGGCAGCGATTCGTGCCAGCCGGCCCGACGAACCTGTGGCTGATGGCCCTCCCCGGTCCCGCCCCGGCGCGCTTCCATGCTCGTGCGGCGTGTCCGCGTGCTCGGAGGTGTCCCCATGAAACGGCTCGTCGGCGTCGTCGGCGCCCTGCTCATCGTGTTCCTGCTGTTAGCCCCGGCCGTCCTCGCGGCGTCGGCGCTCCCGCACACCGGCCGCGTGCTCGTCTCGACCGGTGGCGACATCACGCTCCCGGCCGGCGAGCACGCCGACGTCGTGGTCATCGTCAACGGCACCGCGACGATCGCGGGTGAGGTCAACACCATCGTGGTCGTCGATGGGGCGGCAACCCTGACGGGTGCCACCAGCGAGACGATCGTCGCCGTCCGGAGCCCCGTCGAGCTCGGACCGGGCACCGTCGTCCTCGGCGACGTGATGACCGTCGACTCGTTGGTCCATCAGACCGGCGACGCCCAAGTGCAGGGCTCGGTCACGGACATGGCCACCGTCCTGATCGGTGTCGGCGCGGTCCTGGCCCCGGCGCTGCTGCTCCTGTGGGTCGGATTCGGCCTGGCAACGGTCGTCGCCGGTCTCCTCCTGGCCGGGCTCGGGGCCCGTCAGGTGCGCGAGGCCGAGGGCGTCATCAGCCGGGAGCCGGTCCTGGCCCTGGCCGCCGGGTTCGTGGGCCTGATCGCCTTCCCGATCGTCGCCTTCCTGTTGATGGCGACGGTCATCGGGGCACCGCTGGGTGTCGGGATCCTGTTGGGCGCATGGCCGCTGGTCGCGTTCATCGGCTACCTCGTCGCCGGCATCTGGATCGGCGAGTGGGTGCTGCGCCGCACCTCGTCGGACCGCGTCCGCGAGCGGCCGTATCTGGCCGCGGTGATCGGCGTGGTGTTGATGGAGGTCCTCGCGCTGATCCCGATCGTGACCATCGTGGTGATGATCGCCAGCCTGTTCGGGTTCGGGTCGATGCTCGTCCTGATGGTCCGGAAGCTCGGCTCGCCGACGGTCTCGCAACCCAAGGTCGCTGGCCCGATGTCGGCGCCGATGAGCTCCTGATACCGCTGTCGCACGGAAGGAGGGTTCGACGATGGATGTCCTGGTCGCGTATGCAAGCCGCCTGGGCTCGACGAAGGCCATCGCGGAGCGGATCGCCGCCCGCCTCGCGACGGACGGCCTGGAGACGACCGTCCGTCCGGCCGGGGACGTCTCTGACCCGCTGCCGTACGACGCGTTCGTCATCGGCAGCGCGGTGTACGCCGGGCACTGGCTCAAGGAGGCCAGCGGGTTCGTCCGCGACAACGAAGCCGCGCTCGCGGCTCGACCGGTGTGGCTCTTCAGCAGCGGCCCGGTCGGTCGGTCGGCCATGAAGGTCGCTCCGGTTCGACCGGCCGAGGTCGCGGGGCTTTGGAGCGCGACGGATGCACGGGGCCATCGCGTCTTCGCGGGTGCGCTCGACCGCGAGACGCTCGACGGCTCGGAGCTCGGTTTCGCCGAGAAGTTCGTGGCCAAGAGATTCGTGCCCGAGGGCGATTTCCGTGACTGGCCGGCGATCGACGCCTGGGCCGACATGATCGCTCGCGAATTGACGAGGGTGCCCGTCGCCGGCCACTGAGCAGGGCCGGCGACGCGGACAGCAAGGGAACGGAGGGAATCCGATGCTCAGGATCCTGATCGCCCTCGTGCTGCTGGCCCATGGGATCGGCCACAGCATGGGGCTGCTCGCGGTGTTCAAGATCGCGACCGTCAACCCCGCCTGGGATGGCGAGTCATGGCTGCTCACCGGGGCGGCCGGCCGGATGGCGACGCAGGCGATCGCGGTGCTCGTGTGGACTGTGGCGATCGTCGGGTTCACCGCCCTGGCGGCCATGGTCATGGGCTGGCTCCCGGCGGCCTGGTTCACGCCGGTGGCGATCGTCTCGTCGGTGGTTTCGCTCGTCGGCCTGTTGCTGTTCCCGGTGGCGTTCCCGACCTTCAGCACGATCGGCGCGATGCTCGTCGACCTGGGCGTCCTCCTCGCTGTCGGCTGGTATCACTGGCTCCCAAGCGACCTCGCCTGACCCGCCGCCGTCGACCGACGCGGGCGACCGCGCCGGCCGACGACAAGCCCGATACCATGGGTCGATGCCCGAAGCGATCGTCGAGCGCGCCGCCTCACCCCCGGTCGACGAGGCGGACGGGCTCGAGCCGCAGCTCGAGCGATATCGGGTCGAGCTCACTGGCTACTGCTATCGGATGCTCGGATCGGCCTTCGAGGCGGAGGACGCCGTCCAGGAGACGATGATCCGGGCGTGGCGCGGCCTCGACCGGTTCGAGGGTCGCTCGACGATCCGCTCCTGGCTGTACAAGATCGCCACGAACGTGTGCCTGAACATGCTCGGCGCCCCGCAGCGCCGGGCCCGCCCCATGGACCTGGGGCCGGCGTCGACCGCCGATCAGACCCTGCCGCCACCGCTGCCCGAGAACACGTGGATCGAGCCGATCCCCGATGACCGGGCGGTCCCTGCCGGTGGCGATCCCGCCGATGTCGCGGTCGCCCGTGAGTCGATCCGCCTGGCGTTCGTCGCCGCTCTCCAGCACCTGCCGGCACGCCAACGGGCCGTGCTCATCCTGCGCGAGGTCCTGCACTGGAAAGCCGACGAGGTCGCCGAGTTGCTCGGCACCACGGTCGCCTCGGTCAACAGCGCCCTGCAGCGCGCCCGGGCCACGCTGGCCAAGAGCAAGATCGATGCCACCAAGTCGCCAGACGCGCTGGACGACGACCAGCGCGCCCTGCTCGCGCGGTACGTGCAGGCCTTCGAGCAGTACGACATGGACCGCCTGACCGCCCTGCTCCAGGAGGACGCGACCTGGAACATGCCCCCGTACGATCTCTGGCTGCAGACCCACCGCGACATCCGGGACTGGTGCCTTGGGACGGGGATCGGGTGCCGTGGGTCGCGGCTGCTCCCGGTCATGGCCAACGGGTCGCCGGCCTTCGCGCAATACAAGCCCGCGGCCGATGGCGGCCTCGAGCCCTGGTCGATCCAGGTGCTCGAACTGTCGGACGGTCGCATCAGCGGCATCACGTTCTTCCTGGACACCGCTCGGCTCTTCCCGCTGTTCGGCCTACCCGAGCGGCTCGCCGCCTGAGGGCGCGAGCCAGGGGATCACGTCCGACAAGCCGGCCAGGGCCAACAGCTCCTCGAACCTCGGCCCTGCGTCGAGCAGGAGGACATCGCCCCCGAGCCGTCGGGCGAGAAAGGTCAGGCGTGCCAACGCATCCAACGTCGCGAGGTCCGGCTCCGGGATCGCACGCACGTCGCACACGAGCAGGACCGGCCCGCCATCTTCGAGGATCCGGCGCGCGGAGCCGCACAGGCTCGCTGCGAGGCTCGGATCGGCGGCGTCGGCGATCAGCAGGACCGCATCGTGCTGTTCGATCGGCCGGCCGGACGGCGTCGATCGTCGCGACGCCGATGCCTTGGCCAAGGGACGTGGTCCTTTCTGCCCCCGTGGACGAGGGCGGAGGCGCCAACGAAACGGTTCCGCCAGCGCCACCAGTAAGACACGCGAGGCGCTCGAAACTCATCGGTGTGCCCGGCCGATGAGTCCTGGCCGCGACGTCGGTCCAATGGTCATGCACCACGAAGGAGCGCATCGGCGGGATAATCGTCCTCACGACGCCCTGCCCCAGACCCTCGCCGCCTGTGCCCCAGGCAGGTGGCCTGACGCTCCCCGTGCGTCATCCGCCGTCGAAAGGAGTCTTCCATGTCGTCGTCTGCACTGACCACCTCCCTCTCGATCCCGGCACTGCGCTCGACCGTCCGCGGCCGCGTCATCGGTCCCGACGACGCGGACTACGACAAGGCACGGACGGTGTTCCTCGGCGACGTCGACCGCCGCCCTGCGGTCATCGTCCGGCCGGTCGACGCCGATGACGTCGCCGCGGTGATCGCCCTCGCCGGCGAGACCGGCCTCGATCTGGCCGTCCGCAGTGGCGGCCACAGCGCCGCGGGCTACGGCGTCACGGATGGCGGCATCGTGCTCGATCTCGGCGACCTGCGGTCGATCGACATCGATGTCGATGGGCAGACCGTGTGGGCCCAGGCCGGGTTGACCGCCGCCGAGCTCAGCACCGCGCTCGGCGCGCATGGTCTCGCGGTCGGATTCGGCGACACCGGATCGGTCGGGATCGGCGGGATCACCCTCGGCGGCGGGGTCGGCTACCTCGTCCGCAAGCACGGCCTGACGATCGATTCGCTCCTCGCCGCCGACATCGTGACCGCCGACGGCCAGACGCTCCGCGTCGACGCAGCTTCGCACCCCGACCTCTTCTGGGCGATCCGCGGCGGTGGCGGCAACTTCGGCGTGGCGACCGCGTTCCAGTTCCGGCTCCACGCGGTCCCCGAGTTCACCGGTGGGATGCTGATGCTGCCGGCGACGCCCGACGTGATCGCGTCGTTCATCGCCCATGCCGAGGCCGCTCCCGAGGAGCTCTCGACCATCGCCAACGTGATGCCCTGCCCGCCGATGCCGTTCGTCCCCGAGACGGAGCACGGCAAGCTCGTGGTGTTCGGGCTCATGGCCTATGCGGGCGCGCCCGACGCGGCGGAGCGAGCGCTTGCGCCGTTCCGTGCCCTGGCGACGCCGGTCGTCGACATGGTCCACCCGATGCCCTATCCCGAGATCTACCCGCCCGAGGACGAGTCGTACCGTCCGCTCGCCGTCGCCCGGACGATGTTCATCGACCGCGTCGACACGAGCGTCGCAGAGACGATCCTGGAGCACCTCGAGGCGTCCGACGCCCCGATGCGCGCGGCGCAGCTTCGCGTCCTCGGCGGGGCGATGGCACGCGTGCCGGCGGACGCCACCGCGTTCGCCCATCGCGATTCGAAGATCATGGTCAATGTCGCGTCCTTCTACACGGGTCCCGAGGACCGCGACCGACGCGAGGCGTGGGTGGAGGGCCTGTCGGCTGCGCTGCACCAGGACGACGACGGCGCGTACGTCAACTTCCTCGCCGACGAGGGCGAGGAACGGATCCGGGCCGCCTACCCCGGGGCGACGTGGGACCGGCTCGCGGCGGTCAAGGCTCGCTACGACCCCGACAACATGTTCCGGCTCAACCAGAACATCCCGCCCGCGACCAGCGGCGCGTCGGAGGCCGGCGCATGACCTACCCGGAGCCGCGCTACCTCGGGGAGACCGGCGAGGTCAGCGCCACCTATCGGCCCGCCGATCACGCCCCCGAGGTCACGTACGCGAACGGCAACACGGCGCACTACCTCGCGACCGGCGCCACGACGGACGGCGGGTTCGGGCTGTACCGCTGGGTGATGGGCCCCGAGGTGAGCGGGCCGGACCCGCACTTCCACCGGACGATCTCGGAGTCCTTCTACATCCTGGACGGCACCGTCAAGATCTACGACGGGACGCGCTGGGTCGACACGCGACCCGGTGACTTCGTCCACGTCCCCGCGGGTGGCGTCCACGGCTTCCGCAACGAGTCGGGCGCCCCGGCGTCGATGCTGCTCCACTTCGCGCCCGGCGCCCCCCGCGAGGGCTACTTCGAAGGCCTGGCGTCGTTCGCCACGTCCGGTCGGCCGAGCGACGAGGAACTCGCCGAGTTCTATCTCCGCCACGACAACCACTGGCTCTAGCCGCGCCGCACAGGGAGCCCAGACATGCGATTCCACACGACGATCCTCCAGGGCGACAAGACCGCCACCGGCATCCGCGTGCCCGATGAGGTCGTGGCGGCCCTCGGTTCGGGCAAACGCCCCGCGGTCACGATCACGATCAACGGATTCACGTATCGGAGCACCATCGCGGTGATGGGCGGCGCCTTCATGGTCGGGGTCAGCGCGGAGAACAGGGCGGGCGCCCGCGTCGCCGGCGGTGATGAGGTCGATGTCGACATCGAGCTCGACACGGCGCCCCGGGAGGTCACCGTCCCCGACGACTTCGCCGCGGCCCTCGATGCCGAGCCCGACGCCCGTCGGACGTTCGAGGGTCTCTCTTACAGCAACAAGTCGTGGCACGTGCTCCAGATCGTCGGCGCCAAGACAGACGAGACGCGACAGCGCCGGATCGCCAAGTCCGTCGAGGCCCTGCGGGACGGGCGGATCCGCTAGGACGCGCGGCCGACGGGCCGTGGTCCGCCGGCGCGTGCCGGTTGTTTGTTCTGCTCTCGTACAAATGTAAGATACAGGCCTGCGGATATCGTCGGATAGTCAGCGCGAACGGGTGTGCTGCGGCAGGAGGGACCGGACATGGTCGATGACTTCTTCCCGGATGTGACGGGGCCGATCCCCTTCGGCGGCCTCGAGTCGACGGACCCGCTCGCGTTCAAGGTCTACGAGCCCGATCGGCTCGTGCTGGGCACGCGAATGGAGGACCACCTGCGGCCGGGCGTGTGCTTCTGGCATTCGTTCGCCTGGCCGGGTGTCGACATGTTCGGGTCCGGGACGATGGACCGGCCCTGGCTCGACGGCACGACCGACGAGATGGCGGCGGCGCGGACGAAGATGGCCGTCGCGTTCGAGTTCTTCACCAAGCTCGGCATCCCGTTCTACTGCTTCCACGACCGCGACGTCGCACCCGAAGGCGCGAGCTTCGCGACGTTCCGCTCGAACCTCGACGCCCTGACCGACGATGCCGCGGGGTACCAGGAAAGGACCGGCGTCCGACTGCTGTGGGGGACGGCCAACCTGTTCACCCACCCGCGCTACCAGGCGGGCGCGGCGACGAATCCCGATCCCGAGGTCTTCGCCTTCGCCGCCGCCCAGGTCAAGCACATGCTCGAGATCACCAAGCGCCTGGGCGGCGAGAACTACGTCCTGTGGGGCGGCCGGGAGGGGTACGATACCCTGCTCAACACGGACCTTCGACGAGAAGGAGCGCAGCTGGCACGGTTCCTGCACCTGGTCGCCGAGCACAAGCACCGGATCGGGTTCGGGGGCCAGCTCCTCATCGAGCCCAAGCCCATGGAGCCGACGAAGCACCAGTACGACTACGACGTCGCGACCGTCCATGGCTTCCTCGTCAAGCACGGGCTCGAGGATGAGTACCGCGTCAATATCGAGGCGAACCACGCGACGCTGGCGGGTCACAGCTTCCATCACGAGGTCGCCTTCGCGATCGCGAACGGCATCCTGGGCAGCATCGACGCCAACCGGGGCGACCCGCAGAACGGCTGGGACACCGACCAGTTCCCGAACTCGGTCGAGGATCTGGCGCTGCCGCTGTACGAGATCCTCCAGCACGGTGGCATCGCCCCCGGTGGCTTCAACTTCGACGCCAAGCTCCGTCGTCAGAGCACGGACCGGACGGACCTGTTCCATGCCCACATCGGGGCGCTCGACACGCTCGCCCGGGCCCTCCTGATCGCGGCCGATCTCGTCGATCACCACGAACTCGCCGATCGCAAGGAGCGCCGTTACGCCGGCTGGGCCGGCTCGCTCGGCGCCGCCATCCTCGACGGCGGCGAAACGCTCGAGACCCTGGAGGCCAAGGTCGCGGCCGGGACGATCGACCCGCGACCGACATCGGGTCATCAGGAGCTGCTCGAGAACGTGGTCAACCGGTCAGTGTGGGCTGCCGACGCGTCACGGGTGAAGTCGGGCGCCGGCCGCTGACCCGGTGCGCTACGTCCTTGGCATCGACGCCTCGACCACCGCGACCAAGGCGATCCTGATCGACGAAGCGGGCACGGTCGCCGGTGTCGGCTCGTCCGAATACGGCTTCGAGATGCCGCGTCCCGGCTGGAGCGAGCAGTCGCCCCAGCTCTGGTGGGATGGCGCCGTCGCGGCCATCCGGTCGGTCCTCGCCGCAACGGGCGCGACCGGCGACGACGTCGCCGCCGTCGGGCTGACCGGCCAGATGCACGGCCTCGTGCTCCTCGACAGGGCCGATGCCGTCCTCCGGCCGGCGATCCTCTGGAACGACCAGCGCACGGCCGCCGAGTGCGATGCGATCCGCTCGGCCGTCGGCCCGCAGCGGCTCATCGACATCACCGGCAACGACGCCCTGACCGGCTTCACCGCGCCGAAGCTCGTCTGGGTGCGGGACCACGAGCCGGACGTGTGGAGCCGGGTGGCGCACGTGCTCCTCCCCAAGGACTACGTCCGGCTCCGGCTCACCGGTGAGTACGCGCTCGACAAGGCCGACGGCTCGGGGACCATCCTGTTCGATCTGGCGACACGCGACTGGTCGCCGGAGGTCCTTGCCGCGCTCGGGATCGACGCCGCCTGGATGCCCCGGACGCACGAGGGCCCGGAGGTCACGGGCTCCATCACGGCCGACGCGGCGGCCGCCACAGGCCTGCAGGCGGGGACGCCGGTCGTGGCCGGTGGGGGAGACCAGTCGGCGAACGGGGTCGGCGTCGGGGTCGTCGACCCGGGCACCATGGCGCTCTCGCTCGGGACCTCGGGCGTCGTGTTCGCCGCGACGGATCGCCCGATCCACGAGCCGCGCGGCATCGTCCACGCGTTCTGCCACGCCGTGCCGGATCGCTGGCACTTGATGTCGGTGATGCTCTCGGCGGCCGGCAGCCTGCGCTGGTTCCGTGACGCCCTGGCGCCGGGCGTCGAGTTCGGCGAGCTGGTCGCTTCTGCCGCCGAGGTCGCGCCGGGCAGTGACGGCCTCCTGTTCCTGCCCTACCTCAGCGGAGAGCGGAGCCCGCACCCGGACCCGGCGGCCCGCGGCGCGTTCGTCGGGCTGACCCTCGCCCACGACCGGCGGCACATGACCCGGGCGGTCATCGAAGGCGTCGCGTTCGGGCTGCGCGACGGCCTGGACCTCATGCTCGGCGCGGGCCTGACGGCACCGGACCAGATCCGGGCGTCGGGCGGCGGCACGGCCAGCGCGCTGTGGCGGCAGATCCTCGCCGACGTCCTCGACGTCGAGCTCGCAACGGTCGATACGACAGAGGGCGCGGCATATGGCGCGGGGCTTCTCGCGGCGGTCGGCGCCGGCTGGTACCCGTCGGCAGGTGCGGCGGTCGGGGCGAACGTCCACGTGACGCCGGTCGCCTCGCCGGGCCTCGACGCGTCACGCTATCGCGAGATCCATGCGGCCTACCGGGCCCTGTACCCGGCGCTCGCGCCGACGTTCCGGGGACTCGCCGGCTGATCGTGCGGGGCGACGGCACCGCCGGCGGGCGTCTAGGCCCGCAGCTCGATCTCGGCCTTGTCCGTCTCGGTGACCTCGTCGGGCTTCTTGCCCAGGATGATCATGCCGAGCACGTCGTCGGGGGTGACGCCTTCCTTGTCGATGGTGTCGACGATCCGGCCGTGGTACATGACGCTGATCCGGTCGGACAGGTCGAAGACGTCATGGATGTCGTGGCTGATCAGGAAGATCCCGATGCCCTCGTCCTTCAGCTGCCGGACGAGGTTGCGCACCTGGGCGGTCTCGGCCGGTCCGAGGGCGGCGGTCGGTTCGTCCATGATCAGGATCCGGGCGTTGAAGTAGACCGCCCGGGCGATCGCCACGGCCTGCCGCTGGCCGCCGGAGAGTGACTTCACGGGCTGCGCGAAGTTCGTGAAGTTCGGGTTCAGGCGGCCCATGACCTTGCGGGTCTCGGCCTCCATGCTTGAGTCGTTGAGGGAGCCCAGACGGGTCGTGAGCTCGCGACCGAGGAACAGGTTCCCGGGCGCATCGATGTTGTCGGCGAGCGCCAGCGTCTGGTAGATGGTCTCGATGTTCAGCGCCTTCGCGTCGCGCGGGTTGCGGATCATCACCGGCTCGCCGTTGATCCTGATCTCGCCGCTGTCGGCCTGATGCGCGCCCGACAGGACCCGCATGAGCGTCGACTTGCCGGCGCCGTTGCCGCCGACGAGGCCGATGACCTCCCCCGCGTAGAGGTCGACGGTGACGTCGCGCACGGCATGCACGCCGCCGAAGGCGACGCTGATGTTCCGCATCTCGACGATCGGTGTGCGCTCCGCGACGGTCACTATCGTTCCTCCTCGCCGTTCAGGAGCCGCGCCGGCGGTTGAAGGTGTCGAAGCCGACCGCCAGGATCAGGACGATCCCCGCGACGACGTTCTGGCCGGGCGAGTTGACGCCCATGAAGCTCAGGCCATACGCGAGCGACTGCATCACGAAGGCTCCCAGGACGGCGCCCGGGATGGTCCCGATGCCGCCGGCGAACGAGGTGCCACCGACGACGGCCGCGGCGATGACGTAGAGCTCATAGCTCTGGCCCACGTCGAGGGTGGCGCCGTTGAGTCGTGCGGAGGCGATGGCCGCCGCCAGGGCGCACAGCACGCCCATGACCACGTAGGTCTTGAGGATCGTCCAGCGGGTGTTGATGCCGGCCAGCTCGGCTGCGTCGGGATTGCCGCCGTACGCGTAGACGTATCGCCCGAAGCGTCGCCTGGTCGCCATCCAGGTCATGACCAGGGTCACGCCGATGAGCAAAAGGATCGGGTTCGGGAAGCCGGTCGGGATGTGCCAGCCACCGGCGGGAGCCGGTCCCCAGTTCTGCTCGAGGGCGATCCGATCGGCGAGGCCCTCCGGCCAGAAGTTGTTATTGGCGAAGGCGGCCACCCCGAGCACGACCACACACCCGACCACCCCGATGAGGACCTCGGCCCACATGGGGCGCATGGGGAAGCCGAATCGCCGGCGCTGGCGCCGGCCGTTGATCAGCAGGGCGATGATCGCAAGACAGCCGATCAGGCCGAGACCCCAGGTCAGCGTCCCGCCGATCGATCCCTGCGCCCCGCCGCCGACGAGCTGGAAGCTGGGATCGAGGCCCGACACGGCCGCGCCGCTGGAGAGGTACCAGACGAGTCCGCGGATCGTGAGCAAGCCGCCGAGGGTGACGATGAATGAGGGCACGCCGATGTAGGCGATGATGAAGCCCTGGAGGCCCCCGATGAGCGCCCCGAGCGCCACGCCGATGCCGAGGGCGATGACCCAGCGGAAGGGGAAGTCGGCGCCGATGCCCAGGACGTCGGGCAACCAGTCGGTCATCAGCAGGGCGTAGGTCATGGCGATGAGGCCGACCAAGGACCCGACGGACAGGTCGATGTTGCGCGAGACGATCACCAGGACCATCCCGGTGGCGATGATCGCCACGCCGGTCGCCTGGACCGCGAGGGTGATCATGTTCGTCGGCTGGAAGAACTTGCCCCCGCTCAGGATGTTGAAGGTGAGCAGGATCCCGCCGAGGGCCACGAGCATGCCGAAGAGACGGAGATCGATCTCCGTCTTGGCGATCATCCCGCGCACCGAGGTGCGGGCGGGGGGCTCGACCTGTCCCGAGACCGGTGCTGCGTCGGCCAGGTTCGTCACGACGGCCCTCCTGGTCCTGGGTATGGATACATCTGCGCCCCCGGGGGACCCGGGGGCGCAGGGTTGACGGCTAGGTCAGCGGTCGATGACCGCTACTTGCAGGCGGCCGGCGCGGTCGCGGCGGCCGCGTCGACGCCCTTGCAGAGGTCCTCCTTGGTGATCTGCTTGGCATCGATCGCCACCTGGAGGTTCTCCGCGGTGAGCGGGGTCGGCTGGAGGATGTACGACTGGACCGAGGTCCCGTTCGGGGTCGTGAACGCCTGAGCGGTCAGACCGGCGACCGGCGCGACCGTCGGGTCGAGCAGTCCGTCCGGCAGCGGGAGACCGGCCATCGCCGTGCCCTTGCACAGCTCGAGCGCGGCGGCCCCTGCGGCCTTGCCCAGTTCGTTGGCGTTCTTGAAGACGTCAACGTACTGCTTGCCCAGCGCGACATTGTTCAGGTTGGCGGGGTCGCCGTCCTGGCCGCTCAAGGGCGGGAAGCCGTAGCTCTTGGCCGTGAGGGCACCGACGACGCCCAGCGCCGTGCTGTCGTTCTCGGCCAGGATCGCATCGATCTTGGTGCCGTCGGCGACGGCCTTGTCGATGATCGCTTCCATGTTGGACTGGGCCTTCTCGGTCTTCCAGGCATCCGTGAAGGTGCCGTCAGGACCGTTCAGGAGCTTGATGTCGCCGGACGCGACCTTGTCCTTGAGACCGGCCTCGTCCCAGCCCTGCGGCAGGAACGTGGACGCATTCGGGTCGCCCGGGTCGCCCTTGATCAGGACGTAGTTGCCCGTCGGGACCTTGGCCAGGACCGCGGCGGCCTCGGCCTTGCCGACCAGGACGTTGTCGAAGGTGATGTACAGGATGCTCGGGTCCTCGATCAGGCGGTCATACGCGATGACCGGGATCCCGGCGTCCTTGGCCTTCTGGAGCGCGGGCAGGACGGCCTTGTTGTCCTGCGCGAGCAGGACCAGGACCTTCGCGCCCTGCGAGATCAGCGTGTCGACGTCGGTCAGCTGCTGCTCGGCGCTGAGGTTGGCATCGGCACTGATGTACTTGCCGCCAGCGGCCTCGACGGTCCCCTTCAGGTTCGGCTCGTCATGTGCCGCCCAGCGCGGCTGCTGGAAGTTGTTCCACGACACCCCGACCGTGCAGTCGACGGCGGCGGCGCTGGCGGGCGGGGCCGCCGATGGCGCGACGCTGGCGGGTGCACTCGACGACCCGCTCGATGAGCAGGCGGCCACGATGACGGCCGTTGCCCCTGCGAGGGCAGCTAGCCTGCGAATGTCCATGCGCGTTTCTCCTCCTGGGTTTTCGCTGTGAAGCTCCTCCGGAACGCGCTGGTTCCGGTCCGTAGGCTACATCGTTAGGCAACCCCTTTCATTCGGCGGGCACGGCGGGCGCGCCACGCATGTCGATCCGCTGCGTCGGCCTGACCATCGGTCAGGCGCTCGCGAGCTGATATGTGCGGTTCGGCCTCTCGAACCAGGCGGCCGGATCGGCCAGGAGCGGCTCGAAGGCGAGCTCCGACGCGCCGACGAGCGGCGCATCGATGCCCAGCGCGGCCGGGACGACCCGGACCTGCGCCCGCGCGGCGGGCAGGCTGTGCTGGGCAAGCTCGGCCTCGAGGATGTCCCGCACGAACGGGAAGATCCGGCCGTGCGGGCCGCCAAGGACGATCAGGCGCGGGTTGAGGATGTTGACGAGGCTGCCGAGGCCGATGCCCAGCCAGCGGCCGACATAGCCGAGTGCGGCGAGCGCGACCGGCGATCCTTCGGCGGCGTCGTGGAGCACCTGGTCGACCCCGGCCCGCCCGGCATCGGACGGATAGCCTGCCTTGGCGAGCAGCATCCCCTCGCCGACCTCGGTCTCCCAGCAACCACGGGCACCGCAGCGGCAGGCCGCGCCGTCCGGGTTGATCGTCATGTGGCCGATCTCCCCGGCGAACCCGGCCGTGCCGACGAGCGGCTGGCCACCGACGATGACCCCGCCGCCGACGCCGACCTCGCCGGAGACGAAGAGCGCGTCGTCGACGCCGACCGCGGCGCCACGGCGATGCTCGGCGACGATCCCCGCGTCGGCATCGTTCGCGATCGCGATCGGGACCGCCACCGCCAGGGCCCGCGCGAGCCGCGCGCCGAGCGGCACGTCGACCCAGCCCAGGTTCGGCGCCATCGAGACGAGGCCGTCCTCGTGGCGAACGACGCCGGCGACCGCGACGCCGATGCCGATGATCGGGCCGGCATGGCGGGCACGCAGCTCGCCCGCGAGGTCGCGAAGGTCGGCGACGACGTCATCGACCGCCAGGTGCCGGCGCGGCCGGTCGATGCGGACCTGGTCGAGGGTCCGGCCGCCGAGGCCGACGATCGCCGCCGCGATCGAGTCGACCAGGATCTCCAGGCTCAGCACCACGGCTCCGGTCGGGACGAGCCGGACGAGCGGCGATGGCCGGCCCGGGGTGCCGAGACGCACAGGGCCGTCCTCGGTGACGAGGCCGGCATCGGCGAGTTCGCCGACCAGCGTGCGGATCGCGCTCCTCGTCAGGCCCGTGGCGGCGACCAGCTCGGAGCGGGACTGCGGACCCAGCTCGTGGAGCCCGCGGACGATGGCGCTCAGATTGGCCCGATGGACCGTCTCGCTCCGCTGCCCGACGTCGACGCGACCGACCTGCACGATTTGTGATCCTTTCTTGCAAAACCTGTGCCAGACTCGTACAAGGGTCGGATCGTGTCAAGTCGGCCGGACCGCGGGCCCGGCCGGTCAGGTGGAGGGTCGCGAATGGCCGGGACGGATCGCGTGCGCTGGGGCATCCTGTCGACCGCGGACATCGGCCTCCGCAAGGTGATCCCGGGCCTGCGCCGCTCCCCGCGGAGCGAGGTCCTTGCCATCGCCTCCCGGGAGGACGGACGGGCCACCGCGGCGGCGAAGGAGCTCTCGATCCCGCGCGCGCACGGGAGCTATGAGGCACTCCTCGCCGACCCCGACATCGACGCGGTCTACATCCCGCTCCCCAACCACCTGCATGCCGAGTGGACGATCGCGGCCGCGCGCGCGGGCAAGCACGTCCTGTGCGAGAAGCCGCTGGCCATGACCGCGGCGCAGGCGCAGGTCATGGTCGACGCCTGCCGTGACGCGGGGGTCCTCCTGATGGAGGCCTTCATGTACCGCCAGCATCCGTCGTGGATCGCGGTCCGCGAGCTGGTCGGGTCCGGACGGATCGGCCGGCTCCAGGCGGTCCACAGCTGGTTCTCCTACTTCAACGACGACACGCGGAACATCCGCAACGTCCTCGACGCGGGCGGTGGCGCCCTGTACGACATCGGCTGCTACTCGGTGAACCTGTCGCGGATGCTGTTCGCCTCGGAGCCGACGCGGGTGCAGGCCTCGATCACGCGCGATCCGGTCCTGCGCGTCGACACGGTGACGAGCGCGATCCTCGACTTCGAGGGTGGGGTCGCCACCTTCACCTGCTCCACGCGCGCGGAGTCCGACCAGCGGGTCGACATCTACGGCACCGAGGGCCGCATCTCGATCGAGATCCCGTTCAACATCCCGCCCGATCGCCCGACGCGGATCTTCGTCACCGCGGGCGGCGATCCGCCGGTCGCCCCGGCCACCGAGACGCTGACGTTCGATGCGGCCGATCCTTATGGCTGTGAGGCCGATCGGTTCGCCGATGCGGTCCTCGACGGCGTCCCCCTGCCGGTCGAGCCGGCGGACGCCGTGGCGAACATGCGCGCGATCGAGGCGATCTTCGCCGCAGCCGAGTGAGGCTCGGCTCGCCGGGCCCCCTCGGCGACACGGCGGTACCATCGCCCCCGCTCAGCCGCGAACCGACGGCGAGCCGGAGGAGATGACACGTGACCGATGGGCCCGCGGTCGGGCCGGGTCCGGACTCGCTCGAGGGTTCCGACCCGCCGACCCGCGATGACGTCCGGGGCCGCCGCGGGCGCGTCGCCGTGGCGGTCGTGGTCGTCGCGCTCGTCATCATCGGTGCCGGGCTCGGCCCGCTCGGGCTCGCGGCGGCGATCACGGGCGGGAGCGCTCCCGGAGTCCCGCGGTTCGTTGAGGAGACGGGGAGTGCCGGGATCGCCCATACCTACGGCGGCGATGACACGTTCGACGTGGGGGGTGGCGTTGCCATCTTCGATTGCGATGGCGACGGGCGCCCGGACGTCTACCTGGCCGGGGGCGGCAACCCCGCCTCGCTGTACCGCAACGAGAGCCCGACCGGCGGGGCGCTGCGATTCAGCGAGGTCGTCTCGCCGGTGACGGAACCCACGGGCGTCACCGGTGCCTACCCGATCGACATCGATGGCGACGGGAACGTCGACCTGGCGCTGCTCCGGATCGGGGGGTCGCAGCTGCTCCGTGGTCTCGGCGACTGCCGCTTCGAGGCCGCTGACGACGTCTGGGGCTTCTCCCCGACGCCCGCGCCGACGATGGCGTTCAGCGCCACGTGGGAAGGAGCGGCCACGTTGCCGACCCTTGCGTTCGGCAACTACGTGGAGACGCAGCCCGACGGCACCTACCACTGCCCGGACAACGAGGTCTTCCGCCCGGCTGCCACCGACAGGCGATACGGTCGATCGATCCCGCTGGCGCCCGGCTTCTGCGCGCTGTCGATGCTCTTCAGCGACTGGGACGGTTCAGGGCGACGGGACCTGCGGGTCAGCAACGATCGCCAGTACTACGACGACGAGGTCGGAAGCGAGCAGCTCTGGCGGTTCGAGCCCGGGCAGCCGCCTCGCGCCTACACCGCCGCCGACGGATGGGGCCTGCTGCGCCTGTGGGGCATGGGCATCGCCAGCTACGACGTGACCGGCGACGGCTTCCCGGAGGTCTACCTCACCAGCCAGGGCGCGAACACCCTGCAGACGCTCGCCGCCGGGCCGTCCGAGCCCGCCTACCATGACCTCGCACTCGAGCGCCGGATCGAGGCCACGCGCCCGGCCGTGGGCGGCGATCCCCTGCCGTCGACCGCCTGGCACCCGGAGTTCCAGGACGTGAACGATGACGGCGTCATGGACCTCTTCATCAGCAAGGGCAACGTGAACGAGATCCCCGACTACGCGGTGAAGGACCCCAACAACCTGTTCCTCGGGCGGGCCGACGGCATGTTCACCGAGAGCGCCGAGGCCGCGGGGATCGTGTCCTTCGATCGTGGCCGTGGCGCGGCACTGGCCGACTTCAACAGCGATGGACTCCTGGACCTCGTCGTGGCCAATCTCCGCGCGCCCGCTCGTCTGTGGCGGAACGTCGGGGCGGGATCGGCCGAGGCGCCGACCCCGATGGGCGACTGGCTCGCGGTCCGCGTCAGCCAGTCCGGCCCGAACCGGGACGCGATCGGGGCGGTCGTCGAGACCAGGACGCCGGACGCATCGTGGCGACGGGAGATCGTGATCGGGGGCGGCCACGGTGGCGGGCAGCTCGGCTGGACGCATGTCGGGCTCGGGCGGGCCGACCAGGCGGAGGTCCGGGTCGTGTGGCCCGATGGCGAGGTCGGGCCGTGGCTGACGGCCAGGGCGAACGGGTTCGTGGAGATCGAGCGGGGCGCGACCGCCATCCGATCGTGGCAGCCGACGAGCCCATGACCGGCGGCAGCCGATGACGAAGGCGAGACTGGCCGAGATCCAGCTGCCGGACTTCGGCCGGCCCGAGGACCAGCGGCCAGAGGTCCCGGCCGGCACGTACCGCTGGCGCGTGGACGCGCTCCGGGGTCGGGCGGAGGCGCGCGGCTATGACCGCCTGGTCGTGTATGCCGACCGCGAGCACAGCGCAAACCTCTCGTTCCTCACCGGCTTCGACCCGCGCTTCGAGGAAGCCATCCTGATCCTTGGGCCCACCGAGGAGCCGGCCATCCTGGTCGGCAACGAGTGCTGGGGCTTGGCCGGCGCGGCGCCGCTCGCGATGCGCCGGGTCCGATACCAGGACCTCAGCCTCCCGAGCCAGCCGCGCGACCGGTCGCTGCCGCTCGTCGAGATCCTCGCCGACGAGGGCATCATCACGGGCAGCCGGGTGGGTGTTCTCGGCTGGAAGACGTATGCGGATCGCGCGCGCATGGAGGTGCCCGCCTTCCTGGTCGACGAGCTCCGGCGGTCGACCGGCCCGGCCGGGCTCGTCGAGAACGCCAACGACCTGCTCATCGACCCGGCGGACGGCTTGCGGATCATCAACGACGCGGACCAGCTCGCGGTCTTCGAGCATGCCGCGAGCCGGACCTCGAACGGCGTCCGCCACCTCCTCTCGGAGCTCCGCCCGGGCCTTCGCGAGGGCGACGCGGTCCGGCTCCTCGAGTGGGACGGGACCCCGTTGTCGTGCCACGTGATGCTGACCGCCGGGCCGCGGGCGACGTTGGGGCTCCTGAGCCCTGGCGACCGGATCATCGAGCGACGGGATCGGTTCACGACGGCGTTCGGGATCTGGGGCTCGCTGACGTGTCGCGCCGGGTTCGTGGTCGAGGACGCGAGCGAGCTGCCCGACGGCATCGGCGACTATGTCGAGAAGCTCGTCGGGCCGTACTTCGCGGCCGTCGTCGACTGGTACCGGGCGCTCCATGTCGGCCAGACCGGCGGGACGCTCCAGGCCATCATCGACGAACGCCTCGGCGACCCGTTCTTCGGGATCTTCCTCAACCCGGGCCACCAGCTCCATCTCGACGAGTGGGTCAACTCGCCGGTCGGGCCGGACTCCAGGGTCGAGCTGCGCTCCGGGATGGCCCTCCAGGTCGATATCATCCCCGCGACCGGCACGGACTACTTCACGACCAACATCGAGGACGGCATCGCCCTGGCCGACCAGTCGCTGCGCGACGAGCTCGCTGCCCGCTACCCAGGCGCCTGGGCACGGATCGGGGCCCGCCGGCGCTTCATGGCGGAGGCGCTCGGCATCGAGCTCCACCCGGACGTCCTGCCGTTCTCGAACATGCCGGCCATCCTGCCGCCATTCCTGCTGCGACCGGACCGGGCGATGGTCGTGGCCGACTAGCGAAGGGACGGGAACGTATGGACGAGGTCGTCATCGCCGACGGACCGCTCGAGGTCACGGTGCTGCCCGAGGCTGGAGCCCGGCTGCATCGCCTCCGCGCGTTCGGCCACGACGTGTTCCTGACGCCGGCTGACCCCGCGACCCACTTCGACGATCCGTTCTTCTGGGGCTCCTATGTCATGGCGCCCTGGTGCAACCGGATCGAGGCGCGCCCGACACCGATCGGCGCGCGGGTGGTCGACCTGGCCTCGAACTTCCCCGACGGCACCGCCATCCACGGCCAGGTCTACCTGCGGCCTTGGACCCACGCGGGCGACGGCGCCTTCCGGATCTCCGGTGGCGGCGACGGCTGGCCGTGGACCTACGACGTCCGGATGGACATCGGGATCCGTGGGGCGACCCTGCGCATCGACCTCGGCCTGACGAACACGTCGTCCGATCCGATGCCGGCGGGGATGGGCATCCATCCGTGGTTCCTCAAGCCGGTGCGGGTGATGGTCCGCGCCGACCGGTTCTTCGCCGACAACCTGGCCACGGAACGCGATCCCGCGCCGGTCGAGGGTCCGTTCGACCTCCGGCGCGCGGCCGCCATGGCCGACGGCCTCGACGGGACGTGGGCGGACCTCGGCGACCCGCCGGTCGAGTTCGCATGGGACGAGCTCGGCCTGCGGGCCACGATGCGCACGACCCCGGCCGTGCCCTTCATCGTCGCGGCGAGTCCCGCCAACATCGGCGCGGTCGCGGTCGAGCCCGAGACGCATGCGCCGCAGGCCGTCCGACGCCTGCTCGGCGGCGAACCCGGCGGGCTGGTCATGCTGCTGCCCGGCGAGTCGCTCCAAGTTGCGATCGACCTCGCGTTCGAGCAGGTCGAGCGGCCCTAGTCGCGCTCAGACGCCGCCGGGGACGGGCGCGGCCTCGACCATCGGCTTCACGACGGAGATCAGCGTCTCCATGGTCTCCTCGTCGAAGGGCGCCGGCAGCTCGACGATGAACGTGTGGAAGCCGACCCGTCGGTAGCCGATCATCGTCTCGGCGATCTGCTCGGCCGTGCCGGTCCAGAACGTGAGGTCGCCCTCGACCCGTTCGAGCGGGGTGCGGTTGTGCTCGAGCAGGGACAGCCGGACGCGCTCGGCCTCGGCCTCGGTCCCCCGGATCGTGATCTTGCAGCCGACGGTCCGCTCGATCGTCGCCGGGTCGCGCCCGACGTCGGCGCAGTGGGCGCGCAGCACCGCGTCCTTGTGGGCGAGCACCTCGGGCGTCCCGAAGGCGTTCCACATGTCGGCATGCTCGGCCACGATCCGCAGGGTCTTCTTCTCCCCGGCGCCGCCGATCATCATCGGCAGGCGCGGCTGGAGTGGCAGGGGCGAGATGCGCAGGTGGTCGAAGGCGTAGCGGCCGCCCTCCGGGCTCGTCACCTCGCCGCCGTCGAGGAGCACACGGGCGGCCCCCACCGCTTCCGCGAGCCAGTCCAGGCGCTGGCCGAAGCCGCCGCCGAAGTCGAGCCCGAAGGCCGTGTGCTCGCCTTCGAACCACGCCCCGCCGAGGCCAATGATCGCCCGACCGCCGCTGATGTGGTCGATGGTCGTGACGGACTTCACGGCGAGCCCCGGATTGCGGAATGTGTTCGCCCCGACGAACAGTCCCAGCCGGACGCGTTCCGTGGCCTGGGCGAGCGCCGCGAGGGCGGTGTAGCCCTCGAAGATCGGCTGGTACGGGTCGCCGAAGATCGCGTAGATGTGGTCCCACGTCCAGACGTGGTCATAGCCGAGCCGGTCGGCCCGCCTGGCCGCCTCGAGGAAGCCGGGCCAGTCGCTGGCCTGGCTCCAGAGGTTGATGCCGAGCCGCACGTCGCCCATCGATCACCTCCTTCGTACGAGCCGTGTATGGCGTCGTCCTGCAGGCCGGAATAGTAGTGCAAACGAATGTATGCACTCGATTGCGTGCGTGGTAATGTGTGCCACGCCCGGGCTGCGAACCGGCAGCATCCCGCTCATCGGACACCCCGGGTCCGCTCGAGATGGAGGAGAAAGGGATGAGGTACCGACTCAGGTTGCCCACCCTCGCGATCGCGGCGATCCTCGTGGTCGGCGCGTGCAGCTCGGGGTCGGCGACGTCCGCGCCGAGCGGGGCGACGCCGTCGTCCGCGGCACCGGCGTCCAGCGCAGAGGCGACGAGCGCCGCCCCGTCCGAGTCCGCGGCCGCCGCGGCCCCGACACCGGAACCCGCCGAGGCCTGTGCCCAGAGCGCCGATCCGAACGCGATGCAGATGTGGGAGCGCTCGGGCGGCAACAAGGGGATGGTCGACATCCTCGTCTGCGCCTGGAACGCGGCGAACCCGACCAAGCCGATCAACCTGAGCTACATCGTCCACACGGACATGGTGGCCAAGATCGCCCAGGGCATCGCCTCGGGCGACGTCCCGGACCTGATGGGCATGGACCTGATCTACGCCCCCCAGTTCGAGAACGCAGGCCAACTGGTCGACATCACGGACCAGACCAAGGACTGGGCGGAGCTGGCGGATGTCAGCCCGGGCCACAAGACCGTCGCCACCTTCAATGACCGCCTGTACGGCGTCCCGCTGTATGCCGACGTGTCGGCGCTGTTCTACAACAAGGACCTGTTCACCAAGGCGGGCCTGGATCCGAACAAGCCGCCGACCAGCCTCGCCGAGGTCCGGTCGTTCTCCGACAAGATCACCGCGCTCGGTGATGGCGTCACCGGCTACTACCTGCCCGGCAACTGCGCCGGCTGCAACATCTTCACCGTCGGTCCCTTGATGTGGGCCTCCGGTGCGTCGATCGAGGCCAACAAGTGCGGCGACGAGCCGCTCGTCGGCGACGGCGTCAAGCAGGTCGATCAATGGGCGCGCGACATGGTCGCGGCCAAGAACGTCCCCGAGAGCGCACGAGCTGAGACCGGTGCCACCTTTGCCGAGCAGTTCGGCACGGGAAAGCTCGGCATGATGGGAACGGGGAACTTCAACATCGTGCTCGCGCGTGATCAGATGAAGGACCACCCGTTCGAGTTCGGCATCAGCCTGCTGCCGGGCATGGAGGCGGGCAAGACCGCGTCGTTCATCGGGGGCGACCTGGTCGTCATCCCGAACGGCAGCAAGCGTGTCGACGACGCGCTCGCGTTCATGCATTACCTGCTGACGGACACCAACCAGGTCGAGCTGTACGCCAAGGCGCTCAACCTGCCGACCCGGACCGACCCGAAGCTCACCGACAACCAGTACTACAAGGCCGAGCCGCTGATGGCGGACGTGGCCAAGGCGTTGGCCGTCGGCCGGACGCCGTACAGCCTGACCTTCTTCGAGCAGATCAACGATCCGGCTGGTCCCTGGCTGCAGCAGCTGCAGCGGGCGTACTACACGACCGACGATCTCGACACGGTCATCAACGATGCCAAGAACGCCATGAAGGCGATCTCCTGCAAGTAAGCCACTCGAGGTAAGTCGACCCCGATGCGGACGGCCGCGGCGCTTCGACCGGAGCGCCGCGGCCGATTCCACCCTTCATCATCGCGTGTCGTGGAGACCGAATGACCGCCAGACGACGTCGACGATTGACCGGACTGCTGTACGTGGCCCCGGCCATCATCTTCGTGCTGGTCTTCACGGCCGCGCCTCTGGCCGGGATGGTGGCGATGTCGTTCACCAACTGGTCGCTCATCACGCCCCCGAAGTTCGTCGGACTGGCGAACTTCCAGGGGGCGATGGCCGATGGGCAGTTCTGGGGCTCGCTCGTCTACACCCTGAAGTACACGCTGCTCATCACCCCGATCCTGATGGTGGGCGGTTACCTGCTCGCCCTGCTGGTCGCACCCAATACACCGCTGCGTCGGACGACGCGGGCGACCATCTTCGTGCCGGTCGTGGTCGGCCTCGGCGTCTCGAGCCTCCTGTGGGTCTGGCTGTTCGACCCGACGTTCGGACTCATCAACAAGGCGCTCCTCGACCTCGGCCTGATCGAGAAGCCGGTCCTCTGGCTCGGCGTGGACGCCGATCTCTCGACCTGGTCGATCATCGCGTCGGTCGTCTGGAAGGTCCTTGGCTTCGGCATGATCCTGTTCGTCGCCGCGATCCAGGCCATCCCGAGCGAGATCAACGAGGCGACCATGGTCGATGGCGCCACCTTCTGGCAGCGGACCCGCGGGGTGACCGTTCCCCTGACCCGCCGCACGATCCTGCTGGTCACCCTGGTCAGCGTGGTCGGATCGCTCCTGGCGTTCGATCAGTTCTACATCATGACCGCCGGCCAACCGTTCAACCAGACCTCGACGGCGGTCTTCTTCATCTACAAGAATTCCTTCCCGTTCCTGCATCTCGGGTACGGGGCGGCCCTGTCGCTGATCCTTGCGACGATCATCCTAGTCTTCACGATCGTCCAGATGGGCCTGACGCGCCGGAGTGAGACGTGACCGCGGTCACGGTCCGAGCGCCGGGCGCACGGGCGTGGTCACGGGTCTGGGCGGGCCGGAACCGCTACCTCGCGGGCGCAGTCTGCCTGACCATCTGCGTGTTCATGCTCACGCCGATCGTCCTGTCGATGCTCGCGTCGGTCAAGACGACGGCCGAGGCGGCGGCTGTCCCGCCAACCTACTTTCCGCACGAGCTCAGCCTCGAGTCGTACCAGCGACTGTGGTCGTACCAGGCGGGTCTGCCGACCTATCTGGGCAACAGCTTCGCGACCGCGTTCATGACGATCGCCTTCACGCTCGCGCTGACGATCCCCGCCGGCTATGGGCTGGCCCGCTTCCCGGTGCCGGGCAAGGAGCTCATCTTCGTCTTCCTGCTGCTGGCGCTCATCATCCCGTACCAGGCGCTGCTGACGCCGATCTTCCTGATGTTCGCCCAGGTCAAGCTGACCAACACGCTGGTCGGGCTGGCCATCGTCCACACGGCGATCCAGCTGCCCTTCAGCCTGTACATCATGCGCAACAGCTTCGAATCGGTCCCGCCCGAGCTCGAAGAGGCTGCGCTCACGGACGGCGCCAGCTCGTGGCAGATCCTGAGGTCGATCTTCATCCCGGCGGTCGTGCCGGCGATCGTCACGGTCGCCCTCTTCGCCTTCGTCACGTCCTGGAACGAGTTCCTGGCAGCGCTGGTCCTGTTGAGCCGGGCCTCCACGTTCACCCTGCCCCTGATCCTGGCCTCCGCTCGAGCGGAGACCAGCCTGGGCGGCACCGACTGGGGGATGCTCCAGGCCGGCATCACGATCGCGATGATCCCGTGCATCGCGATCTACCTGCTGCTGCAGAAGTACTACGTCTCCGGATTCACGTCGGGCGCCCTGAAGTGACGGTGTCGCGGTGGCGGACGATCGAAGACGTCTCCTGGTCGCATCACTCATGCAATCGTATGCTAGCGTTCGTATTCCTCTTTGAAGATGAACGCGCGAGGATGGTGGATCGGTGACACCCGGGTCGCGGCGTTCAAGCGGGAGCTCCGCTGGAACAACGCCTAGTCCTTCATCGACCGTGGCGTCTGAGACCGGCGTGAGCCGCTCCCACGTCAGAGTCGTGCAGCCGTGCGCGTCGGCGACCGCGCGCCTCACGCCGATGAGCTCCACGGACGTGACGCTGGACGGCGGGCTGTGGGCCGACCGTGCCCGGACGAACCGCGAGCGCTCGATCGGCCACGGCTACGCCGAGCTCGACCGTGTCGGGAACTTCGCGAACCTGCGGATGGCGGCCGGCCAGCCGGGCCGGTATCGGGCCCTCAGCGAACCGCTTGGTGTCATCTACCCGTTCCTCGACACGGACGTCTACAAGTGGCTCGAGGCGGTCGGCTGGGAACTGGGTCGCGGGCCGGACGCCGAGCTGGCGCGTAAAGCCGACGAGGTCATCGCTCTCGTGGCGGCCGCCCAGCGACCCGACGGCTACATCAACAGCTACGTCCAGGTCGTCGCCGGCGGCGAGCCATATCGCGACCTGGCCTGGGGCCACGAGCTGTACTGCTTCGGCCACCTGGTGCAGGCGGCGGTCGCCTGGCACCGAGCCCTCGGCGACGACCGGCTGCTCGACATCGCCGTGCGGGCCGTCGAGTCGGTCGAGCGCGAGCTGGGCCCCGGCAAGCGCGACGCCATCGATGGCCATCCCGAGGTCGAGATGTCCCTCGTCGAGCTGTTCCGGACGACCGGCGACCGGAAGCACCTGGACCTTGCCGCGCGGATGATCGACCTGCGCGGTCATGGGCTGCTCGGACCCGGCCGGTTCGGATCGGCCTACTGGCAGGACCATGCGCCGGTTCGCGAGGCTGCGACCGTCGCCGGTCACGCGGTCCGCCAGCTGTACCTCGACTGCGGGGCGGTGGACGTCGCTGTCGAGCTCGGCGACCAGGTGCTGCTCGACGCCGTCCTCGCAGGTGGCGCGACATGGTCGCGACGCGGAGCTACCTGACCGGCGGCGTCGGCAGCCGGCACAGCGACGAGGCCTTCGGCGACCCGTTCGAGCTGCCGCCGGACCGCGCCTACGCCGAGACCTGCGCCGCGATCGCGAGCGTGATGCTGGCGTGGCGGCTCCTCCTTGCGACCGGCGACCCCGACTGTGCCGACGTCATCGAGCGGACCATGTTCAACGGGGTCCTGTCGGGTGTCTCCGTCGAGGGGACCGGGTTCTTCTACGTCAACCCGCTCCAGCGGCGGACCAACGGCACGGCCGCCTCGGCCGTCTCGGCCGGCGATGGCCGGCGCCAGCCGTGGTACCCGTGCGCGTGCTGCCCGCCGAACGTGATGCGAACACTGAGCTCATGGCCGCAATACCTCGCCACCGCCGAGGAGGGCGGCATCCAGCTCCACCAGTACGCCTCGGCGACGTTCCGCGCGGACGTGGCCGGCGGCACGGTCCGGCTGGCTGTGGAGACCGACTATCCGTGGAGCGGCGAGATCGCGGTGACCGTCCAGGAGAGCCCGGACCGGCCGTGGGCCCTCTCGATGCGGATCCCGGCCTGGACCCGGTCCGCGACGCTCCGGATCGGGTCAGACGAGCCGAGCCAGGTGCCCGACGGGGCGCGGACGATCGTCGAGACCCGTGACTGGCAGGCGGGCGACCGGATCGTGCTGACGCTCGACATGCCGGTCCGGGTGACCGAGCCGGATCCCCGGATCGATGCCGTCCGCGGTTGTGTCGCCCTTGAGCGCGGACCGATCGTCTTCTGCGTCGAGTCGGCCGACCTGCCGGCCGGCACGGACCTGGAAGCGATCGAGCTGTCGCCGCCGGTCAGGCCGACCGTGACGCCGCGTGACGACATCCCCGGCGCACCGATGGGGCTCAGCGTGCCCGCGATCGACACGGCGACCGGCGAGCCGATCCAGATCGGCGCGGTGCCGTACTTCGCGTGGGCCCATCGCGCGCCCGGCGCGATGCGGGTCTGGATCCCCACCCGGGCGCCCGATCGGGGCGACCCACCCGCGCCGGGAGCCTGACCGGGAACCGAGGGCTCGTCAGGCGACCGGCGTCGAGACGCGCCGCGCGACTCGTCGGGTGGACGTCGCGGGCGGCGCCGTCGACTGGCGGACGGTGAGAGTCGGCTCGAAGAGCGTCCTGCTGGCGTCCTGCGGGAGCGACGCATCGCGGGCGAACTGGATGGCGAGCCGCACGCCTTGCCCGGTCACCTCCGGGATGGGCATCCGGAGCGTCGTCAGGGCGGGCACGGTGTGGGCGGCGATCGGGATGTCGTCATAGCCGACGACTGACAGTTCGTCGGGCACGACCCGGTTTCGGCGGTAGGCCGCGTGGAGGACACCGACCGCGACGAGGTCCGTCGAGGTGACGAGCGCGGTCGGCGGCACGGCGAGTTCGAGGAGCGCATCGAGGGCCGCCTCGCCTCCGGCCATCGAATTGGGGACGTGCTGGATGTAGCCCTCGCGGACGCCGCCGAATCGGCCGGTCATGAACTCGACGAAGGCGTCGATGCGCTGGGGGTTGTCGCCGGGCAACTGCCCACTGACGAAGGCGATCCGCTCATGGGCCAGCCCGACCAGGTGCTGCAGTCCGGCGAAGATGCCCGCGTGGTTGTCCACGTCGACCGTGGGGAACTCGAGCGGGCTCGAACCCTGCCAGAGCGCGACCACGGGGACCGCCGAGTTGCGGAGATCCTCGAGGAGGCGGGGCTGGTCCTGCATGTCGCCGAGCATCACGATCGCGTCGCAGTGCCGGGTCTCGATGACCGCGGGCAGTGAGATGGCCTCTTCGAGTCGACCGTGCGCGTGACCGAGGACGACGTTGTACCCGCTGCCCATCGCCTCCACCGCCAGCGTCTCGATGGCGCCCGCGAAGAACGGGTCGCTGAAGTCGCGGACGACCGCGCCGAGGAGCATGGTCGGGGCGCCCCGCAGGCCACGGGCCAGGGGATTGGGTCGATAGCCGAGCTGGCGGGCGGTCAGGATGACGCGTTCGCGCGTCTCGGGCGCGATCGGGACTCTCGTCGACACGTCGTTGAGGACCCGCGAGACGGTGCTCTGCGAGACGCCGGCGGCTGCCGCGATGTCGCGCATGGTCGTGACCGACGGAACGCGCCGCGCTTCACGATCGGCGGGCCCGGTCATGGTCACTGACGCGGCGTCGCCGGGCTTCTCCGATCCCATGATGCAAGGGTAGCACCGCGATGCGGTCATACGATTGCGCTACGGTTTCAGTCCGCCGACGACGGCGCGCGTCCTCCTCCCCCGATCGGGGTCAGCGGGCGATGACGACCGTCGCCTCCGCGTGTGTCGCGACATGCTCGGACACGCTGCCCTGGAGGACCCGCGCGACCGCTCCGAGCCCCCTGGCGCCGACGACGATCGTGTCGTATCCACCTTCTGCGGCGATCCGCTCGATGGTGGGCGCCGGGCTGCCCGCCGGCTCCAGCAGCTTGGCTTCGATCCCCAGCTCCCGAAGGGCCTGATCGGCTTCCTGCAGCTGGGCGTCATGGACCTCGCGGTCGTCCCAGGGGTCGATCGGGGCCCGGCCCGGATGGACCGGCACGACGCTGACGACGGTCAGACTCGCCTCGTATTTCGTGGCCAGATCGGCGGCGGTCTCGAGCGCCTTTCGCGCGGGCTCCGCACCGTCATAGGCCAGCAGGATCCGCTTCATGGCGTCTCCGCTCCTTTCCTGCGGGGCACGACGAGCCGTCGAGCCCGCGGCGAGCGTGCGTCGGCGCTCGCGCGCGCGCATCGGTCCCGGGTCACGACCCGAGGGGCCATCCGGCCCGTCATCGGCCCGACCACTGGATCGCCACCAAGCGCGGGATCGGTCGCTCGAGCCGCGGCCTCGTGCCGCATGGCTGGACCTTTCGGGCCGAACGGCACACGGGAGCGGCGCGGCGCTTGCCTACCGTTCGAGATGCCAGGAGGTAGCTGATGAGCAACGGAGCAACGCCGGTGTCCTTGCGCGCGACGTGGTTCGGCACGCGCCTGCCCGAGGCCGCGCTCGCTCGCCTGGAGACGCTCGCCCGGCCCGCGTCCTACCCGGTCGGCGCCGAGATCCTGCGCGAGGGCGATCCGACCCGCGACCTCGGGGTCGTCGTCCGCGGGCGCGTCGCCCTTCGTCTTCGGGTCCCCGAGCGCGGCCCGACCTCCATCCTCACGGTCGAGGAGGGCGACATCATCGGCTGGTCGGTGGTGATCCCACCGAACCGCGCGACGTCGTCCGTCATCGCACTTGCCCCCACGGACCTCCTGCTCATCGACGGGGCGGCCCTCCGGGCGGCTCTCGATGCCGACCCCGTGCTCGCGGCGGCCGTGTACCAGTCGTTGCTCGAAGCCCTCGCGAACCGCCTGCGCGGCACGCGGATGCAGCTCCTCGACCTGTTCTCGCGCCCCGTGGACGAGCCATGGTGAGCCCGGCGCCCGCGGTCGCGACGGGCTTCCTGCCGCGTGCCGGACTCGACCGCCTGTTGGACCTGTTGAAGGCCGACGGCCGCCGCGTCGTCGGGCCGATGGTCAGCGGCGGGGCCATCGTCTACGACGAGATCCATCGCGCTGCCGACCTCCCATCGGGCTGGACCGCCGACCAGGCTCCGGGCGAGTACCGGCTCCGCAACACCGGCACCGACCGCCAGTTCGACTATGCCGTCGGACCGACGTCCTGGAAGCGCGAGACCTTCCCGCCCCACGTCCCGATCACGGTCGGCCGTCGCGTCGACGGTCAGGCGACCTTCGAGGACGTGCCACCGGCCGTCCAGCCCGTCGCATTCCTGGGCGTCCGCGGCTGCGAGATCGCCGCCCTGCTGACCCAGGACACCGTCCTCGCCACGGGACCCGCGGTCGACCGCGACTACGCGGCACGGCGCGCAGCGGCCCTCGTCATCGCGGTCGAGTGCGTCACGCCGGCGGACACCTGCTTCTGCACCTCGATGGGCACCGGCCCGGAGGTGACGGCCGGCTTCGACCTCGCGATGACCGAGCTCGACGACGGCTTCGTGGTCCGTGCCGGCACCCCGGCCGGCGAGCGACTCCTGGCCGGGCTGGACCTGGCGCCGGCGGACGAGGAGCGGCGGTCTGCCGCGCGCTCGGCCGTGCAGGCTGCCCGGGACCGGATCGGCGACCCGGTGCCCACGGCCGGGCTCCCGGCCCGGCTCATCGCCGCCGCCGACAGCCCGCGCTGGGCGGAGATCGCCGAACGTTGCCTGGCATGTGCCAATTGCACGCTCGTCTGCCCGACCTGCTTCTGTACGGGCGTCACCCAGGCCTCCGACCTCGACGGCCTCGAGTCCGTCGCCGAACGGACATGGGACAGCTGCTTCACCCTCGGTTTCGCCCGCGTGGCCGGCGGCAACTTCCGGCCTCGGGTCCAGGACCGCTACCGCCAGTGGCTGACGCACAAGTTCGGCACGTGGTGGGACCAGTTCGGGATGTCCGGGTGCGTCGGGTGTGGCCGCTGCATCACCTGGTGCCCGGTCGGGATCGACGTGCGCGAAGAGCTGATGGCCGTCGCCCCGCCGCCGTCGGCCGAAGCGCCGACCGCCGCCGCGGCGATCGCGCCGGTCGGACTCGTCCACGTGCCAACGAGCCCGGCCTTCCTCTCGGCTGCGCGGCAGCTGCCGATGGCGAGCGACGTCCCGCCGACCTACGCGCGCGCATTCGTGGTCGAACGTCGCCGCGAGACGAGCGACACGGTCACCCTGCGCCTGCAAACCGACGACCCCGAGCTCCTCGCCGGCCGTCCCGGCCAGTTCGTGATGGCCGCGCTCCCCGCGTTCTCGGCGGCGCCCATCTCGGTGTCGCGCTTCCATCCCGACGGCCTGGAGCTGACGATCCGCGCGGCCGGAGCGGCGACCCGTGCCCTGTGCGGCCTGCGTCACGGGGACTCGCTCGGCCTGCGCGGCCCGCTCGGCCGCGGCTGGCCGGTCGATGCCGCGGTCGGCCGTGACGTCGTCGTCATCACGGGCGGGATCGGTCTCGCGCCGCTGCGCCCGCTCCTCGATGCCGTCGTCCGCGACCGCGTCCGGTTCCGTGAGATCCGCCTGATGTACGGGGCCCGGACCCCGGCCGATCGCCTCTTCGTCGACGAGCTGTCGGACCTCGCCGCGCGCCCCGACATGGACGTCTCCCAGATCGTCGACCGGGCCGGGCCTGAATGGCTCGGGCGTGTCGGTGTCGTGACGAGCCTCTTCGACGTCGCACCACTGGACGGCCCGAACACCAGCGCGTTCATCTGCGGCCCCGAACGGATGATGGAAGCCACCGTCGAGGTCCTGCGCGACCGCGGCGTCACCGACGACCGGATCTTCGTGACCCTCGAGCGGCACATGGAGTGTGGCGTCGGCCTGTGCGGTCACTGCCAGCTCGGCAAGGTCTTCGTCTGCCGGGACGGCCCCGTCTTCTCCCTCGAAGAGCTGGGCCCGATGTTCGGATCGGAGGGTCTGTGATGACCGGCTCCGTCCGTGCCGTCATCCCGCCCAAGCCGCGCCTGGGCATCATGAAGTTCGCCTCGTGCGACGGCTGTCAGCTGACGATCCTCGACCTGGAAGACCACCTGCTCGACCTGCTCGGGCGGTTCGATCTCGTCGAATTCGCGGAGGCGTCGTCGTACCGCTCGTCCGGACCGTTCGACGTCGTCCTCGTCGAGGGCTCGATCAGCACGCCGGAGCAGGCCGAGGAGATCGTCCGGATCCGGCGGGAGACCCCGTTGCTCGTGACGATCGGCGCCTGCGCGACGGCGGGCGGGATCCAGGCGCTCCGGAACTGGGCCGATCACGACGCCTATCGGGCGGCCGTGTACGCCCACCCGGAGTACGTCGAGTCCCTCGCGACCTCGACGCCCATCGCCGATCACGTGGCGGTCGACGCGGAGCTGCGCGGCTGTCCGATCGATCCCGGCCAGCTCCTCGAGCTGCTGACGGCCCTGGTCGTGGGCCGCCGTCCGCAACTGCCCGACGAATCGGTCTGCCTCGAGTGCAAGCGGCGCGGGACCGTGTGCGTCCTCGTCGCCGGCACCGGGCCATGCCTCGGCCCCGTGACTCACACCGGCTGCGGGGCCCTGTGCCCGGCCTATGCCCGCGGTTGCTACGGCTGCTTCGGACCACGCGAGAGCGCGAATGCCCCCAGCCTCGCCCGCTGGTTCGGTCGAGAGGGCCGGCCCGACGCCGAGACCGCGCGGCTCTTCTCGGGCTTCACCGCATATGCCCGGCCGTTCCGCGAGGTCATCGACGCCCTGGGCGGTCCGCCGATCGCGGGCACGGGCAAGGAGGACAGCTGATGCACGGGACGAGTGCGCCGAGCGTCGAACGCCGGTTCGAGGTCGCCGGGCTGACCCGCGTCGAGGGCGAGGGGTCGCTCCGCCTGGTCGTCCGCGACGGGCGCGTCACCGAGGCGCAGCTGGCGATCTTCGAGGCGCCGCGGTACTTCGAGCAGCTCGTCGTCGGCCGGACGCCGGACGAAGTCCTCGACATCGTCGCGCGCATCTGCGGGATCTGTCCCATCGCCTACCAGATGTCCGCCGTCCACGCGTTCGAGCACCTCGCCGGGGTCGAGATCGAGCCCGCGGTGCGATCGCTCCGGCGCCTGCTCTACTGCGGCGAGTGGATCGAGAGTCACGCCCTGCACCTCTACCTGCTGCACGCGCCCGACTTCCTCGGGTGCGCCAATGCCGTCGAGCTCGCCGTGCTCGACCGGCCGGCCGTCGAGCGAGGGTTGGCCCTCAAGAAGGCGGGCAATCGCATCGTGGCGATCCTCGGCGGGCGGCCCATCCATCCGGTCAGCGTCCGGGTCGGCGGCTTCTCGAAGGTCCCGACGCGGCGCGAGCTCGAGGCCCTGCGACCTGACCTCGATGCCGCCCTCGGGCGGGCCCTCGCGACCGTCGACTGGGTCGCGGGCTTCGTCGCGCCCGAGTTCGAGCGCACCGAGCGGTTCGTCTCCCTGCGGCATCCGACCGACTACCCGATGAACGAGGGGCGGATCGTGTCGTCCGACGGCCTGGACCTCGCCCCGACCGACTGGGAGACGGCGTTCCACGAGGAGCAGGTGCCGTGGTCGCATGCGCTGCAGGCGCACATGGGCGATCGCGTCCCGTACCTGCTCGGACCGGCCGCCCGGATCACGCTGGCCGGCGACCGCCTGCACCCCGAGGCCCGGGCGGCTCTCGAGCGGATCGGGCTGGCCGACCAGATCCGGCGGAACCCGTTCTGGAGCATCGCAGCCCGCGCCGTCGAACTCGTCCACGCGGTCGCCGAGGCGATCGAGATCATCGACGGCTATGCGCCGCCGGACCGTGCCGCGCAGCCGTGGACGCCCGCGCCCGGGACCGCGTCGTGGGCGACCGAGGCGCCGCGCGGCCTGCTGTTCCACCACTACGAGCTCGACGAGCGCGGCCTGATCGCGACGGCGGCCATCGTTCCGCCGACCAGCCAGAATCAGGCCGCCATCGAGGCCGACATGACCTCGTTCGCGCCGTCGATCCTCGACGAGCCGCATGACGTCGCGACACACCACCTCGAGCAGCTCATCCGCAGCTACGACCCGTGCATCTCCTGCGCGACCCACTTCCTCGACCTGACGGTGGAGACCGCGCCATGAGTGCCCCGCGCGCGCGTCCGACCGTCCGGGTCCTCGTCTGCGGCAATGCGGAGCGGGGCGACGACGCCGTCGCCCCGGCGGCGATCGCCGCTCTTCTCCCGACGCTGCCGTCGCCCGTCCGGTCGACGCTCGACATCCGGCTCCGTCCCGAGCTTCGGGTCGAGGACCTCGTCGATCTGCCCGCCGGGACGTCGTGCCTCATCCTCGACGCGGTCGTTGGGCCCGAGCCGGGCTCGGTCGTGCGCTTGTCGCTCGGCGAGTTGCTGGTCCGCCTCCCGTTCATGCCACGCTCGTCGCATCAGCTGCCGCTCGACCTCGTGGTGGGGCTGGCCGCCGTCCTGCGCGATCGACCGGTCGATGGCACCTTCGTGGGCCTCGCCGGGCGTGGGTTCGGGTACGGCACGCCGCTGTCCCTGGCGGCGCGGGCGGGCATGCCGGCGTACTGCGAGGCGATCGCGACGGAACTCGACGTGCTGGCCGCCCGTGAGCCGGCGTTCGCGGCGTCATCGGCGCCGGCGTTCGCGGCGTCATCGGCCCGGGAGGCCTGAGATGTGCCTCACGACCGTCGGCCGGGTCATCTCGATCGAGGACGGCGCGGCCGTCGTCGAGCTCGACGGCCGGCATCGCCGCGCCCTGTCTCTGCTGGTCCCCGACGTCCAGCCAGGCGACCTGGTCCTCGTCGGTCTCGGCGCCATCCTCGGGCGGGTCGACCCCGCCGACCAGGCGGTCCTGGACCGCATCCGAAACGGGACGGTCGGATCCCGCCCGTCACGACCCCAGCACGAGCCGATCACCTAGGAGGACAGCATGTCGATCCCGCGCACTACCGGATGGGGGGTCGCCCTGGCGGCAGGCACGGCCTGCATCTCGGGCGTCTCGATCTTCGTCAACGGGCTCGTCGTCAAGTCGTTCAGCGATCCGGTCGCATTGACCGGCGCGCGCAACGCCATGGTCGGCCTCGTCCTCCTCGGCATCCTGCTCGCCACCGGCGGTGCACGCGAGGCCCGGGCGCTGCCGCGTCGCGACGCGAGCGGACTGCTGGTCCTCGCCGTGATCGGCGGGAGCATCCCGTTCATCCTCTTCTTCAGCGGGCTCGCCCAGGCGACCGGCCCGGGTGCGTCGCTGATCCACAAGACCCTCTTCGCCTGGGTCGCCGTCCTCGCGGTCGTCTTCCTGCGCGAGAACCTGGGTCTGCCCCAGATCATCGCGCTGGGCGCGCTGCTCGGCGGCACGCTCCTCGTGGGTCCCGTGGGCGCGCTGGGCATCGGGTCCGCGGAGGGGATGATCCTGGCCGCCACACTGCTCTGGTCGGTCGAGGTCGTCATCGCCCGGCGGCTGCTCGGGGACGGGCGCGTGAGCGTCCGGCTCGCCGCGACGTCGCGCATGGCGCTCGGCGCTCTCGTCATCGGTGGATTCCTGCTCGCCTCGGGACGCATCGGGGCGGTGGCGGCGTTCTCCGTGGAACAGTGGGCGATCGTCGCCGCGACGGGCGCGCTGCTCATCGGCTATGTCACGACCTGGTACGCCGCGCTCCAGCGTGCGCCGGCAAGCCTCGTCACCGCCGTCCTGGTCGGCGGGGTGGTGGTGACCGGGGTCCTGACCGCGATCCGGTCGGGCACGTTCCCGGCCCCGACCGTCGGCGTCGGTCTCGGGCTCCTCGCCCTTGGCGTCGGGCTCGCGATCTGGGTGGCCTGGCGCGGCCGGGCGACGGCAGCCGCCGCGGCGACCGAGCGGGCCTCTGCATGACCGGACCGACGGCGTTCGCACCGGTCGACGACGGCCGCGCGGCCGGCGCGCGCGACCCTGCGGGTGCCGTCGGCTCGTGGCTCCCCGGGCCTGTGCTCTTCGCCCGGTTCGCCTTCCCCCCGAACCGGCTCGGGCTGTGCGGGCCCGAATCGGGACTGGCGTTGCCCGAGCACGTCCGGAGCGGTCGCACCGACCCGGCGCTTTCCGAGATCGCGCGTGGGTTCGAGGGCGCCTATCCGTACCTCGAGCTCATCGCGTCCGAGAACCGGATCGCCGACCCGCTCGACGCCCGGGTCGTCGAGGCCTACTGGCTCGGGAACGACCTGCTGGAGCACGTCGGTCCGCGCGCCCGCTACGACGACCTGACGGACCGGTTCCGGGCGCGCACCGCCCGACGCGAGTGGCCCTGGCTCGAGGCCAAGGCCGACGGCGCCTCGGCCGTCCACCACAGCTTCCACGTCCTCGAGATCCTGCCGCGGATCGGGCTGATCCGGGGTGGCCTCCCGCCGGACCTGACGGCGGTCCTCGAGCGATGCCTCGTCCGACCGGGTCGCGTCCTCGCGGTCGGCGGCGACGCTCTCGACGTCGAGCTCCCGAACCTCGCGTTCCGGGACGGGCGACTCCACCTCGATCCGCCGCGACCCACGCGCCTGGCGTGGGCGGCCGATGAGACGTTCGGGGACGTCCTCCTGCCCGGCGACGACGTCGCGGTCCACTGGGACCGCGTGTGCGGTCGCCTCACACCGGCGCAGGCACGCCAGCTGTCGTCCGTGACGCGCAGGAACCTGGCCGTCGCCAACACGACGCTCTGAGGCCGTCCGTCGCGGACCCGGGGGGCCGAACGGCGGGTCCGGTGCCCGCAAGGCCCGTCCCGATGTGACCTTCGACCCTGTGCGGCGGGTGCGCCGACGCGCAAGCTCGGACCACGGATCACGGATCGTCCGGATCCACGAGGAAGGTGTGGTGTCCACGATGATGACCGTTGCAGACGTCATGACCCGTTCGGTCACGGCTGTCCCCCCCGAAACCCCGCTCAAGCACGTCGCCAGGCTTCTCGTGTCCGGCGGCATCAGCGGCCTGCCGGTCGTCGATGCCGATCGGCACGTCCTGGGCGTGGTGTCCGAGGCGGACCTGCTCATCAAGGAGCAGGGCGCCGCCGCGTTGCCGCATCGCCGGGCGGCCAGCGTCCGCGGCGAGTCGCGGACGACGGTCGAGGGCATGGCCAAGGTCGAGGCCCAGACCGCCGGCGCGGCGATGAGCTCGCCGGCCATCACGATCGGGGCCGAGGCCGCCTTGCCGGCGGCTGCCGCGATCATGGTCGAGCGAAAAGTCAACCGGTTGCCGGTCGTCGAGGACGGCGTGCTGGTCGGGATCGTCACGCGCGCGGACCTGATCCGTGCGTACGTCCGCTCGGACGACCAGATCGCCGAGACGATCCGCCAGGACGTCCTGCTGCGCCACCTGCTCGTCAACCCGGTCCTGTTCGACATCACGGTCTCGAACGGCGTCGTGCGCATGCGCGGCCGTGCCGAGACACGCTCGATCGCGGAGATGATCGAGCGTCTCGTCGCGCTCGTTCCCGGCGTCATCGCCCTCGAGGCGAACCTGACCTGGGCCCTCGACGACAGCCGCATCGAGGCGCCGTCGCGCGACCTCGTGCATCCGGCAAGCCGCTAGCTCCAGCCCTCGCGGATCCGATCAGCCTGGCTCCAGGCGGGCGCGCAGGAGGTCGCTGCCGTCCGCCCCGAGCAGGAGATACGACCAGCCATCGTCGGCGGGCCAGACCAGCGCGTCGACGGTGGCGTCCGCCTCGGCAGGCAGCGCGTACTCCAGCCGTGCCACGCGCGGGATCGCCCGCGTCGCGGCGCGGGCGCCGGCCGCGATGACCGCCTCCTCCAGCCAGTCCGCGTAGACCGCGTTGTTCGCGTGGTCCAGGGGGTCCAGCTCCTGTGGCCGAACCGTGAATCGGCGCCGTGCCCGCGGCGACCGGCGGCTCGCCGAGGGGCACCCGGGCCAGCCCGAACGTCGCGGCGGGGCCCTGGAAGATCTCCTCGAAGATCGGCGGGATCCGGGTCGGGGCGCCGCGGGCATCGAGGAGGACCCAGTCGATGTTGATCCACGCGACATGGCGACCGTCGCCGTCGACGAACTCCGTCCTGCGACGCGACCAGACCCGCCGGAATCCGACGACCCTGGTCGTGCCGACGAGCGTGGCGCCCACGCCGATCGGGGCGACGACGGCCAGCTCGGCCGCGCGGACCAGCCAGGTCAGCCCGTGCTCGTCGTACCACCCCCGATCGAAGCCCAGCACCGACGAATGGACCCATGCGAGGTCTTGCGCGTAACGCAGGATCGCCGACGTCCGCAGTCGGCCGTCCGTCCCGGCCTCGTCGAACCGGACCCTGTACGGCGCGCTGAAGCCGGCCGACCCGTCGGGCGTGACCGGTCATCGACGCGAACCGGCCAGGATGTCCAGCGACTCCAGGCTCACGAGGTCGATGCCGGCGGTCGGCGCGGTCTGGCGCGCGAGTCGGACCTCGCACGAGCGCGCCGCGTCGAAGACGACGAGCGCGACCGTGAGCGGCTCCTCCTCCTCGGCGGCGTGGGCCCGGGCATCGTCGAGCTGGTTGAGGACGTCCGCCCCGATCCCGCGGGCGCCCCACTTGCAGTCGTACGCCTCGGCCGCGCCCGGACGCTCCACCGTCACGTCGTATGGATGGATCTCCGCGGCGACGCCATCGAAGAGGATGCGCCGCTCCCGACGCACGGCCTCGACGCCGACCCGGCGCGCGAGGAGGGCCGCCGTCAGCGCCTCGACGATCGCACCGCGGACCTGGCTGCGAACCTGTTCGCCCCGGTCGGCGACCGCGAGTGACGCGGAGAGGATGGCCTCGGCGCGATCGCGATCGGCCGCTGGGACGTCCGCCCCGAACAGGGTCGGGAACATCGTCCGCCAGACATCGGGATCGGTGGATTCGCCGTTCATCACCGCACGGGCAAGCACCCGTTCGGGGGCTGCCGCATCGGCCAGCAGGCCCGCCGCCTCCGCGACCGACGGGTCGGCCTGGATCCCGGCATAGACCACCGCGCGCGCGTCGCGGGCGGCGTCCTGGAACCTCACGCTCCCTCCCCGAGGGCGACCAGCACGACCTGCGGGAAGGTCGAGAGCCAGTCGATCGCGCGATGGGGGTCGCGCACCAGCCCGATCTCCTCGATCGCCCGGTCGACTGCCGCGTCAAGGGCAGGCGTCACGGGCTCGGCGCCGCGGGCTTCGGCCACCGCATCGAGACGCACCCGCCAGGCCGCCTCGAGGTCGGTGACGTAGGTCCACTCGTCCTCGATCTCCTCGCCGAGCAGCTGGAGGTCGGCGTATGCCGCGAGGGCGCGCTCGATCAGGTCGCCGACGGTGGGCTGGGACATCGCCTACAGCGTACGGCGTCCGCGGCGGGGGTCGTGGTCGTGACCGGACGAGGGTTGGTCGGCTTACCCGCGGGAGGCGGCGACGCGCCGCCGGACGCTGCTCTGGGCGGGAACGGGGTCGCTCGCCGATGGGCCGGACTTTCGAAGCAGGTCGGTCAGCCCCCGACGGGCCGGTTCATCCCAGGCGCGCGAGTAGATCCGCGTGGCGGCTGCGCGCACGCGGGCGGCCTGCGCTCGATCGCCTTCGGATTCGAGGTCCGCGACCCGATCCAGGATGGCTCGATAGAGGGCAGGCAGCTCTTCGGCCGGAGAGTTCTGCTCCATCTTCCGCACGATGCGCGCCCGAAGGTCCCGGCGGGAATAGGCATTCCGTCCCGTTCGAGCACGCCGATGGTGTTGCCCCTCAGTCGCCCCGGTGGGCTCCGCTCCGCACCGCGAATGGACCGAGCGGGCCCGATGCCGGCAGCCAGACGGTGTCGACCCGCTCGACGATGGCGCCGGCCGGGCCCTCCTCGAGGCGTCGCAGCATGGCCTCGACACGCTCCCGGGGGCCCTGGACGACGCAGCGCAGCGAGCCGTCCGGCTCGTTCGCGACCCAGCCTTCGAGGGCCAGGTCCTGCGCCTCCCTCCATGCGAAGTAGCGGAAGCCGACGCCCTGGACGCGACCGCGCACCACAGCCTCGACCCGCGCGACCTCGTCCGCGTCGACGACGTCGGCCATCACACGGCACTCACGGCTCGCCGACGCGGCCACCCGATCGCGAGGGCATCGAGGACCAGCTCGGGAGAGACATTGGCGGCGATGAGGGTTCCGGCCCGCTCCAGGCGACGGAGCGCCTCCACGGTCGCCTCGGGCGCAAGGCCGGCGGCGGCCGTCGTCGTCTCCTCGAGCATCGCGGGGTCGTGGATCGATGTCGCGCCCCCCGCCGCGACCAGGGCGAGGTCCCGCGCGACCTCGGTCCAGACGAGCACCAGCGCCTCGGCCGCGCGCCGTCGGAGCGGGGCCGGAACCGTCCGTGCGGGTGCGTCAGGGTCGGTCGCGTCGGGATCGGCGTCGTCAGTCGGCTCTGGTGCGGGCTGGGTCGCCCGGGTCGCCGAGGCCGAACCGTTCGTCCGGCGGCGTCGCCCGTCCCCGGCCGCCCCGTCGTCGTCGTTCGCCCCCGACCCCGGTTCGGCGAGCGGCGCGCCTGCGAGGGCCGCGCCGCGTTCGAGGTCGGCCGCCATCGCCAGCGCCTGGGGCATCGCGGCCCGCATGGCCGCCAGGCGGTCGGCCGGGGCAGCGTCGAGCAGGTCGAGCAAGATCCTCCCGATCTCACCGCGCGCGCGAAGCGCGTCGGGCGCATAGGCGTAGGCGAGCGCGATCCCGGGCCTGCCGCCGACCATCCGTCCAAGACGCGCGGCGGTCGGCGGGTCAGCGGCGCCGCGATCGGCGAGGATCGCCTCGATGTCGCGTGGACCGACCGGCCCGAGGCGGATCCGCGCGCACCTCGAGCGGACCGTGGGCAGGAGCCGGGCCTCGTCGTCCGCGCACAGGACGATCGTGACCCCGGCCGGCGGCTCCTCGAGCGTCTTGAGCAGCGCGGCCTGCGCGTCCTCGTTCATGCGGTGCGCCGATTCGACGATCGCGACCCGAGCGCCTCCCTCGAGCGGCAGCAGGGCGAGGTCCGAGATCAGGTCGCGGACGCCCCGGTGGGTCGCCCCCGGCCCCCCGATGACGATCTGGCCGCCGGGGCCCTCGGGGGCGAGGCGATGCAGGTCCGGGTGATCGCCACGCTCCACGAGCCGGCAGCCCCGGCACGACCGGCACGGCCGCAGGGCCGGGTCGGCAGCCGTGCACAGCAGGCCGGCTGCGAGGTCCAGCGCGAGCGTCGTCTTGCCGACGCCCCCGGGCCCGCTCAGCAGGATCGCGTGGGGCGGCTCCTCGCGCACCATGGCCTCGATCGCGGCGAGCGCCGGTCCGTGGCCACGCGTCCGGGCGCCGTCCACGACGGGATCAGGCGGAGGCGGGCTTGCGGGTCGCGCGCTTCTTCGGCGCAGTCGCGGTCGCCGGCGCGTCGCCGTCGGCCGTGTCGGTCGCTGCCTTGCTGGTCGCGCGCTTCTTCGGCGCGGCCGGCTTGGCATCGGCCGTGGACGTGGCCGCGGAGGCGGGCTTGCGGGTCGCGCGCTTCTTCGGCGCCGCGTCGGCGGTCCCCTCGGCAGCGCCCGCGGCCTTGGCCGAGGTGCTCGTCCGGGACGTCGTTCGGCGCTTCGACGTCGAAGGGGCCGTCTCGTCCGCGGACGTCGGGGCCGCCGTCTCGGCGACGACCGACTCGGGGCCCGGAGCCGCGGCCTGCGGCTTGGTGGCCAGCTGCGCGCGCAGCTGGGCCTCGAGCTCGGGCGGGACCTCGCTCCACTCGCCGGACTCACGCCTCGGCGCCGGCGTTCGCTGGCCCTGCTCCGGGCGTGGGCCCCGGTCGGGACGCGGCCCGCGATCGTACGAGCGGTCCTCGCGCGGCGCGGTCGTCCGGCCGCTCACGTCGGGATAGCGGTTGATGCCGCCGGTCCCGCCGCTGTGGCCGTAGCGCTCACGCGCGATGGCCGACTGGTACGCGGCTCGTCCGCCGCGTGGCCCGCGATTGCCGCCCTGCCCGCTGCGCAGGCCGGCTCCGCGGCGCTGCTCGGCGATCAAGTACTCGGGGATCTCCGGCTCATCGAGGTCCTCGTCGTCGGACAGGGGCGCGAACGTCCCCGATGCCGGGGCCGCGGTCGGCGTGCCGAGCTGAGAGTCCCAGACGGACCCGAACGGCGTGGCGCGTGGGGCCTTCGGGGCCGATGCGACGGTATCGAGCTCGTCCTCGACCTCGATCTCGACATCCTCGTCGGGCGAAGGCGCGCGGCTGACGGCACCGTTGCCGCCGGTGTCAGGAGCGCTCTCGCCCTCGCCACGGCCACGGCCACGGCCTCGGCCACGGCCACCACGCCGGCGGCGGCGTCGTGTGGCGTCATCGCCGTCGGCGCCGCCCTGGGCAGGCGCTCCGGCCGGTACGTCGTCGGCCGGGGCGTCCGTGCCCACGTCGTCGAGGGTGAAGACCTCGGCCGAGGCCAGGTCCGCCTCGGACAACGCCCCGGGTGCCTTCGAGAGCCGTTCACCGGGGAGCGCGACGATCGCGCCGGATCCCGCTGGGACGGCGGGGCCCGGACCGGCGGCCGCCGCGACCGGGCGACCGCGGCCCCGGCCACGGACAGGAGCCGCCGCGACCGGCTCGGCCTCGCCGGCCCGGCCACGACCACGGCCACGGCCACGGCCGCGACTGCCGCCGGCGCCCTCGGTCTGCTTGTCGGGAACCTCGGTCATCGAGAGGTCCGCATCGTCGTCCGAGACGCGGCGTCCCGAGCGCGAGCCCTTCTCGACCCGGGCCAGCTGGATGATGTCGGTGAACTGGTCCGCGACCTCGATGAGGTCGGAGCTCGTGTTGCCGCGGAAGCTGATGACCTCGACGCGGACGCCCTGCTCCTGGACCGCCCGGATCGCCGGGGCGAAGTCGCCGTCGCCCGACACGACGATGGCGATGTCGAGGTTCCTGGCCGTCTTCATCATGTCGACGACGAGTTCGATGTCGAGGTTCGCCTTGACCTTCCCGTCGCCGTACTTGCGGATGTCCTTGCTCACGACCTTGTAGTTGCTCCGGCGCAGGAAGTCGTGGAAGTTGCGCTGGTTCTCGTTGTCAGGGTCGAGTCCCGTGTAGGCGTAGGCCCGCACGAGATCGCGACCCGCCGAGGCCGACTTGAGCAGGGTGACGTAGTCGATGTCCACCCCGGCCGCCTTGGCCGCATAGAAGATGTTCGCCACGTCCACGAAGACGGCGACGTTCTTGCCCACATTGACTCCTTGGTCTATCGGTCCGCCCCGTCGGCGCGATCACGCTGCACGGCGGGAGCGATCATCAAACGCGGCGCGCGACGGATCCCGCCGCTGCCACGGTGTGTTGGAGGCGTGGTCCGGCCTCGCCGAAGCCCATCGCTTCAAGGCGGGCCCGGGCCACGTGATCATCTGGCCGCGCCGTCTCGACGACGGTGCAGCCCTTGTTGCTGGCCGAGCGGAGGCACTCTTCGACGAGCGCCCCCGTGAGCCGATCGGGATCGTGGTCGGGATCGATGACCAGAAGGTCGATGGTCCCGACGTATCCGCCGGAGCTGACCGACGGCCGGAGAGCGAGGACCGCCCCACCCACGACCGTGCGTCGCGTCTCTGCGACGAAGACGCTGGCCTGCGGCAGGTAGACCAGCTGGCGCATGAGGTCCGCGGCCACGAGCGGGCCCTCGTCATGGGCGACTCCAAGGGACCCGTCACTCAAGGCGACGAGCCGATCGATGTCCGTGACACGGGCTGCTCGGACCAGGTATTCCACGCCGAACCGGTGCACCTCGCAGGGCTGGCGACCGTTCGCCCCCGACCGGGGACTCGACCCTGGGGTCGTACCGGACTCGCGCTCCCCTCGTCGGCGGCGAGCGATGGGCGCTCGCGACGGGCTGACGGGTGCGGCCGACCGGTATTGCAATCGGTTCGCCGGCGGCTATGATACGGCATCGCTTCGGCGGCCACCTGCGCGCCGCCCGGAGGAGGGGCTTTCGGCCACCACCCGTCTTGCACCGACACCCGTCACGCTCGACCACCTCAGGGTCGCGACGACGCGGTAAGGGCGACGAGAGGTCAGTCCTGGTCCGTCCTCGGGCGCCAGCGATGTGGATTCGACCGGTGATTTGGAGGAGTTCTGGATGAAACTACGGAATCTTGGCCTGCTTGGTGCGACCGTGGTCCTCGTGGCCACGGCGTGCAGCAGCGGCACAGGTGGTGGAGACAAGGGCACGATCGAGATCTGGTCGTCGCTTCCACGTCAGGGGTCCAACAAGGCGCAGACCGACACGGTCGTGAACGCGATCAGCCTCGCGATCGAGGAGGCCGGCGGCAAGGTCGGCGGTTACACCATCAAGTATCAGGACAAGGACGACTCGACCGCAGCGACCGGCAAGTGGGACGAGGCGACCGAGATCAAGACGGCGAATGACGCCGTCGCCAACGACGCCGTCGTCGGCTATCTCGGTACGTTCAACTCGGGAGCTGCGAAGCTGTCGATCCCGATCCTCTGCCAGGCCGGCATCGTCATGATCAGCCCCGCGAACACGTATCCCGGCCTGTCCAAGGCGGGCAAGGGCGAGGCGGGCGAGCCCGAGAAGTACCACCCGAACGGCTGCACCGTGAACTACACGCGCACCGTTCCGGCGGATGACCTCCAGGGTCGCGCCGGTGCCCTCTGGGCGTCCCAGCTGGGCGTGAAGAAGGCATACGTCCTCGATGACACCGAGCTGTACGGCAAGGGCATCGCCGACGTCTTCGTCGCCGAGGCGCCGAACTTCAGCGTCGAGATCCTCGGCCGCGATGGCATCGACGGCAAGGCGACCGACTACAAGGCCCTGGCCGAGAAGGTCAAGGCTGCCGGTCCCGACCTCGTCTACTACGGTGGCATCACGCAGAACAATGCGGGCCAGCTGTTCCGCGACCTCCGCGACGCCATGCCGGACGTGAAGCTCATGGCTCCGGACGGCGTGTTCGAATCGGAATTCCTTCAGGCCGCGGGTGCGGCTGCCGAAGGGGCCTACATCACCTTCGGTGGCGTTCCCCCGGATCAGCTGACCGGCGACGGCGCCACCTTCATCGCCAAGTACAAGGAAAAGTACCCGGATGCGCCGCCTGAGGCGTACACGGCATACGGGTACGAGGCCGCCAAGGTCCTGTTGGCCGCGATCGACCGTGCGGCTGCCACGAATCCTTCCGACATGGCCGGGCTTCGGGCCGCGGTCCTGAAGGAGGTCTTCGCGACCAAGGACTACAAGGGGGTGCTCGGCACCTGGAGCTTCAACGCCGAAGGCGATACGAGCCTGACCGAGATGTCGGGCAACATCGTCACGGGCGGCGCCTTCGTCTTCGACTCCGTCATCAAGGAGTAGTCGACAAGTCGAGTAGTCGACCGATCGGGCCTCTGGCCCTTCGTATCCTGCGACCGACCGTCTGGGGGTTCCCGGACGGTCGGTCGTCTGCCATCATCGATCACGGACTGGTGACGCTGAGGAGAGGGCGTTGGAAGAACTCGTCAAGGCCCTGACCATCGGGCTTACGAACGGGTTGATCATCGCGCTGATCGCGATCGGCTACACGCTGGTCTATGGCATCCTCGAGCTCATCAACTTCGCCCACGCCGACGTGTTCATGCTGGGCAGTGCGTTCACCTACTTCGCGACCGAGTTCATCGTCGGGACCCTCGGGATCCCCAGCTCGAGTACGGTCGCCCTCGCACTGACCCTCTTCGCGCTGCCGTTCATCATGGCCATCACCGCCGGGATCAACGCGTCGATCGAGCGGCTGGCCTATCGACCCCTCAGGAACGCCCCACGCCTGGCTCCGCTCATCAGCGCGATCGGGATGTCCTTCGTGCTGCAAAACGTTGGCCTCATCCTGCTCGGACCCTCGCAGAAGGCCGTCCAGCCCGTGCTCCCACGGACCGACCTCGTGACCTTCCCCAGCGGCGCCAGCTGGTTCGGCGTGGACGAAGTCCTTGTGGCAGCGATCACGATCCCGCTCCTGCTGGGCCTGCGCTGGTTCATCGCCAATACCCGCCAGGGCAAGGCGATGCGGGCGACCGCCCAAGATCGGGAGGCGTCCGGGCTGATGGGCATCGACGTCAACCGGACGATCTCCTTGACCTTCCTGATCGCGGGTGCCCTCGCCGGCGCAGCGGGCATGGTCGTGGCGTTGTACTACGGACAGACCAACTTCCTGTTCGGGTTCCAGTTCGGTCTGCTCTCGTTCACGGCGGCCGTGATCGGTGGGATCGGCAACCTGACCGGCGCCGCGCTCGGGGGGATCGTGATCGGCGTGATCGGCGCCATGTCCGACCGGTTCCTCGAGGCCAAGTGGACCAGCGTGATCGTGTTCGGCTTGCTTATCCTCGTCCTGATCTTCCGGCCGACCGGGATCCTGGCCGAGAAGCAATCGGAGCGTGCCTGATGTCCGCCAGCATCAGGTCCCGCCGGCCGTCACTGCCCGGCCCGCTGGGTCGAATGAGCGCGAGCCGACGGCGAACCGTGGGGCTCGGGATCCTGGTGGCCATCGTCATCATCTATCCCCTGATCTTCCGGACCCTGCAACAGAACCTCGGCTTCCTGCCGTGGCCGGACACCGCGGTCTTGATCGTGGCCTGCACGTTCGGCATCCTGGCCCTGGGCCTCAACATCGTGATGGGTTTCGCGGGCCTCCTCGACCTCGGCTACGTCGCGTTCTACGCGATCGGGGCGTACACGACCGCCTTCCTGGCTTCACCGCATTTCGGCATCCACATCGTCTGGTGGGCCGTCGTGTGGATCGCGGTCGGGGCCGCCGCCGTCGCCGGAGTCATGCTGGGCGCGCCCACGCTGCGACTGCGTGGTGACTACCTCGCGATCGTCACCCTAGGGTTCGGCGAGATCGTCCGGATCGTGTTCCGCAACCTCGGTGACTTTACCCTCAAACTGCCGGAGTTCCTGGGTGGCGCGTACCTCGTCGGGCCGGGCGCCAACCTCACCGGAGGGAACGTCGGCATCAACCCGATCGATCCGCCCACGATCCCGATCCCAGGACCGTGGGGTGCCGCGATCGTCTTCTCGAACCAGAACCCGATCGCTTCCCTGTACCTCGTCGTCCTGCTCCTCACGCTGACCTTCTTCGTCTGTCGACGCCTTCGAGACTCCAAGCTGGGGCGGGCCTGGATGGCGATCCGGGAGGACGAGACGGCGGCGGCGGCGATGGGCATCGACACCGTCACCACGAAGCTCCTGGCGTTCTCGCTTGGTGCGAGCTTCTCCGGGTTTGCCGGCGCGTTCACCGGTGCCTACAACACCGCCATCTTTGCCGAATCGTTCAACTTCAGCGTGTCCATCCTCGTGGTCGTGATGATCATCATCGGCGGGATCGGTTCGCTGCGAGGCGTCATCATCGGGGCGGTCGCGGTCACGTATGTCAACCTGACGCTGCTCCGCTGGCTGGGAGACTTCCTCAACCCGCCCATCCAGGCCATCGGGGATGCGACAGGCATCGGACTGCTCGAGCAGTTCAATCTCGTCAACTACAACTTCCTCATCTTCGGCGTCGTCCTGGCGATCATGATGGTCAAGCGGCCCGAGGGTCTCTTCCCGGTCGAGACGGTCAAGGCAGAGATGCATGGCGTGGGCATCGCCGCCGAGGGGACCGGCGGAAGCAGCGACGATCTGGCCGTCTTCGAGGAAAGCGAAGTGGCACGGGCCATCGAGGACCCCGGAGATCCGCGATGACGGGCGAGGTCCTGCCGAGCGGCGGCGATGACCTCCTCGTCGCGAGGGACTGCACGAAGCGATTCGGCGGCCTGGTCGCCGTCAGCAACGTGGATTTCAGCATCCCGCGAGGTGGGATCGTCTCGCTCATCGGTCCGAACGGAGCCGGAAAGACCACGTTCTTCAACATGATCACCGGTCTCTACGTCCCGACTGAGGGCACGATCAAGTTCGACGGGCAGGAGCTGACGGGACGCAAGCCGCATGAAGTGGTCCGACTCGGGGTCGCACGAACGTTCCAGAACCTCCGGCTGTTCGGGAACATGACGACGGAGGAGAACGTGCTGGTCGGTCTGCATCATCGGTTGAAGGGCCGCTGGTTCGGCGCCATCCTTCAGCCGCCCTCGATCCGACGTGAAGAGGCCGACGCGCACGCGCGGGCGATCGAGCTCCTGGAGCTCGTCGGCCTGGCTGCCCGAGCCGACACGTTGTCGCGCAACCTCCCGTACGGCGATCAGCGGCGTCTCGAGATCGCGCGCGCGCTGGCCACGGAACCCAAGCTCCTCCTCCTGGACGAGCCCACAGCGGGGATGAACCCCGAGGAGACGCGCCGGCTCACGGACTTCGTTCGAGAACTTCGCGATCGGCTCGGGCTCACCGTCCTCCTGATCGAGCACGACATGAAGGTGGTCATGGGCATCAGCGATCGCGTGACCGTCCTCGATCACGGCGAAAAGATCGCCGAGGGATCCCCGGCCGAGGTGCGCGCGGACACGAAGGTCATCGAGGCGTACCTTGGCCGCGGGGCGGCCGGGGCCGGCTGATCCGATGGCCCTTCTCGAGCTACGGAACGTCCACACCTACTACGGCAACATCCACGCCCTCAAGGGTCTGACCCTGTCGGTCGAATCCGGCGAGATCGTGACGCTCATCGGCGCGAATGGGGCGGGCAAGTCGACCACCCTCAAGACGATCAGTGGGCTTCTGAGACCACGGGCCGGGGAAGTCTGGTTCGATGACCAGCGCGTCGATCAAGTGCCCTCGCACGAGATCGTGTCGCGCGGGATCTCGCAGGCTCCCGAAGGCCGTCGCATCTTCCCCAAGATGACGGTGCGAGAGAACCTCGAGATGGGGGGGTTCCAGCGCACCGCCGGAGCGGAGATGGACGCCGACTTCGAGCGCGTCTACACCCTCTTTCCGCGTCTGAAGGAGCGCCTGGGACAGAACGGCGGCACCCTTTCGGGTGGCGAGCAACAGATGCTCGCCATCGGGCGAGCCCTCATGGCCCGGCCCAAGCTGCTCCTTCTCGATGAGCCGTCGATGGGTTTGGCGCCGATCCTCGTCGAGCAGATCTTCGACATCGTCCGGGACATCAACCGGACCGGGACCACGGTGCTATTGGTCGAACAGAACGCCCTCATGGCACTCGGGTTGGCCTCGCGCGGCTACATCCTCCAGACCGGCGAGATCGTGCTCCACGACGCCTCCGACAAGCTGATCGTGAACCCAGAGGTGCAGAGGGCCTACCTCGGCGGGTGAGACCCCGGCCGCCCGCGGTGGCGACCGACCTTCATGCGATTGCCGCACACGGCCATCTCGCACCAGACCCGCGAGTGGTTGCGTGACCGGTCGATGAAGAGGAACCGGCACGCCGGATTGTTGCAGGTGCGCAATCTGGCCCGGTCCTGGGCGAGGACTCGGGCTGCCGGCACCAGGTCATCGGCGACCGCGTCCCAGCCCGCCCGGGCCGAGCGCAGCCTGCCGATCGCCGAGTATCGATAGCTCGCGCCGCCGATCAGGCCGTCGATCCAGGCGTCCCACGCCGGGAGGTCGAAGTCGCCAGGGTCCGCGAGCGTCCGGATCGCCGCCCGGATGCGCCGTAGTCGGGCAAGTTGAGCGGGCGCGGGGACAGCGGCCGGCACGACGATCTCGTGGTCCGCGAGGAACGCCCGGGCATCGGCCGCATCGATGAGATGATCGTGCGGCGGATCGTCTGCACGAGCGCGGATGCCTCGATGCCCGCCTGGCCCGTGGATCGTGTTCGCGAGGCCCAGCGCCGCCTCCGCACCGAACCTGAACGTGACGACCATCGACATCTGACAGAGGTTACACTGCGCCGACATGGCCGGCCCGGTCGCCCGACTCGTCCGCTCCCGACTGCGTCATCGCGCTCCGACCGCGGCGCTCACGGTCGGCTCGGTGGCAGCAGCCGTCGCGCTCGTCGCCATCCTTTCGGGGATCGGCCTGGTCGCCACCGATGCGACGCTCGCCAGGACGCTCGGTGCGACCGCGGCCGACCGTCCCATCATCCGGGTCTCCCGGTTCTCGAGCTCCGCCGCCGACTGGGACGCGGTCTCGGCCAAGGCCGCGAACGCCCTGACCCCGCTCGAGGCCTACGCGCCGCCCGCGATCCGTGGAGTGCTGATGTCGGAGCTCGGCGACACTGACGCACCCATCGTCGAGCTGGTCATCGCGGTCGACGACCCGGCACCGTGGACGACGCTCATCGAGGGTCGCCTGCCGGCCCCATGCAAGGACGGTGTCCAGTGCGAGGCCATCCTTCTTTCCGAAGCACCCCTCGACATCGCCCTCGACACCGCCCGGCCCGCTCCTGGCGTGGCGTACGAGATCGTCGGGCGAGGGCTCATCGACAAGGCCGTACCGTTCGGCGACCTGGATCAACGAGGGGCAACGGGCGACCAGATCGGTGGGGGCCAGTACCAGACCGGTCGTCTCAGTCCGGCCGTCGTCCTCGTGACTGGCGTGGACGCGCTGGCCCGGAGTGCGCCGTTCGAGCGCAGCGGTCGCACCTACGTCTGGACGGCGGCCCTCCGGCCGGATTCGATCCGACCATGGACCCTCGAGGGTTTCACCTCGACCGTCGTGACCACCAACCGGCGCCTTGTCGCGGATGACAATGCCTTCACCCTGACCAGTCCACTCGGCATCGTCAGCGACGCCCTGGGCAGGGTCGATGCGGTCCGAGGCCGCCTGCTCCTGATCGGATCCCTGGCGGTCGCGATCCTACTGGCCTTCGCCGTCTTCGCGGCACTCGTCGCGCGTGAGGACGTGATCGCTGAAGTCGCTCGACTACGAGCTGTCGGCGCGCGTCGGCGGGACCGTGCCTGGTTCGTCCTCCTGGACGCACTGGTGCCGGCCACGCTCGGTGGTGCGATCGGGTGGGCCGCCGGAGCGGTCGCGGTCGCAGCCCTGGCGAGCTGGGCAGGGGCGACGGTGGGCCCGGTGCTCGCTGGCGCCCTGTTCGACCCTGGGCCCGTGCTCGCCGGGTGCGCCGTCGTGCTGGCTGCGATCGGAGCCATCGTCCTCGGCACAACGCCGGTGGTCCCCCATGGCGGAACGGTCCGCCTGGCCGCCGTCATCGGCATCACCGCCCTCGTGATCCTGGGGTGGCAACTCGCCACGACGGGCGCCCTCGAGCCCGCCGCATTGGATCGATCCCTCGCAAACCCGGTCGTCGTCCTTCTGCCGCCCATCGTCGCATTCCTCGTCGCGGTCGGGTCCCTGTCGATCCTGCCGCCGCTGATGCGAACCCTCGCTCGTCGCATGCGGCGAGCGCCGCTCGCCGTCCGACTGTCGCTCCTGTCGGTGTCGCGCGACCCGCTCCGCCCGGCCGCGACGCTGACGCTGCTCGCGTTCAGCCTGGGCACGATCGTCTTCGCCATCGGCTGGTCAGCCAGCCTCCGCCAGGGGATCGACGACCAGGCGGCCTATCGGTCCGGTCTCGACCTGAGAGTCGTCGAGCTCGGGACGGGACTGTCGATCGGCCGATCGGTCGTCCCGACCACCCGCTACGCTCTGCTCGGCGACGACATCACGGCGGTGCCCGTCTATCGGGAGGCGACGGAGATCCCGCCGGTCGGGCGGATAGACGTCATCGGACTCGACCCCGCGTCGATCCCGACGCTCCCCGGCTGGCGGTCGGACTTCTCGGCTCTCTCGGCGGCCGAGATCGCGGCGAGGCTCGACGTCACGCCACCAGCCGGCGGTTGGCATCTGGTCGGCCATCGTTTGGACGCCGGAGACCCCGAGCTCACGGTGCGCTTCAGGTACACGGGCGGCGCGCTCAAGCTCGATGCCATCGTCGCCACCGAGGACGGGGATGCCGCACGCGTGCCGCTCGGCATCATCCGGGGGGGCGCCACGGAGGCCCGCGCGCCGCTGCCCGTCGGGACGATCGGCGGGACGCTCATCGCCCTCGTGTTCAGCAACGAACGGATCATCGTCGGCTCTGGTCATCAGGGCGATCTCGTACGGGCGAGTGTCGCGTTCGAGGGGCTCGATGGGCTGACGGACGCGACCCCGATCGACCTGGAGGTCTTCACGGTCTCGACGGTCATCATCCGGGCGCCACAGGCGACCGACGCCGTGACCCTGCCGGCGATCGCGAGCCCCGACCTCGCCGCGTTAGCCGATGCCGATGGGATCCTCCCATTGCGCGTCGGCAACAGCGGCTCCATCCCGGTGCGTGTGGTCGGGACCGCGAACCGCTTTCCGACGCTCGTGGCAGCTGAACCGAGCTTCGTCGTGGTGCCGCTCGATCCGTATCTCGTCGCGCTCGGCGTCGCCGTCCCCGGCGCCGGCCGACCGTCGGAGATGTGGCTGACCGCCCCGACGCCCGAGCGCCTCGCAGAGGTCCGCCACCGCCTGACCGGGGAGCCGTTCCGGTTCCCTGCCGTGACCGAACGCGCGGTCCTCGTCACCGACCGTGCCGGCGACCCGCTCAGCCAAGCGATCGTCTGGGCACTCGTCGTCGCTGCGATCGCGGGCCTGGTCCTGTCCGTCGGTGGCCTGGTCCTGGGGGCCGTGACCGATCTCCGGGATGAGCGCGGCAACCTCGCCGACCTCGAGGCTCAGGGGGTGGGTCCCTCGACGCTCCGCTTGCATGCCCTGCTCCGGACGGCATGGCTCGCGATCGGAGGAGCGATCGTCGGGCTCGTCGTCGGCGTCCTTCTCACCGTGGTCGCCACCGCCACTCTCGCCCTCAGCGCGGAGGGAACGCTCCCGATCCCGCCACTCGCGATCGTCATCCCGATCGCGCCGATCCTGCTCGTCGTCGGTGGCGTCGTCGGGACCGTGCTGGCCTTCGTCGCGTGGCTGGCGCATCGGACCTACGCGGCGGCGACCCTCGGCGAAGGTCGTTCCGGCGCCGCGACGGCGATCCCGGCCACGACCGCCCGGTGGTCCGGATCGAGCAGCGACGATGGCTGAGGCGATCAGCGCCACGGGGGTCATCAGGATCCACGACACACGGGGTGGACCGGTGGCCGCGCTGAGCGGCCTCGATCTCCATGCGGATGTCGGTGAGATCGTCGCGATCGTCGGGCCGTCCGGCTCGGGGAAGTCGACGCTGCTCCGCCTGCTCGCCGGGCTGGACCGGCCTTCGTCGGGTTCGATCGCGGTCATGGGCGAAGACTTGGCCGGTGCGTCGCCGACGGACCTCGACCGGCATCGACGAGACCGCATCGGCCTGATCGACCAACGGTATCGCCGGGCCCTCTCGCCGTACCTCCGAGCGGCTGAATCCATCGCGCTCCCCCTAGCCCTGCGGGGGGTCCCGGTCGCGGAACGTCGATCGCGGGTCGACGGGCTGCTGGAGCGCGTCGGCCTCGCCGCTCGAGGTGACGCCTACCCATCCCAGCTCTCCGGCGGCGAGCAGCAGCGAATCGCGATCGCCGTGGCACTGGCGACCCGGCCATCCGTCCTGCTCGCGGACGAACCCACCGGCGAGCTCGACGGAGCCACCGCAGAGACCGTTCTCGAGATCATGCGCGATGCCGTCCGCGCGGAGGGGGTCACCTGCATCGTCGTCACACATGATGAGCTCGTCGAGCGGATCGCCGATCGGGTCGTCTATCTCGCCGATGGGCGGGTCGTCGCCGTGCGCCCTGGCCCACCCGGAATCGAGATCGAGCGCGCCGTGGATGCAAAGGGCTGGCTGGCGCCGCCGCTCCCGGTGCGGGAACCCGGCCTGACGTCAGCCGAGCGGCCCGCCGCAGCGGGCGACGCCGCCGTCCTCGATGGCGCGGCGCGCCATTACGGCGAGGCCGGACCCGTGGCCCTGGGCTTGCCGCCCACGAGTGCGACGTTCCGACGAGGTGGCTTCCACGTCGTGACCGGCCCGTCCGGGAGCGGCAAGACGACGCTCCTGCGGCTCGTGACCGGTCTCGACCGCCCCACGGCGGGACGCGTCGTCACGCTGGGCCAGGACCTGGCCGCACTCGACCGTGACGCGCTTGCGGGTTTGCGGGCAGGCCGGATCGGGATCGTCGACCAGGTCCGCGACCTCGTCCCATTCCTGTCTGCGCTCGAGAACGTGGAGCTCGGCCTCGCCATCCGCGGACTCGATGGGCCGGATGCGCATGATCGTTCCATGGCCGCCCTCGATCGCGCGGGCATCGCCGATCGGGCGACGCGCGATCCTGAAGGCATGTCCGCAGGCGAACGACTGCGGGTCGCGCTGGCGCGGGCGATCGTCGCAGGACCCGAGCTGCTGATCCTCGATGAACCGACGGCGGCTCTCGACCGAGCCGGCGCCCGGGCGGTCGCGCACCTGCTGCAGGGGTTCGACGGGGAGTCGGTGACGATCATCGCGACGACGCACGACCCCGCCCTCATCCAGGCCGGTTCGGATCGCCTCGAGCTGCGGCCACGCGGAACCAGTCTGCCGGGATGACCCGCCGCCGCCGACGCGCGGCCCGTACGATGTCGGCATGGATCTCGGACTGGCCGGCGCTCGCGCCCTGATCGGCGGCGGCAGCGGCGGCCTTGGCGGGGCGATCGCCGAGGTCCTCGCCGCCGAGGGAGCCCGGATCGGGCTCATCGCCCGACCCGGTCCACGCCTCGACGCGGGCGTGGCGCGTCTCGATGCCCTCGCGGTCCCGGCCGACCTCTCGACTCCGGACGGACCCGCGGCCGCGGTCGACACGGCCGTCGCCGGCCTCGGCGGGCTCGACCTCCTCGTCGTCAACTCGGGCGGGCCGCCCGCGGGTCGCTTCGAGGATCTCGACGAGGCCGCCTGGCGGGCCGCGATCGACGGCACGCTGTGGAGCGCCGTCCGCCTGCTGCGCGCGGCGCTCCCCCACCTGCGCGAGGGCCGCGACCCTGCCATCCTCGTCATCCTCTCGAGCTCGACCCGCGAGCCGATCCCCGGACTGACGACCTCGAACCTCATCCGCCCCGGACTGGCCGGCCTCATCAAGTCGATGGTGGAGGAGATCGCGCCGGTCCGCATCAACGGCCTGGCGCCAGGCCGGTTCGGGACCGACCGGATCGCCCAGCTCGACGCGGGCCGGGCGACCGCCGCGGGCGTCCCGGTCGAGGAGATCCGGCGCCGGACGATCGAGCGCATCCCGCTCGGGCGCTACGGCGATCCGCTCGAGCTCGGCCGGCTGGGGGCGTTCCTCCTGTCGCCGGCTGCGTCGTATGTCACCGGGGCGATCGTGCCGGTCGACGGCGGGATGATCCGGGCCCTGCCCTAGGAGGACGCGGCGACCGCCAGGCCGTCGAGGAGCCCGACGGCGGCGAGGATCGCGTCAAGGTCGGCGATCGTGCCGGGGTCGAGCGTCGGTCCGGGCGCCCGGACGCGTTCCGAGGCGATCGCCCCGCGCCGGCGGTACAGGTGCTTGCGGATCGCGAGGTTCAGGCCCGGCTGGTTCTCGAACCGGATGAGCGGCAGGACCCGGTGGAAGACCTCGCGCGCGCCCGCCTCGTCTGCGGCCTGATACCGCCCGACGATGTCGACGAGGACCTCCGGGAACCCGAACCCGGTCATCGTGCCGGCGGCGCCCGCGACGAAGCTCCTCGAGCAGCATGCTCGCCCCGAGCCCGCCGAGGATCCGCAGGTCCGGGTCGGCCGCGAGCAGCCGGTCGATCTTGGGCGGGCTCGGCTCCTCCTCGAGCTTGATGACGCGACAGGCGGGCGCCTGCCGGGCGATCTCCACCAGCAGGTCGACGCTCATGTGGACGCCGCTGCTCGCGGGATGGTCCTGGACGACGATCGGCAGCTCGACGGTGTCGGCGACCGCGAGGTAGTGGGCGAGGACCGCCGCGTCGTTCGGCTTCGCGAGGGCCGGCGGTGCGAGCATCACGGCGTAGGCGCCCATCGCCTGCGCCTCGCGGGCGAAGGCCACCGCGCCGTCGGTCCCGGGATGGGTGACGCCGACGCAGACCGGCAGGTCTCCGGCCGCGTCCATCACGCCTGCGGTGACCCGTCGCCGCTCGTCATCGGTGAGCTTCGCGGCCTCGCCGAGCACCCCGAGGATCGTCATGCCGTCGACGCCGCAGCCGCGCACGAACGCGGTCAGGCCGAGCAGGCTCCCGACATCGAGCGCGCCGTCGGGTGCGAACGGCGTGGGCACGATGTTCCAGACCCCGCGCAGCCGCTCGTCGGCCACCATGGCTTCAGCGATACGCCGGTTCGCGGGCCATGTCGTAGGTCGCCCGCGACAGGATCCCCAAGCCGATCGCCGCGAGCCAGAGGCCCGGGCCGTTCGTGAAGACCTGGGCAGGCTCCGTGAACTGGAAGGCGCCGTCAAGGAACAGCGCGACAACCCGGATCCCGAACCCGATCCAGCCGATGACGGCCAGCAGCAGGTAGGACAGCCAGCGGTCGATGGCCAGGGGCCGGTCGCCCGTCGCATACGGCAGGGCCAGGAGTGCGAGCGTCGCGATGCCGACCAGGAAGACGATGATCCCGCTGCCTTCGAACCCGTTGCCCTGGAGTGGCGTGATGCCGGTCTCGCCGCCGCCCACCTTCCACCACGGCAGGGCACATCCGACGACGAGCAGGACGCCGCCGACGGCGGCCAGCGACCGACCACGTCCGAGCGGACGGCGATGCATCGTCACTCGGCGGGGACCTCCGAATAGACCTCCGGCCGAAGGACGCCGACGATGCGCAGGTTCCGGTACAGCTCGCCGTAGTCCAGCCCGTAGCCGACGACGAACCGGTCGGGGATCTCGAAGCCGCGGTAGTCGACCGGGATCTCGACGAGGCGGCGCGCCGGCTTGTCGAGGAGGGTGCAGATGTGCAGGCTCGCCGGGTTCTTGCCGCGGAGGTAGCGGATCAGGTAGTTCAGCGTCAGGCCTGTGTCGATGATGTCCTCGACGATGAGGACGTCCTCGTCGGCGATGCTCGCGGAGAGGTCCTTGAGGATGCGCACGAGGCCCGATGACTCGGTCGAGGTGCCGCCGTAGGAGCTGACCTCCATCAGGTCGATGCGGACCGGCAGGTCGATGGCGCGCATCAGGTCGGCCATGAACGGCAGTGACCCCTTGAGCACCGAGACGAGGGTCAGCTGGCGGCCGGCGTAGTCGGCCGTGATCCGGGCGCCGAGCTCGCGGACCTTGGCCTGGATCTGGTCCTCGGTCAGGAGGATCTCGCCGATGTCGCCGTGGAGGTCCACCGCGTGGATCATCGGGCGACCGCCGGTCCGTCAGCGACATGGCGCCGGGCCCGCCGGACCGGTGCGGCTCGTGTCGTCGCCGGCTCGAGACCCGGCAGCGGCGGCACCGGGGCGGCCTCGACATCGACACCCGGCGCGGCGACCTGGCCGGAACTGCCCGACAGGGCATCGACGAGCGCGAGCCGACCGTACTTGAGCATGAGGGCCCGGAAGTCGCGCGCGTAGAAGAGCTTGACGTTGAGGTCCGGGTAGAGCTCGCGCAAGCGCCGAAGCTTGCGGTTCTTCTTGCGCACGAGCTTCTGGCGCAGCGTGGTCATCTCGAGGTAGCACTCGAGGTCGGGCAGGTAGAAGTCCGGCGAGAAGCTCTCCACGACCGCGCCCTCGAGGTTCCACAGGATCGGGAACGTGTGCGGCTCGTACTCCCAGCGCACGGCATAGAAATCGAGGATGCGGGCCATCTCAGCTTCGCTGGCGTGAGCGAAGGTCGGCGTCACCTGGCGACGATCCGGATCCGCTCGGCCGGGACGCTCGCGCCGCAGGCGGTGGGGGCCACGCCGTCGAGAGCCAGGCGGAGGCGATCACTGGGAACCATCGGCCCACAGTCTAGCCGAAGCGCCGCCGGAGGCGGCGCGGGGAGGGTTCGCCGTGGCGGATACCCCCCGGGGGTATGGTACGATCGAGGCGATCGGCCGCCGACCATCCGACCGCGGCCCCGATGAGGTCCATTGCCCGATGAGTCCCAGCCCCGGCGCACGGCCGGCCCCTGCGCCGGATCCGAGCCACTTCCGCCACAGCTACTCGAAGGACAAGACCCAGCTCGTCCGGCGCCTGTCGCGGATGGAGGGCCAGGTCCGCGGCATCGCGCGGATGATCGAGCGCGAGGAGTACTGCGTCGACATCCTCCAGCAGACCGCCGCCCTGCGCGCGGCCGTCGATGCGCTCTCCATCCTCGTGCTCGAGGACCATGTGCAGGGCTGCGTCCGGACGGCCGCGGAGGCGGGCGAGGCCGACAAGTACGTCGACGAGGTCATCGATGTCGTGCGACGCACCCTGGGTCGGCCGGTCCGCGGCGGCGCCCGCTCGGGCTGACCCCCAAGATGGGTGGCGCGCCCTCGGCCGCGGTGGCGGAGCGCCAACGATCGCGACACGTAGTGGGTGAACAGCCTTCCGTCCGGTCGTGTCGCTGGCGGAGAGCCACCACGGGCACCGGTGGCCGCAACAGATGGGCTCCAGCGGTCAGGATCGTTGGCGGAGAGCCACCGAAATCGGCTTAGCACGATGGTCAAGACGGGCAGTTTTCCACGAACCGTCGGCTCGGCGGGCAGTTCGTGGATAACCGCGTTGACGCGAGGCCGCCGGCTCCGTAACGTCGGGCATCCGCACTGGGGCAGGCAGGGTAACGCGGTCCGCGAGGGGTCAGGGGAGACCCGACCATGAACCGGACGGACGGCGGAAGACCGGTCCTCACGCCCGCGGTGCGAAACGATGCCGACGCCGGGAGTGGCGCCGCGCGAGGACACGGCACGTGAACGATCAGGAGGCGTGCCCTGGACCCCGCGCGTGAGCCGCTCCCGACGCGCGTCGAAGGCCTTCCCGAGCTTCCGCCCGAGTACGGCCGCGTCCTCGACGCGGGGCTCGGCCAGCTCGGCCTGGAGCTGCCCGCTGCTGCGCGCGCGGCCATCGACGGTCACGTCCGCCTGCTGCTCGCCTGGACGGTCGCCATCAACCTGACAGGGATCCGCGACCCGGCGGAGGTGGCCCGGGCCCACGTCGTCGACAGCCTGACGGGCGTGGCGGTGCTGCGCGACCGCGGCGTCAGGCGTGTCCTCGATCTCGGTTCCGGCGGCGGCTACCCGGGCCTGCCGATCGCCCTGGCCCTGCCCGCGGACCGCCTGCTCCTGGTGGAGCCGATCGGCAAGAAGGCGCGCTTCCTCGAGACGGTCGTCGAGGCAGTCGGCGTCGCGGATCGCGTGGCGGTCGCCGCGACGCGCGCGGAGACCCTGGCCGCCGACCCGGCCCATCGCGGCCGCTGGCCCGCGGTCACAGCCCGCGCCGTCGCGAGCCTGGCGGACCTCGTCGAGCTCGGCTTCCCGCTGCTCGCGCCCGGCGGCGTCCTCGTGGCATGGAAGCGAGGCCACATGGTCGAGGAGGTCGCCGCCGCCCAGCGCGCGATCGAGTTCTTCGGCGGTGGCGCGATGACGTCGGTGGACGCCGGCGTGGCCGGCCTCGAGGACCATCGCCTGGTCGTCGTCACCCGTCGAGGACGCCTGCCGCCGGGCTATCCCCGCGATCCCGCGGCGCGCAAGCGGCGGCCGTGGTGAGCGGGCCGCTGCTAGGCTGACCGCCGATGCGGATCGCCGTCCTCTCGGACATCCACAGCAACATCGTCGCGCTCGACGCGGTCCTTGGCCACCTCGGCACGGTCGATGCGGTCTGGCACCTCGGCGACGTCGTCGGCTACGGTCCGGAACCGGACGCGGTCGTCGAACGCCTCGCGGCGATCGGCGCCGTCGGCGTCCGCGGCAACCACGACGCCGCCGCGGCCGGCGGTCGCGAGATCGACTACTTCAACCCGGAGGCCCGCGCAGCGATGGAGTGGACGCGGCGGCGGATCACGGACGCGACCCGCGACTGGCTGACGGCCCTGCCGGAGCGTCTCGTGGAACGCGGCATCACCCTCGTCCACGGCAGCCCGCGCGACCCGATCTGGGAGTACGTCACCTCCCTGACGATCGCCCGGGCCGGGCTCGCGGTCATGACCACGACCCTGGGCCTGCACGGCCACACCCACGTGCCGATCGCCTTCGCGACGTCGGACGGTCGCCTGGAGATGATCGCGCCGTCGGACGGCTCGTCGTTCGATCTCGAGGACCGCGTCGCGCTCGTCAATCCCGGCAGCGTCGGCCAGCCCCGCGACGGCGATCCCCGGGCCAGCTACCTCGTGCTCGACCCGGATGCCCGCTCGATCGCATGGCACCGTGTCGACTACGACATCGACGCGGTGATGGCCGCCATGCGGGCCGTCGGCCTGCCCGACCGGCTCGCGGAGCGTCTGCGGCATGGGGTCTAGCCCCGGAGTTCGCCTTTGATCGGCGGCCGGCGCTCGCTCCAGGGCCGCAAGCCGGGTGACAAGCGCGTTCGCGTCGAACGTCCCCACGCGCCGTACTTCCGATACACGGGCAAGGGCACGCTCACCGCCAAGGAGGCGGCAAGCACGCCGACGACGCCCGTCGGCAAGGCGCTCGCGACCGTCCGTGGCTTCTTCTTCGGCCGGCCCCTCGCGAGCGAGGAGGAGCTGGGCGAGCGGCTGTCCAAGAAGAAGGCTCTCGCGATCTTCAGCTCGGACGCCATCAGCTCGTCCGCCTACGCCACCGAGGAGATCCTGCGTGTCCTCATCCTCGGCGGTGCCGCGGCTCTCGCGTTCGGCCTCGAGGTCAGCATCGCGATCGCCGTCCTGCTGATCGCAGTCGCCGTCAGCTACCGCCAGATCTGCATCGCCTACCCGACCGGCGGCGGCTCGTACTCGGTCTCGCGGCGGAACATCGGGCGGACGGTCAGCCTGGTCGCCGCGTCCGCGTTGCTCATCGACTACGTGATGACCGTCGCCGTGTCGACGTCGTCCGCGGTCGAGCAGATCACCTCCGCCTTCCCGATCCTGTTCGACGAACGCGTCCTGATCGGCGTCGGCTGCATCGCGCTCATCACGATCGGCAACCTGCGCGGCCTGCGCGAGGCCGGCAACATCTTCGCGATCCCGACGTACCTGTTCCTCGGCTCTGCCCTGCTGATGATCGCGGTCGGTGTGTTCAGGATCGTCGTCCTCCACGAGGGCGCGACGTACGGCCCGACCCTCGTCGAACAGGTCGGCGGGACGGTCCAGCCGCTCACGGCGATCCTGCTGTTGCGTGCCTTCGCCGCCGGGGCAGTCGCCCTGACCGGCACCGAGGCCATCGCCACCGGCGTGCCCGCCTTCCAGCCGCCCGAATCGAAGAACGCGGCCACGACGCTCGCGGTCATGGCCGGCCTGCTGGGCGTCCTGTTCATCGGGATCACGTTCCTGGCCGTCAACTTAGCGATCTCCCCGATCGAGGTGCCCGAGAAGAAGACCGTCATCTCGCAGGTCGCGCTGCAGGTGTTCGGGGACGGTATCCCCTTCTACCTGTTCCAGGCGTTCACGGCGGTCCTGCTGGTGCTGGCCGCGAACACGTCCTTCAATGCGTTCCCGCGCCTGCTCGCGATCCTCGCGGCGGATGGCCACATGCCGCGCCAGTTCGCGCTTCGTGGCGATCGGCTCGCGTACTCCTACGGGATCATCGTGCTCGCCACGGTCGCGGCTGCGCTTGTCGTGTACTTCCAGGGGTCGACCCACGCCCTCATCCCGCTGTACGCGGTCGGCGTGTTCATCGATTTCACGATCAGCCAGACCGGCATGATCCGGCACTGGCTGCGCGAGCGGAGCCCGGGCTGGCGGCGGCGCCTGGGCATCAACGCGTTCGGGGCTGCCCTGACTGCGACCGTGGCGGTCATCGTCACCTCGGTCAAGTTCTTCGACGGCGCCTGGCTCGTCCTCGTCCTGATCCCGATCCTCGTGGCGATGATGTCGTTCATCCACCGCCAGTACGAGGGACAGCAGCGGGAGCTGGAGGTCCGCGACACGGGTGTCCTGCCCGGTCCGCACCGGGAGCAGCGCGTGGTCGTCCCGGTCAACGGGATCAATCGCGCGGTGGTCCAGGCCCTCAACTTCGGTCGCGCGCTGACACGAGATGTGCGCGGCGTCTACGTCACCGACGACCTCGAGGCCGCCGATGCCCTGCGCGCTCGCTGGGAGCGCCAGCTCCCCGACATCCCCCTGGTCATCGTCGAGTCGCCGTTCCGGGCTGTCATCTCGCCGTTCATCGCCTACCTGGACATCCTCGACCAGTCCTGGCCACCCGACAAGGAAGCGCCGGTCACGATCGTCGTCCTGCCCGAATACGTCGCCCGCCATTGGTGGGACCGCTTGCTGTATAACCAGACCGCGAAACGGCTGAAGGCCGAACTCGTCGGGCGCGAACACACGGTCATCGCGGACGTCCCCTATCGCCGCGGCCACTGATCGCTACCGCCCGATCGCCCACACTGATGACCCGATGATGGAGATGCGTTGATCGGAGGCCGGCGTCCTCTGCACGGTCGAAAGCCCGCGGACCGGCGCGTCCGCGTCGAACGGCCGCATGCCCCCTTCTTCCGGTACCTCGGGCCGGGCCAGCTCGTCGCCAAGCAAGCCGCCTCGCAGCCGCGGACGCGCGTCGGACGGGTCATGGCACGGGGCCGGTCGCTCCTGTTCGGGCGACCGCTCTCGAACTACGAGGAAGGCGAGGAGCGGCTTCCCAAGAAGAAGGCTCTGGCGATCTTCAGCTCCGACCCGATCAGCTCGTCGGCCTACGCGACCGAGGAGATCCTGCGGGTCCTCGTGCTCGCTGGGGCCGGCGCACTCATCCTGAGCCTGCCGGTCGCGGCCGCGATCGCGCTGCTCCTGGCGGTCGTGTCCGTCAGCTATCGACAGATCGGCTACGCCTATCCGTCGGGCGGTGGCGCGTACGCGGTGGCGAAGGCCAATCTCGGCCAGTCGGCTGCGCTGATCGCGGCCGGGGCGCTGCTCGTGGACTACATCATGACCGTCGCGGTCTCGACGGCCTCTGCGGTCGAGCAGGTCACGTCCGCCGTGCCGGAGCTCTTCGATCAGCGCGTGACCATCGGCGTCGCGGCGATCATCCTCATCTCGATCGGCAACATGCGCGGTCTCCGCGAATCGGGAAACATCTTCGCCATCCCAACGTACCTGTTCGTGGGTTCCGCGCTCCTCATGATCGCGATCGGCGTCTTCAGGATCGTCGTCCTCGGACAGGGTGTCCCGCCGCCCGACCCGCTGCCCGGAGCGCCCGATCCGCTCCAGGCGGTCGGGATCCTGTTGATCCTGCGCGCGTTCGCATCGGGATCGGTCGCCCTGACAGGCACCGAGGCGATCGCCAACGGCGTCCCCGCCTTCAAGCCACCCGAGGCGAAGAACGCCGCCACCACCCTGACCGCAGTCGCCATCCTGCTCGGGATCCTGTTCATCGGGATCACGTTCGTCGCGGACAGCTTCGGCGTGGTCCCGATCGATGAACCGACGAAGAAGACCGTGATCAGCCAGGTGGCGGCCGTCGTGTTCGGAGATGGCTCGATCGCGTTCTACCTGTTCCAGACCTTCACGGCCCTGATCCTGTTCCTGGCTGCCAACACCTCCTACAACGCATTCCCGCGGCTCGCTGCCATCCTCGCCCGCGATGGATTCATGCCGAGGCAATTCGCCTTCAAGGGCGATCGGCTGGCGTACACGCTCGGGATCGTGATCCTCTCAGCCATCGCCATCTCACTCCTGATCATCTTCGGCGGCGACACTCATCTGCTGATCCCGCTGTACTCCGTCGGCGTGTTCGTCTCGTTCACGATCAGTCAGAGCGGCATGGTGGTCCACTGGCTCCGCGAGCGGACGTCCGGCTGGCATTGGCGACTCGGCATCAATGGGTTCGGCGCCGCACTCACGGGTGTGGTCGCCGTCATCGTGACCGTGGCGAAGGCTCCGGAGTCTCTCCTGGTCGCGATCGTCATCCCGATCCTGGTGATCGTGATGCGCTTCATCCACGCCCAGTACCAGACCTCGCGTGCCAAGCTCGCCGTTCGTGACGACTTCGTCATCACGCCGTTGCATCGCGAAGAGCGAGTCGTCATCCCGGTCCCGAGCATCAACCGAGCGGTCGTCCAGGCCGTGAACGTCGGTCGTTCGATCTCGGACGACCTTCGTGCGGTATACGTCTCCGACGATCTCGACGAGACGGCAGCCTTCCGGGCGCGCTGGGAGAGACAGCTGCCGGACGTGCCGTTGGTGGTCGTCGAATCGCCGTTCCGGGCGCTGGTCGGACCGTTGATCGCCTACCTTGACGTCCTCGACTCCGCCTGGCCACCCGACAAACCCGAGCCGGTGACATTCGTGATCATCCCCGAATACGTCGCGAGCCACTGGTGGGAGAGGATCCTGTACAACCAGTCGGCCAAGCGACTGCGCGCGGCGCTGCTGGGTCGACCCCAAACCGTCATCGTCGACGTCCCGTATCGGCGCGAGGACCCGGAGCTCTTCGAGTCCTCCCCAGGCGGCAGCGAGGCTGCGAGGAAGCCCGAACGGGACACCCACGAAAGGGTCGACCCCCCGCCGGGCTCCTGAGCGTCCGGGCGCCCGGGTCCACCGCGGGGTCGGACGGGCGCGTCGCGCCCCCGCACCGGGTGTTCGCGCGGCCCCACGACCGGCGCTCGCGGCGGTGGTATCGTGACCGCCGTCCATGTCAGACACGCACACACCCGCGTTCCGGCGCGCGCTCATCGCCCTCAACGGTGGCCCGAGTGACGCGCGGATCGTCCGCCTCGTCGCCGACCAGGCGCGCCTCACGAAGGGCGAGCTGATCGCCGTCCACGTGGTCGAGATCGACTGGACGCTGCCCCTCGACGCCGACATCGCCGGTCGATCCGAGGAGGTCCAGCGCGTGCTTGACAGCGCCGAGACCGTGGCCGAGGAATTGAAGGTCCGACTGGAGCCGGTCCTGCTCCAGGCGCGCGACGTCGGGGCCGCGATCGTGGACGAGGCGGTCGAGCGGGACGCCGACCTGCTCGTGCTCGGGGTCCCGTTCCGGACGCGCTTCGGCGGCGAGTTCGCGATCGGCCGGACGATCCCCTACGTCCTGCAGAACGCGCCGTGTGCCGTCTGGGTCGTGCGCGAACCCATGGAGGAGGCATCGTGAAGATCATCATCGTCGGCTGCGGCCGCGTTGGTGCCTCGCTCGCCGAGCTCTACGATCGCGGCGGGCACGAGGTGACCATCCTGGACATCCGGACGGACGCCTTCGACCGCCTGCCCTCGACCTTCGGCGGGAAGGCGATCCGTGGCGACGGCACCGACGAGGACGTCCTCCGCCGGGCCGGCACCGAGGGGTCGGACCTGTTCCTGGCCCTGACCGAGGGCGACAACCGCAATGTCATGTCGTCGCAGCTGGCGGTCGAGGCTCTCGGGGTCGGCCGCGTCGTCGCCAAGATCAACGACCCGCTGCGCGCCCAGGCGTATGCCGAGCTCGGCCTCGCGACGCTGTGCCGGACCGGCCTGATGGCCGACGCCGTGAACGAGTACCTGGGCTTCCCGCCGTCCGGCCTGGGCGGCCTGCTCCCGCCCTCGGGCACGCACCCGGGCGGCGGCCATGATCATGACCACGAACGCGCCGTGGCCGAGGCTGCGGGGTCCGATGCGACCCCGGCCCCGCCGGCGGCCCAAGTCCTGGAGGCCTGAACGGTGTTCGTCCTCGTCGTCGGTGGCGGCAAGGTGGGCTACTACCTTGCCAAGGAACTGATCGAGTCCGGCCACGAGGTCGCGCTCATGGAGAAGGAGCCGGGTCGCGCGGGCCGGATCGCGGACGAGATCGGCTCGATCGTGATCCCGCACGACGGCTGCGAGGGCAAGTACCTCGCCCAGGCCGGCTGCAACCGGGCGGATGTCGTGGCCGCGGTGACCGGCGACGACGAGGACAACCTCGTCATCTGCCAGATGGCCAAGCATCACTTCGATGTCCCGCGGACCATCGCGCGCGTCAACAATCCCAAGAACGAGGCACTCTTCCGCCACCTCGGCGTCGACGAGCTCATCAGCCCGACCCGGATGATCCTCGGCTCGATCGAGCAGGACATCCCGGTCCACGAGCTGCTCCACCTTGCGGCCCTCGGCGAGGGCAAGCTCGAGATCATCGAGGCGCACCTGCAATCGGGCTCGCCGGCGATCGGCCGGGCGCCCAAGGACCTCGCCATCCCGGAAGGCTGCTCGCTGTTCGCGGTCATCCGCGACGGTGTCGCGACGCCCCTGCGGCCCGAGACGGTCATGCTCGAAGGCGACAAGATCATCGCCATCGGCCAGCGCGACTGCGAGGAAGTCCTGCACGGGCAGCTCATCGGCGAGACGGAGCCGATCGGCATCGAAGCCTAGCCCGGGTCGCCCCCCGACCGCCGCGCCGCCGACGCCGGCTGCCCGGCCTGCAGCCCCGATCTGCGACCCGGATCGGTGGATGGTGCACCCATGCGCCCACGATTTCGATACCTTAATCCCGTAACACTCTTGACAACGCCATTGTCAAGGTTCAGGATTCCTGCATGGCATCCCCGCGACCGGAACGAGACCCGACGCAGCCTGTCTACGTCATCAGCGTAGCGGCCACGCTCGTCAGCGCGCATCCGCGAACCCTGCGGATCTACGAGGACGAGGGGCTCCTCTGTCCGGCCAGGACGCCGACCAATATCCGGCTCTACAGCGAGAACGACATCCGGCGCATCCTCTGGATCCGCCACCTGACCCGCGAGCGAGGCGTGAACCTCGCGGGCATCCGGATCCTGTTCGAGCTCGAGGAGCGCCTCGGAGCCCGGATCCTCGAAGCCCTCTACGCGGAGGGGACCCGCGCCGAGACGGCGCCCGACCCGACGCCGACCACTGAACCAGACCCGTCCGCAACCCCAGCTACGTAGGAGAACCCTGATGGCCAAGCGACCGTCCACCCCGGTCGATGAGCAGCCCACGACCACCGGACCGCGCGAGCTCCCGCTCGTCGCCCTCCGGGAGACGGTCATCTTCCCCGAGATGATCGTCCCGCTCCAGGTCGGCCGCGAGAAGAGCGTCAACGCGCTCAACGCCGCGGTCGCCGACGGCGGACCCATCGTCCTCGTCACCCAGCGCCAGGCCGAGCAGGAGGACATCGACGATCCCTCCGAGCTCTATGGCGTCGGCACGCTCGCGAAGATCGCGCAGGTCGTGCAGCTCCAGGACGGGACGGTCCGGGCGATCGTCCAGGGCCAGGCGCGCGTGCGCGTCCTCGGCCTGACCGAGACCAGCCCCTACCTGCGAGCGACCATCGAGGAACTGACCGACGACAGCCCCGGCAGCCTCGAGGTCCAGGCGCTCATGCGCAGCGTGCAGGCCCAGATCGAGCAGTACGTCGCCAACGGCGCCCCGGTGCCGCCGGAGGCCGCGGTCGCGGCCCGCAACATCAGCGAGCCCGGGCTCCTGGCCGACATGGTCGCCTACAGCCCTGACATGTCCACCGAGCAGCGCCAGGAGCTGCTCGAGACCATCGACATCGTCGAGCGCCTCAAGCTCGTCTCGACGTTCCTCGGGCGCCAGATCGAGATCCTCGAGCTGAAGGGTCGGATCCAGTCCGAGGTCAAGTCCGAGATGGACAAGACCCAGCGTGAGTACATCCTGCGCGAGCAGTTGAAGGCCATCCAGCGCGAGCTGGGCGAGGACGACCCGCAGCAGGCCGAGATCAACGAGCTCCGCGAGAAGGTCGAATCGGCCGGCATGCCGGACGAGATCAAGGCCCGGGCGATCAAGGAGATCGACCGGATGAGCCGGATCCCGTCGGCGTCGCCAGAGGTCGGCGTCATCCGGACGTACGTGGACTGGCTCGTGGGCCTGCCCTGGAACGTCTCGACCGACGACCAGCTCGACATCAAGGAAGCCGCCCGCATCCTCGACGAGGACCACTACGGCCTCGAGAAGGTCAAGGAGCGGATCCTCGAATACCTCGCGGTGCGCACCCTCGCGGACGAGATCCGCAGCCCGATCCTCGCCTTCGTCGGCCCGCCCGGCGTCGGCAAGACGTCGCTCGGCAAGAGCATCGCGCGTGCGATGGGCCGCAAGTTCGTCCGGATGAGCCTCGGCGGCATCCACGACGAGGCCGAGATCCGCGGTCACCGGCGCACCTACATCGGCGCGCTCCCGGGCCGCATCGTCCAGAGCATCAAGACGGCCGGGACCAACAACCCGGTGTTCATGCTCGACGAGGTGGACAAGGTCGGCATGGACTTCCGCGGCGACCCAAGCTCCGCGCTGCTCGAGGTCCTCGACCCGGAGCAGAACAACACCTTCCAGGACAACTACCTCGAGGTGCCGTTCGACCTCTCCAAGGTCCTGTTCGTGGCCACAGCCAACCTGCTCGATCCGATCCCGGCCGCCCTGCGCGACCGGATGGAGGTCGTCCAGCTGCCCGGCTACACCGAGCAGGAGAAGATCGAGATCGGCAAGCGGTTCCTCGTGCCCAAGCAGATGGCCAACCACGGCCTGAAGGCCAGGCACATCGAGATCACGAACGAGGCCATGACCGAGCTCGTCCGCTCATACACCCACGAAGCGGGCGTCCGGAACCTCGAGCGCGAGATCGCCAACGTCATGCGCAAGGTCGCCCGGCAGGTCGCCGAGGGCCGCAAGCGAAAGACGATCATCGATCCCAAGAAGCTCGGTGAGCTCCTGGGCCCCCAGCGCTTCGAGTACGGGGAGCTGGAGTCCGAGGATCAGACGGGAGCCGCCACGGGCCTGGTCGTGACCGAGGTCGGCGGCGACGTCGTCGCCATCGAGGTCACCCGGATGGAGGGCCGCGAGGACTTCATCCTGACCGGACAACTCGGCGAGGTCATGCGCGAGTCGGCGCGAGCCGGTCTCTCGTGGACCCGGGCGAATGCCCGCGACCTCGGCATCGATCGCGAGGTCTTCGAGAAGAACACCCTGCACATCCACGTGCCGGCCGGGGCCATCCCCAAGGACGGGCCGTCGGCGGGGATCACGATGGCGACAGCCATGGTGAGCGCCCTGACGAACATCCCCGTCCGCAAGGACGTGGCCATGACCGGTGAGATCACCCTCCGGGGTCGGGTTCTCCCGATCGGCGGGCTGAAGAGCAAGATCCTCGCCGCCCACCTCTCGGGCGCGAAGATCGTGATCCTTCCCCGCAAGAACGAGAAGGACCTGCGCGACATCCCCGAGGAGATCCGCAAGTCGATGAAGCTCGTCCTCGTCGACAACATGGAGCAGGTCCTGGAGGCCGCCCTTCGGCGCAAGCCGAAGGCCCTCCCGGTCGCGCCTCCGAAGGTCATCAAGGGCGACGAGCCCATCGATCCATCGCCCGCGTCCCGCGTCCGACGGACCGACTTCCCGCCGACGGACCAGCCGCCGGTCGTGGTCAGGGGCTCCTGACCGGGAGAACCCGTATATGGCGAGTGGAGGGTCCGGATCGCCGGGCCTCGAGTACAAGGACTACTACGCGGTCCTCGGCGTGTCGAGGACCGCGTCGCAGGCCGACATCAAGAAGGCGTTCCGCAAGCTCGCTCGGCAGCACCACCCCGACGCCAAGCCCGGGGACAAGGAGGCCGAGCGGCGCTTCAAGGAGGCAAATGAGGCCAACGAGGTCCTCTCGGACCCCGACAAGCGCAAGCGCTATGACACGCTCGGCGCCAACTGGGCCGCGTACGGTGAGGCCGGGGCCCGCCAGGGGGCCGACCCCTTCGGCCCGGGCGGGCCGTTCGCGGGCTTCTCGCAGGCCGGCGGCGCAGCAGGCCGACCCGGTGGCGTCCGCTACGAGTTCCACACCACCGGCGACGCCGACGAGTTCAGTGACTTCTTCCGGGTCTTCTTCGCCGATGAGGCCCCGGGCGCCACATCGTCCGGACCCGGCCGCGGCCGACGGGCGACCGGCGGTCCGACGTTCGAGGAGATCCTCGGCGGCATGGGCATCGACGGCGCCGGGACGTCGGCCGGCGCCCGGCGACCCGCCGGCACCGCGACACGGGCCGCACCCAAGCCGACAGCGGAAGCCGTCGCCGAGATCACCCTGGCAGAGGCGTATCACGGCACCGCCCGCCTCGTCGATGTCGAGGGCAAGCGTCTCGAGGTCAAGATCCCGCCCGGTGCGGACACCGGGACCCGCGTTCGCCTGACGGGCAAGGCGCCCGGTGGCGGCGACCTGTTCGTCGTCGTGCGGGTCACGCCCGATCCCGTCTTCAAGCGACGCGGGGCGGACCTCGAACGCGAGCTGGCGCTCACGCTGGAGGAAGCCCTGCTCGGCGGCCAGGTCCCCGTCCGGACGCTGAAGGGCAAGGTCCTGCTCACGATCCCGGCGGGCACCCAGGCCGGTCGCACGTTCCGATTGAAGGGCCAGGGCATGCCGCGTCTCGGCGGCGGCGGGCACGGTGACCTGTATGCGAAGGCCCGGATCGTCCTGCCGAGCGACCTGACCGACGAGGCGAAGACCGCGGCGCACGCCTTCCTCGACCTCGTCAAGCAGCCTGACCCACGCTGACCCATCCCCAGGAGACCTGAGAGAAGAACCCATGCAACTCGATCGATTCACCCAGAAGGCCCAGGAGGCCGTCCTTGCCGCCCAGGCGACGGCCGAACGACTCCAGAGCCCGATCCTCGACGCCGAGCACCTGCTGTCCGCGCTCGTCGAGCCCGATGACGGCATCCCGGCCGAGACACTCCGCCGACTCGGCGTCGACCTGCCGGCGTTCCGCGGTGAGGTCGCGGCGATCCTCGCCAAGCGCGCGCGGATCCAGGGTGGCTCGCTCGCGCTCGACCCGCGCGCGAAGGCGGTCGTCGAACGGGCCGAGGCCGAGGCCCGACGCCTGGGCGACGACTTCGTGTCGACCGAGCACCTGCTGCTGGGCGTGGCCGAGGCCGGCGGCGAGGGCCAGGCGCTCCTCGAGCGCCACGGCGCGGGCAAGGAGGCCATCCTGCAGGCCCTCCAGAGCGTGCGCGGCGGCCAGCGCGTGACGTCCCAGAACCCAGAAGGCACGTACGCCGCGCTCGAGAAGTACGGCCGCGACCTCACGACGGAGGCGCGGGCGGGCAAGCTCGATCCGGTCATCGGCCGCGACGAGGAGGTCCGCCGGGTCATCCAGGTCCTCTCCCGCCGGACCAAGAACAACCCTGTGCTCATCGGCGAGCCCGGCGTCGGCAAGACCGCGATCGTCGAGGGCCTCGCCCAGCGCATCGTGCGCGGCGACGTGCCCGAGGGCCTCAAGGACAAGCGCGTCGTCGCGCTCGACCTGGGCGCCATCATCGCCGGCGCCAAGTTCCGGGGCGAGTTCGAGGAGCGCCTGAAGGCCGTCCTCAAGGAGATCAAGGACTCGGACGGCCGGGTGATCCTGTTCATCGACGAGCTGCACACGGTGGTCGGCGCGGGCGCGGCCGAGGGCGCGATGGACGCGTCCAACCTGCTCAAGCCGATGCTCGCCCGGGGCGAGCTCCACACGATCGGCGCGACCACGCTCGACGAGTACCGCAAGTACATCGAGAAGGACGCCGCGCTCGAGCGGCGCTTCCAGCCGGTCATCGTCGACCAGCCGACCGTCGAGGAGACGATCTCGATCCTGCGCGGCCTGCGCGAGCGCTACGAGGTCCACCACGGGGTCCGGATCACCGATTCCGCGCTGGTCGCGGCGGCCACCCTGTCGGACCGCTACATCACCGAGCGCTTCCTGCCCGACAAGGCGATCGACCTCGTCGACGAGTCCGCGTCGCGCCTCCGGATGGAGATCGATTCGATGCCGATCGAGCTCGACGAGCTCGAGCGCCGGCGCATCCAGCTCGAGATCGAGCGCGAGGCGCTGCGCAAGGAGACCGACGACGCCTCGAAGCTGCGCCTGACGGCCCTCGAGAAGGAGCTCGCCGACCTCGAGGAGGAGCTCGGCGCGCTCAAGCAGCGCTGGGAGGCCGAGAAGGCGGCGATCGCCGCGATCCGGGCCAGCAAGTCGGAGCTCGAGGGGCTGGCCGTCCGCATCGAGCAGGCAGAGCGCGAGGCCGACTACGGCACCGCCGCCGAGCTCAAGTACGGCACCCAGAAGGCCCTGGCCGACCAGCTGGCCGAGCAGGAGGCGGCCCTCGCCGTCCTGCAGGGCGGCCCCGGCTCGCTCCTCAAGGAGGAGGTCACCGCGGACGACATCGCCGAGATCGTCGCGGCCTGGACCGGCATCCCGGTCAGCCGCCTGATGGAGGGCGAGATGGCCAAGCTCCTCCACATGGAGGAACGGCTGCACGAGCGGGTGGTCGGGCAGGACGAGGCCATCGAGGCCGTCTCCGACGCCGTCCGTCGCGCACGGGCCGGGCTCAAGGACCCGCGCCGCCCGATCGGCTCGTTCCTGTTCCTCGGGCCGACCGGCGTCGGCAAGACCGAGCTCGCCCGCGCCCTCGCCGGGTTCCTGTTCGACGACGAGTCCGCGATCGTCCGCATCGACATGAGCGAGTACATGGAGAAGTTCTCGGTGTCGCGACTCGTCGGCGCGCCCCCCGGCTACGTCGGCTACGAGGAGGGCGGCCAGCTGACCGAGGCCGTCCGGCGCCGGCCGTACCAGGTGGTCCTGCTCGACGAGATCGAGAAGGCCCATCCGGACGTCTTCAACATCCTGCTCCAGGTCCTCGACGACGGGCGGCTCACCGACGGCCAGGGCCGCACGGTCGACTTCAAGAACAGCGTCATCATCATGACGAGCAACGTCGGGAGCGCCTCGATCGCCGCCTCGAGCGCGCGGGCCGGCGACGCCGCCTACGAGGCGATGAAGCGCGAGGTCACAGAGGCCCTGCGCTCGCAGTTCCGTCCTGAGTTCCTCAACCGGGTCGACGAGGTCATCGTGTTCCACGCCCTGACCGAGGCCGACCTCGCCGCGATCGTGGACCTGCTGCTGGCCGACCTGTCGCGGCGGCTGGCGGGCCAGGACCTGGTCGTGGAGCTCACGCCCAGCGCGCGAGCCCTCATCGTGCGCGAGGGCACGGACCCCGCGTTCGGGGCGCGGCCGCTCAAGCGCACGATCCAGCGCCTGGTCGAGAACCCGCTGGCTCGGGCGCTCGTCGCGGGCCAGTTCAAGCCCGGCGACCGGATCATCGGCGACGCGGACCTCGGGTCCGGCACGCTCGTGTTCACGACCGAGGACGCCACGGTGGTGACCGAGGGCGGGTCGCGACGCGATGCCCGGTCGCGCGCCGGGGCACGGAACGGCGACGACGATGACGGCGACTCCGCAGAGACCTCGCCGCTCGACCTTCCGCCGACGCGCCGCAAGCGCCCCGACGGCGAGCTCGTCAACTAGCCCCGGGCCCGCGCGATCGTGCGGTTCGAGCAGGTCGTCGAGCGTCTCGCGGTCTGGCCCGACCTGTTGCCGCCTCCCGCCGAGGCGCTCATGCCGGTCGTCGTCGGGCAGCCCGCCTGGCGTCCCCCGCGACACGACACCGCGGCATTGCCCGGGCGTGCCGCCGCGGTCCTCGCCCTGCTCTACCCGGACGCGGACGGCACCGCCCGCGTCGTGCTCATCGAACGGACGAGCGGCGGCGGCCACCATTCGGGGGAGGTCAGCTTCCCCGGCGGCAAGGCCGAACCGGAGGACCGCGACGCGGCGGCGACCGCGTTGCGCGAGGCCGCCGAGGAGGTCGCCCTCGACCCGGTGGCGGCCGGCGTCCGTGTCGTCGGGATCCTCGAGCCGTTCTGGATCCCGGTCAGCGACTTCGCGGTGACCCCGGTCGTGGCCATCGCTGAACGTCGCCCGGTCCTGCATCCGGCGCCCGCCGAGGTCGCCCGCATCGTCGAGGCCCCGATCGCGCTGTTCATGCCGGATGCGCCCTTTGAGATCGTGGAGCGGACCGTCCGTGACTGGCCGCTGCGCTACGGCGCCTACGCGATCGACGGCCTGTCCGTCTGGGGTGCCACCGCGCGCGTCCTGAGCCAGCTCGGGGCGGTGCTCGCCGCCGGCTGAGCCCGGCGCCCGGTCGGACCGGGGCGATATCGTGGACGCGTGACCGACATCCTGCTGCGGGCCCGCAAGGACCCGTTCGAGGTCGTGTCCGCCGAGGACACCCTCATCACGAACACGATCGCGGACAACAGCGGGAACCTGGTCTTCTTCGCGGCCGCCCACAAGATCCTCGCGACCCGCGGCACGACGGTCACCGCCGACCGGCTGCTCATCGAGCCGCGCGACGCCGACCGGATCAACGAGCGCTACGACGCCTACGTGATCCCGCTGGCCAACGCGTTCCGGCTGGGCTACCGGCCGGTCCTCGACCGGATGACCCAGCTCATCCGCCGGCTGCGGATCCCGGTCGTGATCATGGGCGTCGGCGCCCAGTCGAACCTGCGCTACCAGACGGACCGCCTCGGCCCGGTCGAGGATTCGGTCCGGGCCTTCGTCTCGGCCGTGCTCGATCGCGGCCCGTCGATCGGCGTCCGCGGCGAGTTCACCCACGACTATCTGCGCGGTCTCGGCTTCCGCGACGTCGAGGTCATCGGCTGTCCGTCGATGTTCTTCGATGGCGAGCGGATGACGATCGAGAAGCGCCTGCCTGCGCTGGCGGCCGATTCGGCGCTGGCGATGAGCGTGACGCCATACGTGAGGCGCATGGGCGATCTCGTGATGGCGCACCACGCCCGCTACCCGAACCTGCGCTACATCGCGCAGGACCTCGCGACCCTCGAGCTGCTCCTGTGGGGCGAGTCCGAGCGGGACGCACGACAGGTCGACACGCTGCCGATCCACACATCGCACCCGCTCTTCGTCGAGAACAAGGTCCGCTTCTTCGTCGATCCGTGGCCATGGATCGAGCAACTCCGGACCGTCGACTTCGCGTTCGGCACGCGCATCCACGGCAACATCGCGGCGCTCCTGGCGGGCGCGCCCGCCTACGTGCTCGCCCACGATTCGCGGACGCTCGAGCTCGCGCGCTACTTCGAGATCCCGCACCGGCGGATCACCGAGGTCACCCCCGACACCGATGCGGCCGAACTCTACGCAGAGGCCGACTACTCGGGCCTAACGCGCGGTCACCCGGCGCGGTTCGCGACGTTCGCCGGGTACCTGGCGCGCCACGGCCTGTCCCATGTGTTCGCAGATGGCGAGGACCCCGCGGCCTTCGACCGCCGGGTGGCCGAGACCGCCTTCCCGCCGGCTGTCGACGCGAGCGGCGACCCGCGCGCCGGGACGATGGTCCAGCGCCTCCGTCGCCTGGACTTCCGGGTCCGCCGGTCCGGGCGGATCCGCTGGAACCGGGCGACCGACGCGATCCACGACCGCCTCGCCGGGACGAGCGCGGGCGGGGCGGCATCCAGCGGCGATCGGAGCGAGTGACCGGCTGACGGAACCGGACCGTGATGATGCGCGTCGTTGGGGCGGCCCGACAGCGCACTTTGTGGCGCCGATCCGGGACCTGCGGGTCCGCTCCGGCGTCCCCGCCCATGTGGCCGGGAGTCGTCGTCGCGGCTCCTCGCTGGGAGGTTGCGCCATGCGCAAGCCACTCATGTCCCTGGCGGCCGTGGCCCTCGTGGTCGGGGCCTGTGCCGGTTCTTCCGCCTCGTACCCGTCGAGCGGGAACACCCCGCCCGACCCCGGGCACCACCAACCGACCGCCGCGCCACCCAGGCCCGACGCCACGCCCTACGGCGGGGTGACCTACCAGGACCAGGGTGTCGCTCCGTTCGAGGATCCCGACGAGGACCAGGTCTCGACCTTCGCGCTCGACATCGACACCGCCTCGTACACGATCGCCCAGCGCTACATCGACGACGGCAACCCGCCCGACCCGGCGAGCGTGCGCGTCGAGGAATGGGTCAACGCGTTCGACCAGGGCTATCGCGCCCCGTCGGACGAGGACTTCGCGATCATCGTGGACGGCGGGCCGACGCCCTTCGTCGATGACGACGAAGTCCTGGTCCGCATCGGCCTCCAGGCGCGCGCCGTGCGCGACCGGGCGCGCGAGGACGCCTCGCTCACGTTCGTCATCGACACCTCCGGCTCGATGGCCCGCGAGAGCCGACTCGAGCTCGTGAAGGACTCCCTGCGGATCCTGGTCGACGAGCTGGGCCCCGACGATCGCGTGGCTGTCGTCGAATTCGGCCAGGATGCCCGCCTGGTCCTCGAATCGACGTCGGCGCGCGAGAAGGACCGGATCCTCGACGCGATCGACGAGCTCCGCCCGAGCGGCTCTACGAACCTCGAGGCCGGCCTGCGGCTGGGCTACGAGCAGGCCCGCGGGTCGCTGACCGAGAACGGCATCGACCGGGTCGTCCTTGCCTCGGACGGCGTGGCCAACGTCGGGCTGACCGGCGCCGACGAGATCCTGCGCCGCATCCGCGAGGACGCGGCGGCCGGCATCGAGCTGGTCAGCGTCGGCGTCGGGATGGGCAACTACAACGACACCCTCCTCGAGCAGCTCGCCGACCAGGGCGACGGCTTCTATGCCTACGTCAACGGCATCGACGAGGCACGGACCCTCTTCCGGGACAGGCTCACCTCGACGCTGCAGACCGTCGCGCTCGACGCCCGGGCGCAGGTCGAGTTCGATCCCGACCTCGTGGCGGCATACCGGCTGGTCGGGTACGAGAACCGCGCCATCGACGACAACAGCTTCACCGATCCTGGCGTCGATGCCGGCGCGATCGGGGCCGGTCACACCGTGACCGCGCTCTACGCCATCCGGCTGCGCGAGGACGTCAACGAGGGGGACCGCCTGGCGACCGTCCGCCTGCGCTGGTCCGACCCCGAGAGCGGGCGGACCCGCGAGCTGGCCCAGGACGTCCGGGGCGAGGACCTGGCCCGCACGTTCACCTCGTCCGACGCGCATTTCCGCTTCGACGCGATCGTCGCGACGACCGCCGAGGTCCTGCGCGGCAGCCCGTTCGCCCGACGCACCGACCTCGCGGACATCCTCCGGGTGGCCGACGAAGAGGCCGGCGGCCTGCCGGCCACGGACGAGGTCCACGGCTTCCTGGACCTCCTCGACGCCGCCGCGCGGCTCGAGCGCTAAGTCACCGGAGGAGACCCGGCCTGATCGCGGCCCCGGCCGCGGTCAGGCCGGCGTTCGTGTCCGGCTCAGGCCGGCTCCCCGCTTTGGGTGTCGCCGGGGTCGCGGCGCTCACGCTCGGCCAGGGATCCCTCGCCGCGCTCGATCGAACCGGCACCGCCGGCCGTAAGCGTCCGCGCGCGGTCGACCACCCCGACGATCTCCGAATCGTCGGCGCCCGTGAACTCGACGACGAATGCGCGCATCTCGGAATGCTCCGTCCAGGCCGCGTGCGTCTCGTTGGCCGGCCACAGGACCGCCTCACCGGCCGCGACCCGGGCGCGTTCCTCGCCGACGCCGACCCAGCCGCCGCCCTCGATGACGATGAACCAGGTCGTGTTCGGGTTGGAGTGGGGTTCGATCCGCGCGCCGCGCGCGAAGGCCAGCTCGCTGATCACGCCGCGCCCGTCGGAGTGGATGACCTGGCCGTGCAGACCCACGGTCCCGGGCGGGCCGTCCGGGCGGCGATGGCCGACGCCGAACCGGCGGATCTCGATGGACATGCGGCCCTCGGCGCTCGCGCGGCTCGCGGGGTCAGCGCCGGCGCCGCTGGGCTCGGCTTCGACGGCCCGTGGTGCGCTTGCGGATGGTCGCCTCGGGGTCGGCGAACTTCTGCTTGGTGTAGTAGCGCTCGCGGGCGAGCCGCGCCTCGTGCGCGGCGAGGATCGGCGGGAATCGCCGGAACCGGATCCAGACGAGCGTCCCGATGCCGATGAACTCGGTCAGCAGGACGATGAAGAAGTCGAAGACGAACAGCGCCTCGATGATGAGCAGGCTGAACGTGATCAGGCCCGTCCACCACAGCCACTCCCACATGTCGACATAGGGCTGGTGACGGTGGAGCGCCTTCGTCCGGACGTTGTAGAGGATCAGGAGCACGACGAGCAGGACGAGGGACGCGATCCACGTCGGGTGGAAGAGGTCCGGGAAGTTATCCGAGTTGAACGTGAGGAACAGGTAGTCCCAAGGGGCGAGCGTCACGCGCTGACCTCGTGGTTGGTTGTTGACGGCGTCCGGAGTATGCCATGTCGGGCGCTATACTCGGCCGAGCGGTGCGGCGTCCTGACCCACCGGGGACGCCATCCGCCGACCCCGAGCGCGCCGCCGACACGACACGCTGGAGGAAGCCCGGGTGCGAGCCCTGCTGTCAGTCGCCAATCGCGACGGGATCGCCGCGCTCGCCCGCGACCTGCTCGCGCTCGACGTCGAGATCTTCGCCACCGACGGCACGCGCGAGCACCTCGCCAGCGACGGCATCGCGGTCGCGTCGGTCACCGACCTGACGGCCGGCGAACCCACCGTCGGCGGCCAGGTCCGGACGTTCCATCACGCGGTCTACGCGGGCATCCTCGCCCGCCGCGACGTGCCCGCGCAGATGGCCGAGCTCGCGGCCCAGGGGATCGTCCCGATCGACCTGGTCATCGTGAACGTGAAGCCGTTCGCGCCTGCGATCGGCGTCAAGCTCATCGGCCTCGACGAGGCCATCGAGATGATCGACGTCGCCGGGGCGGCGCTGCTGGGGGCGGCCGCGCGCAACTCCGCGGGGGTCGTGGCGGCGTCGGATCCGTCGCACTACGAACGCATCGTCACGGAGCTGCGCGAGCACGGCCATGTCAGCCCGGAGACCCGGGCCCAGCTGGCCGCCGACGCATTCAGCACGGTCGCGGCCTATCACGCGGAGATCGCCGCCTACCTCAACCAGATCTCCGGCAACACGTTCCCGAGCCGGCTCGCGATGGTCCTCGAGAAGGTCACCGACCTGCCCTACGGCGAGAACCCGCAGCAGCGCGGCGCGTTCTACCGGGAGACGACCCACCGCAGCGGCACGCTCGCGGACGCGACGTCGCTCCAGGGTGAGCGGCCGTCCTTCAACAACTACCTCGATCTCGATGCCGCGTACCGCATCGCGCGCGACTACACGGCCCCGACGGTCGCCATCGTCAAGCACACCGACCCGGTCGGGCTGGCCTCGCACGACGAGCTTGCCGAAGCGTACCGGCACGCCCTCGAGACTGATCCGGTCGCCTCGTTCGGCGGGATCGTCGGGGTCAATCGCGAGCTGGACGGGGCGACGGCCCGGGAGATCGCCGCCAATTCGTACGAGGCGGTCGTGGCGCCCGGGTTCAGCCAGTCCGCCCTCGGGATGCTGCGCGGCAAGCCCGGCCTCGAGCTGCTCGCCGTCCCCGCCGACCCGACCGAGGGGATGCGCGACTACGGCATCGCCAGCCTCGACTTCAAGCGCGTGGCCGGCGGCCTGCTGGTCGAGACCCAGGACGACCTCGGGCTGGACCGGGGCCGGCTGCAGGTGGTGACCAGGCGTCGGCCGACGCTCGAGGAACTGACCGACCTGCTGTTCGCCTGGCGGGCCGTCCGGCACGTTCGTTCGAATGCCATCGTCCTGGCGCGCAATGGCGCGACCGTCGGGATCGGGGCCGCCCAGGCGTCGCGCCTGGTCTCCGTCGAGATCGCCCTTCGGCGGGCGGGCGACCGCGCGAAGCTGTCGGTGATGGCGTCGGATGCATACTTCCCCTTCCCGGACGGGATCCAGGCGGCGGCTGGCGCGGGCGTGACCGCGATCATCCAGCCGGGCGGCTCGATCCGCGACGAGATGGCGATCGAGGTCGCCGATCGGCACCACATGGCGATGGTCTTCACGGGGCGCCGCCACTTCCGGCACTAATCGATGCGGCTCGCGCCGCTCGGGGAACGGAGCGATGCATGGAACAGTTGCTGGCGCTTGAGATGATCCGCGTCACGGAGGCGGCGGCGATCGAATCGGCGCGCTTCATGGGTCGTGGCGACGGCATCGGTGCCGACCACGCCGCGACCGAGGCCATGCGCCGGACGATGGACGAGATCGAGTTCGCGGGGCGGATCGTCATCGGCGAGGGCGAGCGCGACGAGGCCCCGATGCTCTACATCGGGGAGAGGGTGGGCCAGGCGAAGGACGGCAACGGCGAAGCGCCGGCCGTCGACATCGCCGTCGACCCGCTCGAGGGCACGAACCTCGTTGCCCACGGCCAGGCGGGCGCGATCACCGTTCTCGCGGCGTCAGAGGCGGGCGGCCTGACGCACGCCCCGGACACGTACATGGAGAAGCTCTGCGTCGGCCCCATCGCGGCGGGCAAGGTCGACATCCGCGAATCGCCGACCGAGAACCTTGGTCGGATCGCCGAGGCACTCGGCCGGCGCGTCAGTGACATCACCGTCGTCATCCTCGAGCGGCCGCGCCACGACGACCTCATCGCCGAGGTCCGCGCGGCCGGAGCCCGCATCAAGCTCATCGGGGATGGCGACCTGTCGGCTGCGATCTCGTGCGCGGTCTCGGGCACAGGCGTCCACGCGGTGATGGGCATCGGCGGCGCCCCGGAGGGCGTCATCACCGCGGGCGCGCTGCGCTGTCTCGGTGGCGAGATCCAGGCCCGGTTCCGCTACCGCAGCGACGAGGAGCGCGAACGGGGCGCGCGGATGGGGCACGGCGACGAGGAGCGGGTCTACGCGACGGAGGACCTGGCGCCGGGCGACAACCTCGTGTTCGCCGCGACCGGCGTCACCGCCGGGGACCTGCTCCAGGGCGTTCGCTTCTTCGGTGGCGGCGCTCGAACACACTCGCTGGTGATGGCCTACCAGACCAAGCAGGTCCGCTTCGTCGACACGGTCCACATGTTCGACCGGGATTCGCCGCCGCGCGTGCGCCTGTAGGGCGCCCCCGGGTCGGTGCCGGGGGTCGGCCGCGTCGGGTATTCCCATTCGCCACCCCGGGTGGCCGTATCCAAGTCCGATCCGCCGATCTGGTCGGCGCGGCGCCGATCGCGAGCGTGCCCGAACGTGGCGTAGCGCCTCCGGGTCGCACCAAACCCGATCCTGGGCCCGTGCCTCTGTCTAACGCGACCGGGGCGAGCGTATGGGCAGGATCGGCCTTCGGGGCCGCTTAGCGCAGCTTGAGGTTCGGCAGGACCTCGCGGCCGAAGGTCTCGATGAACTCGGCCTGGTTGCGTCCGACGTTGTGGAGGTGGACCTCGTCGAAGCCCATGTCCACGTAGTGCTGGATGTGCTTCGTGTGGGCCTCGAGGTCGCTCGTCATCAGGACCCGGTTCTTGAAGTCGGCCGGGGTGACCATCTTTGCCATCGCCGCGAAGTCTTCGGGGTTCCTGATGTCCTGCTTCGGGAACGGCATGCCGCCGTTCGGCCACTCGCGGACGCCGTTCTCGATCGCCTCCTCGTCGGTGGGCGCCCACGAGACGTGGATCTGGAGGAGCTTCGGCGACGTCGTGACGTTCTTGCCGGCCTCCTTCGCCCCTTCCTCGAACTTGTCCCAGAGCATCCCGATCTTCTCGTCCGCGGCCCCGACCGTGATGATCCCGTCAGCGAACTTGCCGGTCTTCCTGGCATTGACCGGGCCAGCCGTCGCCACATAGACGGGGACTTTCTGGTCCTCGGGCGGGATCGTGTAGAGGCGGGCGCTCTCGAGCGTGAAGAACTCGCCCTTGTGCTTCACGACCTTGCCGGTGAACAGCTTGTTGATGATCTCGATCGACTCGAACATCATCGCGCTGCGGATGCCGACCTCCGGCCAGACGCCGCCGACGACATGCTCGTTGAGCGCCTCACCTGCGCCGAGGCCCAGGTAGAACCGACCGGGGAACATCGCTCCCAGCGTCGCCGCCGCATGGGCGATGACCGCGGGGTGATACCGGAACCCGGGGCACGTCACGGCGGTCCCGAACGGCAGCGACGTCCGCGTTCCCAGCGCACCCATGAACGACCAGGCGAAGGCACTCTGGCCCTGCTGTGGAGTCCACGGGTGGAAGTGCTCGCTGACCATGAAGCCGGCCGCGAAGCCGGCGCCCTCCGCCTGGGCGCACCAGTCGAGCAGGTCGGTCGGGTGGAACTGTTCGAGCATCGCGGCGTAACCGATCTTGGTCATGGCTGGAGCGTAGCATCCGAGCGGTCCCACGCCCGGAAGGCGGGCTGCCAGGTCCCGATCGGTCGTACGGTTTCGGCGCCTTCGAGGCGTTCCTGACGGCGCCGCGCCGTCTCGACCGTCTCGCCCCACCCAGGCGGGATCAGCCCGGGCGCAAGGTCCGCGAGCGGCGCCAGGACGAAGAGCCGCTGCCGAGCCTCGGGATGCGGCACCTCCAGCAGCTTCGACGTCTTGGACGGATCCGCGTCGGCGTCGAGAGAGCGGGCCTCGGGCGGGCGCTCGATGGCGAGTCGAGCACGACCGAAGACCAGCAGATCGAGATCGAGCTCGCGCGGGCCCCACCGCTCCCGCGCCACACGACCGAACCGCCGCTCGAGGTCCTTGAGCGAGGCGAGGAGGGCGGTCGCGCCGGTCGACGAGTCCGGGCCGGCGGGGACGTCAAGACCGACGACGGCGTTCAGGAAGTCGGGCTGGTCGGTGACGCCGACCGGCACGGTCGCGTAGAGGCGCGACACCCCACGCAGACGGACGTCGGGCAGGCCGCCCATGGCTGAGACCGCGCGGTCGAGCGTTGCCCGGGCATCGCCGATGTTCGCGCCGAGACCGATGTAGGCGCGGATCCGCGGGGCAGCCATCGGTTCCTCCTGCTCGTCGGTCGGCGACGGCTAGACTCGCGCTCATGCGCCCGGTCGCCGTCCGTATCCTGCACCCGCAGCCCGGGCCGGCCGCCGGTCCGATCGAGCGCTGGGTCACGGCCGCGCGGGCGAGCGTCGCCGAGCGCCATCGAGTCGGGTTCGAGGCCGCCGGCTCGGCCGACGTCCGGGTCGTCGCGGGGCCACCCGACGATACACCGTTCGGCCGGCGGCTCCGCGAGCTGGTCCGTGCCGATCGCCCGGCCGGTCTTGTGATCCTCGGGTCGGGGGCGATCCCGCTGGCCACGGCCGCGGACCGCCGCGAGTTCGTGGCAGTCGCAGCATCCGAGGATCGGCGTGCGCTCACCAACAACCGCTACTCGGCCGACATCGTGGCGATCGCCCGCGCCGACGAGACGCTCGCGGACGTTCCCGACCTGGCCGGTGACAACGCCCTGCCGCGCTGGCTCGACGAGGTCGCCGGTTACGCGGTCGGCGACCTGCGGCGGCGGTGGCGGCTCGCAGTGGACATCGACGGACCGCTCGATGTCGTCCTGACCGGGGGCTGTGACGATGCCGAAGCGGCCGACGGCGACGACATCGACCTCGGCCCCGTTTCGGAACGCGTTGAGGCGATCCGTGGCATCGCGGCCGATCCGTCGGCCGAGCTCCTCGTCGCGGGGCGGACGTCAGCTGCGACCGTCCGATGGCTGGAGCGTCGCACTGCCTCGCGGACCCGGGTCCTGATCGAGGAGCGCGGGCTGCGGACGCGCATCGCCGGCCAGCGCCAGGCCGCGTCGGTGCTCGGGGCCCTGCTCGAGCGCGACGGGCCGGCATCGCTCGGCGACACCGTCGCCCGCCTCGGTGACGCGGCGCTCATCGATACCCGGGTCCTGCTCGCGCACCGGCTCGGCGCCGACGAGGCGGCCTGGCCGCCGGCCGAAGACCGGTTCGCGTCGGACCTGCTGCTCCCCGACCAGATCGACGACCCCTGGCTGCAGGCGCTGACCGCGTCGGCCATGGCCGCACCGATCCCGGTCCTGCTGGGTGGGCACACGCTCGTCGGACCGGGCGTCCGGCTCGTCGTCGGGCGCGGACGGCGAGCCCGCCGGGACGCCCCGTGGAGCTGACCCCCGGCCTGCGCCGCGACCCGGCGCCCGATCTCGAGGCGGTCGGCGAGGACGCGGCCCTCGTCGCACGGATCCGCGAGGAGATCCGCCGAGACGGCCCGATGCCGTTCGCACGGTTCATGGACCTCGCCCTGTACGACCCGGCCGGCGGCTACTACCGCGGACCGGCGTCGCGTCCGGGCCGGGCCGGCGACTTCCTGACGGCGCCCGAGCTCCACCCCATCTTCGGAGCGACGCTGGCGACGGCGGTCGACGAGGTCCGGGTCGCCCTGGGCGACCCGCGGCCCTTCACGATTCGCGAGCATGGAGCTGGCACCGGCGCCCTGGCGCGGCCCCTCGCTGGCCGCCCTGCGAGAGCTTTCGCCCGCCGCCGATGTTCGCTACCAGGCCGTCGAGATCGATTCCCGCCGGCTTCAGGCGCTCACCTCGAACCTCGTTGACGCCGGCCTGGCCGATGCCCTCGAGCCGCCCACGACCGATCCGATCGACGGGATCGTCCTCGCCAATGAAGTCCTCGACGCCCTGCCGGTCCACCGCATTCGGCAGCGCGGCGACGCCCTCCGGGAACTGGCAGTGACCGTCGACGTCGCGGGTGCGTTCGCCGAGATCGAGATCGAGCCATCGACACCGGCCCTCGCGGCGCGTCTCGCTGCCGAGGGGATCGAGCTCGTCGACGGCCAGACCGCCG
>CAVYCV010000002.1:0-381424 GCA_963767165.1 uncultured Chloroflexia bacterium | reverse complement strand
GAGGCCACGGAAGGTGGCGCGCCATGGATATCCGCCAGATCGAATTCGTTGACGCGGTCGCCCGCCACGGCAACTTCACGCGGGCAGCGAACGAGCTCCATGTCGCGCAGCCGGCCGTTTCGGCCGCGATCCGGCATCTTGAGGACGAGCTCGGCGTCCGTCTCTTCGAGCGTACGAGCCGGCATGTCGCCCTCACGGACGCAGGCGAGGCATTCCTCTTTGGTGCGCGACGCGTGATGGCCGAGCTGAGCGACCTCTCGGATGCGATGCGCGAGTTCACCCAGGGCACGCGCGGCGTGCTGCGGACATCGTGGTGGCACCAGACCGATCCTCAGATGGTCACGTACCTAAGCGACTACACGACTAAGAACCCCGGAGTCGAGGTCTCGATCGTCGAGTGGTCCACGTCTGAGTCACTGGCGGGTCTCCGCCGAGGCGAGCTCGACCTCGCGATGGTTGCCCTGCCGGATAGCATCGATCTGACTGGCCTGAGTCACACCGTCATCCGACGCGAACGGTATGCCCTCGTGGTCACACAGGATCACGGGCTGGCTGAGAGGGAGTCGGTCAGTGTTGGCGATCTTGCCAACGAGCGTTTCATCGTGACCCGACCGGGCACTGGGCTCCGGAGCTGTTTCGACTATGTGTTCGCCGGGCGCGACGCTGCGCCCCAGATCGTCATCGAGACCAATGCGCTGAGCGTGATGCTCGCACTCGTGGCCGATGGCGCCGGGAGCGCAATCCTGCCGCCAACGATGGCCAGACAGGCCCCTCAGGACCTCAGACTCGTGACGCTCGTCGATGCTCCCGAATTCATGCTCGCTGTGCTGTGGCTGGAGGGTCCCCATACGACGGTCGTGCAGCGGGCCATCGACCTGGTGCGGCGGCCGAGGTCGGGCGCGTCGGCGGTGTAGGAAGAAAGATCACCCAGACGACGACGCATGGTTCCAATGCGCGAGCGGCGACGAGCGTGACGAGGCCGATCTGCCGAGCCATGACGCCAAGGCGCTCATAGGTCGTCTGTCCGCGTGCGCCGGGGGATCGATAACCCTGGTGGTGTAGCTGCGAGTGAATCTACGTCTTGGACATGCGCGGCCCCGGCGGCTACAACCGTCGATGTGACAGGCGCCCGCGTCTGCCTCGCCCGAGCCCAGGCACCCCGCCTGCCGCGTCGAAGAGGCCGACATCCCGCAGTCTGGGGAGTCCCATCGCGGATGACCGCAACGAAGCCAGCTGCACCGCCCGTCGTTGAGAGCGCCCGTCCAGCGCGGGGCGCCGGATCCCTCCGTCCGGACGCCCCGCGCGGGACGCGGATCCGCTTCCGACGGCTCGTCGAACACCTGCCTGACGTCGTGTATCGCTTCGGGCTCGTCCCGCCGCGGCTCGAGTTCGTCAATCGAGCCGTCGAGGGATTGCTCGGCGTCACGGCGGAGGAGCTCTACGCGGATCCTGAACTCGCATACCGGCTCGTCGATCCGGCCCACCTGGATGAGATGCGGTCGACGCCAACCGATCCGCGCGAGATCCGTCCCTCCACCTGGCGCTGGCGGCGAACTGACGGGACCTATGCCGCGCTCGAGTCCTTCCCCGTGCCAGTCCTTGATCGGGCCGGCCGCGTCGTCGCTGTCGAAGGGATCGCCCGCGATGTCACCGCACGAGTGGTCGCGGAAGAGGCACTGGAGCGGACGCGGCATGAACTCGACACGGTGGTGGGCGGCGCGCCGGTCATCGTCTGGGCGCTCGACTTGGCCGGGACGATCACTCTCGCCCGTGGCGCCGGCCTTGCGGCCGTGGGACGCACCAGCGAGGAACTCGTTGGACAGCGTTTGGACGAGCTGGGATCCGGTACCACTCGGCTCCTTGCCCAGTTCGAGCGTGCGTTGCGCGGGGAGCGACTCTTCGTCGATGTCGGTCTTGCCGGGCGTGTCTTCGCGACCGTTGTAGAGCCGCTCCGCGATGCGGCAGGGGCGATCTCGAGTCTGATCGGCGTCTCGACCGATGTGACTTCGGAGCGCCGGCTCGAGGACCGAGCGGCGCGCGAACAGCGGGAGCGGGCCGTCGTCGAACTGGCTCTCGAGGGGCTTGACCCACTGCTCGGGCTCGATGCCCAGGCCCGCGCGATTGCGACCGAGCTCGTGGATCTCCCTGATGTCGACCGCGTCAGTATCCTCGGCTTCGGACCCAGGGGGCTGGTCTTCCTGTTCGCCGCCGAAGGGCTCTCGGTGCCCACTCTGACAGCAGGTGTTCGCCTGCCGGCTGCGAGAGCGCGCTACCTGCGTCGTCGGGCCCGGCAGGGAGCGTGGGTTGAACCCTGGGACCCTCGCGAGGTCGACGGAAGCTACGGGTTGGCGCTGAGCCGTGTGGGGATCACCGCGGTCGCCTACCAGCCGCTCAGGACAGCCCGTGAAACCCGTGGGCTCATGGCTCTCTCGACGCGCCAGCCGGCCGGGGTCACGGCGCTCGAGCGTCACCTGAGCACGTACGCCGAGGTCGGGGCGATCGTGTCTGCCAGGCTCGGACCCGACCTGCGCGAGCGGGAGAAGTCCGACGTCCTGCGGGCCGAGATTTGGGCGGTCATCGCCCAGCAACGATTCCGGACCGTGTTCCAGCCGATCGTCTCTCTCGATGATGGCCTCCCCGTGGCGTACGAGGCGCTGACCCGGTTCGATGACGACGCGCCACCTGAACGACGGTTCGCCGAGGCGGCGGCAGTCGGGCTGTCACCAGAACTCGAACAGGCGACCCTCGCGATGGCGTTGAGGTCTGCGCGTGGGCTCCCGCCCGACGTCCCCGTGGCCCTCAACGTCTCTCCAGCGCTCGTCCTCGAGCCGAATGGCCTTCGCGCTCTTCTGGGACGATGCCAGCGATCGCTCACACTTGAAATCTCCGAGCGCGACCAGATTGACGACTACCGGGGGCTGCGGGCCGCCCTCACGAGCTTTCCAACCATCCGCTGGAGCATCGACGATGCGGGAGCCGGATTCGCAAGCCTCCGCCACTGTGTCGAGCTTCGCCCGGACGAGATCAAGCTTGACCGATCCCTCGTTTCGGGCGCCGACCGCGATCCCGCGCGCCTGGCTGCGATCATGGGCTTCCATCGATTCGCGGCCGAGCTCGGTGCGCGCCTGGTCGCGGAAGGCATCGAGACCGACTCAGAGCGCTCCGCCTTGCTTGCTATCGGCGTTCGCTTCGGCCAGGGCTATCTGTTCGGCCGGGCCGCGCCGGTCGAGACATGGTCGAGGGGCGACTCCGGCTGACTTCGATTGCGCCCGCCCGCGATTTCAACAGTGACGGCATGACGAGGAGCCGCGGATCAATGGGCAGACCGATCATCAGCGTTCATTCGTGACCGATACCCGCCCCCTCGATGCACGCGGTCGACGCGCGCCAGCCCCCCGCGATATTTCCTCCTGAGAGACAACTGGCTGGGGAGACGATTTCGATGAAAGCGATTGTGGTAACGGATCAGGCCGCTGGAGCGGCCGGGATGACGTTGGTGGAGCGGCCGGAGCCGCCGGCAGCGATCAACGATGTCATCGTTGCGATCCATGCGTCTGGGTTCGTGCCGACTGAGGTCGAGTGGCCTTCGACCTGGGCCGATCGCGCCGATCGTGACCGCACGCCGTCGATCCTTGGCCACGAGCTGGCCGGGGTGGTCGCCTCGCTCGGCTATGGCACAACGGGTTTGTCGGTGGGGCAGCGGGTGTTTGGCCTCGCTGACTGGCATCGTGATGGAACCCTGGCGGAGTATGTGGCGATCGAGGCACGCAACCTCGCACCGTTGCCGGGTGACGTCGACTTCACGGTGGGCGCGAGCCTCCCGATCTCCGGCCTGACCGCGTGGCAGGGACTGTTCCAACACGGCCACCTACAGGCGGGGCAGAGCGTCCTGGCGCACGGCGCAGCCGGCGCAGTCGGGACGATGGTGACGCAACTCGCCCGAGAGGCCGGCGCCTACGTCATCGGCACCGGACGCGCCGCTGACCGCCAGAAGGCGCTTGACTTCGGCGCGCACGAGTTCGTGGACCTCGAGAATGACAATCTGGAAGATGTCGGTGCTGTTCATCTGGTGTTCGATGTCATCGGCGGAGAGACCCAGAAGCGGTCCGCAGCGTTGATTCGGGCCGGCGGAACACTGGTGACCGTCACCGGGCCAGCCGAGGTCACGCCCGCGGACGGCCTTGCGATTGACTTCGTTGTCGAGTCCGATCGCGCCCAATTGGGTGAGATCGTCCAGCGGGTGCGGGACGGACGACTGCGGACGAACATTGGCAACGTCGCGACACTCGATGATGCCGTCGCCGCCCTCAACCCGACCGAGCGACGCACGGGGAAGTCGATCATCCAGGTTCGACCCTAAGAGCCCGACGACGGCTACCGGTTCTATCGCCATGCGGGTCAGCGACAGCCGCGGCGCGTCGGGCAGCTCATGGCTCGACCGAGCCAGCCGGGTTGGGATCGGCTGGGCCAGGTCGAGCAGCGGTCGGCCGCGACCGAGGACGACCGGTCCGACGATCAGGAACAGCTCGTTTTGGGCTTGCCAAGGCGTTGCCATCGGCGGCCAAAGGACCGGCTGAGCGACTACGCTGGCTTGGCCCGCAGCGAGCGTCTGACCGCCTCGCGGCTTCTGACGCCCTTGATCACGCGCCGGCAGTCAACGCAGTGGCGCTGGATCGGCGACGTCCGCTCGACGACCTGATGGCAGCGCCGGCACTCGACCGTCAGCCACTCCTGCGAGCGTTGGGAACGGGGGAGCGGGATCTCGTTCGTCGCCATGCCGAGCGGATTCAGTACACGGCCGGCTCCCGCCCGCCGGAGCCACTCCTCATCCAGCAGGGGTCTCTGCCTCACCCGCAGGCTCGGCTCCGCCCGTGGGCTCGGCTCCGCCGACGGACTCTGTCCCGCCCATGATCTCTGTCTTGCCCGCAGGCTCGGCTCCGGCTTCTCCGTCCACCGGGGTGTCCGCGGCGCCGGTCACCTCGGCCGGCTCGCCCTCGCGCGTCGGGTCCGCCTCGGCCGCGGCGATGGCCGCCTCTGACGTACCGTCCGCGTCGGTGATGCGCAGCGCCGCGTAGAGCTCCGAAGGCCGGTACGGGCGTACCAGCACGGTCGCGCCGGCGGCGGCGAAGTCCTCGCTTTGCGAGGCAAGCCGCTCGGGCAGGATCACCACTGCCGGGAGGGAGCTGTGCCCCAGGAGCCCGCGGGCGACCTCCAGCTCGTCGGCCGTGGCCTGGGCCAGGTCGAGCACGATCGCCGACACGAGGGAGTCGACGCCGGCCAGGCTGAGGGCCTCGCGGGCCGTGCGGCGCGAGATCGTCTCGGCGCCTCCGAGCCGGAGGGTGACCTCCAGGACCCGGAGCCAGCGCTCGTCCGCGGAGACGACCAGGACCTGTCCGACTGCCACGTCCGTCACTGTACACTGGCGCGCGCCGTGGATGAACGAGTCGAGATGCTGCTGCAAGCCGTTGCCGACCGCAACGGATCCGACCTGTTGTTCGCCCCCGGCGCCGCTCCGACGGTCCGCGTCAACGGCAACCTGGTCCGGCTGACCGAGGAGAAGATGACCGCCGACGCCACCGTCGAGCTGGCTCGCACGCTGGCCGGAGCCCGCTGGGACGAACTCCAGGTCCGGCGCGAGCTGGACTTCAGCTTCTCATTCGGCGAGAGCAACCGGGTGCGGGCCAACCTGTTCTACCAGCGCGGGACGCTGGCTGGCGCGCTGCGCTTCGTGCCGTACCAGATCCCGACCCTCGAGGAGCTCGGCGCGCCGCTCGCCTGCCACGAGTTGATCCACCGCCCCAACGGGCTCATCCTCGTGACCGGGCCCACCGGGGCCGGCAAGTCGACCACGGTCGCGGCCATGATCGACCGGATCAACCGTGAGCGGCCGGTCCACATCATCACGATCGAGGATCCGATCGAGTACGTCCATCGGCACCACCGCTCGATGGTCGTCCAGCGCGAAGTCGGCTCCGACACGCACGACTTCGCGGGCGCTCTGCGGTCTGCGCTGCGCGAGGATCCCGACGTCGTCCAGGTGGGGGAGATGCGCGACCTCGAGACGATCGCGGCCACGCTCACGATGGCCGAGACGGGCCACCTCGTGTTCGCGACGCTGCACACCAATGACACCGCGCAGGCGATCGACCGGATGGTGGACGTCTTCCCGCCGCAGCAGCAGCGCCAGATCCAGATCCAGCTGTCACAGACGCTCGCCGCGGTCATCCACCAGCGCCTTGTGCCGCGGGCGGATGGGACGGGTCGCGTGGCGACATTCGAGGTGATGCTCGGGACGCCCGCCATCCGCAACCTCATCAAGGAAGGCAAGTCCAACCAGCTCCGCAACGTCATCGCGACCGGGTCGTCATTCGGCATGTACACCCTCGAGGCGGACCTGCGACGACTCGTTCGCGAGGGTGTCATCTCGATCGAGACCGCGACCGCCGAGACGATCCACCCGAGCGAGCTCGACGCGCGCGACTGACCGGGTCTGCGCAAGCCGCGCCGCACAAGCGAAACGCCCCTCCCGAAGGAGGGGCGTTCTGCGTGTCTGCGGTGTCGGGAGTCGCCTCCCGACGTGACAGCCGGCTCAGCCGGTTAGCTGCATCCGCCTGTCGCGGCGGCGGAGACGAGCCCCGCGGCGGTCCAGGTGTACGAGCCCTTCGTGCTGGCCTGGCGCAGGTAGTTCGGCGACAGGACCTCGGCGCCGGTGCCGACCGGCAGGGCCGTGAAGGTGTTCGTGGCCGCGGCCTGGGCCGTGACGCCGACGATGTTGTTCTTGGCCAGCATGGCGTCCATGGCGGTCTGGACGGTGCGAAGCTCCTCCGCACAGGCGTTGGTCTTCGCGGTCGCGGTCAGCCCGACGAGGCTGGACGTGACCACCGCTGCCAGGATCCCGAGGATCGTGACAACGACGAGCAGCTCCACCAACGTGAAGCCTCGCTCATCCCGGTTCGTCCGGCGCAGCGTTCCGATCATCTGTGCGTGCTCCTTTTGGTGTCGAACCCCAGTGCCGGGGTCCCTCTCGACGTCGCCGGATCGGCGATATCAGTCCATCTCGGCGCGTTCGATGACCGAACCGCGCTGTCTTCACCAATCCTCGTGATATGGGGCCCACGAAGAACTGCCCGATGGTCCTGAGCGGCTTGGTACTTCGGATGGCGTCCGTTGGCGTGCAGGTCGGTCAAGTAGGGTTGGACCGTTGCGTCCGGACACATGCCGGTACCGGGCCCGCGGTACTAATCGGTGGTGCGTGCTAGCGGCTGGTGGACCAGGTCAGCGAGATTCGGCGATGCCGAGCCGACGTCCGTGTAGCTGGTCGTGACCGTGGAGTTGCCCCCGCTCGAGGTGACGGTCACGGTGCCCGGCACCGTGACCCCGGTCGCGACCTCCAGGAGCAGCGCATCCCAATACGGGTTCGGGTTCGCGTCGCTCGAGTACCCGATGCGGGCCTTGAGGCCATTGACCGCATTCGGAGTCCAGGCGGCCGCGGCCGGGTCGATGATCGCGGATGCGTACCGGATCGTGGTCTGTGACATGTCGCCATCCAGGACCACCCGTTCCGTGCTCCCGTCGAAGAAGCTCGTCTTGCCGTCATTCGCCGATGTGGTGGCGGACCGATACGCGAGGATGCCGGAAACCCCGTTGACGCAGGCGGCCGTCGTGTCAGCCATCGTCAATTCCAGGTAATCGCCGGTCCCGGTGGTCTGTTGGCGAACGTACTGGCTCGTGTCACTCATCGAAGCGTCGTCGAGACGGTTGTAGGTGTTGGCATCGATCGCGGACCCATCGTCTTCGCGGAAGGACGCCGCGTTGCTGCTGGTGCCCATGCCGTTCGGTCGCAGGCCGACGACGGTCCCCGGACCGATCGGATAGTCGCCAGAGGTCGTCGACAGGACATAGTCGTCGTAGTTCGCCGTGAACGCATCGACGCTCGTGGTCGAGCCGAAGCGAACCGTGTTGATCGTCGCTGCGCTGCCAGATGACGAGATCGACGTCTGCGGGACGCCATCGATCTGCCAATCTGCGGTCCGCGGGTTGGTGCCGGTCACGACACGCAGGTCCAATCGATACCACGTGCCTGCGGTGACCGTCGAGGTGGCCGGCGTGATCGCGGTGTTCGCGTACCGGATCGTCAACTGGTGGGTGCTGGACTCATAGCCGATCCGAAGGTCGTTGCCCGAGGCGGCATCGACGATGAAGAAGCCGGTCACGTCAGCGGCCGGCAGCGAGGCGAGACGCACGTAGAGTCGGATGACGGCGACTGTCGCGCCGACGGTCATCCGTGCGTTGTGATTGGCACCGGTGGGGTCGGTGACCTTGAGGGACCACGCGCCGGTCCGGGCGACCGCGTTGTCCGCCGTGACTCCGGTCCCGTTGACGTTCGAGAAGAGCCCGCCCCCGGAGGCGCTGACGGTGCCGTGTTCGAAGCCAGTGACCTTGGTCAGCGTCGGGGTGTCGCACGGGACGTAGCCGGTGATGCCGACGGTCGAGTTCACCGTGAGGCCGTTGACGGTGATGTTCGGCGGGTTGCCGGCCTTGCCGTTGCGCTGCCACCACATGCCGAGCTCCGCGCCGGCATCGGCCGCGTACAGGTCGCCCGCCTGCGCCTCGTTGGCGACGGTCGTCCGCAGGGCCACGGAGGCATGGACGGCCAGGGCACTGCCCATCAGGAACAGCACCGTGACGAGCGTGAGGATGATCGCGAGCGACTGCCCCCGCTCATCGCGATGCAGTCGGGCGACGGGCCCCGTGAGCGGGTGGCGCCGCCGGGCGCGGGGCGACATCACCACAGCCTCGGGGCCGCGCGCATCGTCTGGGTCATCGACTCGCCGCCGGCCCCGACGAGCGTGAAGGTCACCACGATCGTGTAGCGGCCCGTCCCGACCTGGACGGCCTGCCACGAGCAGTTCGAGACGTTCTTGATCATGGTCCGGGTCCCGGAGCCGCTGACGCGCTGGAACCAGAGCGGCCCGGACGGGCCGCCGGCCACGGTGCGGTAGCGGACCGAGGCGCCGCCCTCCTGGAAGCCGAGATCGATCGTCGTAGCGCACGAGACCGAGCTCGTCTGCGTCTTCGCGGACGCCCCGTTCGTGGCCATCGTCCCGTCGCGGTCGAAGCTCAACGAGGTGATCGAGACGTCGCCGGCGAACTGGCTCCGGTCGTCGGCGCGCTTGCGCAGGTCGTTGGTCGTGAAGATCGCGGTGGCGACCACGCCCATGACCATCGCCCCGATGATCGTGCCGACGAGCAGCTCGGTGAGGGTCGCACCGCGGGCATCGCCGTGCAGCATGCGCAGGGACCGCACGGCGCGCGATCGCCACCGGCGGATCATCGGGATGCCTTCGCGAACTCGATCGTCGCCAGCGGCGAGCCGGCCTGCGAGATCGTCATGTTGACCTTCTGGAGCCCGTTGGCGTTCTGGGTCCCGGTCCAGGCGGACGTCCCGTTCCACCAGGTGACGGTGATGGAGCGGGCGAAGCCGCTCGGGAGCGCCTCGTAGTAGCTGCTGTAGTCGCCGTTGGCCTGGTACGGCGCGGCGACGATCCGGGACGCCTGAGCCCGCGCGATGGTCTGGCCGATCGCCCGGTCCTCGGCGTCGCGACTGGCGATCGCGAACGTCGAGAGGCTGGCCATGAGCGCGACCAGGGCGATGCCGAGCAGCGCCGACGACACCAGCGACTCGACCAGACCGACGCCTCGCTGGTCTTCGTGAAGCCGTCGGAGCCAGCGGTTCATTTGATCTGGTGCAGGATGCTGTACATCGGGGTCACGACCGAGAGGGCGACGAACCCGACGACGATCGCGACGCCCAGGACGAGCATCGGCTCGATGATCGTCACCATCTGCTTGGTCTTGTAGTCGAGCTCGTCGTCGAGGAAGTCGGCGGCCTGATCGAGGTAGCGGTCGAGGGTGCCGGTCTCCTCGCCCACCTTGATCATCTGGATGAGCAACGAGCCGAACAGGCCGGACGACTTGAGCGGGATCGTGATCCCCTCACCGGCCAGCAGACCGTCGCGGACGGGCATCAGGCGCCGGACGTAGCTCTCGTTGCCCGTGCCGGTCGTCGCGATGTCGAACGCCCGCGCGATCGGGACCCCCGCCCGCAGCAGGATCCCGAGGGTCCGCGCGAAGCGCGACTCCATGCCCAGCTTGACGAGGCCACCGACGTACGGGACGTGCAGGACGAATCGCTGGCGCAGGCGGCGGACCCGCGTCGTGTTGCGGACGATCGAGAAGAGCATGATCGCGACGAGGACGATGCCGACGGTCTGGACCCCATAGGCGCCACCGAACGCGCCGACGGCCAGCAGGATCTGGGTCGGCAGCGGCAGCTCCGCCTCGAAGTCGGCGAAGAGCGTGACGAACGACGGCAGGACGACCGTGGTCAGGATCGCGACGACGATCGCGGCGAGGATGAGCACGATGCTCGGATAGAGCATCGCCTGGCGGATGCGGCGCGATGTCGCCTCGGCCCGCTCGAGGTATTTCGCGAGCTGGTCGAGGACCGTATCGAGCTCACCGGTCGCCTCGGCGGCGACGATCATGTCCACGTAGAGTCGGGAGAAGACGCGCGGGTGGCGAGCGAGCGAGCTCGACAGCGGCTCACCGTTGCGGAGCTGGACGCTGAGGTCGTCGAGGGTCTCGCGGAACAGCTTCGACACTGCCTGCTCACGGACCACCTCGATGCCGTCGAGGATCGGGATGCCGGCGCGGATGAAGGTCGCCATCATCCGGCTGAACAGCACGAGCTCGACGCGCTTGATGCTGTTGAGCCCGGGGATGATCCGCTCGATGATGTTCGGCTTCGACGGCCCAAGGGGCTTGACGCCGCGACGGCTGCGGATCCCGGTGAGGCCTGTCATCAGCTGGTCACCCCACGAAGAGCTTCAGAGACGGTCGTGACACCGGCCGCGGCCTTGCGCAGGGCGTCGGTCCGCATCGGGACCATGCCGTCCTCGAGCGCCTGGTCGCGGACCTCGTCGTAGTGGGCGTTGGCCGCTACGAGGCGACGGACGTCGGGCGTGACACGCAGCAGCTCGTAGGCCCCGACCCGGTCGAGGTAGCCGGTGCCAGCGCAGTACGTGCAGCCCCGGCCCAGGAACGCGTGGGGCGGCGGCGTCAGGCGCGCGGCCTCGTAGAGCGACTGCTCCTCGGCCGTCGGCTCGATCTCGATCCGGCAGTGCGAGCACACGCGTCGCATCAGCCTCTGGCCGATGACGCCGGTGACGCTGGCCGACACGAGGAAGGGCTCGATGCCCATCTCGAGGAGCCGGAAGAGCGCGCTCACGGCGTCGGTCGCGTGCATCGAGGAGAGGACGAGGTGGCCGGTCATCGATGCCTGGACGGCGATCTCGGCGGTCTCCCGGTCGCGCATCTCGCCGACGAGGATGACGTCGGGATCCTGGCGCAGGATTGCCCGTAGGCCGAGGGCGAAGGTGAGCCCGGCGGCCGCGTTGACCTGGGTCTGGTTGACGTTCTCGAAGGTGTACTCGACCGGATCCTCGATGGTCGTCACGTTGAGCGCGGCGCGGTCGAGCTCGTTGATCGACGCGTAGAGGGTCGTGGTCTTGCCGCTGCCCGTGGGTCCGGCCACGATGATCATGCCGTAGCGCGACCCGAGCAGCCGCTGGTAGACGGGCTGGACGTCGGCCGGGACGCCGAGCTGGGTCAGGCGCAGGACCGAGCGCTCCCGGTCGAGCAGGCGCATGACGACCTTCTCGCCCCAGATGGTCCGCATCGTCGCGACACGGATGTCGACCGAGTGACCGTCGACATCGAGGGTGATCTGCCCGTCCTGGGCGCGCTGCTTCTCGACGATGTTGAGCTCGGCGAGGATCTTGATGCGGCTCACGAGACCCGGCGCCAGGTCAGCGGGGAGCTCGACGACCTCGCGCAGGATGCCGTCGACGCGGGCGCGGATCCGCAGTCCGGTCGCGTGCGGCTCGAGGTGCAGGTCGCTCGCCCGGTCGCGCAGGGCCTGGGCGACCAGCAGGTTGACGATCTGGACGACCGGCGCGGTCTCGAGGGCCTGGAGCTGCGGGGCCGCGGTCCGGGTGATGACCGGTGCCGCCGCCGGACGGGTGCTGGTGAAGGCCGAGACCTGGGCCGCGAGGTCGCCGATGCGATAGCGCTGGCGGATCGCGTCGTCGATCTCGGACCGCAGCGACAGCAACGGGATGACCGGCCGTCCGACGAGCGCGGCGACCTCGTCGAGCATCGTGTGGTTGCCCGGGTCGTCGGTGGCGACCAGGAGGTCCTCACCGTCGCGGCCGGAGAATGCCAGGGGCATCACCCAGAGCCGTCGCGCGTCGGCCTCCGACAGCGTCCGCATCGCGGCCTCGTCGCTGGGGCGTTCGCGCAGGTCGACGAGGGGCGTGTCCAGCTGGACCGCGAGGACCGCGGCGAGCGCGACCTCGTCGATCACCCCGTCCTCGCGCAGGATCTCGCCCAGGCGCTTGCGTCGGTCGCGCTGCGCGCCAAGGGCGTCGAGCAGCTGCGCGTCGGTGACGAGGCCGGCCCTCAGGAGCAGGTCACCCATCCGCGGGGCGGGCGGCGCCGTCGGCGCGGGCGGGTCGACCGGGGCGTCGACGCCGTCGGTCGCGATCTGGGCTGTCGGGATCATCGCGTCGACCATCAGGCCACGCCCGGCCAGAAGAGGCCCGCCAACTGGCGTCCGGCGAGGGCTGCGGTCGCGGCGCCGACGGCAAGGGCCGGGGCGAAGGGCAGCGGGTCGCGGCGGCCGAGGCGGCCGATGGCGATCAGAAGGACACCCGCGACGGCCCCGAGGGCGAACGCGACGAAGAGGGCGATCAGGACGGCGGGGAACCCGGCGACGAGCCCGATGAGCGCCGCGAGCTTGGCGTCACCGCCACCCATCGCGTCGCCGCCCAGCGCGCCGAGCAGGATGAAGAACGCCGCGGCGCCGAACCCGGACAGGACGAACGACCACCACTCGCCGTCGGGTCGCACGAACGCGACACCGAGCGCGACGAGGATGGCCGGGTAGACCGCCACGTTGGGGATCCGGTGTCGGCGGACGTCATAGACGGAGATGCCGATCAGGAAGGCCACGTAGCCCACCACGAGCGGGACCATCCATCCCGGCCAGCTCGACACGGTAGAGAACACTCGTCTTGCACCTCGGTCGTCGTGGCGGCGCTCTGGCCGGCGGCACGACACGCGGCTTCGCCGGCTCGGTCGCACGGGTCGACCGGGCAAGCTGGTCCGCATCCAGAAGGTATGGAGGTCCGGGGGGCGTTGCCATGGTACGAACGTCGCCCCACCCCACCGGACCGGCCCGAAGGACGGCGGACCGCAACGGCTGGCGGTGGCGGGTCAGTCCTGGAGGTGGCAGGCCTCGTTCCAGGTCTCGATGACGGGCTGGTCGCGATCCCAGCCGAGGATCGAGACCGTGGCCGTGGCGAGCGCGAAGAGTCCGCCCGACGCCGGCGCCAACGCCAGCCAGCGGGCGGCGAGCATCCGCAACAGGTGCCCGTGGCTGAACAGCAGGACGTCGCCGGACACCTGCGGGTCCCGGCAGCGCGCCAGCACCCGGTCCGCGCGCCGCGCCACCTCGTCGGCGGTCTCGCCGCCCGGCCAGGGTCCGGCCCAGATCGACCAGCCTGGGAAGTCCTGCCGGATCTCGCTGGTCAGGCGGCCCTCGAGGTCGCCGTAGTCCCACTCCCGCAGGTCCGCGTCGACTTCCGCGGCGTCGCCGAAGCCCGCCAGTCGCGCAGTGTCGGTCGCGCGCGCGAGGGGACTGGTCAGGACGAGCGCGAAACGGTGACCGGCGAGCCGCCGGCCGAGCGCCCGCGCCTGCTCCCGGCCGAGATCGGTCAGCGGCACGTCGGTCCGGCCGGTGTGGCGCCCCAGTCGCGCCCATTCCGTCTCGCCGTGACGGACCAGCCAGACCTGCCGCTCGGACTCAGGCGCGGGTAGTGAGGGTCCGCCGCCGGGGGCGCTCGGGTCACTCACGCGAGGCGGCCGCGTCGAGGGACGTGTCGGGGCGCTGCGTATCCGCAGGATCGGCTCTGAAGAAGTCGCGGGGCTGCCAGCCGAACACCGCCGCGAGGGCGTTCGTCGGGACCTGTGCGATGCGCGTGTCATATCGGTAGACCTGGTCGTTATAGAGCTCGCGCCGGTCCGCGATCATCCCCTCGAGGCGCTCGATCTCCGCCTGCAGGTCGGCCACGTTGCTCGCCGACTGCACCTCCGGGTACCGCTCCACGGTCGCGAACAGCGTTCGCAGGGCCGCGCTCGTCTGCTCGGACACGCCGGCCTGGGCCGGGATCGGCGCGTTCGGGGCATACGCCGCGCGGGCGCGCGTCACCTCGATGAGCACGTCCTGCTCGAAGGCCATCAGCCCGCGGACGGCGGAGACGAGGGCGGGCAGCTGGTCGTGGCGCTGCTTGAGGACGACATCGATGTTCGCCCACGCCTTGTCGATCCGCTGGCGCAGGGCCACGACCTCGTTGTAGGTCGAGACGAGGATGAACCCGACGATGAGGACGACCAGCCCGACCGCGAAGGCCGCCGCGAACTCCGGCGCGCTCACGTGCCGAACCCGCCGTTGAGCATGACGGCGAAGACCATCGCCGAGATCACCGACACCGCCGCGCCGACCAAACCCACAAGGAAGCGGTCAGTCTGTCGACCCGCTGCGACCGCGGGGGCGCCGTGGGCGATGAGCAGCGGCACCTCGTCCGACGCCGCGATGACGAGCGTCTCCGGGTCGATCTCGAACGCGCGCTCGACGCGATCGGCCAGCCCCGGGTCGGCGAGCGGGAGCGCGCGTGCGGCGGGATCGATGTCGGCGGGACGGACCGGGCGGCCGATGCCGAAGCCGGGGATCGCGGCGTTGCCCCAGGCATCGTCGGGATCCGTGACGAGCGTGCCTGCCGCGCGCGCCGCGGCAAGGTCTGCGGCCACCTCCGGATCGCCGGCGATGACGGCATCGGGCCCGCTGCCGATGTCCGCTCCGGCCGGGTCGGGCAGGTCGCCGAACGGGAGGGCACGTCCGACGACCGTGATCACGTCGCCTGGCTCCAGGCGGGCCTCGCGGTATCGCCGGCCCCGTCCGTCGCCGGCCCCACCCGTGCTGGCCGCCCCGAACCGCCCGAACGACGCCGGTCCAGCGTCGCGGACGCGGAGCAGCTCGGCGATCGCGGCCTCCCGGTCCGGCTCGCCGACCTGGAGGGTGTCGCCGATCCGCATCAAGAGTCCGGGCGGCCCATCGCCGAGCGTCCCGCTCGCCTCGTCGAACCGGACAGGCGCATCGATCCGGGCGGCGCGTGGGAAGACCCGGATGCTCCCGCTGGCGTCGCGCAGCCGGAACCCGACCGACCGCTCCTCGGTCTCGCCGAGGTCGTCGCCGTCGTCGCGGATCGTCGAGCGGTAGTAGACGCACGGCACGCTCTGGAGGAGCGACACAAGGACCATCTCGGCCGGTTCGATGGTCCCGCTGAGGCGTACCTCGCCGGCAGCGACCGAGCCGATCCTCGAGGTCGAGGTGTCGGCGATCCGGGACGCTGTCCGGTAGCCGCTCATGCCCCGGACGAGCAGCGCAAGCCCGCCGATGAAGCCGCCGCCGGCGAGGATCGCCACCGACGGGATGATCTCAGCGTCCACGACCCCATCGTACGGGACGGCCGGGGCCGCCGGACGGGGTCAGTCGGACGCGCGGCGTGGGCGGACCGAGAGGATGAGCAGCACCACGCCGAACCCGATCGAGATCACCGGCCAGACCGCCGACAGGTCGACGGCAGGCATGAACTCGCGGATGAGGAACACGCCCCCGATCAGGATGAGGATGCCGCCGAAGACCGCGGCGATGGCGCGTCCGTCTCCGGACGCCCTAGGCGGCGGCTCGGCCCAGCCCGTCGCGGTCGCGGAGGATGCCGGCGCGGCGAGGGCGGCGGCGTCGCCGGTGGACGTCCCCGTGCCCGTCGTTGTCGCGGCGGACGGGTTGCCGGCATACGGCACCACCGTGCCGTCCGGTCCGACCCAGCCACCGGGTGGGACCGGCTCGCGGGGCGCCGTCGCGGCCGAGCTGACGCTTCGGGCCGCGTCCCAGCCGTCGGGCGCCTCGGGCACGACGATGGCCATGACGATGTAGACGAGCAGGCCGATCCCTCCGCTCAGGACGGTGACGACGACCCACACGACACGGATGATCGAGGGGTCGGCGTCCATGACCTTGGCGAGTCCGCCGGCGACGCCGGCGAGCATCCGATCGTCGCGCGAGCGAAACAGTCGATCAGCCACCACAGCCCTCCTCGGGGTTCAGGGTGAAGGAGCCGGCGTTGCCCTCGGTCACGAGGTCGAGGCGCTGGGCCGCCGTGTCATAGTCGGGTGACGACCAGGTGTCGCCGTCGTGGACCAGGCCCTGGTCCTCGTAGTCGAACGAACTGAGCACGCTGTCGTTCGTCTGCAGCCGCACGGCCACGCCGGCGGGCACGCACAGCTCGACCGACCCGGCATTCGCCTCGATCGAACCGTGGGTCGACGTGGTGGGCAGCGTCAGCCCGAGGGAGCCGGCGTTCATCTCGATCTGGATCTCGCCCACCAACCGGGCGCTCCCGAGGTCAACGGTCGCGCTTCCCGCGTTCGTCTCGATGTCGACGACATCCAGGTACGCGCCGGCGAGATCGAAGGTCGCCGATCCCGCGTTGACCTCGGAGTGGAGACCGAGGCGGGGATCGGTCGGCAGGCTGACCCGCCACGTCGTGTGGCGCCCGATGAAGTCGAGAGGCCCACGTTCGCCGTTCGCGGAGCGAACCGACAGCAGGCTCTGGTCGCTTCGGATCTCGGGACCGGCCGGAGTGCGGTCCTCGCCTTCGACGGACCAGCCGGCGCCGGTCTGGGTGGTGACCGTCATGTCGCCGCAGTCGAGGTCGAGCTCGACCTCCGAGTCCTGGAGGAGGGCGCCGGACTGCGTGGGGAACGAGACGGCTCGCTCGGCCTGGCCGCAGAACTCGCCCGGGAAGCCGGTCGCGCCGGCTGCCAGCAGGCTGCCGACCATCACCCCCGACGTCGCGGCGATGAGGAGGCCGCCGAGACCCTCGAGCGGAGTCCTGCGCAGGACGAGGCCGAGACCGATGCCGATGAGGATCAATGGCCAGAAGCGCCACCAGTCGACGACCTGGTCGGCCGTCAGCGCGCCGCCTGTGACGGCGAGGGGGATGGTCCCCACCAAGATGAAGAAGAGGCCCCAGCCGACGAACGCGCGTCTGATCCTCATCGCATCACCCTCAACCCCGACGACGGATTCGCATCGGCCGACGTCCTGGTCCGAGTGCGACACCCGTATGCTAGCCTCGCCCGCAAGCACGCATCGAGTGCGTCCTGAGCCCTGGAGGATGTCCATGCGCTTGAGCGACTGGCGCGCCGCCGCGCCGCGCAAGGATTCGATGGCGCCCAAGGTCGTCGCGACGATCGAGGCCGCCCTCTCGATGCTGGGCGCCGATGCCGATCCGGAATGCTGGGTGGTCTGGGGCGACGACCCGGCCATCCGCTACACGGTGTTCGTGCCGGAGCCCGCCGGGCTGGCTCAGATCAACGTCCGGGTGAACGTGCCGGGCGAGGGGCCGCGGGCGGCCGGAAAGCTGATCCGCTGGAACCGCATCCAGCTCGGGGAGCTCGCCATCGAGATCCAGGGCGGTCACCGGCTGATCAACTTCCAGGTCGAGGGCAACGTCCTGCGCGGCTCCGATGCCGACGCGGATGTCGTCGCCGAATTCGTCATGGGCCTCTTCGACGCGGTCGATGGGCGCAGCGCGCCGGTCGCAGTCGTGGCCGCCTCGGGCCCGGCCCCGGCCAAGGCCAAGCGACGCGGCAAGCCCGTCCCGCTCCTGCCGCCACCGAAGGCCGACCGCTGATCGAGGCCGTCATCTTCGATCTGGACGGTGTGCTCGTCGACTCCGAGATCTGGTGGGACGAGGTGCGCGCGCGGTTCGCGGCCGACCATGGCCGCCGCTGGACCAGGGACGACCAGGCCGCGGTCATGGGCGCGAACTCGGGGGCGTGGGCACGGATCATGCGCGAGCGCCTGGACCTGCCGCTGCCCGCGGCGGCCATCGAGCGGGCCATCGTCGACGGGGTCGTCGCCCGCTACGCCCATGAAGGTGCGCCGCGGATCGAAGGAGCGGTCGAGGCCGTCCGCCGGATCGCGGCTGGCTGGCGCGTCGCCATCGCGTCGTCGGCGCACGCCGAGGTCATCGCCGCCGCCCTCGAGTCGACCGGGCTGACGGACACCTTCGAGGTCGTGATCTCCTCGGACGAGGTGGCCCACGGCAAGCCGGCGCCGGACGTCTACCTCGAGGTCGCTCGACGTCTGGCGGTGGCGCCGGCCTCCGCGCTCGTCGTCGAGGATTCGCGCAACGGGGTCCTGGCCGCCAGGGCCGCCGGGATGACGGTCGTGCTGGTCCCCAATGCGAGCGTGCCTCCGGCGCCCGGCACGGCCCAGCTCGCGGATGTCGTCCTCGAGCGACTGGCCGGCCTGGACCCTGCGGCCCTCCGGGCGGCCGCGCCGCGATGACGACCGCGCGGTCCGCCGAGCGCGCGATCCATCCCCTGCGCCGGACGATCCGGTATTACGTCTCGCGGATCGTGGTCGCGGTGCTGACCCGCGGCTGGCTTCGCGTCCGCCTCGAGGGCCGTGAGGGGTTGCCCGACGGGCCGGCGATCTACTGCTTCAACCACCTGAGCTGGTCGGACCCGTTCATGCTCATGGCGATCCTGCCGTTCCGGCCCCGGCTCTTCTTCTTCGGCCCGAAGGAGGAGGATATGCGGGTCGGCGGCCGGAACCGGGTCATGCACTGGACCGGGACTGCCATCCCGTACAAGCCCGGCAAGAACGACCTGTTGGAGGCGACCCGCCGGGTCGGCGCGGTGATCGCGGACGGCGGCATCGTGGCGATCGCCGGTGAGGGCCGGATCCATCCCGGCGAACGTGACCTGCTGCCGCTCAGCGAAGGCGCGGCCTACTTCGCGCTCCGCTCCGGCGTGCCGCTGGTGCCGATCGCGATCAACGGCACGAGCTGGCTGCGCTTCGGCGGTCGCGTCCGCGTCAGGGTGGGGGAGCCGCTGCCGGCATCAGGGCGGCCGACGCGGGTCGCCATCGGGCGCCTCACCGATGACGCTGCCGCGAGCCTGCGGGCGATGGTCGCGGACGCGCCGGACGTCCCCGTGCCGGGTCGCGTCGGGCGCTGGCTGACGGAGCAGTTCAACGACTGGCCGGAGGGCTCGCGGGCGGCCGCCGAGGCCGAAGCGGCGAGGCTGGCCGCGGCCCCTGGAGCCGCGCCTACGCTCCTGGGAGAGGCCTCGACCGGCAGCTGAGCGCAGGTCGCATCCGGGCCCCGCGGTCGGCGGCCGGGGCGCCCGCTCTGGCATACTTCGCGGCGTCGAGCGAGGACGCAGGGAGGGACCGTGGGAGCCACCGGGCTGTCGAGCGACCCGAAGGAGTATCGGGCCCGACTGGGCGAGCAGTCGGATGGCCAGATCGACGCCTGGGTGGCCGAGCTGCTCCGGGACGTCGTGATCCGGCGAGGCATCGTCAAGGTCGTCGACGACTTCCGCAAGATGACCGGTCTCGACGAGGCAGGTTTCGAACGCGTGTTCGCTTCCGGCGGTGGACCGCCGGCCTCCGTCGGTCGCGACCGGGCGGGCCATCTCGTCGTGCCGGCCGTCACCCTGCACGCCCTGGTGCCGGGCCTGCGTTCGCAGGTGGCCGATGCACGCGACCGCCTGATCGCCTATCTCGTGGCCAACTTCGGAGAGACCGTCTTCGTCTGAGTCGTCGGTCCGGCCGACGCCTCCTCCGCCCTGATGCCAGATCCCCGGCCATCGATCGGACGCCGTCTCGGCGGCCTCGTGCGCCTGGCTCATCCGTTCCCCTCGTTGCTCGACGGCCTGGCGACCGCGGCGTTCGCCCTGCTGGCCGGGGGTGACAGCCCGACGGCGCTCCGTCTCGGGGTCGCCATGACGTGCCTTCAGGCCTCGATCGGGATCCTGAACGACGTGATCGACGCCCCCCACGACGCGGGCCACAAGCCCGGCAAGCCCATCCCGGCCGGGCTTGTGGCCCGGCCCGTCGCCCTGGCCGGCGTGGTGGTCGCCGGGGTCGCTGGCCTGCTCCTGGCGGCGCCATCCGGGTGGACGACCGTCGGGCTGGCGGTCGTGATTCTCGCGATCGGGTACGGCTACGACCTGCTCGCGAAGGGCACGGCCTGGTCGTGGCTGCCGTTCGCCCTCGGCGTGCCGTTGCTGCCGGTCTTCGGCTGGCTGGGAGCGGCGGGGAGCGTGCCGGCCTCGTTCGCGATCCTGCTGCCGACCGCCGCCGTGGCCGGGGCCGCCCTCGCGATCGCCAACGCGCGCGCGGACCTGGATCGCGATGCCGCGGCCGGGGTCACGTCGGTCGCGACGTCGCTCGGCCCGGACCGAGCCTGGATCGTCTCGGCCGCGCTGTTCGGGTTCGTCGGCGGTGTCGCGCTGGGCTCGCTGCTCGTGACCGGGGCCGGCTCGCTCGCGCTGACGGGCGCGGTGGTCGGCGTGCTCGTCATCAGCCTCGGGACGTGGCTCGGCCGTGCAGACGACGCCGGCCGGCGCGAACGGGCCTGGGAACTACAGGCCCTTGGGGTCGCCGTGCTGGCGGCGGCCTGGCTCGCGGGGATGATGGGGGAGGGCGGCCTCGGTTAGCGGAGGCTAGTCGTCGCTCCGGACCATCGCGATGGCGTTCTCCAGCTTGAGCTTCGTGATCGTCAGGTACTTGGCCAGGTTGGCCCGGTCGGTGGACGGGATCGTCTGGCGGACGTCGGAGCCACGCAGCACATCGACGAGTTCCTCGACCGCCTCGGCGACGTGTTGCTTGGCGTTGACCAGGGAGTCCTCGGTCAACTCGGCGCGGGGACGGCCGGCCAGCCAGCCGTCGGTCGAGTCGTCCGACCCGAGGCTGAGGGCGGCCGACGGAGGCGGGGCGTCGTCATCGACGTCGGCGGTCACGACGACCACCACATCAACACCCTCGGCATCGACCGCGGCCTGGCGCGGCGTCCGCCGCCCGTCGATCTTCTCGCGCAGCTTGACCAGCGTCAGCTCGCCGCGAGCGACCTGCTCGGCCAGCCGGCGACGTTTCTTGGGGTCTTCGACCTTCATCAGCTCGTAGGCGTGGGACAGCGTGTCTTTGCGCAAGGACACCAGTTCGCGGACTTCGACCGGCGCGTCGGCGAGGCGCAGGCGGTTCTCGAGGTAGCCCTTGTCCTTGCCGAGCTTGTCAGCGAGCTTGCGGATGCTGTAGCCGTGCTCGCGGACCATGCGGTCATACATCGCCGCCTCATCGAGGGGCGAGAGGTCCTCGCGTTGGAGGTTCTCGATGATGGAGATCTCGAGCGCCGTGTCGTCGTCGATCTCCTCGACGAGCGCGGGTATCGTCTCGAGTCCGGCGATGCGCGAAGCGCGCCACCGACGTTCGCCGGCGATCAGCTGGAAGCGCGTCGCGTCAAGCGGGCGGACCAGGATCGGCTGGAGGACCCCATGCTCGCGGATCGAGGCGGCCAGTTCGTTGAGGGTCGCCTCGTCCATGGCGAGGCGCGGCTGCTCGGGGTTCGGCTCGATGCGGTCGATCGCGACGATGCGGACGCCGACCGAGCGGATCGGTCCGTCCGATGACAACAGGCTGATGATGGCAGGGGAGAGCTCGCGGTCCTCCGACAGGCGTCGGGCCGCGGCCGCGCGGAAATCAGGCCGGGACAAGGTCGACCACCTCCTTGGCAAGCTCGCGATAGGTACGAGCTGCCTCACTGGCCCCCGCATAGGTCGTGATCGGTCGACCGACGAGGGGCGCCTCGCCGAGCTTCACGGTGTTGCGCACGATGCTGTTGAAGACGTGGTGGTCGCCGACGACGCGCAGCTCATCGAGCATGTCGCGCGCGAGATTGGTCCGCCCGTCGAAGAAGGTCGGCAGCAGTCCGAGGATCCGGAGGTCGCGGTTGAGCTTCAGGCGGATCGCGTTGATCACCTTGACGAGGTTGTTCAGCCCCTTCATCGCGTAGTACTGGGTCTGGACCGGGATGATGACACCGTTCGCCGCGACAAGGCCGTTGACCGTCAGCAGGCCGAGGTTGGGCGGGCAGTCGATGAGGACGTAGTCGTAATCCGCCACGTGGCCCTCGATCGCCTCGCGGAGGATCTGCTCCCGCCCGAGGGCCGTGAACAATTCGCCCTCGGTCGATGCGAGATCGATGTGGGCGGGGGCGACGTCGATGCCGGCGCTCTCCGTCGGGAGGATGACGTCGCCGAGAGACGAGCGCCCGTCCGCGAGGACGTCCGCCATCGAGCGATCGACGGTGTTGAGGTTGATGCCAAGACCGGCGGTGAGATTCGCCTGGGGGTCCATGTCGATGCAGAGCACCCGATGGCCTTCCTCGGCGAGGGCCCCAGCGAGGTTGATCGCCGTCGTCGTCTTGCCGACGCCGCCCTTTTGATTCGCGATCGCGATCACGTGTGTCACGGGGGCATCACCTCGAATCCGTTGTCGTTGGCACTCCGTGGCCGACGGAGTCGGGGAACAGCCTCGCCCATGCTACCCCTTCCGCATCGTTGACGAACAACCGGGTTATCCACAGCATCGGCGACTTGTTCACCGAATTTGTGGATATCCGTGCATCGCTCCACAGGTCCCGACTCCCGGTCGGACGGGTCGGTGTCAGGGTCGCCGCCGCTATGATGGCGATCTGTCCTTGCGCAAAGACGCCGATGATGGGAGCGGATGCCGTGCCCGACAACGCAGAGCGGATGAGCCGGCTCGACGAGATGCGCGCCGCGTCCCGACTCGGTGGGGGACCCGAGCGGATCGAGCGACAGCACGCCGCGGGCAAGCTCACCGCGCGGGAGCGGCTCGACCTCCTGCTCGACCCGGACTCCTTCATCGAGCTCGACGCCTTCGTCACGACGAAGAACGGGCGCGATGAGTCATACCTCGGCGATGGTGTCGTCACCGGCCATGGCACGATCGACGGCCGACCGGTGTTCGTGTTCAGCCAGGACTTCACGGTCTTCGGTGGATCGCTGTCCGAGGCCTACGCCGGGAAGATCTGCAAGATCATGGACCTCGCGATGAAGGTCGGCGCCCCGATCATCGGACTGAACGACTCCGGCGGCGCCCGGATCCAGGAAGGCGTCGCGTCGCTGGGCGGCTACGCCGAGATCTTCCTCCGCAACGTCATGGCATCAGGCGTCATCCCGCAGATCTCGGTGATCCTCGGCCCGTGCGCGGGTGGGGCTGTGTACTCGCCGGCGATCACGGACTTCACGATCATGGTCGAGGGGACGAGCTACATGTTCGTCACGGGCCCGAACGTCGTGAGGACCGTGACCCACGCGGATGTCGACGCCGAGTTCCTGGGCGGCGCCACCACGCACACGACGCGTAGCGGCGTGGCCCACCTCGATGCGAGCGACGAGGCCGCCGCCTTTGACGACGTACGCCGACTGTTGGCGTACCTCCCGGCGAACAATCTCGGTGAGGCGCCGCGCGTCGACGCGGCCGATCCATCCGATCGGATGGACCCGGGGCTCGACACCATCATCCCCGACGACCCGCGCACACCGTATGACATGCACGAGGTGTTGCGGCGCGTCGTCGATGACGGCGCGCTGCTCGAGATCCAGCCGGCGTGGGCGGCCAACATCATCATCGCGTTTGCGCGACTCGGCGGGCGAAGCGTCGGGATCGTCGCGCAACAGCCCTCGGTGTTGGCGGGCGCCCTGGACATCGATGCGTCGGTCAAGGCCGCTCGGTTCGTCCGGACCTGCGACGCGTTCAACGTGCCGCTGATCACCTTCGTCGACGTGCCGGGTTTCCTGCCCGGTGTCGGCCAGGAGCATGGCGGGATCATCCGCCACGGCGCGAAGCTGCTCTATGCCTACTGCGAGGCGACGGTGCCGAAGCTGACCGTCATCACGCGCAAGGCGTATGGCGGCGCCTATGACGTCATGAGCAGCAAGCACATCCGCGGCGACATCAACCTCGCATGGCCCAGCGCCGAGATCGCGGTCATGGGCGCGGACGGCGCCGTCAACGTGATCTACCGCGATGAGCTTGCCGCCGCGGCCGACCCGAGCGCCGAGCGCGCGCGTCTCGTCGAGGCATATGAAGCCGAGTTCGCGAACCCGTACGCCGCCGCCGCCCGCGGCTACATCGACGACGTCATCCGTCCGTCGGAGACTCGGCCCCGGTTGATCGCGTCGCTGGACATCCTCGCCGACAAGCGCGAGACGAACCCGCGAAAGAAGCATGGCAACATCCCGCTCTGATCACGCGCCGTCTTTGCGCAAAGACGCCCGACCGAGAAGGCAGTGAGGGAGCGGGCGGGTCAGACCGGTGGCCGGCCGTTCGGACGCGTCCTCATCGCGAACCGCGGCGAGATCGCCGTCCGGATCATCGGAGCCTGCCACGAGGCCGGTATGACGGCGGTCGCGGTCTTCAGCGATGCGGACGAGCACGCGCTCCATGTGCGACTCGCCGACGACGCGGTCCGCATCGGGCCGGCGCCGGCCGCCGAGAGCTACCTGCGCATGGATGCGATCGTCGCCGCCGCGATCGCGTCGGGCGCGGAGGCGGTCCATCCGGGCTACGGCTTCCTGGCTGAGCGCGCCGACTTCGCGCGGGCCGTCACCGATGCTGGCCTGGTGTTCATCGGCCCGGCCGCGGCGACCATCGAGGCGCTCGGTGACAAGATCGGCGCCCGGCAACTCGCCCAGTCGGTCGGCGTCGAGACGGTGTCGGGGACCGGCGGCGCGGTTTCGGTCGACCGCCCCGATGAGGTGGCGGCGATCCTCGCCGACGCGGAGCGGATCGGGTACCCGCTGCTGGTGAAGGCGGCGGCGGGCGGCGGCGGCCGCGGCATGCGACGCATCGAGCGGGCCAAGGACCTCGTGCGGGCCCTGACCGCGGCGTCCGCAGAGGCGCTTGCCGCGTTCGGCGACGGCGCCGTCTACCTGGAGCGGGAGATCCAGCATGCCCGACACATCGAGGTCCAGCTCCTCGGTGACGAGTCGGGGCGGGTCGTGGCGATCGGCGAACGCGACTGCTCGATCCAACGCCGGCACCAGAAGCTCGTGGAGGAGTCGCCGGCCCCGGGGCTGACCGACATCGAACGCCTGCGGCTGCACGACGCCGCGGTCCGGGTCGGGGTCGCGGCCGGCCTGGTGAATGCCGCCACGGCCGAGTTCCTGCGCGGTCGCGACGGCGCCTTCCACTTCCTCGAGGTCAACACCCGGCTCCAGGTGGAGCACGGCGTGACCGAGCTGGTCACCGGACTCGACCTCGTCCAGGAGCAGTTCCGCATCGCCGCGGGGGAGCCGCTGTCCGACCCGGTCCTGGCCGCCGCCGCCGGCGCCCGCGAGCCGACCCGCCACGCCATCGAGGTCCGGCTGACGGCCGAGGACCCGTCGCGCGACTTCTCGCCGACGCCCGGCCGGGTCGGCCGGTGGGTGATGCCCTCCGGACCGGGAGTCCGCGTGGACACCGGCCTTGAGGGCAGGGGACCGGATCCCACCCGAGTACGACAACCTGATGGCCAAGATCATGGCGGTCGGGAACGACCGGGCCGAGGCCATCGCCGGCCTGCGCCTGGCCCTGGACGAGACCGAGGTGAGCGGGGTCCAGACGACGCTGCCATTCCATCGGTTCGTGGCGAGACACGAAGGGTTCGCCCGGGCCGAGCTCTCGACCGACTGGGTCGAGGCGACGTGGGACGGACCGGCAGACCGCGACCGCGTGGCGGCCGAGGCGGCCCGGGCCGCCGCGACGTTCGCGGGCCGGGCGACGGACTCGGGCCGGCGCGGGCTCGGGCCCCGCCCCGGGCCCCGTGCTGACGGGTTGGCGCTCGGCGGGCCGCGAAGAGGCCGTCGACCGGTGGCCCGGATGAGGCGCCTCCGGGTCACGGACCGGGTGACCGGCACGATCCTCGCCGAGATCGACGCCGATCCGGCCCCGGCGCTCCGGCCGGTCGAGGGCCCGGCCAGTCAGGCCCTGATCCTGCGGCTCGGGGCGCCCCGGACCGCCGGTCAGGCGAGTGATGACCGGCAGGCGGTCGAGGTCGTCGTCGAGGGCTGGCGATTCGAGCTCGAGGTCGAGGACGCGGCCCGGGCGGAGCTGCGGGCCCGAGCCAGGCGTGGCCGGGACGCGGCGGCGCACGACGGCCCCACCGAGGTTCGTGCCATCATCCCCGGGCGCGTCGTGTCCGTCGCCGTGAACCCGGGCGACGCGGTGACCGCTGGCGGCCGACTCCTCGCGGTGGAGGCGATGAAGATGGAGAACGAGGTCCGCGCGCCACGGGACGGGATCGTCGACCGGGTCGCGGTCGGACCTGGCGAGACCGTCGACCTGGGCGACGTCCTGGTGGTCATCCGATGACCCGTCCCGACCGGCCGGCCGGCCCGTCGCCCGACCCCGCTCGCGAGCGCTGGCGGGCGACGCTCCGGGCGAAGGCGCTCGCCTCGGCGCCGGAACGACGGGAGCGGTTCGAGACGTCGAGCGGCATCGAGGTCCGGGACCTGTACACCCCGGCCGACATCGCCGGGCTCGACGAGGATCGCGACCTCGGTCGGCCCGGGGAGTACCCGTTCACCCGGGGCGTCCAGCCGACGATGTACCGCAGTCGCTTCTGGACGATGCGCCAGTACGCCGGGTTCGCGACCGCGGAGGAGACGAACCGCCGGTTCCGGTACCTCCTCGAGCAGGGCCAGACCGGCCTGTCCGTGGCGTTCGACCTGCCGACCCAGATGGGCTACGACTCCGATGCCCGGGAGGCGGCGGGGGAGGTCGGCCGCGTCGGCGTGCCGATCTCGAGCCTTGCCGACATGACCGTCCTGCTCGACGGCCTCCCGCTGGGCGAGGTCAGCACCTCGATGACGATCAACGCCACCGCGCCGATCCTGCTGGCCCTGTACGTCGCCGCCGCCGAGGCCCAGGGCGTGCCACGGTCGGGCATCTCCGGGACGACCCAGAACGACATCCTCAAGGAGTACATCGCCCGCGGCACGTACATCTTCCCGCCGCGCCCGTCGATGCGCCTGGTGACGGACGTCTTCGAGTTCTGCGCGGCCGAGCTCCCCAAGTGGAACACCATCTCGATCAGTGGCTACCACATGCGCGAGGCCGGTGCGACGGCCGCCCAGGAGCTCGCCTTCACGCTCGCCGACGCGATCGCCTACGTCGAGGCGGCGGTCGAGCGGGGCCTCGACGTCGACGACTTCGCCGGTCGGCTGAGCTTCTTCTTCGCCGCCTGGTCGGAGCTGTTCGAGGAGGTCGCCAAGTTCCGGGTCGCTCGTCGGATGTGGGCGACGATCATGCGGGACCGCTTCGGGGCGTCGAACGCCCGTTCTCTTTTGTGCCGGTTCCACGTTCAGACGGCGGGTTCCAGCCTCACCGCGCAGTCGATCGACAACAACGTCGTGCGGACCACGATCCAGGCGCTTGGCCGCAGTCCTCGGTGGCGCCCAGAGCCTCCACACGAACTCGCGCGACGAGGCCCTGGCGTTGCCGACCGAGGAGTCGGCGCGGCTGGCGCTCCGGACGCAGCAGATCCTCGCCTACGAGGCGGGGGTGACCGAGACGCCGGACCCGCTTGGCGGGCTCGTACTACGTCGAGAGCGCTCTCCAACGAGCTCGAGGCCGCGGCGTGGGCCTATCTCGACCAGATCGAGACGATGGGCGGGACGCTCGCCGCGATCGAGCGTGGCTTCCAGCAGCGCGAGATCCAGGAGGCCGCCTACCGGGTCCAGCAGGCGATCGAGTCGGGCGATCAGATCGTCGTCGGGGTCAACCGCTTCCGTGACGACGAGGTCCACACGCCGCCGATCCACAAGATCGATCCCGATGGGGAGCGGCGCCAGATCGAGGGTGTCCAGCGCGTCCGGGCCGAACGCTCGGCCGACGCGTGGACGGCCGCGATGGACGAGCTGGGCCGGGTGGCGACCGGTGAGGGCAACCTCATGCCGGCCATCCTCGCGGCCGTCCGGGCCCACGCCACGGTCGGCGAGATCAGCGACCGGCTGCGGGTCGCCTGGGGCGAGCACCGCGAGCTCATCACGGTCTGAGCCCGAGCGGGCACCGCCAGTTCGGCCGCCACAGCCCGGCCTCGTCCTGGAGCCACAGTTCGAGGACCTCCGCCCGGGCGGTGAACGGCATGGCCCGACCCGCCTCGTCCGCGATGTTCGCGAGCGGGGCCGTGTCGGACTCCGCCACCGTGAGGTGCGGGATGACCGTGTCGTGGACCCCGCCATAGGGCGGGTAGTCGGGCCAGCGCTCGACCATGGCCTGCGTCAGGCGCCGGAATGGTTCGCTCGGTTCGGGCTCGACCCAGACGACCCCCTCGAATCGACGGATGTGCGCAAAGCGGACGTCGAAGGGCGCCACGAGGGCCGCGACCGCCGCGAGATCGGCACGGACGGCTTCGGTCAGCTCCGACTCCGGGAGGAACGGGAAGAGGACCGTGACGTGCGGCTGGGCGCCCTGCGCCGCGGCGAAGTCCCATCGCTCGCGGATCCGGGCGAGCCCCGGCGGGATGGCGATCGGGACCGCGACCCCGCTGATCCGCGCCTGCATCTCCATCGCCTCGACAGCGTACGCTGCGCTCGGATGCCGGCGCCCGTCAGCGCCGCCCATGCGAGGAGGAGGGGCCGATGCCGCTCGCGAGCCGCGCCGACGCCGTGCCGCCCTCGATCGGCCGCCTCGGCAAGATCCACCACGTGGCGCTCGTGGTCGCCTCGATCGACGGCACGCTCGGGTTCTGGCGCGACGCGCTGGGACTCGAGCTCGAGACGGTCATGGACATCCCGCAGGACCGGGTGCGGATCGCATTCCTGGGGGTGGGGGAATCCAAGGTCGAGCTGGTCGAGCCGACCGACGACACGACCGGCGTCGCCCGGTTCCTCGCCTCGAAGGGCGAGGGCTTCCACCACGTCTGCTTCGAGGTGGCGAACCTGGCGGAGACGCTGCTCCGCCTCGAGATCGACGGCCTGGAGCTCATCGACACGGCGCCGCGCCGGGGGGCGGAGGGGCCCGTGGCCTTCATCCACCCCCGAGCCTGTCACGGCGTGCTGGTCGAACTCATCGAGGCGCCGGGCGGGCCGGCCTGGGGGTCGCTCGGGTTCGAATGACCGCGGCTGGGGCCGCGGATCGGGTCAGTCGCGGCGGCCGCGGGCCCGCGGGTCTTCCTTGACCGGCTTCGGCTCGTGGCCCGGGCGAGGGGGGTTCGGGAGCGTGCCGGGCGCCATGTCCGGACGGCGGGGCTCGGGGCCGCGGGCTCGGGCGGCCTCGACGGAGAGCGTGAAGGCCTTGGCGGTCGCCGTGGGCACGCTGCCCATCCAGGCGGCTTCGATCTCGGCGACGCGAGCGCTTTGGGCGGTTCGACGCTCCCGCTCGGCCTTGGAGTGCTTGGCCATGATCCTTCCTTCCGGAGTCGTTCGGCCGGACGGTGGTGGACCCGTTCTCGACCCGTTCTCGATGCGCAACGGGGCAAGTCTACCCCGCGCGCTCTATCGCAGCGACCAGGCGAACAGGACGTCCGAGGCCCGGTCGGCCCTGCGGCAGAACCGCACGACCTGGCCGGCGAGGTCGCGGATCCAGGGCTTCTCCTCGCCCGGCAGCACGCCGAGCTCCTCCTCGACGAGGTCGATCCAGCGTCCCGCGATGGCATCGAGGGCGGCGTCGGGGACCCGGGCGACGGCGCTGATCCAGACGGGATCGACCCGCTCGATGGTCCGCTCGCTCATCGCCTCGCCGGGGCCGTCGAGCTCGAGGCGGGCATCGAGGAGGTTGCTGGGCTCGCCGCTGTTGGTCACGGTCCGGGTCGCCTCGGCGAACAGGTCGAGCCACGTCGGGTCGAGCCCGCCCCCGAGCGACAGGTGCGCGTCGAAGCGGGCGTCGTCGTCGAACGCGGCGAGGTCGTCGAGGCCGATGACCAGCAGGATCTCGCGGGCATCGCCCGCGATCAGGTCCATCCGGGCGCCCATCGTCGCGCTCCTAGCCGCGGTAGCCGGCGTCGCGCAAGAGCGCGGGGAGCTCCGTCGGCGAGCCGGCGACCCGGAAGCCGGCCGCCTCGAGCGCCGCGACCTTGGACGCGGCCGTCCCGGCCCCGCCCGAGATGATCGCGCCGGCGTGGCCCATGCGCTTGCCCTCGGGCGCGGTCCGCCCGGCGATGAACGCCACCTTGGGGACGTCGCGGAGATGGTCGGAGGCCCAGGCCGCCGCGGTCTCCTCGGCCGCGCCGCCGATCTCGCCGATCAGGACGAGCGCGTCTGTCTCATCGTCGGCAGCGAACAGCTGGAGGATGTCCAGGAATGTCGTCCCGATGATCGGGTCGCCCCCGATGCCGATGCAGGTCGATTGGCCCAGACCGGCATCGGTCATCGCCTGGACCGCTTCGTAGGTGAGCGTGCCCGAGCGGCTCACGACCCCGACCCGTCCCTCGCGATGGACCGAGCCCGGGATGATCCCGACCTTGGCCCGGCCCGGCGACGTGGCGCCCGGGCAGTTCGGGCCGATCAGCCGGGCACCGTGGGCCCGGACGACCTCGACGGCGGCGACCATGTCGAGCGCCGGGATGCCCTCGGTGATGCAGAAGATCGTCTTGATGCCGGCCGCCGCCGCCTCCATCACGGCATCGGGCGCCCCGCCCGCGGGCACGAAGATGCAGGTGGTGTCCGCACCCGTCTCGCGGACCGCCTCGGCCACGGTGTCGAAGACCGGCACGCTGCCGTCGAGCGCGGTCTGGCCGCCCTTGCCGGGCGTCATGCCGGCGACGATCCGGGTGCCGTAGGACTGCATCGCCCGCGAGTGGAACTCGCCCTCGCGGCCGGTGATGCCCTGGACGAGCAGGCGGGTCTCGCGGCCGACGAGGATGCTCACCTGGCCGCTCCCCGGGATGCCGCCACGGCCTTGGCCGCGGCGTCGTCGAGGGAGCTGGCCGTCTCGAACTTGGCCTCCTCGAGCAGGACGGCCGCCTCGGCTGCGTTCGTGCCGACGATGCGCACCACCATCGGGACCTCGCGGGTCTGCTGGGCCCGGGCGTCGATCAGGCCCCGAGCCACCTCGTCGCCGCGGGTGATGCCGCCGAAGATGTTGACGAGGATCGCGTCGACCTTCGGGTCCGCGAGGATCAGGCGCATCGCCTCGGTCACCTTGTCCGCCCGGGCCCCGCCGCCGATGTCGAGGAAGTTGGCAGGCTCGCCGCCGGCGCGCTTGACGAGATCCATGGTGGTCATCGCCAGTCCCGCCCCGTTGACCATGCATCCGATCGTGCCGTCGAGCTTGATGAACGTGAGGCCCGCCTCGCGCGCCTCGCGGTCCGCCGGCGCCTCATCGTCGGGATCGCGCAGGTCCTCGAGCCCTGGGTGGCGGGCGAGGGCGGAGTCGTCGAGCGTGACCTTCGCATCGAGGCAGACGAGCCGTTCGACCGGGGCACCGTCGGCACCGGTCTCTCGGACGATCGCGAGCGGGTTGATCTCGACCAGGTCGGCGTCGTAGGCGCGCATCGTCTTGACCAGCCCCTTGGCGATCGCCACGGCCGCCTTCAGGTGGCCGCCCAGGCCCATCGCGAACGCGAGCTCGCGCGCCTGGTAGTCGAGCAGGCCGAGGAGCGGGTCGGCGTGGCGGCGGACGATCGCCTCCGGGTGCGCCTCGGCGACGACCTCGATCTCCACGCCCCCTTCGGCCGAGCCCATCAGCAGGATGCCGCGCTCGGCCCGGTCGAGCACCGCCGCGAGGTAGAACTCCTTGACGATGTCCGCCGCCGGGCCGATGAGGACCTTGCGGACGGTCATGCCCTTGATGTCCATGCCGAGGATCGCCTCGGCGACCTGGGCGGCCTCATCGACCGAGCCCGCCAGCTTCACGCCACCGGCCTTGCCCCGGCCACCGACGAGCACCTGGGCCTTGATGACCACCTTCCCGGCGCCGGCCGTCAGGAACCGTTCGGCGGCCGCGCGCGCCTCGTCGACGGTACGAGCGACCTCCCAGGCCGGGACGGGCAGACCCTGGGCGACAAGCAGCGACTTGGCGTCGGCTTCCTGGATCTTCACGGGCGGCGGGTGCCTCCGGGTGTGGTCGGGTTCGGGAGCGTGATGGTAGCCGAGCCTGCCGGTCCGGCGTCGGGCGGCGGGCTCGGAACGCGACGGTTCCAGTCGACGAAGCCGAGCGACCTGGGGGCCCGATCGGCACACCCGCGTTCCAGACCACGCCAGACGTCCGCGTTCAGGGTCCGATGCTCGTCGACTGGAACCCCGATGTGCCGGCACCGGATGGGACGAACCCAACCGATTTCGGAACGAAGCGGGACCTTCGCCTCGCCATACTCGATGAGCGTGGCCAGATCGGCCGCGCCACCGCCGAGGGCGTGATGCAGCGAGACCTCGTGGAGCGAGCACGGAAGGGCGATCATGACGCCTTCGCCGAGCTGGCAGGCGCCGCGATCACTCGTCTGGATGGCGCCGCCTGGCTCATCCTGCGCGACCCGGACCAGGCCAAGGACGCCGTCCAGGAGACGCTCGTCCGTGCCTGGCGTGCCCTGCCCACGTTGCGCGACCCTGACCGTTTCGACGCCTGGTTGCATCGCCTGCTCGTCCGCGCTTGCATCGATGAAGCGCGCCGGCTGCGACGCCACCGGGTCGATGTCGAGCTGCAGGCCATCGAAACCCTTTCGATCGCCGACGAGGCGTCGGTGATCGCCGACCGCGACCAGCTCGAGCGCGGCTTCAGCCGTCTCGAGCCGGAGTCGCGGGCGCTCATCGTCCTCCATCACTATCTCGACCTGCCTCTGCCGGAGGTGGCGAACACGCTCGGCATCCCGCTCGGAACGGCGAAATCGCGCCTCCACCGAGCGCTCCAGGTCATGCGCGCCGCGCTCGACGCCGATGCCCGGTCTCGACCGGAAGTCAGGGAGGGTCACCCCGCATGACGTCGACCGAGCGTTTCGACCGGACCGTCGCCGAATGGCTGCGCGAGGACGCCGGACACCGTGTGCCGGACCACCTCGCGGAGACGCTCGCCAGGACGAGTCGGACCCGTCAGCGGCCGTGGTGGTCGAGCCATGAAAGGTGGCTCCGATTGGATACGACATTCGCCCGGCGCATGCCCTCGATGCGGCCTGCCTGGCTCCTTCTGGCCGTGCTTGCCGTGCTGGTGGCGATCGTTGCCATCGCAGTCGTCGGCTCGCGCACCAAGCCATTGCCCGCGCCGTTCGGTCTGGCCGCCGACGGCCAGATCGCCTTCTGGACCGGCGATGACATCCTGGTGTCGGATGCGGATGGGACCAACGTGCATCCCCTCATCGCCGGCCCGACCCAGGACTTCGCGCCCCTTTATTCGCGTGACGGTACGCACATCGCCTTCTGGCGTGCGTCGACGCCCCACGAAGCGACCCTGATGGTCGCCTCCGCGGATGGGTCGGGGGTTCGACCAGTGCTGCAGGAACCATTGACCGACGCCGACTGGTTCGAGTGGTCGCCCGACAGTCGGTCGCTGGCGGTCGTGCATACGGACGGCGGCGTCCGAGCCCTGTCCATCATCGATGTCGACCACGGGACGCTCCGGACGTTGGACGTCGGCGGCCTGCCGGTCGACAACTCGGTCTACTGGCGGCCGGGGACGACGTCGGAGTTGATCTTCACCAGCCACTCCGGGTCCGTCGACGCGACCGTTGCTGGCATCTTCTCGATCCGGGCCGATGGCGGCCCGGCAACGCCGGTCGTCCCGACCGTGATGGGTCCGGTCGAGTTCCACGACGTCGATGTGGCGCCCGATGGGCAGAGCCTGACCTACTGGCGCTGGCAGGACATGAAGGGATCCAGCATCCATTGGCTCGACATCGTCACGGGGGAGGATCGCACGCTGCGGTTTGACACGACGGACACCGGTGAAACCGGCCTCATCCATTCGCCCGACGGCGCGCGTGTCGCCTTCAAGCGCGAGGACTCAGAGGGCCAGATCATGATCGCGCCGGCAGACGCCAGCCACCCCGGCATCCTCGTCAGCCGTCGATTCCCGTTGGACGGCACTCCGTCGTACGGCTTCTCGCCGGATGGCCAGACGCTCTTCCTCGCCTTCCCACAGGAAGAGCCGCAGTTCTTCGACGCCGCGACCGGCACCAGCCGGACGGGTCCGTCGACGCCCGGCGACTGCTGCGCCTGGCAGCGCCTGGCCCCGTGACCTGACCGCCTGCTTGCTCCGGACGGCCGGCACCCTTCGGGAGCCGGCCGTCGTCGTGTCGGCCGCGTCGCTACAATCGGGGCCATGGCCCATCGAGTCACCCTGATCCCCGGCGACGGCATCGGTCCGGAGCTGGCGGAGGCGACACGTCGTGTCCTCGACGCGTCGGGGGTCGAATTCGAATGGGAGGTCGTCGACGCGGGCGAGGCCGTCATGGCCGAGTACGGCACACCGCTCCCGGAGCACGTCCTCGAGTCGATCAAGCGCAACAAGGTCGCCCTCAAGGGCCCCATCACGACGCCGGTCGGCGCGGGCTTCCGCAGCGTCAACGTCACGTTGCGCCAGGCCCTCGACCTGTACGCCAACCTGCGGCCGGCCCGGTCGATCAAGGGCCTCGAGTCGCGCTACGAGGACGTCGACCTCGTCATCGTCCGCGAGAACACCGAGGACCTCTACGCCGGCATCGAGCACATGGTCGGGCGCGACGCCGCGGAGAGCATCAAGATCATCACCCGCGAGGCGTCCGAGCGGATCGCCCGCTTCGCCTTCGAGTACGCCGTCGCCAACGGCCGCCACAAGGTCACGGCCGTGCACAAGGCCAACATCATGAAGCTGTCCGACGGCCTCTTCCTCGAGAGCTGCCGGACGATCGCGGGCGAGTACGACGGGCAGATCGAGTTCGAGGACCGCATCGTCGACAACATGTGCATGCAGCTCGTCCAGAAGCCCGACCTGTACGACGTCCTGGTGCTGCCGAATCTGTACGGCGACATCGTCAGCGACCTCGCGGCCGGGCTCGTCGGCGGGCTGGGCGTGGCGCCGGGCGCGAACATCGGGCTCACGGCGGCGGTCTTCGAGCCGGTCCACGGGTCGGCGCCCAAGTACGCCGGCCTCAACAAGGCGAACCCGACCGCGCTGATCCTCTCGGGGGTCCTGATGCTTCGCCACCTGGGTCATCCGGACACCGCCGAGCGAGTCGAGAGCGCCGTTCGCGGCGTCATTTCCGACGGCAAGGCGACCACGTACGACCTGGGCGGCGATGCCGGCACGAGCCAATTCGCCGACGCGATCATCGAGCGCCTGACCGCGACGCCGGCCGGGACGTCCGCCCGAACCCACTAGCGCATCCGCGACACCCGATCGGAGGACTCGAAGCTCGATGACCACGCTTCCGACGCAGGCCCGACCGCGGATCAAGGCGCCCCCCGCGAAGCCCATGGGGACCGCCCCGCGCGGCTTCGGGGCCACGAGCCGCAAGGAGGCGTGGTGGCTGGCGCCCGCGGTGCAGGGCACGCTCTTCACGGTCTGCGCCACGTACCTGTTCGTGAGCGGGATCCTGCTGTGGCCGATCTTCGGGGACCAGATCCCCTACGAGGTCGACGGGTACCTCTCGCCGCTGTTCTCGCCGCTGATCGCGCCGGACTGGATGCCGACCTGGCTCAGCCCGGGCCTGCTCATCCTGTGGATCCCGCTCGGGTTCCGGGCCACCTGCTACTACTACCGCAAGGCGTATTACCGCTTCTACTTCCAGGACCCGCCCGGCTGTGCCGTGGCCGAGCCGACCGTCCACCGTCGCTACCGGCTGGAGGCGGCCCTGCCGTTCATCCTCCAGAACCTCCATCGGTTCTTCCTGTATCTCGCGTTCGTGCCGCTCTTCTTCCTGTGGCTCGACGCGGCCCAGTCGCTGCGGTTCGAGGGGCAGTGGCGGATCGGCCTCGGCGTCGTGATCCTCGCCGTGAACGCGGCCCTGCTGTCCGGCTATTCCCTGTCCTGCCACTCGCTTCGCCACCTGGTCGGCGGCCGGCTGGACTGCTTCTCCTGCACGCGTCGGGCGCAGGTCCGATACGGCGCGTGGCAGCGCCTGACGTCGCTGAACCGCCATCACATGGCGTGGGCCTGGACGAGCCTGATCTCGGTGACGCTCGCCGACGTCTACATCCGCCTGGTCGCGGTCGGCGCCATCGTCGACCCGGCGATCCGCTTCTAGCCGAGCCCGAGCATGGCCCCATCCGACCCTCGAACCCACCCATACGACGTCGTGGTCATCGGCGCCGGTGGCGCAGGGCTGCGCGCGGCGATCGGGGCGAGGGCGGCCGGCGCGAGCGTCGGACTCGTCTGCAAGTCCCTGCTCGGCAAGGCCCACACCGTCATGGCCGAGGGCGGCGTCGCGGCGGCCCTCCGCAACGTCGCCTCCGCCGACTCCTGGCAGGTCCACTTCCGCGACACGATGATCGGCGGCAAGCTCCTCAACCAGCCCCGGATGGCCGAGCTCCACGCCAAGGAGGCGCCAGACCGCGTCAATGAGCTCGAGTACTGGGGCGCGGTATTCGATCGGACGCGTGACGGGCGCATCCTCCAGCGTCCGTTCGGGGGGCACTCGCACCCGCGTCTCGCCCACGTCGGCGACCGGACCGGGCTCGAGATGATCCGCACCCTCCAGGACCAGGCGGTGGCCGCCGGCATCGACGTCTACATGGAGTGCACCATCACCCGCCTCATCAAGGCCGGCGACCGGGTGAGCGGGGCGTTCGGCTATTGGCGGACGACGGGCGTGCCGGTCGCCTTTGCCGCGAAGGCGGTCGTCCTCGCGACCGGTGGCATCGGCAAGGCGTACGAGATCACCTCGAATTCGTGGGAGTACAGCGGCGACGGCCATGCGCTCGCCTACGACGCCGGCGCCGAGCTCATCGACATGGAGTTCGTGCAGTTCCACCCGACCGGCATGGTCTGGCCGCCGGGAGTGCGCGGCCTCCTGGTGACCGAGGCCGTCCGCGGCGAGGGCGGGATCCTGCGCAACAAGGACGGCGATCGGTTCATGTGGACGTACCTGCCCGAGGAGCGCCGGGCCGAGTACGCGGCGACCGACGAGGAGGCGGCCCGCTGGGTGACCGCGCTGTCCGAGGGCCGCGAGACCGACGCGCGGCGGCCTCCGGAGCTGTCGACGCGCGACAACGTCGCGCGGGCCATCTACACCGAGGTCCGCGAAGGCCGGGGATCGCCCCACGGCGGCGTCTTCCTCGACATCAGCTATCTGCCGCCCGAGCTCGTCCGCCGCAAGCTGCCCTCGATGTACGAGCAGTTCAAGGAGCTCGCCGACGTCGACATCACGACCGGTCCGATGGAGGTCGGCCCGACCACGCACTACGTGATGGGCGGGATCCGCGTGGAGCCGGATACGGGCGCGACCACGGTGCCGGGCCTGTACGCCGCGGGCGAGGTAGCGGGTGGCATGCATGGCGCCAACCGGCTGGGTGGCAACTCGCTCTCGGACCTGCTGGTGTTCGGCGCCCGCACGGGCACCGCGGCCGCCGCCCATGCGGCGGACCAGGCGTCGTCGCCCTACCTCGACCCGTTGCAGATCATGGCGGCCGAGCGGGAGCTCGACGCGCCGCTCGAGCGCGCCGCCGGCGAGGACCCGTACGCCATCCAGCGCGAGCTGCAGGACACGATGCAGCGCCTGGCCGGCATCTTCCGCGTCGACGCCGATCTCGTCGACGCGCTGGATCGGCTGGCCGAGCTCCGGACCCGGTGGGCGACCATCGCGGTGCGCGGCGGGCGGGCCTACAACCCGGGCTGGAACCTGGTCTTCGAGTTGCGCGCGTTGCTGACGGTGTCAGAGGCGATCACCCGCAGCGCCCGGCAGCGGACGGAGAGCCGCGGCGCCCACAGCCGGATCGACTTCCCCGATCCCGACGACAAGCATTGGGGCACGCGCAACAGCGTGGTGTCCAGGGCGCCCGACGGAGGCATGGCGGTGACCGCCGCGAAGATCCCGAAGATGTCGCCCGAGCTCGCCAAGCTCCTTGACGGCGCACACTGACGACGGAGCGATCGAATGCCTCAAGCGCACCTCAGGGTCTTCCGCGGCACTCCCGGCACATCCGGCCGCTTCGACGAGTTCGACGTGCCGGTCGAGGAGGGGATGGTCGTCCTCGACGCGCTCCACTGGATCCAGGGCCATGAGGCGCCGGACCTCGCGGTCCGCTGGAACTGCAAGGCGGCGAAGTGCGGCTCCTGCAGCGCCGAGGTCGACGGCCGGCCGAGCCTCACCTGCAAGACGCGGCTGTCCGACTTCGACCTCGAGGAACCGATCACCGTCGAGCCGATGCGGGCCTTCCCGCTCATCCGCGACCTCGTGACCGACGTCTCATGGAACTACAAGGTCAACGAGACGATCGAGCCGTTCACGCCGCCCGAGGACGTGCCCCAGGAGGAGTGGCGCTGGCAGCAGGAGGACATCGAGCGGGTCCAGGAGTACCGCAAGTGCATCGAGTGCTTCCTATGCCAGGACGTCTGCCACGTGTTGCGCAACCACGAGACCGAGAAGCCGTTCATGGGACCGCGCTACCTGGTCCGCGCGGCTGGGCTCGAGATGCACCCTATCGATCAGGCCGACCGGACCGAGTACCTCAAGGATGCCGGCAACATCGGCTACTGCAACATCACCAAATGCTGCACCGAGGTCTGTCCGGAGCACATCAAGATCACCGACAACGCGATCATCCCGCTCAAGGAGCGGGTCGCCGACAAGTACTACGACCCGCTCCAGATGGCCTGGCGATTCCTGCGCGGCGGCGACACGCCGTCGGGCAGCCGGGTCGAGCTGCCGTTGCTCCAGGGCCAGGGCCAGGACACGACCCCCGACGAGAGCCCCGATTGAGCGACACCCTCTTTCCCGAGCTGGCGGCCACCGGCGGGGAGGTCGCGGACCTCGGGGAGGATCGGGAGTCGCGCGGCTACGTGATCCGGACGGACGGCGCCGCGCGGGGCAATCCTGGCCCGGCATCGCTGGGCGCCGCGCTCTTCGACCTGCGGCGCCGCGACGCCCGCGACGACCGCGCCGTCCCCGATGCCTCGATCTCCGACTACCTCGGGGTCCAGACCAACAACGTCGCCGAGTACACCGGAGTCGTGCGGGCCCTCGACCTGGCCCGGGAGCTCGGCGCGCGCGAGGTCCATCTCCTGCTCGATTCGAAGCTGATCGTGGAGCAGCTCGCAGGCCGATGGCGGGTCAAGGACGCCAAGCTCATCCCGCTCTGGACGGCAGCGCGCCGGACGCTCGCCGGGTTCGACCGCTGGACCGCGGGTCACGTGCCGCGGGCGCAGAACTCGGTGGCGGACCGGCTCGCCAACGAGGCCATCGACCGGGCCCAGGCCGGCGGGCCGGACTCGGTGGTGCGCCGGCCCTCGGTCTGAGCCGGTGAGCGATCCGAACCGCCGCGAGTCCCCGGGCAGCTGGCCGCGGGACCGTCCCGTGCGGTGGGGCGCGCTGGGTCGCAACGTTTCGACGTTCGTCCTGACGAGCGTGGCCTTCGTCGTCCAACTCGCACTGGTGATCCCCCTCGTGCTGCTGCCCGCGGATCCGGGCGGCGGGTGGCTGCGGACGGGCGTCGGGCTCGTGTGGGGCGCAGGCACACTCTGGGCCGCGTGGTGCTGGGTGTCCGGGCAGGCCCGCTCGATCCTCGCGCCGGTCGTGACCGGCGGCCTCATCTGGCTGGCGTGGGCGGCGGGGTAGTATCAAACGGTCAGCGAGGTGGTCGGATGGTCGCGCGTCGCCCGGGGTGACCCGTCAGCGGCGTGAGGAAAGTCCGAGCTCCGCAGCGCAGGGTGGCGGGTAACGCCCGTCCGCCGCAAGGCGAGGACCAGTGCCACAGTGACGATGCCGGTCGTCGGCCCTCGGGTCGGCGATCGGAGTGAAACGCGGCAAACTCCACCCGGAGCAAGGCCAAATAGGAGGGCGCAACCTGGCGGCGGGCGACCGTCGTCGGGGGAGAGGCGCGCTGCCCAGCCCTCGGGTCGGCCGCATGAGCCGTCGGGCGACCGGCGGCCACAGATGGATGGCCATCCCCGATCCGCCGCAAGGCGGTGAGGGACAGAACTCGGCTTACAGACCGCCTCGCTGGCACGTTCGATGTCCTGGCACCCACAACGGGTTGCCGTCACACGCTCACCGAGGTCTCAGGCGGAGGCCCTCCGACGCCATGAGCCCGAGGTTTGCGCTCGTTCACGTGCTCGGCGCCGCCTTGCGCTGACCTCGCCATCCCGGCGATCGAGCGTCTGGATCGCCGGTTCGGCGATCAGTCTTCGTCCGGCCTGAAGATGTGCGGGGCGATGCAGGCGTTGCAGACGGGCGTGGCGGATTCGAGGTCCCCCAGGGGGATCGGGACCTTGCGATCGGGGAAGAGGCATTCCACGTCGTAGACGCGCTCGCCGCCGGCTTCGACCTGGATCAGGCGCCGGAACGTGCACCGCTTGATGCGGTGCGGCGCCAGGTGGAAAGCGTCGGGCTGCGACGGGATGACCGGCAGAGGAAGGGCCATACGCTGGGGAATGCCTCGGTTCCGTGCGGCCGGACGGGGGTCCGGTCGACCATGGCGGCGGAGCCTAGCACCACGATATGAGTACCGGCAAGGCGCGAAAGGTACTAGCGCACGCTCGCCGCCACGCTCAGACGACCCCGCTGGGGGCGCGGGGGCGACGATGCTAGCCTTGGCCCGCTCCGCATCGTCGTCCGGATCGCCGGAGTCTGTAGACTCCGCGCCGTTCGACCCATGCCAGACGGAGGGCGAGTGGCAGACGACCCGAACGCCGCCTCACGGTCGCCGGGCGGTCGTACGCCCGGTTCGATGCGCTCTCGACCGCTGAACGGCGGCGACGACCGGACTGCCGAGGATGTGCTCGCCGACGCGAGCGCGCACTCGACCGGCGCCAGCGACCCGTCCACCCCGACGACCACCCCCGACCCCGCGAGCTGGCTGCTTGCTCTCGAGGGTCGATCGTCGACGCCGGGCGTCTGCCCCTTCCTGCGCGCGGTCGGCGCGGACGGTGCCATCGGCTTCCCGGTCGAATTGCCCGACGTGGCCAATCGGTGCGCGGCCCTGCACGAGCCGGTGCCGCAATCGTTGCGGCAGCAGGAGCTGGTCTGTTTGACCAGCGGCCACATCAACTGTCCGCGCTACCTGCGTGGTGCGCTCGTGGCGAGCGACGCGCCGTCCAGGCGGCGGATCCGCCCGATCCTCACGCCGGCGATCACCGCGGCCCTCGGCATCCTCGTCCTGTCCTTCGGCGTGTCGGTGGCGTTCGTCGTGGCCAACGGCGGGCTGACGCTGCCGGTCGCGGCGGTCACGGGGAGCGCCTCGCCGTCAGGGACCGCGACCGCCGCCGGGCCGTCATCCAGTCCGGCCGCCGGGACGCCACGGCCATCGGCCGCCGCGTCGGCAGTGGTCGCCTCGCCGGTGGCTCCGTCCACGTCGCCCGCGCCAAGCGCGAGCCCAACGACGGCTGCGACGCCCGCGCCGACGAAGACGCCGAAGCCGAAGCCCAGCTCGAGTCGCTACGCCCTGCTCACGCCCTGTCCGAACAAGCCGAACTGCTGGATCTACGTCATCCGGTCGGGCGACAACCTCTTCAGCATCGCGAACTACTTCGGCGTCCCGATCGAGCGGGTCAGGGCGCTGAACCCCTGGACCCGGACCGAGCGCCTGCGCGCCGGCCGCGAGCTGATCCTGCCCCCGCCGACGCGCTGAGCCGGCGCCTGGCCGGGCGGCCGGGCGGCCGGGCGGGCGGGCCTGGCCGGCCGACCTCCTTGCTCGTGGAGCAAGTAGTGGTGTCAGCGCAGGCCCGATCCGTCTGGAGCTTGCGCCGAGCGCAAGAAGCCACTGCCTGATGGCGATCCAGGGCTGGATCGGGCTCGTTCGGCGCCGTCCAGGTCCCCGCCTCACCGCCTGATCGGGCCCCCGGTGGGCCCCGAGCCAGGCTCTGCGACCAGTACTTGCGCAGGCGGCAAGACGGTCACGACCCGTGCACGGCCCCCGCGCGGAACGTGAACCCCGAATGCGACTTCGCCCATTGACGGGGCCGATATGCGCGCTAGAATGCATCGAAGTGGCGCAAAGTGGTGAGAAGTGGGGAGTCACGACACTCCCGGGAAGCCCACCACCGACCCGGCCCACATGACGGGCCATCGCGCCAGCGCCGCCCGTACCGACCAGCCGCTCGCGGATCAGCCGCAACCAGACAGGGGTAGCCCGACAGGTGTTCACCGGCGAGTACCGGCACACGGTGGACGACAAGGGACGGATCGCCGTCCCCGCGAAGTTCCGCGCCCAGCTCGACACGGGTGCGGTCATCTCGCGCTGGCTCGATCCCTGCCTCGCCGTCCACACCCACGCCGGCTGGGAGGACCTCTCGACGAAGGTCGCAGCCCTCCCGCTCACCGACCAGACCGCCCGCCGGTTCTCGCGATTCGTCTTCGCCGGCGCGGTCCCGGCCGAACTCGACCGCCAGGGACGCGTGCTCATCCCGGCTTACCTGCGCGAAGCGATCGGCCTGGCCGGCGAGGCCGTGGTGGTCGGGACACGCGATCACGCGGAGATCTGGGCGCCCAGGAGCTGGGACGAGTACCAGCGGGCGCTCGATGACCCGCAAGCGCTAGCCGATGCCTTCCAGGGCCTCGGGATCTAGCGCCACCACATGCGCTTCCAGGATCCGCTCGGGATCCGAACGTTCTGGATGGAGGAGAGATGAAGGCAGGGCACACACCGGTGCTGGCGGAGGAGGTCGTTGAGATGCTCCAGCCGGCTCCCGGAAGCCTTCAGATCGATGCCACCCTGGGCGGCGGTGGGCACACCGAGCGGATCCTGGAGGCGTCCAACCCTGATGGCCGCCTCCTCGGTCTCGATGCCGATGGGGCGGCCGTCGCCAGAGTCGCGGACCGACTCGGGCCACGCTTCGGCGATCGGCTGGTCGTCCGGCAGGCGAACTTCCGCGAGCTGGCCACGGTCGCGCCCGATGCCGGGTTCGGTGCCGTCGACGGCGCCCTCTTCGACCTCGGCCTCTCGAGCTACCAGCTCGCCGACGAGGGCCGTGGCTTCGGCATCCGCACCGGCGGTCCGCTCGACATGCGCTTCGACACCGGTGGCGGGGTCCCGGCCGCTGAGCTCCTTGCGACCCTCGATGCCGACGAGCTGACGGCCCTCTTCCGCCGCTACGGCGAGGAGCCCAAGTCCGGCCGGATCGCCAGGGCCATCGTCGACGCGCGTCGGACCGCCCCGGTCACGACCGCGGAGGAGCTGGCCGCCCTCGTCGAGCGCGTCGCGCCGCCGAATCCGCGCCAGCCGCGCCGGACCCATCCGGCGACGCGGGTCTTCCAGGCCCTGCGGATCGCGGTCAACGAGGAGCTCGAGGCGCTCGAGGCCGGTCTCGCCGCCGCGGTAGACCTCCTGCGGCCAGGCGGCCGGCTCGTCGTGCTCAGCTACCACTCGCTCGAGGACCGCATCGTCAAGCGCTTCCTCGCGGCGGAACGGCGGGGCTGCATCTGTCCGCCGTACCTGCCGGTCTGCGTGTGCGGACACGAACCCCGCCTGCGACTCGTGACGCGTCCCTCGGTCACGCCTTCGGCGGCCGAGGTCGCCGCCAACCCACGCGCGCGGAGCGCACGACTGCGAGCCGCCGAGCGGCTGGCCGCCTAGGAGTCCCGATCGGATCGACGGTGAGCCGGCCGGATGGGCCGAGCCACCACCAGCAGCGGAAGGAGGAGTCCAGATGAGCAAGCGCCACCAGTCCAATCGCCGCAAGGTGTACGGACGGCGACAGCACGAGGTGCGCGAACGGCACGACCGTCAGCAGCATCACGAGGGCTTCGAGCTCGAGCTGGACGACTGGGGTCCGACCGCCCCGTCCGACCCGCTGGCATTCCTCGACCCGCGCAGCCCGCGGCTCCGCTTCTCGGCAGCTGATTGACGATGGCCGTCTACGAGGGCGCACGCCCACGAACCATCGCGCTGCCCAGGGGCCCGCGGCTTGCCGAGGGACCGACTCTCGGGCGACGCCGCACGCGCACGGCCGTCCGGGCCGGCCGGCGACCGAACCACCTCGGCCTGGTGCTCGGGGCGATCGTGATCAGCTTCCTGCTGGCCTTCTTCTGGCTCGCCCAGGTCGTCCGGCAGTCCGCGACCAGCTACGACATCGGCCGCCTCGAGGTCGTCCGCGGGCGGCTGGACGCGCAGGAACAGGACCTGCGCTCGGACCTGAGCCGTCTCGGCCATGAGCCCGCCATCCGCAAGCTCGCGCTCGACGCCGGTCTCAGCCAGCTCGGCGAGCCGATCGTCCTGCCGGCTCGCTGATCGACCGACCGACGATGCTGGGCCGAACGGATTCACGCACCCGCCTGCTGCTCCTGCTGGTCATCTTCATCGTAGCCTCCGTGGCCCTGATGGGGCGCCTGGCCTACTGGCAGATCCTGCAGCGTGACGACCTCGCCGCGAAGGCTGTCGCCCAGACCACGGTCCGCCTGGAGGAGCCGACGCGACGCGGCGAGATCTACGACCGCAGCGGCACGGTGGTCCTGGCCACGACCGTGGAACGCGATCGGCTCGTCGCGTCCACGGACAAGCTGACCGACGAGCAGCGGCGCGCGACCGGGGACGAGCTCGTCCGCATCCTCGCCCTCGACCCGGAACACGCCGCGACGCTGCGTGACCGGCTTGCGAGTGGCAAGGCTTACGTCATCCTCGCGCGCGAGATCGAGCCCGCGACGGCGGACGCGATCCGGGCGGCCTCCGCCGCGCGGACGATCACCGGGATCACGCTCGAGCCGGAGCCGATGCGCGTCTACCCCCAGACCGGCGGCAGCCCGGACTCCACGTTGGCGGCCCACCTGATGGGCTTCGTCAATCGTGACGGCAACGGCCAGTACGGGGTGGAGCAGGCCTACCAGGGTGCGCTGGCCGGCACGCCGCGGGTCGTCCTGGCGGAGCGCGATGCCAACGGCCGCACGCTCCTGGACCAGGCCCGCGTCGAGGACCCCGGCGTGCCCGGACAGGACGTGCGCCTGACCATCGACGCCGGCCTCCAGCTCGCGGTCGAGCAGGAGCTTCTCGCCGCCTGGGTCGCCGACAAGGCCAAGAGCGTGTCGGCGGTCGTGATGGACCCCTACACGGGCGAGATCTACGCCGAGGCGACCGTTCCCTCGTACGACGCGAACACGTATCGCCAGATCGCGGGCACCTCACCCGAGCGCTTCATCGACCCCGTCGTGTCGAACGTCTATGAGCCCGGATCGGTGTTCAAGATGATGACCGCGACGGCCGCCCTCGAGACCGGCAATGTCACCCTCTTCACCCGGATCAAGGACGTCGGGACGCTGCGCCTCGACAAGGGCAAGACCAAGGTCGACGACGCGGACCGCAAGGGCATGGGCTGGATGTCGTTCGAGGACGCCGTCGCCTGGTCGCGCAACGTCGTGGCCGCCAAGGTCGCCATGAGCCTCGGCAAGTCGACGCGCGCCTCGTCGGCGATCCTGTACGACTGGTGGCTCAAGCTCGGCTACGGGGCGCCGACCGGCATCGACGTCGCCGGCGAGGTCCCGGGCCTCGTGCGCGACCCCGGCCTGAAGCCGTGGGCCCAGATCGACCTGGCCAACGGCGCCTTCGGGCAGGGCGTGGCCGTCACGCCGATCCAGCTCGCGACCGCGTACGCCGCACTGATGAACGGCGGGACGACGATCCACCCGCATGTCGTCAAGGCGGTCGGCACGCACGACATCGAGCCGGAAGCGGGCACCCGGATCATCGACACCGCCCGTTCGCGGCAGCTGATCGGCCTGATGAACCACGTCGTCGCGACGGTGCCGTTCTACAAGGACCGCACGCTCGTGCCCGGCTACGACGTCGGCGGCAAGACCGGCACGGCCCAGATCTGGGATCCTGCAGCGCGCGGCGGCCGGGGCGGCTGGAAGGTCAACCTCTTCAACTACTCGTTCATCGGCTACATCGCCCGCGAGCGACGCGTGCCCGACCTGGTCGTCGCGATCCGCATCGAGGAAGGCCGTCCGACCATCGCCCGTGTCGGACAGCTGGAGATGCCGGTGATGTCATTCGAACTCTTCCGACGCATCGCCACCGATGCGATCACGACACCCGACCTGCTGACCGGCCGGCCGACCTCACCCCTGACCGGCGACCGGTGACGGTGGCCTATGGGAGACTGGTCGCCGTGACCGACGTCGATCCGTCGCACCTATCGAGCGTGCAGCCGGGGCCCTCGTCGGCGCGGGCCCTCACCGCCGACGACGTGGTGCGGCTGACCGGGGGTCGGCTGCTGGCGCGATCGGACCGCCCCATCCGCGGCGGTGCGGTCGACTCGCGCGAGGTCCAGCCCGGCTCGATGTTCGTCGCCCTCCCCGGCGAGCGGACCGACGGCCATGCCTACCTGGCTGACGCCGTGGCCGCGGGGGCCGCTGCCCTGATCGTGACCCGGCCGCCGGCCGACCCGGCGGCGCTGGGCGACGTGACGATCGTGCGGGTCGCGGATGGGCTCGCTGCCCTCGGAGCGGTCGCCGCGGGCTGGCGGCGACGGTTCGATCCGCTCGTCGTCGGGGTGACCGGCAGCATCGCGAAGACCTCGACCAAGGAGGCCGTGGCCGCGGTCCTCGGGGAGCGGTTCCGGACGCTCAAGAGCGAGGGCAACCAGAACAATGAGATCGGCCTGCCGCTGACGCTCCTGCGCATGGGCCCTGAGCACGAGTCAGCGGTCCTCGAGATGGGCATGTACGTCGGCGGCGAGATCGCCGACCTGGCACGGATCGCACGGCCGTCGATCGGGATCGTCACGGCGGTCCAGGCGGTCCATCTGTCACGGATCGGCTCGCTCGAGGCGATCGAGGCGGCCAAGGGCGAGCTGCTCGAGTCGCTGCCACCGGGCGGCACCGCGATCCTGAACGCGGATGACGTGATCGTCCGCCGCATGGGGCACCGCACCGTCGCGCGGGTCGTGACCTATGGCTTCGCTGCTGACGCGGATGTCGGCGCGGAGGACGTCCAGGCGAGCGGACTCGAGGGGATGCGCTTCGTCCTGCGCGCGTCCGGCGCACGTCGTCCGGTGACGATCCCGGCGCTCGGTCGACTGTCCGTGCACAACGCGCTGGCTGGCGCGGCGACGGGACTGGTCGCCGGCCTGACCCCCGACGAGATCGCGACCGGCCTCGCGGGTGGCTGGTCCGCGCCGCATCGGGTGGCGCTGATCCGTCTCGGTTCCGTGACCGTCGTCGATGACAGCTACAACGCATCGCCGGGATCGATGTTCGCGGCGCTCGACCTGTTGCGCGGACTGCCCGGCCGGCACGTCGCGGTCCTGGGCGAGATGCTCGAGCTCGGCGACGCCCACGACGATGGCCACCACGCGGTCGGGGAGCGGGCCGGCCAGGACGCCGACCTCGTCGTCGTCGTCGGGGCGGGCGCGAGCGGCCTGGCCGAGGGCGCCCGGGACGCCGGCCTGGAAGCCGCGCGGGTCCTCCAGGTCGGTGACGCCGCGGCGGCGCTCGAAGCGCTCCGTCCGCGCCTCCGGGACGGCGACGTCGTCCTCGTGAAGGCGTCGCGGGGCATCGGCCTCGACCGCCTCGTGGACGCGCTGCGCGACGAGCGCACGTCGGAGCGACCGTCGTGACGATCATGCTGCAGGGGCTGCTGCTCGCGTTCGCGATCGTCGTGATCGTGATGCCGCCGTACATCCGGCTCCTGCGTGCGACCGGTTTCGGCAAGCGCGTCCGGCGCGACGGTCCCGAGAGCCACTACATCAAGGAAGGCACGCCCACGATGGGCGGGCTCCTGGTCGCCATCGTCGTCATCGGCGTCTATTTCCTGCTCAAGGGCGGGGCCGACGCGTCGACGTTCGCGCCGCTCGCGACGCTGGCGCTCGTGTGCGTCCTCGGGGCGGTCGACGACTACCTCAACGTCCGGACCGGAGAGGGGATCCGCGCACGCCAGAAGATCGTCTGGCTGACGGTCGTCGCGTTCGTCGTGGCGTACCAGATCCAGCAGACGTACGACATCACGGCCATCGCCGTCCCGTTCGTCGGCCCGGTCCTCATCAACCCCTGGGTCTACGTGCTCTTCGCCGCGTTCGCCATCGTGGCGACCGCGAACGGGGTCAATCTCACCGACGGGCTCGACGGCCTGTCGGGTGGCACGCTCGCCATCTCGTTCGTGGCGTTCATGCTCATCGCGCTGCTCAACACCCCGAACCAGTCGAATCTGGCCCTGATGTGCGCGCTGATCATCGGAGCCCTCCTCGGGTTCCTGTGGTTCAACGTCCACCCGGCACAGGTGATCATCGGCGATGCCGGCGCACTGTCGCTCGGGGCCACGCTCGCGGTCACGGCCCTGATCACCGGCCAGATCCTTGTCCTGCCGATGATCGGGATCATCTTCGTCGTCGAGACCGCGTCCGTGATCATCCAGGTCGGCTACTTCAAGCTCAGCGGCGGCAAACGTGTGTTCCGGATGAGCCCGCTCCACCACCACTTCGAGCTCGGTGGCTGGGACGAGGAGAAGATCACGATCCGGTTCTGGATCGTCGGGATCCTCGCCTCGCTGCTCGGCGTGACGCTGTTCCTCGCCTCGCTGAGCCGACTCGGGTGATGACGATGACGGCCGCCCCCCTCGATCCCGACGCCCTGACGATGGACGGGATCCGCGCCGGCGCCCTGGGTGGTCATGCCGTGACCGTCCTCGGCTTCGCCCGAAGCGGCATCGCCCTTGCCCGCTTCCTGGCCGACGCGGGCGCGCGCGTCACCATCTATGACGGCCGTCCCGCCGAGGCCCTGAGCGGCGCCGTCGCGGCCCTCGAGGGCCGGCAAGTCCGCCTCCTGCTTGGTCCGGCGATCGACCCGGCCGAGGCCTGGGCGGGCGCCGAGCTCGTGACGACGTCGCCCTCGATCAACCCCGACTACCCAACGACCGAGCCGCGCCTGCGGGCCGCCCTGCGAGCGATCGTCGACGCGCGGACGGCGGGGGACCGGGCGGTCCCGGCCGTCGTCTCCGAGCCGGACCTGTTCCTGCGGCTGTGCCCGTCGCCCACGATCGGCATCACGGGCACGAAGGGCAAGACGACGACGGCCTCCCTGATCGCCACGATCCTGGCGGCCGATCCCGCGCACCCGGTCGTCCTGGGCGGCAACATCGGCGTTCCCATCGTCGAGCGACTGCCGGAGCTGACCGCCGGGCATCGAGTGGTCGACGAGCTCTCCGAGTTGCAGCTCCCGACGCTCTCCCGCGGCACCACGGTCGCGGTCTACACCAACGTGACGGCGGACCATCTTGATCGCCACGGCAGCCTCGAGCGATACAGGGCCGCGAAGCGCCGGCTGGCCGAGCTGGTGGATCCCGATGGCGCGCTCGTGCTGAACCTCGAGGATCCGATCGTGGCCGGCTATGCCGACATCGGGCACGCCCGCGTCGTCGGCTACCGGCGGGACACGCCGCCGCCGAACGGCCTGGGCGTGGTGGACGGCTGGATCGTGGCCGATGACGTGCCGCGCCTCGCGGTGGCCGACGGCGGGCCGTCGACCGTCGGCGATGCGCGCCGAGTCATGCCGGTGGGCGAGCTGTCAGTGCCGGGCGCCCACAACGTCTCGAATGCGCTGGCCGCGGTCGCGGTCGGGCTGCTCTTCGGCCTCGAGCCGGTCGCGATCCGCGCGGCGGCCGCCGCCTTCCGAGGAGTCGAGCACCGACTCGAACCGGTGGCCGTCATCGATGGCGTCCGCTTCGTCAACGACTCACAGGGGACCCAGCCCGACGCGGTCATCGCGGCCCTGCGGGCGTTCGAGGGGCCGATCGTGCTCATCGCGGGCGGCCGCGGCAAGGACCTGGACCTCTCGAGCCTCGGCCCCGTTGTGGCCGAGCGTGCCGTCGCGGCCGTGCTGATCGGCGAGAGCGGCCCGGACCTCGAGCGCCGCTTCGTCGCGGCCGGCCTGGCCCGGACCGAGCAAGCCCCCACGCTGGAGGATGCCGTCCGCATCGCCGACGCGATCGCCCGCGAGGCGCTGGCCGCCGCGCGGGCCAGCGGCGCCCCGTCATCGGTCCCCGCGACGGTCCTGCTCAGCCCGGCTGCCGCGAGCTTCGACATGTTCGTCGACTACGCCGCCCGGGGCGCGGCATTCAAGGCCGCGGTCGCGGAGCTGGCGGCCGACCGGGACCGGGGTGGCGAACGATGAACCTCGCACCGCCCATCCCGCGCTTCGGCCGACCGGCGCGCGACGACGGGTCGATCGAGGAGGGGGAGGCGCGCCGCACGGCCAACCGCACGCCGGTCAAGGCGAAGGCGGCCTCGGTCCTCCAGCGCGAGCGGCATCAGGCCGACTACGTGATCCTCGTCGTCGTGGTGGCCCTCACCGCCGTCGGCATCCTCATGGTCTACTCGTCGTCGGCGATCCGCGGCTACCTCGCGACGGGCGACCCCTTCGTGACCGTCGGCCCGCAGATCCAGTGGGCGGTCCTGGGGATCGGCGCCATGGCCGCGATGATGCGGGTCGACTATCGGTACCTGCGGCTGGTGTCGGTGCCGTTCTACGCGTTCGCGATCCTGCTGCTCGTGCTCGTCTTCATCCCGCAGTTCAACATCGTCGTCGGCGGCTCGGCGCGCTGGCTGCGGCTCGGGCCGCTGCCCGCGATCCACCCCGCCGAGATCGCCAAGCTCGCGCTCGTCATCTACCTGGCCCACTGGTTCGCCAAGCGCGGGACACGGATCCACTCGTTCTGGGGCGGGACCGTCGCCTTCATGATCATCGTCGTGCCGGTCATCGCGCTCGTGTTCAAGGAGCCGGACCTCGGGACGACGATGGTCATCGGCGTGACCGTCCTCACGATGTTCTTCGTCGCCGGAGCCAACGCCAAGCACCTCGCGATCCTCATCGCGGGGGCATTGCCGGCCCTCATCGTCGTCGGGCTCCAGGGCTACCAGATGGACAGGATCCGCGCCTGGCTCGACCCGTGGTCCGACCCGCTCGCCGCCGGCTACCACACGATCCAGGGCCTGCTCGCGCTCGGCGTCGGCGGCATGCTCGGCAATGGCCTCGGGCAGAGCCAGGTCGCCGTCCCGAACGCCTTCAACGACTTCGTCTTCGCGGAGGTCGGCCAGGAGCTCGGCCTCGTCGGTGGGCTCGTGGTGATCGCCCTCTTCTCCATCCTCGCGTACTCGGGGCTCCGGGTCTCGCTCCGGGCCCCGGACACGTTCGGCGCGCTGCTCGCCGCCGGCATCACCGGCTGGCTGTGCATCCAGGCGTTCATCAACATCGGGGTCGTCGTCGCGCTCTTCCCGATCACCGGCATCACGCTGCCGTTCATCAGCGCCGGCGGCTCGTCGCTCATCATCAGCTTCGCGGCCATCGGCATCCTGCTGTCGATCTCGCGCGAGACCATCGAGAAGGGAACGTGGAACGACGATGCGATTGCTGATCGCCGGCGGGGGGACGGGCGGGCACATCTACCCGGCTCTCGCCGTCGCCCAGTCTCTCCGCGCGCGTCCGGACGCGCCTGAGCTTCGCTGGCTCGGCGGCCACCGCGGCCTCGAGGCCGCGATCGTGCCGTCGGCGGCGATCCCCATGCGCCGCCTCGCGGTGCGCTCGCTGCGGACCGCGAGGCTCGACGTGCACGCCGTCCTCGACCCGATCCGCCTGGGCGCATCGGTCCCGCAGGCCGCCGCGATCCTCGCGGCGGAACGACCGGCTGCCATCTTCACGACCGGCGGCTACGTCGCGATCCCGGTCCTGCTGGCGGCCGCGCCCATGGGCATCCCGGTGGTGCTCTGGGACGGCAACGTGATCCCCGGCCGTGCCGTCCGCGCCACCGCGCGCCTGGCCGACGTGATCGCGGTGTCCTTCGCGGCGACGTGCGAGGCGCTGGCCGACGCCGCGCCGGGCGTGCCGTGCTTCGTCACGGGAACCCCGATCCGCGACACCCGGGCGATCGACCGCGAGGCCGCCCGGGAGCGCCTCGGCATCCCGCGTGGCGAGCGCGTGCTGCTGATCTTCGGCGGCTCCCAGGCCGTCCGCCGGTTCAATGCGGCGGTCGCGGGGGCGATCGGTCGGCTGGTCGACCGTGTCACCGTCATCCACGTGACCGGCGATGACGGCTATGCGGCGGCCCTGACAGATCGCGAAGCACTCCCGACCGACCTGCGGGCGCGCTACCGGCCGTTCCCGTTCCTGCGCGACGACATGCTGCCCGCGCTCGCGGTCGCGGACTTGGTCGTCGGGCGCGCCGGGTCGTCGACGCTGGCCGAGGTGAGCGCCCTGGGCGTGCCGATGGTGGTGGTCCCGTACCCGCATGCGGCCGGCCACCAGCGGGCCAATGCCCGGGCCCTCGTCGAGGCCGGCGCGGCGCGCCTCGTGGACGACGAGTCGTTCGACGCGGCAGCGCTGCTCGACGCGGCGTCGCTCCTCGAGGACCCGGCCGCGCACGTGGCGATGTCAGCGGCCGCCCGCGCGCTCGGTCGACCGGCCGCCGCGGACGCGGTCGCGGATCTCGTGCTGGCCGCGGCCGAGCGCAGGCCGCTGCCTGACCCGGACGCGATCGATCGGCGCTCCCGGGGAGCCGCGGCATGACCGCGACCTTCGACGCCATCGCCGTCGGCACCGACATCCAGCGCCGGATCGGCGTCAAGACCTCGCGCGACGAACCGCTCGCCCGCTTCACGACGATGCGCGTCGGCGGCCCGGCCGACCTGTTCGCCACGGTCCACAACGCCTTCGAGCTCCGGGCATTGGTTCGCTTCGCGCGCTCGCGGGGCCTCCCGCACCTGGTCCTCGGACGGGGGAGCGACGTCGTCATCAGCGATGCGGGTGTGCGCGGCCTCGTGATCCAGGATCGGGCGGAGGGCTCCAGGGTCGACGGCGAGCGCTACACCGCCGACGCGGGCGTGCCGATGGCCCGCGCGGCGACCGAGACGCAGCGGGCCGGCCTGACCGGTCTCGAGTTCGGCCTGGCCATCCCGGGCTCGGTCGGCGGCGCGGTCTGGGCCAACGCCGGCGCCCACGAGTCCGACGTCGCCGCGATCATCGAATCGGCGCGGGTGCTCGACGCGGCCGGCAACGAGGCGGTCCTGCCGGCCGCCGAGCTCGCCCTGGCCTACCGTGACAGCCGCTTCAAGCACCACGAGCCGGGCCAGCCCCGCGAACTCATCGTCGATGCGACCTTCAGGCTCCAGCCCGCGGACCCCGACACCATCAAGGGCCGCCTTGACGAGATCCGCCGCTGGCGCCAGGCCCATCAGCCGCTCGGGCTGCCGTCCGCAGGGAGCGTCTTTCGCAACCCGCCGGGCGATTCGGCCGGGCGACTGATCGACACGGCCGGGCTGAAGGGCCGCCGGATCGGCGGGGCCGCCGTGTCCGAGAAGCACGCGAACTTCGTGGTCAACGACCAGAAGGGGACGGCGGCCGACGTGCGTCGGCTGATGGAGGCGGTCCGGGCCGAGGTCGCCGCGACCCACGGCGTCGAGCTCGAATTCGAGGTCGAGTTCCTCGGCGACTGGACCAGCTGGGAGGCGAGCGCATGAGCGCGGATCGCACGGCCGCGGAGGCGGTCCCCGTCGTCGTCCTGCTCGGCGGGCCCTCGGCCGAGCACGACGTCTCGATCGTGTCGGGCACCGCGATCGCGGATGCGCTGCGCTCGCTCGGCTACCCGGTCCGGCAGGTGCTGATCGATCTTGCCGGCGACTGGTGGTGGCTGCCTGTCGAGCACCGTCGCGATGGCCGCCCGCAATCGGCGTACGACGATCCTGTCGGGCTGGACGCGGAGGGACCGTTCGCGACCGGCGCCGCCATCGACCGTCTCGCCGGCACGGACCCGGCGCCCGTCGTCGCTATCGCCCTGCACGGCCCGTTCGGGGAGGACGGGACGGTCCAGGCGCTCCTCGAGGCGGCCGGCCTCGCCTACACGGGCTCAGGGGTCGCGGCGTCCGCGATCGGCATGGACAAGGCGATCTTCAAGCGTCTCTGCCGGGGGATCGGGCTGCCGGTCGTCGACTGGCGCGAGGTCCGCGCCTCGCGCTGGGCCGCCGACCCGGTCGCGGTCCGCACGGAGCTCGAGGCGTTCGCGGCCGGATCGCCGGAACACCGGCTGATGGTCAAGCCGGCCCGCCTCGGCAGCTCGGTTGGGATGACCCTCGTGCACGACCCGGGCGAGCTCGCGGGCGCGCTCGAGCTCGCGTTCCGCTACGACACGCTGGCCCTGGCGGAGACATACGTCGCGGGCGCGCGCGACCTCGAGGTCTCGGTCATCGGCAACGATCCGGCCGCGCTCGAGCTGTACGGACCCGGCGAGATCGTCTCCGGCCACGAGTTCTACGACTACGAGGCCAAGTACACCGCCGGCCTGTCGGAGACGTCGGCCTCGGCCGAGGTCAGCGCGGCGCAACGCGCGGTCCTGCTCAAGATCGCCCGTGACGCGTACCGGGCGATCGGGGCGGAGGGCTTCGCCCGGATCGACTTCCTGCTGGCGGGCGAGTCGGTCTATCTCTCGGAGATCAACACGATCCCGGGCTTCACCCCGATCAGCCTCTTCCCGACGCTTCCGGCGGTCGCGGGGTACACGTTCGCCGACGTCTGCGCACGGGTGGTCGAACTCGGGCGCCAGCGGCACGCGGCGCGGGTCGCGGTGACGCTCGGCCCGGACGACCTGCCACGGTGAGCACGCGGCCGGCCGCCCGGCGGTCCGTGCCGGCCGGACCCCAGGGCCGCCGGGCCCGACGCGTCCGACGCGCCTCGGCCGGCCTGTCGCGGATACGCGCGGGCGCGGCGCTCGTGGCCCTGGCCTCGGCCGCGGCGATCTACGGAGTCGCCTCCTCGTCGGCCTTCGAGTACGCGAAGCTGCGGGTGCTCGGCGCCCACTACACCGATGTCGCCGCGGTCGAGGCGACCCTCGCCGAGGTCCGTGGCGACAACCTGTTCCGCGTCGACACGCGGCCCCTCGAGGCCCGCATCGGCGAGCTGAGCACCGTCGCGCGGGCCCGCATCCAGGTCGAGCTGCCCGACACGCTGGCCGTGACGCTCGACGAGCGTGAACCGATCCTGGTCTGGAAGGTCGGGGAGCGGCGCTATCTCGTCGATGGGGCCGGCACGCTCTTCGCCTTGCTGGCCGAGCCGCCGCCTGCCGATGCCGCAGCCCTGCACATCGTCGAGGACCGGCGCGCGGCATCAGCCGGGATGGCCATCGGCCGGACACTCGACCCGATCGACCTCGACGCCGCGACCCGGCTGGGCTCGCTCAAACCCACCGACGTCGGCAGCGAGGCAGAGCAGCTGGCGGTCAGCCTGACCGATGAGAACGGCTTCGTGCTGCGCCCGCGGCCGGCCGGCTGGACGGCGGTCTTCGGCTTCTACACGCCGAGCCTGCGGACCCCGGCGCTCATCCCGGGCCAGGTCCGGCTGCTGCGCAGCCTCCTGGTCGGGCGGGAGGCCGAGGTGGAGCGGGTGATCCTCGCGTCCGAGACCGATGGGACGTTCATCCCGCGGCCGTCCGCGAAGCCCGGCGCCTCGCCCAAGGCGAGCGCCGCCCCATGACCGTCCCGGCGAACTCCGCCGTGCCGCCCGCTGGCCCGCCGCAAGTTGCCGCGCGCGCTGGCGGTCGGGTAGCCTTGCCGAAACCTACAGGAACGAGGACGACATCGGCGTGCTGCTCCCCCTGCTCGGGCTCCTCGTCGGCGTCCTTGCGGGTCTCGTCCTCAACGTCAACGTCAGCTTCGAGCTCAGTCGATACTCGGCGGTTGCGATCCTCGCGGCACTGGACTCCGTCCTCGGGGCGGTCCGTGCAGAGCTCGACGGGGTCTACGACAATCGCATCTTCATCAGCGGGTTCCTGGTCAACGCGATCATCGCCGTGGCCCTGACGTTCATCGGCGATCGGCTGGGCCTGGATCTGTACCTCGTGGCGCTCATCACCTTCGGTCTGCGCATCTTCCAGAACGTGGCACTGATCCGGCGCCACTTCCTCTAGATCGACCAGGCGAAGCACGGGACGGGAGACAGGAACGAATATGGTGGAACGCGAAGCGGTCCTCGTCGGCATCGACGTCGGCACGAGCAAGGTCTGCGCGCTCATCGGCGAGGTGAGTCGCGACGGCCGGCTGACGATCATGGGCCACGGGACCGTTCCCGCGTCCGGCCTGAAGAAGGGCGTCGTCATCAACATCGACCAGACGGTCCGCTCCATCGCGGACGCCGTCGAGCGGGCCGAGCGGCTGTCGGGCTGGAAGATCGACCGGGCCTTCGTGGGCGTCGGCGGCCAGCACGTCGAGAGCCTCAACTCGCCCGGCCAGGTCGCGGTCACCGCCCACCACCGCGAGGTCACCCGCGAGGACGTCAACCGCGCGATCGAGGTCGCCCGGGCGGTCTCGATCCCCTCGAACCGCGAGGTCCTCCACGTCGAGCGGCGCGGCTTCACGGTCGACGGCCAGGAGGGCGTCAAGGACCCACTCGGGATGAGTGCGCTGCGCCTCGAGGTCGAGACCCACATCGTCACCGCCTCCGCGACCGCGGTCCAGAACCTGTCCAAGTGCGTCGCCGCGGCCGGCGTCAAGATCGACGAGCTGGTCGCCGATTTGCTCGCCTCGGCCGAGGCCGTCCTGTCCGAGACCGAGAAGGAGCTCGGCGTCGCGGTCGCCGACATCGGCGCGGGCACGATCGACCTCGCGCTCTTCCAGGAGGGCTCGCCCTTCCACACGCGGGTCCTGCCGGTCGGTGGCAACAACGTGACCAACGACGTCGCGATCGGCCTCAAGACGAGCCTCCAGGTGGCCGAGGAGCTGAAGATCCGCCATGGCACCGCGGACCTGCGCGCCGTCGAGGAGGACGACGACGAGGAGATCAGCGTCTCGGTCCTCGGCGAGGACGCCGGCCGGACCGTCAGCCGGCTCGAGGTCTGCCAGATCATCGAGGCCCGCATGCGCGAGACCTTCGAGCTGATGGCCAACGAGATCCGCGCCGCGGGCGTCGGCATGCTGCCGGCCGGGATCATCCTGACCGGCGGCGCCTCGCAGCTCGCGGGGGTCGCCGAGCTGGGCCGGAGCGTCCTGCAGATGCCGGTCCGAGTGGCCGCCCCGTCGGGCATCGGTGGCCTCGTCGACACGCTCCTCAACCCGTCCTACAGCACGGCCGTCGGGCTGCTCCAGTGGGGTGCGATCAGCCTCTCGTCCGGGGAGCCGCTGCGCTACGAATCGGCCCCGGCGGGTGGCGGGATCGGGCGGATCCGCGACGCCCTGCGGAGCATCTTCCCGTAAGGACGACCGAGATCACCGTCCGGACCGGCAGCGGGCCGCGGCTCGCGAACATCACCGACGCCTGCGCCGGCTTCGTCGCCGACGAGGCCGACGGCCTGCTCTCGATCTTCGTGCCCCATGCCACGGCCGGACTCGTGGTCGTAGAGGTCGGGGCCGGCTCCGACGACGACCTGCTGGTGGCCCTCGAACGGCTCCTGCCGCGCGACGAGCGGCAGTACCGCCACCGCCACGGGTCGCCCGGCCACGGTGCCGACCACGTGCTGCCGCTCCTGGCCCCGCCGTCGTTGACGGTCCCGGTCATCGGCGGTCGCCTGGCCCTCGGGACGTGGCAGTCGATCTGCCTGCTCGACCCCAACGGCGATAACCCGGTCCGCACGGTCCGGCTGTCCTTCATCGCGGGCGACACGGCCTGAGGGGACCGGCCGGGCGGTCCGGCCCGCCGGTGCCACGTGGCAACGGAGGTCGCGCCCTGTGCTCGTCCGAGCACAGGCGGGGGCTTGTGGGGTGCGGGCGGTCGGGCGCTATACTCCGTGCCTGTTCGCGGGCCGGCTCGCCCCAGAGCGCCGCGACGTACCGCCGTCTCCGCCGCACCGTACCGAACACCCGACATCGCGCCCCGACCGAAAAGGGTCAATGGAGGACATCCCGATGACGTTGCGTTCCGACTCCGAGAACTTCGCGCTGATCCGCGTCATCGGGGTCGGGGGTGGCGGCAGCAACGCCGTCAACCGGATGATCCGGGCCGAGATGATGGGCGTCGAGTTCATCGCCTGCAACACAGATTCGCAGGCGCTGCTCCAGTCCGACGCCCCGCACAAGATCCGGATCGGCGACAAGGTCACGCGTGGACTCGGGGCGGGCGGCGACTCGACCATCGGCCAGCGCTCCGCCGAGGAGGACTCCGAGAAGATCTCCGAGGCGCTCGCGGACTCGGACATGGTCTTCATCACCGCCGGGCTCGGCGGCGGCACCGGGTCGGGCGCGGCGCCGGTCGTCGCGCAGATCGCCAAGGAGGGCGGGGCCCTCACGATCGGCGTCGTGACCAAGCCGTTCGCGTTCGAGGGCAACAAGCGCAAGCTCGTCGCGGAGAAGGCGGCCGAGGAGCTCAAGGCCCAGGTCGACGCGCTCATCACGATCCCCAACGACCGGCTTCGCGACGTCGTCCAGAAGAACACGAGCATCCTCGATGCCTTCCGGGTCGTCGACGACGTCCTGCGCCAGGGCGTCCAGGGCATCAGCGACATCATCACCGTCCCCGGGCTCATCAACCAGGACTTCGCGGACGTCCGCGCGATCATGAAGGACGCCGGCTCCGCCCTGATGGGCATCGGCCGCGCGACCGGCGAGAACCGCGCCGTCGAGGCGGCCCGGATGGCCATCGCCAGCCCGCTGCTCGAGGTCGACATCAACGGCGCCCAGGGGATCCTCTGGAACATCACGGGGTCCTCGACGCTCTCGCTGTTCGAGGTCCAGGAGGCCGCCGAGGCCATCAAGGAAGCTGCCGACCCCGAGGCCAACATCATCTTCGGCACGAGCTTCAACGAGCGGCTCGGCGACGAGGTCATGGTCACGGTCATCGCGACCGGCTTCGACGGCGGACGCAAGCGCCACACGAGCGCCCGCGAGGCGACCGGCGTCATGGACACCTCGGCCATGGGCCGCGCCCCGCGCGAGCGCGACTTCCTCGACGAGCTGCAGCGGCAGCGCGAGGAGGTCAGCCCCTCGGTCGATCGCAGCGACGACGTGGCCGCGCTGGTCGCGAGTGCGCCGCGGGTCGAGCGCTCGGTCGGGGAGCCGGCGCCGCCCAAGCGGGCGACGACCTACGACGCGGACGACCTGGAGATCCCCAGCTTCCTCCGCCGGAAGTGACCGCCCGGTGGTGACGCCACCGGACCCGACCCTGGTCGAGGCCTTCAGCGCGGCTCGAGCCCGCGTCCTCGCGCGGATCGGCGACGCCTGCCGCCGCGTCGGGCGCAGCCCCGACACGGTCACGCTGGTCGCTATCTCAAAGACCGTCGACGCCGATCGGCTTCGGGCGGCCGTGGCCGCAGGTCTCACGCTTCTCGGCGAGAACCGGGTCCAGGAGGCGGTCGCCAAGGTGCCCGCCGTGCCCGGCGCCCGGTGGCAGCTCGTCGGTCCGCTCCAGTCGAACAAGGCGCGCCGGGCGCTCGAGACCTTCGACGCGATCCAGTCGGTCGACTCGGTCGACCTTGGCGAACGGCTTGACCGGCTCGTGCCGGACGTTCGGCCAGGGACCCGCTACCCGGTCCTGGTCCAGGTCAACGTCGATCTCGACCCGGCCAAGCACGGCTTCGGGCCGACCGACGTCGACGCCGCGCTCCCCGCGCTCCTGGCGCTGCCCAACCTCGAGGTCCGGGGCCTCATGACCGTCGGCCGCCTGACGACCGACGAGAGCGGGGCGCGGCAGACCTTCCGCGAGCTCCGCGAGCTCTCCGGTCGGCTCCGCGGGCGCTGGCCCCGGCTGGGCACCCACCTCTCGATGGGCATGAGCGACGACTTCGAACTGGCCATCGAGGAGGGTGCGACCATCGTCCGCGTGGGCCGCGCGCTGTTCGGGGAGCGACCCCACCAGCACGGGCCGGGCGACCACGACCACAGCCACTGACGCTAGACTGGCGAATAGCCCCCAGCCCCGCCCAAGCCCGCACTCCGTGGGCACAGCCCCACCCGAGGACTTGAGCCAGACCGACGTCCGTTTCGCCGTTCGCCTCACCCCGCGCGCCGCCCTCGACAGGGTCGATGGCGTGCTGGACGGTGTGCTCAAGGCGCGGGTCACCGCACCGGCGGTCGAGGGTGCCGCCAACAACGCGCTGGTGCGGTTGTTGTCGGACGAGCTCGGCGTCTCGCGCCGGGACGTGCGGATCGTCGCGGGCGCGAGCAGCCGCGAGAAGCTCGTCGTGGTCGATGGCGTGGCCCCGGACGTCGTCGTTGCCCGTTGGCCGGGCCTGCGGGTATGATCGGTCGGTCCCGCCGGGCGCCTGGTCCGGCGTCGCGGACCTCTCGGGCGATTGGCTCAGTCGGTTAGAGCGCGCGGTTCACATCCGCGAGGTCACTGGTTCGAATCCAGTATCGCCCACCACAGTGAGCCCAGACAGGAACAGGGCCCTTTTCGGGGCCCTGTTCCTGTATCCGGGGAGCTGTTCAGATCGCGATGGCTGGCTCGCGGATGGCCGCTATGCGGCGCCCGCGCTCGAGGCCACGCCGATCGACGAGCGGCTGACGCTCGCCGAGTCGGCCAGGCTGGCGTCGTGGGCGGCAGCCTCGACCATGAGCGGGGCGTCCTTGCGGAAGCCCTTGAAGGTCATCCACAGGCCGATCAAGAGCTCCCAGATGAAGATCGGGGCGACTCCGAGACCGTGCCATGCGGTGCCCGGCTCGGTGACGCCGAGGACGTAGCCGATGATCCAGGAGGTGAACAGCGGCGCGCCGATGAGCCCGATCACCGGGATCGCCTTGGGGACGAGGCGCGACTTGTACATGATCCAGCCGAGCATGACGGCGTTGAGGGCGGGGACGCCGGTCCCGAGCACGAAGGTCCAATTGCGCACGGTGACGAGCGTGTGCTGCACGCTGACAAGCAGGGAGGCGTCGGCGCCCGTCGCGCCCGGCTGCTGCAGGGTCACGATCGACAGGATGCTGATGACACCGATCATCAGGACCGTGCCTTCGAACAGCCGCGAGCTGACGAAGCCGATGGCGAAGCCCTGGTTCTGGCGCTTGATGACGGCGTAGAGCGCCACAGCGGTGCCGATCGCGGTCAGGCTGTTGACGATGTCGAAGAGGGCGCCGAGGCGCACCTGCGTGTTGAGGCCCGCGCCGCCGATGATGAAGTTCGGATCGTTCAGGACCGGGCCCTGCAGGAAGACAGCCGGGATCGAGCTGATGAACGTGAGCAGGTACAAGAAGCCCGCGACGAACGCGATCTTCCGCATCGAGCTCAATGAGAGGGTGCCGGGAGTGGAGGCCATGGTCGAATCTCCTTGTCGTGAGGGTTGATGCGCTATCGCGCGTCGGGGGTCGTCAGGTCGGGCTGGTCGGCGTCAACCTGCCGGACGGAGACGAGGGGAAGGCCCAGGTCACGCACGCGCTGGAGCACGCCGTGGAGTGCCGCCTGGTCGACGATCGGACCGCTGATGACGGTGGTCCCGTCGCTCTCGCGACTGACGACCAACCCGTCGAACCACTTGGTCCAATGCGCGTCGAGGTGCCCCGTGAGCCGGATCTCGTAGCGTCCGGCCTCATGGGAGTGGGGGGTCGGGGTCCGTCGATCGGTCATTCCGCTCCTCGTGCGTGTTGCCAACTGGAGCTCTGGTCGGCCATACCGACCTGACTCACTGGCCACACCGTGGAGGCGGAGGTGATGAGCGCACATCACCACACCTGATGAGCGAGCTGATGAAACTACGCGCCCGGTCGATGGTCCCCGGTGCGCGAGAGCAGGCCGAGCTCGCCCGCACGGCGGACGGCGGCCCGTCGGCTGTTCACCCCGAGCTTCGCGTACACGTTCCGTGTGTGAGTCCGCACCGTCGCCAGCGACACCGTGAGCTCGCGCGCGATGTCCGGGCCGTCGAGCTCGCTCGCCAGGAGCCGCAGGACCTCCAGTTCGCGTTCGCTGAGTGGCTCGATCAGTCGTTGATCGGCGGGCGCTCGCGCAGCTGGCGTCACGGTGGCGGCCAGGAGCCGACGAAGGTAGCCGGACGCGTCCCGACGCTGGGCCGCCTGCCGCAGCAATCCGGCCATCGTCGGGCCCTCGTCGGCGAAGACCCGAACGTACGCCTCGGGTTCGGCGAGTGCCACGGCGCGCTCCAGCGACGCAAGAGCTCCCGGCACGTCGTCGGCGGCGCGACGAGCGAGCGCGTGGAGGACCAGGATCTCGATCACGCTCCCCATCCTTCCACCGGCCTCCGCGGCGACCAGCAGACGCTCCAGGAGGTCGATCGCCTCTCCGACTCTGGCGTCGGAGCGATCGCGAGTTCCCTGGGCGAGGATCAGCCGGGCCAGGGTGACGTGCTCGAACTCACGGACATAGCTGAGCTCGTCGGCGACTGACACGCCGTTCTCGCGCGCCCAACCCATCGCCTCCGAGATCCGCCCCTGCACGATCCACACCCGTGCCTTGAGGGCATCGACCGGGCGCACATCCGGCGAGAAGTCATTGGCATAGAGGCGACCGGCCTCGGCAAGGAGCGCGAGAGCCGCATCGGGATCTCCTTCGGCCTGTCGGATCCCGGCGGCGGCCACGCGTGACCGGTACGGATTCTGGGGCAGGCCGTTCTCCTCGCCCAGGTCACTGGCCGCACGCAGATGCTGAGCGGCGCCCGCCAGATCGTCGCGCTGGCGAAGGATCTCGCTGATGCCCACGTGCATGTCCGCTGCTCCCCGCAGCACGAGAGGCCCGCGACGCGTCGCGAGCTCCAGACCACGGTCGTACGTCCGCATCGCGTCGTGGAGACGGCCCTGCACGATTCTCATGTCGGCCAGGGCGAGGGCGAGCCCGATCGCGTCGGAGAAGTACCCGACCCTCTCGAATCGCGCCATGGACTCGGCGTACAAGCCCGATGCCGTCTTGAGGTCCGCGCGCGTCCAGTACGCGAGGCCGAGGAGCGTCGAGGCCGCGCCACGGCCGAGGTCGTCGTCCTCGCCGACGAGGTCGAGCACTCGGCGGGCATGAGCGATGGTGCCGTCGACGTCGCCGCGGAGTCGGGCCAGTCCCGCCCGGTGCATGGCGATCCTGGCCGGCAGGGTGCGGAACGCATCCTCGTCCACGACGACCATCGATGAAGCGCGACTGCCCACCATAGCCGTCGCGTCGTCCATGCCGTCCAGCCAGCGCTCCGCATCCTGGAGACGGGCTTCGACGCCCTCGATCTCGCCCCGCACCAGGATGGACCCGGCATACCCGTTGCTCAACACGGGCCGTGTTCGGATCAGCTCGTCGGGGAGCGCCTCCAGCCACCGGCGGAGCGTCGCGTCCTGCCGGTCACGGGTGGTCGCCGGCATCGCGAGCTCGACCAGGTCCGCTGCCCGAGCGAAGTCCTTGCCGGCCATCGCGTGGCTGATGGCCTCGGCGCGTTCGCCCTGCTGCTCGTACCACTCGGTCGCGCGTCGATGGAGCTCCGCGACGTGCTCGGGCCGTTCATCGCGAAGGTGCGCCTGGAGCACATCGGCGAACAGGTGGTGGTAGCGATACCAGTCCCGCCGGTCGTCCAACGGGATGAGGAGCAGGTTCCCCCGCTCGAACGCCTCGAGCATGGCCTTGCCGCCGCCCTGGCCGGTGACGGCATCGGACAGCGGGCCGTTCAGCCGGCTGAGGATCGAGGTCTCCAGCAGGAACGTGCGGACCTGTTCGGGCTGGCGCTGCAGCACCTCTTCGACCAGGTAGTCGACGATGTACCGGTCGTCGCCGGCGAAGCGTGCGATAAAACCGGCGATGTCGTCTCGCCCCTGCATCGAGAGTCCCGCGAGCTGGATGGCGGCGATCCAGCCTTCGGTCCGGCCCTCCAGCACCGCGACTTCGTGTGCCGTCAGCCCGAGCGTCATCACGCCGTTGAGGAAGGCGCTCGCCTCGTCGGGCGTGAAGCGCAGGTCGACCGCGCGGAGCTCGACCAGGTCGCCACGAGCCCGGAGGCGGGCCAGCGGCAGCGCCGGGTCGGCGCGCGTGGCGATCACCAGGTGGACCCGCGGGGGCAGATGCTCGAGCAGGAACGCCATGCCGGCCTGGATCGCGGGCGAATCGACGGTGTGGTAGTCGTCGAGGACCAGCGCGAGGTCGTGAGGCAGCGCCGTGAGCTCGTTGAGGAGCGGGGCGAGAACGTTCTGGATGGGCTGGTCTGGCGACCCGAGGAGTGACAGTGTCTTCGCGCCGATGGCGGACACCACCGTCCGGAGTGCGGCGATCATATGCGTCCAGAACTCGACGGGATGGTTGTCGCCGGGATCGAGCGAGAGCCACGCCGTAACTGATCCTTCGGCCGGCGCGACGCCAAGCCAATCGGCCAGGAGCGCCGACTTGCCGAACCCGGCCGGGGCAGAGATGAGCGTCAGCTTCGACTGGATCCCGCGCTGCACGCGATCGGTCAGGTGCGGCCGGGACACCAGGCCATTCGGGCGCCTCGGCGCGTAGAGCTTGGTGTCGAGGAGTGAGCTGGTCACGCCGGGCGGTACCTCGCGCCGCGCATCCGAGCGAGGGGCTGCTGTGCGCTGACGGTCAAGGGTAGTAGCTGCGACCCGACGAACGCAGTCCCTCGGCGACGGCCTGGAGCGTCTCCCCGACCGCGGCGGGGTCCGTATCGCCCTTCACGAGGGCCTGGACCTGATCGCCGATCTCCGCGTCGATCTCCGGCTCCCAGAGCCAGTTGAGCGAGGTGACGGCGTCCTCGAACATCGGCAGGAACTCGCGCGCCACCGCGTCGTGGATCCCGACATTCGACTCGGGGATCGGCGAGTAGGACTGCAGTCCCTCGACGATCGTCTCGTCGACTTCGGGCCGACTCGCGTACTCGAGGAACGCATGGACACTGTCGGTGCTCGCAGCAGCCGAGGCCGGCATCGCGAGGCCGCTCCAGGCGAGGATCGAGCGAGCTTTCGACGCCCCATCCACGAGGGGGAGTGGCGCGACATGCAGGTCGAACGGGACCGAGGGTGTCCCCGCCTGCAATGGCGCCAGAAGCCAGGAGCCGTTGTAGGTCGTTGCCGCCTTGCCCTGCAGGAAGAGCAGTTGCATCGTGGCGTAGTCCGTCGCACCGGATCCTTCCAGCAGGACGCCGGAGGTGCGGAGGTCGGCGATGATCTGGAAGACCTCGATCCACTCGGGGCTGTCGTATCGGACTTGCCCTCTGATCGTGCTCTCGACGAAGGCCACGGGATCCCCGACACGCTCCGCGATCATCGGCAACAGCCACATGACAAGCAACGGGTTGAAAGGGACGTCACCGGAGGGGTGGACGAGCGGCGCCGCGCCGAGCTCCGACAGCGGTTTCACCATCGCCTTGAGGTCGGCGATCGTCCTCGGAGCCTCGAGACCGGCCCGGTCGAGCAACGCCTTGTTGTAGTACAGGCCCGTGGTCAGGACGCCCCTGCTCAGGGCGAGGGGGAAGGCCCTTGTGGTGGCCTCGCCGACGCCTCCGAGATGGAACCGCTCCGGCACGCGGGCGAGGACGTCCGCCAACCCGGGATCGGCGCCGAGGTCCGCCAGCAGTCCGTCGCGCGTCCACGCTCGAACGAACAGGCCATTGAGCATCACGAGCCCCACCGGCTCGCCGGACTCCACGGCGGCTCGGGCCAGCCGATCCCATTCCGGCCCCAGACCCGGGATCGCCCGGATGTCCCACGTGACGGCGGGGTTGTCGGCTTTGAAGTCGTCGAGGACCTTCTTGAGGGCCGGTTCGGTACTCAAGTCGGCGCCTGCCGCCAACACGGTGATGGAGCCGGGTGGGCGGGCGTTCGGAACCGCGGATGCTCGTTCGCTGCCACCCGGCGCGGCGCACGCGGCAAGCAGCGGCGCGATCGCGCCGCCGCTTGCGATCACGGCACCGAGCTTCAGGACGTCCCGGCGATCGTGTGGGCGCGTCCACAGGCTGTCGCTCATCGGATGGACTGCTCCACTGGGCTCCCCTGGTTGACCAAGTGCGTCGTAACCACGTTGGGGCCCGGCGGAGACCGAGTATGGTTCGGCCGGTCATATCCCGCTCGCGAGTCGTGATGGTCCAGAGCCGGGAACGCGCCATCGACCTGCTGTTCCTCTTGCCGACGCTGCTGCTCCTGGCCGGTTTCCTGTTCTACCCGCTCGTCTACGGGATCGTGCTGAGCGTCCATGACACGAAGGGCTTCGATCTCACGGGCTTCGTGGGCCTCGATCACTACGTCCGAGCGATCTTCGGAGACGCCGTCTTTCATCGGAGCCTGCTGAACACCGTCCTGTTCACCGGCGCCGCGGTCGTGCTGCAAACCGGCCTCGGGCTCCTCCTCGCCGTCGTCGTCGCCGACATGAAGCGTGGACGGACCGTCTTCCAGTTCGTGTTCTTCGTGCCCTTCGTGCTCGCGCCGGTGGCGGTCGGCGCCGTCTGGAAGTTCCTGGACGCGCCGTACTTCGGGATCGTGGCCACAGTCGGGTCCGCGCTCGGGTTCGAGACCCAGACGTTCGCGCCGCTCGCCGATGCCGACACGGCGCTGTGGGCGATCATGGTCGCCTTCCTGTGGCGGTTCGCCGGCTTCAACATGGTCGTGTACGTCGCGGCGATCCGGGCCCTCCCGCGCGAGTACTACGAATACGCGGTGCTGGAAGGGGCGGGCCGGTTCCAGCAGTTTCGGCGGATCACGTGGCCGTTGCTGTGGCCGCAGACGTTCGCGCTGGTGCTGCTCACCACCCTCGGGACCCTGCGCATCTTCGACATGGTCTGGATCATGACCGCTGGCGGGCCGTCGCACGCCACGGAGACCGTCGCCACCGACGTCTACGTGACTGCGTTCCGCTTCCTCCAGGTCGGCTATGCACAGGCGATGGCGATGATCCTGCTGGTGGTGATCCTTCTGCTCGCCGCCGTGGAATACCGGGTCCTGAACCGCCGCGCCGAGATGGTGGGCACGTGACCCGGGTCGCTTGGCCGCGACGGTCGACTGTGGTGCTCAGCGTGCTCGCCGTCGCCTGGCTGTACCCGGTGGTGTGGACATTGACGAACGCGATCAGGTCAAGCGCCGACATCTATCGCGCTCCGTGGGACCTGCCCTGGCCGCCGGCGATCGGGAACATCAGCGAGGCGTGGAGTCGCGGGCAACTCGGTGTCGCCCTGGCGAACTCCGCATATGTGACCGCGATGACGGTCGTGATGGTCCTGGTGCTGTCGGTCAGTGGCGCGTATGCGCTCACGCGACTGCGACCGCCCGGCCGAGCGGTGCTCTTCCTGGTGGTCCTGGCTCCGTTAATCATCCCGACCGAAGTGCTCATCGTCCCGCTGTTCTCGATGTTCCGCGCCCTTGGCTTGATCAACAGCCTGCCCGGGCTCGCCCTGGTCAATGTCGTGGCCTACGTCTCGTTCGCCACGGTTATCCTGACGGGCTACTTCCGGACGATCCCGCACGACCTCATCGATGCCGCCCGGATCGACGGCGCCGGCCGCGTCGACGTCCTGCTCCGGATCGTGATCCCGTTGGCACTGCCGGGGATCGTCGCCGTCGGCCTGCTGGTCGCCGTGCTCGCATGGAATGACTTCGGTGCATCACTCGTGCTCATCCAGAGGCCGGACTCCTTCACCGTGCAGCTCGCCCTGAGTCGATTCTCGACGTTCTACGCCACGGACCAGGGGCTCACCTTCGCCGGCATGGCGATCGTGATCCTCCCGCCGCTGGTCCTCTTCTTGGTGCTGCAACGCAGCTTCATCCAGGGTGTGACCGCAGGATCGGTGCGCCGCTGACGGACCCGTCGGCCGGACGTCCCCTGACTCGCCGAGCCTCAGCGCGCGGTCAGCGGCGGGACGAGTCCGCAATCAGGCTCGGTGCAGAGCTCCAGCCCGAGCTGGACCATCCCTTCCGCCAGCGGCGTGAACCCGAGCAGCCCCGCGAAGCTGCGGCTCGCGACACCGGCCGGGATGCCACGCACGAGGACGGCGCCGCCAGAGTCGCCGACGCCGGCGGAGATCCGCGTGGCGATCATGCATGGGAAGTAGGCCCCGTCCTCCGGGTAGAGGTTGTCGCCTTTCACGACCACCGTCCCGCTCCGATAGATGTTGCGTCCGTCGATCTCGACCGGGTCCCCGATCGCGATGTCGGCGCAGGCGAGCGGCCGCGTGCCCGGTGGGACGATCCGATAGCCGGCCGTGCCCAGGTCCACGACGTTGAGATGTCCCCATGGGATGCGGTCCTCGGCGACCACCAGGTAGTTCAGGTCCGATGCCGCGCACGTGTGCCCGGGGTACGGGCACGTGGCATCGCGGGCGGGCGGTCCGAAGACGCCACGGACCGTGATGCCGTCCGGGTCGTAGGCGACCGTGCCCTCCCGGGTGCAATGACCCGTGGAGGTCAGCACGATCGTGTCGCCGTGGCGGGCGTAGAACCCGCCGGCACACGCGCCCCAGAGCTGCTGGCCGGCGAGCACGGGCGGGTCGTAGACCTCGGTGGTGCGGTGCGGCTGCAGCGCACGTCCGATCGCGAGGGCGCCGGTCCCGATGAGCAGGGCCACCAGGACCACGAGGAGCAGACGCATGCGGCGGAACCCCGGGCGTCGACCGGTCCTGGCCACTCGCGTCACGGCTTCCTCGCGTCATCAAGGCCCGCGTGGGCCCGTGGCCAGATCATCGACCGCGTTCACCGACAGGGGAACCCTGACCTTCAGGCGTTCGCGATCGGGCCCGCATGGCATCTGCGGAGGTTGACGAATTCGCCGCGGATCCCACGTCACAGGATGTGTGGCGGCCTCGTCAGAAACGTGAACGCGGTCCTCCTCCCCGCGTACCGAAGCCCCCGGTCCTCCCCCGGGGGCTTCGCCTCGTCCGGGTTCCGCGCGTCAGGCGGGCTCGGTCGCCAGGCGTCGAAGGACCGCCGGCAGGATGCCGCCGCCGGTGTAGTAGTCGACGTCGATCGGGCCATCGAGGCGGGCGATCGCCTCGAACCGACGCTCGCGACCAAGGCTGGCGTCGGAGTCGTCCTCCCGGGCGACGACGGTCACGGTCTGCCGTGGTGACGCACCGCCTTCGAGGCCCAGGATGGAGAACGTCTCGCGCCCCGACAGCCCGAGCGAGGCCGCACTGTCACCCGGCTTGAACTGGATCGGCAGGATGCCCATCCCGACGAGATTGGACCGGTGGATGCGCTCGAAGCTCTCGGCGAGGACCGCCTTGACGCCGAGCAGCGACGGCCCCTTGGCCGCCCAGTCGCGCGACGACCCCGAGCCATACTCGCGGCCGGCGATGACGATGAGTGGCACGCCGTCGGCGATGTAGCGCATCGCCGCGTCGTAGATGAATGTGGTCTCGCCCGACGGCAGGTGGACCGTGTACGGCCCCTCCTTGGGCTCGACGAGACGGTTGTGCAGGCGGATGTTCCCGAACGTGCCGCGAACGAGGACCTCGTGCTGGCCGCGCCGGGCGCCGTACGAGTTGAACTCCAGCGGCCCGACCCCGTGGTCCTGGAGCCACTGGCCGGCGGGGGACCACGGCGCGATCGAACCGGCGGGCGAGATGTGGTCGGTCGTGACGGAGTCGCCCAGGACCGCCAGTGCGCGGGCCCCGAGGATGTCACCGGGCGGCTCGTGACCGGCCGACATCCCATCGAGGAACGAAGGCCGGGCGATGTATGTCGACGTCGGGTCCCAGGCGTACCGGTCACCCGACGGGATCGAGAGCGCCCGCCACCGATCGTCGCCCTCGAAGACGACCTCGTAGGTCCGTCGGAAGAGCTCGGCGTCCACGGATCCGGCGATGACCGAGCGGATCTCGTCGGCCGACGGCCAGATGTCCGCGAGGAAGACGGGCGAGCCGTCGGTGGCCGTGCCCAGCGGCTCGCGGGTCAGGTCGATGTCGACCCGGCCAGCCAGCGCGAAGGCCACGACGAGCGGCGGCGACGCGAGATAGCTCGCCCGGGCGAGCGGGTGGATGCGGCCCTCGAAGTTGCGGTTGCCCGAGAGGACCGCGGCGACGACCAGGTCGTTGGCCTCGACTGCGGCGGCGACCGCCTCGTCGAGCGGGCCGGAGTTGCCGATGCAGGTCGTGCAGCCGTAACCGGCCAGGGCGAACCCGAGCGCCTCGAGCGGCGCCATCAGCCCGGCCGAGGTCAGGTAGCCGGTCACCGCCTTCGAGCCCGGGGCGAGCGAGGTCTTGACCGTGGGGTTCACGCGCAGCCCGCGTGCGACCGCGTTCCGTGCCAGCAGCCCGGCCCCGACCATGACGGTCGGGTTGGAGGTGTTCGTGCACGAGGTGATCGCCGCGATCGCCACGGACCCCGTCCGGACCACGACCTTCTCCCCGCCGACCTCGACCGTGACGCCCCGGTACGAGCGGTGGTCGACCGGCGGCGCATCGCCGAGGACCGGTTCGGCGGGCGGGGCCGGTCGTGGCCGGCTCGAGTCGGCCGAGGCGAACGCGGGCGCGTCGGACGCCGGGAAGGACTCGGCCGACGCCTCGTCGACCGCCGAGGCGCCCGGCACGGCGGCTTCCGCGTCGGCGGCATCGCCCGACTCGAGGCCGTCCGGGAAGTTCGTCCTGAAGTTGTCCCGCAACAGGTCGAGAGGGACGCGGTCCTGTGGACGGCGCGGTCCGGCCACCGACGGCACGACCGTGGCGAGGTCGAGGGTGAGGAGCTCATCGAAGATCGGCCCGTCGCCGGGCTCCCGCCAGAGGCCCTGGGCCTTCGCGTAGCGCTCCACGAGCTCCACCCGCTCGGGCGAGCGGCCGGTCAGGCGCAGGTAGGCGATCGTCTCGTCGTCGATCGGGAAGAGGGTCGCGGTCGCCCCGAACTCGGGGCTCATGTTGCTGATCGTCGCGCGGTCGGCCAGCGAGAGCCCGGCCAGGCCGTCGCCGGCGAACTCGACGAACGCGCCGACGACGCCGTGGCCGCGCAGGAGCTCGGTCACGACCAGCACCAGGTCGGTCGCGGTCGCACCCTTGGGCAGGTCGCCGGTCAGGCGCACGCCGACGACCTTGGGCATCGGCTGGTAGAGCGGCTGGCCGAGCAGGACCGCTTCGGCCTCGATGCCGCCGACGCCGTAGCCCAGGACGCCGAGGGCGTTGATCATCGTCGTGTGCGAGTCGGTCCCCACGAGCGTGTCCGGGAAAGCCACGCCGTCGCGCACGTCGACGACCGGCGCCAGGAACTCGAGGTTGACCTGGTGGACGATGCCCGTGCCGGGCGGGACGATCCGCAGGTTCCGGAACGCCGTCTGCGCCCAGCGCAGGAGCTGGTAGCGCTCGATGTTGCGCTCGTACTCACGCTCGACGTTGAACGCGAACGCGCCGGGCGTCCCGAACTGGTCGATCTGGACCGAGTGGTCGATGACGAGGTCGGCCTGGACCAATGGATTGACCCGGGCCGGGTCGCCGCCGAGATCGGCCATGGCGTCGCGCATGGTCGCGAGGTCGACGACCGCGGGGACGCCGGTCAGGTCCTGCAGGATGACCCGAGAGGGCATGAAGGGGATCTCGGCCTCGGCGACGGTCCCGGGCCGCCAGGCGGTCAGCGTCTCGACGTCCTCGGGCGCGACGATGCCACCCCCGGCATGGCGCAGCAGGTTCTCGAGCAGGATCCGGATCGTGACAGGGGCGGACGCGAGGTCCATCCGATCGGCCAGGACGGCCAGCCGATAGTGATCGGGGAGGCCAGGGCCGAGCGGCGCCCGGGCGCCGAAGGGGTCATTCGCCGACAACCGCGTCCATCCTCGCTCGCTCGCTACACTCGACGCGTGCAAGCGTACCGCGACCGACCCCGTGACGCGGGCGCCCGCCGGTGAGGGCCTGGGGCGACCTGCCCGGCGATGACCCGAAGCGGGATCGCGAGGACACCGAGGCGGCCATCGAGGCCGCCGGCATCGACCTCGACCCGGTGCCGCCGGGCTTCCACCGCCACGCTGACGAGATCCACGCGAGCGACCACGCGCACCCGCATCACCACTCGGAGCCGGGCCAGCCACCGGTCATCGGGATCGTCGGGGCCGGGGCGGTCGGGACCGCGCTCGGCGTCGCGCTGACCCGTGCCGGCTGGCCGGTGCACGCGGTCGCGAGCCGCGACCCGGGGCGGCGCGAGCGGTTCCACGCACTCGTCGACGGGTCGCGGACGTACGCCGAGGCGCAGGCCGTCGTCGAGGAGGTGGAGCTCGTCATCCTGGCCGTGCCCGACGACGCGGTCGCCTCGGTCGCGGCCGGACTCCGGATGTACGGCGGACAGGCCATGATCCACACGAGCGGCGCCCTCGACGCGGACGTGCTGGCGCCGGCGATGGCGGCCGGCACGCAGATCGGGGCGTTCCACCCGCTGGTCGCGTTCGCGGACACGGAACGCGCGGTCGCCGCGCTCAAGGGCGCGACCGTCGCCATCGAGGGCGACGACCAGCTGGCCGCCCTGCTGGCCGAGATGGCCGAGGCCATCGGCGCCCATCCCGTCCGACTCGCCCCTGGGTCCAAGGCTGCCTACCACGCGGCGGCCGTCCTGGCCGCAGGCGGCTTCGTCGCGCTCCTCGACGCGATCGCCGAACTCGGTCGCGTGGCGGGCCTTGACGAGGCGGGCGCCCTGGCCATCTACGGGCCGCTCATCGAGGGGACGCTGGGCAACGCCAGGGCGCTGGGCATCCGGGCAGCCCTGACCGGTCCGATCGCCCGGGGCGATGTCGGGACCCTCGCGGCGCACCTCGCTGCGCTGGCCCGCCACGCCCCTGATGTGGTGGCCCTCTACAGGGCGGTGGCGGAGCGGGAGATCGACCTCGCCGTCGCCCGGGGCTCGCTGGCACCGGAGCCCGCCCACGAGATGCGATCCGCCCTTGCAAGGGCCGATCGAACCGGTACCATAACCGCCTGATGGATCACAGCATCGCCGCGAAGTATGCGGCTCGGCCGGCGGCTCATTTCGTGCGCCCCTCGGTTCGGACGAAGGAGCGCCGACTCGGCCTGCACGCGGGCGGGGCGTTCCGCTCGTCCTCCGAGCGTGCCACGGTCCTGCGGCACCCGGACATCACGCCGCTCGCGAGCCTGCGTGGCCGATCGCGCTCGATCCAGACCGCCGTCGGCGCTCGACCGCTCGACGGCCGCCCGCGTCCTCGTGTCGTCATGACCTGGGCCCGTTCCGGGCACGGCGGGGCGCTCCGTCGCCCAAGCGCCGCCTCGGCCCCGTGGCGCGCCTGAGGACCTCGACCGCCACGTCCGCCGGCGGGGTCGTCGTCCGCCACGAAGCCGGGGAACCATGGCTCGTCGTCGGGAGCCGTCGGCGTGAGCGCGACGGGCGGACCTGGACGCTCCCCAAGGGCACGCCCAAGAGCGGGGAGACCACCGAGGAGACGGCGCTGCGGGAGGTCGCGGAGGAGACCGGGCTGAAGGTCCGCATCACCGGCCCTCTCGACTCGATCGAGTACTTCTTCGTCCAGTCGGGGACGCGCATCCACAAGACCGTCCACTATTTCATGATGGAACCCACCGGCGGCGACCTCGCCCGACACGATCACGAGTTCGAGGAGGTCCGCTGGATCCGGTTCTCGGACGCCCCCTCGACGCTGACCTTCGAGACCGAGCGGGCCCTCGTGGCACGGGCGGCCGAGCTCGTCGATCCCGGCTCGGTCCGGGCCGGCTCGTGACCGAGCCGGAGTCGCCGGCGCCGGACTCGCACCAGCCGCACGTCACTCCCCTCGCCGAGCGACACGCCGAGCTGGGCGCCCGCGTGATCGAGTTCGGCGGCTGGCTGATGCCGGTCCAGTACGGCTCGATCATCGAGGAGCACCGGGCGGTCCGCGAGCGCGTCGGCCTGTTCGACCTCTCGCACATGGGCGAGCTGTTCGTGGAGGGGCCGGAGGCCGGCGTCGCGCTGGCCGCCGCGCTCACCACGAACCCTCCGGCGCTGACGATCGGCCGCGCCCACTACTCGATGATCGTCGCGCCCGATGGCGGGATCATCGACGACCTGATCGTGTACCGCCTGGGCGAGGAGCGGTTCCTGGTCGTGGCCAACGCGGGCAACGCGGCCGTGGTCTCGGACGCGCTCGCCGAGCGGGTGGCCGGCTTCAAGGCGATCCTCGACGACGGGTCGCTCGCGACCGGCCTGCTCGCGGTCCAGGGACCACGCGCGATCGACGTGCTCGCGCCCATGACCGACGTCGACCTGGCGGCGTTGCGCTACTACGCCATCGCCGAGGGCTCGGTGGCCGGCATCCCCGCACTCGTCGCCCGGACCGGCTACACGGGCGAGGACGGCTTCGAGGTCTTCGTGGAGACCAGCCGGACGGTCGAGCTCTGGGATGCCCTGCTGAACGCCGTCCGCGCCGCGGATGGCGTGCCGGTCGGGCTGGGCGCCCGCGACACGCTGCGTCTCGAGGCCGGGATGCCGCTCTACGGCAACGAGCTCGACCTCGAGACGAACCCGTACGCGGCGGGCCTGGGCCGGGTCGTCAAGCTGGACAAGCCCGGTGATTTCGTCGGACGCGCCGCGCTGGAGAAGATCTCGGCGGCCGGACCGGCCAAGCGCCTGGTCGGCCTTGTCGTGCAGGGTCGCGGCATCGCCCGCCACGGCTACCCGGTCATGGCCGCCGACCGGCGGACCGGGGTCGTCACGAGCGGCACCCAGTCGCCGACGCTCGGGGTGCCGATCGCCATGGCCTACGTCGCGCCGGGCGATGCGGAGCCGGGTACGATACTGGCGGTGGAGATCCGAAACGCGCCGGTCTCCGCGAAGGTCGTCGACCTGCCGTTCTACCGACGCCCGACCTGATCGGACGGGGAGCCGAGCCCCCCGACCGTGCCCGACGCGCCCGCCCCCCGCGGCGTCCTGCCGCGCCAGGAGGAGGTACGGCCAGCGATGGTCCCCAGCGACCTGCGCTACACCAAGGACCACGAGTGGGTCCGAGTCGAGGGTGACGAGGCGGTGATCGGGATCACGGCCTATGCGGCTGACCAGCTCGGCGACATCGTCTTCGTCGAGCTGCCCGATATCGGGAAGGCGCTTGACCAGTTCGCGGCGTTCGGCGTCGTGGAGTCGGTCAAGGCCGTCAGCGACCTGTACGCCCCGGTCGGCGGCGAGGTGGTCGGCACCAACGACGCCCTGGGCGGCAGTCCGGAGGTCGTCAACGGCGACCCGTACGGCGGGGGCTGGATGCTCCGGGTCCGGCTCGCCGATGCGGGCCAGCTCGACGAGCTCCTCGACGCGGCCGCCTACGACGATCTCATCGCGGCCGGCTGACCCCCGACGATGCCGTACGGACCGCATACCGCCGACGACCGCGAGCGGATGCTCACGGCCCTCGGCCTGACGTCGGTCGACCAGCTCTTCGACGACATCCCGGCCGCCCTGCGGGCCTCGCCCCTGGACCTGCCGCCGCCGGAGCCCGAGCTGGACCTGGCCGCCCGATTGCAGTGGCTGGCCGGCCGCAACCGGACGGACCTGGCGTCGTTCCTCGGAGCCGGCGTCTACCGCCACTGGAGCCCGCCCGCCGTCGACCAGCTTCTGCTGCGCGGCGAGTGGTACACGGCCTACACGCCCTACCAGCCCGAAGTCAGCCAGGGCACCCTCCAGAGCATCTACGAGTACGAATTGCTGATCGGCGAGCTCGTCGACCTCGACGTCGTCTCGGCGTCCCATTACGACGGCGCGGCCGCGACCGCCGAGGCGGCGCTCATGACGTGCCGCGCGACCCGGCGCGACCGGGTCCTGGTCAGTCGCGGCGTCCACCCGCACTACCGCGAGACCCTGCAGACGTACTTCGGCGGCGACCTCGAGCTCGACGAGGTCCCCCTCGTGACCGATGGGCCGGCGGCGGGCACGACAGATCTCGCAGCGCTCGAGCGGATGCTCGCCGAGCCCGATCGACCGGTGGCCGGCGTGCTCGCGGCCCAGCCCGACTTCCTTGGGCTGCTCGAGCCGATGCCGGCCATCGCGGAGCTCGCGCACGCTGCCGGCGCCCTGTTCGTCGCGGTCGTCGAGCCCGTCTCGCTCGCGGTCCTCGCGCCACCCGGCGCGTACGGCGCCGACATCGCCGCCGGCGAGGGGCAGCCGCTCGGGATCGCACCCCAGTACGGCGGGCCGTACCTCGGCATCCTGGCCTCGACCGATGCGCTCGTGCGCCAGATCCCGGGCCGCCTGGTCGGGATGACCACCGACCTCGATGGCCAGCGCGCCTTCGTGATGACCATGCGAGCCCGCGAGCAGGACATCCGCCGCGACAAGGCAGCGAGCAACATCTGCACGAACCAGGCGCTGCTCGCCCTCGCCGCATCGATCTATCTCGCGACGATCGGGCCGCACGGGCTGCGCGACGTCGCCGCGCTCGGCGCCGCGCGGGCGGCCGAGCTCGAGACCGCCCTCGCCGCGGCCGGTGCGCCACGCTTGCACCCGGGCCCGTACCTCAACGAGTTCGCGATCCGCGTGCCCGAGGCGCGCACCGTCCACCGCCGGCTGCTCGAGCATGGGATCCTCGCGGGCCTCGTCCTCGCCGACGCGATCCCCGACGACCCGAGCCTGGCCGACGGCCTGCTGGTCTGCGCCACCGAGGTCACGACATCGGCCGAGATCTCGCGTTTCGCGGGCGCGCTGGGGGACGTGATGCGCGGCCGCCCGCCGATCGGGGTCGAGGCCGGGGCCGGCGAGCGCTTCGGGGACACCGCGGCATCGGGGCTGCGCCGATGAGCGTCACCGGGCCGAGGCTCCAGCCGACCCTGTTCGAGCGTGGCCGCCCGGGTCGCGGTGGCGGCAAGATCCCGCACCCGCCCAAGGACGCGCTGGCGCGCATCCCGGACTCGGCGCTGCGGGCCGACCCGCCCGCTCTGCCCGAGCTCAACGAGCCCGACGTGGTCCGCCACTACGTCAACCTCTCGCAGCTGAACTTCGCGGTCGACACCGGCTTCTACCCGCTCGGCTCGTGCACGATGAAGTTCAACCCCAAGCTCAACGAGTGGGCGGCCCGGCTGCCCGGGTTCGCCACGCTCCACCCGCTCGCGCCCGACGAGATCGCCCAGGGCACGCTGCAGCTGCTCTGGGAGCTGGAGGCCGCGCTTGCCGAGATCTCCGGCATGCGCGCGGTGACGCTCCAGCCCGCGGCCGGGGCCCAGGGCGAGCTGACCGGGATCCTGATGATCCGGGCCTATCACCGCGACCGCGGCGACACGCTTCGCGACGAGGTGCTCGTGCCCGACAGCAGTCACGGGACGAACCCGGCGACCGCGTCGATGGCGGGATTCAGGACGATCACGATCCCGTCGGCCCACGACGGCGGCGTCGACGTCGAAGCCTTCGAGGCGGCCCTCGGCCCGCGGACGGCCGCGGTGATGATCACCAACCCCTCGACGCTCGGGCTCTTCGAGACGCGCATCGGCGAGCTGCTCGATGCCGTCCATGGCGCCGGGGCCCTGGCCTACATGGACGGGGCCAACCTCAACGCCATCCTCGGCCGGTTCAAGCCGGGCGAGGCCGGCTTCGACGTCATGCACTTCAACGTGCACAAGACGTTCTCGACCCCCCACGGCGGGGGCGGGCCGGGCGCGGGCCCCGTCGGCGTGGGGGAGGCGCTGCTGCCGTACCTGCCCACGCCACGGGTCCGCGTGGAGGACGACGGCTCATACCGTCTCGAGCGCCCCGGGGAGCGGCCGACGTCGATCGGCCGTCTGCGCAGCTTCGTGGGCAACACCGGCGTCCTGGTCCGGGCCTACGCGTACATCCGGGCGCACGGCGACGCGGGGCTGCGCGAGGTCAGCGACGACGCGGTCCTCGCGGCCAACTACCTCAAGCATCGGCTCGAGGGGACATACGACCTGCCCTACGACCGGCCCTGCAAGCACGAGTTCGTGGCTTCGGCGGCGTCGATCAAGCGGCGGACCGGCGTCCGGACGCTCGACATCGCAAAGCGGCTCATCGACCACGGCTTCCACCCGCCGACGATCTACTTCCCGCTGATCGTGGAGGAGGGGATGCTCATCGAGCCCACCGAGACCGAATCGGTCGAGACGCTCGACGCCTTCGCCGACGCGCTCATCGCCATCGCGGCCGAAGCCGACGCCGATCCGGAGCGCGTCACGAGCGCACCGCACACGGCGCCCGTGCGGCGACTCGACGAGGCCACGGCGGCGCGCCAGCCGAACCTGCGCTGGCGGCCGATGACCGGGGCCCAGACGCCCTGCCCGGATTGACCGAACGTCCGGGCGGGTGCCAGACGAAGGTTCCTTAGCCATTGTTGACAGCCCGACGAGGCGTGTGGATAGTACCGGCAGCGCAGCGACCCGAGAGTGCTGCCGGTTTGGCTCGCCCGTGACCGCATCGAGTTGGGAGGCTCGATCAGGTTCAAGCGGGGGTTCCGTGGACTGGCGTGGGCACGTGGTGGTCGATAGCGGGAGATCTTGGGTAATCACCCATTCGGAGGACAGTTGATGAAGAAACGTCTATTCGGGTTGCTGTCGGTGGCGGTGATGGTATTCACCGCCTGCGGCACCTCCTCCACCTCGTCGTCGCCGGCCGCGTCGGCCGCGGCGCCATCGGCAGCGGCACCATCGGCCGCAGCGTCGACGCCGGCTGAATCACAGGCCCCCGCGGCCCCGGAGCTGACCGGCTCCAAGTACGTCGCCGAGCCCGCGCCGTCGCAGGGTGAGACCCTCGTCGTCGCCGAGTGGCAGGTGCCCGGCAACATCAACCCGTATTACGCGCAGGCCAACACCGACATCGAGGCCGGCACACCGGCCCTCCTCGGCCTGCTCGACACCTCCTATGACCTGAAGTACGTCCCCGATCTCGTGACCGACGTGCCGCTCGTGACCAACGGCGGCGTCGTCGTCAACGGCACCAAGATGGACGTCACCTGGAAGCTTCGGCCGGGCGGCAAGTGGTCCGACGGCCAGCCGATCACCTGTGCCGACCTCGAAGCCACCTGGAAGTGGAACATCAACCCCGATAACACCGGCCTCGCGGGCGGCGTGACGGGCTGGGAGGACATCGAGTCCATCGACGGCGGCACCGGGACCGACTGCGTCATGCACTTCGGGAAGATCTACGAGGGCTACCTCGGACTGGTCGCCCCGCTTCTCCCGAAGCACTACATCGAGACGATCCCGGTCAAGGACGCGCCGACCAAGCTGTACCCGCTGACCAACCTTGCGTCGGGCGTCTACAGCGGTCCGTTCATGCCGGTCAAGTACGCCGCGGGCGCACAGCTCGAGTACGACCTCAACCCGAACTACGGGACGGTCAGCGACGGCAAGACGCCGGGCTTCAAGCACCTGATCTTCAAGTACTACCCCGACAATCCCGATGGGATGATCGCGGGCTTCGCCCAGGGCGAGTACGACCTGGCCATGAACCTCAACCACTCGGACGTGCCGAAGCTCGCCGGGATGGAGAAGGTCCTCACCGAGGACACCTTCACCTACGAGCAGCTGTCGTTCAACAACAAGCGCCTTGCCGAGAAGACCGGCAGTCCGGAAGATGCCCAGACCGTCAAGGAGGCCGTTGGTCTCGCCATCGACAAGACCCAGATCGCCGGCCAGGTGCTCGGCGGTACGGTCGAGCCGATCGGCACGAACAACATCTCCCCGTTGGCCTGGTACTTCAAGGATGAGCCGCCGAGCGTCTACGACGTCGAAGCGGCCAAGAAGAAGCTCGACGACGCCGGCTGGGTGCCGGGCGCCGACGGCATTCGCGAGAAGGCCGGCAAGCGACTCGAGTTCGACTTCTGCACCACGACCCGCCCGTACCGCATCGAGTCACTGACGGCGTTCGCGTCGCAGCTGGCCCCGGTCGGGATCAAGGTCAATCCGATGCCGGTCTCGGCCGACATCATCTTCGGCAGCTGGACCGGTGAAGGCATCCAGGCCGACACCCCCTGCAACCTGATCCACGGCAACTTCGATGCCGCCATGTACGCGTTCGTCTCGCCGCTCGACCCGCTCGGCGGCTACAACGTCTACACGTGCCAGGGCATCCCGGATGCCGAGCCGCACAACGGCCAGAACAGCAACCGTGTGTGCGTCCCCGAGCTGGACGATGCCTGGAACGCGGTCAAGAACAGCGTGGACTTCTCGGTCGTCCGCGACTCGATGTACAAGGTCCAGGACCTCTACAGCCAGCTCGCCCCCGAGTACCCGCTCTTCTACTGGAAGAACGCGTACCTCGTGAGCCCCAAGCTCCACAACGTGACAGGCAACCCGACCACGTCGAGCGTGCTCTGGAACGTCGAGGATTGGTGGATCGACCAGTAACCGACTGATCCATCCACGCGCACGAGTCAAGTGATGTGCAGCGAGGCCGCCTGGCCTCGCTGCACGTCTAGTCCTAGGCAGGGCTGACGATGGGCCGCTTCATCATCCGTCGCGTCCTCGAGACGATCCCCGTCCTCATCATCACGTCATTCATGATCTACGGGATCCTGCTGATCGCCCCGGGCGGCCCCGAGGCGCGCTTCGCGCTCAACCCGCGGATCACGCAGGCGCAGATCCAGGCCTTTCGCCATCGCTGGGGTCTCGACCAGCCGATCCCGATCCAGTACTGCCGCTGGGTGGGTATCTGCAACCCCGACGGCGAAGGTCTCGGAGTCTTCATCAGCGAACAGGGGTTCCCGAACTTCCTGCCCGAGTTCCTGCGGGGCGGCGATAACGGGATCCTCCACGGCGATCTCGGCTTCTCGGTCCGGGACGGCCGCCCGGTCACCGCTGTCATCGGCGACCGGCTCTGGCCGACGCTCATCCTGGCGGGCACGGCCTGGATCATCTGGGTCACCGTCGCGTTCGTCGCGGGCGTCATCGCGGCCGTCAGACGCTACGGGATCTTCAATTCGGCATTGACCATCTTCTCGTACATCGGATTCTCGTTGCCGACGTTCTGGCTCGGTCTCATGTTGTTGACCGTGTTCGCGGCCCAACTCAAGATCCTGCCTGCGGGTGGGATGTGGACCACACGGGACGTCCCGATCTTCGGTTCGGCCGACTACTGGGTGTACTTCGCGGCCAAGCCCATCGATGCCCTGGTCGACCTCGGCCGCCACCTGATCCTGCCCGTCTTCACGCTGGTCGTCGTCAGCGTCGCGGGCGACTCGCGATTCGTCCGCGCGGCGATGATCGATTCGCTCAACCAGGACTATGTCCGCACTGCCCGGGCCAAGGGCGTCGTGGAACGGACGGTCATCTCGAAGCACGCGCTCCGCAACGCGCTCTTGCCCATCATCACGAACCTGGGCCTCGAGATCCCGTTCCTCTTCACCGGAGCGATCGTCACCGAGACCATCTTCTCGTGGCCGGGCATGGGCCGCGGCTTCATCGAGGCGACGAATGCCTTCGACTACCCGGTCCTGATGGGAATCCTCGTCATCACGGCGCTGATCGTCGTCATGTCCAACCTGCTCGCGGACGTCCTGTATGCGATCGTCGACCCGAGGATCAGCTATGGATGACCACGGCGAGCCCGAGATCCCGGCACCGACCATCGAGGAAGTCGAGGGGATCGCGGACTACGAGGTCCAGCTGGAGTCCCTCAACCAGTGGCAGATCGCCTGGCGCCGCTTCAAGCGCCATCGCCTCGCGGTCGTCGGGAGCGTCCTCTTCCTGTCGATGTGCCTGGTCGGGATCATCGGGCCGATCATCCTGCCGTACGACTTCCTCGACATCAAGAAGCCGGATGAGCTCGTCTATGCCGGTCGCCCGCCGTCCTGGGTCAGCCTGGACTGGGATCCGGTTCTGCTGATGGGCGAGACCGCCCGGTTCCAGCGAGACGTGTTCGTCCTGGTCGTCAACGGGGCGCGTATGTCGCTGATCATCGGCCTCGGCGCCACCGCGATCTCGGTCATCATCGGTTCCCTCTGGGGAGGGATCGCCGGCTACTTCGGCGGCTGGCCCGATTCGGTGATGATGCGGATCGTGGACTCACTGCTCTCGGTGCCGATCCTGTTCCTCATCCTCGTCGCGTCGAGGTTCCTCGGCCAGGGGAGCTGGATCGGCGTGCTGCTGATCTTCGGCCTCTTCGGGTGGCTGGGCATCTCCCGCCTGGTCCGCAGCCTGTTCCTGTCGCTGCGGGAGGAGCAGTTCGTCGACGCCGCCCGGGCGGTCGGCGTGTCCGACTATCGGATCATCGTGCGCCACATCCTGCCCAACGCCCTCTCGCCGATCATCGTGTCGGCCACCCTGGGCGTGGCCGGCGTCATCGTGGCGGAGGCGTTCGTGAGCTTCCTGGGCTTCGGGGTCGACGTGAACACGCCCACCTGGGGCAACATCCTGTCCAACTCGCTCGAATTCGTGAACCAGGGGAACTGGTGGTGGGCGTTCTTCCCGGGAGCGGCGATCGTCATCACCGTGCTCGGCATCAACTTCATGGGTGACGGCCTGCGCGACGCCCTCGATCCGCGGTCGCGCGCGTGACGACCTTCGAATCGACGGCGCCGCCGCGACCCGAGCGACACGGCCCGCCGGACAAGAACAACCTGCTCGAGGTGCGCGACCTCAGGACCTATTTCAAGGTCCTGGACGGCGTCGTCAAGGCCGTCGACGGCGTCGATTTCGCGGTCAAGCGCGGCGGCCGTCTCGCGATCGTCGGTGAGTCCGGCTCGGGCAAGAGCGTAACGGCGCTCACGATCATGCGGCTGATCGACGAACCTCCGGGCGAGATCGCTGGCGGCGAGGTCTGGTTCGACGGCCGCGACCTGCTGACGCTGCCCGTCGAGGACCTCCGGGAGATCCGCGGCGGCGAGATCGCGATGATCTTCCAGGAGCCGATGACGAGCCTGAACCCGGTCCTGACGATCGGCGACCAGATCGGCGAGGCGGTCCTGCTCCACCAGGACGTCGCGAAGTCGGCGGCCAGGGACATCACCATCAAGGCCCTCGCGGACGTCGGGATCTCGACCCCCGAGCGCAGGGTCAAGCAGTACCCGCACGAGCTGTCGGGCGGCATGCGTCAGCGCGTGATGATCGCGATGGCGCTGAGCTGCAATCCGAAGTTGCTGATCGCCGACGAGCCCACGACCGCCCTCGATGTCACGATCCAGCGCCAGATCCTGGAGCTGATCAAGGAGATCCAGGAGCGAACCGGCACGGGACTGCTGCTCATCACCCACGACCTCGGCGTCGTCGCGGAGACCGTGGACGACGTCGTGGTCATGTATGCGGGCCGGGTCGTGGAGCAGGGCACGGTCGAGGAGGTCCTGCTGGGTGCCCGTCACCCCTACACGCGCGGCCTTCTCAACTCGATCCCCTCGAAGGGCAAGCGGGGACAGCGGCTGGAGCCCATCAAGGGCACCGTCCCGAACCCGTTCCGGATGCCGCCGGGCTGCAAGTTCGAGCCGCGCTGTCCCTACGCTTGGGAACAGTGCGTCCGCGAGGAGCCGACCCTCATCCGCCTCGCATCGGGCGGGGCGTCGCGGTGCTGGCTGCACGATCCGGCCAACCGCTCCCGGCTTGCGAGCTACGACGCCGATCCCGAGGTGCTGCCGACGTGACCGGTGCGATCCCGGATGGTGTGACCGACCCCGTCGACAGGTCCCCGGCCACTGAGGCCGCCCCAGACACGGTCCGTCCCCCGCTCATCGAGATCGAGGATCTCAAGACCTACTACCCGATCCGGGCGGGCATCCTGCGGCGCGTGCTCGCCAACGTCCGGGCGGTCGACGGAGTGAGCTTCGAGATCCGCCGCGGTGAGATCTTCGGACTCGTCGGCGAATCCGGGTGCGGGAAGACGACCCTTGGACGGACCTTGCTCCGTCTGGAGAAGCCGACGGAGGGCAAGGCCCGGTTCGAGGGGCAGGACATCTTCGAGCGCAAGGGCGATGACCTCAAGAAGATGCGCCGCCGCATGCAGGTGATCTTCCAGGACCCGGTGGCCAGCCTGAACCCGCGCATGCCGATCAGCGACATCGTCGGCGAGGGGATGCTGGCCCAGGCCGACAAGGAGAACGGCTGGGGGCAACGGAGCATCCGCGACAAGCGCACCGGGGACTTCCTCGAGGAGGTCGGGCTCCGGCGCGAGTACGCCCGGCGCTACCCGCACGAGTTCAGTGGCGGCCAGCGTCAGCGGATCGGGATCGCCCGCGCGCTCGCGGTGTCGCCCGAGTTCATCTTCGCCGACGAGCCCGTGTCCGCCCTGGACGTGTCGATCCAGTCGCAGATCCTCAACCTGATCCTCGACCTGCGCGAACGGTTCAACCTCTCGTTCCTGTTCGTGGCGCACAACCTCTCGGTGGTCCAGTACATCAGTGACCGGGTCGGGGTCATGTACCTCGGCAAGATGATGGAGCTTGCGCCCGTCGACTCGCTCTACGCGAACCCGCGCCACCCGTACACGATCGCCCTGTTGTCGGCGGTGCCCGATCCCGACCCGCGGATCCGCAAGCGGCGCCTCGTGCTCAAGGGCGACGTGCCCTCGCCCGTCTATCCGCCCTCGGGCTGCCGTTTCCGCACGCGCTGCTGGCTGTACGAACGCCTCAGCAAGCACGAGCAGGAGCGCTGCTCGAGCGAGATCCCCGAGTTCCGCGAGATCGCCGTCGACCACCGGGTCGCCTGCCACTACCTCGAGCAGGCGACCGAGGCGGTGGCGAGCGACATCGCCGCCCACCAGTCGGCCCTCGACGCGGCGGTGTCCGAGCCCGCGTGACCATGGCGCGCATGGGTCGCCGGCCGATCGGTGCCCAAGCGCTGACCGCCGACGGCCGTCCCGAGCGATCGATCCGACTCCGCCTGGCGCCCCTCCTCGTCGTGGTCGCCCTCGTCATGACGGCGTGCGCCTCGTCGGCTCCATCGCCGAGGCCCGTGACGCCGACGGTCCTGCCGTCGAGCGCCGCGTCCGCCGCCGCGCCGTCACCCGTGGAGCAGACATTGACCATGGCGCTCGAGGAGGACCCGACGGGACGGCTCTCGAACGTCGCGACCGGGGCCTCGACGCGCAAGGCCGCCGCGTTCCTCTACAACGGGCTGTACGGCCTCGACGAGCACCTGGACCCGGTCCCGGTCCTCGCCGCGGGACCGCCGACCGTGTCCGCCGACAGGCTGACGTGGACGGTCAGGCTCCGGGACGACGTCACGTTCCATGACGGCACGGCGCTCACCGCCGACGACGTCGTCCAGACGTACGGCCTGGCCCGCAGTCCGCGCTGCCGGTTCAACCAGAGCCTCTGCCTGTTCCAGGTCCTCGACGACGTCCAGCGGGTCGATGACCTGACGGTCGCCTTCACGCTGCGATCGAGGCTCGCGAGCTTCCCGGCGGTCGACCTCGGCATCTGGATCGAGAGCAAGGACGCGATCGACGCGTCGTACGGCCGATTCAGCGCGAACCTCCCGCCGGTGGCCGACGTCGGGTCATTCCTCGACAAGGTCGCGATCGAGGAGTCCGACCCGACGGGCCCCGACGGCGCCGACGGCAAGCCCACCGTCGACTACGGGCGATTCCGCGACGCCGGGGAAGGCCTGCTCCGCACGGCCGGGATCGCGCTGCCCCGCGAGTCCGCCCACACGACCGAAGGCGTGTTCGACGAGCGAGCCTACGTCCGCGACGTCATCGCCCGGATCAGGGCCATCGACGTCACGTTCACCGATCGACCGATCGATGCGCTGGCCGCCGCCTACCCGTACCTCGACTTCCAGGATCACCCGGTCGGGACCGGCCCGTTCACGTTCGCTCCATCGACGCCCGGCGGCCTGGTCTTCGCGGCGAACGAGGACTACTTCCTCGGCGAGCCGAACCTGAAGCGGCTGATCCTGCCGGTCATCGGGTCGGATGCGGATCGGGCGAAGGCCCTCGCCGACGGCATCATCGACTGGGACCCCCGGATCGGCGGGGCGGCGTACGAGCCGATCAAGGACGACCCCGGGCTCGCGTTCGTCGAGTACCTCGACCTGAGCTTCCTCGGCCTGTACTTCAACCTGCACCCTGAATCGGATGGGCTGTTCCTCGACCGGAACCTGCGCCAGGCCGTGGCCTCCTGCTTCGACAGGCCCGCCACGGCGGCCAGAGCCACCGACGGGCAGGGGCAGGCGATCTACACGGAGATCCCGCCGATCTCATGGGCCTACCCGTCGGACGGCCTCGCGACGTACCCGCTCGATCGGGCGAAGGCGCGCGCGCTCATCGAGGCCTCGGGCTGGAAGGCCGGCTCCGACGGCATCTACGCGAAGGCCGGCCGACGGCTCGCGACCGTCGTCGCGGTGCGGGCCGGCTTCCCGGAGCGAAGCCGCTGGCTGCAGTCCGTGGGCGAGCAGGTCCGCGAGTGCGGGATCGACCTGACGTACAAGGAGGTCCCGTTCGCCCAGATCCTTGGGATGCTCGATGTCTACCCGCACATCAACGCGGCCGCGCCCAGGTCGGGGCTGTCGTTCGACGCGTACTTCGGGGGGTTCGGGGTCGCGTTCGATCCCGACCCGTTCGCGCTCTACCACTCCTCGGAGTGCTCGTCCGCCGAGCGCCCGACGACGCTCAACTACATCTGCTACGCCAACCCCGCCGTGGACCGCCTGATCGAGGCCGGCCGGGGCGAGACCGACCAGGCCAGGCGCGCCGCGATCTACCGCGAGTACGCGATCCTCCAGTCGCAGGACCTGCCCGTGATCTATGCCTGGTCGGACATCGTCCACGAGGGCCTGCGGGCGACGGTGGGCACGACCGATCCGGCCGGCCTCAGCCTCGACTCGCCGATGTGGGCCCGGGACGTCGAGCAGCTGACGAACGAGCGCTAGGCGCCGTCGGCGACGCCCAGCTGTCCGTCAGGCGCGCGTGTCGGGCACCGGCGTCGAGGTGTCCGCCACGGTCGCGGTCGTCGCGGCCGCCGCACCCGGGCCGCGGAAGTGGCAGGCGCACTGGTGGTTGCCGCCGAGGTCGATGAGGGGCGGGACCGCGTCGGCGCAGATGGCCGGTCCGCCGAGCTCCTGGCGAAGCTGGCAGCGTGGGTGGAACCGGCAGCCGGAGGGCGGGTCGACGGGACTCGGCACGTCGCCCTTGAGGATGACCCGCTTGCGCCGGAGTTCGGGGTCGGGGACCGGGATGGCCGACATGAGCGCGACCGTGTAGGGGTGCTCCTGATGACGGAAGAGCTCGCGCCGGTCGGCCAGCTCCGCGATGCGCCCGAGATACATCACCGCGACCCGGTCGCTGATGTGCTCGACCACACCCATGTTGTGGGCGACGAAGACATAGGTCAGCCCGAGCTCGCGCTGGAGGTTCTTGAGCAGGTTCAGGACCTGCGCCTGGATCGAGACGTCGAGCGCGGAGACCGGCTCGTCGCAGACGACGAGGTCGGGCTCCAGGACGAGCGCGCGGGCGATCCCGATGCGTTGCCGCTGGCCGCCGCTGAACTCGTGTGGATACCGTCGGGCGTGGTACGGCTGGAGCCCGACCATGTCCATGATCCTGGTCACCTTCGCGCGCCGCTCCGCCGCCGTCCCGATCTCGTGGATGCGCAGGCCCTCGCCGATGCTGTCGGCGATGGGCGAGCGCGGATCGAGGCTGGCGAACGGGTCCTGGAAGATGATCTGCATGCGGCGCCGGTACGGCTTGAGGGCACTCCCGCTCAGGGCCGTCAGGTCCACGCCGTCGAAGGCGATCGTCCCGGCCGTGGGCTCGATGAGCCGGAGGAGGAGCCGGCCGACGGTCGTCTTGCCGCAGCCCGACTCGCCGACGAGGCCGAGGGTCTCGCCCCTGCGGATGTCGAAGCTGACGCCGTCGACCGCCTGGACCAGGCCGATCGTGCGCTGCAGGATGCCGCCGCGAACGGGGAAGTGCTTGACGAGGCCGCGGACCTCCACGAGCGGCGAGCCTCCCGCCGTGGCCGCCTCGACGGCCTGGTAGGGGGCGCCCGGCGCGGCGCCGGCGGGCGTCGGGTCGATCATCGCCCCGCCGCCCCGTCGGTCGCCGGCCGCTCGCGAAGGTGACCGGCCGCGTCGTGGTAGAGCCAGCAGCGGACCTCGTGGCCGGGCCGGATGGGTCGCAGCTCCGGGTGGACGTCGAGCGCGAGGTCGACGTTCTCCTCGATCCGGGTGAGGCAGCGCGGCGCGAAACGGCAGCCCTTGGGCAGGTCGATGAGGTTCGGGACGTTGCCCGGGATGACGGCCAGCTCGTCCCTGACCTCGCCGACGACCGGGATGGAGCCGATGAGGCCGCGCGTGTACGGATGGAGCGGGTCGCGGAACAGCGGGACCACATCGGTCTCCTCGACGATCTCGCCCGCGTACATGACCGCGACCCGGTCGCACATCTCGGCCACGACCCCGAGGTCGTGCGTGATGAGGATGATCGCCGTGCCGGTCTCATCGCGCAGGTTGCGCATCAGGTCGAGGATCTGGGCCTGGATCGTCACGTCGAGCGCGGTCGTGGGCTCGTCGGCGATGAGCAGCTCCGGCTCGCAGGCGAGGGCCATGGCGATCATGATCCGCTGGGCCATGCCGCCGGACAACTCGTGCGGGAACGCCTTCAGGCGCCGTTCCGGATCCGGGATCCCGACCATCCTGAGGAGCTCCAGGGACCGCCCCCAGGCGGCCTTGCCCTTCATCCCGCGATGGATCTGCAGGACCTCCTCGATCTGGCGGCCGACGCTCCAGACTGGATTGAGTGAGGACGTCGGCTGCTGGAAGATCATGCTGATCCGGTCGCCGCGGATCTTGCGCATGTCCTCAGCCGGGAGCTTCAGGAGGTCCTGGCCGTCGAACAGGATCTCGCCGGCGTCCACGTTGCCGGGGCTGGCGATGAGCCGCATGATCGACAGGCTGGTGACGCTCTTGCCGCAGCCGGACTCGCCGACGAGCCCCATGATCTCGCCACGGTCGACATGGAAGTCGATGCCGTCCACCGCGCGGACCAGGCCGTGGCGCGTCTTGAACGACGTGTAGAGCCCCTTGACCTCGAGCAGCGGGCGATCGCCGCGCGGCTTCTTCTGCCGCCGGGCGCCCGGCGGGACCAGCTCCTCGACGACGGTCTCGTCGAGGCTGACGCCGAGGGTCTCGCTCGGGACGGTCGGTGTCGTCATCGGTTCAGTCGCGGGTCGAGGGCGTCGCGCAGGCCGTCGCCCAGGAGGTTGAAGCCAAGGACCGTGAGCGTGATCGCCACACCCGGGAAGAAGATCAGGTGTGGCGCCGAGAAGAACAGGTTGCGGTCGAAGCCGATCATCGAGCCCCACTCGGGCTGTGGCTGCTGCGCCCCGAGGCCCAGGAACGACAGGGCCGCGACCTCCAGGATGGCCCCGCCGATGCCGAGCGTCCCCGCGACGATGAGGGGGGTCATGGAGTTCGGGAGGATCCGCCGGCTGAGGATGCCTCGTGAGGATTCGCCGAGAGCACGGGACGCGGTGACGAACTCCTGTTCGCGCGTGGCGAGCACGGAGCCACGCATCACGCGGGCGTAGATCGGGATGGACACGATCGCGATGGCGATCTGGGCCTGGTACAGCCCTGACCCCAGGACCGTGACGATCGCGATCGCGAGGATCAGGCTGGGAAAGGCCAGCACGATGTCCAGGGACCGCATCGTGACATTGTCCGTCCGACCGCCGGCGAACCCGGCGATCGCGCCCATGGTCGTCCCGACGAGGATCGCGAATCCGACCGTCAGGATCCCGACCTGGAGTGACACGCGTGCGCCGAAGACGACCCGGCTGAACTCGTCGCGCAGGTTCGAGTCGAGGCCCATGATGTGCTGCGGCTGGTCGGCGGGGCAGCCGAGGACGTGGATGCACGGCGCCTGGCCCCGCTTGATGCCGGTCTCGCCGTCGTCGAGCATCGACAGCAGCGGGTCGTGCGGGGCGATGACCGGGGCGAAGATCGCGACGAGCACGAGGGTCCCGAGGATGATCAGTCCCGCGACGGCCGAGCGCTGGCGCAGGACGTTCCGGAGCGTGTCGCGGCGCAGGCTCGAGACGCGCTCCTTCGTCGGGCCGACGGCGGTCTCGACCGGCTGACCGAGGGTCGCCATCAGTCGAGCCGGATCCGCGGGTCGAGGAACGCGTAGGACACGTCCACGACGAGGTTGACCACGACATAGATCACGGCCACGACGATCGTCGCGCCCTGGATGACGCTGTAGTCGCGGCCGTTGATGGATTCGAAGAGCGTCTGGCCCATGCCCGTCAGGCTGAAGATCGTCTCGGTCAGCACGGCCCCGGAGAGGAGCGCGCCGAGCGAGAGGCCGATGACCGTCACCACCGGGAGCATGGCGTTGCGAAGGCCGTGGCGCAGGACCACCGAGCGCTCCTTGACGCCCTTGGCCCGCGCCGTCCGCACGAAGTCGAGGCCGAGGACCTCGAGGAGGCTCGATCGGGTCATCCGGGCGATGATCGCGAGCGGGATCGTCCCGACCGCGATGGCCGGCAGGATGAGATGGCGGAACGCATCGGTGAACAGCCCCCAGTTCGCGGTCAGGAGCCCGTTGAGGATGTACATCCGCGAGATGAAGTCCAGGATGATCCTCGGCGGGCCGGTCCAGTCCTCGAGTCCCCACAGGACAGCCAGCGGGACGACCGAGACGCCCGGCGTGAGGCGGCCGGACGGCGGCAACGCGAACGGCGTGTCCTTGAGCAGCACGGCGAACACGAACGCGAGGAGGAGCCCTAGCACGAAGACCGGGATGGACACCCCGAAGTTGGCGATGACCATCGTGCCGACATCGGCGAACGAGTTGCGTCGCATCGCCGAGATGAGCCCGAGGATCAGGCCGAAGACCGACGCGAAGACCAGCGCCATGACCGTCAGCTCGACCGTGACCGGCAGGCGCTCCAGCAGCACGTCGGACACTGGCCGGCCGAACTTGACCGAGAACCCGAGGTCCCCGGTCAGGAGGGCCCCGATGTAGGTGACGAATTGCTGGGGGATGGGCTTGTCCAGGCCGTATCGCGCGTTGAACGCCGCGCACACCTCCGGGGTCGCCTTCTCGCCGTACGTGGCCACGCACGGATCGCCCGGGATGACCCGCGCGAGGATGAAGACCAGCAGCACGACCCCGAAGAGGACCGGGATGCTGAGCAGCAGCCGACGGACGATGTAGCGGGTCATCCCGTCACGACACCCCTTGGCCCGCCCGCGGCGGGCCCTGGATTACGAAGAGACCGCCCGCGGCGTGGCCGCGGGCGGTCTCGACCCTATGCCCTTACGAAGCCGGCTTCGGGACCGGCGGATTCAGGAACCCGAACAGGCTCGAGAAGTAGGTGAAGTCACCCGTCCGACCCTTGTGGAGCGGATGGTCCGCGTCCCACTGGACTGCGAACGAGGTGACGACATCGTCCGCGTCGAACGATGCCCCGTCGTGGAACGTCACGCCGGACCTGAGCGTGCAGGTCCAGGTGGTGAGCTCAGCGTTCGGCTCGCACTTCTCGGCGAGGAGCGGGACCGTCTCGGTCCCGGCGATCGCGTACCCGTAGAGGCCTTCCATCGTCTGATCGCAGGCCCGCAGGGCTTCGCCGTCGGTCTCGTCGGCGCAGTACAGGCCACCCGGTTCGCCGTTCTGGCTGAACACGAGCTGTGCCCGGTCGCCGGCCTTCATGACGGCGAACTGTTCGTTCGTCAGCGGGGACGAATGGGCCCCGTCCACATCGGCACGGAACGCGACGGCGGAGCCGCCATGCGCGATCGGGATCATCGGGACGTGCTGCTTGATCAGCTCGTTCACCTTGGTGTAGGCAGGCTCACGAGCAGCGTCGCTGGTGCCCGCGGCACCTTCGTCGAGCGCGGCCGTGAGGTCGGGGAACTTGTCGCCGAACTGCTTCGAGGCGCCGGACCCGAAGTGATAGCCGACGAAGTTGGTCTGGTCGGGATAGTCGGCGCCCCAGCCCAGCATATGGATGCCCTCGAGCAGGCCGTCGGCCGCGTTGTCCAGATAGGTCGTGTCGTCCTGCTGGTCGAGCTCAACCGTGATGCCGAGGTTGTTCTTCAGCTGCGCCTGGATCTCGGTCGCGATGACCGGCGGATCCGGCAGGTAGCCGCGGACGGCCGGCCGGAAGTGGAGCTTGTAGGTCTTGCTGAAATCGAAGCCTGCGGCGGTGAGCTCCGACTTGGCCGCCGCGGCGTCGAAGTCGTACCACTTGGGTCCGACGCAACCGTTGGCGATCTCGCACGGGGTGAAGTAGTCGGCGACCGAGGAGCCGCCCGGGTAGAAGGTGTCGACGATCCGCTTGCGGTCGATGCCCTTGGCGATCGCCTGGCGAACTGCTTCGTTGTCGAACGGCGCGAACGTGTTGTTGAAGCCGAGGTAGAAGACGTTCAGGCCAGTCCGGGCCTTGAGCTGGAGGTTTGCGTCGCCCTCGACGGTCGCGAAGTCGGTCGGTCCGACGTTGTCGATGCCGTCGACGGTGCCGGCCTGCAGCTCGACGAGCCGCTGTGCCGCCTCCTTGTTCCAGCGGAGGATCGCCTTCGGGGTCAGGGCCTTCGTGCCCCAGTACCCGTCGTAGGCGTCATAGGTCACGTCCTGGCCGCGGTTCCACGCGTTCAGCTTGTAGGGACCCGTGCCGTTGACCGCGGTGACGATCTTCTGGGTCGTGCCGGCCGGGTCGATGTTCGCGGTGAGCCAGCCCGCGTCGTTGATCGCGAACGAGGTGAACGCGATCTTGGACAGGAATGCGACGTCCGGGCTGCACAGGTCGAAGACGACCGTCCGCGCGTCCGGGGCGCTGATCTTCTTGAACTCGCCCGCGTACGGGTTGTGGGTCGCATCCGGCGCAGCGGCCTGGGCACAGGGTGCCTCGCCGGTCTCCGGGTACGCCATCGCGGTGAATGCCGGCGCGCTGGGGGCGACCGCCGACGGCGCCGCGCTTGTGGCGGCGCTGGGTGCAGTCGTCGGTGTCGTTCCGGCACACGCTGCAAAGACGATCGCCACGGTCGCGAGCAATGCCGCGAGTGGCGACCACCTGGTTGATCGCATCATCCTTGGAACTCCTCCTCTGTCTCCCGGTCCCGGACCGTCGAGCCTCCCTGTCCGGTGCGTCGGGGCGAACCCGCCATGAGCCCTTGGCCCGTGGGTGCCCGGAAGCCTAGCATCAGCGCGCCGGGCCGTCACGCCTCCGGTGACCGCGGGGAGTGTCAGCCGGACGGCGGGTCCAGGAAGCCGCCGAACCACGCCCGGAAGGTGGCGAACCGGCCCTGGCGGCCCGCGTGGAGCGGGTGGTCCGCGTCCCATTGGGCCGCGAAGCTCATGACCACGTCGTCGGCGTCGAACGCAGCCCCGTCGTGGAAACGGACGCCCGCCCGCAGCGTGCACGTCCAGACCGTGAGCTTGCGGTTGGGATCGCACGCGCTGGCGAGGGCCGGCACGGTGGACGCCCCGGCCGCGTCGTAGGCGTAGAGGCCCTCGGAGAGCTGGGCGCACACGAGGTCGGCCGTCGGGTCCGTCTCGTCTGCGCAGTACAGTCCGGACGGCTCGGCACCCATGAGCCAGACGAGCTGGCGCCGATCGCCCGGAACCATCGCGGCGAACCGCTCGAGATGGAGCGGCGACGCCGCGGCGCCGTCCACGTCGGAGCGGAAAGCCGCGGTCGAGCCGACCCGGGCGATGGGCACCATCGGGACGTGGGCGCGGATCGCGTCGTTGGCCCGCGCGTAGGCGGCCTCTCGCTCGTCCGGGTCGATCGTCGACCGCCCGTCTGCGAGGGCCTTGCCGATCTCGGGGATCGGCTTGCCGAAGGCGTTCGTCCCCCCGGGTGCGAAGCGCGGGTCCAGGAAGGCGGTGACGTCCGGGTAGCTCACGCCCTGGCCGAGCATGGTGATCCCATCGAGCTTGCCGGCCTCGACGTCGGCGAGGTACGTGTCGTCAGGAGCCGCGACGAGTTCGGCCCGGATCCCGAGGTTGGCCAGCAGCTGGGCCTTGAGCTCTCCGGCGACGCCGGCGGGATCGGGCAGTTCCGGGGTGGGCGTCGCCCGATACCGGATGGAGGTGTCGAATCCGTCCGCATAGCCGGCCGTCGCCAGCAGGTCCTTGGCCTGGAGCGGGTCGAACTCGTACCAGGGATCGCCGGCGCAGCCATGGGGGATCGCACACGGGGCGTAGTGGGTGGCTACCACCGAACCGGACGGGAAGAAGTTCGCGACCAGGCGCGGCCGATCGATGCCCATCGCGATGGCCCGGCGGACCAGCTCGATGTCGAACGGGGCGAAGGTCGCGTTGAACCCGATAGAGAAGACGTTCATCCCTTCGCGCGGGGTGAGTTCCAGGCTCACGTCGTCCTCGATGATCGGGAGGGCCGCCGGATCCAGGTCGTCGACCCCGTCGACGGTCGCGTTCTGGAGCTCGACCAGGCGCGAGGCGGCGGGGTCGCGCCAGCGGACGATGAGGCGCTCGTTCCGGGCCGGCGTGCCCCAGTACGCGTCGTTGCGGGCGAGGCTGATCTCTGACCCGCGGTGCCAGCCCTCCGACCGGTACGGGCCGGTCCCGTTGACCTCGCTGACGATCCGCTGCTCACCGGCCTGGCCCGCGCTGACGTTCGCCTCGAGCCAGGCCGTGTCGTTGATCCCGAACGCCGGGGCCGCGATCTTCGGCAGGAACGCGACGTCCGGTTCGCACAGCTCGAAGGTCACCGTGCTCGCGTCGGTCGCCGTGATCCGCTTGAGGTTCCCCGTGTAGGGTCCGTGGGTCGCGTCCGGCGCCTCGGCCTGAGCGCACGGGGCGTCGCCGGCGACCGGGTACGAGGTGGCGCTGAACGGCACGTCGCTTGGGGCCGGGGTGGACGTCGGGCGAGGGGGCGGTGGCACCACCGTGGTGCTCGGCTGCACGGTCGAGCCACACGCCGTCACGCACAGGGCCACGACGATCGACCGTGCGACTGCCCCGTGTGATCGCGTCCCCGCTCGTGACAAGCCCGCACCCGCTCCTGCTGCGACGGATCGGATCCCCGGCTGCGCCCTCGGGGCGCCCGGAGCGTCCGGAAGCCTAGCATCGGGCGGATGCCGTCGTCGGCCGTCGCGTCGGCCGTCGGGTCGGCCGCCGCGCCCGAGAGGTTCGCGTATGCTCCGAACGTGAGATCGATCCGGATCGCCATCGCCCAGATCGCCCCGCGGCTCGGGCAGCTGGACGCGAATCTCGCGCGCCACCACGAGCTGCTCGCTGAGGCGCGGGCGGCGGGCGCCCAGCTCGTCGTCTTCCCGGAGCTCGGCCTGACCGGATACCAGCTCCAGGATCTCGCATCCGAGGTGTCGATGCGCCTCGACGATCCGCGGCTCGCCGAGCTCGCCCACGCGACCGCGGGCCTGTCGGCGATCGTGTCCTTCGTGGAGGAGTCGGCGGATCACCGCCTATTCATCGCGGCCGCGCTCATCGAGGACCGCGAGATCCGGCACGTCCACCGGAAGCTGTTCCTGCCGACATACGGACTCTTCGACGAGCGGCGCTTCTTCGCGGCCGGCGACCTCCTGCGCGCGGTGCCGTCCCGGCTGGGCGTCGGCGTCGGGCTCGCCATCTGCGAGGACTTCTGGCATCTCGCGGTGCCGCAGCTGCTCGCGCTCGACGGAGCCCAGATCCTCGTCAACGTGTCGTCCTCGCCGGGCCGCGACCTCGCCTCGATCAACGAGGTCGGCCTCGGGACGGCGACATCGTGGCGCACGCTCATGCGCACGTACGCGCAGCTCACGACCTCGTTCGTGATCTTCTGCAATCGGGTCGGCGTCGATGAATCGATCTCGTTCTGGGGCGGCTCCGAGGTGATCGGGCCGAATGGCGCGGCGATCTTCAGCGCCCCGCTCTACGACGAGGGGCTGTTCACCGTCGACATCGAGGCGGGCGACATCCGCCGCGAACGGATCGCGCTCCCGCTGCTGCGCGACGAGCGCCCGGAGCTCCAGGTGCGCGAGCTCGCGCGGATCATCGCGGAGCGGGCCGGGTTCACGCCGGACGCGACATCGGAACCCGGCTCCGAGCCGGGCCTGGACGTCGTCCCGGGTGAGCGACCTGCGCGGCCCATCGGTTTCGGGTCGGATGGCGAGCGCGCCGCGGCCCGGGGACCCCGCAAGGCGGCCGATCGATGAGCGCCAGCGACGTGGCGAACGACCCCGCCCCGGCGTTCGAGCTGCCGCCCGAGCTCTCGATCGACACCGATGTCGCCCGGCGGGTCATCGCGGAGTTCATCCGCGGCCAGCTGCGGCAGGCAGGCTTCGAGCGACTCGTGCTCGGGCTCTCGGGCGGGATCGACTCCGCCCTTGTCGCCTACCTCGTGGCCGAGGCGATCGGTGCGGACAGACTCCTGTGCGTGCTGATGCCGTACCGGACGTCATCACCCGCGTCGCGAGGCGACGCCGAGGCCGTCGTGACGGCCCTCGGGACCACCTCGACGCTCGTGGACATAAGCCCGATGGTCGATGGCTACTACGCGGAGCGACCCGACGCGAACGCGCTCCGGCGGGGCAACTTCATGGCCCGCCAGCGGATGGCGGTCCTGTACGACCACTCGGTGACGTTCGGTGGCCTCGTCGTCGGGACGGGCAACAAGACCGAAGCGCTCATCGGCTACACGACGCTCTTCGGCGACTCGGCCTGCGCGTTCAACCCCATCGGCGACCTGTACAAGAGCCAGGTCCGCCAGCTCGCGGTCGCCATCGGCGTCCCGGACACCATCGTGCGCAAGGCGCCGTCGGCCGACCTCTGGCCGGGCCAGACCGACGAGACCGAGGGCGGCTTCGACTACCCGGCGCTCGACCGCCTGCTGTTCTGGCGGGTCGACAAGCGCCGCTCGACCGAGGAGCTCGTCGCCATGGGCTTCGACACGGCGACGATCGAGCGGGTCGACCGCATGATCGCCGGGTCGGAGTTCAAGCGGCAGGTCCCGCCGATCGCCAAGCTCGGTCCCCGGACGGCCGGCGTCGACTACCTCTACCCGCGTCGCCGACCGGGCTCGGCCCGCGAGTGAGCGAGGCGGCCGGGGCGGAGGGCGACGCCGTCGGCGGCACGCTGTTCGTGGTCGCGACGCCGATCGGGAATCTCGCCGACATCACGCTGCGGGCGCTCGAGGTCCTGCGCACGGTGCCGCTCATCGCGGCCGAGGACACGCGCCTGACCCACCGGCTCCTGGATCGGCACCGGATCGAGACGCGGATGACGAGCTACCACGCCCGCAGCGGGCCGACCCGGACCGAGGCCCTCCTGGCACACCTGCGGGCCGGATCCGACCTGGCGCTGGTCACCGACGCGGGAACGCCGGCCGTCAGCGATCCGGGCGGTGAGCTGGTCGCGGTGTGGGCCGGGGAGGGCGGCACGGTCGTCCCGCTGCCCGGCGCGTCGGCCGTGCTCGCGGCCGTCGCCGGATCTGGCGTCGCCGGGCCGCGCTGGGCCTTCGAGGGGTTCCTGCCACGGTCCGGTCGGGACCGCCGCGAACGGCTGGCCCGCATCGCCGCCGACGAGCGTGGCACCGTGCTGTTCGAGGCGCCGTCCCGTGTCACTGCCACGCTCTGGGACCTGGCTGCGGTCTGCGGCCGGGAGCGGCCCGGCGCCGTCTGCCGCGAACTGACGAAGATGCACGAGTCGTTCGTCCGGGGCACGCTCGGCGAGCTGGCCGAGGCCGCCTCGGAGGGCCGGATCCCGGCTCGTGGCGAGTTCGTGCTGGTGATCGGCCCGGACGACGGCCAGAGTCCGTCAGCGGCGGTCGAGGTCGCGGAGGCGGCCGGCCTCGAGGCGGCGATCGCGGAGGTCGAGCGTCTCGTGGCCGCGGGCACGGCGCGCGGCGAGGCGGCCAAACGCGTGGCCGCGGACACCGGCATCCCGAGACGCCGGCTGTACGGCGCCGACCCGACGCGCTGACGTCGGCTCTAGCTCGCCGCGCGGCACGCTCGTCGACGAGGGTTTACATCCGCGCTTCGAGCGACAACGTCCCGTTCATCCGGGCTACCCACGGTGGACCCGTTCCACGAATCCAGCTCGGGAGGTAACGAACGTTGGACGCTCAGCCCACATCGAAGCCGCGCGCCGCTCGCCGCACGGCCGCGATGATCGTCGCGGCCGCGACACTGGCGATCGCGGCATCGCCGGTCCTGGCCGCACCACCCAGCACGGCGACCGGACCAAGCACAACGACGGCCCCGTACGTCCTGCCGGTCCCCGACGATGTGAAGATCACCTCGTTGCTCACGGTCGGAGATGGCGGGGCGGCATCGAACGGCTATGAATTCGTCGGCATCCCGGACGGGATCGGCCTGTCCCGCCACGACGGCAAGGCGATCGTCTTCGTGAACCACGAACTGCGCGACGCGCAGGGCATCGTCCGACGCCACGGGACGACGGGCGCCTTCGTCTCACGCTGGGTCATCGACCGCAAGACGCTCGAGGTCAAGGCCGGCTCGGACCTCATCGATCCGGGTGTCCGGTTCTGGGACTATCCCAACGGCACATACGTGACCGCCGGGGCGCGTTTCGCGGACCTGGCCGTGCAGGACGCGACCTTCGGTCGTTTCTGCTCCGGCACGCTCTCGGCTCCCGGCCTCTTCTACGACGCGCGGAGCGGGAAGGGCTACAAGGGCCAGATCTACTTCGCCAACGAAGAGGAGGGCGACAACGGTCGGGTCTTCGCGGTCACGAGTGACGGTCAGGCGGTTGCCTTCCCGCGGATCGGCCTGTTCTCCTATGAGAACACGGTCCCGGCCGCAAACCGATCCAGGACCACCCTGGTGATGGGTAACGAGGACGGCCCGGGTGACGGCAGCCAGCTGCGGGCTTACGTCGGCGTCAAGCAGTCGTCGGGCGACCCGCTCACTCGGGCGGGCCTGACCAACGGCCTGAGCTACGTGATCGATGCGGCGAACTCGGCGGTCACGGACGATGCTGGCTGGCGGGCGACGTACGGCAAGGGCGTGCCGGCTCCGGTGCACCTCGCGAACGTCCCGTGGAGCCTGACCGGCGCACTCCAGAACACGCTCGCGAAGAGCGATGGTCTGAGCCTCAACCGGATCGAGGACGGGATCTGGGACCCGCGGCACCCGAATGACTACTACTTCGTCACGACCGAGGGCGGTCAGACCAGCGGGACCGGCCTCGATGCCCGGGACGGCGGCGGTCTCTGGCGCCTCCGGTTCGACGACATCGACAGGCCGTTCGCCGGCGCGAGCCTGACGCTCCTGCTCGACGGGAGTGAGTCCCTCGGCGGGACCGAGCCCAAGTTCAACAAGCCGGACAATCTCGGGATCGACAGCCACGGCAACCTCCTGATCCAGGAGGACCCGGGCGGCAACAACCACCTTGCCCGGATCGTCGCCTACCGGCTGCGCGACGGCGCCCTCGGTGTCCTCGCCCGCTTTGACGAGGCGCTGTTCGGCCCGGCGGCGAGCGGCAGCCCGGCGTTCCTGACGATCGACGAGGAGTCGAGTGGGATCGTCGATGGCGAAGCCACGTTCGGGAAGGGGACGTTCCTCTTCGACGCCCAGGTCCACACGGCCACCGGCCTGCCTGCCGGCACCGGGCCCGGAACCGTCCAGGAGCTCGTCGAGCGAGGGCAACTCCTGCTGCTCAAGGTGAAGGACTGGCACGAGGTCTACGGGGACTGACCGTCGCAGCCCAAGCGTCACGAGGACCGGGTGCCAGGCGCCCGGTCCTCGTCTCGTCCGGCGGTGCGACCTGCCGCTGGGCTAGGATTCGGGCGTGACCGCTGCGTCGTCGCCGGGACCGTCCTCCGGCTCGGGTCTCCCGATCCTCGGCCAGCTCTCGCCGGTCGGCCGTGTCTTCCTGTTTGGCACCGTTGCTGTCAGCCTAGTCGCGATCGTCCTCGACTTCGGGCTGCACGTCGACGAGACCGTCCTGTTCCTCGTCTCGGCCGCCGGGATCCTGGGTCTCGCCTGGGTGGTCGGCCTCTCGACCGAACGGCTCGGCTCCCTGACAGGGCCCCAGGTCGGCGGCATCCTCAACGCGACGTTCGGCAACATCGCCGAGCTGATCATCGCGTTCTTCGCGCTCCAGGCCGGGCTCATCGAGGTCGTCAAGGCGTCGATCACCGGCTCGATCATCGGCAACCTGCTGCTGGTCCTCGGCGCGAGCGTCCTCGTCGGCGGGCTCCGGCACGGCACGCAGACCTTCAGCCAGCGCATCGCCGGATCGAATGCGGCGCTCCTGGTCGTGGCCGCGATCGGGCTGTTCGTGCCCGCGATCTTCACGTTCTCGAGCGACCCGGGGCAGGGGACCCGCACGGAGGAGTCGGTGCTTGTCGCACTGGCGCTGATCCTCGGCTACGCGCTCTCGCTCGTCTACCAGTTCACGAACCCGGACCGGACGCTGGGCGGCCATGGCCCGTCGGCGGGCCATGGCGGGCCGGCCTGGAGCCGGAGCACGGCGATCGCCGTGCTCCTCATCGCGGCGGCGCTGCTCGCCGTGCTGTCCGAGATCCTCGTGGACTCGATCGACACCTTCATCGATGCCTTCGGGCTGACGCCGTTCTTCGTCGGCGTCGTGCTGATCCCGACCATCGGCAACCTCGCCGAGCACCTGGTCGCGGTCCAGCTCGCCTACAAGGACAAGATGGAATTCGCGATGGCCGTCTCGTACGGCTCGAGCCTGCAGGTGGCGCTCTTCGTCGCGCCGGTCCTGGTCCTTCTGGGCGCCGTGATGGGCCAGCCGATGGACCTGGTCTTCCAGCCGCTCGAGGTGGCCGCCGTCGCCGCGGCGGTCGGGATCAGCGCCCTCATCGCGCTCGACGGCGAGTCGAACTGGCTGGAGGGGGCGCTGCTGATGATCGTCTACGCGATCCTGGCGTTCTCGTTCTACGAGTTCGTCGCGCCGCTCTGAGGGTGGCGACGCCAGGGTCGGTGGGTCGTCGGGCGATCCAGGTGACCCCGCCGCTCAGTCAGCGTGGCGGGGCCACCCGGTAGGGAAACCGGCCGGTCGACGCGGCCGCACGACCATCTTCGGAACCGACGCCGACCGAGGACATGGCCCGATGGTCCGGGCCGCGTCCGTCCGACCAGGTCGGTGCGGGCATGCACCGGGTCCCTCGAGCCGCGTGCCCGCGGCGCGGGATTCCATCCTCAGCCGCATCGCGAACCCGGCCTAGACTCCGCGACCCGCGGCCGAAGCAAGAAAGCGTGAGCTCCATGACACGACGGCAGGGCATCGAAGCGGCGCTGGCAGCCTGGTGGGACGCCGAACGACGACTCACCGGTCACGTCGGCGATCCCGATCAGGTCAGGCAGGAGATCGAGACGCATCGCGCCGAGTTCGCGCGGCTGTGCGCCGAGGATGTGGTCGTCCCGACAGATCACGCTGCGCACGCGCCGGAAGGGGCTGTCGGTATCGCCGTCCGCTGAGGGTCTCCTGCGACCAGGGTCGTGCGTCCGCCGGCCATCCTCCGCGCGCCGCACAATAGATGGCCCGCATCATCCCGGAAGTCAAGCGTCGGCAGGTCAGGCGCGCGCTTGAGGCGTATGAGGCCAAACGGCGCGACACGACGAGGCAGAAGGACGCGACCTGATCGAGAGGACGTAGGCGGCCACGACGGCGCGGGAGGGGACGCGCACCGTCGTGGCCGATGGGATGGGCGCGTCGGTCAGGCGGCGGCCTCCTCGGCCTCGGCCTCCTCGTCGTCATCGTCGTCGCCGGGCTCACCGGCCGCCTCGGCGCCCTCGGGGATCGGCTCGGACGCCGGGGCCTCGCCGAGGGCCTCGGCCTGGGCGCTGAGCGACTCCGCGGCCTGCTGGGCCTCGTAATCCTTCTTGCGCCGGCCCGACAGCATCTCGACGCGCGAGGCCACGATCTCGGTCTTCCAGTGTCGTTGGCCACGGTCGTCGTCCCACGAGCGGGTCTGGAGCCGACCCTCGATGGCGACCTGCTGGCCCTTGCCGAGGTACTGGCCGGCGATCTCCGCGAGCCGGTCCCACGTGACGATCGGGCTGTATTCGGCCTTCTCCTTGCCGACGCCCAGGAACTCGTTGCTGGCCACGGTGAACGTCGTGACGTTCTTGCCGCTGGCCAGGCTGCGCATCTCAGGGTCGCGCGTCAGGCGCCCCGTGAGCAGGACCTTGTTCACGGTCCGATCTCCTTCCCGGTCGGCCGGATGCTCCGGTCTCGACCCTGCGTCTGCGGCGGGCAGTCACGGCGGGCGGGTGTCAGGTCGCCGGCCCCGGCGGGCCGGGCCTCCGGCGGATCGGCGGTCGGCGTTCGGCGGGGCCGGCTGACGAGCCTGGCGGGCGAATCGGACCGTAGCAGCGGGCCCTTATGCGGCCCGTATCAGGCGCTTCACCGACGCTTCACGAGATGAGCGCCGGCGTGCCTAGACTGGGTCGTGTCCGCCCTTGACGATGCACCGCAGGTCCACGCCGACGACCGCGCGACGTGGCGCACATGGCTCGAGGCGAACCATGCGAGCGCCCGCGGGGCTTGGCTGGTGACGTGGCGTGCGCGGTCCGGCCGGGCCCGCCTGGACTACGAGGCAGCCGTCGAGGAAGCCCTGTGCTTCGGCTGGGTGGACAGCACGGGCGGCTACCTCGACGACGAGCGAGGCAAGCTCTACTTCGCGCCGCGCAAGCCGCGCAGCGTCTGGGCGGCGTCGAACAAGGGGCGCGTCGAGCGGTTGATCCGCGAGGGGCGGATGGCCCCGGCCGGCCTCGCCGCCATCGAGCGCGCGAAGGCGAACGGATCGTGGGAGATCCTCGACGCCGTCGAGCGGCTGGAGGTCCCCGACGATCTCGCGGTCGCCCTCGGGGATCGCCCGTCGGCCGCGGCCAACTTCGCCGGGTTCCCGCCGTCGGCTCGCAAGATGATGCTTGCCTGGGTCGCACTCGCACGACGGCCGGAGACTCGCGCGGCACGGATCGCCAAGGTCGCCGAGGCGGCCGCCCGCAACGAGCGTGCGCGGGGCTGAGGTGCGTCCGGGGTCAGCCGGCCGTGGCGCCGCGAGGCCGGGGGCCGCTCGTCGGCGGCAGCGATCCGCCGCCCAGGGGACGGTCCGGGACCACGGTGGGGCGTGGCGCAGCGTCGCCGTCGGGACGGATCATCTCGACGGACCCTGAGCCTTCGCCGGCCATCGCGGCCGAGCTGCCGTCCGACGTGGTCGCGATCGGTGAGATGGCCTTGGGCCGGGCCGAGCGACGTGTGTGCCCCACACGACCGCTCATGTCGGGCAGGACCAGCTCCTCGGAGTGCGGCGTTCCGTGCCGTCCGATCATCGCGAGCACCGTCGGGTCCGGCTCCGGGGCCGTGACCGCGTAGAGGTCGCAGAAGAGGTTCACGAGGTCCGGGTCGAATTGCGTGCCGGCATGGCGGCGCAGCTCCGCGATCGCCTGCTCGTGGCTCATCGCGCGCTTGTACGGGCGGTCGTGGATCATCGCGTCGTAGGCGTCGGCGATGGCGACGATCCGGGCGCCCAGAGGGATCTCGTTGCCGCGCAGCCCGTACGGGTAGCCGTGGCCGGCGAACCGCTCGTGATGGTGCAGGATGATCGGCACGGCGTCCTTGAGCGCGGCGGCCTGCTCGAGGATGACCTGGCCGATGCGCGGGTGCTGGACCACCGAGCGCCACTCGCCGGTCGATAGCGCGGATGGCTTCTCGAGGATCTCCTCGGGGATCGCGACCTTGCCCACGTCGTGCAGGAGCGCGGCCACCTGGATGCGGTCGATCTCCGCGTCCGGCAGCTGGAGCTGGCGGGCGATCTCCACCACGATCGAGGCGATCAGAGCCGACGGCTGGCCGCGGTAGTGGGGGAGCGGCAGGATGTAGGAGGCAAGCGCCGTGGTCGCGGCGTTGCGGGCGTGTCGGCCGATCTCGACGGCACGGGCGCGACCGGCGCTGGAGATGGGGGCCCGCGGGACCCGGGCGTCGTCGTCGGGCTCGGCGAAGATGTAGGTCTGGTTCCGCCCGAGCGACTTGGCCGAGTACATGGCGGCGTCGGCGTCGCGCACGAGTGATTCGGCACGCAGCAACGTGCCGACGCCGCCGGCGATGCCGATCGAGATGGTCACCGACAAGTCCGCGTTGCCCTCGACCGCGAACCGCTCGCGCTGGACGAGGTTCCGGAGCTTCTCCATCAGCACCGAGCCTTCCTCGACCCCGGTCTCGGTGAGGATGAGCATGAACTCCTCGCCGCCGTAGCGGCCGATCATGTCGCTGGCCCGCAGGTTCGCACCGAGCGTTTGGGCGACGCCACGCAGGACCATGTCGCCCGCGGCGTGCCCGTACGAGTCGTTGACGGTCTTGAAGTGGTCGATGTCGACGAAGGCCACCGACAGCGGGCGCTCGTAGCGGCCGGCGCGCTCGACTTCGGCGAAGAGGGCGGCGAGGAGCGCGCTGCGGTTCGCCACGCCGGTCAGGCGATCGAAGGTCGCGAGGTTGGTGGATTCGGTCATCGCGACAGCGATGCCGTTGATCGCGCGGCCGAGGCGTCCCTCCAGTCCTGTGCCCCTGGCCTTGACCTTTGTCTCGTAGTCGCCCGCGGCGAGGCGTTCCGCCGCCTTGACCAGGCGTCCGAACCGGATCCGGAGCAGGAGGTAGGTGACGCCCGCGGTCAAGGACACGCCGATCGTCGCGGCCGCAAGGGCAGCGATGACGGAGCGTCCGACTTCGTTCATCCACTCGGTCGCCACGGTGGGCACCGAGATGACAAGGATCCCGATCGCGACCACTGCCGCGAGCGCCAGGACCCCAAACAGGCGCATCACCGCTCAAGGCTACCGGCGCCGGTCCCCCGCATAGGTCCGTAGGAGGTACCGGTGCGCAACACCCGGTGGTACGGTCGCCGCCTGGTGCGTCCCCGGCCGCGGTCGGCTGCTATACTCCGCCCGTCCTCGTCCACAGTGGGCTCGCCAGCAGCGAAAGCCCGTGAACCAGGAGGTCAGCGATCGCGCTAGGAGGGCGCATCGGCCGCCCCGTGAGGCGACCGAGCGACCGATCGACGGCGATCCGCCGATACGTCGGCGGCGCGACGCGGGAGATGTCTACCCAGTACCCGGACCTTCGGTCCGGGTTCTTTTATTCGGCGGCGCGCTGGATCGGCCGATGCCGGCGTTGTCGGCTGCGCGCGCTCGCTCACGCACCTTGTGGTGCGCTCGCTCTCGTGCTCGCCTCCGCCTTGGCCTCGACCGCCCAGCGCGCCGATTCTCAATTCGACCCATCGGGAGCGCGCTGATGCCGGCTACGGTGATAGTCGGCCTGCAGTGGGGCGACGAGGGGAAGGGCAAGACGACCGACTTCCTCGCGGAGCAGGTCGCGATGGTCGTGCGCTACCAGGGCGGCGACAACGCGGGTCACACGGTCGTCAGCGGCGACGAGGTGCTCAAGCTGCGGCTCGTGCCCTCGGGCGTGCTCTACCCGCACATCACCTCGGTCATCGGGAATGGCGTGGTCGTCAACCCGGTCACGCTCATCGGCGAGCTCGACATGCTGGCCTCGCGCGGGATCGATGTCAGCCGGGTGCGCGTCAGCCGCAGTGCGCACGTGATCATGCCGTACCACGTCGCGCTGGACGTGGCCAATGAATCGCGCCTCGACGGCGCCAAGGTGGGAACCACAGGGCGGGGGATCGGCCCGACCTACGGCGACCGCGCCTGGCGGCTGGGTCTGCGCATGGAGGACCTGCTCGACCGGGCGGTCCTGCGAGAGCGGATCGAGCGCCTCCTGCCCGACAAGAACCTGCTCCTGACCTCGATGGGCGCAGACGCGTTCGAGGCCGGCGCCCTGGTCGACGAGGCCGTCCGCTGGGGCGAGCGCTTGCGCGACCACCTGGACGACACGACCTGGCTGGTCCAGTCCGCGCTCGGCCGCGGCGAGCATGTGCTGCTCGAGGGCGCCCAGGGCACCTTGCTGGACCTCGACCACGGCAGCTACCCGTTCGTGACCTCGTCGAACCCCGTCGCGGGCGGCGCCTGCACGGGTGGCGGCATCGGCCCTCTCCAGGTCGACGAGGTGATCGGGGTCATGAAGGCCTACTCGACACGCGTCGGGTCCGGGCCGTACCCGACCGAGCTGCACGACGCGATCGGCGCCGGGATCGCCGAGCGCGGCCACGAGTTCGGGACCGTGACCGGCCGGCCGCGCCGCGTCGGCTGGTTCGATGCGGTCCCCCTGCGCTATGCCGTCGCCGTCAACAGCGTGAGCTCGATCATGGTCAACAAGCTCGACATCCTCTCGGGCATCGACCCGCTCCGCGTCTGCGTCGCCTACGAGATCGACGGCAAGCGCGTCGAGACCTGGCCCTCGAGCGGCGCCGCGCTCGCCCGCGCGACGCCGATCTACGACGAGTACCCGGGCTGGTCCGAGCTGATCCACGACGTCCGCTCGCTCGCCGACCTGCCCGAGAACGCGCGGCGCTACCTGAGCGCGATCGAGAGCCACGCCGGCGTGCCGATCGTCCTCGTGTCGGTGGGGCCGGAGCGCATGCAGACGATCGAGCGGGCCTGGCGTCCGATGCGCAACCGGGCCGGGATCCCGGCATGAGCACGGCCAGTCTCCTCATGCCGACGCGGGTCCTCATCGTCGGCGGAGGCGGCCGGGAGCACGCGCTCGCCTGGAAGCTCGGTTCGGAGCCGGGTGTCAACGAGGTGATCGTGGCGCCCGGGAGCGATGCGATCGCGCGCGAGCCACGCGTGCGCTGCGTGCGGCGTGGACCCGCTCGATCCCGAGGAGGTCGTGGCCCTCGCCCGGCAGGTCTCTGCGGAGCTCGTCGTCGTCGGGCCGGAGGCGCCCCTGGCCGCGGGCGTCGCGGACGCGCTCACGGCGGCCGGGATCGCCGTCTTCGGCCCGTCTCAGGCGGCGGCGCGGATCGAGAGCAGCAAGGCGTACTGCCACGAGGTGGCCGCCGCCGCCGGCGTCCGGATGGCGCGCGCGGCGACCTTCACGTCCGTCGAGCCTGCGGGGGTGTTCGCCCGCGAGCTGGCGTCGGCCGGTGGCGGTGTCGTCGTCAAGGTCGACGGCCTGGCCGCCGGCAAGGGCGTGGTGGTCTGCGACGACATCCCGGAGGCGACGCGCGCACTCGAGGCGGCCCTGGCCAGGCGAGGCGCCCGTGTCGTGGTTGAGGAGCGACTCGTCGGCCGCGAGGCGAGCCTCATCGCCCTCGCGGACGGCCGCGATGCCCTGGCGCTGCCGCTGGCACGCGACCACAAGCGCCTCCTCGACGGCGACGCGGGGCCGAACACCGGCGGCATGGGCGCCTACAGCCCGCTCGAGGACCTGACCGACGACGAGATCCCGGCGCTCCTCGATGCATTCCACCGGCCGATCCTCGCCGAGCTGGCCCGCCGCGGTACCCCGTTCCGTGGCGCCCTGTACGCCGGGCTCATGCTGACCGACGACGGCCCCGTCCTGCTCGAGTGCAACGCCCGTTTCGGCGACCCGGAGACGCAGGTGCTCCTCCCACGCTTGGCGGTCGCGCTCGGCCCGCTGCTGCTGGCGGCCGCCCGCGGTGAGTTGGCCGGCGCTGCCAGGGCACTCGGGATCGCCGACGGGCGCCTGCCGGCCTTTCCGGGAGCCACGGTGGGGATCGTCCTGGCGAGCGGCGGATACCCGGACGCGCCCCGTCCCGGCGGCGTGATCTCCGGCCTGGACGTCAGCGGAGACGGCGGTGCGATCGTCCTGCACGCCGGCACCGCTGTCGGCCCGGATGGCAACCTCGTCACGGCCGGTGGGCGTGTCCTCGCGGTCGTCGGTCGCGGGTCGGACCTCGAGGCGGCACGGGCGAGGGCCGAGGCGGCCGCCGACGCGATCGACTTCGACGGCGTCCAGCGGCGGCACGATATCGGCATCGTGCCCGCGGTCGCGGCGGCCGTCTCCGGGGTGTCGCGATGATCCGCCGGTACACGCTCGCCGAGATGGGCGCGATCTGGTCCGATGTCGCCCGGTTCGAGGCGATGCTCCAGGTGGAGCTGGCCGTCGCTCGCGCCCAGGCCGCGCGCGGGCTCGTACCGGCCGGGGCCCTCGCGGCCCTCGAGGCGCGCTCGACCATCGACCTGCCGCGCATCGAGGAGATCGAGAAGACCACCGACCACGATGTCATCGCGTTCGTGAGCCAGGTCGCCGAGTCGGTCGGGCCCGAGGGCCGGTACCTCCATCTCGGCCTGACCAGCAGCGATGTCGTCGACACGGGTCTCGCGCTCCAGCTCAGGGCTGCCGGTGAGCGGCTCCTGGACGACTGCGACCGCCTGACGCTCGCGATCATCGGCCGGGCGCGGGCAGAGGCGGAGACCGTGATGATGGGCCGCACCCACTCCGTCCACGCCGAGCCGACGACCCTCGGGTTCAAGCTCGCCGGCTGGGCGTTCGAGCTTGAGCGGGGGCGGACCCGGCTGGCGGCCGCCGTCGACGAGATCGGCACCGGCAAGATCTCCGGGCCGGTCGGGACGTACAGCCATCTCGGGCCGGACATCGAGGCTGAGGTGCTCGCGGCACTGGGGCTCCACGCCGATCCCGTCAGCACCCAGATCGTCCAGCGCGACCGGCACGCGGCGTTGCTGGTCGCCATCGCCGTGATCGGCGGCTCGCTCGAGCGCTTCGCGACCGAGGTCCGCAACCTCCAGCACACGGAGATCGGCGAGCTCCAGGAGCCGTTCACGGCCGGCCAGAAGGGCTCATCGGCGATGCCCCACAAGCGCAATCCGATCCTCTCGGAGCGGATCGCGGGCCTGGCCCGGCTCCTGCGCGGCTATGCCGGCACGGCCCTCGAGGACCAGCCCCTCTGGCACGAACGCGACATCAGCCATTCGAGCGCCGAACGCGTGATCCTGCCTGACGCCACGATCGTCCTCGACTACATGCTCGTGCGGATGACCGGGCTGGTCGAGGGTCTCGTGGTCCGCTCCGAGCGGATGCGCGAGAACATCGCCCGCGGCCTTGGCCTGCATGCGTCGTCGCGCGTGCTCGTCGCGCTCGTGGAGAACGGCGGGCTGACGCGCGAGGAGGCATACGCGATCGTCCAGCGGGCCTCGCTGCGCGCCGCCGATGAGCGTGCGCCGCTGCGCGACCTGCTTGCCGTCGACCCGGCGGTCGCCGCGAAGCTGTCGCTCACCGAGCTGGACGCCTGCTTCGATGAGGCTGCCTTCCTGCAACACGTGCCGACGGTCATCAAGCGGCTCGACGCCCTCAACGACGCCGTCGCGGCACGGACCTCCCTCACGAAGCCGACGGTGCCCGATGCTGCTGGCTGACCACTTCCTGCGATCGGGCAAGGTGCGCGACCTCTACGAGCTGCCGGACGGCCGGATGCTGCTGGTCGCCTCGGACCGCATCTCGGCGTTCGACGTCGTCCTCCCGACCGTGATCCCCGACAAGGGCCGGCTGCTGACCGGCCTGGCGCGGTTCTGGTTCGCGGAGACGGCCGGCATCGTCGCGAATCACCTGCTCGACACCGACCCGGTCATCGTCTCGTCGGCGTTCGCCGCGGCCCTTGGCACCGTCGATCGATCGGAGGCCGACACGGGGCCGATCGTCGGGCTGCGCGGCCGCATCATGGTCTGCCGGCGGACCGAGGTCGTCCCGATCGAGGCGGTCGTGCGCGGCTATCTCGCCGGCTCCGGCTGGAAGGAATACCTCGACCGCGGGACCGTCTGCGGACTGCCGCTCCCGCCGGGCCTGCGCGAGAGCGAGCAGCTGCCCGAGCCGCTGTTCACGCCCGCGACCAAGGCCGACCAGGGCGAGCATGACGAGAACATCAGCTTCGAGCGGATGATCGAGCACGTCGGGGCGTGGAACGGGCAGATCGACGCGGCCGAGCTCGCCGAGACCATCCGCGAGCAGGCGCTGAGGCTCTACCGGTACGGCGCTGCGATCGCGGCCCGGCGCGGCATCCTGCTCGCCGACACGAAGTTCGAATTCGGGCTCGTGCCGGAGACCGGCGAGCTGATGCTGATCGACGAGGTCATGACCCCGGACTCGTCGCGCTTCTGGGATGCCGAGGCCTACCAGCCGGGCGGCCCCCAGCCGAGCTTCGACAAGCAGTTCCTGCGCGACTGGCTCGAGACCCAGCCATGGGACAAGACCGCGCCCGGCCCGATCATCCCGAGGGAGGTCGTCGAGGGCACCCGGGGCCGGTACATCGAGGCCTTCGAGCGGATCACCGGCGCCAGCTTCGAACGCTATCTCCAGGAGGATGTCATCGCCCCATGACCAGCTATCGATTCGCGGTGAACGTCACGCCCAAGCCCGGCATCCTCGATCCCCAGGGTCGCGCGGTCGAGGGCAGCCTCGGTCATCTCGGTATCGAGGGGGTCAGTGGCGTTCGCGTGGGGCGTCGTGTGGAGCTGACCGTCGATTCGGACGACGAGGCCGAGGCCCGCGCCGTCGTGGAGCGGCTGGCCGCGGAGCTGTTGTCGAACCCGCTGATCGAGGCGTACGCGATCGAGGCGATCGGGGCGACCTCGTCACTCGTCGGCACCGCCACGGGGCCCGACTGATGGGCGTGCGCGTCGGCGTGGTCGTCTTCCCCGGCAGCAACTGCGATCGCGACACGGTGGCCGCGCTCGACCTCGTCGGCGCGGAGCCCGTGGTCCTGTGGCACGAGCGGGCCACGCTCGAGGGCGTCGCGGCCGTGATCCTGCCGGGCGGCTTCGCATACGGCGACTACCTGCGCGCCGGGGTCATCGCACGGTTCAGCCCCGTCATGCGGGCCGTTGCGGCCTTCGCCGCCGAGGGCGGGCTCGTCCTCGGCATCTGCAACGGGTTCCAGGTGCTCGCCGAGGCGGGCCTGGTGCCGGGCGCGCTGTTGCGCAACCAATCGCTGCGGTTCGCCGGCCAGGAGGTGCGGATCGCCGCCGAGCGGACGGACACGCGGTTCACCCACGGCCTCGAGGTCGGACGGCCGCTGCGCATGCCGGTCGCCCACGGTGAGGGCTGCTACTACGCGGATGGCGCGACGCTGGACGCGCTCGAGCGCGACGGGCAGGTCCTCTTCCGGTACGTCGACGCGTCCGGGGTGCCCGCCGGGCCCGACGACGCGGCGAACCCGAACGGCTCGCTGCGGGCGATCGCCGGGGTCCTGAACAGCGCCGGCAACGTCGCCGGGCTCATGCCCCACCCGGAACGCGCGAGCGAGGCGATCCTCGGCTCCGACGATGGGGTCGGGATCATCCGGGCCCTTGTCGAGAGCGCCGCGCTCGCGGCGTCCGGCGCCGCGGCCACGCCCGTGGGGGCCGGCGGCCGATGACGCTCGCGGAGGTCCCCGTGGAGCCGCTCCACCGACGGCTCGGCGTCACCGACGGCGAGCTCGACGCGATCCGCGACCGGCTCGGCGGCCGCGATCCCAACGACCTCGAGCTCGCGATGTTCAGCGTGATGTGGAGCGAGCACTGCTCGTACAAGAGCTCGAAGCCGCTGCTGCGGACCCTGCCGACCGCCGGCGAGGGCGTGGTCGCCGGTCCGGGCGAGAACGCGGGCGTCATCTCGATCGGTGACGGGCTCGCGGTCGCGTTCAAGATCGAGTCGCACAACCACCCCTCGGCCGTGGAGCCGTATCAGGGCGCCGCTACAGGTGTCGGGGGGATCCTGCGCGACATCTTCACGATGGGCGCCCGGCCGATCGCGGTCCTCGATGCGCTGCGGTTCGGCGACCCGGCGGATGCCCGGACGCGCCATCTCGTCGACGGGGTCGTGCGCGGGGTCGGTGGCTACGGCAACTGCGTCGGCGTCCCGACCGTCGGCGGCGAGCTCGTCTTCGACCCGACCTACGAGGGCAACCCGCTCGTCAACGTCATGGCCATCGGGCTGCTCGAGGAGCGGCGCCTGACGCTCGCGACCGCCGGTCGGCCCGGCGACCTGGTCGTGCTCTATGGCTCGACGACCGGGCGCGACGGGATCGGCGGGGCCTCGGTGCTCGCCTCGGCGACATTCACCCACGACGACCCCTCGAAGCGGCCCTCCGTTCAGGTCGGCGACCCCTTCGCCGAGAAGCTCCTGATCGAGGCGAGCCTTGAGCTCATCGAGCGCGGCCTGGTCGAGGGGCTCCAGGACCTCGGGGCGGGCGGCATCACGTGCGCCACGTCGGAGACCGCCGACCGGGCCGGGGCGGGCATCGTCGTCGACCTCGATGCGATCCCGCGCCGCGAGCCCGGCCTCGAGCCGTTCGAGGTGATGATCAGCGAATCGCAGGAGCGGATGTGCGCCGCGGTCGACCCGGCGCGCTGGGATGACGTCCGGGAAGTCTGCACGCGCTGGGGGATCCCGGTCGCGATCATCGGGCGTGTGACGGCCGACGGCGACATCGTCGTGGTCGAGGGCTGCCTCGATGCCGACGGAGTCGCCGGAGCCGGGCGCGACCGAGCTCGCCCGGATCCCGGCCCGGGCGCTGACGAGTGACGCCATCGTCCACCAGCGCATCTCGGCCCGTCCCGACGCACCAGCGGGCGGCACCTGCCCCGGGCGCGCCGCTGGAGCCCGTCGACCGATTGCCGGAGCGGGGGATGGATCCGGGCGCCGTCCTGCTGGCGCTCCTCGGATCGGCCAACCTCTCCTCGCGACACCCGGTCTTCCACCAGTACGACTCGACCGTCGGGGCGGACACGGTCGCGGGCCCCGGGCGCGGCGCGGCCGTGCTGCGGGTCAAGGGCACGACCAAGGCGCTGGTGGCGACCACGGACGGCAATCAGGGCGTCGGCGTCACGGACCCATGGCTGGGCGCGGCGCTCTCGGTCGCCGAGGCGACCCGGAACGTCTCGATCACGGGCGCGCGGCCGCTGGGCGTGACGAACTGCCTCAACTACGGCGACCCGACGCGACCCGAGGCGTTCTGGCAGCTGACCGAGGGCGTGCGCGGCCTCGCCGACGCGTGCCTTGCGCTCGGCCTGCCCGTGACCGGTGGCAACGTCTCCCTGTACAACGAGTCGCCGACCGGGGCGATCGCGCCGACCCCGGAGATCGGCGTGGTCGGCCTGCTCGACGATGTCGCGACGCTTGTCGGCCCGGCGTTCCAGCTGCCGCTCGACACGATCGTGCTCGTCGGCGACCCGACGTCCGGGCTCGCGGGCTCGGCCTACGCGGCGCTGGCCGGCTCGGCCGTGGAGGACGACCCGCCCGGCCTGGACCTGTCCCGCGAGGCCGCGCTGCAGGCGTTCATCCGCGAGGCGATCGCGCGAGGTCTCGTCGCCTCGGCGCAGGACGTGTCGGGTGGGGGACTGGCGGTCGCGATCGCCGAGTGCGCGATGTGGGGTGGGCTCGGCGCGAGTGTCCGGATCGCCGTGGCCAACTCGCCCGCCGTCGACCTGTTCGGGGAGAGCCCGTCGCGGCTCGTCCTCAGCTGCCGGCCACGGTTCGCGGCCGCGCTCGAGCTGCTCGCCCGTCAGCACGGCCTGCCGGTCGAGGCGATCGGCTCGGTCGGCGGCGACCGACTGGTCGTCGAGATGGCGGGCTCCGGCGCGACGGGGGCGGCCGAGGAACGGGGCAGCCGGATCGCCGATGCGCTCGAGGTGCCCCTGGCGGACCTGCGGCACACCTGGGAGCACGGGTTGTCCCGGGCCCTGGGCTGGGAGGGCTGACCGATGTGCGGCGTGTTCGGAGCCGTCTTGGCCGGCGACGAGGGGATGGACGCTGCGTCGATCGCCACGCTCGGCCTGTTCGCCCTCCAGCACCGCGGCCAGGAGTCGGCCGGGCTGGCGGTCAGCGACGGCGACCAGCTGATGCTCTACAAGGATCTCGGCATGATCAGCCAGGTCCTTGACGAACGACGTCTGCCGAGCCTGCGGGGCGGGCTGGCGATCGCCCACTGCCGCTATTCGACCACCGGCTCGACCATCTGGGAGAACGCCCAGCCGACCTACCGGCGCGGGCCGCGGCGGGCGATCGCGATCGGCCACAACGGCAACCTCGTGAACACGCGTGACCTGCTCACCCAGCTCGAGGGCGGCCGATCCCGGCTCCCGGCGTCCACCGACACGGAACTGCTCACCGCGCTCCTGGCCGACGAGCCGGCCGCCGACACGGTCCAGGCACTCGTCCAGGTCCTGCCGCGTGTCAAGGGCGCGTTCAGCCTCGTCATCCTCGATGAGCGCCGGGTCATCGGGGTCCGCGATCCCCATGGCTTCCGGCCGCTGGTCCTGGGCAGGCTGCCGCGCACGGCGGCCGTCGGCGGTCCCACCGACGGCCTGTGGAGCGGCGACGAGGCCGAGGCGGGCTGGTGCCTCTCGTCCGAGACGGCCGGTCTCGACATCGTCGGGGCCGAGTACGTCCGCGACGTCGAGCCGGGCGAGATCGTCATCCTCGAACGCGGCCGGGCACCCCGGTCGGTCCGCTACGCGACGGCGACGCCGGCACTGTGCGTGTTCGAGCTCATCTACTTCGCGCGGCCGGATTCGTACATGGAGGGCCGGAACCTCTACGAGGCGCGTCGCCAGATGGGGATGCAGCTCGCGGGCGAGCACCCGGTCGAGGCGGACCTGGTCATGCCCGTGCCCGACACCGGCGCGCCGGCTGCGGCGGGCTTCGCCGAGGCATCGGGGATCCCGTATCGCGAGGGGATGTATCGCAACCGGTATGCCGGGCGCACCTTCATCCAGCCGTCGCAGGGGCTCCGTCACCGGGGCGTGACGATCAAGCTCAATCCGCTGCGCGAGGTCGTGAACGGCAAGCGCCTGATCGTCGTCGACGACTCGATCGTCCGCGGGACGACGACCAAGCGGATCGTCGACCTGTTGCGCAAGGCGGGTGCCACCGAGGTCCACGTCCGGATCAGCGCGCCGCCGATCTACCACCCGTGCTTCTACGGCATCGACACCTCGATCGAGACCGAGCTCATCGCGTCGACCCACACGGAGGCGGAGATCCGCGAGTTCATCGGCGCCGATTCGCTCGGCTATCTCTCCATCCGTGGCGTCCTGGCCGCGTTGGACCTGCCGTACGACCAGTTCTGTTTCGCGTGCTTCGATGGGAACTACCCGGAACCCGTCCCGTACGACGCCTCGAGCCGCAAGTTCATGCTCGAGGAGCCGGTGCTCCTGGGTGCGGACAACATTGGCTGATCGAGCGCCACTGGCACGGCCCATGCCGGCGTTGTCGGCTGCGCGCGCTCGCTCACGCACCTTGGGGTGCGCTCGCTCCCGTGCTCACCTCCGCCTTGGCTTGGACGCGTGCGAGCGGCGCTCGTGAGCGGCGATCCACGCGCCGCCTATCGGGCCGCTGGCGTCAACGTCGCGGCCGGCGAGCGGACGGTCGAGCTCATTCGGGCGCACGTCGAGTCGACCCGGCGGGCGGAGGTCATCGGCGGGCTGGGTGGGTTCGGTGGCGCTTTCGCCATCCCGGCCGGCTATCGCGAGCCGGTCCTGGTCGCCTCGACCGACGGTGTCGGCACCAAGACGGCGGTCGCGTCGTCGATCGGACGGTTCGACACGATCGGCATCGATCTCGTGGCGATGTGCGCCGACGACGTCGTGTGCACCGGCGCGGAGCCCCTGGCCTTCCTCGACTACGTCGCGGTCGGCCAGCTCGACCCGACCGCCATCGCCGAGCTCGTCGGTGGCGTGGCGGCCGGCTGTCGCGAGGCGGGCTGCGCGCTGATCGGTGGCGAGACCGCGGAGCACCCGGGCCTGATGGAGGCCGACGCGTTCGACATCGCGGGCACGGCGATCGGCGTGGTCGAGCGGGACCGGATCATCGATGGCTCGGCGGTCCGCGTCGGCGACGCCATCGTCGGCCTCGAATCCTCCGGGCTCCACTCGAACGGCTACTCGCTCGTCCGTGCGCTCATCGCCCAGTGGGACCTCGACCCCGCGGAGCCGTACCAGGCCCGCCTGCGACGGACGCTCGGCGATGCCGGGACCGAGGCGGCGCTCGCGGGCGCGCCACAGGAGGCGATGGCCACGCTCGGCGAAGTGCTGCTCACCCCGACCCGGATCTACGCGCGGGCCGTCCTGGCGGCACGCACGGCGCTGATCGCCGCCGGCACCGACCTGCACGGCCTCGCCCACATCACCGGCGGGGGTCTGCCCGGCAACGTCCCGCGGGCCCTGCCCGACGGCCTCGCGGCGCGGGTCGACGCCGACCGATGGCGCATGCCCTCGGTCATGCGCCTGCTCGGTGCGCTCGGCGGGATGGACGACGTCGAGCTGCGGGCCACCTTCAACGGCGGGCTCGGCATGGTCGCCGTCGTGGCGCAGGACGCCGTGGCGCTGGTCATCGGGGCGCTCGCCGCGTCCGGCGTGGCCAGCGCGCTCGTGGGCGAGGTCGTCGAGGTCGACTCCGTCGGTGGGGATCGGTATGTCGAGGCGGCTGTCGAGGACGTCCGGTGAGCGGCCGCATCGCGGTCGGGGTGTCGGGCGCCGGTTCGAACCTGCGAGCCCTGCATGCGTCGGCGACCCGCGGCGAGCTCGGCGGCGAGATCGTCGTGGTGTTCGCGGATCACGCCTGCCCGGCCCTGGACTGGGCGACCGAGCAGGGCATCGAGACCGCGATGGTGCCGGGCGGTGACGACGCGGCGCTGGCCGAGGCGCTCGCCGCGGCGCGGGTCGACGTCGTCGTCCTTGCCGGGTACATGCGGATCGTCGGGCACCGGGTCCTCGCGGCATTCCGCGATCGCATCCTGAACACGCATCCGTCGCTGCTGCCCGCGTTCCCCGGCGCGCACTCGGTCCGGGACGCGCTCGACCACGGCGCGACCGTCACGGGCTGCACGATCCACTTCGTCGACGAGACCCTCGACGGCGGGCCCATCGTGGCGCAGGAGGCGGTCGCGGTCCTGCCGGGTGACGACGCCGAGGCGCTCCACGCCCGCATCCGCGCTGTCGAGCATCGGCTCCTGCCCCGGTCGGTGGGCCTGCTTCTCGCCGGGGCCCTCTCGGTCGCGCCCGACGGCCGGCACGTGACCCTCGACCTCGAGCGAGCGGATGCCGCCGTCCCGCGACCGCGTCGCGCGCTCCTGTCGGTGTCGGACAAGACCGGTCTCACCGACTTGGGTCGCGGGCTGGTCGCGCGCGGGTTCGAGCTCGTCTCGACCGGCGGCACGGCGAGGACCCTGCGCGAGGCGGACCTGCCCGTCACCGACGTGGCCGCCGTGACGGGCTTCCCGGAGATGCTCGACGGCCGCGTGAAGACGCTCCATCCGCGGGTCCATGGCGGCCTCCTGGCCGATCGCCGCCTCGCCGACCATCGACGCCAGATCATCGCGGCCGCGATCGCCCCATTCGAGCTGGTGGTGGTGAATCTGTATCCGTTCGCGGCCGCCCTCGAACGCCCGGGGATCACCGTCGACGAGCTCATCGAGGAGATCGACATCGGCGGGCCATCGATGGTCCGGGCGGCGGCCAAGAACCATGCGAACGTCGCGATCGTCGTCTCGCCGGCCCGCTACGAGGCCGTCCTGGCCGCTCTCGACGAGCCGGGGGGCATCGCGGACGGACTCCGGCGCGCCCTGGCGCTCGAGGCATTCGCCCACACGGCGGCATACGACGCGCGGATCGCCGCGGAGCTGCCGCGTCGCTTCGCGGCCGCGGGTCTCGACCTCCCGCCGGACCCCGGCCTGCCCGGTGCCGACGACCCGTACCCACCGACCCTGACGGTCTCGCTGGAAAAGGTCGAGACCCTGCGGTACGGGGAGAATCCGCACCAGCCGGCCGCCCGCTACCGGCGTCCGGGCACGACCATCGCCGACGGCCTGTTCGGGGTCGAGCGGGCCGCCGCTCCAGGGCAAGCCGCTCTCCTACAACAACGTCCTCGATGCCGCGGCCGCCGCGGCGCTCGGCAGGGCGCTGCGCGGGGCCGCCGTGGTCATCGTCAAGCACACGAACCCGTGCGGGGCCGCCGAGCGGACGACGCTCGTCGAGGCGTGGTCCGCGGCGCTCGAGGCCGATCCGATCAGCGCGTTCGGCGGCGTCGCCGCCCTGACGCGGCCGGTGACGGCGGCGGTCGCCGAGCAGCTCAACTCGATCTTCCTGGAGATCGTCGTCGCGCCCGCCTACGAAGCCGGGGCGCTCGAGGTGCTGGCCCGCAAGCCGAACCTGCGGGTCCTGATCGACGAGGCGCTCGCGGACGACGTCCCCGAGGGTTCGGTCGAGCCGACCGGCTCGATCCGGACCGCAGGCGGCGCCTACCTGGTGGGCGCCCCCGATGCCGCAGGCGACGACGCGACGACCTGGACCGTGGCGACCCGTCGCGCCCCGAGCGATGCGGAGCTGCTCGACCTCGACCTTGCCTGGCGGCTGGTCCGCGGTGTCACCTCGAACGCGATCGTGCTCGTCAAGGACCGTCGACTCGTGGGCATCGGCAGCGGCCAGACCTCGCGGGTGGACGCCGCTCGGCAGGCCGTCGCCAAGGCCCACGCGATGCTTGGCGTCTTCTCGACCCAGAACGCGTCCTGCGCGTCGGACGCCTTCTTCCCGTTCACCGATGCGGTCGAGGCGTGCCTCGCGGCCGGCGTGAGCGCATTCGTCCAGCCAGGCGGCTCGATGCGCGACGCCGACGCCGTGGCCGTGGTCGACGCGGCCGGCGGCGCGATGCTCGTGACGGGCGTCCGTCACTTCCGCCACTGACGGCGATGACCGACGCCGCCGGGCGTGGACTCCTCCGGCCGCTGTACATCCCGATGCGTGGCCGGGACCGCGACGAGCCCTATCGGTCGTCGACGCCGCTGGAGCTGCTCTTCGACCTGTGCTTCGTGGTCGCGGTCGCCGAGGCGGCCGGTGCCCTGCACCACGACCTCGCGGCGGGCGAGATCGGCCATGGCCTCGAGAGCTATCTCATCGTGTTCTTCACGATCTGGTGGCCGTGGATGAACTTCACCTGGTTCGCCTCCGCATACGACACCGATGACGTCGTCTACCGGCTGCTGACCTTCGTCCAGATCGCGGGCGTGCTCGTCGTCACCGCGGGGGTCCCGAGCGCGTTCGCCGACCTCGACTTCACCATCGCCGTCATCGGCTACGTGATCATGCGCACGGCGCTCGTGGCCCAGTGGCTGCGGGCGGCGCTACGAGGACCCGGCCGGGCGGCCCGTCGCGCTTCGGTATGCCGCTGGGATCGGCCTCGTCCAGCTGCTGTGGGTCGTGCGCCTCGCCATCGGTCCGCCGTGGGGCTTCGTGCGCGATCCTGGTCCTGGGCGCTGCTCGAGCTGGCGATCCCGGCCTGGGCCGAGCGCGCGGGCCGTCCGACGCCCTGGCACGCCGAGCACATCGCCGAGCGCTACGGCCTGTTCACGATCGTCGTGCTCGGTGAGTGCGTCCTCGCGACGACGACCGCGGTGCAGGCCTCGCTCGCGGCCGGCGGCGTCTCCGGGGCGCTCGTTGCCGTGGCGACCGGGGGCCTGGTGCTGGTCTTCGGCCTGTGGTGGGCCTACTTCAAGCACCCCGGCGGCATCACCGATCGAGTCTCGCTGCGCGCCGCCTTCGTGTGGGGATACGGCCAGTACGTCGTGTTCGCGGCAGTGGCCGCCCTGGGCGCCGGGCTCCAAGTCGCGACCGATTCGATCCTCGGCGATGTCCAGCTCGGAGACCAGGCGGTGGCGTTCGCCGTGGCGGTCCCGGTGGTGATCTACCTCGTGGCGGTCGGCCTGCTGCACGCTCAGCCGCTGGACCGCCGGCTGGCCGTGCCGCTCGTCGTTGCCTCGACGGCCATCCTCGGGGCGGCGCTCGCGGCCGCCTGGGTGGGCGTGCCGGCCGCGATCCTGGCGATGTCCGCCCTCGTGGCCGCGCTCGTCGCGGTCAACGTCGTCTCGATGCAGCGCGAACGTCCGGGGCTTCCCGCGGCCGACGCCATGACCGATACTCCGGTCGGGTCGACGGTCCAGAGGAGCAGCGATGCCGGATAAGCCCTCCAACCAGCAGATCGTGGAGCGCTACGCCGCCGCGTCCGCGGCCAACGACGAGGCCGCCATGGCCGCGCTCCGGCACGCCGACTGGATGGTGATCTGGCCGCAGTCGGGGGAACGGGTCGTCGGTCACCAGAACTTCGCGGAGGTCGCCAGCCACTATCCGGGCGGCATGCCGACGAGCCGCCTCGAGCGCCTGGTCGGTGCCGAGGACCGCTGGGTCGTCACGCCCAGCAACACCGTGGCCCGGGTGGTCGGCAGCGGCGACTTCTGGTGGGGCGAGTGGCGGATGACCTACCCGGACGGCAAGGTCTACCTGTGCATCGCGCTGTTCGAGCTGCGCGACGAGCGGATCTGGCGCGAGGTCGCCTACTGGGCCGAGCCGTTCGAGGCGCCGGACTGGCGACGTCCGTATGTCGAGGACAGCCCGGGCGCCTGAGCCGGATCACGGATCCGAGGCGCCCGGCCTGACCAGCCCCGACTCGTAGGCGAGGACGACCACCTGCACCCGATCGCGCAGGCCCAGCTTGTCGAGGATGTGGGCGACATGGGTCTTGGCCGTGTGCTCGGTGACGACCAGCGTCGCTGCGATCTCGCCGTTCGAGAGCCCTCGCGCGAGCAAACGCAGCACCTCGGTCTCGCGCGGGGTCAGGCGCTCGAGACCGTCGCTCGAAGCCGACGGCTCCGCCACTGACGCGAACCGCTCGATCAGCCGGCGCGTAACGGACGGCGCGAAGAGCGAGCCGCCGTCGGCCGCCACCCGGATCGCGGCGATCAGGCGCTCCTCCGGCGCGTCCTTGAGCAGGAACCCGCTGGCGCCCGCACGCAGGGCCTCGAACACGTACTCGTCAAGATCGAAGGTCGTCACGACGATGACCCGCGGCGGGACACCCGGGCCATCGAGGATCCGGCGAGTCGCCTCCAGCCCGTCGCAGACCGGCATCCTGATGTCCATCAGCACGACGTCGGTCGGGTGTCGGCGGACGGCCTGCACCACCTCGCGACCATCACTCGCCTCCGCCACGATCGTGATGTCGGATTCGGCGCTCAGGATCATCCTGAACCCGGCCCGGACGAGTCGCTCGTCGTCGGCGAGGACGACCCGGATGGTCACGGCGAGGTGGTCGTCAGGGGCAGGCGGGCACGGATCACGAAGCCGCCACCCGGGCGGACATCGGTCTCGAGCCGGCCCTCATACAGCGAGACACGCTCGCGCATCCCGATGAGGCCGTGGCCGCCGGTCTCGGGCTGTCCCACGCCGGTGCCGGTGTCGGCGATCTCGAGAGTCAGGTCGTCGTCGCCGTAGCGGACGCGCACGGTCGCGGTCGCTGGGCCGGCGTGGGCGAGCGCGTTGGTCAGGGCCTCCTGCACGATCCGATAGGCGGAGAGGTCTATTCCGGGCGCCAGCGCGGTCGGCGTGCCCTCGATCGTCAGCTCGACGGGCAGGCCGGCCGCCCGGACGCGGTCGACCATGGCATCGAGGTGCCGCAGGCTCGGGGGCGGCGACAGGTCCATCCCGTCGTCCACGTGTCGGAGCACACCGACCAGGCGCCGCATCTCGGCCAACGCCTGTGTCCCGGTCGCCTCGATGGCATCGAGGGCCTCAAGCGCAGCCTCCGGCTCGGTTCGCAAGGTCTTGCGGGCGCCCCGTGCCTGCAGCACGACGACGCCGATCGAGTGGGCGACCGCATCGTGCATCTCGCGCGCGATCCGTGCGCGCTCGTCGGCGACCGCCGCATCCGCCTCCTCGACCCGTGCCGCTTCCAGGGCGACCTCACGCTCTCGGCGAGAGCGGATGGCCAGGCCGGCCAGCCAAGGCCCGCCCAGCAGGAGGAACGGCAGGGCCACGTCGCCGAGCTCGAGATCGGGATGGATCTCGCGGCTGAGGTTCACGGCCAGGAGGATCCCGATGCCGACCACCCCCGCGAGCGCTGCCTGTCCGCGAGTGCGCGCGCCGACCGTATAGGTCGCGACCATCATCGCGATGACGATCGTGATCGGCCCGTCCAGGGGCTCGACCAGAGCGACCCAGGAGGTGATGACGGCCAGCGCGAGCACGACGAGTGGCGCCCGCTGTCGCCAGGCCAACGACGCTGCGAGGACGATGCCCGCGAGCAACGACACCGACTGCGAGAGCGGCGTGGCCAGAATCGGCTCGTCGTCGCGGCTGACGCCGATGACCGCCGTCTCGAGCAAGACGCCAAGGACCAGCGCGATCGCGAGGAGCCGATCGCCGTACCGCCGGAACCAGGTGCGAGCCCTCACGGCCGAAGGCTAACCCTCGATGTGGCGGTCTGCCTCGCTCGCAAGAGTGATGTGCGCCGCGGTCGTTCACCCGCGAGGACGACCGGGACTCCGCGTCATGACTGACGACATGGCCGCCATCCGACCGTAGGGTCGAGGCGTCCACACAGCACGACTGGAGGCATCACTCATGGATCCTCGACTCGGCCATCGGCCGGTTCCCATCCGCGCGATCGCGGCCTTTGCCGTCGCGTCGCTGCTCGTCGCGTGCGGCAGCCCACCGACGCCGAGCCCGAGCGCGCCCGCGCAGACCGCCCCGCCGCCACCACAGGCGACGATCGCCGCCTCCGCACCGACCGCCGCGACGTCCGCACCCAGCGCGATCGCGCGAAATCCGGCGCCCGTCGACGGCGCGGTGCCGTATCGACCGGCGATCGACCAAGCCGACTTCAGCACGACCATCGACAATCCGTACATGCCGCTCGTCCCCGGCACCACGTTCGTCTACGAGGGAGGCGGGGAGCACATCGAGGTCACCGTCACCGCCGACACCCGGGCCATCATGGGCGTCGAGGCGGTCGTCGTCCGCGACACCGTCACGGTCAAGGGCAAGGTCACCGAGGACACGTTCGACTGGTACTCGCAGGATCGGGCGGGCAACGTGTGGTACTTCGGCGAGGCCACGATCTCCTTCGAGGACGATCCGGCCGGCGATCCCGCCGGGTCATGGGAGGCCGGCCGGGACGGCGCGCAGCCGGGGATCGTCATGCTGGCGGACCCGCGGGGCGGTGACGTCTATCGCCAGGAGTTCCTCGACGGGCAGGCGGAGGACCTCGCGCTCGTTCGTCGCCTCGACGGCGCCATCAAGGTGCGCGCCGGTTCGTACAGCGACGTCCTCGTGACCGAGGAATGGACCCCGCTGGAGCCGGACACGGTCGAATACAAGTACTACGCCCGGGGGATCGGCAACGTGGCCGAGCGACTCGTCGTCGGCGGCACGCAGAAGGTCGACTTGGTCGAAGTGCGCCAGGCCCGGTAGGGTCAGGCCGGCGAGGACCGCCCGCGTCAGGCCGGCGAGGACCGCTGGCGTTCGTCTACCGCGCGGCCGCGGCGCCGACGACTGGCGCTCGCGAGGACGGTGACCACGTCGGCCGCCGGGGCGATCTCCACCCGGTTGCGGCCGGATCCCTTGGCCCGGTAGAGGGCCGCGTCGGCGATCGCGACCAGAGCCTTCATGTCCGAGACGTGGTGATCGCTCGAGGCGACACCAAGGGAGACCGTGATCCGGCCGTACCGTCCGGGCCCGAGTTCCACGACCATCTGTTCGACCGCGAGCCGGATCTTCTCGGCGACTGCGCTCGCATCGTCCAGCCCGGCGTGGCGGACCGCGACGATGAACTCCTCCCCGCCGTAGCGGGCCGCCACGTCCGACGAGCGGATGGAGGCGCTGAGGACCCGCGCGAACGTCCGGAGGGCCTCATCGCCCGCGGGATGCCCGTGGGCATCGTTGAACGCCTTGAAATGATCGAGGTCGAGCATGATGACGCTCGTGGCCTCGTTGTCGCGCTCTGCCGCCTGGAGTTCCTGCTCGAGGTACGGATCGAAGAAGCGGGCGTTGCGGAGTCCTGTCAGGGAGTCGGTCATCGCCTGGCCTTCCATCGTCTTCATCAACCGGGCGTTCGCCATGGCCAGTCCGACCGTCTCCGCGACCCGAGACACCAGATGCATCATCTCCGGATCGAATGCGCCGGGCTGTGACTGTTCGAGGTGGATGACGCCGACCATCTTGCCCAGCGCCGACATCGGCACGCAGGCCAGCGTCCCGACCGTCGATGGGTGGGCGGGGCAGTGGACGGACATGACGTCCGCGACGTCATCGGCGACGAACGCCGACGACCTCCGGAGGCCCGGACAGCGATCGATCCGGTCGATCTGGATGAGGCTGCCCTCAGCGGGCGGATCGACGCCCCACGCGACCGCGACCGTCAGGCGATTCTGCGATGGGTTCGCGAGCAAGATGTCACCCCGCTCGGCTGGCACGAGGCGCCGGATCGCGTGGACAGCGGCGCGGACCAGTTCCTGCTCGTCCGACGCGAACGAGGTCAGCTCGGCGAGCTGGTTGAACGTCCCTGCATGCTCGCTCTCGCGCCGGGCCGCGTCATAGCGCGCGTCGACATCGAGGCGCGAGCGCTCGAGGACGTCGGCCAGGGCGCCCAGCTCGTCGCGCCGCTCCGCCTGGAAGGACACGGCCTCGCCCGCGACGAGGGCTTCGGCCGTCCGGTTCAGCCGGACGAGTGGTCCGCTGATCGTGCGTGTCAGCCAGGCGCCGATCAGCAGGAGGATGAGCGTCACGATCGCCCCGAACGGCACGATGATCATGGCGAGTCTTGGGATCGTCGCGGCGACCTGGGTCGCCGTCTCTTCCCGCAGCGCTCCGAGCGCGATGTCGAGGTCGACCAGGGCCTGCTCGGCCGGCAGGAACAGGACCTCGCTGGCTTCGACAGCCGCCTCGCCGGTCGGGGCGTCCGGCGTGCCGACCGTGCGCATGAACGGCGCCGCCCAGTCCTGGCGCCAGGCGACCGCGGTGGCATGCACGGCCTCGTTGGCGGCGAGCAGCCCGGGATAGGGCGCCCCGGCCTGCTTGAGGTCGACGTATGCCTGGAGCTCGTCCTCGGTGGCGGCGTCGAACTCCTCGACCGCCACCTGGCGCGCCGAGAGCGCGTAGTCGAAGACGAACGTCTCTTGCGTGAAGAGGGCGGTCTCCTGGGCGTGGAAGGCGTCCTCCATCCCTTCGAGGGTCGCCGTCTCGGCGGCGAGTGACCGGATCGTTGCCGAGGCGACCACGAAGACGAACGCGGTCATCGACACGCCGAGCAGCACGCTCACGCCCATGCTCAGAATCAGGCGATTCCGGATCGCATTGCGCGCGTGATCGAACGGCATAGGTGGGTCGGCTCCTGGACGCATGGACAGCCGGTCGCCCGGCGGGTCCCGTGGTGCAGTCTGGGGAGGACTGGCGCGGACGAGTACCACCGGTTGGTCCGGGGTCCGGCGGCCGGTGGTCAGGACGGCGCACGTCCATCCGACCGTCGGCTCGCTGCTACCATCGCGCTCCCATGTCGGACCGAACCCGCTACTACCTGACCACGGCCATCGCGTACGCGAACAGCAGGCCCGGCGTCCACACCCTCTACGAGGTGATCGGCGCCGACGTCATCGCGCGCTGGCATCGGATGCTCGGCGACGACACGCGGTTCCTGACCGGCACCGACGAGCACTCGATCAACATCGCCCAGACCGCCCTCGACGAGGGGCGTCCGACGCGTGAGTTCGTCGACGAGAAGGTCGGCTACTTCAAGGCGGCCGAGGACGCCCTCGGGCTCAGCCCGGACCGCTTCATCCGGACCACCGATCCGGACCATGTCCGGGCCGCCCAGGAGCTGGTGCGGCGCGCCCATGCCAACGGCGACATCTACCTGGGCATGTACGAGGGCTGGTACTGCCCCAACGAGGGCTTCCTCAACGCTACGGACGTCCAGGAGACGGCACGCGGCACGATCTGCCCGCACCATCCCCAGGTCCCGCTGCAGTGGCTGACGGAGCGGAACTGGTTCTTCCGGCTCTCGGCGTACCAGGAGCGACTCGAGCGCTACTACGCCGACCACCCGGATTTCGTCCAGCCGGACTTCCGGCGCAACGAGATGCTGGGCTTCATCCGGGGTGGGCTCCAGGACTTCTCGATCTCCCGCGAGCGCACGCCCGGCGACTGGGGTATCCCGTTCCCGATCGCGGAGAACGGCGAATTGGCCCTCCGCGAGGACGGCACGTGGGACCCGGAGGCGGGCAAGATCTACGTCTGGTACGACGCCCTCATCAACTACGTGACCGGCGCCGGGTTCCCCGACGACATGGCGGCGTTCGCCCACTGGTGGCCGGCCGACCTCCACGTGATCGGCAAGGACATCGCCCGGTTCCACACGATCTTCTGGCCGGCCATGCTCTGGAGCGCCGGTCTGGAGCCGCCACGGCGCGTGTGGGTCCACGGCTGGCTGCTGGCGGCGGGCGGCGAGCGGATGAGCAAGAGCCGCGGCAACTTCCTCGATCCCAACGATTTCGTGGCGGCTTTCGGCTCCGATGGCGCCCGCTATGTCCTCCTGCGCGAGGTGCCGTTCGATCGCGACGCCGAGGTGAGCTGGGACTCGTTCGTCCGCCGCTACAACGCCGACCTCGCCAACGACTTCGGGAACCTCGTCAACCGGACGGTCTCGATGACCAACCGCTATCTCGACGGCGAGCGCCCGGCCCCGACGCCGGAGACGGCCGAGGCGACGGCGATCGCCCCGATCTCGGACCTCGCCACGCGTTGGCGTGAGATCGTGCCCCGCTATCGCGAGCGGCTCGAGGGCTGCCAGCTGCACGAGGCGACCGCCGAGTTGTGGGAGTTCGTCGGCGCGGCCAACAAGCTCGTCGATGCCGAGAAGCCGTGGGAGCTGGCGAAGGCCTGGAAGGCCGGTGACGAGGCGGCCGGCGAGCGCCTGCGCGGCGTCCTGGGCGACCTGATCGAGGCCTGCCGGCTGCTCGGGATCGCCGTCGCGCCGTACATGCCGGGCATCGCGCCGCGCGTCCTCGCCCAGCTCGGCTACGACTATGGGTATCGCACCGACGGCAACGGCGGCCCGCCGATCCTCGAGCGGCTTGCATGGGGCGCCCGGACAGGGGAGCCCGGTCGGGTCGGGACGGCGGAGCCGCTCTTCCCGCGGCTCGAGGCCGAAGCCGCGGCCGACTGAGCGTGCCCCTGATCGACAGCCACTGCCACCTCAACGCCGATCGATTCGAGGGCGATGCCGACCTGGTCATCGGCGGCGCCCGTCTCGCGGGCGTGGAGCGGATCCTCGTCCCCGGCTGGAACGCGGCGTCGTCCGAGCGGGCCTTGGCACTCGTGGACCGCTACCCGTGGCTCGATGCCGCGGTCGGCGTCCATCCGCATGACGCGGCCAAGGTCGACGACGCGGCGTGGCGTGCGATCGCGACCCAGGCGCTCGACGGGCGCGTCGTGGCCATCGGCGAGACGGGCCTCGACTACGACCGCGTCTTCAGCCCGATCCCCGATCAGCTGCTGAACCTGCGGCGGAACCTCGCGCTCGCGCTCGAGACCGGGAAGCCCGCCATCCTCCACTGCCGCTCGGCGGATGGGCGACGCGACGCGCAGGACGCCCTCCTCGAGGAGCTGCGGGCGGCCGGGGTGGGGGACCGCCGCTGGGGGGCGGCGTTCGGGGACCGCCCCCAGGCGATCATCCACTCGTATTCGGGGCCGCTCGACTACGGCCGGGCCGTCATCGCGTTGGGTCTCGCGATCTCGTTCTCGGGCCTCGTCTTCCGGCGCGGGGAAGAGGCCTCCGCCGAGGTCGCGGCCCTCGTGCCCGACGATCGCCTCCTCGTCGAGACCGACTCGCCGTTCCTGGCACCCCCCGGCGCACCGCGCTCGCGCAACGAACCGGAGTGGGTCCGCGTCACAGCGGCATGGGTCGCAGAGCGACGCGGCGTCTCGCTCGAGACGCTCGGGCCCATCCTTGTCGCCGCCTACGATCGAACGCTCTCGACGCCCCGGAGGATCGCATGACCCCCGCGTCCCGCCGCTCCGTCATCGCCGCGACGCTCCTCGCCGGCCTGCTGCTCGTCTCGGCCTGCACGCAGGCCACGTTGTCGCCGAGCCCGAGCCCCAGCGCAAGCGCGAGCGCGACCCCGCGTCGCGACCGGGTCGCCGGCGACGTCGCCGTCGGCCTCGGTGACCCAGGCCCCGACCGCCTCTCCGACGGCGAGCCCGTCTCCGACCCCGATCGCCGACTGCGTCGTGAAGCCGCAGAAGGGCCCGCTCTCGTCGGACCGGATGACCGATGTCCGGATCTCGTCGACCGACGACGCCGACATCATCACGTTCGTCTTCGGCCGGGCCTCGGTGCCCGGACCGGCCGGCCAGCCGAGGGGCGACCTCATCGTCGCCAAGCCGCCGTACACCGCGGCGGGGAGCGGCCAGGAGATCGACATGCAGGGTGACCACGTCCTCCAGTTGCGGTTCATCCACATGTCGCTGTCGGCGGACACGGGCGACCCGACATACGACGGCCCCCGCGAGTTCACGCCAGACCTCTCTGTCCTGCGCCACGCGGTCGAATTCGACGAGTCGGAGGGCCAGGTCGGCTGGTACATCGGCTACGACGGACCCGGCTGCGTCACGCTCGGCCGCGACGGCGACAACGTGATCGTCGCGTTCGCGCACACCTGACCCGCCGGGGGCGCCGGCGGCGGCGACCGGTGTTGACAGGCTCGGCGCTGGTTCGCTAGTCTCCCGCTTGGCACTCTCGGCTTGAGAGTGCTAACATCAGCCGAGGCCGCGACGGCGTCAGCGCCCCGACAGAGGCCCCGCACGACACGGATCGTCGGGAAGCCGGGGACGACGCCCGGCGCGATGCCCGGATCAAGGTTCCTGGGACGCCGGTCGCCAGATCGCGATCGGTGAACTTCCCAGCAGTCCACGCCCGACGGCCCGACCGGCCGCAACAGGAGGAATGCACGTTGGCCAAAGCCACTGCAAGCGCGACCAAGCTTCGCCCATTGGGTGACCGAGTGGTCGTCAAGCCGAGCGCCCGTGAGGAGATGACCAAGAGTGGCATCGTCCTGCCGGACACCGCCAAGGAGAAGCCCCAGGAGGGCACCATCATCGCCGCCGGCCCGGGTCGCATCCTCGATGACGGCAAGCGCGAGTCGATGGACGTCAAGAGCGGTGACAAGGTCCTCTACGCGAAGTACGCCGGGACCGAGTTCAAGATCGACGGTGACGAGCTGCTCATCGTCAGCCAGAAGGACATCCTGGCGATCGTCGCCGACTGACGGCCTCCCGCCGCCGGCCTGCGTCCACGCCCCAACGTTCCTGGAGGGACATTCGAATTGGCTAAGCAGATCATCTTTGACGAGACCGCTCGTCGTTCGCTGAAGCGTGGCATCGACCGCCTCGCCGACGCGGTCAAGGTGACGATCGGTCCGAAGGGGCGCAACGTCGTCCTCGACAAGAAGTTCGGCTCCCCGACGATCACCAACGACGGAGTCACGATCGCTCGCGACATCGAGCTCGACGACCCGTTCGAGAACATGGGAGCCCAGCTCCTCAAGGAAGTCGCCACCAAGACCGACGACGTCGCCGGCGACGGCACCACGACCGCCGTGGTCCTCGGCCAGGCGCTCGTCAACGAGGGCCTCCGGGTCGTCACAGCCGGCGCCAACCCGATGGTCGTCAAGCGCGGCATCGAGAAGGCCGTCGACGCCATCGTCGCCGAGATCGCGAAGCAGTCGCGACCGGTCGACAACCGCGAGCAGATCGCGGCAGTCGCGGCGATCAGCGCCGCGGATCCCGAGGTCGGCGAGATCATCGCCGAGGTGATGGACAAGGTCGGCAAGGACGGCGTCATCACCGTCGAGGAAGGGCAGTCGCTCGGCCTCGAGAAGGAATACACCGAGGGGATGCAGTTCGACCGCGGCTACCTGTCCGCGTACTTCGTGACCAACCCTGACCGGATGGAAGCCGTCCTCGAGAACCCGCTCATCCTCATCACCGACAAGAAGATCTCCAGCGTCCAGGACATGCTCCCGGCGCTCGAGAAGGCCGTCCAGCAGGGCAAGCCGACCGTCATCATCGCCGAGGACATCGACGGTGAGGCGCTCGCGACGCTGGTCGTGAACAAGCTCCGCGGCACCGTCTCGGTCCTGGCCGTCAAGGCCCCGGGCTTCGGCGATCGCCGCAAGGAGATGCTCCGCGACATCGCGATCCTCACCGGTGGCACGGTCATCAGCGAGGAGGTCGGGCGCAAGCTCGACTCCGTCACGATCGAGGACTTCGGCTCGGCTCGCCGCGTCGTGTCCACCAAGGACGACACCACGCTCGTCGACGGCGACGGCAAGGCCGACCAGATCAAGGGCCGCATGAGCCAGATCAAGGCCCAGATCGAGGACACCACCTCCGACTACGACAAGGAGAAGCTCCAGGAGCGCCTTGCCAAGCTGTCGGGTGGCGTCGCGGTCATCAAGGTCGGCGCGGCCACCGAGGTCGAGCTCAAGGAGAAGAAGCACCGCATCGAGGATGCGCTCTCGACGACCCGTGCGGCCGTCGAGGAGGGCCTCGTCGCCGGCGGTGGGACCACCCTCCTGCAGGCCATCCCCGCGCTTGACAAGATCAAGCTCGAGGGCGACGAGCAGGTCGGCGTCGAGATCGTCCGCAAGGCGCTCGAGGCCCCGGCTCGCCAGATCGCCGACAACGCCGGCCAGTCCGGCGAGGTCATCGTCGCGCACGTCAAGGGCCTCAAGCCCGGCTTCGGCTACGACGCGCTCAAGGGCGAGTACGGCGACCTGTTCAAGGCCGGCATCGTCGACGCGGCCAAGGTGACGCGCTCGGCGCTCCAGAACGCCGCATCGATCGCGGCCATGGTCCTCACGACCGAGACCCTCATCTCGGACCTGCCCGAGAAGGAGAAGGCCGGCGCCGGAGCGGGCCACGACCACGGCGGTGGCGGCGGGATGGACTTCTAGGTCCGTCCTCCCGCGTACACGCTCGAAGGCCCCGGCACCGCCGGGGCCTTTCGCTTCCCGGCGGCGAGTGCCGACCGTTTGACAGGTCCCGGCCGTCACGGCGACCCTGTTGTCGGTCGTCCACGGGACGCCCGACGTACCCAAGGAGCCCCATGACTCGCCGAATCCCGTTCGCCCCGACACTCGTGGTCGCCATCGCCGTGCTCGTCGCCGCGTGCGGCGGCGGCTCATCTGCCCCGGCCCTGACCGACCCGACCGAGATCGTCACCGCCGCGCTCACCTCGACCCAGTCGGCCAAGAGCGTCCACCTCGATGCCACGCTGGACGGCTCGATGACGATCGCGCTGCCCGGCGCCGGCGGCGCTGCGACGCCGATCAAGCTCGACGGCACGACCGCCGCAGCCGACCTCGACATCGCCGGTGGGGCCGCCAAGGTCACCTTCACCGCGCCTGCCCTGTTCAACGTCACCGGCGAGCTGATCGCCGTCGACGGCAAGGTCTACCTCAAGACCTCGCTCGGGGGCCCGCAGTACGAGGTGGTGAACCTCGGCCAGTCGCTGCCGGTCGATCCGTCGAACACCGGCGGACTCATCGACGCCCTCGGCGACTTCCTCCTGCAGCCGGGCGTGGACCCGGTGAAGGGCGACGACGTCGCGTGCGGCTCGACCCAGTGCTACACGGTCAAGGCGGAGCTCACCGCCGACGAACTGGTCGCGCTCGGCCTGGGCGGCACCGTCCCGGGCCTGCCGGTGGACATCAGCGGGGCGAGCCTCGCCGTCACCATGCGGGTCGAGAAGGATCTCCCGCACCACCTGGCCGGCCTCACGTTCGTCGTCACGGCCGGCGACGGAAACGCCCTCACGCTCGACGCCATCTTCTCGCGCTGGGACGCCCCGGTCTCGATCTCGGCACCTCCGGCGGACCAGATCAAGGGCGGCTAGGCGCCGCCCGCGCGGGAGCCGGGTGAGCCGCCCGACCTACAATGGGGCGGTGAGCCCCACCCGTCGTCGCCGCACCGGCGACCCAACGCTCGACGATGTCGCGGCGACCGCATCCGAGGCGGTCGGGACGGCCTTCGCCGACCTCGACGAGGCCCCGGCCGCGCTCGACGAACCGACCTGGATGCGCGACGCGCCGGGTCCCGGCGACGATCCCGCGGTCCCGGTCCCGGCCGCCGACCCGGCCGTCGTCGCGGCCCGCCGCAAGGAGCGTGCGGAGCAGATCGTCAAGGCCCTCAACCCCGAACAGGCGCGGGCCGTCACGACCACCGAGGGTCCGCTGCTCATCCTCGCCGGCGCCGGGTCGGGCAAGACCCGGGTCCTTGCGCACCGGATCGCGTACCTGGTCGGCGTACACGGCGTGGCTCCGTGGAAGATCCTCGCCGTCACGTTCACCAACCGTGCGGCGGCTGAACTGCGCGAGCGGATCATCTCGCTCGTCGGCGAGCCCGGCCGGGACGTCCAGGCGGGGACGTTCCACTCGCTGAATGCCCGCGTCCTTCGCCAGGACGGCGAGGCGATCGGCATCGGCCGGCGGTTCGTGATCTACGACACGGACGACCAGCAGGCGCTGATGAAGCAGATCCTCAAGGAGGAGGACCTGCCGCTCACCGGCGAATTCCGCCCCAGCGCCGTCCTCGGCGCGATCAGCCGGGCCAAGAACGAGATGCTCGACCCGACCTTCCTCGTCGAGCAGGCCTCGAACCACCGCGAGCGGATGATCGCGCGCCTCGCGACCCGCTACCAGGAGCGCCTGCGAACGGCCAACGCCCTCGATTTCGACGACCTCCTGCTCGAGGGCGTCCGGCTGTTCGAGGAGGCCCCCGCCGTCCTCGCCAAGTACCAGGACAAGTGGCGCTACCTCCACGTCGACGAGTACCAGGACACGAACCGCGCACAGTACCTGTGGGTCCGCGCCCTGGCGGCCAAGCACGGCAACCTCGCGGTCGTCGGTGACGATGACCAGTCGATCTACTCGTGGCGCGGCGCCGACCTGCGCAACATCCTCGACTTCGAGCGCGACTGGCCGAAGGCCACCGTCGTGAAGCTCGAGCAGAACTACCGCTCGACCCAGCTGATCCTCGACGCGGCGCATGCGGTCGTCTCGCGCAACAGCGCACGCAAGGACAAGAAGCTCTGGACCCAGAACGCGGGCGGCGTGAAGATCCAGCGCTTCGAGGCATACAACGAGGAGGAGGAGGCGGAGTGGATCGCCCGCCAGGTCGAGGGCCTGGTCGGCGGTCGCGGGAGCGCCCTGACCCGACGCGCGGACGATGACGAGGCGGACACCCGGTTCCGGGCCCGCGACATCGCGGTCATGTACCGGATGAACGCGCAGTCCCGGGCGATCGAGGAGTCGTTCCTCCGCTATGGCATCCGCTACCAGCTCGTCGGAGGGACCCGGTTTTACGCCCGGCGTGAGGTCAAGGACGCGCTCGCGTACCTGCGGATCCTGCGATCCGACACGGACAGCGTCAGCTTCGAGCGCGTCATCAACGTGCCGCCGCGGGGCATCGGCGACAAGACGATCGAGGTCCTGCGCGCGGCCGCGGCACGTGCGGACGGCTCGTTCTGGAGCGCCGTCGAGGCGGCGGCCCAGGGCTCGCTCGAGGGGCTGGCGTCGCGTTCGCGGAGCGCCCTCGCCGAGTTCGCCGTCCTGGTGCGGCGCCTGCGGACGCGGGTCGGGATGCTCGCCCTGCCCGAGCTGCTCGACGAGGTCCTGGAGGCATCGGGCTACCGGGCGATGCTCGCCGATGGCTCGGAGGACGGCGAGGAACGGTGGGCCAACCTGCTGGAGCTCCGGTCGGTCACCACGCGGTATGACGACCTCACGCCCGAGGACGCACTCGACCGCCTGCTCGAGGAGACCGCGCTCGTCGCGGACCAGGATTCCTACGAGGGCGACGCTGACGCCGTCACGCTGATCACGCTCCACGCGGCCAAGGGCCTCGAGTTTCCGGCCGTGTTCATCGCCGGGCTCGAGGAGGGCCTCTTCCCGCACAGCCGGGCCCTCGACGACGAGAAGGAGCTCGAGGAGGAGCGCCGCCTGGCGTATGTCGGGATCACCCGGGCCAAGCGCCGGCTGTATCTCTCGCACGCGTGGCGACGCGCGACGTGGGGGATGGGTCAGGCCTCGGTGCCATCACGGTTCCTGCTCGAGATCCCGGCCGAGCTGATGGTCGGGCCGCAGCTGGGCGCGACGGACGAGCGGGACCTCGACCTCGACCTGGTCTTCGGCGTCCGCCGCACGAGCCGGTTCGGGACGCCGGTCCGTGGCGGGACGGGTGGCGCCGCGTTCCGACAGGGCAGTGGCCGGCCCGGCGCCCCTGCGGCGGGCGAGCCGTTCCGTCCGTCGCGCGACCTCGCGGCCAAGCGGGACGCCTATGCCGCCGGCGCGCCATCGGGCAGCCTCGGTCGCCCGGTCCGTGCCTGGGACGACGACCTGCCCGCAGATGCGGCAAGCGCGGCGGCCACGCGCTCCGCCGCGTCGGCACGACCCGCCCGCCCGGTCATCCCCGGCGAGCGCCAGTTCCGCGACGGCGACCGCGTCCGCCACGGCCGCTGGGGCGACGGCATCGTCGTGACCTCCAAGCTGACCCGGAGCGACGAGGAGGTCACGGTCGCGTTCAAGGACCCGGCCGTCGGGCGCAAGCAGATGCTGGTGAGCCTCGCAAACCTCGAGATCGTCGGGTGACCGACGTCGCGGCGGACCTTCGGTCGATCCATCGACTCACCGACTTCGAGCCGATGGCGCGTGCGGTCATGGAGCCGGGCGCCTTCGACTACGTGGCCGGCGGCGCATGGGACGAGGTCAGCCTCGCCGAGAACGAGGCCGCCTGGCGACGACGACGTCTCCGTCCGCGCGTCCTCGTCGACGTGACCGGGCTCGACCCCTCGACGACCCTCCTTGGGTCCCCGACGGCCATGCCGGTCGCGATCGCCCCGATGGCGGTCCACGGCCTTGCCCATCCCGACGGCGAGATGGCGACCGCCCGCGCCGCCGCGGCCGCCGGCGTGCCGTTCACGCTCTCGACCACGTCGTCGCGTTCGATCGAGGAGGTCGCTTCGGCCGCGCCGGACGGCACGCTCTGGTTCCAGCTCTACGTCCAGTCCGACCCGGGCGCGACTCGCTCCCTGGTGGAGCGGGCCGAGACGGCCGGCTACCGCGCGATCGTCCTGACCGTGGACCTGCCGATCCTCGGCTATCGCGACCGCGATCGGGGCTCCGGGTTCCAGCTGCCGCCGCTCGGGAACTTCGTGAGCGAGGCCGCGACGCACGGCAACCACGCGATGAGCACCTTCGAGCGACTCAGCGAGATGGACCGGACCAGCCTGACCTGGCGCGACCTGGCCACGATGCGGACCTGGTCCGACCTGCCGCTCGTGGTCAAGGGCATCCAGACCGCCGAGGATGCCCGCCTCGCCGTCGAGCACGGCGTCGACGCGATCGTCGTGAGCAACCACGGCGCACGACAGCTCGATCGCGTGTCCGCGAGCGTCGACGTGCTCGGCGAGGTCGCCGAGGCCGTCGGCGGCCGGGTCGAGCTGTGGGTCGATGGCGGCGTGCGCCGCGGGCTCGACATCGCGATCGCCCTGGCCCTCGGCGCGCGTGGCGTGCTCGTCGGCCGGCCGATGTTCTGGGCGCTCGCCGCGGGGGGCCAGGCCGGCGTCGAGCGCGCACTCGCGATCCTGCGCGACGAGTTCGAGATCGCCCTGACCCTGCTGGGCGCGCCGACGCCGGCCGACGTCCGACCCGAGCACCTCGATGCGCCGCCGGCCCGATGACGATCGCCCTCCCGCCGGTCGATCGGGCCCTGGTGGCCGAGGCGGCCGCCCTCGACACCGCGACCGCGGCCGCGCAGCACGCCTCGCTGGCGGCGCAGATCGACCGGGCGAACGAGCTGTACCACGGCCAGGACGCACCCGAGATCAGCGACGCCGCGTACGACCAGCTGTTCCGCCAGCTCGTGGCACTCGAGACCGCCCACCCGGATCTCATCACGCCCGAATCGCCGACACAGCGGGTCGGTGGCGCACCCACCGGCACGTTCGACGAGGTCCGCCACACCCGCCCGATGCTGTCGCTCGCCAACGCGTTCAGCCACGACGAGCTGCGGGCGTTCGACGCGCGCGTGCGCAAGGGACTTGGCCTGCCGGCCGCGCCGGAGCCCGCCCCCGAGCTCCGCTACGTCGCCGAGCTGAAGATCGACGGCCTGGCCATCAGCCTCCACTTCGAGCGGGGCCGGTTCCTCCAGGGCGCGACGCGCGGCGACGGCACGACCGGCGAGGACGTCACCGCCAACCTGCGCACGATCTCGGTGGTGCCGGCACGCCTGGCCGAGCCCGCCACGCTTGACGCGCGCGGCGAGGTCTTCATGCCCAAGGCCGAGTTCGCCCGGATCAACGCGGAGCGCGAAGAGGCCGGCCTGCCGCTCTACGCCAACCCGCGCAACAGCGGCGCGGGCTCGCTGCGCCAGATCGACCCGACGGTCACCGCCGGCCGCAAGCTCTCGGCCTGGTTCTACCAGCTGGTCGAGGACGGCGTCGCGATCGAGACCCAGTCCGCCGCCCTGGAGCGGCTCAAGGCGCTGGGCTTCCCGGTGAACCCCGAGCACGACGCCGGCCTCGACATCGAGGGCGTCATCGCCTTCACCGAACGCTGGCGGGAGGCGCGCCACGCGCTGCCGTACGAGACCGACGGCGTGGTGGTCAAGGTCGACCGATACGACCAGCAGGCGCGGCTCGGGATGGTGAGCCGCGCCCCACGCTGGGCCATCGCCTTCAAGTTCCCGCCCGAACAGGTCGAATCCTTCGTCGAGGACATCGTCCCGTACGTCGGGCGGACCGGGACGCTCACCCCGGTCGCCCACCTGACGCCGACCAAGGTGGCTGGCTCGACGGTCGCCCGGGCGACGCTCCACAACCTCGACGAGATCCGGCGCAAGGACGTCCGGATCGGCGACTGGGTGGTGCTGCAGAAGGCGGGCGACGTCATCCCCGAGGTGGTCCGGCCGATCGTCGAGCGCCGGACCGGCGCGGAGCGGGAGTTCCGGATGCCCGAGCGGTGCCCGGTCTGCGACACGCGCGTCGTCCAGGACGAGGGCGCCGTGCGCGTCTACTGCCCGAACCTCGCGTGCCCGGCCCGGGTCGCGCAGGAGTTCGGCCATTTCGTGGGGCGCGGCGGCATGGACATCGAGGGGGCCGGCTGGAAGGCGCTCGAGCAACTGCTCCAGACCGGGCTCGTCAAGCGGCGTGGCGACTTCTACCGGCTGTCGGTGGAGGACCTCGAGACACTCGAGCGGTTCGGCCGCAAGAGTGCCGAGAACCTGCACGCGGCGATCGGTCGCTCGCGCCGGCGGCCGCTGGCCCGCGTCCTCAACGGCCTCGGGATCCCGCAGGTCGGCGAGCAGACCGCGATCGATCTCTCGCAGTGGCTGGTCGAACGCGTCCCGGACGGGCCGGAGCCCTGGCTCGCGCGGGCCGCGACCGCCCTCGAGGGGAGTGCCGGCGCGGACTTCGAGCAGGTCTACGGCGTAGGGCCGACCGTGGCGGCGAGCCTCGCAGCGTACTTCGGACCGCACGGCCCCGGCGGCGACGTCCTGCGCGACCTCGCCGAGGCCGGGATCGAGCCGGAGCTGCCTGCCCCGCGTTCGCCCGAGGCGTCGGCAGGGCCACTCGACGGCAAGACCCTGGTGGTGACCGGGACGCTCGAGGGCTTCAGCCGCCAGGAGGCCGAGGAATCGATCCGGGTCGCGGGCGGGAAGACGTCAGGTTCTGTCTCGAAGAAGACCGACTATGTGGTGGCCGGCGAGAGCGCCGGCTCGAAGCTGGCCAGGGCCCAGGAGCTGGGGGTCCCGGTCCTCGACGAAGACGCGTTCCGCCGGCTGCTCGCCGGCAAGGAGGTCCCGTGATCAGTCCAGACCCGGTCCGCGCGGCCGCGGCCTACCAGGCGATGCTCCTCGAGGCGCTGGGCGACGACGACCCGGCGGAGGTCCAGGCGTCGACGCCGGCCTTGGTCCGGGCGCTCCTTGCCGAGGCCGGTGACGACCTCCGGACGCCGCCGGAGCCCGGCGAGTGGTCCGTCCTCGAGTGCTTCGGGCACATGCTCGACGGCGAACTGGTCATGGCGGGCCGCTACCGGTACGTCCTCGCCCAGGACGAGCCGCAGATCGTCGGCTACGACCAGGAGCTCTGGGTGGAGCGCCTCCGGCACGGGGCCGACGACCCGGCGGACCTGCTGGGGCTGTTCGAGGTGCTTCGTCACGCGAATGTCGCGCTGTGGGGCCGGACCACGCCCGTCGACCGCGCTCGGGTCGGGGTCCACAACGAGCGCGGGTCGGAGAGCCTCGATCTGATGTTCCGGATGCTCGGCGGCCACGACCGCGTGCACCTCGCCCAGGCCCGGGCCGCGCTCGCGGCCGTCCGGGCGGATCGCGCCTAGCGGCGACCCGCGGAGTAGCGCTCCAGCAGCTTGCTGACGGCGATCCGCGCGGCCGCCCACTCGGGCTGATCGCCGAAGATGTCGGCGTCGGGACCGAAGCGACGGAGCTGGGTCATCGCCGTGACGAGGGCGTCGTGCTCCATCTGGCGCTGGCGGCCGCCTTCGACCTGACCGGTGACGAGGTAATGGCGGACGACGTCGAACGGGGCCGACCAGCGATCGACCCGCAGCCGGTCGCCTTCCCGGAGGGACTCGAGCCACTCATCGTCGCCCACGGGGTGACGGTCGTGCTCGGCCTGATGGCGGACGAGGTCGACGCGCAGGCCCGGGTGGTCGAGGCTCTCGAGGCGTCCGTCGTCATCGACGGTCGTGTAGCAGATCGGGCAGCTCGGCAGCTCGACGAAGGCGGACGGCGGCTCCCCGTACGTCAGTCCGCACCGCCGACAGAATGTCGCGTCAGGGCGGGCGGCTGGCGTCCCGCACTGGAGACAGGCAAGGGTCAGAGTCTCGGGAGGGCGGGCCACGAGCGAAGGATGACCCACGCCGATGGTCCGGGGCCATCCCACCATCGGTTCGGCCGACCGGTCCATCAGTCATGTATCGCCGCTATCATCGGGCCATGGCCACCCTGTCCCGAGCCGACGTCGAACACGTCGCCCACCTGGCGCGTCTCGGGTTGACCGACGACGAGCTCGCCCGCCTCGAGGGCCAGCTCAACCACATCCTCGATCAGTACGCGATCCTCGCCACCGTGCCCACCGACCACATCGCGCCGACGGCCCAGACGATCGAGCTCGAGAACATCCTGCGCGACGACATCGTCACGGGGTCACTGAGCGTGGAGGCCGCGCTCTCGAATGCGCCAACGCGCGACGGCGACTTCCTCGTGGTCCCGGCGATCCTCGGCGGCGACTGACGGGCCCCGACCGACCATGTCCACAGAGCTGACGCGGCTCCACGCCCACCACATGGCCGCCCGGCTGCGGGTCGGCGAGCTGTCGTCGCGCGAGCTGACGCTTGCCCACCTCGACCTCGCCGAGCGCCAGGACGAGCGCCTGCACGCGTGGCTCACGATCGACCGTGAGCGGGCCCTCGCCGAGGCGGACGCCGCCGACGCACGGCTCGCGACCGCACGCGCGGACGGACCGGACGCGCTCGACGCCCTGCACCCGCTGCTCGGGATCCCGATCGCGCTCAAGGACCTGGTCTCCGTGAAGGGCGGCCAGTGCACGGCGGGCTCGAAGATCCTCGATGGCTACCTCGCCCCGTATGACGCGCACATCACCGAGCGCCTGCGCGACGCAGGGGCGGTCATCCTCGGCAAGACGAACATGGACGAGTTCGCGATGGGCTCCTCGACCGAGCATTCCGCGTACGGCCCGACCGCCAATCCGTGGGCGCTCGACCGGGTGCCCGGCGGCAGCAGCGGTGGCACGGCCGCGGCGGTCGCCGCGTTCCATGCGCCGATCGGCATCGGGACCGACACGGGCGGCTCGATCCGCCAGCCCGCCGCGCTGTGCGGCATCGTCGGGATGAAGCCCACCTATGGCCGCGTCAGCAGGTACGGGATCGTCGCCTTCGCGAGCTCGCTCGACCAGATCGGGCCGTTCGCCCGCGATGCCCGCGACGCCGCGATCCTGCTCCACGCGGTGGCCGGCCGCGACGCACGCGATTCGACGTCCTCGCCCGAGCCCGTCTCCGCTGCGCTGCTGACCCTCGCCCACAGCGATGACGAGGCGGCCACGTCGTTGCGCGGCAAGCGCCTGGGGCTGCCGAAGGAGTACTTCGTGGCCGGCATGGAGCCGGGCGTCGAGGCGCGGGTGCGCGAGGCCGTTGCCGCATATGAGGACGCCGGGGCGATCGTCGAGGAGGTCAGCCTGCCGCACACCGACTACGGCCTCGCCACGTACTACATCGTCGCGCCGGCCGAGGCATCGGCGAACCTCGCGCGCTACGACGGGATCCGGTATGGCCCCCGCCTGGGCGAGGACGGCGACGTGCTCGGGATCTACCTCGCGACACGCGGTCGGGGCTTCGGCGCGGAGGTCAAGCGCCGGATCATGCTCGGCACGTACGCGCTGTCGGCGGGCTACTACGACGCGTACTACCTCAAGGCCCAGAAGGTCCGGACTCTCATCAAGGGCGACTTCGATGCGCTCTGGGCGCAGGGTCTTCGATGCGCTGGTCGCGCCGACATCGCCGACCGTCGCGTTCCCGATGGGCGCGCGCCTGGCCGACCCGGTCTCGATGTACCTCTCGGACGCGTGCACGCTGCCGGTCAACATGGCCGGACTCCCCGGCGTCAGCATCCCGGCCGGGCTGTCGGACGGGCTGCCGGTCGGCCTCCAGCTGATCGGCGCGCCGTGGACCGAGCCGGCGCTGTTCGGCCTGGCCCGCGGCTTCGAGGCGATCACCGCGACCGCCGACTGGCGCGCGCTCGAGCCGGCCGACCTCGCGGCCCTCGACGACCCCTCGACGCCGACGCCCGCAGAGCGTGCGGCCGCACTCGCGGGGGATTGACCGCCAAAGGTCGAACGGCACTTCCACATCGAGCCGGGCGGCCCTGTCGGCGACAGGCTCTTCCCCCGCACCATCTCGATGGAGGTGACGTATGCGCATGCGTCTCGTACTGGCCGGCGTGATCGCCGGCACCACGGCAGGGGTCACCATCTCGTCGCTGAACCGCTGGCGCCGGACCTGGGGCATCGACCCGGACGAGGCCAGCCGGACCCTGCCGGGGGACCAGGTGGTCCCGGATCCGGTCGCGATCGAGACGCGCGGGATCACCATCGACGCGCCGCCCGACCGCGTGTGGCCGTGGCTCATGCAGATGGGCTTCGGCAAGGCCGGCTGGTACAGCTACGACCGCCTGGACCAGCGCGGGTCCAGCGCGGACGGCATCGTCGACGCGTGGCAGACCCTCGCGGTGGGCGACATCGTGCCGACCCACCCCGGCGGCGGCTTCCTGGTCGAGGAGATCGATCCGGGGCACGCGATCGTCCTGCGCTCTGATACGGAGCTCGTCGCCTCGCAGGCGGATGCCTGGGCGAAGCGGGTCGCGGTCGAGCGCGCCGAAGCGGTCGGTGCGCCGGCGGACTCCACGCCGGCCGGCCTCGCGGCATCCAGTGCCGTCCTCGGGGCCACCCCGCAGCAGTTCTCAGCGAGCTGGTCGTTCGTCATCGAGCCGCTCGCCGACGGGCGGTCCCGCCTGGTCGAACGGTTCCGCGTCTGGTTTGGCGAGTCGGGCGTGGCGTCCCGGGTCGTGATGCCGGTCGTCGGCTTCGGCGTCTTCGTGATGCTCCAGAAGCAGATGGTCGGGATCAAGGCGCGCGCCGAGCGCCTGGCCCGCGGCGAGCTGAAGCCGAAGGCGACACCGGCGGCGGTCACGACTCCGATCGTCAAGCCTTCCCCGGCGACCCCGGCGACCCCGGCGAACGGGCATCACCTGACGCCCGAGATCCCGGAGCTCGTGCCGACGACCGTCGGCTGACCGGGATCCGATCGCGAGGGGCGCTCGCCGCGTCGATCCCTGACGGGGTGACGCGGTAGGCTTGTCGGGTGACCGACACGATCAAGGCGCCCCTCGCCGACCGCGCCCTGGCGCAGCGTGTCCAGGGCGTGCCGCCGTCGGGCATCCGGCGGTTCTTCGACATCGCCGCGACGATGGACGACGTCATCAGCCTCGGGGTGGGCGAGCCGGACTTCGACACGCCCCGCGCGATCGTGGAAGCCGGCGTCGAGTCGCTCCGCGAGGGACGCACGCACTACACGTCGAACTACGGGACCCTCGAGCTGCGCCGCGCGCTCTCCGATCACCTCGAACGCCGCTACGGCGTCCGCTACGACCCGCTGACCGAGCTGCTCGTCACGGTCGGCGCGTCGGAAGCCGTGGACCTGGCCCTGCGCGCGACCTGCGACCCGGGCGACGAGGTCATCCTCCACGAGCCCTCGTACGTCGCGTACGTGCCCGCGATCGTCTTCGCCGGCGGGACCGTCCGGCACGTCGCGACCCGCTTCGAGGATGACTTCGCGCTCGACCCGGCCGCCGTCGAGGCCGCGATCACGCCACGGACGAAGGCGCTGTTCCTCGGCTATCCATGCAACCCGACCGGCGCCGTGCTGCCGGTCGAGATCCAGGACGAGCTGGCCGCGATCGCCGTCCGCCACGACCTGCTCGTCTACAGCGACGAGATCTACGACCGCCTCGCGTATGGGGGCTACACGCATCGCGCGATGAGCGCCCTGCCGGGCATGCGCGAGCGGACGATCCTGATGGGCGGCTTCTCGAAGGCGTACGCGATGACCGGCTGGCGGGTCGGGTACCTCGCGGCCCCGGCGGCGATGCTCGAGGGGATCGTCAAGATCCACCAGTACGGGATCATGTCGGCCTCGACGATCGCCCAGGACGCGGCCCTGGTCGCGCTGGTCGAGGGCGAGCCCGAGGTCGAGCGGATGCGGGCCGAATACGACCGCCGCCGCCGGCTCATCGTCGATGGGCTGAACGCGATCGGCCTCGAGACCTTCGAGCCGCTCGGGGCGTTCTACGCCTTCCCGAGGATCGCCTCCACGGGGCTGTCCGACGAGGACTTCGCGCAGGGCCTGCTGACGGAGGAGCACGTCGCGGTCGTCCCGGGGAGTGCCTTCGGCCCGTCCGGCGCCGGCCACGTCCGGATGTGCTACGCGACCTCCTACGAGCGTCTGGAGGAGGCGCTCCGCCGGATCGGGCGGTACGTGGAGAGCGTCCGAGCCTAGCGGCCGGCGTCAGTCGCGCAGGAGCCGGCGGCGTTCGAGCGCCTCCTCGATCGCCCAGATCGCAAGCGGCCGCAGGTAGAGGCTCGCCCGGTAGTTGCCCTGGCGGTCGTAGGCCTCCGGCGTGCGGAACCACAGCCCGCGCCCGTAGGTCACCGCGGCGGCGCCGCGGGCCGTGTCCCATCCCTCGTCGGTCTGGCCGCGCCCGAGCATGAACGCGGCCAGGGCATAGGTCGTCCCCACCCAGACCTCCTTCGACTGCTCGCTCGAGGTGTCGATCGTCCCGTCCGGATGCATGCCGTTGACGGCGCCCATCGACCCGTCGGCGAACCCGCGCACATTGAGCCGATGGATCGTGCGCAGCGCGGCCGCGACCCGGTCCTTCGGGACCAGGTCGCCCAGGCCGGTCACGTCCGCATACCACTGTCCGGCGAGCTGGTCGGCCATGACGCTGTCCGAGCTCGGACCGCCGCCGTCGTCGTAGGCGTAGTGGTCGCCCCGCCAGAGCCGGGTGTCAAAGGCGGCCCGGCCGCGCTCGAGCCAGCCGTCCCAGCGTCGCGCGTCGTCGGTCAGCTCGAGCCGACGCGCCATCGCGGCGGCGGCCGCCACCGCGGCCAGCCAGAGTGAGCCGCCGTAGGCCGAGGGGCCGTGCATCGGCCAGGTGTCGTATGTCTGGTCGGCGCCGTCGTGCTCGGGCAGCCCGTCACCGTCGAGATCGCGCTCGGAGAGCCGCGTCAGCACGTCATCGACGGTGGGCCAGGCATCGCGGATCAAGGCGTCGCTGCGTGGATCTGCGACGGCATCGCGCCAGAGCTGGAGGACGAACTTGGGCCCGAGGTCCCGCCACGCACTGACCTCCTGGTAGCGGTAGCGGTTCGGACGGTAGAACGGGTCGTCGTCGGGTCCGCCCAGATCGTGGGGCACGGTCCCGCCCACCTTGCGCGCGGCCTGGAGGCCAGAGGCGATGATCGTGACGATCTCGGGGTCGTCGACGGGCACCGCCGCGAGCAGGTCGCGGATGCCGCGCGCCTCGAGCTCGGGGAACAGCCGCTGGACGGCGAATGACGCATAGAAGTCCACGTCGACGGTGTCGTAGTAGCGGTAGTCGGGGTCCAGGCACTCGAGGAGCGCGAAGCGCCCGGGATCGTCGGGCTCGGGCTCGACACCACCCACCTCGCCGGCCTCCCAGAACGTGCCGCCGTCGACGAGGTAGTAGAGCTCGTTGAAGAGGGCAGCCTTGTACCAGTCCGGGCGGTCGCCGGCGTCGAGGACAGGGCCCTGCCACGCTTCGATGGCCGCGCGCCACGCTGGCATCCGCTCGAGAGCGTGCACCGCGAGGTCGAAGGCGCGTGTGCCCGTCCGGCCCCAGCTGCGCGTATAGCGCTTCCACCACTGGCGACCGGCCCCGAACTCGACGACCGGCAGGTCCCAGGCGAGGGCGAAGCGCAGCGAACGTCGTTCGTCGGGAGCCAGCTCGACGGTCGCCGCGACGGCGGCCCCGATCGCCTCGCCGGCTCCGCTCGGCCGGCGGTCGTCGTCCGAGTCGAGCCGGCCGTCGGCGGCGAAGTCGGCCCATAGCTCGGTGTCCGCCAACGCGTCGAACCGCGAGCGGACGGTGACGATCACGCCGGGTGCGGCGGAGGCCACCAGGGCGAACGTCCCGCGCAGGCCCGTCTCGGCCGCTGGCGCGGCGTGCAGGACCGCCCCGCCGGCGCGCGCGGACCCGATGCTCTCGTGCCACGCGCCGGGATGCGCCGGCCCGCTGGGGTCGGCCGCCGGATCCTGCCAGGTCAGCATGACCCCGACGGTCACTGGCTCGGGGCCCGGGTTCTCCACCCACCATTCGAAGGCGCCGACAGGCAGCGCACTCGACTCGAGGTCGCCGGCGATGACCGGGCTCAGCTGCTCGCCGACGAGGCGGACCCCGAGGACGTCGGGCTCGAAGGCGTGCCACGCGCGCGGGAAGAGGGCGTGGTACGTGCCGGCGCCCTCGGGCAGGGTCCAGCCCCAGGCCGGCAGGACCGACGGGCGAAGCGTCGAGAGGACCGTAGCCTGGCCCTCGCCGCCGGGTGTCCCCACGAAGATCGCGAAGCCGTCGGCGGCGACGGGCGCGAATGCGTGCCTGCCGACTTCGAGGTGCCAGCGTGCGGCGTCGCCCCGATGCGTGCGCCCGATGCTGCCGGTCCCGAGGCCACCGATCGGGACGCCGGCAGACGCTCCGTCATCGATCATCGGGACCGATACGTGCGGATGGCTGACGTCTGGACACGCCTGCCCCATCGGCCAGCGCCAGGCGACCGACGGGATCCGGGGAGCTGGGTCGTTCGGTCGTGTCACGAGGCGCCCGGCGTCGGCTCGTCGCGGCCGATCCGCTCGGCAAGGGCGCGCAGGTCCGCCAGGCTCGCGATCGGCTCCGCCGCCAGGACCTGCCAGCGCTCGGTGAGCTGGATCGTCGCGCCGGGTGCGAGCTCGGTCAGCGGGCCGAGCAGCTCGAGCTCGACGAAGCGGCTGCCGATGTACGTCTCGACGTTGCACCCGAGGTCGGGGTGTGGCTGGCCGGGCAGTGGCTGGAACCGGCGGATGAGCACGGCCCCGTCGCGGACGTAGCCGACCCAGCCGGCGTCGTTGAAGTATCCGAGCTTAAGATCCCGTCCGGCCTGCGCGTCGAGCGTCAGCAGACCGTCGCGCGGCTGGAAGCGGGGATCCTCCCAGTCGCTGTACGGCCACAGGACGAGGGTCCGGTTCGGTCGCGTGTGGTGCCCCGGTGTCGCCGGGCGCTGGGGGAGGAGGACCGTGCCGCCGAGCGGGAGCTGCGTGATCGACCACGGGGCGAGGTCGACCGGCCGGTCGGCGATGTTGTGCAGCTGATGACACACCTCGAGCTCGGCCCGGCCCGGCGGCAGGCGGAGGGTCATCGATCGGACGAGCCCCGTCGGAAGCTCGGCCAGGCCGGTGAGCCGCATCCCGTCGGGCTCCGTCTCGACCACGAGACCACGACCGTCCGGCACGGCAACGCGGTCGGGGTCTTCCGGCGCGAACCACAGGCGGTGGCCGCCGAACAGTTCGTAGCGGCCGTGGGGCGTCTCCCACCCCTCGCCCGGCGTCTCGGCGAGCAGGTTCCGGGCCGACCCGGCCAGCCCGAGCCGGATGATCCGCGGGCCGGCCGTCGCGAGCGCCTCGACCCACAGGAACTCGTTGGCCAGCCGTCGGGTCGCGTAGCCGTGATAGTCGGTGCCGCTCTCGTCGTTCGTGCCCGTGGCGAGATCGCTCGAGCTCACGTGGGCACGTCGACGGGAGTCCCGAGGAAGGCCTCGACCGCGATCTCGACACCCGGGCCCGACGGAAGCGGCGCGAGACTGCCGTCGATCGCTCGGCCGTCGACGACCAGCCGCCGCACGGCCAGCGGACCGGCGTCGGTCGACGTCGCGCGGTGGATGACGATGCGATATGTCGCGCCACGGAAGCGGCGCGTCACGTGGATGTCGCCCCAGTCCGCCGGCAGGTGCGGGTCGATGCGCAGCCCATCGAGCTCGGGCCGGATGCCGACGATCCATTGCGTCGCCGCGACGTAGTTCCAGGCGGCTGTGCCGGTCAACCACGAGTTCTTCGCCTCGCCGTAGGTCGCCGCGTCGGGCCCGGCGATGATCTGGGCGTAGACGTACGGCTCGCACCGGTGGATCTCGGAGATCGCCTCGCGGGCCGAGGGGTTGATCCGCAGGTAGTAGTCGAGCGCGCCATCGGCGTTGCCGGCCATGGCCTCGGCGATCATCAGCCATGGGTTGGTGTGGCAGAAGATCCCGCCGTTCTCCTTGTAGCCGGGCGGGTACGAGGAGATCTCGCCTAGCCGCAGCTGGTAGTCCGAGAACGCAGGCTGCTGGAGCACGATCCCGTGGGGCGTCGCGAGCCGCTCGCGGACCGCGGCCAGCGCCCGGGTCGCCCGACCGTCGTCGAGCCCGATCCCGGCCATGATGCAGATGCCCTGGGGCTCGACGAAGATCTGGCCCTCGGCGTTGGCCACCGAGCCGATCGGCTCCCCGAAGAAGTCGTATGCCCGCCGGAACCATTCGCCATCCCAGCCGTGCGCGTCGATGGCCTCGGTCATGGCCGCTGCGGCCGCCCGCAGGCGATCAGCTTCAGATGGGTCCCCGCGATGCTCGGCGATCGCCGCCAACTCGTTGGCGGCCCCGACGAACAGGCCGGCGATGAACACCGACTCGGCCACGCCACCCTCACGGTTCTGGGTAATCTGGAAGGACTCGCCGGGCGTGTCCGAGAAGCAGTTGAGGTTGAGGCAGTCGTTCCAGTCCGCTCGTCCGATGAGCGGCAGGCCGTGTGGCCCAAGGCGCTCCAGGGTGTAGTCGATCGACCGCCGGAGGTGATCCTCCAGCGGCCGATCGGTGCCTGGGGCGTTGTCGTACGGGACCGGCTCGTCGAGGATCGCGAGATCCCCGGTCTCCTTGAGGTAGGCCGCGACGCCCAGCACGAGCCAGGCCGGATCGTCGTTGAACCCCGACCCCACCGCGTCGTTGCCCCGCTTGGTCAGCGGCTGGTACTGGTGGTACGCGCCGCCGGTGGGGAGCTGGGTCGCCGCGATGTCGAGGATCCGCTCGCGCGCCCGCTCGGGGACCATGTGGACGAACCCGAGCAGGTCCTGGTTCGAGTCGCGGAAGCCCATCCCGCGCCCGATCCCCGACTCGTAGAGGGAGGCGGAGCGCGACAGGTTGAAGGTGACCATGCACTGGTAGGCGTTCCAGACGTTGACCATCCGGTCGAGGTGGTCGTTGTCCGTCGTGACCTGGAACGACCCGAGCCAGGCGTCCCAACGGCCGCGCAGGGCCACGAACGCCGCCTCGATCTCGGCCGGATCGAGATGGCGCGCGATGACCGGGCGAACGGCCCGCTTGTCGATCGTCCCCGACCCGGGCGGGTCGAACTTGGCATCCCTGGGGTTCTCGGCGTAGCCGAGCACGAACGTGACCTCCTGTGTCTCGCCGGGCGCGAGCTCGAGCCGGACCTGGTGGGCGCCGATCGGCTGCCAGCCGTGGGCGATCGAACCAGACGTCGACCCGCGCTCGACGGCGAGGGGGCGGTCCCAGCCGCGGTACGGGCCGAGGAACGCGTCGCGCGATGTGTCGAAGCCCGCCGACCGCTCGGAGCAGGCGAAGTAGGCGAAGTGGTCGCGCCGTTCGCGGTACTCGGTCTTGTGGTAGATGACGCCGTCCTCGACCTCGACCTCGCCGATCGAGTAGTTGCGCTGGAAGTTCGTCGCATCGTCCTGGGCGTCCCAGAGGCAGAACTCGACTGTCCCGAACAGCGACAGGCGGGCCCGCGTTGCCCGCTCGTTCGTCACGCGCGTCCGCCACACCTCGAGCGTCTCGCCGAGCGGCACGAAGTAGCGGGTCTCCACCCGGATCCCGGCGCGGCTCGATGCGATGGTCGTGTAGCCCATCCCATGGCGGCACTCATACGTGTCGAGCTCGCCCTGGGTCGGCTGCCAGCTGGGGCTCCAGTAGGCGCCATCGTCGTCGTCACGGAGGTACAGGTACCGTCCGCCGAGATCGAGCGGTGCGTTGTTGTAGCGGTAGCGCGTCAGTCGCCGGAGCCGCGCGTCCCGATAGAACGAGTACCCGCCCGCGGTGTTCGAGATGATCCCGAAGTACTCCTCGCTGCCCAGGTAGTTGATCCAGGGGAGGGGAGTGTCGGGTCGAGTGATGACGTATTCACGCCGGTCATCGTCGAAGGAGCCGTACCGCACGAGCCTACTTGTCGACCCCCGTGACGACGACGCCGCGCATGAAGGCGCGTTGGGCAAGGAAGAACACGACGACCGGTACCGCCATCGTCATCAGCGCCGATGCCTGGATGAGTGTCGGCTGCGATACGAACAGCGCGTTGTACTGCTGGATGGCGATCGGCAGGGTCTGGAGATCGGGCTTGCCGGACAGGTACAGCAGCGGCAGGAAGAAGTCGTTCCACGAGAAGAAGAAGTGGAACAGCGCGACCGCCGTGATCGCGGGGATGGACAAGGGCACGATCACGGACCGGAAGATCCGGAATGGCCCCGCCCCGTCGATGGTCGCGGCCTCGTCCAGATCGCGCGGGATCGACAGGAAGTACTGACGCAGCAGGAAGACGTTGAAGGCGTTCGCGAAGAAGTGCGGAACGATCAATGGGAGCCATGTCCCGTTCCAACCCAGCTTCGTGAACGCAGCGTACGTCGGGATGAGAGTGACCTGGAAAGGCAGGATGATCGTGGCGATGAGGATCACGAACAGGATGTTCTTGCCCGGAAAGCGGAACCGAGCGAACCCATACGCCACAAGCGCGGCCGACAGCACGGCCCCGATCGTGCTCAGGACGGCCACGGCGGCCGTGTTGAAGAGCAGTCTCGGGAAGTTGAGGTCCGACCAGACCTGGGCGAAGTTCCCGAAGTGCAGGTCGAAGACCCATGCCTGCTCGAGCGTTCGCCAGGAGCCCTGCCAGACGATCGGCGTCTGGGTCGGGTCCGCCGGGTCGATGAACGTGCTCTCGTTCCGTCCCTTCTCGATCAGCATCAGGTTTCTGGTGACGCCGTCGATGGGGACGGCATAGATGTCGAACTCCTCACCCTGATAGATGCCGGTCGAGGGACTCGCCGGATAGATCGGGGCCCCGGGCGTCGTTCGCTGGCTCGCCTCCTGGAGGGACGCAGTCACCATCGCCAGCAGCGGCAGCAGGAAGAGGCTCAGGATCATGAGCGCGACCAACGTGATCGATGCCCGCGCCAGGAAACGGCGGTGGCCCCGAGCCAGCGGGCCGCGATCGGTGATCGCGGGGAGTCGCGATTCGACGGTCGTGCTCATGCCTCACCCGACGCGTAGTAGACGCGCCTGCGGCTGAAGGCGAACAGCACCAGGGTCAGGGCCAGCACGATGACGAAGAGGAGCCAGCCGATCGCGGAGGCATAGCCCATGTGGTTGTTGACGAATGCCTCGCGGAAGAGGACGAGGTTGATGAAGAGCGTGGCGTTGTTCGGGTCCCCGCGACCGTTGGTGAGGACGTAGGCCTGGGTGAAGTACTGGAACGTCACGATCAGCGAGATCACCAGGTTGTAGAGCAGGATCGGGGACATCAGCGGGATCGTGATCCGGCGGAAGAGGCTCCACGCGCCGGCGCCGTCCATCCGCGCCGCTTCGTACAACTCGGTCGGCACGGACTGCAGCCCGGCGATGTTGATCAGCATGAAATTCCCGATGCCCCACAGTCCGATGAGCGTCAGGGCCGGATAGATCCAGGTCGTGTCGTTGGTCCAGTCCGGACCCTGGATGCCGACCAGCCCGAGCAGGCCGTTGAGCCAGCCGGTCTCGGCATTGAGGAATCCAACCCACACCAGGGTGCTGGCCACCAACGGGATCTGGATCGGCATGTAGAAGAGCGTCCGAAAGCCGCTCCGCCCGAGGAGCCGCGGGCTGTTCACGAGGACAGCGACCCCCAGGCTGGCGATCATCGTGGTCGGGATCGCGATGAGGGCGAACTTGACCGTGATCAGCAGTCCTGAGATGACGAGGGGATCGGACGCCATGCGGGCGTAGTTGTCGAGACCGATGAACTGGGTGGCCTCGGGCCGGACCAAATTGAAGTCCGTGAAGGAGAGGATCAGCGACGCGATCAGCGGTCCGACCGTGAAGACCAGGAAGCCGAAGATCCACGGGGAGACGAAGACCAGGCCCCAGACCGCCTCGCGGCGGGATGGCGTCATCCTCAGGCGCGGGGGGCTGCTCGGCTTGGTCAGCGAGGGGACTTCGACGATCGTGTCGGCCATCTCATCCCAACCTTGGGGTCCATCTTGTTGGTCGGCCCCCTCGAGCCGGTAAGTCCGAGGGGGCCGTGCGATGTGGTCGACGAACGACGCTACGGGGTAGCGGCGTCGAAGATGCCCTGGAGCGTCGCCTGGAGCTTGGTGAGCTCAGCGTCCATATCCAGGCCTTCTGTGGTCCGATACGCGTTGCCGAAGGCCTGCATGGCGCTGCGGACCGACGCGTAGTCGGGCACGAACGACTGATGGTTGGGGATGTCCGGGTAGGCGAGCATCGCCTTCGCGACGTCCCAGTTGAGCTTCATGCCGGGGAAGTTGGCATCGATGGAGTCGAACCACGCCTGCTGCTTGGTCGCGTCGGCGGGCATCGCTCCGTACGCCGTCAGCAGCTCGGGCGACGCCACCATTGCGGTGAGTGCCTTGAACGCTGCGTCGGCGACCTTGGTGCTCTTGAGGACGCTGAAGGTGTCGGCGTGCAGCGGTGACGTGATCTTGCCGTTGACTGTCGGCTGCACGGCGAACCCGAACTTGAAGGGCTTCTTGGGCGCGGGCGGGGTGACGCAGCACGTGAACCACGTGTGACCCTCGTTGATCGCGATGTTGCCCGAAGCGAACTCGCTTCCACCGCTCAGGAGATCACTCGAGACCTGTGCGGCCGTCGGGATGAAATGGTCCTTCCAGACGCCGTCGTTGTACCACTTCACGCCCTGCTTGATCTGGTCGGGCACCACAGCCGTCTTGCCGTCGGCATCAAGAAGGCCGCCGGCCCCGAAGAACGCCGTCTCGGCGCGGGCGTTGTAGTTGTCCATGTACTGGGACTCGAAGCCCCACTGCTCGATGTTGGCCGGGTCGAAGTCCGGGCTGGTCGCGTCCTTGCCGTTCTTGTCGACGGTGAGCTTCATCGCCAGGGTGCGCAGCGCGTCCAGGTCCCAGGGCTTGCCGTCGTACAGATCGCCGACCTTCGTCGGGGGCAGTGGGAGTCCGGCCTCCTTGAAGAGATCCTGGTTGTAGAAGATGAAGGACGGGTAGACGGCGAACGGCAGTCCGACGGTCGCACCGTTCTGGCCGAGCGAGTTGAAGAAGTCGATCAGGGACTGGTCGACACCCGTGGACTGGTAGCCGGTCGAGGCGATCTGGGGCTTGAGGTCAAGCAGCTGATCGGCGAACAGGTTGAGGCCCTCGACGCCGACCGGACCGATGATGTCCGGCGCGTTCCCGGCCGCGATCTCCGTCTTGAGGATCGTCGCTGCCTGCGTGTTGTCGACGATCTCGTACTGGATGTAGACGTCCTTCTGCGACGCGTTGTACGCGGTGATGAACGCCTGCTCCGGGCCGATCTGCGCGGGCTGCGTGCCGGCGCCGAGGCCGATGAACCAGCGGACGACGACGCCGCCGTTGGGACCCGGGCCGGTGATGACCGGCGGGGCCGTCACGATCGGTGTCGAGGCCGGCGTTGCCGCCGGGGCGGGAGTGGCGGCCGCTGAGGGTGCTGCGGCCGAACTTGGACTGGTCGATGTGGTCGTGCTGCCGCAGGCCGACGCCAGGATGGCGACGGTCCCCGCGATCGCGATGAGCATGCGCGGGCTCGAACGTGACCGGTTCATGTCGATTGACTCCTCCGCTACGAGATCTAGATCGATCTCTACCTCGATATGAGGTCAGATGGGTGGGCCGACCAGCTCGGTCGGTGTCGCCGGTCGCCGGCCGGCTCAGGGCATGGGCCTCCCGGCGCTCGACGCGCGCGGAACGAGGTTCGTGGCGAGGATCACGCGCCGTGGCACGGGATCGCCGCCTTCGACGATGTCGATGAGCAGTCGGGCCATCTCGTGACCCATCTCCTCGATCGGTTGGCGAACACTGGTGAGTGGTGGGCGCAGGGTCACCGCGATCGCCGAGTCGTCGTACCCGACGACCGCGACGTCCTCGGGGACCCGCCGTCCGGCGGCATCGAGGACCGTGATCGCGCCCGCGGCCATCAGGTCGGACGCGGCGAAGACCGCATCGATATCCGGTCGAGCGGCGAGGAGCCGTTTCATGGTCGCGATGCCGGCGTCCTGCGTGAAGTCGCCGAAGGCCTCGAGGGACTCGTCGCGCTTCATCCCGGCCGCTTCGAGGGCATCGCGATAGCCCGCCAGGCGGTCGATGCCGGGGGCCATGTCGACGGGTCCCGCGATCGTGGCGATGACGCGTCGGCCGTGAAGGAGGAGGTGCTCCACGGCCGAACGCGCGCCACCGCGGTTGTCGACGTCGACGAGACTTGCCTGTGCGGTCTTGAGCGGCCGCCCACCGACGACCATCGGGATGCCGGCGGACGCGATGCGATTCGGCAGGGGGTCGTCGCCATGCAGGCTGACGAGGAGGACGCCGTCCACGTGCCCAGCCGCGAGGTAGTCACCGGTCCGATGCTCGTCGGACGGAGATGCAGGCATCAACAGCACGAGCTGCAGATCGCGCGCGCTGAGGGCACCGCTGATGCCGCGCAGCAGCCTCGGGAAGAACGGGTCGTTGAAGAGGCGACCCGTGGGCTCGGTGATGACGACGGCGATCGAACCGGTGCGACCGGTGACCAGGCTTCGCGCGGCGCGATTGGGGACGTAGCCCAGCTCCGTGATCGCCGCTTCGACCACGCGTCGGATGTCGGGGGAGACGCGCGTCGAGCCGTTGACCACCCGCGAGACGGTTGCGCGGGAGACGCCGGCACGTGAGGCGACCTCCTCGAGCGTCGTGCCGTTGCGGCGGTCGCGGGCTGGGGCATTTGGCACCGAACCTTCTCCCTCTGTGAGAGCGCTCTCACGTTCCACATGCACTGTAGCAGGGCCTGTCAAGAGAGCGCTCTCACGTCCGATCGGCGCCATCCACGTTGTGGTCGGGACCTGGCGCGGCGGCCGCGGAGACGGCACGCAACCCGGCAGGACGGCCTTCGCAACCCCGGGATCCCGTCGCTCCCGCCGTGGCCGGGACCTATGCGACACTTGCTCCATGGTCGAGATCGCGCCTGCCCCGGCCGACGCCTCGGAGCGCTACGAGGCCGTCATCGGGATCGAGGTCCACTGCCAGCTCAAGACCGCCTCGAAGATGTTCTGCGGCTGCTCGACGGCCTACGACGGCGCGCCGCCCAACAGCCACGTGTGCCCGGTCTGCCTCGGCCTGCCGGGCGCCCTGCCGGTCATCAACCGGCGCGCCGTCGAGCACGTGCTCGCGACGGGCCTGGCGATCGAGGCGACCGTGCCGGCCGCGACCCGCTGGGATCGCAAGAACTACTTCTACCCGGACCTGCCCAAGGGCTACCAGATCAGCCAGTACGACCTGCCGCTCGCGTCGCTCGGCCGCCTGGCGTTCGAGACGTCCGATGGGCCGTTCACGGTCGCCATCACCCGGGCTCACCTCGAGGAGGACACCGCCAAGCTCATCCATCCCGACCGCGGTGAGGCGGGCGCCCGCAGCCTCGTCGACTTCAATCGATCCGGGACGCCGCTGATGGAGATCGTGACGGAGCCCGAGATCCGGACGGCCGAGCAGGCGCGGCGCTATGCCGAGGAGCTGCAACTGCTGCTCCGGACCATCGGGGCGTCCGATGCCGACATGGAACACGGGCAGATGCGGGTCGAGGCCAACGTGTCCCTCCGGCCGCGCGGGACCGAGCCGTTCGGCACGCGTGTCGAGGTCAAGAACATGAACTCGTTCCGCTCGGTCGAGCGGGCGATCGCGTACGAGATCGAGCGGCAGGCGGTCGCCCTGGACGCGGCTGAGCCGCTCGTCCAGGAGACCCGCGGCTGGGACGAGGCGCGCGGCGAGACGTACCGGATGCGGGTGAAGGAGACCTCGGACGACTACCGCTACTTCCCCGAGCCAGACCTGCCGCCGCTGCACCTGGACGAGGCGTGGCTCGCCGAGATCCGCGCCGGGCTGCCCGAGCTGCCCGCGGCCAGGCACGCACGGTATGTCGAGGGCCTCGGGCTCTCGGGCCAGGACGCGAGCGTGCTCGTCGCCGACCCGGGGATGTACCTCGCATTCGAGGCCATCCGTGCGGAGGCCGATGACGCGGTCACCGCGAAGGTCATCGCGAACTTCGTCATGGGCGCCCACGCGCGCGAGCTGAAAGCGGTCGGGGCCAACGCGGCCGGCACCGCGGGCCCGTCCAATCCGAGCGAGATCGCGCGGCTCCTCGAGGCGATCCAGGCCGGCAGCGTGTCCCGCCAGATCGGGCGGGACCTGCTCGACCAGCACCTGTCATCTGGCGCTTCGGCCGGGAAGCTCCTGGCCGGCGGCGCCCCATCGCCGATGGGCGACGACGAGACCCTGCTCGGTCTCATCGATGCGGCCATCGCCGACAACCCGAAGGCCGTCGCCGACTATCGCGCGGGGAAGCCGGTCATCGGGTTCCTGGTCGGTCGGGTCATGCAGGCGTCGGCCGGGGCGGCCGACGCGGCTCGAGTGAAGGCGCTCATCGGCCAGCGTCTGGATCGCGAGGACTGACGAGCGTGGGCCCCATCAACATCGTGCTCTGGGTGGCAGGCGTCGTGCTCATGGTCTATGGCTACCAGCGCGCGAAGGGCCCGTGGGCCCGCTACCGCAGCCTCAAGGAGGAGGACGCCAACGTCGCGCGCTACGAGGCCTGGCGGGGCGGCATCCGCGACGACGGCAAGACCGGCGCATCGGTCGCGATGGAGGTGCTTCGCCGACAGGCCCAGGGGGCGGCGACCATCGGGATCGTGGGGTTCGTGCTCGTGTTCCTCGGGTTCCTCGTCCGCTAGCGGCCCGGACGTCGGGACATCGCCTCCGAAGGGTCGATAGACTCGTTCCACGCCAATCGTCTCCGGAATCCATGGGAGGACCGCTTGAGTCTCGTCGACAAGAGCAGCATCGGTCGCGAGGGCCGTCAGTTCCACACGGGTATCGCGCCGGGCGAGGTCAGCACGATCGCGCTGCTGCCCGGCGATCCATTCCGTGTCCCGCTGGTCGCGCAGTATCTCGACGAACCACGAGAGGTCGCCCACCAGCGTGAGCACCACACGATGGTCGGGACGTATCGCGGCCATGCGATCACCGTGACCTCGACCGGCATGGGCTGCCCTTCAACGGCGATCGCGATCGAGGAGCTGGCCCGCTGCGGGGTCACCTCATTCATCCGCGTTGGCAGCACTGGCGCACTGCAGCCGGGCATCGCGCCGGGTGACCTCGTCATCAGCCAGGGCACGTTCCGCAACGACGGGACGAGCGACATGTACGTCCCCAAGGGCTACCCAGCCGTGCCGGACCTGGAGATCACGCTCAGCCTTGAACGATCCGCCCGTGTGCGGGCGCCGGCTCACGACCTGGCCGTCCATGCCGGGCTCAATGTCACCTCCGACGGGTTCTATGCCGAGTCGCCGGCCTGGACCGAGCAGATGTCAGGGCTCGGGCTCCTGAACGTCGAGATGGAGTCGTCGGCGATGTTCGTGGTCGCGCGGCAGCGAGGCCTGCGCGCCGGGATGATCTGCGCAGTCTCGAGCAACCTCGTCGCGGGCACGAGCGTGTACGACGACCAGGCCCACCAGCGCCTCGCGACCGGCTGGGGCGCCAGCATCGAAGCGGCACTGGACACGGCCCTCGACCTCGGCCTGTGAGCCCGCCGTGGGCCTGAACCTGCACACGCACCTCGAGGGCTGGGTCCGACCGGAGACCGCCGCGGACCTCGCCCGGTCCATGGGCGTGCCGGAACCGGCCGGCGGCTGGGACGAGGCACTCCGGCTGCGGGCGCCAGCGGACCTCACGGTCTTCCTTGCCCACGTCGCGGCTGCGTACCCGCTGCTGGGGTCAGCCGAGTCGCTCCGTCGCGTGGCCCGCGAAGCCGTCGAGGACGCGGCGGCCGACGGATGCGACTACCTCGAGATCCGCTTCGGTCCCGCGACGCACGTCCGGCCCGGGTTCGACCTCGATGCCGTGATCGCCGCGACGGTCGAGGGCCTCGACGACGGGATCCGGGCGACGGGCACGCCGGCCGGGCTCGTCGTGTGCCTGCTCCGCCACGACGACGAGGAAACCAACCTCGCGGTCGCCCGTGCCGCGGCATCTGCGGCCGGCAAGGGGGTCGTCGGGCTGGACGTGGCCGGGGACGAGCTCGTCTACCCATCGATCGCGCCGTATCGGGCGTCGTATCGGATCGCGGCCGCGGCCGGGCTGGGTCTGACCGCCCACGCCGCGGAGGCCGGCCCTGCGGAGGCCGTCATCGAGGCCGCGACCTCGCTGGGTGTCCGACGGATCGGCCATGGATCCCGGGCGGGCGCCGATGCGGCTGTCCTGGCGTGGGCCGCGGACCAGGACATCACATTCGAGGTCTGCCCGACCTCCAACGTCCTGACAGGAGCCGCCCGGTCGCTGGCCGACCATCCGCTGCACGATTTCCTGGCCGCCGGCTGTGCCGTGGTCCTCGGCGACGACGACCCGGTCACCATCGGCATCCGCCTGTCGGACGAGGAGCGACGACTCGTCGCCGATGGCGGCCTCACGACCGGGCACCTCGAGAGGATCCACGCCACCAGCGTCGAGGTCGCGTTCCTCGAGGACTCGGTCCGGACGTCCCTGCGCGAGCGATCCGCCGCGAGCTAGGCTCGCGCGACGATGCGGCGCCACTCGATCGCGGTGCAGCGATCCATGACGACGGTCAGGCCCGCATCGGCGGCGATCCGCGCGGCCTCCCAGTCGACCACCCCGAGCTGCAGCCAGAGACAGCGCGCGTGGGTCGCCACCGCCTCGTGCGCGTGGGGCACGCACAGCTCCGAGCGGCGGAAGACATCGACGATGTCGAACGGGCCGGTCGCCTCGCTGGCCTCGGCCAGCGTGCGAAACGACGGGACGCCCAGGACGGCTCGCTCGTTCGGGTTGACCGGCACGCAGTCGAAGCCTTGGTGGATCAGGTATCGGAAGACGGTGAACGACGGGCGCCCCTCGTTCGATGACGCGCCGACAACGGCGATCCGTCGAGTGGATCGCAGGACACCCTCGATCCCCGCGTCGTCAAGGACGGCCACCGGGCCGCGGCCCTCCTGCAGGTCGAGGATGTCACGCGTCCGGTCGGCCGGATCGCGGGTCGTCAGGTGGCCCCTTCCTTGATGTATGGCTTGCCGACCGCGGCCGGCGGGATGCTGCGCCCGACGACGCCGGCCAGCACGATCAGCGTCAGCAGGTACGGCAGCGAGCCGAAGAAGTTGTTGTAGATGCTCGGGTAGCTCGCCTGGATGCCCGACAGGAAGACGCCCAGGTCCCCGGGTGGCGGGTTCGACCGGATCGCGATCCCGAGCGCCTCCCAGACCATGAACAGGAGTGCCCCGCCGAAGGCGCCGATCGGGGTCCAGCGGCCGAAGATCACGGCCGCGAGGGCGATGAAGCCGCGGTTGGCGGTCATGCCGTTCTGGAAGGACGCGTTGAACTCGAGCGTCAGCCAGGCTCCGGCGAGGCCCGCGAAGACCCCGCCGAGGATCACGTTCCGGTACCGGACCCGAACGACGTCCACGCCGACGGTGTCCGCGGCTCTCGGGTGCTCACCGACGGCGCGCGTCCGGAGGCCCCAGCGCGACCGGAAGAGCATGATCTGGAGGAAGATCACCAGGAAGATGACCGAGGTCGTGATCGGGCCCGACGTGAAGAACATCTTGATGATCCAGCCGATCAGCGGCAGGTCGAGGAGCTCCTGCGGCGGGTGGAGCTGGTCGAGGGTGCCGGCGCTGCCGCTCGGCTTGATAAGCCGATTCAGGTACCCGGTCAACCCCAGGGCGATGATGTTGATCACCGTCCCGCTGATGATCTGATCCGCCCGGACAGTGATCGACAGCCACGCGTGCAGGAGCGACACGAGCATCCCCGCGACGATCGCGGCGACGAGGCCGATGAACAGCGCCGGGGTGAACCCGAAGATGCCGCCCTCCACCCCCGGCATGGCATCGCTGACGACCACGCCCGCCATGAAGCCCACGAAGGCGCACGTCAGCATCATCCCCTCGATGCCGATGTTGACGATGCCGCTCCGCTCGTTCATCACCCCGCACAACGCACCGAGCGCGATCGGCGTCGCCAGCTGGAGCGTCTGGGCCGGCAGGTTGGTCGTGAAGACGGCGTTGACCAGGTAGCCCAGGAACTGGAGGACGAAGCCCAGGATCGGGACGTCGAAGAGGAAGTCCATCAGATCGCGGTCTCCCCTCCGTAGGAGCGCGACACCGTGCCGAGCTCACTCGGCGTGACCCGCTCGGTCCGGCTCCGCAGCAGATGGCGGATCACCGGCTCGGCGGCGAGGAAGAGCAGGATCAGGCCCTGGATGACGTCGATGATCTCGATCGGGATCTTGGCCGTGATCTGCATCGAGGGCGCGCCCGCGCGCATCGCGCCGAGCAGGATCGCGGACAGGAGGATGCCCACCGGGTGCGCCCGCCCGAGCAGCGCGACGGTGATGCCCGCGAAGCCGATCGTCGTGCCGAAGATGGCCGGGTAGTAGCCGAGACTCAGGATCTCGAACGACCCGGCCAGCCCGGCGAACATCCCGCAAAGGCTCATCGTCAGCACGATCAGGCGGCGCGGGCTCATCCCCGCATACCGGGCGGCGCTCGGGTTCGCCCCCACAGTCCGGATCTCGAAGCCCAGCGGCGTCTTGTAGATCAGGACCCAGGTCAGGGCCACGAGCGCGAGCGTGATGAAGATCCCGAGGTTGCCGTTGCGACCAAACAGGATCGGCATCGCGGCATTGCCGACGTCGGCCGTCCGGGCAAAGGTCGGGCCGGTGATCTTGAAGATGTCGTTCACGAGGCCGACGATCACGAACGCGGCCAGGGAGTTGAGCATGATCGTGGACACGACCTCGTGGGCCCCGGTGAAGGCCTTGAGCGCGCCCGGGATGAAGCCGTAGAGCGCCCCGCCGAAGGCCCCGGCCAGGACGGCCACGGTGAAGGCGATCGGCACCGGCTGCTGGGCGACGGCCGCGCCGGCCAGCCCGGCGAAGAACCCGCCGACGAGGACCTGGCCCGTGCCGCCGATATTGAAGAGGCCGGCCTTGAACCCCACGCCCACCGCGAGCCCGGCCAGGGCGAGCGGGCTGGCCGCGGCCATGGTGTTGGTCAGGGCGCGCGACGCCTGCTCCGGGTCGATCGAGAAGTTGACCGTGATCGCCCCACCGGCCACATCGATGAACGACAGGCCCGTCGCCCCCTGGAGCAGGCTCTCATAGGCCACGAGCGGCAACAGGAGGTTGATCGATCCCTCGGTCACGAGGCTCGACAGGATGATCAGCACGGAACCGAGCAGCAGGGCGAGGAAGATCGCGAGCAGCGGGATGGCGGCCACATACCAGATGCGGCGAAGCCTGGTCATCAGCCCGGTGCCGCCGGACTGCCGTCCGGTGCCTCCATGCCCGCCCCCGGCGGGATGCTGCGTCGTCCGGCCGCCATGAGCAGCCCGATCTCCTCCCGCTCGGCGCTCGGCCCGTCCACGAGGGCCACGATCTCGCCGCGGTACATCACGGCCACGCGATCGGACAGCTCGAGGATCTCGTCGAGCTCGGCCGAGACGAGGAGGATCGCGGCTCCCTCGTCGCGCTTGGCGATGACCTGCTTGTGGATGAACTCGATGCTGCCGACGTCCAGGCCGCGGGTCGGCTGGTCGAGGATCAGGGCCGACAGCTTGCGGCTGAACTCCCGGGCCACGATGGCCTTCTGCTGGTTGCCGCCGGACAGGGTCGAGGCGGAGACGGTCGCGCCCGTCGTCCGGATGTCGTACTCCTCGATGGCCCGCTTCGCCCAGTCGGCGATCGCCTGGTCGTTCCGGAACAGACCGCGTGAGTAGGGGGCCTCGTCGTACTGAGTCAGCACGAGGTTGTCGGCGAGCGAGAAGCTCAGGACGAGACCGAAGCGCTGGCGATCGCCGGGGACGAACGACATGCCCCGTTGCTGCAACTGGCGGGGCCCGATGCCGGTGACCTCGCGTCCGGCCAGCGTGACCGACCCGCCCGTCGGCTGCCGGAGACCGGTCAGCGCCTCGACGAGTTCCTCCTGGCCGTTGCCGGCCACACCGGCGACGCCGAGGATCTCGCCAGCGCGGACCTCGAAGCTGACGTCGTTCACGGACTGCTGACCGCGATCGTCGACCACCTTGAGGTCGGACACGACGAGGGTCGGCTCGCCCGGATGGGACACCCCGCGGTCGACGACGAGCTGCACGTTGCGGCCGACCATCAGCGCCGCGAGATCGTCCTCGTCGGTCTCGGCCGGGATCCGCTGGCCGACGACCTTGCCGCGCCGGATGACCGTGATTCGGTCCGCGATCTCGAGGACCTCGTAGAGCTTGTGGCTGATGAAGATGATCGAGTGCCCCTCGCTCGCCAGCCGACGGAGGACCTCGAAGATCTCCTTGGTCTCCTGGGGCGTGAGGACCGCGGTGGGCTCGTCGAGCACGAGGATCCTGGCCTCGCGGTACAGCGCCTTGAGGATCTCGACGCGCTGCTGCCAGCCGACCGAGAGCGCCTCCACCTTGGTCTCGGGATCGATGTCGAAGCCGAAGCGCTGGCCGAGCTCGATGATCCGGCGATGCGCCTCCTTGCGGTCCAGGAAGATCGGGTTCGCCATCGTCTCCTCGCCGAGGAGGATGTTGTCGGCCACCGACAGCACGGGCACGAGCATGAAGTGCTGGTGGACCATGCTGATGCCGCGCGCGATGGCGTCGGAGGGTCCGGCGATTCGGACGGTCTCGCCGTCGAGGCGGATCTCCCCGTCGTCAGGCGTCGCAAGCCCGTAGAGGATGTTCATCAGCGTCGACTTCCCGGCGCCGTTCTCGCCGAGCAGGGCGTGGATCTCACCGGGGCGGATGTCGAGGTCGATGCCGTCGTTCGCGACCACGCCGGGATAGCGCTTGGTGATCCCGCGCATCTCCAGGGCTGGGGCGATCAGCGTCTCGGTCACGGGGCCTCGAGTGGTGCATCCGCCGGCCGACCGGCGACGGGGATTGACGACGGTGCTCGCATGATAGTTGGCCGTCAAAACGCAGGAGAGGCGGTCTCGCGACCGCCTCACCTGCACTCTCTACCGGGTTGTGGGACGGGCGACTAGGTGCCCTTGACGGTGCACTTGATCGGTGCGCACGGATCGATCGACCCGTCCTTGAGGCCCGCGAGGCCCGCATCGATCTTGGCCTGGATGTCCGGGGTGATGAGCGCCGCGTTGTCGTGGAACGGCGACAGCCCGACGGCCTGCGGCGTCGACGCCGCGTTGTAGGCGACCGTGCCCGCCTTGAACGTGTCCGAGGCGACGCTCAGGACCACGGCCGTGACCGTGTCGACGAGCTTCTTCTCGGCGCTCGTGACGATGCACTTCGCCAGGTTCGGGAGACTGACCGCCTGGTCGACATCGACGCCGATGCCCCAGACGCCGCCGCCCTTGGCGCAAACGGCCTCGAGAACGCCCTGGCCGGTGAGGCCGGCGATCTGGAAGAGGACGTCGGCCTTCTGGTCCATGAACTGGTTCGCGATGGTCTTGCCCTTGCTCTGGTCGTTGAAGCCCTTCGAGGGATCCGGATCGGTCTCCTGATAGAGGACCTTGATGTCCGGCATGACCGAGTGCGCGCCGTTCTCATAGCCGCGCCAGTAGTTGACGACCGCCGGGACGTTCGTCCCGCCGACGGCGCCGATGACGCCCGACTTGGAGAGACTGCCGGCGACGATGCCCGCGAGGTAGCCCGGCTGGGCCTCGGCGAACACGATGCCCTGGTAGTTCGGGAGCAGGGTCGCGGCGTCGCCGGCGCACGCGAACGTGGCATCCGGGTCGCCGTTGGCGTCCACGCAGACGCCCTGGTCGACGCCGACGAAATGGATCGTCGGATTGGCCTTAGCGGCCTTCGCGGTGTCGGTCCCGAGTAGGAAGCCGACGGTCACGATGACGTCGAACTTCTGGTCGACGAACGTCTGGATGTTGGCCGCGTAGTCCGAGATGGCCTGCGTGACGATGACGTCGTGCGAGCCTCCGGACTGGGTGGCCGCCGCGAGGGCGCCCTCGTTGGACGACTGGTTGAACGACTTGTCCTCGAGCTGCCCGACGTCCGTGACGACGCCGACCTTGATCGGCTTGAGGGCCGCCGACGGCTCGGTGGACGGGGCCTCGGACATGGCCTCCGACGGAGCCGCTGACTGGGCCGTGGACGGCGCAGCGGATGGGGCGGTGCTCGCCCCTCCGTTACCGCATGCCGCCACGATGATGGCCAGGCCCGCGAACAGGGCCAAGCCGTGACGCTTTTGCATGAGTCCTCCTCCAAGTGGCCGGCCGTCCTGTTCTGGACGTCGCGCGGCCCGGGAACCAGACCGACCTTTACCCCGGCCGGTGCCGATGGCGCATCGTACAGCATGGTCGGGGACTTGGGCATACTCGGGCGATGGCGGATCGACCCGAGCCAGGCATCGTCGTGCGATACGTGGCGCTCGGTGACTCGTACACGATCGGGACCTCCGTGCCACCGCGCGAGCGGTTCCCGGATCAGCTCGTCGCATCGATGGCGGCCCACGGTCAAAGCCTCCAGCTGGTCGCCAACCTGGGCGTGAACGGGTACACAAGCGCCGACGTCGTGGCGGCCGAGCTGCCGGTCGTCGATGCGCTCGAGCCGGGCTTCGTGACGCTGCTCATCGGCGTCAATGACGTCGTGCGGGCGGTGTCGCTCGCGACGTACGAGGCGAACGTTGCGACGATCCTCGAGACGCTCCTCGCGCGCCTGCCCGCGCGTCGCCTCGTCACGATCGCGATCCCCGACTACACCGTTACCCCGGCCGGGGGCGAGTACGGCGACCCGGACACGCAGCGGGCCGCGATCGACGCAGCCAACCGCGCCATGGCCCGCCTGTCCGAGGCGCGTTCGGTGCCGTTCGTGGACATCGTCGACCTCTCCCGATCGGCAGGGGAGGATCGGACGCTGGTCGCCTCGGATGGGCTTCACCCGTCGGGCGCCCAGTACGCGCGCTGGGTCGGGCGGATCCTGCCCGTGGTCGAGGCGCTCCTGGCAACCTGATCGAGCTCGATCAGGTTGCCGATCCGAGGCCCGGATCAGGGGGAGTGGTGCGCCGGTGCATCAGATGACCGGAAAGTCCTATGCCGGACGGCTCGCAGGTACTACCATGCGCTGGGCTCGACGAGGCTAGGCACGCATCGCGAGCCGATGAGGGGTCGAATAAGGTGGGGAAGTCCCGACTAGTCCGCGCGTGGACTGTGGGAATCGCGAGCCTGCTTCTGGCAGGCATCATCTGGGTTCCAACCGTGAGTGCGACCGCGGGTGCGGCCGCCCCGGATCCGGATGCCACGGCCCTGGCCGCGGCGCTCCAGCCGACCCTGCCCGGGGCATCGACCCTGGCCGCCCCCTCCGACTCTGGCACCTGGGGCCCGATCCTCGATTGGGGACAGCAGGCCAAGCACATGGCGATGCTGTCCACCGGCAAGGTGCTCGTCTGGTCGACCGGCGACAACGCGCGAGTCTGGAACCCAACCGACGGGACGTTCAAGCTGACTCCGTTCAGCTTCGGCGACCTCCACTGCGCGGGCCAGTCGACCCTCGCCGACGGGCGGGTCGTGGTCATCGGCGGGCAGAACGTCGTCACCCATGCCGGCACGAACATCACCGCCCTGTTCGACCCCGCGACCGAGACGTGGACGAACGGTCAGCCCATGACCGACCTGCGCTGGTACGCGACGAGCACCACGCTTGCGGACGGCAAGCTGCTTGCGACCTCCGGCGATGCGCCCGATGGATCGCGCTCGACGATCCCCGAGGTCTACGACCCGGCCACCAACACCTGGAAGCGGCTGACCACGGCCCAGCGGTCCCAGGGCCTCTACCCGTTCATGTTCGTCCTGCCGAACGGCCTCGTCTACGAGGCCGGCTCCGGAACCGGCACCGCGTTCCTGAACCCCTCCGGCACCGGCAGCTGGACGCCAGGCCCGACCGCTCTCTACGCCACCAACGGCTACTCGGAGTCGGCCGTCCAGTACCTGCCCGGGAAGATCCTCCGGGCCGGCGGCGGCGATCCGTCCATCAAACGGGCCATGGTCATCGACATGAATGGCGCAAACCCCGCCTGGCGCGAGATCGAGTCGATGGCCTTCGCTCGTCGTCGAATGAACCTGACGCTCCTGTCCGACGGCACCGTCATGGCGATCGGCGGGACCGCCTCCGGCGACAGTGAGGCGGCGGCGGTCCTGGCCGGCGAGATCTGGGATCCCGCGACGGAGACCTGGACGACGGTCGAATCGATGGGCGAGGCACGGATGTACCACTCGTCCGCCGTCCTGCTCGCGGACGGGCGGGTCGTGGTCGGTGGTGGCGAGGCCAGCGGCCGCCTGCGTGCCCAGATCTACTCGCCCCCGTACCTGTTCAAGGGCGCCCGACCGACGATCACGGGTTCGCCGGCAACGGCCGCGTACGGGACCACGCTCGCGATCACGAGTCCCGACGCCGCGTCGATCACATCGGTCGCCCTCCTGCGGCCCCCGGCCTCGACCCACGCGTTCGACATGAACCAGCGCTACATCCCCTTGAGCTTCACCCGCTCGGGCAGCACGCTCAATGCGACCGGACCGGCCTCCGGCGGCGTGGCGCCTCCTGGTGACTACATGCTGCTGGCCAAGAACGCCAGCGGCGTGCCATCGGTGGCGCGCTGGGTCAGGATCGGTACCGCGGCGTCGCTGCAGCCGGGGACGATCGCCGGTCAGGTGACCAACGCGATCTCCCACGCGACGCTCTCGGGCGTGACGGTCTCCTCCTCGGCCGGGACCACGACGACCGACAGCCAGGGCCGGTACCTGATCGCTGGCGTCCCCGCCGGCGAACTGCAGGTCACGTTCAGTCAGGGTGGCTACGCCACGGAGACCCGCAGCGCGCTCATCACCGGCGGCCAGACGACCACCCTCGACGTCCAGCTCGCACCGCCCGGCGGCGTGGCCGGGCGGGTGACGGACGCGTCCACGGCCGCGCCGATCGTCGGTGCGACCATCACCTATCCCGGAGGTCTGACGACCACCGATGCGACGGGCGCCTACCAGATCAACGGCGTCCCGGCCGGCTCGATGACCATCACGTTCGGGGCCCTCGGCTACGAGGGTGCGGTCCGCACCGTCGCGATCCCGGCGGGCGGCGTCGTCACACAGAACGTCGGCCTGGCGCCATCGGTGACGTACGTCGGGGGCGAGGTTCGCGACTTGAACACGGACGCCGTGATCGTCGGTGCGACGATCTCGATCTCGACCGGTCAGACGACGTCGACCGACTCGTTCGGCCGCTATCGCGTCGATCTTCCGCCGGGCAACTACACCGTCACCGCGAGCGCGGTAGGCCATGTCGCCGACAGCGGTCCGGTCATCATCAACGGCGGCAGTTACGCGACATTGGACTTCGCGCTTGCCCCCACCGGCGGCACGCCCAGCACGCTCTCCTTCGCCCCGGTCGCCGACTCGCACGGCAAGTCGAACAGCGCGACCAAGAACTACGGCACCGAGACGCTGCTCCGGCTGCGAGAGGGCACGTCGCCGACGGACACGTTCTACAACTCCTACCTCCGGTTCACCGTGAGTGGCCTGAATGGACGCCCGGTCACGGGCGCGAAGCTGCGCCTCTACTCGACGGACGGGGGACCCAACGGCGGGACGCTGTACCAGATGGCCACGACCTGGACCGAGACGGGCGTGACCTGGGCCAACGCCCCGGCCCCGATCGCCCCGGCACTCGCGACGATGGGCACGGTCGGCAACGGCCAGTGGGTCGAGTTCGCCCTGCCGGCCGGGACGATCACCGCCGACGGCGCGATCGCCTTCACCCTGGTCGGCGCCAACGCCAACAGCGTCTACTACTCCAGCCGGGAGGGGACCAACCAGCCGGAGCTCGTGCTCCAGGCCGGCGGCACCCCCACGCCGACCCCCACGCCGACCCCGACCCCGACACCCAGCCCGACCCCCACGCCGACACCGACCCCGACACCGACCCCGACCCCGACCCCGACCCCGACACCGACCCCGACACCGACCCCCACCGGCGGCACGCCCAGCACGCTCTCCTTCGCCCCGGTCGCCGACTCGCACGGCAAGTCGAACAGCGCGACCAAGAACTACGGCACCGAGACGCTGCTCCGGCTGCGAGAGGGCACGTCGCCGACGGACACGTTCTACAACTCCTACCTCCGGTTCACCGTGAGTGGCCTGAATGGACGCCCGGTCACGGGCGCGAAGCTGCGCCTCTACTCGACGGACGGGGGACCCAACGGCGGGACGCTGTACCAGATGGCCACGACCTGGACCGAGACGGGCGTGACCTGGGCCAACGCCCCGGCCCCGATCGCCCCGGCACTCGCGACGATGGGCACGGTCGGCAACGGCCAGTGGGTCGAGTTCGCCCTGCCGGCCGGGACGATCACCGCCGACGGCGCGATCGCCTTCACCCTGGTCGGCGCCAACGCCAACAGCGTCTACTACTCCAGCCGGGAGGGGACCAACCAGCCGGAGCTCGTGCTCCAGGCCGGCGGCACCCCCACACCGACCCCCACGCCGACCCCGACCCCGACACCCAGCCCGACCCCCACGCCCACACCGACCCCCACGCCGACACCGACCCCGACACCGACCCCGACACCGACCCCGACACCGACCCCGACACCGGGTGGCGGCACTCGGATCAAGGACATCACCTTCGAGGCCGGGCTGCTCAACCCGACGAACGGCGTTGACAGTTTGACCGGCGCGGTGACGCTGGAGACCGCGTCAGCCATCGCGGGTACGTCGTCGGCCCGATTGGCGCAAAGCACGGGCTATCTGCAGGAGAACTTCACAGCCACGGACGACCTGTTCATGTCGTTCCGTCTGCGGGTCACGACGCTCCCGTCCACGTCGCCCAGGCTCGTGCTCTTGTCGTCTGCTGGCACCTCCAGCGGCAACCTGCTGCTGACCTCGACCGGTCGGCTGCGGCTGCGACTCGACGCGACGATCATCGGCGCCGACTCGGCGCCGCTCGTGCCGGGCACGACCTACCTGGTCGGCCTGCACCAGAAACGGGGAACCGGTGGCAACGGCGTCCTTGAAGCCTTCGTGGTCGCGGATGGCGCGACCTTCGGCGCACCATTCGCCAGTCAGACCAACGGGACATGGACGACGGCGATGGACCGCCTGCGCATCGGCGCGACGAACAGCACCGCAGTCGATGTGGTCCTCGATGACATCTTGCTCGCCTCGGATTCCATGCCGACAAGTCCATCGGTCGCGTCAGCCGCGTCGATCGTCGCGGTGTCCGCACCGGGCGTCGCCCAGCCCGGAGCCCTCCTGGCGTCGGCGACGGTCGCGATCGATGCCCGCTACAGCCTGATCTTCGTCTGCCCGATCTGATCAGGGCCGACCACGCTGCAGCTCCTGCAGTCGTTTGTCGCTGATGCCGAAGTGGTGGGCGATCTCGTGGTGGACGGTGTCGATGACGGCCGCCGCCAACCGCTCCGGCGTCGGGTTGGCACGGGTGAGTGGCCCCCGGAAGATCGTGATCTTGTTCGGGACGATGGCCGCATCGGCGCCGTAGACCGTTCGCGGCACGCCCTGGTAGAGGCCGTACAGGCCGCGCGCGCCGACCGAGGCGAGCTGTTCCGGCGTCGGCTCGTCCTCGATCACGATCGCGACGTTCCCGAGGCGCTCGCGGAACGGCGCGGGCAGCCGCTCGAGCGCCTCGATGACGATCGCCTCGAGGTCTATGGCGTCGAGCGCCGGCTGATCGGTCACAGGTCGAGCAGGATCCGGGCGATCGTGAAGTAGATGACCAGCCCCGTCCCGTCCACGAGGGTCGTGATCAGCGGGGCCGACACGACCGCGGGATCGATCTTGAGCGCCCGCAGCAGCAACGGCAGGGCGGCCGCGACCGTCGCGGACCAGAGGCAGATGGCGAGGATCGTCAGCGCGACGACGCCGCCGATGTCGGCCCCGACCCCGAGCAGCCACGCGCGCCCGAAGGCGACGAGCGCCATGATCCCGCCGATGATCAGCCCGACCCGCATCTCCTTGAACACGATCCAGGCGATGTCGCGGAGCGAGACCTCCCCGAGGGCCATGGCGCGCACGATCAGCGTCACCGTCTGACTGCCCATGTTCCCGCCCGTGCCGATCAGCAGCGGGATGAAGAAGCTGAGGGCGACCACCTGGGTCAGCTCGTCCTGGAAGTCACGCAGGACCGTGCCGGTGTACGCCTCGGCGACGAAGAGCAGCAGCAGCCACACGACCCGCTTGCGGACGAGCAGCAGCACCCCGGAGCTGCGGTACGGCGCGTTGAGCGGCTCCGAGCCGCCGAGCCGCTCGATGTCCTCGGTCGCCTCGGCCTCGAGGACGTCGGCGACGTCGTCCTCGGTGATGATCCCGAGCAGGTGGTCCGCGTCGTCCACGACGGGAAGTGCCAGCAGGTTCCGGTCCGTCAGGAGTCGCGCCGCCACTTCCCGGTCGGCGTCGGCCCGGACGCGGACCGTGGACGGCGCCATCAGCTCGCGGACCGGTGTCTCGCCCGGGCTCAGCAGCAGGCGGTACAGCGAGAGGACCCCGAGAAGCGTGCGGTCCGGCCCGATGACGTAGATGTAGTTCACGGTCTCGGCCTCGTCCGCGAGCTGCCGAATCGCGGTGATCGCCTCCTGGGCCGTGGCGTCCGCGGTGACTGCGACGAACGCCGGCGTCATGATCCCGCCTGCGGTCTCGGGCGAGTATTGCGAGAGGTCGCGCAGCTCGGACGCCTCCTCCGGCCGCATCCGGATCAGGATCTCGCGGGCCTCGTCCTCGGGCAGGCGCTCGACGACGTCGGCGGCGTCGTCGGGATCCATCTCCTCGAGCAGCTCGGCGGCCTCGGCGCGCGTGAGGGTTCGCAGGATCCGCGCCGCGTCGGCCGGCGAGAGTTCGGCGAGCAGCTCCGGGAGCTCCTCGTCGGGCAGCCACTGGAACAGGAGCGCGACCTCGCTCGGCTCGAGCATCGGGATGAGGTCCGCCCACTCGGCCGGCCCCACGCGCTCGGCCAGGCCGCGGACGCCGTCGCGCTCGCGCTCGCGGATGAGGTCCTGGACCTCGGTCAGGAGGTCGGCGGTCTGCTCGCTGGTCATGATTCGGCTCCTCGAGGTCGCGCGAGGGCGGCGTTACCACGGGCGGGGAGGCGGTCGGCGGTGGCGCCCGAGTATCGCATCGCGGCGGAGCGGCGCGAAGACGAGCCCTTGTGCATTCGGCCCGGCACGGACTATCGACGGATTGCGTGGGCTCGTCCATCGACGGACGATCCGGTCATGGTGCAGAGCCGGCTCGTCGTGGTCCTCGTGGCGCTCTCGATGATCGGAAGTGTGGCCGCCTGTTCGGACCCGGTCCCGACGTCGCCCCTCACGGCCGCCGAGTGGGACTGGTGTCAAGGGCACTGGCGTGACGGCCTTGACGCCTCACAGCGGGACGAGCCGAACGGCAGCACCTGGTACTTCAACAATATGGGCATGCCCGATAGTCCGGCGACGATCCGCGTCTGTCGATCGGCGGTCGCGAAGCGGTAGCCGTCGGGATCACGGCGCCGCGCGACTTGCGGATCGCACGGACCGGAGGTCGCCGAAGGCCCGGTAGACGACCACCGCGATCAGGACGATAACGCCCCACGAGATCGTCGCCGCTGTGGGGCCGAGCAGCACCGCGATCGGGATGGACAGCCCGAACGCGAGGGGTGCTCGCGTGAGCTGGATCGTCACATAGCGGATCCGCCGCGGGGTCGCGGCCGGCGTGAGAAGGTCGCGGTTCCGGAGCGCGGCGGCCCACAGCCCGAGTTGGGCGAGGCCCGCCACCACCTGGCAGCCGGCGTAGGCGATCACCGACGTGACGGTCGGGGCGTGCTCGGCGAGCGCCGCCGTGAAGAAGGGCTGGATCGCGATCCAGAACAGGAAGAACAGGTTCGCCCAGACCACGACGGCATCCGCCGATCGAAGGAGCGCGAAGATCCCGCGGTGGCTGACCCAGTACGAGCCGACGACGAAGAACCCGATCGCGATCGCGATGAACGGCCCCGGCTGGCCGAGGAAGGCCGCGAGGTCGGCCTCGTACCCGGCCGCCGTCTCGGCGGGTGGCCTGAGGTCGATGACGAGGAGGGTGGCGGCGATGGCGAACACGGCGTCCGAGAAGAAGATCAGCCGCTCGAAGCGCATCTCGCTCGCGAGCCGCGATGACGCCTCCGGGTCGGCCGGCAGCATCCCCATGTCCGGAGCGTGACCTCGGCACCACCTCACGGCCAGTGCCGATGGTCAGTTCCGGTCGGGCCATGAGAACCCCGGCGGGATACCATGGACCTCCCGATGACCGTCGCCCCGAACGACTTCACCCACCTCCACGTGCACTCCGAGTTCAGCCTTCTCGACGGCCTCGGCCGGATCACGGAGCTGGTCGACGCGGCCGCCCAGCACGGCATGGATTCGCTCGCGATCACCGACCACGGCGCCCTCTACGGTGCAGTCGCGTTCTACCAGGCGGCGAAGACCAAGGGCATCAAGCCGATCCTCGGCATCGAGACCTACGTCGCGCGCCGGTCGATGACCGACAAGGAGGGCAAGGCCGACAGCCAGCCCTTCCACCTGATCCTGCTCGCCCAGGACTGGACCGGGTACCAGAACCTCTGCCGTCTCGCCACCGACGCCCACCTCGACGGCTACTACTACAAACCCCGGATCGACCGCGAGCACCTGGCCCGCCACAGCGCGGGCCTGATCGGGCTGTCCGCCTGCCTCAGCGGCGAGGTCGCCAAGGCGCTCGAGGTCGACGACTGGGAGCTGGCCCGCAAGGTCGCCGGCGAGTACGGCGACATCCTGGGCAGAGACCGGTTCTTCCTCGAGCTGCAGGACCACGGCCTGCCCGAGCAGCGCCGGCTCAACGAACAACTGATCAGGCTCGCGCCGGAGGTCGGCCTGCCGCTCGTCGTCACGAACGACCTCCACTACGTGCGCCAGGACCAGTCCGAGGCCCACGACGTGCTGCTCTGCGTCGGGACCGGCAACAACCTCGACACGCCCAACCGGATGAAGTTCGACACGCCTGAGTTCTACGTGAAGTCGGCGGCCCAGATGGCGGCGCTCTTTCCCGATCAGCTCGAGGCGATCCGCAACACGCGACGGATCGCGGAGATGACCGACATCGCGCTGCCGCTCGGCCAGCTGAGGATCCCGCACTTCCCGGTCCCGGACGGCCACACGGTCGAGACCTGGCTGCGCGAGGAGTGCCAGCGCGGCCTGGAAGCCCGGTACGGCATCGTGACCCCGGAGCTCCAGCAACGGCTCGACTACGAGCTCGGCGTGATCATCGCGATGGGCTACCCGGCCTACTTCCTGATCGTCGCGGACTTCATCCGGTTTGCCCGCGAGCAGGGGATCCAGACGACCTGCCGGGGCAGCGCGCCAGGCTCGATCGTGACCTACACGCTCGGCATCACGCCGGTCGACCCGATCCTCTACCAGCTCCCGTTCGAGCGGTTCCTGAACCCGGACCGCGTGACGATGCCCGACATCGACGTCGACTTCGAGGACGGCCGCCGCGACGAGGTCATCGCGTACGTGGGACGCAAGTACGGCCAGGACCACGTCGCCCAGATCATCACCTTCGGCACGATGCTGGCGAAGGCCGCGATCCGCGACGTCGGGCGGGTTCTCGGACACTCGTACGGCGAGGTGGACCGGATCGCCAAGGCCGTGCCCGGGACGCTCGGCATGAGGCTCGACGAGGCGATCACGGTGGCGCCGGCGCTGCGCGAGATGGTCGAGAGCGACCCCGGGGTCAAGCGGATCATCGACTTCGCGCGCCACCTCGAGGGCGTCGCCCGCAACGCCTCGACCCATGCCGCGGGCGTCGTCATCAGCCGCGAGCCACTGACCGAGCTCATGCCGCTCCAGAAGGCGACGAACTCCGACGGGCTCATGACCCAGTACGAGATGCACGCCATCGAGGCGCTCGGCCTGCTGAAGTTCGACTTCCTCGGGCTCTCGAACCTGACGATCCTGCGCCAGGCGGTCGACCTCGTCCAGACCGAGCGCGGCACGGCCATCGATCTCGACGCGATCCCGCTCGATGACGCGCGGACGTTCGAGCTCCTCGCGTCGGGCGAGACGACCGGCATCTTCCAGCTCGAGTCCGCGGGCATGCGCCGGTACATCCGCGAGCTCCGCCCGACGTCGGTCTATGACCTCGCGGCCATGGTCGCGCTCTATCGGCCCGGGCCGATGGACAACATCCCGTCCTACATCCGGCGCAAGCACGGTCAGGAGCCGGTGACCTACCTGCACCCGCTGCTCGAGCCGTACCTGGAGAAGACCTACGGGATCTTCGTGTATCAGGAGGACATCATGTCCGCGGCCATCGCGCTGGGTGGCTTCACCGGACCCGAGGCGGACACCCTCGGATACGCCATCCGCAAGAAGAAGTCCGCGGTGCTGCGCGCCCAGAAGGAGCGGTTCGTGACGCAGGCCGCCGAGCGGGGCGTCGCACCCAAGGTCATCGACGACGTCTTCGCCGCCTTCGAGCCGTTCGAGCGCTACGGCTTCAACAAGGCGCACGCGACCTGCTACGGCCTGATCGCCTACCAGACGGCCTACCTGAAGGCGAACTACACCGTCGAGTACATGACCAGCGTCCTGACCGCCTTCCGGTCCAACGAGGAGAAGGTCGCCGCCGCGATCGCGGAATGCCGCCGGCTCGGGATCGCGGTGCTGCCGCCCGACGTCCTCTCGAGCCACCTGGAGTTCACGGTCGACGGCGAGGCGATCCGGTTCGGCCTGCTCGCGGTCAAGAACGTGGGCCAGGGCGCGATCGAGTCGATCATCGCCGCGCGCGACGAGGGTGGGCCGTTCCGCTCGCTGACCGACTTCTGCACGCGCATCGACCTGCGCCTGTGCAACCGCAAGGTGCTCGAGGCGCTCATCAAGGTCGGGGCGCTGGGCTCGATGGGCCACCCCGCCCAGTTGCTCCTCGGTCTCGACGACGCGATCGGCTCGGCCCAGGCGACCCAGCGCGACCGGGTCAGCGGCCAGACGTCGCTCTTCGACCTGGGCGCCGCGGACGCGGATGTCTTCGAGCGGCCCCTGCCCGCCGCGACCGAGGTCCCGATGCGGGAGCGGCTGCGGTGGGAGAAGGAGCTGCTGGGTCTGTACCTCTCGGAGCACCCGATGGGCGAGGTCGCCGAGCAGGTCGGGCGGTTCGTGAACGCCTACTCGGGCGACCTGAAGGACGAGTCGCTCGAGGGCCAGCGCGTGGTGGTCGGCGGCATCGTGACCGGCGTCCGGATCGTCGTGACCAAGCGCAACGAGACGATGGCCATCGTGACCCTCGAGGACCTGCAGGGCTCGGTGGAGGTCGTCGTGTTCCCGCGGCTGTACGAAACGACCCGGCCGACCTGGCGCGACGGCTCGATCCTGCTCGTCGCCGGCCGGGTCGACCACCGCGGCGAAGAGAGCTCGCTGCTGGCCGACCTCGTGCTCGACTGGGACGATGCGATCGCGCGCGGCCCCGAGGCCTTCGCCGCGGAGGTGGCGGCCGGCGATCGCGGGCCGCGCGGGCGCGGGCCGGGCGGGCGGCCGGGCGGCCCCGGGTCCAACGGCAACGGCCATGCGCCGGCCGCGCCGCGCCCGATGGTGCCGGTCGGCCCGGGGGTCCCGGAGCGGACGCCGGTCGGTGTCGCCGGCGGCGTGGCGCCGCCAGCGCCGCCCGTGCCGTTCGTGTCGCCGCTTCGCCAGGAGGCGAGCGCCGCGGTCGTCCCTGCGACCCCCTTGCCGCCCATCGCGCCCGCGGAACCGATCCCCACGTACCAGGAACCCGACCGAACGTCGGCCACCGAATCGGACGACCACGAGGAGCCGGCCCTCCCCGACGAGGCCCGAGCCCGCGAGGCCGCGCTGGCGACCGCGTCGACATCACCGACCGACGTCGGCGGCGGGCGGGTCCTCCAGGTCAGGTTCCTGGGCGTCCTCGACGACCGATTGCGTGAAGCCATGAGCTCGTTCGTCGACCTGATCCGAGCCCGACCCGGTGAGACGCGGGTCCTGGTGTACCTCGACGTGGCGGGTGGCGACGGACTGCCGATCACGTTGAAGCCGGTCGCCTACGACGCCGAATTCCTCGCCGAGGTCAATCGACGGCTGGGCGAAGGAGTCGTCGAACTCGACCTCGCCTGATCGGCCGGCGTCACGCCGCGATGGGTCGGCTACGCTGGCCCGCGATGGCCCGCCCCGCAACGTGGATCGCGACCCGCCCGGACATCGGCCTCGAGGAGGCCATGGAGATGCTCGCGCGCGTCTGGGGGATCCGCGGATCCGTCGAGGACCTGCCGAGCGAGCGGGACCGGAACGTCCTGGTCCGACCCGATGGCGCTGTCCCACCGGTCGTCCTCAAGGTGGCGAACCTTGCCGAGGACCCTGCCTTCCTCGAGTGCCAGGAGATGGCGATGGCGCGGCTGGCAGCCGCGGGCGTGCCGGTCGCCCGGCCCGTCGCGGCGCAGGACGGCCGGACGCTGGTCGACCTCGGGGCGCCCGGGCCGCCATGGGCCCGTGTCCTGACGTACCTGCCCGGCCGGCCGCTCGTGACCGTCGAGAGCCCGAGCGACGCCCTGCTCGCGGCCATCGGCACGGCGATGGGCCGGTCGGCGGCGACCCTGCTGGGCTTCGGGCACCCGGCGGCCCACCGCGACCTCCAGTGGGACGTGACCAGGGCCCGCGCCGTCATCGCGGGCGCCTCTGCGGACATCGACGATGCCGACCGGGGCGATCGTCTCGGGCGGATCCTCGCGCGTCTCGACGAGCGCCTCACGCCCGCGCTGCCAGGCCTCCGGACCAGCATCATCCACAACGATGCGAACGACCACAACGTGCTCGTCGACGGGGCTGGGGAGCAGGTCGTCGGCCTGCTCGACTTCGGCGACATGGTCCACTCGGTGACGGCGACCGAAGGCGCGGTCGCGACGGCCTATGCGATGCTCCATCGGGCCGATCCGATGTCCGTCGTCGGACCGCTCGTCGGGGCGTTCGACGACGCCTGCCCGCTGACGGATCCCGAGCTCGACGCCCTGCCGGAGCTCGTCCTGGCACGGCTGGGCGCCAGCGTCGCGATCGCCGCCCGGCAGTCGAGGATCGACCCTGATCCCTACCTGCGCATCTCCGAGGCGCCGGTCTGGGCACTCATCGGGCGACTCGAGGACGCCGGCGCGGAGGCGCTCGGGACGGCGATCCACCGGGCGGTCGGACGATGAGCGAGACGGGACCGGACGGCCTGCTTGTCCGTCGCCGGCGCGTCCTCGGGCCGTCGCTCTCGCTCAGCTATCGGTCGCCGTTGACGATCGTCCGCGGCGAGGGCGCCCACCTGTATGACGCGGACGGGCGGGCCTTCCTGGACCTTGTCAACAACGTCGCCCACGTGGGTCACGCCCACCCGCGCGTCGTCGCGGCAGCCGCGCGACAGAAGGCCGTGCTGGAGACCAACACGCGCTATCTCCACCCGGCGATCCTGGAGTACGCGGAACGCCTGATCGCGACGCTCCCGCCGCCGCTCGAGGTCGCGTACCTCGTCAACTCGGGCAGCGAGGCAAATGAGCTGGCGCTGCGGCTGGCGCGGGCGGTGACCGGCCGTCGGGACGTCGCGGTCCTCGAGGGTGCGTACCACGGCAACACCAGCGGTCTCGTCGACATCAGCCCGTACAAGTTCGACGGCCCGGGCGGTGCCGGCCGTCCCGAGCACGTCCACGTCGCGCCGCTGCCAGACCCGTACCGCGGCCGACACCGCGGCGCGACCGCGGAGACGGGCGCGGCCTACGCCGCGGACCTCGGCGCCGTCCTCGATGCCGCGGCCGCCGCGGGTCGTCCGGTCGGCGCGGTCATCGCCGAGTCCGCGCCCGGATCGGCTGGCCAGGTCATCCCGCCGCCGGGCTTCCTCGCGGGGGCGTTCGAGCGGGCCCGGGCGGCGGGCGCCGTGGCCATCGCCGACGAGATCCAGGTCGGGCTCGGGCGGGTCGGGTCGGCGTGGTGGTCGTTCGAACTCGATCGCGCCGTGCCCGACATCGTCACGATGGGCAAGCCCCTCGGCAATGGGCATCCGCTCGGCGCCGTCGTCACGACCCGTGCGATCGCCGACGCCTTCGCCAACGGGATGGAGTACTTCAACACGTTCGGCGGCAACCCCGTCTCGGCCTCGGTCGGTCTGGCGGTCCTCGATGTCATCGAGGCCGAGGGACTCCGCGACCACGCCACCTACAGCGGAGTCCGCTTGATGCGCGGCTTCGGCGAGCTGGCAGCGCGACACCAGGCGATCGGCGACGTCCGGGGTCAGGGCCTCTTCGTGGGGGTGGTCCTCGTCGCCGACCGCGAGACCCGCGAGCCTGCGACAGAGCTGGCGGGTGCGCTGGTCGAAGGCGCATTGGCCCGCGGCATCCTGCTCGCCACCGAAGGCCCGGGCCACGACACGCTCAAGATCAAGCCGCCGCTGGTGATCGAGCCAGCCGACATCGACCGTGTCATCGAGACGCTGGACACCGTGCTCGGCGAGCTGGCGCCGGCCTGAGCGCCAGGCCGCCGCCGGAACAGGCCTGGGTGCGGCGGCCTATTCGGTCCCGGCGAGCCGCCGAACTTCCTGGACGGCCGAGATGCGGTCGTGGAACTCGGCCCGGACGGCGTTGACCGCGGCCGGGTCGAGGTCGAGCTCGCGGGCGATCTCGTTCACGACCGCGTTCTCCTCGGCCGAGATCGAGCCGCTGGCGGCGCTGATGGCATAGCACGCCCGCAGGATGTCGAGCCGCTGCTCCTCGCTCGTGAGGTTGCGGAACTCGCGGGTGACGACGTAGTCCTCGGTCCCGCCGACGGTCCGGGCCTGCAGCTTCGCCATCTCGGTGACGAGGACGGCGGTCGGCTCGTCGACGCTCTCCTGGAGCGCTTTCTCGATCTCGGCGGTCTCCTCGTCGCTGATCTCCATGTCGGCGTTGGCGGCGCGAGCGAGCGTGTACGCGGCCGAGGCGATGAACCGGGCCTGCTCAGCAGGCATCGCCTCCAGGCGAGCGACGATGCGCCGCACCGTGGCGGTGTCGCCGGCCGTGGTCGGGGCCGTGGTCAGGGCCGTTTCGACCTGGTCGGCCGTGCCTTCGTTGTTGGAGCCGAAGATTCGTCGGAACATCGATGCCTCGAGTCGTGGTTGGGTGTCCGTCGGAGGATGTCACAGGTCAGGGCGACGCGTCGGGGCGCCGTCACCGGCGCATGAGGCTCGGGAGTTCCGGCTCGGGTCCGTGCCACCGTTCGAGCTCCTCGGTCGCGAATCGCCCGTAGTAGTTGATGAAGTGGCCGCCGTGGGCCCGGAGCGCTTCGAGCGTCGCCCGCTTCATCCGGTCACCCCGGACGCGGATCATCAGCACCGCGCCACCCGCTCGCACTGCCTGCTCGTACGACGCGAAGTCCGGGAGCTGGTCCATCACGGTGAACGAGACCAGGCGTCGAAGCCGGGCGAGCGGGCCGTTCGCCTGGCCGCTGCCGTCGAGACGCGCGGCGCCCTCGTCACCGCGCAGGATCGTGATGTGGCGATCGGCGAGCCCGACTGCCCGCAACGCCGCGGCGGCCTGCGCCGCCCTGGCGGCGTCGTCGAAGGCGGCGAGCATCCGGTCGACCGGATAGCCGATGAAACGGGTCGAGGTGCCAGATGCCATGAACGGATGGTGCCCCATCGGCCGCGATGCCGCCGCCCTGATCGTCAGCGCGGACAGGGTCGATGGTGCCGAAGCCGGGATTCGAACCCGGATGAGGTTGCCCCCAACGGTGTTTGAGACCGTCGCGTCTGCCATTCCGCCACTTCGGCTGGGCGCCGCGCGCATCGTAGCGCCTCACGGCGGGTCGGCGACCGCGCGCCGCCCCGGTGCGCCCATCCACCGCCGTGACGGAACCATCTCGTGCTGAGCGCGTCTCGCCCGGGACCGATGCTAGACTCGCCCAGCCTCAGAATCGCCGTCCGGAGGAATCCACCGACCGTGGAGGACCTTCGCTCGACGACGGTCTCCGACGACCCCGTCCAGCGCCGCGACCTCATCCTGCTCGAGCGAGCCCGTGACGGGGACCTCGATGCCTTCAACGACCTCGTCACGCTCTACCAGGACGCGCTGTTCGCCCTGGTCGTGCGGATGGTCCCCGATCGCGACCAGGCATCCGACGCGGTCCAGGAGGCGTTCTTCTCCGCGTTCCGCAACCTGCGTTCGTTCCGTGGCGGGAACGTCAAGTCCTGGCTCAACCGCATCTGCGTCAACGCGGCCATGGACACGCAACGCGCGAAGAAGCGGCGCCCGGTGCAGCCGTACCCGGAGCTCGAGGACGAGAACTGGCAGCCGCCGGCCGGCGAGGACGCCGATCCCGAGCGGACCGCGGTCCTGACCGAGCGGACCCACATCCTCCGCCAGGCGCTCCTCGGCATCACCGACGACCAGCGGACGGCGATCGTCCTGTTCGATGTCGAGGGCTACGACTACGCCGAGATCGCGGACATGACCGGGGTGTCGCTCGGCACCGTGAAGTCGCGGATCCATCGCGGCCGGCTCGCGCTCCGCGGCCTGCTCGAGGACCGGATGGAGCTGTTCCGTGGCTGACCGGCACGACGGGCATGATCTCGCGGCGGTCGTCGCATTCGCCGACGGCGAGGTGGCTGGCGCCGACCTGGAGGCCGCCGCGGCCCAGGTGGAGGACTGCCCGGACTGTGCCCTGCTCGTTGCCGACCTGCGTTCGCTCGCGTCCGCCGACCGGGCTCTCGCGACGCCGGTCAGGGCTCGCGATTTCCGGCTCACAGTCGCCGATGCCGAGCGCCTCACACGACTGGGCCCGGAACCGCTCGCCGCGCCGACCCGTCTTGGCCATGACATGACTGGTACCCCTGCGACCCACGCCGCCCACGACCCCGAGCTGATCGCCGCCGCGGTCGGCGGGGCCATCGACCCTTCCGAGCGACGTCTGATCGACGAACGGCTCTCGACCTGCTCGGCTTGCGCCGAGCTCCACGCCGACCTTCTCGCGATCGCGAGCGCGCAGCGCGCCCTCCCGACCCCGAGCCGGCCGCGTGACTTCCGATTGACGCCGGCCGACGCCCACCGCCTCCGGCCACGCGGCTTCGGGGCGGTCCTCGCCGCGATCGGTTCGTCGCGTGATGCGTTCTCGAGGCCGCTCGCCGTCGGCCTGACGACACTGGGGCTGGTCGGTCTCCTTGTCGCGAATGTCCCGTCGTTCGGTCTGGGCGGGGCGGCCAGCGCGTCCGCCGGGCCCGATACCAACCTCTACGGGGCGAAGGGCTCGGACGCGTTCACCGAGGGCAGCGGCGACGGGAACGTGTTCGGCGGCCAGGACAACCCACCGGCGGCCTCGGCCGCCCCATCCGCTGCCGCAGCGGCCGCTCCCGAACCGTCCGCAGCCGCATCGATCGCGGCGCAGCCGGTCGCGCCGATCGCCCGCTCGGCACCGCCGCGAGAAGCCGCGTCGCCGGTCGCCGATACGGCGACTGACGGGAACACGTCCCTCGCCGCCAACACCCCGGCCGGCGAGGCAGCCAGGCTGGCAGCAGCCACGGAAGGGCCGTCGCCCCTCGTCGTCGGGTCGGTGCTGATGCTCCTCGCCGGCGTCGCGCTGTTCCTCGCCCGGTGGGGTGCTCGGCGCCTGCGCCACAGTTGACCCTGACCCGCCCTTCGGCGGGTCCGTCACCAGCCTCGCGGGTACACTGCTGCTTCGTGCCCCACCGTCCCGACCCCGAGGCCTGCCGATGGAACGCCTGATGCTGCTCGACGGCTACGGGCTGGTCTACCGCGGATACTTCGCGCTCCCGCCCCTCACCACGTCGAAGGGCGACCTGGTGAACGGCGTGTTCGGCTTCGCGAGCATCGTCCTGCGAGGCCTGGCCGACCTGCGACCCGACTACCTCGCGGTCTCGTTCGACCTTCCCGGCAAGACCTTCCGCCACGACCAGTACCCCGAGTACAAGGCGACCCGGACGCGCATGCCCGATGACCTGCGCGACCAGTTCCCGAAGGTCCGCGAGGTGGTCAAGGCGCTGCGGATCCCGGTGTACGAGATGGCCGGCTACGAGGCCGACGACGTCATCGGCACGATCACCAGCCAGCTCGACGCGAACGACGATCTCGAGACGACGATCGTCACCGTCGATCTCGACATGCTCCAGCTCGTCACGCCCCGGGTCCGGCTGATGACGACGCGATCGGGCGTCGAGAACACCGTCATCTACGACGTCGCGCAGATCAACGAGCGCTTCGGGCTCCGGCCGGACCAGATGATCGACTACAAGGCGCTCAAGGGCGACCCGACCGACAACATCCCGGGCGTTCCCGGGGTCGGCGAGAAGACCGCGGCGAAGCTGATCCGCGAGTTCGGCGACCTCGATTCGCTCCTGGCCCGCCTCGACGAGGTCACGCCGGCCAAGCTCGGCGACAAGCTGCGCGAGCACGTCGACCAGATCCGCCAGGGCAAGGACCTCTCGACGATCGTCCGCGACCTGCCCATCCAGATCGACCTGGAAGCCGCCCGCCTGGGCGATTACGACCGCGACACGGTCGTGCGACTCTTCCGCGAGTACGAGTTCCGCACGCTCATCGAACGCCTGCCCCCGATGGCCGGCGAGAGCGCGGAGGAGCGCACCGAGAGCCTGCGCTCGGTGGCCCAGAGCGGGTACGTGCCGGCGGCGCGGGTGGCCGGACGGCCCGAAGGGTGGGGTCCCGGCCGGGCGACGACGACGCGGCCGGACAGCGGCGAGCTGCAGCTCCGGCTGGACTTCGACGCCGTCACCGGCCCCGCCGCGTCCTCGACCGTCGCGCCCGTCGCCGGCACGGAGGACGCCGACCACGCGACAGATCCTGGCGGCCCGTCCGTCGCGGCCGAGGACCTGCCGACCGCACTGGCCGCCGCGATCGTGGACCCGGGTCGCATCGAGGTCCGCGCGCCGGACCTCATCGACGAGATCGAGCCGTGGCTGGCAGCCCAGGCCCGCGTCGGTGTCTCGCTTCTCCAGGACGACCCGCGACCGCGCCGGGGCACGCCGCTGGCCATGGCCGTCGCCGGCACAGACGGTCGCGTCGTGGCGGTCGAGGGTGCGGCCGGCGCGGATGCGCTGCGGCACCTGCTCGCGCGCCTCGGCACGCCGCTCGTCGGGCACGAGGTCAAGCCGGTCCTCGTCGCGGGTTACGCGGAGGATCCGACGGGGACCGCGCAGCCGGTCGAGTTCGACACGCAGGTCGCGGCCTACATCCTGAATGCCGCCCTGCGCAGCCAGACCATCGCGGATGTCGTGGCCGAGAACCTCGACCAGATCCTGCCGCCGGCGGCGGAGCTGCCGGCCACGGCGCGAGCCGGCCTCGACGCCCTGTCCGCGCTGACGGTGCGCGACCCGCTGCAACACAGGCTCGAGGAGACCGGCCTGGAGCGGCTCTTCCGGGACATCGAGCTGCCCCTCATCCCGGTCCTCGCCGAGATGGAAGCGACCGGGGTCAAGCTCGACGAGGAGGCGCTCGGCCTCCTGGAGCGCGAATTCGGCTCCGAGATCGCGCGGCTCGAGCAGGAGATCTACCGCGATGTCGGGCACGAGTTCAACCTCGGCAGCCCCAAGCAGCTCGAGCAGGTCCTGTTCTTCGAGCTGAACCTGCCGAAGGGCAAGCGGACCAAGACCGGCTACTCGACGGACGCCTCGGTGCTCGAGGAGCTGCGGCCGGCGCATCCGATGATCGACAAGCTCCTCGAATGGCGGATCTACACCAAGCTCCGCTCGACGTACGTCGAGGCGCTGCCGACCCTGGTCGCCGCCGACGGCCGCCTTCACACCACGTTCCACCAGGCCGTCGCCGCGACCGGCCGGCTCTCGTCGTCCGACCCGAACCTCCAGAACATCCCGATCCGGACCGCACTCGGGCGCCGCATCCGGCGTGCGTTCGTCGCCGGCGAACCGTCGCTCACGCTGCTCGCCGCGGACTACTCGCAGATCGAGCTCCGGATCCTCGCCCACGTGTCGGGCGACGAGCACCTCAAGGACGCCTTCGCGCGGCAGGCGGACATCCATCGCGAGACGGCAGCCCGGGTGCTCCACAAGGACCCCGACGAGATCACCAAGGACGAGCGCTCGATGGCCAAGATGGTCAACTTCGGGCTGGCCTACGGCATGAGCGATTTCGGCCTTGCCTCTCGCGCGAACATCCCGCGCCGGGAGGCGCAGGAGTTCATCAACTCGTACTTCGCGGCGTACTCCGGGATCAGCTACTACATGATGGCGATCAAGGAGACGGCCAAGGCCCAGGGCTGGGTCGAGACGCTCCTGGGCCGCAAGCGCCAGATCCCGGAGCTGCGCGCCTCAAACCCGGCGCTGCGTGGGGCGGGGGAGCGGATGGCCATCAACATGCCGATCCAGGGGACGGCCGCGGACATCCAGAAGATCGCGATGATCCACGTGGCCGAGCGGCTGCGCGGCTCGGGCCTGCACGCGCGGTTGCTCCTGACCGTCCACGACGAGCTCCTGTTCGAGACGCCGCGCGACGAGGTCGAAGCCCTGGCCGCGATCGTGCGCGAGACGATGGAAGGGGCCATGCCCCTGTCGGTGCCGCTCGTGGTCGACGTGAAGGTCGGCGACGACTGGGAATCGATGACGCCGCTGACGCGCGCGGACGCGATCGCCGCGGAGGCCGACGAGCTGCCACTCGAGGCGCCGGTCGCGCCGCTCGCCTCGTAGGTCGGCCGGTCATGCCGGAGCTCCCGGAGGTCGAGACGGTCGCGCGCGACCTGCGACCGCGCCTCGTTGGCGCGACGATCGTGGGTGCCCGCAGCTCGTGGGCCCGGACCCTGCGCACCCACGCCCCCGAGGCCTTCGCCGACGCGGTCGCGGGCCGGCGGGTCGAGGCGGTCGGTCGGCGGGCGAAGCAGCTCGTCATCGACCTGTCCGGTGACGCCGCCCTGACGATCCATCTCAAGATGACCGGGCAGCTGTTCGTGGTGCCCGCGGAGACGCCGGAGGACCCGTACATCAGGCTCGTCCTCGAGTTGGAGGACGGCCGGGAGCTCCGGTTCCGCGACATCCGCAAGTTCGGGCGCGTAGGCCTCTATGGCCGCGACCCGGTGTCAGGCGAGCTCGTGACCGAGGTCGGCGGTGGTGCGGTCTTCGCCGCGATCGGCCCGGAGCCGCTCGACCCGGCGTTCACGATCCGGGACTTCCGGCGGCGTCTGCGTCGGCGGAAGGGACGCCTCAAGCCGCTCCTGCTCGACCAGTCGTTCCTCGCCGGGGTTGGCAACATCTATGCGGACGAGGCGCTCTGGCTGTCACGGCTGCATCCGCTTCGCTCGGCGTCGACCCTCCGGCCGCCGGACGAACGGCGCCTCTACGAATCGATCCGGTCGATCCTGACGGAGGCGGTCGAGCGTCGCGGCAGCTCCATCGACGACTACACCGCCCCCGACGGTGACGGGGCCATGCAGGAGCGGCTCGCCGTCTATCAGCGGACCGGGGAGCCGTGCCCGCGCTGCGGCCGGCCGCTCAAGCGGATCGTCGTGGGCGCGCGGAGCACCCACTTCTGCTCGTGGTGCCAGCGCCTGTCCGCGCGCGATCGCGCCGGCGCCGGCACGATCCTGCGGACGATGACCGGCGGCCCCGGGCGCCGCGGGCGTCGCTGGACCGAGCTGTCGGGGGAGGGGAGCCTCGGGGTGACGCCGGACGAGGCCGCCCGCGCCACTGCCCGGTCGCGGACCGAGCGGACGAAGCGCGCCGCAGCCACCCGTCGAGCGGCAGCCCGAGCAGCGTCCGGGACCGGCGCCGGGACGGCCTGATGTCGATCCTGCGTTTCGCCGAGGTCACCCGCGAGGTGGGCGCGTTCGTCATCCTCGACCGGATCGACGCCGCGCTCGCGCTGGGCGACCGGGTCGGGCTCGTCGGGCCCAACGGCGCGGGCAAGACCACGCTGCTGCGCCTCGCCTCCGGCCGCGACGAGCCGGATCGGGGCCAGGTCGTGCGCAAGCGCGGCCTGTCATTCGGCCTCCTCGCGCAGGAGGCGCACCTCGACGAGGTCTTCATGGCGGCGCCGGACCTGCGCACCGCGGTCAGGAGCGGGGCGGCGCACCTCGAGCGGATGGCCGACGCGCTCGCGGCGTACGAGCGGGAGGGCCGGGTCACCGACGCCGCCTATGCGAACCTCCAGCACGAGTTCGACGTCCTCGGCGGCTACACGCTTGAACAGCGCGTGGATTCGGCGCTGAGCGGCCTGGGTTTCGACCGGTCCGAGTGGTCGAAGCCGCCTGTCGCGATGTCCGGCGGCGAGCAGACCCGCGCGTCGCTGGCCCGCCTCGTGATCGCGAACCCCGATCTGCTCCTCCTCGACGAGCCGACCAACCACCTCGACCTCGACGCCCTCGAGTGGCTCGAGGACCACCTGCGCAGGCGGGCCGGCTCGCTCCTGGTCGCCTCCCACGACCGGGCGTTCCTCGACGCGACCGTCAACCGCGTGTGGGAGCTCCGGGACCGGCGTTTGACCGCGTTCCGTGGCGACTACACCGCCTATCACCGACAGCGCGAGGAGCGCGACGCCCGCGCGGTCAAGGACGTGTCCACCCAGGCCGAGCAGATCGCCCGCGAGCAGGAGCTCGTCCAGCGGTACCGCAGCCATCGCAAGTTCTCCAAGATGCACGAGCACGATGCCCGCCTCGAGCGGCTCCAGGCGGAGCGGGCCGAGGCGCCACGGAAGGGCCGCAAGCTCGCGATCCCCAGCGCGGCGCTGGCGGGTGCCGGGCCGACGCGGTCGGGCGAGGTGGTCGTCCGGGTCGAAGGCCTCGTCGTCGGGTACCTGCCGGGGCGCGGCGCCCAGGCGGAAGACGGGACGCCAGCCACGGAGCCGCAACGGGTCGCACGGGTGCCGTTCCTCGCCGCGCAGCGCGGGGAGCGGATCGGCATCGTCGGGCCGAATGGGGCGGGCAAGACGACGCTCCTCCGCACGATCGCCGGGGAGCTGCCGCCGCTCGACGGGTCGATCACGTTCGGGCACAACGTCCAGCTCGGCTACCTCGCCCAGCTGCGGGAGGCGGCCATCCCCGGCGCCACGGTCCTCGAGGCGCTCCTCGAGGCCATCCCGGTCACCCCGGGCGAGGCGCGCTCGTACCTCGCCCGCTTCCTGTTCCGCGGCGATGACGTCGCCAAGGAGGTCCGGGCGCTCTCCGGCGGCGAACGGTCGCGCCTCGAACTGGCGCTCCTCGGGATCCAGCCGTCCAACCTGCTGCTGCTCGACGAGCCCACGAACCACCTGGACATCCCGGCCCGCGAGGCGATCGAGGCCTTCATGACGGGGTCGCCGGCGACCTTGGTCGTGGTCTCGCACGACCGGCGCCTCCTCGAGACCGTGTGCGAGAAGCTCTGGGTGGTGGGCGACGGCGTGGCGGCGCCGTTCGATGGCGGCTACCGGGCGTGGCGGACGGCCGTCGCCGCCGGGTGGACCGTCGCGGGCGCCCTCGAGGCGGAGGCGAAGCGACTGCACATCGGGTCACGCAACCCCGGCGGGCCGACCGCGAAAGCCTTGGCGACAGCCGCCGGACCGGGAGCCGCGAGTGGGAACGGGCGGTCGCCACGCGCGGACACGGCCGGCGTGGCCGCCCGGCCCAGGGCGCGCAAGGTCGAGAAGCTCTCGAAGGAGGCCTACCGACGGCAGCGCGCCGCGCTTGACGGGGAGTTGACCCGTCTCGGCCTGCGCAAGAGCCATCTCGAGCTTGCGATGGGCGATCCGGGCGTGGCCGCGAACTTCGTCGAGCTCCGGCGGGTCACGAGCGAGCTCGCGGACGTCGGCGCGGCGCTCCAGGCGGCAGAGGACGCCTGGCTCGAGCTGGAGGAGCGGGCGCCGTGACGGTCCGGATCGGGCTGACCGGGCCGATCGGCTGCGGCAAGTCGACCGTCGCGGCCTGGCTCGGCGAGCTGCCCGCCGTGGTCGTCATCGACGCCGACCGCGTCGCGCGGCAGGTCGTCGAGCCGGGCGAGCCGGCCCTGGACGCGATCTGCGATCGGTTCGGCGAGTCGCTGCGCCGTCCGGACGGGTCGCTCGACCGGGCCGCCCTCGGCCGCCTCGTCTTCACCGACCCGGTGGCTCTTCGTGACCTGGAGGCGATCATCCACCCCGCCGTGCGTCCGCGGATCCTGGGCATCATGAAGCGCGCCGACAAGGACGGTGCGACGGCCGTCGTCGTCGAGGCGATCAAGCTCGTCGAGGGGGGCCTGGCCGAGCTGTGCGATGAGGTCTGGCTGGTGACGTGCGATCCGATCGACCAGCTCGGGCGCGTCCGGCAACGGGGCATGTCCGCGGCCGAGGCCGACCACCGGATCGCCACCCAGGGCGACATCACGAGCCGGCTGGAACGGATCGCGACGCGGATCATCGATACGAGCGACACTGCCGAGGCCACGAAGACCCTCGTCTACGAGGAATTCGAGGACGCCGTGGCGCTGTCGAACGAGACCGCCTAGCTCGAACGCGCGTTCTGTTCGTGCGCAGAATCAGGTAGACTGGACACGATGCCCGACTTCAAGCTCGTCGCCCCCTTCGAGCCGACCGGCGACCAGCCGGCCGCGATCGAACGCCTGAGCGAGGGCCTCGCCAAGGGAAATCGGCACCAGACCCTGCTCGGAGCCACGGGGACCGGAAAGACGGCGAGCATCGCCTGGGTCATCGAACAGCACCAGAAGCCGACGCTGGTCCTCGCCCACAACAAGACGCTGGCCGCCCAGCTCTACGCCGAGTTCCGCGAGTTCTTCCCCGAGAACGCCGTCGAGTACTTCGTCAGCTACTTCGACTACTACCAGCCCGAGGCGTACCTGCCCCGCAGCGACACCTACATCGAGAAGGACTCGTCGCGCAACGACGAGATCGACCGGCTCCGCCACGCCGCGACCCATGCCCTGTTCGAGCGCCGCGACGTCATCATCGTCGCGAGCGTCAGCTGCATCTACGGCCTTGGTGCCCCGGTCGATTACGGCGCGACGGTGCTCAAGCTTCGGGTCGGCGGGCAGTACCGGCGCGACGCGGTCCTGCGCCACCTGGTCGACCTCCAGTACCAGCGCAACGACCAGGCACTCACGCGCGCCCGCTTCCGCGTCCGCGGCGACACGCTGGAGCTCCAGCCCGCGTCGGAGGAGACGCTGATCCGGGTCGAGTTCTTCGGAGACGTCGTCGAGCGGATCACCGAGCTCGACCCGCTCACCGGCGAGCTGCTCGCCGAGCGCAAGGAGACGAACGTCTACCCGGCGACCCACTACGTCACGCCGGCCGACAAGCTCAAGGAAGCGATCGTCGACATCGAGGCCGAGATGGAGGTCCGGGTCGGCGAGCTCGAGGCCGAGGGCCGGGCCCTCGAGGGCGCCCGTCTCCGCCAGCGGACGACATTCGACCTCGAGATGATGCGCGAGCTCGGCTACTGCACCGGAATCGAGAACTACTCGCGCCATCTCTCCCGGCGTGAGGCCGGCTCGCGTCCGTGGACGCTGCTCGACTACTTCCCGCCGGACTGGCTTCTGGTCGTCGACGAATCGCACATGACCATCCCGCAGGTCGTGGGGATGTACAAGAACGACCGGACACGCAAGGAGATCCTGGTCGACTTCGGGTTCCGCCTGCCGTCGGCCCTCGACAACCGGCCGCTGACGTTCGAGGAGTTCGAGGCGACCGTGAACCAGGCCGTCTACATGAGCGCGACGCCCGGCCCGTACGAGCTGGAGCGCAGCCAGACCATCGTCCAGCAGCTCATCCGGCCGACCGGCGTCGTCGACCCGGTGATCCGGATCCGCCCGACCGACGGCCAGATCGACGACCTGCTCGAGGAGATCAAGACGCGGGTCGATCGCGGGGAGCGGACGCTGGTCACGACGCTCACCAAGAAGATGGCAGAGGACCTCGCCGACTACCTCAAGGAGCTCGGCATCAAGGTCCAGTACCTCCACAGCGAGGTGGACACACTGGAGCGCGTCGCGATCCTGCGCGACCTGCGGCTCGGCGTCTTCGACGTCCTCGTCGGCATCAACCTGCTGCGCGAGGGCATCGACCTGCCGGAGGTGACCCTCGTCGCGATCCTCGATGCCGACAAGGAGGGGTTCCTGCGCTCGGCCTGGTCGCTGATCCAGATGATCGGGCGCGCCGCGCGCAACATCGGCGGCGAGGTCGTCATGTACGCCGACCGGGTGACCGAATCGATGAAGGTCGCCATGGACGAGACGGAGCGCCGGCGGACGATCCAGACGGCCTACAACGTCGAGCACGGGATCGAGCCGACGACGATCGTCAAGGGCATCCACGACCTGAACCAGCGCCTGCGGGCCGTGGCGGAGTCGACGGTCGTCTACTCGTCCGAGCGCGGCGGGACGTTCAGCGAGGCAGACCGCGTCAAGGTCGAGGCGCTCGTGACGCGGATGGAGGCGGAGATGCGCGCCGCGGCCAAGGAGCTCGAATTCGAGCGCGCCGCCGCGATCCGCGACGAGGTCCAGCAGATCCGTTTGCGGGTCCTCGAGCAGGACGCCTCGATCATCGTGGGCAAGGCCGCCGAACGCGCCGCGCGTGACCGTTCCAACGGTGGTGGCCTCGACGACGCCGCGCAGCGGGCGCGAGGCCGGCGGGCGGACGAGGCGGCATCGCTGCTGCCCACGATGGAGGTGACGAGCGTCACGGTCCTGCCGGCCGACGAGGAGCCGTCGGGGACTCTCGATGGCGAGCCGGGCATCGACGAGAACACCGCAGCCGACTGGCTGCCGGGCATCCGCGACGAGCACGAGGACGGCGGCAGCTGGCAGGCCAGCTGGCTCGAACGCCCGACGTGGGACCGGACCGTGACCCCGAACATCCGCAAGCGAACGGGCCAGCGGCCGGGTCGCCGCCGCCCCTGACGCCAGGGGGCCCGAAAGTCCCAGCGACGGTCGGCGAAGGTCCCACGATGTGGTGCATCGACGCATCAAAACCGTGTGTGGTGTGATGCAGAGCCACGAGGTTCCGTCTAAATTCGACGAGTGATCGGTGGACTGGCTTCGGTCGTCACTTCGCAGACCTTCGAGCTGTTTCTGCTCGTCGTCCACGTCCTGCGCCGGATCGCCTCCGAAACCGGGCTCAGGGTCATGGTCCTGTTCCTCGCCCAGACGCTCGATCTCGCGACATTCAGCGTGATGGTCGCCCGGCACGGCGCCGGCGCCGAGGCGAACCCGCTCGTCCAGGACCTGTTCTCCTCGTTCGGCATGCCCGCCGTCGTGATCGTCAAGCTGGTGCTGATCACGGTCGTGGCCTGTCTTGCCCTGGCGGCCTCCGGCAAGGGCAACCGCAAGCTCTGGGCGATGGTCGGCGGCCTGCCGCTCGCCGTCGCGATCGCCGCCGGCCTGATCGGTGGCATCACCAACGCGGCCACGTACCTCGCCTGAACACACGGCACACTGACGACGTCCATCAAGGAGGTTGTCGATGTCCGCGGTCGTGATCAATCACCTGCACCTGACTGTCCCCGTCGACCAGCTCGCGACGGTCGTCGCCCGCGAGTTCGAGCTCATCTTCCTGGCCCAGCCCGGCTTCGAGCGGTTCTACCTGGTGAAGGTGGGCGAGGAAGAAGCGATCGTGGTGATCGTCTGGGCGGATGAGGCGGCCGCCGCGAAGGGCGCTTCGGTGATCGGTCCGACGCTCTTCGCCAAGCACCTGGTCCCGGTGCTCGCGTCGCCACAGGAACGGAGCGTCGGGACGGCCGTCGTCACGATCGAGTAGCCCGTTCCGACATCCAGAACACATGTTCCAATCGTGCGATATCGCGTACACTTGGTGACGTGCCCCAGGATCAGCTTGTCGTGCGCGGCGCGCGCGAGCACAACCTCAAGAACGTCGATGTCGCGTTCCCGCGCGACCGTCTCGTCGTCATCACCGGCCTGTCGGGTTCCGGCAAGAGCAGCCTGGCCTTCGACACCATCTACGCGGAGGGCCAGCGGCGGTACGTCGAGAGCCTGAGCGCATACGCGCGCCAGTTCCTCGGCCAGATGGAGAAGCCCGACGTCGACCAGATCGACGGCCTCTCGCCGGCGATCTCCATCGACCAGAAGGGCGCATCGCGCAACCCACGCTCGACGGTCGGGACCGTCACCGAGATCTACGACCACCTGCGGCTGCTGTTCGCGCGCATCGGCATCCCGCACTGCCCCAATGGCCATCCGATCGAGCGCCAGAGCGTCCAGCAGATCGTCGACCAGGTCCTGACGCTCGCTGAAGGCACGCGGCTGCTCGTTCTGGCGCCGCTCATCAAGGACCGCAAGACCGAGGGCGACCGGATCTTCGAGGCCGCCCGGCGCCAGGGCTTCGTCCGCGTCCGGGTCGATGGCGAGACCTACGACATCGAGGACGCGCCCAAGCTCGACAAGTACAAGCGCCACTCGATCGAGGTCGTCGTCGACCGCTACATCGTCCGCCACGCCGACGCGCCCGATGGCGCGAAGCGGGCCCCGGACGGGCGACCGATCGACCCGGAGACGGGGCTGGTCATCGCGGACCCGGACGCCGGCCGGCTGGCCAATTCGATCGAGACGGCGATCCGGCTGGGCGAGGGCGAGGTCCTGATCGCCGCCCCGCCGGTGGAGGGTGAGCCGCTCGCGTTCGAGGAACGCCGCTACAGCGAGAAGTACAGCTGCGCCTACGACGGGTTCACGGTCGACGAGCTCGAGCCGCGCAACTTCTCCTTCAACTCCCCGCACGGTGCCTGCCCGGCCTGTACGGGTCTCGGGACCCGCCTCGAGATCGATCCCGACCTTGTCATCCCCGATCGTTCCAAGAGCCTCGCGAAAGGTGCCCTGGTGCCGTGGGCCAAGATGCCGACCGACGCGTCGTGGCGGCTCAAGATCCTCGAGGCCATCTGCGCGTCGCACGGCTGGGACTTCGCCGCGCCGATCCGGGACCTGCCCCAGGAGGCGCTCGACTACGTGCTGCGCGCCGCCAAGAACGAGAAGGTCGTGGTCCGCTACCGCCACGAACGCGGCGAGAACACGTACAACGCCACGTTCGAGGGCGTCATCACGAACCTCGAGCGGCGCTACCGCGAGACGGACTCGGAGTACATCAAGACCGAGCTCGAGAAGTACATGGTCACCCGGCCGTGTCCGACCTGCGGCGGCAAGCGGCTCAAGCCCGAGATCCTTGCCGTGACGATCGGCGACCGGAACGTCTGGGACGTCTCCACGATGTCCATCACCGAGGCGCTCCGCTGGGCCACGGGCCTCGCGGCATCGCTGTCCGAGCGGGAGCGGGCGATCGCCCACCAGGTCCTCAAGGAGATCGTCGCGCGGCTCGGCTTCCTCGTGGACGTCGGGCTGGACTACCTGACCCTGGACCGGACGAGCGTCACGTTGTCCGGCGGCGAGGCGCAGCGGATCCGGCTGGCGACCCAGATCGGCACGACCCTGATGGGCGTGCTGTACATCCTCGACGAGCCCTCGATCGGCCTCCACCAGCGCGACAACGCGAAGCTCATCGCGACGCTGACCCGCCTGCGCGACCTCGGCAACACGGTGCTCGTCGTCGAGCACGACGAGGAGACGATCCGCACCGCGGACTGGGTCGTGGACATCGGTCCGGGGGCAGGCGAGCGCGGCGGCGAGATCGTCGCGAACGGGCCGCTGGAGGTCGTGCTCGGGGAGCCGCGCTCGATCACGGGCGCGTTCCTGCGTGGGGACCGGGCTGTCCCGATCCCCGCCGTCCGTCGCGCGGGCAACGGCAAGGAGCTCCGCGTCCGGGGTGCCCGGGAGCACAACCTGCGGGGCGTGGACCTGCGCCTGCCGCTCGGCACGTTCGTGGCGGTGACCGGCGTCTCGGGCAGCGGCAAGAGCACGCTCGTCACCGAGGTCCTCTACCGGGCGCTCGCCCGCGAGCTGAACGGATCCCGGGAGCCGGTCGGGGCGCACGATCGCCTCGAGGGCGCCCAGCACATCGACAAGATCATCGAGATCGACCAGAGCCCGATCGGGCGCACGCCACGCTCCAACCCGGCCACCTATGTCGGCCTCTTCACCACGATCCGCGAGCTGTTCGCGGGGGTCCCGGAGTCGCGCGTCCGCGGCTACACGCCGGGGCGCTTCAGCTTCAACGTCAAGGGCGGCCGCTGCGAGCACTGCAAGGGCGACGGGATCCTCAAGATCGAGATGCAGTTCCTGCCGGACGTCTACGTCCCGTGCGAGGTCTGCAAGGGCAAGCGCTACAACCGCGAGGCCCTTGAGATCCACTACAAGGGCAAGTCGATCGCCGACGTCCTCGAGATGACGATCGCGGAGGCGCTCGACTTCTTCTCGGCCGTGCCCAAGATCCAGACGAAGCTCCAGACGCTGTTCGACGTCGGCCTTGGCTACGTCCACCTCGGGCAGCCGGCCACGACGCTCTCGGGTGGCGAGGCGCAGCGCGTGAAGCTCTCGACCGAGCTGTCCAGGCGGGCGACCGGTCGGACGCTCTACGTCCTTGACGAGCCGACCACGGGCCTCCACTTCGCCGACGTCGAGAAGCTGCTCGAAGTCCTCCATCGGCTGGTCGACGGCGGCAACACCGTCCTCGTCATCGAGCACAACCTCGACGTGATCAAGACGGCCGACTGGATCGTCGACCTGGGACCGGACGGCGGCGACCGCGGCGGCCTGATCATCGCGGAGGGTCCACCCGAGGCCATCGCCGTGGCCGTCGGCTCGGCCACGGGCGAGTACCTGGCCCGCGTCCTGCGGGGCGAGCCACTGGTGCCGCTGTCGGACGTGACGTTCGCCGACGAGGCGGGCCGCGGCAGCCGGACGAACGGGCACGGTGCCGTGCCGGCGATCAAGATCGCGCCCTCGCGGAAACGGGCCGCCGCCGCGTCGAGGAGCCGCTGAGCCGCTGGGACACGCCGGCGGTCGGCTAGCATACGCAGGTGCCGGACATCGATTTCGCCTTCCTGGCCGACGCCGCGGAGACCATCCCGGGCCAGAAGTTCCACGTGCTGGGCGGCGGGATCGCCAGGATCGGGGGCCGGCGGTTCCCCCTGCGCCACCCGCACCTCGCCATGGTCATCGGCCTGCAGGTGACGGCGCCCGAAACGGAACGCGAGCACGAGATCCGGTTCGTCCTGCTCGACCCGGACGGGGCGGAGGTGGCCGGCGCCACGGGGAGCCTCGTGGCACGCAGCCAGAAGGACGGCCGCGACGCCACGCTCACCTTCTCGATCGACCTGTGGAACCTGACGTTCCCGGCACCGGGCGACTACTCGTTCCGGATCCTGGTGAACGGGTCGGAGCGCAAGCGCCTGCCGCTCGTGCTGCTCCGGCCACCGGACGACGGACGGGAGGACTCCAGCACCTCGGGGACGCACCCGTCGGATGACTGAGGCTCGGGCCGGTGCCCACACCCGTGGCCCGGCACGGCACGAGCGACCGATCCTGGACGCCGCCGGGCTGGAGGCCGCCCGGCATGCTGATCGTCTCGTCGCGGCGGCGCGAGAGGTCGGCGCCACGCGCTGGGCGGCCTACCTCGAGCCGCTGCCCGACCGTCTCCGCGACGAGGAGCCGGTGGCCCTGCGACGGACCGCGATGCGGGCACGGGCCGCCTACGGACCGAAGGACTCCGTGCGGGACGCGCTTCCGGCCGAGCTGACTGAGCCGTTCCTCGACGCGATCGACCGGCTGTTGCGGGAGCTCAACCGCTCGCGGGGCTGAGCCCGAGTTCCTCGGCGCTGAACGCCTCGAGCAGGAACGGCGAGGGGACGGCGGGGTCGTACAGGAGCGTCAGCGAGCGCCGCGCCCGGGTCCACGCGACGTACGCGAGCCGGCGCTCCTCCTCGTAGGCGCGGGCGGGATCGGCGGCGTTGTCGACGGCCCGGGCACTGGGGAAGCGGGCCGCCTCCATCCCGAGGATCACGACGTGGTCGAACTCGAGACCCTTCGTCGCGTGCGCCGTGGCGAGGGTCAGCGCGGCGTCGTCGCGTCGGAGGTCTGCGAGGCGCTCCCGCGCGTCGTCGATCGCGGCGACGAACGCGGCCAGGTCGGCGAAGGGCGGGGCCCAGGCCAGGAGCGTCGCCATGAGACGCCGCGCCGCCGGATCCATCGCGGACGCTCGGCAACGACCCAGGGTCGGCAGGAGTGCCTCCCCAGGCCGTGCGCCGTCTCGGACCGCGGCCAGGGCGCCATCGAGACCCGGGTCCTCGAGTGGGAGCTCCAGGCGCGCGGCCCGGAACGGGATGCCGGCCGCTATCGCCACGACGACCGCCGGGATCAGTTCGCGGTTCGTCCGGGCGAGGACGGCCCGGGTGGAGTCGTCGTCCGGCCAGCGCGCCATGGCACGCTCCAGCCGCACGGGATCGTCGGACGCGTCCGGCGCGAGGACGAGCGCCCCGGTGGCGGCCGGGCCGGCGCGGATCCGCTTGGCGAATCGCTCGCGGTTGTGCTCCACGAGACGGACCGCCCGCTCCACGACCGGCGCTGGGCAGCGGTAGTTGACCTCGAGGTCGACCCGGACGAGGCCAAGCAGGAGCGCGTCGAGACCCAGGACCCGGCGGACGTCGGCCAGCCGCCAGCCGTAGATCGACTGGTCGTCGTCGCCGACAAGCAGGATCCGGTTGTCCGGCTCGGCGAGCAGGAGGGCAAGCCGCAGCTGCGCCCGGTCGACGTCCTGCACCTCGTCCACCAGCAGGTGCGCACAGCGGTCGCGCCAGCGCGCGAGCAGGGCCGGCTCGGCCTCGAGCCGTTCGATCGCCCCCAGGACCAGGTCGTCGAAGTCGAGCGCACCGCGGGCCGAGTTGGCGGTCTCGTAGTCGACGAACGCCCGGGCGAGGGGACCGGCGTCCGGGTCGCGGGCGACCTCGGCAGCGCTGACGCCCAGCTCGATCTTGAGCCGCGAGACCACGCCGTCCAACTCGACCAGCGCCGCGTCGTCGGCCCATGGCGCGACTTCGCGCAGGACCGCGGCACGGTCGACGAGGTCGCCGACGGGCGCCCCCGAGTCCCGCAGGATCTCCAGGCCGAGCGCATGGAACGTCCGCACCCGGATCGCGCCCGCCTCGATTCCGAGGGGCGCCAGGGCCGCGTCGATCCGCTCGGCGAGCTCCATCGCGGCCCGCCGGTTGAACGTGATGGCCGCGAGGGTGTCCGCCGGGACGCCCGACGCCACGAGCCAGGCAACGCGCGCCACGAGGGTCGTGGTCTTGCCACTCCCCGCGGGAGCGACGACCAGCACCGGGCCCGGCGGCGCGGTCGCCGCAGCCCGTTGATCGGGTGCGAGCTTCGCGAGACGCTCGACGACGGACGGATGGGTCTGCACCTCACCAGTCTCCCGGCGCCGCTTATCCGCGGATTTTCCGGTGCGCCTGCGCAACGAGTTGCAAACGAGCGATGCGCCGCCGTTGACGTCGCGATAAGGTGACGGTCCCAGTCTGGTGGTCGCGCGCGTGGGAGGAGGAGGTTCCCGGCCCACCGTCGCGAGACCGATTACGAGTCGCGGAGGTGCCCCGGTGTCCCGACCGTCCCGTCGTTTCCTGGTGCTGATCGGCACCGCCCTGCTGGTCCTGTCGCAGCTGGGAGGCGCCTCCGCGATCGCGGCGTCGCCGCATTCCCCGCCGAGCGACAAGGCCGTGTTCTTCGCGGCGGACGGGCTCCGCCAGGACGCGGTCAAGAAGTACGTGAATGACGGCTACCTCCCGACGATGCGCCGCTTCCTCCGCAACGGCACCTTCGCCTCGGGCAACGGCCTCCGGACCCAGGCGCCCCCCAACACGGGCGCCGGCTGGTACACGCTCGCGACCGGGGCGTGGCCGGGCGTCCATGGCTCGACGAACAACACGTTCCACATCTCCGGCCAGCCGTTCGGCAACCGGACCGGGGCCTTCGACCCGAACGTCCTCCAGGTCGAGACGATCGCCCAGTCGGCCGAGCGCGGCGGCCTCAAGGTCGCCCAGGTCGAGTGGGCCGGTGGCCGCAACGCGACCATCAACGGCCCGACGATCGACTTCCAGACGTTCCACTCGGGTCGTGGCGTCGCCACGAACTTCATCGGCACCAGCACAGACGAGCTCTTCGACGACGCGCCGTTCATCGCCAGCTTCGGGTTGCAGTTCGACCACCCGGCCGGGTATGCGGGCCAGCCCGCGTTCCCGGGGGCGGCGCCGACCGACGCGACCGGCTGGACCAACGTCCCGGTCTCGTACAGCACGGCCAAGGAGATGCGCCTGCGCGTCCTCGACTTCGGCGTCGACAAGTACGGGCTGAACGCCTACATCTTCGACCGGACCGACAACGGGAAGGTCGACTACGACCGCGTCCTGTTCTCGCCATCGAAGGACGGCGCGGCCTCCGTCGGCACCCTGAAGAAGGGTCAGTGGGCCGACGTCAAGGTCAAGATCCAGGGCGGGGCGCTCGACGGCAAGACCGCCGGCATGCTCGTCCGCGTCGAGGAGCTGACCAAGGACCTCTCGCGCGTGCGCCTCTTCCATACCTCCGTGTCGCGCGCGATCGCCGCATGGCCGACCTGGCCGGGTGAGCCGGGCTTCACCGGCGACTTCGACGAATACCTCGCCCAGACCTTCCCGACCTCCACGGCCGCGGACTTCGCGGTCCTCGAGGCCGGCGTCGTCAGCGAGCAGACATACGTGGATCAGGGCCTGTACTGGGCCACCGGCCACACGCCGATGCTGAAGTACGTGGTCAAGACCTACAAGCCGGACCTGCTCCTCGCGGGCGTGCCGACCACCGACGAATTCCAGCACCAGTTCCTCGGGCTGGTCACCAGGACCCTGCCCAACGGCCACGCCAACCCGGCCTACGACGACGTCAACCTCGACGGCGTCAAGGACCATCGCGTCAGCCAGCGCTCGAAGTTCATCCGCCAGGCCTACATCGAGGCCGACGAGACCCTCGCACTCGCGCGCAAGCTGATGGCCAGGGACCCGACGACGTTCGTCGCCTCGGACCACGGCTTCGCGCCGCAGTTCCTCGCGATCGACGCGAGCAAGGTCCTCGTCGACCTCGGGCTCCTCTCGAAGCCGCAGACGTCCAACTGCCGGCCGGCGACCGGGGAGACCATCGGCAAGGCGAAGGCCTGCTGGGCCGGCGGCACCGTTCAGATCTACCTCAACCTGGCCGGGCGCGATCCCGCCGGGGGTGGCTTCACGCAGGTCGCTGCCACCGACCTCGATTCGACCGTCGCCACCATCAAGGCGGCCTTCCTCGGCGTGGTCGACCCGAATGACTGGACCCACGACGGCGCGCCCGAAGGCTGGAAGGTCATCGACCGGGCCTACACACGCGCCGAGGCCCGCTACATCCCCAACGGCCCGGGCACGACGGCCGACATGTCCCACCCGACGCGAACGGGCGACCTGGTGGCGTTCTCCTATCCGCCCTACCAGTTCGATGCAGAGACACCGGGCACGCTGATCGCCCCGTCGCATTTCTTCGGGCAGCACGGCTACGTGCCGGACGTCCAGGACATCCACGACTCGATCAACATGCGGGCCACCTTCCTCGCCGGTGGCGAGGGGATCCGGAGGGGCTCGGTCAATGCCCGCTCCATCGACCTCGCCCCGACGCTCGCATACCTGCTCGGCATCCCCGAGCCGCAGTACAGCCAGGGCAAGGTCCTGCTGTCGATGCTCAAGAGCGGCAGCGGCATCAAGCCGATCTCGATCGTCGGGCTCAATGACTTCCATGGTCAGCTCGACCCGACGACGATGGCGTTCGACGGCATCAACGCGACCGTCGGCGGCGCCGGGCAGCTGGCGACGATGTTCGACGAGGACCTGGCCGCACTTCCCGGCCCGGGCCTGATCCTGGCCGGCGGTGACAACGTCGGCGCCTCACCGCCCAACTCGGCGCTGCTCGACGACAAGCCCTCGATCGATGTCGAGAACGCCTGGGGGCTCGATGCGACCTCCTACGGCAACCACGAGTTCGACTACGGGCTGACTCGGCTCCTCGCGCAACAGGCCCAGGCGGACTTCCCGTTCCTGGCCACGAACATCGTCGAGACCGCGACCGGCAAGGCGCCATCGTGGGTGACGCCATCGGTGGTGTTCAGGGTCCACGGCGTCAAGGTCGGCGTGATCGGCGCCGAGCTCCAGAACACCCCCGAGCTGGTCTCGGCGGGCAATACCGCGGGCCTGACCTTCCTGCCCGAAGGCCCACGCATCAAGGCGGAGTCGGAGCGACTCCGCAAGAAGGGCGTCAAGGTCCAGCTCGTCGTCATCCACCAGGGCACGAACACCGGGGCGAACACGCTCGGCAACAAGGCCGGGGCCCCCTGGGTCGGCCCGATCGTCGACATCGCGAACGAGCTCCAGACGACGACCGTCGACGCGATGATCGTCGGCCACACCCACCGCGTCTCCAACCTGATGGTCGGCAAGATCCTCGTGACCGAGGGCATCAATGCCGGCGCGAGCTACTCGGTCCTCCAGTTGATGGTGAAGAATGGGGACGTCGTCTGGGCCGGTGGCGCGACGCGCGTCGCCAAGTCCATCGGCGTCACGCCGCGCGCCGACGTGCAGTCGATCGTCACCCAGGCGAACGCCGACACCGCGGTCCTGCGCAACAAGGTCATCGGGACGCAGGCGAACGACATCAATCGCGACCTCACCCGGCTCCACGAGTCGGAGATGGGCAACATGATCGCTGACGCCATGCGGCTCAAGTACCCCGGCGTCGAGGCGGCCTACACGAATTCCGGCGGGCTTCGGCAGGACATCGTCGCCGCCCCGCCGTCCGCCGGTGAGGCGGTCGGCGAGATCACCTGGGGCGAGATGTTCGCGGTCCTGCCCTTCGGCAACCGGACCGTCATCGAGACGCTCACCGGGGCCCAGCTGACGACCGCGTTCCTGAACGGATTCACGCCGTTCTGCGACCCCGCGTTCGCCGGCGGCACCGGGCGCTTCCCGCAGATCTCCGGGCTGAAGGTCACCTTCCACTGCACCGGCACGACACCCGTCGTCGACGGGATCTGGAAGACGCCCGACGGCATCTCCGGTCCGGCCACCCTGGTCGGCCCGGCCGACACCGTCCGCTTCGTCACCAACGACTTCATGTTCACCGGTGGCGACGGCTACACGGTCTTCACCGAGGGCACGAACGTGCTCCAGCCGGGTGACGCGCTGCTCGATGTCGCCATCGAGTACGTGACGGCCCGCCCGAACGTCGACCCGGTCGTCGAGGGACGGATCGTCGGTCCGTAGCCGCCACGGCCAGTCTGGGCCGCACGACGGAGGGGTGGGCGAGGGGCCCACCCCTCCGTTTCGTTGCGCGTCGTACGATCGGAGCGTGAACGCGGACCTCGAAGCGACCCTCAAGCGGCTCCCGGACCGACCGGGCGTCTACCTCATGAAGGACGAGCGCGGGACGGTCGTCTACGTCGGCAAGGCGCAGAGCCTGCGGAACCGCGTGCGCTCGTACTGGCAGAAGGCCACGCCGGCGGGGGAGATCCACCGGATCCGGAGCGTCATCGATCGCGTGGCCGAGGTCGAGTACACGCTGACCGACTCGGTGTCGGAGGCGCTGCTGCTCGAGGCCAACCTGATCAAGCGCTACCGGCCGCGGTTCAACGTCCGGCTCAAGGACGACAAGAGCTACCCGTACATCAAGGTCACCCTCGCCGACGACTTCCCGCGCATCGAGCGGACGCGCAAGCTCGTCAACGACGGCAGCCGGTACTTCGGGCCGTACGCCTCGGCCACGAGCGTCGACGAGTCGATGAACCTCGTGCGCCGCCTGTTCCCGTTCCGCACCTGCACCATCGACATCAAGGACGGGGAGCGCGCCCTCCAGCGGCCGTGCCTGCTGTATCACATCAAGCGCTGCCAGGGCCCCTGCATCCAGGCGATCGAGAAGGACGCCTACCGGGCCGACATCGCCCAGGTCGAGCTGTTCCTCGAGGGACGCCAGGAGACGCTCGTCAAGGCGCTCGAGGGTGAGATGGCCGCCGCTGCCGCCCGGGAGGAGTACGAGCGCGCCGCGATCCTGCGCGACAAGATCCGCGCCATCGAGCGGACGATGGAGAGCCAGAAGATGGCTGCGTTCGCCAAGACCGAGCTCGATCTGGTCGGCCTCGCGCGCGCGGACAACCAGGCGGCCGTCCAGCTGTTCGTCATCCGCGACGGCAAGATGGTCGGGCGGGACGTGTTCCTCCTCGATGCCGCCCGGGAGGCGAGCGACGACGAGGTGCTCGCGAGCTTCCTCGAGCAGTACTACGCGCGGGCGACCTCGATCCCGCGCGAGGTCTACCTCCAATCGACCGCCACGGACGTCGCGGATGTCGCAGACCTGGAGGCGTTCCTCGCCGAGCGTCGTGGCGGCCCGGTCCACCTCCGCGTGGCGCAGCGGGGGGAGAAGCGCCAGCTCATGGACCTCGCGGCCCGCAACGCGTCGGAGACGCTCGCGCGCGAACAGGCCCGCTGGCTGGCCGACCAGGGCAAGACGCTGGCCGCGCTCCAGGAGCTCGCCGACGCGCTCGAACTCGCCGACGCCCCAGGCCGAATCGAGTGCTACGACATCAGCAACTTCCAGGGCAGCGAATTGGTCGGCAGCATGGTCGTCTTCGAGGACGGCAAGCCCCGCTCGGGCGAGTACCGGCGGTTCCGCATCCGAACCGTCGAGGGGCCCAACGACTTCGCGAGCCACCAGGAGGTCCTGCGTCGCCGCTTCCGCACGGTCAAGGCCGGCCAGGAGGGGAGCGAGGAGGAGCGCCGTTGGGCGATGCCCGACCTCGTCCTGATCGACGGCGGGCGTGGTCAGGTCAGCGCGGCGAAGGCCGTCCTCGACGAGCTGGGCCTCCACGACGTCGCCCTGGCCGGTCTGGCCAAGGAGCGCGAGGAGCTCTTCCTGCCCGACCGGCCGGACCCGATCGTCCTGCCACCGACCTCACCGGCGCTCTACCTGGTCCAGCGCCTCCGCGACGAAGCGCACAGGTTCGCGATCACCTACCACCGCGACCTGCGCGCCAAGCGGGCCATCCGCTCGGCGTTCGATGACCTGCCCGGCGTCGGCCCGAAGCGGAAGAGGGAGCTGCTCAAGGTCTTCGGCTCGATCAAGCGCGTCCGGGACGCACCGGTCGAGCAGATCGCCGCCGTGCCGGGCATCGGGCGCGCCCTGGCGGCGCGGATCAAGGCGACGCTGGAGGCCTGACGGGCCCGGCGGCGTCCGGGGGGCGTTCCGTGTAACATCCCGCCGGTATGCGCAGAGCCGGTCCCATCCTCATCATCGTCATCGGCGTCGTCGCCCTCCTCATCGACTTCTTTCCTGGACTCACCCTGCCGGACGCCACGAGCGCCTCAGGTTCACGGACGGTCGAAACGAAGCTGGGCCTCGACCTGTCCGGCGGTCTTCGCGTCGAGTACCAGGCCCAGCAGGTCGAGGGCAAGTCGCCGACCGCGGCGGACATGGCGATCATCAAGGACATCGTCGAGCGCCGGGTGAACCAGACCGGCGTCTCCGAGCCGGTCGTCGTGACCCAGGGCTCCGACCGCGTGGTCGTCGAGCTGCCGGGCGTCACGGATCCCGACTCGGTTCGGCGGCTCGTCGGGCAGACCGGGCGTCTCGACTTCGTCCCTCTCGGCCAGACGACCGCGCAGGAAGGCCAGAAGATCGACCTCAAGCAGTTCCCGCCATTGTTCAGCGGCGATCAGGTCCAGTCGGCGTCGATCGGGCAGGACCAATCCGGCGGCCTGACAGTCGACTTCGTGCTCAAGGGCGATGGGGCCAAGCTCTTCGGCGACTACACGGGCGCCCACGTGGGCGACTACTTCGCGATCACCCTTGACGGGACGGTCATCTCGGCGCCGGTCATCAAGGGCGCGATCCCGGGCGGCCAGGTGCAGATCGAGGCGGGCGGCATCGGCGGCTTCCCGGCGAAGGAGGCGAACAGCCTCGTCACGGTCCTGAAGTTCGGCTCTCTGCCGTTCCCGATCACCGAGTTGTCGAGCGAGCAGATCAGCGCGACGCTGGGCGACAAGTTCCTGTCCCAGAGCCTGCTGGCCGGCTTCCTCGGGATCGCGATGGTCATCATCTTCATGATCGTCTACTACCGGGCGATCGGGCTGGTGGCGAGCTTCGCGCTCCTGTACTACACGCTGGTCGTCTTCGCGATCTTCCGGCTCGTCCCGGTGACGCTCACGCTCGCGGGCATCGCGGGGTTCGTCCTGTCGGTCGGCATGGCCGTGGACGCGAACATCCTCATCTTCGAACGGATGAAGGAGGAGTTGCGGGTCGGCAAGTCGCTCCCGGCGGCCGTCGAGGCCGGCTTCAACCGCGCCTGGAACTCGATCCTCGACTCGAACGTGTCGAGCCTGATCACCGCCACGATCCTGTACGCCTTCGGGTCGTCGACGATCCGGGGGTTCGCACTGGTCCTGATCATCGGCGTGCTCACCTCGATGTTCAGCGCGATCGTCGTCACGCGCTCGATCATGCGCGTCCTCGTCCGCCAGGAGTGGGCCCGCCGACCGTCGTTCTACGGGTTGCGCGAGGGCGAGTTCGTGGCCCGCGGCGGCACCACCCGACCCTCGGCTCGCCGAGAGGCTGCCGAGCGTGTTTGATGTCATCGGCAAGCGACGCTGGTTCTATCTCGTCTCGCTCGTCCTCACGATCCCGGGCCTCTTCTTCATCCTGCTGACGCCCTTCACCAGCGCCGGCCTCCAGTTCACCATCGACTACACCGGCGGCACGAAATGGGAGATCCGCTTCGAGGATGCGACCGTCACGCCCGACCAGGTCGAGGCGGTGTTCGCCCAGCAGGGCCTCGCGGCGACCGCGATCACCACAGGGTCCGGCTTCATCGAGATCAAGACGATCCCGATCGGGCTCGCAACGCCGCCGCCGGCGACCCCGGTCCCGACGCTGGCGCCATCGACCAGCCCGGCCGCCTCGACCAGCCCGGCCGCCTCGACCAGCCCGGCGCCAAGTGGCAGCCCGGCCCCGAGCGGCAGCCCGGCCGCGTCGACCAGCCCAGCCCCGAGCGCGAGCCCGAGCCCCGCCCCATCCGCATCGCCGGCGCCATCCGCCTCGGCGGACGCAAGCGCCAGCCCGTCCGCGTCCCCATCGGTGGCGCCGGTCGGGAACACGGAACTGCCGTCGACCGGTCAGCTCGGTGCGGTCCGCGAGGCCCTCGAATTGGAGCTCGGACCGATCGCCCAGCAGAACACGTTGACGACGATCGGCGCGGTCGTCAGCTCCGACCTCATCAGCCAGGCCCTCATCCTGATCCTCGTCGGCTCGATCGGCATCCTGCTCTGGATCACCTACCGCTTCCGCGACGTGAAGTTCGGCGTCACCGCGCTCGTCGCCCTCCTCCACGACGTCATCCTCGTCGTCGGGACCTTCGCGATCCTCGGGACGTTCCTTGGCGTCGAGATCGACGCCCTGTTCGTCACGGCGATGCTCACGATCATCGGCTTCAGTGTCCACGACACGATCGTCGTCTTCGACCGCGTGCGCGAGAACAGGGCGCGCCATGCCGGCGAGCCGTTCGCCGACATCGTCAACCACTCGCTGTTGCAGACCTTCGGGCGGTCGATCACGACGAGCCTGACCGTCGTGCTGACCCTGCTCGCGCTGCTCCTGTTCGGCGGCTCGGCCATCAACGGGTTCATCCTCGCACTGCTGATCGGCATCATCTCGGGGACCTACTCGTCGATCTTCGTCGCCTCCCCACTGCTGGTCGACTGGCACCTCTGGGAAGACCGGAAGCGAGGGCGTCTCGAGAGCACCCGCGCCCCACGGGCGCGCCGGTCCGTCTCCTGATCCGGGCGCGTCGGTGGCTCGGTAAAGCCCCCGTGCAGCGACCCGTGGCATGCTGATGGACGTGATCGAGCCCCGCTTCCGATGGGCGTTTCCCGGCGGGGTCTCGCTGCCACCCGATCTGGTCGCCGCGGCCGGGGCACGCGGGCTCTCCGAGCGGTTCGCGGCGATCCTTGTCGGGCGGGGCGTGACCGACGGCGCCGCACTCGACGCGTGGTTCGCGGACCCGCTCGACGCGGTCCACGACCCCATGTCGCTGCCCGACATCGGGCTGCTGCTCGACCGTCTCGCCCTCGCCCGGTCGCGCGACGAACCGGTCCTCGTCTTCGGGGACTTCGATGCCGACGGGTTGACCGGTCTCGCCATCCTGGTCATCGCACTCTCTCGCTCCGGGGTCCGGGCCGAGCCCTACGTGCCGAGCCGTCTCGACGAGGGCCACGGCCTGTCGCTCGCGGCACTCGATGCGGCGGAGCGATCCGGCGCGACGCTGATCATCACGGTCGACTGCGGCTCGACGAGCCATGCCGAGATCGCGGCCGCGAACGCCCGTGGCATCGACGTCATCGTGACCGACCACCACCGCGTCCCGCCGGTCATGCCCTCGGCGCTGGCGGTCGTCAACCCCCATCGCCCGGATTTGCAGTATCCGGACCGTCGTCTGACCGGGGCCGGCGTCGCCTTCAAGGTCGCGCAGGCGCTGCTCGCCGACGTCCCCGGCGGGCCCGCCGCGGCGCTCGCGCTGGCCGACCTCGCGGCCATCGGGACGGTCGCCGACGTGGCGCCGATCGTCGGCGAGAACCGGGCCATCGCCCGGCTGGGCCTCGAACGCCTGCGCCATGCCCCGAGACCCGGCGTCGCGGCGCTCCTCGCCCGGGCGCGCATCGAGCCGGCGGCGGCCGACCTCGAGACCGTCGCCTTCGCCCTCGCACCCCGACTCAACGCGGCCGGCCGGATGGGCGAGGCGGTCGTGGCCGCACGACTGCTGCTCGCCCCATCGGCCGAGGAGGCCGCGCTCCACGCCGATGCCCTCGAGGCGGCGAACCTCGAACGGCGGGACCTGGTCAAGGTGGTGCTGACCGAGGCGCGGGCCATGGTCGACGAGACCGCGGCCCCGGCGGCGACGCTGATCCACGGCCCCTGGAGCGTCGGCATCGTCGGGTTGGTCGCGGCGCGTCTCGCGGAGGACCACGGCCGGCCGGCGGTCGTCGGGGCGGACATCGGCGACACCATCCGTGCCTCGTGCCGGAGCGACGGCAGCCTGGACCTCGGCGCCGCCCTGGAACGCTGCGGCGACCTCTTCACCCGATACGGTGGCCATGCCGGCGCCGCCGGCTTCGAGCTGCCGGCCGACCGCTGGCCGGCATTCTGTGAGCGGTTCCTGGCCGTGGCGGCCGAGACGGCGCCACGCGACCCGCGGGCCCCGCTACGGATCGACCTCGCCCTGCCGGCCCTCGGCGTCGACTACGCGCTGCTCCGGGAGCTCGCGGGTCTCGCGCCATGTGGTCCAGGGAACCCCGAGCCGCTCATCGCGGTGCTCGGCCTCACCGTCACAAGGGTCAGGGCCGCGAACGGCGGCCACAGCCAGCTCACGCTGCGGCGCGGTCTGGACGTGCTCGACGGGATCGCATTCGGGCGGGCCGACCTGGCCGAGGTGGTCCACGAGGGCGACCGGCTCGACGTCGTCGCGAGGCTCGTCAGCCGCCAGTTCGGCGGCTTCGAGACGCTCCAGCTCGAGATCCGCGATGCCGCGACATCCGGGAGCCACCCGGAGGCGGCGGCGATCCTGTCTGGCGGGACGGTGCCGGTCGTGACCGGGGCCGTCGCATGACGAAGCCCGTCGCGCGCCCGCCGCGCGCCGAGGACCCGTACGGCATCGGGCCGATCCGCACCATGGCCGCCCCCATCCTCTCGGTCGTCGGGCTGGTGCTCATCGCCCTGGTGACGATCAGCCTCCTGAACGGCCAGGTCCCGTTCGTCGGCGGCAAGACCGGATCGAACGGCAACGGGAACGGCAATGGCAACGGCAACGGGGGCCAGCAACGCACGCCGGCCCCGTCGAACGTCGTCATCGTCCCCGAGGTGTCGTTCAAGGGGTCCATCGTCTACGCGAAGGCGGGCAACATCTGGGTCCAGACGGGCAAGGACGTGCGCCAGCTGACGAACAGCGGCGGGGATTCGATGCCGTCGTGGTCGGCGGACGGCCAGTGGATCTACTACATCCGGACCAGGGACGGGGAGGGGCGCTGGCCGGTCCGCGGCTCCACGACGACCTATGTCCTCCAGATCCCCGACCTGATGCGCGTCCCGGCCGACGGAAGTGCGGAGCCCGAGCGCCTCGCGACGGGCCGCTTCAAGCAGGGCAGCTTCACGTGGTCCTACTGGATGCGCCAGCCCGTGCTCTCACCCGATGGCACGACGATCGCGATGGTCAGCGACGCCCCGAACCCCGAGGACAGCAACGTCGTCCTCCAGTTCTTCGACACGACCACCAAGAAGATCAAGCGCGCCGGCGTCCCCGAGACCGGCGTCCTCGGCCACCAGGATCCCGAATGGCGCCCCGACGGCAAATACCTGCTGTACGTGAAGAACGGCCGGTCCGGGACGCGCGGCACGCCGGTCATCGTCCGGTACGACCCGGCGACCAAGAAGACCAAGGGCATCACGACGTCGGGCTACCTGAATCCGTCCTACTCGCCCGACGGGCGGTACATCGCCGCCACCAAGACCTCGAGCCGGGGGACGGACGTCGTCATCCTCGACGGCTCGAGCGGCCGCGAGCTGCTCCGGATCACCGACGACGACAGCTCGTGGGGCCCGACCTGGTCCCCGGCCGGCGACGGCGTCGCCTTCCTCCACCTCGACGGCCAGACCGTCGACCTCCGCCTGGCCCGGCTCGACGGGGTCGCCCCGGCGTGGACGATCAAGGAGACGATCCCGCTGACCGAGGTATCCGGGCTGGACGCGAACTCCCGGCCCGATTGGTTCATCCCGGCGAGCGACCTGCCGGCGCCCACGCCGACGCCGACCCCCGAACCGACCCCGAGCGCCGCCCCGGGCGCCAGCGCGAGCCCCAGTCCAGCCCCCTGACCGACGACCTGACCGTGACGACGCCCTATCTCGAGCGGCTCGCGGCACGAGTCCGCCGCGACCGGGACGGTGCTGTGCCTGGGACTGGACCCCGACCCGGCCGGGCTGCCGCCGGGCTTCTCGCGCGACCTGCGCGGGATCGAGCGGTTCGCGACGCTCCTTGGCGAGGCGGCCGGGCCGTTCGCCGCGGCGATCAAGCCGAACCTGGCGTTCTTCGAGGCCTACGGCTCGGCCGGGCTGGCGGCCCTGGAGCGGATCCGCGCCGGCCTTCCGCACGACCTGCCGGTCGTGGCGGACGCGAAGCGCGGCGACATCGGCTCGACCGCGGCCCGGCAGGCGACCGCGCTCTTCGACGCGCTGGGGGCCGATGCGGTGACCGTCAACCCGTATCTGGGCTCCGAGGCCATCGCGCCGTTCCTCGAGCGCACCGACCGTTTCGCCTACGTCCTGTGCCGCACGTCCAACCCGGGCGCCGGGGAGCTGCAGGACCTCGCGGTCCCGGCGGACCCCACGCTCGATGCCCCGGCGGAGCCGCTCCACCTGCGCGTGGCGCGGCGAGCGGCGCACTGGGGACCCGGCGGGACGGTCGGGTTGGTCGTCGGCGCGACAGCACCCGACGAGCTCGCGGCGATCCGCGCCACGGCCCCCGGCCTCGCCTTCCTCGTGCCGGGTGTCGGGGCCCAGGGCGCCGAGGAGGGACCGGTCCTCGCCCACGGGCGGGCCAGCGCCGGGCCGGTCGCCGGGCGGGCCGGCGGGGGCCTGCTTGTGAACATCTCGCGGGGCATCGCAGGTGCCGCGAGCGGGCCCCCGGAACGGCCCGACGGCGACCCATTCGAGCGCGTCGCGGCAGCCGCCGCCGACTGGGCCCGGCGCCTCCCTGTGCTACCCTAGCCGCCGCGAAACCGCCATCCACAGGAGCACGACGAACGATGCCTACCCCCGGACCGCTCGAGCTCGTCATCATCCTGGTCATCGCGCTGTTGATCCTCGGTCCCGGCAAGCTGCCGGACGTCGGTGCCGCGCTCGGCAAGAGCATCCGAGAGTTCCGCAAGGCGTCGTCCGACGTCCAGGAGGCCGTGAAGGTCGACACCTCGCCGATGGCCCCCGCGGCCACCCCGGCCGCGCCTGCGCCGGCTCCCCAGGAGACGCCTGCCGCGCCCCCTGCCGCGGTTGCCCCGGTCGAGCCCGTCGCGCCCGCACCGGCCGAGCCCGTCGCGGCCGCCCCGGCCGCCAGCGAGCCCACCTCCGGCCCGAACTGACGCTCGGCGCCGCGCAGCCCTGAGATGGCAGACGCCGATTCGCTGACCGACGCCGGCGTGGCCGGCGTCCCGGCCCTGCCCGAACCCGCGCCACCCCCGGCGACGTCGCCTGGCGACGACTCCGTCATGTCGCTCGTCGAACACCTCGGCGAGCTCCGCACCCGTCTCTTCCGGTCGATCCTCGCCGTCGCGGTCGCGTCGATCGTCGGGTTCGCGGTCGCGGACCCGATCATCGGGTTCCTGCGCTCGGCCATCCCGGGCGACGACCCGTTGTTCTTCACCGGTCTTGGTGACGCGTTCGTCATCAAGATCAAGATCTCGGTCGTGGTGGGCATCGTCCTCGCGATGCCCGTCCTGCTGTACCAGTTGTGGGCGTTCGTCTCGCCTGGGCTGACGCCGAACGAGCGGCGGGCCGCGAGGCCGTGGATCCCGCTGGCCCTCGTGTTCTTCGCGCTCGGAACCGCCATCGCCCTGATCGTCCTGCCGTTCGCGGCCCAGTTCCTCATCAGCTTCACGTCCGAGGATCTGCAGCCCCTGATCACGGCGGGCTCCTACTTCGATTTCGTCACGACGATGATCCTCGCGTTCGGGCTGGTCATGGAGTTCCCGATCCTTCTCGTCGGCCTGTCGCGAGTGGGGATCCTGACCTCGGAGAGGCTGCGGGCCGCGCGCCGGTTCGTCATCCTCGGCATCGCCATCTTCGCGGCCGTCGTGACGCCGGGCGGCGACCTCGTCAGCCCGTTCGTCCTGGGCGGCACGATGTACGTGTTGTTCGAACTGACCACCCTGTTCATCCGGCGCTCCGGGCGTTGACGGGCCTGCCGGAGCCCGGACCGTCGGGCGAGCCGGGACCGGAGCCGGCCGTCGTGGTCGTCAGTGGCCTCTCGGGCGGGGGCAAGACAGCCGCGGCCAAGCTCTTCGAGGACCTCGGCTACACCGTCGTCGACAACCTGCCGAGCGAGCTGCTGCCGGACCTGGCCGATCTCGTCTCCTCGGACCGCGAGCGGTTCGCCCGCGTCGCCGTCGTGCTCGACGTTCGTGCCGGTGACCCGAACCTCGCGCTCGCGGCCATGCGCGGGGCGCTGGAGGGCCGCGGGATCCGGCCGCGCGTCGTCTACCTCGAGGCCCGCGACGAGGTCCTGATCCGCCGGTTCAGCGAGACGCGCCATCGGCATCCGCTCGCGGACTCGCGGGGGATCTCGAGCTCCATCGCCCAGGAACGCGAGCTGCTGGACCCCGTCCGGGGCGAGGCCGACATCGTGCTCGACACGTCGGACCTGTCGCTGCGCGAGTTGCGCGAGCGGCTCTTCTCCCAGCTCGCGACCGCGGTCCGCTCGGACCAGCTCGCGATCCAGCTCATCAGCTTCGGGTTCAAGTACGGCCTGCCGCTCGAGGCCGACCTCGTCTTCGACGTCCGGTTCATGGAGAACCCGTTCTACATCGCGGAGCTGCGCCCGCTGTCCGGGCTGACCGACGAGGTCCGGACCTTCGTCCTCGACCAGCCCGTGGCCCGCGGCTTCCTCGACATCCTGCACGCCTTCTTCGACCTCGCGGTGCCCGCCTACCTCGCCGAGGGCAAGACCCGCCTGACGATCGCGATCGGCTGCACGGGCGGCTTCCATCGCTCGATCGTCGTCGCCGAGGAGCTGGCGGCCTGGATGCGCGAGCGCGACGTCGGCCCGGTCGCGGTCTTCCACCGCGAGCTCGAGCGGGCATGAACCTGCGCCGCTGGCTGTCGCCCGGCATCGGCATCAAGCGCTGGCTGCTGGTCGTGTTCGTCGGGTTCCTGCTCCTGGCGCTCGCCGTCGCCCACCTGCTCCGCCAGGTCTCGCGCGATCTCGAGCCAGGCGGGCTGGCCGGGACTCTCATCGACATCGCGACGCTCCAGTTCCTGCCGTACCCGTTCCGGGGCCTCATCGTCGGCGGGATCGGCGTGTTCCTCGTGGTCCTCGGCGCGGTCCGGGTCATCCGGGTGTTCATGGGCCCGTTCCGCTCGCCTGACGGCGACCAGCCGCTCGTCGAGCTGATCTACCAGCGCCGGTTCCTGGCCCGCGGCCCGAGGATCGTGGCGATCGGCGGCGGGACCGGGCTCTCGATGCTCCTGCGCGGGCTCAAGGAGCACACGAGCAACCTGACCGCGGTCGTGACCGTGGCCGACGACGGGGGGTCCTCGGGCGTGCTGCGCGACGAGCTGGGGATCCCGCCGGTGGGCGACATCCGCAACTGCATCGCCGCGCTGGCGGACGCCGAGCCACTGATGAGCGAGCTCCTCCAGTACCGGTTCCCGGCTTCTGAGGGTGACGCCGCCGCCGACGGCACCGGACTCGGCGGGCACGCGGTCGGCAACCTGCTGATCGCCGCGATGACCGCGGTCGAGGGCGGCGACTTCGAGGAGGGCGTCCGGCGGATCAACCGGATCCTCGCGGTCCGTGGTCAGGTTCTGCCGGCGAGCGCCACGCCGCTGACGCTCCACGCCCGGCTCGCGGACGGCTCGGTCATCCACGGTCAGTCGCGGATCATGCGGACGTCCGGCATCGATCGCGTCTGGCTGACCCCGGACGACGTCCGGCCGTCCGAGGATGCGCTCGCGGCCATCGCCGAGGCGGACCTCATCGTGCTCGGACCCGGCAGCCTCTTCACGAGCCTCCTGCCGAGCCTGCTGATCCCCGACATCCGCGATGCGCTGCTGGCGGCGAGCGCGCCGCGCGTCTTCGCCTGCAACGTTGCGACGCAGGAGGGCGAGACGACGGGTTACGACCTCGCCGCGCACGTCGAGGCGCTGATCGCGCACACGGCCCCAGGGCTCGTCGACGTCGTCGTCGCGAACAACCACTTCGCGGCGCGCGCGCCGCAGGACTGGCAGGCCGAGCCGGTCCGGCTCCGCTGGCCGCCGGCCGTCGACCCTGTCCCGCGTCTCGTTCTGGAGGACGTCGTCGATGCCGACAACGCCCATCACCACGATCCCACCCATCTGACCGAGGCCCTGGTGGGCGTGCTCGACAGCGAGATCGGCATGCGCCGCCGGGCCGTCGGCCGGACCGCGTGACCGACTGACATGTCCCGCTCCGAGCGCGATCTCGTCATCGCCCTGCGTGCCGAACTGGCCGCGATCGACCCGGCCCGTGCCTGTGACCGCGTCGCCGAGGCGCAGGGTCTGGGCGCCGGATCGCGCGCGTCGACGCATCGCGAGGGGCCGGTGGCACGGCTGGCGGTTCGCCTGCGGCGCGGCGCCGAGGACGCCGATCGCGAGCAGGGTGGGGGAGGCGCCACGGCCGCCCGGCCCGACGCGTTCGCGTGGGACACCGCCGCCGACCACTGCCGGACCGCGTGGCTCCGTGGCCGATTCCTGGCGCGCGGGTCGCTCAGCCTGGCGGGCGGCCGGACCCACCTGGAGTTCGTCGTCGATCCCGATGAGGCGCCGATCCTCGCCAGGCGCCTGGCCGACATCGAGCTGCCCGCGTCGTGGCGGATCCGGCGGGGGAGGGGCGTCGTGACCTGGAAGAGCGGGGAGGCGGTCGAGACGTTCCTCCGCCGCATCGGGGCCGGTGGTGCGCTGCTCGAGCTCGAGGCGCGCCAGGTGTCGCGGGCGCTGCGTGGCGACCTGAATCGCGTCCTGAACGCCGAATCGGCGAACCTCCAGCGCGCCGTCAGCGCGGCAGGGCGCCAGCTCGATGCCATCGCCGCGCTCGACGCGGACGGCCGGTTGGCAGAGCAACCCGACATCGTCCGGCTCGTTGCGGCGGCTCGGCGCGAGACGCCGGAGGCGACGCTCAGCGACCTGGCGGAGCGGCTGTCGGTCCACCGTTCGGCCGTGCAGCGCGCCCTCGAGCGGATCGAGCGGCTCGCGCTCCACGACGACGAGGGCGCGGATCGTCGAGCCGCGACGCGCCGCCATGGTCGTGCCCGGACTCGCGGCGCCGCGATCGCCGGTTCGGGCGGGGCCGCTCTGGCATGATGCGTGCCGATGCGTGACGTGATCGTGGCCGCCAACTGGAAGATGCACACGACGCCGGCCGACGCCGGCGAGCTGGCCCGGACGATCGCGTCCCGGACGCGGGAGGCCGGCGTCATCCGGGTCATCTGCCCGCCGTTCGTGTGCCTTGCGGCCGTGCGGGACGCGCTGGCCGATGCGGACCCCGACGTCGCGGTCGGCGCCCAGAACATCCATCACGAGCTGGCCGGGGCGTATACCGGCGAGATCGCCGCGCCGATGCTCCAGGGCCTCGCGACGTGGGTCATCGTCGGGCACTCCGAGCGTCGCCGCGATGCCGCCGAGACCGACGAGCAGATCGGTCGCAAGCTCGGAAGGGCGGTCGACGCCGGCCTTCGGCCGATCCTGTGCGTCGGCGAGCAACTGGCGGATCGCGAGGCGGGGCGAGCCGCCGACGTCGTCGATGCCCAGCTCGCGGGCGCGCTGTCCGGTCACGAGCCCGACGCCCTTGCTGCGGCGGGCCTGGTCATCGCCTACGAGCCGGTCTGGGCGATCGGCACGGGCCGGAACGCGACTGGCGCCGATGCCTCCGCGATGGCCGACGGGATCCGGGACTCACTGCGTGCCATCGGCTGGGGCGCGCTCGCGACTGACGTCCCGGTGCTCTATGGCGGCAGCGTCACGTCTGCGAACATCGGGGAGTTCTTCGCCGAGCCCGCGATCGACGGCGCGCTGGTCGGCGGCGCCTCGCTCAAGCCCGACGAGATGGCCGGGATCGTGGCCAGGGCCGGCCTGACCGCCCGCGCCCGCGGCGTCGCCGGGTGACGGAGGTCCGCCGGAGCCGGCCCCGGCCGATCGTCCTCGTCGTGCTCGATGGCTTCGGGATCGGCCACGACCCGGCGGCCGATGCGGTCGCTGCGGCCCCGATGCCTACCTGGCGCGGCCTCGTCGAACGCTGGCCGCATGCCCGGCTCGGGGCGTCCGAAGGCGACGTCGGCCTGCCGCCCGGCCAGATGGGCAACTCGGAGGTGGGTCACCTGAACCTCGGGGCCGGACGGCCGGTGCTCCAGGACCTGCCGCGCATCGATTCGGCGATCGCGGACGGCAGTTTCTTCGAGCGACCGGCGTTCCTCGATGCGTGTGCCCGCGCCCGCGAGCGCCATGGGTCACTCGACATCGTCAGCCTGATCGGGCCGGGCGGCGTCCACGCAAACGACCGCCATCTCGTCGCGCTCGCCGAGCTGGCGAACCGCGAGCGCGTGCCGGCCGTCCGCGTCCACGCGCTGCTCGACGGGCGCGACACGCCGCCGTCGTCGGGGCTCGGGTTCGCCGCCGACCTGGAGGTTCGGCTGACAGCCGCCCACCCGGGAGCCGCGATCGCGAGCGTCGGTGGGCGCTACTTCGCCATGGACCGCGACCAGCGCTGGGACCGCACGGAGCGTGGCTACGACGCCATCGTCCATGGCGCGGCGGCGTTCCACGCGAGCTCGGCGACCGAGGCCATCGAGGCGGCCTACGCTCGCGGCGAGACCGACGAGTTCGTGAGCCCGACCGTCATCGACGGCTTCACTGGCCGCCTTGACGTCGGCGACTCGATCATCCACGCGAACTTCCGGGCCGACCGGGCCCGACAGCTCACCCATGCGCTCGCGGACGGCTTGTCATTCGCGGCGTTCGACCGGACGTCGCCGTCCGGCCGTCCGGCCCCGACGGACGTGCTGGTCGTGACGATGACCGAGTACGAGGAGGGCCTGTCCGTCGAGGTCGCGTTCCCGCCCGAGATCGTCCGCTCGCTCGCCGACGCGGTGGCCGAGGCCGGCTGGCGCCAGTTCCACGTCGCCGAGACCGAGAAGTACGCCCACGTGACGTACTTCTTCAACGGCGGCCTCGAGACGGCCCATGCGGGGGAGGACCGGCGCCTGATCCCGAGCGAGCGGGTCGCGACCTACGATCTCGTCCCCGAGATGAGCGCGGCCGGCGTCACCGACGCGCTCGTCGAGGCGATCGGGTCGGGCACATACGACGTCATCGTCGCGAACTACGCGAACGCCGACATGGTCGGCCACACCGGCCACTGGGACGCGACGCTCCGGGCGCTGGCCACGATCGATGTCTGTCTGGCGCGGGTCGTGGGCGCGATCGAGGCGGTCGACGCCGACGATCCGGCCGCGCCCGGTGCCCTGCTGGCCATCACCGCCGACCACGGCAACGCCGACCAGTTGCGTGACGCGTACGGCCAGCCCCACACCGCGCACTCGCTGAACCCGGTCCCGCTCGTGCTCGTCGGGCGCGCGGCGGCGGGCCTCCGGCTCCGCGACGGCGTCCTTGCCGACGTCGCCCCGACCCTCCTCGAGTTCGCGGGCCTGCCACCATGGCCGGGGATGACCGGCCGCTCCCTCATCCTGTGATAGCATCCGTCGCCGTACGCACCGAGGTCGTCGACTCGTGAATCCGCTCCTGGCGTTCGGCCAGATCATCGTCAGCATCGCGCTGATCATCGCGATCCTCCTGCAGGCTCGTGGCACCGGCCTCTCCGGCACGTTCGGTGGGGATTCGGCCGTCTACCGGAGCCGGCGCGGCGTCGAACGACGCCTCTGGCAGTTCACGATCGCCCTGCTCGTGCTCTTCATCGTCTTCTCGCTCGCGTCGTTCCTCTTCGCGCCGGTCGTCGCGACCACCTGACCGTCGCGACCCGGCCGCCACGCGCGGCGACAAACCTGCACGGAACCCGATGACCAGGACCGACACCACCGTGGTCGGGGCGCTCGTCGTGCTGCTCGCACTCATCGCGGGCCTCGTCGGCCTCCCGGCACTCCAGGCGACCTCCGCCACGGCCAGCCCCGGGCCGGACGCATCGAGCGATGCCGGTCCGCGCGCCTATCGCGAGGGAATCCTCGGGCACCCGTTCTCGGTCAGCCCGTTGACGGCCCGGACGCAGGCGGATCGCGACCTCGTCGCGCTCGTCTTCTCCGGCCTCGTCCGCAACGGCCCCAACGGCACCCTGGTGCCGGACCTGGCCGCGCGCTGGTCGGTCGACGAGAAGGGCAAGGTCTGGACGTTCGAGCTCCGCGACGACGCCCGCTGGCACGATGGGGAGCCGGTCACCGCCGACGACGTCGTGTACACGATCGAGACGCTCCAGGATCCCGACTACGCCGGTCCCGGCGCCACGTCCTGGTCCGAGGTGACGGTGCGGGCCGTCTCGCCGACCGTCGTGACGTTCACGCTCAAGACGGCCCTGGGCGGCTTCCTGCAGGCGGCGACCCAGCCGATCGCGCCGGCGCACCTGCTCGACGAGGTTCCCGTGACCCTGCTGGCCGACCATCCGTTCGGCCGGCAGCCCGTGGGGTCCGGTCCGTTCGCGCTCACCACCCTCGACGACGACATGGCGGAGCTGATCCCCGCCGAGTCGGCGATGCCGCCGATCGGCGAGGAGCCCGATCCATCGGCCGCGCCGACCGACTCGCTGACGACCTCACCGCCGACCTCTCGCCCGGAACGCCCTGTGCCCTACCTGCCCGGCATCGAGCTCCATTTCTACGACAGCGCAGCCGCGCTGGCCACCGCCTACCGGAACGGTGATGTGGATGCAGCGTCGGGGCTGCCGTCGGCGGACGCCTCCGAACTGGCATCGACCCCGGACAGCCGCCTCCTGCGCTACCCGGGCTCGACGCTGACCACGGTCCTGCTCAACCTTCGACCGAACCACCCCGAGTTCCGCGACCCGAAGGTCCGCACGGCGCTCCTCATGGCCATCGACCGGCCGGCCATCATCGATTCGGTCTACGCCTCGCTCGCGCTGTCGGCGCCAGGCCCGATCCCACCCAGTTCGCCGCTGTTCGATCCGGCGGCCGATCCCCCGGTCCCGTTCTCGAGGACCGACGCGAAGAAGGCCCTGAAGGCCGCCGGGTGGACCCAGAAGGACGACGGCTGGTACCTCGCGGGGGCGAAGAAGGCACTCGCGCTGGAGGTGCTCAGCCCCGAGCAGTCGGCCAACCCGGGCGCCTACGCGGTCGCCGAGGCGGTCATGGCCGATTGGAAGGCCATCGGCCTCGGGGTCACCCATGTCGGACTGCCGCCCGCGGCCTTCGTGAACGACCGGTTGGCAGCCGGGGCATTCGCCGCCGCCGTGACAGACGTGACGGTCGGCCTCGACCCCGACCTGTACCCGCTGCTCGCGTCGAGCCAGACCCGGACCGGCGGCTCGAACATCGCCGGCGTCCAGGACATGACCCTCGACAAGGCACTCGTCGCGGCCCGCGCTCCGGGCACGGAGGCGGAGCGCGAGGCTGCCTATTCGACGCTCGAGAAGCGTCTCGGCGAGGGCCGATACCTGCTCCCGATGGCCTTCAGCGACGAGGGCGTGGTGGTCCGCGACAACGTCGTCGGACCCGTCGTCCGACAGGTCGCCGACGCGGCTGATCGATTTTGGGATGTGCTAACATGGCGCCTCGCTGCCGACCGGTGAACCGGTCGCACCGGGTCCACGCCGAGGTGGCGGAATAGGCAGACGCGCTGGTTTCAGGTACCAGTGGCCGCAAGGTCGTGTGGGTTCAAGTCCCTCCCTCGGTACCACTCCCTCTCGGACCCTTCGCACAGCGACACCTGCCCAGGTGGCGGAATTGGTATACGCGTACGTTTGAGGGGCGTATGAGGCAACTCATCCGGGTTCAAGTCCCGGCCTGGGCACCACCCCTCGAGATCCACTGACGACCGCCCGACGAGGCGGTCGTTATGCTGTCCGCGGGCGGTTAGCTCAGAGGGTCAGAGCGCCTCGCTTACACCGAGGAGGTCACTGGTTCGATCCCAGTACCGCCCACCAGGCCCGCGTGCGAACAGGGATAGGACCCCCGGTTTCCGGCGCGCTGTAGACTGGACGTCGCACGGGTCGCCGAGACTGGCTCGCCCGGCATGGAGGAGGCGCATGGACCCCATCGTCCTGATCATCATCGCGGTCGTCGTCGTCCTGGTCGTCGTCGCGATCGGGATCTACAACGGCCTGGTCCAGCGACGCCTTCGCGTCGACGAGGCTCTCGGCCAGATCGAAGTCCAGCTGAAGCGCCGCCATGACCTGATCCCGAACCTCGTCAATGCCGTGAAGGGCTACATGGGGTTCGAGCAGAAGGTCCTGACGGACGTCACCAACGCCCGCGCCCAGGCCGTTGCCGCCGGGGCCCAGGGTCCGGCCCAGCAGGCCGCCGCCGAAAATGCGCTGACCAGCACCCTTCGCTCGCTGTTCGCAGTCGTCGAGAACTACCCCGAGCTCAAGGCCAACCAGAACGTGCTGGAGCTGCAGGAGTCGCTGACCACGACGGAGAACCAGATCTCCTTCTCGCGCCAGCACTACAACGCGACCGTGCTCGACTACAACACCTCGATCGCCACGTTCCCGAACGTGCTCCTGGCGGGCCCGCTGGGCTTCTCGAAGCGCGAGTTCTTCGACGCCGAGCCTGAAGCCGCGAACGTTCCGACGGTCGATCTCAGCCTGAGCTGATCGCCCGCCCGCGAAAGGGACCGTGGCCGGGAACACCTTCTACCAACAGATCGCCGCCAACAGGCGGAACTCGTTCCTGATGGCGTTGTTCGTCGTCGCCCTGCTGGGGCTGCTCGGCTTCGCCATCGGGTACGTGCTCTTCGGCAGTGCCGCCGGAGGCCTGTTCACCACGGTCGGCGCTGTCGGGATCGGGGCACTGTCCGGGATCGGCACGTACTTCGCGGGCGACAAGCTCGTGCTTGCGGTGAGCGGTGCGCGCCCGGTGACCGAGGAGTCGGCGCCGCAGCTGATGAACGTCGTGCGCGAGATGTCGATCGCCGCCAACGTCCCTGTGCCGGCGGTCTACATCATCGACGACACGGCGCCCAATGCCTTTGCCACCGGCCGCGACCCGGCCCATTCGTCGATCGCGGTCACGACCGGTCTCCTCGAGAAGCTCGATCGCGAGGAGCTCCAGGGCGTCATCGGCCACGAGCTGTCGCACGTGCGGAACCTGGACATCCGCTTCTCGCTCGTCGTCGGCGTCATGGTCGGGGCCATCGCGATCCTCGCCGACTTCTTCCTGCGGTTCACATTCTGGGGCGGGGTCGGCGGCGGCCGCTCGCGCGATCGCGACAGTGGCGGCGGGGGAGCCCAGGCCGTCGTCTTCGTGATCGCCATCGCGCTCGCGATCTTGGCGCCCATCATCAGCCGGTTCATCCAGCTCGCGGTCAACCGCCAGCGCGAGTACCTCGCCGACGCCTCGTCCGTCGAGCTGACCCGCAACCCGTACGGCTTGGAGAGCGCGCTGGCCAAGATCGGCGGCGACCAGGAGGTCCTCGAGGTCGCCAACCGCGGCACGCAGCACATGTACTTCACCAACCCGATCAAGAAGTTCGAGGCGCGTGCGTCGGGCCTGACGTCGACCCACCCGCCCATCCTCGATCGCATCAATCGGCTGCGCGAGCTGACCGGCGAGGCGCCGCTTGCGCCAGCCGAGTCGGCCAGTCTGACGGGCCTCGACTGAGGCAGCGCCCACCGGGTAGGATCGGCCGGGCTCCGGTCCCTCGTGGTATCCTCCGCTCCGCCGACGGACAGCCGCAGGCTGGTTGGCCATCGGGCCGAGATAGCTCAGTTGGTAGAGCACGCGACTGAAAATCGCGGTGTCGCCAGTTCGAATCTGGCTCTCGGCACCATCGCTTCGGTGATGGGGGCATCAGGGCGGAAGTGGCTCAGTTGGTAGAGCATCACCTTGCCAAGGTGAGGGTCGCGGGTTCGAGTCCCGTCTTCCGCTCCATTCTTCTCCCTGAGGACCGCTGCCCCTTCGTCTAGTGGTAGGACAGCGGACTTTGGATCCGTGAACCGAGGTTCGAATCCTCGAGGGGCAGCCAGCAACCGGATCTGGCGACGTGGTGAAGTGGCTCAACACGGAGGTCTGCAAAACCTCTATTCACCGGTTCGAATCCGGTCGTCGCCTCCACTCCTTCGGACATGACAGCCCGCCGAGCGATCGGCGGGCTTTGCCTTTGGTCGTGCCGTCGGCGGTGAGCCCCGGTCTGTCGCCGTCGACGAGCTGGCCCGCGACCGACGCGCGCCCGCGACCGACACGTTGACCGGCGTTACGACCGGCGTTACGATTCGCCCATGACGATCCAGACCGCAGTCCGCAGCCTTCCCGTCCGCCTGGTCTCCACGTTGACCGGCGCCGACGTGCGCTCGGTGGAGCGCTGGCGGACAGGGACCGAGCCCCGGCGGACGGCCTTCGTGCGCAGATTGGACGACCTGGCCGCCGTCCTCGAGATCCTTGGTCCCTCGATGACGGACAAGGGCAAGCGGGCCTGGCTCACGTCCCGGAGCGCGTACCTCGGGATGGCACGGCCGCTCGACCTCCTGGCGGCGGGCGACTTCGATCAGGTCGCCGGCGCCGCCCGGGCCTACAGCAGCGGCGACTCGGTCTGAGCGGCGCGCCGCCACCGTCCCTGCTCTCGCGCTACCGCGGGCGGCTCTTTCGCCAGACCGCGCTCCGGGTCCCGGACTGCCTGCCGCCGCTCCAGCCGGCGCCGCACCCGGGCCGCTACCACCGCGTCGGCGACCCGTGGCCGATGTACGGCTCGATCGACGAGACGACCGTCTGGGCCGAGTGGTCGCGCGCGACCGACGGCGGCGTGGCGCCCGAGGACGACCCACGCTGGCTGTGCGTCTTCGAGGCTGACCTGCGGATCCTGGACCTGCGGCGCCCGGAGGTCCTCGACGCGCTCGGGGTCACGGCGGAGGCCCTGATGGACGACTGGGCGCCGGACGCCCCGAACGTCGCCTCCCTCAAGGTCGCAGCGGCCGCGACCCTCGCGGGCGCCGACGCGATCATCGTGCCCTCGGCCGCCTGGCCGGGTGGCTGGAACCTCGACGTGCTGCCGAGCGGCTTCGCCCGACTCCGGCGCGTCACCCGCCGCCGCCGGCTGCCAGCCCCGCCGCCCCCCTGATCGAGACCTGCTCGGCCGTCAGCCCGTGAGGAAATCCGTGTCGGCCCCCGGCATTCCCTCGGGGCACGTCTGCCAGCGGTCCTTGCCCGCGCGCTTGGCGAGGTACATGGCGTAGTCCGCGGCCCGGACGAGCACCTCGGTGTCGTTGCCGTTGTCCGGGAAGAAGCTGATCCCGATGCTGATCGTCGCCGTGACCCGACGCCGCTGGATGGTCATGGGGCGCGCGATGCGATCGCGGATCTTGGCGGCGACGACCGTCGCGTCCTCGCGCCGTCCGAGCGCCTCGATGACGACGACGAACTCGTCGCCGCCGACCCGCGCGACCGTGTCGCTCGCGCGGACATCGTCGACGAGCCGGCTCGCCATCATCTCGATGACGAGGTCCCCGAAGTCGTGGCCGTTGTCGTCGTTGATGGTCTTGAAGTCGTCGACGTCGAGGAACAGGACGGCGAAGCTGGCCTTGGCCCGTTTGGAGTGGGCGAGGACCTGGGCCAGGCGGTCCATGAGCAGGAAGCGGTTGGGCAGGCCGGTCAGCATGTCGTGGGTCGCGAGGTGCTGGAGGTCGAGCTCGGTCCGCTTGAGTTCGTTGATCTCGCGGGTGATCCCGATCAGGCCGACGATCGTGCCTGCCGCGTTGACGAGCGGTGTCTTGGACGTCAGCGTCCAGTTCACGTGGGCGTCCCCGAGCGGCCGGCTCTCGACCACGCCGACCAGCGGCTCGCCCGACTCCATGACCCGTCGCTCTTCCATGTACGTGCGCTGACCGAACGCGTCGCCGAAGAGGTCGATGTCGGTCTTGCCGATGAGATCGTCCGGATCCGCGTAGCCGAGCCGCCGCGCCATCGAGCGGCTGACGCGCAGCAGACGGCACTCGCGATCCTTGATGTAGATGCTGTCGGGCGTCGTGTCCATCATGGCGCGGAAGAAGAAGTCGTCGGTCAGCTGATCCGACGGCGTGATCCGGTCGAACAACGCCTCGATCACCGGTCGCTCCATGCCCGCAGCATGGTCTTCGCGACCGACGCCCTCTATGGCCCTATCGTTCGCGCGCGCGACCGTGGCCGAGGGCCGGCGCTACGCTTGGCGAGCGCCGGAGTGGCGGAACGGCAGACGCAGCGGACTTAAACTCCGCGGCCCGCAAGGGCGTCCGAGTTCGAATCTCGGCTCCGGCACCAAAATTGGCATCCTATCGGCATCTTGACGAAAGTGGACGCCCGCGTACGCCGAGGCCCCGGCTCCGCGTCCGGACGTGCGATCCCGCGACAGCGGCCAGCCGAGCCGGAGCGTCCGGGCCGGTGGCTCTTAAGTCGAAGCCGGTGGCGTGCGCCGCTCAGTGGGCATGTACGCATGCCATTCGGCCACGCGATCGTCCTTGATCCACCAGAACTCAGCGCCGCGTTCCTCGACCCAGTCCCCGGTCCGGCGATCGAGGTAGCTGGATACCCATTCCACGCCGATCATGTCGTCGCATGCCATCCGGAGCGTCTTCGCGATGCTGTGGTCCTGGATCCCCGGAGAGCCATCCGCGAGCGGGCGCAGGAAGCCCTCAATGTGATCCTGGCGGAGTGCATCCCATCCTTCGACTGTCTTCTTGCCGTTCCAGTATTGGACGATATTGCGATCAAAGAGCGCCATGATCTGATCGATGTCCAGAGACGCATAGGCAGCTTCAGCTTTCCGAACGAGTTCTTCAGGTGTGGCCATGTCGGGTCCTCCAGTTCGAATTCTCGGCTCCGGCACCATGGATCGGCCGGGTTCCCGTCGGCCCGCGGTCACCGATCCGGGACGGCGTGCCCGTCGCTCGGGAACGGGGGCGGCGGCGGCCGACCGTCCTCCTTGGCGCGCTTGATCAGGCCTTCGTACTCGGTTCGCAACCAGTCGGCCTTGGCCTGGAGGGCCGTCGATTCTGGGCGAGTCGAGCGGGCCCATCAGAAGGATCTGCCACTCGACGGCTCGCCAGTTCGCCAGGATGGCTGCCGCCATGCGTTGATAGGGCACCGGATCACCTTCGGGAGAGGTCGCGCGCCGACCGGTACCGCGCCAGCGTACGCGAAACGATGGCCGTCAGCCAGCCTATCTCCCATATCTTCTGTTGGTGTATCGGGCGTATGCTCTCCCGACCCCACATGGGCCACGCGTCGAAGCCAGGGATCCCGCATGCCCTATCGGCAACTGGCCACGGCCGTCCTGGCCGATTGGCTCGAAGTCGAACACACCCTGCTGGTCGTGCAGGCCGACACGCGCGAGGCTGCCCTGTTGCGGGTGGAGGCCGAGGGCCTGCAGGCCGAATACCAGCGACTGGTCGACGAGGCGATGCTCTTCAAGCACCCGGTGCCGCGGCCGTTCCCCGTCTGTGGCGCGCTGGTGACGCAGGCGGCGCCGGCATCCGTGCCCGCGGCACCGTCCGAGCTCAGGACCGGCTGAGGGGACCGGCGGACCAGCTACCGCCCCCGGTCGCTGCCCGCTCGACTTGCCACCTGGGGGGGTGAAGGCGGTTTCGTCGTCGTGCGGCTGGCCGAGGGCGTCCACTGGCGAGTGCCGGCCCTGAGTATAGGCCCGGTGCCGGCACGCCGCCACATCGGAGCGTCGGTGGTGCGCGCCTGCCACTGACGGGCGGCGCCGGTCCCGCGGACCTTCAGCCTATGGCGACCCCGGGCGGCGAACTGGGACGGTTGCCCCGAGGTTCCTGGAGCGTCTGAGGGGAGCTCCGGCTCGCGCTCCAGGGACCCGCCACCTTGCCCGTCTCGGCGTCACCAGGCCGATGCGGCTAGGGAATCTTCCCCATCGCGCCGCGGCGGCTCTCCGGCGTAGCCTCGCGGACAGGCCCGACCGCTGACCCCCCAGGCGGCCGGGTCTTTGCTCGTCTCAGGCGCCGCGGCGGCGGAATGCGAACCGACCGGACTTGCGTTCGCCGAGGCCCTCCGGCACCTGGAAACCGTCCTCACCGAAAGCACTCGAGCTGAGCTTCGTGAACCGCTCCGCGGCAGGTGTCCGGGCGGCCCCGATCACGACCGGCACACCCTCGTTGACGGCCTTGAGGTAGATGAACGGGTCGTAGAGCAGGTCGATGGAGATCTTGGTCCCGAGCGCGTTCTCGATGTCACGCAGCTTCAGGATCTCGCGCGCGAAGACGTTGTTCAGGACGAACATCGACTTGCCACCGATCGAGCCGACCTCGTTGAAGTAGTCGAGCAGGGTCGCGACGGCGTTGAGCGAGGTCATCTCGGGATAGACGGGCAGGATGACGGTCTCGGCCGCGTCGAGGACGGTCATCGTGCGCTCGTCGAGCGCCGAGCCGGCGTCGACCACGATGGAGTCGTACCCCTCCAGCAGCATCCTCAGGACGGTCTCGACGTACTCGGGTGTCACGAGCGCGGCGCCCTCCGGCGACCCCGGAGCGGCGATGACGTGCAGCCCCGACGAATGCCGCATCGCGTAGGTCTTCATGATCTCGGGCTCGCGCATGGCGGTCTCGTCGCGGACGATGTCGGCGAGCGTCTGCCGCGGCGGCAGGTTCAGGTGGCTCGCGACTCCGCCGAACTGGAGCGACATGTCGACGAGCACGACACGGTCCGGCCGCTTGAGCGCCGCGGCGACGGCGATGTTGGTGGCGATCGTGGTCGTGCCGACCCCGCCCTTGGGGCTGTAGACCGCGACGATCCGGCGCACCCGGGCGACCGTCAGGCCGTCCGATGAGAAGACCGGCATCATCCCGCGCGATCGCTGGAAGCGCAGCAGGAGCGCCTCGACGCGTGCCTCGAGCTCGCGCGCGTCGAAGGGGCGGGCCATGACGTCGTCGGCGCCCGATTCGAGGAATCGGATGCGTTCGTCGACATCGTCGGTCTGACTGATGCACAGGACCGGCACCCCGGCCATCGCGGGGGTGCCGCGGATCTCGGCGCACAGCTCGGCGGGAGGCTTGGGGCCGACGACCACGTCGATGACGACGAGCTGGTGGTCCGCCACCTTGCTGAAGGCGTCGTCCGCGTCTGCGGTCAGCGTCACGGTGTAACCGACGCCGGTCAGGACCGACGAGATCGATTGGGCTGCCGCCGCATCGGCGTCGAGCAGCAGGATGGAGCTGGCGGGCAAGGAGCCTCCCCCGGGAATGCGCGCTGAGCTGCGAGGACGGTGCGGCGGTCGGGTGCCGGAGCAACGTCCGTGGTGCCTGAGGATACATCGCCTCGGCCGCAACCCGGGCACGAGGACCCATCGGACGCTCGTGCTAGACTACCGACCGTTTCCTTTCCGCTCCGCGCCGGCAGGTCCGTCAGCGGGGCATCCCCATCGGAAGGAGTGCCTGCGCGCATGCGCCGTTATGAACTGATGCTGGTGATCGCGCCCGATGTCGCGGACGATCGCAGCCAGGCCGTCGTGGATCGCACGACCCGCCAGATCGTGGCCGCCGGCGGCCAGATCGTGAAAGTCGCCCCGTGGGGTCGCCGACGACTTGCCTATCCGATCGACCGGCACCGCGAGGGCTCGTACCAGATCGTCCTGTTCGAGGCCCCGTCGGAGGCCATCGTCGAACTCGAACACACCCTGCAGATCACCGAAGAGGTCATCCGTCACCTCGTGACGCGCGTCGAGCGTCCGGTCAAGGCCGGCCGCCGCGACGACGGCGACGAGGGCGAAGGCAGCGACGAGAGCGTCCTGCCACCCGACGATGACGGGGTGAACGAGGACGAGCCGACCGAGTTGATCGACGAGTCCGAGAGCGAGGCGGCCCCGGCCGCCATCGAGTGACGGAGGCCCACGATGGCATTCTGCAAGATCATGCTCATCGGCAATCTGGGTCGTGACCCGGAGATGCGCTACACCCCGAGCGGCCGCCCGGTGACCCAGTTCAGCGTCGCGGTCAGCAACAGCAAGCCAGACGGGCAGGGCGGCTGGGTCGACGAGGGCACCGACTGGTATCGCGTCAGCGTGTTCGGCGATCGGGCCGAGCGTGCCGCCGAGCAGCTCCGCAAGGGCAACCGGGTCTTCGTCGAGGGTCGGTTCAAGACCCGCGAGTTCGAGGGCAACGACGGCCAGAAGCGGACGTCGCTCGACGTCACCGCCGACAACGTCATCAGCCTGGACCGCAAGGGTCGCGACGATGACGGCGCCTTCGCCGGCGCTCCCGCGGCGGCCGCAGCGGGAGGCGGGGGCGGAGCCCCGGCCCGCCCGGCCGCAGACGACACCGACCTCGACGACCTTCCGTTCTGATCAGGAGACCAACGACCGATGCCTCCCGTCCGTCCCAAGAAGCGCGACGACTTCTACCGTGACCGTCGTCGCCGCAAGGTCTGCGCGTTCTGCGCGGACAAGACCGTCCAGATCGACTACAAGGAAGTGAACCGGCTGCGCCGGTACCTCTCCGAGCGAGCCAAGATCGAGCCGCGCCGGAAGACCGGCACCTGCGCCGGCCATCAGCGTGAGCTGTCCGTGGCGCTCAAGCGGGCCCGGCACGTGGCCCTGCTGCCGTACGCGCCACAGCACCTTCGGCCCTGATCCTCGGGCGCGCCGGCACCCGGTCTGAGCTGAGGTGGTCGTCGGGCTGCTGATCATCTCCGGCGGCGTCGCCGCCGGGTTGTTCGGCTCGCTGCTCGGCCTGGGCGGCGGCGTCCTGATCGTCCCGCTGCTGACCCTCGGCTTCGGCCTGCCGCTGCACCAGGCGGTCGGCGTCTCGCTGGTCTGCGTGATCATGACCAGCAGCGCGGCCTCGGGGGTCTACCTCGAGCGGCATGTCGCCAACCTCCGGCTCGGGCTGACCCTGGAGCTGTTCACTGCGATCGGGGCGCTCGTCGGTGGCGCGATCGCTTTCGCGCTCGACGAGCAATGGCTCGAGGGCCTGTTCGCCGTGGTCCTCGTCTACGTGGCGGTCACGATGCTCCTCGGTGGCCACGACGCGTCGGGCGACGCCGAGACGCCGCCGGCGGCCCTGCCCCCGGATCGGCCGACGACCGTCGACCGGCTTTCGGGCGGTGGCTATCGCGTGCGACGGCTCGGCGTCGGGATCGTCGGCTCGGCCGGGGCGGGCGTCGCGTCGGCCCTGTTCGGCATCGGCGGCGGCATCATCAAGGTGCCGGTCATGCACGTCGGGATGGGCGTCCCGCTCCAGGTGGCGACCGCGACGAGCAACCTGATGATCGGCATCACGGCCTCCGTGGGCGCGCTCATCTACCTGGTCCGCGGCGAGATCGACCCGTATCTCGCCGGGCCGACCGCGATCGGCGTCTTCCTGGGCGCGACCCTCGGATCGCGGATCTCGAACCGGATCGACCCGCGGATCCTGCGCCTCCTGTTCGTCGCGCTCCTTGGGTACACCGCGGTCCAGATGCTGCTCAAGGCGCTCGGGTGACGACCGTGACGCGGGACTCGGGCCCGCCCGCGCGCGACGACGAGGCGGCGATCGGCCGGCTCCTCATCCGGATGACCTACGTCTCTGTCGTCTTCCTGGTCGTCGGTGTCGGGCTCATGGTCGTGGCGGGGATCGGGCCGCTCGACGGCGGGCCGAGTCTCGATCCGGGCGCACTCGTCGCCGACCTGATCGCGTTGCGGCCGGCGGCGTTCCTGTGGTTGGGGCTCGGCATCGTCATCGCGACACCGATCACCCGGGTGGCCGCCACGGGTATCGCCTACGCCCGTCAGGGACAATGGACCATGGTGCTCGTGTCCGTCGCGATCCTCGTCGTCATCGCGATCGGCGTCGCCGGCGCCCTCAGCTCGGAGGCCTGATGGACCTGGTCGTGCTCATCGTCGCGTTCCTCATCATCCTGCTCGGTGCGGAGCTGTTCACCAACGGCATCGAGTGGTTCGGACGCAAGCTCGAGCTCGCCGAGGGCGCCGTGGGATCCGTGCTGGCAGCCGTCGGGACCGCCCTGCCCGAGACGATGATCCCGATCATCGCGATCCTGTTCGCCAGCGGCGAGGCGTCGCACGCCGTCGGCATCGGCGCGATCCTGGGGGCGCCGTTCATGCTCGCCACGCTCGCGATGTTCGTGACCGGGATCGCGGTCCTGTGGGCGGCCCGGCACCGCTCGACCGGCGACACGATGCAGGTCGACACCACGGTCCTCGCCCACGACATGCGGTACTTCGCGATCGCCTACGCGCTCGCGATCGGCGCGGCGTTCCTGCCCCTCGAGCCCGTCTGGCTCAAGTGGATCGTGGCGGTGGTCCTGATCGGCATCTACGGGTGGTACGTGAAGGGCCACTTCGAGGCCGATCCCGACGTGGACGCCGAGGATCTCACCCCGCTGCGCTTCCATCGGGTCGACCGGAACGCCCATCGCGCGGACCCCACGGTCCCGCGCCTGCGGGTCGTCAACCTCCAGGTCCTCGCCTCGCTCGGCCTGATCGTCCTCGGGGCGATCTTCTTCGTCGATGCCGTCGAACACCTCGCGAACCAGCTGGGCGTCGATGAGATCCTGCTGGCGCTGGTCATCGCACCGATCGCGACCGAGCTCCCGGAGAAGTTCAACTCGATCATCTGGGTCCGGGCCGGCAAGGACACGCTCGCCATGGGCAACATCACGGGCGCGATGGTCTTCCAGTCGACGATCCCGACCGTCGTCGCGCTCGTGTTCGCGTCGAGCTCGTGGGTCGTGGCGCCAGGGAGCTATGTCGCCTTCGCGTCGGCCGGCATCGCGTTCCTCGCGTCGGCGGTGATCTTCATCCCGATGGCCCGGTCCGGCCGGCTCCGCGGCCGGAACCTGTTGAGCGGCGGGGTCTTCTACCTGGCGTACCTCGCCCTGGTCATCGCGACGATCGCGGGCAGCGTCGGCGTCGTGGGCTGAGGCCACGAGGGCCGCTGGTATACTCGCCCGCACGAATCCGACCGTCGCCCGCGGCCCCGCGCCGCGCCCCACGCAGGAGCCGACCCGCATGCTGACCCAGAAGTCGACCGGCTCGCCGGCCCCCACCACCCACCACAAGCCGAAGGCCGCGGCGCTCGACGAGCTCATCTGCTACTTCGAGGGCGCCTACGTCCCCATGGGCGAGGCCAAGGTCAGCGTCATGACCCACGCCTTCATGTACGGGACCGCGACATTCGAGGGCATCCGCGCGTACTGGAACGAGGAGCACGGCCGCCTGTACGGCCTGAAGATCCGCGAGCACGTGGAACGGATCCGCCAGTCCTGCCGGATCCTCCTGATGGAGAACGTCCCCTCGGTCGACGAGCTGACCGGTCTGATCGTCGAGACCGTCCGGCGCAATGGCTTCCGCGAGGACGCCTACATCCGCCCGTCGTTCTACAAGTCGACCCGGGCCATCGGCGTCCGGCTCCACGACCTCGAGAACGAGCTGTACATCATCGCCCTTCCCTTCGGGAACTACATCGACACCGAATTGGGCGTGCGGATCATGACCTCGTCCTGGCGTCGCAACGCGGACGAGGCGCTGCCGGCGCGCGGCAAGATCGTCGGCGGCTACGTGAACATGGCATTCCAGAAGACCGAGGCGGAGCTCAACGGCTTCGACGAGGCACTGGTCCTGACCGCGGGCGGCCACGTGAACGAGGCCTCGGCGGCGAACCTCTTCGTCGTCCGTGACGGCGTGGCGATCACGCCGCCGGTCAGCGACGACCTGCTCGAGGGCGTCACCCGCAAGGCGATCCTGGAGATCCTCAAGAACGAGGGCATCCCGACCGAGACGCGCTCGATCGACCGCTCCGAGCTGTACGTGGCCGACGAGGCGCTGCTGTGCGGCACGGGCGTCCAGGTGTCGCCGGTCATCGAGGTCGACCATCGTCCCGTCGGGTCTGGCCAGATCGGCCCGATCGCCCGGTTGGTGAAGGAGCGCTACTTCGACGCCGTCCGCGGCCGGCTGCCCGAGTACAGCCACTGGCTGACGCCGATCGAGTAGACCCGGCGCGGCCGGGGGCCGGGGGGCGGCGGATGGGCCGCGTTACGAGAGCGGCGGGACGGTCAGGTTCGGGGTGTTCTGCCCGATCGTCAGGATGATGTCCGCGCGGATCGCGGGATCGACCGCGGTCTCCACCGTGACCTTGAACGTCTTCTCCAGGTACTCGATCGTGTCGCCCATCTGCGCTTCGGCCCCGTTGTAGACGACGATCCTCGTCTTCGCGGGGATCGGGTTCGGGTCCTTGGCCCGCGGCGCGGACGCGGCGATGCCCTTCTGGTCGAGGTACGTGGCGAGCTGCGGGCCGCGGGTGCGGTCGTTGAACGCGGAGACCACCCAGAGCGTGGCGGCCTCCTCGGCCAGCCGCTCGCGGAGGGCCTCGTCGGCGGGGTCTGCCTTGAAGGCGCCCTTCACCGCGTTCCTGATGCGCGAGACGTTCGGGAACATCTTGTAGACCGCGGCTCCGGGCGACGTCTCGCTGCCATAGAGCGGCGGCTGGAACACGTACGAGCTGATGTTCGAGGTGTCGACCTGGGAGGCCAGCCCGAGCAGCTCGTCGAGCTGGTCGATCGGGATGTCGGTCTTCACGGCTTTCTTGAGCGCCTTGACGAGATCGGGCAGCCGCGGGATCAGGTCCTGCGGGTCGGCCTGCTCGCGCATCGAAAGCAGCACTCGCTGCTGGCGTGCGGCCCGGTCGAAGTCGCTCGTCGTGTGACGCGAGCGCGCGTATCGGAGCGCCTCCGCACCGGTCATGTGCTGGAGGCCACTCGGGATGTACAGCCGGCGGTCCTTGCCGTCCGAGGCCGGGTAGTTGTCGTCGACGACGGGCACCTGGACGTTGACGGTCACGCCGCCGATCGAGTCCACGACGCTCTTGAACCCGGCGAAGTCGACCGCGACGAAGTACTTGATGTCCAGCCCGTACAGCTCGCCCATGATCGCCTTGAGAGCGGTGAAGCCGCGCGTCGTCGCGTTCTTCCCGGACCAGACGTCGGAGCGGTTCCGGTTGTTGACGAAGAACGAGTTGATCTTCTGCCCGTAGACGCTGCCCCACAGGCGCCGCGCGGGACCCGCCGGGACGGGCACGTTCGTCATGTCGCGCGGGAGGCTGAACATGGCCACCTGCTTGGTGACCGGGTCGATCGACACCGTGATGAGCGAGTCGGTGTTGTAACCGCCGCCCTGGACATCGGCGCCGACCAGCAGGATGTTCAGGCGCTCCTTGCCGTCCCACGGCGGGATGGAGACCTGGGGGACGTCGGAGCCGACCGCGGACGGCTCCGGGGTCGGGGTGGCCGTCGGCTCGGTCGTGCCCGGCTCGGTCTGGGTCGCCTCCGGCGTCGCGGAGGCGTCCGGGTCGGGACAGTCGGGGGTCTCGTCGCCGACGAAGATGCAGCCGCCGGTCAGGGCATCGAGGGCCAGGGCGTCGTAGCGGGCGACGACGACGTGGACGCCGCTCATCACGAGGATCACGGCCAGCAGGCCCGCGATCGAGAGCGGGTTCCGGATGAGCCGGGCGGGACCCAGCCGGCTGTCGCCGCTCGCCTCGTGGCGGTTGAGGAACTCGGCCACGCGATAGGCGTCGACGATGGCCACCACCCGGTAGGCGAGCAGGAGCAGGTTGAGCACGAACACCGACTGGAGGAAGAACGGGTTCAGCACCAGGCCGATCAGGTCCGTCCGGCCCATGCGCAGCCCGAAGCCGGCCATCAGCGCGACCAGGAGGACCGGGACCGCGGCGAATCCGAGGGCGCGCGTGTAGGCGCCCGCGTACGCATGCCCGAGACCCGGGAAGATCAGGGAGAGGAAGGCGGCCGCGAACGGGGAACGGTGGCGCGGCGGTCGCGCCTCCTGCGGTCGTTGCATCGCGGGTAGGATACTCGGACCCGTCGAAGCGGCGTGCCAGCGACCCTTCGAGCGCGGATCCCGTCCCATCCACAACCCCGGAGCCGAATGTTCCACGCGGTCGATTCGAAGCCAGACCTGGTCGCCCAGGAGCACGAGATCCTGCGCCTCTGGGAGGAGCGGCGGACGTTCGCCCGGCTGCGAGCCCAGAACGCCGGCGGTCCCCGCTGGAGCTTCCTCGACGGGCCGATCACCGCCAACAACCCGATGGGCGTCCATCACGCCTGGGGCCGGGCCTACAAGGATCTCTACCAGCGCTTCCACGCGATGCTCGGCGAGGACCAGCGGTACCAGAACGGGTTCGACTGCCAGGGCCTGTGGGTCGAGGTCAACGTCGAGCGCGACCTGGGGTTCACCTCGAAGCGCGACATCGAGGAATACGGCATCGCCGAGTTCGTGACGCTGTGCAAGCAGCGAGTCCTGACCTATGCGGCGCGGATGACCGAGCAGTCCATCCGCCTCGGCATGTGGATGGACTGGAACGACCCCCATGAGTTGCGCCGCCTCGGCGAGCTGCTCGGGACCGACCCGGCGACCGTCGCGACCATCGCGGGCCCGGACGGCCCGGTCACCGACACGGTCGAGATGCTCGTCGGGCGGCTGGGGATGCCCGATGTCGGCGGCAGCTACTTCACGTTCAGCAACGAGAACAACGACCTGATCTGGGGATTCCTCGCGGAATGCCATCGGCGCGGCTGGCTGTACAAGGGCCACGACACGATGCCGTGGTGCGCCCGCTGCGGGACGGGGCTCTCGCAGACCGAGATGAACGAGGGCTACCAGGACAAGGAGGACCCCGGGCTCACCGTCCGCCTCCCGTTGCTCGATCGGCCGGGCGAGGCGCTGCTCGTCTGGACGACGACGCCGTGGACCCTGACGTCCAACGTCGCAGCCGCGGTCGGGCCCGGGCTCCGGTACGTGCGCGTGCGGCAGGGCAAGGACGAGTTCTGGCTGGGCAAGGGTACGGTGCGCGAGGCCCTGGCCGGTCCGTTCGAGGTCCTCGAGGAGCGCCCGGGAGCAGAGCTGGTGGGCTGGCGCTACGCCGGGCCGTTCGACGACCTGCCGGCGGTCCGCTCGGCGTTCGCGGCCGGCACCGTCGACGAACCCGGCACGCCGTACGAGCACCGCGTGGTCCCCTGGTCCGAGGTCGGCGAGGACGAGGGGACGGGCATCGTCCACATCGCGCCCGGCTGTGGCGCCGAGGACTATCAGCTCGGCAAGGCGCTCGGCCTGCCGGTCGTCGCCCCGCTCGACGAGTCGGGGATCGTGCTCGACGGGTTCGGGTCGCTGTCGGGGCGGGACGTGCGCGACGTGGCCGATTCGATCATCGAGCACCTCAAGCGCGAAGGCCGCTTCTACCGGCTCGAGACGATCACGCACCGCTACCCGCATTGCTGGCGGTGCGGGACGCCTCTCGTCTTCCGCCTCGTCGACGAGTGGTACATCAGCATGGGACCGCTCTACGACCAGCCGCGCGAGACCCTGACGCCCGAGCAGGTCGATGCCAGCCTTCGCTACCAGATCATGGACGTCGTGGACCGGATCCGATGGATCCCGGACTTCGGCTACGAGCGCGAGCTCGACTGGCTCCGCAACATGCACGACTGGATGATCAGCAAGAAGCGCTACTGGGGCCTGGCGCTGCCGATCTACGACTGCGGCGCGTGCGGGACCGTCGAGGTCATCGGCGGTCGCGAGGAGCTGAAGGCTCGCGCGGTCGAGGGCTGGGAGGCCTTCGAGGGCCATACGCCGCACCGGCCGTTCGTCGATGCCGTGAAGATCGCGTGTCCCGGCTGTGGCGGTCCGGTCGAGCGGATCAAGGATGTCGGCAACCCATGGCTCGACGCGGGGATCGTGCCGTTCTCGACACTCCACTTCCGCGAGGATCCGGACTACTGGGCGCAGTGGTTCCCGGCCGACTTCATCACGGAGAGCTTCCCGGGCCAGTTCCGCAACTGGTTCTACTCGATGCTCGCGATGTCGACCGTGCTCCGGCGCGAGGAGCCGTTCAAGGCGATCTTCGGGTACGCCCTCGTCTTCGGCGAGGACGGCCGGCCGATGCACAAGAGCTGGGGCAACGCGATCGACTTCGACGAGGCCGCCGAGCGGATGGGCGTCGACGTCATGCGCTGGATGTTCGCCAACGCCCGCCCCGAGGACAACATCCTGTTCGGCTGGCACGCGGCCGACGAGGCGCGGCGAGAGTTGCTCGTCCTCTGGAACGTGTACGCGTTCTTCGTGACGTACGCCCGGCTCATCGGCTGGACCGCGTCCGAGGCTGCGCCGCCCGTCCCGGAACGCCGGGCGCTCGACCGCTGGATCCTGTCGCGTGCCGCGGGCACCGCGGCCGTCGTCGAGGAGCGACTCCTGGACATCGACGCGGTCGGGGCGACCCGCGCGCTGTCCGCGTTCATGAGCGGCCTGTCGACCTGGTACCTGCGCCTGTCCCGGCGGCGGTTCTCGCGCTCCGACGACGCGGACGATCGAGGCGCGGCGTTCGCCACGCTGCACGAGGCGCTCACGGCCACGACCCGGATGCTCGCGCCGATCCTGCCGTTCGTCACCGAGGCGATGTACGCAAACCTCTCGACCGATGTCGCCGACGCGCCCGACAGCGTCCACCTGACACGGTTCCCGACCGGCGACCTGGCGGGCAATCGCGACGAGCGCCTGGAGGCCGCGATGGCGGTGGCCCAGGCGGCCGTCGACCTCGCCCGCACCCTGCGCAGCTCGGCCCGGCTCAAGACCCGTCAACCGCTCGCCAAGGCCTGGCTCGCCCTGCCGGATCGCGGCCTCGACGTCGACGCGGAACTGCTCGCGATCATCGCGAACGAGATCAACGTCAAGACCGTGGAGCTGATCCGGGACGATTCCGGCCTCGTCGAGCGGCGGGTCAAGCCGCTGCTGCCGAAGATCGGCAAGCGCCTCGGATCGGCGGTCCCGCTCGTGATGGCGGCCGCGCGCGAGGGGTACGTCACGTTCGAGGCCGACGGCTCGGTGACCCTGGCGGGCGTGACGCTGGCGCCAGACGAGGTCGAGATCCAGGCGACACCGCGACCCGGCACGGCCGTCGCGGAGGATGACGGCCTCGTGCTCGTGCTCGACACGGAACTGACGCCGGCACTCCGGGCCGAGGGCGATGCACGTGAGCTCCAGCGGGCGGTCCAGGACCTGCGCAAGGACGCGGGACTCGAGCTCGACGACAGGATCGACCTGTGGGTGGGCGGACTCTCGCCCGAGGTGGCCGCCCATCTCCCGACGGTCGCCGAGGAGACGCTCGCCGAGCTCGCGTCCGGCGAGCCGCCCGCCGACGTCCATCGGGCGACGGTCGAGCTCGAAGCCGGTCCGGCGACCATCGCCTTGCGTCGTCGCGCGGACGGCGAGTAGGCTCGCATGACGGCGGGCGAGCCGATCGACGGAGGGAACGAGCTGACGGACGCGACATCACTCGAGGCCCCGGTCACGCCGAGCGGCGACCAGGCACCGGCGGACGCCCGACCGTCTGCGCACGGCCGCGCCCGGTGGGGCGTCTTCGCGACGATCGCGATCACGGTCGTCGTCCTCGACCAGGTCTCGAAGGCCTGGCTCGTGTCGGCGGTGGCGTCCGGCGAGACCATCCGCCTGATCGGCGACTACCTGCGGCTCGTCTACAGCCACAACTCGGGCGCGCTCTTCGGGATGTTCCGCGACCAGGCGGTCCTGTTCGGCATCGTCTCGCTCGGCGTCGTCGGGCTGATCCTCGCGTACCACGGTCGCTCGGGCCGGAACCTCTACATGTCGATCGCGCTCGGGCTGTTGCTCGGCGGGGCGATCGGCAACCTGATCGACCGGTTCCGGCTCGGCTATGTCGTGGACTGGGTCGACATGGGGATCGGTGACCTCCGCTTCTGGACGTTCAACGTGGCCGACGCGGCGGTGTCGACGGCGATCGTGCTGCTGATCGGGCTGGCCCTCTTCCCGAGCCTCGCCGCCCGGCTCGGTGCCGAGCCGGATGCCTGACGGCGCGACGGTCGCGGGGCCGCGGACCCTGCGGGTGCCCGACGGCCCGTCCGGTCGGGTCGACCGGTTCGTCGCTGATGCGACCGGCCTGTCCCGAAGCTACGTGCAGAAGCTCATCTCCGACGGCCGGCTGACCGCGGACGGCGTGCCGCTCCGGGCGAACGCGATCGTCGCGGCCGGGGCGGAACTGCATCTCGACGTGCCGCCGCCGACACCATTGGACCTCGTCCCGGCGCCGGACATCCCGGTCACCGTGGTCTACGAGGACGCCGACCTGCTGATCATCGACAAGCCGTCAGGCCTGGTCGTGCATCCCGCGCCGGGTCACTCGGCCGACACGCTCGTCAACGCGCTGCTCGCCCGTGCGGGCGGTTCGGACTACGGCGGGATCGCGGGGGTCTCGCGACCTGGCATCGTGCATCGGCTGGACCGCGACACGAGCGGGCTGATCATGGTCGCCAAGCACGACGGCGCCCAGGCCTCGCTCATGGCCCAGCTCAAGGCCCGCCGCATCAAGAAGACCTATCTCGCGCTCGTGCAGGGCAACGTGGCGGCGGCCGTCGGCCGGATCGAGGCGCCGATCGGGCGCGACCCCAAGCGGCGGACGCGGATGGGCGTCGTCGCGGACGGGCGGCCGTCGGTCACGGGATATCGCGTCAAGGAGCGGTTCGACGGCTGGACGCTCCTGGAGCTGGATCTCGTGACCGGCCGGACCCACCAGATCCGCGTCCACCTCGATGCGATCGGGCATCCGGTCGCGGGCGACCCGCTCTACGGCGGGGCCCTCGCCCGGCGCGGCCCGGACGGGCTGGACCGGCTGTTCCTGCACGCCTGGCGGCTCGAGCTCAACTCGCCGTCCGACGGGCACCTGATCCGGGCGACCGCCGCGCTGCCGACCGACCTCGAGGGTGTCCTCGACGGGCTTCGCGAGGGGAGTGTCGCCCGGTGACCGGCGGGTCGATCGACGACGTCGCGCCGGGCGGCCTCGGCGAACCCGTGGAGGGCGCACCGGGCGCCCAGCTCATCATCATCTCCGGACCCAGCGGCGTCGGGAAGGACACGATCATCGACGCGCTCCGCGGGCGTCCGCATGTCCCGCCGCACCACTACGTCGTGACCTGCACGACCCGCGCGCCCCGGCCGGGCGAGGTCGAGGGCGTGGCCTACCACTTCCTCGATCGCGAACGGTTCCTGGCGATGCGCGACGCCGGGGGCCTGCTCGAGGCGAACGAGGTCCATGGCAACTGGTACGGGACGCCCCGCTCTGAGGTGGCGCACGCGCTGACCGCGGGCCAGGACGTCATCCTCAAGATCGACGTCCAGGGCGCGCAGAACGTCAAGGAACGGGTGGCCGAGGCGCTGCTGGTGTTCGTCGTGCCCCCGTCGCTCGAGGCGCTCTTCGGCCGGTTGCGGTCACGCGCGACCGAGACCGCGGACGAGCTGGAGCTGCGTCAGCGCAACGCGGCGATCGAGCTGGCACGGCAGGAGGACTACGACCACGTCGTCGTCAACGAGACCGGCCAGGTCGACCGGACCGCCGCGACGATCGACGCGATCATCGCGGAGACGCATCGGCTCCATCCGACCCGCCGGGTCCGCCTCTAGGGCCCGCCCGTGACGACGCTCGGTCTCGAGCCGGGTCACGGGCCCGACGTCGCGGCGGCCCGTCTGGTCGAGGTCGCGGTCGATGCCGCGGGCGCGGCGGGCGCCCGGACGTACACGTACGCGGTCCCGGACGCGCTCGCCGACCTCGAGCTCGGCGAGGCGGTGCTGGTCGACTTCGGACGCCGCCAGGCACTCGGGATCGTGCTGGCGGAGGCGAGCTCGGTGCCCGTCGGCGTGGAGCCCAAGCCGATCGTCGAACGTGTCCGCGCCGACGGCCCATTGCTGCCTCCGCTCGGCCTCGGCCTCGCCCGCTGGATCGCGGCCCACTACCTGGCCCCGCCCGCGCTGGTCCTGCGGGCGATGCTGCCGCCCGGCATGCTCGAGCGGCTGGAGCTCGTCGCGGAGCGGGCCCCGGGCGAGGTGAGGCTGGAGGGCCTTGGTCGGGTGGAACGAGACCTCCTCGATCAGCTCGCGGCTGGTCCGAAGCCCGCGCGGAGCCTCGCCGCGCCCGAGGGACGGGCCGGTCTCGTGCGACGACTCCGCGCCCTCGCGGCCGACGGCGCGATCTCGCTGGACTGGACATTGCTCGCAGCCTCGGGCGGCCCGCGCTACGAGCGCTGGATCGAGCTGACATCACAGGGCGGCGAGGCGGCAGCGACGCTGGCCGGCGGCGGGCGTCTGCCGGGACGCCCGCTCGGTCCACGACAGGTCGCGGTCCTCTCGGAACTCACCGGCAGGGGCGAGACGGCGGCCGGAGATGCGGCCGGGGTGGGTGCGCTGCGCGGCGCCGATCTTGCCGCGCGCCATGGTTCCGCGGCGATCGCCGGCCTGGTTCGCCGTGGGCTCGTCGCCTCGGAGATCCGCGAACGTCCCCGGCGACCCCTCGCCGGGCGACCGGCCGGACGACGGGGCGGACGGCCGGCGGCCTCGGACTTGACGCCGTCCCAGGCGGAGGCCGTCGAGGCCATCCGGACCGCGATGACCACCGGCGATCCCACTCCGCTGCTGCTCGACGGCGTGACGGGCGGCGGGAAGACCGCGATCTACGTCGAGGCGATCGTGACCGCGCTCGATGCCGGCCGGCGCGTCCTCATGCTCGTCCCGGAGATCTCGTTGGCCCTGCCCCTGGTCGATCGCCTGCGAGCTGACGTGGAGGCCCGCATCGCGCTGGTGCACTCCGGGCTCGGCGACGGCGAGCGCGCCGACGAATGGCGCCGCATCCGGGCCGGAGAGGCGGACATCGTCGTGGGGACGCGGCTGGCCGTCCTGGCCCCGCTCCCCGACGTCGGCCTCGTCATCGTCGACGAGGAGCACGAGGCCGCCTACAAGAGCGACCGGACGCCGCGTCTGCAGGCGCGTGACGTCGCCCTGGAGCTCGGCCGCCAGGCCGGCGCGGCGGTCGTCCTCGGTTCGGCGACGCCGGCGGTGGACAGCCTCGGGTTGGCCCGTGCCGGCCGCTACCGGCGGATCGTGCTGCCGGGGCGGCCGGTCGGCCAGCTGCCGCACGTGACGGTCGTCGATCTCCGGGCCGAGCTCGCGGCGGGAGAGCGGGGTCTCCTGTCCAGGCCGCTTGCAGCGGCACTGGGCGCACTGGACACGGCCGCAGGGGAGCAGGCGATCCTCGTCCTGAACCGGCGGGGCAGCGCGTCGGTCGTGCTGTGTCGTGACTGCGGGCACGTCCAGGCGTGCCCCGACTGCGAGCGGCCACTGGTCTACCACCAGGCCGGGACGACGCTCCGCTGCCATCACTGCGGCCGGGCCACGCCCCTCGCGACCCGGTGCCCGAACTGCGCGTCGCCGCGCATCCGGTACCTGGGCGGCGGCACGGAACGCGTCGAGCGCGAGGTCCGCGAGCGGTTCCCGGGGTTGCGCGTCGGACGATTGGACCGCGACGTCGTCGAGCGCCGCGGCGCGGCGGAGCGGGTCATCGACGCCTTCGCGGACGGCCGGCTCGATGTCCTCGTCGGGACGAGCCTCGTCGCGAAGGGGCTCGACATCCCCGCGGTGACGCTGGTCGGGGTCGTCTCCTCGGACATCGCGCTGAACCTGCCCGACGAGCGCGCCGCCGAGCGGACGTACCAGCTCCTCAGCCAGGCGATCGGCCGGGCGGGACGCGGCGATCGACCCGGCCGCGCCTTCCTCCAGACATACCAACCCGACCACCCGGCCATCCTCGCCGCGGCCGGTGGCGACCCGGCGGCGTTCTACGACCACGAACTCGCCCTCCGCGAGCGGTTCGGCTCGCCGCCGTTCGGCCGGCTGGTCAAGCTCACGGTCGGCCTCGCCGATCGCGACGCGGCCGAGCGCGAGGCCATCGCCATGGCCGAGCGGCTGCGCGCGAAGGCTGCGAAGCAGGGGAGCGGGGTCGGCGTCGTCGGGCCGGCACCCGCCTACATCGCCCGCCGGGCGGATCGGTGGCGGTTCAACCTCGTCTTGCGCGGCACGGACCCGGTCAGCCTGCTCGGGGATGGCGTCGAGGCGCCCTGGTCGGTCGATGTCGACCCGGAGTCGCTGCTCTGAGCCCGATGTGGCGGTTCGTGCGACGATGAGCGGCCCCAGAGGAGGACGCGCGATGACCGAGCCGAACCAGACCCCGCCGAGCCCCGATCATGGCGACCAGCCGCCCGGTCCGGCTCCCGCGGGTGCCGGCGGCCCGACCGGGCAGTCCGCAGCGGCCGCATCGCTGCTCGATTCGCTGCGCGAGGCGATCGACGACATGACCGAGCGCGCCACCCCGACCGTCCGCGAGGTCTCCGCCCGTGTCGCCGAGCTGACCGCGAACGCGGCAGCGAAGGCGGCACCCCTGGCGCGGAAGGCTGGCGACGCCACCGCCGAGGCGAGCGGCAAGTTCGCCGAGCGGTCGCGCAACTGGGCCGCCGAGGTCCGAGGGGCGATGGCCGGCGCCGAGGCTGCCGCGCCGGCCGCGTCGACGGCCACCGCGACCGAGCCGCCGCCGGCCCCGACTGTCGAACCCGAGGCCCCGACCGACGACGCGAACGGATCCGGGACGGCCCCGGCCTGACGGCCCGCACGTTCGACCGCGAAGCCGCGGGCGTCAGCCTCGATATACTCGGGCCCGTATGAGCGTCCGACCGATCGTTCTCCTTGGCGACCCGCGCCTTCGACTGAAGGGTCTGCCCGTCGACAGCTTCGGCAAGTACCTGCACGAGCTGCTCGATGACCTCGCCCACACGATGCGCGCCGCGCCGGGCGTCGGCCTGGCTGCGCCCCAGCTGGGTGAGGCGCTGCAGGTCTGCGTCATCGAGGTCGAGAACCAGCTCCACGAGCTGGTGAACCCGCGGATCGTCCGCGACACCGGCGACGACCGCGACCTCGAGGGTTGCCTCTCGATCCCGGGCTACGTCGCCTACGTGACCCGCCGCGAGCGTGTCTGGGTGGCCGCCCAGAACCGCTACGGCCAGAAGATCAAGCTCGCGGGCACCGGGCTCCTGTCGCGCGCGCTCCAGCACGAGCTCGACCATCTCGACGGCAAGCTCTACATCGACTACCTCGATTCGATGGACGAGCTCATGGTCGTCGGCGCCGGCGACGAGGAGGACGACGCGGAGATCCGCGAGGCGACGAGCGCCCTCGCGTGACCCGGACCGGGCCGAGCCCGCGTCCGGTGCGGACCGTCTTCATCGGCAGCGGCGGGTTCGGCGTCCCGGCCATGGGGATGCTGGCCGGCCATCCATCGATCGACCTGGTCGCGGTGGTCACGGCACCGCCACGGGCCGCCGGCCGTCACATGGCCCCGAGCGTGACGCCGGTCGCCCTCGCGGCCCAGCAGCTCGGGATCGATGCGGTGCTGACGCCCCGCCGCCTCCGGGAGCCCGATGCCGTGGCCGAGGTCCAGGGCCACGACCCGGGTCTCGTGGTCCTCGCCGACTACGGGCAGATCGTGCCGGCCGCGCTCCTGGGCCTGCCCCTCGGCGCGCTGAACCTGCATCCGTCGCTGCTGCCGCGTCACCGGGGCGCGACCCCGATCCCTGCCGCGATCCTCGCCGGCGACCGAGAGACCGGCGTGTCCCTGATGCGGATGGACGAGGGGCTCGACACGGGGCCGCTCCTCGCCGTCGAGTGGATCGAGCTCGACGGCACCGAGGTCGCCCCCGAGCTCGAGGGGCGCCTCGCCGCGCTCGGCGCGTCGCTGCTCGAGCGCTCCATCGAGCCATGGCTGGCCGGGCAGCTCGAACCACGCCCGCAGGCGGCCGATGGGGCCACGCTGACGCGTCCGCTCCGTCGCGAGGACGGTCGGCTGGATCCGGGCCGGCCGGCATCGGACCTGGAGCGCCAGGTGCGCGCGTATCAGCCATGGCCCGGTTCGTTCGTGGACACGCCGTTCGGTCGACTGGTCGTCTGGCAGGCGACGCCGGAAGCGGACGACGGTGCCACGCCTCCGGGCGTCTTCGATGATGTCGGCATCCGGACCGGGCACGGCGAGCGACTCCGACTCGACGAGGTCCAGCCGGCCGGCGGCAAGCGGATGTCGTGGGACGCCTTCGTCCGCGGACGGCCGGGCATCGTCGGCAGCGCCGTGGTCCCGGCCGGGTGAGCGCGCTGCGCTAGCATCAGCCGCGTGACATCCCAGGACCGACCGGGGCTCTCCGGTCTCACCCTCGACGACCTGCGTGCGTGGCTGGACGCCCGCGGCGAGCCCGCCTACCGCGCCCGCCAGATCGTCGACGCGGTGTGGCGCGGCGGCGGCGTCGACGATCCCGCGGCGATCGCCACGCTGCCCGCCCCGCTGCGAACGGCGCTCGGCGAGGCGTTTCGCGTCGACACCGTGGCCGACACCGAGATCCGACTCGCCGACGAGGGCCAGACCGAGAAGGCCCTTCATCGGCTCGACGACGGGGCGCTCATCGAATCGGTGCTGATGCACTATCCGGCCCGGCCGGGCAGCCGCGAACGGCACACGCTTTGCATCTCGAGCCAGGCCGGCTGCGCCGTCGGCTGCCCGTTCTGCGCCACCGGCGAGCTCGGCCTCACCCGGGATCTCGCCACCGCCGAGATCGTCGACCAGGTCCGCCACGCGGCGCGACGCCTGGCCGTCGACGACCGACGCGTGACGAACATCGTGTTCATGGGCATGGGCGAGCCGTTGCTCAACCTCGACCGGGTGCTGGCCGCCGTCGAGGCGCTCAACGACCCGGAGCGGTTCGGCCTTGGCGCGCGGCACATCACGGTCTCCACGTCGGGCGTCGTGCCGGGGATCCGGCGGCTCACCGCACTCGGGCCGCAGTTCACGCTCGCGATCTCGCTCCATGCGGCGCGCGACGCCCTGCGGGACGTCCTCGTGCCCTTGAACCGCCGCTGGCCCGTGGCCACGGTCATCGAGGCCGCCCGAGAGCACGCGCGCGCCACCGGCCGGCGGATCACCTACGAGGTGACGATGATCGGCGGCGTGAACGACACCGATGTCGACGCCGTGGCGATGGCCGAGCTGCTCCGCGGCGACCACGCCCACGTCAACCTCATCCCGATGAACCCGGTCGCCCACACGCCCTGGTCGGCCAGCCCGATGCCTGTCATCGAGCGGTTCGCCGCCACTCTCCGCACGGCCGGCATCGGGACGACGATCCGGCGCAACCGCGGCCAGGAGGTCGGCGCCGCCTGTGGGCAGCTCGCGGCCGAGCGCGCGGGCGAGCCTCCCGCGCCCGACCGTCGCCCGCCGGCGCGAGCGCCTGGAGGCCGAGAGCGCGGCCGCTCTGCGGGGCGAGCGCAGCCACGATCCGGTGCCGGCCGGGGTGGGGGACTAGGCATGGCCGATGGCCGGGCCCGTGTCGCGGCGAGCATCCTCGACGCCGACCTCTCGAACCTCGCCTACGCGGTGCGGCGGGTCCAGAAGGCCGGCGCGGACCGCGTCCATCTCGATGTCATGGACGGGCACTTCGTCCCGAACCTGACGTTCGGCGCCAAGACCATCAAGCACCTCCGCCCGCGGACCGAGCTGCCGTTCGACGCCCACCTGATGATCAGCGAGCCGGGCCGCTTCATCGAGGAGTACCTCGACGCCGGGTGCGACTCGATCACCTTCCATGTCGAGATCGACGAGCCGATCGCGCCGACCCTGCGCGCGATCCGCGAGGCCGGCCGCGCCGCCGGGCTGGCCGTCAAGCCCGGGACCCCGTTGTCGGCGCTCGAGCCGTACGCCGAGCTGCTCGACATCGTCCTGGTCATGACCGTCGAGCCCGGGTTCGGCGGCCAGTCGTTCATGAAGGACGTCGCCCGGGACAAGCTGCTGGCGGCGCGCGAGGTCCTGCGCCACAAGGCCCACGGCGGCGAGGTCCACGTCGACGGCGGGATCAACCGCGAGACCGCCGAGTTCGCCGGCGCCCTCGGCGTCGATATCCTCGTGGTCGGATCGGCCCTGTTCATCAAGGGGCACGACATGGGTCGCGAGATCCGGCTCATCCGCGCTCTCGCCGACGAGGGCTATCAGTTCGAGCTCAACGGCGGCATCCCGCCGATCCCCCGCGACCGGATGGTCCTCTTCACGAGCCTGCCGAAGCCGTTCGCCCGCCGGCTGATGGACGAGATCGAGGCCGGCGGCGTCCCCGTCGTCATGCTCCGCGGCGACGGCCAGATGAACCCCGACGGCGTCCGCGACTTCGACCTGCTCGTGCCAGCGACCGTCGAGACGCTCGTCGCCGAACGCCATTCGCGCGCCCGGGAGGCCTACCAGCTCGAGGCGGCGGCATGGCGGGAGGCGTTCATCCGCGAGCACGGCGTGATCGAGCCGCGCCCGCTGCCGTGAGGGCGCTCCTGCAGCGGGTGACGCGGGCGTCGGTCATCGTGGAGGACGACACGGTCGGCTCGATCGAGGACGGCCTCGCGATCCTGCTGGGCGTCGGCCCCGACGACACCGAGGCCATCGCCGATGACCTCGCCCGCAAGGCCGCCGAGCTGCGGATCTTCCGCGACGACGAGGGCCGGACGAACCGGTCCCTCCTCGACGTCGGCGGGGCAGCCCTGGTCGTCTCCCAGTTCACGTTGTTCGCGGACACGCGTCGGGGGCGCCGTCCCGGGTTCACCGGCGCCGCGCCGCCGGACCTCGCCGAGCGCCTCTACGAACGCTTCGCGGCGACGCTGCGTGGCCTGGGCGTGCCGGTCGCCACGGGGCGGTTCGGGGCCGAGATGGCGGTCGAGCTCGTCAACGACGGGCCGTTCACGATCTGGCTCGACACGGACGCGCCGTGACGGCCACCCGACCCGAGCTGCGCTTCGGGCTGTTCCTGAGCCAGGCGAGCCGGTCATGGGCGCAGGTGCTCGACGACTTCATCGATGGCCGAGGCACTTGGCTTCGACCATGCCTGGCTCGTCGACCACCTCATCGACACCGACGGCACGCCCGAGGACGGCTGCCTGGAGAGCTGGACCCTGCTGGCGGCGATCGCGGCGAGGACCGAGCGGATCCGGCTCGGCGTGCTCGTGACCAGCAACACGTTCCGGCATCCGGCGCTCCTGCTCAAGGAGGCCGTCACGGTCGACCACGTCAGCGGCGGACGGCTGACGCTCGGGATCGGGACGGGCTGGAACGAGGACGAGCACCGGCGCTACGGGATCGACCTCCCGGCTCCGCCCGAACGGGTCGACCGGTTCGAGGAGGCGGTCCGCCTCATCAGCCTGCTGATGAGCCAGGAGCGGACGACGTTCGATGGCCGCTACTACCAGCTTCACGACGCGCATCTCGAGCCCCGGCCCGTCCAGCGGCCGCGGATCCCGATCCTCATCGCCGCGCATCGACCGCGGATGTTGCGCATCGCCGCCCGCTACGCCGACCAATGGGACACGTTCGCGGCGATCCCCGGGGCCTCAACGGATGGCGTCGAGGCCGAGCTGGCCGAGCAGATCGCCGCGCTCGACGCCGCGTGCCGGGAGGTCGGGCGGGACCCCGCCGAGATCCGGCGCTCGACCTGGGTGACGAGCGAGGCCCTGCGCTCGACCGACGCGTACCTCGACTTCGTCCGGCGCCACCACCGTCTCGGCTTCACGGACTTCTCGACCGTCCGCCCGGAACCGGGCGACGAGGCGGTCCTGCGGACGATCGCGACCGAGGTCATCCCCGAGCTGCGCGCGGGCCGCCTCCTCGACTGACCCGGACAGCAGAAGACCGGTCGTCGGCGGGACGACCGGTCCGGGAGCCGCGTGGGCTGGAGCCTACTTGGCGGACTTCGTCAGCGTGCGGCGGCAGCGGGTGCAGACGAGCGACTTGGTCGGGACGCCCTTCTGGTCGATGACGAGGGGCTGGAGATTCGGCTGCATCCGGCGATGGGCGCGGACACGGTTCATCCCCGACGACTGGGGGTTGAAGCCGGCCATGGATGTCTTGCCGCAGATGGCGCAGGCGCGGGCCATTCGAGGTCCTCAGGTTTCGTTTGGGAGGGTCCGAGCTCGTACGAGCCCGAACGGAAGCGGTAGGATACCACACGGCCTCCGGCGCCCAGGATGGCCGCCGCCCGACCCCCATGCGAGGAGGACGTCGCCCGCGTGCCACCCGAGCAGACGCCCGGCCGCTCGCTCGTCACCCGTCGTGCGATCGTCGACATCGTCCGGAATGCGACCCTCGGATCGTACGGGGTCACGGGCTTCGCCGGCGGTCCCATCGCCCGACTCCTCGACCGCCTCGATCTGTCCCGGCCGGGCCTTCGCGTCCACCTCGATGACGGCCTCGACCTGGAGCTGGATCTCGACGTCGCCCTTGGCGTCCCGGTCGCCGAGGTCGCACGCCAGGTCGATTCGGCCATCCGCTACGCGGTCCGCCGCGCCCTCGACATCGAGGTCCGTCGGCTGGTCATCCACGTCGACGGACTGCGCGTCCATCCAGCCGGCGTGCCGCCCGCGGTCGTCCACGAGGACCCGACCGCGATCCGCCCGCGGGACCTCGCTGACAGCGGGACGGACGTCGCCTGATGCGGCGCCGGGCCTGCGACGGGGCCGGGCTCCTCGAGGCCTTCCGGGCGGCGGTCGCCAACCTCGAGGCCCACGTCGACGAGATCAACAGCCTCAACGTCTACCCGGTCCCTGACGGCGACACGGGCTCGAACATGTTCGCCACGGTCCGGGCCGCGCTCGACGAGGCGGAGACGGCTGCCGGCCAGCCGGCCGACCGGATCGCGGCCGCGATCAGCTTCGGGGCCCTCATGGGGGCGCGAGGCAACTCCGGCGTCATCACCAGCCAGATCTTCCGGGGCATGGCCGAGGCGCTCGAAGGGAAGCGGCATTTCAACGGCCTGGACCTGGCGCACGCGCTCTCCGAGGGCACGCGGACGGCGTATGCCGCGGTCGCGAAACCGGTCGAGGGCACGATCCTGACGGTCATCCGCGAGTCGGCCGAGGCCGCGGTCAGCGCGGCCGAGCAGGACGACGACCTGGTGGCCGTGCTGACCGCGACGGTCGAGGCGGCCGAGAAGTCGGTGGCCCGGACGCCGTCTCTCCTCGCGATCCTGCGCGAGGCAGGGGTGGTCGACTCTGGTGGACAGGGCGTCTACCGCCTCTTCCAGGGCGCGCTTCGGTCCGTGGCCGGACAGGCCCCCGCGGTCGCGGCCCGGATGCCAGCCCGCGCCGGCCCGGCCCCGTCGACACTCGTCGCTCATGCCGACGAGGGCTTCGGCTACGAGACGATGTACCTGCTCCAGGCGGCGCCCGCGTCTCCGCTCGACGTCGACGGCATCCGGACACACCTCGAATCGATCGGCGAATCGGTCCTGGTCGCCGGCGACGCGCGGGCGCTCAAGATCCACGTCCACAACGAACGGCCGGACGAGGTCATCGCGTTCGGGCTGACCCAGGGGTCGCTGAGCCGGATCAGCGTCGAGAACCTCGACAACCAGGCCCGGGACGTCCGCGAGACGAATGCCGCGGCGTTCACCGCGGACACCGGACCCGAGGCAGCGCCGGCCGGGGGTGATGACACGGACGGCGCGGCCCATCCCGACCGCAACGGCTCCGGCACCGCCGTGTCGGATGGGGCGGGCGCCCTCCCGCTCGGGGTCGTCGCGGTCGTCGCCGGCGACGGCCTCGCGGCGATCTTCCGCGACTTCGGCGTCGCGGGGGTCGTCCAGGGCGGCCAGTCCTCGAACCCGAGCACCGGCGAGCTGCTCCAGGCGGTCGAGCGAGTCGACGCGAAGGAGATCCTGCTGCTGCCCAACAACCCGAACGTGGTCCTCGCCGCCCGCCAGGTCGCGGCGATGACCGAGCGGACCGTCGCCGTCGTCCCGACGCGCAACGCCGCCGAGGGCTTCGCGGCGCTGCTGGCACTCGACCCGACCCTCGATGCCGCCGCGAACGCGGGTCCGATGACCGAGGCGGCCCGCGCCATCCAGACCGTCATCGTCACCGAGGCCGTGCGTGACGCGACCATCGGCGGCCGGAAGGTCAAGCGCGGCCAGACGATCGCCCTCGACCCGGACGACGGCCTGATCGCCGTCGATCGCGATCGCGAGAAGGCCGTCGTGGCCGCGATGCAGGCCCTCAAGCCGGGCTATGAGCTGGTCAGCCTCTTCTACGGCGACGGCGCGGATCTCGCCGAGGCCGAGGGCATAGCCCAACGGATCGGCGCGCTGGCTCCCGGTATCGAGGTCGAGGTCCGCCACGGCGGCCAGCCCTACTACCGCTACCTCATCTCGGCCGAGTAGGCCGGTGGCCAGGGCATCGGCCCCGACCCTGCCACCGCCGGTCGACCCGGTCGCGCTGCTCTCGACGCCGCTGGGCGCGTCCGGGCTCGGCGCCGCCGCGACGCTCCGTCGAGCGGGCATCCGCCTCGGGTTCTACGACGTCCGCGACCTCCTGTTCCACCTGCCCCGTCGCTACGACGACCTGCGCGAGATGCAACGGCTGGGCGACCTCCTTTGGACCGAGCCCGGGACCGTCGTGTCGGCACGGGTCCGGGTCGCGGAGATCCGGGTCGAGCCGACGTTCCGGCGGCGGGTCCAGCGGACGATCGCCAGGCTCGAGGACGAGACCGGCTCCATCGACGCGACCTGGTTCGGCCGTCGCTTCATCGATCGGCGGCTCACGGTCGGCGGCGAGGTCGTCGTCTCGGGCAAGGTCAAGCGGTTCGGCAAGAAGCTGACGTTCGACAACCCGGAGTTCCAGGCCGTCGCCGAGGAGGGCGCCGAGGTCCTCCACGCAGGACGGATCGTGCCGGTCTACCGGCTGACGGCCGGCCTGACCGCGGCGCGCCTGCGGGTCGCGATCCGCGAGGCGCTCGACCGGGCGGGCCATGCCTATCCCGAGTATCTGCCCGAGGCGTTGCGTGTCGGGGAGAGGCTGACCGGGATCGCCACGGCACTGGAGGAGGCCCACTACCCCGAGACCTTCGAGGGCCGCGATGCCGCCCTGCGGCGCCTGGCGTTCGACGAGCTGCTCGCGCTCCAGGTCGGCATGGTCGCCCGGCGCCGGCAGCGCGCCCGGTCGGCCGCGCCGGCCATCGACCTCGACGACGGGGTGGACCTTGCGATCAGGAGCGCTCTGACCGACGCACTGTCGGCCCGGGTCGGGCGCGCGGTCGAGCTGACCGACGACCAGGGGAGCGCCTCGGCGGCGATCCGCGGCGACCTGTCGAGCCCCACGCCGATGCTCCGGCTCCTCCAGGGCGACGTCGGGTCGGGTAAGACTGCGGTCGCGGCGTACGCCCTCGCGGCGGCCGCACGTGCCGGCTACCAGGGTGCGCTGCTGGCCCCGACGGACCTGCTTGCCCGCCAGCACGTCGACACGGTCGGCGCCCTGCTCTCGGACCTCGGCATCGGCGTCACGCTCCTGACCGGATCGCTCAAGGCCGAGTCGAGGAGCCGGGTGCACGAGGCGATCGCGTCGGGCCAGGCGACGGTCGTCGTGGGGACCCACGCCCTGATCGCGGAGAAAGTCGCATTCCGGGACCTCGGCCTCGTCGTCATCGATGAGCAGCACCGGTTCGGGGTGAACCAGCGCGACGCGCTCGAGGCGAAGGCCGGCGGCCGTCCGCCGCACGTGCTGCTCATGACGGCCACGCCGATCCCGCGGACGCTGGGGCAGGTGCTCTACGCGGACCTCGACGTCTCCGACCTGCGCACGCCGCCCGCCGGTCGCGTGCCGATCCGGACAGGGATCCGCCGGCCAGGCGACCTCGAGGGCACGTGGGAGCGCGTCCGCACGGAGGCGGCCGCGGGCCACCGCACGTTCGTCGTCGTGCCGCTCATCGACGACACGGGTGCCGAGACGGAGAGCGCCGTGGCGGCCGAGAGCGAGGCGGTGCGGCTGCGGACGCTGCTGGCGCCGCTGCGGGTCGGCCTGGTCCACGGCCGGATGAAGGCCGCCGACCGCGACGCCGAGATGACCCGCTTCCGGGACGGCGAGCTCGATGTGCTGGTCGGCACGACGGTCGTCGAGGTCGGGGTGGACGTGCCCGAGGCGACGATGATGGTCATCGAGGGCGCCGACCGATTCGGGCTCGCCCAGCTCCACCAGCTCCGTGGCCGGGTCGGGCGCGGCCTGGTCGATTCGTTCTGTGTCCTCGTCTCCGACTCGGCCGACGAGGTCGCCCAGGCCCGCCTGAAGGCCGTGGCCGAATTGCGCGACGGCTTCGAGTTGGCCGAGCGCGATTTCGAGCTGCGCCGCGAGGGAAACGTCCTGGGGCTCGCCCAGAGCGGGCTGCCCCAGCTCCGCGTCGCCTCGCTCCAGGACAAGGGCCACCAGGAGCTCGCCGTCCATGCGCGCTCCCACGCCGAGGAGCTGCTCGACGAGGGCGGGCGGCTCACCGCATCCGTCGGCCCGCTCGCGGCCGAGCTCGAGCACGGCTGGCTCGCTCGCGTGGCGTCCGGCTCCGGCGACGACACCGACGAGGCAGCTCCGTGACGCCGGCAACAGTGTCGGAGCGCCCGACCGCGCAACCTTCCGTCGCCACGCGGCGCTACCGACGAAGGTGCTTCGTCGCCTCGTCGCCGAGCGGCGGGTCCGACGCCGGAGACGGCCGGTGCGGCCCGCTGCTTCGTCGATCCCGCCGCGGCGCGACGCCTTCGACCGCGGGCCGCCACGGCCGAACCACTCCTTCGTCAGTAGCGTCTCCCAGCGACTGGGCGGCGCCTGCGCCGGTCGGCACGTTGTCCCGTGCCTGACGCCGGGCGGGTCATCGCCGGTCGTGCTCGCGGGATCCGGATCGCGGGACCCGGCGGCGACACCCGGCCGCTGGGCGACCGCGTCAAACAGACGCTGTTCGCGATCCTGGAGCCGGACCTTCCGGACGCCCGGGTGCTGGACCTGTTCGCGGGGAGTGGCGCGGCCGGGCTCGAGGCGCTCTCGCGCGGCGCCGGCCACGTGACCTTCGTCGACCGCGACCCGGCGGCGATCCGGGTTATCACGGCGAACCTGGGCAAGACCCATCTCGCCGGCCCGGCCACGCGCCTCCTAGGCACGGACGCACTGCGCTGGCTCGCCGACCCGGCTCGGACCGGGGAGCCGCCGTGGGACATCGTCATCGTCGATCCGCCGTACAAGGACGCGGACCTGATGGCCGCGGCCCTCCAGGCAGTCGATCCGCTGGTCCGCCCCGGCGGCCGCGTCGTCGCCAAGCACGCCCGCCAGAGCCCGCCGCCGGCCAGCGCGGGGCTGCTAGCATCGGAGCGCGAGCGCCGCTTCGGGGAGACGACGCTCACGTTCTACCGGCGTGCGGAGGGGCGATGAATATCGCGGTCTACCCGGGCTCGTTCGACCCGATCACCAACGGTCACCTCGACGTGATCGGCCGGGCGGCGTCGGTCTTCGAGCACGTCATCGTGGCCGTCCTGGCGAACCCGCGAAAGTCGTCGCTGCTGCCCGTCGAGACGCGGATCCGGGTCATCCGCGACGCCCTCGCCGCCGAGGGACCAGCATCGAAGGAGATCGAGGTCGCCTCCTTCGAAGGCCTGACCGTCGACTTCTGCCGGGCCCGCGGCGCACACGCCATCGTGCGCGGCCTGCGTGCCATCAGCGACTTCGAGGTCGAGATGCAGCTGGCCCACAACAACCGGGTCCTCGCGCCCGAGGTCGACACGGTCTTCTTCATGACCTCGGTCGCCAACGGCTACGTCAGCTCGAGCCTCGTCAAGGAGATCGCGACGTTCGGCGGCGACGTGTCATCGATGCTCCCCGAGGCGGCCGCCGAGGCCCTGCGCGAGGCACTCCGGAGGCCCTGACCGCCGGCCCGCGTGCCATACTTGCGGAGACGCGTGCCGGGTGGGGAAACGCCGAGCCAGGAGGGCAGTCCGATCGACATCATCTTCCTCGTCGAGCGCCTCGAATTGCTCATCGCGAACGGGAAGAAACTGCCCCTGACGACCAACGTCGTCGTCGACCAGAACGCGGCGCTGGGCCTCATCGACGAGCTCCGCGTCGCCGTCCCCGAGGAGGTCCGCGCCGCCAAGCGCATCAACGCCGAGGGCGAGCGGATCATCGAGAAGGCCCAGGACGAAGCGGAGCGGATCGTCGCGAAGGCCCAGGAGCAGGCGGCCTTCCTGATCGACGAGCGTGGCCTGACCCAGGCGGCCGAGGCGACCAGCCTCGAGATCATCGGGGACGCGCACCGCGACGCCGACGAGATCCGCCGCGGCGCCGACGAGTACGCCGTCAGCGTGCTGGTCGGCCTCGAGGGCGACGTCGTCAAGACCCTGCAGAGCATCAAGAAGGGGATCGCGATGCTCGACGAGCGGCGGGCCGACCTGACGGCGGCGCCGGAGCTCGAGCCGCTCGAGGACGCCTGGGAGCCCGAGACCGACGAGGCGCAGGAAGCCATCCGGCCATGACCTCGAGCCCGCCAGACGAGCCGTTCGTCTGGAACGTGGCCGGACTCCTCCACGGGCAGACCGGCGACCACCGCGACTACGACGTCGCCGGCGCGACCATCGAGCTGCCCGATGACCTGCGACTCGCTGCGCCGGTCGACGCCCATGTCCGTCTGACCCGGACGAACCGCGGGGTCCTCGCCGATGCCGCGGTTCGCACTGCCCTCGCGATGGAGTGCGTCCGCTGCCTGCGCCCGGTGACGGTCCCCCTCGAGATCCAGGTCACCGAGGAGTACCTGCCGACGATCGACCTCCCGACCGGCACCCAACTGCCGGTCGAGGTCGAGCCCGACGCGCCGCGGCTGACCGACCACCACGAGCTCGACCTGACGACGCCGATCCGCGAGGCGATCTCGCTGGCCGAGCCGATCGCGCCTCTCGACCGTCCTGACTGCCCGGGCCTGTGCATCGTCTGCGGCCAGCCGCTCGACGAGGGCGTCCACGACCATCCGAGCGACGACATCGACCCGCGCATGGAGGCGTTGCGAGGCTTCAAGCCCGATCACGCGTGACGATGCGCCCGGTTTCACGGTAGACTCCGCCGTCGGCGTGGCGCCGTGCCCCTGCCTACCGGCACGAACGCGGCCACGCAGCAAGAACCGACTGACAAGGAGCCCTCGACCTCATGGGTGTACCCAAGCGTCGCGTCTCGCATGCCCGCCAGGGCGAGCGCCGCGCGCATCTCGCGATCGACCTGCCGAACCTCGAGGAGTGTCCGCACTGCCACGAGATGAAGCGGCAGCACCACGTCTGCCCGAACTGCGGTTACTACCAGGGCCGCCAGGCGATCGTCCTCAAGCCTGCCGGCGACGAACCCGCCCGCTGATCCCATGACGGAGCCGCGGCCCGCCCCGCTCGAGGCGCGGACCGATGGCGTCCGCGTCGCCGTCGACGCCATGGGCGGCGACCACGGCCCCGGGGAGATCGTCCCGGGCGTCCTCGACTTCGCTCGCACGCATCCCGACGACCGCTGGATCCTGGTCGGGGACGAGGTGACGCTCCGCGGGATCGCCGGCACGCTCCCGGCCAACGTCTCGATCGTCCACGCCTCGCAGGTCGTCGAGATGCACGAGCACCCCGCGCTCGCCCTGCGCGAGAAGAAGGATTCCTCGATCCTCGTCGCCACCGACCTCGTCCGTCGGGGCGAGGCCGACGCGGTCATCACCGCGGGCCACACCGGCGCCGGGATGGCGGCAGCCGTGCTGCGCCTGGGCCGCCTGCCTGGTGTCGACCGGCCGGCGCTCGCCGTCCAGATGATCACCAAGACCGGGCCCATGGTCCTGCTCGACATCGGCGCCAACCCCGACTCGACCGCGGAGAACCTCGTCCAGTTCGCCCGGATGGGGTCGATCTTCGCCGAGCGCGTGCTGGGCGTGGCGCAGCCACGGGTGGCCCTCCTGTCGATCGGCGAGGAGAAGGGCAAAGGCGACGCGCGGATCGCGCGGGCCACCGAGCTGCTCGATGCGACGGACCTGCGCTTCGAGGGCAATGTCGAGGGCAAGGACCTCCCGGCCCACATGGCCGACGTGGTCGTCTGCGATGCCGTGCTCGGCAACGTCGTCCTCAAGTTCTTCGAGGGCCTGTCGGGGTTCATCTTCGACCTGTGGCGCGCGGAGTTCCGGCGTGGCGTCCGCGGCCGCCTCGCGTATGCGTTGCTCAAGCCCGGGGTCGACCGGATCCGGGACGTCTTCGACTACGAGCGGGCCGGCGGCTCACCGCTGCTCGGGGTCAAGGGCACGGTCATCATCACCCACGGCCGGGCGAAGCGGCGCATGATCGGGTTCGCCTGCGAGGTCGCCGCCACGACCGCCCGTCAGCGCGTCCCGGAGTTGATCGCCGAGTCGCTTGCGGTGAACGCGGCCTCGGCGGCGCCGAACCCATCTGCGCCGCTCGTCGACGTCACCGCGGAGGCCGTCTCATGACCGGACCGGAACTCACCGTCGGGACCTCGGTCATCGCCGAGCTCGTCCGCCTGGCCGCCCTGGAGGTGCCGGGCGTCGCGCGGGTGGGCCGAGGTGGGGCGTGGTGGCGGCGGGTCCTCGCCGGCCGCGACGTCGGCGTCCGGCTGGATGACTGACCACGTCCATGTCCGCCTCTGGATCGTCGCCCGCCCGGGCCAGGCCCTCGGCCCGCTAACGACCCAGGTGCGCTCGGCTGTGGCGGCGACCGTCGAGCGACTGCTCGGCCTCGATCTCGGCTCGGTCACGGTCCTGGTCGACGGTGTCGGGGGCTGACCGGATCCGGGGCCGACGCACCGGCCGCCGGCTCGCCCTGTCGGCGGTCTTCGAGGCGGACTTCGGGCAACGGACGGCGGACGCCGTCCTCGAACGCCACCTGGCCGAGGACGAACGCGATCCGGCAGCGGCTGAGCTGGCCCGCGAACTGGTCGCGGCCGTGATGGCGAACCGCGATTCCATCGATGCCGAGATCGCCCGCCGGGCCCCCCAATACCCGGTCACGGGCCTCGCCCGGATGGACCGCGCGCTGCTCCGTACCGCCATATCCGAGGTGCTACACTCCGGCACGCCGGCCCGGGTGGCCATCGCCGAGTGGGTCGAGCTGGCACGCACATACAGTGGAGAACCCATGCGACGCCTCATGAATGGCGTCCTCGGGAGCATCGCAGCGGAGCCCAGCGGGCCGTCGGGATAACCCAACTCCGAGGAGGGAGTCAGTGGCAACCACGTACGAGCGCCTCAAGAAGATCGTCGTCGAGCAACTCGGCGCCGATGAGGATGAGGTCAAGCCGGAGGCGTCGTTCGTCGACGACCTGAATGCCGACTCGCTCGACCTGGTCGAGTTGATCATGAGTCTCGAGGAAGAGTTCGGGACCGAGATCTCCGACGAGGACGCGGAGAAGATCCGCACCGTCCAGGACGCCGTCGACTACATCGACGAGCGCTCGGCCTAGCCTGGCCCAGGCGGGCGTGGTGCGTCACGCCCAGGCCTTCGCGGCTCGACTCGGCCTCCCGATCCACGATCAGGGCCTGCTCGAGCAGGCCCTTGTCCATGCCAGCTGGCTGCACGAGCACCCGGACGACGCGCCGGGGCACAACGAGCGCCTCGAGTTCCTCGGCGACGCCGTCGTCAACCTGATCATCTCCGAGGCCCTCTACACGCGCCACCCCGACGACGACGAGGGTGACCTGTCGGCGCGCCGCGCGGCGATCGTGTCGACCTCCGGGTTGGCCCGTCTCGCGGGGCGCATCGACCTCGGCTCCGCCCTTTTGCTGGGCGAAGGGGAGTCGCGGCGCAGCGGCCGGCGACGTCCGACGCTGCTGGCGTCCTCGTTCGAGGCGCTGGCCGGGGCGCTGTACCTGGACCTCGGTTTCGGCCCCGTCCAGGCATGGCTGGTGGCCCTCGCCGAGCCGGAGTTGTCGCAGGATTCGCCGATCCTGTCACTCAAGAGCCCGAAGAGTCGTTTGCAGGAATACACACAACAGCATTCCGGTGGCCGGCCCACGTATCACGTGGTCGAGGTGGGCGGTCCTGACCACGAGCGGACCTTCCGGATCGAGGTCAGCGTCGACGGGGTCGTGCTCGGCGTCGGCGAGGGTCCCTCGCGGCGGACCGCCGAGACTGCCGCCGCATCCGAGGCCGTGGACCGGCTGCGCGCGGCGGCTCGTCCCGAGACGGTCGGGGCATGAACGGGAACGGGAGGGACGGGACGGACGACGTGGCCCAGCGCCCGGCGCCGCCGCGCCTGCTCGCCCTGCGGCTCCAGGGGTTCAAGTCGTTCGCGGAGCGGACCAACGTCGAGTTCGGGGGCGGGATCAGCGCGGTCGTCGGGCCGAACGGCTCGGGCAAGAGCAACCTGGCCGACGCGCTGCGCTGGGCGCTCGGCGAGCAGGGCAGGGCGCTGCGGTCGCGCAAGGCCGAGGACGTCATCTGGGCGGGCTCGGACCGCCGGGCGGCGCAGGGCATGGCCGATGTCACGCTCGTGGTCGACAACGCGGACGGCCTGCTTCCGGTCGACTTCTCGGTCCTCGAGCTCGGCCGGCGCCTCTATCGCTCCGGCGAGAACGACTACCTCCTGAACAAGCAGCGGATCCGCCTGCGCGACCTCGTCGACCTGCTTGACGCCGCGCACCTCGCCGACAACGCATTCCTCTTCATCGGGCAGGGCATGGTCGACCAGGCGCTCGCCCTCCGGCCGGAGGAGAGACGCCCCCTGTTCGAGGAGGTCGCCGGTGTGCGTCGCCACGAGCGTCGCCGGCGCCGGGCGCAAGACCAGCTGATCGAGTCCGAGGCGAACCTCGCGCGGGTCGAGGACATCGTCGCGGAGCTGCGCCCGCAGGCGCGACGCCTCGCGGCCCAGGCCGAGCAGCAGACGAGTCGCCAGTCGACGGCCGACGAGCTGGCAGCGGCGGTGCTCCTGGCCGCCCACGCGCGCTGGTTCGAGGCTGGGTCACGCGCGGCCGCTGCGACAGCCCGTCGAGAAGCCGCCCGCGCCGACACGGACCGCGCGATGGCCGAGATGGAGGCAGCGGAGTCCGCGGCGGCAGCGCTGGCCGCCGCTCTCGGCGTCCGCGCGACCGCGGAGCAGGAACGTCGGGCGGCACACGACGTGGCGCGGGCGTCCCTGACCGAGCTCCAGCTGCGGGACGCCAGGCTCGCCTCCGAGCAGGAGTCGATCGATCGCGACCGGCGACGGTTGGTCGAGGAGCGGGCGACCGCCGAGGCCGAGGTGGCCGCCGGCCGGCGCGCGATGGCCGTCCCGGTGCCCGCCCGCGACCTCGACCTCGAGGCGGCCCTGACCGAGGCGGAGCGGGAGCTCGCCGACGCGCTGGCGGAGCTCGCGGGGCTGCGCGCCGCCCATCGCGCGCAGGGCGAGGAGCTGGCCGCGGTCCGACGGGCCGCCGCGGCCCGCCAGGCCGAGCTCGAGACGGCCCGTCGCCGCGTCGTCGACGTCGAGCGCCGTGCGGCCGAGGAGGCCGAGCGCGCCGCCGCGGCCGAGACGGTCCGGGCCGAGCGCGAGGCCGCCCTCGGGATCGTCGGGGCCCGGCGCACCGCGTCGCTCGAGGCCGAGACCGCGGCCGCGACCGCCCGCGAAACGGCACGCCTCGCAGCCGAGGCCGCGGACGCGGCACGCACCACGGCGGAGGCCCGGGTCGCCGCCGGCGAAGCCGCGCTGGCATCGGCCGTCGCCCGTCGTGAGGCTCTTGACGCCCGGCTGGCCGAGGAGGAGGAGCGCGGGATCGCGAAGGCCGCCCGACGCGTCGGTGGACGCCGGGTGGACGAGGACCTGGTGGTCGACCCGGATCTGCGCGCGGCCGTCGAGACCGCGCTGGCCGAGTTGGCCCGCGGCTATCTCGTCCGGGCATCGGCGGTGCCCGGCATCGCGGGCCAGCGTGGCGCTCTGATCGTCGAAGAGCGAGCCGGGGCTGTGCCGCCGACCGCTGCCGCGGCCGACGCCCGCGACCGACGGTTCCGTGATGCCCTCGCGGGCGTTGGTGGCGGCCTGCTGACGGAGGCGATCCGGCGCGACGCCACCGGGGCGGCGACGCGGCTCCTTGCGCGCGCGGCGTGGGTCCCCGATCTCGCGGCTGGCCTGGCCATCCAGGCGGCGCTGCCACCCGGCTGGATCGCCGTTCCCCGCGACGGCTCCGCCGTCGTGGCGGAGCTCGCGGTCACGCTCGGCGCGGCCGATTCGGTCCTCGAGCGCCGGGCTGAGGCGGCGCGCCTGGCCGCCGAGACCGCGCGACTCGAGGAAGAGGTCGCCGCCCTTCGGTCCCAGGCGACGGACGCCGGAACGGTCGCGGCGAGCGCGCGGGCGGCACTGGACGCCGCCCGTGCCGAGGAAGCCCAGGCCATCGCGGCCCGCCGCGAGGCCGAGGCCGAGGAGACGCGTTGCCGCACGGGACCTCGAGGGCCACGTGCGCGAGGCGGCCTGGGCGACGGCGCAGGCCGAGCGTGTCCGCCAGGAGCACGAGCGAGCGGCGGCCGCGCTCGCGGCGCTCGAGGGCTCGACGGCCGGGTCGGAGGAGGGCCATGCCTCGGCCGCGACCGGGTCGACGGACCAGGGTGCCGTCGAGACATGGGAGCGACGCGCGGGCGAGCTGCGCGCAAGACGCGATCGGCTGGCCGAGGACGCCGCGACGCGCGAGAGCGCGCGTCGCGATGCCGAGGGCCGCCGGTCGCGGGCCGAGGCTGCAGTCGGGATCGGCGAGGAACGGATCGCCCGGGCCGACCGCGAGCTCAGCGGACTCGAGGAGCGGACCCGGACGCTCGCGGCGTCGCGCGGCACTCTCGGGACCGAGCTGGCACAGGCCGTGGCGCGCGACGCGGCGGCGAGGGAAGCTCTCGCCGAGAGCCAGGCCGTGGACGCGGCCGAACGCGACCGACTGGCCGTCGCGGAACGGACCGCCGCGGGCACGCGCGAGCGACTGCGTGCGACCGACGAGCGGCTGCGCATCGCCGATCGGGACGATCTCGAGGCGCGCTTGGGCCTCGAGGCGCTCCGCGAATTGGTGCTCGTCGAGCTGGCGGGCCTGGGCGAGCTCGGTATCGAGCGCCTGGCTGCCGTCGCCGGCGCGACCCGGGAGACGCGGCCAGCCGGGACGCCGGATGGATCCGAGCCCACGGACGAGGGGCTCGAGGTCGCCCTGGAGAGTGAGCTCGAGTCGGTGCTCGATCGTGCTGCGACGGTCTGGTCCGCGGCGGCGCCGAACGAGTCGCCACCGAGCGCGATCCGGCTCGGCCAGCTGCGTCGACGGTTCCACGAGCTCGGCGCCACGAACCCGTATGCGGTCGAGGAGTATGCCGAGCTGCGCCAGCGCCTCGAGACGCTCGAAAGCCAGGGATCGGACCTGCGGACCGCGATCGTGCGGACACGCGAGCTGATCGCCGAGCTCGAGACGATGATCACCGACCAGTTCCAGACCACGTTCCGCGCCCTCGAGGTCGCCTTCGCCGCGCGGTTCGAGCAGCTGTTCGGGGGCGGGTTCGCGCGACTGTCGCTGACCGATCCGTCCGACCTGGGCTCGACGGGAGTCGAGATCGTGGCCCGGCCGCCCGGCAAGAAGGCGCAGGCGCTCGCGATGCTCTCGGGCGGCGAGCGCGCCCTGACGGCCGTCGCGCTGCTGTTCGCGATGCTCGAGGTCCGCCCCGTCCCGTTCTGCGTCCTCGACGAGGTCGACGCTGCCCTCGACGAGGCGAACATCGGACGGTTCGCCGACGCGCTCCGCAGCCTCGCGCACCAGACCCAGTTCATCGTCATCACCCACAACCGGGGCACGATCGAGGCGGCCGACGCCCTCTACGGCGTGACCGTCGGCGACGATTCCGTCAGTCGCGTCATCAGCCTGCGGCTCGACGAGGCGCAGGCGCTCGCCGGTCGCCGCCGCAGCGAACTCGCGACGGCCGGCTGATGCCGCTGTGGCGTCGCCGCCGGGACGAACCGGCGGAGCCCGAGGTCGCGCCGGAGACGCCCCCGAGCCCCGAGGACGTCGAGCCCGGCTGGGAGCCCGATCCCGCCGACTTCGGCGAGGACGTGGCGATCGTCGAACCGCGGGATGCCGCGCCCATCGATGCCGAGCCGATCGCACCGCTCGCGGCGCCGGAACCCGTCGCCCATGTCGATCCGGTCGCAGCGCCCGAGGCGCCGGCGGCCCCTCCCATTGAGCCCGAGCACGTCGGCTCGCTCGACGCCGGTCTCGAGCGCACCCGCGGCGGCTTCATGACCCGCCTCCGCGGCGCCATCGGCGCGGGCACCGAGGATGCCGCCTGGGACGACGTCGAGGAGACGCTGATCGCCGGGGACGTCGGCGCGGCGCTGGCCATCGACATCGTGGAGATGGCCCGCCTCCGCAAGGGTCCCGGCGGCGCGCTGGCCGACGTCCGGACCGAGCTCGCGTCGCGCCTGGTCGCCCGGAACCTCGTCTGGATGCCGCAGCCGTCTGTCGAGGGCGGCCCCGCGGTCGTGCTCATCGTCGGGGTCAACGGGACCGGCAAGACCACGACGATCGGCAAGCTCGCGAGCCGCTACACGGCGGCCGGTCACTCGGTGATCCTCGCCGCCGCGGACACCTTCCGGGCGGCCGCCATCGACCAGCTCCGCGTGTGGGCGGACCGCGCTCACGTTCCGGTCGTCGCCCATGCGCCCGGCGCGGACCCGGGGGCGGTCGTCTACGACGCCCTCGACGCCGCGGTCGCCCGGGGAGCTGACATCGTCATCGCCGACACGGCCGGCCGCCTGCACACCAAGTCGAACCTCATGGATGAGCTCACGAAGATCCGCCGGATCATCGACAAGCGCCTTCCCGGCGCGCAGCCGGAGACGCTCTTCGTGCTCGATGCGACGACCGGCCAGAACGGCCTGGCCCAGGCGAAGGCCTTCCACGAGGCGGTCGGCCTCACCGGGATCGTGCTGACCAAGCTCGATTCGACGGCCAAGGGCGGCATCGTCTTCGCGATCGAGGACACCCTGAAGATCCCTGTCCGCTTCGTCGGGGTGGGGGAGCAGGTCGGTGATCTCCTGCCGTTCGACCCGGATGGCTTCGTGGCGGCGCTGTTCGCGTAGGAAGGCCGGCGCACCGGCGTACCGGGGCCAGCGTGCACCGGACCATCGGCCCAGCGGCGGCCCGGAAGACCCTGCGGTACACTGCGCACGCCTCGGTGCGTCAGAACCCGCGCACCACCCGGATCGGCTCGCGCGTCTCGACCTCGAGACCGCCACCCGAGCCGGACCACCTCACATCGGAGTCCCCACCCGGACCATGTTCGACACCCTCAGCGACCGGCTTCGAAAGACGCTCGGCACCCTGACCGGCCGCGGCCGGATCACGGAGGCCGACGTCGATGCCGCGATGCGCGAGGTCCGCCTGGCGCTGCTCGAGGCGGACGTCAACTTCAAGGTCGTCAAGGACTTCGTCGCCCGCGTCCGCGAGAAGGCGATCGGGGCGGACGTGCTCTCGAGCCTGACCGCCGGTCAGCAGGTCGTGAAGATCGTCAACGACGAGCTCGTCGAGCTGCTCTCGGCAGGCGATCGCACCTTCCATCTCTCGGGCAACCCGGCGGTCGTGGCCATGGTCGGGCTCCAGGGCTCGGGCAAGACGACCTCGACCGCCAAGCTCGCGCGACACGTCGTGAAGCTCGGCCGCCGCCCGCTCCTCGTCGCCGCGGACCCGTACCGCCCGGCCGCCGCCGACCAGCTCGAGACCCTCGGCAAGAGCCTCGACATCCCCGTCTTCCGCCCGGCGCCCGGGACGAGCGTCCCCGACATCGCCCGCCAGGGCGTCGAGGCCGCGAAGCGCCAGGTGCGCGACGTCGTGATCCTCGACACCGCCGGCCGCCTCACGATCGACGAGGCGCTCATGGCCGAGATCGCCGCGGTCAACGCGGCCGTCAAGCCGGTCGAGACGCTGCTCGTCGTCGACGCGATGACCGGCCAGGAGGCCGTCGGGGTCGCCCAGGCGTTCGCCGCCGCGGTCCCGGTGACCGGGCTGATCCTGACCAAGATCGACGGCGACGCCCGCGGCGGTGCCGCGCTCTCGATCTCGGCGGTCACCGGCGTCCCGGTCAAGTTCCTCGGCACGGGCGAGAAGACCGACGCGCTCGAGGTCTTCCATCCCGACCGGCTCGCCGGCCGGATCCTCGGCATGGGCGACATCCTGACGCTCGTCGAACGGGCCCAGGAGACCTTCGATGCCAAGCAGGCAGCGACCCTCGAGGAGAAGCTGCGCAAGAACAGCTTCACGCTCGAGGACATGCTCGAACAGCTCCAGCAGGTCCAGAAGATGGGCCCGCTCGGCCAGGTCATGTCGATGATCCCGGGGATGGGCGACATGGCCGGCGAAGCACAGGCCGCGGTGGACCGCGGCGACCTCAAGCGGACAGAGGCGATCATCCGGGCGATGACCCCGACCGAACGCCGCGATCCGACCGTCCTCAACGGCTCGCGCCGCCGTCGCATCGCGACCGGCTCGGGCACCAGCCTGCCAGACGTCAACCGTCTCGTGAAACAGTTCAGCGAGATGCAGAAGCTCATGAAGCAGTTGTCCGGCGGGGGCCGGCGCGCCGCGCTCGGCGCGCTGTCCGGCCGTCGCTGACCAGGGGGAACCAGACACCATGACCGATCAGGACCAGTCGAACGTCGAGGCCACGACAGTGGTCGAGACGCCCGCACCGTTGACGCCCGCACCCGTGACGCCGGTGGCGCCGGTTGACGGGCCCGCCGCGAACGGGTCGCGCCCGCTGGATCGTCGCCCTCGGGGCGGTCGCCATCGTCGCGGCACTCTCCGCGGCCATCGTCTATGCGCTCGTCGGACGCTCGCCCGACGCCACCGTCCTCGGCTACGTGCCCAGCGGGACGGTCGTGTACGGCGAGGTCCGACTGGACCTGCCCGGCGACCAGCGCCGCGAGGTCGGCGAGTTCCTGTCGCATTTCCCGGGCTTCGCCGACCAGGCAGCGCTCGATTCGAAGCTCGACGAGGTCCTCGACCGGCTCGTCTCCGACGCGTCGGACGGCAAGCAGACCTTCACGACCAACATCAAGCCGTGGTTCGACGGCGAGCTTGCGTTCAGCGCCGGCCCGCTGCCCGACCCGAAGACGATCACCTCGGGCGCCGGGGGAACCGGGATGGATTCCGCCCACGCCCTCGCCCTGCTCTCGATCAAGGATGAGGCCCTCGCTCGGGCCTGGTTCGCTGATGCGTTCAAGCAGGCCGGCGCCACGACGACCACCGAGACCTATCAGGGCGTCGAGCTGACCCTGTTCGGCGGCTCGAGCGGCCCGAAGGCCGCGTTCGCGATCCTCGACGGCAAGGTCGCCGTCGCTGGTGACGTCGTCTCGGTCAAGGCGGCGGTCGACACGAAGGGCAACGGCGGGTTCGCCGCGGACCCCGACGTCAAGGCCGCTCTCGGTGCCCCCACGGGCGACCACATCGGCTACGTCTACATGGCCCTTGGCCCGATCGTCGCGTGGTCCCAGGAGCTGAGCCAGGCGGCCGCCCAGGACGGCGCTCCGGCCATCTCGACCGAGGTCTACGCGAAGTTCCTCCCCAAGTGGTCGGCGTTCTGGCTCCGGGTCGAGGGCGACGCCCTCGTCATGGAGGCCGCGGCCCCGAAGGCCGAGGCCTACCTCGGTCCGACCAAGGACCGCCCGTCCGATGTCGCGAAGCACGTGCCGTCCTCGGCGATCGCGTTGATCGTCAATCACGACTCGGGCGCCACGCTCAAGCAGACGCTCGACCTCTACAAGAACGAGGCCAGCCTCAAGGAAGTCACCGACGCCATCAACCAGGGCCTGGGCGTCCTCGGCGGGGCGGACGGCGCGGTCGGCTGGATCGGCGACACCGGACTGGTCGTGAACGGCTCCGGTGACAAGGTCGAGGGCGGCCTCGTCATCCTCCCGACCGACGCCGAGGCCGCCAAGCGCCTCTTCACCAGCGTCAGGAACCTCGCCGCCCTCAGCGGCGCGAGTGGCGTCACCTTCCGTGACGAGGACTACGAGGGCACGACCATCTCGGTCGCATCGGTCGACCTGGGCGCGATGGGCGCCAGCGCGTTCGCGGCCCCGATCGACAAGGTCGAGATCGCCTGGGCGGTCACCGACGACCTCGTCGTGCTGGGCTCGGGTCCCGAGTTCGTGAAGCACGTCCTCGACACGACCGACGCCACGTCGCTCGCCTCGAACGACCGGTACAAGGCGCTCGTTGGCCGGGTCAAGGAGGGAACGGGCTCCGTGTTCGTCGACATCGCCGCGATCCGCGGCCACGTCGAGGGCATGGTCAAGAGCGGCGATGCCGCGGCGCCTCAAGAAGTACGAGACAGACGTCAAGCCGTTCCTCGCCCCGTTCGACGCGCTCATCGCGTCGAGCTCGGTCGGGGGCGACCTGACCAGGTCGACCATCGTCATCACGGTGCAGTAGCGGAGGGCGCCCCCCAGGCGCCCGCCGCATCGATCCACAGGAGGAGCAGCAGCCATATGGCAGTCCGCATCCGGCTGACGCGCGTCGGCGCGACCAAGCAGCCGTCCTATCGCGTCGTCGTCGCCGACGGTCGCAGCGCCCGCGACGGTCGGGCCATCGAGACGCTGGGTCACTACAACCCGCGAACCGAGCCCATCGAATTCAAGGTCGACGAGGACAAGGCGAAGGCCTGGCTGGCCAAGGGTGCCCAGCCGTCCGACACCGTGCTCCGACTCTTCCGCCAGGCGGGCATCGTGCCCGCCGCCAAGTAGGGGACCGCCATGGCCGCCAAGGAACTGGTCGAGTACGTCGCCCGGGCGCTGGTCGACGATCCCGAAGCCGTGAAGGTCGAAGTCGTCCGTGAGGAGGGCGCGACCGTCATCGAGCTCCACGTCGCCGAAGACGACATGGGCAAGGTCATCGGCCGCAACGGCAGCGTCGCCAAGGCGCTCCGGACGCTGCTCAAGGTGACGGCCGCCCGCGACGGCGAGCCGGTCCAGCTCGAGATCCTCTGAGCGTCGACGAACGGCTCGTGGTCGCCCTCGTGCGGGGCGTCCACGGGCTCAGAGGCGCCGTCCGGGTCGAGGTCCTGACCGACCACCCGGAGAACCGTTTCGTCCCCGGGACCGTGTTGTTCCCGGAGGGGAGGGACGAACCGCTGACGATCGCGACCGCCGAGGCCGTCGCCGATGGCCCCGGCTGGCGGATCCGCTTCCGCGAGATCGCATCGCGCGACGCCGCCGACCGGCTGCGCGGCGTCTACCTGCAGGCGACCGTCGCACCGGAGCTCGAGCTCGGCCGCGGCGAGTACTACTGGCACGAGGTCATCGGCGTGACGGTCCGCGGCGTGGACGGCACGGACCTCGGCACGGTGCGCGACATCTATCGGATCGGCGAGAACGAGGTGTTCGCGGTCGAGGGCGGCCCGTTCGGCGCGTTCGACCTGCCCGCGGTCCGCGCGTTCGTCCGGGTCTTCGCCCCGCGTCGTGGCGAGATCGTGGTGGACGCCGAATCGCTCGACCTGCGGCCGCCCCGCGTCCGCGAGCCCGATCCCGACCGACCGAAGGCGCCACGTCGGATCACGCGCCGGCCGAAGAGCGCGACCGAGGCCGCGGCGGCTCCCAGCGAACCAACCCCGGCCCCCGCAGACCCGGCGGCCCAGGCCGAGCCATGACCCTCGAGATCGACATCCTGACGCTGTTCCCGGCCATGCTCGAAGGCCCGTTGAGTGGCAGCATCCCGGCGCGCATCCAGGAGCAGGGCCTTGCGACGGTCCGGATCCGCGACCTGCGCGAGTGGGGCCTCGGACGCCACCGGTCCGTGGACGACGCCCCGTACGGCGGGGGAGCCGGGATGGTCCTGCGCCCGGAGCCGGTCGCCGCGGCCCTCGACGAGCTCCGTCGCCCGGACTCGACCGCGATCCTCCTCGACCCGGCCGGCGAGGTCTTCCGGCAGGCGCGCGCGGCCGAGCTCGCGGATCGGTCCCATCTCATCTTCCTGTGCGCCCGCTACGAGGGCGTCGACGAACGGATCCGCTCGCTCGTCGACCTCGAGCTCTCCATCGGCGACTACGTGCTGACCGGCGGCGAGCTGCCGGCGCTCGTCGTCATCGACGCCGTGCTGCGGCTCCTGCCGGGGGCGATCGACGCCGCGTCCACGACGGAGGAATCCTTCAGTGCCGGGCTGCTGGAGTACCCGCAGTACACGCGCCCGCCGACGTTCCGGGGCATGGACGTGCCCGCGATCCTGACCTCGGGCGACCACGGTGCCGTCGCTCGCTGGCGAGACGAGCAGGCTCGGACCCGGACGCGCGAGCGACGGCCGGATCTGCTGGACGACTGAACGAGCGACGGGCCGCCGCGGATGGGGTCGGAGCCCGTGCTATACTCCGCCACCGGTCGCCTCCCGCGACCACTCCGAATCGTCCCAACCGCAGCTTCGGCTGCCACCCGACCAAGGAACCGCCGCGTGAACGTGCTCGACGAGATCGTCAAGGACCAGCTACGAACCGACCTCCCGGAACTCGCCACGGGTGACACCGTGAAGGTCTCGGCCAAGGTCGTCGAAGGCAACCGCGAGCGCATCCAGGTCTTCGAGGGCACCGTCATGCGGCTGCGCGGCGGCGGCATCACCCGCTCCATCACGGTCCGGCGCATCGCGTCCGGCGTGGGTGTCGAGCGCACGTTCAAGATCCACAGCCCGCGCATCGAGAAGATCGAGGTCGTCCGCCACGGCCAGGTGCGTCGGGCCCAGCTGTACTTCCTGCGCGACCGGGTCGGCAAGGCCGCCACCCTCCGCGAGCGACGCACGAACGGCTAGTCCGGCCGCGCGCCCCTCCCGCCGACCCCGCCCATCCGGCGGGGTCGCTTCGTGTCCGGCGCGGTACCCTAGGCCCCGATGACCGTCATCGTCCCGAGCCTTCGCCACGAGCGCCGCCTCTGGAACGAAGGACTGGTCCGGGTGGTCGGCGTGGACGAGGTCGGTGTCGCGCCCACCTGCGGCGCGGTGGTCGCGGCCGCGGTGATCATGCGGCCCGGTTGCCACAGGATCCCGGGCGTCCGCGACTCGAAGACCCTCTCGATGGCCCAGCGCGAGCGGCTGGCGCCGCTGATCCGGGCGCGGGCCGTGGCGATCGGCGTGGGCGCGGCCTCGGTCCGCGAGATCGACCAGCTCAACATCTACCACGCCACGCATCTCGCCATGCGCCGGGCGATCGCCCGCGTCGGCGGCCACGAGCACGTCCTGGTGGACGGCAACCGGATCGCCGGCTTCGAGGCCCAGGTCGGGCCGTACACGAACATCGTCGACGGCGACGCGAAGGTCTACTCGATCGCCTGTGCGTCGGTCGTGGCCAAGGTCGTGCGCGACCGCATGATGGCCAAGCTGGCCGTTCGCTATCCCGGCTACGGCTGGGAGCACAACCAGGGCTACGCGACGCGCGACCACCGCGATGCGATCCGGGCGATGGGGCTGACGCCCTTCCACAGACGCTCGTTCCTGGCACTCCAGCGGACGCTCGCGGGCGATCAGCTCGACTTCGACCTGCTGGCGGACCCGGCGGCCTCGCCCGAGACCCACGAGCTCCTCGAACGCCAGCTCGTGCCGGTCATGGCGGATGACGCGACGTTCGATGCCGCCGACCTCGCGTCGCTCGAGATGGTCGGCGGATAAGGCCGGATGAGCCGGCGGGTGAGCCGCCGATACGCGCCGGGTGAGGGCCCGATGCCAGCATCGCCGGCATGGATCGGGAGCCGGGTTCGAACCGCAGCCCTGCGCAGCAGGCCGGCGACAGCGCCGAGAGCCTGGTCGCCACGCGGCTGAGCGAGTCCGGCTGGACGATCCTGGCCCGGAACGTCCATGTCGGCCGTCATGAGATCGACCTCGTGGCGGTCGACCCGGGCCCGCCCGCCGCGCTCGTCATCGTGGAGGTGCGCTGGCGTGGCTCCCGTGGTTTCGGCCTGCCGGAGGAGACCGTCGACCACCGGAAGCGGACCCGGGTCCGGTCCGCGGCCCACGGCCTCCTCGATCGTCGGTCCCTGCCGGATGGCTCGCCGATCCCGCGATTGCCCCTGCGCTTCGACCTGGTCGTCGTCGAGCCAGGCGAGCGGATCCGCCATTACCGGCACGCGATGTGAGCCGGGCATCCGGCTATGCACGAATCCCGCCTGGGGAGTCACTCCTGGCGGCTATTCCAATGGAAGCATAGGTGTGGGCCTGGGCCCAAGGCCCGGGCGTGCGACTCGGCTGGAGGCCTGGACCAGGTTGCCGGCCGGGCCGACGCCACGGGCACGACCTGCTTGTCGCCCAGATGGAGCTCAGCCTGCACCGCCGATATGCATCCATGCGCATACCAGGCGGAGGAGGACCCGCAAGACGAGATCGTGCATAGCGCGGCATGGTGACCAGAGGTTCCCTACCATCGGAGGATGCGCATCAGTGCCGGGATCGTGCTCTACCGACGGGTCGGCGACGGCCATGAGGTCCTGCTCGCTCATCCCGGCGGGCCGTTGTTCGCGAACCGTGACGCGGGTCACTGGACGATCCCGAAGGGCGAGCCGGACCCCGACGAGGCCCTGGCCGACACCGCGCGGCGCGAGTTCGCCGAGGAGACAGGCCACGACCCCGGCGACGGCCCGTTCCTCGAGCTCGGCTCGATCGTCCAGAAGGGCGGCAAGGTGGTGCACGCCTGGGCGACGGAGGGCGTGCTCGATCCGGCCCAGGCCCGCTCCGACACCTTCGAGATGATGTGGCCACCCGGATCCGGCCGGCTCCAGTCGTTTCCCGAGATCGATCGCGTCGCTTGGTTCGATCCGACCGAGGCGCGCCGGCGGATCAAGCCGGCCCAGATCCCGCTGCTCGAGCGGCTTGAGGAGGCGCTGGGCCGCGGGTAGCCGGCGGAGCGGCCGCGGGTCTCGTGCGGACCCTGTGCTACACTCCCGCCCGGTCCGGGAGCCCGCGAGGGACCCGAGCCGCCAGATCAATGCCCGTGTCTCGCCCTCGAGGTACGGAGCTCACACGCGGACCGTTCCGACCGGGCGGTGCCGGCGCCAGACGCCCTTGCGGCGGATGCCCGGTCCCCGGCGATCATGAGGGTCCGCGGAGGTTCGAACCGACAGGAGGTCGCACACCGTGCCGTCCGTTTCGATGCGGCAGCTGCTCGAGGCCGGAGTCCACTTCGGTCACCAGACACGCCGCTGGAATCCCAAGATGCGCCCGTTCATCTTCGCGGAGCGCAACGGGATCCACATCATCGATCTCGCCCAGACCGTCTCGCGCCTGGACCTCGCCCTCGAGGCCGTCCGTGACACCGTCGCCCGCGGCGAGCTGGTCCTGTTCGTCGGGACCAAGAAGCAGGCCCAGGAGCCGGTCGCCCAGGAGGCGGCTCGTGCCGGGATGCCGTACGTCAACAAGCGCTGGCTCGGCGGCATGCTGACCAACTTCGTCACGATCAAGAAGCGGATGGGACTGCTCGAGCAGCTCGAGGCCCGGCGGGACAACGGCGACTTCGAGCGCATGACCAAGAAGGAAGCGGCCAAGCTGACCGAGGAGCTGAACAAGCTCGAGGGCACGCTCGGCGGCATGCGCAAGATGAAGCGCCTGCCGGGCGCCATCTTCGTCGTCGACCCGCATCGCGAGCGCATCGCGGTCACCGAGGCGAACAAGCTCGAGGTCCCGGTCATCGGGACCGGCGACACGAACGTCGACCCCGACGAGCTCGACTTCATCATCCCGGCCAACGACGACGCCATCCGGTCGATCCGGCTGCTCTGCACGCTGGTCGCCGATGCGGCCATCGAAGGCGCCCGCGACCGAGCCGCCCGAGCGGCGGTCGAGCCCGAAGTCGTCGAGACCATCGCGATGCCCGAGTCCGAGGACGAGGAGCCCGGCGCGTCCGACGAGCTCGTCGCTGCCCTCGCCGGCGGCGCGGCGCTGACATTCGAGCCCGACATCGACGAGGAAGACGACCTGCTGCCCGGCGACCGGGCGGCGCGTGCCGAGGCTGCCGTGGCCGACATGCCCGCCGAGGCCGAGGCCTCGGCGGAGGACATCGCCGCGGAACTCGCGCGTGAGGCGGCCGAGAAGGCCGAGGACGACGCCCCGGTCGAAGCCGCGGGCTGACGCCCGACTCCATCCGGGCGTGGTCCGGGCCGACCGGACCCGCCCGATCAGGCACGACGAGCGCGGCGATCCCGACGGGTCGCGGCGCAGCACAGGAGAGACGAACGAGCATGGCGGACATCTCGGCCGAGCTGGTCAAGGAACTGCGCGAGCGCACCGGCGCCGGCTTCATGGACTGCAAGAACGCGCTGACCGAGTCCGGCGGCGACCTCGAGAAGGCGACTGCGCTCCTGCGTGAGCGTGGCGTCGCCCAGGCCGCCAAGAAGGCAGGCCGGGACGCGCGCGAGGGCCTGATCGGCAGCTACATCCACACCGGCGGCCGTTTCGGCGCCCTCGTCGAGGTCAACTGCGAGACCGATTTCGTAGCCCGCAACGAGCAGTTCCAGCAGCTGGTCAAGGACCTCGCCATCCAGGTCGTGGCCCTGCGCCCGGAGTACCCGAGCGTCGAGGCGATCCCGTCGGAGGTCCTCGCCGCGAAGAAGGCCGAGCTGCTGGCCGACGAGTCGGTCCAGAAGAAGCCCGAGAACATCCGCGAGCAGATCGTCGACGGACAGCTCAAGAAGTGGTATCAGCAGGTCGTGCTGACCGAGCAGCCGTTCCGGGACACCGACCAGACCGTCGGTCAGCTGATCACGAGTGCGATCGCCACGATCGGCGAGAACATCCGCGTGCGCCGGTTCGTGCGGTTCGAGGTCGGAGAGGAACTGTGAGCGACGCTCCCGCTGCGCGCGGCGCGACCACCGAGGCGCCGCTTCGCTACAGTCGGATCCTGCTCAAGCTCTCGGGCGAGGCGCTGCTCGGCGACCGCCAGTACGGCGTCGACCCGGCCGTCTGTGCCTTCATCGCCGCGCAGGTCGCCGAGGTCCATGGTCTCGGGGTCCAGGTCGGGATCGTGGTCGGCGGCGGCAACATCTTCCGGGGTCTCGCCGCCTCCGCCCGGGGCATGGACCGCGCGACCGGCGACTACATCGGGATGCTTGCGACCGTCATGAACGGGCTCGCTCTCCAGGATGCGCTCGAGCGGGCCGGTGTCCCGACGCGGGTCATGACCGCGATCGCGATGAACGAGGTCGCCGAGCCCTACATCCGGCGCCGCGCGATCCGTCACCTCGAGAAGGGTCGGGTGGCACTGTTCGTGGCGGGGACGGGCAACCCATACTTCACGACGGACACGGCCGCCGCCCTGCGCGCCGTCGAGATCAACGCCGAGGTCCTGATGAAGGGGACCAAGGTCGACGGCGTCTACGACAAGGACCCCATGTCGAACCCGGACGCCCGGCGTTACGCTGAGCTCGGCTACGGCGACCTGCTGCGCGACCAGCTCAAGGTGCTCGACGCCACGGCCGTGAGCCTGTGCATGGAGAACGACCTGCCGATCGTCGTCTTCGACCTGAACCACCCCGACAACATCAAGCGGGTCGCCGCCGGGGAGCGGGTCGGGACGCTCATCTCGGGGGCACCCAACGCCGCGGGAGGTGTGCGCGCATGAGCAGCCAGGTCATCGCGGATGCCGACGCGAAGATGGCCCGCGCCGTCGAGGCCATGGAGCGCGACTTCCAGGGCATGCGGACCGGTCGCGCGTCGACCGCGCTCGTCGAGCGGATCCACGTCGAGTACTACGGCACGTCGACCCCGCTCAACCAGCTCGCCGGCATCAGCGTCCCGGAGCCGCACCAGATCGTGATCCAGCCGTGGGACCGCGGGGTCCTCGGGGCGATCGAGAAGGCCATCACCAAGAGCGACATCGGGATCATGCCGATGGTCGACGGCACGGTCGTGCGGCTCAACATCCCGCCACTGACCGAGGAACGTCGCAAGGAGATCGTCCGGGGCGTCCACAAGCGGATGGAGGAGGCCAGGGTGGAGATCCGGAATCTCCGCCGCGAGGCCGCCGACCACCTCAAGAAGCAGGACGGCGTCGGGGCCGACGAGGCGCACCGCGAGCTCGAGTCCCTGCAGAAGACCACCGACCGGCATGTCGCCGAGGTCGATCGCCTCGGGGAGGCGAAGGAAGCGGAGATCCTGGAGGTCTAGTGAGTCGCGCATCGATCGCCCGACCGGCAGACGGGGCACAGCCCGCGAGCCCCACGCGCGAATCGACCGCGTCCGGCGACGCCAGCGAGCTCGGGATCGACCCGGCCGACCTGCCGCGGCACGTCGCGATCATCATGGACGGCAACCGGCGCTGGGCCCGCGAGGCGGGCCTGAGCGAGGCCGAGGGCCACGCGGCCGGCGTCGAGGCCATCCGCCCGATCATCCGCCACGCGGTCCGGCGCGGCGTCCCGGCCCTCTCGCTGTTCGCGTTCAGCAGCGAGAACTGGTCCCGCTCGCCCGAAGAGGTGAGCGTGCTGCTCGGCCTGCTCGACTCGGCGATCCGCCAGGAGACCCCCGAACTCCAGGCCCAGGGCGTCCAGATCCGCCTCCTCGGGCGGCTCGAGGAACTCCCCGACGACACGCGGGCCTCGATCTCCGAGGCGCTGGCCGCCACGTCGGGCGGCGACCGGCTGATGCTCAGCGTGGCCTTCAACTACTCGGGCCGCCACGAGATCGTCGATGCCGCGCGGCGCTGCCTCGCCGACGGCCTGACGGTCGAGCAGATCGACGAGGACGCCATCGAGGACCGTCTCTACACGGTCGGCCTGCCGCCGCTCGACCTGCTGATCCGGACCGGCCGGGAGCAGCGGATCAGCAACTTCCTCATCTGGCAGGCGCAGTACGCGGAGCTCTATTTCACCGACCTGCTGTGGCCGGCCTTCGGCCCCGACGCGTTCGACGCCGCCCTCATCGAGTTCGCCCGCCGTCATCGCCGGTTCGGGCGCTGACGGCCGGGGCGGGAGGCGTGCGCCAGCGGGCCATCACGGCGGCCGTGCTCGTCCCGGTCCTGCTCATCGTCCTGGCTCTCGGCGGGCCCGCCCTGGCGATCGCCATCGCGATCATCACGGCACTCGCCGCCCTGGAGGTGTTCCGGCTCCTCGGCAGCGCCGGCTACCAGCCGCTCACGGCGCTCGGGATCGCGCTCGCCCTGGCAGTCGTCCTCGACGCCGCCGTGCCGACCGAACTGGAGGGGAGCGGGCTGCTCCTCGGAGCGGTGGGCATCGTCCTGGTGGCGATCGCCTCGTTCGGGCGCCTCGACCCGCATGACGGGCTCGCCACGTGGATGGCCACGATCTTCGGGGCGCTCTACGTGTCGCTGCTGTCGTTCGTCATCCGTCTCGGACTCGCGGCCCCGGTCATCCCGGCCGGCTCGCCGCTGGCGGGCCTGGGCGCGGAGCGTGCCTGGATCCTGCTCCTGATCCTCGCGGTCTGGTCCTACGACACCGGCGCCTACCTCGTCGGCAAGCAATTCGGGCGGCGCAAGTTCCTGACCCACATCTCGCCATCGAAGACGTACGCGGGCCTTGTCGGCGGCGTCGCGGCGACGACGGTCGTCGTGGCCGTGGCGCTCTGGGCGGTCGGCCAGTCGCCGCTGCACGCGATCGTGCTGGGCCCGCTGATCGCGTTCGCGGCGCAGGCGGGCGACCTGGCCGAGTCTGTCCTCAAGCGCGCGGCCGGCGCCAAGGATTCGGGCACCCTCATCCCGGGCCACGGCGGCATGCTCGACCGCATCGATTCGTTCCTGTTCGCCGCGCCGGTGGTCACGCTGTATGTCGTCGCGATCTTCGGCTGAGGGCCGGGACGGGTCCGCGACCGAGCCACGTCGGGTCGCCCTGATCGGCTCGACCGGATCGATCGGCCGCCAGGCTGTCGACGTCCTGGCGGGACACCCGGATGCGTTCCGGGTCGTCGCGTTGGCGGCAGGGACGAACGGCACGCTCCTGGCCGAGCAGACGGCCCGGCTCCGGCCGGCCGCCGTGGCGCTGGAGAACGAGGCGGCGTTCGCCGGGCTGGACCTGCCGCCCGGCACGGAACGCGTCGGCGGGCCGGACGCGCTCGAGGGCCTCGCGACGCGGGGCGACGTCGACCTCGTCGTCATCGGCACGGGCGGGGTCGTCAGCCTTCGTCCGGTCCTCGCGGCGCTCCGGGCCGGCAAGGTCGTGGCCACGGCCAACAAGGAGACGCTCGTCGCGGGCGGCCATCTCGTGATGCCGCTGGCACGCGCGCTCGCAGCCGCGCGGGCCGCCACGGCCCCGGGCGACCCGTACGCGAGTCCGCTGGCCTGGCTGCGCCCGATCGATTCGGAGCACTCGGCCATCTGGCAGTGCCTTGTCGGCGAATCCATGGACGATGTGGCCGCGCTCATCCTCACCGCCTCGGGCGGGCCGTTCCTCGACTCGACCCCGGCGGAGTTGTCGGCGGTGACCCCGGAACAGGCCCTCAAGCACCCGACGTGGTCCATGGGCGCCAAGATCACGATCGACTCGGCCACGCTGGCGAACAAAGGCCTGGAGGTCATCGAGGCGCACTGGCTGTACGATGTGGACTACGACGCCATCGAGGTCGTCATCCACCCGCAGAGCGTCGTCCACTCCGCCGTCCGCTTCCGGGACGGCTCCCTGAAGGCCCAGTTGGGCACCCCTGACATGCGATTGCCGATCCAGTACGCGCTGACCTATCCCCGCCGCCTGCCGTCACCGGCGGCTCCGCCCGACTTGCTCGCGACCGCGCGTCTCGACTTCCGGGCACCCGATGCCGCCCGGTTCCCGGCCCTCCGGATCGCCCGCGAGGCGGGCCGTCTCGGGTCTCGGGCGTCCGCTGCGCTGATCGCGGCCGACGAGGTCGCCGTCGCCCGGTTCCTCGACGGCACGCTGGGCTTCACCGGGATCCCCGTCCTGCTCGAGGCGGCGGTCGAGAGGTTCGGCGATGACGAATCCCCCGATCCGGACCTCGATGAGCTGGTCGCGCTCGATGCGGACGTCCGGGCAAACGCTGCCGCGATGCAGATCGGGGCCCGCGCATGACCGGCTTCGTCCAGTCGCTCATCACGATCGTCCTGTTCATCGGGATCCTGGGCGTGCTGGTCGTCATCCATGAGCTGGGCCACTTCGTGACCGCCCGCCTGGCCGGCGTGCGGGTCCTCGAGTTCGGGATCGGCTTCCCGCCCCGGGCCAGGATCCTGCGGTCGAAGGGGGAGACCCTCTACACGCTCAACTGGCTGCCGATCGGCGGATTCGTGAAGCTGGAGGGCGAGGACGGCGACCAGGCCGACGATCCGCGCTCCTTCGCGTCGCAGCGCTGGATCACCAAGATGTGGATCCTGGTCGCGGGCGTCCTGATGAACCTCCTGCTCGCGTTCGCGATCTTCACCGGCATCGCGCTCTACGGCGACCCGACGATCGGGGAGCGCGTCGTCGCCGTCGAACCGGGATCGCCGGCGGCCTTGGCCGGCTTCGTGCCGGGCGACGTCATCGCGAGCGTCGATGGGCAGCACTACGGGGCCTTCAATGGTGGCTCGCTGCTGCTCGACCTTCGGGCCCGGCCGGGCGAGACCGTCACGCTCGGCATCGAGCACGCCGACGGGACCGAATCGTCGGTCGTGGTGACGCTGCGCGACAAGGCGACGATCGATGCGGGCAAGGGTGCGGTGGGGTTCACCCGGGAGCCGACGACGACGCGGACCTCGATCCACTACGGCGTCGTCGAGGCGATCCGCATCGGCGCCGAGCGGACCATCGGCGCGCTCGGGCTCATCGTGGGCGGCCTGGGCACGCTCGTGGAGTCCGTGGCCACCAACCCGACGGCCCCGCCGCCCGTTTCGGGACCCGTCGGCATCGCGACCCAGATCGGCGATGTCTTCTGGCAGCTCGGACCGGTGTTCACGCTCTACATCGCGGGCGCGCTGTCGGCGAACCTCGCGGTCGTCAACATCCTGCCGTTCCCGCCGCTCGACGGCGGCCGGATGCTGATGATCACGCTCAAGCGGCTGTTCGGTGCCCGGATCAGCCTGCGCGCCGAGCAGCTGACGTACATGGTCGGCTTCGTCTTCCTGTTCGCATTCCTCATCTGGATCACCGGGTTCGACATCGTCCGCAGCCTCGGCGGCGCCGGCACATGACCAGCCCCGACCAGGGTCGACCGCGGCGGCGTCCGACCGTCAGCGTCGATGTCGGCGGGGTCCTGGTCGGCAGCGCCCACCCCATCGTCGTCCAGTCGATGACGAACACAGACACTGCCGACGCCGACGCGACCGCGATCCAGGTCGCGCAGCTGGCCCACGCCGGCTCGCAGCTGGTCCGGGTCACCGTCAACAGCGAGGAAGCCGCGGCGGCCGTCCCTGAGATGGTCCGCAAGGTGCGCGGCCTGGGCGTCGACGTCCCGATCATCGGGGACTTCCACTACAACGGCCACAAGCTCCTGGTCGACTACCCGGAGATGGCCGCGGCGCTCGCGAAGTACCGGATCAACCCGGGCAACGTCGGGGGCAAGCGCCACGACGAGCATTTCGCGACGATCGTCAAGGTCGCCATCGACAACGACGTCCCGGTCCGGATCGGGGTCAACTGGGGCTCGCTGGACCAGGCCATCCTGACCGAGCTGATGGATGCGAACGCGCTGTCCCCCGAGCCGCGTGACGCGCGCGACGTGATGATCGACGCGATGCTGGAATCGGCGATGCGCTCGGCCGAGGCGGCCGAGGCGACCGGGCTCCGCCACGACCGGATCATCCTCTCGGCGAAGGTCTCGGGCGTCCGCGACCTGATCGACGTCTACCGGCGGCTCTCGGCCCGCTCCGACTACCCGCTCCACCTTGGCCTCACCGAGGCAGGGATGGGCGACAAGGGGGTCATCGCCTCGACGGCAGGGCTGGTCGTGCTGCTCAACGAGGGCGTCGGCGACACGATCCGTGTCTCCCTGACGCCGGAGCCCGGCGCGCCGCGGGAGCGCGAGGTCGAGGTCGCCCAGCAGATCCTGCAATCGATGGGGCTGCGCTCGTTCCTGCCCCAGGTGAGCGCCTGTCCCGGCTGCGGCCGGACGACCAGCACGTTCTTCCAGGAGATGGCCCAGCAGATCCAGGGCTACCTGAAGGAGCGCATGCCGGAGTGGCGCGAGACCCACCCGGGCGCGGAAGACCTGCGCGTGGCGGTCATGGGCTGCGTCGTGAACGGCCCGGGCGAGTCCAAGCATGCCGACATCGGCATCTCGCTCCCCGGCACGTTCGAGGAGCCGGTCGCGCCGGTCTTCATCGACGGGAAGCTCGACCGGACGCTGCGCGGCGACGGGCTGGTCGCCGAGTTCATCGAGATCCTCGAGGACTACGTCGCACACCGGTTCCCGTCGCCGGTCGGGACCACGACCCCGGCCTGAGGCCCCGGGCAGGCCCGATTCGTGCGTGACGGCCGTCGGGCGACGCTCTCCCGCGTTTGAGCGTCCACGCTCCCGGGTGTATACTTCCCGTCCAACTGAACGGCCGCTCCGTGACGTGGGTGACCCCCACGTTTTGTTTTGAGCGGCGGTTTGCATAACACCACCAACAGCGGACGGAGGCGCATCGTGAGTCGAGACTTCGTTGGTGCCCTCCTCCAGCTCAACGCCGAGAAGCAGATCTCCCGCGAGCAGCTCATCGGGGCGGTCGAAGACGGCATCCAGTCGGCATACAGGCGCGTCGCGGGCGACGAGGACATCCACGTCCGGATCGACGCCGAGACGGGCAAGATCCGCGTCTATCGGGCGCGTCGCGTCGTCGACGAGATCGAGGACGAGCTGACCGAGATGACCGTCGAGCAGGCCAAGGCCTTCGACTCGACCGCCGGCATCGGCGACATGGTCGAGACCGAGCAGCTCGATGGCGACGTCTTCGGCCGGATCGGCGCCCAGACCGCCAAGCAGATCGTCCTTCAGCGCATCCGCGAGGTCGAGCGCGACCAGGTCTTCGACCAGTTCGCGAGCCGCGAGGGCGAGCTGATGACCGGGACGGTCAACCGGGTCGAGCCGCGCGCGATCATCCTCGACGTCGGCAAGGGCGTGGAGGCGATCCTCGCGACCACCGAGCAGAGCGCGCTCGAGCACTACCGCATCGGGCAGAACGTCAAGGCGTTCGTCCTCGAGGTCCGCCGATCCACCAAGGGTCCGCAGATCTTCGTCAGCCGCACCCACAAGGGGTTCCTCAAGCGCCTCTTCGAGCTCGAGGTCCCCGAGATCCACAGCGGGACCGTCGAGATCAAGGCCATCGCCCGTGAGGCGGGCAGCCGCTCGAAGGTCGCTGTCGCCTCGCGCCAGGAAGGTCTCGACCCGGTCGGGGCGACCGTCGGGCAGCGCGGGGCGCGGGTCCAGGCGGTCGTGGCCGAGCTGGCCGGCGAGAAGATCGATGTCATCCCCTGGAACGACGACCCCGCGGTGTTCGTGGCCAATGCCCTGAGCCCCGCCCAGGTCATCTCGGTCGACATCGACGAGGAGCATCGGATCGCGAGCGTGACCGTGCCCGAGCGCATGCTCTCGCTCGCCATCGGCCGTGAGGGGCAGAACGCCCGGCTTGCCGCGCGCCTGACCGGCTGGCGGATCGACATCCGCAGCGACGTATCGGTCGCCGAGGCCAAGGCGGCCGCGGAGAGCCCGGAGAGCGGAGCCGAGGCGACGGCCGACGCCGGCACCCCGGTCGAGGCCGAGGCCGCTGCAGCGGTCGCACCCGCGAAGCCGAAGCGGATCACCAAGAAGGCCGCGGCCGAAGCAGCCGCGGCCGACGCGGCAGCGGCGGAAGCCGTTCCGGACGCCCTGGCCGAGACGCCCGCCAAGCCGGCGGCCAAGCCGAAGCGGACGACGAAGAAGGCCGCAGCAGCGGTCGCCGACGCCGAGCCGGCCGCAGATGCACCGGTCGAGGCCCCCGCCAAGCCCAAGCGGGCCGCCCGAAAGAAGGTCGAAGTCACCGAGGAGGTGGCATCGTAGGCGCGTCCGCCAGCACCACGGCGCCGCGTCGGGTCCCCAGTCGGTCGTGCGTCGCGTGCCGCACCGCTCGGCCCAAGCGCGACTTGCTGCGGATCGTCCGAACACCCGATGGCCGCACCCTGGCCGACCCGACGGGCCGGCTCGCGGGCCGCGGCGCGTATGTATGCAACGATCCGGCCTGCATCGAGCGGGCCATCACCAAGGGCGCCCTCGCACGGGCGCTGAAGTCCCCATTGCCCCCCGACCTGCGCGAGACGCTGGCGGCTGAGGGCAGCCCACTGAACACGATCATCGAAGGAGGAGCCCGTGGCCAGGAGTAGGAGCGGCACGCGCGGCCGTCGCGGGCCCCGCAAGCCGCCGCGTCGCGACGGCGCGTTCAACCCGTCGCAGGTGCAGGTCGCCGACCCGCGAGAGCGTGGCGCGATCGAGCTGCCCACCACCATCACCGTCAAGGAACTCGCCGACCTGTTGGCGGTCAACCCGGCCGACGTCATCCGCGAGCTCATCAAGAGCGGCATCTTCGCGACCATCAACCAGCTGATCGACCGCGACACCGCGTCCCTTGTCGCCGGCGAGCTCGGCTACGACGTCGCGGAGACCGTCCAGGCGGCCGGCGCGGCGGCAACCGACGCCGAGGGCGAGGGCAAGCCCGCCGAGGCCACCAAGGAGGTCCTCTTCGAGGAGGACGATCCGGCCGAGCTGCAGCCGCGCGCCCCGATCGTGACGGTCATGGGTCACGTCGACCACGGCAAGACGAGTCTGCTCGACGCGATCCGCACGACCGAGGTCGCGGCGGCGGAACGAGGCGGCATCACCCAGCACATCGGGGCGAGCGAGGTCACCCACGACGGCAAGCGCGTCGTCTTCCTCGACACGCCGGGCCACGAGGCGTTCACCGCCATGCGCGCCCGCGGTGCCCGTGTGACGGACATCGCGGTCGTCGTGGTCGCGGCCGATGACGGCGTCATGCCCCAGACGCTCGAGGCGATCAGCCACGCCAAGGCGGCGAAGGTGCCGATCATCATCGCGCTCAACAAGATCGACAAGCCCGACGCGAACCCCGACCGCGTGAAGACCGAGCTCACCGAGGCCGGCATCGTCGTCGAGGAGTACGGCGGCGACGTGCCGCTGGTGCCGGTGTCGGCCAAGACCCGCGTGGGCCTCGACGAGCTCTTCGAGATGATCCTCCTCGTCGCTGACCTGCAGGAGCTCAAGGCCAACCCGAAGCGCTCCGCGGTCGGCACGATCGTCGAGGCACAGCTCGACAAGGGCCGCGGCCCGGTGGCGACCGCCCTCGTCCAGACGGGCACGCTGAAGGTCGGCGACATCATCGTGGTCGGCGAGACGTTCGGACGCGTCCGCGCGCTCGAGAACGACAAGGGCAAGCGCGTGACCAAGGCCGGCCCGGCGAGCGCCGTGGTCGTCCTCGGTCTCGCCGAGGTCCCGGCCGCCGGCGACATCCTGCGAGTGGTCGCCGACGAGAAGGAAGCCCGCACCATGGTCGAGGCCCGCAAGGCCGAGAACGCGGCACGGACCGGCGACGGCAGCGGCCGCGCCACGCTCGAGGACCTGTACCGCCAGATCCAGGCCGGTCAGGCCAAGGAGCTGCGGATCATCCTGAAGTCCGACGTGTCGGGCTCGCTGGGTGCGATCACCCATGCGCTCGAGCAGCTGGACCAGGACGAGATCCGCCTCAATGTCCTGCTCGAGGGCGCCGGCGACATCACCGACAACGACATCATGCTGGCGGCCGCATCGAACGCGATCGTGGTGGGCTTCAACACGAAGATCACCGACACGGCCCGCCGGGCCGCCGAGGCCGAGGGCGTCGACGTCCGGCTCTACGACATCATCTACAAGCTGACCGACGACATCGGGGCCGCCCTCAAGGGCCTCCTCGAGCCGGTCGTGGTCGAGGTCGTCGAGGGCCGCGCCGAGGTCCGCCAGATCTTCCGGGTCGGCAAGAGCACGGTCATCGCCGGCTCGTTCGTCACGGATGGCCGGATCGTCCGGGGCGGCGCACGCGTGTGGCGCGGCGGCAAGGTCATCGCGACCGACAAGATCGAGTCACTGCGCCGCTTCCGCGACGACGTTCGCGAGGTTCTCGCGAACTACGAGTGCGGCATCGGCCTTGCAGGATTCCACGATCTGGAAGAGGGCGACATCATCGAATGCTTCACGTCACAGACGGTGAGCCGCGCGGTCTCCGGCTGACGGGGCGGCGAAGCAGTCCACCTCGATGAGCCAGCGAACCGAAAAGGTCGACGAGCTCCTCCGCCAGGAGATCACGGCGATCGTGGCCCGGGATGTCGCTGATCCGCGTATCGGGTTCGTGACGATCACGAGCGTCGAGACGACGCCGGATCTGCGGCATGCCAAGGTCTGGGTCAGCGTCATCGGGCAGCCCGCGGAGCGGACGGCGGCCGTGAAGGCGCTCGGCCGGGCGATGCCGTTCGTCCGCCACGAGCTGGGGTCGCGACTGCGCCTGCGGCGCATCCCTGACCTCCACGTCGAACTCGACGACACCGCCGAACGCGGCACGCGCGTCCTCCGGCTCCTGCACGACATCGAGATCGGCGAGATCCCCGACGACGAGCCCAGGGGCGTCGAGGTCCTGCCGACACCGGTCGCCCGGCTACCGCACGAGGGCGACCTCTCCGAGGAGCCGACGCCGGCGGCCGCGCTGCCGCCGCCCCGGCCGAAGCGCACGTACCGGCCCAAACGCGGTGCCGCGAAGCCCCGGACGAGCCGATGAGCGTCGATCTCATTGCGTACCTCGGCGCGGTGCCGGACGTCGTGGTCGAGCGGATCCGCACGGCAAGACACGTCCTGGCGGTCGGCCACGAGAACCCGGATGCAGACACGCTCGGGGCGTCGCTTGCGATCGTCCGGCTCGTCGAGACCCTCGGCGGGGCGGCCGACCCCGTCACCTCGGACCCGCCGGCGCACCTCTACGACTACCTGCCCGAGATCGAGCGGGTCCGGACCGACCCGAACCCCGACGTCGAGTACGACCTCGTCGTGATCTCGGACTGCGGCGCGCTCGATCGCGTCGGCGAGCTCGGCCGACGGCATGCGGACCTTTTCGCACGGGTGCCGCGGGTCGTGATCGATCACCACGCCTCCAACGACGGGGTGGGGGAGGCCGACTGGATCGACCCGGCTGCCGCAGCGACGTGCGAGATGGTCGCCCTCCTGGCCATCCGCCTCGGCGTGCCGCTCGATGCAGACGGTGGCGCGCTGGCGACTGCCCTCATGGGCGGCATCGTCATGGATACCGCCACGTTCGCCCATCCCAACGCCACGCCGCGGACGCTGGCGGTCGCGGCGGCGCTCGTGGAGGCCGGCGCCCCGCTGTCGGACATCTCGCGACGGATGTACCGCTCGAAGCCCGACGCGCAGCTCCGCCTGTTCGGCCGGGTGCTTGACCGCCTCGAGACCGCGGACGGCGGCCGCATCATCTGGTCGACGCTGACCGACGCGGACCTGACGGCGACCGGCAGCGTGCCGCCGCACTCGGAGGGCATCATCGACCTCCTGGCGCAGGCCGAGGAGGCGGAGGTGGCGATCCTCTTCAAAGAGGACCCGCGGGGCACGCGCCTGAGCGTCCGGACGCGTCCCGGTGGCGTCGACGCGACTGTGTTGACGGGTCGGTTCGGTGGCGGCGGGCATGCCCGGGCCGCGGGGGCCACGATCGAGCAGCCGGTCGCGGACGCCCGTCCCCTGGTCCTGGCCGAAGCTGGCCGGCTCGTCGCGCAGGTCCGTCGCTGACCATGGCCCGAGCCTCCCTGGGTCCCGGTCTCGACGGCATCCTCGTCGTCGCCAAGCCGGCCGGTCCCACCTCGCACGACATCGTCGCCCTCGTCCGGCGGCTGGCCGCGACCAAGCGCGTGGGCCATGGCGGCACGCTCGACCCGTTCGCCTCAGGCGTCCTGCCCGTCTTCCTGGGCCACGGCACGCGTCTTGTCGAATACCACCTCGCCGACCGGAAGGGCTACCGCGCGACGATCTGCTTCGGCGCGTCCTCGACGACCGACGACCTCGAAGGCGAGCTGACGACCGCGACCGGCCCGGCGCCGGACGAGGCGCGGGTCCGGGCGGCGCTTGCCGCGTCGATCGGGACCGTGCAGCAGCGTCCGCCGGCCTTCAGCGCGATCAAGGTCGCCGGCCGTCGGGCCTACGCCGTGGCGCGGGCAGGCGAGACCGTCACACTGGCGCCGCGCGAGGTGACGTTCCATGCCCTGGGCCTCGTGGAGTGGGACGGCACGGATCCGGATCGACCGGTGGCGGTCGTCGACGTCGTCTGCTCGGCCGGGACGTACATCCGTGCCCTGGCGCGCGACCTCGGGGAGTCCGTCGGCAGTGCCGCGTACCTTGGGGCGCTCGTGCGGACGGCATCCGGCCCGTTCGTCCTCGATGGAGCGGTCGGCCTCGACGAGATCCGCGCAGCCGCGGCCGAGTCACCGACCGGCCTGCTGCCGCTCCTGCGCCCCATCGACGCGGGCCTCGACGCCCTGCCCGAGATCACCCTGACGCCGGAGGAGACCCGCCAGGTCGCGCTCGGCCAGTTCGTGCGGCCGGCTGCGGGCCTGCCAGAGGTCGCCGAGCTCTATCGGCTCCGCGGACCCGACGGAGCGCTCGTCGCGGTCGCCTCGCGGAGCGGGACGAACCGGCTGGCCCCGGACAAGGTCTTCGTCAGCCCGGCGCCGGCCGCGGCGTCGACGCGCGCCTGACGCAGCGCTCATGCAGGTCGTCGCCGGCGTCGATACCCTGACGCGGGATCTGGGCCCCGCGTTCGTGGTCGTCGGCGTGTTCGACGGCCTCCACCTCGGTCACCTCTACATGCTGGAGCGGCTCGTCGTGGAAGCGGAGGCTCGCGCGGCTCGGCCGACGGTCATCACGTTCGACCATCATCCCGACGAGGTCCTGACCGGCGCCGCGCCTCCGTTGCTCATCGATCCCGAGGAGCGCCTGTCCCGGCTCGAGGCGGCCGGGGTGGCGATCACGGTCGTCCAGCATTTCGACGAGGCGCTGCGCCGGACTCCCTATGACGCGTTCGTGGAGAGGATCCGGGCCCGGGTCGCACTCGCGGGGTTCCTGATGACCCCGGACGCGGCGTTCGGGTTCGAGCGTCGTGGCACGCCCGAGGCACTCGCCGCACTCGGCGCGCGTGACGGGTTCGACGTCGTCGTCGCGCCGCCCTTCACGCTCGAGGGACGGCCGGTCCGCAGCACCGAGATCCGCGAGGCGATCGCGGCAGGCGATCTCGAGACGGCGCGTCACCTGATGGGCCGGGCCATCACCCTGACCGGGACGCTGGCCGACGGACGGCTGGTCTTCGAGCTGCCGATGGCGCTGCCGCCCGATGGCACGTACGTCGCGCGGCACGGGGCGTCCACGACCACGATCGAGCTGGTCGACGGCCAGGTCCGGGCACCCGACCTCGCGATCGACGGCCGCGTCGCGCTGGAGTTGCTCGGCGGCTGACTCGTTCGGTATCGTGCGCCCATGCCGGATGGATTCGAGCTCGCACAGCTGAATGTCGGGCGGATGCTCGCGCCGGTCGACGCGCCCGAGATCGCCGGCTTCGTCGCGCAGCTCGAGCCGATCAACCGCCTCGCCGACGCGAGCCCGGGCTTCGTCTGGCGATTGCAGACCGAGTCGGGCAACGCCACCGACATCAGGCCCACCGAGGACGACCTCTTCCTGATCAACATGAGCGTGTGGTCCTCGATCGAGGCGTTGCGCGCGTTCACGTACAGCACCGCGCACGTGCAGGTGCTCCGGCAGCGCCGGGAGTGGTTCGAGCGGCTCGCGACCGCCCACCTGGTGCTGTGGTGGGTGCCGACCGGGCACCGGCCGACGGTCGAGGAGGCCCTGGATCGCCTGGAGCGACTGCGACGGGACGGGCCTACCCCCGCCGCGTTCACGTTCCGCACGCCGTTCGAGCCCGACGCCTCGGGACCTGGCTCGCCGCTCGTCGACGCGGAGTTCTGCTGGCCGGACCTCGCGGCGAGCTGATCGGCGTCAGGCGCCCGGCTGCCAGAGCGGCTCGGGGACGCCGCGCTCGTGGTTCTCGTAGCGAGCCATGACGAACAGGGCGTCCGAGAGCCGGTTGAGGTAGGGCAGGACGAACTCGCCGATCGCCTCGTCCCGTCCCAGGCGCACGGCCTCGCGCTCGGCTCGCCGGCAGATGGTCCGCGCCACGTGGAGCTGCGCCGCGCCGGGGGCGCCGCCCGGCAGGAGGAAGTTGGTCAGGTCCCCGACGACGTCGTTGAACTCGTCGATGAGCCTCTCGAGCTTCTCGACGTGGCGTTCCTCCACGGTCGGGATCCGTGCGCGGCGCGGGTCGTCGGAGGGCCAGCACAGGTCCGAGCCGAGATCGAACAGCTCGTTCTGGATCGCGGTCAGCTCGGCGGTCAGTCGCTCGCACAGCCCGGTGGCGAGCGCGACACCGATCTGCGAGTTCAGCTCGTCGACCGTGCCGTACGTGACGACGCGGCGTGAATCCTTGGGCACGCGCTGGCCGCCGCCCAGGCCGGTCGTGCCCTCGTCGCCGGTCTTGGTGTAGATCCGGTTCAGGCGCGGCATCGCAGCCTCCGTGCGGTAGAACTCAAGGCCATCAGGCCTCTGCAGCCTCACGGGCCGCGCGGATGGCCTGGCGGGCCTCGACGGCGCCTCTCCTGACGCGCTCGACCGCTGCGTCGACGCCGTCGCGCGCGAACACGACCGCCTCGGCGCGCCCGTAGCTTGCCAGCACGTGCCGCACGAGCCGCGCCGGTTCGCTCGGGACGTGGCCGACGAGGGCGAGCGTCTTCTCGACCTGGATCGTGTGCTCGCGGATGTGGGAGGCCCAGCGGCCGAGCCGGAACCCGATCGAGACATGGAAGCCGCTCCAGGCGCTGCCGAGGGCGAGCCGGTCGTCGGGCACGCCCGCCATCCTCTCGGCGCTCAGGTCGAGGATCTCGTCCAGCCGCAGGCGCAGGTCGTCGACGCTCCCGGCGGCCTCGGTGGTGGCCTCATCGGGCAGCGTCTCCCAGAGCGATTCGTCGATCCTTCGCGGGATGTCGGGGGTCGCAGGGTCGTAGGCCTGCTCCAGCCACCAGGCGGTGCCCCAGGCGTAGCCACGCTGGCCGGCGATGATGTGGCCCAGCGTGAGGCGCACCGACCATTCGCCACCGCCTGGGTCCGCGTCGAGGAGCGCGTCATCGAGGGCCACCAGCAGCCCGTGCAGGTCCCAGCGAGCGGCCGTCGCGAGCCCGATGATCCGCGCCGCCGCCCGTTCGGCGGCGTCGGCCCCGGATGTCAGCGCCCGGGCCTCGATCTCGGCCTGTTCCAGGGATTCGGCGGCCCGGTAGGCCCCGTAGCGGACCTCTTCCTCGCCCCCTTCGCCTGTCCAGGCCCCGGGACCGGCCAGGGCCGTCTCCGGGATCGCGAGCAGGTCGTGTGCCGCCGCGATCACGTCGGCGCGGGCGTCGACGAGCGCTGCGGGCAGCGGGCGTATCAGCGCAGGATCGGTCCGATCGAGGAGTGGTGCATCGAGCAGCTGGGTCGTCATCGGACGAGAGTAAGGCCTTCTCGACCCTTCCGGCAGACGGGCCCCGTCACGCCGGGGTGGTGCGCGCCGTTTGCCGCATCGGGGCCTTCCTGCTACCATCCGCCGGTCATAGATGGAAGACATCCGTATCACGCCGTGTTCGGAGGAACGAGTGCCGCTCGCGCGGGAAGAGAAGCAGGAGATCATCACCGGGTTTGCCACCAATGAAGGTGACACCGGTTCGCCGGAGGTCCAGATCGCGCTCTTGACGGAGCGGATCAAGGAGCTGACCGGGCATCTCAGGAGCTTCCCCAAGGACAATCATTCGCGCCGCGGCCTCCTCAAGCTCGTCGGCCAGCGCCGCCGCCTTCTTGCGTATCTCATGAAGAAGGACAGCGCGCGCTACCGGGTCGTCATCGGACGACTCGGACTTCGCCGCTAGCGACGCCGCTCCCGGACCCTGGGCACAGACCCGGGGTCCACTCGCGTTCGACGCTCAGAGGCCCAGTCGGCCGACCTGCCCGCAGGTCGTCTACTTCGACTCGGCCAAGGAGGAATCGTACCCTTGTCTCACACGTTCGAGACACAGATCGGTGGTCGTACGCTGACCATCGAGACCGGCCGGCTTGCACGCCTGGCCGGCGGCGCCGTCACCGTCCGCTACGGTGACACCCTCGTCCTCGGGACCGCCAACCGGTCCGATCCACGCCCAGGCCTCGACTTCTTCCCGCTCACGGTCGAGTTCGAGGAGCGCATGTATGCCGCGGGCAAGATCCCGGGCGGCTTCATCAAGCGCGAGGCGCGCGCGTCCGAGGCGGCCACGCTGGCCGCCCGCCTGACCGACCGCCCGATCCGCCCGCTCTTTCCCGAGGGCTACAAGGACGACATCCAGCTCGTGGTCACGGTCCTCTCGACCGACCAGGAGAACGAGCCCGACGTGCTCGGCACCGTCGCCGCCTCGGCGGCGCTCACGATCAGCGAGATCCCGTTCGACGGACCGGTCGGCGCCGTGCGCATCGGCCGGATCGGCGGCGAGTTCGTCGTCAACCCGACGTACACCGAGCTCGCCGAGTCCGAGCTCGACCTCATCGTCTCGGGCACCCGCGACGCGATCATGATGGTCGAGGCCGGCGCCAAGCTCCTGCCCGAGGACGTGATGGCCGAGGCCATCCTGTTCGGTCATCGAGCCCTCCAGCCGCTCATCGACATCCAGCTCGAGCTGCAGAAGGCCGCGGGCAAGCCGAAGAGCACCCCGTATCTCGAGCCGGGCACGAACTCGGTCCTCGACTACGCGAAGGCGGTCGCCGACGGCGCCGAGTTCGTGATCGTCGACGTCGAGACGACCGGGACCGATCCCAAGATGGCCGATCTCGTCGAGATCGCCGCGGTCAAGGTCAAGGGCGGGAAGATCGTCGACCGCTGGTCGACGCTCGTGAATCCCGGCCGGCCGATCCTGGGCAACCAGATGCACGGCATCACCGATGCCGACGTCAAGAAGGCCCCGAAGCCGGCCGATGCCGCGAAGCAGGCCGTCGCCTTCATCGGGGACGCGCCGATCGTCGGGCACTCGGTCGGGTTCGACCTCGCGTTCCTCGAAGCCGCCCTGGCTGACGGCACGCACTTCGAGCAGGGCCGCTACCTCGACACGCTCGTGATCGCGCGCGAGGGCTATCCGGACCTCGAGAACTACAAGCTGCCGACCCTCTCGAACTTCTTCGGCATCGAGCTCGCCCAGGCCCACCGGGCACTGCCCGACGCCGAGGCGACGGCGAACCTGCTCATCTGGTTCGGCAACGACCTGCCGGGCCGGATCGCGGGGCTCAAGGAAGGCATCTCGAACTCCGTCCGGGCCATCAAGTCCGGCGGCGACTCGAAGGGCCTGCTCGAGGCGGCTCGCCGCGAGGCTCGCGTCAGCAAGAGCCTCTACAACCTCATCTACAAGAAGACCTGCCGCCAGCTGGCCCTCGACGAGGGGATCCGGATGGACGGCCGTGGCCTGACGGAGCTCCGCCAGATCTCGGTCGACGTCGGGCTGCTCCCGCGGGCGCACGGCTCCGGCCTGTTCACCCGTGGCGAGACCCAGGTCCTGACGATCGCGACGCTCGGCGCGTCCTCGGACGTGCAGCGCATCGACACGATCAGCCCCAAGACCGAGAAGCGCTACATCCACCACTACAACTTCCCGCCCTATTCGACGGGCGAGAACAAGCCGATGCGCGGTCCCAGCCGTCGCGACATCGGGCATGGCAACCTCGCCGAGCGGGCGCTCATCCCGGTCCTGCCGGCCCATGACGACTTTCCGTACGTCATCCGGCTCGTCTCGGAGTGCCTGTCCTCCAACGGCTCCACCTCGATGGCCTCGACCTGCGGCTCGACCCTCGCCCTCATGGACGCGGGCGTGCCGATCAGCGCACCGGTCGCCGGCGCGGCGATGGGCCTGATCAGCGAGCCCGACGGCCGGTTCGTCGTCCTGACCGACATCCTCGGCAAGGAGGACTCGGTCGGCGACATGGACTTCAAGGTGACCGGCACGCGGGACGGCATCACCGCCCTGCAGATGGACATCAAGGTCAAGGGCATCAACGAGGCGATCATCCGCAACGGCCTCAAGCAGGCCCTCGCGGCCCGTCTCGAGATCCTCGACAAGATGACCGAGGTCATGCCCGAGGCACGCTCGGACATGAGCGACTTCGCCCCGCGCATCATCACGATCAAGATCAACCCCGAGAAGATCCGCGAGATCATCGGCAAGGGTGGATCGATGATCCGCAAGATCCAGGAAGAGACCCAGACCGAGATCAACGTCGAGGACGACGGCACCGTGGAGATCGCGGCCGTCTCCGGCGAGAACTCGCGCAAGGCGATCAACTGGATCGAGAGCCTCACGCGCGACGTCGAGATCGGGGCCCTCTATCTCGGCAAGGTCACCCGGATCATGGGCTTCGGCGCGTTCGTCGAGATCCTGCCCGGGAAGGAAGGCCTGGTCCGCATCGGCGAGCTCGCCGACTACCACGTGCCCACCGTCGAGGACGTCGTGTCCGTCGGCGATGAGGTCATGGTCGTCGTCACCGAGGTCGACCGCCAGGGTCGGGTCAACCTGTCGCGCAAGGCGGCCATGCAGCGCCACCTGGCGAAGGATCCCGTCTAGGGACCTCCTCACCACTCACGGCATCGATGGAACGGGTCGCCCCTCCGGGGCGACCCGTTTCGCTTGTCGGCGGGTCGTTGTGCGGCCACGCACCACTTTGGTCGCGACCAGATGGGGTGACGTGACCAGGCGGATATCCGGCTCCCTATACTCCCGGCCAGCGCGTCCCTGACATCGTGTGTGAGAGGGGGGAGGCATGGGCCGCTGGTATACTCCGCCGGTGCCCTGACCGATGACCGTCCGAGCGGAGCCATGCCCCCGATGAACCGAGCAAACCTCACCGTCGCCGTCGTCGGCGCCACCGGCGTCGTCGGGCGGACCATGATCGCCGTCCTCAACGAGCGGGAATTCCCGGTCGGCGAGCTGCGCCTGCTCGCCTCCGGTCGCTCGGCCGGGCGCACGCTCTCGATCGAGGGGCGGACGCTCGAGATCGGCGAGGCCGCCCCGGATGCCTTCGACGGCGTCGACATCGCCCTCTTCTCGGCGGGCGCGGACGTCTCGAGGGAGCTCGCACCGGCCGCGGCCGCTCGCGGGACCACGGTCATCGACAATTCATCGGCCTGGCGGATGGAGCCGACGGTCCCGCTGGTGGTCTCGCAGGTCAACCCGGACGACCTCGAGGGCCACGAGGGCATCATCGCCAATCCGAACTGCTCGACGATGCAGATGGCGCCGGTGCTGATGGCCCTGCGCGACGCCGTCGGGCTCGAGCGCGTCGTGGTGGACACCTACCAGTCCGTGTCGGGGACCGGCGCCGACGCCCTGGCCGAGCTCGAGAGCCAGATCCGCGCCCATGTGGCCGGGGAACCGAAGCGCGCCGAGGTCTATCCCCATCCGATCGCATTCAACGCCCTCCCCGAGATCGACGTCTTCCTCCCGAACGGCTACACGAAGGAGGAGTGGAAGGTCGTCACCGAGAATCGCAAGATCCTCGGCCTGCCGGACCTGCGCATCTCGTGCACGGCCGTGCGGATCCCTGTATTCGTGAGCCACTCCGAGGCCATCCACGTCGAGACGCACGAGCCCATCACCCCGGAGCGTGCCCGGAGCCTCTTCGCCGCCGTCCCGGGCGTGGTGGTGCAGGACGACCCTGCGGCCCACGCGTACCCGCTGGCGAGCGAGGCCGCCGGCCGCGACGAGATCTTCGTCGGACGGGTCCGCCGCGACATCTCGATGCCGGACGACCGCGGCATCGTCTTCTGGGTCGTCTCGGACAACCTGCGCAAGGGTGCCGCCACGAACGCCGTCGAGCTCGCCGAGATCCTCATCGGGCGGGGCTGGGTCGAGCACGCCTCTGCGAGGGGCGCGGATGCGTACCGAGAGATGGAGCCGGCGGTGGTCGCCGGCGGGAGCAGGGTGTGACGGACGCCGAGCGCCGGGCGGCGCTCGAGGCGATCGCAGCCGAGGTTCGTGGCTGCACGCGCTGTCGCTTGCACCAGGGACGGACCCGGGCGGTGCCGGGGGAGGGGAACGCATCGACGGAGGTGGTCTTCGTCGGCGAGGGTCCGGGCTTCAACGAGGACAAGCAGGGTCGGCCGTTCGTGGGACGGGCCGGCGACCTGCTCGTGAAGCTGCTCGCCCACGTCGGCTGGCGGCGTGAGGACGTCTTCATCACGAACATCGTCAAGTGCCGCCCGCCCGACAACCGCGACCCGGAGCCGGACGAGATCGCGGCATGCGCGCCGTACCTGACCCGCCAGCTCGAGGTCCTTGACCCCGCGGTCGTGGTCACGCTCGGACGCTTCTCCATGGCCCGGTTCATGCCGGGCGTGCGGATCTCGCAGGCGCATGGCACCGTCCGGCCAGCCGATCCGGCGACCGGAGCGCGCGACGCGCTGGTCCTGGCCATGTACCACCCGGCTGCCGCCCTTCGATCACCGGCCGTCGAACGCGAGAGCTACGCGGACGCGGCGACGATCCCGGGCGTGCTCCTGGACGCGCGAGCCCGGCGCGCGGAGCACCTCACGGGAACCGCGGCGGTCGCGACCTCGGCCCCGGCCGCCCCGATCGTCGCACCGGCGTTGCCGGATACTGGACCGGTGACCGTACCCGCATCGACCACGACCACCGACAACCCGGCGGCAGGCCTCGGACCCGCCGCGGACACGACGGCCGGCGACGCCGACCAGATGACGCTCTTCTAGGACGGTGCACGGGACGCGATGACGACACCGAACGACCAGCCGCTCCGCATCATCCCGCTCGGCGGGGTCGGCGAGATCGGCAAGAACATGTACGTCTTCGAGTACGGCGACGAGATCGTCGTGATCGACTGCGGGCTCATGTTCCCCGACGAGGAGATGTTCGGCATCGACCTCGTCATCCCCGACGTCACCTACCTCAAGGAGAACCGGCACAAGCTCAAGGCCTTCCTCATCACGCACGCGCACGAGGACCACGTCGGGGCCCTGCCGTACGTGCTGCCCGAGTTCCCGGGCGTGCCCGTCTACGCGTCGACGCTGGCGCGCGGGCTCCTCGGCAACAAGATCAAGGAGCACAAGCTCCACAACAACCCCGTCCTGCCGTTGGATCCGGGCGATGAGCTGGACATCGGCGCGTTCCACGTGCTCCCGTTCCGCGTCGGCCACTCGATCCCTGACGCGATGGGCATCGCCCTGCGCACACCGGTCGGCACGATCGTCCACACGGGCGACTTCAAGTTCGACCACACGCCGGTCGACGGCAAGCTGTCCGACTTCGCGATCCTCGCCCGGCTCGGCCAGGAAGGCGTGGCCTGTCTCCTGTCTGACTCGACCCGCGCCGAGAACCCCGGCTACACGCCCTCGGAGCGAACCGTCGGCGACGCCTTCCGCGAGATCATGGAACCGCTCGACGGGCGGGTGATCGTCGCGACCTTCGCGAGCAACATCGCGCGGATCCAGCAGGTGCTCGACGCCGCCGAGTCGATGGGCCGCAACGTCGCGGTCATCGGTCGCTCGATGGAGCAGAACTTCCGCATCGCGACCGACCTGGGCTACCTCAAGTACGACCCGTCGCACATCGTCTCGAAGGACCGGATCAAGGACCACCCGGACGCGAAGCTCGTCATCGCCACGACCGGGGCCCAGGGTGAGCCGATGGCGGGCCTGGCGCGCATGGCCAACCGCGACCACCGGTTCGTGGAGATCCAGCCCGGCGACACGGTCATCGTCAGCGCGAGCCCGATCCCGGGCAACGAGGAGTACGTGTCGCGCACGATCGACAACCTCTTCAAGGCCGGCGCGAACGTCTACTACCACACCATCAAGCGGGCCCACGTCTCGGGGCATGCCAGCCAGGAAGAGCTGAAGCTGATGCTCGGGCTCACGAAGCCCCGCCACTTCATCCCGATCCACGGCGAGTTCCGGATGCAGGTCCAGCATGGCCGCCTGGCGATCGAGACGGGTGTCCACCCGGAGAACGTGTTCATCATCGAGAACGGGACGCCCATCGAGATCTACGCCGACGGCTCCGCCCGCCGCGGCACGCCGGTGACCGCCGGGTACGTCTACGTCGATGGGCTGTCGGTCGGCGAGGTGGGCGACATCGTCCTGCGCGACCGCCGCTCGCTCGCCAACGACGGCATGTTCATGATCGTCGTGACGGTCGACAAGCAGACGGGCCAGGTGGTCGGGCGGCCGGAGATCGTGACCCGCGGCTTCGTCCACCTCAACGAGAAGGACCCGATCATGGAGGAGGCGGTCGAGCGGGTCGTTCAGGCGATCGCGACGCCGGGCGACCACATCAGCGAGGTCGCTCTCGTCAAGACCCAGATCAAGGACGGCGTCTCGCGCTACCTGTACGAACAGACCAAGCGCCGCCCGATGGTCTTCCCCGTGGTCGTCGAGGTCTAGCCGATGGCGACACGCCGACGGACGACCGGCCGCCCCACCACGAGCGGCCGCCGGACGCGCCGCCGCACCGGGGGGGCGCTGCCGGTGCCGCGGGTGCGACTCGGCGTGTCGCCGGCGGTGGCGCGCTCGCTGGTCGGGATCCTGTTACTCGTGCTCGGGGCGGTCCTGCTGATCGCCCTCGCGCTGCCCGGCGACGGCCGCCTCACGGACTGGGTCCGCGACGCGATCGTGCCGTTCTTCGGTGCCGGTCGCTACCTGCTGCCCTTCGTCCTGCTCCTGTCGGGCTGGTACGTGGAGTGGGGACCCGGCAAGGAGGCCGGCGCGCCGTGGGGGCGGACGCTTCTCGGCATCGGCCTGTCCTACGTGGCGTTCCTGGGCGTGATCCAGCTCATCGGCTTCTCTCCCGCGGGCGGGGATACCGGCGGCCGCATCGGTGCGTTCCTCGAGCGGGTGCTCGTCGGGGGCGGCGAGGGTCCCGGCCTGTTGCCGGTCCCGGCGGCGTACGTGGTCCTGTTCGCGCTCATGGCGATCGGTCTCCTGCTCGCCTTCGACATGCCCCTGCGCCAGCTGCTCGCCCCGCTCACGTCGGCCGGAAAGGCCGTCACCAGCACGCTCAACGATGCGCGCACGAAGCCGCCGACCGCTGCTGGCACGCCCGTGGGCCCCGGCAAGGGCGCCCCGCCGGACGGGCGGGCCGGCCGCGCGGCCAAGGGCGCGGCGATCGTGGGCAGCGTCGCCCCGCCACCGGGTCAGACCGGCATCTGGGGCGAGGATGCGACGCCCCAGCGCTCGGACATCCCTGCGGCCGTCCCGAGTCCGATCCCGACATCCGCCACGTTCGCGCCGGCACGCGCTGGCGGCGCCGCCGTCCAGACGCCGGTCCGCGCGCTCGACGTCGGGCTGCGCCCGATCCGCGACCCCGACGACGTCACCGACGCGAGCGATTCGCCGCCGACGCGGGAGCGCATCGAATACGTCCTGCCGGTGACGACGCTGCTCGATGACATCGCGCTGCCCATCGAGGCGGGTGGGAGCGAGGTCGCGCACCAGCGCAACGAGGAGATCATCGTCCGCAAGCTCGCGGGCTTCAACATCCCGGCCCAGATCACCGGCCGCAACGCGGGCCCGGTCGTCACCCAGTACGAGGTCCAGCCGGCGGCCGACATCAAGGTCAGCCGCATCGAGGCGCTCGCCGACGACCTCGCGATGGCCCTTGCCGCGCGCTCGTTACGCATCGAGGCCCCGATCCCGGGCAAGAGCGCCGTCGGCATCGAGATCCCGAACAAGGACTTCAACATCGTGGCCCTGAGGCGGATCCTCGAGGAGGTCGACTTCACGGCCTCTGGCTCGAAGCTGACGTTCGCGCTCGGTCGGGACGTGGCCGGCACGGCCCAGGCGGTCGACCTGGCCAAGATGCCGCACCTCCTCATCGCGGGCGCGACGGGCTCGGGCAAGAGCGTCATGGTCAACGCGCTCATCGCGAGCCTCCTGTGCGAGGCGACCCCCGACGACATCCGGATGATCCTGATGGACCTCAAGCGGGTCGAGCTGGCGGCCTACAACGGCCTGCCCCACCTGCTCGTGCCCGTCATCACCGAGCCGGAACGGGCCAAGGCCGCGCTCAAGTGGGCGGTCAACGAGATGGAGGCCCGCTACCGGCGGCTCGCCGGGGCGACGGCCCGCAACATCAAGGGCTTCAACGAGACACGGGTCGATCCCGAGGACCGGATGCCGTACATCGTCATCGTGGTCGACGAGCTTGCTGACCTGATGATGCGCGAGGGCAAGAACGTCGAGGACCCGATCGTGCGCCTGGCCCAGAAGGCGCGGGCGACCGGCATCCACATGGTCCTGGCCACCCAGCGCCCGAGCGTGAACGTGGTGACCGGGCTCATCAAGGCGAACTTCCCGAGCCGGATCGCGTTCGCGATGGCCTCGCAGATCGACTCGCGGACGATCCTCGACGCACCCGGCGCGGAGGACCTGATCGGGCGCGGCGACATGCTCTACCAGCCCGCCGACCTGCCGCGCCCGATGCGCCTCCAGGGCGTGTTCGTGTCGGACGCCGAGATCGGCCGGGTCGTCAGCCACTGGAAGGACCAGATCGACGGTCCGCACTACGACCTCTCGATCACCGAGAGCGACGACGACGGCGTCGGCTCGATCGACGATCTCGCCGATGACGACGCGGATCGCCTGTTGCCCGATGCCGTGGAGGTCATTCGGGAGTACGATCGAGCCTCGGCGTCGCTCCTCCAGCGCCGCCTCAAGGTCGGTTATGCGCGGGCCGCGCGCATGATCGATCAGCTGGAGGCGCGCGGATACATCGGTGCGTTCGACGGCTCGAATGCCCGCCCGGTGCTCCGTCGCGATCCGGCGTCGGGGCTCGACGACGAGGTCGCCGACCCGGATGGGGACGATCGATGACGACACGAGATCAGCTGCGACGGGCCGCCACTCCCGACCGTTCGGGGATCGACGAGCGCCCGCCGGTCGGCGGGGGCCCCGATGAGGGCCCGCGTAGCCTCCCCGAGCGGCTGTACGCGGCCCGCGAGGCGAAGGGCGTCGACCTCTACCGCGCCGAGCGCGACACGAAGATACGCGCCCGGTACCTGGGCGCGCTCGAGCGCGGCGACTACAAGGAGCTGCCCGGTGCCGTCTACACGAAGGGCTTCCTGCGCAACTACGCGCTGTACCTGGGGCTGGACGCCGACGAGATCCTCGAGCAGTGGCGACGCGAGCGGGGCGCGGTCCGCGAGACCGCACAGGCCCCGGTGGCGCCACGCCCGCTGGCCGCACCGCGCAAGGGCCTGACGTTCTCGCCTTTCATCGTCGTGCTCGCGCTGATGACCGTCGGGGTGCTCATCTTCGCGGGCTACCTCGGCATGCAGCTGCTGCGGTTCGCGAAGCCGCCGACGATCTCGGTCACGCAACCGCCGACCGCCGTGGTCGACGTCGACGAATCGATGACCTCGTACACGTTGCGCGGCGAGACGCTGGCCGGCGCCACCGTGAACATCGCGTCGCCCGGCCGCGACCCATACAGTGTGACCGCCGACTCGGCCGGCTCGTGGCGGGCCGAAGTGGACCTGCGGCGCGGCCGGAACGAGTTCGACGTGAGCGCGCTCGACCCTGACACCGGCAAGCACTCCGAGGAGAACATCCTCATCTACATCACGGTCCCGTTCCTCGCCAGCGAGGCGCCCACGCTCACGGTCGACCAGCCGGCCGAGGGAGCGACGTACGAGAACGGCGCGATCCCGGTGCAGGGCCGGACGACGAATGCCGACTCTGTCGTCCTGAGCGCTGCGTACTTGGGTCCGGCGACCGGGACCAAGGCCACCGACAAGGCGACCCCCGCCCCGCCCGCGACCCCGGCGACGGAGACCGTGAAGGTGGGCGATGACGGGTCCTTCACCGCCTCCTACGAGCTGACCACGGGCAAGTGGGCGATCACGGTCACCGCATCGAGCCCCGAGGGCAAGACCACGGCGCTCACGCGCAACGTCATGGTCGCGTTCAAGGGCGTCAACGTCGTCGTCGAGATCAAGAGCGGACGGGCCTGGCTGAAGGTCTGGGTCGACGGGCAGGTGTCCGACAAGACCACGGCGGCCGGTCGCGTCTATGCCCCAGGCGACACGCTCACGTTCCGGGCCAAGGAATCGGTCGAGGTGCGCACCGGCAAGTCCAGCGCCACGTACTTCACGGTGAACGGCATCGACCTCGGGCATATGAACGACGTCGGCAACCCCGAGACGTGGCTCTTCGCCCCGCCCGACGAACCGGTTCGGACCGACCGTCGCTGACGAGATGGCCACCGACAACGAGCCGCTCGAGGATCTGGCCCGGCAGCTCCAGCGCACGTGCCTCGACGCCGGGCTGACCGTGGGCACGGCCGAGTCGTGCACGGGCGGGCGCGTCGCCCATCGCATCACGAGCATCCCCGGCTCGTCGGGCTACTTCCTCGGGGCCATCGTGAGCTATGCCGACCGGGTGAAGATCGAGACCCTCGGCGTCCCGCCCGACGTGCTCGCGACCCACGGGGCCGTGAGCGCCCAGGTCGCCCTGGCGATGGCCACCGGCATCCGTGAGCGGCTCACCACCGACCTCGGGGTCGGGATCACGGGCGTGGCCGGGCCCGATGGCGGCTCGGACGAGAAGCCGGTCGGACTCGTCTACGTCGGGGTGAGCGATCGACTCGGGTCCGATGTTCGTCGCTTCCACTGGGCGGGCGACCGGGCGGCCAACATCGAGGCCAGCGCGACGGAGGCGTTGCGGTTCCTCGCCGAGCGTGCCGAAGCCCTTGCCGGAGCGGAGACGCCCGCCGGATGACCCGCACCCACGAGGACATCGCCCGCGGCCTCGCGGCGCCGAGGGACGCGGTGCCGATCGTGCCCGGCACGCGGATCCATGTCGTCGGGGTGGGTGGGACCGCGTCCGCGGGCGCCGCGTTCCACGCCGCGGCCGTCGGCGCGACGGTGACCGCCTGCGATGCGGGCGGGCCCGATCCGGTGACCGGCGCGGTCCTGGCGGCCGGCATCCCGATCGACTGGCGCCACGACGCGGCGCATGTGCTCGGGCCTGACGGCCGCGCCGTCATCGACCGCCTGGCGGTCACCAAGGCGATCACGTCGGTCGAACCGGACCATCCGGAGCTCGTGGCGGCCCGCGACGCCGGGATCGTACCCGAGAGCGTCCAGCAGGTCGTCGCCGACGCGGCGGCCACCGGCGGGCGGCGGCTCATCGGGGTGACCGGGACGCATGGCAAGTCGACGACCTCGGGCTGGCTGCTGCACCTGCTGGTCGGCGCCGGTCGGGACCCATCGGGCTTCGTCGGTGCCAACCTGCCGGCCTCGATCGTCGGGCCGCAACGCGGCGTCGCGCGGGTCGGGCGCGGGCCGGACTTCGTCGTCGAGGCGGACGAGTACGCGGGCAACTTCGACCCGTATCGTCCCGACATCGCCGTGCTCGTGTCGGCGGAATGGGACCATCCGGACGTGTTCCTCGACGAGAGCGAGGTGGTCGAGGCGTTCGCGGAGTGGATCGCCCACGAGCGGACCGGCGGTCACCGCGACCGGGTCCTCGTCGCCAACGTCGGCGACCCCGGCGTCCGGCGGGTCCTCGCCGCGCTCGGGGGGTGGCAGGGGCGACGGATCGCCGTGCGGCTCGTTGACGAGAGCAGTGCCGATGCGGACGCGGCTGGGGCCGCCGAGGCTGCGCAGGCCGACGCAACGCTGGTCGGCCGGATCGTCGGCCAGGACGCCGAGGGGACCGATCTCGAGATCCACGGCCTGCGGACCCCCGACGCGCCCCCGGATCGGGTCCGCCTGCGGCTCATCGGCCGGCACATGGCGATCGACGGCCTGATGGCCGCGGGCGGTGCGCTGGCCGCCGGGGTCGACGCGGACGACATCATCGCGGGGCTCGCGACGTTCGATGGCGTCGGGCGGCGTTTCGAGCTCAAGGCCGACGTCGGGGGCGTCACCGTCCTCGACGACTATGCCCACCATCCGACGGCGATGCGGCTCACGTTCGAGGCGGCCCGGCAGCGGTATCCCGGTCGGCGCCTGTGGGCGGTCTACGAGCCGCTCACGTTCCACCGGACGGCGGCCATGCTCGAGCGCTTCGCAGAGGTCCTCGCCGAGGCGGACCGGGTCGCCATCATCGACATCTGGGCCGTGCGGGACCCGGACACGACGATCACCTCGGCCCAGGCGCTCGCGGACGCCACGAGCCGCCGCAGCGGCCAGGCGGCCGTGGCCATCGGCAGCCCCGAGGCCGGCGCGGCCTGGCTGGCCGATTACGTCGAGCCCGGTGACGTCGTGCTCGTGATGGGTGGTGGCCGCTCCTACGTTGCGGCCGAACAGCTCGTCGAGCGCCTCCAGGCGCGCGTCGCCTCGAGCTAGGTCCTCAGCTGGCCTTCGCCGGCTCCTCGTCCTCGGCGCCGACCGGGCGGGCGTACAACGGGTGGCCATCCGAGGTCAGGCAGCGACCTGTCGCGAGCTCCCACTGCCAGCCATGCAGGGCACACGTGAGGACGCCGTCATCGACCGACGCGAAGCGCGTCAGGTCGGCCTTCATGTGGGCACAGCGCCGCTGGACGTCGTAGCCGGCGATCTCGAAGGTGCCCTGGGTCGGGCCGTGCTCCGCGTAGAACCCCTCGGCGTACTGGAGCCGCTCGACGTTGAGGCACTTGAACCACGTGTAGAGGTAGTCGTTGTAGGGGCCGCGCCGGCGGGCGCGGAAGCGCATCGAGAGGAACAGCTCGTTCACCCAGTCCTCGACGTGCTCCCGCACGAGGTGGTCGACGAGCTCGCGCTCGATGAAGAACTGGTAGCGCGGATCCTCGCCCTCGCTCGGCCGGCGGATGACGCGCGCCGCGAAGTCGAGCACCACCTGCTCGTCGCCGACATCGAGCAGGACCGGCTGGTCGATGCCGGCACAGATCATGTCGGCCTGCTCGATCAGCGGACCCCACCACGCCTGGAGCTCGGGCAGCAGGTCCGCCCGTGCGCCGCGCCACGCGGCCCGCTCGGCCTCGATGACAGGTCGTTTCCGCGCCTGGTAGGCCTCCAGATAGGCACGCTTGTCCGCAAAGATCGTCGCTGGATCGACTGGATGCTCGACGTCGAACCGCCCGGGGGCCACCTCGGCGACCGTGCCCGGGAGCATCAGCCGGCCACCGTCGCGGCCGCGCTCGGCGATGTACTCGAGGAAGGTCGGCTGGTCGGGAAACGTGTTCCACTCGTCGCCCGCGAGGTCGTTGTACCCGAACAGGTCGTCGTCAAGGAAGCAGGGCGGCCCGGCCGATGGCACGACGAACGCCGGGTCGAGCACCTCGATGTAGCGGAACGCGCGAGCGAGCTGGGCGACCCGCTTCTTGTGGCCGAGGACCTGCTGGGCGTTGTCCGGGTAGTCGTAGACCATCGGATACCAGATCGCCCCGGAGAACTGGAGGAACGCCGCGTCCAGCGGGCCGCCCGCGAGCAGACGGTCGGGGTCGGGCGGCCGTGAGTCGTTCATGTTCAGCACGCGGACCTCGCCGTCGTCGATCACCAGGGCCGAATCGCCGATGGGCCCGTCGGTCGGCGCGACGAGCGCGTGGATCGTCAGCGTCAGCGGCCCGGCCTGGAACGGCTCGAGGTCCACGCTCTTGATGAACCGTGTGAACCCGAGCGCCCGGAGTTCCTTCTCGAGATCGTCGAGCGGGTAGGCCGGCAGCAGCACGGTCGCGTCCTTGTCGACGTGGTCGCGCAGGTAGCGCGGGTCGAAGTGGTCGTGGTGGAGGTGCGAGACGTAGAGGTACGTCGGGTGCCCGATGCGCTCGGGATCGATGCCGTCGTTGGCCGGGAAGGGGTACCACGAGCCGAAGAACGAGGGGTTGAACCAGGGATCGCACAGGATGCTGACGCCCTTCGTCTCCACGAAGAGGCCTGCCTGGCCCAGGAACGTGATCTGCACTCCGGAAGGATAGCCGCGGGCTGCCATGCCGGCCGCCGCGTCGCGGACGGCTCACCCGAGCGTGCAATACCATGGACGGCCATCGACAGCGGAGGAGGTTCGTCGACCCATGTCCATCGACTACGCGACGGCCGGCGAACGGCTCGAGACGTTCGGTCGCGCATGGCAGACCTTCGATGGCGACCTGATCGTGTCGATGTTCACCGAGGACGCGGAATACCACGACGATGCCTTCGGACCGCCGATGGTCGGGCACAATGCCATCCGCGCGTATTGGCTCGACGGCGCGAACACCACCGAGCAGGTGGAGTTCACCGCCGAACGCCACTGGGTCTCGGGCGACACCGTCCTGACCGCGTGGCATGCGAGCTACGTCGAGAAGGCGCGCGGCGCGCGGGTGCGCCTCGCCGGGTTCATGACCTGGGAGATGGCGCCCGACGGACGGATCAGCCGCCTGCGCGAATGGACGGTACAGGCCCCCGACACCGCATCGGCCGGGTAGGGGAGAGGAGGACCGATGGCCGGAGACATCTCGTTCGATGTCGTGAGCGAATTCGACGAGCAGGAGCTGCGCAACGCCCTTGACCAGGTGCGGCGCGAGGTCCAGCAGCGCTACGACTTCAAGGGCGTCACGGTCGACCTGACCCAGGCCAAGGACGAGTTGACGCTCGTGACCGATGACGAGCATCGCGCCGCCGCGGTCAAGGACCTCATCGAATCGAAGGCGATCCGGCGCAGCCTGTCGCTCAAGATCTTCGACTGGGGCAAGGTCGAGCCGGCCGGCGGCAACAAGGTCCGCCAGACGATCAAGCTCCGGCGCGGATTGACGGAGGACGTCGCCAAGCGGATCTCCAAGCTGATCCGCGACGAGTTCCCGAAGGCCAAGTCGCAGATCCAGGGCGACGCCGTGCGCGTATCAGGCAAGAGCCGGGATGAGCTGCAGCGCGTCATCACCCGGCTGCGGGAGCTGGACGAACCCGTGCCGCTCCAGTTCCAGAACTATCGGTAGGCGCCGATGCCAGGCCATCGTCTGACGCAGGCCGTGATGCTCGTCGTCGCGGCGCTGATCGTCGTCACACTGATCCTGTCGGCCGTCGCCTTCCCGCTCGCGTACTGACCCAGACCATGCGCCGACCAGTCAAGGACATGCCGTCGCGATGAGCGAGCTCGACACCGGACCGCTGCCCGAGACCGCGACCGACGACGCCCCCGACCGATCCGACCGCGAGGCTCCGCCGGCCGCTCCCGATACCGATCCGGTCGGCGTCGCGGACGAGGACGCCGCCGCGCCCGATGATGGTGCCGAGACGCGGGACGCTGCCGCGCCCGAGGACGCTGCAGAGACCCGGGACGCCGCCCCGGCCGAGGTCCAGGACGCCGCCGCGCCCGATGATGGTGCCGAGACGCGGGACGCTGCCGCGCCCGAGGTCCAGGCGCCGGTCGGACCGCGGACCGTCGGGCGGTTCATCGCCGATGCGCTGCGGGCGGCCGGCGTTCGATACGCGTTCACCGTGCCCGGTGAGTCGTTCCTCGGCTTGCTCGACGCCCTCGGGGAGGCCGGCATCCGTGTCGTGGCGACGCGTCACGAGAATGGAGCCGCCTTCATGGCGGAGGCCCACGGTCAGCTGACCGGTCGACCGGCGGTGTGCCTCGCCACGCGAGCGGTCGGTGGCGCGAACCTCGCGATCGGCATCCACACCGCGCGCCAGGATTCGAGTCCGACGTTCGTTGTCGTCGGGCAGGTGGAGCGCGACTTCAGCGGCCGCGAGGCGTTCCAGGAGATCGACCAGGTCGGGACGCTCGGGGGGCTCGCCAAATGGGCTGTCGAGCCGCGCCGGGCCGAGGACGTGCCGGCAGCGATGGCCCAGGCCGTGCGCGAGGCCCTGACCGGACGGCCTGGGCCAGTGCTGTTGTCCCTGCCCGAGGACCTTCTCGACGAGGTGACCGAGCTCGAGCCGGCGGATCCGGCCCGTCCGACGCCGGCCCGTGCGACCGCAGAGGACATCCGCGCGGTCATCGAGCTGCTCGCCTCGGCCAGGCGGCCGGCGATCCTCGCGGGCGCCGGCGTGCTGCGCGCGAGGACGTCGACCGAGCTGGTGCGGTTCGCCGAGTTGCTCCATGTCCCGATCATCGCGGCCTGGCGCCGGGCTGACGTCGTCTCGAACGACCACGCGCTGTATCTGGGCATGGCCGGTCTCGGGGCGCCCGCGTCGGTGCGCCAGCGGCTCGCCGATGCGGACGCCCTCCTCGTCCTGGGAAGCCGCCTGAACGAGGCGACCACGTACGGTTACACGCTGCCCCTGGCCGGCCAGGTCTGGGCGCACGTCGATCTCGTGCCGACCCGCCCGGCCGACCTGCCGGCCGCGGACCTTGCGATCGCCTCGGACGCCCGCTCGTTCCTGCGGGCGGCCAACGAGCGCTTGCTGGGCGGCGTGGTGCTCGACGCGGAGCGCGTGGCGGTCCGTGACGCGAACAACGCCGCGGATCGTGCGACGTGGGAGGCCGCCACCGTCGTCGACGGGACCCCCTGGGATGGCCCGGGCGTCCATCCGGGCCTGACCGTGGCGACGCTTCGCAGGGTCCTCCCGGACGAGGCGATCCTGACGACCGATGCGGGCAACTTCGCAGGCTGGGCCGGGCGTGGGTTCCGGTTCCGGCGCCCGGGCACGTTCCTCGGCCCGACGTCCGGCGCGATGGGTTATGGCCTGCCGGCCGCGATCGCCGCCGCCCTGGTCCACCGCGATCGCCCGGTGGTGGCCCTCGTCGGCGACGGCGGGCTGGCCATGACGATGGCCGAGCTCGAGACCGCGGTGCGCGAGAACGCCCGGGTGATCGTCGTCGTGTTCGACAACGAACGGTACGGGACGATCCGCATGTGGCAGGACCGGCGCGGGACCGGGGAAGGGGTCGGGACCGAGCTCGGCCCGATGGACTTCGCCGCGATCGCCCGGGCCGTCGGCGCACGGGGCGCCCGTGTCGAGAACGACGACGCGTTCGAGCCGGCGCTCAGGGCGGCGCTCGCCGCGGACCGCCCGACGGTGATCCAGCTCGCACTCGACCGGCGATGGGTCTCGGTCGACCAGCCCGCGGTCTGATGCGTCCCACGTTCCACATGGTCCCCGCCGAGGTCTGGGCCGCGAGCGACCGGCACGCGCCGTATGCAGCCGCCTCCCTCGCGACCGAGGGCTTCATCCACTGCACGGACGGCGAGGAGGAACTCCTCGCGACGGCGAACCGGCACTACGCCGACGATCCGCGCGCCTTTCTCGCGGTGACGGTCGACCTCGACGCGTGCGGCTCGTCGTGGCGCATCGAGGACACCACCGGCATCTATCCGCACATCTACGGACCCATCGAACGGGCGGCGATCCTCGGCGGCCGGCCGCTCGTTCGGGACGGGACCGGCCGCTTCAGTGGTTTCGGCAGGCCGGTGGCGGGCGCCGGCTCAGTCGATGAACCGGCCGGCGGTCGCGACTGACGCGCCGCGCCAGGCACCGCCCTGGTAAACCTGGCCGGTCCCCCAGGTCCGATATGTCCCCGCGCCGCAGTCGGGCGACGCGCCCATGTCGATGCCGCCCACCCATGACCACGCTGTCGTCGTGTTGTACGAGAAGCCCGTGTCCCGACACGTCGTCCACGAAGATCCGTAGCGCTGCAGGTACGTCCTGATCCGGAGCTCGCCCGCCGGTTGGTAGGTGCGGTCGCCGAACGTCGCGCATGGCCACCGCAGGCTCCGGACCATGCTGTTGCCGCCGCCGCCGCTGAGCATGCTCAGCCCGACGATGTTGAAAGCGCACCCGTAGACGCTCGAGCGGTACGTGAACAGGCCCGACCCGGTCTGCCCCGTCGACAGCAGTTCCCATCGGGTGCCGCCGTACAGCTCGTCGTAGATGCACAGGTACTTGACGCCGCTCGAGAGATCCTCCCAGACGGTACCGGGCACGCACGGCTCCGTCGGTCCGGGCGATGCGGCCCGCACCCCGAGCGGCGCGAGGGCCGTCAGGAGCACCAGCAGGATCGCCGCACCCGCCACGACACGACCCCTGGCCCGACCTTCGGACTGCATTCGGATACCTCACGCCACGCGCCGAACGGGACGATGGGCGGGACATCCGGGGCTCGACGACGCTGACCCTATCGGGCGGCGCTCATCACCCACTTACGTGCGACTTCGTCCCGCCAGCGCGCACGACGGTGGCGGCGCATCATGGTCGCGATGAACCGCCCCACGCGCGTCGTGCTGATCGCCGGAACCGTCGCAGCCGTTGCGGCCGTCCTGTCCCGGGTCGGTCTCTCTCGGGTCGTCTCCAAATACGTCGGGGAGACCGAGAAGTCACTCGACAGCAGCTTCGTCGAGGCGACCGAGCAGGACGTCGTGCTCTTCGACGACGATTCGGACGCCCTGTTCGACACTGACGAGGAACAGGACGACGACTCCGACTGAGGGCCGACGGTCGGATGGCGCCTCGATGCCCTTCGAGCAGCTCGACTACATCTACACGCCCACCCGGGACGCAGCCGCCGACGTCGCGTTCCTGACCGACGTCCTCGGCGGGGAGCTCGTCTTCGCGATCGACGAGATGGGGACCCGGGTCGCGATGGTCGCCCTGACCGCGGAACCGCCGCGGATCATCCTCGCGGAGCACCTCGACGGCGAGCGGCCGGTCCTCGTGTACCGCGTCGCGAGCCTCGATTCGGCCATCGCGACGCTCGAGGCCCGTGGCTGGCAGCGCGAGCGGACCCTCGAGATCCCGACCGGGCCTTGCTGCTCGTTCCGCTCGGCCAGCGGCCACCGGATCGCGATCTACGAGCGGAGCCGTCCCTTCGTCGAGGCCTCGTTCACCGGCCGTCGCGACTTCTGAGCGAGCCGGGCCACGCCCTCAGTCGCGGTCCGAGCTTCGCGCGACGACCGAGAACGAGAGCGGGATCCTGCCGCGCTCGTCGGCACGCACGTCCGCATGACCGCCCCACCAGTCGATCGGGTGCTCCGTGACCCGTTCAAGCCGCAGGCCCGCCCCCAGGAGCGCCGTGATGACCTCGCCCAGCGTCCACGACCGGGCGAACTTCCAGCTCTGCTCGGCCTCATCGAGCGAGAGGTGGTCGATGTACTCGGGAGCCCAGCCCTTCGAGGCCTCTGGGCCGCCGAAGTAGTCGTAGTCGGTCGCGATCCAGTGGCCGTCGTCGTCGACGTCGAAGAGCCATTCCGCAGGATGACCCTCGAACAGCACGAATCGGCCGGACGGTGAGAGGAGGCGCGTGACGACGGCCGCCCATGCGTCGAGGTCCTGGAGCCAGATGAGCGACCCGCGGCCGGTGTAGAGGAGGTCGGCGGTCCCATCGAGCTCGTGGGGCGTGCTGAGCACATCGGACTGGACCCATCGGGCCGGCGCGCCGGTCGCCTCGGTCAGGCGGGCGGCGAGGTCGAGCATGCGCGGGCTGAAGTCGATGCCGACGACCTCGTCGGCGCCCAGGTTCCAGAGCGAGAGCGTGTCCCGGCCACCGGCGCATTGCAGGTGGATCGCGCGGGCACAGCGGCCGTGCAGGTCCCCGATGAGGGCGATCTCGGCGTCGAACAGGTTCGAGCCGCCGCCACGGATGAGCTCGATGGCCTCTGTCAGCCAGCCCTCGTATCGCTCCGCGGCCTGGTCCCACGCAGCCTGGTTCGCGAGGTGCATCGCGCGGACGTCGGCCGATTCGGCGGGCGTCGCGGGGCGCACGTGTTCGTGGTCGGTCTTCTCGGCGGGAGCCACGGGCCAAGTATGGAGCCCATAGACTGGACGGCCATGCCCGACCCCGACGCCGCCCCTGAGAGCGACGGGACCTGGTACGTCGAGACGCTCCACGAGGGCCTCCGGACGTCGATCCAGGTCCGTCGGGTGCTGTTCGACAGCCGGACCGAGCATCAGCGCCTCGTGATCGCGGAGACGGTCGCGTTCGGGACACTCGTCATGCTCGACGGCGTCACGCAGCTGACCACCGCCGACGAGTACGTCTATCACGAGATGCTCAGCCACGTGCCGATCCTTGCGCACGGTGCCGTCCGCGACGTCCTGGTGGTCGGCGGCGGCGACGGCGGGATGATCGAGGAGATCTGCAAGCACGCCGACATCGAGCACGTGACGATGGCCGAGCTCGACCGTGGCGTCATCGACCTCGCGCGCGCGCATCTGCCCGGGCTCTCGAACGGCGCCTTCGACGACCCACGGCTCGAGATCGTCATCGGCGACGGCAAGGACTTCGTCGCGGCCAGCGAGCGGCGCTTCGACCTCATCGTGGTCGACTCGACCGACCCCATCGGCCCCGGCGAGGCGCTCTTCACCCCGCGCTTCTACGCGGACTGCCGCCGGCTCCTCCGGCCTGGTGGGGTGATCGTCACGCAGAACGGCGTCCCGTTCTTCCAGCCCGATGAGCTCGAGGCCACGATCCGTGCGTTCACAGGGCTGTTCGCCGACGCGACGTGCTACCTCGCCGCCGTCCCGACCTACGTCGGCGGATTCATGGCTTTCGGTTGGGGGACCGACGATCCCTCCTTGCGCCGCGTCCCGCCGACGATCCTCGAGAGGCGGTTCGCGGTCGCCGGCCTCGAGACCCGCTACTACACGCCGGAGGTCCACGTCGCGAGCTTCGCGCTGCCACGGTTCATCCTCGAGATCGTCGAACGCGGCCGGGCCGATGTTGACGCCTCTCGACTCACCGACACGTGATGATGGCCACGATGGAGACGATCCCGCCCGAGGCGCTGCTCGCCGACTATCCGGAGCCGATGCGGCGCATCGCCGACGAGCTCCGCTCGATCGTGCGCGACGAGCTGCCCGATGCCATCGAACGCGTCCGGATCGGCTGGCGACTCGTCGCGTACGACCTCGTGGTGGCGCCACGCCGGACGGTCTTCTGCTGCTACGTCGCCCCGGAACCGAAGCACGTCCATATCGGCTTCCAGTACGGCGTCTTCATGCGCGACGACGAGAGTGTCCTGCAGGGCGCGGGCGTGACGAAGCAGGTGCGCTGGCTGACGTTCCGACCGGGCGACGTCATCGTGGTGCCGCAGGTCGCCGCACTCGTGCGCGAAGGCGCGCGCGTGGCGCGCCTGACGCGTGGCGAGCGACTGATCAGCGCCCTGGAACGCGACGCCGTGGCGACCATCGGAGAGCGTTGACGGCTGCCGAGCCCGCCCACCCGCCGGATGCTATCGTCGGGCGGTGATCCCCGAGATCCGTCGCGTCCGCGACGACGAGCTGCCGGCCTACGTCGACGCGCTGTCGACCGGCTTCCTCGAGCGCCCGGACGTCGCCAAGGTGGCCGAGGAGCTCCGGCCGTTGTGGGACCTCGAGCGGACCTGGGCAGCGTTCGACGGGACCCGGATCTGTGGCACGTTCCGATCGTGGTCGAGCGAGCTCACGGTGCCCGGTGGGGCCCAGCTGCCGGCCGCGGCCGTCTCGGCGGTCACCGTGCTGCCGACCCATCGACGACGGGGGATCATGCGCTCGATGGTGGCGGCCGAGCACGGGGCCGCACGCGAGCGCGGCGAGCCGCTCAGCCTTCTCTACGCCGCCGAATACCCGATCTACGGCCGGTTCGGCTACGGGCCCGGATGTCGGGAGGCGACGTGGACGCTCGACGCGCGTGCGACGTTCCTGGCGCCATCGGGCGGCAGCGTCGAGATCGCCACGCCGGACGAGAACGCCCGCGAGGCCGTCAAGGCGGTATTCGAGGTCATCCGCAAGCGATCGCCCGGCGAGATGCAGCGACGCCCATACAGGTGGGACTTCGACCTCGGGAAGCCGAGCGTCTGGGGCGACGTCTGGAAGGGCTTCCTGGCGCTTCGACGCGACGCCTCGGGCGGCGTGGACGGCTACGTCCGATACAGCCGCGGCGAGGACAAGTGGGAGCAGGGCCAGCCGCGGAACACCGTCAAGGTCGACGAGCTGCATGCGCTCAACGACGAGGCGTACGTGACGCTCTGGCGGTTCCTGGCCGAGACCGACTGGGTCGCGACGGTCACGGCCGAACGGCGGAGTCCGAGCGAGCGGCTGCCGTGGTTCCTGGTCAATGCCCGCGATGTGCGCGTGTCGGAGCTCGGCGACGGCATGTGGGTCCGGATGTTGGACGTCCCACGCGCCCTCGAGGCCCGGACGTACGCGGGCGAGGGGAGCCTGGTCCTCGAGGTCGTCGACCGTGAGGCGTCCGGCGGACGGACCCGCCTGCACCTCGATGCGACGGCCGATGGTGCCACGTGCCGGGCGACGGAGCGGTCCCCGGACCTGACGGTCGACGTGGGCGCCCTCGGCGCGGCGTATCTCGGCGGCACGCGATTGTCGGACGCCGTCATCGCGACCGGCTTCGACGAGCACCGCGCGGGCGCGCTCGCGCAAGCGGAGCGGCTCCTGCGCGCGGCCGACGAACCGTGGTGCTCGACGTTCTTCTAGGGGCGTCGGCCGCGGCGCGCGGCGCCATCACCGCCCCAGATAGGCGCGGATCCCGGCCACGAGACCCCGCGCGTACTGCGCCCGGCCGGTCGTGGTCGTCATCCGTTTCGCATCGGAGGCGTTCTTCATGTTCCCGAGCTCGACCATGACCGCCGGCACGTCCGACATGTTGAGGGTGCCGAGATCCGTCCGACGCTTGATGCCGCTCGTGGCGTAGTAGTTGGCGATCTTGAGCCCGGATCCGACCAGCCCGGTCCGCATGGCCAGCGCGAGCGCCGACGACGAGGCGAGGATGTCGTCCGTGTAGCCAGGTACGCGCCCTGGCTTCATCACGACGAAGCCGCGATGCGAGGCACCCGACCCGTCGGCGTGGATGCTGACGAGCAGTCGCGCGTGGACCTTCCGTCCGAACCGGCCACGGACGTTGACGCACGGCCCGACGCCCGTGTCGGTCGTGCGGGTGAGGTAGACCGTGGCCCCGAGGGCCTCGAGGCGGGACTTGACCCGCTTGGCGACGTTGAAGGTGAAGCGATGCTCTGCGTAGCGGGACCGCGTCGTCGTGCCGACCGTGTTGCACGCTTTCCGGCCGTTGCCGATGAACACCTGCCTGCGGATCGCGCCCGGGTGCGAGGCGTTCCCGCCGTTGTGGCCCGGGTCGAGGGCGATGACGATCCCGGCGAGGGGCAGGGGCGTGTCCTCGGGGGCCTGCGCCCGCTGGGTCAGCCCGGTGCTGGTGACACAAGCGAGCGCGAGCGCGAATGAAGACCAGCGATGGAGATCCATACCCGACGATCGTAGGTGCGCCGTCGAGGATGGGACCACCATCCAGACGTCATCGGCCGGGACCCTGACCTCAGGCGGTGACCGGCACGACGAGGGCCACGTGCATCCCTTCGGCGACGGAACCGGCGATCGTGCCGAGCTGACGCACACCGCCGTCATCGCCGAACACGTTATCGGACTGGAGCGAGACCTGGGTCAAGTTGGCCACGCTCTGCTCGTAGCCTGCGGTCGCGAACACGAGGTCGCAGGCGTCCTTGGGCAGCGCGACCTGGGAGGTCGCGATCTTGTTGCGCTCGTCGGTCGCCATGTCCAGGCTTGGATACACCTCGAAGTGGATGTGCGGCCAGCGACCCGAGTAGCAGGCCGGGAAGATGCTGGTGAACGTGACGACTCCGTTGTTATCCGCCTCCTGGACGCCCCGCAGGTAATTCTCGTTGGCGACGGCCGCCGAATAGATCGAGTAGCCGCCATCGCGGTCGCAGTGCCAGACGTAGACCGCCGCGCCCGCCAGGGGGGCGCAATCGGCGCCGTCCTGGATCGTCAGCTCGATCGTCAGCGGGATGCCCTGGGCGACCGTCGTCGACGACCCGAAGCTCGGCCGGATGTCGCTCCGGACGACGCCGCTCTGGGCGAGGACGTCCGGGCCGTTGGAACCGTCGCCCGGGAACGGGCCGGCGGTCTCCTCGGGGATGACCGCGCAACTCGCCCCGACGGCGCCCGACGCGGCCGAGGCAGCCGCCGCCGATCCCGATGCGCCTGACCGCCCGCAGCCGGCGATGACGAACATGCCCGCGCTGAAGCCACCGAACCCGAGGAGCTTGAGCATCCGGCGGCGGTCGAGCGTGGACAGGTCGTAGACGAGACCCCGGTCGTGTTCCTCGAGCTCGTGGTCGGGGTCGGGGTCGGGCGGGAGGGCGAGGGTCATCGGAGGCTCCTTCGGCAAGTCCGGTTCATGGCCGCAGCCTACAGGCGGCTTCCTGCAAAGCCTCTGAGAACGGCCTGAGAGGGCCCTGCCGGCCGACAGCGGTCAATCAGGCCAGGATCTCCACCACATCGCCGTCGTGGACCGCGTGGTCGCGTCCCACGCGCTGCCCGTCGAAGCGCGCGGACGCGCCCCACACCCTGGCACCGCTGAACGTGGCGCCGAGATCGTGGTGGACCCGGTCTGCGACGTCGGCCACGGTCGAGCCGGGCTCGAGCGCGAGCGGCTCGGCGTCGATGGAGCCGTCCTTCTGGAGCCGCACACGGACCAGGCCGGTCAGGGCCCAGACGGCTGTGCGGAACGCCTCGAGGGACGCCTCGTCGAGCACGGAGACCGCCACGACGCTCAGGTCCGGGAAGGTGGCCGCCAACTGGTCCAGGTCGCCCGCACCGGCCTCATCGGCCCGCGTCGCGGCCAGCACGGCCGGCTTCTCGATGCCGGACGCGGCGATCTCGGCCCGAACGACCTCCAGCTCCAGCGGGTCGCCGTCGGCCCGCGCGCAGTAGACGATCGCGTCGACCGAGCGCAGGACCCCCAGCAGCGCGCGGCCGCCCCCACGGTCCTCGGACGCTCCCCCGATCAGGCCGGGGATCTCGACGAGCTGGACCAGGACGCCGCCGATCCGGGTGAGGGCCGGAACGGGACGGAGCGTCGTGAACGGGTAGTCGCCGGTCTTGATCTGGATCTCGGACAGCGCCTGGAGCAACGACGACTTGCCGACGTTCGGCGGCCCGACGAGGGCGATCTGCGCGGCGCCTTCGCGCCGGACCGAGATGGAATCGCGGTGCACGGCGTTCGAGCGGACGCGCGTGTCCTCGATCTCGGCCAGCAGCCACTTGCGCAGGTCCGCGTAGGGACCGTTCCGGTAGTCGGGCAGTTCCCCAAGGAGGGTCCGGACCTCGCGGATCCGCTCCTTGCCCTCCTTGCCAACCAGTCGCCGCTTCGCCACCTGGGCGAACGTTCGGTGCGGCATCGGCATGACCGTTCTCCTTCGCACGACCGGCGAGGCGACGCGTGACAGGCAGGCGTCTCTGGCCTGCGCTTGCGGCACGCGTCCATCCCGCCCCTTCCTCCGACGCTTGATCAGGAAGGGGCGGATCAGCCGTTCTTGTTGGAGATCGTCGTCAGCCAGACATCCACGGGACGCCGGGCGAGCTTCGTGCCCATGTCGTCACCAAGGCTACACGGTGGCGGAGGCCGCACGCGCCCTGTGGGTTCACGCCATCGGGCGCACTATCGGCTTCACACGCGACGGGAGGGCACCATGACCAGGGCCAGCGGCACCTTCGAGGTGCTCACCGGCGGAGAAGACCCGATCGACGACATCGGTGACGGGATCAAGCGGAGCCACGCGTCGGGCGACCAGACCTTCAGCGGCGACATCGAGGGCGATGGCTCCATCCATTGGCTGATGCTGTACCGGGGCGACAAGACGGCGCATTTCGTCGGCCTGCAGCGGATCACGGGGTCGCTGGGCGGGCGTCGTGGCTCGTTCGTCATCGCGGCGGAGGGCGACCACGACGGCTCGGCCTCGCAGATCGCCTGGACCGTCATCCGCGGCTCGGGGACCGGGGAGCTCGTCGGCATCGAGGGGTCCGGGTCGATGGTCGCGCCGGGTGGCCGGAGCGGGACCTACGAGCTCGACTACCAGTTCGGGAGCTGAGCTCGCCGACGGCTCGCGACCTCCGGCGAGCGCCGTGACCCGATAGCATCCGCGGGTGACCCCGAACCCACGGTCGTGGCCGGCCGCCGCCGGCATCGTCGGCTGCCTCTCCTTCGTGCTCATCGGCTGGAGCGGGCTGCTCATCCCCTCGTTGATCCGGTCGGTCAAGGACGGCTTCGACCAGTCCGACGCTGGGATCGGCGTGTTGTACTTCGTCTACGCGTCGGTCTACGCGCTCGGCTCGTTCGGCGGCGGCCTGTTCACCGAGCGCCTCGGGCGCCGGACGGTGCTCTCGGTCGCCGCCGGCCTGCACGGGGTCGGGTTCGTCGCGTTCGGCCTCGCGCCGTCGTGGGAGCTGTTCCTCCTGGCCGCCCTGCCGGCGGGCCTCGGCGCCGGTGCTCTCGACGGGGGCGGCAACGGGCTCGTCCTCGATCTCTATCGATCCGGCCGGGGCCGCGCCCTCAACATCCTGCACCTGTGCTTCAGCGTGGGGGCGCTGAGCGCGCCGCTGGCCGTCGGTCGCCTGGTCGAAGGCGGCGTGGCATGGCCCGCGATCGTCGCCGGGACCGGCGTGGCGGCCCTGGTCGTCGCCGGGCTGTTCGTCACGGTGCCCATGCCAGATGGCCGCACGGCCACCCAGGCGCGCGACCCCGCCGATGAGCGCACTGCGCTCCAGCGGACGGGTGACCGCCTCGCCCTGCCCCTGATCCTCCTCGCTGTCGCGATCTGCTGTTACGTCGCGGCCGAAGTGGGCGTCTCGAACTGGCTGGTCCGTTTCCTCGAGCCCGCGCCACTCACGACGGCCACGACGGCCCTGTCGCTGTACTGGGCCGGGATCGCGCTGGGACGTCTCCTTGCGGCCCGTTTCGCCGACCGGTTCGACCACGTCCTGTTCGCGGCGACATCATCGGCTGTGATGTCCGTGGCTCTCGTGGCGGCGATCCTCGTGCCATCGCTGCCGGGGTCGATCGCCCTGTTCGCCCTGGCGGGCGTCGCGACCGGTCCCGTCTTCCCGATGATCATCGTGATCGGCGGCGATCGGTATCCGGACCGGACATCGGCGGTGAGCGGGTTGCTGACCGGTTCGGCCGTCGTCGGATCGATCATCTACCCGCCGGTGATGGGCTTCCTCTCGGTCACCGTCGGGCTCACGGTCGCGATGTTCGGGGCCGCCCTGCTCGGTCTCGCGGCGGCGGGCTCGTTGCTGCTGGTCGGGCGGCGGCACCCGCTGCCCGCCTAGAGGCGATGTCGCGAGCTGTGTTGACTTCGGCGAGCCGGCCGTCGATGCTCGAGCCTCCACGGATGGGAGGGACCTGATGACGACCGAGCTGCGCCCAGACGCGCTGCGGAGCGCGCTTGCGTGCGAGGTCATCCTGGACGCCGACGAGGCGTTCGACGAAGCGCGCTCGATCTTCAACGCGACCATCGACCGTCGACCCGTCGCGATCGTTCGGCCTCGCTCCGCCGACGAAGTGGCCACCGCGGTCCGATGGGCGCGCGACGCGGGCCTGCCGATCGCGGTCCGCGGCGGCGGGCATAACGTCGCCGGCCACGCCGTCGCCGATGGGTCGCTCGTGATCGACCTGCGCCAGTGCCGCGAGGTCGTCGTGGATCCCGCAAAGCGCCTGGTCTCGGTCGGTGGCGGCGCGCTCTGGGTCGACGTCGACAAGGCCACGACCGCGCACGGGTTGGCGATGACCGGCGGCACGTTCGGTGACACCGGTGTCGGCGGGCTGACGCTCGGCGGCGGACTCGGCTTCCTGATGGGGACCGGCGGGCTGACCTGCGACCACCTCGTTCGCGCCGAGGTCGTCACCGCCGACGGTTCCGTGGTCATCGCGGGTCCGGACGGCGATCCGGAGCTGCTGTGGGCGCTCCGCGGCGGCGGCGGCAACTTCGGCGTCGTGACCCGGTTCGACTTCGCGCTTCGACCCATCGGCCCGATGTATGCGGGCTGGCTCTCGGTGCCGATCGCCGCGGCCGACGTGGCGATGCGGGCACTCGCCGACTTCGCCCACGACATGCCCGACGAGCTCGTGATCTTCGCCGGCGGCCCCGGCTTCCTCGACGAGGAAGCAGCCGCGGAGGGTCGGCCGACGCCGGTCACGTTCGGGATCACGGTCGTCTACCAGGGCACGCCAGAGGACGGCGATGTGGCGATCCGGCCGCTGCGCTCGCTGCCGTTGATCGGCGACGAGGTCAAGTCGATGACCTATCTCGAGGTCCAGGCGATGGCCGGGCAACTCCCGTTCGGCCTGCGCCACTACTGGAAGGGTCACTTCCTGCGCGACCTGGATGAGCCGGCGATCCGCGCCGTGGTCGCGGCGATGGACGAACGACCCGGCTCGGTGTCGTTCGTCCTCCTGGAGACGATGAACGGCGCCGCCCGCCACGAGCCAGTCGATGGTGCCGTGTTCGGCCAGCGTGAGGCCCGCTGGAATGTGAGCGGCATCGCCATCTGGGAGGACCCCGCGGACGACGCCGCCCAGATCGCCTGGGCCCGCGGTCTCGCCGACGGGTTGCGACCGTCGTCCCTGTCGGGGGCCGGGTATGCGAACTATGCGCCGGTGGACGAGACGCCCGAGCGGGTCCGCGCCGCCTACGGATCCAAGCGCTTCCAGCGGCTCGCAGCGGTCAAGCGGCGGTACGACCCCCAGAACGTCTTCCGGTTCAACCTGAACATCCCGCCCGGGTAGGCTAGCCGGGATGCGGCCGCCGTTCGACCCGGGGTCGTGACCGACCGGGTCATCACCAAGCGAGGGCTGAACCGCGCGCTTCTGGAGCGCCAGCTCCTGCTGGAACGGGCGTCGGTGCCGATCCCGATCGCCGTCGAGCAGGTGGGCGGCCTCCAGACCCAATATGCGCCGTCGGGCTACGTCGGGCTGTGGACCCGCCTGGCCGGGTTCGAGCGCGGTGCGCTCACCGCCGCCCTCGAGGACCGGAGCGTCATCCAGGCCTCGCTGATGCGCACCACCATCCACATGGTCTCGCGGCGCGAGTTCTGGCCCTATGCGATGGGTGTCCGCCGTGCGCGCCGCGAATGGGCGGTCCGGGTCCGAGCAGACGCGAGGAGCGAGGCGGACATGCTCGCCGACGCCGATCGGATGCGCGTCGCGCTCGCCGATGGCCCGAAGACCGTGAAGGAGCTCGGCGAGCTCGGGGCGGGCTTCGTCGGGAATCTCGGGCTGTGGGTGGACCTCGTGCGGGTGCCGCCATCGGGGACGTGGGAGCGACGGCGGGCCGACCGGCTGGCGCTCGCGGAGTCATGGGTGGGTCCGTGCGACGCCACGGTGGACGACGGGCTCGCCCACCTCGTCCGAGCCTACCTGCGCGCGTTCGGGCCCGCCCCGTGGCGGGACATCGCCGCCTGGGCCGGGATCTCGGTCGCGCAGGCGAGACGGGGAGGGGAGGGCCTGGCCCTGGTGGCCTATCGCGACGAGGATGGCCGGCCGCTGATCGACCTGGAGAGTGCGACGCTCCCCGATCCCGACGTGCCGGCGCCCGTCCGGTTCCTGCCCCACTGGGACGCCGTGCTGCTTGTCCACGCCCGCCGGACCGGGATCCTCCCTGAGGCCCACCGCCCGCGCATCTTCAGTTCCAGGACCCCCTTCTCGTTCGGGACCTACGTCGTCGACGGGCGTGTCGTGGGCGCCTGGTCCCTGCGCGACGGGCGTGTCGTGCTCGATCCCTTCGAGCCACTGACGCCCCGTGACGCGGCGGCGGTGGAGCGCGAACGCGAGGCACTGGAAGCCTTCCACGGCTGATCCGGCGCCCCGGCTGGTACCATCGAGGGGTCGAGCGTCAGCGCTTCGTGGCTCACCCTGAGTCACAGTCCGGCCACAGACCCCGGGCGCGTCGGGAAGCCATCCCGAACCACACCCTGGAGTCGTCGCGTGGCCCTTGCTCCCTGGATCGCACCGGCCGTCCTGGCCGAGTATGTCCACAACGCCGGCATCCGGTTCCGTCGGCAGCTTCGGGGTCACACGCGCCACGAGGGCGGTGCGGCCGCGATCGTCCGGGCCTGCATCGAGGCCTGCTGGAACGGCCGGACCTTCACCGCGAGCCCCGGGCACTTCGACATGTTCTGGACACGCGATCTCTCGTTCTCGGCCCCGTCGCTCGTTCGGCTCGGTCACGGTGAGCGAGTGCGCACGTCGCTGGCATACGCACTCGACATCTGGTGCAGGCGGCGCCGCCACATCACGACGACCATCCACTACTTCGACCGACCGGGCGACGTCTACGAATACGGCGTCGACTCCCTGCCGCTGTTCATGGCCGCGCTGCGTGCCGCGGACGCCGACGACCTGGTGGAGCGTCACCGCCCGTGGCTCCAGGCCGAGATCGCACACTTCTACGAGATGGTCATCGACCCGTCGACCGGGCTCGTCCGCTCGGATCGCAAGTTCAGCGCTCATCGGGACACGGTCGTCAACCGCTCGAATGCGTATGGCAACACGATGGTCGCGCTGCTCGCGAAGACGATCGAGGAGACCGGCTGGTTCGCCTCGCCCTTCGAGCGCCACTTCCAGGGCGACTACGGCCGACTGCTCTTCGAGCACTTCTGGGTCGACGACCACTTCCGCGACGCACTCGGCGACGAGACGGTCTCGGGCGAGGCCAACGTCTGGCCCTTCTATGCCGGCGTCATCAGCGACCCCGACGTCATCGCCGCGGCTCTCGCCTATCTCGACGCCAACGGCTTCTGTGACCCGTATCCGCTGCGCTATGAGACATGCCGCCGCCCCGAGCGCGAGGTGTGGCTGACGCGCCACGTCCTGCCCGACTACCAGGGCAGCACGGTGTGGACCAGCCTCGGCGCGATGTACCTGCAGGTCCTCCGGACGGTGGATCCGGAGCTCGCGACGTCCGAGACCGCTCGCTACGTCGAGTGGATCGAACGCGACGGGACCTTCTGGGAGGTCATGAACGCCCGCGGCCAGAACTGGGTCAGCCCGAAGTGGATCATGATCGGCGAGGAATCGATGCTCTGGTCGGCGATCTTCCTCGATGCCCTCGAGGGTGCCGAAGTCGCGCCCGCCTACCTCTCGGAACCTGTCATCCCGCTCTCGGAGGCACTCGTCGCCTGATCCGCCGGGCCCCCGACGCGGTACGATCGCGGACCAGGGCAGACGGAGGGTCAGGAGATGGCCTACGACGAGGCACTCGCCGCGCGCATCCGCGAGGCGCTGCGCGGCCAGGACGCGGTGACCGAGCGCAAGATGTTCGGCGGGATCGCGTTCATGGTCGGGGGCAACATGGCCTGCGGCGTGATCCGCGATGACCTGATGGTGCGCGTCGGTCCGGACGCCCATGACGTTGCCGTGGCCGAGCCACATGTGCGCCCGATGGACTTCGCGAACCGTCCGATGCGCGGCATGGTGTACGTCGCGCCCGATGGCGTCCGATCCGCCCAGGAGCTGGCCCGGTGGGTGCAGGCCGGTGCCGCGATGGCTGCGAGCCTGCCGCCGAAGTAGCGCCACCGCAAACCTGGGCGTGACCGCCGCGGACCATCCTGCGGGCACGGGTCATCCCGTCGGGGAGGTCGGGCTATGCTGGGCCGGGAAGACAAGCCGTTGTGGGGACCCCAGCAGCGGGAAGGAGTCGGATGGACATCGCCCTCGTCCATGGTTCCTATCACGGGGCCTGGTGCTGGGACCTCCTGCGGCCCGAGCTCGAGCGGCTGGGCCATCGCGTGATCACCGTGGACCTGCCGATCTCGGACCCGACGCTCGGGGCCGGGGACTATGCGGAGACTGTCTCCCGGGCGATCGGGCCCAAGACCAAGCCGGTCCTCGTCGGGCACTCCATGGCCGGGCTGATCATCCCCCTGGTGGCAGCCAGCCGACCGGTCCGTCGGCTCGTCTTCCTGGCATCGTTCCTGCCTCTGCCGGGCTTGAGCGCCAACGATCAGCGAGCGGCCGAACCGCTCGACGGGCGCGTGGCGCCCTTGGCCACGGAATGGACGGATCTCGGCGACGATGTCTGGATGATCGGCCCGAACACCGCGACCGAGCTCTTCTACCACGACGTGCCGGCGGCCACGGCCCGATGGGCGACCCAGCGTCTGCGCCCGCAGTCGTACCGCGTATTCAGCGAGACCACGCCCCTGACGGCCTGGCCTGACGTCGAACGCGCCTCGATCGTCTGTCGCGAGGACCGGGCGCTCAACCCCGACTGGGTCCGGGTCGCGGCCCGCGAGCGCCTCGGCGTGGACGCCATCGAGCTGGGCGGCGGGCACTCACCGTTCCTGAGCCGCGCGACCGAGCTCGCCAAGGTGCTCGACTCGCTGGCCTGACGATCCGACCGCGCGCGGCTTGGTCAGGCGCTCAGGCGGCGCAGCTGGTCGAGCACGGCGGGGTCCGTGATCCCGGTCTGCAGGAGCCGCGCGAACTGGGCGGCGGGCACGGGTCTGCTGAAGAAATAGCCCTGGGCCTCGTCGCACGCGAGACCCTGGAGGAACGTCAACTGCTCGAGGGTCTCGACGCCTTCCGCGATGACGCGGAGCTTCAGGCTGTGGGCCATGCTGATCACCGCGGTCACGATGCTCGTGTCGCCCCCGTCGGCGGAGATCTGGCTCACGAACGATTGGTCGATCTTGAGGGCGTCGATCGGGAACCGCCGGAGGTAGCTCAGGCTGGAGTACCCGGTGCCGAAGTCGTCGACCGCCACGTGGACGCCGCGTTCTCGCAGTGCCTGGAGGATGGATGCCGCGGAATCGGCATGTCGCATCAAGACGCTCTCGGTGAGCTCCAGTTCGAGCACCTGGGGGTCCAGCCCGGTGTCCTCGAGGATCTCGAAGACCCCTTGGGTGAAGTCCTTGGCCCGGACCTCCATCGATGACACGTTCACCGCCATGGTCATCGCGGGGAGCCCGGCCTCGACCCAGCCGCGGGCCTGCAGGCACGCGCCGCGCAGGACCCACCGCCCGATCGGGAGGATGAGGCCGCTGTCCTCGGCGATCGGGATGAACTGCGCCGGCGAGACGAGGCCGCGTTCGGGGTGGGTCCAGCGGATCAGTGCCTCGGCACCGGTGATCGTGCCCGTCCGGAGATCGATCTTCGGCTGGTAGTGGATCACGAACTCGTCGCGCTCGAGGGCGCGTCGAAGGCTCTCCTCGATGGACTGGCGCTCCACGGCGCGGACATTCATGGCCGGCTTGAAGAACTGGAAGCTCTGCCTCCCGTTCTCCTTGGCCTGGTACATCGCCGTGTCCGCGTTCTTGATGAGGGTCTCGGCATCGCGGCCGTCGTCGGGGTAGACGCTGACGCCGATGCTCGTCGTGATATGGAGGTCACGCTGGTCGATGGAGTGCGTCTCCGCGACGGCGTGGAGCATCCGCGTCGCGACGATCGCCGCGTCCTCCCACTGTTCGGCCTCCGAGAGCAGCACGACGAACTCATCGCCGCCCTGACGGCTGACGGTGTCCGAGCCGCGGACGCACAGGACCAGGCGCCGGGCGACCGATTGCAGCAGCAGGTCGCCGATCGGATGCCCGAGCGAGTCGTTGATGTGCTTGAAGCCGTCGAGGTCCAGGAAGAGGACGGCGACCTGGTTCGTGTGGCGCGGGGCCAGCGCGATCGCCTGGCTGATCCGGTCGTTCAGGAGCATCCGGTTCGGGAGTCCGGTCAGGAAGTCGTGCTGCGCCGAATGGGTCATCTGGAGCGACATCGCCCGGGCCGCGCTCACGTCGCGGAACACGAGGACGGCGCCGGTCGCCTGCCCGTTGCGGTCGTGGATGGGCGCGACCGAGTCCTCGATGGGGACCTCCGTCCCATCCCGCCGGACGAGGAGGCAGTTGGGCGGCAGGTGGAAGGTGCGGTCACGCCCGACCGCCAACTCCATGGGGTCCCGGATGGTCTTGCGGCTCGTGGCGTCGAGGATGCGGAACACCACCGACATCGGCTGGCCGATGGCCTCGGCGATCGGCCAGCCCGTCATGTTCTGGGCGGTGAGGTTCAGGAACGTGATGCTGCCGGCGATGTCGGTGCTGATGACGGCATCGCCGATGCTGTTGAGCGTGACCTGGGCGCGCTCCTTCTCGACGAACAGCGCTTCCTCCATCCCCTTGCGCTCGATCGCGTAGCGGATGGCGCGGAGCAGCCCGCGCGTCTCGATCTGGCCCTTGATCAGGTAGTCCTCGGCGCCCTCCTTGAGCGCCTGGGAGGCGAGTCGTTCATCGTCCATGCCGGTCAGCACGACGAGGGGCACGCGTGGGGCCGCCTCGTGGGCGCGTCGGACGGCATCGAGTCCCTGCGCATCGATCAATCCGAGGTCGAGCAGGATGACGTCGACCGGTGACGAGGCGAGGTATGTCTCGGCCTCGCTCATCCCCGGGACGTGGGTCAGCTCGGTCTTGTGCGATCCGGGCTCCTTGAGCATCTCGCGCAGCAGGCGCGCATCGCCGGCGTTGTCCTCGACGAGGAGCAGTCGCGTCGTTCCATCGGTCGGCATCCGCGCTACCGCTGGTGTGGCAACTGGACCTTCAGAAGCCAGAAGTCGGTGATGCTCTTGACCAGGCTTTCGAAGTCGCCCAGATGGACGGGCTTGTTGAGATACGCATTCGCCTGGAGCTGATAGCTCCTGAGGATGTCGGCCTCTGCATCCGACGTCGTCAGGATGACCGTGGGGATGGTTCGCAGGTCCTCGTCCTCCTTGATCCGCGCAAGGACCTCCCGCCCGTCCATCCGGGGCAGGTTGAGGTCGAGCAGGATGAGGTCCGGCCGCGGCGCATCCGCGAACGCGCCTTCGCGCTGCAGGAAGGCCATGGCGTCGACGCCGTCGGCCGCGTGGTGGAGGTCGATGGCGTCGCTCGCGCCCGGCCGGTCGAACTCGATGGCCTGCGCGGTCTGCTCGCTCAGGATCTCGCGGAGCAAGCGCGCGTCTCCCGGGTTGTCCTCGACGAGGAGCACCCGCGTCGGTGCGTTCCGGTCCATCTCAACCACCTTGTCGCTGGGGCAATTTGACCTTCGTCAGCCAGAAGTCGTTGATGCTCTTCACCAGGCTCTCGAAGTCGTCCAGTCGCACGGGCTTACTCAGGTAGGCGTTGGCCTGCAGTTCATAGCTCTTGAGGATGTCCGCCTCGGCATCGGACGTCGTGAGGATGACCGTGGGGATCGTCTTGAGGTCCTCGTCCTCCTTGATGGTGGCGAGCACCTCGCGCCCGTCCATCCTCGGGAGGTTGAGATCGAGCAGGATGAGATCGGGTCTGGGCGCGCTGCCGTGCTCGCCCTGCCGCCGCAGGAAGGCCATGGCCTCCACGCCGTCGGCCGCGATGTGGACATGGATCGCCCGATTCGCCTCCTTGAAGGCTTCCTGCGTCAGCCGCACGTCGCCGGGACTGTCTTCGACCAGCAGCACCTCTATAGGCATGTCGCTCTCTCCGATCATGGCTTCCTCTCGCCTCCGGCCAGCGCGAAGCGAAAGGTGGATCCCTGTCCTGGCTGCGATTCGACGGAGATGGTCCCGCCGTGCCGCTCGACGATCTTCTTGCAGATGGCGAGGCCGATGCCGGTCCCCTCGAACTCCTCGCGCTTGTGCAGCCGCTGGAACATCTGGAAGATCCGTTCGAAGTACTCCGGATCGATGCCCAGTCCGTTGTCCTTGACCGAGAACAGCCAGTGGCGGCTCCCGTTCTTGGTCGCCCCGACGTGGACCTTCGGGATGCCCGGGCTCTGGTACTTGATGGCATTGCCGATGAGGTTCTGGAAGAGCTGCGTGAGCTGCGTCTCGTCGGCCCGCACGGTGGGCAGGGGATCGTGCGTCACGAGGGCCCCGCTGTCATCGATTGCCACGCGCAGGTTCGTGAGGGCCTGCTCGAGGGCGTCCTCGCTCGAGGTGTCGACGAGCTCCTCGCCCCGCGATCCGACGCGTGAGTAGGTCAGCAGGTCCTGGATCAACCGCTGCATCCGGCTGGCCCCGTCGACGGCATAGTCGATGAACTCATCGGCATCCGCGTCGAGCTTGCCCTTGTAGCGCCGGGACAGAAGCTGTGTGTAGCTCGCGACCATCCGGAGCGGCTCCTGCAGGTCGTGCGATGCGATGTACGCGAACTGCCCCAGCTCCTCGTTGGAACGGTTGAGGTCGTCGACCTTCTGCTGCAGGGTCACGTCGGCCTGACGCCGCACCGTGATGTCGCGGATCGCGGCAGTCACGAGGATGCCCTCGGTGCTCTCGAGCGGGGAGAGCATCAGCTCGATCGGGAACTCGGTCCGGTCCTTGCGAAGCGCGGTCAGCTCGATCCCCGTCCCGATCTGCTGGGCCAGGGCATCCTCCGCGGACCGGAGGTCGTCGGCGATCAGCCGCTCGGCGAACCCTTCGGGGATGATGTTGGTGACCTGCTGCCCGACCAGCTCGTCGCGCGAGTAGCCGAACTGCTTTTCGGCCTGGACGTTGAGCAGGACGATCTCGCCGGCCTGGTTCACCACCACCATCGCGTCTGGCGCCGCCTCGAGCAGGCCCCGGTAGCGGCCCTCGGCCTGCGCGAGCTCGAGATCGGCGGCTCGGCGCACGCTGATGTCCCGGATCGCAGCGGTGACGAGCGTGCCCTCGGTGCTCTCGAGCGGCGACAGCATGAGCTCGATCGGGAACTCCGTCCGGTCCTTGCGCATTGCGGTCAGCTCGATGCCCGTCCCGATCTGCTGGGCCAGGGCATCCTCCGCGGACCGGAGGTCGTCGGCGATCAGCCGCTCGGCGAAGCCCTCGGGGATGATGTTCGTGACCTCCTGGCCAAGGAGCTCATCGCGGCGGTACCCGAACTGCTTCTCGGCCTGCACGTTGAGCAGGACGATCTCGCCGGCCTGGTTGACCACCACCATCGCGTCTGGCGCCGCTTCCAGGAGCCCGCGGTAGCGCCCCTCCATCTGGATGAGATGCTGCTCGGCAGCGTTCCGGACGCTGATGTCGCGGATGGCGGCCGTGACGAGGATCCCCTCGGGGCTGTCGAGCGGGGACAGCATCAGCTCGATCGGGAACTCGGTGCCATCCCTCCGTCGGGCGGTCAACTCGATGCCGGTCCCGATCTGCTGGGCCAGGGCATCCTCCGCGGAGCGGAGGTCGTCGGCGATCAGCCGCTCGGCGAAGCCCTCGGGGATGATGTTGGTGACCTCCTGGCCGAGGAGCTCGTCCCGCGGATACCCGAACTGTTTCTCGGCCTGCACGTTGAGCAGCACGATGTCGCCGGCCTGGTTGACCACGACCATCGCGTCGGGCGCGGCCTCCAGCAGCCCGCGATACCGGCCCTCCATCTGGATCAGATGCTGTTCGGCCGCGCGCCGAACGCTGATGTCGCGGATGGCCGCGGTCACCAGGAGACCCTCGGCGCTCTCGAGCGGGGACAGCATCAGCTCGATCGGGAACTCGCTGCCGTCCTTGCGAAGCGCGGTCAGCTCGATCCCGGTCCCGATCTGCTGGGCGAGGGCTTCCTCGGCCGAGCGGAGGTCATCGGCGATCAGCCGCTCCGCGAAACCTTCCGGGATGATGTTGGTGACCTGCTGCCCGAGGAGCTCGTCGCGGTGGTAGCCGAACTGCTTCTCGGCCTGGACGTTGAGCAGCACGATCTCGCCGGCCTGGTTCACGACGACGATGGCGTCGGGGGCGGCCTCCAGAAGTCCGCGGTACTTCGCGCCGGACTCGTTGGCCCCGCTGAGATCGCGTTCCTCGTTGTCCCGGAGCGCGTCCTCGGCGCGACCGCGTCTCGCGCTGTCGCGCTGCACGCTGAGCGCAGCCTGCGGCCGTGATCAGCAGGCCCACCAGGGTGCCGAGGATGAGCACGGTCGTGGCCTGACCGACCTGCTGCGCGACATCCGCGTCGCGGATCACGAGGAGACGTTGCTCTTCCTCCTCCATGGCCCGGACCACGTTCTCGAATCGGCTCGTGATGTCCTGGCCCCGCCCGGCCTTGATCTCGGCCGCGGCCGCGACGTCGTTGCCGGAGCTGGCCAGGCTGACGACCCGGTCGGCGAACTGGACCCGCTGGGCAATGAGCACATCGATCGCCTCGACGCGGCTGACCTGATCGGGGTTGTCAGCTGTCAGGGTCCGGAGTGTCTCCTGCGTGCGGTGGATGTTCGCGACCCCGGTGTCGTAGGCCCCGAGGAACGAGGCGACGCCATCGCCCACGACGAACCCGCGACTGTTCGACTCGATGGTTGCATTCGCGAACAGCAGTGTCTCCAGGCTCTGGAGGACCTCATGGCTGTGCCGTACCAGCGCGTCGCTCTCGCGCGACACGGAGATGCCGCGGTACGACACGATCGCGACGAGCAGCAGCGTGACGAACGCCGCCCCGAACGCCAGCTGCGCCTTCCGGCGCGAGAAGGACTGGGTCGTCATCCCGGACCGGCGCCGGCCGTGGAACAGCCGACCGGGTCGACGAATGACCGGACGATCCGCGTCGCGTCCGACTCCCTGGTCATCTCGCTCTCGGCCGTCTCAGCACGGTCATTGCCTTTCGTTTCGGCGATCGTTCCTGGCGCGGGCCCTCCGATCCAGCACGGCCTCGACACGCAGGCCCCGGCCGTCGATCGCACCCGAATGCGAGGCAGCCTGATTCGCAACACCGCCTGCGTGTCCCCCCAGAGCGTGCGCCCGCCCTGCCCGGCCCGCGAGGATGATTCCCCGCCCACGTCACGTCGGCCATGAGCCAGCGTTACCCTCCCGGTGTGGAGATCCAGGGCGATCCGGGCGTGCGGCTGACGAACTGGGCGGGCAACCACACGTACGCCGCCGCCAGGCTGTTCGAGCCGACGTCGCTCGACGAGCTCCGCGACGTCGTGCGGGCGTCCCGGTCCCTGCGCGTGCTCGGCTCGCGTCACTCGTTCAACGACATCGCCGACACCACCGGCGATCTCGTGTCGCTCGCCCGCATGCCACGGGTCTTCGAGCTCGACCGGGCCGCCGGCTCCGTGACCGTGGATGGCGGCGTTCGCTACGGGGAGTTGTGCGGGCCGCTCGACGCCGCGGGGTTCGCACTGGACAACCTCGCTTCACTCCCGCACATCTCGGTCGCTGGTGCCTGCGCGACCGCGACCCACGGTTCGGGCGACCGGAGCGGGAACCTCGCCACCGCGGTCCGCGCACTCGAGTTGGTCACTGCCGATGGCGACAGCGTGTCGTTCTCGCGTGAGCGCGACCCCGATGTCTTCGATGGGGTCGTCGTTGCCCTCGGCGGTCTGGGCGTGGTGACGTCCCTGACGCTGGACCTCCAGCCGACATTCCGGATGCGCCAGGACCTCTACGAGAACCTGCCGCTCAGCGAGGCCGTCGACCACCTCGACGAGATCACGGGCCTGGCGGACAGCGTCAGCCTCTTCACGGCCTGGCGCGGCCCGACGATCGAGCAGGTCTGGCTCAAACGACGTGTCCCGGACGGGGACCGGTTCGAGCCTCCGTCGCACGTGTTCGGCGCCAGCCGGGCCACGGCCCCGATCCACCCGGTCCGACACATGCCGACCGACGCCCTGACGCCCCAGCTGGGCGCCCCGGGTCCGTGGCACGAGCGGATGCCCCACTTCCGGATGGACCACACGCCAAGCGCCGGAGCCGAGCTGCAGACCGAGTACCTGATGCCCCGTCGCCATGGGGCCGAGGCATTGCTCGCGCTGGACCGGATCCGCGACCGGATCGCCCCGCTGCTGCTGATCTCCGAGGTGCGGACCATCGCCGCCGACGACCTGTGGATGAGCACGGCCTTCGAACGGGCCTCGGTGGCGGCCCACTTCACATGGCTTCCGGACTGGGACAGCGTCCGCGAGGTCCTGCCGGTCATCGAGGACGCACTCGCCCCATTCGAGCCCCGTCCACACTGGGGCAAGCTCTTCACGATGCCGCCGGACGTGATCCGGTCCGCCTACCCACGGTTGCCCGACTTCGTCGCCCAGGTCGAGCGCCTTGACCCGAACGGCACGTTCCGTAACGCCTTCCTTCGCCGCAACATCATTGGCGAGGCGTGACCGGCGTCCGTGTCCGGGTCCGCAACGCGGCCGAGACGCCCAGCCCCTAGCGTTTCGGGACGATGACCTGCATGGCCCGCCCCAAGTTCCAGAAGCAGGGGCCGAGGACCAACTGCGTCCTCGACAAGAAGGAGCTCGGCTTCAAGTCCTGTACGGCGTATGCCATGGCCATGGGGATCGACGCCTACACCGGCGATGACGACCCGCCCTCGGGATGCGCGGTCCGCAAGCACACCGGGGACACCGACGAGGGCCTCAGCCTCAGCCAGGTGGCCGAGGTCGCGCAGCGACACTACGGCGTGCGGGTCACGGTCCGGACCGGGAGCAACACGATCTCGCCGGCCAGCGTGGCCAGACAGTGTCGGAACGGGCGCGGATTCGTGCTCCAGGGCAACACGGCGGCCCTGACTGGCAGCCTGAAGGTCACGAAGAAGGCCGCAAACCATGCCGTCTGGGTGAACGAAGTCCACGGCGAAAGACCCGATGGCGCGCCGATCGAGGCGCTGGTCTACGACCCGATGGCCGACGGCCAGAATGGACGTCCGCGAGGCAAGCAGCTCTGGCCGTGGCCGACGGTCCTCGCGTTCGCCGCCGGCCTCACGTTCAAGACCGTGGATCCGCAGACCGGGAAGGACAGGATCACGAGGCTCGGGCCCGGGAGGTTCTACGCCGGCTTCGTGCCGCGGCGGCGGGTCGAGCCCGAGACCGGGCAGCCGATCCTCGTCAAGACCACCGTCGACGTGAAGCTCTTCAAGCACGCGAAGCGCACGAAGCCGTTCCCGGATCGTGTCCGGGCGGACCCGCCGAAGGGCCACCGGGTCAACATCCGGAGCCGCCCCGACCGGATGCTGGCGCGCGACGTCGTCGACCGGGTCCCGAACGGCGCCCTGTTCATCGCGTACCAGGTCATCGAAGATGGTGCCCGTCCGCCCGGATCGAAGTCCAGGACCTGGTATGGCAATCGGACCGGGACGGAGTGGATCCACGAGAGCGGCCTTCGTCGGATCGGAGGATCGACATGACCCTCCCGATCGACGTCCCGCTCTCTGCCGAGGAGCCGGGCGACACCGATGGCGAGGTCGATGCCGACGGCGACGCCGACGATCCCGTCGAGGGCGCCGAGGACCTGCCCGCGGATGTCCTCAACGACGACCTCGATGACTCGGACGACCCGATCCCCACGGTCAGCCCGTTGACCGACACCGACGTCGAGGCGAAGGTCGTCGACCTCGAGGACGAGGTCCACGGCTAGACTCCTGCCGTGGGCAGGGATGTCGATGTCGACGTGGACCGGGCGCGCCTCCGCGAGCTCTTGACGCCCGAGCTGCCGGCCGTCGATGTCACGGCAATCCGCGCGATGCTCGAGGCGGCATTCGGGACCGAGGACGAGGAGGAGCATTTCTCCGAGGACGACTGGCTGCACGCACTGGGCGGGACCCACTTCGTGCTCGATCTCGACGGCGAGATCGTCGGTCACGCGTCGGTCGTCGAGCGCGAGATCCACATCGGCGGGCGACCGTTTCGCACGGGATATGTCGAGGCTGTCGCGGTCGCGCCCGATCGGCAGGGCTCGGGCCTCGGGTCGCGGCTGATGGCCCGCGTGACGACGTTCATCCGGGAGCGGTTCGAGCTCGGAGCCCTGGGCACGGGTCGTCACCACTTCTACGAGCGCCTGGGCTGGCAGACCTGGGCCGGGCCGGCATCCGTGCGAACGCCCGAGGGGACACGTCGCACGCCCGACGAGGACGGCTCCATCCTCGTGCTGCGGACGCCGTCCACGCCACCCCTCGATCCGGCGGCGTCGATCAGCTGCGAGTGGCGTCCGGGCGACGTCTGGTAGATGGCCGACGAACCTGTCGCCGAGCCGGGACCGACGCTGGATCGCACCGGCTACGAGCTCGAAGTCGAGGACGCCTTCGAGTCGACCGAGCTGGACCGCCGGCTCTGGTTCCCGTACTACCTGCCGCACTGGAGCTCACGGGCGGCATCGGCGGCTCGGTACGCGGTCGGCGGCGGCCGGCTGGAGCTTCGGATCGATCTCGACCAGGCGCCGTGGGCGCCCGAGTGGGACGGCTTCCTGCGCGTCTCCTCGCTCCAGACAGGAGGGCACGCGGGTCCCGTCGGCAGTCGGCTCGGGCAGCTGCAGTTCCGGGACGGGCTCGTCGTGCGCGAGGCTCAGCCGCCGGTCAGCCTCTATACCCCGCAGTACGGGCTGTTCGAGATGCGGGCGCGAGCCCTCGACGACCCCGCGAACATGGTCGCGCTGTGGATGATCGGCGTCGAGGACCGACCCGAGCGATCGGCCGAGATCTGCATCGCCGAGATCTTCGGCCGGGACGTCGGCGCCGACCTCGCCCGGGTCGGCATGGGCGTGCACCCGTGGGCCGACGCGACCATCAGGGACGAGTTCGCCGCGCAGCCCGTCGCCATCGATGCCCGCGAGCCGCACTGGTACGCGGCGGTGTGGACACCCGAGGCGGTCGCGTTCTACGTGGACGAACGTCGGGTCACGCTCGTCCGCCAGTCGCCCGCCTACCCGATGCAGTTCATGCTGGACATCTACGAATTCGCGGACGGCCCGGAGCCGGCGTCGTCGCGCGAGATGTACCCCAAGGTCTTCGTCGTGGAGCGGTTCCGCGGCTACCGGCCGATCGCGGGTCCGGGTGCGAGGCCCAGCGCGTTCCCAGCGGGCGAGCGCTGAGTGGCCGGCGCGCGCGCATCGTCGCGAGCGAGGCATCATGCTGTCACGCGAGCGCCGGCGACGAGGCGGTGACATCGAACGGAGAGAGCGCATGGATTGGAAGCTCGAAGTCGTCGTGGTGCCGGTGTCCGACGTCGATCGTGCGAAGCGCTTCTACAGCGAGCAGGTCGGCTTCGTCGTGGACGTCGACCAGGCGCCGGGCGACGCGTTCCGGGTCGTCCAGATGACACCACCCGGCTCGGCGTGCTCGATCACGGTCGGCAAGGGCCTCGTCGAGTCGGTGCCGGGCTCGCTCCAGGGGATGCAGCTCTGCGTGAGCGACATCGATGCCGCACGCGATGAGCTCGCGGGCCGCGGCGTGGATGTCACGCCCATCCGCCATTTCGACGGCGGCTGGGTCGAGGGCAAGGGCGGTCCCTGGAACTCGTTCTTCTTCTTCAGCGATCCCGACGGGAACGGCTGGACCGTGCAGGAAAAGCCGGCCGTCGCATGACCGCCGAGATCGACGCCTACCTCGCGAACATCCCCGACGACATGCGCGACGCGCTCGAGGCCTTGCGACAGCAGATCCGGGCGGCGGCCCCCGAAGCCGTCGAGGCCATGAGCTACGGCGCGCCGGCGTTCCGGTACCGCGACCGCCCGCTCGTTGCGTATGGGGCCGCGCGAAGCCACTGCTCGTTCTATGTCATGAGCCCCGCCGCGATGGAGGCGATCCAGGACGAGCTGACGGGCTACGACACCTCGAAGGGCACGATCCGGTTCATGCCCGACGCCGTCCTGCCCGACGCGCTCGTGACGAAGCTCGTCAAGGCCAGGATGGCCGAGACCGACGCCGCCGCGACCACCAGGTAGGCGACGGGGGAGGACCGTCGGGCCAGGCGCTCAGGCGCCGACCGGACGGACCGTCTCCCAGCCGCGCGAGGTCCACGACGCGGCGATCGCCTGCTGGACCCGGGCTACGGCCGCCGCGTCCTCGAAGCTGGGTGGGCCCTGGACGCCCGAGACAACCGCCTCGAGGAACTGGCCGGCCTCGATGACCTTGAGATCGTCGAAGCCGATGCCGACGGCCCAGCCCGGGTTGAACGAGCGGTGGAACGGGTGGGCCGGGCCACTGAGCTCGATCGTCCAGCCCGTCTCCGTCGGTGACGCGGCGTCACGCCGGAAGTAGCGCAACTCGTTCATCCGCTCGAAGGACCAGGCCAGCGCGCCGTCCGTGCCATGGACCTCGAACGCGAGGTCGCACTGCGACCCGGTGATGACCCGACACGCTTCAAGCGTGCCGCGCGCGCCGTCGCGGAACCTCACGAGGGCGCCGACATAGTCCTCGTTGGTGACCGGGCCCCGGGGGTCGTCCGGGCCCGCGGTGTCGTAGTGGGTGCCGCCGGGCCGGGGCAGGGGACGGCTCTCGATGAACGTGTCGCGGCTGCCCACGAGTTCATCGATCGGTCCGGCGAGGAGGTGCGCCATGTCGATCGTGTGGGAGAGCAGGTCGGACAACGTGCCGTACCCCTGCTCGGCCTGGAACCGCCACGAGAGCACGCCGTCGGGATCGCTCGCGTACCCGTTGAGGAACCGGCCGCGGTAGTGGGTCAGGCGGCCGAGCGCGCCCGCTGCGATCAGGTTCGCAGCGTGCTGGACGACCGGTGCCCAGCGGTAGTTGTAGCCGACGAACGTGATGCGCCCGCCTGCCGCGCGGGCGAGGCTCGCCGCCTCGAGCGTCTCCTCCGGGTTGCGCCCGACAGGCTTCTCGCACAGCACGTGCTTGCCGCGCTCGAGCGCGGCCCGGATGACAGCGAGGTGCGTGTCGTTCGGGGCCGTGATGCTGATGGCCTCGATCGCCGGGTCGTCGACCACGTCCCGCCAGTCGGTGGTCGCACCCTCGAAGCCGAAGCGCGCCTGGGCGGCGTTCGCACGCCCGCTGTCGGCGTCGGCACAGGCCACGAGCCTGGCGCTGATCCCGCGGTCGGCGAAACGGTCGCGGACGAGGCCGTACGCGCGGCTGTGGGCCTCGCCCATCCAGCCCATGCCGACAACGCCGACCCCGACCACGCGACCCATCGACTCGTGCCTCCGTCCGGTGCGCCTCGCGGCGTAAGTGTGCATGCGCCGCGGCGCTCGGTCACGCCGCCTCGGGCACGGTACTAATGGGTGCTAGGCCAAAGGTCCCGGCAAGTCCTAGCCTGCCGGCAGACATGGCGCACTCATGCCTATGCGGAGCCAGCGGCCCCGAGACAGGGTCCGCTCGTCCGCCGGTCATGAGGTCACCCCATGTCAGGCATCCCGACAGCCGTCATCAACTGGACGAGCGGTCGATCGCGACTGGCGCTCCCTGGGCATCGTTTCGGGGTCCAGTCGTCGCCCGAACCGCTCGTGCATCCCGTCCCCATCCCCGAAGTCGAAATCGTCGCCTTCGCCGAGGATTCCGTGCTGACCGGCCGCATCCGGCTGGCCGGCGAACGGGTCAGCGACCTCCTCAACGAGATCGACGAGTTCGCGGTGACGGACGCCCTCGTCGAGGATCTGGTGGACGGACACGCGATCGCGATCCGCGAACTGCTGTTGATGCGTGACGAGGTCTTCGTCGTCGACGCAGCGGGCCCCAGGGGCAACGCGTCGCGACGCAGGCGGACCTGTCAGCACCCCGTCATCGCCAAGGCCGGCCCCTACGAGGTCTTCGGCTACGTCCACACGCTGCCCGGCAGCGATCCGATCGCGAGCCTGCGTCTCCGCAAGTCCATGGTGGCGATGACGGACGCGGTGATCGGATACACCGTCGGATCGGAGCCGCACCTGCGACGGGCCAACGTCGTCATGCTCAACCAGGACCGCGCCGACTGGATCGCCGAGGCGCCGGACGACGTGATGATGATCGAGATGCCACCCGGCCCGACGGGCCCGCTCACGAAGGACTTCACGGGCCTGCTGTACGCCTGATCGCACCTGGCGCCTCGTTGACCTTGGATCGCTGCCCGGGTCCGACTGGTCAACGGCACCCGCGCAGGGGACTGGGGCCCCGTCGTCGCGGCCGGCCGCTATTGAGGACCCGATGGTCGGACACTTTGCAGCCTGGGCGTGCCGTTCGAAGGCCAGGGCGCACGTCGGACCCAGCGCCGCCTCCGCATCGAGGGCTTCATCGCACTCACGCTGGCGGTCGCCGCCTGTGGTCTCATCGCCGCGCTGGGCGCGGGCCCTCGCAACCCTCGGCAAGGCCTGCGGCTGAACTAGCCCGCCATAGCCTGCTCTAGGACGCCTTCGAGAAGTCCGTCTCCTTCACGACCTTGCCGGATCGGTCGAACCTCCGCCAGACGCCGACCGACGACCGCGGTCGACTGCCGTTCCGCATCACGTGCCATCCGTGCGGTACCACGCCCACGCACCATGGAGCGCCCCGTCCAGGTAGAAGCCGGTGAACTTGACGGTGCCGCTCGGGTAGCGGGGGTCTCGGGGACCGGTTCGGCAGGCTTGACCACGGGCACGAGTATCGCATCGTGCCGGTGGCACAATGCCCGCCATGAGCGAGGTCATGCCCCCGGTCGTCGATCCCGTGCAGGCAGGGCGTGACGCCCTCGGCCGTCACGCCTGGCAGGAAGCCTTCGACCAGCTCTCGGCGGCGGATCAGGAGGGCCAGCTCAAGGGCGCGGACCTGGAGGCATTGGCGCTTGCCGCCTTCTTCGTCGCGCGCGCCACCGACCAGCTCGAGCTCAAGGAACGGGCGTTCAAGGCGTACGAGACCGAGGGCGAAGACCTTCGCGCCGCGTACCTGGCCATCGACCTCGCACGGACGTTCGGCTATGCGGGCAAGCCCTCGATCTCGTCGGCCTGGCGACGCCGCGCGGAGCGGCTGGTGGGCGCCGACGGCGAGACGTATGTCCACGGGTATCTCGCCCTCGTCCGAGCGAGTCGGCCGCCGCGTCCGGCGACTCGAGCCGCCCGACCCAGGCCGACGGGCCATCGAGATCGGCACGGTCGCGGCCCAGCGGACCTCCAGCGTACGCGCAGTGACTCGGCGCGCTAGATGCGTCGGTGCACCAGCAACGGGTCGCCTCTGGAGCCAGGCGTCGATGCGGCGGTCACGGCGAGCTCTCGCCGTTCACGACCGGGGTCACGGCCTGCCGCATGATCGGCGCCTGCCGCGACATGACGGACTATCGGCGGGCCAGCGAGTGGATCGAGGCGACCGAGCGCTACTGCGACCGACAGTCCCTGCGGGATTCCCCGCGTGGGCCGGATCCATCGAGCCGAGTGGCGCCGTCGGGGGCGCGTCGGAACGAGCCGAACAGGAGCTCGAAGGGCGACCGGCGATCTGGGCGCCTCACGCCGTCCCGCCGAGGCCGACGGTTCTACGCGATCGGCCTTCCGCCGGCTCCGCGGGGACTTCGAGGGCACCGAGTCGGCTCTGGCGAGGCGCTGCCGGGTCGATCGCCACAGCCCGCGCTCGCGCTCGTGCGCCTCGCCGCGGGCAAGACCAAGGCCGCGGCCGCCGCATCAACGGGGCGGTGGCCGAGGAGACGTGGGATCGCTGGGCCCGCGCGCGTCTCCTGCCTGCGCAGGTGGAGATCGCGATCGCCGCCGGGGACGACCGAGCGCGCGCGATCCGCCGTCAACGAGCTCGCGGAGACCGTCAAGGGCTACCCCTCGCCGGCGCTCGAAGGGGCGCCAGGTCGCGCCCGGCCGGGTGCTCGTGGCAGAGGGCGACGCCATGGCGGCCGCGCACGAGCTTCGGGCGGGATCCGGGGCTGGCGCGAGGTCGGCGCGCCATGGGTCGCACGCGCACGGGCGGTCCTCTCGCGGGCGCTCCGTGCGCTCGACGACGAGGACGACGCCGATCTCGAACTGCACGCTGCCCTCGATGAATTCCGCCGGCTCGGGGCGAGGGTCGACCTCGAGGCGGCCGAGCGCGAGCGGCAAGACGCTGGGGCTGAACTAGCCCGCCATAGCCTGCTCTAGGACGCCTTCGAGAAGTCGGTCTCCTTCACGATCTTGCCGGATCGGTCGAACGTCCGCCAGATGCCGACCTGACGACCGCGGTCGAACTGGCCGGTCCGCATCACGTTGCCATCCGTGCGGTACCAAACCCACGCACCATGCAGCGCCCCGTCCAGGTAGAAGCCGGTGAACTTGACCGTGCCGCTCGCATAATGGGCGGTCTCGGGGACCGGTTCGGCGGGCTTGACCACGGGCACGAGTATCGCATCGTGTCGGTGAACCCGTGCGGGTCGCGACCGTCGCTCCGGACTAGGGGACTCGACCCAGCCTCGGCGCGTCAGGCCCCGACCGGCGGCTTCTGCATCTCCTGGAGCGCCCAGCCATTGCCGTCGGGGTCGCTGAAGAAGACGAACCTGCCCCACGGGAAGTCCTGGACGTCCGAGACCTCGACGCCGTGCGAGACGAGCTCGGCGCGGGCGGCAGTGACGTCCGAGACGACGACCTGCAGGCCCTGCGCCGTGCCGGGCGCCTGCGTCGAGACCCCGGTCCCGAATGCGATCGAGCAGGCGGATCCGGGAGGCGTGATCTGGACGAATCGGAGCGTGTCGCTGACATGGTGGTCGTGGTCCGCGTGGAAGCCGACCTGGTCGGTGTAGAAGGCCTTGGCACGGTCGACATCGGTCACCGGGATGGCGATGAGCTCGAGCTTCCAATCCATGTCATCCTCCTGCAGCGTGACAGCATCCTGTCATAGCACGATGGTAGCGACGTGACAGCATCCTGTCAATGCGGCCGACGAGCCTTTCGCTCGCGGATCGCCTTCACGCTTGTTCCGAAGGGCCCGGGCAAGTCGCTCGTCGCCGTCTGGCCCGAGAAGCTCCCCGACGCCGAGGCGGCCGAGCGCCTCAAGACCGCGTGGCGCGGCTGGCTCGGCGATCGGCTCCGGGCCTCGTGGCGACGAGCCGGTCGTACGCCGCCAGGACGTCAGCCGGTCCGTTCACTCGATCTCGGGCGCAGCATCCATGTGGGACGTCATGGCTCGATCGGCTCGAGGACGAAGACCGGGATCTGGCGCGTCGTCCGGGTCTGGTACGTCGCGTAGTCCGGCCACGCCTCGACCGCGCGGGCCCACCATGTCGCCTTCTCGGCGCCGGTGACCTCGCGCGCGAGGTAGTCGCGCTTTGTTGGCCCATCCTGGAGCTCGACGTGCGGGTCGGCCTTGAGGTTGTGGTACCAGACGGGATTCTTCGGGGCGCCGCCCATCGACGCCACGACCGCGTAGTCGCCCTTGTGCTCGACGCGCATCAGGGCAGTCTTGCGCAGCTTCCCGGTCTTCGCCCCGACCGATGTCAGGACGATCACCGGCCGGCCACGCAGGTCACGCGCCTCGGCGCCATCGGTCGCCTCGTAGCGCTCGGCCTGCTTGCGCGCCCAGCCGGCCGTGCTCGGGGCGTAGTCACCCGTCAGTGGCATGACGCCATGGTGGCACGGACCGGTGATCCGCACGCTTCGCTCCAGCGCGTGACGACGACCGTCGACGACCGCCGTGAGCGTCGGGCCGGCGGTTCTCGGCCGGCATCCCCTCGGGACATGGGAAGATGGTCGTCAGTCCTCGATCAGGCGAAGGAGCGCGAATGGCCTCGGTGACGAGCGTGGACGCCTATCTGGCCGCTCTCCCCGCGGATCGCCGCGCCGCCCTGGCTGAGCTTCGGCGGACGGTCACGGCCGCCGCGCCCGATGCGACCGAGACGATCGCCTACCAGATGCCCGCCCTGCGGAGCCATGGTGGTCAGTTCCTCGTGTCGTACGCGGCCTACAAGCATCACTACAGCCTGTTCCCGGCGAGTGACGCGGTCGTCGAGGCCCTCGGCGACGAGGTGGCGCCGTACCTGGCGGGGAAGGGGACGCTCCGCTTCCCGGCCGACCAGCCCATCCCGACCGACACGATCACGAAGATCGTGAAGGTCAGGCTCCAGGAGCTCGCCGCGCGAGGGGAGCGCCGCGGGGCCGGATGACCCGGCCGCCGGGTTACGGGCTCCAGAACCCGATGTCGCCCTCGAGCGCGATCGGCGACGTCCCATCAGGGAAGAACACGTCGACATGCGTCGAACCGGTCGCGTCGCTCTGCGGCAGCAGGATCGACGAGCTGTCGGGGGCCCACAGACGGTGGCTGAGTGCGTACTGGTCGAAGTACTCCATCAACCCCTGGACGTATCGGGCCGCCGGCACCACCTCTGGCTCAGACAGGATGTCGCCCGACGCGACGTCGACGAACCACATGTGGACCTCGACGTCTCCGGTGGGTGCCGTCGAGGGATCCGGGCTCGCGCTCGAGACGGCGGAGCCACGTGGGACGCGAACGAGGCCGATCGCGGCGATGGTCTTCCCGTCGGGCGACCAGGCGAAGCTGACGACCGGGCCATCGAGCAGCGACCGCACGACGCCGCTCCGGGCGTCGATCAGCCGCAGCGGACCGATGGGGACCCCGGGAGACGTCGCCGTCGCCTCGATGGGTCCGATGGACGCGAGCGTGTCATCGGTCGGGCTGAAGTCGACCGCGGATAGTCCGAAGACCGGCATCGACCGCTCCAGCGAACCGTCCCGCGCGGCGACAACGACGGCGTCCTCATCGGTCGTGCCCGCGCGCACGTAGCCGATGAACTTCCCGTCGGCACTGACATCCGCCGACCGGAACACGCCGGGCCTGCGAAGCGCCTTCCCGATCGCGACGCCATCGCGGCCGATCTCGCCAAGGAACGCGTCCGAGCCGGTCCCGATGTGGGCGAACAGATGGTCGGCGTCGATCCAGTCGAAGTAGAACGGGTTCCCGGCGCGAACGACCGCCCTTGGGCCGCTCCCGTCGAGCGGGGCGCTGCCATCGGCCGGCGCGAGCCACAACTTCAGGGATTCTGCATCGCTGGCCAGGAACGACACGTCCTTGCCGTCCGGCGTCCAGGACAGGTAGAACGGCCCGATGGTCTTGCTTCTGAAGATCACGCGCGGCTTCACGGGTAGCAGGGACGCCGCCTGCTCGACGTCGAAGACGAGGATCGTCGACTCGGTGAAGCTGGTCTGGACGGCCGCGAGGAGCGACCCGTCGGGCGACCAGGTCGGGAATCCGAAGGTCCCGTTCTCCCCGCTCTGCAGGATCGTCGGCCGGCCGTCGGCATCGAGGAGCCAGAGGGACCCGTCGTCCCGGACGACAGCGATCTGGCCCGTGCTGGCGAGGGGTCGGTCGGGCAGGGCGAACGTGGAGGTCGGGGTGCTCGCGGCGCTTGGGGCAGCTGCCGCGGACGCTGTGGGGGGTGGGGCGGCGCTGGCGACGGTGGACGGGGCGCTCGGCGACGGCTCGGGGTTCGACGGGGAGCACGCGGCCGCGACGACCGCCAGGGCCACAAGGAGGACGCCGAGCGGCCCGACGGTGGCGCGCCCCTGCGCCGACCGGGCATTCCGAACGTCGGACCGGGCGAGTCCTGCCTCCATCACCCCACGATACGCGCCCGCGGGCCTCGTGGATCGCGGCTCTGTCGCCGCGTCAGCCGTCGCGGCCGGTTCGCCGAGGCGCGGCGATAATGCCGCGCATGCCTTCGACCGGCCACCGCGTCACGCTCGTGCTGGCCTTCGCCCTCGTTGCCTGGGTCTGTCCTGGCTGCGCGGCATCGACGACGCCGTCGACGGGGCCGGGGAGCCCGACGCCTGCCGCGACGCGCCCGATGACACCGGCCCCCAGCGTCACGGCGACGCCCACGGCCCAACCGACCTGCGCCGCTCGCACGCTCGCCTCGATGAGCGAGCCACAGCGGATCGGTCAGCTCTTCATGATCGGCCTGAAGAAGGACCTGCTCGACGTGGCGGAGACCGACGGCATCGCGACGTACCACTTCGGTTCCGTCGCGTTCACCACGCACAGCGCTGCCGGCGTGGCCGGCGTTCGCGCGATCACGGATCCAGTCCAGGCCCTGGCCACCGCCGAGGCGACGGGCGGTGTCGGCTTCTTCGTGGCGGCCAACCAGGAGGGCGGTCTGATCCAGGGTCTGTCGGGGACAGGATTCGGTGTGATCCCGTTCGCGGTGGATCAGGGCAAGATCGATCCCACCGCGCTCCGCCGGATGGCGAAGAGATGGGGCTCGGAGCTGGGCGAGGCGGGGGTGAATCTCGACCTGGCTCCCGTCGCCGACGTCGTGCCGGCCGGGACCGAGGCCCGCAATGCCCCGATCGGCAAGCTGTTTCGCGAGTACGGCGGGACACCCGAGGTCGTGTCGAGCCACGTCACCGCGTTCATCGCCGGCATGCGCGACGCCGGGATCGCGACAAGCGTGAAGCACTTCCCCGGTCTTGGCCGAGTGGGCGGCAACACCGACTTCACCGACGACGTCAGCGATGCGGTCACGACCCGCGACGATCCGGACATCGGGCCGTTCGCGGCCGCGATCGACGCCGGCGTCCCGTTCGTGATGGTCTCGCTCGCGACCTATGAGCGGATCGACCCCGACCACTTGGCCGTGTTCTCGCCGACCGTCATCGACGGGATGCTCCGCCACGACCTTGGGTTCGGAGGCGTGGTCATCTCGGACGCCCTCGGGGCGACAGCGGTCGATGCGATCCCGGCAGGCACTCGGGCGGTCGACTTCATCGCCGCGGGCGGCGACATGATCATCTCGAACCAGCTGGCACCGGCGATCACGATGGCGAAGGCGCTCGCGACTCGCGCCGACGACGACGGGGCCTTACGCCGGCGCATCGACGACGCCGCGCTCCACGTCCTCGAGGCCAAGGCGACGGCTGGGCTCCTGCCCTGCGGCTGACGGGCATGGGTCCGACCCGGTCAGCCCTCCCTGGAGAGCACCACGACGCTGTACGGCCCGATGGACAGGCGGCCGCTCTGGTCGCAGCCGTCGAGCGGCGGGCCATCGGCCTCGAGGTCGAACGCATCGTGGCCTGCGAAGTCCGGGGCATAGGTCGACGCATCCGAGTTGAACCGGACCTTCCACAGGCCCGGCGCCGGCAGCCCGATCGGCACGTCATCCAGCGGTCGATGGGCGAAATTCGCGACGATGACCGTGTCGTCATGGGGCCCGCCGTCCATCCATCGATGCATCGCGAGGACCTTGGATGCCTGGTCGGCACGCAGGATCGCCACGTTGGGGCCGCGCAGGCCGCGCGTCGAGCCGTCTCGATCCCGTCGGAGCGCGATCAGGTCGCGGTGCAGCCGGAGGATGCCCCGGTTGGTGCTCGCCTTCTCCCAGTCGAGCGCGACCGTGTCGTCGAACCAGCGGTCCTCGAGGAGCTCCTGGCCCTGGAACAGCATCGGGATCCCTGGCGACGTCAGGACGAGGGCCGAACCCAGCACCGAGCGCTTCTTCGCCCACCAGCTGTCCGCCGCGCCGGGCGAGATCGCCTCGGGCACACGTGTCAGACCGTCGGCCACGTCGTCGTGGGACTCCGTGTAGATCACGCGGCTCTGGGGGGCGCCGCGACCCTCGCCGACGATGGCGGCCGCGACCGCATCGATGTTTCGGGCCTCGTCGTCGGAGGCCTCCAGCGCCGGGCGGACCTGGTAGATGAACCCGGCATCCCACTGGGCTGCGAATCCCGCGCCGCCCTCCGCGGTCGGCGCGACCAGGCTCAGGTCGTTCTGGATGTCCTCGGCGATGCTGATCTTCCAGGGCTGGCTGGCCCGGATCTCGTCATTGAGCCAGGCCAGGAACGACCATCCATCGGGGAGCGCGGTCGACGGGTTCGTCGGGTCGCCGTCGACGGCCCGGACATAGACCGTGGCGTCGAAGCGAAGCCCGTCGCATCGGAACTCCTCGAGCCAGGTCATCGCGCTGTCCCGCAGGAACGTCCGGACCTCGCCGCGGCCGTAGTCCGGCCGGGTCGCGCCCCACGGCGTCACGGCACGGTCGTCGTTGTAGAAGTAGATCCCGCCCCCGTCACCGTCCGCCCAGCCGTCGAACCGCCAGAGGTCGAGGTCCGAGGGACCCAGGTGGTTGTAGACGACATCGACGATGACCGCGATGCCGTGGCTGTGGGCGTCGCGGATGAACCGCTTGAACGCGTCCGGACCGCCGTAGCCCGACTCGATCGCGAACAGGTGGGCCGGGTTGTAACCCCACGAGATGTCGCCCGCGAACTCGAACGGCGGCATGATCTGGACGGCGGACACGCCCAGGCGCTCGAGGTAGGCCAGCCGACGGCGGGCGTCATCGAAGGTGCCCGCCCGGTCGTCGGGGGCCGCGAACGTGCCGATGTGCATCTCGTAGATGACCAGGTCGTCCCACGCCGGCATCCGGAACGCGTCGTCACCCCAGTCGAAGCTCGCGGGGTCATAGACGATGCCGTTGCCGACCGAGCTCGTGACGTGACGGGCGTAGGGGTCCACGCGCGAGAGGTCGCCGTCGGCCGTGCGTATCGTGAAGCGGTACTCGGCGCCGGGCGCCACGCCCGAGACGTCCGCCGACCATGTGCCGCTCGCGCCATCCCCATCCCGAGCGAGGGCGGTCCGGTCGCCTGTCCACTCGTCGAACGTGCCCGTGACGAAGACGGCATCCGCATGGGGCGCCCAGACCCGGAAGCTCGTCCCATCCGCGTGCGGGATGGCGCCCATGCCCGGGCGCTCGGACGGGGCGATGCGGCTCACGCCCCGACGATACCAGCGCGCGCAGACCCCCCGTACGGATGGGGGATGGGGTCGACTGGTGGGGTCGCGTACGGTCCGAAGTAACCAGTGGCGTCGTTGGCCGTCCCCTCGTGGGCGGGGACGTCGAGGAGGTCTCGATCGTACGTGTCCATTCCCCTCGGACCGTCCCGCGCTCGCGCGGACGGGCGCGTGAGCCCGCCCGCCGAAGCCCGCCCGAGGTCGTGACCCAGGCCCTTAGGGTCGAGGACGTCCAGCGGACCCTCGACGAGCGCGATCGTCTGCTGGCGATCGCCGCCAAGGTGGTCCACCTCGGTGGCTGGACGGTCAGTCTGGCGGACGGGATGGAGCACTTCTCCGACGAGGTCTGTGCGATCCACGAGCTGCCGCCGGGCACGACGCTCACCTCGGACGAGGCAATGTCGTTCTACGCTCCGGAGTCGCGACCGCTCATCACCGCGGCGTTCAACGCCTGCGCCAAGGACGGGATCCCATACGACCTCGAGCTGGAGATCATCACCGCCAAGGGTCGCCGCATCGCCATCCGCGAGATCGGTGAGGCGGTCCGTGGACCTGACGGGACGATCGATCGCGTCCATGGCGCCTTCCAGGACCTGTCAGCCCTCCGCGAGGCCGAGGCGAGCGCCAAACGGAGCGGGGCGCGGCTGATCCGGACGCTGGAGCACGTCACCGACGCCTTCTACACGCTCGATCGGGATTGGCGATACACGTACCTGAATCGGGAAGCGGTGCGCATGCAGGGGAAGTCGCGCACCGCGATGCTCGGGAAGGTCGTCTGGGACGTGTTCCCGGAAGCTGTGGGGTCCGAGTTCGAGGTGCAGTTCCGCCGAGCGGTGAAGACGGGTAAGCCCGCAGCCTTCGAGTCCTACTACCAGCCGCTCGACATGTGGTTCGAGGTCCGCGCCTTCCCGTCCGAGGACGGGCTGGCCGTGTACTTCCTCGACGTCAGCGCCAAACGGGCCGCGGAGCGTGCACTGGCCGCCAGCGAGCAGCGGTATAAGGCGTTGTTCGAGCGTGCCGGCGACGCGATCCTGATCATGGACGACGAGGCTCGGTACGTGGATGCGAATCAGTCGGCCGCGGAGATGTTCGGCGTGTCACGTGAGGACATCATCGGGCGGAGCCTCAACGACTTCACCGTCGACCCGCTGCCATACGAGGTGTGGACCTCGTTCATGGAGGAGGGCGAGCGCCGCGGGGAACTCCGCTTCCGCCGACCGAACGGCGAGATCCGCGAAGCCGAGTTCGACGCGGTGGCCTCGATCTCGCCCGGCATGCATATCTCCGTCCTCCGTGATGTGACCGAACGCCACCATCTGGACATCCAGCGGGCCCGGATCCTGGACGCCCTGCGGCGCCTGTCGCCGGGAAGCGAGCCCGAGGAGACGGCCAACGACATCTGTGCCGAGATCGTCGACAACGGCGACTTTGCGTCGGCCGCGATCTACGCCTTCGATGCCGAGATCGGTCGGACCGCTCTCGGTGCCCGGTTCCGCGACGGTCGCGACCGTCAGGTCCTCGGCGAGCTCTCGGAGCGACGACTTGCCACGCTGCAGGCGCGGGCTTCTGTCGGGCCGTGGGTCGACGAGTGGACCGGGCCTGGTGATGAGCGGGCTCGGGCGGCGATGACGGCCCTCGGCATCCCCGCGCTGGTGTTCGCACCCATCGAATCGGATGGCCGTCTCATCGGCGTCCTCGCAGCCGGCGGCGATGAGAGCGCCGCGGATCTCTCGCTGCGAGTCTCCGCCTTGGTCGAGTTCGCCGCCCTGGCGGCATCGCTTCTCGGTCCCGGTCTTCGACGACGGTCGGCGCAGGTGACCGAACGGGCGCGGATCCGCCAGGTCGTGTCACAGCGAGCCTTCAGGTCCGTCTTCCAGCCCATCATCGACATGACCAGCGGAACCGTGCTCGGCTACGAGGCTCTGACCCGTTTCGTCGATGGCACGCCGCCCGACCGGGCGTTCCAGGCCGCGGCGACCGCGGGCGTCGGTCTCGAGCTCGAGGCGGCCACGATCGCGTCCGCGCTCGAGGCGTCCGCGCTCCTGCCACCGGGCCGCTTCCTCGACATCAACGTCTCACCGGACCTCGTGATGGCCGGCGAGCCACTCGGTGCCCTGCTGGCCGCGTCATCGGTCGACGTCATCCTCGAGATCACGGAACACGTCAGCGTGCGCGACTACGGGGAGCTCCGGCAGGCCATCGTGTCGCTCGGCAAGGATGTCCGGTTCTCCGTCGACGATGCCGGGGCCGGGTTCGCGTCCATGCGCCATATCCTCGAGCTCGCGCCGACGCAGGTGAAACTCGACCGTGCCCTCGTCGCACGCATCGATGGCGACCCGGCGCGACAGGCGCTGGTCACGGGGCTCGTCCACTTTGCCCAGGCGATCGACGTGATGCTCATCGCGGAGGGCGTGGAGACCGAGGAGGAGCGAGCGACGCTCCTCGGGCTCGGCGTCCATGTCGGGCAGGGATTCCTCTTCGGTCGACCCGTCGCGGCGGCTGCCCTCGTCTGAGCCCAGGTCACCTTCGGGCGTGACCGCGTGACCGCGTGAGCGAGTGGCCGGGGCGGTTGGTATCCTGCCGCCGGTGCGAACGCTGGTCGCCCGGATCGCCGACACCATCGCGCCCAGGAGGCTCGGGCGGAGTTTCCGCTGGCTGCTGTCGGCCACGCTCATCAACAACATCGGCGATGGCATCGCGATCGCCGCCGGCCCGCTCCTCGTCGCCTCGCTGACGCGCGACCCATTCCTCGTCTCGCTCGCGCTCCTGAGCGGCTACCTGCCGGTGCTCATCTTCGGCGTCGTGGGAGGCGCCGCCGCAGACCGCTTCGATCGCCGGCGGATGGTCATCGCCGTGGACCTGGTCCGTGCGGGCGTCCTGGTCGTCCTCGTCAGCACCATCGTGAGCGGCACTGTCAGCATCGCCGTCGTCCTGGTCGTGCTGTTCATCCTCGGCACCGCGGAGACCTTCGCCGACTCCGCCAGCAGCACCCTGTTGCCGGGCATGGTCGCCCGCGACGACCTCGGCATCGCAAATGCCCGGATGCAGGGCGCGTTCGTGCTGATGAACCAGCTCGTGGCGCCGGCCATCGGCGCCTTCCTGTTCGCCGCCGGCATGGCCCTGCCGTTTGCCACCAACGCCGCATGTTTCGCCCTCGGCGCGGTGCTCATCTCGCGGGTCGTCATCAGCACGAGGACCGAGGTCCGGGAGTCGGCCGGCTGGCGAGCCGACATGGCCGAGGGCATCAGGTGGCTGGTCGCCCATCCGCCGATGCGCACGCTCGCGCTGACGATCTTCACGTTCAACGTGACGTTCGGCGCCGCGATGTCGGTGCTGGTCCTGTACGCCAGCGAGCGGCTCGGCATGGACGCGGTCGGTTTTGGGCTCCTGACGACCGCGACGGCCGTGGGCGGCATCATCGGGACGGTCTCGTACGGACGCCTCGAGCGGCGATTCTCGCTTGCCGACCTGATGCGCATGGGTCTGTTGATCGAGACAGGGACCCACCTCGTGCTCGCGCTGACGACCTCGGCCGGCGTCGCGCTGGCGACCTTCGTCGTGTTCGGCGTGCACGAGTTCGTGTGGGGCACGACGTCGACGGTCGTGCGGCAGCGTGCCGTGCCGGATGCCCTGCTCGGTCGTGTCGGCGGTGTCTATCGCGTCGCGATCATCGGTGGCCTCGTCATCGGAACGCCCATCGGCGGCCTGCTCGCGAGGAACTTCGGGATCACCGCGCCATTCTGGTTCGCGTTCGCGGGCTCGTTGCTCCTCGTCGTCGTCCTGTGGCGGCAGTTCGACAACATCACGCACGAAAGCAAGGTTCGGCCAGCAGGGCAGGGGAGCGCCGGCGACACAGCCGCTACTCTCTGACCATGCAGGCGGCAGTCCGGTACAGGTACGGCACACCCGACGTCGTGGAGCTCACGGAGGTCGAGCGTCCCACACCCGCCGACGACCAGGTGCTCGTCCGCGTCCGGGCCGCGTCCGTCAACCGCGTCGACCTCGACTTCCTGACGCCGCGGCCGTCGTTCGCCCGCACCTTCATCGGCCTGCGACGACCGAGGGATCCGCGACTGGGCGTGGACGTCGCGGGCGTCGTCGAGTCCGTCGGTCCGAGCGTGACGCTCTTCAAGCCCGGGAACCAGGTCTTCGCGGACCTGTACGCCTACAACGGCCAGGGCGCGTTCGCCGAGTACGTGTGTGCGCCGGAACGCGCCTTTGCGACGATGCCGGACGGGATGTCGTTCGAGGAGGCGGCCACGCTCCCGCACTCGGCGATCCTCGCGGTCCAGGGCCTGCGTCGGCGTGACGGCACGACGATCGGGCCGGGCGACAAGGTCCTCATCGATGGCGCCTCCGGGAACGTGGGCCCGTTCGCCGTCCAGATCGCGAAGTCGCGCGGCGCGGAGGTCACCGGGGTCTGCAGTACGGAGAAGGTGGACTTCGTGCGCTCGCTTGGCGCCGACCATGTGACCGACTACCGACAGGTCGACTACACGGCGACCGGCGAACGCTACGACTGGATCGTCGACACCGACTCGCACCATTCCGTCCTTCGTGTCCGTCGGGCGCTGAAACCCAAGGGCGTCTACGTCACGCTCGGCGGGACCACGCCCGCGATCCTCGGCGCGCTCACCGTCGGGCCAGTCGTCACGCTGGCCACGAGCCGGTGGACCGGTCTCCTGCTGTGGTGGAAGCCGTTCGACCCCGATGACGTCGAGATGCTCAAGTCGCTCATCGCGGCCGGCCACCTCAAGCCGGTCATCGACCGTCGCTACCCACTGAGCCAGATCGTGGACGCCCTGCACTGGGTCGATGACGGCCACGCGCGTGGCAAGGTCATCGTGACGATGGACGGGGCGCCTCCCGGCCCCTGACGCGGCGAGCCGCCGAAGGCGAGCCATGGACAGATGTCAGTGCCGCGAATTGACATCTGTCCACGGCTCGTGCGCGCGGCACCGGTAAACCTGCTCGTTCTCAATGGGGAGACTCATCTATGGACGACAACGCCATCCGCGCGGCGCTGCTGCGCCAGTTCGAGGACGGACGCGACCTCGACGAGACGCACGAGATCTACCACGACGACGCCGTTCTCGAGTTCCCGCAGTCCGGTGAGCGGTTCATCGGCAAGGCGAACTTCCTGACCTGGCGCAAGCAGTACCCGGCCAAGGTCGACTACCGGATCCGACGGATCACGGGCGAGGGCGAGCTCTGGGTCGCCGAGATCCTCGTCTCCTACAACGGCTCGCCGCCCATGCTCGGGCTTGGCGTCTTCCAGTTCCGCGGCGACAAGATCGCCAGGGAGACGATCTACGTCACTGAGGGCTTCGAGGCCGCCGCGTGGCGCGCCGAGTGGGCCACGCCGTTCGACCCGCTTGGCTCCGTCCTGCCGTCCGAGTGGCACGAGGGCATCGAATTCGGGATCGAGGCGGCCGCCAGCCCGAGCCGCTGAACTCAGCCCTCCGCCAGGAACGGCGCTCGGTCAGGGCTTCTCGGCCACCAGGACCGTGAATTGGCTGAAGGTCGTCTCGTCGGTCAGCCGAAGCCCAGCGCGCACGATCCTGTCTCGCAAGGCCACGGCCGTATCGATCCGATTGCCCCAGGTCGACTCGTACCACTGCGCGACGGCGGTGAACCGGCTCGGCATCGTGCGCATGGCCTCGTCGGTGTCCGGGTAGGCCTCGTCAAAGATGACCAACGAGCCGCCGGGCGTCAGCGCTCGAGCGGCCGCGGCGATGACGTCGTCCTTCAGGTCCGGCTCGATCTCGTGGATGACGAGGAACGTCGTAATGGCGTCATAGGTCGCGACGTCGATCAGGCCCTCCGGGCCGAGCAGTCGTGCCGTGCAGCGATCGGCCAGGCCCTGGCGCGCGATTCGGTCCATCGCCAGCTCGACCGAACGCGGCTCGATGTCGGCCCCGTCGACGCGGCTGGCGGGGAATCGCTCCGCGAGCTCTACGATCGCCCAGCCGCCTCCACATCCGAGGTCGAGGACCCGCGCCCCGGACGCGAGGCGTTCCCCGAGGGCTGGCAACCGCGGCAGGACGACGTTGACGAAGATCCGTGGCAACGAGCGGAGACTGTCGGCGACCTCGTTGATGAACGCATCACTGTGGTCCGCATAGGGCACCATGCGGCCGCGCCGGATCCGGTCGGCCATGTCCGGGTAGTCCTCGCCGCCGATCAGCAGGTGCACCGTCGCGGCCCGACCGAGGTAGAAGGGCGACTCCGGATCCCCGAGGATCGCATCCATGTGCGGTCCCATCCGCCAGCCGTCGCCGTCGCGTTCGAGGATCTGGAACGAGAGCGCCGTTCGGCACAGGATGTCGATGTAGTCGGAGTCCAGCTTCAGGGCATCGGCGACGGCAGCCGAGTCGATCCCGGGCCGGCGCGTCACCTCCTCCCAGACGCCGAGTTCGCGACCCACCTCAAGCAGGTTGGTCAGGTGGTAGCCGGCGATGAGGTCGTAGAGGCGCGAGACCTGTTCGGCCATAGACGGTCCGGCCGGCACGGCGTCGGAGGTCGACGTCACTTGCCGTGCCGTGCCCTTTGTGCCGCGAGTCGATCGTGCGCTTCGGCGAGAAGCGGGACCACGAGCTCCTCGAAGGTCTTCGTGCTGGGGTTCACGATCGAGACGTAGTGCTGGCGGGCATAGTCGGGGTGGGGGAGGAACTGGTCGACGGCCGTGTGGTCGGGCTCCGCGATCGACCCGACGAGCCGGTCGAACGTCGCCCGGCTCAGGCCGATGTTGAGGCGGAAGAACCCAGGTCGTGACAGGTTCGAGGCCTTGTCGAACTCGTCGGTCCACACGATCGTGGCGAAGTTCGGGAAGTGTCTCTCGGGATCGAGCGAGAAGAACGATCCCCCTTCGATGGTCACGATGTCCGTGTCCGGGAACGTCGCCATGATGTGGTGGCTGATGGTCTCAGGGGAGGGGTCGGGCGGCCGTTCATTCGTCACGCGTCGATCGTAATCCCTGCATGTCAAGGCCCCGGCCGACAGCGTGGAACCACGTCCGGACCGCCTATCATCAGGGCGAGCGAACGCTCAGATCGCGAGGTCGACACGATGGATGAACCGACCGTTCGAGCACGGGCCCAGGCCGTCTGCGATGCCCTGGCCGCCGGCGACGTCGGGCGAGCGGCCGAGGACTTCAGCCCCGAGCTGGTCCGCAACCTCGGCGAGGTCGTGGCCCTCATGCCGCTGCCGGCCAACGAGGTCGCGATCCAGTCCATCGAGCAGAGCGGGTCGGGCTACAACGTCGTGGTCCGCATCGCGGGAGAGGTCGACGAGGTCCTGATCCAGACGCGATGGAAGGATCGGGACGGCACGCCACTCATGGTCGAGGCGAGCCACCTTGCATCGACCCAGATCGAACGCGCGGAAGGGGTCGGCGACGAGCCCGCGGAAGAGGTCGGCGAGGGCGCCTGACACGCACGGGCCGCGACGCGGCCACTGGATCAGCGCTCGCGCTTGCCCTGCCCGGCAAGATCGACGATCTCGGCGATCCGCTTGGCACGCGTCTCGGGCCGCTTGGCGCTCTCGAGCCACCGCGCGTAGTTCTTGCGATAGAACGTCGGGAGCGAATTGAAGAACCTCGCCGCCGCAGGCTCCGATGCGAACGCCGCGGCCACGTCTGCGCCCATGGTGGTCGATTGCGAGCCCTCGGGGCCCATCACGACCTCGACCTCGTCGCCCGGCTCGAAGCCAGGAGCGCGGCACCAGGCCGGGCCCAGCTGGAGAGACCACGTTCCCTCACCATGCACCAGCGCGCCGCGGAACGGCTGACCGCCGACGGTGCCGTGCACGTGGTACTCATCCCGAGCGCCCCAGGCGAGTGCCGGTTCGAACGGGATCGCGAGCGAGAACCCTCCACGGGGCCGGCCCTCCACGGCGACCCGGAACCGTCGGAGCCCGGTCTGATCTGCGGCCATCAGCCGGCACCGTACCGCCGACGGCTCGTGGGCCGCAAGCGCGAACGGATCTAGGCGTGAATCGCGTCGAGGGTGATCCGCCGAGCGTGGATCCGGCAGATCACGCGGGTCTCACCGTCCCGCCGCTCGGCCGGGTAGATGCCGCCGTAGTAGTGGGCGTGACTCGTGTACCTGCGAGTCAGGGCATCGAGATGCTCGATCGCGCCGTCGGTGACCAGCTCGACCTCACCGCGGATCTGGATGAACCGTGCCGTGTCCTCGGGGTCGACGACGAGCAGGCTGACCCGTGGATCGACGCGGATGTTGCGCCCCTTCTGGCGCTCGAGGGCCGTGTTCACGCAGGCGCACTCGCCATCGTGGTCGACCCAGACGAGACTCGACTGGGGCTGCCCGTCGGCGCCGATCGTGGTGAAGACGCCACAGATGGGCCGCGTCAGGAGGTCCTGGTGATCGGCCGGGACGCTCGGCGCGTCGGGCCGACGGTCGACGGTCATCGTGCGTCGTCGCTCCCCGTCGCGTCGACCGCCACGACGTGCGTCGGGCGGATCCAGCACAGGATCGGGACCTCCGTGTCGGCGAACCGAGCCGGGATCGCATCGCCGAAGTACCGGATGGGTCGCCCCGCGTACTTCGAGGCGAGCTCGTCGAGGTGGCTTCCGGCGCCGTCCTCGGTCATCTCGACGACCGTGCCGCGCACTTCGAGGTAGCGGAGAGGTTCGCGCGGGTCGTAGCAGAGGAGCGTGACAAGCGGGTTGCGCCGCATGTTCCGTTCCTTCTGGAAGCCCCGCATCGTGTTCACGCGAACGAACCCGCCCTCGACGTCACACCAGACGACCGATGTCTGCGGCGAGCCGTCAGGCATGACCGTGGAGAGGGCGGCGACGGGCGGACACTCGATCAGGTCGCGATGCGACGCCGGGACCTCGTCGTTCGCGTGGTCGGTGCGGAGACCGATGGTACGCATGCGAGGATTCCAGCCCATCGCTCGATGGCGTGCCAGTGCCAAACCGCCCGTTGCGGTCGGTAGACTGGCGCGCACGGATGCACGACGATCCAGATGCCCCGTCGATGTCATCGGGGAGCCTGACCGCGGCCGAGCTGGCCGATCTGGTCGGCGACCCCGTCCAGCGCGTCGAACAGCTGACGACCCGCGGTGTGCTCGGACCCGACGGCGACGGGCGATATGCCCCGGGCGACGCGCACCGGATCCGCGTGATCGATGGCTTCGAGGCCGCCGGCGTGCCGCTCGATGTGCTCGTCCGCGCCCAGGAAGCCGGGCTCATCAGCGTCGCCTACTACGACCAGCTCCACGCCCCGCCCGGCCGGCCGTCGGCGCGGACGTACGAGGCCTTCAAGGCGACCATCGGCAGCCGCGGCGCCCTGCTCCCCGCGATGTTCGGTGCGTTCGGCATCGCCGAACCGGATCCGTCATCTCACCTGTCGCTGGAGGACGAGGCCGTCATCGAAGGCTGGGCGACCGTGGTCGAGGCCACCGGTCAGACCGACCTGGCCATGCGCACGCTCCGCCAGTTCGGCGAGTCGACGCGTCGAGCGTCCGTGGCGGCGCTGGACACGTACGCCGAGGTCGTCGAGCGGATGGGTCCGGAGTTCGCCGGCGTCCCGTCAGAGGACGTCTACGATCGGGTGTTCCTGCCATGGGCGAGAGCAGCCCGGACGCTGCCCGCCCTGGCCGAATGGCTGACCCGCCACCACGTCAGCCGGGCGATCGACGACTACAGCATCGGCGCCACCGAGCAGGTGCTGGCTGATTCCGGCTACGTCCCGGCCCGCCAGGACGTCGAGCCCGCCGTCGCGTTCCTCGATCTCACGGGCTTCACCCGTCTCGCCCAGGTCCAGGGAGACGTCGTCGCGGCCGAGATCGCGCTTCGGCTCGCAGACCTCGCCGCGGATGTCGTCTCCGGGCACGGCGGTCGGGTGGTCAAGCTGCTTGGTGATGGGGTGCTGATGCATTTCGCGAACCTCATCGAGGCCGTGGATGCCTCCCTCGAGCTGATGGATCGGCTGGGCGCGTCCGACCTTCCGTCCGGTCATGTCGGCGTCACGCAAGGCCCGATCATCGCACGCGACGGCGACATCTTCGGCCGCACCGTCAATCTCGCCGCGCGGATCTCCGATGTTGCGCCCGGTGGCGAGCTGTACGTCCCGGCGGTGCTCAGCGGTGCGCTCGATGGCCGGTTCGTCGTTGAGCCCGTCGGCGTCACCACGCTGCAGGGCGTCGGCGCGGTCGAGCTCGCGAGGGTCGTGCGTCAAACGCCCTGAGGGACGTCCGGCTGTCTGCCATCATCGCCGCTCAGGCGAACACGAAGGAGGCGATGGTCGAGATGAGTGACAAGCCGGGCACGGCACCCGAACACGGCAATTCCTACAACATCTTCATGCTGGTCCTGACCGTGCTCTCGCTCGCGATCATGGTCCTTCTGCTCCTGCCGCTATCGCAACCGACGATCGACGTCCTGGTCGTCTACGACAACGTCGTCTGCATCGTCTTCCTGGCTGACTTCGTGATGAACCTCGTGCGGAGCCCATCGAAGCGCGAGTACTTCATCGGGCAGCGAGGCTGGCTTGACCTCCTCGGGTCGATGCCATCGCTCGGCATCTTCCGCTTCACGGCTCTCCTCCGACTTGCGCGACTCAGCCGACTGGCCCGGATCGCGCGGCTCCTCCAGGGCGAGAGCAAGAAGGCCCTGGTCGAGGACGTCCTCAAGAATTGCGGCTCGTACGCCGCGTTCATCACGGTCCTGTCCGCGTTCATCGTCCTGGTGATCGCGAGCGTTCTCGTGATCCAGTTCGAGAGCCAGTCGCCGGATTCGAACATCAAGACCGGCGGTGACGCGCTGTGGTGGGCCATCGTCACGATCACGACCGTCGGCTACGGCGACCGTTTCCCGGTCACCATGCTCGGCCGCACCACGGGCTTCGCCGTCATGGCCGCCGGCATCGGGGTCATCGGCGCCCTCGCCAGCATCCTTGCCAGCATCCTCGTGCCACAGCCGGACAAGCCGGAGCCGGTCGATGCGACCGTGCCCACGGTCTCCCAGGAGCTCGCGGACATCAAGGCCGAGCTGGCCGGCCTGCGCGCGGCCCTGGAGGGGAGCCGGCGGCGCCCGCATCGAGTGACCCCTGGCCAAGCCGCAAGCGCCTGATCAGGACTCCCGCTACTGGGCCGTCCAGCCGCCATCGACCGTGAGGACCGTCCCGGTCACCATGGCCGCGGCGGGGGAGGCGAGGTACAGGACGGCGGCGGCCACGTCCCCGGTCGATGCGACACGGCCGGCCGGGATCCGATCCAGGACCGAGGCCAGGAACGTCGGATCGTCGAGGCGTTCGGCCGTGCCGGGCGTGTAGACCCACGTGGGCGCGACCGCGTTGACCGTCACACCCCGGTCCGACCACTCAAGCGCGAGCACCCGGGTCAGCCCGATCACCGCCGACTTGCTCGCCGAGTAGGCCGCGTGTCGGCGGATCCCCACCAGCCCGGCCTGTGACGCCATGTTGATGATCCGGCCCGAGCCCTGGCCGAGCATGTGCCGCGCAGCCGACTGGCAGGCGAAGAACAGCCCGCGCACGTTGACCGCGAACAGCTCGTCCCACTCGGCCTCGGTCGCATCGATCGCGTCGTGGTTGGTGCCGAGCCCCGCGTTGTTGACCAGGATGTCGATCCGGCCGAACGCCCGGACCAGGCTCTCGACCCCCGCGTCGATCGACGCGCGATCGGTCAGGTCGAGCTCGACCGGGACCGCCTCGCCACCGGCAGCGCGGACTTGCGCGACCACGGCATCCAGCCGTGCCGCGCGCCGCCCTGCCACGCCGACGCGTGCCCCGGCTCCGCCGAACGCCTCAGCGAGATCCGCGCCGATGCCACCCGTGGCGCCCGTGATCAGGGCCACCTGGCCATCGATCGCGAACGACGGAACCTCCATCCTCGGAGGGTACGACTAACCGGATGCCGCAGGGAGAAGGTTCGCCGTGTCGCCGACCCGCGTGAGCGCCTTGCCGTAGAACGTGATCTCCTTCCCGTCGGGCGTGGACGTGAAGTCCGATTCGTTCGTCGTGCCGTCCGATGCGTCGTACAGCCGGATCTTGCCGGCGGCCACCTCGTACTGGCCGCGCCACGCCTTGTGGCCGACCGGGTCCTCGATCTGGCGGCCGACCTCGCTCGCCGACGGGAAGAACATGTACGTCCCGTCGGTGAAGAACGCGTAGAACTCGATGGTCGAGCCCCACGTGCCCGAGCCGGGCGGTCCGGTGATGTCGAGCTGGAGACCGAACGTCGTCGCCGAGTACAGCCCTTCGAGGACGACGCCCGTCACATCGGGCGTGGAGAGCGTCGAGATCGGGATCCTGGCCTGCTCCACGGCCGCCGCTGCATCGGCACCTGGAACGGGCACGTCCACGCCCGGGAACCTGCCGTCGGGCACGGCCTGCAGCAGCTCCTCGCGCATCTGCTCAGGCGCACCCGGTGGCAGCGTCAGGAGTTGGTCGGAGAGTGCGACCACGCTCAGGACGTCGAGCAGTGGCGCGTACTCCTGGGCGACGCCGTGCTCGGTCCATAACGTCACGAGCGCCGCGCCGATCCGTTGCTGTTCATCGGGGCCGATCGGCCGGTTCCAGATCCAGCCGCACGTCGCGAAGTAGCTCCCGAGCAACCCGTTCGTCAGCGGCGGCTCGTCGGCGAACACATACTCGGCGAGGCGCGCGTCGCCGGGCGGCACCTGCCACGAGGCCCAGTCGACGCCGCGCACCTGCGCATGCGCGGCCGCCAGCACGCCCGTCAGCGCATCGGATGTGGCCATGGCTCACCTCCCGCCGGTCATTCTCGCAGCGGGCGCGCTGCGTGCCGTCACGCGAGCCGTGCGTCCGTCGCCTCGTCCGCGACCCCGCCGTAGTAACGCTCGAGCACCTGCCGGAAGACCGGTTCGTCTGGCGCGGCCCGATGGAACAGCGTCATGCACGAGCGGACCTTCATGGCATCGAGCGAGCCGAAGATGTCGCCCGCCGACCGTCCCTTGGTCGCCAGGACGATCCTGGCGCACTCGCGCAGCCGCGGTCCAAGGACCGGGTGTGTGAGGTAGGCCCGCGCCTTGTCGAGGGAGGCGATCGAATAGTGCCGCGACATCGAGCTCGATCCGAGGCCGGCGACCTGCGGAAAGATGAACCAGATCCAGTGACCCGTCTTCTGGCCACGACGGAGCTCGTCGAGGACGCCCTCGTAGACGCCTGCCTGCGCCGTGAGGAATTGATCGAGGTCGTCGGTCATTCGTCCCGCCGAGCGGCTGTCTCGCGGGCGAGTCTACGACAGCCCGGCCTCGTCATTCGTCGCGCCCGTCGGACGACGGACGTCGGCTCGAACTGGGGACGCGCGCGTGTCGACCCCTTCGGAGTCGCGACCGCAGGGTGCCCTGATGGGCGACCACGGTAGACATCCGAAGGAGCACGAGTCATGGAACACATCTCCGCACGACCCAGGCGTGTCGGCACCCCGCTGCTGACCCTCCTGGCCGTCGCCGCCATCGCGGCGGGCGTCGCCACGGGTCTCCAGTCGCTTCAGAGCGCGGCGAACGCAGGCGCCATCGCCGCAGCCCCGGCTTCCTCGCCGGCCATCAACGACCCGGCCTCGACCGCGTCCGGCAGCGGTGGCGGGATCGTGACCAAGGACGCGAACAGCGTCTCGAACCCTCGCCCAACGCCCGTCGTGGCGGCGCAGGCGTGTCAGGCCATGGACGCGGCCGCCAACCGGATGTACTGCGGTTCCCCTCGCGCAGCCCACGTGACGGCTCCGCGGGCGGCCTGGCAGGCATGCGAGGCGATGGACGTGACGGCCTACGGCCAGTACTGCCGCCTCGGCGACGGCGGTCGGTGGATCGAAGGGCCGGTGCGCACCCGACGGTGACCCGGACGCGGATGCCCCACGAGTCACGTCGAGAGACTGGTCGCTCGTGGGGCACTCGCCTCGCACCTTTGGGACTTCCGGCCCTTGGCGGTCCCCACGTTGGACGCCACGCTGGTCCTCAGACAGGAGGGCCGTCATGAAGATCCTTGTGGCATATGCGAGCCGGCACGGCGCGACCGAAGGCATCGCGGAGCGAATCTCTGGGACACTCGAGCACGCTGGACTGGATGTGACCCTGCAAGCGGTCAAGGACGTCGGCGCGGTCGATGGGTATGGGGCGTTCGTCATCGGGAGCGCCGCGTACATGGGCGGCTGGCTGGGCGACGCGACCACATTCGTCCGCCGCAACCGCGAGCTCCTGGCCGACCGCCCGGTCTGGCTCTTCAGCAGCGGCCCGATCGGGACCGATCTCGTCGACGCGAAGGGCCGGAATCAACTGGAAGCGTCCGTGCCGAAGGAGTTCGAGGAGTTCGCCCGGACGATCGGGCCCCGTGACCAGCGGGTCTTCTTCGGCGCCTACGACCCGGATGCCTCGCCGGTGGGTATGGCCGAGAGCATCATGAACAAGTTCATGCGGCTGGCGCCCGCCGCCCGCAACGCGCTCCCGGCCGGCGACTACCGGGACTGGCCGGCGATCGAGGCCTGGGCCGAGGGGATCGCGCGCGAGCTGCCCCCGCTCGAGGCGACGGCCTAACGCCGCCGCATCCGGCCAGATCTCTCGGGCGTTACTCCCGTAGACGCAGCTGAAAGGAGAACGTCATGGCACTGACCCTGGGGATCCTCGCGCTGGTGGAGGCGAAGCCCGGCAAGGAGGCGGAGGTCGAGGCCTTCGTCAAGGGCGGTCAGGCGATCGTGGAGGGGGAGCCGGGCACGCGTGTCTGGTATGGCTTCCGCGTGGACGGCTCGACGTTCGGGATCTTCGATGCCTTCGAGGACGAACCGGCGCGGCAGGCGCACCTGTCGGGTCAGATCCCGGCGGCGCTGGCCGCAGCGGGCCCGCAGCTCCTGGCCAAGGATCCGGACATCCGCCTCGTGGACGTGCTCGCGGTGAAGGGCGCCTAGGTCAGGGCTCGGCCCGATCCTCCATCTCCCACGCATGATCCATCACGTGGTGGGCGGTGCGACGCACGAGGAACTGGATCGGCCAGCTCCGCGCCGGCTTGCCTTCGGCGTTGTAGGCACGGATCGCATCGAGGTAGGCCTGTCGATGCGTCGCGCGGCCGCCCGGGGTCATCACGACGTCAGGCGGCGTTCGGACCTCGACCTTGCGCGACATCTGCTCGGGCTCGTTGATGTACACGTGACGGATGATCTGGTCGCGACTGCGCCCGGCGCTGCGGGGACCCGGGCGAAGCTCGGCGGGAACGCGGGCCGCGACCTCGTCGAAATAGGCCCAGCAGGCGCGCAGGAGGTCGAGACGCCGCTCGAGGTCGGGCGCTGACAGCACCCCGCGCTCGATCTCCGACGGGACGTGGGCGATGCCCCAGAAGTCGGTCGAGCTCGAGCCGGGGGTGCGCTCGACGACCTCGATGTCCCGCGCCCGCTTGAACGCGTCCCCCAGGCCAGCTCGTTCGGCGACGCCTGCGTAGCGGGGGAGGTAGGTCGTCAGCTTCGCGATCGCGTCGTCCTCCGACGTGCCCCACCGGTCGAGGCCGGGCCAGTCGATGGCGGCCGCGACGACCCGACGCTTCTTGCCGACCTCCAGGCTCACGCGCAGCGGGGTCATGTCGCACAGCCTACAAGCCGCGAATCGATGACACGGCGGGTCTCCTCCTCAGCCAGGCTTCCGCAGTTCGTAGCGCTCGGCAGGGATGCGGCCAAATCTGACAAGCATGCGGATGCTGTCCATGGCGCCCGCGGCGTGATGCTGCGTCGTGCCGTGGCCATGCGCCGGGTTGGCACGCTCGGCGTGCCGGCGGGTCGACGCGCCGGTCAGTCCTGGCTCGCCGTGCGGTGACACGACATCCCAGATGATCGCCTTCGCCCCGGGCTTGAGCACGCGCATGATCTCGGCACGGGCCGCGTGGCGGTCGGGGAGGTGATGGACGGCGTAGGAGCTGACGACGAGATCGACCGACTCGTCGGCGAGCGGAAGCGCGGCAGCGTCGGCGACGACGAACTGCGGCCGGCGCAGTCCTCCTGGCTGGATCCGGCGTTCGGCCTTGCGCTGCGCGCGCGCGACCATCTCCTCGTCGACATCGACGCCGGTGAGCTTGAGAGACGGCGCCAATGCAGCAAGCCGGACGAGGATCTCGCCAGGCCCGCTACCGAGGTCGACGACGGTCCCGCCCTCCGGCGCCTCCGAGGCGATCGACCGCGCGATCTCGTCGTAGCGTTGGCCGAAGACCAAGCCGGTGGCCAGGTCGTAGACGCCGGCACTTGGCATCGAATACCGCCGCATGTTGGCTGTCGCTTCGCGGATACGACGCGCACCAACCAGCGCGACACCTGCGACTACTGCAAGGCCCACCACGACGACCCGGCGCACTTTCATCGCTGTCTCTTCCTCGTATATGATCACCTGATCATGAACACGCGCTCATCGTACCAGTCATGAGCCCGCGTCGCGCCGCCGTGCTTCGCAACCAGACGCCCGACCAGACCAGGACGCTTCGTGAGCACCTCGTCGCAGCGACCGAAACCCTTCTCGAGCACAGGTCGCTGGGAGAGCTGACCACGCGGGCGATCGCCCACCACGCGGGCGTGTCGGACGGCGTGCTCTACAACCACTTCGACGACAAGGCCGACCTGTTGATGGCGGCCATGCTTCGGAGGTACGGCCGGCTGGTCGAGCGACTCGAGGCGGCAACGCCCGAGGCCGGGCGGGGCGACATCGTCGCGAACGTGCAGTCGTACGGTCAGGCCCTCAGCGAGGTCGAGTCCGATGCACTGCTCCACGGAGCTGCGCTCCTTGCGCATCCGGCACTGCTGCACCGGTTCTGGGCTGAGATCCATCGGTCGCCCTTCGGCATCGATCGACTTCGACGTCCCCTCGAGGACTACTTGACGGCTGAACAGCGATTGGGGCGAGTCGCCGCCGATCTCGACATCGAGGCCGCCGCGACGGTCGTCTTTGGTGTCTGCGCGATGACGGCGCTCACGCGTCGGCTGGATCCGACCGCCGACCGAACGGGTGTCGCCCGCCACCTCGACGCCGCACTCGCCTCTGCGGTCATCGGTTTCGTCGGGCCAGGTGATCGCGGTCTGGGAGCTGCCCGGTAGCATTCGCGCATGACGCCAACGGCGACACCGACAGCGGTCGAGCGATCGGCCCACGAGCTCTCGGATCGCGGACCTGGCGACCGGATGGCCGAGGAGCTGGCCGGTTGGCTGTCCGGGTCGGCGCGGTTCCGCATGTTCGCGGAGGCCCATCACGACAAGATCCGCAAGAAGTTCCGGACAGCGACGGACTCCGAGACGCTACGGGACGTGCGAGCCGAGCTCCTGGTGGCGCACCGGCTGCTGGCCGACCCGCGATTCGATGTCGCGTTCGAGGCCTACGGGAGCGGACGGCTGGGCCCGGACTTCACGGTCAGCTTTCGGGGCACGCGCGCGTTCAATCTGGAGGTCACGAGACCCCGTCGCCTGCCGGGACCCACGAGCGACGGTGCCCCGATCCTCGCGAAGCTGCGCCAGCTGCCGCCGAGCGTCCCGAACATCGTGCTGCTCGCCATCGATGGCGACACCCCTGAGGCGCTCGATATCGCTGCCATCGTCCGCACGCTCCGGTCGCGAGCCGACTCCCAAAACGACGAGTTCTTCGCCAAGCGAGGACTGGACGGCCGCCGTGGCTTCTATGAACGGTTCCTGCGGCTCAGCGGCGTCGTCGTGTGGTGCGAGGCCGCGGCCGGAGACGCCCGGGCGAGCCTGTGGGTCAACCGGTCGGCACGGATCGCGCTCCCGGAGCGAGCCATCCGCGCCAGCGTGCGATGCTTGCGAGCCTGATGCCACGCCGCGGGACATGGCGCCTCGTCCTGATCGCGTCCGTGCTCGCGGTCGTCTGTGCCGGGTGCGGATCTCCCTCGACGTCCTCGGCGTCGAGGGCGTCGTCTGGCCCGTCGCCGACGTCAGGTCCGACCCTCCCGTCGACAGCGACACCGTCGAGTGCGCCGACGCCCAGCCCGAGCCCGACGCCACCCGCCCTCCGACTCCCACAGCCGAACGCCGGCTTCGACTACCAGCTCGGCGGCGCCTATCCGCCGCCGTCCGGCGTGACCGTGGTCTCGCGCGACCGCACCGCGGCGCCGGCACCCGGGCTCTTCAACATCTGCTACGTGAACGGCTTCCAGATCCAGTCCGGGGAGCTGGACTTCTGGAAGGCCGACCACCCGGACCTCATGCTCAAGGACGCGAAGGGTAAGCTCGTCATCGATCCCGACTGGGACGAGTACATGCTCGACCCGCGGACGCCGGCCAACCGCACGGCTCTCGCCGGCGTCATCGGCGACTGGATCGCGGGATGCTCGGCCGCCGGCTTCGATGCCGTCGAGATCGACAACCTCGACACCTTCACGCGCTCGGATGGCCTGATCGCCGAGGATGACGCCGTCGCGCAGGTGCGGCTCTTCGCCGACGTCGCGCACGCCAACGGCATGGCCATCGCGCAGAAGAACTCGGCCGAGATCGTCGGTCGGCGCGGTGAGATGGGCACGGACTTCGCGGTCGCCGAGGAATGCGATCGCTATTCCGAGTGCGACGTCTACACCAGCGCCTACGGCGACCACGTGCTCGTCATCGAGTACCGCCGCCGCGACTTCGACAAGGGCTGCGCCGCGTACCCGAACCTCTCGATCGTCCTGCGCGACCTGGATCTCGTGACGCCCACCGACAAGGGCTACGTGTACGACGCCTGCTAGCTGCGATCCCTGGGCACGTTGTTGACACACCACACCCCGATCGCGGGGCCCTCGTGTCTGCCAGACAGCACCAGGGCCCCGAGACGGTCTCCGGGTCACGGCCCAGCCCCGACTGCGGACTGCCCGGCACGGATCGGGGCCGTCGGCGGTGTCGCCTGACACTCGATGACGTGGCGCAGACTGGCAGACACGGTCTGGCCAGGGACAACCCGCGATCGCTGGTGGACGTCAACAACCGATCTGGTGATCACAGCTAGGCGGGACAGACGGATGCGCCGGAGGAGACGATCTCCTCCGGCGCGAGTGGCGGCGTTTCAGCTGAGGTCAAGCCTCGGAAAGGACCTCGCGGAGCTTCGCGGCGAAGCCATCGGGATCGCCCGGCTGGCCGTATTCGTTGCCGAGGAAGCCGCCGTGGCCGCTCGGGAAGGTGACCGGGGCGGTGCCGAGGCGCTCGGCGACGGCCTCGCCGCCGCGATGCGCCATCTCGCCCTCGGACTCGGCACCGACGGCCATCACGATCCGCGTGGAGGCGGACCGCAACGCGTCGAAGTCGGGCTCGTAGTGCGTGCACGTGGTGATGTTCTGGCCCAGGAGCGGGTCGGTCCGGTTGCCGTCGTCCTCGGCGGGCATCCCGAACATCGCGGGGTCGGGCGCCGGCTGGCTGGCGAACTCGGCGGTCATCGGGCCTTTGTGGCTCACGGCGACGATGAACTGCGCCATCGCCGGGCCGAACCCGCTGCGCTGATACGTGTCGGCGATCGCCTTGGTGGCCGCCATCGCCGCCTCGCGGTCGGGCAGGATCGACGCCAGCGGTGGCTCGTGCGCAACGAGCGTCCGAACCTGCTCCGGGTGCTTCGCCACGAGGGCGAGGGCGTTCACCGCACCGCCGCTGCTGGCGAAGAGGTCGACCGGACCGGCGCCGAGCTCGTCGATGAGGCGGTGCAGGTCGTCGGCATGCTGGTCGGGCGTCGACTGGCTGGCCGGGTCGGCCTTCGTGCTGCGTTCGACGCCGCGTGGGTCGTACGTCACGACCGTGCGATCGGTGAAGTGGCTGGCCAGCGTCCCGAACCCGCTCGCGCCCATCGGCGACCCGATGACGAGCAGCACCGGGGCGGGGGAGTCCACCTTGCGGAGGTCGTAGGTCAACGTGGCGCCGGGGACGTCCAGGGTCTTGGTCGTCGGCTCGGTCATCGTGGTCATCGTGGCTCTCCTCAAGGTCATGCGGCGCTCTACCGACTCTGACAGGCGCTGCGTGCGTTTCTCATCGGTCCGCCGCGGCCTACGCGGTGCGGACGGCGTCCTCGGCGAGGATCGCGTCGATCTGGCCGACGGCCTGGGTGAGGCCCTCTTCCATGCCCATCGCCAGGACCTGCTCCATGGCCGCAGTGCTCGGGAAGCGGCTCTCGATCGACATCCGCGTGCGACCGGCATCGATCGCCTCGATCGTCACGCGACCCTCGTTGCGCGGGAAGTCGTCGTCCGGCGTGCCGTCCTCGTGCGCGAACCCATCGATGTAGACGAGCCGGCGCGGCGGGTCGGCCTCGACGACGTCCCAGAACCCGTGGGGCCGGTCGCCGCTGGGGCCGGTCATGTAGTACTCGACCCGGCTCCCCGGGGCGAGCTCGTGGGCCGTGAAGGTCGCGGGGTATGTCGGGGGACCCCACCACCGTTCGAGCTGGCGCGGATCGGCCCACAGCTGCCAGACGCGCTCGGGAGAGGCCTCGAACTCGGCCGTCAGGGTCAGGGTCAGGGTGTCGGGATCCTTGCGGACAGCGGTGACAGTCATGCGATGGTCTCCTCCGTGCTGGTGATGAGGTCGGTCATGCGGTCGATGCGGCCGCGCCACAGCGCCTCGTACTGGTCGAGCAGGCCGCGCGCGAGGCGAAGCCCGTCCATGTTCGTGCGCACGACCTTGCGGCGGCCGGTGCGCTCCTTGGTGACCAGGCCGGCCCGCTCGAGCACCGCGACGTGCTTCTGCACCGCCGCGAAGCTCATGGGGTAATGGCCGGCCAGCTCGGCGACGCCCTCGTTGCCGTTCAGCGCGCGCAGGACGATGTCACGCCGGGTGGCATCGGCAAGAGCGGCAAAGATCTGGTCGGCGTTGAAGGCGAGCTGCATCGATACAACCATATGGTTGTATGACAGCGCCTGTCAAGTCCAACGCCACCGGTCGGCGGAAGCGCCCTCAAACCCCGGCTCGTGTCAGGCGTCGGCGTCAGCGCGACCGGCCACGTACCCACCGAAGGCCGTCACCCACAGGACGGTCGGATACACGATCCAGCGCTCGATCCCGCCGATCCCGAGGTCCGCCATCGGGTTGGCGTCGCCGAGGAACAGGTAGAGGGCGAGGGAGACCAGGGCGACCGTCCCGAGCACGAGCGACACGGCCCGGAACCCACCAGTCGCGATCCGCGAGCCGGTGATGGCCGCGATCCCTCCCGCGACGAACGTGACCATGGCGAAGATCGCATGCGGCGTTCCCGTGTTGCCGGGGAAGAGGCCCACCCCGAGTGCCCCGATGCCCAGGACGGCGAGCGGGATGGTCACCGACCGGCGAGCGAACGCTCGATGGACGAAGAGCGACGCCAGGCTGATCAAGACCCCGATCACGATCATCGAGACGTCGAAGATCGTCGCGGACGGTTGGTAGATCAGGCTGTCCGGTGGTCGCGTGCCGCCGAGGTCGCTGATCTCGTTGCCGGCGGTCGTGAACGTCGCCGGGTAGAGCGCCTCTGCGGTGATGATCCCCATCAGGATCAGGGCCCCGGCGACGAACAGCAGTGTTCCGGCGATGCGGGCACTCGTCGCCCAGGCGATGCCGGCGGTGGCCTTCCCGATGGTCCTCGCGACGACAGGCTGGGTCGCCATGGTCAGCACCTCCAAGGTGCGGCGCGCGTGCTGCGGCCGCTGTGCTGACTATCGAGCGCGACGACCCGCGGACGAAGGGGCGGTGGCACCCTTCTAGGCGTGCCGTTCCGCCCCACCGGAGGCATCGCCCGCGATCGTCAGGACGACATTGCCCGCCTTGTGCCACCCCTCGACGTAGCGATGCGCCTCGACCACCTCGTCCATCGGGTAGCGCCGGTCGATGACCGCCCGGAACTCGCCGGCCTCGATGAGCTCCTTGAGGAGCAGCACGTCCTCCTTGCGCCGTCGACCGGTCCCGACGCGGAAACGCTTGTTTCCGACGAATCGGGTCACCACCAGCCAGGCAAAGATCTCGAGGCCGTCCGTGGCGACGTAGACCCCGCCTGGCTTCAGCGCGCGTCGGCCCCGACGGAACGAGTACTTCCCGACGGCGTCGATGATCGCATCGTAGGTCTGGCCGTTCTTCGTGAAGTCCTGTTGGCGGTAGTCGATGACCTCGTCGGCGCCAAGCGAACGGACGAGCTCGACATGGTCGGTGCCGCAGACGGCCGTGACGTGGGCCCCGAAGTGCTTGGCGAGTTGCACGGCCGCCGTGCCGAGGGAGCCGGACGCGCCGTAGATGACGATCCGGCGCCCATCCAGAGGCTCAGCCTGTCGAAGCGTCCCCAATGCCTGGTCGGCCCCATCGCAGACGGCGGCGGCCTCCTCGAAGGTCATCGATGCCGGCTTGAGCGCCAACGCCGCACGCTCGGAGACACAGACATACTCCGCGTGGGTGCCGAAGAAGCGCGACGGGCGGCCGAACACCGCGTCGCCGACCTTGAACGCGCGCACCGCAGAGCCGACGGCTTCGACCTCGCCGGCCATCTCGACGCCGAGCGTCCGCGATCTCGGCCGGCGGAACCCGAAGACGAAGCGCCACAGGAACGGACTCGGCCGGCGAAGGTGTGTGTCGCTCTGGGTGACCGTGCTGGCGCGGACCCTGATGAGGATCTCGTCGTCGTTCGGGACGGGTCGCTCGACCTCCTCGATCCGGAGGACCTCTGGAGGCCCGTACCGGTCCTGGACGACGGCCCTCATGCGACGCTCAGCGAGCGGGGACTGGCCGGACCATCTTGAGGAGCTCGCCGACCGTGGCGATCTGCTCGGGGGTGCGGTACATCGCGTTGTTGAACGTGAACCCGGTGAACCCCGCCTCGATGTACTGGCCGAGGACGTCGACGACCTGCTCGGGCGTGCCGGCGGCGACGTGTGCGCGACGCTCCGGCGGGAGGTACTCGATGAACGCCTTGGCCTCCGCCTCGGTCGGCATCACGATGACCGGCGCACCGATCGTCCGCTCGATCGTGCCGGGGTCCCGGCCGATCTCCTCGCAGTAGCGGACAAGCAGCTCGTCCTTGTGGCGCAGGGCATCGAGCCCGAGCGCGAACCAGTGGCTCATGTCGGCGAACCTGGCGGCGATGCGCAGCGTCCGCTGCTCGCCGCCACCGCCGACGAGGATGGGCGGGCCGCCGGCCTGGATCGGCCGCGGGCTGTTGAGCGCCTCGTGGATGCGGTAGTGCTGGCCCTGGAAGCTCGGTCGCTCCTCCGTGAACATGAGCTTCGCGATCGTGAGCGCCTCCTCGAGGCGGTCCATCCGCTCCTTCACCGGCGGGAAGTCGATCCCGTAGCCGATGTGCTCCTCCTCGTTCCAGGCGGCACCGATGCCGAGGATGGCCCGGCCACCCGAGAGCACGTCGAGCGTCGTGACCTGCTTGGCGAGCATGGCCGGGTTGCGGTACGTGACACCGGTCACGAGCGTGCCGAGGCGGACCGTCGAGGTCTCGCGGGCCAGCGCGGAGAGGACGGACCAGCCCTCGAGCATCGGCTCGGCGGTCGAGCCCATGCCCGGGATCTGGTAGAGGTGGTCCATCACGGTGACGAGCTCGAAGCCGGCCGCCTCGGCGGCCTTGGCCTGCTCGACGGTGCGGTCGAAGAGGCGCTCCGGCGGGACGTCGGGGTGGCTGTAGCTGGGGAGGTGCAGACCGAACCAGGGGTGGCGCGAGGCCGTCGCAGTCGTCATCGCTGAATCATGCGCTCATCGGGCGGACGCTGCCATCGCGCGCGTCCCGGCCAGCGACGGTCAGGAGCGGCTTCGATACCAGGCCAGCCCACCGAGGTAGGACGCCGCGAACAGGGCGCCGAGCCACGCGTAGGGCATCGCGTCGCCGCCCCTGTACTCGACCGCGAGGAATGCGACAACGAGCGCGACAGCGATGATCTGCGCCGCGACCGAGAGTGCTCGGAGATTGATCGACTCCCAGCGTTCATCGGGCGGCATCCCCGACAACACGCCCGCGACATCCGATCGCGACTGGAGGGCGCGCAGCGCGATCGCGTAGCCGGCCGCGATCGCGACGGAGAGGAAGACCTGGAGGGGTCCCGCGTCCTGACCCATCAACGCGAGGCCGATGAGGATCGCGAGGACGAAGCCGAACACCGGCACGATCCACCTAGACATGCTGGTCATCGTGGAATACCTCCTCGATCCGCCGGCCGAAGAACCGCCCGATCGCGAATGCGAGCGGCAGCGAGGGCAGGTACCGACCGGTCTCGATGGCGTTGATGGTCTGGCGCGAGACGCGCAGGGCCTGGGCGAGCTGACCCTGACTCAAGCCTCGATCGACCCGAAGGCTCCGCACGTCGTTCGTCATGGTGTCAAGGTACGTTGACACCCCACGGAGATGTAAAGGCTGTTTGTCACCCTGTGACATGCCGAACGGCCCGCCGGGCGCCCGAGGCGGATCAGCCCCGGAGGAGGTCCTCGAATGGCACGGGATCGGCGAACTCGTCGCGCGGGGCAACGAACGGCACCGTCGCCATCGCCGTGGCGAGCTCCGTGGCGGCTCGCTCGATCCGCTCCACGAGGCTGCCGTCGGTGGCCACCGCGCCCTGGCCCCAGTCCTCGGTCGCGGCGTAGACGCCGGTCGGGACGACCGCTCCGCGGAGATAGGCGAAGAGGGGGCGCATCGTGTGCTCGATGGCCAGCGAGTGTCGGGGCGTCCCGCCCGTAGCCGCAATGAGCGTGGGCTTTGCCCGGAAACCATCGCGATCGATGGCGTCGAAGAACGACTTGAAGAGCCCGTTGTACGAGCCGCTGAAGATCGGCGTGACGGCGATGACCCCGTCCGCCGCAAGGACGGCGTCCATCGCCGCCTGGAGCGACGGGGTGGCGAAGCCGGTGAGCATCTGATTGGCCAGATCCAATGCGTGCTCGCGCAGCTCGATGACCTCGAGACGCGGCTCGAGGCCGGCTTCCCGGAGGTGGCGCTCCACCGCGGCGGCCAGCCGATCGGCCAGCAGCCGGCTCGACGACGGCTCGGACAGGCCGGCCGTCACGACCACCAGCGATCGGGTCACGGAGTTGTTCATGCCGGCGCTTCCGCCAGCACGGCCGGCGACGCGGACGCTTCAGCCTGGGCGGCGGCGACCCGCGGGTGGAGCGGCGGCCCGGCCGGTACGTCCGCCGGGCGCAGGGCCTCGAATTCCCGGCGCAGGACCGGCACGACCTCGGCGCCCAGGATGTCCATCTGCTCCAGCACGGTCTTCAACGGAAGCCCTGCGTGGTCGGCGAGGAACAGCTGGCGCTGGTAGTCGCCGGCGAACTCGCGGAAACCGAGGGTCCGATCGATGACCTGCTGCGGGCTCCCGATGGTCATCGGCGTCTGGGCCATGTAGTCCTCGAGTGACATCGCGCCGCCGTAGACCGGAGCCTTGTCGAAGTAGGGCCGGAACTCGCGGATCGCATCCTGGCTGTTCTTGCGCATGAACACGTGCCCGCCCAGGCCCACGATGGCCTGGTTCGCCAGTCCGTGGCCGTAGTGCTCGAATCGACGCCGGTAGAGCTCGACGATGCGCCGGACGTGGTCCTTCGGCCAGAAGATGTTGTTGTGGAAGAAGCCGTCGCCGTAGAACGCGGCCTGCTCGGCGATCTCCGGGCTGCGGATGGAGCCATGCCAGACGAACGGCGGCACGCCATCGAGCGGGCGCGGCGTGGACGTGAAGCCCGTCAATGGCGTCCGGAACTGGCCCTCCCAGTCAACGACGTCCTCGCGCCACAGACGCCGGAGCAGGTCGTAGTTCTCGACCGCCAGCGGGATCGCGTTGCGCAGGTCCTGCCCGAACCAGGGGTACACCGGGCCCATGTTCCCGCGACCCATCATCAGGTCGACCCGGCCGTCGGCCAGGTGCTGGAGCATCGCGTAGTCCTCGGCGATCTTGACCGGGTCGTTGGTCGTGATCAGCGTCGTCGCGGTCGAGAGCTGCAGTCGCGCCGTCTTGGCGGCGATGTAGCCGAGCAGCGTGGTGGGTGAGGAAGGGACGAACGGAACGTTGTGGTGCTCGCCGGTCGCGAAGACGTCGAGGCCGATCTCCTCCGCCTTGAGGGCGACCGAGACCATGATCCTGATTCGCTCTTCTTCGCTGACCGTGTGCCCCGTGGTCGGGTCGGGCGTGACGTCGCCCACCGTGAAAACGCCGAATTGCATGCTGCGTCGTGTCCCTTGACGGCTCGCCCGTCGTGCCGGCGACCACGAACTGGCGGTCGCACTCCCGCCAGTATAGTCATGGTGTCGTTGCGCGCGCAACTACTTGCTATCGGACCGTCCAGCCCGGACCATACTCGGAGCAGAGACAGGCATGACCGAAGGAGGCGTCCCGTGGCGAACCTTGTCGTCCATTTCGAGATACAGGCGTCCGAGCCAGAGCGTCTGATCGACTTCTACTCCGGGCTCCTCGGCTGGGCGTTCACCCAGTTCGGCGAGGCGCCCTACTGGTCGATCGAAACAGGCGAGGGAGCCATCGGCAACGTCGCCGGCACGGCCGGCCACGGCATCAACGGCGGCCTGAACCAGCGGCGTGGCCCAAAGCCGGAGCTCGGCGCTCCAGTGATGGGCTGCAACTTCGTCGTCGGCGTCGAGGACGTCGATTCCCTAATGGGTCGCGGTGTCGCGCTCGGCGGCAACGTGGCGCTTCCGGCCATGGACATGCAGGGCGTCGGCCGTGTCGGCTACCTCCTCGATCCCGACAACAACGTCTTCGGCATGATCTCGGCCGTCATGTCGGACGGCACGACCGGCATGGGCGGCGGCGACGCGGTCTAGCTCCGTCCCATGACGCTTTCTCGTGGCGACGCGCCGACCCGCGCCCAGGTGGACGAGCTCCGCCGCACCTTCGCAGGCGGGATCATCGCGCCCGATTCCCGCGACTACGACGATGCCAGGCGGGTCTGGAACGCGATGTTCTATCGGCGGCCGGCCCTGATCCTCCGACCCTCGAACGTCGAGGACGTCGTCGCTGCCATCCGCTTCGGTCGTGATCGGGACCTCGAGATCGCCGTCCGCGCCGGCGGTCACAGTGCCGTCGGCCACTCGACGACCGAGGGCGGGCTGGTCATCGACCTCGGCCGGATGAACGCCGTCAGCGTCGACCCGGAGCGGCGTCGCGCTCGCACCGCCGGCGGAGCGCTGCTGGGTCAGCTCGACATCGCGGCCCAGGAGCACGGCCTCGTCTGCCCGGTGGGGGTCGTCGGTCACACGGGTGTCGCCGGATTGACGCTCGGTGGCGGCGTCGGCCGGCTCCAGCGCCGGTTCGGGCTCACGATCGACAGCCTGCGGGCCGTGGAGCTCGCGACCGCCGACGGGCGCCTGGTCCGGGCGACGGCGGACGAGGAGCCCGAGCTGTTCTGGGGCCTGCGCGGCGCTGGCGCGAACTTCGGCATCGCGACCAGCCTCGAGTTCGATCTCCATCCCTTCGCGGGGACGCTCCACCGAGGGGTGCACGTCCACCCGGCGACCGACATCCACGAGCTCTGGCCGGTCTTTCGTGAGTTCGCGGCCGCGGCGCCCGACTCGATCGCGGCGATCTTCACCGTCGCCCTCGCCGAGCCGGCCTCGGACTATCCCGAATTCGGTCGCCGGCCGGCCGATCGTGGTGGTCTCCTACAACCACAGCGGGGCAGGCGAGGACGCCGAGCGCGACATCGCGCCCCTGCTCGCCGGTCCGAAGCCGGCGTCCGTGACGGCCACCAGCGAGCCGTACCTGACCGCCCAGCGTTCGAGCGACCTCAGCCTCGCCTGGGGCTCCCGGACCGCCATCCTCGGCGGCTATGTGACGGACTGCTCGCCGGCGGTCCTGGACGCGTTCGTCGCGCACGTGGAGCACGTCCCGGGCGACAGCAGCATCTCGGTGACGGTCATGGGCGGCGCGATCGGACGCAACCCGGACGACGCGGCGGCCTACACCGGGCGGACCGTCCCGTTCGACGTCAGCCCTGACTCGGCCTGGTCCGACCCGGCCCTCGACGATGCGAACGGCGTATGGGTGCGCACGGCGATGGCGATCGTCGAGCCCGACCTCCTGCCGGGCCGCTACATCAACGAGCTTTCCGACGCCGGCCCCGAGGTCACCCGCGCCAGCTACGGCGACGCCAAGCTCGAGCGCCTGCGGGCCATCAAGCGCGCGTGGGACCCGACCAACGTCTTCCGCCTGAACCACAACATCGAGCCAGCGAGCGGCTGACGACGCTACGCTGGACACGTGAAGCCGCGGATCTTCCTGGGGTCATCGACCCAGCAGGCGAAGCTGCTCAACGCGATCGCGCGTGGACTCGATGAGCTCGCCGACGTCGAGGCCTGGACGACGGTGTTCAACCCGGGCGTCTCCACCCTCGACCGACTCGTGGAGCTGACGCGCGAGGTGGACTTCGCCGTGTTCGTCTTCGCCCATGACGACTGGACGTCGAAAGGACCGGTGCCCGACGCGGACGCCGGCCAGGCGTCACCGCGCGACAACGTGGTCTTCGAGGCGGGCCTGTTCGGCGGTGTGCTGGGCATGCGGCGAACGTTCATCCTCCATGCGAGGGGCGCCAAGCTGCCGACCGACCTCCTGGGCCTGACCTCGATCCGCTACGACCCGGACACGACCCCCGTCGTCGTCCGCCAGATCAACCAGCAGTTGCGCAAGGCCATCGACGCGGAAGGCCGGCTCAGCCGGCTCGAGGGCATGTGGTGGCAGCTGTCGCTCACCGCGCGGACCGAGCTCGAACCGTCGGCCATCTCGCTGCTGCGGATCTCCAGGGATCGGAACGGGTGCGCTCGAGGTCGCCGGGCGCTCCTGGGACTCGGACGGCACGCTGTCGGCGCGCTACTGGAGCGAGGCGTCGAGGGAACACGTCGATCCGTCCGCGATCTTCTACTTCTGGAAGGGCGAGCGTCCGCGCCACCCGAATGCCCCGGAACTGGAAGGGACCGGCGAGATCAAGCTCGAGTCGGTCGATCGCGCGAACGGGTACTTCACCACGCGCTCGGATGGCGCCAACGCGTTCCACGCCAGGACGTCAGGGATCTATGTGCGCGCCGACCCGGACGACATGGCCGTGCTCGACGGTGACGATGCCGCCGCACGCGCCGCTCTGATCGAGCGTCGCCTCGAACAGTGGAAGGGCGCGGTCAACGCCTAGCGCCGATGCGTCAGCCGAAGAAGGGGATGTGCGTCGGTATGGCGATCTGGAGGTCGCCGCGCGGCTCGAGCGGGTCGACGGTCGGCGTCCCGCGTCCGCGCGCGATCGCACGGCAGTCAGAGCAGAGGAATGCGACCGTCCCGGCTGGCCCGGTGACGCTGGTGCGGTCGGAGTAGTACGAGCTGGCGGTGCCCGTGGAGACGCCACACTCGATGCACGGATCGATCACGTCGCCTTCCGGCTGAACCGGCTCGCTGCTCATGGTCCAAGCATCGCAGGTGTTCCGTCGCCGTCAAGAGCCATCGGTCAGGGGCCTGGCTCGTACCCGAGCGTCCCGCCGTCCGTGAGGGTGATGGTCAGGCCGGCATCTGCCAGGACGTAGCTCGCGCTGTTCGAGAGTGCGAGGACGTACAGGTCCCCGTGGGAGCCCTCGGCGCAAGGGACGATCGCAGAGGGGAAGAGCGCGAGCGACAGACCTCCGCTCGCGGTCGCGGTCCAGTTGCCGGTGATCGTATTGCAATCGGCTGTCGCACTGAACACCTCACCGTCCGCGAACGAGAGCGTGTACTTGAAGCGTTCGGCAGGAGGGATGTCGGCCGAGGACACGGGCTCCCTGGTGGTGATCGACACAAGCTGCCAGCTCGTCCCGACGAGGTCGCCGCCCGGCGTCGGCGTCGGGGTGGGTGCCGGTGTCGGGGTGGGGGTGGGGGTCGGGGTCGGGCTGGGTGTCGGCTCCGCGGTCGGCTCCGCGGTCTCGGTGGGTTCGGCGGTCTCGGTCGGCTCGGCTGTCTCAGTGGCCGTCGGGGACGGCGTGGGGCTTGGGGAGGCGGTCGCCGTGGGGCTCGCCGTCGGCTCGGGTGTCGGGCTCTCCGTGGGCTCGACGGACGCGGACGTCTCCGGACTCGGTGAGGCCGAGGCCGTCGCGGTCGGGACCGCCGGAGCGGTGGCGGAGTCCACGAACGTGCCGGTCCCGCCATCGGCCGTCGTGAGCGTCAGTTCACCGTCCGCGATCGCCCACGTCGTCACGGATCCGAGCGCATGCGCGAACAGGCTCCCGTACGAACCATCCGGGCAGGCAACGAGCGTGCTCGGGCCAAGGGTGATGGTCATGCCGTCGGTCCGACGCAGGGCATACGTGCCTGCGATGGCATTGCAGTCTGCCCGCACGGCGAGCGTGCCATCCTCGGCGAACGCGACCGTGTAGCGCGGCTGGTCGGCGGCCGGCACGACACCCTGGAACGCGGGCGTCTGTCCGGTGATCGAGGCAAGCTGCCACGTGCCGCCCGCCAGGGTCCCTCGTTCCGTGCCGCGGTTCACGAACGCGAAGAGCAGCAGTCCGCCGACGACCAAGGCGAGGGCCACCAGCACGATGTTGGTGGTCTGTGAACGCTGCTGCATTGGATCCCTCCCCGAAATGGACCGCCGAGCGCTGATGGGCGGCGGGACCGAGATGGTACGCGCGCTAGCGAATGAGTTTCCGGGACGGGGGCTCCTCGACGTATTCGATGTCGTCGTCGGCCTCGATCTCGGGCATCACCGTCGCCAGCCGATCGGTGTCGACATGGGCGACGTAGATCGTCGAGAGGTCGGGCTCGTTCTCGCCCGGGAAGAGCTGCTCGACGGTCCGGAAGCCTTCAACGCCCTGGAGCCGCTTGAGGGTCGAGTCGATGTCCGCCGTCGGGGCGACCTTGAAGTTCAGGATCGACTGCTCGGGTCCGGACGCGGTCGACGCGTCGGGACCGGCCTCTGTCGCCGTCGGGCTTGGATCCTTCGTTCGGTGTCGGCGTCGGCTGGTCATCGTCCCGTCACGATAGCGCCGATCTCAGGTCGACCATTCCCGCCCCGACCGTCCTGGCGAACTTCTTGCCCTTCAACGCCGGGAGGGGTGACGCCGTCTTCTGGAGATGGGCCTTCATCTTGGCGCCGTCCAGGGTGGTCCTCTTCGTGAGGACCAGGGCAGCCACTGCCGCGACGTGTGGCGCGGCCATCGACGTGCCGCTCCAGGCGTTGTACTCCACGTCGGTGCCGTCACGCGCGGCCGACTTCTTCATCGGCAGCGTCGAGAGGATGTTCACACCGGGTGCCGAGAGCGCGATGTGGTCTCCGGTGTTCGAGAAGAAGGCGCGGCGGTTGGCCTCGTTGATCGCGCCGACCGCGATGGTGCCCGCGTGGGCGGCCGGGTACTCGGTCGGGTTGCCGCGCTCGAAGTCGTTGCCCATGGCCGCGACGACGTTGATGCCGTCGTCATTGAGCATGCGGAAGAGGGTGACCTCCGTGCGCTCGAATGCGATGCCGCCGATGCTGAGGTTCACCACGCGCATGCCGGCCGTGCGAACCGCGTTGAGCGCCCGCAGGTACATGGTCCCGTCGACGTAGTACTCGCCGTCAGGCCCGGGCGTGTCCGGGAAGATCTTCCAGATGTGGAGCTCGGGGTCGGCGATCCCCGTGATGCCGAGCCTGTTATTCGTCCGGGCGGCGATGATCCCCGCGACGTGCGTCCCGTGGCCGACGACGTCCTCGGCCTTCGAGGTTCCGTGGTCGTAGCTGGCGATGGCGCCCTTCAGGTCCGGATGGTTCTTGTCGATCCCGGTATCCAGGATGGCGACCTTGACCCCCTTGGCGTCCGGCACCTTCGCCTCGAAGTAGCGGATCGCCCGCAGGCCCCATTGGCGGTTTCGCAGCGGGTCGCCGAGCTGCCGCTTTCGGGGCCGCGGCGAGCCAGCGCGCCGGCACTGGATGGGCGTATTCGATCCCGTTGGTCGCCTGCAGCTCCTTCGCCACCATGGCCGGGTCGCTCGTCTTCGCGATGTGGACCGCAACGAGACCACGTAGCTGCTCACTCTCCGAGTCGCGAACGCTGCTCGCGAACACCTGCGCCAGCGCGGCGCTGGGGGGAAGGTCGAGGGAGCGCATCGTGGGTCGGTCGGTGCGCGCGGGTCGACGGCTGAAGATCGGCTCGACGTCGTGGATCTGGCGGTTGGACAGCAGGTGCTTGAAGGGTCGATCGATGGTCTCGGGCATGGCACCCGATCGGACCGCCGCGACCGAGGCGACCCCGATCTGCACGACGTTTGCGACGCTCGCATCGGAAACTCGGCAGATGACGATCCCAGGCAGATAGGCCGGCCGGGGCTTCCTGTCCCGGAAGGCTCGCTTGCGATCGTCAGACGATGACGTTGCGCTCATGGTGGACACTCCGATCCAGCTCGAGTGGGAGGAAACCGATGTTCACGATCGAGATGCTGCCCGGTGGTCCAGGCGACTGCCTGTGGATCGAATACGGCAAGCCGACGACGCCTCGGCGGATCCTCATCGATGGGGGCGCGAGCGCCGGCGCGCAGTCGGCCCTGCGGAAGCGCATCCGGGACCTTGGCGCTGCCGCCCATTTCGAGCTGATGATCGTCACGCACATCGACGACGACCACATCGACGGGATCCTTGGGTTGCTGCGCGACACCAGCTCCCAGGCGACGTTCGGGGAGGTCTGGTTCAACGATCGCGTCGACCACGCCGGGGCGGCCGGGCCGGTCAGCGTGACGCAGGGCAACGAGCTCTCGAAGATGCTGCTTGCCCAGGGCCAACCGTGGAACGTCACCTTCGGTGGGCACGGTGTCGCCGTCCCGCCGACGGGCACGTTGCCGCGCCTCAAGCTCGCCGGGAACATGCGGGTGACGCTCCTGTCGCCGGGCACGGCCGAGCTCAAGGACCTGCGTGACAACTGGCCGGTCGCGGTCGCCGGGACCGCCCTTGCGGGACCGGACAGCCCGCCGTTGCCGCCCGGGATCGCCGCCGTCCGGATCTGCCCGCCCCAGAACCTGGCCGGGAATCTCGCCCAGATCGCTGCCCGGTCGTTCCACGAGGAGACGACGGAGACGAACGCGAGCAGCATCGCGATCCTGCTCGAGTACTACGGCCGCCGACTTCTCCTGGGCGCCGATGGGCGGGCGGACGTCCTCGCCCGCGGCCTGCGCCGGCTTGCGGCCCAACGCCACGAGGCCCCATTCCGGATCGACGCCTACAAGGTCGCCCACCACGGGAGCGAGAACAACACGAGCGTCGACCTGCTCTCGACGATCGACTGCGGGACGTACCTCTTCTCGACCAACGGCGGCTCGGGGTTCTGCCATCCCCACGAGGAGACGATCGCCCGGATCGTGCTGAACAGGCCCAAGGCCGTGCTCCACTTCAACACGGAGTCCGACGCCTCGCGCCCATGGCGTGACCCGGCCCTCATCGCCGAAGGCGGTGGTTACCTGCCCGTCTACCCGGCCGATCGGATCCACCAGGCGATCCCCATCCGAAGGTCCTGAGCCGTGACGCGAGCCGTCTACCTGGGCTCGGGCCTCCCTCCAAGGGACGATACACCGTGCCCGCTCGGAACCGTCGCGCCGCGCGCGAAACCGTTCTCGCCATCGTGACCAAGTTCGGACCGTCCTCGTAGTAGCCGAGGATCGCGCTGCGCGTCTTCCCGGTCTTGCGGCCGAGGGTCGTGAGTCGCATCGTGCCCCAGCGCCCGGGCCTGGCAGGCCAAAGCCCACGTCGTCCGCCGGTGAACCGGTAGGATCGCCCGATGGACCGCCCAGGCGACGCGGATGAACCAGCGGGGCGGCAGTCTCTTTGGCTGGCTGCTCTTCGTGTCCATCAGAGGGCGAGCGCGACGAGCAGGCTCGAGACGAGGAGCACGCTGGCGACCGGGACCCAGATCCGACGTTCACCCGCGCTGCGGCTGATGGCGTTGAGGACGACGGCCAGAGCAGACACCGCGACGGCGACCCACACGAGCCACGGGAACGTGACCGCGAGATCCGGCAGCAGAAGACCGGCCGCCGACAGCACGGAGACAGCCAGGAGCGCGATCAGGACCGCCTGGACGACGGCGGCGACCCGCATCGGTGGCGGAAGGCGGCCGGGGCGCGCGCCGCCCATCGCGAATCGGCCCCACGGCGCTCCGAGGGCAAGTGCGAGCTGGAACCCGACGACAACGGCCGCGCATGCCCTGAAAACGAGCGCGGCGATCGTGGTCACGTCCATCGACGCATCATGACAGGCAGTTCCTCGCCAACATCAAGATGGTTAGGCGACGCGAGAACGAGTGAGTCGAGCAACGTATCCCATGGAGCGCAAATGACGGTCCCAAAGGTTCGACGGCGGTGGGTGGTGCTGGCCGGCGTCATCGTCGTCCTGTTCGTGACGTTGCAGCTGTTGATTCGGCCCCTGACCCTCGAGTCGTATCGGACACTCGACCCTCAAACGCTCGTCGTCCTCGGGTACGGCGGGCGCGATGCGTGGACGAGGGTGTCCGATCTCTCCGAGACGCAGTCAACGGTCACCGTCAGCGTCGACAAGTTCTGGGTCCAGCTTGGTCCGGGCACCGCCGCCGCCTACCCGCTAGGTGTGGTTGTTCGTCTCGAGGCACCCTTGGCGGGTCGAACCGTCATCGACGGGAGCACGGGTCAGGTGGTCCCACCCGAGCCAGGCAGATAGACACGGCCGATGACGAAGTCGACCGGGGCCTCCAAGCCCCAGTTCATCCCGCCGATGTTGGCGACGCTCGTCGGCGTGCCGTTCGACGACCCCGATTGGCTCTTCGAGGTCAAGTGGGACGGCTTCCGCGTCGAGGCGATCGTGGATGGGGGAGCGGTCCGGCTGTGGACGCGCGGCGAGCAGGACGCGTCGCGCTACTTCGGGCCGTTCCTGGAGCCGCCGATCTGGCTCGACGCCCGGAACGCCATCGTCGATGGCGAAGTCATCGCGCTCGACGAGCATGGTGAGCCAGACTTCGCCCTGCTCCAGGCCCGGATCAAGGGGAGGGGAGTGGCCGCCGAGCCGACGCCGTTCGTCTACGAGGTCTTCGACCTGCTCCACCTCGACGGCCGCTCGCTCATCGACGAGCCGCTGGAGGAACGCCGCCGGCTCCTCGGCAAGGCCCTCCGACCGGACCCGCGCGTCCGCCTCAGCGAGCACGTCGAGACTGACGGGATCGCGTTCTTCGAAGCCGCCCGGGTGCGCGGCCTCGAGGGGATCATGGCCAAGGACCGCCGCTCGCCGTACGTCCCGGGCAAGCGGACCGACCGCTGGCAGAAGGTCAAGATCCGTCCCGAGCAGGAGCTCGTCGTCGGTGGGTGGGTCCAGGGCACCGGCACGGCGGTCGACCTGGGCGCGCTCCTCGTCGGCGTGTACGAGGACGGCGCCCTGATCTATGCCGGCAAGGTGGGCGCCGGCTTCACGAAGGACAGCCGCGCCGAGTTGTTGGCCGCGATCGCCCCGCTGGCGGCCGTCGAGCCGCCGTTCGCCACACCACCGCCGCGTGCCGCCGCCCGCGACGCCCAGTGGCTGCGGCCCGAGCTCGTCATCCGCGCCGAGTTCGCCGGCTGGACCGGCGACGGGCTCGTCCGCCAGGCCGCCTACAAGGGCTTCGACCTCGAGAAGGACCCGCGGCGGGTCATCCGCGAGCGCCCGAAGGTTGCAGGGTCTGCGGCGCCGGGCCGATGAGTTGCCGGTCGCGCGATGGTCTAAGCATCATCGACCCGACGCGAAGGAGTGATGGACCATGAAGTTGATCGCATCGATGATGCTGAGCCTGGACGGCGTCTACCAGGGCCCCGGAGGCCCCGACGAGGACCGTCGCGGCGGGTTCGACCGCGGCGGTTGGACGGCCCCGTACGCGGACCCGGAGATGTGGCCGATCCTTCTCTCGATGTTCGAGCGCGCGGACGCGCTCCTGCTCGGACGCAAGACCTGGGAGATCTGGGAACCGTATTGGCCACAGCATGACTCGGGCGACGCGGTCTCCCACGGCATCAACGTCCTGCCCAAGTACGTGCCCTCCACCACGCTGAAGGACCCGACATGGCAGAACACGCACGTCATCGACGGCAACGTCGAGGCGGCGGTGCGCGAGCTCAAGGCGAAGCCCGGAGGCGAGCTCCAGGTCCACGGCAGCGGCGTCCTGCTCCGGTGGTTGCTCGAGCGCGACCTCGTCGACGAGCTCAACCTGCGGGTCTACCCCGTCGTTGTGGGCGACGGTCTGCGGCTGTTCCCCGAACACGGACAGACGCACGGGCTGGAACTGGTCGAGTCTCGGTCGCTGCCGTCCGGCGTTACGGTCCAGACGTTTCGACCAACGGGGCGCGCGACCTTCGGCAACGCTGGGGAGTGACGTCGGCCGCCTCTGGCCGGAATCCGACCGGGAACGCGGTCAGCCGAGCGGCGTGAGCCGGGCGATCGGGATGACTCGGTCGGTCTTCGTCAGGTACTCGGCGAACTGCGGGTGTTCCGCCACGTGCCGGTCCCAGAGCGCGTCGCGGTCGGCCCCTTCCGCGACCGTCGCGCGGGCCTGGAAGGTCTGGCCGTCGGCTTCGACGGTCACGACCGGGTTCGCGACGAGGTTCGTGAACCACGCCGGATCCTCGGGTGCACCGCTCTTCGACCCGACCACCACGTACGTCGTCCCCGTCGCGCGAGAAGGTCACGACGGCCTCTCTCGATTCGCCGGTCTTGGCCCCGGTCGTCGTGAGGACCATCACGGGGCGCCCTTCGAAGAAGCCGCTCGTGGGGCGGCCGTTGGCGCGGATGTCGGCGATCAGGTTCTTGGTCCAGTCGGCGTAGTCGGTCATGGGACATCCTCGGGCTGAGCGGCGCGCTTCGGTTGCGCAAGCAACCGTCCCACAGATGGGGCGTTTGCGCAGAAGTGACACCGGGCCGAGCCCAGGCGGCCGCCCGTCGAAGTTCGCCCTAGGCCGTCCCGTAGACGGGATAGTCGAGAGGGTACTGGTCGATCGACCCCGATTCGTCGATGACGACGAGCCGGTCTTGCGGGAAGCTTCCGTCGGTGTAGCCCTCGATGAATGGCATCGCGTGCTCAGCCTCCATCGCGAACCACTCTTCCTCGGTCATCATCCGACCGTCCCCGATGTACATCCGGGCGAGACCCTCTCCCTCGTCGGTCTTCTTTGCCCAGGTCAACTCGGCGCGCGGGACGTCGACGATCTTCTTGTGCACCCGATCGGGCGTGTACTCGATCTCCTGTTTCTGGGCGGTTCTGAACCCGCCGTCGGGGTCCCGGATGAAGACGACGAGGTCCGAGTGGGCCGCGATGATCGAGAACCAGGCCAGCCAGCCGGGGACACCGTTGACCTTGCGATCGAGGCCCGGCAGGTAGTCAAGGAAGTGGAACGCCCCGTCGAACCCGCGGATGTTCAGGCTCGTCACGACGTCGAGGGAGTTGTTGTAGACATCGTAGATGTCGCCGACGCGGCCCCTGAACGGGTGCGACACGAGGATCCGCGGTCCCCCCAGACCGTAAACCAGCGACCCGTGGTGTCGGCCGGCCCGATACAGCTTCCTCGACAGCGACGGCTGCAGCACGTTCAGGGGCAGGCGTGTGCCCTCGCTGGGCTGGCGCATGCTGGCGTTGTCCGGGGCCAGGGACCGGCGCGTGCCCGAGTCCAGGACCGAGCGCATCGCGAGCCATCCGCTGGTCACCTCGTAGAAGTGCTGGAACTCGCCTTCGTCGTGCGCCATGGCCAGCTCGACGAGCTGGAACAGACCGGGTTCGCCGTAGGCAGCATGCACGTCGTCAAGGACCGACCCGGGGACGGTGGCCAAGTTCTGGCCGGCGGCCTCCGCCACCTGTCGAATCGCTTGAGCGTCCGCGAGCGAGAGTGTCTTCTCGTTGGCGCGGAGCAGCTGGTTCGTCTCGATGTCGTATAGCGGCTGGAGGACCACTGCGGTCTCCTCGCTGTCAGGCGATCGCCGGGACGATAAGGGCCCGCCGTCTCGCCAGCGTCTCAACGCCGGCCGGGCGGACATGAGCGCCCGTGCGGGTGGGATCCTCACCGTAGAGGAGTGACGCTTCGCCTTGACCCGTCCGCGTACGCTTCGACGATGGGGAATGTGATCGATTACGTCGAGTTCGCGGTCGACGATCTGGAGCAGTCGATGGCCTTCTACGAGAAGGCGCTCGGTTGGGCCTTCAACGACTACGGCCCCGACTACGCGGGCATCAAGGACCCCTCGACCGGCGCGGAGTTCGGCGGGCTCTCGCCAGAGCCCGTCGCGGCGCGGGGTCAAGGCGTCCTCGCACTGATCCGCACCGACGATGCCGACGCGGCCCTGAACAGCGTCGTGGACGCGGGTGGCCGGGTCGAGGTGGCGATGCACGGCTATCCGGGCGGGCGGCGGTTCACCTTCGCGGATCCCTCCGGGAACGTCCTCGGGGTCTACGAGCCCTCGGAGTAGCGGACCGGGCGAACGTCCATCACTGCTTTGGATGGTCGACCAGGAAGTCCATGACCGAGCTCCGCCACGGGACTGGTGATCTCAGCTGGCGTGGACGGCGATGGTGTAGCCGTCGCCGGGGAGGGGATCGGTGGAGGCGCCCCGATCGCGCAGGCTCCGGCGATCAGGCTGACGATGATCGTGAGCGCGAGCAGGCGGCGTCGCATGCGTGGGGCCTCCGTGGCCCTCAGCCGGCGGCGCCGAAGAAGTCGAACTCGTCGTTGCCCAGCGCGTCGCGTGGGCAGACCTCCTTCTGGACGTCATGCAGATATGCCCGATAGAGGCCGAGCAGCTCCACAGCGTCCTTGAAGCCCATGTCGACGACTTCAGACTTGCCCTTGTTCGAATGGGCCTTCACGCCTTTCTTGATGCTCGCGACCGCTGCGTCGCACCCCTCGACCCCGTAGGCGCTGACCGGGTTCACGTCCAGGGCGGACATCGCCCGCGTCGCGGTCAGATAGGCCACGGTGCCCGGGGCGGCGTCGCCGGCGACCGCCAGGACGGCATCCCATGGGGAGTTCGAATTGAAATACGCCCACTCGAGGCCAACCTCGGAGCAGCTATACGGCGCTGTCGCGTCGTTGGCCATCAGGAGCTCGACCGACTTCGTCTGGACGGAGTCCTTCGCGTCCAAGAAGTCGCCGAGGGTCGCCTTGGCAGGATCGAACTTCGACACGAGCGGCTCGATCGCGACGAGGTAGTCGCCAAGGCCCTTCGCGCAGTCAGCAGGCAGCGGGCCGGCGTTGGATGCCGCGGATGCCTCGGGCGACGCTACGGGCGACGCCGCGCTGGACCCCGCCGGAGCAGGGGAGACCGCCGAGCCGGCCGGTGCCGACGGCGCGTTCGATGTCGAGGTGGACGGGCCCGTCGACGCCGACCCCGTTCCGCCGCTACAGCCCACCAACAGGATCACCAGAAACGGAAGAAACCTTCGCATGTCGCCCCTCAAGCTTCGACCTCGAGATGCCGACTCGTCCCGAGGCGCCGCCAGGATGGTAATCGGCGCCTGTTCGTCGCTGTCTTCGAGATCGCGACGCGCCGGCGCCACTCGATGAACGTCGCCCGTCACATCGACAGTCCGGGTCGCCGTCGGCAGGTATAGTCCAGTCCGACCGTCGCGTGACAAATTCGCGTGCACACGCGAAGATGTCGCGGCTGCCGGGGACGAGGCCCGGCACCGGCCCACCGCATGAGCATCTGATGACCGAACTGCCCGACTCCGCAGCCGACCGGGCTGCCAACGCCTCCACGCACGACGGCGAGACGCCCGCCGGCGATCCTGAGCTCGCGGCGCTCGTCCAGCGCGACGCGCCGCCCGCCGGCGATCCCGAGCTCGCTGCGCTCGTCCGGGGCGACGCACCGCCGGACGCGCCCGTCGACGCCACCGTCCCCGTGTTCGATGTCCCCGTCGCGGCCGTCGTGACCGACAGCGAGCCCCCGGCACGGCCTCGGCGCCGACGGTCGCTCGCCCTCCGCTTCGGCGTCGCGTCCGTCCTGGGCTTCCTGCTCGCCATCGGCACCGGCGCCGGCGTCCTGTACGCATGGGGCCAGCAGTACGACGGCCGGGTCCTGCCCGGCGTCCGCGTCGGCAGCACGGAACTCGGCGGGCTCACCCGCGAGCAGGCCGAGGCGGAGATCGCGAAGGCCTACGCGTCGCTCGCGACCGGGCAGATCACGCTCACCGGCCCGGACGGCGAGACGACGACCATCAGCTACGCCGACGTCGGCCGCGGCCCCGACACCTCGGCGCTGCTCGACGCGGCACTCGCGGCAGGCCGCCACGGAGAGCCCCTCGCCAACCTCATCGGGGCGACCCAGGCCGCGATCCACGGCATGACGCTCGACTCCGCGGTCACCTACGACCGCGACAAGCTGGCGGCCGCCGTCGAGACCCTCGCGACGAGGATCGATCGGACTCCCGCGGACGCCTCCGTGTCGGCCGGCAAAGGCGGCGCGTTCAGCTCTCCCGGGCGAAGGACGGTCGCGCCGTGGACAAGGCGGCCCTGCTGACCGCGCTCGACCAGCAACTCGTGGCGATCGGCACGCCGGAGTCGATCACGATGGCCGTGCCGGTCGTGACGGTGGAACCCGCCGTCGCCACCGCATCGGCCGAGGCGGCGAGGGCGGTCGCGTATCGAATGTCCGCCGACGTGGTCGTCGCCCGTGGCAAGGACAGCTGGACCGTCGCCAGCGCGAGCCTCGCGCCGCTGATCTCGTTCTCGACCGCGGCCGACGGGAGCGTCACCCCGGTCCTGTACCAGGCGGGCCTCGACCCGATCATCAAGAAGCTGGGCAAAGAGGTCAACCAGACCGCGAAGGACGCGGGCCTCAAGCGGGTCGGCAAACACGTCGTCGCCACCGGCAGCAGTCGCGAGGGCCGAACGCTCATCGCTGACGACATGAAGGCCGCGCTCATCAGCGAGATCCAGGCGCGGCAGACGGGCGCGGCGGCCTCGCCGGTGGCGGCCGTCGTCAAGGCTGCCGACCCGAAGCTGTCCACGGCTGACGCCAAGGCCTTCGCGCCCAAGATGAAGGTCATCAGTTCGTACAGCGTCTTCTACTGGGTCATCGTCAACAACCACTGGGGCGGGAACATCGAGGGGCCGGCCACGGTGATCAACGGCACGGTCGTGCCGGCGGGCGCGAAGTTCGACTTCTGGAAGGTCGTCGGCGACCTGCACGATGCCCCCGGCACGGGCCCGGGCAACGCGATCGAGGGCGGGAAGATCACCGTCACCGGCGCGTTCGGCGGCGGCATCTGCACCACGTCCACGACGCTGTTCAACGCGGCGTTCCGGGCCGGCATGGTGCCGATGGCCCGACAGAACCACAACGAGTTCATCAGCCGGTATCCGCCGGGCCTCGATGCCACCGTCTGGATCGTCGGCAAGACCAAGCAGACCATGAGCTTCAAGAACGACACCAAGTACCCGATCCTGATCACGCGGACCGTCACCCACGCCGGCAGCAAGCGATGGCTCACGTTCAAGATCTGGAGCGTCCCGAACGGTCGAACCTACAAGGTCAGCAACCTGTCGATCCAGCACGGCCCGCGGGCGAGGAACACGATCGTGAAGGATCCGACGAAGCCGGTGGGGTACAGGTTCTTCAACAACTCCCCGGCCGACGGCGCCAAGGTGGGGGTCACCGTGTCGATCTACGACCACGGCAAGCTCCACTGGAGCAAGCGGTACTTCTCGAACTACCCGGCGGTCGACGGCGTCACCATCGTGGGGACGAAGAAGACCTGACGCCG
>CAVYCV010000001.1:0-986159 GCA_963767165.1 uncultured Chloroflexia bacterium | reverse complement strand
CTGCCTTGACACCGTCGATGCGCTGGTCGAGGTTCGGACGCCACGCACGGCTTCGAGCAGACCGATGGTGTCGCCCGACTTCAGCTGGGTCTTGATGTACGCGCCGGCAGCCTCGCCGCCCTTGACGTTGTTCGTAGCGGCAACCGCATCCGGCACGACACCGGGGATCGTGTTGTCGACGAAGACGATCCGGACGCCTGCCTGCTGAGCCTCATTGAGGGCATCGGTGACGCCAACGCCCATCGGGGAGATCACGATCGCCTGGGCGCCCTTGGTGACAGCGTCCTGGATCTCCGCGATCTGGCAGGGCGTGTCGTCGTTGGTCTTGCACGCGTTGGTCGTGAGCTCGATGTCGTTCGGGTGATCGGTCTCATACTGCTTGGCGCCCGCGATCATGGCATCCCAGAAACCGCCCGTCGCCTTGGTGAGAAGAGTGACCTTGATCTTCTCGTTCGCGGTGCGCCGCACTCCACGGCGCCGCGGTACTCGCGGACGGCGCCGCGGTACTCGCGGACGGCGCCGCGGTCCCCCCGCCGCTGCTGCTGCACGCGGTGATGAGCATCGCCCCCGCTCCGAGCACGACCAACGTCTTCATTCGAGTCGACATGTGTGTTGCTCCTTCTTGTCGGATCTGCCGCACGTGCCGTGCGTCCAGGTGGTGAAGCCTCAAACGGTGGTGCTCCCTCGGGCCCCGACGATCCAGGACACGAGTTGCTCTTGGTTGTCCGCGGTCGCCGGCGCCTCGCCGATCTTGCGGCCGCGGCGCATGACCATCGCCCGGTCCGCGACCGCCATCACGTGATCCATGCTGTGAGAGATCAAGATGACCGCGACGCCGGAGGTTCGGAGCCGATCGACCAGCTCCAGGACCCGCGCCGACTCCCGAAGCCCGAGGGCGGCAGTCGGCTCGTCGAGGATGACGATCTTCGAGGAGAACGCCACGGCTCGCGCGACCGCCACCGCCTGGCGTTGGCCCCCCGACATCAGCGCCACGTCAGCATCGAAGTCAGGGAGCCGGATCTGCAAACGGTCGAGAAGGTCCTTTGTTCGGGTGGACATCTCCTTCTGCTTCATCCACTGCAAACCGCGTGGCAACCAGGACGGCCCCGCCACTTCGCGGCCGGCGAAGAAGTTCGCCGTCGGGTTGAGGTTGTCGAACAGGGCCAGGTCTTGGTAGACGGTCTCGATCCCATTTGATCGGGCATCGGCCGCCGAGGTGATCTGCACGGGGGCCCCGTCGATCTGGATCTCGCCTCGGTCGAGTTTGTGGACGCCGCTGATGCACTTGATGAGGGTCGACTTGCCGGCGCCGTTGTCGCCGAGCAGGGCGAGAACCTCACCGGCGCGGACCTCGAGGTCGACGCCGTCGAGTGCAACCACGGCCCCGAAGGTCTTGGTGGCACCACGAACGCTCAGGACGGGTTCCACGTCGGAGGGCACCACGACGTGAACGGCGTCAGTCATGCGAGCCTCGCCTGCATGCTTCGGAACCGGTTCTCGACGAGGGCCCGCAAGACGTCGAGCTCGACCGCGACGAGGACGACCACTCCCACCGCGATGTACTGGAAGTTCGGGTCGAGACCGAGCAGGTTGAGGCCGTTGTGCATGACCCCGAGGATCAACGCACCTGTCAGGGCGTTCAAGACACCGCCACGGCCGCCCAGGAAGCTGCCGCCGCCGATGATCACCGCGGCGATGGCGTTGAGCTCCATGCCCTGCCCGGTGAACGGCGAGCCGGCGTTAGCGGTTCCGACGAAGAGCATGCCGCCGATGGCCCCCGACAGCCCGCTCATGACGTAGACCGAGATCAACGTCCCGTTCATCGGCACGCCCGTGCGGACCGCGGCTTCGGGGCTGCCACCGACGGCGTAGATCCATCGTCCCCAGACCAGCTTGTGCAAGATGACGGCACAGACGACCGCGAAGACGATCACCACGAGCGTGGCGTAGGGGAACCATCCGATGTCGCCCGCGCCCGGGATCCCAGGGATACGTCCGCCGCCGAGCAGGTGCACGATCTCCGGGGAGCCCAGGACGGTGGAGCCACCGGCGATGTAGAGGGCGAGGCCGGCGCAGATGCTCAAGGTGGCGAGGGTGGCGATGAAGGGATGCGGCAGACGCCCCCACACCAGCAGCAGCCCGTTGACCAGACCGACGGCCAACCCCGTCAGCAAGGTGACCCCGATGGCCAGCCACGCCGAGTTGGTGTCGCGGTAGACGACAGTCACCATGACGCAGCACAACGAGACGTTCGAGCCGATCGACAGGTCGATGCCCCGGGTCAGGATCACGAGGAGCTGGCCCAAGGCGATGATGCAGACACCGGCGGACTGCTCGAGGACGTTGCCGATGTTCCCGTACGTCATGAAGACGTGGCCCTCGGTGGCCGCCCAGAGGAACAGCATCATCAGCGCCAGGATGAAGAGCGGTCCCGCCTTCAACGCCAGCAGGACACCCTTGATCGCGCGCGCCGATCGGTCGTTGGCCGTATCCGGACCACTCCCGATCTCAGGCTCTGGTGCGACGTCGGCGACGTCGGCAGCACTGCGAGTCACCGACTCGTCGTGCACGTCGCGCCCTCCCTTGTCATGCATCGTCGCGGACTATGCCAGCACGGTTTCCCAATGTCTATAGGATAGAGACAATTTGGATGCTGTAACGTAGCCGTAGAGTACTCGACACGCGAAGGCCGAGATGGACCGTTACCAGATCGAAGCAATCCATCAGTCCGCCGCAGGACAGCGCCTGGCCCAACGGCAACCGCTGCCCGGCTCGGTCTACGAGATCGTCACCGACATGCTCATGACCCACGCGTTCGAACCCGGCGCCAGGCTCAACATCGAAGAGCTCGCCCGCACCCTCGGCGTGTCGCCGACACCGGTGCGCGAGGCCTTGGCACGCGTCGAGGCCGACGGTTTGATCGTGAAGCAGCCAGGGCGCAGCTACACGGTGGCGCCCCTCATGGGGATCGAGCAGGTGCGCGAGCTCATCGAGCTCCGGCTGCTCGTGGAACCCGAATTGGCCGCCAAGGTCGCTGCCCAGGCGGAGCCGAACGAGATCAAGGAGCTGCGCCGCGCTGCCCGGGCCGGTGGAGCCGGCGGCGAGATCACGGCTGCGGCGAACCGGCTGGACATGGTCTATGACGCGACCTTCCACGCGATGGTCGCCGACCTCGCGGGCAACCAGATCATCAGCGACATGCTGACCCGACTGCGCAGCCACCTGCACACCTTCCGGCTCTACTACCACGCACGCCTTCATTCGGTGACGAAGAACGAGCACCTGGCGGTTGCCGATGCGGTCGCCCGGCAGGATCCCGACGGGGCCGAGGAAGCGATGCGTGCCCACCTGGTGTCAGCGCTGGAGCGGCTGGAGACGTTCGTCGTCGACGGGAGCGCGACCGATGAAGCCAGGCGGAACCCGAAGTCCACCGCTGGGAGCGTCAAGGAGTGACCCGGGCAGTGAACGACGACGGGAGTGGGGTGATGTTGGCCGGTTCCGACCGCGTGTTGTTCGGTGCGGCTTACTACCACGAGTACCAACCGTATGACCGGCTGGATGTCGACCTCGATCTCATGCAGGAGGCGCACTTCTCGGTCATCCGAGTCGGTGAGTCGGTCTGGTCGACCTGGGAACCGGAGAACGGCCAGTTCGATCTGGACTGGCTCGAGCCGGTTCTCAACGGTGCCGCGCGGCGGGGCATCTCCGTCATCCTTGGCACGCCCACGTATGCCGTGCCGCCGTGGTTGGCCCGGCTGTATCCGGAGATCGCCGGCGAACGATCCACGGGCGAACGGATCCCTTGGGGGGCTCGGCAGGAAGTCGATTTCACGCACCCGGCCTTCCTCTTCCATGCCGACCGGGTGATCCGCAAGATCCTTCGTCGCTATGCGGGGCATCCCGCCGTCGTCGGCTTCCAAGTCGACAACGAACCCGGCTTTCATCTCCTTCACAACCGCGGCGTCTTCCAACGCTTCGTGGACGACCTGCGTCATCGTTACGGCGACGTAGACAGCCTCAACCGTGAGTGGGGCCTCGTCTACTGGTCGCACCGACTCTCGACCTGGGACGATCTTTGGGCACCCGATGGCAACACGCAGCCCCAGTACGACGTCGCATGGCGTCGCTTCCAGGCCGCGCAGACCACCCAGTTCATCAACTGGCAGGCCGACATCGTCCGGGAGTACTCATCCCCCGGACAGTTCGTCACGACCTGCATCGCCTACGACCGGCCCGCCGTCGACGACGATCAGGTCACTGATGCCCTCGACACCACTGGAGGGAACCTCTACTACGGCATGCAGGACGGGCTACAACTCCCGGACGACGGCTCCGGACCGCACGATCAGAGCTGGACGACCACCGGAACTTGGGCGCTGTACTTCTCCGCGGACCGGATGTACTCCTCACGCCAAGAGGGCTTCCTCGTCACCGAAACCAATGCCATGCACATCGGTCCTCCCTGGGACAACCGCCCTGCCTTTGACGGCCAGTGGCGTCAGGTCGCGTGGGCGCTGGTCGCCCGTGGAGCGCGGATGGTCGAGTACTGGCACTGGCACACGCTGCACTTCGGTAACGAAACCTCCTGGGGCGGGGTCCTTCCCCACGCGGGTCACCCGGGCCGAACCTTCTACGAGCTCCGCCAGGTCGGTGACGAGTTCCGGCGCGCAGGACGGCTGGTGGCGGGATGTCGACCCGACGCCGAAGTCGCCTTCCTGTATTCGCTCCCGAACCGGTGGCTCATGCAGAAATACCCGCCGTTGGCGGCAGCGGAAGGCGGACCCGATGCCCGGGCGTACGACGGGATCTTCGCCCCCTTCTACCGCGGCGCTTTCGACGCAGGACTCTCGGCCCGGATCCTGCATTCCCGGAAGGCGACCACCACCCATCCGGCCGAGTTCGCCGCCAGTCATCCGCTCCTCGTCGTGCCCGGCCACTACATGAGCCCGGATCACCTACTCGACTGGCTGGCGGACTACGCGGCCGCTGGAGGGCATCTCGTCATCGGCCCACGGACCGGATACGCGGATCACGAGGCGCGCGCTCGGACCGAGACGGCTCCCGGCCGCCTGGCACAGGCTTCAGGCGTCCACTATGACGAGTTCAGCAACCTGAAGAGCACGATTCCTGTTCTTCCTGCCGACGGGGCCACGATCAAGCTCGACGCGGCTACGGCCACGCGATGGTGTGACGGACTGCTCGTCGACGACGCGCAGGTCGTCGCGACATACGAACACCCGCACTTCAGTCGATGGCCAGCGATAACCACGCGTGACCACGAGAGGGGTCGCGTCACATGCGTCGGCACCATCCCCGACTCGAGCTTTGCCAAGTCGCTCTTCCAGTGGCTAGCCACCGACCTCGTTCAACCCTGGTGCGAGCTGCCGGCCACGATGACCTCGACCGGCGCAGCGGCCGTCGACGGAACCAGGCTCCGGTTCCTGCACAACTGGTCCTGGGATCCCGCCTCAGTAGCCGTGCCCACCGAGGTGCACGACATTCTGACTGGGGAAACGTTCCACGCCCAAGATCACGTCCAACTCGGGCCCTGGGATGTTCGGGTGCTTGCACTGAGACAACCGTGACCGCCGACGGTCAGGCCGCCGCGGTCGGCGTCGGCACCGTGCGCGAACGGGACTGGCTCTTTGACGGCCATGCGCAGATCGGGCAGGCTCTCGATGACTGACCCGTTGCCCACGAATTGGATCCGCAGACTGGGCAATACGTCAGTTTCGACCTCGGCGATCATCGCGGGTGCTTCCCCCCTTGGGACCATGCTGTCGCTTTACGGCTACGCGGTCGCGGAGGCCGATGCCATCGATCTCGTCCAACAGGTACTGAAGAGTCCGATTCGGGCCTTCGATACCTCCAACGCTTACAGCGAAGGCGAGAGCGAGCGCCGGATCGGCGTCGGCATTGCTGCCGCGGGGGGATTGCCAGAGGACTTTACGGTGATCACCAAAGTGGACGCACGAGACGGTGACTACTCCGGTGATCGGGTGCGACGCTCGCTTGATGAGAGTCAGGAGCGGCTCGGGCTTGGTGTACTTCCGTTGCTCTTCTTGCACGATCCGGAATACCACGACTTCGCCATGATCACGCAGGCAGGAGGAGCAGTCGACACGCTGGTTGCTCTAAAGGACGAAGGCCGGGTGCAACACATCGGCATCGCCGCAGGCAATGTTCACGTTGTTTCACGCTACCTTGACCTGGGCGTCTTCGAGGTTCTACTCACACACAATCGTTGGACCCTCGTCGATCGAAGCGCGGACGAGCTCATCGACCAGGCAACCGCGGCCGGCATGGGGGTGCTGAACGCCGCGATCTACGGCGGAGGTGTCCTCGCCAACCCGACTGGGTCGTCTAGGTACGGCTATACCGAGGCACCCAAGCTCGTCCTCGATGCCGTCGCTGCCATGAACGACGCCTGCTTGAGAAACGGCATTGATCTGGCCACGGCAGCCCTGCAATTCTCGATGCGTGATCCCCGCGTGCACTCAACCGTTGTCGGTTTCACGAAACCTAGCCGGATCTCGACGCTCATGGCATCAGCCGCCGTCGAGCCGCCGCCTGACCTGTGGATCGAACTTGAGACCTTGGTACCACCCAAGTCATGCTGGCTCGACTTCCAAGCGAAAGGCTAAGCCAGTTCCCTGGTCAACAACGCCGGAATCGCTCTAAAGAAGGATGCGCTCGACGTCTTCATCGAGGAGTGGGATGTCGACCGGCCCGAGCGTCCCCTCGATCAGCTCACAGGCCGCGCTCGAGCTGCGCCGGTCCAGCGACGCGGCCTTTGGCAGCCCACGGGGTGGACCGGTCCCAGGGTGCCGCGGCCAGGTCCTGTCGGTCAACGTCGACGGGTCCGGAACTGCTCGCAGATCTTCGGCCGCGGGATGGTCGCGCGCGGTCATGGGTCGATCATCTACATCGTCGTCGCGTTCGTCGGCGGTGTTCATCACGGCCGCCTTCTGGTTCATCAGCCTGCTCGCGGTCGTCATCGGTCGCCAGAAACGGACCCCGTCGGACGCCCTGACCGGCACGGTCGTGATCAAGCCGATCAAGGGCACCCGGCCTGGCCGCCAGCCCGGCCGTCCGCCTGATCGACGCGGCGGCGAGCGCCGCCGCGGAAGCCGGAGCCGTGATAGAACTCGGACGATGTCCGCCAGGGCTGTCGCCCGGGATCACGCGGCGCCCCGCGCCGCCCGGCTCGGACCCGCGGATCGCGTCGCCCGCCCATCCCACCGTTAGAACGGAGACCGCGTCCCGCATGCCGACTGCCCCATCGAAGCTCGCCATCGTCGTCCGCGGGGGCTGGGACGGCCACGCGCCCATCGAGGCGACGGACCTGTTCATCCCGCACCTCGAGGCGAACGGCTACGAGGTCCGGATCTTCGACTCGCCGGCGCCGTACGCCGATCCGGACCTGATGGCGCGGACCGACCTGATCATGCAGTGCAACACCATGGCGACGATCGCCCGCGACGAGCTTGCGGGCCTGCGAGCGGCGATCGCCAACGGGACCGGCATGGCGGGCTGGCATGGCGGGATCGCCGATTCGTATCGCAACTCGTCCGACTACTTCCAGCTGATCGGCGCCCAGTTCGCGTGCCATCCGGGCAAGGACCCGGCGACGATCACCGGCGACGGACCCGAGAACAACTACGTGCCGTACACGGTCAACCTGCTGCCGGCCGCGGCCGACCACCCCATCACCCGGGGCCTCGCGGACTTCGACCTGGTCACCGAGCAGTACTGGGTGCTCTGGGACCGCTATCTCGACGTCCTCGCGACGACGACCCAGAAGGTCCGGCCGTGGGATGAGTGGCACCGCGAGATCACCTCGCCCGCCATCTGGACGCGGCGCTGGGGCAAGGGCCGGATCTTCGTCTGCACCCCCGGCCACAGCCTCGACGTCCTCGCCCATCCGACCGTCCACACCGTCATTGAGCGGGGGCTACTGTGGGCCGGCCGGTGAGGATCGGGATGATCGGTTGCGGCGCGATCGCCCGGCAGTACCTCGACACCGCCCGCCGGCTCGACGCGATCGAGATCGTGGCGGCGGCGGATCGCGTCCCGGCCCGCGCCACCGCGGTCGAGGCGGCCGAGGGCATCCCCGCGATGCCGGTCGCCGACCTCCTCGCGAATGCCGAGGTGGATGTCGTCCTGAACCTCACGAGCCCGGCCGCCCACGGCGCCATCGCCCTCCGGGCGATCGCCGCGGGCAAGGCGGTCTACGGCGAGAAGCCGCTGGCAGCGACGACAGCGGAGGCGCGCTCGATCCTCGAGGCTGCCGGGGCGGCCGGCGTGCAGGTCGGCTGCGCGCCCGACACGGTCCTGGGAACGGGGATCCAGACGGCGCGGAAGGCCGTCGACGACGGACGGATCGGGGCCCCGATCGCGGCGACCGCGACCATGGTCACGCCCGGCCATGAGCGCTGGCACCCCGATCCCGACTTCTACTACCAGCCCGGCGGCGGCCCGCTTCTGGACATGGGGCCGTACTACGTGACCGCCCTCGTCACGATCCTCGGCCCGGTCGTCGCCGCCATCGGCGCCGCGAGCCGCACGCGCGGGACGCGGACGATTCGCTCGGGCGCGCGCGCCGGCGAGACGGTCCCGGTCGCCGTCGACAGCCACGTGACGGGCGCCCTGATCCATGAGTCGGGCGCGATCTCGACGCTCGTCATGAGCTTCGACGCGGTCGCCTCCAGGGCGTCGCGGATCGAGATCCACGGTGAGCTGGGGTCGCTCATCGCGCCGGACCCGAACCTGTTCCGCGGCGACGTCGAGCTGCGCGAGCTCGACGGGACCGGCTGGGTCACGCTCCCGATCAGCGCCGGGTACGAGCGCAGCTCGCGTGGCTACGGGATCACGGACCTGGCGGCGACCCCCGCCGGAGAGGAGCCGCGCGCCGGTGGCGCCCTCGCGTTCCACGTGCTGGACGTCATGGAATTGCTCCTGGAGTCGGCCCGGACCGGTCGCCGGGTCGACGTCGCCAGCCGCTGCCCGCGGCCGGCGCCGGTGCCGCTCCAGTCGCTGCCGAGCTCGGACGCGGAGATCCCGACCTACCACTAGCCGGGTTCGGCGGTCACGCTACGACGGCCCGTCTCGTCGCGGGCCGGATCCGCGCCGTCGGGCGGGGCCGCTCCCCCGCCGTAGGGCGGCGCCGCTCGAGTCGCGCGGCAGCAAGGCTCATCGACTCAACCTTCACCGCCGACGATCAGCGACACGATCCGCTGCTGGTTCTCGCGGGACGGGACCTCCTCGCCGACCTTGCGGCCGCGTCGCAGGACGACCGCCCGGTCTGCGACGTCGATGACGTGGTCGAGGGCGTGGGAGATGACGGGCTCTTGACGTCGCTGGTACCGTGATGTAACCGGTCTCATGTAACCGGTTTCACCGAGGGCGTCCGTGAAGCGCAAGACCGTCACGATCCGTGATGTCGCGAGGCAGGCCGGGGTCAGCGTCGCCACGGCGTCTCGCGCCCTCAATGGCAAGGACGTCGTGAGCCCAGAGACCCGCGACCGGATCCTCGCGGTCATGGAGGAGCTCGGTTTCTCACCAAGCCCGGCGGCCCGGCGTCTCAGTCTTGGCCGGACGCTGACGATCGGGGTGATCGTCTCGTTCCTGACGCGACCGCAGGCGGCCGAGCGGCTTCGAGGCGTTGACGCCGTCCTGACCGACAGCGAATTCGACCTTGTCATCTACAACGTGGAGTCGGTCCAGAAGCGCGACCACTACCTCGGCACGCTCGCCCAGTCCCAGCGCACCGACGGCTTGCTCGTGATGTCTCTGCCTCCACCGGACGCCGCGGTCCCATCGCTGAGCCGGAGCCCCGTCCCGGTGGTGTTCATCGACGTCCACACGCCGTCCATCGCAGGGATGCCCAGGGTGGTCGGCGACGACGCGGCCGGTGGCGCGCTCGCGGCCGGACACCTGCTCGATCTCGGTCATAGGGACATCGGCTTCGTGGGGGATGCGGTCGCCGATCCGTTCGGCTTCACGTCGAGCCGTGATCGCCAGGCGGGCCTGACCAACGCGTTGGCCCGCGCCGGGGTCTCGATCCGGCCCGAGTGGATCGGGCATGGCGCCCACGGACGGTACGAGGCCCGCGACCTCGGGCGAAGGATGCTCACCGGCAGCCGCCGGCCCACGGCCATCGTGACGGCCAGCGACACCCAGGCCCTCGGCGTCATCGCCGCCGCCCGCGAGTCGGGCCTGCAGGTGCCCGACGACCTGTCCGTCATCGGCTATGACGATATCGAAGCCGCGGACTACGTCGGCCTGACGACAGTGCGGCAGCAACTCATCGAGTCCGGACGACGCGGCGCCGAGGTCCTCCTTGCGGAGATCGAGGCCCGTTCCGAGCGACCACCCGTCGCTCACCTCACCCCGGAGCTGGTGGTCCGATCGACCACGGCGCCTCCGAAGGAGGGCCGTGGATGAGGTCCGCTGGTGGAGGCACGCCCGACAGGGATCATCGACGACGAGGAGGAGAGCTCATGATCATCGATCGACTTCGACGGATGAGCGGCGGGATGCCCGTCATGCGAATCGCGAGCGTCGCTGTCGCGGCCGTGCTTGTGGCAGCCTGCGCCGCACCCGGCGCCGTGACCTCACCATCGGCCGCGGCCAGTGCCCCGTCGAACGCGCCGTCGGCCAGTGCTGCGAGCGAGGCCCCGTCCGCGAGCGCGGCCGCCGCGGGCCCGACGTGCGGGACGGCCCCGGTCACCTTGAACGCCTATTTCGAAACGGGGTTCGACATCCCATTCAAGCTATCGGAAGAATTCACCAAGCAGTACCCGAACGTCACGTGGGACATCAAGCAGGACCAGTTCACGAATTTGATGACCGCCACACCGCGCCTGCTGTCGGGTGACAACCCGCCGGACCTGATCCGGCTGCCCTCGATGGTCTCGCTGGTCAAGGATGGCCTGCTCAAGAACCTCGATGAGTACGCGACCGCATTCGGTTGGGACAAGTGGTCGGCGGCGCAGCTGGCGCAGAACCGCGTGGCGGAAGATGGGACGCGAGGATCCGGCTCCCTGTACGCGATGGGGCTCAACTACAGCATGACCGGTGTCTTCTACAACAAGGAGCTGGCCACGAAGATCGGCATGACGGCCCCTCCGACCAACGTGGCCGAGTTTGACGCCCTCCTCGGAAAGGCGAAGGACGCCGGCGAGTTGCCGATCATGCAGTGGAACGCCACGGCGAGCGGCGGCGGGCTGGCCTTCCCGCTCCAGAATCTGATGGCGGCGTACGGGCCCACTCAGCCGATCAACGACTGGATCTTCCAGAAGACCGGGTCGACGATCGACACGCCGAGCAACCTCACGGCGGCCGAGCACCTCGAGGGCTGGGTCAAGTCCGGGTACTTCCCGAAGGACGCCAATGCCATCGAATACACCGACGCCAACGCGCGGTTCGGCAAGGGCGAAGGCGTGTTCATGTTCAATGGCGACTGGCAGAACGCGACCTATGACAAGGACCTGCCGAACAACGTTGGGTTCTTCGTGTTCCCGTCGGCCGAGGCAGGCGGCAAGGTCGCTGCCATGTCTGCTCCACTCACCTATGGCATCGCAACGAATGCGAAGAATGCCGATTGCGCGGCGTTCTTCTTCGACTGGGTCGCGAGGAACGAGACGGCCCGCCAGATCAACGTCGACATCGGGGGCTCGAACCCGGGTGGCCCGACTGACCTGCCCGTGCCGTCAGCGGCCTCGGGATCGGTGACCAACGAGACGCTGGCCGCCGGGAACACGGTCGCCAAGGACGACGGCGGGATGGACTTCATCGCCAATGCGACGGGGTCGATCTTCGCCCAGGGCTGGACCCCCGAGCTCCAGAAGATGGTCGGGGCCAAACAGGATGGCGCTGGCCTCCTCAAGGCGGTCCAGGCCGAGTACGCCAAGGAACTTAGCCGTTGACTCACGCCGCTGACGACGTCAGGCCGAGGCAGGCCATGCTCCCAGCGTCCGCCTCGGAAGCTCGTCGGCGGAATCGTCGGTGGATCCCCGCGAAGGGGATCCGCCGACAAACCATCGTCGGCTGGCTGTTCGTGCTGCCGGCCCTGGCGATGTACGCGCTGTTCGTCCTGCAGCCACTCGGCCTGACGGTGCAGTACTCGCTCTACCGCTGGGACGGTGTCGGTCCTGCGACGTGGGTCGGCCTTTCGAACTACGCGACGGTCCTCAGCGAGCCGAAGCTCGTGGAGACACTGTTCAACGCCTTTCGGCTCGTCCTGTTCTACAGCCTCATCCCGGTGACGCTCGGACTCGTGACGGCGAGCGTCATCCATCGAGTCGCGTCCGGCCGGCTCGGCACGGTCTCGAGGACCGTCCTCTTCCTTCCGCAGGTCATCCCGCTCGTCGCCGCGGGGATCATCTGGGGAAGACTCCTGTCCCTGAACGGCCTGATCAACCAGGGGCTGACGGCGATCGGCCTCGGCGACATCACACGGGCCTGGCTTGGTGACTTCGACTTCGCCCTGCCGGCCGTCGGCCTCATCGGGATCTGGGTCCTGCTCGGGTTCTGCACGGTCCTGCTGCTCACCGGGATGACACGGATCGACCGCGCCCTCTTCGAGTCGGCACGGCTGGATGGGGCGGGCTGGTTCCAGGAGTTTCGCTTCATCACGGTGCCCAGCCTGAGGTACGAGGTCGGCGTCTGCATCACCGTCACGGTGATCGCCGCACTGGCCGCATTCGACATCGTGTACGTGTCGACCGGCGGCGGACCTGGCAACGCAACCGCGGTGCCGGGCATCCAGATCTACATCCTGGCCTTCCTCGAGCGCCAGGTCGGCCTGGCGTCGGCGTTGGCGGTCGTCCTGATCGCCCTGGTCCTGGTCGTCATCCTGCCCATCCAGCGCATCACCCGCGGGAGCGCGCAGTGAGAGTCGCTCGTCGGGAGGCGTATGCCGGCCGGCTCCTTCTGGTCGCGCTGATCGCGATCACGATCCTGCCGTTCGTCAGCATCTTCACCGCGGCCCTCTACCCGTCGGGCAGCGATCCGGTTGGTCTCTCGCTTCCGGCGGACCCCCAGTGGGGGAACTTCCTCGAGGCGTTCCAGGTCGCGAACATGAGTGCGCTCCTGGCATCGAGCGTGTTCATCGTGCTGGCTGTCGTCCCGGTCTCACTGGTCATCTCGACGATGGCCGGCTTCGCGATCGGCTCGCTCCGGATCCCCGGAGCAGGACTGTTGTTGCTGCTGTTCGTCTTCGGTCTGACGCTGCCGTTCGAGGGGATCATCACGCCGCTGTACTTCCTGGCACGACAGATGGGGATCCTCAACACCCGCCTCGCGATCGTCCTGCCGCTCATCGGCCTGTTCATGCCGTTCGCCGTGTTCTGGATGCGCGCTCACTTCGTCAACATGCCGAACGAGATCTCCGAGGCGGCACGCGTCGATGGCGCCAGCACCTGGGACTTGTTCTGGCGGATCCACGTCCCATTGGCACGCGCGCCGATGGCGTCCCTCGGCATCCTGATGTCGGTCTGGGCGTGGAACCAGTTCCTGCTGGCGCTGGTGCTGGTGGAGGACCCGACCCAGCGGACGATGGCCGGCGCCCTTGGCGCCTTCCAGGGCCACTACGCGACAGACATCCCGCTCCTGAGTGCGGGGACCATCGTCATCCTCGTGCCGACGCTGCTGCTCTTCATCGTCTTCCAACGCCAGGTCATCGCAGCGCTGCTCCAGGGATCGGTCAAGGGGTGAGGATGCGGCTGTCCGAGGGGTGCGGCAACGCCGAGACGAGGACGGGCCGCGTGTGGGGGCGCGACACTACCGCGGTGACCCGCTCATGACACGCGCCGTCGCTCCACGCCCGCAGCTCCTCACGTACCCGGACTCGCTCGGTGGTGGTCTGCGCTCGCTCGGGGACCTGCTCGAGGGGCCGCTGGCCGGTGTCTTCCGCGGCGTCCACATCCTTCCCCCGTTCCCCTCGTCCGGCGACCGCGGATTCGCGCCCGTCAGCTACGACCAGATCGATCCGCGCTTCGGAACCTGGGACGATGTCCGGCGGATCGCCGCCAGCCACGATGTGCTCCTGGACCTGATGATCAATCACATCTCGCGCCAGAGCCAGGAGTTCCAGGACTTCGAGCGCCACGGTCGCACGTCGGAGTTCGCCGACCTGTTCATCACGATCGACAAGATCTGGCCCGACGGCGGGCCGGCGGCCGCCGATGTCGCCCGCATCTTCCTGCGCAAGCCGGACGCCCCCTTCTCGGACGTGACGATCGGGGACACCGGCCGACAAGAGCGAGTCTGGACATCTTTCGGGTCCGCCGACTGGTCCGAGCAGATCGACCTTGACGTCACGGCGCCCGCGACCCGCAGCTTGATCAGTCGCTGGCTTCGCCAGTTCGCCGACCGGGGAGTCGGGATCGTCAGGCTCGACGCCGTCGGGTACGTGATCAAGAAGCCAGGAACGACGTGCTTCATGGTCGAGCCGGAGATCTTCGAGTTCCTCGGCTGGGTCGCGGAGGTCGCCGACTCCTTCGGACTCGCCATCCTGCCCGAAGTCCACGACGTGTATCCGACGCACCAACGGTTGTCGGCCCACGGGTTCTGGACCTACGACTTCGTGCTGCCCGGTCTGCTGATGAACACCTTCGAGACCGGACGGACACAGCGCTTGTGCGAGCACCTGACGAGGTCACCGGCCCGACAGTTCACGAATCTCGACTGTCATGACGGCATTCCCATCCGGCCGGACCTCGACGGGATCCTGACACCCGTCGAGATGGCCGGCCTGGCCGAGCAGGTCCGGCAACGCGGCGGGAATGTGAACCGCATCCTGTCCGGGGCCCACGTCGAGGGGGGCGACGTGCATCAACTCAACTGCACCTACTACTCGGCGCTCTCCGAAGACGACGATCGCTACGTTGCCGCCCGGGCCATCCAGCTCTTCGCCAGGGGCGTCCCGCAGATCTATTACGTCGGGCTGCTTGCTGGCATGAACGATCACCACGCCGTCGAGAAGACCGGAGAGGGCCGGGCGATCAACCGGCACGACTACGCGTCGGCGGAGATCCAGGCTGCGCTCGAGCGTCCGGTCGTCGGCCGCGTCGTCGATCTCGTCCGCCTTCGGAATACGCACCCAGCCTTCGACGGTGAACTGGTCGTCGAGGCCGACGACGACCACGCCGTCCGGCTCCGATGGCGGCATGGAGACGACGTCATCACGCTGGACGTCGACTTTGCCGACGGCTGCGCCGCCCTGACGGACGGAGGCAGCGTCGAGCCGCTCGCGCGCTGGACCGCGTCGCTGCCCCAGAACGCGATGTGAGCCACGGGCGTCCGCCCTCCTCAAGCCAGGGGGATCCCCCTGGAGCCCTTGCCCTCCTGATACCGAGTCGAGGCATCGTTGTAGAAGGCGTTGATGGCCCCGAGGCGGGAAGCGAGCGGCTCGCGAACGCCCTCCTCGAGGCCGGCGATCATCTGCGTGATGCTGTGGCTCTGCCAGAACGCGTTCACCCGGTTGTAGAGCGGGCGATCAGGCGGCACCGCGCCGGTCCCAGGGTCCGGCGCCGCAAAGACTTCCTTGAGGATCGCGATGTCGTGGGGGATCCCGAAGCTGTCCCGCGTGTCCTCGTAGCTGAAGAGATAGTAGAAGTTGTCGAAGCCGGACCAGGTGATGCCCGATAGGCATAGCGAGCAGGGCTCGTGAGTGGCCAGGAACAGGCAATCCCCGGTCGCGGGACGCTGGTCAGCCGGCAATTCGTAGAACCGCTTGATCGCGTGGATCTCGCCGTGCCAGAGCGGATTCTCGGTCTCGTTGTTGGTCTCGGCGATCACCACGGATAGGTCGGACTTGCGCAGGATGGCCGCACCGAACAGCTTGTTGCCGCCCGCTACTCCCTCTCGGGTCTTCGCGGCGATGTCGACCTCGATGACGTCGAGCAGGCGGGTGACGAGGGCGGGGGTATCCATGGGCTGCCTGAAGGATAGGTTGCCCGTACCATCGGGTGCGATGGGACCGACGATCGTCGATGCCGCGGACACGCGGCGGTACGAGGCACGTGACGATGACGCACTCGCGGGCTTCATCGACTACGTGGTGAAGCCTGGGCGGATCGCGCTGGTCCACACCGAGGTGCTGCCTTCCCACCGGGGGCAGGGGATCGGAGAGCGCCTGACCCGGTTCGCGCTCGACGACGCTCGGCGGCGCGGCCTGCGGGTGATCGCAACCTGTCCGTACGTCCGGGCGTATGTCGAGGCGCACCCCGAGACGCACGACATCGTCGTGGGGATGCGGCCCGGCTGACCTACTCGACCGTCGAGCCGGGGAACGTGATCGAGTCGCCCAGGAAGAAGATCCCGGGATAGGTCGAGAAGCCGTCGCCCGTGTTGCTCCGCAGGACCGAGTCGACGATCTCGACCGAGCCCGACCGGTCGTTGCTCACGAAGAAGATCGCGCTCCCGCCCTCGTGGTTCGAGGTGTTGCCCTCGATGCGGGTCCCCTCCACGTGCAGCAGCATCTCGTTGCCGTCGTTGTAGATCGCCCCGCCGTTGCCGCCGCCGGGCGTGCCGTGCTTCGGCGGATTCGCGCCCGTGCCGATCGCCTTGTTGCCGGTGAACAGGCTGTTGAGGATGGTCCAGGACACGCCGATGCTCGAGATGGCGCCGCCGTTCGAACACTGGTTCCGCCGATCCCCGGCGCCACCGAACGTGCTGCGGACGACGAAGACCGGGAGGCCGTGGGACTGCGAGAACACCTGGATCGCGGCGCCGCCCACATCCGGGCCGGTCGAGGCGCATCGGTTGCCGTAGAACTGGCTGTCGATCACCCGGAGCCGCCCGCCGCGAATGAAGATCGCCCCGCCGCCGTCCATCGTCTCGGTGCCCGAGGCCTTGCCGTTCGCGAAGACGAGGCGCTGGACGGTCAGGATGGGGTGTTCCTGGTCCTGGCAGTGACTCGTCGTCCAGACCTGGGCCGGGTCGCACGTGTTCTGGTACAGGATCCGGCGGGCGCCCTGTCCGTCGAGCGTCACGAGGCCGCCCCCGTCGAGGACGACATCGGGCTTGTCGTTGAAGACCTTCGCGGTCGCGGTCATCGGGATCGACACCGGGTTCGGGCCGCAGGCGAACGTGATGACACCGCCCTTGGCCACGGCCGCCGCGACCGCGGCGCCGGTGCAGCTCGCCGGGGTGCCCGTGCCGACGACGTGGTCGGGGGTCGTCGTGTCCACGAGCTGTGCCTCCGCCGGGATCGTGGCGCTGCCGTCGGGGTTGCCCGCCACGGGCGGTTGCGCGGTGACGGTCGGCCGTGCCATGACCTTGGCGAGGAACCCGGCGGTCTCGGCCCGGGTGATCTTGCGATCCGGGCAGAAGCGGCCCTTCGCACACGTGATGGCCAGCCCGGCCTTCGCGAGCCGCGCGATGGCGGTCGCGTACGCATGACGTTTCGGGACGTCCTTGAACTTGCTCGTGCCGGTGGCCGTGAGGTGCAGGGCCTTGACCAGGAGCGAGGCCATCCGTCCGCGCGTGATCGCCGTGTTCGGGCAGAACCGCCTCGTGGAGCAGCCCTTCATGATCCCGGCCGCCACGATCTTCCTGACATAGCTCGCCTGCGAGCTCGGGACGTCGCGGAATTTGGTCGTGACCGTGGCCTTCAGGCGGAGCGCACGAGCCAGGTAGACGGCCATCTTGCCCTTGGTGACCACGGTCTTGGGGCAGAAGTGGTGGGTCGTGCAGCCGGGCATGACGCCCGCGGCGGCGACTGCCTCGATCGCCTTCTCGTACTTCGACCCGTTGTCGTCCGTGAACCGTCCGGCTGCGGCGACCGTCCCCGGCGGGACGATCGCGAGCAGGGCGAGCACGAGGGTGAGGGCGAATGCGGTGCGGCGAGGGTGCGGCATAAGCGCGATTCGACTCCTGCGGCGGACGGCACGGGTCACGCTACCCACCGGGGACGGACACGACAAGCACCATCGGTACCGGCGCGCACCGGCCATTCGAGTCCCCCGTGTCGAGTCAGTCGGAGGTCGACGGCTCCTGAGCTGCCCGACGCATCGAATAGCGTGACCATCCGCGCCGCGAGGACCGCGCGGAACACATCGACCATGATGGCCGCCCGGTCGCCGTCGGGCACCGCTGGGTCGAGCACCGGGTCGAGAAGCAGGTCGATCTGGTCGCGGCGCTCCGACGGCGAGAGCTCGGGCCGGGCGGCCGCCGAGACCTCCCAGAGCTCGTCGTACAGGAACCACGCGAGGTCGTCGTAGATCAGCCCGGCTTCGACTTCCCAGGCCTGGGCCGATTGCAGCGCGGAGCCGATCTCGAGCATCGCCGGCACGCCACTCTGCAGCAGCCGGTTCAGCGCGTCCTCCTGCCGGCCTTTCATCTCGCTGAGGCTGACGCTGCCGACGGCAGCGGTCCCCAGCACCGCGCCCCAGCGGCTGGCCCTGCGCGAGGCGGACTTGCTCTCGAGGTTCCGAAGGCAGGCATGAAAGGCGCGTGCGACCGCGCGCGCTCGGGCTGCGGGCTCGCCATCGATGACGAGGAGCGCCTTCTGGAGCTGCCACAGGCCTGCCGGCGTGGGCTCGACCAGGATGCGATCGAACGCCGCCTTCGCCGCGGCATGGGCGCTCTCGCTCACGTGCTCGCCCCCGGTGCGGATGCCACAACGCGGCCGCGCCGCAGGTCGACGCGTCGAAGGAGCTGGGCGTTGGCGGCGACGATGATGGTCGAAAGGCTCATCGCGACCGCCCCGACGGCCATCGGCAGGTCGATGCCCCACGGAACCAGGAGGCCCATCGCGACCGGGATCGCCACCAGGTTGTAGCCCGTCGCCCAGACGAGGTTCTGGACCATCTTGGCGTACGTCGCCCGGGACAGTCCGATCGCGGCCACCACGTCGCGTGGGTCGCTCCGGACGAGGACGATCCCGGCCGACTCGACCGCCACGTCGGTGCCGGCTCCGATCGCGATGCCGACGTCCGCGGTGGCCAGCGCCGGGGCGTCGTTCACGCCGTCGCCGACCATCGCCACCCGGCGGCCGCCTTCCTGGAAGCGCCTGACGGCGGCGGCCTTGTCGGCCGGCAGGACCTGCGCCGCCACCTCATCGATGCCGAGGCGACGAGCGACCGTGTCGGCCACGGCCTGGCTGTCCCCGGTGATCATGGCCACCCGGATGCCGAGGGCATGCAGCGCCTCGACGGCCTCCTTCGACTCGGGCCGGACCTCGTCCTCGACCGCGATCGCGCCGGCGACCGCGCCGTCGACGATGACGTGGAGGACGGTGCGGCCATCGCGGTCCCACTCGGCCGCGACGGGCAGCGGCGCCAGCCCCATCCCGGTGAGCATGCCTGGCCCGCCGACCGCGACGTCATGATCGTCGACGCGGGCCCGAGCGCCACGACCGGGCAGAGCCTCGAACGCGGTCTGTTTCGGGATCGAGAGGCCGCGTGCCCTCGCGCCCTCGACGACGGCCCGAGCCAGCGGATGCTCGGAGTCGGCCTCGACTGCCGCTGCGAGCCGAAGCGTCTCGGCCTCGCCGGCGACGTCAACGAGCGCAGGCTCGCCTCTCGTCAGCGTTCCCGTCTTGTCGAAGATCACCATGTCCACGGTCCGCGCCCGCTCGAGGGCGATGCGGTCCTTGACGAGCAAGCCGTTCCGGGCGCCAAGCGACGTCGAGATGGCGATGACCAGCGGGATCGCGAGACCCAGGGCATGCGGGCAGGCGATGACGAGGACAGTCGCGGACCGGACGAGAGCGCCCTCCGGGTCGCCGAGCAACCACCAACCGATCAGCGTGATGACGCCCGCGGCCAGGGCGACGTAGAACAGGATCGCCGCGGCTCGGTCGGCCAGCGCCTGCGCCCGGGAGGCCGAGGCCTGGGCCTGGGCGACGAGACGCATGATCCCGGACAGGGCTGTCTGATCGCCGGTCGCTGTGACGCTGACCCGGAGCGAGCCACCCGCGGCGACAGAGCCGGCGATGACGGGGTCGCCCGGTCGCCTGGCGACGGGACGTGACTCGCCCGTTATCAACGACTCGTCGACGTCGGCCGTCCCATCGACGACGACGCCGTCCGCCGGCACGCGCGCACCGGGACGAACGAGCACGACATCACCGACCCGCAGCTGGGCGATCGGCACCTCCTCGCTCCCGCTCGCCGTGACGCGTTCGGCCGTGTCCGGGAGCAGGGCCGCGAGGGCCGAAAGTGCGCCCTGCGCCTGGGCGATGGAACGCATCTCGAGCCAGTGACCGAGGAGCATGATCGTGATGAGGGTGGCGAGCTCCCACCAGATCTCGACCTCGAACAGGCCGAGGGTGCCGGCCCACGAGGTCGCGAAAGCGACGATGATCGCCAGTGAGATCAGGGTCATCATGCCGGGCCTTCGGTCGGCCAGCTCGCCCTGGGCGCCACGGATGAAGACCAGGCCGCCGTAGAGGAAGATGGCCGTCCCGAGGATGGCGGGCACGTACCCGATGCCGGGGACCTCCGGGATCGCGTAGCCGAGCCAGTCGGCGACCTCGGGGCTCAGGACGACCGTGGGGATCGTCAGGGCGAGGCTGAGCCAGAACTTGTCGCGGAACATCGCGACCGAATGCCCGGCGTGCCGATCATGGCTGGTGTGGTCCATGGGTCCCTCAGCCGGGGACGCCGTCGCTGACGATGCCAGAGAGGGGTGGGTTGTCAGCTCGGGTCCGCGTCGATGAGTGCACCGACATCAGGCGACATGGTCGGGCTTCAGCAGGCTGTACTCGCCGTCGTAGCGGACCTGCAGGGCGTTGTTGAACAGGTTGAGCATGTTGATGTAGCCGATCAGGAACGTGAGCTCGACGAGCTCCGGGTCCGTGAAGTGCTCGTGCATCTGCCGCATGAGCGGCTCCGGGATCGCATTCGAATTGGCCATGACCGCCCGGGTGTACGCGATGCCGAGCCGCTCGCGCGGCGCCAGGGTCTCAGTGTGCTCGATGACGTGGAGCGGGTCCGTGACGATGTCCGCGATGCCGACGAGGTCGACGTGCGAGTTCACGCAGAACTGGCACTCGTTCGTGTCCGAGGCGGTGATGATGACGAGCTCCTTCACGCGCCGTTCGAGCACCCCGCCCGGGTAGACGCACCCGCCGAAGCCCGCGAAGCCGCGCAGGATCTCCGGCCGCAGGCACATCGCCTGGATCATCTCGACCGGCGGCCGGCCGCGCTCCCAGAGCCCGCGGCTCTCGTCGAACGACGGATCGTCCTTCACGGCCTCGAACGCGGTGCGGATCTGGTCGGGCGTGACGGTGACGCGCATCGGCAGCTCTCCTCAACGGGAGCTGCAGCGTACCGCGACGCGCGTCCTCAGGAGTGCGTCGCGGGCGCCGAGCGACCGGTGTGGACGGACGCTGCCGGGGAGCCGATGCGCGACGACTCCGACAGCACCGGCGCGATCGAGCGGTAGACACGCACGCCGAGGACCGCGCTCGCCATGGCCGTCAACGCGAAGATGGCGATCGGGACTGCGGCCAACTCACCGGTCGCCGACGCTTCGAACAGCAACATCGCCACGATGGCGCTCGCGAGGGCGATCGCCTTCACGACGAGGACTGACGCCAGGAGATAGCCCACCGGCAGCCGTCGAGCCACCGTGACGGCCAGGAAGAGGCCCAGCGGGACCATCACGGCCAGGTCGAAGGCCTGGACGACGAGCGTTGTCGCCCCGGCGAGCTCCTCGACCACGTCGGCCCGGAAGGTCCTCGCGATCAGCGGCAGCCACATGGCCGACAGCAACGCCGCCATGAACAGCCCGAGCGCGACGACGCCGCGTCGCGGGAAGCGGGCGGTGAACCGGTCGCCGAGTCCGGCGATGTCGATGTCGGCGACGAGCAGCACGATCGCGCTCAGGCTCACCGCCACGATGGCGACATAGACGATGAACAGCGGCCCGTAGGCGAGGAGTGTCGCGTACTCGAGGTATTGATAGAGCAGGTAGGCGAGGAGGCCGGTCGTGGCGAGCCGAGCCGCCAGGCCCCCGCGCCACAGTGCGGGCAACAGCAGGGCCAGGGCGGGGATCACGAGGAAGAACGTGACCGCGTCCCAACCGACGCCCTCGGCCGCGACCGCCTTGCCATTGAAGCGGTAGACCCCATCCATCAAGACATCGACGTGTTCACCGCGGACCGTGACGAACGGCATCGTCGCCAGGTCGCCCCGCAGGAGGAGACCAGCGCCGCTGGCGATCGCCGCGAGCGCGCCGGCACCACCGGTCAGCGCGATGCCCCACCTTGGCCGCACGAGGAACCTCCTTCGGACGTCGTCGACCCTTCGACGCGGACCTCCATCCGGATGCTCGCGCAGGCGCCCCCGCAGCCACAGGGCCCAAGGTCACATAGCTGCGTGCCGAATGACCTCGACGGTCAGCCGGTCGTGGTCGGTTGCGCGGGCGGCGCGGCGGCCGTCGTCCCTCGCCCCGCGATGACGCCCGGGTGCCAGGGCGTGCCGAGCATCGGCAGCAGGTAGCGGTCGAGCCCGTAGTAGCCGGCCACCTTCCAGGCCAGGATCAGCCCGATGGCCATGGTGAACAGGACCGGGTTGGTCGAGGCCGAGCCGGCCAGCAGGAAGCTCATGTTCATGAGCGCCCCGCCGAACGCGGCCAGGCCGGTCAGCGCGCCGAACAGCAGGCCCAGCCCGACCGCCAGCTCGCCGAACGTGATGACCCACGCGAACCAGGCCTCGTGGTGCCCGGCCAGCAGGAAGTTGATGAAGTCGCGGTACCACTCGTAGGTGATGGGCGGCCGGCCCTGGCCCTCGGCCGGGATCTTGACCACGTTGGTCCAGAAGCCGCCCAGCGCCGAGCCGCCATCGTCGATCCAGCCGCCGCCGGTCAGCTTGTGCCAGCCGGCCTCGAGCCAGGAGAACGCCAGGAACAGCCGGATGGGCAGCCAGAACAGGCCCGCCCGCGAGTTGCCGAACAGGAACCGGGTGAAGGCCGGGCCCTCGATCTCGATGGTCTCGCCGCCCGGCTCGTTGCGCTCCTGGAACAGGACCACGAGCAGGACCAGGAACGAGACCCAGAAGCCCCACAGCACGATGTCGTGGACGATGCCCGCGGGCGGCTCGACCCATGGGTTGGCGAGGTAGAACAACAGGACGGCGGCGATCCCTCCGAGCGCCAAGGCTAGATTCCTGCGCGGCATCTCTGTCCTCCGAGATCGCGACCTGCGAATTGCCAGCCTTCCCGCGCGAGTATGCGCGCCCCGGTCAACGCGTCTGCGGGAGCCGTGCCGCGGAAGCTACTTCCGCGCGACCGCGTCGACGAACCTGCCCAGGATGACCTTCGCCGTGCCGCGCGCGGCGATCCCGAGCAGAGCGCGGTCGAGGACGGCACCGAGGACGCCGAACGGCGGGGCGTAGCGTCCCTCGATGACCACGCGCTCCCGAGCGATCCTGACCTCGCCCACGAAGACGGGGAAGAGCGGCGTCAGGCTCGCCGCCTGCCACTCGATCGGCACGGTCCAGTCGTCGGCCTGGCGGTGCGGCTCTCCGAGGGCGATGACCATCGACCTGCGGAAGGCGACCGGCCGCTCCGAGCCGACACCGAGCACCAGGTCGCTCAGGAAGCGCCGCATCCCGCGCTCGTCCCGCTCGATCTCCTCGCCCAGCCAGGCGCCCGTCGCCAGCTGGCTCGCGACGCGACCCAGGTCCACCTCGGCGCGGGCCTCGGCGCGCAACGGGACCGACCCATGGTCGGTCCGCTGGTCGTCAGGGCCATCGCGGGTGGCCGGCTGTCGCAGTGTGGGTTCGGACAAGACGCGCGCTCCGTTCACGAGCTGTGGTGATCGACACAGCCTGTGCCGCACCGCCGGATGCGTGACGGGCCGGCCGGCACGAAGTTCATGGGCCGCCCGGCCCCCGTGCCCTTCGTCACGTCCGTGGACGGGTGAGGTCGGCCACGCTCACCTGGGCCAGTCGATCCCTGAGCGCCTCCTGAGCGGCGACGACCACGTCGTGGACGTCGCAGACGGCCGAGACCGTACAGGGGCCGTCGCGCAGGATGCAGGTCCCTCGACGGCTGTCGCCTTCGACGGCCTCGATGATGTCCAGCAGCGAGACCTCCGCCGCGGGGCGAGCGAGCCGATACCCGCCCGCCCGGCCCGTCGTGCTCCCGGCCACGCCGGCCAGGACGAGGTCGCGCATGATCGGTGGCAGGAACGGCGCCGGGATGCGCTGCGCGGCGGCGACCCGCCGGACGCTGATGCGGTCGCCGTCGGGCAGACGACCCAGCGCGAGGACCGCGCGGATGGCGTAGTCGGCTCGCCTGGTGAGGTCGAGCCGCATCAGTTCAACGGATCGCCGTCGCCTGCCTGGACGAGACCCAGGGCGCCCCGGCCAACGAGGTTGAAGGCATGGGTGACGATCGGATAGAGGCCGTCTTCGGCGGTCGTGAACTCGACGAAGCCGCCCTGCGCGGGTGCCAGGTCCATCGCCTGGCTGCCCCAGTTGCTCTCGTTGCCACGCTTGAGGCTGACGCCCTCCTTGGTGACGCTGTCGAAGATCGTGCCGACGATGTGGAACGAGCTGTCGACCGACGGTCCGGCGTTGAGGACGAAGATGCGGACCCGCTCGCCCGTCCCGACCAGGAGCGGGTGATCCTTGTACTGGTTCGCGACGCCGTTGAACAGGACGAGGTCAGGCGCCGGGGCTGCGGCCATGGCCTTGGTGAGGTCGGCTTCCTTGCCCTGCGCGCCCAGATACCACTCGCTCTGGACGATCGCGAATTCCTTGTCGACCTTGGGCAGGCCCGCGGCCGGCTCGACGATGACCATGCCGTACATCCCGTTGGCGATGTGGTGCAGCGCCGGACTCGTGCCGCAGTGGTACATCCAGACGCCGGCGTAGTCGGCGGTCCACTCGTACAGCTTCTCTTCGCCCGGCTTGATCGAGGTCATCTCGTCGTTCCAGGCCACTTGGCTCGCGTGGAAGTCGATCGAGTGCGAGAGCTGGTTCTCGAGGGGGTTCTTCAGGTGCACCCGGATCCTGTCGCCGACCCTGACACGGATCACCGGTCCGGGGACGGTGCCGCCGAACGTCCAGACCTTCTGGACGAATCCCGGGGCGACCGTCTTCTCCTCCTCGGTGATGACGAGGTCGATGTCGTGGGTCGTGCCTGGCAGGAGCGCCGGGGCCGTCGCGTCCATCGGGACGTAGGCGGGCGCGTTCGGATCGGCCTCGACATCGCCGGCCGGCAGCGGACCACCGTGGGAGTCGCCGCTCGGCGAGGCCGCGGGTGACGACGCCGGCGAGGCTGCCGGTGAGGCGGCCGCGGTGGACGCCACGGTCACTGCGCCCTTCATGCCGGCCTGCTCGTGGCCCGGGATCGAGCAGATGAACGTCACCCCGCCAGCCGGGATGGTCACCGTGCCCGTCGCGGTCGCGGCGGGATCGGCCACGATCTTCGTGCCGTCCGCGAACGTGAGGTCATGCGGGGAGGCGCCGGTGTTGTGGAAGGTGACGTCGTAGGTCCCGGCGGCCGGAACGGAGACCTGCGCCGGTTTGAACCCCAGGTCGAAGGCCTCGATCTCGATCGTCTTCCCGACCTCCGCGGTCTGGGCGGATGGAACCGCGTTCGCCGATGGCTGCGCGGCGACGGCGGCCCCGCTTGCGGCGGGTGACGCATAGGTCCAGCCGCCCGGCGGGACGGTCACGCAACCGATCAGGATGGCGACGACGGATGTCATCGCTGCGACACGAGGCAGGTGGCGGGGCATGGTCCGGTCTCCCTTTTGGCCCGGCCAGTGCTCGGCATCGCGAAACACGGACGGATCTGGTCCGAGTTTGTCGGGGAGAGACGGCGGGGGACCGTGCCGGATGGCCCCTTTCGCGTGGGCGGTTCGGACCCGGCGATGCCGCTATCCGATGGCGAGCGGGCTCAGGGTCGCCTGGCGTCGGACACGCTCGATCGCGTCGAGGATCGACAGTCGGTAGGTTCCCAGCCCGGCGACGACAGGCCAGCTCAGGGCATCCCCGAAGCCGAAATTGACGCCGCCGATCACGACGACGATGCCCACCATCGGCCGACCGTGGATCATCGAGGCCAGCCCGATCGTGCCCGGGATGGACAGGGCCTTCGATGAGCGCAGCACCAGCTCGGATCCGCGACCGACGAGGCCATCGAACGGGATCTGGATCACCCAGCCAGGATCGATGCCCAGGACCGTGTCGACGACGACCACGCCGGCGCCGGGCGGCACGGCCAGCAGGTCATCGATATCGAGGCGCTCGACCGCTCGGATGGCGACATCATCCGGGAGGCCTCCGACGAGGGTGGCGACGGCCACGAACGGGGCCCCGTCGTCGCCACAGTCGGCGGCGCCGCACGCCAGGAGCTCCACCCTGGTCGTCGGACGCGACGCGGCGATCGGAGCGGGTTCGAGGTCAGGGCCCCGGATGGTCGGTGGGGTCGCCAGCAGTGTCGCCATCTTGGTCCTCCGACGGGCGGTTCGAAGGTTCCGGGCCCAGGGCCCGGGAGACGCCACGGCGCCCACCTGTGAGATCGATCGTGGCCGCGGCGCGCGGGCGGGGCACGAGCCATGTGTCACGAACCGGGGAGCCGCCCAGCCCGTCATGCGCCAGCTGCTGGATCACGCACGGATGGCGTTCGTGACAAGACGCCCGTCGTGATCGGGAACCAGCGCACTGCCGGGTCCTCGGCGGGTGGCCGACCATGGAAACCGATGACGGCGCACGGCGCCGGTCTCGGAAGGAGGCACACCCATGGAGTTCAGCATCACGCTCGGCCTTGGAGGAGCAGCCCTGCTGATCCTCGGCGCCCTGCTCTTCGGCGTCATCGCCCAGTTCATCGGTGAGACCAGGACTGGATTCGAATGGCTCGTCGACGCGATCGCGGCCGGCCTCGGCGCCCTCGTCGCCAGCGAGTTCATCGTCGCGTGGCAGGCCGCTGGTCCCGTCTGGGACGGCCTGGCGATCGTGCCCGCCCTGATCGGCGGCCTCGTCGCAGGCCTGGTGGTCGAGGTGGCGACGCGCCGCCTCACCGGCGGTCACTACACCCACGGGGCGATGTCCGCCTGATCAACCCGGGGGAGCGTCCGCCAGAGCGCTGGGGGCGAGAGCGGACGCGCGTGGGGCCCGTCGGTCGCGACGACCGACGGGCCCCTTGTCGTCCGGATCCGCTCAGGTTCCGGCGAGGTCTCAGGCGGCCGTCGGCGTGGCGGCCTCGACATCCAAGACCGCCTCGAGGCCGCCACCGGGCGGCGTTCGCCAGGTCACGGGGGCGCCGGCCGAGCGGACGAGCGAGATGATCGCCCCGTTGCCGCACCGCATGGACGCTCGCAGGTGAGCGATGCCATGGCCGCGGGCCCACACGACGGAGGCGGCGAGGAGGGCACGACCGATCCCCTGTCGCTGGAAGTCGTCGGCGACCGCGATCGCCATCTCGAGCTCACCCGGCTCGGACGGCTCGAGGCAGAGGTGGCCGATGATCCGGGGGGCGCTCGTCCCATGGGTGTCCACGACCGCCACGAGGCCTTCCCGATGCTCGTGGTCGGGGCCGCAGAACAGGCCGGCCGCCCGGTCGCCGATGCCATGGCAGCCGCCGTGGAAGCGGTGATTCAGGCTGTCCGGCGAGAGGCTCTCGTAGAACCGGCCAAGGGCCGCCCGATCGTCGGGCCCGATGGGCCTGATCGTGATCGTCGCCGGGAGGGTCGCAGTCGTCGCCATGGTCCGATCGTGGCGGCAGCGACCGCCCGCGAACAGGTGCCGAAGGTCACGCTCGCACGGGTCGGACGGCGGCTTCAGGCCACCCACTCGCGGCCCGTCGCCCGTCGGACGACCTCGGCGAGGACGGCTGGCGCCAGGGCGACGATCGCCACCAGCAGCCAGTCGCTTGCGTCGAGCGGCGTGGCACGGAACGCCTCGGCGAGGGGCGGGATCAGCGGGATCGCGACCTGGACCGCGATCACGATGACGCACGCAAGCGCCAGCAGGCCATTGGGTCGCAAGGATGTCACCGGTCGGTCGAGGCTCCGGTTGCCGTACGCGCGCACGACCTGCGCGACCACAAGGGCGGTGTAGGCGAGCCAGCGAACGTGATCCGGCGTCCCGTCGTGGGTGGCCATCAGGACCAGCGCGGCCGTGACCGTGAACCCGCCGGCGAGCACGATCCGCGCCAGCAGGGCGCGATGGAGAAGCGGCCGACCGCGTGGACGCGGGGGTCGCGCCATGGCATCGGGTTCCTCGGGCTCGCGCTCGAACGCCACGGACGTGGCGAGGTCGATGAACAGCTCGAGCCACAGGATCTGGATCGGCAGCAGCGGCTGCGAGTACCCGACGACGGTCGCGACGAGGATGAACCCGAGCAGCGCGACATGGGTCGAGACGATGAAGACCAGGCCCTTCTGGACGTTCGCGACGATCCGCCGGCCCTCACGGAGGCCGAACATGAGCGTCGCGAACGAGTCGTCGCCGAGCACGAGGTCCGACGCGTCGCGTGCGACCGCGGTGCCACTCCCCATCGCCACTGCGACATCGGCATGCTGGAGCGCCGGCGCGTCGTTGACGCCGTCGCCCGTCACCGCGACCGTCCGCCCCGCCGCCCGCGCGACGTCGACGAGGCGGAGCTTGTCCTCCGGGACGGCGCGCGCAACGATCGTCATCGCCCCGAGCTCGGCGGCCAGCCGCTCGTCGCTCCACGTCGCGAGATCGGCCCCGAGGACGACGCCCTCTGTCGGGATGCCGGCGGTCTGTGCGATCCGGGCCGCGGTGGCGGGATGGTCGCCGGTCACGACCATCGTTTGGATGCCCGCCGTGGTCGCCGTGCGGATGGCCTCGGCGACGCCCGGCCGCAGGCTGTCGGCGAACGCGACGATCGCGATGGGCGCCCACGCGCCCGCCGGCTCCGCTCCGGCCAGGAGCAGCAGGCGTGCGCCGCCGGCCGCCTCCCGATCGACGAGCGCACCCCAGGCCGCCGCGTCGACGTCGGCGCGGAGCGGCAGGCCCAGGACGGCCTCGGGCGCGCCGATGACCAGGGCCCGGACCGCCTCGCCCGCGGCGACCACGGACGTCGTCAGCGAATAGGGCCGGCCGTCGATGGGGGCGTCGCCGGATCGGAGATCGTGCGGATCGGGCAGCGGGACATCGCCGAGCTCGTCGGCTGCTTCGAGCAGGGCTCGCGTGAACGACCCCGGCGGCGACCCCGTCCCGAGGTGCCAGGCGTCCTCCTCGGCGCGCAGGGCGGTGGCGAGGACGGCTCGTCGCCCCTCGGGATCGGCGACCACACCGGCCGGCGTGAGGATGTCTCGCACGCTCAGGCGGTTCTCGGTGATCGTCCCGGTCTTGTCGGTGATGATCAGGTCGACGGCGCCGAGCGTCTCCTCCGCGCTGAGTCGCCGGACGAGCACGCCGCGACGCAGGAGTCGATAGGCACCCAGGCCCAGGATGACCGCGAGGAGCACCGGGGGTTCCTCGGGGATCGCCGCGATCGCCGCCGAGATGCCCGCGATCAGGTTCGCCCCGGCCGGGTTGCCACGCGCGAACCCGAGACCGACCGTGATCGCGATGAGCCCGATCGCCACCACCAGGAGGATCCGCACCAGCCGATCGAGCTCGCGCTGGAGAGGCGATCGTCGTCGCTCCGTGACGGCCAGCCCTTGCGCGATGCGACCGAGCTCGGTCGCGGGGCCGGTGGCGAACACGATGCCCTCGCCGTGGCCACCGCAGACGGCCGTCCCCGCGAACGCCACCGAACGACGCTCCGCCACGGCCGCGCCTGGCGGGTCCGGCTCGGTCGAGGCGAGCTCCGGCACCGATTCGCCGGTCAGGACGCTCCGGTCGACGAGGAGGCCGGCGGCGGTCGTGACCCGCAGGTCCGCGGCCACGACGTCCCCGGTGCGCAGGAGCACGATGTCGCCCGGCACGAGGTCCGCGGCCGCGATCTCGGTGACGCTCCCCTCGCGCCGGACGCGGGCGCGCGGCGCGGTCGCGTTCCGCAGCGATTCGAGCGCACGCTCGGCGCGGTAGCTGGTGAAGACGTCCGCCCCCACGATCGGCAGCAATCCGAAGAGGACCAGCAGGCCGTCCCGGACCTCGCCGAGGAGCACGGCCAGGCTGCCCGCGACGAACAGCAGGATGACGAACGGCTCCGAGACGGCCTCGCGCACCGCGCCGAGGATCGTCGGGCTCTCGGTGGCCTGGAGCTCGTTGGGCCCCGTCGTCTCACGCTGCTCGATGACCGCCGCCGCGGACAGACCGGCCGCGGGATCGACCCCGAGGGCCCCGGCGACGTCGCCCACGGCTCTCGCGTGCGCATCCGCTGCGGACATCAGCCCTCGATCCAGCATGGATGCATCCTGCCACCCGTGGGTGCCGTCCGGTTCGAGCCGACAGTCACCTCGCGGCGGTCCGTCTGGCATCCCCGGACCGGTGGCCGGCAGCCGGCCCGGTTCGTCGCTCGCCTAGAGCTCGTGCATCTTGCGGGCCTGGGCGGTGAGGTCCTCGCGGAAGTCGGGGTGCGAGATCGAGATGAGCGCCGCCGCCCGCTCACGCGTGCTCTTCCCGAAGAGTTCGGCGACGCCCCACTCGGTGACGACCGTCGCGACATGGGCCCGCGTCGTGACGACGCCTCCTCCGGCCGCGAGGGTCCCGACGATGCGCGATCGCGTGCCCCTGGCCGCGGTCGACGGGAGGGCGATGATCGCCTTGCCGTGCTCCGCCCTGGCCGCGCCCCGGATGAAGTCCATCTGGCCGCCCACGCCGCTGTAGAGCCGGTGACCGATCGAGTCGGCGACGACCTGGCCGGTGAGGTCCACCTCGATCGCGGAGTTGATGGCGACCATCCGGCTGAACGTGCTGATGACGTTGGTGTCGTTCGTGAAGTCGACCGAGCGCATCTCGACCATGGGGTTGTCATGGACGAACTCGTAGAGCCGCGGTGAGCCCATGAGGAACGCCGTCACGATCTTGCCGCGGTTGCGCTCCTTGCGGGCACCCGTCACGACGCCGGCCTGGACCAGGTCCATCACCGCATCGGTGAACATCTCGGTGTGGATGCCCAGATCGCGCTTCTCGCGCAGCGAGAGCGCCGTGGCCGTGGGGATCGCGCCGATCCCAAGCTGGAGCGTCGCCCCGTCGGGCACGAGGTCTGCCACATGTTCGCCGATCCGCTGCTCGATGTCGCCGATGTCGCCGACCACGTGCACGTAGGGCGGCACGTCGACCTCGACTCCCAGGTCGATGTCGTCGACGTGGATGAAGCTCTCGCCGAGCGTCCGCGGCATCGCCTTGTTGAGCTGCACGATGACGGTCTTCGCGACCCCGATGGCGGCATGCATCGCCTCGACCGACACGCCGAGGGAGCAGAAGCCATGCGCGTCCGGCGGCGTGGCGTTGACCAGGACCGTATCGAGCGGAAGGGCGCCGGATCCGAACAATCGTGGCACGTCGGACAGGAAGATCGGGACGTAATCGGCCCGACCCTCGTTCACCGCCGCTCGCGCGTTCGGCCCGATGAACAGCGCCCGGTGTCGGAAGCTCTTGGCCAGCTCCGGTGCGAGGTGCGGCCCGGGTCCCTCGGTGTGGAGGTGGACCATCTCGACGTCGCGCACCTCCGGCGCGCGCTCGACGAGCGCATCCAGGAGCACGGACGGGGTCGCCGCGGCGCAATGGAGGTAGACACGGTCGCGGCTGCCGATCCGGCCGACAGCCTCAGCCGCTGAAACGAGGCGCATGGATCGATAATCGCATCTCGAGCGTGGCTTCGTGCCGCCATCCGGCGTGCGAGGCGCCGATCCGAGGGGCCGAAGCCAGCCCCTCAGTCATGCGTGCTGAGCCACGCGCCGACCTTCGGCCACAGGTTCTGGCTGGCCGAGCGACCAACCACGATCCCGACGTGACCGCCCTCGACCAGGATCTCCGACGCGTCCTTGCTCCCGACGCGCTGGGTGACGACGCTCGTCGTCGGGCGCGGCGCGATCTGGTCGCGACTGGCCGCGACATTGAGGACCGGGCAGCGGATCTGATCCAGGCGCACAGGCCGGCCGTCCATCTCGAGCATGTCACGAGCCAGCCGGTTCTCCTGGTAGAACTCGACGATCCACTGGCGGAACGCGGCGCCCGCGAATGGCACGCCCTCGTTCACCCAGCGATACATCGCCTGCCAGCCGCTGACGTCGAAGTTGGGATCGCCCAGCTTGTCCCACAGCTGGCGGTAGGTGCCCACGTAGCTGGACATCGGGTTGAGCAGCTTCGAGCCGATGTCAGGGACCTGGCCCGGCACCGTGGGGAAGGTGTCGGTCATCAGCTCGATGGGGAAGACGCCACGGGCCGTCATGCGCCCGAATTGCCCCGCGTCCGAGAAATCGATCGGCGCGGTCAGCAGCACGAGATTGCGCACGACCTCGGGATGGAGGGCCGTGAAGCACGTCGCCAGCGCGCCGCCGATGCAGTAGCCCAGGACCGTCATCTGGTCGCTGCCGGTCGCCCGCTGGATGGCCTTCGCGGCTCGGGGCAGGTAGCGGGTCACGAGTGTCGTGATGTCCAGCGCCCGATCCTCATCCCCGGGCGTGCCCCAGTCGATGAGGAAGACGTCGAAACCCTCGCTCAGGAGGAACTCCACGAAGCTCGCCCCTGGCCGCAGGTCAAGGATGTACGCGCGGTTGATGAGCGGCAGGACGAGGAAGATCGGCGTCCGATGCGTCGCCGGCTCCGTGCGGGTGTAGCGGTACAGGGCCGCCTTGTTCTTGCGCCAGACGAGCTCCTTCGGGGTGAGGCCGACCGGCGCGTCGGCCGAGCCCAGGATGGCGCGCGCCATCTCGAGCGCGCGATCGTTCGAGGCCCAGACGCTCGCGGCGTCGGGCCAGCCGGTCGGCACGGACGACGTCATCGAGCGCCCTCAACGGGTGTCGCGCGCCCGGCAGCTCCCGTTCGTCCCGCGGCCGTCACGCGACTGGGTGCCCCCTTTGGCCCTGCCGGGCCGGCCGTTCCCTTCGGTCCCGTCCGGCCCGCGGCCCCCTTGGGCCCGGTTCGGCCGATGGCCCCCTTGGGCCCGGTTCGGCCGATGGCTCCCTTGGGTCCCTGGCGTCCCGTGGGCCCTGCCGGCCCGACGGGTCCGGCCGGCCCGGCGGGCACGGCCCGAACGGCGTCCTCGATCGCATCGAGCCGATCGATGACCTGATCGACCTTCTCCTCGAGCCCGACGACGAGCTCGCCCAGCCGGGCGATGTCCTCCCGGGTCGGCACGTTCATCGACTCGAGATAGGTCCGCATGTTGTCGCGGACCGACTTCTGGGCGGCGAGCATGGTCTCGAGCATCCTCCCGCTCAATTCACCGAACTCGGGACTGCCCATGGCCTCCTCGAGGGCGGCGCTCCAGGCGCGTTCGTTCCTGTCGTACAGCTCGCGCCACGTCTCGAACGGATCGGTGGCTCGGCTCGTTCCTTCGGTCTTCGTCATGCCGGTGTCTCCTTCTCGTTCGTCGGCTCGTCGGACAGGTCGCGGCTTGCCGCCGGGCCAGCGCCGTAGAGACCGAAGAAGCGGTCGATCGTGTCGCGATAGGCAGTGAGCATCGCCGCCGACGAGTCGAGCCAGACGTGCCCCGCGTCGGTGATCGAGTACATCCGTCGGGCTGGACCGGTCGGACCGGGCTCCCATGTCGACTCGAGGAAGCCGTCCTTCTCCATCTGGCGGAGGGTCCGGTAGAGGGTGCTCATCGTGATCCCGAACAGGCCGAGCGCACGCAGGTAGTCCTCGATCCCGTAGCCGTGGGACCGTTCGAGCGAGACGGCGAGCAGGACGAATGGCGCCAGGATGTCGCGCGGGGGCCAGCCGGGGAACGCCTCTCGATCGTCCGTCGGCTCGGCGGGCCCGTCAGGACCCGGACCAGGACCGTCGGCCCCGGCCGGCTCCTGCGCGGCGGTCGGCTGCTCCGGCGAACCTGGGTCCGTCTCCGGGGCGACCTTGTCCGGGCGGCGTCGCTTGTGTGCCGCGCGGGCACTCGGGGCCTGCGATGCGTCTGGCGCGGAGCGCTTGTCTGTCGTTGTCTGGCGGTCAGTCATGGCTCTCTTGGCGTCTCTCGACGCGAGGATCGGCGTCGATTTGACAATCCTACCACACTATGTGCATAATGCACTTAGAGTTGTCGCGCAGATAGAGGCAGCTGGATAATAGTCGAAGGAGGACCTCGATGTCCACCACGATCAACGAGATGCCCGAGTCGGCAGCCGCTGCCGTCACGGAAGCCACACGCATCGCCGCCCAGGCGGCCCGCAACGGCACCGAGACCGCCAAGGCTTCGATCGAAGCCGCGCGATCCTATGCCGACGACAGCGCCGCCCTCGGTCGGGACCTGTTCGGCACCTGGTCGACCCAGAGCGAGTCGATCCTCAAGACCGCGTTCGATGCGCAGAACGCCGCGATCGACGCCGGTCTCGGACTGTTCGACCTCGGCGTGAAAGGCAATCGGCAGGCCGTCGCCCAGTTCTCCGAGCTCGTCAAGCGAACCCAGAAGGCGACCCTCGAGACCTGGCAGACGACGGTCAAGGCGACCGCGAAGGCGACCGAACCTAGCAAGCGCTGACAGGCGCACATGACGACCGAAGTGGCCGGCGATCCCGCCGGCCACTTCGTCGCGACTCGCTGACATCGAGGAGGTTTCTGCGATGACCGGACTGAAGGGCAGGGCCTGCCTCGTCACCGGCGCATCACGCGGCATCGGCCGCTCGATCGCTCTCGAACTCGGACGGAACGGTGCCTCCGTGGCCGTCGGCTATCTCCCCGAGGAGGCACAGCACGACAACAAGGCGGCAGCGGAGGCGGTGGCTGCCGAGATCGTCGCGTCAGGCGGCGAGGCATCCATCTTCGGCTTCGACCTCCTGGATGCGGCAAGCATCGGACCGGCCGTCGACAGCATCGTCGCGCGGTTCGATAAGATCGATGTCCTGGTCAACAACGCCGGCATCACCCGCGACCGGTCGATCGCCAAGATGTCGTTCGAGGAGTGGGACGCGGTCATCCAGACCAACCTCACGAGCGTCTTCCACATGACGTCACGGGTCCTCCCACACATGGTCCAGGCGGGGTACGGCCGCATCGTCAACATCAGCTCCGTGGTCGGCCTCCACGGCAACTTCGGCCAGACCAACTACGCCGCCGCCAAGGCGGGCGTCGTCGGCCTCACGAAGTCGATCGCGCTCGAGGTCGCCCGCAAGGGCGTGACCATCAACGCGATCGCGCCGGGCTTCATCGAGACCGAGATGATCGCGGCCATGCCCGAGGATGTCCGCGCCGCGATCCTGGCGAAGGTCCCGATGGGCCGCTTCGGGCAGCCCGAGGAGATCGCCCAGCTGGTCGCCTACCTCGTCACGAACGGCGACTACATCACCGGCCAGGTGATCGAGATCAACGGCGGGCTGTACACGTAGGGTCCCCCCGGCCGAGCGCGAGCCCGGATCCGAGCACGAACCTGCGACAAGGGAGGAGACGACCATGGCTGAGATGACCGATGTGGGCCGCAACGGGGACGTCTACCTCGTCAGTGCCGCCCGGACGCCGATCGGCAAGTTCGGCGGCGAGCTCGCCGGTGTCCCGGCGGTCGAGCTCGGTGGCGTCGCCATCCGGGCCGCGGTCGAGCGTTCCGGACTCCCGGAAGGCAGCACGATCGACGAGGTCCTGATGGGCCAGGTGATCCAGGCCGGCGCCGGCCAGGCGCCGGCCCGTCAGGCGGCCCTGCTCGGCGGGCTGCCCGCGACCACGAGCGCGACGGCGATCAACAAGGTCTGCGGCTCCGGCATGAAGGCGATCATGCTCGGCGCCGCCGAGATCCGGGCCGGTGACGCCGATGTCGTCGTCGCCGGCGGCATGGAGAGCATGAACGGCGCGCCGTACCTGCTGCCGCGGGCCCGCTTCGGCTATCGGCTGGGCGACGGGACGGTGGTCGACGCGACCGTGCACGACGCCCTGTGGTGCGCCATCGAGGAGTGCCATGTCGGTACCCACGCGGAACGCGTCGCCATCAGCAACCAGGTCAGCCGCCAGGACCAGGACGGGTTCGCGTTGCGCAGCCACCAGCGCGCGATCGCCGCCATGGACGCCGGTCGCTTCGATGACGAGCTCGCTCCGGTGACCGTCCGTGACGCCAAGGGCCGCGAGACGGTCGTCGCCCTCGACGAAGGCCCCCGTCGCGACACGACCATCGAGGCGCTGGCCCGGCTCAAGCCCGTCTTTCCCCTGCCCGAAGGCGAGGATCGCCGCAACGCGACGAGCGGGACTGCCACCGCCGGCAACGCGCCGGGCATCACGGATGGCGGCGCGGCCACCGTCCTGGCCAGCGAGCGGACCGTCGAGCGGTACGGCCTCAAGCCGCTCGCCCGGATCGTCGGCTATGCCCAGGCGGACGTCGAGCCGAAGTGGTTGTTCCTCGCCCCCGTCCACGGCGTTCGCCGGCTGCTCGATCGGATCGAGATGCCGATCGAAGCGTTCGACCTGATCGAGATCAATGAGGCGTTCGCGGCCCAGGCCGTCGCTGACGGCCGGGAGCTGGGCTTCGACTGGGACAAGGTGAACGTCAATGGCGGCGCGATCGCGCTCGGCCATCCCGTCGGGGCATCCGGGGCCCGGGTCGTCGCGACGCTGCTCCACGAGCTGAAGCGGCGCGACGGCCGCTACGGTCTCGCGACCCTGTGCCTCGGCGGCGGTGGCGCGGTGGCGATGGCCTTCGAACGGGTCTGAGGCCGCAGCCGGTTCAGATCGTGTTCGGGATCGGGCAGATGAAGGCGGGCGCCACGCCGGCCGCGAGGCCGGCGCCCGCTGCTGCCGTCGGGTCCTGGACGATGAGGGCGGTGACCATGCCGAACATGCCGTCCTGGCCCTCGGCGTGTTGGAGGATGTGGCAGTGGAACGCCCAGGCCCCCGGCTCCTCGCACGTGATGACGACGTCCCAGCGCTCGCCGGGGTTGACCCCGAGCGTGTCGCAGGTGAACGCAGCGCCACCGAGCGGATAGCCGTCCCGCGCGACGACCCGCATCGGCACCCCGTGGAGATGCCACGGATGCATCATGTTGCCCTCGTTCATGAACCGGATGACGATCGTGTCGCCCAGGTTTGCGACGACCGGCGCGGTCGCCGGGAAGCCGCGGCCGTTGATCGTGAACCCGCCCAGCGCGTCGTTGCTGATCCAGACGATGTCCTGGGTCGCCCCGTACAGGCGGTCGTAGCGCTGCGCCGGGTCCTTCGGCTCGACGATGAACGCGCCGAGGAGGCCCCGCCCCACCTGGTCGGTCGCGTTGTGATGCGAGTGGTACATGTGTGAGCCCGGCACCCGGGCCACGAACTCGTAGGTGAAGCTGGCCCCGGGCTCGATCGGCTCCTGGGTGATGTGGGGGACGCCGTCCATCGCATTCGGCACCCGCTGGCCGTGGAAGTGGATCCCGGTCGACTCGTGCATGTCGTTCTTGAAGATCGCCCGGACCGTGTCGCCCTCGGTGACGGTCAGGCGGGGTCCCGGCCACGTCCCGTTGAAGCCCAGGGCCTTGACGGGATCCTTCGCCGCGTCGATGCGGTGGTCCATCTCCTCGATCGTCAGCTCGAAGACCTTCACGCCGTCCACGATCGTCGGCTCGAGCGGCTGGTTGCCATAGCCCTCGACCTGGGTCACCTCACCGCCCAGGAAGCGTTCGACGGCCGCCTTCGCCATCGCGTCGTGGTCGACCGGCGCGCCCGACGGCGACGGAGAGGCCGCAGCTGACGCGGCGGGCTCGTGGGACGCATCGTGGGAGGGAGCGACCGAGGGCGCCTGGCTCGCGGCCGGCGGCGGCGTTGCTGCGGCGGGTGCCGCGGTCGTGGTCCCGTAGACCCAGCCGGACGCAGTCGCGGCCGGCGCACACGCGGCGATCGTGGCGGCGACAAGGCCGCCGCCCGTGATGGCGCCGGCGCGCAGCAGGCCGCGGCGGGTCATCGCGCGGTCGAGGGGGTGGGGGAGGCCAGGGGCGGACGGTTCGGGGGCGGGCTGCGTATCCATTGGCGGAGTATCCGGGCCGAGCGCGTCCCGGTCCACATGCCGGTCGGCCCGTTCGCGATGGGCCGACGGGCAGGCCCCGCAGGGCTCTATGGGCCTTGGGGCCGCAGGTCCCGCGGGGATGGTCCGTGTGGCACGTGCTGCCCACGGACGGCTCGGCCCACCATGTGATCGAAGGAGGCGGTCCATGAGGGTCCTGCTCGCCATCGACGGATCCGACGCCTCGAACCTCGCGGTCGACGCCGCCGCGGCGCTGTCGTGGCCCACGGGCGCGACACTCGAGATCGTCAGCGTCATCCCGATCGACGCAGAGCTCTTCGGCGGTCCGTGGCCGGCGGCCGCGTACGTGCAGTCGAGTCAGATCCGCGATGAGCTCTCGAGCCAGCTCGGCCGCCGACTGACGGTGGCTGCAGACGCCGTCCGCCGACCTGGTCTTGAGGTCACGACCACACTTGCGGAGGGTCGCCCCGCCTCCGAGATCGTGCGTCGGGCCGCAGAGGATGCCATCGACCTTGTCGTCGTCGGTGCGCGCGGCCACGGCACGCTCGAGCGAATGCTGCTGGGCTCCGTGTCGGCCGAGGTCGTCGAGCGGGCGCCGTGCCCGGTCCTCGTTGCACGGGGCGCCGCGACAGGTCGGATCGTCGTCGGCGCCGACGGCTCGCCCGCCTCGGTGTTCGCCGTCGAGTTCCTGGGGGCCTGTGGGCTGTGGCGGCACGCGACGGTCCGGGCGACGACCGTCATCGACGTGCCAGCCGCGTGGTGGCTGGGCATCACGCCGATCGATGCCGTGGTTGCGCCAGGCACCTATGTGTCCGTACAGGCGGAAGCCACCGCACATGCATGGGATATGGCGAACGACGCGGTCGCTCGGCTTGCCGCGGAGGGCTTCGCCGCCGACGCCGAGGTCCGTGAGGGCGATGCCGCCAGTGGCCTCATCGCCGGCGCCCACACCTGGGGTGCAGGTCTGATCGTCGTTGGGACCCGGGGTCACGGGCTCCTCAAGCGGCTTCTCATGGGCAGCACCGCCCGCAACGTCCTGCATCACGCCCCGATGTCCGTCCTGGTCGTTCGCCCCGGCGAGCCAGCCACAGGCCCGGCATCGAAAGGAGCATCCGGATGAGAGTCCTCGTCAGCGCGGCCTCACGACATGGATCGACCACCGAGATCGCAAGCGCGATAGGCCGCGCGCTGGCGGACGCGCGGATCGCGTTCGACGTCATCGCACCCCAGGACGTCGACTCGCTCGACCGGTACGACGCGGTCATCCTGGGGAGTGCCGTCTACATGGGCCGTTGGCTCGAGCCGGCGACGGCGTTCGCCGAACGCTTCGCCGACGCGCTGCCCGAGCGGCGCGTCTGGCTGTTCTCCAGCGGCCCGCTCGGCGATCCGCCGAAGCCCGCCGGCGACCCGGTGAATGTCGCGGCCCTCGAGGCCGCGACGCACGCGATCGAGCATCGCGTCTTCGCTGGATCGATGGACAAGCGCGAGCTGGGCTTCGGCGAGAAGCTCGTGATCGCCAGTGTCCGCGCGCCCTACGGCGACTTCCGGGCGTGGGACGAGGTCGCCGGCTGGGCCGGGGAGATCGCCCGGGCCCTCGAGGCTGTCCCGGTCGCTAGCTGAGCGTCACTCGCCGGGATGCGTCTTGAGGCGGGCCACGTAGGCGGCCGCCTGCGCCCGTCGCTCGAGGTTGAGCTTGGCGAGGATCGAGCTGACGTAGTTCTTCACGGTCTTGTCCGACAGGAAGATCTCGCCGGCGATCTCCTTGTTGGTCATGCCGTCGGCCACGAGCGCGAGGATCTTGCGCTCCTGCTGCGTCAGGGCGGCCAGCTCGTCGGGCTGGTCGGACGTCGCGATGCGGCGCATCCGCTCGAGGACCTTGCCGGTCACGGCCGGGTCCAGCAGTGATTCGCCGCGCCCGACCGCCTCGAGGGCGGACACGAGGTCGCGGGCCCGGACCTGCTTGAGCAGGTAGCCGCTCGCGCCGGCGATGATCGCGGCGAGGACCGCCTCCTCGTCCGGGTAGCTGGTCAGCATCATCACGCGGGTCGCCGGAAGGTTGGCCCGGATCTCCCGGCATGCCTCGATGCCCGAGCCGTCCGGCAGCCGGACGTCCATCACGACGAGGTCCGGCTGGAACCGCCCGGTGACCTCGATCGCCTCCGCGACGGTGCCCGCCTCACCGACGACCTGGAAGCCGGGCCGTCGGTCGAGCATCGCGACGAGGCCCTGACGCACCACTTCGTGGTCGTCGACGACCACCACGGTCAGTGTCCGCGGGGCCGTCGGCTCGGTCGTCATCGCCGGTCCTTCCTCATCGATGGCTCGTCGTCGGTAGCGTGATCGAGATCGTCGTTCCGGTTCGGGGCTCGCTCGCGACGTCGAGGGTCGCGCCGAGCCCACGTGCCCGGGACCGCATGTTGGCGAGACCCTGGTGCCCCATGGGCGGTCCGGCCGACGTGTCGAATCCGCGTCCATTGTCGCGCACCGAGAGGTGGAGGTTCCCGTCGGGGCCGCCCGATGACTCGACCCACACGCGCGAGGCCATCGCGTGGCGGACGACGTTGCTGAGCGCCTCGTTCACGATCCCGAGAAGGTGCGCCGTCACGTCGGGGGCCGGCTCCCAGCCAGGCCCGTCGCCGACCGACTCGATGTCGACCATCGAGTTGTGCCGGAACTCGTCGATCAGCGCGGCCAGGCCGTCCCCGAACGACAGGCCGCCGAGCAGGTCGGGCCGCAGGCCGAAGATGAAGTTGCGGATGTCGCGGATGGCGAGGTGGAGGCTGTCGATCGCGCGCTCGACGCGTCGGACCACCTCGGCCGGGTCCTCCTCCATGAGGTCCGGGACGTCCTCGAGCGAGAGGCCGACGGCGTAGATGTTCTGGATGATCCCGTCGTGGAGGTCCTTGCCGATCCGCTCGCGCTCCTCGACCACCGCCAGGCTCCGCACGAGCTCGTGCAGCCGCGCGTTCTCGATCGCGATCCCCGCGTGGCGGGCGAAGAACTCGACGATCCCCTGGTCCGCCTCGGTGAACGGGTCACCGCCCGCCTTGTCGGTCAGGTACAGGTTGCCGACCGAGCGCTCCTTCACGCTGACCGGGACGCCGAGGAAGGTCGTCATCGGCGGGTGGTTCGGCGGGAACCCGTGGCGTCGCGGGTCGACGTTGATGTCGGGGATCCGGAACGGGCGGTTCTCCTCGATGATGAGCCCGAGGAAACCATGGCCTCGCGGGAGGGACCCGATCCGCGCCCGCGTTTCCGCGTCCATCCCGCTCGTGATGAACTGCTCGATGACGCCGCGCTCGTCGACGATGCCAAGGGCGGCGTACCGCGCACCGACGAGGGGACGGACCTGGTCGACGATGACCTGGAGGACCTCCTCGACCGACAGCACGCCCGCGACCGCGCGCGTAGCGGCGTCGAGCGCATCGAACACCGGGAGGAGTGTCAGGTCGCCGGCACGGTCCGTCATGGCCGCCCGAGCGTAGCAGCGTTCCCGAGTCCCTCGTATGCCGTAGCCTGCTGGCGACAGGAGTGGACGACATGACGCAACCGATGATCCCGACCGCCGATGCGATCGATGGTGGACGGTCAGGGCCGGACCTCGAGCGAATCGATGCCTACTGGCGTGCCGCCAACTACCTCTCGGTCGGTCAGATCTACCTGCTCGACAACCCGCTGCTCCGCGAGCCGCTCCTGCCCGAGCACGTCAAGCCGCGCCTGCTCGGCCATTGGGGCACGACGCCCGGACTCAATCTCATCTACGTCCACGCGAACCGGGTCATCAACGATCGTGGCCTCGATGCGATTTGGATCGTGGGTCCTGGCCATGGCGGACCGGCCGCGTGGGCGAACGCCTATCTCGAGGGGACCGCCGGCGAGGTGTACCCGGACCTCACCGCGGACGCCGAGGGGATTCGCCGCCTGTTCGGCCAGTTCTCGTTCCCAGGCGGCGTCGGAAGCCACGTCACGCCCGAGACGCCCGGATCCATCCACGAGGGTGGCGAGCTGGGCTACGCCCTGGTCCACGCCTTCGGGGCAGCGTTCGACGATCCGGACCTGGTCGTCTTTTGCGTGGTCGGTGACGGCGAGGCCGAGACCGGCCCGCTCGCGGCCAGCTGGCACTCGAACAAGTTCCTCGACCCCGCGGTCGACGGGACGGTGGTGCCGATCCTGCATCTCAATGGCTACAAGATCGCCAACCCGACGGTGCTCGCGCGGATCGGCGACGACGAATTGACGAGCCTCTTCGCGGGCTACGGCTACACGCCGCACATCGTCGAGGGCGACGAGCCCGCGGCGGTCCACGCCGATCTCGCGGCGACGTTCGATCGCGTCATGGACGAGGTCGCCGCGATCAAGGCCGCGGCGTCGGGCGGGGAGACCGAGCGGCCGCGCTGGCCGATGATCATCCTGCGCACGCCGAAGGGCTGGACCGGCCCCAAGGAGGTCGACGGCAAGGCGGTCGAGGGGACCTTCCGGTCACACCAGGTGCCGATCGCCGACGTGCGCGGCAACGCTGCCCACCGCGCGCTCCTCGAGACGTGGATGCACTCGTACCGACCGGAGACGCTCTTCGACGAGAACGGCACGCTGCGTGCCGACCTCGCGGCCCTGGCGCCGCGCGGGGAGCGACGCATGAGCGCGAACACGCGAGCCAACGGCGGCCTGCGGCTCCGCGACCTGCACCTCCCCGACTTCCGCGAGTACGCGGTCGACGTGCCGTCACCGGGCGCGACGTCGAGCGAGGCGACGCGGCAGCTCGGTGTCTTCCTGCGCGACGTGATCCGGGCGAACCCCGACACCTTCCGGCTCTTCGGGCCCGACGAGACCACGTCGAATCGGCTCGATGCCGTCTTCGAGGCGACCGATCGGGCCTGGATGGCCGAGCTGCTGCCATCCGACGACCACCTGGCCCCGACGGGGCGCGTGGTCGAAGTCCTCTCCGAGCATCTCTGCCAGGGTTGGCTGGAGGGCTATCTGCTGACCGGCCGGCACGGGCTGTTCAACTGCTACGAGGCGTTCATCCACGTCGTCGATTCGATGTTCAACCAGCACGCGAAGTGGCTCAAGACGACGCGCGAGATCCCGTGGCGCCGGCCGATCGCGTCGTTGAACTACCTGCTCACGAGTCACGTCTGGCGCCAGGATCACAACGGCTTCAGCCACCAGGACCCGGGCTTCATCGACCACGTCGTCAACAAGAAGGCCGAGGTGATCCGGGTCTACCTGCCACCGGACACCAACTCGCTTCTGTCGGTCGCCGACCATTGCCTGCGCAGCCGCAACTACGTCAACGTCATCGTCGCCGGCAAGCAGCCGGCCCTCAACTACCTCTCGATGGACGACGCCGTGCTCCATTGCACGCGCGGGATCGGTGTCTGGGACTGGGCCAGCAACGACGGCGGCGAGCCCGACGTGATCATGGCCTGCTGTGGCGACGTCCCGACCCTGGAGACGTTGGCCGCCGTGGCGATCCTCCGCGCGCGGCTGCCGGACCTGCGGGTCCGGGTCGTGAACGTCGTCGACCTGATGCGCCTGCAGGACGAGCGCGAGCACCCGCATGGCCTGTCCGACCGGGCCTTCGACGCCCTGTTCACGACCGACCGACCGATCGTCTTCGCCTACCACGGCTATCCGTGGCTCATCCACCGGCTGACGTACCGGCGCACGAATCACGCGAACATCCACGTCCGCGGCTACAAGGAGGAAGGCACGGTCACGACGCCGTTCGACATCGTGATGCGCAACGACCTCGACCGATTCCACCTGGTCATGGATGTCATCGACCGAGTGCCGGGCCTCGGCCAGCACGCCGCCTCCCTGCGCCAGGAGCTCGTCGACGAACGGCTCCGGGCGCGGGCGTACGCCCAGGAGTTCGGCGACGACCCGCCCGAGATCCGCGACTGGACCTGGCCGTCCTGACGCCCGACCGCCGATGCTCGTCCTGGTCCTGAACCCGGGTTCTGCGACGCTCAAGGCCACGGTCCTGGACCTGCCGGACGCGGATCCGCGGTCCGAGCAGCTCGTCGAGTGGGCCGCCGACGCGACCGATGCCGAGCGCCAGGGAGCGGTCGATCGCGTCGCACGCTCGATGGTCGAGTCGGGGGTCCCACCCGAGGCCGTCGCGGCCGTCGGGTACCGGGTGGTCCACGGCGGACCGCAGTTCACCGGACCGGTGCTCGTCGATGACGCGACGGTCGCCGCGATCGATGCCCTCGGCGACATGGCACCGCTCCACGATCCTGTCGCCGCCTCGACGATGCGCGCGGCTCGACGCGCGTTCCCCTCGGTCCCGCACGTCGCGGTGTTCGACACGGCGTTCCACGCGGGCCTGCCGCCGGCCGCGTATCGCTACCCGGTCCCGGACGCGTGGTGGCTCGTGCACGGAGTGCGCCGATACGGCTTCCACGGGCTGTCGGTCGAGTGGTCTGCCCGCCGCGCGACGGCGATGCTCGATCGTCCCGTTGACGGACTGCGGCTCGTGGTCGCGCACCTCGGGGGCGGCTGTTCGGTAACGGCGGTGGACGGCGGCCGCTCCGTCGACACCTCGATGGGAATGACGCCCCTGGAGGGCCTGATGATGGGGACCCGCGCGGGGTCGATCGATCCGGGGATCGTGTTCCGGCTGCTGCGCGACGGGATGCCGGCCGACGACATCGAGCGGGACCTTGAGCGCGCGTCGGGACTGCGAGGCGTCGCCGGGACCGATGACATGCGCGTGCTGCTGGCCGATGAACGCTCCGGAGACGAGCGCGCGGGACTCGCGATCGAGCTCTTCGTCCGCCGCGCCGCCGCGGCCATGGCTGCGGCCTCGACCACGCTGCCATCACTCGACGCGCTTGTCTTCACGGGCGGCATCGGCGAGCACGCCGGATCGGTCCGTCGGCGGATCTGCGAGCGGCTCGCGGTCGTCGGCGCGCCGGTCCCCGACCGCGCCGATGCCGGCCACGAGGACGACGAGGACGCCGTGCTGGCGGTCGGACCCGGCGGGATCGCGGTCCTGCGCGTGCACGCCCGCGAGGACATCGTCATCGCCGAGGCGACGGCCCGGCTCGCGCTCGACTGATCGGCGACCCGAGCCACCCTGCGCGTCGCCCCGGCGCACACCCCTTGGTACGGCCCGATCCGGGACGTGCGAGGGAGTGACAGTGAGTGTCCGAGCCGCGACGATGGCCCGACGTTGAGAGGCTCCACCATCCGACGCTTCCCGTTCCTCCTGGTCGTGGCCGTGCTCGTCGCCGGGGGACTGCTGACGGTCCCCGCCGGGGCCGCGCGCGCGACGACGCTCCCCCATCCGCCGGCTGCCTGGCCATCGGATCGCGTCGAGCTGGGCCTGGCCGATGCGCCCGGCGGGGCAGCCGCACTGCGGGCGTCCGCCGCCTTCAAGTTCCGCTACCAGTACCTCGCCGGCGGGGCGAACACCGGCAACGGCTGGTCCACCTGGAACACGAATGGCCAGTTCGTGACCTGGTACGTCGAGGACTCCGCCAACCAGGGCATGACCCCGGTCTTCCCCTACTACATGCTCCTGCAGTCGACGCCTTCGAGCGGTGGCGACGAGAAGGCCAGGGACCTGTCCAACCTCGCCAACACCTCCACGATGGCCGCCCTGTACGCGGACCTCCGGCTCTTCTTCCAGCGGGCCGCGGGCAGCACGACGGTCGTCCTCCATGTCGAGCCGGATCTGTGGGGCTACATCGAGCAGGCCTCGAGCGGCGACGACGCGACGACGGTTCCGGCCTCTGTCGCGAGCTCCGGCGACGGCGACCTCGCCGGTCTGCCGAACAACGCGGCCGGGTTTGCCCGCGCGGTCGTCCGGCTCCGCGACCTCTACGCGCCCAACGTCCTGCTCGCGTATCACCTCTCGGTCTGGGGAACGAACTGGGACATCGCGTACTCGAATAGCCCCAACGCCCAGGTCGACGAGCTGGCCGGTCGGGCCGCCGACTTCTACGGGTCGCTCGGCGCCGACTTCGACCTGACGTTCACCGACATCGCCGATCGCGACGCGTCGTTCAAGGAGATCGTCTACGGCGATGGCGGTGCCTCGCGCTGGGACGGCGCCGACTTCGTCCGGTACGCCCGGTTCATCGCCGGGTACGTGGCCGGGACGGGTCATCGCGTCGTCGTCTGGCAGATCCCGCTCGGCAACACGAAGATGCGATCCCAGGACAACACGTGGGGCCACTACCAGGACAACCGTGCCGAGTGGTTCCTCGAAGATCCGGGCGGGACCCATCTCGCGCTCTGGCGCGATGCCGGGGTGGTCGCGCTCCTCTTCGGCGGTGGCGCGGGCGGCACCACCTGCGCGTGCGACGGCGAGGGCGACGGCGTCACCAACCCGGCGGCCATCAACGGCAACACCCGGATCGCGACCTCGGCCGATGACGACGGCGGCTATTTCCGCGAGCGCGCCCGTGCCTATTACGCATCCGGCGGCCTCAGCCTCGTGTCCGGGACGCCCGCGCCACCGGTCGCAGCCCCGCCGCCGAACCCGCCGATCACCTGGTCCAGGACCGCATCGGTCAAGCCCACGACGATCACCCGCAAGCACTCGGTGACGCTGACGATCCGCGTCCGTGCCTCGCGCGCGACCAAGGCGATGGTGGACATCCGCGTCTACGACCCGAAGGGCAAGCGCGTCTTCCGTCGCTACTACGACGCCCGCTCGTTCAAGGCCGGCGTCGTGCGCGTGTTCAAGCCGGCCGTCTATGTGTCGTCGGCGCGCCGGGTCGGCACGTACCACGTCACGATCCGGATCTACACGGTCGGCGGCAAGAAGCTGCTCTCGAGAAAGCCGGACGCGGCGACCTTCCGCGTCAAGCGCTGAGGCGGGCCCGCAACTCGGCGAGCGTGGGCGGATCGGCCCCGACCCGCTCGCAGGTCATCGCACCAGTGGTGGCGGCCACGCGCAGGATCTCACTCCAGGCCTCGTCCGACAGCGTCCCGAGCCGGGCCCGCTCCAACCCGTCGTGCTCCGAGAGGGCGAACAGGAGACCGGCCATGCACGCGTCGCCGGCGCCGATCGTGTCGACGACGCTCACGTCAGGTGACGCCGCGTCCAGCGGTGGGCGCCCGGCCCGGTAGAGGGTCGCCCCGCGGGCGCCGCGCGTGATGACGGTCGGGCCGGTGCGTCCCATCGGAGTCTCCTGTGAGCTCGGCTGGATCTCCAGCCCGAGCAGATCCGCCTCGCTCGCCTTGACGAGGTCCGCGAGCTGGAGCGCCCGGCGGACACGATCGAGGTAGGTCGGCCAGTCGTCGATGACGTCGCGGCGGATGTTCGGGTCGAACGACAGGAACACCTTCCCATGGAGCCGCTCCATCAGATCGACCAGGCGACCGCCGACGGGCTCCAGGCCGAGCGCCGCAGATCCGAGGTGCAGGACGTCGAGGCGCGCCCAGGCCTCGTCCGGCACGGCCGATGGGTCGTACCCGCGATCCGCCGTGGCGGTCCATCGGAAGTCGTAGACCGCCTCGTCGCCGACACGACCGACGACGGCGACGGCCGTCGGCTCCGCGCCCCATTGCAGGAGCGACTCGCCGATCCCCTCGGCCGACAGGCGATCGCGCAGCAGCAGGCCGTACGGATCGGTCGACAGCCGTCCCGCGAACGAGGCATCGAGCCCCAGCCGGGCCAGCCCGACGGCCACGTTGAACGGCGACCCGCCCGGGCGGGCGACCGCGTCGCTGCCATCGGCCCCGATGAGATCGACGAGCGCCTCCCCGGCACTCGCGACGCGCACCGCTCGCCCTCCCGTCATCGCCTGCCCAGACGTCAGAGGTGCGCTGCGCTCTCGAGCCGACGGCGGTCGACCGTTTCGAGCTGGAAGGTCGAGTGCTCGACGTCGAAGTCGCCCGCGAGGCAGGCACACAGCTCGTCGAGAACGCGCGCCGGCTCCGCGCCGGGCCGCAACACGACGTGGGCCGAGATGACGGGGAGTCCGCTGGTGATCGTCCAGGCGTGGAGGTCGTGGACGTCGGCGACGCCCTCCGCACCGATGATGTGTGCGCGGACGTCCTCCAGCCGCATCCCGCGCGGCGTCGCCTCGAGCAGGACGTCGATCGCCTCGCGCAGGAGGCCGACGGTCCTGGGCACGATGAGCGCGGCCACCACGATCGACGCGACGGCGTCCGCGGCATGCCAGCCGGTCACCGCGATCACGACGGCCGCGAGGATGACCGCCGCAGAACCGAAGAGGTCGCCGAGGACCTCCAGGTACGCGCCGCGGACATTGAGGGAGCGTGCCTCGGAGCGTCGCAGCAGCGCGACCGCCGCCCCGTTCGCGATCAGGCCGATGACGCCGAGGAAGAGCATCAGCCCGCCCTGGACTTCGGGCGGATCGTCGAGGCGGCCGATGGCCGAGACCACGATGATGGCCGCGACCCCGACCAGCAGCACCGCGTTCGCGACCGCGGCGAGGATCTCGGCACGGTAGTAGCCGAACGTCCGGCCGTCGGTGGCCGGCCGGCCCGCGATCCACATCGCCGCGAGCGACAGGCCGATGCCCGTGACGTCGGTCAGGACGTGCCCCGCGTCCGCGAGGACCGCGAGGCTGTTCGCTGCGATCCCGCCGACGACCTCGACGACCAGGAGCGCGAGCGCGATGCCGAACGCCATCGTCAGGTGGCGTCGATCCGTCGCGCGTCCGAGCACATGGGGCATCGCTGGCGTGGGCCTCCCATCCGTGTTCCGAGGGTCAGGGTGCATCGCACGGACCCGCCGGTCCAAGACCCCGATGGTACGGCCGGACCGCCAAGCGGGCGCGTCCGACGGGTCCGCGAGCGACGCTGCTAGCATCGCCGGCAGGATGGGACAGACGCGCTACGACTTCGTCATCGTCGGTGGCGGCTCGGCGGGGAGCGCGCTGGCGAATCGACTGAGCGCCGATCCCGCGACCCGCGTCTTGGTGCTCGAGGCCGGACGATCCGATTGGCGGATCGACCCATTCATCCACATGCCGGCTGCCCTGACGTTCCCGATCGGGAGCCCCTACTACGACTGGATGTACGAGTCCGAGCCCGAGCCGTTCATGCACGGCCGACGGATCTACCACGCACGGGGCAAGGTCCTCGGCGGCTCCTCGAGCATCAACGGCCAGATCTTCCAGCGCGGCAACGCCCTCGACTACGAGCGCTGGGCGGCCGACGCGGGGATGGAGTCGTGGGACTACGCCCACTGCCTGCCCTACTTCAAGCGGATGGAGACGTGCCTGGCCGCGACGCCTGACGACCCGTTCCGCGGGCACAGCGGCCCGTTGATCCTCGAGCGCGGCCCGGCCACCAACCCGCTCTTCACCGCGTTCTTCGCCGCGTGCCAGGAGGCCGGCTACCACCTGACCGACGACGTGAACGGCTACCGGCAGGAAGGGTTCGCGCCGTTCGACCGGAACATCCATCGGGGCCGCCGACTGAGTGCCGCGCGCGCATACCTGCACCCGATCATGGGCAAGCGCCGCAACCTCACCGTCCGGACGTCGACGCTCGTGACCGCGATCCACGTCGCGGGCTCGCGTGCCGTGGGCGTGGAGATCGAGCGCCAGGGTGGCGGCACCGAGACGATCGCGGCCGGCGAGGTGATCCTCGCCGGTGGCGCGATCAACTCGCCCCAGCTCCTCCTGTTGAGTGGCATCGGCCCGGCGGCGGACCTGGAGGCCCTCGGCATCCCGGTCGTGGCCGACCTGCCCGGCGTGGGCGAGAACCTCCAGGACCACCTCGAGGTCTACATCCAGTACAAGAGCCTCCAGCCGGTCTCGATGCAGCCGACGGCGACGCAGAAGTGGCGACGGCCGTTCATCGGGGCGCAGTGGCTGTTCCTGCGCAGCGGGCCGGGCGCCACGAACCACTTCGAGGGCGGCGGGTTCGCGCGGAGCAACGAGGACGTCGCGTACCCGAACCTCATGTTCCACTTCCTGCCCCTTGCCATCCGCTACGATGGCAGCGCCGGCGCCCCGGGGCACGGCTACCAGGTCCATGTCGGGCCGATGTACTCCGACGCCCGTGGATCGATCCGGCTCAAGAGCACGGACCCGCACGAGCACCCGGCCCTGCGCTTCAACTACCTCTCGACCGAGCAGGACCGACGCGAGTGGGTCGAGGCGATCCACGTCGCGCGCGGGATCCTCAACCAGCCCGCGATGGCGCCCTACAACGGTGGCGAGACGTCGCCGGGTCTCGCGGTGACCAGCGACGACGAGATCCGCGACTGGGTCGCCCGCGACGCGGAGACCGCGCTCCATCCGTCCTGCACGGCCCGCATGGGCGTCGACGGCCTGTCGGTCGTGGATCCGCTGACGATGCGGGTGCACGGTCTGGACGGCCTGCGCGTGGTTGACGCCTCGGTCATGCCGTACGTCACGAACGCGAACATCTACGCCCCGGTGATGATGCTTGCCGAGAAGGCTGCCGATCTCATCCTCGGCAACGAGCCGCTGCCGCCCGAGCGGATCGAGTTCTACCGGCACCGGCCGAGCTGAGGCGGAAGGCGAGTCGGCGCATGCGCGACGGCTTACCGGATGGACCGAGCCTCGACGCGCCGAGCGTGGATCGAGGCTATTCCGAGAAGGACTGTCCGATCCGGAAGGGGGACGGATCGAGTCGGCCGACCGAATAGCGGCGATATCCGGTCCCAACAAGGCGCCTCGACAGTCCTCGGGGTGATCGACGATCGGATAGCGCACTCCGGGCCTCCGCTTCCGTGCGCGATAGTCCTTCTCGGAGTACGGATCGAGCAGGACCCGCAGGAGGCGTTCGGCGCCCCGAATGGACGGATGTCCATGCCGAACGGACGACGCACGTCCGCTGCCCCTGGCGCCGCACGCCGCGACCATCGCCGTGACCCCCCCTTCGATACCAACGACAAGGAGCACGGCCTTGGAAGCGTTCCGCCCCCGCCGCCACGACCTCTTGGACCCCTTCGACCTGGCGGCCTTCCGCGCCGAGCTCCAGGGCGACCTGATCCTCCCCGGCAGCGCCGACTACGACGCCGCCCGGCACGGCCACAACACCATCTACGACCGCCGGCCCACGCTCATCGTGAGGGCCGCCGGCGCGGGCGACGTGGCCCGGACCGTGGTCCTGGCACGAGACGCCGGGATGGCGCTCGCGGTCCGGAGCGGCGGCCACAGCCTCGCCGGCCACAGCACCGTCGATGACGGGATCGTGCTCGACCTCTCGGGCATGAAGGGACTGCACATCGATGCGGAGCGACGGACCGCGTGGGCCCAGCCGGGTCTGACCGCCGGCGAGTACACGGCCGCTGCGGCCGCGCATGGCCTCGCGACCCCGTTCGGCGATACGGGCTCCGTGGGCATCTCGGGGCTGACGCTCGGCGGCGGCATCGGCTGGCTCGTGCGCAAGTACGGCCTGGCCATCGATGCGCTGCAGGCGGTCGAGGTCGTGACGGCCGACGGCCGGCTCATCACAGCCAACGCCGAGCACCATCCGGACCTCTTCTGGGCGGTCCGCGGCGGCGGCGGCAACTTCGGCGTCGTCACGCGCTTCCAGTTCCAGCTCTACCCGGTCGGGACCGTCCTGGGCGGCGCGCTCTTCCTGCCGCCGACCGCGGACGCGCTGCGCGGCCTCGTCACCATCGCCGCGGACGCCCCGGAGGAGCTCTCGACGATCTCGTTCCTCATGCCGATCCCGCCGGTCCCGTTCGTCCCCGCCGAGCGACATGGCGAGCTGTCCCTCATCGTGATGTTCGTCTGGAGTGGCGATCCGGCCGAGGGGGATGCGGCGATCGAGCCGTTGCGGCAGGTGGCGGCGCCGATCGCGGAAGCCGTCATGCCGATGCCGTACCCGGGCATCTACGCGTTCACCGATGGTGCCGAGGCGCCCGGTCGCGGCGTCGTCCGCTCCCGGTTCATGAACGCCCTGAGCGATGCCTCGATCGAGTCGATCCTGTCGGCGATGGCGGACGCCTCGCCCTCGGCGATCGTCCAGATCCGCGTGCTCGGCGGGGCCATGGCGCGCGTCGCGGTCGCGGAGACGGCCTTCGCGCATCGGTCCGAGCCGCTCATGGTCGCGATCATCGACCACTACGAGGATCCTGCCTCCGATGCCGCCGAACTCGCCTGGACCGAAGCCCTCCACGCGGCGCTCGCGCCGGACGCCTCGGGCGTGTACTCGAACTTCCTCCAAGACGAGGGTGAGGACCGCCTCCGGGATGCCTACCCGGGCGGCACGTACGAGCGGCTGGCCGCGATCAAGCGCCGCTACGACCCGACCAACTTCTTCCACCTCAACCAGAACATCCGTCCCGCGGGCAGTCCCGGCTGACGCCGCTCGCGGATCAGGGCAGGACGCCGCTAGGCCATCGGCCCCGCGGCGTTCGTGTGTCTGGGCCGGACTCCGCCGACGTTCGCCTGCTCCGCGCCGACTCCGCCAGAAGACCTTCTCCCGGAGCGTTCGGCGCCCTTCAGGCGTCCCTGGCGCCTGCGAGCGCCCGGGGCGATGCATACGGATGCATAGGAACGGCGTTTTCGGCCTGGGTCAGGCCCGTCAGGTCCGCCTAGCGCTCCGGCCCGGCCTCATCTGGCGGAGTAGCCGCGGTGGCGTCATCCGTCGGAGGAGCCGCAGTGGCGTCATCCGGCGGAGCCGGCTCGCCCTCACCCGGCGGCGGTTCGAAGAGCGTGCCTGCGTCCTCGAGCGGCGGCTCGCCAACGCGATCCGCAGACTCGGGCTCGGTGCCGGCCGCGGCGGCGGCCACGACCGCGGCTCCCGTCGGTCCGCCGGCCCGCGCGCGATCCCGGACCCAGTAGCCGAGGGATCCGGCGACGGCCGCGAGGGCGATGATCAGGACCAGCAGCAGGAGCGGGCTCCCGCCCGACGTTGAGGTCGGCACGCCGGGGACGATCGAGGCCGACGGACTCGGCGACGGGCTGGGCGTCGGACTCGGGCTCGGCGTCGGCTCCGGTGTGGCGCTCGGCGTCGGTTCCGGCGTCGGAGTCGCCGTCGGCTCTGGCGTTGGCGTCGGTGTCGGTTCCGGTGTGGGCGTGGGGGTTGGTGTCGGTTCCGGGGTCGGCGTCGGTTCCGGCGTCGGCGTGGCGGTCGGCGTCGGTGTGGGCGTGGGCGTCGGCTCCGGTGTGGGGGTCGGTTCGGGGGTCGGGGTTGCAGTCGGAGTCGGTTCGGGAGTCGGCGTCGGCGTCGGCTCGGCGGTCGGTTCCGGCGTCGGCTCGGCGGTCGGCTCCGCCGACGGCGTCGGTTCCGCGCTCGGTGATTCCGACGGGACCGGGCAGCCGCTCGGACCCTGCGCCTCGATCTCCGCCGCGATCTCGGCCACCTTCGGTCGCAGGGCACTCGCCTTGTCGATGGTGGCCTGGATCCCGGCCACGTCCCCCGTCTCGACCCGTGAGCGGAGGTCCGCGACGAGGACGACCAGGTCGTCGACGAGCTGCGCGAGCTTGTCGCGGAGTGCCGGGTCATCGCCTCGCGGCAGGGCTGCCAACGCGACCTGCGCGGCCCGCAGGGCTCGCTCGAGCTCGTCGAGGTACTCGAGCGCGGCGGCATGCTCCGGGCTCGACGGATCCGCGACAGCCTCGGCGTCCGCGGCGGCGACCTTGGCCAGGACGACATCGACGGCTTCGACGGCGAGCTGGGCGGCGCACAACCCGGGCGTGTCGGCGGAGCGAAGGGCCTGTCGCTGCTCGTCCGTGCATGCCCCGATGACGAGGACTGACACGAGCAGCGCGAGTAGAAGGATCGGTCGGCGGGTCACGGGTCGGCATCGTAGCAGCCCGGACCGCCGCGAGGGCCTCCGCGACGACCCCCGCATCGCGCCGCCGTACAATCGCCGTCCGACGGCGAGCCGGGACCGGAACGCACGAGCTTGGGAGAGAGCGACATGAGCGAACTGATCGTCGCGAGCTTCGCGGACGCGGCAACCGCCCAGACGGCCCTGGACGCCCTGCGACGCCTCAAGAAGAGCGGGCTCGCCGGCATCGAGGATGCCGCGGTCGTCCGCAAGGACGACGATGGCAAGACCCGGGTCCAGAACTCGATCGACGAAGCCACGATCGGAGGCGCGGCGATCGGGGCATTCCTCGGGGCCATCTTCCTGGTCTTCTTCCCGCTGGTCGGACTGGTCGGGGGCGCGGTCGGCGGGGCCCTGGTGGGTCACTCCCTGGGTCAGCACATCGACAAGGAGTTCGTCGAGGACGTCTCGAAGCAGCTCGACTCGGGCCAGTCCGCGCTCTTCGTCCTGCTGAACAGCGACCACGTCGAAGCGGTCGTCGCCGCCCTACGCCCGATCGAGGGTGGGACCCTGGTGCAGACGACGCTCGATCCCGAGCTCGAGCAGGCCGTCGTCGAGGCGCTCAAGTAGCGGGCAGCGGCGGCCCCCACCGGCCGCCCATGCGCATCGGGGTCGTCCTGCCGATCGAGGACGCCCCGGACGGGACGACGCCCGCGTACTCGGCGATCCGGGAGATGGCCGTCGCGGCCGAGGCGGGCGGACTCGAATTCGCTCTGGGTCTACGACCACCTCCTGTTCCGGTTCGAGGGCGAGCCGGAGAGCGGCCTCCACGAGGCCTGGACGATCCTCGCCGCCGTCGCAGACGCCACCGACCGCGTTGAGCTCGGCACGCTGGTCATGTGCACGGCGTTCCGGAACCCCGCCTTGCTGGCCAAGATGGCCGCGACCCTCGACCACATCAGCGGCGGCCGGCTGATCCTCGGCATCGGGGCGGGCTGGCACGACCCGGAGTACGAGGCGTTCGGTTTCCCGACCGACCACAAGGTGAGCCGGTTCGACGAGGCGTTCACGGTCATCCGCGACCTGATCCGCACCGGCCGGGCCGATCTCGACGGGACGTACGTCCAGGCCCGCGCCGCCGTCCTCCGCCCGCCCGCGCGCCCCGACATCCCGATCCTCGTCGCGGCCAAGCGCCCGCGGATGCTCGAGCTCACCGCGCGTCACGCCGATGCCTGGAACCTCGCCTGGTTCGGGCTACCGGACGAGCGCCTCGCGCGGGTCCGTGGCGAGCTCGTGGATGCCTGCCGGCGCGTCGGACGAGACCCCGCGAGCGTGACGATCACGGTCGGGCTCAACGTCCGCTACCCGGATCTCACCGACCACGAGGAGGACGACCCGGCACTCACCGGTGACGCCGATGCGATCGCGGCCGGGCTCGGTGCGCACGCCGCCGATGGGGCAGATCACGTGATCGTGGCGCTCGATCCGAGCACGCCGGAATCGCTGTCGAGGTTCCTCGAGGCGGTCCGCCTCTCCCGCGCGAGCGAGGGCGCCGGAACGCAGTCCTAAGAGCCTGGGCCCGTGAACCCGCCCGGGCCTAGAGGTGGACCGGGGCGAACCCGGGCTCGTCGGGCACGGACCGATCGACCAGGAACGGCACGACCATGACGTACTTGCCCGCGAGGTTCGCGGCCCATCGCTGGAAGTTCCAGATCGACCGGGTGCGCCGCGGGACGAACTGTCGACCGAGTTGCTTCGGGGTCAGGGCCTCGCCGGGTCTCGGGCTCGGACCCCAGACCCGCGAGCCGTATGGATAGAGCGGGTCCTCGACGATGGCCGCGGTGACCGTGAAGTCGTCGGTCAGCAACGGGTCGGCGGTGGCCCGGAAGCCGCTCATGACCCAGGCGTGGCGGCCATGCCACATCAGGAGGCCGACCGGCTTGCCGGTGGTGCGGATCGCCTTCGCCGCGATCCGGAGCGCCCCGGCCAGGGTCTTCGCCCCGGCGAGCTTGTAGGGCCCTGCGCCCTCGATGTTGAGCCCGGCCGCCCAGCCGGACACGCTCGCGCCCTGGCGCTGCGTCCCGTCGGGTCGAGGGCCGCTCCGGCCCCGGGCCAGCTTCTGGAGCCGCAGCTGGGTCTTCGCCGAGCGGTCACGGCCGGGTTCGATCATGTTCAGCATCATCTGCATGCTCGCACCCACGCACTGGACGAAGTTCGTCTGGGCGACGAAGTCGGCACGGACCCCGAGATCGAGCGTGTAGGTGCGCGCGGCCGAGGTGGGAGCCGGCGCCGACACGAGCAGCAGGGAGGCGGCGAGCAGGCCGGCCAGGAGGCGGCGCGGTGCGGCGAGCGAGGCGGACCTCATCGTTCCACGATACGACGGAACGGCCGCCATGGTTCCCGGGACCTTAGTCCTCCGCCAGGTTCGGGGCCAGCCAGCGGGCCATGACGTCGACGGGCATCCCCTTCCGCCGGGCGTAGTCCTCGAGCTGGTCGTGCCCGATTCGCCCGAGGCCGAAGTAGGCGGACTGCGGGTGCCAGAAGTAGTAGCCGCTGACCGACGAGCCGGGCAGCATCGCGAACGATTCGGTCAGCTGCATCCCGACGCGCTGTTCGGCCTCCAGCCAGTCGAAGAGCGGACCCTTCTCGGTGTGATCGGGGCAGGCCGGGTAGCCGGGCGCCGGCCGGATGCCCTGGTAGCGCTCGGCGATGAGGTCCTCGTTGGTCAGGGACTCGTCGGCGGCGTAGCCCCACAGTTCGCGCCGGACGATCTCATGGAGGCGTTCGGCGAAGGCCTCGGCCAGCCGGTCGGCCAGGGCGCTGGCCATGATCGCCGAGTAATCGTCGTGGGCGTCCTTGAACTCGGCGACGAGGCTCTCGAGGCCGTTCCCGGCCGTCACGGCGAAGCCGCCGACGTAGTCGATGATCCCGGTCTCGCGCGGCGCTGTGTAGTCGGCCAGGGCCTGGTTGGGCCGGCCGGGCGGCTTGACCATCTGCTGGCGCAGCGCGTGGATCGTGCCGACCTGCCCGGCCCGTCTCTCGTCGGTGTACAGCTCGATGTCGTCGCCGACGCTGTTGGCCGGCCAGAACCCGACGACGCCGTTCGCCTGGAGTCGGCGCTCGCGCACGATCCGCTCCAGGAGGGCCGTGGCATCGTCGTGGAGGGAGCGGGCCGCCTCCCCGAGGACCGGGTGCGTGAGGATCGCGGGGTAGAGGCCGTTCATCTCCCAGGTCGCGAAGAACGGCGTCCAGTCGATCCGCTCGACGAGCTCCTCGAGCGGGTGGTCGGTGATGGTCCGGACGCCCAGGAACGTCGGCCGCGGCGGGACCACGTCGGTCCAGTCGACGACGAGTCGCTGGCGGCGGGCCTCGGCGATCGGATGGCGCGCGATCTTCTCCTCGCGCGCGCCACGTTCGCGCCGGAGCGTCTCGTATTCCTCGCGGATGCCGGCCGCGAACTCCACGCGCCGATCGACGTCGACGAGGGCCGCGGCGACGCCGACCGCCCGCGACGCATCGGCCACGTGCACGACCGCGCCGTGGTACTGGGGCTCGATCTTGACCGCGGTGTGGGTCCGCGACGTCGTCGCGCCGCCGATCAGCAGCGGCAGCTCGAAGCCCTCGCGCTCCATCTCGCCGGCCACGTGGCGCATCTCCTCGAGCGAGGGGGTGATGAGCCCGGACAGCCCGATCAAGTCGGCGTCGACCTCGCGCGCGGTCTCGAGGATCCGCTGGACGGGGACCATGACGCCGAGATCGATGACCTCGTAGTTGTTGCACGCGAGGACCACGCCGACGATGTTCTTGCCGATGTCGTGGACGTCGCCCTTGACCGTGGCCATCACGATCCGGCCGTTGGTCCGCGCCGCGCCCGGCTGGCGCTCCGCCTCGATGAACGGCACGAGGTGGGCGACGGCCTTCTTCATGACCCGCGCGCTCTTGACGACCTGGGGCAGGAACATCTTGCCGGCGCCGAACAGGTCGCCGACGACGTTCATGCCGTCCATGAGCGGGCCCTCGATGACCTCGATCGGACGAGTCGCCGCCTGGCGTGCCTCCTCGGTGTCCTCGACGATGAAGGCATCGAGGCCCTCCACGAGCGCATGCGTCAGCCGCTCGTTGACCGGCAGCTCGCGCCAGGCGAGGGCGTCACCACCGGGCCCGACCGCGTTCGCCCGCTCCCCGGCGTATTGATCCGCGACGGCGAGGAGGCGTTCGGTGGCGTCCGGCCGCCTGTCCAGCACGACGTCCTCGGCGAGGTCTCGCAGGGTCGGCTCGATGTCGTCGTAGATCGCGAGCGCCCCGGCGTTGACGATGCCCATGTCCATCCCGGCCGAGATGGCGTGATAGAGGAAGACCGAATGGATCGCCTCGCGGATGGGGTCGTTGCCACGGAACGAGAAGGAGACGTTGGAGACCCCGCCTGACACGAGCACGCCCGGCAGGCTGGCCTTGATCCGGCGCGTCGCCTCGATGTAGGCGAGCGCGTACCGGGCGTGCTCCTCGATGCCGGTCCCGATCGCGAAGATGTTCGGGTCGAGGATGATGTCCTCGGGCTCGAAGCCGACCTTCTCGGTCAACAGCTTGTACGCTCGGGTGCCGATCGCGACCTTGCGGTCCGCCGTATCCGCCTGGCCCTGCTCGTCGAACGCCATGACGACGACGGCGGCGCCGTAGCGCCGGCACAGCCGGGCGTGCTCGAGGAACGGCTCCTCGCCCTCCTTGAGCGAGATGGAGTTGACGACCCCACGGCCCTGGATGCACTTCAGGCCGGCCTCGATGACCTCCCAGCGCGACGAGTCGAGCATCACCGGCACGGTGCTGATATCCGGCTCCGACGCGATGAGGTTGAGGAACCGCGTCATCGCCGCGACCGAGTCGAGCATCGCCTCGTCCATGTTCACGTCGATGATCTGGGCGCCCGCGTCGACCTGCTGCCGGGCGACCTCGACCGCCTCGTCGTAGCGGTCCTCGAGGATGAGCTTGGCGAACCGGCGCGAGCCGGTGACGTTCGTCCGCTCGCCGACGTTGACGAAGACGCCGCCCGGCTGCGGGATCGCGAGCGCCTGCAGGCCCGAGAGCCGGGTCTTGCGCTCGACGACGGGCACGGGCCGCGGCGGCACGCCCGCGACGGCCTCCGCGATGGCGCGAACGTGGGCCGGCGTCGTGCCGCAGCAACCGCCCGCGATGTTGATGAGGCCGTCGCGCGCGAACTGGCCGAGGAGCTGGGCCGTCGTGTCGGGTTGCTCGTCGTACCCGCCGAACTCATTGGGCAGGCCGGCATTGGGGTAGGCGCTGATCGGCAGCCCCGCGATCCGTGACAGGTCGGCGATGTGGCCGCGCAGCTGGCGAGCGCCGAGGGCGCAGTTGAGCCCGACCGCGATCGGCCGCGCGTGCATCACCGACGTCCAGAACGCCTCCACGGTCTGCCCAGAGAGCGTCCGGCCGGAGGCGTCGGTGATGGTCCCGGAGATGATCAGCGGGATGCGGTCGCCGGCCGCGTCGTAGGCGGCCTCGACGCCGAAGATCGCCGCCTTCGCGTTGAGCGTGTCGAAGATGGTCTCGATGACGAGCAGGTCCGCGCCGCCGGCGATGAGGCCCTCGGCCGCCTCCTGGTAGGCCTCGGCGAGCTCGTCGAACGTCACGTTGCGGGCGCCTGGATCCTCGGCCTTGGGCGAGATCGAGGCGGTCCGGTTGGTCGGGCCAAGGGCGCCCATCACGTAGCGCGGCCGGCCCGCGTCGGCGGCCTCGGCGACGTCGGCGGCCTGCCGGGCGAGACGCGCCGCCTCGTGGTTCATCTCGCGCACGTGATCGACCATGCCGTAGTCGGCCTGCGCGATGCGCGTGGCGGTGAAGGTGTTGGTCTCGATGATGTCTGCCCCGGCATCGAGATATGCGCCGTGGATCGCGAGCACGATGTCCGGCCGGACCAGCGACAGCAGGTCGCTGTCGCCGCGCAGGTCGTGGGAGTGGTCCCTGAACCGCTCGGCCCTGTAGTCCGCCTCCTCCAGGCCGTAGCTCTGGATGAGCGTGCCCATCGCGCCGTCCATGACGACGATCCGCTCGCGCAACAGGTCGGTCAAGCGGGCAAGGCGAGTCGTCCGCGTGAACGGCGACGCCGATGCGGGATCGCTCGAGGGACCCGCGGCGGCGGAAGGGACTGGATCGGTGGCGACGCTCGTGATAGTGCTCCGTGCTCTCGAACGGGGAGTGTACCCGCGGCGGTGCGACCGGTCAGTCGTGCTCGATGCGGCGCGGCGTCAGTCGCGGGCCGTACTTCGGCGCGTACAGGCCGCTCAGCTCGAGCAGCCGGACCACCCTGGCGCGTTCGCCGCGCCATGGTTCGAGCAGCTCGAGCATCCGTGCGTCGTCGCCGCGCGGCTCGCGCGCCAGCGTCCACGCGACCAGGTTCGGCAGGTGGAAGTCGCCGACGCTGACGGCATCGGGATCGCCGAGGACCCGGACCGCGACCTCGGCGGCCGTCCACGGCCCGATCCCGGGCACCGACATGAGCCGTGCCTGCGCGGCCTCCGGTGGCAGCACTGTGACGGCCTCGAGCCATGCGGCCCTCGTGGCGACCCGCCGGATGACCTCGGCGCGCCGCTGCTCCACTCCGAACGGGTGGTAGGCGTAGTAGGGGAGCGACGCGAGGACCTCGGCTGTCGGCGGCAGCCGGAGCCGGAACGACGGTGGGCCAGGGGCCGGCTCGCCATGCGTGGCGATGAGGGTCCGCCAGGCTCGTCGCGCCGCGTCGCCGGTGACCTTCTGCTCGAGGATGGCCGGGACGAGCGACTCCAGCACGGCGCCGGTCCGGGTCAGGCGGACCCCGGGGAATCGGCGCGCGAGCTCCCGAACGAGGCGATGGTGGTCGCCGATGGGTCCCCACGCGCGGTCGAGCCCGAGCAGGGCCGGGACGCTCGCCAGCGCGCATTCGGCGCCCGGACCCCAGGCCTCGGCCTGCACATGGTCCCTTGCCTGGACGAGCGCGACGGTGGCCGGGCCGTCCGCGGTCCGCGTCGCGTGCCACGCGCGACCAGGCGCCATCCTGAGCGTCGGATCACCGGTCCCGCGGCGGAGCGGCATGAGGGTCCGGGCGAGGTCGAGCGCCCCCTCGTAGGGGTACATCGCGCTGGGCACGCGGGCAGTCTGTCATGGATTCGCAAGGCATTCGCGCACCACCCGAACGGCCGTCGGAGGGGAACGATGGTACGGTTGTCTAGACGTGCGACACCCCAGGGTCGTCGCGAGCTTGGCGCTCATCGCCCTGCTTGCCATCGTCGCCTTTCCCGCTCCGGCCGGGTCGCGGGCCCCCAGCCCATTCGATCAGCCGGACGTCGATCTCTTCCAACGCGCTGAGATGGCGGCTGCTGTCCGCGGGACGGCGATGACGACCGAACCCCTAGACCCAGGGGCCCGTTCCGACGGGATCCTGGACCCGGGCTCGACGATGTTCGAGCCGACCCACGCAACGGAGCCGCCACAGGCTCGGCCGGGTGCTGCCCTGCCCGAGGCGACGGCGAAGTCGAAGCTCCGGAACCCGTGGCGGACCGACGACGACGTGTCCTGGTACGGCCCGGGCTTCTATGGCAACGGGACCGCGTGCGGCCAGACGCTGACGAAGGGGCTCATCGGGGTCGCCCATCGGACGCTGCCGTGCGGCACGCTCATCGAGTTCCGCAACGCGCGCAACGGCCGGGTGGTCACCGCCGCCGTGATCGACCGCGGCCCGTTCGTGAATGGTCGTGTCTGGGACCTCTCGCACGGCCTCTGCGACGCGCTCAACCACTGCTACACCGGCACGCTGCAATGGCGGTACGGCACGGCGGGCTGAGCGCCGCCTGCTCGACCCGTCCCGGAACCAGCGCCGACGGCCGCTCGGCGACGTGCACACTAGGCGCTCCCTAGTATCGAACCGGAGGCACGTGACATGCGGATCCTCGTCGTCGGCGCGGGCGGCGTCGGCAGCTCGGTCGTCCCGATCGCCGCGCGTCGCGACTTCTTCGAGCACATGGTGGTCGCCGATTACGACGCGGCCCGCGCGGAGCGGACGGTGGCGAAGCTCGGCGGCGACGCCCGGTTCACGGCGGCCCGGGTCGATGCCTCGAAGGCCGACGACGTCGCGGCGCTCGCGCGCCAGCACCGCATCACCCACGTCCTGAACGCGGTCGACCCGCGCTTCGTGATGCCGATCTTCGACGGCGCGTTCGCGGCCGGCGCCGACTACCTCGACATGGCGATGTCGCTCTCCCACCCCCATCCCGAACGGCCCCATGCCGAATCGGGCGTCAAGCTCGGGGACGAGCAGTTCGCCAAGGCCGAGGCCTGGACCGCGGCAGGGCGGCTGGCCCTCGTCGGCATCGGCGTCGAGCCCGGGCTCTCGGACGTGTTCGCCCGGTATGCCGCGGACCACCTGTTCAGCGAGGTCGACGAGGTCGGCGTCCGCGATGGCGCGAACCTGGTGGTCGACGGCTATGACTTCGCGCCGTCGTTCTCCATCTGGACGACGATCGAGGAGTGCCTGAACCCGCCGGTCATCTGGGAGCGCGACCGCGGCTGGTTCACGACGCCGCCGTTCAGCGAGCCCGAGACATTCGACTTCCCCGAGGGGATCGGCCCGGTCGAGTGCGTGAACGTCGAGCACGAGGAGGTCCTGCTGATCCCGCGCTGGGTGAAGGCCCGCCGCGTGACCTTCAAGTACGGCCTGGGCGACGAGTTCATCAACGTCCTCCAGGTCCTGCACAAGCTCGGCCTCGACAAGACCGACAAGCTGCGCGTGGGTGGGGCGGAGGTGTCGCCACGGGACGTGGTGGCCGCCGGGCTCCCGGATCCGGCCACGCTCGGCGACAGGATGCATGGCAAGACGTGCGCCGGGACGTGGGTCACGGGCACCGGCAAGGACGGCCAGCCGCGAGTGGTCTACCTCTATCACGTGGTCGACAACGAGTGGTCGATGCGTGAATACGGCTCCCAGGCGGTCGTCTGGCAGACGGCGATCAACCCGGTCGTCGCCCTCGAGCTGCTGGCCGGCGGGACCTGGTCCGGGACGGGTGTGCTGGGTCCCGAGGCGTTCGACGCCGTCCCGTTCCTTGACCTCCTGACCGCCTACGGATCTCCGTGGGGGATGCGCGAAGGCGGCTGACTGGGCATCAGCCCTCGGTCCAGCGGACCTCGTGGCGGTCGGCGTCGGGTTCGATGAAGCGGATGAGCCGCTCGGCCTCGTCCTGGAGCGACTGGCGGTCGGCTCGCCCGACCGTGACCACTGGTGCGAGGTCGATCGACGCGACCCCTTTGACGGTCTCCGAGGTCCACGTCCCTGCCACGAAGCCGTCGACGAGGAACGTCGCGCGGATGTCGGCGTTCTTCATGTAGACCGCTGGCCGGTGCTCGTCGGCGATGATGCGGCGGCGACCGTCGTAGCTCACCAGCAGGCTGTCCCAGCGGGCGAGGAAGCGGACCGGTGGCGGCTCGTCGCCGGTCGCGACCTCGAGCCCGACGAGGTCCACGAGCTCCCGGCCGTCCTCGCCGCGCAGCGCGACCAGTCGATCCCCGAGTCGATCGATGGCCGCCCTCGACGTGACACGTCGCTGGCCGGACCACTGGCCGAAGTCCGCGACGGAAACAGGTCCGTACGCGCGCAGGTAGCGCATCACCGACTCGGCCATCGCGGTCTCCTCGTCGGGCATGTCGAGCGACGGGGCGGCGACGTAGCGGGCCTTGCCGTGCGAGCGCCAGTGCCCGCTCGGCGACGCATGCACGAGCCCGCCCCGCGTGCTCACCATCCGGAACGCGAGGCGGGTCACGCCGCCGGGGGCGTGCTCGGCCCAGGACGACCCGACCATCTCGATGGCCGCCTCCTCGGAGAAGTCCTCCAGCTCGGCGAGCGTCCGCGGCGTCCTGGCGAAGTCGAGCATCTGTCCGTTGAGCGCGTCGATATCGACCTCGGACCGCTGGATCGTGGGCGCCCAGAGAGCGCTGCGCGGTCCGCGAGTCGCCGCCTCGAACAGCGGATAGTCCACGGCGGCCACGAGGTGCAGCGTCGAGCGCATGAGCGTGGCCTTGACCACGGACCGGTCGTCGATCGCGCCGACGAGGTCCGCGATCTCGAGGCCCGCGAGGCGGGACCACAGCGCGATGTACGGCGAGTTCGCGTGCTGGGCCTGGAGCCCGGCCAGGTGGCTGATCGCGTCGGCCGGGCTGCCGGTCATCCGGTCGAGCAGTCCCTGGCGGGCGAGCGTCGTCCGATTGAGCTGGCGGAGGGTGAGGTCGGCGGGCGCCATGTCAGACCGGCGGCTCCCAGTCGGGCGCGGCGAGCTCGAATCCGGCGAAATCGAACGCCGGGGCGACGATGCAGCCGACAAGCGACCACGCGCCCAGCGGTCGGGCCGCCTGCCACGCGCCCGCAGGGACCACGACCTGCGGCCGGTCGCCCGCGATGACGTCCGAGCCGAGTCGGTCGACCGCGACCGCCGGGTCGCCCTCGCTCCAGACCGAGACCTCGAGTGGATCGCCAGCCGCGAACTGCCAGACCTCGTCGGCATCGACGCGATGCCAGTGCGAGCGCTCTCCCGTCCCGAGCAGGTAGACGATCGCGCTGCTGGATGGCCGCGCTCCCCCGACCGCGGGCGCGCGCCACGTCTCGGCGAACCAGCCACCCTCCGGATGGGCATGCAGTCCCAGGGCGGCGATCACGTCCGCGGCATCGGGCATGCCGCTGAGGGTATCCGAGTCCGCGCCCGTCCCGTGCCTGGTCGTCGTACCGTACGGGTATGTGCCGAAGCATCAAGACCCTCCGTCGTGCCGAGACAGCAGCCACGACCGGTGAACTGGAGGCCGCCGCGCGCCAGTTCGTCCGCAAGATCAGCGGCTATCGCGAGCCGTCGGCCCGCAATCGCGACGCGTTCGAAGCCGCCATCGCGGAGATCGCGGCGTCGTCCGAACACCTGCTCGATCACCTTGGCGTCGCCGTCGAGGAAGGCCCGAACCGCTGGACGCCGTCCGCCGCGCGCCGTTGACCACCGCCCCGTGGTGGAGCCGGCCCGGGCTTGAGGCGCGTGACGGCCGGCTGACGATCGCCGGCCAGGACGCCGAGGCGCTTGCCCGCGCCCACGGCACGCCGCTGTTCGTCTACGACCGTGCCCGCTACGTCGAGAACGCGCGCCGGTTCCAGGCGGCCCTCACCGGCGCCGGCCTGGACTTTCGCCTCCGGTTCGCGCTCAAGGCCAACCCGATGCCCGAGATCCTCGGGGTGTTTCGCGGTCTGGGGGCGCCCGGCACGCCGGAGAGCATCGGCATCGATGCCTGCTCGCCCGGCGAGGTCCTGCGGGCGCTGGAGTGCGGCTGGCAGCCTGGCGAGATCAGCTTCACCGGCACGAACGTCTCGGAGCGCGACCTCGACGTCCTCCTGGCGTATGCGATCCACCTGAACGTCGACGCCATCAGCCAGATCGAGCGGTACGGCCGGCGCGCGCCGGGCACGCGCATCGGGATCCGCATCGACCCGGGATCGGGTGCGGGCTACAGCGAGAAGCTCGAGTACAGCGGGTCGCGCCCGACCAAGTTCGGGATCGACCTGGCCCGGTTCGACGACGCCCTTGCCGCCGTGGCCCGCCACGGCCTGACGGTCGACACGGTCCACTTCCATGCCGGGTCCGGCTGGCTGGGCGACGGGCTCGCCGGCTTCGAACAGGCCCTGCCGGCCGCCGTCGAGGCGGTGCGGATCCTGCGCGCGGCCGGTCATCCGGTCGCAGAGGTCAACGTTGGTGGCGGTCTGGGCGTGCCGGCCCGGGCGGACGAGCCGCCGGTCGATCTCGATGCGTACGCGGCGGTCCTGGCCCGCCACCTCGGTCCGCTTGGCGTGACCGTCGGCTGCGAGCCCGGCGACCAGCTCGGCAAGGACGCCGGGATCCTGCTCGGCGAGGTCGTGACCGTCGAGACGCGGCGCGGCGTCACGTTCGTCGGGCTCGATCTCGGGTGGAACGTCAACTGCTCGTTCTTCATCTACCGATTCGCGCAGGAGATCGTCGTGTGCCGCGCGGCCGACGCGGCGCGGACGGAGACCGCCACGGTCGCGGGCCACATCAACGAGGCTGGTGACGTCTTCGCGGAGGACTACCCGATGCCGCCTGTCGAGGAGGGCGACATCGTCGCGATCCTCAACGCCGGCGCATACCACCAGGCGATGAGCTCGACCCACTGCCTGCGCCCGCAGGGCGAGGCGATCTTCCTCGATCGCTAGTCGCCGTCGAGGCCCCAGCTGGTCACGTCCGCGATCCCGATGCGGATGAGCGGCCGTGCCTCGAGGCGATGGCCGGCGTACTGCGGGTACTTCATCCGCAGCGCGGCCGTCGCGCCGGCATGCTCATCTGGGTCGGCCCCCGGCTCGAGGAGCGCAGCGGTCCCGCCGAGCCGCAGCCACGCCAGGCGCGACCAGTCCTCGTCCCATCGGTCGACGAGCAGCGTGACCGCGGGCCGCTCGAGGATGTCGCGGACCCGTGCCAGTTCGCGGACGTCGTCGACGCGCTTGGGCTTGTCGTCGAGCGGCGTGTACACGACCGGGCGCTCCGGATCGACCACGAAGCAGATCGGGACGAGCCGTGGCCGCCCGCCCGGGGCGATGGTCGCGAGGACTGCCCGCCGGGCCTCGACGAGGAGCGCACGCTCGGTGGGCGAGAGGGTGGATCGGCGCGCCATGATGTGACCCATGATGGCCGCCGGACCGCCCGATCGTCATCGGCCCGTACACTCGCCGGCATGGCCGATCGACGTCGCGTGCTGGGCGGAGGGCTCGTCATCGCCGCGGTGATCGCGGTCGGCGTCCTGGCGGCCGTCAACACGCCCCGGCCGGACGCCTCGGCAGATCCCTCGACCGAGCCGAGCGTCGCCGCCTCCATCGGGCAGGCCGCGAGTGGGACGCCGCGCGACCCGTCGTCCGATCCGACGACCGCGCTCGGGACGCCCGAGGCCACGCCGGACCCGAGCCCGACCGCGGCCGCCACGGCGAAGGCCACCGCGAAACCGCGAACGACCGGTGACCCGCGGCTCGCGTACGCGGCGTTCCTCCTGCGCGCGAATGACGACCGCTCGACGGTCGAGTCGCTCAACAGGGCCCTCGCAACGGCGGTGCAAGATCAGGATCGCGACGGGACCCGCGCCGCGTCGGTGGACATCCTCGACTTCGTCGACTCCGAGCGCGAGTGGCTGCGCGAACATCCGCCGGCGGCGTGCTACGCCGACGCCCATGACGCGGCGAATGCCATGCTCGACGCCTACGGCACGGCGGCCGACCGCTTCATCGCGTGGAGCAATGCGGCGCCGGGCCTCGACTCGCTCGCCGCGCTCGCCCTCGCCGGGCAGGCGGCCGACGCCGCGGGCGAGGCACTGGCCGCGTTCGGCCGAGCGTTGGAGGCCACGACATGCCGATGACCGACGAACCGCTGCTCCCCATCCGGCACGTGACGAGTCGCCGGATCATCGCCATTCGCGGGACGTCCCTGGAGATCCGCGACGACCGGGTCGTCGGCGAGGCGCCGCTCGAGATCAGCGCGGCCGGACCTCAGCAGGAGCCGGTCGCCGTCGCGGTCACGATGCGGACGCCCGGCTTCGAGGACGAGCTCGCGGTCGGGTTCCTGCGGACGGAGGGGTTGATCGACGGGCCCGAGGTGCTCTCGACCGCGGGCGGCGATCCCGGCTCGCTCAGCCAGCCGGACGACACGATCGTCGTGCGACTCTCGCGGCAGTTCGACGATTCGAAGGTGGCCGAGCGGCACTTCATCGCGACCGCGTCGTGCGGGATCTGCGGCAAGGCATCCATCGACGAGGTCGCTCTTCGGTCCGACCCGCTGCCCGACGGCCCGGTGGTGTCGCGTTCGATCCTCCTCGCGCTGCCCGACCTGCTGCGGGCGGCCCAGAAGGCGTTCGATGAGACCGGCGGGCTGCATGCGGCCGGGCTGTTCTCGCCCAACGGCGAGCTGATCGCGATCCGGGAGGACGTCGGCCGGCACAACGCGCTCGACAAGCTCGTCGGCTCGCAGGTCCTGGCCGGCGCGATGCCGCTCCACGACCGCATCCTGATGGTCTCGGGGCGGGTCAGCTTCGAGATCGTCCAGAAGGCGGCCGTGGCCGGCATCCCGATCGTGTGCGCGGTGTCGGCGCCGTCGGACCTCGCGATCGAGACCGCGGAGCGCCTCGGGGTGACGCTCGTCGGATTCCTCCGCGGCGAGGGCTTCAACGTCTACGCCCACGACGGCCGGATCGACCTGCGGGACCTCAGCGGCTGGGGCTGAGGTCCCGGCTTCGCGTCAGCGGCTGGCCGCCGGTTCGAGATACCCCTCGGTCACCTCGCCCTTGTGCGCGGCGAACGCGGCCAGGACCTCGTCCTTCTCGCGCTGGGGCACCCCGACGACGTCGAGCGTCCGCGCGAGCTCGGCCGCGACCTCGTCGAATTCCTCGGGCGAGATCCGAAGATCGCGATGCGCTTCCTCCAGGCCGAGGGGCGTGCTGCCCGGTTCCGTGCCCGCGTACTTGATCGGCCCACCGCTCACGTCGCAGACCCACAGGGTGCGCATGAACTTGAGGCCCGGCAGGCGGCCCAGGTTGTTCGTGTGCCACTCACGCAGCTGCGGATTCGCGGACGTCTGCCCGACGATCGGGTTCCGCACGACGGCATCGCTGAAATGGTCGACGACGGCGGCGATGGCGAATGCGCCACCGAGTCGGTCGTACAGACTTGGCTCAGGCATGGTCAGGTACCTCGGCTCGTGAACCCCTGGCCCGTCGATGGCCGGCCTCGCCCGACGTCCAAGGGGATTCTATCGCTAGCGTGTGTGCGTTATACACGGCGATTGGCTCTGTGTCAACGACGCGGGCGCATGGCCGGTTCGATCAGCGGACGGTCGACCCGCCGCACACTCGGACCGCGTGCTTGCCAGTCGGCATCAGTGCCTCGAGGCAGGCAGTTCATGGCCACCGGTCGGATCTGTGCTCGCCAGCCTGCGCGAGGACCTCGGGCCAGGTCGACTCGACGGGTCTCGGGCCTCGACACGGACGGGGTGCCGACCAGCAGGCACAGATACGTCCCAGATGAGCGCCCGATGGTTCACTCTCCCCATGCCGACTCGACGACCGTCGATCGACCACGAGATCCAGCGCCGGCTTCGGGTCCTGCATCGCACGATCGGCACAGACGTGGAGCGACTCAGGATCGATGCCGCCGCGACCAAGGCGCAGGTTGCCGCGATCGCCGGCGTGGACCGCACCTTCGAGGGCAGGGTCGAGGCGGGTCTGGCGAATCCAAGCCTTGAGACCCTGACTGCGATCGCCGTCGCACTGGGCGCTGACCTGACGGTTCGCTTCTATGCGGGATCTGGACCTCGCCTGACCGACCGACACCAAGCGCGAATGCTCGAGGCCATCCTGCATCGGTTGGCTCCCGTCTGGGCGCCGCACCTGGAGGTGCTCGTCACGCGCCCCGTACGGGGCGTCGTCGATGCGGTGTTCGAGCGGACCGCCGAGCGGTTGTTCGTGGTCTCCGAGGCGTACTCGACCTTGACGCGACTCGAACAGACGATTCGGTGGACGTCCGACAAAGTGGCCTCGGTCGGTTCGTCAAACCTCGTGGGGCCGGGATCGGACTGGTCGGCGTCCCGACTCCTGATCCTCCGGTCGACCGCCTCCAATCGAGAGGTCGCTCGGGCGTTCGAAGCAACCCTTCGCGCCGCCTACCCTGCCCAGACGAGAGCCGCCGTCCGCTCGCTTGCGGCCGGCGATCCGTGGCCGGGTGACTCGATCATCTGGGTCCGAATCGAAGGTGAGTCGGTCGAACTCCTCGATGGCCCGCCGCGCCGCGTGTCGGTCGGCCGATGATCACAGTCCAGGCTTTCGGGGTGTGCCTGCGAGTCGGCACTCGGATAGCGAAGCGACCGGCCGGGCTATCGACATGGTCCGTGGTCGATCAGGGGCAGCCTGTCAGGCACGGTTCTCAGAGAACGGAGCCAAAGACCACCTTTGGGCTGACGGTGCAGTCTGGTAGGCACGTCCCCTTGGCCGAGTCGGTCACCTGTCGGGCGAGGCTGACCCACGCTTTGGCGGACGCTCGTTGACGAACTCGAAGCCGAAGCGGCCCTTGATGCAGAGGTGGCCGTCGGTGACGGTCGAATCGAGTGGCGAGGTCACCTTGAGGATCCTGTCGTCCTGGACGTGCAATTCGACCGCGCAGCCGACGCCGCAGTACGGGCAGATCGTCTCGGTCACGGTCTGCTGCGACGGGTCCCACGTGCCGGCCGCGCGCATGTCGTATTCGGGCTTGGCCATCAGCGCCCCGGTCGGGCAGACGCCGATGCAGTTGCCGCAGTACACGCATGCCGACTGCGGGAGCGGGACAGCCTGCTCGGTGGAGATCCGGGCGTCGAATCCGCGACCGGCGACGGCGATCGCGAACGTGTTCTGGGCGTCCTCGCCGCACGCCTCGACGCACTTGTAGCAGAGGATGCACTTGGAGTAGTCGCGGACGTACAGGTCGTTGTCGATCTTGGTCGGCTGGGCGACCGTCGCTGCCGTCGCCTCGCCGGCCGGCGCGTGGTGGTGGCCGGCCTCGAGATCGTCGCGCTCACCCGCTGCCGCGGCGGCGGCGGGCGGCCCATAGCGCGAGGGGTCGGCGCCATACCGTTGGGCATAGGCGGCGGCCGATCCGTCCGGCACGGCCGGTCCGGCCAGCGAGATGTCGACCGACGAGCCGAGGAACTCGAGGACCATCCTGCGCGACGTCCGAACCCGCTCCGAGTCGGTCTGGACGTCCATCCCGGCCTCGACCTTGCGGGAACACGCGGGCACGAGCACGCGCGACCCGGTCACCTCGACGACGCACACGCGACAGACGTTGACCGGCGTCAGGTTCTCGGCGTAGCAGAGGGTCGGTGTGTCGATGCCCTGCTGGCGGCAGGCGCCCAGGATCGTCGTGCCGGCCGGTACGGTGACGGCCACCCCGTCGATCTTGAGTTCGATCGGCGGCGGCGCCTCGACCACCGGCGCCGCAGGCGGCTTGGACGCTCGTGCGGGTGGCGTCAGCAGGATGTCCGTCAGCGGCTGTGCGGCGGGCGCCTCGCCGAGGTGTGGCGTCGCCGGATCGGGCGCCGGATCGCGATCCATGCTGAGGCCGTCGCTCACAGCGCCACCAACCCCGGTTGGCGCAGGGCCGACTCGATAGCGGAGGACGCGGTCTGGCCGAGGCCGCAGATCGAGGCATCGCGCATGACCTGCCCGATCTCGCGGAGGAGTGCCAGTTCCTCGTCCCGTGGCCGGACGCGCGACCCGGCCGCGAGGCGGGCCAGCAGTTCCTCCTGGCGGACGCTCCCGACCCGGCAGGGGACGCACTGGCCGCACGACTCGTCGCGGAAGAACCGGGCGATGCGCCGAAGCGTGTCCACGAGGTCGGCGGTCTCGTCGAAGACCATGATCACCCCGGACCCGAGGGTGGCGCCGATGGCGCGGGTCGCCTCGAACGTCAGCGGCGTGTCGAGGGCGTCGGGGCCGACGAAGACCCCGGCCGCGCCGCCGAGCAGGATCGTCCGGATCGGTCGACCGCCGGGCACGCCGCCTGCGAGATCGATCAGGTCGCGCAACGTCGCCCCGAACTCGACCTCGTACGTGCCAGGCCGCGCAACATGCCCCGACAGGCAGAAGAGCTTCGGTCCGGTCGAGATGCCGCCGGCGCCGATCGCGGCGTATGCCTCGCCGCCCATGGCGAGGATGAGCGGGACGTTCGTAAGCGTCTCGACGTTGTTGACGACGGTCGGCTTGCCGAACAGCCCCACCTCGACCGGGAACGGTGGCTTGTTGCGCGGCTCGCCGCGCTTGCCCTCGATCGATTCGAAGAGGGCCGTCTCTTCGCCGCAGATGTAGGCGCCGGCGCCGCGTCGGAGCTCGATGTCGAAGGCGAAGCCCGAGCCGAGGACGTCGCCCAGCAGGCCGCCGCCGCGCGCCTCCGCGATCGCATGCGACATCCGCGCCTCAGCCTCCGGGTACTCCCCGCGCACGTAGAGGTAGCCCTGGTGCGCGCCGGTCGCGAAAGCCGCGATCGTCATCGCCTCGACGATGGCGAATGGGTCGCCCTCGAGCAGGACCCGGTCCTTGAACGTGCCCGGCTCCGATTCGTCGGCGTTGCAGACGACGTAGCGAGTCGGCTCTGGCTGCGCCGCGACGGCTGCCCATTTGCGCCCCGTCGGGAAGGCCGCGCCGCCGCGGCCGACGAGGCCGGACGTCGTGACCTCGGCGATGACGGCCTCGGGGCCGATCTCGAGGGCGCGAGCGAGTCCGAGGTAGCCGCCCTGAGCCCGGTAGTCGTCGAGCGAGGCCGGGTCGACCACCCCGACGCGCCGGAGCAGCCGGCGTTCCGCCGCCCCGCCCGCGGCCGATGGCGGGGCCGGTCGCTCGACGTGGTCACCCGCCCGCAGCCTGGCCAGGACCCCGACGGCATCGACCGGCGCGGCTGTCACGTTGCGTGCCGGCTCCCCGGCCGAGGTGAAGAGCGCGGCAGGCGCCAGGTCGCACAGGCCCAGGCACGGCGACCGGAGCCAGGTGGATCGGCCGTCGTCGATCGGGGCCCCGGCTTCGCCGACGGTTCGCGTCAGGTCGGCGCACATCTCCTCGGCGCCGGCCAGCCGGCACGCGATGTCATCGCAGACATGGGCCACGAGTGGCGGCCTGGGCTTGGTCGCGTACAGCGCATAGAACGTTGCCACGCCGTAGGCCTCGGCTGGCGGCACGGCGAGCCGCTTCGCGACGTAGTTGATGGCTGGCTGGCTGATCCAGCCGATGCGTCCCTGGACCGCGTGCAGGACGGGCAGCAGCAGGTCGCGCCTGGCCCGTGCCGAATGCCCGCCGGCCGATGCGTGACCGTCGAGTGCGACGTCGCGTGCACCGCCGACCCAGCGCGAGCTGGCGGGTCCGAGGACGGAGTCCACCGCGGCACGCTCGGCGGGCGACGCGAGCGGCCCGATGACGTGCAGGTCCATCGCGTCCGAGTGTAGCCACGCTGCGGCGATCGCGGCGACCGGGTTGCGGCGCACATGTCGCTGGGTCTGCCGCGGGCCTTGACGGTCGGCCCAGGATGCACGAGCTCGTTCGCCACCAGGTCGAGTCTCACGACCGTAGGCAGGACCTCACTCGAAGATCGACAGCGGGCAGTGCGCCGTGACGATCACGTTCGGCATGTCCACGATCTCGCTGATCCGCAGGTCGATCGCGACGCTGCAGAGCAGGTAGGCGTCGATCGGCGCGACGCCGTGCTCGCGACCGAGCCAGTCCATCATCCGGCGGATCGCGTCCTGCGCCGCGATCCGCAGGTCGGGGCCGACCCCGTCGGTCGCGTACCGGCGACCGACCGGGCGCTCGGCCGCGTCGCCGGGCGCGGTCAGGAACTCGGGCGCCGTCACGTGCAGGTCCTTGCGGACGGTCAGCCGGAGCGTCGCCTGCATCGGCGTCTCGATGGCCGTCCCGCAGACCTCGCCATCGCCCTGGGCGGCGTGACCGTCTCCGATGCTCAGCCGCGCGCCAGCGTGGAAGACCGGGAGAAACAGCGTCGCGCCGGCCGTCAGGTGGCGGGTATCCATGTTGCCGCCGTGGACATCGGGCGGGATCGTCGAGCGCGGCCCATCGACCGGCGCGACGCCGATCTCGCCACAGAACGGGATGACGGGCACGCGGATCCCCGGCAGGAACTCGGCGCGACCGCCGACCTCGGGCAGGCGCGTGATGCGCAGGACGGGGTCCGGGAAGTCGTCGGCCAGCAGGCCGAAGCCCGGGATCGCCGCCGTCCAGCCCCAGTCGGCGGGCCGGAAGTCGAGCAGCTCGATCTGGAGGGTGTCGCCGGGTTCCGCGCCATCGATCGCGACGGGGCCATTGACCTGGTCGACGCGCGAGAAGTCGAGTTGCGCCAGTTCGTCGACCGTCGAACCCGCGGTGATCTGCCCGCCGCTCGCATCGAGGCAGTCGAATGTCACCACGCTGCCGGATGGGACGCTCGCGATCGCCGGGATCGCTGGGTCCCAGGCCAGGTGGAAGCGGTCCCGGGTGACATGGAACGCAGGTGCGGTCGTGGTCATCGGCGATCTCCTGCGGGGGAGTGTAGCCAGCCCGCGCGCCTGCGGGCGAAGCGTCCCGCCCCTCGTCGCGCAGGCCGACGGCGGCCTGCCCACGGGTCCGTTTCGATGCGACACGCTGGATGTCCGCCTGCTAGGGTGAGATGAGGTCCGGGGCCGGGAGATGGTCGGGAGGCTGAGCCGTGGGGACGTCGCAAGTCGAAACGGGGGGTGGGGCCAGCCCGCGGGCTGTCGGGCGGCCGAGGCGGGTCCTCGCCGGGGTCGCCCTGGTCCTTGCGTGCTTCGCCATCCTCGTGACCACCGTCGCGATCTGGACGCACCAGGTCGCGCTGAACACGAACCGATTCACCGCGCTGATCGAGGACGTCTCGGCAGGCCCGGCCGTCACGGATCCCATCGCCGCCCGGATCAGTACGCAGGTCGTCGATGCGCTCGGTGTGCAGGCCCGTCTCGAAGCGCGCCTCCCCGATGCGCTCAAGCCGCTTGCGGGCACGCTGACGGTCGCCATCCAGGGCAGGATCGAGGAGCGGCTGCGGGTCGCTCTCCAGAACCCCCAGGTCCACGAGGCTCTCGTCGGGGGCTTGTCGTTCACGCATGAGCAGGTCGTCAGGCTCCTGAGAGGTGAGACCGTCGCCATCGGCGTGGCGGACGGCTACGTGACGCTCGACGTCTTCCCCGTCGTCGGCGCCGCGCTGACCGAGCTCCAGGCGATGGGGATCATCCCCGCCGACGTCCAGCTGCCGGACCTGTCCGCGCCCGAGGCTCCTGAGGCCCTGGCCCAGCGCCTCGAGACCGCGCTCGGCGTGACGCTGCCGCCGGACTTCGGGACGATCCAGCTGATGCCGGCCGATCGGTTGGTCCTGGCCCAGACGGTGGTTCGGGCATTCGACCTGGTCGTGATCCTGCTCGTCGTGCTCAGCCTGCTCCTCGTCGCCATCGCACTCTGGCTGTCGCGCGATCGACGCCGGATGCTCATCTATCTCGGGGTCGGCACGATCACCGCCTTCCTCATCTCCCGGCTGGCCATCCGGTCGGTCGAGAACGTGATCGTCGGCGGCATCGCCGACGGCGATGTCGCGGCGGCCGTCCGAGCCTTGCTCGACGCGACGCTCGAGGACCTTCGCGGGCTGACGCTGATCATCCTGGTCGCGACCGCGATCGTGGCGATCGGGGCGTATCTGTGGGGTCGACCCACATGGGTCATGAAGACCGCCTCGTCCGTCGGCGGCGCGGCCGGACGCGCCGGTTCGGCGGCCGGTGGGGCGGCGGCCGCGGGCGCAGAGCGCGTCCCAGATCGCGACACCCTCGATGCGACCGTCCGCGAGAACCGCACCTCGATCGAGCGGTTCGGTCTCGGGGCAATCGCGTTCGTCGTCGCCTGGCTGGCCCTCGGCCTCGAGATCGCGTTGCTCGGCGCCGCGCTGGTCGTCGGCTTCGAGATCCTTCTGCGCGCCCTGTCGGACGAGCCGGCGCCGTCCGCCGAGCGGGCCGCGGCCGACCAGGACCCGTCCGACGGCCAGCCGGCGGGCGGCGGCCAGCAGCTCTGATCAGGCGCGGACCGGCGCCTCGAGCTTCTCGATGCGGATGGCCGTGGCCTTGAACTCGGCCGTGCCGGACTTGGGGTCGGTCGCGTCGATCGTCAGCAGGTTGACCGCGACGTCGTCCTGGAAATGCATCGTCATGAAGGTCAGCCCGGGCCGCAGCGACTCGTCGATCCGGATCGGCGCCTCCACCTGGCCGCGACGAGACACGATCCGGACGGTCTCGCCATCGACCAGGCCGTATGAGTCGGCGTCCTCGGGCGAGATGTCGAGCGATTTGCCCCGGCGCAGCGGCGAGGTGTAGCCGGCCGTTTGCACGCCCGTGTTGTACGAGTCGAGGCGCCGGCCGGTCGTGAGGCGGATCGGGAAGTCGGCATCGAGCTTGTCCACCGGCGGGTCGTGGTCGACCGGCACGAACGGCACCCGGTTGCCCGGGACCGGGTCCTCCCACAGCCGCGAGTGGAGGAACAGCTCACCCGGATGCGTCTCGTCCCAGCACGGCCACTGCAGGCCGCCGAGTTCCTCCAGCCGCCGGTAGCTCATCCCCGCATGGACCGGCGACAGGCGGCGGACCTCGTCCCACACGCGTTCCGGGTCGGCCTCGCCCCAGCCCGCGCCCATGCGGTTCGCGAGCTCGAACACGATCGCGAGATCGTCCCGGGCGCCCGGTGGCGGCGCCACGGCAGCCCGCACGCGCTGCACCCGGCGCTCCGAGTTGGTCACCGTCCCCTCGGCCTCGGCCCAGGCGGCGGTGGCCGGCAGCACGACGTCGGCGAGCTCGGCGGTCTTCGTGAGGAACAGGTCCTGGACCACGAGGAAGTCGAGGCCCTCGAGCAGTCCGATCGCCCGTTTCTGGTCGGCCTCGGACTGGACCGGGTTCTCGCCGATGCAGTAGACCGCGGTCAGGTCGCCGCGCTCCATCGCGTCGAACATGCCCGAGAGGTGCCAGCCGCGCTTGGGCGGGACCGGCACGCCCCACTCGGCGTCGAACGTCGCGCGCAAAGCGTCATTCTCGACGTGCTGGAAGCCGGGCAGGCGATCGGGCAGGGCGCCCATGTCGCCGCCGCCCTGGACGTTGTTCTGGCCACGGAGCGGATTGACGCCGCTCCCGTACCGCCCGACGTGGCCGGTCAGGAGGACGAGCGAGATGAGCGCGAGGACGTTGTCGACCGCGTTGTGGTGCTCGGTGATGCCGAGCGTCCAGCAGATCATCGCGCGCGGCGCCTTCGCGAGGGCGTGGGCCAGTTCGCGGATGGCCTCCGCGGGAACGCCGGTCTCGCGCTCGGCGTAGTCGAGCGTGTACGACTCGACCTTGGCCTTGTAGGCCTCGAAGCCGTCGGTCGCGCGGTCGATGAACTCGCGGTGCTCGAGCCCGGCCGCGATGATCTCGCGCGCGATCGCGTTCGCGAGCGCGATGTCCGACCCGACATCGAGCCCCAGCCACGCATCCGCCCACTCCGCCGAGGACGTCCGGCGGGGGTCGACCGCGTACAGGCGTGCGCCATTGCGGACGCCCTTGAGGAGATGGTGGAAGAAGATCGGATGCGTCTCGCGGGCGTTGCTGCCCCACAGGACGATCAGGTCCGTCTCTTCGATCTCGCGGTATGAACTTGTGCCGCCACCGGCACCGAACACGGTCGCCAGACCGGCGACGCTCGGGGCGTGTCAGGTGCGGTTGCAGCTGTCGATGTTGTTGCTGCCCAGGACCGTCCGGCTGAACTTCTGTGCCGCGAAGTTGACCTCGTTGGTCGCCTTCGAACAGCTGAAGGTGCCGAATGTCGTCGGGCCATGCGCGGCCTTCGCCGCCATGAATCCGGCCACGGTCCGGTCGAGCGCCTCGTCCCAGGTCGCGGGACGCAGCTCGCCGCCCTTCGTGTCGCGGACGAGGGGCTGGGTCAGTCGAACGTAGGGTTTCGCCACGGGTGGCCTCCTGCGGACTCCGACTGCGCGAGTGTAGCCTCGGTCCGCGACACCATCCAGCCTTCCTGTGCCTTGACGTGCGACATAACTCGATATATCGTGATAGCGCGACTTAGCACCGATCAACCCAAGCAAGGACAACACTCGTGTTCAACGACACCACCCGCGGACCCGGCCACCGAGGCCGCCCGCACTTCCACCCCCACACCCAGGACGCCCTCGCGGCCGAGCAACCCGACAGCCGCCGGATGCGCGGACTCAGCGGTCGATCCGGCTTCAGCGGTCGGTCCGGCCACGGCGGGCCGCCCCATACGCACGGCGGCCGGTTCCAGATGCGACGCGGCATCATCCGCGACGCCATCCTCGGGCTCCTCGCCGAGCAGCCGATGCACGGCTACCAGGTCATGCAGGAGCTGGCCGAGCGTACCGGAGGCCGCTGGCACCCGAGCGCCGGCTCGATCTATCCCACCCTCCAGCAGCTCGAGGACGAGGGCCTCGTCGTCGCGGAGGACCGCGACGGCCGCAAGACGTTCGCTCTGACCGATGCCGGCCGAGCGGCCGCCGACGCACTCCCGGCGGATCGACCCTGGTCGCGGCATGAAGGCGGCGGCGACCTCCGCGGCCTGACCCGCGAGCTTGGCGTCGCGGCCCTCCAGGTCACCCGTGTCGGCTCGCCGGCGGCCCGCGAGGACGCTCGCAGGATCCTCACGGACGCCCGCCGCGCGCTCTACCGGCTGCTGGCCGACGATGAGACGGCCTCCCCCGAGGCCTGACGGTCAGACGGGCCTGGCTCGAACCAGGCCAAGCGCCTCGGCGAGCCCCGCGGTCCACGCCTCCCCATGGCCCGGCAGCACCAGTGACGCCTCGATCCCATCGAGGCGTCGCAGCGATTCGAGTGCCTGGCGGTTGTCGGCGTTGAAGTTCCGGAAGAGCTGCGGGCCGGTCGAGCCGCTCATCACGTTCAGCGTCACGAACGCGTCGCCGACGAGGACCGCGTCCCGGGAGGCGAGGTGCAAGGCGGCACTCCCCGCGGTATGACCCGGAACGTGGATCACGCGAGGAGACCCGGGCACGTCGAGCGTGGCGCCGTCACCGAACGTCGACACCTCCGCGATGTGCTTGAGGCCGATGAAGCCCTCGCGGATCCCGAAGAGCAGGAACGAGATGGCGGGTAGGAGGCGCGTCTGGCCGCCGCCCTCGTTCTGCTGCTTGACCTCGCCGCGGGCGAGCGCCGCGTCGGCCTCGTGGACCCGGATCGGGACGCCCCGCTCGCGTCGGATCCGCTCGGCGAACCCGATGTGGTCGGAGTGGGCGTGGGTGAGCAGGACCGCCCGGACGTCCTCGATCGAACGGCCCATCGCGGTCAGCTCGGCCAGCAGGTCGCCGAAGTAGCCGGGGAGCCCGGCGTCGACGATCGTGATCGCGCCCGCCTCCTCGATGAGATAGACGTTGACCCGTCCGGTCCCGAGTCGTCGGATGCCAGGTGCGATCTCCATCGGATCGCCGGCTACGCGAGCACGACGGCCGGCTCGCCCGCTTCCACGCGGCCGACCCACCAGCGCTCGACGCCCGCCGCCGCGAGGGCCGTGTCGACGGCCGCGACCCGATCGTCCGCCACGGCCGCGAGAAGGCCGCCGGACGTCTGCGGGTCGTGGGCGAGCGTCACGAGCTCTCCCGAAATGCCATCTGCGACCGTCAGGGCCGGTCGCACGAACCGGCGGTTGTGCGCGGCACCGCCGGTCTCGACGCCGGCCACGGCTAGCTCGAGCGCGCCGTCCAGTGCCGGCAGGGCGTCGGAGTCGAAGACGAATTGCGTGCCCGAGGCCCGAGCCATCTCCAGGCCGTGACCGAGGAGGCCGAAGCCCGTGACGTCCGTCGCGGACGCGATGCCGGCCTCGACGAACACCTCCGACGCGGTCCGGTTCAGTCGGCGCATCTGGTCGATGGCCGCCTGGAGGTGCGCCGGGGCAGTCTTGCCCTGACGCGAACCGGACACCAGCACCCCGGTCCCGAGTCGCTTCGTCAGGACGAGCCGGTCGCCGGGTCGGGCGCCGCCCTTGCGCAGCAATCGGTCCGGGTGCGCCGCGCCGACGACGGCCAGGCCGTACTTGGGTTCCGGGTCGCGGATCGTGTGTCCGCCTGCCAGTGTCCCGCCCGCCTCACGGACCTTTGATGAGGCACCGCCGAAGATCTCGGCAAGGACGTCGCGCGGCAGGTCCTCGGGGAAGGCCGCGATCGAGAGCGCGAACAGGACGCGACCACCCATCGCGAAGACATCGGAAAGGGCGTTGGCCGCGGCGATCTCACCGAACGTCCGCGGGTCATCGACGAGCGGCGGGAAGAAATCGAGCGTGCCGATGATCGCGAGGTCGTCGCTGACGCGATACGCCGCAGCGTCATCGGGCGGGGTCAGGCCGGCGATCAGGGCGCCATCCGGGTCGGCAGCCGCCTCCGCGCCGAGACCGCTCAGCGCGTCGGCGAGCAGGTCGGCCCCGAGCTTCGCGGCACAGCCGCCGCAGTCGGTGAGGTCGGTCAGCCGGAGCGGGTTCGGCGGCAGCGTGTCGAGCGTGGTCACCGCTCGATGATACGCGGCGAGGCCCGCGAGACGGCGCGGCCGACCAAGCCGCTACCATCGCCGCGGGAGCGGTCGGGTCCCGGTGGGTCCCCTGGTCTTCAAAACCAGTGGCGCGGCGCTTGGCGCGGCGCGGTGGGTTCGACTCCCACGCGTTCCCGCCACGGAGGCCCGATGACGTCCAAGCCGACCGCGCGACCGCGACCTCCCAGCGTCGAGCAACTGCTCGGTGCGACCCGTCCGCTCCTGGCCGGCCTGCGCGACGACGGCTTTGTGGCCGATGCGGCACGGGCAGTCATCGCCACGGAGCGGGAGCGCCTGGCGGCCGGCGAGGACGGCCGGACGCTCGACGAAATGGCCGAAGCGGTCCGGCGCGAGCTCGACTCGAACATCGGCCACGAGGTCCAGACGGCGATCAACGCGACCGGCGTCATCATCCACACCAACCTGGGCCGTGCGCCCTGGCCGGACGAGGCGGTCGCGGCCGCGGCCGATGCCGCCGACTACCTGCTCCTCGAGATCGACCGCGAGACCGGGCGACGCGGGGCCCGGTTCCGACGGGCGGAAGAGCACCTGATCGCGCTGACCGGCGCCCAGGACGCGCTCGTCACGAACAACAACGCGGCCGCGGTCGCGCTGGCCGTGGCACTGGCCGGTCGCGGCGGCGTGGTCGTCTCGCGCGGCGAGCTCGTCGAGATCGGCGGCGGCGTCCGGATCCCCGAGATCATCCGCCGGGCCGGGGCCAAGCTGATCGAGGTCGGGACCACGAACCGGACCCGGGCCGCAGACTTCGAAGAGCCACTCGCGGCCGGACGGGCCAAGGCGGTCCTGCGCGTCCATCCGTCGAACTTCACGATGGCGGGCTTCACCGAAGTGCCCGACCAGGCGGAGGTCGCGGCCATCGCCCACGCCCACGGCGCGATCGTCCTCGACGACCTCGGGTCCGGTGCCCTCCTCCCGACCGAGCGGTTCGGGCTGCCCCACGAGCCGATGCCCGCCGAACGCCTGGCCGCGGGCTCGGACGTCGTGACGTTCAGCGGCGACAAGCTCGTCGGCGGTCCGCAGGCGGGTCTTGTCGTGGGCCGTGCGGACCTGATCGCGCGCATGCGGCGCGACCCGCTCGCGCGCGCGATGCGACCCGACAAGGGAACGTTGCTCGGTGTGGCCGCGACCCTCGGGCTGTACCGGGCGGGTCTGGCCGAGAGCTGCATCCCGGTCTGGGTCATGATCGCGACGCCGCTCGAGGAGCTTCGATCGCGGGCCGAGCGCGTCGCGGGCTGGATCGGCGACGGAGCGGCGGTCGTCGAACTCCACTCGGCGATCGGCGGGGGCAGCCTCCCGGGCGAGACGATCCCCTCGTATGGCGTGGCGATCGGCGGCCGGCCGCCGGACCCATTGCTGGCAGCGATCCGCCGGCGAGGGCGCAACCCCGTCATCGGACGGATCGAGGACGGGCGCGTGGTGCTGGACCTGCGCACCGTGGACCCCGAACGAGACCACGAGCTCGCGTCGAAGGTCGAGGCCGTGATCGCCGGCCGGGCATGACCGTCGTCATCGGCACGGCCGGGCACATCGACCACGGGAAGACGACCTTGCTCCGGGCGCTCACCGGCATCGATGCCGACCGCCTGCCGGAGGAACGCCGACGCGGGATGACCATCGACGTCGGGTATGCGCACCTCGCGCTCGACGACGGCACCGAACTCGACTTCGTGGACGTCCCCGGCCACGACAAGCTCGTCGGGAACATGCTCGTCGGCGCGGGGGAGATCGACGCGGCGCTGCTGGTGGTGGCCGCGGATGACGGACCGCGCGCCCAGACGCTCGAGCACCTCGCCCTGCTGGACGCGCTCGGGATCCGCGACGGTGTCGCGGTGGTGACGAAGACCGACGCGGTCGAGCCTGACCGTGTCGTCGCAGTGGTCGAGGACGTCCGCCGGATGCTCGGCGGGACGGCACTCGCCGAGGCGCCGGTGCTGCCCGTCTCGGGGGCCACCGGCGATGGACTGGACGCTCTGCGGACTGCGTTGCTCGGCGTCCGCGACGCCGTCCTGGCGCGGTCCGCGGGACATGCCGAGGACCGGCCGCGGCTGGCGATCGACCGGGTCTTCTCGATCAAGGGCCGGGGGGTCGTCGTGACCGGCTCGCTCCGCGGCGGACGGCTGGAGCGCGGCGCGTCGCTGCGGAGCGTCCCGGGCGACCAACACGCCCGTGTCCGCGAGATCCAGGTGCACGGGGTCGCGGTGCAGAGCGCCGGTCCGGGCCGGACGGCCCTGAACCTGGCGGGCGTCGACGAGACGACGCTCCATCGCGGTGTCGTGCTGACGACGGACCCGGACGTCGCGGCCAGCTCGCGGCTGCTCGTGCGCCTGGCGCGCCCGTCTCCGGACCGGACGCGAGCGCGGCTTCACCTCGGCACGGCCGCGGTGGACGCCGCCGTCGGACGGAGCGGCCGCGATGCGATCGATCTGCCCGACGGCTCGGCCACTGCGATCCTGCGGCTGGCCGAGCCGATCGCCGTCGCCCCGGGCGACCGGTTCGTGCTCCGCCGCTCGGGCGGCACCGCTCCGATCCTCGGCGGCGCGGTCATCGACATCGATCCGCCACGCGCGATCTCGCGCCGCCGCCAGACGGTCGAGCGGATGACCCGACTCGCCGATTCGATCGGGTCGCCAGACGTCGCGTCGGCTCGGGCCGCGCGGCTCGAGCTCCACGGGGCGATCGTCTCCGACGGCGCCGTGGAGCTGGCGGCCGACGTGGCCGAGGCCGCCGAAGCGACCGCGCTGACGGCAGTGACGGAAGCCCCGGGATCCGACGCACCGCTCACCGCAGTCCGGTCGGCAGTCGCGCGCACGATCCGACGCGCCGCGACAGTGCGTCGGGAGGACGCCGCGGCCGGCGCGACGGCCGTCCTCGATGCGCTGGTCCGTGCCGGTCGCCTGGTCCGCGCCGGCGATCGGCTGCGACTCCCGGGCGCCGCGGTCGCCGCGCCGGATCCGGCGCTGCGTGGCCGCGATGGATCGTCTCGAACGGTCGCTGGCGGTTCCCGCGCCCCCGCCGCTCGGCGTGGCCGCCCGGTCGGCGGCCTGCCCGCCGGCCGGGATCCAGGAGCTGGAACGCAGCGGCCGGATCGTCGTCCTCGATCCGGATCTGGCATACGCGAGCTCGACCTACCGGGATCTCACGGCGCACGCGATCGCGCTGGCCCGCACGGCCCCGCTGACGCCGGCCGCCTACCGCGACGCGACCGGCACGAGCCGCAAGTACGTCATGGCCATCCTCGAGGACCTCGGCCGTCGCGGGATCCTGCGGCGGACCGATGCCGGCCATGTCCCGGGCCCGCGGGCGACCAGCGGCCCGGGTCCCGGATGACGGCCATGGAGACGGTCGCCGTGATCGTCCTTGCCGGCGGTCGCTCCGCGCGGTTCGGTCGCGACAAGCTCGCGGAACCCCTCGATGGCCGGCCCCTGCTGGACCACGTGATCGGGGCGGCCCGACACCTGTCGGGCGAGGTGCTCATCGTCGTCACGCCCGGATCGCATCCGCTCGTGCCGGACGGCGTCCGCGTGGTCGAAGACCAGCGGGCGTTCGAAGGACCGCTGGCCGGCGTCGCGGCCGGCCTCGCCGCGACCGACGCCGACATCGTCGTCGTCCTGGCCGGCGACATGCCCGCGGTCAGGACGGGTGTCCTCACGCGCCTGGTCGACACCATGACCGCGGCCGGCGCGGGCGCCGCGGTGCTCGCTGTCGGTGATGACCGGCCGCCCCTCCCGATGGCTGTTCGCCGGTCCGTGGCCGCGAACCTGGCCACATCCCTGCTTGCTGACGGGCAGCGCCGGCTCCGGGCGTTGCCCGAGGGATTGGCGGCCGCCGTCGTCCCGGAGCGGGACTGGCGTCACGACGACCCGGACGGCGCGTCGCTCCTCGACATCGATACGCCGTCCGACCTGCGCTGATTCGGTCCGGGACACACGAAGACCTCCGCCGGAGGGGTCGGAGGTCGTTCGTGCGTGGGAGGGAGGATGCTCGGGGCTGGAGGGAGGAGATCAGCCCCGGAATGGGTAGTCTTCGAGCTTCGGGAGGACCGTGGTCGACCCCGTCGAGTCGGTGAAACTCATCCGGAGGCTTTTGACCGCCTTGGCGATCCGATCGGAGAAGCTGGGCTTCCCGGCGTTCGCGGCGCGGTTCTGAGCGGCTTCGTCGAGCAGGTACTCAAGGTGCTCGTTGACGGCGAAGATCGCGTAGGCGTTCACGGGTCCTCTCCTTTCTGTCGCCCGGTTCATCCGGTGCGCGGGGAGAGCATCGCCCCGCGGAGCCCGTCAGGGCACCGACGTCGGTACCTGATCCGGCATCGTCATGTGTCCATGCCGCGGGCGAATCTCCGCTCAGCCGTCGAGGGCGGGGTCCTCGAACACCGGCACCCCCTCGACGAACGTGCCGACCACGCGCGCCTCGATGAGAGTGGCCGGAGCAGGATCGAAGATGTCTCGATCGAGAACGGCGAAGTCGGCGTCCTTGCCGGCTTCCAGGGTGCCCGTCACGTGGTCGAGGTGGTTCACGTACGCCGAGCCCGAGGTGAAGCCCGCGAGCGCGTCGACCAGCTCGAGTCGCTCGTCGGGCAGGAAGACCTCACGCTCGTCGGCGTACCAGTCGGGTGTTCGACGCTGGACCGCGATCTCCATCTCCCAGAGCGGGTTCGCGCTCGAGACGCTCCAGTCGGAGCCCATCGCGAGGACGGCGCCGGCCGCCCGCAGCGACCGGAACGGGTACTGCCAGCGCCAGCGGTCCCCGATGAACGGGATCGTCAGCACGTCCATCTGGTCCTCATGGGCCGCCCACAACGGCTGCGCGTTGGCCACCACGCCGAGTTCGCGGAAGCGCCCGATGTCATCGGGATGGATGACCTGGATGTGGGCGATGTGCGGCCGCGTGTCCGATGGGCCGTTCGCGCGCCGCGCCGCCTCGACGGCGTCAAGCGACGCCCGGACCGCCCGGTCGCCGATAGCGTGGAAGTGCGGCTGGAACCCGAGCGCGTCGAGCTGCGGGACCCAGGTCTTGAGGCCCTCGGCGTCGATCTGGAGCAGGCCGCGGTTGTCGGTCGTGCCCCCGTGACCGTCGAGATAGGGCTCGAGCATGGCGCCGGTGAAGTTCTCGAGGACGCCGTCCATCATCAGCTTCACGCTCGTCGGCGCGTAGCGGCCGATCGCGGTCGCCCGCCGTCGCTCGACGAATTCCTCGATCTGCTCGGCGCCGCGATGGTGCTCCCACCACAAGGCGCCCACGACCCGCCCGGTCAGCTCGCCCCGTGACGCGAGCGCGACATACGCCCGCTCTTCGCGGTGCGGCTCGATGATGGCGTCCTGCCAGGCCGTGATCCCGAAGGCGTGCAGGTGGCGCTGCCCGAGACGCAGGGCCTCCTCGAGGTCGGCCGGTGTGTCGTCGGGCATGAAGCGCGCCACGAGATCCATGGCGCCTTCGTGCAGCGTGCCGGTCGGGCTGCCGTCGGGGTCGCGTTCGATCCGGCCGTCGGCCGGGTCCGGAGTCGATGCCGTCACACCGGCGAGCTCCAGCGCGCGCGTGTTGACCCACGCGCCATGTCCGTCGCGGTTCGTCAGGAAGACGGGCCGATCGGGGACGATCCGGTCCAGGTCCTCGCGTCGCGGCGTGCCGCCTTCGAAAGCGGCCATGTACCAGCCCCCGCCGCGGATCCATGTTTCATCGGGATGGGAGCGCGCGTACGCCTCGATCTTGTCGTAGCCAGGTCCCGACTGCGAATCCTCGTGCAGGTCGCAACGCAGCATCGCCAGGCCGCCGTGGACCGGATGGACGTGGGCGTCCTGGAACCCAGGCGTCACGGTCCGGCCCCGCAGCTCGATGACCCGCGTGCGCGGCCCGACGTGCTCGCGGATGACACGATCGGTCCCCAGGCGGACGATCCGTCCATCGCGCACCGCCATGGCGCTCGCCCAGCTCCGGGCGGCATCCATGGTCGCGAGGCGGCCACCGGTCAGGACGAGGTCGGCGGGGCGATCGTCGGTCACGGGCCCGAGTGTCGCATCGGCGTGCGTCCATTCGAGCGACCATCGCATGTGCCGCGACAGGCGCCGCGGACCGACGGCCGACCGCTAGCATCGCACGGTGACCTCGGTCCACCTGCTCCACGCCGGCTACGCCACCGACCGGGTCGGTTCCAGCATCGCCCTCGTCCGCGACGGGGACGCGCTGATCGTCGCGGACCCGGGCATGGTCGCGCGCCGGTCGCTCATCCTCGACCCGCTGGCCGCGCTCGGGGTGTCGGCCGAGGACGTGACGCACGTCTTCCTCAGCCACCACCACCCGGACCACACGGTCAACATCGCGCTCTTCCCGAACGCGGAGGTCGTGGACTTCTGGGCGCGCTACCGCGACGACCTGTGGCTGGACCACGAGGGCGACGGATACCGGCTCTCCCCGAAGGCCCAGCTGTGGCTGACGCCCGGTCACACCGAGGAGGACGCGACGCTCGTCATCGAGGCCGACGACGCGACCTATGCGCTGACGCACCTGTGGTGGCACGAGGACCGGACGCCCGAGATCGACCCACTCGCGGCCGATCAGTCCGCGATCGAGCGAGGACGGGCCCGGGTGCTGGCCGCTGCCGACATCGTCATCCCCGGCCACGGCGGCCCGTTCCGGGTCCGCGGCTGACGGCCGACAGGCCCTAGCCCGCTCCCTGCGCCGGCGGTGCGGGCGATCCGCTCTGGGACGGGCCCGCCCGGAGCCCGAACCAGAACACGAGGGTGCCGACCACCAGCAGCACCGCGCACACCAGGATCGCGAGGTGGAAGGCGTCCATCGAGGCCTGCGTCGCGGCCGCGGCCTGCGCGGTCGTCGCATCGGCCGGTGGCGGATTGAGCGGCTGGAAGGCGCTCCGGACCTCGGGCGAGTTCGTATCCAGGTCGGGCGCGCTCGTCTCGAGCGCCGTGTAGAAAGAGGCGCTGATCGCGATGAAGATGATCGCGCCGAGGAGCGGCTGACCGACCCGGGAGATGGCGTTGTTGATCGCCGACCCGATCCCGGAGAAGCGGCCGGAGATCGAGCCCATCAAGGTGCTCGTGAGCGGGGCGACCACCAGTGAGATCCCGATCCCGAACAGGATGATCGCGGGCAGGACGTCGACGATCACGTCGAGCGGCGGGATGAACGTGCTCGGCGCGTCGATCGCGGCCAGCCACGGCTCCGAGTCCGCGGGCAGTCGGGCGAACCACAGGAGCCCGCCGGCCATGATCAGCGGTCCGACGACCAGGAACGGGCGAGCGCCGACCCGGGCCGCCACGGTCCCGACGCGCGTCGAGAGGACGGACAGCAGGATCCCGCTCGGCAGGCCGATGAGGCCCGCACCGAGGGCCGTGTAGCCGAGCACGCCCTGGAGGACCAGCGGCTGGTAGCCGAAGGTCACGTAGAGCGCGCCGTAGACGAAGAAGGTCGCGAGATTGACGGTCGCGAACGCCCTCGAGCGAAAGAGCCCGAGGGGGACCAAAGGGTTCGGCCGGGTGGCCATCAGGATCGGGAACAGCACCAGGGCGACCACCCCGACGCCGATGGCGATCCAGGCGGCCGTGTCGGTCCACTCCTGCGCCTGGCCGCGGATGAGGCCGAACGCGAGACCGCCCACGGCGAGTGCCGCGACGATGGCGCCGAGCCAGTCGAACCGCCCCGACGTCTCGGTGTCGCGCGATTCCTCGACATGGGTGACGGTCACCCACAGGGCGAACGCGAGCAGCGGGACGTTGACGAGGAACGCGAATCGCCAGCCGATGGTGTCAACCATGATCCCGCCCACGATCGGCCCGATGACGGTCAGCGCCGATGTCGAGGCGGCCCAGATCCCGAACGCGCGACCGCGCGCCTCACCCTCGAAGGCGTGGGTGATCAGGGCGAGCGAGCCGGGGATGAGCAGCGCCCCTGCGGCTCCCTGGAGGAGCCGAAAGACCACCAGCAGCTCGAGCGTGGGCGCGAGCCCGCACAACGCGGAGGTGAGGGCGAACCCGGCCAGGCCCAGCGCGTAGACACGTCGACGGCCGTAATGGTCGCTCAGCGCGCCGGCGAGGATGAGCAGCGCGGCGAGGACGGCGAGGTAGCCGCTGACGACGTACGCCTGACCCTCGAGCACCCCGACCAGCGAGGCCGGCAGATCCTGCCCGATCCGCTTGAGCGCGACACCCACGAGCGTCCCGTCGAGGAAGACGGCTCCGGATCCGATGATGGTGGCGACGAGGGTCCATCGCTGGCGTCGGGTCATGCCCGCGCAGTGTCGCAGCATCGTCGCCGCGTGGACAAGGTCTTCGGACTAGACTCTGCCGGTGCCCGGACCCGTGGCGCTCGTGGGCGCCGGTGAGTTCCTTCCCGCGATGGCCGGATTCGACCTCGAATTGCTGGCTGCGACCGGCCGCTCCCGTCCGCGCGTGGCGATCCTCCCGACCGCCTCATACCCCGATGGCCAGGAGGTGTTCGACCGCTGGGCGTCGCTGGGTGTCGCCCACTTCGGGGAGCTCGGCGCCGAGGTCGAGCCGGTCCTCGTCCGCGATCGCCATGACGCCGACGACGCGGCCGCGGCACAGGCCATCGGCGAGGCCGATCTCATCTACATCTCGGGCGGCAAGCCCGGCTACCTGCTGAGCGTCCTCGACGGCAGCGCGGTCGGCCGGGCGCTGATCGACGCACACGAGCGCGGCGCCGTCCTGGCCGGGTGCTCGGCCGGGGCGATGGCGCTCGCGGGCCATGCCTTCGACCTGCGGGTCAAGGTGCTCCCGTTCCCCCTGCGCTGGCGGCCGGCCCTCGGGTTCGCGCCGAGTGCGTCGGTCGTGCCCCACTACGATGCGTGGCCCGAGCCGATGTCCGCGCTGGTGGCGCTCCAGGCGCCGCGCGGGTCGGTGGTGCTCGGCATCGACGAGGAGACCGCCGTCATCGGCCGCGAGGGGTCCTGGCAGGTCCACGGCGCGGCCCGGGTGACGGTCTGGCGGGGGCGCCGGCGCGAACGGCATCGCGCCGGAGAGACGTTCCGCCTGTAGCGGAGATCGGCCTACGCGGTGTCCGGGCGGACGGTCCGGAAGCAGTCGGAACAGTAGACCGGACGGTCCATCCGCGGCTTGAACGGGACCTGGGCCTGGTTGCCGCACGACGAGCAGATGACGGCGAAATACTCGCGCGAGGCGCGGTCGTCGCCGCGCTCGTAGCCGCGCGGCCCACCGATCTCCCGGACATCGTATCCGGGGTCCCGGGCGGCTCGACGGCTGGCACGGCAACTCGTGCAGCGTTTCGGTTCGCTGGTGAACCCCTTCTCCACGTAATACTCCTGGTCGGCGGCAGAGTGGATGAATTCCACGCCACAGTCGACACAGGTCAGGGTTCGATCGACGTAGGTCACTTGCTCCTCCGGGGGATCACGATGTGCTCGGCAGGTCGTGCGCCCGAAGGGCAGCCGCATCGGCGGACGGGACGTGCGAGTGCTGGCGAGAGAAGCCGGGGCCGCGCGACCCAAGGTGCCGATGTGGAGTCCCTGTTTCGGGGCGCACCGGGTGTCAGGCCGCGCATGATACGACGCATCCCGGTTCTGGGTCGTCAATGGGCCCGGCCGGCATGGCCGCCTGGCGGTCGTGACACCGTACCTGTCACAATGAGACGCGAGATTCGGGGCGGCGAGCGGGGAGTCATGGGGGCGCCTCGCTCGCGCTGGACCCGCGGGCCGCTCGGCGGTCCGATCGCCCAGGCCGACGGCCCCGGTCGCGTCGTCCGGATCGTGACCGACCAGGGAGGGCCCGCCGACAACCGGATGCTACGGATCATCCACACCGCGGACATCCATCTCGGCGCGCGCCACGACGACCTGGGGGTCCAGGCGGCTGCCCAACGGGATCGCCAGTTCGCCGCCTTCCGAGCCACCGTGGAACTGGCGCTGGCCGAGAAGGTCGATCTCTTCCTGATCGCCGGCGACCTCTTCGATTCCAACGTCCAGCCGCGACGCTCGGTCGAGCGGGTCGCGGGCGAGCTCAAGCGTCTCGCCCAGGCCCGGATCCGGACGGTCATCATCCCCGGGACCCACGACGTCTACGACCGGACCTCGATCTATCGCGCCTACGACCTCAAGGCGATGGCCGGCAGCACCGACCACGACGATCTCGTGACGGTCCTGACGCCCGACGTGTCCATGGTCCACCTCGCCGCGCTCGATGCGGTGGTCCTCGGCCGGGTCTTCGACACGAAGCGCGCGCCGGCCAGCCCCCTGGCCGGGATGGGCGCGACCACGGATACGACCGGGGCGACCTGGCGGATCGGGATGGTCCACGGATCGATCGCGATCCCCGGCAAGACCGATCGCGACGAGGTCGTCATCACCACCGACGAGATCGCCGCCAGCCGACTCGACTACCTCGCGCTCGGTCACTGGCATTCCACGCAGCAGGGTCGTGCCGGAGCCGTGGCCTATGCGTATGCCGGCGCCCCCGAGGCCGTGGCGCTCGACCAGGATCGCGCCGGCAAGGTCCTCCTCGTCGAGCTCGAGGTCGTCGACGGCAAGCGGATCGTCACGATCGAGGACCGGATCGTCGGTCGGACCACGTTCCAGCGGGTCCAGCTCGATGCGACCGGGATCGGGACGCAGCCAGCGCTCATCGAGGGCCTGGCCAAGCGGGCCGACCCCGATCTCGTGCTCGACGTGCGCATCGTCGGCGTCCGTCCGGACGAGCTCGACCTCCACATCGACGAGATCGAGTCGGCGCTGGCCTCCTCGTTCCTGAAGGTCCGCGTCCGCGACGTCTCGCTGCCTGCCCTCACCGAGGGCACGCTGCCGTCGCCCGACACCGTCGTCGGGGCGTTCATCCGCGAGCTGGAGGCGCGGATCGCCGAGCTCGAGGCGACCGACAAGGCGGACGAGGCCGGCGAGTTGCGCGACGCGCTCCGCCTGGGACGGTTGCTCCTGGCGGGCCACGAGGTCTCGCTGTGAGGATCCGCCGGCTGGAGCTGCGCGACTTCCGCCGCTACCGCCACCTCACGGTCGAGCTGGCGCCCGGCCTGACGGTCATCCGCGGTCCGAACGAGGCCGGCAAGTCGACGATCCAGAGGGCGATCGAGCTGGCCATCACGCGTCGGGTGACGAGCTCGGCCGGCGACCTGGACGCGCTCCGCCCGTGGGACGCCGCCGAGGATGCCCGGTCGGTCATCATGGTCGACTTCGAGCAGGACGACGAGGACGGCGCGAAGACCGGTCAACTCGAGAAGACCTTCGCCGGATCGCGTGGCACGGTCCGGCTCGACTACGACGGCCAGTCCGTCACCGACCCGGCCCTGGCCGACCAGATCCTCGCCGAGCTCACGGGCATCCCGACCGAGGCGTTCTACCGCTCGACGGCGTCCGTCCGTCATCACGAGCTCGCCGATCTCGGCCACGACGAGGGCACTCTGCGGGACCGGCTCCAGGCGTCCATCAGCGGAGGCGATCGCGGCACGAGCCGGGCCAAGCGGAAGCTGGAGCAGGCGATCCACGGCCTCACGACCAAGGGCGACAAGAACCCCGGCCTCCTCAAGGTCGCGGAGGCGGAGGTCGTGCGGTCCGGGCAGGCCGTCGAACAGGGCGAGCTGGCGCTCGCCCAGCTCGCCCGAGACCGGGATGCGCTTGCAGGCGCGCTTGACCGGCGAGCCCAGGCTGAGGCGGCGCTCGCGGAACGCCGCGGGATGCTGGAGAAGGCACGCCAGGCCGAACGCCTGGAGACCGAGCGCGTCGCCGCCCAGGACCGCTATGAGCGCTTCCGGCAGGCGGTCGAGGTGAACGACCAGATCGCGGTCCTGGCCGCGACCCATCCGTCCGCCAGTGCGCTCCCCGTCCTCCGTGCCGGCGTCGAGCGGCTGCGCGCCCTCGACCAGAAGGCGCGCGAGCTGCGGGCCGCCCTCGCGGGCGAGGTCCCCGTCACCTTCGAGATCGAGGCCGAGCCCAGCTGGCGCCCGCTGTCGCGCTGGGGCGTCGCGCTGACGATCATCGGCGTGGTCATCGTCGCCGCATCGTTCGCGGTCGACCTCCTCGGGATCGCCGATCCAGGCACCATCCCGAGCCTCATCGGCGGGGTCATCGGTGCGATCGGCCTCGTCCTCGCGGCGGTCGCCTTGTGGATGCGCCGCAGCTACCACATGGGTGCCGAGCTGCGCGACACGGAGATCGACCGACGTCTGCGGGGCCGATCCGAGATCGAGGCGGAGCTCGCGGTCGTCGAGGCCGACTTCGGCAAGCGCCTCGAGGGACTCGGCCTGGCCGACCTCGCGACGGCCGAGGACATGCTCACGCGCGAGGAGGCGCACGTCGCCCGGATCGACGTCCTCGCGGCGCAGCTTGAGGGGCTCGTGGGCAAGCAACCACCCGAATCGCTCGTGCCGACGCGCGATGGGTCGGCGCTGGAGATCTCGGAGAAGGCCAGCGCGCTCGAGGCGCTCGGGCCGATCGCCAAGGAGCCGCGTGCCCGCGAGCGACTCGAGGTCGAGGTCCGCGACCAGGAGACGGCGCTCGAGGGTGCCCGCGACGACGAGGCCAACGCCCGGGCGAGGGTCGAGGCCAACGCCGTCGACGCCGAGGTCGTGGCCGGCCACGCCGAATCGCTGGCCGGCTGGAACGAGGAGCTCGCCGCTCTCCAGCGTCGCCAGCGCGTCTACACGAGCGCGCTCGAGATGATCGTCAAGGCCGAGCAGGACACGATGAAGTCGGCGACCCGCTACCTCGAGAAGCGGATGGTCCGCGACCTCGACGGGGCGACGGCCGGTCGCTATCGCCACGTGCGGGTCGACGACAAGACCCTCGACATCGAGGTCCGCGCTCCTGAGAAACGCGACTGGGTCAAGGTCACGGCACTCAGCCAGGGCACGATGGACCTGGTCTACCTGACGGCGCGGCTCGGGCTCGTCCGACTCGTGACTGGCGACCGTCGGCCGCCGCTCATCTTCGACGACCCGTTCGTCACCCTCGACGACGCACGGGCGGCCCGGGCCCTGATCCTCCTCAAGGGCATCACGACCGACTTCCAGGTCATCTACCTGACCTGCTCCGAGCGCTATGACAGCGTCGCCGACGCGATCGTCGAGCTGCCCGGGCCGACGGCCGTCGACGACGCCGACCCGCCCGAAGGATCCGGCCCCTGATCGGACCCGACCCGGCGACCGCGACGGTCCTGTTCGGTCTGGTGTCCGCCGTCGCGTGGGGCGGCGGCGACTTCGGCGGCGGCCTCATGAGCCGGCGGACCTCGGTGTTCGGCGTCGCCCTCATCTCGCAGGTCGTGGGCATGGTGGTCTCGGTCGGCCTGACCGTCATCCGGGCCGAGGGCATGCCGTCGACCGCCGACGTCGCGTGGTCGATCGCCGGCGGGATCGCCGGCGGGATCGGGATCACGTCGCTCTATCGCGGCCTGGCCGTCGGGCGCATGGGGATAGTCGCGCCGGTCACCGGCGTCCTCGCGGCGGTCATCCCGGTCGTGGCCGGGATCGTGCTCGAGGGCTGGCCCGATCGCCTCGTGACGATCGGCATCGTGACCGCGATCGTCGCGGTCGTGCTCGTCTCACGCGTCGCGGACGAGGGCGGCGGACGGGCGGGTCTCGGCCTGGCGCTGCTGGCCGGCTCGACGATCGGCCTGTTCAGCGTGTTCATCGCCCAGGTCAGCGACGGCCATGTCTTCGGGCCGCTCTCGATCGTCCGAACCGCCGAGGCGATCCTCATCGTCGGCATCATCCTCGTCACGCGCTCGGATTGGCGCCCGCCCCGGAAGCTCGTCCCCGGGCTGGTCGGGATCGGCGTCCTCGACATGGTCGGCAACGGCGCGTACATCCTCGCTGTCCAGAGCGGCGCGCTGGCCGTCGCGTCGGTGGTGTCCTCGCTCTACCCGGTCACGACCGTCATCCTCGCGACCGTCTTCCTGCGCGAGCGCGTGACCCGCTCGCATGCCGTCGGGATCGCCCTCGCCGCCCTCGCGATCGTGCTGATCGGCGTCGGCTCCGCGTAGGGACACGCTCAGTCGGGTCGTCGGTCCCATTCGCGGTCCAGGCAGGCCCGTGGGATCCTCGCGAGTCGCCCAGCGACGCTACTGACGAAGCGCGTACCGAGTGCACCGGTCCGTCCTGTCGATCGCGTCGCGGAGCGGCGCATCCGACGTCCAGGCCTGCCCCTGGCACCCAGTCATTCGTCGGGCGCGTCGCCTGGCGACTGATCGACGAAGTTCCTTCGACGGTAGCGCCGCCCAGCGACGCGATCGCCTCATTCGGCCTTGGCGCGTCGTCCGGGGGGTCGGCGTTCGAGGCGCAGCGAGTCGATCGCGGCTGGGTCGTGGAGGACGACGACGAGATCGAACCCCTCGGACGGGAGCGAGGCCGTGTCGATCGTCGCGCGCAGGGTCGCCAGCTGGCGATCGACGACCGCCTTCGCCACGACCCGGGTGACCCGGCCCGCGTTCCGGGCATGGACGACGTCCGCCGGGAGGTCCAGCACGATCGCGACGGTCGGGACATCCGCGTCCCGGGCCCGGGCAAGGAGCGTGAGCCGGGCGTGACGGGTCAGGTTCGTGGCATCGATCACCGACAGGCGCCCCGCGCCCAGGCGTCGTGCGACGTCGTCGTGCAGCCGCCGGAATGCCAGCCCGGTGGCTCCCTGGTCGGCCTCGTCGCCACTCACGAGCTTGCGGTACGCGTCGGATGACAGGATCTCGTCCGGCGCGAAATGGCGGACCGCCAGCGTCGACTTGCCCGACCCCGCCGGACCGACCAGCACGACCAGCGAGGGATCGACGAGCCGGACCGTCGGCATCTAGGAGGCGATCCGCCGGACCTCGTAGCCGCCGCCATCGGCCGCCTGGATCTCGTAGGCCGGCTGGTCGTAGACCGACGGGCCGCGCACGACGTGCCCGTCCGCGATCCGGTAGCGGGCGCCGTGCCACGGGCACTGCAGGCAGCCGTTCACCACCGTGCCCTTGTCCAGTGGTCCGCCGGCGTGGGCGCATGTGGCGTGCAGCGCGAAGACCCGCTCGCCCAGCCGGACCACCACGAGATCGTTGATGCCCGCCCTCATCTTGGTGGGCGTCGCCTCGGCGAGGTCGTCGAGGCTGGCGAGCTCGCCGAGCTCGAGCTTGATCCACTTCGTGCCGGCGCCGCGGAATGCGTGGCGGCTGACCATGTTGCCCAGGAGGTACACGACGTCGCCGCCGATGAAGGCCCCGGCCGTGACCAGCCCGAACGCGACGATGCCGAGCACGACGGCGACCGTCCGGTCGACCGGGTCGCCCGCCCGCAGGACCAGGGAGACGATCAGGATCACCAGCGCGATCGTCATGAGCGTCGCGTGGGTCGTTGCGCGCGTCCGGGCCGTGCCGTCGGTGTCGGTGTAGTCCGCCAAGCCCGCGACGGCCGAGAGGACCATGAAGAGGATCGTCCCGACGAGCGCGATGTCGGCGGCGGTGCGCTGATCGACCAGGTCCAGGATGACCGCGCCGAGGAGCAGGCCGATCGGGATGTCCGTCAACGCCGCGTGGAGCGGATGACCCAGCCAGCGACCGTTCAGCAGGTCCTTGATCGGCCGGATCGGTCCGAACAGCGCCGACAGCCAGCGATGGTTGAAGTCGCCGAACGGGCGCGCCCAGCGGTCGTTGATCGCCACGAGCCGCGCAAGCAGATGGGCCATGGATCCGACACCTCCCTGAGGAGTATCCACAACCCGTCCACAACGTCCACAAGTTCGGGGATAAGGTCGCGGGCTCCTTCTGCAAGTTCGTGGATAAGCCCGTTGTGGTTCTGGGGCCCTGGACCGTACATTGGTCTCGCCCGAAGGGGCAGGAGTGAACCGCCAGACCGCAGCGAGGAGCGATCCACGCAGCGGCCCCGGGAACCGGGCTCGAGAGTCGCAAGGCTCACGAGCGAGGGACCCGGCGGCGACCAGGGACTGCAGCTTGCTGAAGCCCCAGGACCCGCTGAACACTCGGTGTCCCACCAGTTCCTTCGGGCGCTTTCGTGTGTCCCGCGACCCGGCCGACGCTATCGGCTAGGCTTCCGCGGATGCCCGACTCCGGCGCACCGGCCGCGCCATCAGCCCAGCACTCCCGGCCCGTCCAGGACTGGCGCGTCCTCGTCGCGGTCTTCTGGGTCACCTCGATGGTCGAGGGCCTCGGCGTCAGCCAGATCTTCGCCCTCCTGCCGGCATACCTCCGCCAGATGGGCGTCGCCGAGGCGGACCGGCTCGCGTTCATCGGGCTGTTCAGCTCGCTGGTCTTCGTGGTCGGGATGCCGCTCGTCCCGTTGTGGGGCGTCTGGGCGGACAAGTACAGTCGCAAGGCCGTCATCGTCCGCAGCGCCCTCGTCGAGGCGGTCGTGTTCGCCGGCGTCGCGCTGTCGCGGGAGCCTTGGCAGCTTGCCCTGTCGATGCTGCTCATCGGGTTCCAGCTGGGCAACACGGGCGTGATGCTCGCGGGCATCCGCGACGTGACCCCGACGCGCCGGCTCGGCACGACGATCGCCGTGTTCGGGGCGTCCGGACCGATCGGGTTCGCCGTCGGGCCCGTCCTGGCCGGGATCCTGATCGACGGGCTCGGCTGGCCGCTGTCGGGCGTGTTCTGGTTGTCGGCCGTCTTCTCGGTCGGGACTGCGCTCCTGGTCGCGTTCGGCTCGAAGGAGGTGCGGCCGGAGGTCGTCCCGACCGGGCGCGTCCTCACGCTCGCGTTCGGTGCCGTCCGTGGCGTTCTGACGGACCCGTCCGTTCGTCGCATCTTCCTGATCTTCGGCGTGTCGTTCGTCGCGACGCAGATGACCCGGCCGTACATCCCGGTCCTCGTCGAGGGCCTGACCGGCCCCGGCCCTGGATATGCGTCAGCCGTCGGGCTGGTGATGGGCACGGCCGCCCTGGTCGGTGCCCTCGTGTCCCCGCTCGGTGGCGTGCTGGGCGATCGCATCGGGTTCCGCTTCGTCCTGGTGGCGGCCCTGGCGGGCGCGGGCGTGGTGCTGTTGCTGATGCCGTTCGTGCCGTCCGTCGCGTCGCTGGCACTGCTGGCGGTGGTCCTCGGCACGGCCACGGCGACGGTGAGCGCCATGGTCTTCGGGCTCCTCGCCCTGGAGGTCCCGCCGGAGCGTCGGTCGGCGACGCTCAACCTCGTGTACCTGCCGCTCTACGCCGCCGGCATCGTCGGGCCGGCCGTCGGGGCCGGCGTCGCGTCGGTCGGCGGCGCGTCAGGACCATTCCTCGTCGGAGGAGCGATCTTCCTGGCCGGTGCCGTCGCGATCGCCATCCGTCTTCGCTCGGGTCGCTCCCGAACGGAGGCGCCGACCGCGAGGGCTGTCTGAGGTTTGTGGGTCAGCCGGGCTCGTTGGTCTTCACCTAGTCCTGTCACGACTGGTAAGTGGCCAGGTTGCTCCGATGTCCTATTGCGTAGTCGTCAGGTGACTAAGCGAGATCAGAATCGGCCGCGTTCCTTGTCCGCGCGCACATACGATGCGTTGGAGGACCAAGCGAGAAGCTAACGCACGACCTGGGCGGGTCAGCCGGGTCGGCGCCGCGCGACGACGACGCCCGCCGCGAGCAGGACGAGGAGCGTGGCGACGGCCAGCGCGAGCGCCTCTCGCGCCTCGACGAACCGGTACTGGCTGCCCGGCATGACCATGATGAACATCGGGTACCGCTGGTTGCCATCCTGGTCGAACGGGCCGCCGTCGGGCACGGCCTCATAGCCGACCAGGCTGCCGTCAGGGAGTTGCCACTTCGTGTCGAGGTAGAGATCGCCACGCCTGCTGGATGACTCGTCCACGTCCGCGATCGGGACCGCCTCGTTTCGGAGGATCACGTTCTGGTGGACCCCTTCACCACCGGCGATCGCGATCGTCCCGATCAGCGCCGTCAGGATCAGCGCCGGCAGGGCTCGGCCGATGACCGCTCCGATCATCACCGCGACCCCGAAGATGAATGACGCGCGAGCGGCCAGCAGGACGCCGCGAGCCCCGAACAGGCTGAACGACGCCGCGGGATCCTCGCCCTGGACGCTCGCGGCGAAGAAGCGATCGACGGCGGCCCCGGCGGCGAAGGTCAGCACCACGATGATCGCGAGGACGGGCAGCACGCGGACCGCGAACCAGCGCCAGCGAGACGGCGCCAGCGACCAGGCGAGCCGGGTCGTGCCGCGTTCGAGCTCGCGCGCCGACGATCGGCACCCCGAGGAAGGCGCCGATCACATAGGCCACCGCCAGCGTCGGCGAGAGGATGAGTCCGCCGATCATCTGCTGGGCCTCGTTCCAGACACGGAGGCCGGGTTCGCAGACCTCGGGCGCGCTGCCGTCGGTCGCCAGGCACTCGGGTCCGGGGCGCAGTCCGTCGACATAGGCCGAGCCGACGAAGCCGGCGATCGCGAGCACGACCAACGCGGTCCCGAAGGCGTACAGCTCGAACCGGTGGAGCCGAAGAGTGAGGCGGATCTCCTTGAGGATCATGCCGCCTGCTCCCGGACCGACGCGCCCCTGGGAGCACGGGCCGCAGCCAGGTGGCCGAGCACGATCTCCTCGAGCGTCGCGGCTCGGCCGTGCTCCCCGGCCCCGCGCACGAGACTGAGGCGCTCGCCCGCTGGTCCCGGGAAGACGCCGACGAGGGTCCCGGAGCCCCGGGTCGCCGCGGAGCCCGGCTCGGTCGCGTCCAGCACGCGATGCTCCGCGATCGCGCCGGCGATAGAGAGGTCGAGCAGCATCCGCCCGCCGCCGAGGACCAGCAGCCGGTCGCAGGCCTGCTCGATGTCGGTGATGACGTGCGACGACAACAGGGCCGTCGCGCCGTCGGCGCGGACCGCGTCGACCAGGACGTGGAGGAACTCGCGCCGCGCCAGCGGGTCGAGGCTCGCGAGCGGTTCGTCGAGCAGCAGGACCGGCGCTCGCGCCCCCAACGCGAGCGCCAGCCCGACCTGCGCCTGCTGTCCCCCAGACAGCTCGTCGGCGCGGGAGGTATGCGGGATGGCGAGGTCGTCGAGCCGACGGAGCGCGATGCCGCGGTCGAAGCCCGGGCGCAGCGTCTCCGCCAGGTCGACGTGCTCGTCGACGGTCAGTTCGCGGTAGAGGGACGGGGCCTGCGGCACATAGCCGATCCGCCGGACCGCAGACGCCCGGTCCTTCCAGGGGTCGATGCCGTCGACCGTCAGGTGGCCTTCGGTCGGTCGTTCGAAGCCGATCCATGCCTTGAGCAGCGTGGACTTGCCCGATCCGTTCGGGCCTACCAGCGCGGTCACGCTCCCGACCGGCACGGACAGGTCCAGGTGTCGGAGCGCCCAGGGCCGCCGCCGGCCGTAGCGCTTGCCGATGTCGTGCGTCTCGAGGATGGCCACCGGGACCTCGGGGTCGGGCGGCCTCGAAGGTGGGCCGGTGGCCGGATGGTACGGCGTGCAACTTCGGGCCCAGCAGGGCTGTCATCCCGGGACGACGTTCCGGGAATCACCGGACGGTTCGGCGACAGGGGCTCTGCTACGGTTTCGGCATGGACGCTCGCCTGCGGGATCGGATCGCGATCGGGATCGCCGCGGTGGCCATCGTGGTCAGCCTGGGCTCCCCCGCGACGGACGTCACCTACCCGACGATCCACCTCCTCGGCGTGCTCCTCCTCGTGCTGTTGGCCCACTGGGTGCGGAGCGGCCACGCCGGAGCGGGCCTGCGCCCGATGGCCATCCCGCTCGCGGTGGCCACCGCGGTGCCGTTGATCGTCTGGCCGACCGAATGGGAGTGGTCCGCGACGCGAGTCGCCGCCGCCGGTCTGGTGACGGTGATCGCGATGCTGCCGCTGGCCGTCGCCCTGATCGACCAGGTCGAAGAGGCCGACGAGCGCCGGCTCGTCGGCCTGGTGGTCGTCATCTGCGCGATCGGTGCCGGCCTCGTGACCTTCGTCTCGGCGACGAGCTACGACGGGTCGTGGTCCGCGGGAGCGATCGGGCGCTGGGCTCTAGTCGGGGCCATCCCGCTGATCCCAGGACTGGCGGCCGCCGGGCCGATCCAGCTCACGGGCCTCAGGATCACGGGCCGCTCGAGCGAACGGATCCTCGAATCCGGCCGAGTTTGCGGCCGCAGGGGCCACGCCACTCATGATCCTCGCAACCGAGCTGGCGCCCTATCTGATCCCGCTCCAGCTGTGGTTCCTCTTCGTCCTGCTAAGCAGCCGCTTCACCGTCCGGCCGCTGACCCGTCTGGCGACCCGAGCGACGCTCCAGCGCGACCTCGTCGTCGCGGCCACCGAGGCGGAACGGGCGCGCGTCGCGGCCGACATCCACGACGACGCGCTTCAGGAACTGACGCTGCTCGTGCATCGGCTCGATGCCGCCGGCGACACGGAGGGCGCCGACATCGCGCGCGCGGTCTCCGATCGCCTCCGGGCCATCTGCGGCGACCTCCGGCTGCCGATCCTCGACGACCTCGGGCGTCGGGCCGGCGCTCGACTGGCTGGTGCTGCGCATCGAGCGTCTCGCCGGCGGCGAGGTCCGCCTCGAGCGGACCGACGGCACGCGACCGCCGCCGGACGTCGAGCTGGCGTTCTTCCGGGTCGCCCAGGAGGCCCTCTCGAATGCGGTCAAGCACGGCAAGCCACCCATCGTCGTCCGCTACTCGACCTCGGGTGAGGGCGCCTCGCTGTCCATCGACGACGCTGGCCCCGGCATCGAACCCGACGCCGGCGACACGGCCGAGCGCGCCGGCCACTTCGGGCTCGTCAACATGCAGCAGCGGGCCGAGGCGATCGGGGCGATCCTCGACGTGCGCCGCTGGCCGGCGGGCGGGACGCACGTGAAGCTGGATTGGCGGGCGCGCTGATCCGGGTCGCCGTCATCGACGACCACCCGGTGGTCGGCGAGGGCACGGCCGCGCTCCTCCGTTCACAGGAGGACATCGAGGTCGTCGGCGTGGCGGCGTCGCTGGAGGCCGCACGATCTGGCGGCCTCACAGCTCGCGCCGCGGTCGATGTGCTGCTTCTCGACATCCGGCTGGGTGCCGACAGCGGTCTCGGCCTGCTGACCGGCGATCCGGACCTCCCCGCCGTCGTCGTTCTGACCGCCTACGACTACCCCCAGTACGCGGAGGCCGCCCTCCACCTGGGCGCGGCCGGGTTCGTGCTCAAGACCGCGCCACTCCCCGAGTTGCTCGACGCGATCCGGCGTGTCGCCGCGGGTGGGCTGGCCTTCTCGGTCCGACCCGGCACGAGCGCGATCCGGCTCACGCCGCGCGAGCACGATGTCGTCCGTCTCGTGGCGGACGGCCGGAGTAACGACGAGATCGGGGCGGCTCTCGGGATCGGCGCGAAGACCGTCGAGACGCATCTCGCGCGCGTGTTCGAGCGGGTCGGCGTCACGTCGCGCACCGAGCTTGCGACGCGTGCGCTGCGCGAGGGTTGGCTGGACGTACCACCTCGCGCGTGATCCGGCGACTCCACCAGACCCACCCGGACCCCATGGCCTGTCCGTACCGGTTCGCCTTCGAGTCCGGGCGGCTACGATGTCGCCGTGCCGAACATCGCCCTGCCTCGTCCGCTCCCGCGACCGCGCTCGCGACGCGCCTCCGGTTCGCCGGATGCGGTGCTGCCCCTGGACGTCTCGGCGCCCGACATCATCGAGGCTGCAGGGCTTCGCTGGATCCATATCGAGTCGCCGCGAAGCGCGGACCGGGACTGGCTCGAGGAGCATTTCGACTTCCACCCGCTCGACTACGAGGACGTCTACTCGCGCAACCAGCGCCCGAAGCTCGACCAGTACGACGACTACGTCTTCATCGTTCTGCACTTCCCGCTGTTCGACAAGGACACCGGGCGGATCCTGACCGCCGAGCTCGACCTGTTCCTCGGGCCCCGACTACCTGATCACGCTCCCGAACGTCCCGCTGCCGCCGCTGGCGGCGATGTTCGAGCGCTATCGCGAGAAGGACGACCTGCGCGAGGAGGTCTTCTCGAAAGGCTCGGGCTACCTGCTGTACAAGATCGTCGACACCGGCGTCGACGCCGCCTTCCCGATGCTGCGCAAGATGGGCCTCAAGCTCGAGCGCCTCGAGGACGACATCTTCGAAGGGCGTTCGTCGGAGATCGTGCGCGAGCTCTCGGAGGCGAAGCAGGAGATCATCAACTTCCGCAAGATCGTGCGACCGCAGCGCGCCGTGCTGCGCGATCTCGAGCGGACCAAGCAGCGATATCTCCAGGAAGAGCTCGAGATCTACTTCGACGACATCTCCGACGCGGCCGAGCGGACGTGGGACACGCTCGAGAACTACAAGGAAGTCGTCGAGGCGCTCGAGTCGACCAACGAGTCCGTCCTCTCGCATCGCCTGAACGATTCGTTCCGGGTGCTGACCGCGGCAAGCGTCGTGCTGCTGCCGCTGACTCTCATCGCGAGCATCTTCGGGATGAACGTCCACTTCCCCGGCGAGGGCGAGGCCGTCACGTTCTTCGTGATCCTCGCGCTGATGGCAGCGACCCTGCTCGTGCTCGTGATCCTGTTCCGGCGCCGAGGCTGGCTCTAGCGGTCAGGCCCGGCGCGCTCCGCGTTCGCCGCCCGCGTCCGACGCCGCCGGCCTATGCATCCGGATGCATATCCCTCGCGGCCGGGCCGAGGACTCCGCCAAATACTCACCGGGGGGTTCTTAGGCGCACTTGTTCGCCGGACCCGCGTCACGGTATGCATCGCGATGCATATCCGAGACGGAATCGGACGGATCCCGGACCGGGACCGCGCCTAAGAGTCATCACGGACCGCTTTTGGCGGAGAACCGGCGTGCTGCCGGTTCGTGCGGCGCGCCTACCGGCCCAGTTGCTCAGGCCGGGAGGTCGCGCTCGGCGGGGCCGACGTAGCGCACGTCGGGTCGGATCAGCCGGTTGTCGGCGGCCTGCTCGAGCACGTGCGCCGTCCAGCCCGCGTGGCGGGCGAGCGAGAACGTGGCCGGGAACAGGTCGGGCGAGAGGCCCACGCCCTGCAGCACGGGCGCCGCGTAGAACTCGACGTTGGTCTTGAGCGCCCGCTCGGGGTGGCGTTCCGCGAGCACGCGGAGGGCGACGTCCTCGACCGCGATCGCGAGCGCCAGCCACTCGGGCGGATGGGGCATCGATTCGGCGACCTTGCGGAGCGCGGCCGCGCGCGGGTCGTAGGCGCGGTAGACGCGATGCCCGAAGCCCATCAGGCGCTCGCCCCGGTCGATGGCCTCGTTGAGCCACGCCTCGGCATGCTCGGGTGAGCCGATCTGGCTGAGCTGGTCGACGACCTCCGATGGCGCGCCGCCATGGAGCGGCCCCTTCATCGTCCCGATCGCCCCTGCCACCGCCGATGCGATGTCCGACTGGGTCGAGGTGATGACCCGCGCGGTGAAGGTCGAAGCGTTGAAGCCGTGCTCCGCACCGACGATGAAGTACGCATCGAGCGCACGGGCGTTGCCCGGGTCCGGTCGCGTGCCCGTGATCTGGTAGAGGAAGCCCTCCACCAGGTCGAGCGACGGGTCGGGCTCGATGGGCTCGAGGCCCTGGCGCAGCCGGGCGAAGGCCGCCAGCACTGACGGAGACGTCGCGGTGAGGGTCCGTGCCTGCTCGACGGTCGGTGGCCAGTCCAGCTTCTGCGTCGCTCCCCACGCCGAGACCGCGGTCCGGAGCGCATCCATGGGCTTGGCCGTCCGCGGCAGCGCCCGGAGCACGGTCAGCACCGCATCGGGGACGGGCGCGGTGGCGAGGCGCTGCGTCGGATCCCAGTCGCCGGTCCACAACAGGTTCGCGACCACCGGATACGTGCCGTGCTCGACGAGATCGCCGATGCGGTACCCGCGGTACAGCAGCCGTCCCCGGGCGCCGTCGACCCGGCTCAGCGAGGTTTCGCCCGCGATGACGCCCTCGAGACCCGGCGAGTACGGCCGCGTGTCGGCCGGGGGTCCGTCGGGCGTGTCCTCGGTCGGGGCGTCAGTCATGGCTCGATGGTAGCGCGGACGATGGGGCTCCGCCGCCGCATCGTCAGTCGTTCGAGCTGGCCGCGTTCAGGATGAGCCGCACGACGAGCGCCCCGAAGACGGCCACGACGACCGCGGCGATGAAGCCCTGCGCCTGGCCCAGGTTCATCTGCTGGGCGAGCCAGCCGCCGATGATCCCGCCAAGGACGCCGACGAGGATGTTGGGCAGACAGCCGCGCGCGGTCTTGCCGCCCAGCAGCGCGCCCGAGATCGCGCCGGCGATGAAGCCGACCACGATCCAGCCGACGATGTCCATCTGCAACATGCCGTCAGTCTCGCACGGGCGACGTTCCGGCCGCCAGGAAGTCGCGCACGGCCGTCACGACGAGATCGGGCTGGGTGTGATGCGCGGCGTGCCTGGCGCCCGGGATCTCGAGGACGCGGCCGTCCGCCAGTCGCGCATCGAAGGCGTAGGTCGCCTCCCGGAACGCCGGCATGCTCTCGCTGCCGAGCAGCTGGAGCACCGGTTGGCGGACGCGACCCAGCGCCTCGAGCGACGCCGCGGGGTCCATCTCGGCGTCGAGCTCGCGGACGATCGTCGGGGCCGCGGCGACCCGCGACGGCCAGACCGGATCGGCGCGGTAGGCAGCCAGCTCGGCCTCGTCCATCCCGACGACCCGGGTCATGAATGTCGACAGGATGCCCACCGGATCGTCGGCCGCGAGGTGGGCCGCCAGCTCGGCGTCGATCCCGCTCGGGTGGTAGCTCGCGCCGGGCGGCGTCGGGGCGCCCTCGTAGGAGATCACCCGGCTGATCCGGTCGGTCAGGAGGGCCGCGCCGAGGGCGGTCCGGCCGCCGTACGAATGCCCGAACACCGGCACCGATCCGCCCGTCTCGGAGGCCACCGCCTCGGCGACCGCGGCCACGTCCTCGAACTCCCGGGCGATGGCATAGGGCTCGGTGTCACCCGACGCTCCGCGTCCGCGACGGTCGATGGCGTGGAGCGTGAGATGACGGGCCAGCCGCGGGCCGACGACCCGGAACGTCGTGTGGTCCGCGCTCGCGCCATGGACGAGGATGAGCGGTGGCCCGCCGCCACTGCGGAAGACTGCGATGGACGTGCCGTCAGCCGACCGGACGTGCTCGGTCGGGTCCGGATCGGTCACGCCGCGGTCAGGGTCGCGCTGGCAGGTTCGCGGCCGCCGCCGCGTCGAGGATCCAGGTCGCACCCGCTCGGCGTGCGAGCTGGGCGGGCCATCGGCCGGGGTCACGGGTCTGGCCGAAGACCTCGCCGAGGACCGCGGCCTTCGCCGAGCCGGTCGCGACCACCAGCACGTGGCGCGCGGCCTCCACCACGGCCGGGTTGAGCGTCAGACGCTCGACGTGGGGCTCGATGTGGGTGGGCGCCGGGATGGCAAGCGCGAGGTCCGCGGAGCCGAGCGCTGGCGACCCCGGGAAGGCCGAGAGGATGTGCCCGTCGCGCCCGACCCCGAGGAGCAGCACGTCGAAGACGGGCCAGCCCTCGACGTTGGCCGCCGGCCCGTCGGCGCGCAACTCCTCGGCCATCGCCGAGGCCGCCCACTCCGGACCGCGCCCCGCCGCGATCGCCTCACCGGCGCGGAACGGGTGGATGTGATCGAACGGGAGTGGCTCGCCCGGCCAGCCGCCCCCGGCCGTGCCCTCCTCGCCCTGGGCGATACCGGCCACGATGTCGTCGAACGGCTTGGCGTTGGAAAGCGGGTGGTCGCGCGGGACGTAGCGCTCATCCCCCCACCAGACGTGCAGCCGCGGCCACGGCACCAGCTCCATCAGGGCCGTCTCCGTCAGCACCCGGTAGATCCCGACGACGCTCGAGCCGCCGGTCGTTGCCCAGTCGGCCCGTCCTCGCTCGGCGTCGGCGGCGGCAAGGGCCTCGGCGATCCGCCGGCCGGCCTCGGCCGATGCCGCGACGGGATCCCCCACGACCACGACCTCGGGTCCGGCGCCGTCAGCCACCGGTCGATCCCAGATGGGTGGCCGCGCTCGGAGGCGCGATGAGCGCCGCGGCGGCCCGCAAGGCGCCGCTCTCGACCAGGTCGCGGCCGCTCGCCTCGATCGCCTGCCCGAGCAGGTCCTCTTCCGAGCTCCGCGGCGACAGGAAGTGCCGATCGAGCGCCTCCACGCCGTCGAGCCAGACGCGGACGTGGACGGTCTCGGCCTCGGCGGTCACATCCGCCCGCAACTCCGACCCGCGCCGCTCGGCCAGGAGCTCGACGCGCAACGTGGTCCCGGACGGCATCTTCGAGAGGACCGGCCGCATGACCACCGACACGTCGGCACGGCCGTCGGACAGCATCGCGACCAGCCCGCGACCCAGGACCGGTTTCGTGGCCGGACCACCGCGAACCGTCCTCCCGGACCCCGACGACGCCGGCCCGTGGCCGGCCACCTCCGCCAGCGGCTTCCGCACGTGGAGATCGAGTCGCGAGGCCAGCCAGCCGATGTGATAGACGGGCTTGACCAGGTTCGCCGTGCCCGACGCGCCCGTCTCGTCGTGCGTGCCGTAGGTCACCGCGACCCGGCGCAGCGATCGCAGGTAGGGCGTGAAGTCCGGGTCGTCGAAGATCGATGCGATGGCCTCCCGCCAGCGCGCCTGCCGCAGGAGCGCGAAGTCGCTGATCGCCATGCGTGTCGTCTCCAGGAGCTCGGCCATGGCGCGCAGTGGTTCCAGGCCGTCGCCGCTCCACGTGGAGCCATCGACGATGAGCCGGTCCGCGAGCGCGAAGAGCTCCTGAGCGGGACGCGAACCGAACGGCGGCTCCCCCGGCCACCAGATCGTCACCGGCAGGTCGTGGACGATGAGCGGCGTCGCGATCGCCGCGAGGTGCTGACCGGCCTCGCCGCCTGCCGTCAGGTGGATCATCTCCGCGCACGTCTCGGGGGCGTCCACCCGCGGCAGCACGCAATGCGCCTCCACCCGGGCGTCCACCCACGAAGGGCCGTCGGGATCCGCCGAGCCGATGACGATGGTGCGCGACGGGTGTTGGCCGGTGAGGGCCTGCATCGTCGCGGCGCAGTGCTCGGCGAGCTCCGGGCGCCGGGCGACGACGATGAGGTTCATCACGCTCGAGCGGGCGGCGATGCGCCGGCCCGATTCGCCCTCGATGGTCATCGCGAGGTCGCGGTCGGCCCAGATGCGGGCCAGCTCGCTCTCGACCTCGGCGATGCTGTGCGCGCGCGACGACCAGCGCAGGACGGGTTCGCCGATCTTGAGCGGGGTGTCGACCGCCATCCTCGTCCCCTAGAACCGGCGCCAGCGACGGCCGTCGCGAGCGAGGAGCTCGTCGGCCTCGGGCGGTCCCCAGGCGCCGGCGTCGTAGTTGGGGAAGTCCGGTGCCGGCTCACTGGCCCAGGCCTCGATGCACGGGTCGACGATCGACCAGGCCTCCTCCACCTCGTCGGCGCGCGTGAACAGCGAGGCGTCACCCTGGAGGGCGTCGAGGATCAGCGTCTCGTAGGCGTCGGGCGAATCCACGCTGAACGCCGACCCGTACGTGAAGTCCATCGTGACCGAGCGGATGTCCATGCCCAGGCCCGGCACCTTGGCCCCGAAGCGCAGCATGATCCCCTCGTCCGGCTGGACCCGGATGACGAGCAGGTTCGGGTCGGGATCGACGGCCGCCTCCTGGAACAGGCGGTGCGGGACCTCGCGGTACTGGATGGCGATCTCGGTGGAGCGCTTCGGCAGGCGCTTGCCGGTCCGCACGTAGAAGGGCACCCCCGACCAGCGCCAGTCATCGATCGTGAGCTTGGCCGCGACGAAGGTCTCGGTCTCCGATCCGGGATCGACGTCGGGCTCCTGGCGGTAGCCCGGGACACGCGTCGCGGCGATCCAGCCAGGCCCGTACTGACCGCGGACGAAGTCCGTATTGGCGGACGCCGTGTCCACGGCGATCGCGCGCAGGACCTTGACCTTCTCGTCACGGAGCGCATCGGCCTCGAACGTCGCCGGCGGCTCCATCGCGATCAGGCTGACGAGCTGGAGCAGGTGGTTCTGGAGGACGTCGCGCGAGGCGCCGGTCTCCTCGTAGAACGCGCCGCGATTCCCGATGCCGATCGATTCGGCCACGGTGATCTGGACATGGTCGACGTAGCGGCGGTTCCACAGCGGCTCGAAGATCCCGTTGCCGAACCGGAAGACCAGCAGGTTGCGCACCGTCTCCTTGCCCAGGTAGTGGTCGATGCGATAGACCTGCGACTCGCGGAAGACCTTGCCGACCTCGCGGTTCAGCCGCTTGGCCGAATCGAGGTCATGCCCGAACGGCTTCTCGATGACGATCCGACGCCAACCGCCGTCGTGGTGCTCGTGATCGAGTCCGACTCGACCGAGCTGGCCCACGATCTCGGCGAACTGCGACGGCTGCGTCGCGAGGTAGAACATCCGGTTGCCGCGGGTCCCGCGCTCCTCGTCGATCTCGTCGAGGCGCGTGCTCAACGCATCGAACCCGTCCGCGTCGGCGAAATCGAGCCGGTGGTAGCGGATCCGTTCCTTGAACGATCGCCAGGCCGGCTCGTCGAGCGGCAGGACCCGGCTGAACTGCTCGAGCGAGGTCCGGATCTCGGCACGGAACGAATCGTCGTCGTACTCGCGCCGGCCGACCGCGAGGATGAGGAATTCGTGCGGGAGCAGGTTCGTGCGCCACAGCTGGTAGAGCGCGGGCAGGACCTTGCGATGGGCGAGATCGCCGGTCGCGCCGAGCAGGACCAGGATGGCCGGATCCGGGACGCGCTCGAGGCGCAGGCCCTTGCGCAGGACGTTCTCCGCGGGCTTGGCCCGTGACGCGCGCTTGCCCTGCCGCGACTCGCGCAGCTCCTTCATCGTCCGCGGCGAATCCTTGGGTCGCGGCGCGGGCCGCGCCGGCATGGGCTGGTCGGCGGGGACCTCGTCGACGTCGGGCTCATCGACCGTGGCGGGCTTCTTCGCCGGGGCCGGCTTCTTGACCGGGGTTTCCACGGCACCCTTCGCACGACCGGCCGCCATCGTCGTTACTCGGTCTTGACTTCGTGGCCGCCGAACTCGTTGCGGAGCGCGGCGAGGACCTTCGCGCCGTACGAATCCTCCTGGCGCGACCGGAACCGGGTCAGCAGCGAGAGCGTGATGACCGGCGCAGGGACGTCGTGGTCGATGGCCTCCTGGACGGTCCAGCGGCCCTCGCCGGAATCGGCGACCCAGCCCTTGAGGTGCTCGAGGTCCTGGCCGTTCGACTTGAACGCGAGTCCGAGCAGCTCCAGCAGCCACGAACGCACGACCGAGCCCTGCATCCACAGCTCCGAGATGGGCCCGAGCTCGAGGTCGTAGTCGCTCGCGTGCATGATCTCGAAGCCCTCGGCGTACGCCTGCATCAGGCCGTACTCGATGCCGTTGTGGACCATCTTCACGTAGTGCCCGGCGCCCGGGCCGCCGACGTGGAGGTAGCCGCCCTCGGGCGCAAGAGTGCGGAAGACCGGCTCGAGCGGCGAGACGGCGTCGGCGTCCCCGCCGACCATCAGGCAGTAGCCGACCTTGAGGCCCCAGACCCCGCCCGAGGTCCCCGCGTCGACGTAGCGGATGCCCTTCGCCGCGAGGTCTCTGTGGCGCCGGACGTCGTCGTGGAAGTTCGTGTTGCCGCCGTCGATGATCGTGTCGCCCGGCTCGAGGTGCTCCAGAAGCTCGTGGATCTGCGCCTCGGTGGCGTCGCCCGCGGGGACCATGACCCACACCGCTCGCGGCTTCTCGAGCTTCTCGACCAGCTCTGCGATCGAGAACGACCCGATGGCGCCCTCACCGGCGATCTCGGTCGTCTTCTCCGGCGTCCGGTTGTAGGCGACGACCTCGTGACCGTCGCGGATGAGCCGGCGGACCATGTTCCCGCCCATCCGCCCGAGCCCGATGAACCCGATGCGCATCTGCGTCAGCCCTCGTTGGCGGTTCGGAGCGCGGCCTCGAGCGCGCGTTCCAGGGCGGCCAGGCCGGCGTCCGGGTCGGCGCCGAGGTGGACCCGCACGATCGGCAGGTCGTGGGCCTCGATGGCGGCGAAGTCGCCGGCAGACTGGGCGTCGATGAGCTGCCCGAACGTGAAGGCCCAACCCGGGATGGGTCGGTCGGCCGGATGGTCCGCGGTGAGCTGCATGAACCAGCCGCTGGCCGGACCACCCTTGTGCAGCTGGCCGGTCGAGTGGAGGAAGCGCGGACCGTAGCCCGACGTCGTGGCCCGGCCCGTCCGGTCGCGGAGCAGCGCCCGGATGCGCGCGAGCGCCTCGTCGCGGGCCGGGGTCTGGGCGATGAACGCCTGGAGCGCGAGATACGCGTTCGGCTTGCGGCGCGCGAGATGCCGGACCAGCTCAGCCTCGATGTCGCCGTCGATGGCGGTGAGTCGGAGAGCCGCGTCGCCATAGAGCGTCAGCCCGCCTCCTTCTGCCATCGGCGGGATCGGATCGGTGTCGGTCTCGCCGCGCTCTGCCTTCGCGAGCTCGGTCCGCGTCAGCTCCTTTGCCTCCTCGACGTTCGGCTGGTCGAATGGATCGATGCCGAGCACCGCGCCGGCGATGGCGATCGCGACCTCCCAGCGCACGAACTCGGCGCCGAGGTCGATCGGGTCGGCCACGTTGAGCCGGATGACCGGGTGGCCGGCCGCCTCGAGGGCATCGGCGAGCGCGTCCCGGCCGCCGTCAGCGGAGTCGGCCAGCGCGATCCGGACGAAGGCGCGGTCGGTGCCGTAGGACGCCGGCGTCCCCAGCGGCTCCTGGTCGACCGGCACGATCCCGGTCCCGCGCTTGCCGGTGCTCTCGGCGATGAGCTGCTCCGCCCAGGCGCCGAAGCTCCCGATCTCGTCGTCGGTCAGGAACGTCAGCTTGTCGCGGCCGGCCTTCGCGAGCGTGCCGAGCGCCAGGCCCAAGCGAGACGCCCGGGTTGACGGCCGGGTCCGGCTCGCGGCAGGCGCCGAGCATCGCGATGGCCGACGCCAGCAGCGCGTCGAGATCGAGGCCGATGAGCGACGCCGGCACGAGGCCGACGTAGGTCAGTGCCGAGTAGCGCCCGCCGATGTCGGGCGGGTTGAGGAAGACCTCGCGGAAGTCGTCGTGGTGGGGGATCGCGTCGACGCTCTTGCCGGGATCGCTGATCGCGACGATGAACGCGCCCGGGCCTTCGTAGGAGTGATGGCGGATCGCGTCCAGCGCGGCGTGCGTTCGCGCCCAGGTCGCCTCGAGGAAGGCGTTCGGCTCGACGGTGGTGCCGGACTTGCTCGCGATGACGGTCATCGTTCGAAGCGCGTCGAGATCGTCGAGCGTCGCCGACACGAAGGCAGGATCGGTCGAGTCGAGGATCCGCAGCCGCGGGTACCCGTCCTGGCTCCCGAACGTCCGGTTCAGGACATCGGGCGCGAGGGTGCTGCCGCCCATCCCGGCCACGACGACGTCGGTGAACCCTTCGGCGACGACCGCATCGCCGAACCCCTCGAGGCCGGCGGCGTTGCCCGCGAAGTGGATCGGGGCCTCCAGCCAGCCAAGCCGCTCGGCGATCTCGGCCTGGATCCGCTCGTCGCTCGACCACAGCGTCGTGTCATGGTCGAAGAGCCGCGTCGCCCATGCCTCGTCGCGTGCCCTCGTCACGGCCGCCTCGTAGGCGGCGCCGGACTCGCCGAGGCTGAGTCGGGCAAGTGCGGGGGCGATCGACGTGGGCTCGGTCATCGTGACCTCCGAAGCATAGGCAGACGTTTGTGAACGGGGCGTGACCGGGCGCTCATGGTACGCCGGTGGGCGGCCGGGACGCCGGTGTCAGCCGGTCAGCCCTCGGCCTCGATCGCGAGGACCTTGCCGAGGCGCCGGCGGTGGCGCTCCTCGCCCGAGAACGTGGCTCCGATGAATGCGATCGCGCACTCGTAGCCCGGCTCCGGCCCGATGACCCGGGCGCCCAGCGTCAGGACGTTCATGTCGTCGTGCTCGACGCCCTGGTGGGCGGAGTAGGTGTCGTGGCAGACGGCGGAGCGGATGCCGCGGATCTTGTTGGCCGCGACGGACGCCCCGACGCCCGAGCCGCAGATGAGGATGCCGCGGTCGGCCTGGCCGTCGACGATCGCCTCGCCGAGGCGCTTGGCGAAGTCCGGGTAGTCGTCGTTGGGGTCGGAGCCGTCGCCGCCGAGATCGATCAGCTCGTGGCCGAGACCGGCGCCGCGCGAGCCGTCGCATGAGGGCGTCCTTGAAGTCGGCCCCGGCGTGATCGGCAGCGAAGGCGATGCGCATCGTGATCAAGGATACGGCGCGTCCGGGCGTGCCGACTCCGCTGTCGGGGGTAGCAGTGGCTGGGTCACTCCGTCTTGCATCACGTTGCGCAGGTCAAGCGGCGGAGCCTCGCGGCATCACCCACCGAACCGGCTGCCCGGTGATCGCGGCGATTCGATCGTAGTCCTCGTCGTAGTGCACGATGGCCGCGTCGTGGCGCTCCGCCACCGCGGCGATCAGTGCGTCGGCGATCGGGACGCTTTGCTGATACCCGCCCGTAACCCCGCTGAGCGCGCGATACACCGAACGGACACGGTCCCAATCGGCCGGCTCGATCCGCAACCACGGGAAGGCCGACAGGACCGCCTCGAACTCATCGAACTCCGACTGGTTTCGCGCGCCGCGCAGGTACTCGATGACGACCTGGTCGCAGATCGCCACGGCGTCGGCGAGGATCGCGGTCTGAAGCCACTCGCGGACGAACCCGTCCCGACACGCCAGGATCAGGACGCTGGTGTCGACGAGCTCCGTCACTTCGCCCGGGAACCGCCCTCACCGAAGCGACCGCGACGGTCCGCAGCGAGACCTTCCAGGGTCAGGTCCGGATCGAGGTCCAGCAGCCTCAATCGCCGTCGCGCGTCGACGACCTCTCGAAGGGCGGCATGCACGGTCTCACTGACCCGTTTGGTCTCCAGGGCGATCGCGGCCTCGCCGACGAGGACCATGTCGAGGTCGATCGTCGTGTGCTTTCGCATGGATCAATGATATGCAGAAACGACCGCCATGACAAGCATCGACGAAAGCGCTGTCTGCATATCCTTGAGGCTAACCGAGACCGGTCACACCTCTTCAGGTTGCTCTCAACACAGTCACGGGCACCTCGAGCGGCGGCCATCCAGCGTCCGCCGTCACCAACCGATTCGCCCCGATCACCATCGCCGTGGCGATGATGAACGCGTCTGGGAGCGGGACGCGCCGTCCGTGGCGCGCGCGAAGGGCAGCGGCCTGGCGGCCGACGTCGCGAGTGGCTGGTTCGACACGAGCGGGGAGCGCATCGACCAGGCCGTCCCGAAATGCCAACAACGACGGATCATCCTGGTACGGGCGGACCATGTACTCGGCGTACGCGGCCACGGGAACGACGAACACCTCGCCGGCGTCTCGCCCGTCCTCGATCACGAGGCGCGCCGCCGCGTGGTGCACGTCGCCCGCATCGACGATCGCGATCAGAACGCTCGTATCGAGGACTGTCAGTCCCATTCGTCGCGGAGGGTGCTGACATAGTCCGGCGGAAAGAGGCCTGTCATCGACCCGTAGTAGTCCTTGAGCGGATCAGATTCGCGACGCAGGACGATCTCGCCGGTGCGCTTCACCTCCACGAGGAGCATGTCCCCGGGACTGACACCGGACTTGGCGAGGGCGTCGACCGGGATCGTGATCTGGTTCTTGGCGCTGACACGCGTGACGCCGCGACGCCGCCGTCGTTGCTTTACATTGCGAGCCATGAGTAAAGGATAGCTCGCTCCCCGGATCTGGACAAGACCCGGAAGGACGACGAGATAGCGAACGACGTAGCGCGGCGCCTAGCTGTGCCCCGGGTCCGAGCCTCCGGTCCGCTCGACGCCCGAGTCGCCCGCGCCCATCGTCGGGTGCTGGCCGCCGAAGTGGCCGCCGTCGAGCGTCGGGACGCGTCCGTGGAAGCCCTCGCGGACCACCCTCCGGCCGATGTCGGCGACGTGGTCGGCGGTGAAGCCGAAGTGTTCGAAGATCGTGCCCGCCGGCGCCGAGGCGCCGTAGTGGTCGAGGCCGATGATCGCGCCCTCGTCGCCGACCCAGCGTTCCCAGCCCAGCGAGACGCCGATCTCGACACTGACCCGCTTGCGAACGTCGGGCGGCAGGACCGAGTCGCGATATGCCTGGTCCTGCGCGTCAAAGGTCTCCCAGCAGGGGAGCGACACGACCCGCGTCGCGATCCCCTCGCCCTCCAGCCGCTCGGCCGCCGCGAACGCAAGCTGCAACTCGGAACCGGTGCCGATGAGGATCAGCGCCGGCTTGCCCCCGGATGCCTCGCGCAGGACGTACCCGCCGCGCCGCAGGCCCTCGCGCGCGTGCTCGGCCGTGCCCGGCAGCACGGGGAGCTTCTGGCGGGTCAACGCGAGAGCGACCGGCCCGTCCCGCCGCTCGACGGCCAGCGCCCAGGCGGCGCTCGTCTCGTTGGCGTCGCCCGGCCGCACGAACCAAAGATTCGGGATCGCCCGGAGCGCGGCGTAGTGCTCGACCGGCTGGTGGGTCGGCCCGTCCTCGCCGAGCCCGACCGAGTCGTGCGTCCAGACGTCGACGACGTGCAAACCGGACAACGCGGACAGCCGGACCGCCCCACGCATGTAGTCGCTGAAGGTCAGGAACGTGGCGACGTATGGGATGAACCCGCCGTGGTAGGCGATGCCGTTCCCGATGCCGCCCATCGCATGCTCGCGGACCCCGAACCGCAGGTTCCGGCCGAACACCTCGGCGCTGAAGTTCTCCTCGCCCTTGACGTCGGTCAGGTTCGACTCGGACAGGTCGGCGGCCCCGCCGAACAGCTCGTGGAGATGCGGCGCCAGTGCCTGGATCGCGTCCTGGCTGGCGTTCCGCGTGGCCACCTCGGTCCCCGTCTCGTACGTCGCGAGGTCGGCGTCCCAACCGGCCGTAAGCTCGCCGGCGATCCGGCGCTCGAACTCGACGGCCAGCCCCGGATGCTCGACCGCGTACACCTCGAACCGCTCGCGCCAGTCGGCCTCGAGCCGCTCGCCGTTCGGGATCGCGTCGCGGAAGACCGCGAGCGCCTCATCCGGGATGTAGAACGACTTGTCGGGGTCCCAGCCGTAGGCCTCCTTCGTGAGGCGGACCTCGTCGGGACCCAGCGGGGAGCCGTGCGCCTTCTGGCTGTCGTGCTTGTTCGGGCTGCCGTACCCGATGTGCGTCCGCACGGCGATCAGGCTCGGCCGGTCGTCGGCGCGAGCAGCTGTGATCGCGGCTTCGATCGCGTCGATGTCGTTGCCGTCCTCGACCCGGCGGGTGTCCCAGCCGTAGGCATCGAACCGCTCCAGGACGTTCTCCGAGAACGCCATGGCGGTCGGCCCGTCGAGCTGGATGTGGTTGTCGTCGTAGAGGACCACGAGCTTGCGCAGCTGGAGATGCCCGGCGAGGCTTGCCGCCTCCGAGGCGATGCCCTCCTGGAGGTCGCCGTCCGATGCGATCACGTAGGTCCAGTGATCGACGATCGACCCTTCGGGCCGGTTGAACTCGGTCATCAGCCGGCGCTCCGCGATCGCCATCCCGACCGCGTTCGCGAAGCCTTGGCCGAGCGGGCCGGTGGTCGCCTCGACGCCGGACGTCAGCCCGTACTCCGGGTGTCCCGGGGTCTGGCTGCCCCACTGGCGGAAGTGCTTGATCTCGTCGAGCGAGAGGTCATAGCCGGTCAGGTGGAGGAGCGAGTAGAGCAGCATGCTCGCGTGCCCGGCGCTCAGCACGAACCGGTCGCGATCCGGCCAATCGGGATGCGTCGGGGCGTGCCGGAGGAAACGCGTCCACAGCACGTACGCCATCGGGGCCGCGCCCATCGGGGCGCCCGGGTGCCCCGAGTTCGCCTGTTGGACGGCATCGATCGAGAGGGTCCGGATCGTGTCGATCGCGAGGCGGTCGAGGTCGGGCTTCACGGCGGTCATGGATGGACTCCGATGGGACCTCGGACGAGGTCGGCGGGCGGAAGCGATGGGTCGTCATTGTAGGTCGCGTTCCGCTCTCGACCACGCCGCTACCATCGGGTCATGCCTCGACTCCGAACGCCCCGACCGCGTCGCCCGGGCCGACCTCGGCGCCCGCGCGTGCGACAGGCCGGCGGTCCCGCACGGATCGTCGTCCTCGGCGACCTGATGCTCGATGTCGTCCTCGCGCCTGACCGGGCGCTCGAGACCGGTACCGACGTCCCTGGCCGCGTCGCGTTGGTCCAGGGTGGCTCGGCCGCGAACACGGCTCGCTGGCTCGGCCGGCTCGGGGCGCAGACGATGCTGATCGGCGCGGTCGGTCGCGACACGGCGGGCCGCGCCATTGTCGACGCGGTCCGGGCCGATGGGGTCACGCCGCGGGTGCGCCGCGTCCAGGCGGCGAGGACCGGCCGGATCGGCGTGCTGGTCGCGCCGGGCGGGGAGCGGTCGTTCGTCGCCGACCGGGGCGCGGCCGACCTGCTCCGCCCCGAGGACCTCCGGCCCGGCTGGTTCCGGGGCGTCGACGCCCTCCACGTGCCGGCGTATTCGTTGCTTGGCGAGCCGTTGGGACTCGCGGGCCGCCGGGCCATCGAGCTTGCCCGGGCCTCCGGCGCGCTTGTCAGCGTGGATCTCGCCTCGATCGCTCCGCTGCTCGCAGAGGGGCGGCAGGCGACTCGGTCGCTCATCGCCGAGATCGCCCCGGACCTGTTGTTCGCGACCGCCCTGGAGGCCGAGGTGCTGATCGGCCGCTATCCCGTCGAATGGCTGCTCGAGTTCGCGCCCATGGCAGTCGTCAAGCGCGGGTCGAAGGGTGCGACGGTGCTGGCCGTCGAGGACGGGCGCCAGCTCCGCTTCGAGGTGGCCACCCAGCACGTCCAGACGCTCGATTCGACCGGCGCTGGCGACGCGTTCGACGCCGGGTTCCTGGTGGGCTGGTTCGCGGCCCGCGAGGGCGGTCGATCGACGGCGGCGTCTCTCCAGCGGGCGGCCCTGGCCGGCCACCGAGCCGCCACGCGCCAGCTCGTGACCCGACGCCCGGAGCTGAGCCTGGCCTGACGCCCGGTCGGCCCCGCCGGTCAGGCGCGCAGGTACCGGTCGAACCAGTCGAGCATCCGCGTCTGGCGGTCGATCCGTCGATCCGGCCGGCCCGACGACGAGAAGACGTGGTACTCCTCCGGGTAGAGGACGTACTCCACGGTCCGGCCCAGGTTCCGGAGCGCGATGAACAGCTGCTCGTTGTCGTGGGGCGGACAGCGCAGGTCCGCCTCGGCCTGGAGGAGCAGCAGCGGTGTCCGGATGTTCGCGATATGGCGCAGCGGCGACTGGCGCCACAGCTTCGCGACGCCCTCGGGTGTCAGCGGGTCGCCGAGGAGCGCATTCCGGCTGTACTCGGGACCGGTGTCCGAGTTGGCCCAGTCGGAGACCTGGTTGGTGACGCCGTTCTCCGAGACCGCCGCGCGGAAGCGATCGGACGTCCCGACGAGCCAGTTGACCATGAACCCGCCGTAGCTCAGGCCAAGAGCCCCGAGCCGGTCCGGGTCGGCGAGCCCGAGGGCGACGACGTGGTCGAGCGCCGCGTGGACGTCCGCGGCGTCGACGCCGCCCCAGTCGCCGAGCTGGGGCCGGATCCAGGCGCCCCCGTACGTCGCCGATCCCCTGATGTTCGGCAGGACCACCCGGTAGCCGCGCGCGACGAGCAGCGAGACCTCGATGTGCGGCGCCGGCGCCCAGGCACCCAGCGGTCCGCCGTGGACATCCACGACGGTCGGCAGCGCGCGGCCCCCGGCGTCCGGCGGCGAGGCGATCCAGGTTTCGATCGGGCCGCCCGGGCCCGGGGCCTCCACCACGGTCATGACCGGCATCGGGTGCCGGCGCTGCCACGCCGAGCCCATCGTGGTGCGGGTCCTGGGAGGCGTGCGGCGCCGGTCGCCGGGCGGCGGCGCCACGACGGTCAGCAGTTCCATCGCGCGCCCGCCGACCGTGCCGAGCCACGAGACGACACCGGCCGCCGACGAGACCGCCAGGCAATGGGTCGTCAGGTCGCCATCGACGATGGGCTGGGCGTCCGCGCGTCCGCTCGGCCCGTCCGGGAGGTCGAAGACCCACGGGTACGATCGGCCGCGATCGCTCACGGTCGCCACGATCCGGTCGCGGCCCATCCAGATCGGCCCGGGCCGGCTGTCGACGAGCCAGCCGGTGAGGTCCGTGTCGGTCCAGTTGCCGATGGGCCGGTCGAGCTCGGGGGCGATGGGATGCGGCGGCGCGGAACCACTGCTCGGTCCGACCAGGAGCCCGGGGCTCACGTCGTCGAGTGTCTCGGCCTCGAGGGTCCCGATCGCCGCCAGCCAGCGCCCGTCGGGCGACCAGGCCGGACTCGAGGCCCAGCCCGGCGAGGCCAGCACCTCGCGCGGCCTGGGCGCCTTGGCATCGACGTTGACGGCCCAGATCGTCGTCCGCGGATGGAGGTCCGGCTCCGGGCCGCGATCCGAGGTGAACGCCACGGTCCGGCCATCGGGGCTCCAGGCGATCTGATCCACGCCCCAGTCGCCCGCGGTGACGCGCCGACCCCTGGCCCCGCGGCGGGTCTCGATGACGAACAGGTGTGACCAGCGATCGAGGTGGCCGCTGCCGTCGAGCCGCCAATCGGTCCGCGTGATGCGGCGCGCTGTCGGTTCCTCGTCGTCCGCCTTCGACGGCCCCTGACGCCCGATCGGCGGCACGTCGCCGACGAGGAACCGGGGTGGGTCGACCTCGGCCGTGTAGGCGAGACGCGTCCCGTCCGGCGACCACTCGAGACTCCCGACCTCGCCGTGGTCGCCAGCCGGGAGCTCGCGGACCCGACCGCCGCCGACCGAGACCAGCCCGATGACGACCTCGGGATGCCGGCCCGACGGGTAGCTGCGGATGAACGCCACACGTCGACCGTCCGGCGAGAGGCGCGGCCAGCCGTCCTTCACCCTCCCTGATGTGAGCCGGCGCGTCCCGCCACGGACGCCCCGGGCGAGCGGCACGGCCCAGAGGTGTCGGACGTACCGATCGCCCCGGACCGATCGTCGGCTGACGACCGCCAAACCTCCGTCGCGCGACAGGTCGTGTTCCTCGACGACGACCTGCCGCCGGATGTCCTCGGGTGCGAACGGCCTTCGCTGCATCCGCGCAGGGTAGCGGGCGGGTCGGTGCCGCGGTGGCCGTCGGCGGCCCGGGCCGCATCCCGTGAGACGAGACGGAACTCGGTAGGCTTGGCCGATGCTGGCCGACCGGTTGCTCATCGCGCCCGACGTGGCCCGGGCCCTTGCCGAGGGCGGCGCGGTCGTGGCGCTCGAGTCGACCCTCATCAGCCACGGCCTGCCCTATCCCGCGAACCTCGAGGTGGCGCGGGCGTCCGAGACCGCGGTCCGGGATGCGGGCGCGACCCCGGCGACGGTCGCGATCCATGCCGGGCGGATCCTCGTGGGCCTGAGCGAAGCGGACCTGTCGGCGCTGGCCACCGCGCCGCCGGGATCGGTGCGCAAGGCCGCTCGACCGAGTCTCGGACCCGCGCTGCTGTCCACCGGCTGGGCCGCCACGACCGTGTCGGCAACCATGATCGCGGCGCACGCCGCCGGCATCTCGGTCTTCGCCACCGGCGGGATCGGCGGCGTCCATCGCGGCGCGCTCGGCGTGCCAGGGTCGGCGGCCGCGCCGTCATTCGACATCTCGTCCGACCTCGAGGAGCTGGGCCGGACGCCGATGGCCGTCGTGTGCGCAGGCCCGAAGGCGATCCTCGACGTCCCGGCCACGCTGGAGTGCCTCGAGACCCGGGGCGTGCCTGTCGTCGCGATCGGCCAGGTGGACCTGCCCGGGCTTCTACGCCCGCTCGTCGGGTATCGCGGCTCCGATGTCCGTGGCGGATGTCGCGGCCGCGGCCGAGCTCGTGGCGACGCACGTGGGCTTGGGGCTCAGCAGCGCGATCCTGCTCTGCGTCCCGGTCCCCGAGGCCGATGCACTCCCCGCGGACATCGCCCGGGATGCGGTCGATCGTTCGATCCGCGAGGCCGACGCGGCGGGCATCTCCGGTCCCGCGCTGACGCCGTGGCTCCTCGCGAAGGTCGCCGAGCTGACCGACGGAGCCTCCGTTCGCGCCAACACCGCCCTCATCGTCAACGACGCCCGGGTGGCCGGCCAGATCGCGGTCCAGCTCGCATCGGCGGCCTCGCCGACGACACGCTGAGGCCACGCCACACGCCCGATCACGCGTGACCGCGGTGGTATCCTTCCGGTCCTTCCAACGGTTCTTTCCCGGGGACCCGTATGTCCGTCTGGTCCGGCCCGCCCGCCATCGAGGCACGGGGCGTTCGCCGTCTCTACAACGTGAAGCCCACGCCGGTCGTTGCCCTCGATGGCATCGACCTCGACGTCGCGCCCGGCGAGTTCTTCGGGCTGCTCGGACCCAACGGCGCCGGCAAGACCACGCTCATCAAGATCCTGACCACGCTCCTGCTGCCATCGGCAGGGACGGCGAAGATCTTCGGCTTCGACGTGGCGGACGACGTCAAGCGGATCCGCCGGATCATGAACATGGTCGCGGGCGGCGAGCAGTCGGGCTATGGGATCCTGACGGTCCGCGAGCAGCTCTGGATGTTCAGCCAGTTCTACGGCCTGCAGCGCAAGGACGGCTGGCGCCGGGTCGACGAGCTGATCGAGGCGGTCGGCTTCGGGGAGCAGGCGCAGCAACGGGTCAGCACGCTGTCCACCGGCGAGCGCCAGAAGATGAACTTCGCGCGTGGCCTGCTCAACGACCCGTGGATCCTTTTCCTCGACGAGCCCACGCTCGGCCTCGACGTCGCGGCCGCCCGGTCCGTCCGGGAGCTGGTCACCTCCTGGAAGGCCGCCGTTCCCGGCCGGACGGTCCTCCTCACCACTCATTACATGGCCGAGGCCGACGAGCTGTGCGATCGGATCGCCATCGTCGACCACGGCCGGATCCTGGCGATCGGCTCCCCGGAGGAGCTCAGGCTGCGTGTCCAACGCGAGTCGATCTTCCGCCTGGAGCTCGACCGCCTCGATGGCGGCGTCGACGCTCTCGCGCGGCTGCCGGGAGTCGTGTCGGCGGCGCCGGCCGCGGAGGTGGACGACGGCGTCGAGCGCCAGACCGTCAGCCTCAACCTGGTGCTCGAGGAGGACGGCGCGCTCGGCGGCGTCGTCGTGGCACTGGGCGGCATGGGCGCCCACATCCTCGCGCTCCGCAAGTCCGAGCCGTCGCTCGAGGACGTCTTCGTCGAGCTGGTCGGGCGTGGCTTCGACGATGACGATTCCGGGCCGAAGGGTCCCGGCGGAGGCAACGGCCGACACCACTTCGACACTGGCGCCACGCCGGCGCGCACCCGGGACCAGCTCGAACACGAGGTCGGCGAGCCGGACGAGAGCGAGTTGGTCTGACCATGTCGCTCTACGAGCACCGCCTCAGGACGAACCCTGCCGACGACTCCGACTGGAGCCGGCGCCAGGTGCTCATGACGGACCTGCGGACGATCGGGGGACGCGCCTATCCACGGGTGACCGGCATGTTCCGCGAGAAGTCGTGGATCGCGTTCGAGATCCTCCTGCCCTTCATCGCGACGTCGGCCTTCGTCTTCGTCTACCGCTCGCTCCAGGCGCCACCGGAATACGTCGGGTTCGTCGTCCTCGGCGGGGCGATGACGGCGTTCTGGCTCAACGTCATCTGGATGATGGCGAGCCAGCTGTACTGGGAGAAGAGCCAGGGCAACCTCGAGCTGTACTTCGCGGCGCCCATGAGCTTCATGTCGATCCTGTTCGGGATGGCCGTCGGCGGGATGGTCATGAGCACGACCCGGGCCATCGTCATCCTGGCGGTGTCGTCGCTCGTGTACGGCGTCACCTTCTCGGTCGACCAGTGGCTCCTGCTGGCGGTCGTGTTCGCCCTGACCCTGACCGCGCTCTACGGCCTGGGCATGATGCTCGCGAGCCTCTTCCTGGTCTGGGGCCGCGAGGCCAACCAGCTCACCGAGCTGTTCACCGAGCCGGTCTACTTCGTGTCGGGCCTCAACTTCCCTGTGGGACGCCTTGGCCTCCTCGGGGCCCTGGCGATCGCGACGATCCCCTTGGCCGTCGGCCTCGACGCGATGCGCCAGCTGGCGTTCGTCGGGACGGCCCTGCCGTTCGGGACGCCGTCGCCGGAGGTCGAGGCGCTGATCCTCGTCGGCATGAGCGTCGTGTTCCTGCTGGCCGCCCGATTGATGCTCGGGGCGATGGAGCGGATGGCCCGCCGCGAGGGCCGCCTGTCGATCCGATGGCAGTGATCCCCGGCGACGGGGCGCCGCTGTCCGCGGCCGGTCTCGCCTCGCCGGAATGGGGTGGCTTCGACCCTGCCCGGACCCGCGGCCGCGGCCTCGCCGACGCATGGCGCAGCTTCCGGACCGCGGCCAAGCTGGGCTGGCGGATGGAGGCCAACTGGACCGACCCGATCCTGTTCTTCATCTACTCGGTCGCGAAGCCGGTGTCCGGCGCCCTGATCCTCGTGGTCATCCTCGACATCGTCAGCGGCGGATCCCGTCCGGAGTACCGCGCGTTCGTCGTGACCGGCACGGCGCTGTGGTCGTTCGTCATCGCCGCGATCGCCGGACTCGCCTGGTCGATCCTCGACGACCGCGAGCGTTACCGGATGCTCAAGTACGTGTACGTCAGCCCGAGCGACTTCCTTGTCATCCTGCTGGGGCGCGGCGTGGCGCGCGTCGGGGTGGGCGCGATGGGGGCGATCATCACCATCGCCTTCGGTGTCGTCCTGCTGGGCGTCCCGTTCGATCCGGGCGCCGTCTCGTGGGCCTTCCTCGCGATCGTGATGGTCCTTGGGACCGCCTCGATCCTCGCGATCGGGGTCCTGCTCGCGGCTGTCTGCCTCCAGACGCGCCAGGAGTCGTGGCACTACCCCGAAGCGGTGGCCGGCGCCCTGTTCCTCGTGAGCGGCGCGGTCTTCCCGCTGTCGGTGCTGCCCGAACCGGTCCAGGCGCTCGGGCTGGTGACACCGCTGCCCTGGTGGATCGAGGGCGTCCGGCACGCCGTCTTCCCGGGCGGCACGTCGGGCATCGGGGGACCCGGAAGTCTGTGGACTTCGGTCACCGGAACCACGACCCCGGACCCCGCGACCATCGTCGTCGCCTTGCTCGTGACCGGGGCGCTGGTTACACTCGGGGCCACTGGCATCTTCCGGTCGAGCGAGCGCCGCGCGAAGGATCGCGGGCTGCTGGACCGGACGACTGGCTCCTGACGGAGGATCACCCCGCATGCGGATCTATGAGGGCAGTCCCCGCCAGGACTTCGAGGAGGTCTTCCGTTCGATCGGGGCCTTCATCGACCAGCGCGGCATGCGAGACGTGCTGCTGGTCGAGGCGCCGGACGGCTTCATCGTGCAGGGCCTGGTCATCTCCGGGACCAACACCGGCACCTGGAGCGACACGATGGGGACCCTCATCAAGGAGACCCTGACCTTCGTCGACGACGACATCGGGCGGTTCATGGAGGAGGCCTCCGCGCGACGCGGGCGTAAGCCGCCACCGCCGCCCCATCAGGCCGGTCGCTACGAGAACGCGTTCCGGGTCATCGGCCGCTATGTCGACGAGCAGAAGCCCCAGGACGTCTTCTTCTTCGAGCAGGACGGGGCATTCGTCCTCCGCCTGATGCTGACCGGCCAGGCCGGCTCGCACCACCAGCTCACCGAGTTCACCCGAGACGACATCGAAGGCCTGGTCCAACGGGGCCCCAGCCTTCGCTACCCCGAGAACGCCCCCAGCGCAAAAGCCAAGTAGGAGGAACCCGACATGAAGGCTCTCAAGACGGTCGCCGTCGCCCTCGGCATCACCCTCGCCGCGCTCATCGTCATCCCGCTCGCCGTCCTGGCGGGCCTGTTCGTCTGGCTCAAGCTGACCGAAGAGGCCGATGAGGAGATCCTCGAGCTCGACGGCGAGAGCGTCTGATCGACTCGACCGAGCCCGCCGCGGGGCTGGCGGCCGGGCCCTCGACCGACCACGCACTCCGGACGCCCGCCGACCGATCGGCGGGCGTCGGCACGTCCGCGGCGACTTCCCCGGCGGCGAGTCCCTCTGCGGCGCGCGCGGCCGACCATGCTGCCGACCGGCGCCATGCCGCCGACCGCCGGCGCGCCGAGATCGGCGTGCTGGTGGTCATGGTGTTCTGGGCCGGCAACTTCATCGTCGTCAAGGGCGCGATCGCCGTCCTGCCGCCGATCGGGTTCTCCCTGCTCCGGTTCGCGCTGGCCTCGACGATCCTGCTGGTGCTCCTGCGCTGGCGCGAGGGCACGCTCAGGATCACCCCGCGCGAGCTAGCCCCGCTGGCGCTCCTCGGCATCCTCGGGTTCGGCGTCTACCAGATCCTGTGGACGAGCGCCCTCGGCCGCATCTCGGCTGGTGACTCCGCGGTCCTCATCGCCTCGACGCCGGTCCTGACCGCGCTCATCGCGGTCGCGATCGGGTCCGACACGCTGACCCGGCCGAAGCTGGTCGGGGCGGTGATCTCGTTCGCGGGAGTCGTGGTCGTGGTGGGCGCAGGGGCCGGGCTCGATCTCGCCGGGGACGGGCTCGGCTACCTCGTGACGTTGCTCGCGGCCGTGTGCTGGGCGACGTACAGCGCGTTCGGCGGCCCGGTCCTACGCGGGCACTCCCCGTTGCGCGCCACGGCCTGGGCCACGGTCGCGGGCACGGCGTTCCTCTTGATCCCGGGCCTGTTCCAGCTGTCGGACGTCGACGTCTCTTCGCTCGGCGTCGCGAGCCTGCTCGCCGTCATCTACTCGGGCGCGCTCTCGGCGGGCATCGCCAACGTCGTGGTCCTCAACGGGATCGGCCAGCTCGGGCCGACCCGCGTGACGGCCCTCCAGACGCTGGTCCCGGCGCTCGCGGTCGTCCTCGCGTTCGTCGTCCTGGGCGAGCCGATCCGCCTGGGGCAGGTCGTGGGCGGCGCGATCATCGTCGGCGGGGTCGCGCTCACGCGGATCGGCGACGGCATGGCCGCGCGACGTCGGCGCGCCTGACCCGATGGCCGACGTCGTGGGCGCCGCGCCGCCCATCCCGCCGCTCGAACCCGGCGCGCCGCCGCTGGCCATCCTCGTCGACTACGACGGCACGGTCGCGCTGACCGACGTCTCCGACACCGTGATGGCCGCCTACGTGACAGGCGCCTGGGAGGCGGAGGCGGCCGCGTATGACGCCGGGCTCATGGGCTCGCGCCGGCTGATGACCCTCGAGATGGCGATGCTGGACGCGGACCCGGCCGATCTCCTCGCCACAGCCGCCGAGCAGCCGCACGACCCGGGGTTCGTGCCGTTCGTCCGGCGCGCCCAGGCGGCCGGCATCCCGGTCGAGGTCGTGTCGGACGGGTTCGGCTTCTTCATCGAGCCGGCGCTCCGCGCCCTCGGCGTCGGGGAGCTGCCGGTCATCACCGCCAGCACGACCTTCGCGGGCCGGCGGGCGTCGATCGCCTACCCGAACGGGCACCCGACGTGCTTCGTCTGTGGAACATGCAAGCGGCAGCGGGTCCTCGACCATCAGGCGGCGGGGCGCGCGGTCGTCTTCATCGGCGACGGCGAGAGCGACCGTTACGCCGCGGGCTACAGCGACGTCGTGTTCGCGAAGCGATCCCTGGTGCGGATCTGCCTCGAGGCGGGCTGGCCCTTCCAGCGCTGGACCGAGTTCAGCGAGATCGAGGCGTGGCTGGCCGAGACCGTGGCCGCCTGGCAGGCCGACCCCGTGACGGTCCCGCCACCCCGGCGCCATCCGTTCTTCTGCGGCTCCGAGGTCTGGGGCGAGGGTCTCGAGGACCCACCGGCCGGCGCCCGGCCGCCTGTCCGCTAGGTCCAGCGCTCCCAGCGAGCGAATGCCTCGAACGGGACCCAGCCCCGCTTCAGGCTCGGCGAGCGGACGTCCGGCAGTGGCCGGCCCACCGGCATGACCCCGATCGGGACGAACTCGTCGGGGATGTCGAGATAGCGGCGCAGACCGTCGACGTCGGGACCCACGAAGCCGCAGCCCAGTCCCTCGTCGACCGCCGCGAGCATGATCGTCTGCATCGTCGCCCCGATGTCGACCCACCAGAACGGCACGGGCCAGTCGATCTCGTTGCCGTGCTCGTCGACCTTGTCGGGCTCCTGATAGCGCCGGTGGTAGATCGCCTCGCTGACGCACGGGATGAACTGCGCGGCGCACTCACTGATCCACGGCCCGAAGTCGGCCTCGTACTCGTCCTCGCCGCAGATCCGCGCGACCTCGCGCCGCGGGATCTGGTTCGGTCACGACGACGAGCCGCTGGCCCTGGCTGAAACCCGCCGATGGCGTCCGCTGGGCAAGTCTCGCGATCCGCTCGATGACCTCCCGATCGACGCCGCCGTCCTCGAATCGGCGGACCGCCCTTCGCTTCATCACGACGTCCCGGAACTCCATCGAGCGACTCCTCGAGCGACCGTCGGATTCGACGCCGAGGCCACTTTCCGATAGCATCAGAAAAACCCCGGAGGACCTGACCCATGGCGAAGTATGTCTTTGTGACCGGAGGCGTGACCTCCTCTCTCGGCAAAGGCATCACCGCCGCCAGCGTCGGACGAATCCTCAAGGCCCGCGGCCTCACCGTCTCCATCCTGAAGCTCGATCCGTATATCAACGTGGATCCGGGCACGATGTCGCCCTACCAGCACGGCGAGGTCTTCGTCACCGACGACGGCGCCGAGACGGACCTCGACCTGGGCCACTACGAGCGGTTCATCGACGAGAACCTGAGCCAGCTCAGCAACGTCACGACCGGCCGCATCTACCAGGCCGTCATCGCCAAGGAGCGCCGCGGCGACTACCTCGGCGGCACCGTCCAGGTCATCCCGCACATCACCAACGAGATCAAGGAGCGGATCGGCCGGGTCGCCCGAGACGGCGATCCGGACGTCGTCATCGTCGAGGTCGGCGGGACCGTCGGCGACATCGAATCGCTGCCGTTCCTCGAGGCCATCCGCCAGATGCGCAAGGACGTCGGGCGGGCCAACGTGCTGTACGTCCACGTGACGCTGCTCCCGGCGCTGGCCGCGACCGGCGAGCTCAAGACCAAGCCCACCCAGCACTCGGTCAAGGAGCTGCGCGGCATCGGCATCCAGCCCGACGTCATCGTCCTGCGCTCCGATCATCCGGTCCCCGACGAGATCCGCGAGAAGATCGCGCTCTTCACCGACGTCGCGACCGAGGCGGTCATCCCGGCCGAGACCGCCGACACCATCTACGAAGTCCCGCTCATGTTCGAGGCGTCCGGCCTCGGCCGGCTCATCGTGCGCGAGCTCGGCCTCGGCGACGAGACCGTGGAGCCAGACCTCGCCGAGTGGCGCGCCCTGGTCGCCCGGATCAAGGCGCCCAAGCCGGTCCTCGAGATCGCGCTCGTCGGCAAGTACATCGAGCTGCCCGACGCGTACCTGTCGGTCACCGAGGCGCTCAAGCACGCCGCCTGGGCGCACGAGGTCGATGCCCGCGTGCGCTGGGTCGACTCCGAGGCGCTGACCAAGGAGAACCTCCATGAGCGCCTCGAGGGCGCGGCCGGGATCCTGGTCCCGGGCGGCTTCGGCCATCGCGGCATCGAGGGCAAGGTCCTCGCCGCCCACTACGCCCGTGACCATCGCGTGCCGTACCTGGGTCTGTGCCTGGGGCTCCAGTGCGCGGTCATCGAGTTCGCCCGCGAGGTCGTCGGCTCGGCCGACGCGAACTCCACCGAGTTCGACATGTTCACCGAGCACCCGGTCATCGACTTCATGCCCGACCAGCGCGACATGGAGGACAAGGGCGGCACGATGCGGCTCGGGCTCTATCCCGCGAAGCTGACGCCCGGCTCCAAGGCCGCCGCGGTCTACGGCCAGGAGGTCATCTACGAGCGCCACCGGCACCGCTTCGAGGTGAACAACCGGTACCGCCAGACCCTCGAGGCGGCCGGCATGCTGCTGTCCGGCCAGTCACCCGACGGCCGGCTCGTCGAGATCGTCGAGCTCAAGGACCACCCGTGGTTCGTGGCCAGCCAGTTCCACCCAGAGTTCAAGAGCCGGCCCGAGCGGCCGCATCCGCTGTTCGACGGGTTCGTGTCGGCGGCCCTCGCGGTCCGTGACGGGCGGGAGCCCGTGTTCGCGTCGCGGCCCGAGCCGGAACGGGCACCGGCGGCCACGCCGACGGTCGAAGAGGTCGCCGCGAGCCAGGCCTGAGGCCGCCGCTGCCCAGGCCCGTGGCGGTCCGGACGTACTATCACGACGACGCGTCACGACAGGAGCCTCGACCCATGAAGATCTTCCTCGACACCGCCGACATCGAAGAGATCCGGACGGCCGCCCGCTGGGGCGTCCTCGACGGGGTCACGACGAACCCGACCCTGTACGCCAAGGTCGGCGGGTCCTACGACGAGATCCTCAAGGAGGTCTGCAAGATCACGAACGGCCCGGTCTCCGCGGAGGTCGTCGCCGACGACGTCGACACGATGCTCGAGGAGGGCCGCCACTTCGCGACACTCGCCCCGAACATCGTGGTCAAGGTCGCGATGAGCGAGAACGGGCTCGAGGCGATCAATCGCTTCGCCGAAGAGGGGATCAAGACCAACTGCACCCTCATCTTCTCGACCAACCAGGGCCTCCTCGCGGCCAAGGCCGGCGCCAGCCTGCTCTCGCCGTTCGTCGGCCGGCTCGACGACATCAACCAGGACGGCATGACCGTCATCCGCGAGCTCGCGGAGATCGTCGCGATCCATGAGCTCGACACCGAGGTCCTCGCGGCCTCGATCCGCAACCCGCTCCACATGACGCAGGCCGCGCTGGCCGGCGCGCACGTGGCGACCGTGCCCGTTCAAGATCCTCAAGCAGATGGTCCATCACCCGCTCACCGACGCGGGCATCGTCCAGTTCAAGAAGGACTGGACCGCAGCGCGCGAGGCGGCGGCCGCCAAGGCCTGACGCTCAGAGCCCCGGGGCCCGCGCAGCCACGCAGCGGCCCCGCGATCTCCGCCAAATGCTCATGGGGTGACCCTTAGGCGCGGTCGATACCCTGATCGTGGCCGCCAAGGCCCCTTCTCCCGCACGGCTATGCATCGCGATGCATAAGACGCGGCGGACTCGGGCCCGGAGGCGACCAGGACGGCCCCTAACGTGCACGTGGTGGTCATTTGGCGGACTGCGGCCGCAGGCGCCGTGCCGCCCCACGATCCCGGCCCCTCGCGTCGCCCAGCGACTGTACTGACGAAGGGGCCGGCGTCACCAGGTCGCCCACCGCGGTCTTCGTCGCTTGGCGACGCGTCTGGCGCTCCGACCAGTCCTCCGGCGCTGCCCAGCCGTCGATCCCGTCGCTTGGCGACTCATTGACGAAGGAGCTTCGTCGGTAGCGCCGCCGGGCGACCGGGAGACCCAGTGTCCGGGCTCGAGGCGCCGCGCCCGACAACAGGCCTATTGACGCTCCGGCTCCAGCGCGTCTATGCTCCAAGTGTCCCGACCGTCCTTGACGCTGCGACTCGATTCGCGCGCATCGCCCGCTCGGGCCCCCACGCTACCCGGCCTCATCGTGAGCCGACCAGCCCAATTCCCACAGGTGACCCCTACCCATATGCCCGGACCAGGCCCCGACCAGCGCGACCGTTCCAGAAACCGCCGTCCCCGCCGACGGAACCCCGTCGGAGGCGGAGGCCGCGCCCCCGTTACCGAATACGAAGAGCAGCAGGAGCTCGAAGCCGCCCGCGAGCGGAACGACCTCGAGGTCAGCGACCTCCGCGAGATGAGCGTCGCCGAGCTCAAGCAGGTCTCCAAGGAACTCGAGCTCGACGCCGAGACCGGCGAGCGCAAGGACGACCTCGTCGACAAGATCCTGCAGCGCCAGACCGAGCGCGCGGGCCACGCCTACGCGAGCGGCATCCTCGACATCGTCGATGAAGGCTTCGGCTTCATGCGCCGCCACGGCCTGCTGCCCAGCCCCGACGATGTCTACGTCAGCTCCAGCCAGGTCCGCCGGTTCGGGCTCCGCATCGGCGACCGTGTCGCCGGCGCCGTCCGCGCCCCGCGCGAGGCAGAGAAGTACTGGGGCATGCTCCGGGTCGACTCCGTCAACGGCGTCGACACCGAGACCGCCCGCCGCCGACCCGTCTTCGGCGACCTGACTCCGGTCCACCCGGACGTCCTGATCAACCTCGAGACGGACCCGAAGAACCTGAGCCAGCGGCTCATCAACCTCGTCAACCCGCTCGGCAAGGGCCAACGCGCGCTCATCGTGAGCCCGCCCAAGGCCGGCAAGACGATGCTCCTCAAGCAGATCGCCAACGGCATCAGCGCGAACTACCCCGAGATGCTGCTGATGGTCGCGCTCATCGGCGAGCGGCCCGAGGAAGTCACCGACATGCGTCGGAGCGTCAAGGGCGAGGTCATCAGCTCGACCTTCGACGAGCCGACCGAGAACCACACGCACGTCGCGGAGATGGCGCTCGAGATCGCCAAGCGCCAGGTCGAGACCGGGCGCGACGTCGTGATCCTGCTCGACTCCATCACGCGCCTCGCACGCGCCTACAACCTGGCCCTGCCCCCGTCCGGTCGGACGCTGTCCGGCGGCCTCGACCCGATCGCGCTCTACCCGCCCAAGCGGTTCTTCGGTGCCGCCAGGAACATCGAGGAGGGCGGCTCGCTCACGATCATCGGCACGTGCCTCGTCGACACCGGCTCGCGCATGGACGACGTGATCTACGAGGAGTTCAAGGGCACCGGCAATTCGGAGCTCATCCTCGATCGCAAGCTCGCCGAGAAGCGGATCTACCCCTCGATCGACGTCCAGCGCTCCGGCACCCGCCGCGAAGAGCTGCTGCTCGAGGAAGGCACGCTCAAGATGGTCTGGACGATGCGCCGCATGCTCTCGGCGGTCGGGGCCAACGAGGGCATCGAGATCCTGCTCAACCGGCTCTCGAAGACGCAGTCGAACGCGGAATTCCTCTCGACGCTGACGAAGAGCCTCGACGCCTGATTTCGAATCGCATCTGTAACGTTCGGATCGCTCCATTCGTGCGTGAAAAGGGGTTCCAGCACGCACGCCAGGTTTGTCACGGTTGCAACGTGCGTGGTACCTTTCGGGACGATGTCGTAAGCCCGTAGTCGCGGGCGTCGGCCGCGAAAGAGACCCCCAGCTCGATACCGCGACCTCGGACGGTCCGTTTAGCCTGAGACCCAAATCAGTCCGCGTTCCCCAGCGTCGGCTGACCGTCCACACGCCAGGAGACCGTATTGCTGAACGCTTCGGTCGGCTTCCAGCGCGTCATCGGACGCCTGCGCCGGCCCCAGATCCTTGAGTCCGATCCAGCGGAAGTGCTCCTGACTCGGAGCCTGGCTGCGGCACGACAGGCGCGCAGCTCGATCCACTCGGTCGCGACCTCGGCTCGTCTGCACGTGAGTGCGCCACTGGCGGCGCCCCGCTTGACGACCCCAAGGCTCTCATCCCCACATCTGGCCACGCCCCGCTACCGCGCGCGGGCCAGCCACGCGGTTCGTCGTGAGCGCGTCGGGCTCCTGACCCGGCTCGGCCCTGATCGCGTCGTCGGATTGGCGGTCGCGGGCATCGTGCTCGGCGCCTCGGTCATCAGCGTCTCCGCCGGCAGTCCCGGCTCGGGCGGGCCGGTGGGCGGCACGACGGGCGATGGCGACAGCCCCCGGATCGCGGTCGGCGGCGCCGCCGGCCTCCAGCGATCGGACTCGATCGCCCAGGTCGACCAGTACGACGAGTACAGCGGCGGCTCCGACATCATCTACACCCGGATCCCGTCGGCCGACCTGCGCGAGGCGGACCTCCTGGGCAACGTCGACACCGGCACGACCACGCCAGGCGTGACGCTCGCCGCGATCGGCGGCCCGTTCCTCGCTGACGGCACACTGCTCAAGCCGGTCGCGGTCGACACCACCGTCGAGGACGGCGCGGACCTGCTGCGGACCTACAAGGTCAAGTCCGGCGACACGCTCACCGGCATCGCCGACAAGTTCAACGTCTCGATGATGACGTTGTGGTGGGCCAACGATCTCGACTCCAAGGACGAGCTCCACCTCGGCCAGGTCCTGACGATCCCGCCGCTGAGCGGGTTGGTCCTAACGGTGACCGCCAACGACACGCTCGACACGATCGCCGCGAAGTACAAGGTCGACAAGGCCGACATCGTCGAGACCAACGACCTCACGGACCCGAACCTCGTGGTCGGCCAGGTCCTGGTGGTGCCCGGCGCCAAGGGCAAGCCGATCCCCGTGCCCAAGCCGGCGAAGCACGCGCCCGTCAGCCATGCGCGTACCACAGGCGGCGGCTCCAGCCGGCCGCCCACCAGGTACACCGGCGGCCGGTTCCTCTTCCCGGTCGCGGGCGGCGGCGCCTACATCAGCCAGTACTTCCATTACGGCCACTACGCCATCGACATCGCCGCCGACTACGGGACGCACGTCCGCGCCGGTGGGAGCGGGACGGTCATCTGGGCCGGCTGGAAGAGCAACGGCGGCGGCTACCAGGTCTGGATCGCCCACGGCTCAGGGCTGTACACGACGTACAACCACATGTCGGCGGTGACCGTCGGGCGTGGCCAGCACGTCGGACGTGGCCAGCAGGTGGGCCGGGTCGGCCAGTCGGGCAATGCCACGGGCCCGCACCTCCACTTCGAGGTCTGGCGCGGCCCCGTCTGGGACGGCGGCACCCGGGTCAACCCGCTCGGCTACCTCTAGGCCAATCCCGCGCCACGGCCGTCGGCGGGAGCCGGCGTGCCCCGTGCGAGAATGCCCGCGATGTTCCTCGACCGCGTCAAGATCTGGGCCCGTGCCGGCGACGGCGGAGATGGGGCCGCGACCTTCCGACGCGAGGCGCACGTCCCGCGCGGCGGCCCTGATGGCGGTGACGGCGGCCGGGGCGGTTCCGTCTACCTGGTCGTGGACGCCGGCCAGACCACGCTCCGCGACTTCCAGGCCAAGCGCCATTTCAAGGCGACCTCGGGCGGGCGCGGCGAAGGTTCGCGTCGCCATGGCAAGGCCGGTGACGACCTGGAGCTGACCGTCCCACCCGGCACGGGCGTCTACGACGACGAGACCGGCGAGCTCATCGCGGACCTCGTCGCGGTCGGCCAGCGGGCGATGGTCGCGCGAGGCGGCAGGGGCGGCCTCGGCAACACGCACTTCAAGACCTCGACCCACCAGGCGCCCAGGCACGCCCAGAAGGGCGAGCCCGGGACGGAGGCCGCCCTCCGTCTCGAACTCCGGCTCATCGCCGACGTCGGGCTGGTCGGGCTGCCGAATGCCGGCAAGTCGACCCTTCTCGCGGCGCTCACCGCGGCCCAGCCCAAGATCGCCGACTACCCGTTCACGACCCTCGAGCCGAACCTCGGCGTCATGGACCTCGGCGACGAGGACGAACGGCGGCCGACGATCGCGGACGTGCCCGGCCTGATCGAGGGCGCCAGCGCCGGTCTGGGCCTCGGACATGCCTTCCTGCGCCATGTCGAACGAACCCGGATCCTGGTCCACATCGTGGACGGCTCGTCGCGCGACCCGGAGTGGGATCACGAGGTCATCCGTGAGGAGCTCACGGCCCACGACCCCGCGCTGCTCGAGAAACCGATGCTTGTCGCGTTCAACAAGATCGACGTGCCCGCCGCCCAGGACGCGTGGCCGGCGTTCAGGAAGGCCCGCGAGAAAGAGGGCCTGACGGTCCTCGCCATCTCGGCCGCGGCAGGGGAGGGGCTGGACGCCGTGCGTGCCCGCCTCGCCGATCTCCTGCCCGACGCCACCGAGCTCGCCGGCCCGCCCGAGCCGACGGGCGTCGTCGTGCATCGCATCGAGGCGATGACCGATGGCTTCGTCGTCGAGCGCCTCGAGGCCGGCGTCTTCCGCGTCCGCGGTGCCCGCATCGAGCGTGCCGCCGCCCAGACGAACTTCGACGTCGAGGAGTCGGCGGAGCGCTTCCAGCGCGACCTCGCGCGTCTCGGCATCGACGACGAGCTGCGCCGGGCCGGCATCGCGCCGGGCGACACGGTCCGGATCGGCGCCACCGAGCTCGAATGGGAGGCACAGCCCTGGGAGGGCCGTTGAGCGCCGCGGACGGCCCGGCCCCGGTCGTGCCCGGCAGCGTGGGCATCTTCGGGGGCACGTTCGACCCCATCCACCTCGCCCACCTCGCGGTCGCCGAGGCGGCGCGCGACGCCCTGGGCCTGGAGCGGGTGGTGTTCATCCCGGTCCGGGAGCCGCCGCACAAGCGCGGTCAGCAGGTCACCGACGCGGTCCACCGGCTCGCGATGGTCGAACTCGCGATCGCCGGCAACCCGGCCTTCGCGACTAGCCGGATCGAGATCGACCGACCCGGCCCCTCGTACACGGCCGACACGCTCGAGGCCCTGGCGGCCACGAACGCCGACCTGACGCTGATCCTCTCGGTCGAGGCCTTCGTGGGGCTGCCGACCTGGCACGAGCCCCGGCGCGTGCTCGAGCTCGCGCGGCTGGTGGTCGCGCCACGCGACGGCTATCCGGACGCCGACACCGGCTTCCTCGCCGAGCACTTCCCGGAGACGCCGGCACGGGTCGTGTTCCTCGACGGACCTCGACTGCGGCTGTCGGCATCGGAGGTGCGCACGCGCGCGGCAGCCGGCCGATCGGTGCGATACCTGGTGCCGGATGCGGTCGCGGGCTACATCGGCGACCATGGACTCTATCGAGCCGACAGGAGGGATGATCGATCGTGACCGACCCCGGGATCCAGACCAAGCGCGCGTCCGTGCCGAGTGCCGATGGTCTGCCGCGTCGCGGCACCAAGGCGCCCAAGGCGGAGCGGCAGCCGCTGGACCTCGCCCGGCGCATCGTCGAAGTCGCGGAGGACAAGAAGGCCGCGGACATCGTCCTGCTCGAACTGGCGCCCCTGACGACCATCGCGGACTACTTCGTGATCGCCTCGGGCGGGTCGGAGCGCCAGCTCGACGCCATCGCCGACGGCATCATCAGCGCCCTGCGCGACGAGAAGGTCAAACCGATCGGGCGGGAGGGGACGCCGGCCTCGCACTGGGTCCTGCTCGACTTCGGATCGGTCATCGTGCACATCTTCACGCCGCCGGAGCGTGACTACTACGGCTTGGAGAAGCACTGGGCCGAGGCGAAGACCATCCTCCGGGTGCAGTGAATCGCGGAAAGCGAGGGGGCCTTCTGCCTCCTGGGTGGGGGTACCGTCGGGTCATGCCGACAGGTACGCGGGGACTCCTACAGTCCGCTCATGTCCTCCCTCCGCGAACGTTGCCCAGCTTGCGCTCGACGGCTCATCTCGACCCGGTTCGACACGACCTTCCGGTTGCCCGACCGGAGTGAGCGCCTGTGCTTCGGCATCCCCGGCGGCCTGTGCGAGGACTGCTCCCAGCTCTACATCGATCCCGACCTGATCGAGCTGCTCGATCTCGGCGAGGGCCGCTGCGTCTTCGCGATCGAGAGCGACCTCGTCGTCCAGGAACAGGCCTGGTCCGCCGCCGACTGACGGCGTTCCGCTCCGCCGCTGTCGGGCGGCCCGAGCCCCGAGCCCTCGCGCGGACCCGCTGGCTGACAGCCAACGATTTCGACCGCTCGACCCCTCCGCGCACTCGCAACGCACCTGTCGCTGGCTCGTAGCCACCAATGGGCGCCGAGTGACGGCTGTGCGATCGGAGGGCGACCACTCGACCCGGAATCGTTGGCGCTGAGCCAACACTCCTAGGCCGTGCGCTGCACGCGGCGCGTCGTGTGGTCCATCACCCAGAGCGTGAACGCCAGTCGGCGTTGTGCCGCGTCGGCCGACGTGCCGGGCGCGCCCTTGACCAGCGCATCGAGTTCGACGAGCCCGTCGAGCGCGTCGGCCAGCTCGGTCGTCGTCCAGTTGCGTGCCTGAGCCGCGATCAGGCTCGCCCGGTATTCGCCCCCCTTCATGCCCATGGCCTTGGCCGCGATGGCGAGGTTCGCGCCACCCGCCAGCCGGTCGCCCAGCTCCAGCAGCTCGCGCACGCGCCGGTGAAGGACGACGACGAGCACCGGTTCGGCGGTCGAGGCGAGCAGGCGCTCGAGGAGCGCCACTGCCGGCCCGGTCCTGCGCTCGCCGACCGCGTCGACGAACCCCCAGATCGAGCCGGGCAGCGCCTCGGGGACGAGGGCCCGGACGTCCTCGATCGAGATCGGCTCCGTGTCGCGATAGAGGGCGAGCTTGTCGAGCTCCATCGAGGCGTTGCGGGTCTGGAACTGGCGCGTGGCGTCGTTCTCCTGGACGAAGCCGCCGACGCGCTGGGCGATCTCCTGCGCCGCACCCGGCGCCAGCTTCAGGTTCCGCTCGCGTGCCTCGCGCTCGATCCAGCCGGCGAGGCCGTTGCCCTTGGGCGACTGGACGTTCCTGACCGAGCCACCGGCGGCCTCCATCGCGTCGAACAGGCGCTTCTGCGTCGGCTTCTTCGCGCCCGACTTCGTCTCGTCCACGATGACCAGCGCATTGCCTGGCGCCAGCAGGCCCACGGCCTCGAGCATCGCGTCTCGGCCGACCGTCGTGCGCATCAGCGCGCCTGTGTTGGACACGACCGCGAGCGTCCCGCCCCCGAACATGACCGGCGTCGCGATCCGCTCGTGCAGCGCGGCCAACTGCGCGACCGCGTTGGCCAGCTCGCCACGCACCTCCCAGCGCTCGAGCGGCGTTCCTCCCTCCGTCGCCAGCGCCTTCGCGAACCGGTCGACCGTCCGCCCGAGGCTCAGGTCGTCGTCACCCCAGATGTAGAGCAGCGGCGACGTGGTCATGTCGCGGCCGCCTCCCGCGCGGCCTTCAGCGCCGCGGCCGTCCAGCGCAGCTGCCCGACGTCGGCCGGCTCGATCCCGGCGGCCCGGCAGACGTCGGCCTCGAGTCGATCCGCTCGCCGCCGCACGGCCTTGAGGGCGTCGTCTTCCCAGCCCGCGTCCTCGCCCTCGGCGATCGAGACGCGCGGGTAGCGCTGGCGCCAGGCGTCGAACCGGGCCTCCATCGACTCGAGGCGCTGGCCCGCCCTCTTGTCGGCGTAGGCGACGATCCGCTCCTCGCGGCTCGCGAACGACGACCAGCGCTTGTACGTCTCGCCATCGAGCAGGCGGGTCACCGGGTGGGCCGCCACCGCGCGTGCGAGCTCAGGGTGGCCTTGCCGCGTCAGCCAGTCGGCCGAGCCGTCGCCATGGGGGAGGGCGCGAGCGCGATCGCCCTCCGGAACGATCTTGTCGATGTCGTGGAGCAGCCCCGCGGCCTCGACCACATGCCGGTCGACCGTCGTCCCCCGGGCCTCGATCTTCGCCGCGAGGAACGCCGCGACCTCCGCGACCGCGCGTGCGTGCCGAACGAACCAGTCCGGTGGATCCAGGGACAGCAGGAGGGAGGCGGCGTCCACGCGCCCCGGGATCGTCATCGGGAGGATGGTAGCCCACGCTCGGCGTGTCGCCCGGCCGGACGGCGACGGGCGCGATCGGCGTGGGCGGGCGCGGATCGGCGACGAGGCCCGCAGCGGGGATCCCACACAGGAACGCGAAGGACGGTCGAACGGCGGCCGGTCGGACCGAGCTCGTCGGGACCGCCCGGCCGCCTTCGGCCCGGACCGTGAGCCCCGGGGACGCGAACGTCACGGCCACGGTCCCGTCGCGATCGGTCCGAAAGACCCGGGCACCGGATGCGGACAGCCGCTCCAGGGTGGCGCGGGCCGGGTGGCCGTAGGGGTTCCCCGTGCCCGCCGACGCGATCGCGATGCGTGGCCGGACCGCGTCGACGAAGGCCTGGGTCGTTGCCGTCCGGCTCCCGTGATGGGCGACCTTGAGCAGGTCGAGCCGCGGCAGCTTGTCGGCCAGGAGCGATGGGTCGATCGCCTGCTCGACGTCGCCTGCCAGGAGGAACCGGTAGTCGCCGACGGCTCCCAGCAGGACGATCGAGACGTTGTTGATCCCGGTACCGCCGTCCGGTGGCTTGAGCGGGACCTTGCCCCGGATCGGCCACAGGACGTGGAGATCGATGTCGTCGACCGCGAGTCGGTCGCCCGCCGCGAGACCAAGGCGCATCGGCGAGCCGGTTGACGCCAGCCGCGACAGCCAGGCCGCGTAACCGGGTCCGGGTCCGCGCATGCCCGGCTCGAAGATCCGCCGGACCTGGTACCGATCCAGAAGCCGCGCCAGGCCGGCGACGTGGTCCTCGTGCGGGTGGGTGAGGATCACCGCATCGATCCGCCTGTCCCACGGCGGGACCCGCTGATCGAGGACGACGAGGAGCCGGCCGGGGTCCGGCCCGCCATCGATGAGGAGCCGCCCACCGCGGGAGCCCTCGACGAGGATCGCGTCGCCCTGCCCGACATCGAGCACGGTCACGCGCGCGACGCCGGCCGGCCGGCTGACGATCACGGCGCTCGTCACCACGACCGTGACCGCAAGAGTCAGGGCCGCGAGCTTCGGGACGCGAGATGGCCGGGCCGAGGGGCGCTTCGTTCGGGGCGCCTGAACGGAGACCGGCGGTTCCGCGGTCGCCTTCGGGGACGCGCGACGTCCTCGCCAGCGGACGTGGATGACGGCGATGCCGATCAGGGTCGCCACCGCTGTGATCCCCGCGATCGGGCCTGGCAGCGCCACACTCGCGAATGGCAGCGAGGCCATCTCATCGACGATCGCGACCATGATCCGTAGCGAGACCCAGCCCGGCGCCGCCAGGACGCTCCCCATCAGCGGCGGCGCGCCGGCGAGCACGAGGAAGCCGCCGAGCATCGCGACAAGTCCGGCCGCCATCGCGGGAGCCACGAGCGGAACGACCAGGAGGTTGACGACCGGCGACAGGATGGCGAGCCGGCCGAACGAGGCCAGCACGATCGGCAGGGTCGCGGCCTGGGCCGCCAGCGACACCCCGAGGCTCTCGGCGAGCCAGCCGGGCACGCGGCCGTGACCGATCCGGTCGATCCAGGCCGTCAGGGGCGTCGCCCAGGCGATGAGGCCCGCGGTCGCCAGCGCGGACAACTGGAAGCCGGCGTCGCGGATGAGTCCCGGATCCGCGATGAGCAGGATGACCGCGGCCCACGCCAGAGCCGCTGCCGCGCGCCCGGCTCGCCCGGATTCGCGCGCAAGCAGCACGACGCCGGCCATCGCCCCGGCCCGCACGACCGATGCCGATGCGCCGGCGAAGGCGACGTAGGCGACGATCGCGACCATCGTCAGGATCGATCGACGACGTCGGCGCATCCGGCCGGCCATCGCCGCGATCGCCGCCGCGACGATCGCGATGTTCCAGCCCGAGATCGCCACCACGTGGCTGACGCCGCCGGTCGTGAAGGCGGCGGCGAGATCGCGGTCCACGCGGTCGCGGAGGCCGATGAGGATGCCGGCTGCGAGCCCGGCTTCTGGTTCGGGCAGCACGGCGGCGAGTGCCGAGGCTGCGGCCTGTCGCGCGGCTTCGATCGCATGCGACGCGTCGGGCGGAGGGCGCTCCACGTTCATCGAGCGTGCCGTCAGCGTGCCGATCGCCCCGATCCGTTCGAGGTAGTCGCCGTATGGCGAGTCGGGTCGCGGGCGGATCGCCCCCTCGATCGTCAGGTGGTCGCCGGGGATGATCTCGGGATAGGCCGGGAGCGTGGCCGCGACGCGGAACAGCGGCTCGCCGTCACTTGATCGCAGCGTGGCGGTCTGCTGGCCGGCACGAGCCGCGCCGACGGCTTCGACCTCGAACGTCCACGGCCCGCGGCCGTCGGGCACGACGTCACCGCCCGGCGCCGCGGACGTCCCAAGCGCGAGACGCACCAACAGGAGCGATGATCCGACGAGGACGACGACCCCGGATCGGGTTGCCACGAGCGACGACCACCACCACGCCACCAAGAGGCCGCAACATCCGAAGAGCACGGCCGCGACGCCGGCCGACCAGCCGATGACGGGGATCGCCCAGGCGGCCGTGATCGCCCCGACCGCCAGCCAGCCGCTGCGAGGCACGTCAGCGAACCGTCACCAGCGGCTTGAGCTGCTCGAACGTCTTCTCGCCGACGAGCTTGCGAGTCCGCAGGTCGTCGACCGAGGTGAACGGCGTCTCCTCGCGCGCCGCGATGATCTTGCCCGCCGTGACCGGCCCGATCCCGGGCAGCGCATCGAGTTCCGACTCTGTGGCGCGATTGAGATCGACCGGCGCTCCGGCGCCGGAAGTCCCAGGTTGGCCCCCGCCACTCCCCGAACTCCGCGCAGGCGCTGGCTCGGTGTCATCCCGTGACGGGACGCGGACCTGGTCGCCATCGGACAGGACCGCCGCCAGGTTCAGGGCCTGCGCAGCACGCTCCGTGTCGACCCGCGGGCTGTACCCACCCGCGGCATCGACGAGGTCGCCCACGCGCGAGCTCGATGGCAGCTCGTAGACGCCCGGATGGGTGATCGCTCCGACGATCTCGACCACGACCCGCGTGGACGCACCCGGCCCAAGCGAGTCGCCCGTGGCCCCGGCGCTGGCGACCGGCTCGCGCGTCGAACCGTCGAGCGGCGCGCCGCCGGCCACCGAGACGGCGCCCGCGGCACCCGATCCGAACGCAAGGACGAATGCCGCGACCGCGAGCAAGCCCGCGACGCCGAGCGCGGCCGCGGCTCCGCGCGCGACACGGGGCGACGGCTCAGTTCGGGACGGCTCATCTGTCGCCGAGGCGGCCGTCGACGACGCATCGATGGTCCGCCACGGCATCGGGTTCGGGTCCACGCATGGCCTTCCCCGGCGGGATACATTCGGCAGGTGGACGCCGGCACACGAATGCGACGTCTCGCCACCTCGGGGGCACTACCGACGCGGCGAGACGTCTACTCGGACGGTAGCGACGACCCCTTAGCTGCGACTTATTCGGCGTGGCGTTGCGAAGGCGCGACGGCGCCGAGACACGGCAGGGATACTTTGCCGTGAGGAGGTCGAGCCTTCGATGACCAGACATGCCACGCGAACCCTCGTCGTCGTCTCGCTGCTCGTGACGCTGAGCGTCAGCGTGTGGGGCTGCTCGTCCGGCACACCGTCCGCCTCGCCGAGCGCCTTCGCGAGCGCATCAGCGACGCCATCCGGCTCCGCGACCGCGTCCGAATCGCCCTCGGCGCCGCCGTCCGGTGGCGCGGTCTCCGTGTCGTTCCTCACGCCGATCCCCGAGGCGACCTGGGGAGCCACCTTCATCGTCAAGGCGGAGGCGACCGACGGCAGCGACATCACCTACAGCGCCGAGGGAAGCTGCAGCATCGACCCGACCACGGGCAAGGCCAAGGCGGACGCGCTCGGCTCGTGCACGATCATCGCCGACGCCCCGGAGACCAACCCCCTGGCCACGGCATCCCAGGTGTTCGACGTCACCAAGGCCCATCCGGTCATCAAGTTCAGCGACGCCACGACCAGGTTCGCCCGGCCGTTCAAGTACCCGCTGAAGGTCACCTCGGTTCCCAAGATCCCGCTCACGATCGTCGTCGATCACGGCGCGGCCGGCGGCAACAACGACGAGTTCTGCAAGGTCGATGGCAACGGCGCGCTGGTCTTCGACCCGACGCCGACCGCCACGAACTTCCCACAGATCCCGGCCACCTGCGTGGTCAAGGTCAGCGGCACAGCCAGCGAGAACTACGACGCGCCGAAGTCCGTCTCGCGGAAGATCAAGATCGGGCTCGCCGCGTTCGACGTGAATGCCCAGGAGGTCATCAACGTCGACCTATCGAGTGACGGCGACGTCGTGGACTTCCGGGTCCGCGAGAACTCGGGCGACGCCTTCGGGATCTTCGTCTCGAGCGAGGACTTCGAGTGCGAGGCGCTCCCGACGACGCCCGATCCGGGTCCCGCCGGCACGAAGCTGTACATGGGGCACGTCAAGTTGCAGGCCACCGGGGTCCCATACGATTGCCGCATGACCGCGCAGGCCGCGCCGCCGGACTACCAGGGCGGCAAGTTCAAGGACGACTTCACGATCCACGTCGTGCCCTGAGCGAGCCGGCTCGCCGATGAGTTCGGTCTTCCTGAGCTACTCGTCAAAGGACGTCAAGCTCGCAACGCGCGTCCAGGAGCTGCTCGAGGCCCGCGGCTACGACGTCTTCCGTGACAAGGACCGCGACGAGGGGATCCCCGGCGGGACGAAGTGGGCGGAGGAGCTGTTCCTCAACCTCGAACGGTTCCGCATCGTGGTCTTCCTCGCGACGCCGGCGTCGCTGGAATCGCGCTGGTGCCACACGGAACTGGCGATCGCGGTCGCCCGGCGCAAGCACGTCGTCCAGATCAGCACGCGGATGGAGCCGGTCCACCCGGTCCTCGCCGCGACCCAGTCGATCGGCCCGATCCGCGACGTCGAGGCGCTCGTCGACAAGCTCGTGGCGGACCTCGGGCGGGTGGGACTCGGGCCGCGCGACAGCGCGAGCTGGGACCCCAACGTCTCCCCGTACCCGGGCCTGGAGAGGCTGACCGAGAAGTACGCGGCCGTCCTGTTCGGGCGCGACGACGACATCGAGCTCGTCATCGACCGGATCGAGCGACCGAAGCCCGCCCCGGTCCTGGTCGTCGGCCCCTCGGGGAGCGGCAAGTCGTCGCTGGTCCGGGCCGGCGTCGTGCCGGGGCTGAAGCGGCGGCCGCGGAACACGGTCCTGCCGGTCGTCGATCCCGGCGACGACGCCCTGCGGTCCGTCGCGCTCGAGCTGGAGCGGGCGGACCCCAAGAGCGACGCCCAGCGTCTGCTCGACGACCCGGCGGCGTTCGCGCTCGCCGTCGAACGACTGGCGGCGACCACCGATGACGGGCGGGTCGTCCTCGTCATCGACCAGGCCGAGGACCTCGTCCTGCCCGCGAACCGAGCCCGGGCGGTCGAGCTCGTCAAGCGGCTCCAGGCCATCGACGCCGACCGGCTGGCCGTCATCGTCGTCCTCCGGAGCGCGTCGCTCGACGCGTGGATGCGCGACCCCGAGATCGGGGCGCTCACGCCGGGCGACCCCGTCCAGATCCGCCCGCTCGACCGCGCCGCGTTGCGCGAGGTCATCCTGGGACCCGCCCAGCTCGCCGGGATCCGCATCGAACCGGACACGCTCGTCGAGCAGATCCTCGACGACACCGTCCAGGGTGAGGCCCTGCCGCTCCTCGCGGCCTTGCTCCAGGAGCTGACCAAGAACCACTCCCGGACGAATCCGGCGGTCATCACGCCGACGGAGTACGAGGCCGTCGGGCCGGTCAGCCGGGTCATCGAGCGCCGGGCGCAGGCGGCGGTCGCCGATGTCCAGGCCAAGGTCGGACGCTTCGAGGCGGACGTCGTGGATTCGTACCTTCGGCTCGTGGCCATCGACGAATCGCGACAGCCCGTCCGGACCCAACTCGTCGCGGATGGTCTGCCCGCCGACGTCGCGGCGATCTTCGGGATCCTAGAGGACTACCGGCTCGTGACGCGCGATCGCCGGGCGATCCCGGTGCCGGCGGACGCGCCACCGACGCCTGGCACCGGTCAGCCTCCCGCGGCGCAGGAAGTCCTGATGGCGGTCCACGAGGCGGTCTTCCGGGCCTGGACGGCGCTGAAGGCGGCGATCGACTCTCGGCTCGACGCCCTCCGGATCAGGACCTGGCTGCGTCACGACGCGGAGGAGTGGGCCGGCTCGAAACGAGGACAGGTCGCGCTTGCGGGCGGACGGCTCGATCTGGCCCTTGAGTGGTCGCGCGACAACGCCGACGAGGTGACGCCGGAGATCAGGGCGTACCTCGACCAGGCGAAGAGGCAACGACAGCGGGGCAGGATCGCGAGGGTGGCGATGGTCGGGCTTGCCGCCGTGGTCCTGGCGGTCGGGGTCGTGGCGTTCCAGGCGGTCCAGGCACGCAACGATGCCGAAGCCTCGCGGCTGGCCGCGGACGCGCGGGCGAATTTCGGGACGCGGCTCGATCTCGGGCTCCTGCTGGCGCTCGAGGCCCGAGCCAAGAGCTCTGATCCGCGCTTCCAGGCCATGCCCCTCGTCGGTCTGTCGCAGGGTCCGGGGCCGCGCCGCTTCGGGGGTCCGCCAGGAGGACACCCCGACTCGGCGGCGCTCAGCGCGGACGGGTCGCGAGCCGTCATCTCCTTCTCGAACGTGGTCCAGCTCTGGGACGTGGAGGCCAACAGCCGGGTGGCCGCGACCGCGGGCCCACCCAGCCACTCGGGTATCTCGAGTGACGGGTCCACGGTCGCGATCGGCTATGACATCAAGGACCAGCCCGACCAGATCAACATCGTTTCGTGGCCGGAGGAGGGCCCACGCCTGTCGTGCCTCGTTCCCGGCGACATCCAGACGATCGCTGTCTCTCCGGCGAACGACTTCGTCGTCGCGGTGGTTGACACGCCCGAGCGCCGCCTGGTGCAGGTCGTCTCGACGTCGGACTGCCGCGGGCCGTCGCTCGATCGTCTGGAGGGCGTGGTCGGGGACATCGACATCGCCGATGGGCGCATCGCCATCGGCACGGAGGGCGGCGCCGCCATCTGGGATCCAGTGAGCGACGCGCTCGACACGTGGTCCACCGACGATACAAGCACGGTGCGGGCGATCGCGTTCGGCGACAACGACCGTCTTGGCGCGACGTCCGATTCCGGCGACCTCTTCATCTGGGATGCGTCTCTGCCAGGTTCGCCTCCGCGCCAGTTCCCGGTCTTTGCCAATGACGTCGATGGCGGCAAGCTCCGCTTCTCGACCGACCTGAACGCCTGGATCGTGGGGTCCATCTATGGGGACCTTCGCGTCGTCGGGTTTGACGACAAGTTCACGGTCGGTGCTTCGGCCACCTCCCTGCCGGAGGACAACCCGTTCGACGACAACGACACGGACGCCCACGCCCTGGACATCGCTGCCACGCCGACTGGCGCCGTCACCGTCGATGAGAGCGGCCGCCTCGTCACGTGGGACCTCATCGGGACGCCCGCCCTCGGTGGCCGTGTGTTCGCCGACGCGCGGATCGATCGGCTCCGTGTCCTCCCGTCCGGGCCCCTCATCGCCGGAGGGCCTGATGGCGTGTGGCAGCTCGACGGGGTGACCGGTGCGATCCTCGGCCACCGCGTGACCGACCCGGTGACAGCGATAGCCCCGGGCGCCAACGGTTGGGCCATCGGCCTCTCGACGGGCGAGGTCCTGCGGACGGCGGGCCCCGTCGACGGCCTCGCGACGGTCACCACGGTGGCGGGTCCGGTCGCGGCGATCGCCATGCTCGACTCGGGCGACCTCGCGATCGCTGACCACTCGGGGGCGGTCACCGTCGTCGCACCGTCCGGTGCCTCGACGGCTGTGGATCTCGGCAGCCCGATCCTGTCTCTGGCAAGTCGCGGAAACTGGCTCTTCGCGGGCGCGAAGGACGGGACGATCCACGTCGTCGACACGAATGGGACTCCGCGAGAGGTGGCGCAGTCGGAGAAGCACGGCATCGAGATCAACACCCTCGAGGTTGGCCCTGACGGCAAGACCCTTGTCAGCGGCGGCGACGATCGGCAGGTCATCGTGTGGACCATCGGCTCCGATGGCAGCCTGACCGCCCCTCGGTTCCACGGCGGCCACACGGATCGGATCAACACGCTGTCCATCAGCCCGGATGGCCACTGGCTCGCATCGTCCGGCGAAGATGAGCACGTCATCCTCTGGAACCAGGACACAGGCGAGCGTGTCGGTGACCCGATCCCGGTTGGCCGGGAGCCCGTGCTGGCGTTCGGAACGGGCGACCGCCAACTCTTCATCTCCGACGATTCCGAGGGCGTGCGACGCTGGGATATGCGACCCGAGGCGTGGGTCAAGGCCGCCTGCGACATCCTCGGTGGCCGCACCCTCGGGGCCCTCGAGGAACTGGAGTTCTTCGGCGACGCTGGGGCTGATATTCCTGATCGCTGCGGTGCACCATGACGGGCATGACCGACGCGGCCCGCGACGATCAGGCGACCGAGATCAACCTTCCCGGGCGGGAACCGGGCGCTGATGGTCCTGGCGCGCGCCCGGACGCCGGTCGCCTCGATGACATCGGCCCTGGGTCTCGCTGGCCCACGACCCGTTCTGCTGGTCATCGGTGGGGCCGACGGGATCTCGAAGGCCGCCGAATCCGGCGTTCGGGCTCTCGTCGACGCAGGCGTCGTCCCTGCGGTCGAGACCGTGGGGCCGCTGGTGGTCGACGGCGGCACGGACGCGGGCATCATGGCGATCGTCGGCGGGGCCATCGCCGCCGCGCACGTCCAGGTGACCGTGCTCGGCGTGGCGCCCGCTAGGCGCGTGACCTGGAAGGACGACACCCGCTCCGGCATGTCCGGAGCCACCTCCCTTGAGCCACACCACACGCATTTCGTCCTGGCCGACAGCGATGCGTGGGGCGGCGAGACGCCGCTGCTGTTCGAGCTCGTCGAGGCCATCGCCGACCCGTCGCGGACGGTAGCGCTCGTGGCGGGCGGCGGCGCGGGGACGCTGCGCGAGGTCGCCTCGGCCGTCCGCCGTGGCATCCCGGTCATCGCGCTCGCCGGGACCGGCGGCATCGCCGACGACCTGGCCGCCGCCGCGGCGGCGCGCGACGCGAACAGCCCACCAAAGAAGACCGATCTCAACCTGACCGCGATCCTGGCTGACATCGACCTCACGGTCGTCGCGGCCGACGTCGAGCCCGCCCTGCTCGAACGCATCCTCGTGCGACGTCTCCAGCCGGACGAGACGCTGCGGACGGCCACGCGCCAGTACCGGATCCTGGCACGCACCGCGCGAGAGCAGAGGCGCGCGTTCGGCTGGTACCAGCGGGCGATCCTCGGGCTTGGCCTTCTCGCGACGATCCTGATCGTGCTCCAAGCCGAGCTCCGGAACGCGAAGATCATGGTCGAAGGCACGTTTGCCGACCAGGTCGTGCAATTCGGCATCGTCTTGATCCCGATCGCGGTCGGCGTCCTCGTCGCGGGCGCGGCTCGCCTGCGACCCGGCGGCCGTTGGGTCCTGCTCCGGGGGGCGGCGGAAGGCATCAAACGTGAGACCTATCGTTACCGCGCCCGGACGGGCCTGTACGCGCCGGAGGAGACCCGCCGGACGTCGCGCGAGGTGAAGCTGGCCGCCGCGGTCGGGTCGACGATGAACGCCCTGATGCTCACCGACGTCAACCTCTCGGCGATCGACACCGCCCGTCCGGACGACGATCCCGTGGCCACGATGGACCCCGAAAAGGATGACCGGACGCGCCCGCTCGGAGCGGCCGAGTACATCCGCTTCCGGATCGACGACCAGGTCAGGTACTACCGGAAGAACGTGCATGACCGCGAGCGCCTGGTGCTTGGCCTGCGCTGGGTGATGCTCGGGTTCGGCGGCCTCGGCACGGTCCTCGCGGCGGCCGGCTTCCAGCTGTGGGTCGCGGTGACCGTGGCCGTCGTCGGGGCCTTGACCACCTATCTCGAGGCGATGCAGCTCGAGGCGTCGATCATGCTCTACAACCAGGCGGCGACGACCCTCGAGGGCATCCGGGCCTCGTGGACGGCGCTCCCTCCGGACCAGCAGGTCCTACGGCGGAGCCTTGATCGGCTCGTCGAGCGCTCGGAGCGGGTCATGCAGGCGGAGCACGGCGGCTGGGTCGAGCAGATGCAGGACGCGATGACGCGGCTGCATCTCGAGGAGATCGACGAGGCCCCGGCCACTGACACGAGCGACGGCTCGACCGCGGAGACGCCCGCCTAGGTTTCGCGGAGGTCGGGCGGACCGTCCGCGGTCTTGTGCGCTGCCCGGTAGTGGGCCGCCAGACGATCCTCGCCCCAATCGTTCGTCAGGTCGCGCCAGACCGAGTGGATGTGGTTCGCGCCGTTCTGCGTGTTGTCGTACTCGATGAGGAAGGCCGGGCCGCGGATCGCGTAGTAGTGGCCGCGGCCGGGTGTGTCCGGTCCGGCCCACGCGAACGTGACTGGCGGCAGCCCAGCGGAGCGGATGCGCGCCCACTCGACCCCGGCGATGTCGGATCGCGCCCGCTCGAGGTAGTGGCGGATGAGCCCTTCGAGGCCCTCGCGTTGAGCCGCCGCGAGACGCTCGTACGCGATGCCGTCCGGGACACCGCGCAGCAAGGCTCGGCGACCGTTGCCGCTCCGGATGTCGGGCGGCGCCACGGGATCGACGACCGCGACCGCGCGTTGCTCGCCCGACAGGCTCGCGAGCAATGCCCTCGCCAGCGTCTCCTCGCCATTGATCGTCCGCTCGCCTGCGCGAGGCCCGATCGGGATCGTGGCCGGGTTCGCGCCCAGGAATGAGGGCGCGCTCCCGATCACCTCGCCGTCCGCCACGGTCAGTGCGATCAAGACGTGGTGTCCGTTGACCTGCAAGGCCCACGGCTCGCGGCCACCGGGCTCCCCGAAGACCGAGAACCAGTACAGCTCCGGATCCCGCCGCGGCGCATCGAGCCAGCCGGCCTCGCGCTCGATCTGACCGAGCACCTCCTCGAGGGCGATGACGGCACGGACCTCGCGGGCGCCCCGTGAACTAAGCGCCATTCCCAAGGCGGCCATCGCCCCCTCACGTTGAGCCGCGGACATCGCCGCGATCGGCAGGCCGTTCCGGTCACCCGGCGTATAGGCCCAGGCGAACCGCTCGTCGGTCTCGAATGGGAAGCTCGCCCGGGCGCGCTGCGCGGGATCCAGCCCGTCGAGCCAGGCGCGCACGGAATCGGCGATCTTGGTCGCGGAGGCGCGTGCGAGCGGGTCGGCGGTGCTCGGCTCCGGGCGGGTGGCCATCGTCGGAAAAGGATACGGGCCGGGCGGCCGCCGGCTGCAACGCAGGCGTCACGGGACCGGAGTAGGGTGACGGCGATCATCACCGACCTCCCCAGAGGTGCCCCCGATGTCGCGTATCCGACGCTTCTCCGTCGTCTCGTCCGCGCTGTTACTGCTCGCATCCGCCGGGAACGCACTGGCCGCGTCGCCGGCCGCCCTGTGGCACATGGACGAGACGTCGGGCTCGACCATGACCGACAGCTCAGGTCACGGGTTCAACGGCCAGCACGAGCACATCCAGAAGGGCGTCGCCGGGTTCGGCGGGACCAAGGGCTACGGGTTCAACGGCACGTCGTCGCGGGTCATCGTGCCTGACGCAAGCGGCCTCGATGCGGGGTCCAAGGATCTGGTGGTCTCGGTCCACGTGGCCTTCACGAGCGCCCCGGCCGACGACTACGACCTGATCCGGAAGGGCCGCCAGTCGACGCCGGGCGGCGACTGGAAGGTCGAGATCGTGAAGAAGAATGGCGCCAGTGTCGCCCGTTGCTACCTGCGCGGCTCGGCGCGCGACTGGCAGAAGACCGCGGGTCCGAATCTGGCCGACGGCGCCTGGCACACGATCACGTGCGAGAAGCACGCGACGACGGTGCGGCTGACCGTGGATGGCCGGGTCTGGCAGACGACCCGGACGATCGGCACCATCGCGAACGATCAGCCGATCAGCATCGGCGCGCAGGCCGAGGGCGGCGACTGGCTCAAGGGCTCGATGGACGAGGTGAGCCTCACCATCGGCTGAGGCCGGCCCGGACACAAAGAGACGGTGGACGAGACTGTCTGGGTCTCATCCACCGTCGGTGGGTTGGCGTTTCTCGCGCATGGCGCGCGGGCTACTTGGTCGAGGCGAGCGTCCGACCGAGGTCATCGGCGACGTACGAGTCGAGTCGGCGGGCGGCGGCGGCCGATCCGCGGCTCACGATCGCGAAGGCGTTCGCGAGGTTGCGGCGCGGCCACGACGGCCGGACCGGCCGGTCGCTCTGGGCGAGCATGACTCGCCGGTGGAGTTCGAGGTCACGGGCGCGTTCCGTTCGCGAGATCGAGGGCGAGGAAGGTGATGGGATGCATTGTTTCGCTCCTGGGGTATGCGGTGAGCGGCGTGACGAGTCCGCCTTAGCGGCGGTGGTCGTCCGGCAGGCTGTCGCGGGAATCGACGCCCCGGCCAAGGGCCGCGAGATCGAACATCGCAAGGGCTGCGATGAGGCCGACGATGATGACGATGGGCTCCACTTCGGGCCTCCTTCTTGCTGCGCCGATAACCGCTTAAGAGTTCTTTATCGGTTACTCGTAGATTAGCCTCTTGCGCGTAACCTGTCAAGTGGTCTAAAGTGGTTACACGATGCCAGCCAAGACCGCACTGCACGCCCCCGATATGGGTCACGCCCACGACGTCAGCGTGGAGACCACCTTCGACTTCCTGAACACCCTCGACCATGACGATGGTTTCCCACGCGAGAAGCTGACGACCCTCGACAGCGCCCTGACCTGGTTCGCCGATCGCGGCCTCATCCACCAGGAAGGCGCGGACAAGGCACGCCGAGGGGCCTCCTCCCGCCCGCGCGTGGCGGCCCGCGACCTGGATCGGGTGCACACCGTCCGTGACGCCCTGCGTGAGGTCGCCGACTCGGTCGTCGAGCACCGCGCGGCGCGCAAGGACGCGCTCGTCGACGATCAACCGGGCGCTCCATGCGCGCCAGGTCATCGAGCTCGCAGCGTCACCCGATGGCGTCAGCGTCGATCATCGTCATGTCGGCGACCCGGTCGACGACGCCCTGGCGCGCCTGTCCGAGGCGATGGTGACCGAGCTGACCAGCGGTCATCCGGACCGCTTCCGGATCTGCGACAACGACACGTGCCAGTGGATCTTCTACGACACCTCGCGCACCGGCCGGCGCCGCTGGTGCGACATGGCGACCTGCGGCAACCGGGCCAAGGCGGCGCGCCACCGCGCCAAGATGTCGCTCAGGATCTGAGGCGACCTACCCGGCGCGCTCCAGGACCGGCCGGACCTCGGTCGCGAAGCGGGTCATCGACTCCTCGTCGTGCGGCGACGGGAAGCCCGCGATGAGGTGGCGGTAGCCGATGTCGAGGTAGGGGAGCAGGCGCTCCGCGACGTCCTCGGGCGTGCCGACCGGCTGGTCGGTCCACAGGTCGGCGTGGCCGTTGCGCTCGAAGATGGCCTTCTGGACGCGGACGGCCTCCTCGCGAGAGTCGCGGATGATCACGGCACCGATCCCGCTCGTGCGCTCGATCTCGGCCGGGTCGCGCCCGACGGTCTCGCAGTGCTCGAGCAGGAGCGCCTCCTTGCGCTTCACGGTCTCGAGCCCGCCGCCGACGTTGTTCGCGTCCGCGTACTTCGCGACAAGCTTGAGCGTGACCCGCTCGCCGCCGCCACCGACGAGCAGCGGCAGCCGCTCCTGGATCGGCGGCGGGTCGTTTCGGACGTCCTTCGCCGAGTAGCGCGGCCCCGCCGCGGTCGGGCGCTCGCCGTGGAGCATGCCGCGCATGATCGGGAGTGCCTCGCCGAGCCAGCGCAGCCGCTCCGGGAAGCCGCTGCCGAACTCGAGGCCGTAGGCGTTGTGCTCGGTCTCGAACCAGGCGCCGCCGATGCCGAGGATGGCCCGGCCGTTCGAGATGTGGTCGAGCGTCGTCGCCATCTTCGCGGTGAGCGACGGCTCGCGGAACGTGTTCGCCCCGACCATGAGCCCGATGCGGACACTCTCGGTGGCCTGGGCCCACGCCGCCAGCGTCATCCAGCCCTCGAAGATCGGCCCCTCGTGGCTGCCGACGATCGGGTAGAGGTGGTCCCAGGTCCACAGGCTGTCGTAGCCGAGGCGATCGACTCGCTGTCCCGCCGCGAGGAGGTCGGGCCAGGTCGTGTACTGGTTCCAGCAAAGAGCTCCAAGTCTGACGTCGCTCAACTCACGCCCCTGACGATGTCGACCGAGATCTCAACCGCCGCGGTCGTGCCCCTGTTCTCGAGCCAGTGGTTCGTGTTCCGATCCTCGGGCCAGCCGAGGCCCGGCCCATAGTCCGTCGCGACCCCGTCTCGATGGTCCGTGATCGTTCCCCGCAGGACGTACACGGTGCCCGGCCTGCCGATGTGGTCGTGGATCGGGCCGAAGACGCCGCCAGGCTCGATGGTCACCATCCGCATCCGAAGTTGGCGCCCTTCCAGACCCTCGATCTCCGGGCCCAGGTCGACCGTGGCCAGCAACGTCGTCGTCACGCCCTTCGTCTCGGGCGCCACCGGTTCGTCGCTCATCGTGCTCCTTCTCTCCGTGTGTCCAGGTCCATCGAGCGTACTTCGGCGTGCGTGCCAGACGGCACCGGCGGACCGAACGATCGGTGGATCCTGCCTGGTCGTCAAACGCGTGCCTCGCAGGCACGGATCCGGGCGCTGGATCGTTGTGGTCCGGCTTCGGGCCCGGGGTGCAGTCTGCGAGTCCCGCTGGAGGATGGGCCCGAGCCCATCAGTCGCGGACGACGATGTTGATGAGCTTGCCGCCGGCGTGGATGATCCGCTCGGGGGTCCGCCCGGCCAGAGCGGCGACGATCTTCGGGCGGGCCAGCACGATCGCCTCCAGCTCCTCCTTGGCCGTCTCGATCGGCACGGTCACCAGGTCGCGCAGCTTGCCGTTGACCTGGACGGGGACCTCGCGGGTCGCCTCCGCGGTGGCGGACACGTCGACCTCGGGCCAGGGCTGCGCGTGGATCGACGACCATGGCTCGCCCGCGGCGGTCAGGCGCCGACTCCACAGCTCCTCGGTGATGTGCGGCGCGGCCGGCGACAGCATCAAGAGCAGCAGCCGGATCGCCTCGTCCCATTCCGCGGAGCCGGCGATCGGCGTGCCGCGATAGCGGAACAGCGTGTTCGAGAGTTCCATGAGCTTCGCGAGCATCGTGTTGAAGTGGAACGACTCGTAGTCGGCCGAGACGTCGCGCAGCGTCTTGTGGACCGCGCTCCGGAGCGTGGCCTTGGCACTTGCCTCCGTCTCCCCGGCGGCCAGGACGCCGGACTCCGGGTTGCCGGCCTCGCGACCCTTCGGGTCCAGCACGAGCGTCCAGACGCGGTTCAGGAACCGATGGACGCCGCCAATGCCGGTCGGGCTCCAGGGGCCGCCCTGGTCCCACGGACCCATGAACATCAGGAAGAGGCGCACGGTGTCCGCGCCGTATCGCCGAACGAGGTCGTCGGGGTCCTGGACGTTGCCGCGCGACTTCGACATCCGCTCGCCGTCCGCGCCCAGGATCTGGCCCTGGTTGAACAGCTTGAGGAACGGCTCCCGCTCGGTGACCAGGCCGAGGTCCGCCATCGCCTTGGTGAAGAAGCGGCTGTACAGCAGGTGCATGACCGCGTGCTCGGCGCCGCCGGTGTACTCGTCGACCGGGCGTCCAGCGCTTGACCATCTCGGGGTCCACGGGGCCGTCGCTCTTGTGGGGCGACAGGTAGCGGAACCAGTACCACGACGAGTCGACGAACGTGTCCATCGTGTCGGTCTCGCGCCGCGCCGGCCGGCCGCAGACGGGGCAGCTGACATTGACGAAGGCGGCGTCGTGGTTGAGCGGGTTGTCGCCGCTGCCGTGGTAGTCGACGGTCTCGGGCAACAGGACCGGCAGCTGGTCGTCCGGCACCGGCACGATGCCATCGACCTCGCAGTAGATGACCGGGATCGGCGTGCCCCAGTAGCGCTGGCGGCTGACGAGCCAATCTCGCAATCGATAGGTGACCTTGGGCTCGGCCCGGCCGGTCTCGGCCAGCCAGGCGACGATGGCCGCGCCGCCCTCGTCGGCCGACTGGCCGTCGAAGCGACCGCTGTTGACGAGGACCTCGCCCTCGGTGTGCGCGATGAACGCCGCGTCCACGGGCGCGCTGGCGTCCACGCCGGGCGCGGCCACCACTCGCCGGATCGGCAACCCGAACTTCTGCGCGAACAGGAAGTCGCGCTCGTCGTGGGCGGGCACGGCCATGATCGCGCCCGTGCCGTAGCCGGACAGCACGTAGTCGGCGATGAAGATCGGGATCCGCTCGCCGTTGACCGGGTTGATGGCGTCGGCGCCCAGTGGCACGCCGGTCTTCTCACGATCGGTCGAGAGGCGCTCGATCTCGGTCCGTCGGCGGGCCTGGGCGACGTAGGCGTCAACCTCGGCTCGCCGGTCCGGGTGGGTCAGCCGCTCGACGAGCGGATGCTCCGGGGCCAGGACCATGAAGGTGGCGCCGAACAGCGTGTCCGGCCGCGTCGTGAAGACGCGGATGGCGTCGCCGCCAGGCTGGTGGTCGTCGGCGGCGGTCTCGAAGTCGATCTCGGCGCCCTCGGAGCGACCGATCCAGTTCGTCTGCTGGATGCGGATCGGGGCCGGCCAGTCGATGCCGTCGAACTTCAGCAGCTCGTCCGCGTAGGCCGTCGTCCGCAGGAACCACTGCTCGAGGTCGCGCTTCTCGACCAGCGCGCCGCATCGCCAGCAGCGTCGGTCGGGGCCCTCGACCTGCTCGCGCGCGAGCGTCCCGTCGTTGGGGCACCAGTCGACCGGAGACATCGCCCGATAGGCCATGCCCGCCTCGAGCAGTCGCAGGAACAGCCACTGGTTCCACTTGTAGTAGGAGGGGTCGGCGGTGACGACCTGGGTCTCCCAGGCGAACATCGCACCCATCGTCTGGAACTGGCGACGCATGGTCTCGATGTTCTGCATCGTCCAGGTGAACGGGTGCCCGCCGCTCTTGATGGCGGCGTTCTCGGCCGGCAGCCCGAACGCATCGAAGCCGATCGGGAAGAACACGTTGTAGCCGTGCATCCGCCGAAACCGCGCGAGCGCGTCGGTCGGGGTCACGATGTACCAGTGGCCGATGTGGAGGTCGCCCGACGGATACGGGTACATCGTCAGCTGGTACCACTTGGGCTTCGACTCGTCGCGCAGGTTCGTCTCGTCCAGCCCGAGCTCGGCCCAGCGCGCCTGCCAGCGCGGCTCGATCGTGGTCGGGTCGTAGCGTTCGATGCGGCTTCGGGCGTCGGTCGTCACGGGCCAATCGTGCCAGATAACGGGGGAGCCGTTGGAGGGTGAGCCGTTCCAGGGCCGGGCGGCGCCCCGCTCGTCAGCGGGGCAGGACCTCGGTCGCCTGGATGATCGGACCGATCTGGCAGATCGACGCCATGTCGGTCGCCTCGCTGCCCTTGACGGTCACGGTGTCGCCCGACCGGCTGTGGACCGAGCCGTCGGGCGCGAGGAGCTGGAGCGGCGACTTCTGGAGGGTCCAGCCCTCGGGATAGAGCACCTCGAACTTGCGCCCGTCTGCGGCCTGGAGGTAGGCGCACCCGCCCTCGATCGAGTCGAACGAGAGGACGCCTGTGTACGTGTCCGCGCCGTCAGGGGCCAGCTTCGTCGGCCCCGGCGAGACCAGCGACAGGCTCGGTGACGCCGACGGGACGGCCGACGATGGCGAGGCGCTCGGGCCCGACGCCGCGGGAGACGCCGTACAGGCCCCGATCAGCAGAGAGCACAGCAGGACTCCGCTCGCCATGGAAATGCGTTGCCAACCGGCACCACGCCACGAGGGTGGCGGGTTCTCCGGATTGCGGTGCTGAAGTGAAGCGGCCATGATGCGCACACGAGGATACGCCCACTTCCGCCCCTTTGCCCCAGCTCTGGGCGATCCTGCTCCAGCGCCGCCACCGGCGGTGTGGCTGCGCCCCATGACGTTGCTTTCGGGGAGGTGTCGAGTACGTCCAGAGGTCCATCTGCTGTCGAACGGACTCAACGATCGCTGATTCGTCTGGGAGGAGCACGAATGCAGAGGAAGTCGTTCTTTCGGGGCCTGATCCTCGCCTTGGCGACCGTGTCGCTGGTGGCCACCGCCGCCGCACCGGTCCTGGCGAAGGAGACAAGGAAGTCGTACATCGTCGTCCTCGCCGGGGACCCGATCGCGACCTACAAAGGCGGCGTCGACCGGGTATGCGAGGACGAAGGCCCCGGAGGGCAGGAAGGTCGCCGCGAACTCCGCCCCGGCAAAGCTGTACGACAAGTTCCTGGTGTCCCAACACAACAAGTCACTCAGGTCGGCCGGAATCGGCACGGCTGCCAAGGTGCATGACTACACGGTCTCGCTGAATGGCTATTCGGCACTGCTGACGCCCAAGCAGGTCGACGCGATCAAGCTCCAGAAGGGCGTCCTGCACGTCTACGAAGACCAGATGCGCCAGCCGCAGACCGACAGCAGCGGCAAGTTCCTCGGGCTGACCGCTCGAGGCGGCGCCTACGCCTCCGGCTTCACCGGCGAGAACGTCGTGGTCGGCGTCATCGACACGGGCATCTGGCCCGAGCACCCCTCATTCGCGGACAACGGGACCTACGGGCCGTCGCCGATCGGTCCGCTGCCGTGCGAGTTCGGGAACACCGCCCACAACGCGGCCGACGCGGCGTTCACCTGCAACAACAAGCTGCTCGGCGCGCGCCAGGAGCTCGACACGTACCGGGCCCTGATCGGCGCCGACCCTGACGAGTTCGACTCGGCTCGTGACGACAGCGGCCACGGGACGCACACCGCCTCGACGGCCGCCGGCAACAAGAACGTCCAGGCCGTCATGTACGGCGACCCCATCGCCAAGATCACCGGCATCGCACCGCGCGCCCGGATCGTGGCCTACAAGGGTCTCGGCAATCTGGGCGGCTTCACGTCCGACCTCGCCGCGGCCATCGACCAGGCAGTCGCCGACGGTGTCGACGTCATCAACTATTCGATCGGGAGCGGCCCGGGCCTGCCCGGCCCCGACGACCTCGCGTTCCTGTTCGCGGCCGACGCCGGCGTCTTCGTCGCCATCTCGGCCGGCAACGACGGGCCTGGCCCGGAAACGGTCGGCAACCCCGCAACGATGCCGTGGGTCACGTCCGTCGGGGCGAGCACCCAGAGCCGGTTCTTCGAGGGCGTCATCACCCTCGGCAACGGCCACCATTACAAGGGCGCCTCGCTCACCCCGGAACTCGGCTGGACCTCGTTGGTCGACGCGGCCGCGGCGGGCGACGAGCTGTGCACACCGGGTGCGCTCGACGCCAAGGTCGTGACCGGCAAGATCGTGCTGTGCAAGCGCGGTGTCGTCGGACGCGTGGAGAAGAGCCTCGCGGTGTTCGAGGCCGGCGGCGTCGGCATGATCCAGTACAACGCCGACAACGTCGACAACCTGTTCACCGACACCCATTGGGTGCCCTCGGTCCACGTCGACAACAAACCCGGTCTCGCGATCAAGCGGTACATCTCCCGGGCCTCCCATCCGCGCGCCAGGATCGACACCAAGACGAGCAGCGGCAGTCCCAAGCGCACCAAGTGGAACCCTGCTCCGAGCATGACGATCTTCTCGTCGCGCGGTCCGAATGCCGTCGCGCCGGATGTCATCAAGCCCGACGTCACTGCGCCGGGCCTGCAGATCCTCGCGGGCAACTCGCCGTATCCGGACGCGGGCGACGTGCCCGGTGAGCTGTTCCAGGCGATCGCCGGGACGTCGATGTCGGGCCCGCATGTGGCCGGCATCTACGCCCTGCTCAAGCAGGCACACCCGGAGTGGTCCGCGGCGGAGGCCAAGTCGGCTCTCATGACCACGGCCAGCCAGGACATCAGCGACAACGACCGGGTCCATCGGGCCGGTCCGTTCGCGGCGGGCGCCGGCCATGTCGAATCCGGGCGGCCGCTGGGGCAAGGGCTCCATCGCCCAGCCGGGCCTGGTCTACGACGCGGGACTCTTCGAGTACGCGGCGTTCACCTGCGGCATGGAGTGGGGCATCTTCTCGCCCGGCAGACTGCGCCTTCCTCGAAGGCCTCGGCGTGCCGAGCGCCCCGACCGACCTCAATCTGCCGTCCATCGGCATCTCGGCCGTGACCGGCAGCGAGACCATCACCCGGACCGTGACCAGCGTGACCAAGGGCACCCACCGGGTGACCTACCGCGCCAAGGTCGACGCGCCTCCGGGCTACAAGGTCAAGGTCTCGCCATCGGTCCTCAAGCTTCGTGGCGGTGAGTCGGCCACGTTCACCGTGACGGTGACGAACAAGAACGCCCCCGTCGGGGCCTGGCGGTTCGGATCGCTCACGTGGAAGGGTGAGTCCTACTCGGTCCGCAGCCCGATCGCGGTCCAGGCCGCGCTGTTCCACGCCCCCGATGAGGTCTCCGGCACCGGCGCGACCGGCTCCGCGAGCTTCGCCGTGAAGTTCGGCTACACGGGGTCGTACACGGCGGCAGCCCACGGCCTGATCGCGGCCACGCTCACGCAGGACACCGTCCTGCAGGATCCCGACCAGACATTCGCCCCGACCGACGTCGCCGCCGGCGGCGCCAACCTCCACCAGTTCACGCTGACCGACGCGTCCCTGTTCCGGATCGCGATCCCGCCGGAAGGAACGGAGCCGAACGCCGACCTTGACGTCTACGTCGTCGGGCCGAACGGCGAGGAGTTCGCCAGCACCGCTGGCGGCACGGCCGAGTTGGTCGACATCGTCGACCCGGCCGACGGGACGTGGAAGGTCTACGTCCATGGCTGGCAGACGGTCGGGCCCGACTCGGACTACACGATGTGGTCCTGGGCGGTCCCGAACGCTCCGGGTGGCAGCCTGTCGATCGGCTCGGCGCCGGCCTCGGCCGTCGAGGGCGCGACCGGCACGGTCGTCGTCGACTGGAGCGGCCTGGGAACGGGCACTCCGGGCGACTGGTACCTCGGTGCGGTGTCGCACACCGGACCCAGCGGGTTGATGGGCCGCACGTTCGTCAACGTCGACAACCGCTGATCGATCGTCCGTAGCACAACGAGAGGGCGGGCTCCCACCGGGGGGCCCGCCCTCATCCTTTGTCCGGGGGTCGGCCGTCAGCGGCGCTTCATCGGTTCGCACAGGAAGAGGCCGCGCCGCCCGCCGTAGTGGTAGTCGTATCGCCGACCATCGGCCTCGAGGACGATCCGGGCCCCGTCCGATGGGACCTGCAGGTAGGCCATGCTCGGTTGCGGGCACCCCATGGCGGAATTCGGCCAGACGACCCCGGCGGCCTCGGCGACCGTGATGCGCTCGGGCGGGACCGATGACCGTCGGGCCAGGTCAGCGCGGGCCTGGTCGATGAGGCGCTCCAGCCCGGAGGCGGGCGGTGACGGTCGATCGGGTGTCATGCGCTCTGTCGACCCTGGTGGCTTTGGTGGAGCCACGGGGACTCGAACCCCGGACCTTCTGCATGCCATGCAGACGCTCTTCCAGCTGAGCTATGGCCCCACGGAAGGCGGAGTGTAGCAGTGTCGCGACGCCACCGGCCGTGACGGCCAGACGTGGCACCATGGCCCGCGTGACAGGATTCGATCTGCTCCTGCGCGGCGGGAGCGTCATCGACGGGACCGGCGCCCCAGGCGTGCGCGCCGACGTGGGCGTGACGGGCGATCGGATCGTGGCGGTCGGCGACCTGGGCGTGGTGGCGGACGGCGAGATCGGGCTCGAACTGGACGTCAGCGGCATGGTGGTGGCGCCGGGCTTCATCGACCCGCACGGCCATTCCGACGGCTCGCTCTTCGTGGACGGGGCGCTCATCAGCCACCTGCGCCAGGGGTTCACGACGCAGCTCTCAGGGAACTGCGGCGACACGCTCGCGCCGATCACGCCGATCGGCCGGGAGCTGGTCGCGCTGTCGCTCCGGCCGAATGACCTCACCGCGCGATGGGAGACGTTCGCCGAGTATCTCGATGAGGTCGAGCGCGAGTCCCTGGGTCCGAACGTCGCCTTCCTGGTCGGCCACGGGACGGTCCGTGCCTCGGTGCTCGGGGCGGAGGCACGCTCCCCGACGGCCGGCGAGCTGCGGGCCATGGTCAGCGAGGTCGAGGCGGCGCTCGAGGCCGGGGCGATGGGTCTCTCGTCGGGTCTCATCTACGCGCCGGGCGTCCATGCGGGGCCGATCGAGATCGCCGCGCTGGTGAGTGTCGCGACGCGCCACGACGCGCTGTACGCGACCCACATGCGCAACGAGGCGGCCGGGTTGTTCGAGGCTCTCGATGAGGCCCTGACGGCCATCCGTTCGTCGGGCGAGGGGGGCCGTCTCCAGGTCTCGCACCTCAAGTGCGGCTCTCGCTCCGTCTGGGGCCGCGCGGACGAGGCGGTCGGCCTCCTCGAGGCCGCTCGTGCCGAGGGCGTGGACGTCGCCGCCGACCAGTACCCGTACACGGCAGCCGCCACGACCCTGGCCACCATCCTGCCGCCGGCGCTGCTCGGCCTTGGCGTCGAGGCGTGCGTGGCGGCCCTGGGCGATCAGGAGGTGCGCTTCCGGGTCAGCGAGGAGATCGCCCGCGGGAGCTCGGGCTGGGAGGACGTCGCGTCCGATCCTGGCTGGTCCGGGATCCGGATCTCGCACGCGGCGAGCCATCCCGACTGGGCGGGCCGATCGCTCGCCGAGCTCGGCGAGACCCTTGGCGCGGAGCCGGCCAATCTCGCCTTCGACGCCCTGATGGACGACCGGCTGGACGTGTCGGTGGTCATCGATTGCATGTCCGAGGCCGACGTCGAGGCGATCATGGCCGTGCCCTGGATCGCGGTCTGCACCGACGCCGAAGGCCGTCGGCCCGGGCACCCGATCCTCGACGCGGGTCGGCCGCATCCGCGCACGTACGGCTCCACGGCCCGGGTCCTCGGCACGTACGTCCGCGAGCGCGGGACGCTCAGCCTCGAGACGGCGGTCGCCAAGCTGACCTCCGTGCCGGCCGCCCGCCTCGGCCTGCGCGACCGCGGCACGGTCCGCGAGGGAGCGTTCGCGGACCTGGTCGTCTTCGATCCGGCGACGGTCGCCGACGAGGCGACCTACCTCGAACCCGCCCGTCATCCACGCGGCATCGAGCACGTGATCGTCAACGGCCGGCCGGCGGTGCTGGCCGGTGAGGAGACAGGGCAACGGCCCGGGCGTCTCCTGCGACGGGGCGCGTGACCCGCTCGACACCCGGGGCCACCGAGGAGCCCGCGGTCGCGCGCCTGCCGGGTGGGCCCGTCCCGTACACGCTTCGGCGCTCGCCACGGGCGCGCACGCTGCGGGTCGTCATCCATCCGGAGCGGGGTGTCGTCGTGACGGTCCCCTCCGCCGGACGGCGGGGATGGTCCGACCCGGAACGCCACGTGGCTGCGTTCCTCGCGGAGCGCGAGCCCTGGCTCCGCCGCCACCTCGCTCGCCAGTCCGACGCGCGCGAGACAGCTCGCGGCGCGCGGCGGGCTGGAGGAGGGCGCCCTCATCCGGTACCGCGGCGACCTTCACCGACTGCGCTTCGAGCCGGCACGGCCACGCATCCGACGATCGAGCGTCGAACGGGTCGGCGGCGACGGCGAGGACCAGATCGTCGTCCGGCGGGCCGCCGCGGACCGCCGCTCGACGGCTGTTGTGCTGGAGACGTGGTTCCGCTCGCGAGCCCGGACCGAGATCGAACGGGTCATCGCGCGATTTGCTGAGGGCTTCGACGTCGGCCCGACGACGGTCACGATCCGCGACCCTCGCTCGCGCTGGGGGAGCGCGTCGCGTGGCGGCCGGCTGTCGTTCTCGTGGCGACTCATCCTCGCCCCGCCCGAGGCGCTCGAGACGGTGGTCATCCACGAGCTGGCCCACCTGCGGATCTTCGGCCACGGTCCGGGCTTCTGGGCGCTCGTGGCCGAGCGGCGTCCGGACCACGTGCTGTGGCGCCACTGGCTGCGCGACCACGCGCTCGAGCTGCACGGCGCCCTCGATCAATCGAGCAGCGAGGACGGCACCTCGTCGTAGCCGATGACGGTCGAGCCCGTCCAGCGCAGCGGCTCGATGTCGAGCTCGTCAGTGGAACCATCGGCGAAGACCTCCCACATCGCGACCGCGAGATCCAGGTCCACCGTCTCGGGCAGGCTGATGAGCGCGTTCCGGACCGGGGTCAGCAGCGTCCGTGGCTCGTCACCGAGGATCGGCCCGAGGCGGTCGGGCGCGAGGATCAGCGCCGAACCCCAGCCCTGTGCCTGGATGACGGTCGTCGCCAGCCCGCGCCACGTCGTCGACTCGACCACCGGCGGCTCGTCCACCGCCCGCCGGCGGAGGTTCTCGAGCGCGGTTCCCAGGAGCGTCGCGTCGTCGACGCCCCAGCGGGCGAGCAGGTCGCGCGAGACGTGCGCCCACATCGGCCCGACATCGATGCCGAACCCGGTCCACACGCCCGGCGGCACGCGCATGTGGATGGGCGCTGCCTGCGCCGGGAACGGGTGCCGGACGCGCTTGAGCAGGGGCATGATCGATGACGCGACGGCCGGCCACGGGCCGCTGGGATCGAAGGCGACGAACGCCTCCAGCGCGCGCCGCGCGATGACCGGGTCGACCGGGCCGCCGAGCGGCAGGATCTCCCACTCGCCGCGTTCGCGACGTGCTGCGTCCTTGCCCGCCCTTCGCGCGCGCCGCTCGGCCTTGGCGGTCTTCGAGCTCGCGTGGGTCTTCGTCGTCTTCATGCCCGGCATCGTGACGAGCGGCGCCTTAGCTGCGACGTATCTCCGACTTCACTCCGACTTCACGCCGGGGTCAGGCGACGGCCTCCGGCCGACCAAGGAGGTAGCCCTGGCCGAACCGGATGCCGAGGTCGACCAGGATGTTCGCCTCGTCGTCGGTCTCGACCCCCTCTGCGATGAGCTCCGAGCCGGTCTTCGCGGCGAAGTACACGAGCCCGGAAACGAGCGCCTGGCGCACGGGATCGGCCTCGATGCCGCGCACGATGCTCAGGTCGAGCTTCACGAAGGCCGGGCGCAGCTCCAGGATGTGGCGGAGGCTGGCGTACCCCGCGCCCGCGTCATCGATCGCGAGGCGGACGCCCGACCCATACGACTCGAGCGCGCTGCGCAGGCCGTCGTAGTCCTCGATCCGGGCATGCTCGGTCAGCTCGAGGATGATCGGCTGCGGCGCGATCGCCATGAACGACTTCACCCGCTCGCGATCGAGCACGAGGTCGGGTGGCGCATTGAGGCTGATCGGGGCCGGCACCGGCAGCGCTGCTGCAGCCTGGAGCGCCGATTGGATCGCCGCGGCCTCGAGCTCCACGCCAAGCCCATGTTCGGTGGCCTCGGCGAAGCGGACATCCGGCGGCGTCCCGTCGGTGAACCGGGTCAGCGCCTCGTACGCGGTGATCCGATGGTCGATGAGTTCGACGATCGGCTGGAAGACCGCGTAGAACGCCCGCGTCGCGATGACCCGCTCGAGGCGAGCGCGAGTCGCCGCCGTCCGACGGTGATGGGCGATCGAGGCGCCGGCCGCGACGCTCATGATGTTCGCGTAGTCGATGACCGATGCCAGCAGCTTGCCCTGGCGGGCCGGCGTCGTCGATGGGTCCATGCCGGCCTGACCCGTGATCAGGACCCCGACCACCCGAGTCCCGGCGTAGATCGGGGCGCCTGCGACCAGTTCCAGGCCGGCGGGCCAGAACGCGTCGGCCGAATCCTCATGCAGCCTCGAGCCGACGATCTCGACCCAGGGGCCGTCGCGCACACGCGAGAGCAGGTACCGGGCTCGATCGGGAGTGAGCGTGCCGCCGCGCTGGACACCCGATGTGCCGTCGTAGGTCGCGAGCACGTTCAGGCGGCCCCGATCAGCCATCTGGAGGACGCCGACGAACTCGCAGTCGGCGCTCCGGCCGAGCTCGGTCACGAGCGCCGTGGCCGCCTCGTCTGGCTCCGACGAGAGGGCGAGGTGGCCGAGGGCGCCGACGAGATCAGCCCGGGCGCGCAACTCGCTCGCGACCTGGTCGGTCCACGCGTGGCTCGTGCGCAGATGCGCTCGGATCCGGGCGACGAGCTCGTCGAGCCGGACCGGCTTCGAGAGGAAGTCGTCGGCGCCTGCCTCGAGGGCCCCGAGCACCGTGTCTTCGTCACCCGAACCGGTGATGAGCAGGATCGGCAGCGTCGCGGTCTCCGGGTCGGCGCGCAGCGCAGTCACCACCTCGGTCCCGGACGCGCCGGGCATGCCCATGTCGAGCACGACGCCGTCGACGGATTGGGCCTTCAGGAGCGCGAGCGCCTCGTCGCCGTCGCCCGCCTGTCGGGTCTCGAATCCGGCGCGATGGAGGGCGAGCACCATCATCTTGCGGAGATCGGCGTCGTCATCGACGACCAGGATGATCGGCTCGCCATCGAGCCCTGCCTCAGGCATCGCTGCCGACTCCCTCGCGGTCCGGCATCGCGCGCGCGACCGCGTCGAGCAGTTGCGCCGACGTCACCGGTTTCGCCACGAACACGGCGCCCCGCTCCGTCATCCGCGTGAGGTCCGCCGTCTCGCCCGTGTACCCCGACAGCAGCACGACGCCGACCATCGGGGCGTGCTCGATGAAGTGGTCCGCGACCTCGGTGCCGGACATGCCGGGCATCACGACATCGGTCACGAGCACGTCGATCTGGCCGGCGAACTCGTTCACCAGTCCGAGCGCCCTCGCCCCGTCTCGCACGGCGGTGACGTCGTAGCCGGCGCGCTTGAGGAGCGAGACCGTCATGTGGCGGACGACGTCGTCGTCCTCGACGACGAGGATCCGACCCGAGCCCGTCGTGGGGGTGGCGCTCGCGGGTGTCAGTTCGTCGGCCGGCTGGCCGTCGTCGCGCGGGAAGTAGAGCTTGAATGTCGAGCCCTTGCCTTGGTCCGAATCGAGCGTGATGTGCCCACCCGCCTGGCGGACGATCCCGTAGATCGTCGCAAGCCCGAGGCCGGTGCCCTTGCCGACCTCCTTGGTGGTGAAGAACGGCTCGAAGATGTGCTGGCGCGTGGCCGGGTCCATCCCGATCCCGGTGTCGCTCACGGCCATGATCACGTACCGGCCCGCGCCCACCTCGACATGCTCGGTGGCGCCCGTCTCACCGATCGACGCGTTGCTGGTCTCGATCATCACCGTGCCCCCATCAGGCATCGCGTCACGAGCGTTGACCACCAGGTTGACCAGGATCTGGTCGAGTTGGCCCGGATCCGCCTGGAGGTGCCCGATCCCGGGATCGAGGCTCAGATGCAGGCGGACCTGTTCGCCGATCAGCGGCTGGAGCATGGGCTCGAGCGCCCGGATGCGGGCGTTGAGGTCGAGGACGATCGGCCGCACGACGCGGCGCCGCCCGAATGCCAGCAACTGGGAGGTCAGGACGGTCGCCCGCTCGGTCGCCTGGGTGATCGCCTCGACGCTGTGGAGGGCGGCCGCCCGGTCGAGCGGGCCCGGGGCGTCTGGCGAGAGGTCCTGGGCCAGCATCTCCGCGTAGCCGCTGATCGCGAACAGCATGTTGTTGAAGTCGTGGGCGATGCCGCCGGCCAGTCGCCCGATCGATTCGAGCTTCTGGGCCTGGAGGAGCTGGCTCTCCGCGGTCTTGCGCGCCGTGATGTCGACGACCGTGGCGAAGACCTGGATGCCCTCGGCCGTCTTGACCGGCGAGAGGCTGATCTCGACCGGGAACTCCGTCCCGTCCTTGCGCCGACCGGCCAGGTCGAGGCCGATGCCCACCGGCCGCGCGACCGGACGGGCGATGAACGCCGCCCGCTGTCCGACGTGGCGCTCGGCCACTCTGTCGGGAAGGAGCATCTCCACGGCCTGCCCGAGCAGCTCGGCGCGCTCGTATCCGAACGCGGTGACGGCCTGCGGGTTGACGTACGTGATGCAGGCCGCCTCGTCGACCGCGATGATCGCGTCGGGTGAGGCCTCGAGGACGGCTCGGAAGCGGGACTCGCTCTCCTCGAGGGCGGACTCGGCCGACCGGCGCGCCGCGATCCGGGCACTGATGTCGACGACGGTCGCGAAGACCTGGACGCCTTCGTCGGTGTCGACCGACGACAGGCTGATCTCCACCGGGAATACCGTTCCGTCCTTGCGGCGACCGGCCAGGTCGAGGCCGATACCGATGGGCCGAGGGACCGGATGAGCGAGGAAGCCGTCACGGTGCCCGACATGACGTTCGGCGACCTGGTCCGGGATGAGCAATTCGACCAGGTTCCCGAGCAACTCGCCCCGGGGATAGCCGAAGGTGGCTTCGGCCTGGGGGTTCACATATGTGATGCGGGCTTGCGCGTCCACCGCGAGGATCGCGTTCGGTGATGCCTCGAGAACGGCCAGATGTGACGTCGGGCCATTCACTGGGCTCGCGGTGCCGCCCCGCAGCTGGGTCATCTCGTCATAGTCACTCCCCCCTCAGTTGCGGGGACAACGAGGGACCCAAGGGTACGCCAAATCGTCAATCAATCGTTGACATTCGCCGCACGGCCGGGTCAGCCGGCCGAGGCGCGCGCTCGCAGTTGGCCGAAACTTCTCGACGATCTCCTCGACGACCTCACGCGGCCGGCGGCGATCGACGTCGATGACCAGGTCCGCGACCGAGGCGAACCAGGGCGCCCGCTCGGCCGCGACGTGCTCGATCCACTCGGGCGACAGCGCATCGGATCGCCGACCTCCACCGGTCCCGGCGCGGGCGAGGAGCGTCTCGGGCTTCGCGCGCAGCCAGACGACCCGGCCGGCGTCGTCCATCCGCGACCGCAGCCCCGGCTGCGTGATGATCCACGCGGCCACGCCGACGATGACCGGCGGGTCCAGGGTCAGTGCGCGCTCGAATGCGGCGGCCTCGGCGGCATGGAGCGCGTCGACGCCACCCTCGGCCTCGAGTTCCGGCGCCGAGTGCCCGGTCGCCTCGCGCAGGAGCTGGTCGTTGTCGAGGTACGGCCAGCCGATGTCGCGGGACAGGCGGCGCCCGATCGTGGACTTGCCGCTGCCCATGAGGCCGATGAGGAAGATCCGTCCGTCGCGGTCAGCCATGCGTCGCGAATCATGCCGTGACGGGGCTCGGGTGGTGGAGATGAGGGGACTCGAACCCCTGACCCCCGCGATGCGAACGCGGTGCTCTTCCAGCTGAGCTACATCCCCACGGGTGGCCGGCCGCACGAGGGGCCGAACCGGTGGGAGTCTAGCACGCGACTCCCGGGCGGCCAGCCGGCTCCGGGTCGTCGGGGCGCGGCGCCACCTCCGGCGCGGCGTGCGCAACCACGGTCCGGCCGGTGAGACGCGCCTCGTAGGCTGGGCCGATGCCCTTCGGACTCCTGACCGGTCTCGCTGCCGCCTTGTCGTGGGGCACCCTCGATGTCATCACGGCCCTCGCGAGCCGGGTCATCGGCAGCCTGCGGGTCACCGCCGGCATGCAGTTCGTGAGCGCCATCATCTTCGTCGCCCTCGCTGCTCACCGCGGGCACGCGTCTGCCGACCGACCCGAGGTCGTTCGCGTTGGCCGCGCTCCTCGGGTTCATCGGCGCCGGCGCCTACCTGGCCTACTTCACCGGGCTCCAATACGGTCCGATCTCGGTCGTGAGTGGCGTCGTCGCGGCCTTCGGCGGCCTGACGGTCGTGCTGTCGGTCGTCTTCCGCGGCGAGAGCCTCACCACGCTCCAGGCGGCGGGCGCCACGATCGCGACCATCGGCGTCGTGCTCACCGGCATCGCGTTCGAGGGGGGCTGGCGGGCGACGCGGTTCGCCGGTCCGGGGGTGGTCTTCTCGATCGTCGCGCTCATCCTCTTCGCGTTGATGACGATGGTCACCGACATCGCGCTCGAGACGATGGAGTGGCTCCAGGTGTACACGCTGGCCCGTGGCATCAATGCGGCGACGTCGATCGTCGTGCTCGTCGTGGTCGCGCGAACGGCCAGCGGTCGAGGGCGCCGGCCGGTCGATGGGCCCGTCTGGTCCGACGCCCGGATCGTCGGCGCGATCGTGGTGGCGGCGGTGCTCGACGTGCTCGGGCTCATCGCGTTCGCGATCGGCCTCGAGTCGGCCCCCACGTGGATGGTCGGCCTTGCGGCCTCGTTCGGTCCGGCGGTCACGATCCTGATCGCCGTGGCGTTCCTCGGCGAGCGCCTCAAGCCGATCCAGTGGTTCGGTCTCGCCGGCGTGGCGACCGGGATGATCGCCATCGGCCTGCCATGACGAGACCGCCCGACCGGCAGGTCCTGCACTTCACGACCACGGCCAAGGCGTCGGCCGATGCGCACGCGCTGGCTGGGCCGGGCCTCGCCCGCTTCGATCTCATCGTCGACAGCCTCGCGCTCGTGCTCGCCGTGGTCATGGTCGCGACCGGCTTCGCTCTGCTCGGAGCCATCGTCGCGGCCATCGCGGTCCTGTCGCTGCTGGGCAGTCGCTCTCACCCGATCCAGCGAGCCCTGATCGGCATCCGCTTCCGCAGCCTCCTCGGGCAGGCCACCGCCGTCACGGCCGGCGACGACGGCCTCCGGTTCGACAACGCGCTCGGCTCCTCGTTCATCCCGTGGTCGTCGATCTCGACCGTCCGGTCGAACGATCGGACGGTCGCGTTCTTCCGCGACCGCGTGCTGATGGGCTACATCCCGTCGATCGCCTTCGCGTCACAGGCGGCCCAGGAGGAGTTCGTGGCATTCGCCCGTGCGCGGATCCAGGCCAACCCGGCGGTCCCTAGCCCGGGAGGCTGAACCACACGCGCGTCTGGCCATTGCCCGATTCCGCCCCGACCCGGCCGCCCGCCGATTCGATGAGCTGCTTGACGATCGCGAGACCGATGCCGGCACCGCCGCGCGCCCGATCGCGCGACTTCTCGACGCGATAGAAGCGGTCGAACACGCGCTCGAGCTCGTCGGGCGGGATCCCATCGCCTGTGTTGATGACCGAGACGAGGAGGTCGGCCGGCCGTCGCTCGGCACGGGCCGTGACCGTGCCGCCGGCCGGTGTGTAGCGCGCGGCGTTCGACAGCAGGTTGGCCAGCACCTGGGCCAGCTGGTCCGGGTTGGCCCGCGCCGGCAACCGGTCCGGGAGCTCGAGCGCGACCTTGAGACCGGCGCGCTCGAGAGCGGGTTGGGCGAGGTCGACCGCCATCCGGACGGCCGCCGCGAGGTCGATCTCGACGACGTCGGGCGCGCCGACGGCCGCATCGCCCTCGGCGAGCGCATCGAGCGACCGCGACAGACGGACCAGGCGATCGACCTCCTCGTGGAGCGATTCGTACGTCGCGCGATCAGCGGTGATCACGCCGTCACGGAGCGCCTCGAGATAGCCCTGCAGGTTGGTCAGCGGCGTCCGAAGCTCGTGCGCGGCGTTGCCGATGAAGTCGCGGCGCATCGCCTCCTGACGCTCGAGGCTGGCTGCCATCTGGTTGAACGAATCGGCGAGCGAGGTCAGTTCCTCCGGGCCCTCGCGCGGGACCCGGGCGGCATAGTCGCCATCGGCCACGCGCCGTGCGGCCGCTCCGACATCGGCCAATGGGCGCGCCAGCATCCGGGCGAGCAGGACGGCAAGGACGATGCTCGCCAGCGCCGCCACCGCGAACGCGGCGACCACCACCACCGTGACCGACTCGTCGTACATCGCACGCGCGTGCTCGGCCGAATCGCCCGCCTCGACCATGAGCGCGGTGAAGATGTCGGCACCGACCACCGCCACGCCGACCGCCAGGATCACGAGTCCGACGGCCGCCGATGCGAGGGCCGCCAGCGCGATGCGGACCGCGATGCCGCGACCCATCAGGCCTCCGGATCGACGCGCGCGGCCCGATAGCCGACGCCGCGGACCGTTGCCACGTAACGCGGTTGGTCGGCGTCGTCGCCGAGCTTGTCGCGGAGCCGGCCGACGTGGACATCGATGGTGCGGTCGAGGATCTCGGCGCCGTCGTCGCCGTAGACCGCGTCGAGCAGCTGGTCCCGCGAGAGGACGCGTCCGTCCGCGGCGAGGATCGTCTCGAGGAGGCGGAACTCGACGCGGGTCAGGTCGATCGGCCGGCCGGCCCGGCGCACCTCGTAGCGGTCGGGATCGAGGACGAGATCGGCGTGGCGGATGACAGGCGTCGATCGAGCGGGCGCGGTGGGGGTCGCCGCAGCCGGCGTCGTGGTCGCCGGCGTTGCCCGTCGCAGGATCGACATCACGCGCAGAACCAGCTCGGCCGGCGAGAACGGCTTGGGCAGGTAGTCGTCGGCGCCGTCCTCCAGGCCCGCGATGCGGTCGATTGTCGTGCCGCGCGCGGACAGGATGATGATCGGGGTCGCGGCCGCCTCGTCGTCGCGGCGGACGGCGCGGATCACGGCCCGCCCGTCCAGCTCGGGGAGCATCAGGTCGAGGACGACGAGGGACGGCCTGTGCGTCTCGATCGCGTCGAGCGCGGCCGGGCCGTCCGCGGCGGTGACGACCGCGTACCCCTCGCGCTCGAGGTAGGTCCGCACCAGGCGGACGATCTTGGCGTCGTCGTCGACGACGAGGATCGGTCGCTCGGGTCGTGGCTCGGTCGGGGCGGCGGGCATCGGCAGCATGGTAGGGGAGCGAGGCTAGACCTCGACCGTGTCGGGAGCGTGACGGGCGACGTTCCGTGCCAGATATGCGTGGGTGGACTGTTAGGCAAGCTTGTCGACCGGGATCGGGCCTGGGCGCCGCCCAGACGGGCCGAGCTGAGCGTGGCAAACCGCCCTCCGGACCCGATCGAGGGCGTTGCGGCCCTGGATCGTGGCCTACCAGTCCTCCGATGACTATCTGGCAAGGACCCCGATGATCGACTGCCCGGTGATATCGATCCTCGAGCTGCCCATCCGTCGCCTCGAACCCGCCTTCGATGGCGGCCACGATCCGATAGATCAAGAGCTCGCGCGAGGAACTGCTCGAATTCGCTCGACGTGGTCGACCGCCGTGAGCAGCGTCTCGTCCGCACCTTCCCAGACGAGCGCATCGGCGACGACGATCGCGCTGGCGAATGCGGGCGGGCGCCAGTAGAGCGAAAGGTCGATGACCGCCGGCGGGAGCCTCTCATCGAACAGGACGTTGCCGGTCAGGTCGCCATGGATGAGCTGGCTCGCGTCGGTCCGCGGCTCCAGGACGTCCTGCGAGTCTGGCGACGTGCTCGATGTGCCGATAGGGCTCGAGCGGCGCCTCGCCCCACGCGACGCGGTCGCCGATCGCCCATGGGTCAGTGCGCGCGGCGACGAACGCGGGTCGAGGCAGCCCCGCGATCGCGCGGTGGAACCGCTCGCCGACGGCGATGACCTCGGCCCATCGACCGCGTCGATGCTCGCCCGCGAGGTAGGACCACGCGGCCCAGCCATCCACCACGAGCGCGCCGTCGACGGCGTGTCGGGGCACAGCTAGACGGAACCCCTCGGCGCGGACCGATGGCAGGATCTCGGCCTGCCATTCGAGCTCCGGCCCGAGGTCGGCCGGCTTCAGGACAAGGTCCCCGACACGCCACGCGAGCCCGCGCCCACCGGGCAGCGGCACGGGCTCCTCGGCACGTCCGAATGCCCGGAGAACGTGTTGGGTCGGGGGCTGCCCGACGGAGTTCAGACCGGCCATCGACGCATGGTAGGGCGGCGAATCGGCCAAGTGCCCATGTGGTGTGCCAGATATCCACGGGTGGACTCTTGGGCAAGCTTGCCGACGGGAATTGGTCCTGAGGCACTGTTCGGACGGCCATCCCGAGCGTGGCGACTGGCGCTACCGACACGGGTCCGGGCGTTTCGGCGCCGGATCGTGGCCTACCAGTCCACGGATGACTATCTGGCAAGGAAGGCGGCGACGGGCCGCTTTAGGGCTTGTCTGACTAGAACAGATGTTCTAATCTAGCGGTCCGATGTCGACCGCCAATGGAGATGTGGACGCCGCTGTTGCGGGCCTCCGGGCTCGATGGGGTGCCGCAGCTCCGCGGGTCATGGGGGCCCTGGCCCTGGCGTCCGCGCCGGCGGTCGCATCGGACCAGGACGCAGCGCCGCAGTACGACCGCGCCACGACCCCGAGCCCCGCCTCGACGACGACCGCGTCATCCACACCGGCTTCGCCGCGCTCGATGCGATCCTCGGACCCGGCGGCCTCCCGAAGTCGGCCAGCGTCGCGATCCGTGGCGACGGCTCCAGCGGTCGGACGACGCTCTCGCTCCGCGTCGTCGCGCAGGCGCAGGCGCAGGGCTCGGTCGTGGCCTGGCTGGACCTTTCGCGCAGCTTCGACCCGGTCGAGGCGGTCGCGCGCGGGGTCAGGCTCGAGTGGCTCGTCGTCATCACGCCGGCCAGCCTGGACGAGGGCCTTTCGATCGCGGGCTCGCTCCTGGCCGGCCGCTCGGTCGACCTGCTGGTCCTCGACCTGCCCGGCGGCCGACTCGCCAAGACCGACAAGCCGGCCAAGGTCGCCGACCGCCTGCATCGACTCGCCGCGCTCGCCCGCCGGGCGGAGATCCTGCTCCTGATCCTCGATGCGCCCGGGCTCTCCGGCGGCCTCGCGACCGCGGTCGCGGAGTCGAGCGGCCTGCGCCTCGAGCTCGCGCGACGGTCGTGGATCCGGCTCGGGCGCGACATCGTCGGCCAGCGGACGGAGGCGCTGGTCGCGCGCAATCGATATGGCCCGCCGGGGCGGCGGGCGACGCTCCGGATCCTCTACGCGGACGGCGGCGAACGCGACGCCTGCCTCCGCCGGGACGACCTCCTCATCGAGGCGATCCCCACCGCCGACAAGGCCCCCGCTCTCCCCTTCGAACGGACCGACCGCGATGCGACTGCTGCACCTCTACCGCCCGCACCTCCCGCTCGAACTGGCGATGGCCCGCGCCTCCGAGCCCTTCCCGCCGGGCCCGGTCGTGCTGGGCGGCCGGCCGTGGGACCCGGGGACCGTCATCGACGCGAACCCCGAGGCCCGGGCGCTCGGCGTCCAGCGGGGGATCCCGCTGGCGAACGCCCATCGACTCGCACCGGAGGCGTTCTTCGTCGATCCGGATCCTGAGGCGGACGGGGCGGCGGCCGAGGCCGCCTTCGAGGCCCTCGCCGCGTTCAGCCCGGGCCTCGCCGGGACGATCGATCCGGCCGACGCGGCGTTCGGGCTGTTCGAGGTCCAGATCGATGGGCTCGGGCCGTTGTGGGGCCCCGAACCGGTCCTCGTCGAGCGCCTGACCGCGGCCCTCGCCGCGAGCCTGCCGGGCCGTGCCGGGACCTCGTTCCGTGCCGGGATCGCGGGCACGCGCTTCGCCGCGACCATCGCCGCGGTCCATGCCCGCGACGGCCGGCCGATCATCGTGGCGCCCGGCGACGAGGCGGCGTTCCTTGCCCCGTACCGCTCCGGGCTGCTCAGCCAGGATCCCGATGTCCGGGCCCGGCTCAGTCGCTTCGGGCTGCGCCGGGTGGGGGCCGTGGCGGAGCTCGCCCGGTCCGCGCTCGTCGCCCGCTTCGGGGAGGAGGGCGAGCGTCTCCACGCCCGGGCGCGCGGCGAGGAGACCGATCCGTTCCGCCCGCGCCGGACGCCGGAGCGGCTGGCCCTGCACATCCCCATCGAGCCGCCGTCGGAGGAGCTCGAGTCGCTGCGGTTCGTCCTGCACCGGCTGGCCGGCGCGCTCACCGAGCAGCTGTCGGCGCGCGGCCTCGCCGCCACGCGGGCGCACCTGCGGCTGGAGCTGGACCTCGCGTTCGCCCGGGCCGGGACCGCGGCCGAGGTGGCCGTCGAGCAGCGCTTCCCCGAGCCGACCGCCGACGCCGAGGCGATCGAGCGCCTGCTGTTCGCCCGCCTGGAGCGCGACCCGCCGCGTGCCGCGGTGGCTCGCCTGGACCTCGAGCTGGCCGGGGTGGGGCCGGCGGCCGGTCAGCAGCTCCCGCTGTTCGTGCCGCAGGCGGCCCGCGACGCGCGGCTCGGCTGGCAGTTGGCGCGGCTCGCCCTGACGTTCGGGGAGGACCGGATCCGGCGGGTCGCGCTGCTCGACACCGAGGCGCCGCTCCCCGAGGCGCGCTGGACGTGGCGCTCGGTCGGGCTGGGCGAACCGGGGACGGGGAGCGGCGGATGAGCCGGCTGCTGCGGGAGCACCCCGCCATCGAGGTCGAGACCGACCCGACCGGCCAGCCGACCGTCCATCATCTGGAACGGCCGGCGCGAGCCGGTCGAGGTCTGCAATCGCTGGCGGGTGGAGGAGGCCTGGTGGCGCGACCCGATCGCCCGCGACTACGTCAAGGTCGTCGGCCAGCGCTGGCTTGCCCTCGTCTACCTCGACCGCATCGACGGCACGTGGCACCTGGAGCGCCTCTACGACTGAACGCAAAAGGGCCGGACGCTCGTGGCGCCTGGCCCTCGCCAGGTGGCTTTCAGCGATCGCGGCCGATCCGGCCCATGTGCGTGTCCTTGAACGAGGTCGGGAGCTTCAGGCCGTAGCCGGCCATCCGGTCCATGCCGCTGTGGGCGACGAGGATCGCGCCGGCCGCGGCGATCGGCACGGACCCGAGCGCCAGCCCGACGCCCGCGACGACAACACCGGTCGCCAGGTCGTGGATGAGGTTGTAGACGAAGGCTCCGAAGCGCGGTCCGCGCAGGTAGCCGATCGCCGAGATGTCCGGCACGAGCAACAGCAGGGGAAACGCGTACCACGGCACGCCGAGCCAGAGGAAGCCGGCGAGACCGGCCGCGAAGGTCGCGGCACCCTCGGCCCGAAGCCAGGGCTTGATCCACCTGGTCGCGGAGACTGGCTCCGGAGTCATGGCTTGGCGTTCGGTCATCGTTGTCGACAGTGCGGTCATCTCGGTCTCCTCGGCTTCCGGGACCCTATGGTCGTCCCGTGTCATGGCTACACTCTATAGCCTTCATGGCTAATGTCAATAGGCTATTATCACGTCCATGAGTCCAGCCCCAGCCCGAACCTCACGAGACGCCATCCTCTCCGCCGCGCGAGCGTTGCTCGAGGAGGGCGGTCTCGACGCGGTCACGATGGCCGCGGTCGGCGACCGGGTCGGGGTCCGCGGCCCGTCGCTCTACAAGCACGTCCCGAACCGAGCGGCGCTCATCCGGGCGATCGCAGAGGCCGTGACCGAGGACCTGGGCCGGGCCCTGCGACAGGCGGTCGCGACCGGCGACCCGCAGACCGATCTGCGCGCAGCGGCACTGGCCTACCGCGCCTTCGTCCACGCGAACCCGAACGGCTACGGGCTCCTCTTCACGAACGTCGCGCCTGAGCTCCAGCCCGATCCGGCGGCCGTCGCCGAGACCGGCAGGCCGCTGGTCGAGGCCATGGTGTCAGTCGTCGGTCCCGATGCGTCGCTCGCAGCCGCCCGCACGGTCGCGGCCTGGGCGCATGGGTTCGTCAGCATGGAGCTCGCCGGCGCATTCCGGCTGGGCGGGGATCTCGATGACGCCTACGCGGCCGGGATCGAGAGCATCCTCGCGGGGGTCAGCGCAGCGGCGACCCCAGCGTCAAGGTCACGATGAACAGGATCAGGAACAGCCCCACGACGAGAAGGAGGGCCCCGATATCGCGCGGTCTGGCTGTCTGCATGTCGCCTCCCCCAGGCTCCTGGGTCGACCCCGCGGCGACCCGCGGCCAGCATACGACGCATCTCGGGTCGTTGTCGGCGCGCACCAGACCTATCGCTTGCAGCGGCCTTACGGATGTGGGCAGCCGGCTCCGTAGAGGAGGGTGAGCCCGACCGTGCCGCCGAGCGGCGCGATCGTCAGCGATAGGCGGCACGCCGGATCGTCACCCGACGACTCGAGGAGGTAGCCGCCATCCTCGAACGGGCCGGACAGCGAATCCGTGTGGAACGCGCTGGTCTCGAAGGCCTGCTGGTACCACGTGGCGATCTGGTCGGCCTTGGAGCCCTCGACCACATAAACCGCGCTCGCCGGACCCGTCGCGGCCTCCTCGGACGGGGTCGCCGCCGGGAAGACCGGGAACGCGGCCGGGACCGTGTCCCAGATCCGGCCCCACTCGGTCTCGGTCTGGCCCTCGGCCGGGGCAGCCATCGCGGCCGGCGTCGGCTCGGTCGCCGTATCGGGTGACGTCGCCGGCGTCGCGCTCTTCGAACCACCGGCGGACGCGGACCGCGATGCCGATGGGGCGGCCGATCCGCACGCGACGACGGCCGGCGCGATGAGCAGGAACACAAGGAGCTGGGTTCGGAACGTCATAGGGCCAGTCTAGGCCGGACGTGACCGGATCCCCTCGACCCAACCGAGGAGCAACACGTGACCGACGCCGACAAGTCCGATCCGGTGGCCGGATGGCCGACACCCATCGACCAGGTGGTCGCAACCGAACGCCCGGTGTGGTCACCGCGCGTGCTGGTCTCCTTGCTGATCACGGTGCCCCCGCTCCTGCTGACGATCGAGGCGGCAAGCCGCTATGCGTATCTGGCGATGGCCCTGCCCTTCTTCATCTGCGCAGCGATCACCGTGACGTGGCTCGGCTTCTTTTTCGGCGCCCTGTGGACCAATCGAGGGCGGATGCCGCGACGCGACCTCGCGCGCTGGCTCGTGATCCCCGCAGTCCTGACACTCACGGTCCTGGCCGTCGGCTCGGACATCCCGTTCCAGGTCCGTTTTGCACTGAGTCGACCGGAGCTGGACCGGGTCGCTGCGGACGTCATGGCAGGCGGGCCGACAGACCAAGCGACGATCGGGCTGTTCCCGGTCGAGTTCGTCGAGCGCACCCCAGGTGGCATGGAGTTGATCATCGGTGGCTCCGGCTTCCTCGGCGGGTTCGGCCTTGCGTTCTGGCCGAACGGGCCGCCGGCGGAAACGGAGGACGCCGGGGTCGAGCCACTCGGGGGTGGCTGGTGGACCTGGTCCGAGGGGTTCGACTGACCTGACAGGCGGCCCGGGTTTCGATACGTCCATGTTCGTTTGCAGGATCCAGCGTTAATCCTGTGTTGACGAGATCGCCCCATCGTGTATGGCGCAGCACATGAGCATGGCGATCGATCCCAAGCGAGCCACCAGCATCCTCAAGGGTCTCCGCGAGGAGTCCACGTACGCGATCTATGCGGACGGGTCGCGCATGGGCCTGGGGCCGGCGCGGATCGTGGCGTACAAGCGCGACCGGGAGACACGGATCCAGTGGGACGGCGTCCGGGTGACGCATGCCGGGACCATCGTCGCGGTCCAGCTCGGGGCGCTGAGGATCGATCTCGCGCCCGAGAAGGTGGTCGTCGACATGACCTTCTCCGCGAGCCTGCCGCTCGCGTCCGTCCAGGGAGCCAGACTTCGCGCGAACTGAGGAGTGCGGCGGCTCTCAGCGGCGCGGCCGGCTCGTCGCCTCGCGGATCATCTCTTCGATCTCGTGGCCGAACGCGTCGTCGGCACGTTGGTATCGGTCGAACAGCCGCTCGAGGACCCGCCGGTCGTCCGGCGACAGCGCCGAACCCGGAGCGCGTGCCTCGGTGAATCCGCGGATGTTGGCGATCGCATCGATGAGGGCGACCGCGGTCTCTGGGCGAACGGTAGCCACTGGGGGGACTCCGATAGCACTCGCCGATCTGATTCGACCCGCGCGCAACAAGCGAGCCCGAACACGCTAGCACGCCTGCGTTAACGGGCTGGCTCGTCCTCGGCGGCCCACCGGACTCGGCTGAGCTGCAGGCGTTTTCGCGCGAGTCCCCACAAGGCCGAATGCAGGCGGCGCCCGAGGCGGCGAGGATCCGACTTCGCGCGGAAGGGGTTGCGATCGGCGGTCGCCGGCGACGGGTAGGCGGTCGAGGCCACCTGGGTCATGAATGTCGAGGGCTCCTGGCCATCCTCGAAGACATGGGACAGGCCATGACGGGACAGGTATCCGGCGAAGGCCGCGAATCGCCGCGGGTGGTTGGCGACCATCGGGCCGCTGTCGGCCGCCGCGTACAGATCGGCGGCGTCGACGTCCGGCGGCACGTCCGGCAGGACGGCATGTGGGATCTCGAAGTAGCGCGCGAGCTCGAGCGTCCTGGAGTCGTGGGCGAGGACATACGCGGGCGTCCCCGCCAGCACTGCCGCGATGTTGCCGTGGATCCTCGAGCCGAACGAGAAGTCGTGGCGTCGCGAGCTCATCGATCCAGGGCCACGGATCGATGTGCAGCCGGGTCCTGGCCCGGGCCAGGAGCGGATGCGACCAATGCCGCGGCAGGGCGTCGCGCCGCGCTGCCGCGTTCGGCGGTTCGCCGTCGACCAGGAGGCGGAGGGTGTCGATGTCCTGGGCGAAGTAGGAGAGCTGCGGGTAGCGATCCAGGTGGCGCGCGATGACCGGTCCCATCGCGTCGAGCTACGGCGAGACGTTGAGAGCGATCCTGGCATCGGGCCGGAGGGCGGGTTCTCGATCGCGGACGGCCAGACTCGGGCCGTTCAGGAAGAGCGATGGGCAGCCGATGATCTCGACGTCACGGAAGCCAAACTTCGAGAGATAGTCGGCGGTCAGCTCGCCACGGACGCCGATGGATGGGCCGCGGTCAAGGACTGCGCCGACGAAGGCCTTGTCGGCCGGTTCGATCGCCGCGAGGCGCCCGGTGTCGTAGTCGACCGAAGCCTGGGCGCCGACGCCGAGGACGACGACCGGGATGCGGAGCCGCTGGATGACGCTCGTGAGGCGGGTGAGGTGGCCGACGAAGGACCGTCGGAAGGCGCTCGCCAACGGCAGCACGTAGACGTCGTACCGCTCATTGATCTGCTCGATCCCGATGAGATGCGGGGCGAACCGATCCACCTCGATCGAGGTGCCCTCGGTCGCGAGGAGCCGATGGCAGGCCTCGAGGAAGATCAGGTTGCCGCTGTTGCTCCCGATCAGGTTCTGGTCAAGCGTCAGGCCCGGAGATGCGATCTCGAACGGGCCTTTCGGCGAGCGCAAGAGGATCCGGGTGATGGCCGTGGCTCCGGTGGGGGAGTCGAGACCCCGCAGGTCGGAGGAGCGAACCGCAGGGCCTCTTGGCTCAACCGTGGGCGACGAGCATCAGCGCGGAGTGAACGTCGAGTTAACGCACGAACGAGCCGTCTTGCGTTCGATGCTCGTGCCCAATAGGGCGTTCGCCTCATAGCCGCCTAAGCACGCTCGCGTGGACACTGCGATGGGCACTCACCGGCGAGCGTCCCCGGCACCATGGCACGTCGACGCGCCGTTTGACCCCTTAGGCGGCTCGTCACGCGGTCGGGCCGGGGGCGTCGCTGGGCCCGACGGCAGTTGGCGCAGAGTACTGCGTCGATGGTCGTCGCTCGTACCATAGAATTGAGGCACGGTCCGCGTCAGAGTGGCGCCATCGCCGAAATTCCCCGCCGACGAGATCCCGACAGCTGGTGCTCTGCATGTCCTACCAACGCCTTGCCGTCGCCGTCCTGGCCGATTGGTGTGAGGTCCAGCGCACGCTCATGACCGTGCCGCCGCGCACGCGCGAAGCGTCGCTGCTCCGGAACGAAGCACGCCACCTGCGAGACGAGTACCAGCGGCTGGTCGACGCCGCCGTCCAGTTCCATCTGCCTGTACCTGCCGCGTTCCCGTCCCCGCGGATCGACTGACCGCTCGGTTTCGCTAGGGCGCGCGCGCGAGTCGGAGTTCGTTCGTCCCGATCAGCGTGATCCTCGTGTCGCTCTGGTAGCTCCACTCCTCGATGCCGAGGATCGCGCCGAGGACGGCTTCGTCCTGGGTCGTCGTCGAGGCGCAGCTGTCCGGTCGTTCTTCGAAGGAGAGATCGAGGGCGGCTCCGTCCGAGTCCCAACCCCAGTCGAGGGGCACATTCCCGCATGCCAACGATACGGTCGCGTGGTTTCCGTCCGACGAGAACTCGATCAGTGGCACCGGCGTCGTCAGGGGCTCACCATCGATCATCGCGACCGCCCAGGTCGTTCCCGGGAGGTCCAGCCGGTACGCCGGCACGTCACCGACGAGCCAGGCAACGAACAGGACGCCGGTCCCAAGCACCAGGGCGAGGCCCACCACGACGGCCTCGCCGGGACGAATGCCTCGCTGCGGACGCCAGCCCGGGTCGTGGTCGGCCACGACCTAACTCGGCAACCAGGTCGGCCACCACGTCGGGATGCCGTTCGGTCCGCATGCAGGCAAGGCAGCATCCGCCGTATACCAGTCCGGCTGCTCTCCATAGGCGGGCACCTCAAGAGACGCCGCCGCGAGGCAGATCGCCAGTGAAAGGGTGATCCCGCCTGCGAACCGAACGGCTGAACGAGCACGAAGGGTTGGAAGCGAGCCGATGGCGAAGCCCGCCAATGCCACGAGCGTCAGGCCTGGGAAGAACACGACAAGCAGGAAACCGCCACCGAGACCGAGGTCGTCGCATGCCGACCACGCGTTGCCCACGGCCACGGTGGTGACCCAGGCCATGCCTCCAGCCACGAAGAGGCCGGCGAGAAGGAGCGCGTGTGTTTCGCGTCTGGCCGGTGTCGTCGTGGGCAGGCGCCAGCCAACGTCCGGCTGCTCGGTCGATGTCATCGGTCGGTCAGACGCCCCGACGTGACGGCCTGTGACCGGCATCCGTGTTGACGGCACTCGTGGAACCTCGCGGTACCCTCTCGAGACTGAGTAGTCGCCGCCGGTCCAGCTTCGGTAACGGGAGGTTGAGGAATGACCGAGTCGTTTGGATCGCCGCCGAATTGATGGCGGTACGGCATGCATCCGCGCGCGACGGAGATGCGGATCCGCTCCCTTGGGCGCGTCTTCCTTCAGCTCGGAGAAGCGCTGCGCCTTGAGATGTCGAACGCGGAAGACGGCGATGACATCGTCCACCTGCAGTACTACATCGCCACCGAGCTGGGACCGTGGGCGATCTGGCTCACGTGCGCGCGAGAGGATGTCGAGGCGGCCGAGGCGTCGCTTCGGGAGGTCGTCCCTCCGTTCGCGCCGGAGGAGCAGACGCGCCCGGGTCGATGAGATGCCCGACGTCGACCGTATGACGTGACAGGACCCCGTCGCCCCCAAGCGACGGGGTCCTGTAGGTCGGGCGAGTCGCTCACCGGCTGCCCGACAGGTCGGCGACCGACCATCGCGGTCGATCGCCGCCGGATCGTCCCGAGGCCCCCAGGCACCGAGACGTTCTGTGGTGATCTAGGTGCTGGCTGTCTGGACGGAAAGGACCGCCGGCAGCAGGACCAGGATCAGCGCCATCGCCAAGGCGACCAGCAAAGCGCTCCGGAGAGCGGTGTTCGCGATCGGTCGGATGGGCGTGTGCATGGCGGTGAGACGCCAGAGGGCCGCAAGATGTTGCGACGATTCGCGCGAACGGCCTGAGTGATTTTCGTACGGGGCGTGCTCAGTACCGTTGACGGAACTCGATCGCGGGCGAACGCCACGTCTTCTTCGACTGGATGAAGCGCACGCGAAGCGTGTACATCCCCGCCGGCAGGCCGCTCGCGAGGCCGAGTCGGAGCCGGACGGTGTGCTTCACGAGCCGGCCCGGATAGAGCGTCTGCTTCTTGTAGGAGCCCGAGCGGACGAGCTTGCCGCTCGTATCCCGGATGGTCCACTTCCACGAGCCGCGCTCCGGCACGGTGCCGGTCACGCGGGCCTGCACGCGCACGTTGGCCGACACGACGTCATTCGATCGCGTGATCGTCCCGACCTTGCCGCCCACCTTCACCGCGTGGACCGGCGCGTAGAACTTGTCGCGCAGGACGTTCGAGAGCGCGGCGTAGCCTTTGTCGTTGTCGAGCGTCCAGATGCCGACCCCGCCGAGCCCGCTCGTGAGCACGTAGTCGTATTTCGCGGCGAGGCTGTGCTCGTCCTCGAAGTAGACCTGGCGATAGGTCTTGTACGTCTTGGACCAATACGTGTAGTAGGCGCTGCCCTCGAGCGCGTCGTAGTGCCGCTTCACCGTCGGGTGGGCCGCCAGGAACGCACGCGCAGTCGCGTACGTGACGCTCTTGACCGCGCCGTACTTCTTCTTGTCCGACTGGACGGTCGCGTGCGGGACCTTGCTCGTGACCGGCCAGTTGTAGCCGTAGTAGGGCACGCCGAGCAGGACGTGGTCCGCCGGGGCCCACTGGAGGATCCGGGCCATGTGGATCTTCACGTTGCGCGTCGCGTTGTCGAGCGGCGCGATGGCGCCCGTGACGCTTGAGCCGGAGGAGCGGTAGTTGTAGGTCATCACCATCTGGTAGTCGACCAGCGGCACGAGCCCCTTGATGATCCGCTCGCTCGCGCCGGCCGAGGTCGCGTTGACCAGGGTCGAGTCCGGGAACCGCGCCTTCATCGCGTCGCGGAACTTGGCGACGAAGGGGATGTAGTACTTGCCCAGTGGGTTCAGGGCCGGGACCCCTTCGAAGTCGAGGCCGGCGCCGTCCGCCTTGCGCTCGGCCATCAGGTCGAGCGCCTCGCCGATGAACCGGTCCTGGGCAGCCGGGTTCGTCAGGAACTTGGTCATCTTCGCGTAGCCGGCCTTCGAATCGAAGAGCTGGAACGTCGGCACGACCCGCACGCCCTTGTCGTGGGCGGCGTTGGTGACGGCCGCGGCCGCGTCGCCGATGTACTCCTTGTAGCCGACCCAGTCACGATCGATCGCCCCGGTCGACTTGATGCCGAGACCGAAGAACGCGATCGTCGAGACGAGGTTGTAGTCGATCCGGTCGACCGTGCCCGCGTCGAGGCGCCAGTACGGCAGATAGCCGTAGACCTCGTGGCTGAGGGGCTGGATGCCGGTGATGCGCGGCCGGATCTCGGTGGCGGCACGGACCGTCGGGACGCCACCGACCAGCGTTGCCGAAGGCAGGAGGCTGACGGCAAGCATGGCCCCGAGCCAGATCGGGACGAGCCGACGGACGGACGGTCGGGCGGGTCGCATGCACCAAGGAAACGCCCTGCGGGCGCTGAATGTCCACCCGACCTTCGTCCCTGTCGTCGCCGGGACGGGGCCCGCGTCCCACGCGGCTGCCCGGTTCCCCGGAGACCACGTTGGCGCGACCGTCGGCGTTCCGGCGCCAGATATGCGGGGGTGGACTGTTAGGCCACCTTGCAGGCGAGCAATGGGTCAGATGTCCCTGGCAGGCCGCCCTCCCAAGCGTGCGACCACGCTCCCGTCCCGGGATCGAGCGGTCCGGCGCACCCGAGTCCTGGCCTAACAGTCCACCGACGACTTTCTGGCACGAAGCTGAGCGCGCCGACGACTTCCTGGAACGAACGGCAACGTGAACAGAACACATGTTCTATACTGAGCAGCCCCCTAGTCAGCCGGCACGTGACCGGAGCGACCCGTGGCACCCACTCCCTACGCCGAACTGCACGGCCACACCAACTTCTCGTTCCTCGATGGGGCCTCGCCCGCGGACGACCTGGTCGAGCGGGCCGTCGAGCTGGGGCTGACCGGGCTGGCCGTCACCGACCATGCCGGGCTGTACGGCGCGGTCCGCTTCGTCGGGGCGGCCGAGGCGGTCGGCCTGCATCCGGTCATCGGGCTGGAGATCGAGCTGCTGGACCCGGCCGTCGCGGATCCGGGCGGGGTCGTCGTGGCGCCGCGTCGTGCCCGGCGACGGACCCGCCGGCCGGAGGCTGGCGCTGCTGCGCTCCTCGCGGACCCCGTCCTTGAGGGCGTGCCCACGCGGCCACGGCCGGAGCGGCAGCGGTTGCCCGGTCATCGCGCGCCGGTCAAGGAGGATCTGCGCGGGATCGGCGAGCGCGGCCGCGGGCCGCATCTCGTGTTGCTCGCCCGGTCCGCGATCGGGTGGCGGAGCCTGTGCCGGCTGATCTCGCGGGCCAACATGGCCGGCACGAAGGCCGTGCCGCGCTTCAGCCAGGCGCTCCTGGCCGAGCACACCGAAGGCCTCGTCGCCCTGTCGGGCTGTCGCGACGGGGAGCTCGCGCGCCGCCTGCGGGTGGGCGACCGGTCGGGCGCGCGCGCCGTCGCGGAGCGGTACGCGACGCTCTTCGGTCGGGGAGAGGCGCCATCGTCCAGTGGCTTCTTCATCGAGCTCTCCCACCACCTGCTCGCCGACGACGACTGGCTCATGGCCGAATTGGTGGCGCTCGCGGACGACCTCGGCCTGCCGGTCGTCGTGACCAACGACGTCCATTACGCCCGGCCCGAGGATCGCGAGCTGGCCGATGTCCTGACCGCGATCCGCCACGGCCGGACGCTCGAGACGCTGGGCGACCTGCGCCGCCCCGATGGCGAATTGTTCCTGAAGTCCGGCGAGGAGATGGCGGCCATGCCGCCGGGCGTCGGGGAGGGGCGGACGGCGCGCGCCTGGGCGGAGGGGATCGCGACGTCGGTCGAGCTCGCCGCGTCGTGCTCGGTCGATCTCAACTTCGAGCAGTACCGCTTCCCGGGGTTCGCGGTGCCCGACGGGGAGACGCCGTTCAGCTACCTCGTGGGCCTGTGCCATGCCGGCGCCCGGAAGCGCTATCACCCGCTGACCTCGGCGGTCGTGAAGCGGCTCGCCCACGAGCTCGACGTGATCGAGCGGGCCGGGCTCGCCGAGTTCTTCCTGATCTGCTGGGACCTGATGCGCTTCGCCCGCGAGCAGAAGATCCCGGCCCAGGGTCGCGGCAGTGCAGCGAGCTCGATCGTCGCCTACACCCTCGGGATCAGCCGGGTCGAGCCGATCGGCCACAACCTCCTGTTCGAGCGGTTCATCAACGAGGGCCGGACGACCTATCCCGACGTCGACATCGACTTCAGCTCGGCGCGACGGGAGGAGGTCATCCAGTACATCTACAACCGCTACGGGCCGGATCACACCGGGATGGTCTGCAACCTCGTGACGTACCGGGCGCGATCGGCGGTGCGCGAGGTGGGCTATGCGCTGGGGTTCCCGCGGCCGCTCGTCGATCGCGTGGCGAAGGCGCTCGAGACGTACGACAGCGTGATGGTCCGGCGCGACCTCGAGGCCGACGGCGGGTTCGCCGAGTTCTTCCGGCGGACGGGCGAGGGACTCCCCGCCGAGGCACGGGCGGCCGAGGCAGCCGAGGCGCTCGGCCTGGTCGACGGGATGGGCCAGCTGAACACGCGGATCCCGCTCGTCGGGAAGGTGCCGCCCTGGCGCCAGCCGCCGAAGCCGGAGGACCCGAACGCGCCGCGACCGTTCGCCTGGCTTCGGGAAGACGAGCCAGACCAGACCGCCGTGCAGGGCGGTGCCGGCCAAGGCGCCGCCGAGTATGTGAGCGAGCGCGCTCCGACGCGCGTGAGCGAGCAGGCGGAGGCGGCAACGCCGGCCAGCGCCGTCCGGCGCGGCGGTCAGTCCGACGATGAAGGCGGGCCCGGGGACACGCCGGCCAGCGTCGCCTGGCTGCGGGCGGGGAAGGGGACCGGGCTACAAGGCGGATGCGGACCGGCTGGTGCCGCCCGCGATGGTCGACGGTCGGATGATCGACCCCGAGAGCGGCCAGGCCGAGCCGCCGCCGCGCCGGACCGACAAGCTGGGCCGGCCGAACCACTGGGACCCGCCCGCCCCGCGATCGTCGGTCGCGCGGATCGAGCCGGAGCCGCCGCCCCAGGCCCGCGGCGGTTCCACGGTCGGCATGAGCGACTGGGAGCGCTGGCTGGAGTTCTGTGCCCGGATCGACGGCTTCCCCCGCCACCTCAGCATCCACTCGGGCGGCATGCTCGTGACGGCGGCGCCGCTCATCGACATCGCCCCGATCGAGCGCGCGACGATGGTCGATCGGGTCGTCGTCCAGTTCGACAAGCGCGACGTCGAGACGCTCAAGCTCATCAAGCTGGACCTGCTGGGTCTCGGGATGCTGGCGGCGATGGACGAGACGCTCCAGCTCATCGAGCACGACTGCGCGGTCTGCCTCGACATGGACCGCCTCCCCGAGGACGTCCCCGAGGTGTTCGAGATGCTCCAGGCGGCCGACACCGTTGGCGTCTTCCAGGTCGAGAGCCGGGCCCAGATGCAGACGCTCCCCAAGTCCCGGCCGCACAACCTCGACGACCTGGTCGTGGAGGTGGCGATCATCCGGCCGGGCCCCATCCAGGGCAACGCCGTCCACCCGTTCCTGCGCCGGAAGCAGGGCCTCGAGCCGGTGACCTACCTCCACCCGTCGCTCGAGCCGATCCTCAAGGATTCGATGGGGGTGATCCTCTACCAGGAGCAGGTCATGCGCGTCGCCATCGATGTCGCGGGCTTCACCCCCGCCGGCTCCGACGGCTTCCGGCGGGCGATGGGCACGTGGCGCTCGTCGAGCGAGATGGAGAAGCTCCATCGCCAGTTCGTCGATGGCGCGCTGCAGCAGCCCGGGATGGACGAGGCGACCGCCGAGGAGCTGTTCCGCCAGGTCGCCGCGTTCGCGAGCTTCGGGTTCGCCAAGTCGCATGCGGCGGCGTTCGCGCGGACGGCCTACGAATTGGCCTTCCTGAAGCTCTTCTATCCGGCCCAGTTCCTGGTCGGGCTGATCAACGCCCAGCCGATGGGCTTCTACCCGGTCGAGGTCCTCGTCAACGACGCGAAGCGCCACGGCGTGTCGGTGCTGCCGGTGGACGTCAACGCGTCCTCGTACAAGACCACCACCGAATGGGTCGGGCGGCCCGGCGAGCCGCTCCCCGACGGCGTGGGGATCACCGCCCGGCCCGAGCCGATCCAGTCACCGGCCTGTGTCATCCCGGCCGACGCCGCGCGCGATCGCTGGACGCCCGAGCTCACGGCGGGCTGGGGCGTCCGCCTCGGCATGCACCTGGTCAAGGGGATCGGCGAGCAGCACGAGACGCTCCTGGACGCGGAGCTCGCGCGCGGGCCGTATCGGTCGCTGGCCGATGTCGTCGAGCGGACCGGCCTGCCCGAGGAGACCCTCGAGCGGCTCATCCGGACCGGTGGGCTGGACTCGCTGGGGCGGCCGCGGCGGGAACTGCTCTGGCAATTGCGCGAGGTGGCCGGCGCGTCACGCGGTCGCGTCGACGGCCAGACGCTGCGCGGGTTGGGCCGGGCAGCCGGCAAGCGCGGCGCCGCGGCCGGGCGGCCGATGGACCTGCGCTTGCCCGCGACCGAAGCGCCCGAGCTCCCGCCGCTGACCGAGTCGGAACGGATCGGCGACGCCTACGCCGTGATCGGGCTGGACGCGCGACGACAGGTCGTGGGGCTGTTCCGCGACGCGCTCGATCGGCTGGGAGCGGTCACCAACGCAGCCCTCTCGGAACGGCGGCCGGGCCCGGTCCGCATCGGGGGACTGGTCGTCACGCGCCAGCACCCGATGACCGCGAAGGGGACCGTCTTCCTCGCGGTGGAGGACGAGACCGGCATGGCCAACGTCACGCTCTGGCCGGACACCTGGGCGCGGTTGCGGTCCGTCGTGCGGCGGCACGCGCTGCTGCTCATCGACGGCGACCTGCAACGGGAGGGTTCGGTCGTGAACGTCATCGCGCACGACGTCCAGCCACTCCCCGAGGTGGCCGCCGCGGCCGGTGGACCGGAACGGCCGGACGGCGTCCGTCAGAGCGGCTATGCCGGGATGCGTCGGCTCGGCTGACCGGGGTCGCGGGGCGGCTCGCCGCGCTATCGGGTCTTGGCGGTTCCCGAGGAGCGGTTACGGCCGTTGCCGCCGCCCCCGCGCTTCGCCTCCGCCCGCCGGCCGCGGTTCGGGTTCGACAGCTGGAGGAAGCGGCGATACCACGCCGCCCCTGCCGCGAACAGGCCGCCGAGGACCGGGGAGAGGACGAACGCAGCGACGATCACGTCCTGCATAGCCGCCTGACTTGGCGTACCGAGGACGCCGCTGAGGATGACCACGGTGTAGCAGATGGCCGAGAGCAGCCCGACGATCACGCCGAGCAGCCAGCTCGCCCGAGGGGCCAGGAAGCCGGCAAGGAAGACGCCGCCGATCGCAGGCGACTGGATGAAGTAGGTGTACAGGAGGGCGGCCACGAAGTTCGATGCGCCGGCCACGAGGACCAGCGCGGTCGAGCCGACCGTGATCGCAACCGGCACGTAGAGCGCCTTGTCGGTCGCGAGCTTCGGCAGCGCCATGAGGTCGGCACGGACGTTGATCGGGTGGATCGACTGGCGGAATGCCGCCCCGATCCCGAGCCGTCCCGGCGGGCTGGACATCTGCTTGGTCGCGGGTCGGGAGCGTCCGGCGCCCGAGGCCGTGCTCGCGGCGGTCTCGCCCTCGACGCCTTCGTCGACGCCGTCGGCGCCCGCCATCTCGGCTCGATAGCGACGTCGCGCTTCGGCGCGGTCGGTCCTCTTGGCGCGAGCCACGGTCTCTCCTGTGATCTGACGGTCGGACGGGTGTTGCGCATCGTAGTCGATACGTGGCCGGTGAGCGGCCGGTGAGTCCGTGATAAGCGTCTGGTGAGTCCCGGTGAAGCGCCGCTTGGTACAACTGCCGCCCTCGCCATGCATGCCGCCCGAGTCCCGCCGGGAGGTCAGTCATGGATCGTGCCCGGTCGGGACGCCTCGGCTCAATCGTCGTCATCGCGATCGCCCTTCTGGGATGGCCGGGGGCGCCTGTCGTCGAGCCCGTGCTGGCCGCGGCCGTCGGATGGCCAACGTCCACGCTCGTCCTGAGCGAGGTCCAGACGGGTGGCGTCTCGGCATCGGACGAGTTCGTCGAGATCGCGAACCAGGGTCCGGGAGCGGTGGACCTGGCCGGCCTGGAGGTCGTCTATGCGACGTCGTCGGGCTCGACCGTGACGCGCAAGGCGACCTGGGCGGCATCGACGTTGCTCGAGCCAGGGCGGCGCGTCCTCGTGGCGAACGCCGCCGGCTCGTTCGCGTCGATCGCCGACCTGACCTACACGGGCGGGTTCGCCGCGACCGGCGGCGCGCTGGCGTTGCGGGTCGTGGGCGGGACCGCGATCGATGCCGTGGGTTGGGGTGACGCGGCGAGTGCGTTCGTCGAGGGGACCGCGGCCGCGGCCCCACCGGCGGGCTCGAGCCTCGAGCGGGCGCCGGGCGGCGCGGCCGGAAACGGCTGGGACACGAATGACAACGCGCTGGACTGGTTCGTGCAGGGCACGCCGTCGCCGCAGGGATTCGCCGCAGCCCCGGTCCCGGCTCCGGGGCCCACCCCGGCTCCGACGGCCGTGCCGACCGCGACGCCGACGGCCGTGCCGACCGCGGCGCCCGCCGCGACTCCCACGCCGACGCCGACGCCGACGCCGACCGTGACGGCGACGCCGACCCCGACGCCGACAGCGGCGCCAACCGCGACTCCCACGCCGATCCCGACACCGACGCCGACGCCGACAGCGATCTCGATCAGCGCCGCCCGAGCGCTGCCGGACGACATCGAGGTGGCGATCGAAGGCACGCTGACGACGGCCCTGGGCGCACTCGAGAGCGGCCGCAGCGGCTTCGTCCAGGACGGGACGGGCGGCATCGGCATCTATCTCGATGCGATCGTCGTGTCGCCTCTGCCGGCGGGCACGACGGTTCGCCTCGCCGGGACGCTCGACACACGGTTCGCCCAGCGGGTGATCCGCGTCGATGAGGCGGCCATCGAGGCCGGCGGCGTGACGGCGCTGCCTGCGGCGCTCGAGATCGCGACCGGTGCGGCCGGCGAGGCGCTCGAGGGCTCGCTCGTCACCATCACCGGTATCGTCGACGGGGCTCCCGGCGCATTGAGCGACGGCCTCGGCTTGACCGTCGATGACGGCAGCGGCCCGGTCAAGGCCGTGATCGGCTCCGAGGCGCTCGGCAGCCTCGCGCCGCACTCCGGGGATCTGGTCGTCGTTGGCGGCCCACTCGGCCAGCGCGACAGCTCCGGCACGGGGATCGAGGCATATCGCGTGTACGCGATGCTCGCGGGTGACTTCACGATCGTCGCGCCTCCCCCGACCCCGACCCCCACGCCAACCCCGACGCCGGCTCCGTCCGCCAGCGCGATCCCGAGCGTGTCTCCGAGTCTGAGCCCAAGCCCGACGCCGACCCCGTCCGCCTCGACCGCCCCGCCGTCGCTCGCCATCATTCGAGCCCTGCCGGTCGGCACCGTGGTGTCGGCACGGGGCGTGGTGACCGCCGAGGCCGGCCGGACCGGGACGCCCCAGCTCCTCACGATGGGTGACGCGACCGCCGGCATCGCGGTCCGACTCCCTGCCGGCACGACCGCGCCCGCGCGCGGAACGGTCATCGTCGTCACGGGTCCGATCGCCGCGCCGTACGGCCAGCTCGAGATCCGCCCGACGGCCGGCGGCATCGCCATCGACGACGTGGACGCCCTGCCCGATCCCGTCCCGGTCGCCGCCGCCGGTCTCGGCGAGGCCACCGACGGCCGTCTCCTCACCGTCGCCGGTCGCCTGACGGCCAAGCCGACGAAGGCGACGAGCGGCGACCTCAGTCTGGTTCTCGAGCGAACCGGCGAAGCCTCGGTCAAGGTCATGTCGGACTCGACCAGCGGCCTCACCACAGCGGCGTTCCAGGTCGGAGCGGCCTATCGCATCGTCGGCGTCGGCGGCCAACGAGCGACCCGTTCGGGTGCCCTCGATGGCTATCGCCTCTGGATCCGCGACCTCGCCGACATCGTCAAGACCGCCGACCCCGACCCGAACGCGAGCCCGAGCCCGGGCTCGAGCACGACCCCGAAGCCGTCGGCGTCCCGATCGCCGAGCCCGAAGCCGACCTCGATCCCTGCCGTCTCGATCGCCAAGGCGCGCGGCATGATGGACAAGAAGGTTGCGGTCGTCGGGATCGTGACCGCGCCGGCGACCCTGCTCGATTCCTCGCGCCGGCTGATCGTCGTCCAGGACGCGACCGGGGCGATCGAGTTCCGGCTGCCCGATACGAGCGCGCAGCCCGTCGGGACACGCCTCCGCGTCGAAGGCAAGGTCGGCCGGGCGTACGGAGCGCCGCGGATCGCCGCCGATGCGGTCAAGCGCCTCGGGTCGGCCGCCGTTCCCGCCCCCGCGCTGCTCTACGGCGCCCCCAAGGATGCGCACGAATGGCGTCTCGTCACTGTCCGCGGCCGGATCGACACGGTGCGGAAGCTCGGCGACCGCTGGCGCGCGGAGCTCGTGGTCGGCCGGGATCGCGTCGTCGTGATCGGCCAGTCCGGTGCCGGCATCCCGGTCGCCAGCGTCCAGACCGGGCATCTGGCGACCGTCACGGGCATCGTGCGGCGGCCGTATCCGTCGGCGACGGATCGGCGGTTCGGCATCCTGCCGCGCAGCAAGGCCGACCTGCGCGTCGACCCGGGCAGCTCCCCGGGGAGTGCCACGAGATCCGCGTCCGGCGCCGGCGGCACGGGTCCTGGCTCGGCCCCGGGCGCTTCGCCGAACGCCACGTCGCCGGCCGCCGGCGTCATCGCCGCGGCCCCCGATGCGAATCTCGCAGACCTTGCGTCGCTCGCCGGCCGGACCGTGCGCGTCGGTGGGCTCGTCGGCGACCTGCTCCCGGGTGGTTTCACGCTCGACGACGGGACTGCGACCGGCCCGGTCGTGCTCGAAGGCGCGGCGGCCGACCTGCTGCCGCTCATCGAGCCGGGCGACGCGATCAACGTGGTCGGACGGATCGAGTCAACCGACCGCGGCTGGACGGTGGTCGTCTCGGATCCGGCGGGGATCGTGCTCGCAGGCGACCCTGTCGCCCCGGGAGCGAGCGTCGGCACGGATGCGACTGACCCCGCCGCCTCCAGCGCCATCGCCCGCGGCGATTCGCGCTCCGCCGGGTTGGCCCCATTCGGGGACCTCGACGCGGGCATCGCCGGCCTCGGGACCCTCTTCGCCCTGACGGCCGCGTCGGTCGCCATGACGGTCCTCCGGCGACGCCATCTGCGACACCTTCTGACGGCCCGGATGGCCGTCCGCCTGGCCGCGTTCGTCGGCGGATCGGCGTCACTCGACGGCCCAGATCGCCACGCTGGGCGGGTCCGCCCCGGCGACAAGGTCGAGCCACGCACGGCCACGCACGATCCACGCACGACGGACGCTGCTTGACGCTCGTGAGAGAGCGGGACTATCCTCGGCCGAGTTTCGCGCCTGCGGAACAGCAATCGGAGCGTGAGGATAGGTCTTGCCGAACGCGGATACCCGCGTCGAAAGCCCCTCGGATCGCCGGATCGCGATCCCTGCCGGCGACCGGCAATACCACATCGGACTCGGCCCTGGTGACTTGGCCGAGTACATCCTCCTCCCCGGTGACCCCGACCGAACCGCCCGCATCGCGACGCGATTCGAATCGATCGAACTGGAGCACCGGCATCGAGAGTTCGCCACGGTCACCGGCCGATATCGCGGTCAGCGCGTCTCGGTCGTGGCCACAGGCATCGGTACTGACAACGTCGAGATCGTGGTGGCGGAGATCCTGGCCATCACGACCCGTCCGACCTTTGTTCGGGTCGGTTCATGCGGGGCACTCCAGCCGGAGATGCAGCTCGGCGATCTCGCCATCACGACCGGAGCCGTCCGCCTCGAGGCGACCACGAGCTTCTTCGTCCACGATGGCTATCCCGCGGTCGCCGATTACGAGGCGGTCGCGGCTCTCATCGAGGCGGCGGCCCGGCTGGGTCACCGCTATCACGTCGGGGTGACGGCCACGGCTCCGGGCTTCTTCGGTGCGCAAGGGCGCCCGATCCCGCAGCTGCCTATCCGCTACCCTGACCTCGCGGAGGAGATGGCGCGCCAGCGCGTCATGAACTTCGAGATGGAGGCGTCGGCACTCCTCGTGCTGGCCACCCTCGCACGCTGCCGAGCCGGCGTCGTCTGTGCGGTCTATGCCAACCGGACGACAGGCGAGTTCGTCACCGGCGATGCGAAGGATGCTGCCGAGGCGGCCTGTGTCGAGACTGGGCTCGAGAGCCTGCTCGTCCTGGCCGAGATGGATCGCCAGAAGCACGACGCTGGGACCGACCGCTGGCGGCCGTCCCTCTGGCAGGACTGATCGAGGGGATACCCAAGCGAAACCAACCCGTGAGCCCAGGGCGGATGCGAGACGAAGGTTCTCGTGACGCACGACATCACCCGAGGAGGAGCCCGATGGCCGAGGCCTATTGCGTCAAGGACAAGAAGAAGGTCGAAGTCGTGAACCCGCAGCGAATCACGATGAAGAACGGCAAGGCCGCACTCCAGGGCACGTGCCCGGTGTGCGGTGGCAAGGTCTTCAAGATCGGCGGCTGACCCAGACCCTTCGCTGACGCGAAGCCCGAGACCCCCGTCGGAGACCGGCGGGGGTCTTCCCTTGCCCGGGTCGATGTCAAGAGCCGACCGGCCCCATCCGACTGGCCGTCCGGCCCGGGTTCGCAACCCCCTCGTACCATTCGCCCCGACACCCGACGTCGTACGATGTTCTCCCGCGGTCCGGTGACGGCAAGCGTCGGCCGACTGCGCTGAAGCTCGAACGTGTTCGGACCCTGATCGGGCGTCCGCCACTGATCCGCACGGCAAGGAGTTGCACCATGACCACGCGTGTCGGCATCAACGGCTTCGGCCGGATCGGCCGCCAGTCCCTCAAGGCCCTCATCGAGCGCGCGCCGGACATCGAGGTGGTCGCCGTCAACGACCTCGTCGACGCCGAGATGAACGCGCTGCTGTTCAAGCACGATTCGACCTACGGCGCCTACGACGGCACCGTCGAGGCGGGCGACCACTCGATCATCATCGACGGCCGCGAGATCAAGATCCTCGCCGAGAAGGACCCGGCCGCCCTGCCGTGGCGCGACCTGGGCGTCGACATCGTCCTCGAGTCGACGGGCATCTTCACCGAGCGCCGAGAAGGCCAGGGCCCACCTCGATGCGGGCGCGAAGAAGGTCATCATCAGCGCGCCCGCCAAGGGCGAGGACATCACGATCGTCCTGGGCGTCAACGAGGGGAGCTACGACCCCGCGACGCACCACATCATCAGCAACGCCTCGTGCACGACGAACTGCCTCGCCCCGGCCGCAAAGGTCGTCCATGACCTCGTCGGCATCGAGAAGGGCCTGATGAACACCATCCACAGCTACACGAACGACCAGCGGATCCTGGACGTCGCGCACAAGGACCCGCGCCGAGCGCGAAGCGCCGGCCAGAACATCATCCCGACCACGACCGGGGCGGCCAAGGCCCTGGCCCTCGTCATCCCGGACCTCAAGGGCAAGTTCGACGGCTTCAGCCTGCGCGTGCCGACGCCGACCGTCAGCGTCGTCGACTTCACCGCCACGGTGCGACGCGACACGAGCGTCGAGGAACTCAATGACGCGTTCCGTGCCGCGGCGGCCGGACCGATGAAGGGCATCCTGGGCGTCTCGGACGAGCCGCTCGTCTCGATGGACTTCAAGGGCGACGAGCGCTCCTCGATCATCGACGGCGCGTCGACCATGGTCCTGGGCGGCAACATGGTCAAGGTCATCGCCTGGTACGACAACGAGTGGGGCTACAGCTGCCGGGTCGCGGACCTGATCGCTCTGGTCGCGGCGCGCCTGCCCGTTCCGGCCTGACCGGCACCGACGGCGCATCGTGGAGAAGCTGACGATCCGGGACGTCGATGTCTCCGGCAAGCGCGTCTTCGTCCGGGTCGACTTCAACGTCCCGCTCGCTGACGGCAAGGTCACCGACGACTCGCGCATCCGGGCGGCCATCCCGACCATCGCGACGCTCCTCAACTCCGGTGCACGCCTCATCCTCGCCAGCCACCTCGGACGTCCCGACGGCAAGGTCCAGGACGGCCTCCGGCTCCGGCCGGTCGGCCAGCGCCTCTCGGAGCTGATCCGTCGGAACGTGCCCGTGACCGGCGATGCACTGGGCCTCGGGACCGACGATGCGGTCAAGCGGCTGCGTCCCGGCGAGCTGCTGCTCCTCGAGAACCTGCGGTTCCACGCCGAGGAGGAGAAGAACGACCCGGTCTTCGCCGAGGCCCTCGCGTCCTATGCCGACGTGTACGTCAACGACGCGTTCGGGACCGCCCATCGCGCCCACGCCTCGACGGTCGGGATCACCAAGTTCCTGCCGGCCTATGCCGGCCTTCTCATGGAGCGCGAGATCGCGATGCTCTCGAAGCTCCTGGAGGCCCCGGAGCGGCCGTTCGCTGCGATCCTCGGCGGCGCGAAGGTGTCGGACAAGATCCGCGTCATCGACAACCTGCTCAACAAGGTCGACATGCTGGTCCTCGGTGGCGGCATGGCCAACACGTTCCTGCTGGCGCAGGGCAAGGCCGTCGGCAAGAGCCTCGCCGAGCCCGATCGGGTCGAGGATGCGCGCCGGATCATGGCCGCGGCCGAGGCGAAGGGCGTGCGGATCGTCCTGCCGATCGACGTCATCGTGGCCAAGGAAGTCACGCGTGGGACCGAGTACAAGACCCTGTCCGCCGAGAAGATCCCGGCCAGCTGGCACATCGTCGACCTCGGTCAGGCCAGCCAGGACCTGATCCTCGAGGCCCTCGCCGGCGTGAAGACCGTGTTCTGGAACGGGCCGCTCGGTGTGTTCGAGATCCCCTCGTTCGCCCACGGGACCAACGCCGTCGCCCGGATGCTTGCCGCGCGCGCCGAGGCGGGCGCCACGGTCGTGATCGGCGGTGGAGACTCGGTCGCCGCCATCACGCAGCAAGGCCTCGCCGACAAGATGACCCACATCTCGACCGGTGGCGGCGCCTCGCTCGAGTTCCTCGAGGGTCGCGAGCTGCCGGGCGTCACCGTCCTGCTGGACAAGCCGGCTCCCGAGCCGAAGAAGCCGGCATCGAAGAAGGCGCCGGCCGCGAAAGCCCCGGCTGCCAAGCCCGCGGCTGCAAGGGCCGCCGCCGCGAAGCCCGCCGCCGCCAAGCCCGCCGCCGCCAAGCCCGCGGCTGCGAAGGCGCCCGCCGCCAAGGCCAAGGCCCCGGCCGCCAAGCCCGCCGCCGCCACGGCCAAGGCCACAACAACCAAGATCAAGTCGAAGCCGTAGCCGGAGACGTCCCCGTGAACACCGCAATCGATGTCGTCGACGCGCGCGAGATCCTCGATTCGCGCGGCAATCCCACGATCGAGGTCGACGTCATCCTCGAGGACGGCTCGGTCGGCCGGGCGGCGGTGCCGTCCGGCGCGTCGACGGGGGCCCACGAGGCCGTCGAGCTGCGCGACGGCGACAAGAGTCGCTACGGCGGCAAGGGCGTGCTCCGCGCGGTCGCCAACGTGAACGACACCATCGGGCCTGCCGTCTACGGGCTCGATGCCAGCGACCAGGCCGGCATCGACGACGTCCTCATCGAGCTCGACGGCACCCCGAACAAGGGCGTGCTCGGCGCGAACGCGATCCTTGGTGTCTCGCTCGCCTGCGCCCACGCGGCCGCCGCCGCCTGCGACCTGCCGCTCTACCGCTACCTCGGCGGGGTCGGGGCCCGGACGCTGCCTGTCCCGTTCTTCAACATCCTCAACGGCGGCAAGCACGCCCAGGACTCCACGGACTTCCAGGAGTTCATGGTGGCGCCGGTCGGCGCTGCGACCTACAGCGAGGCGCTTCGTGCCGGGGCGGAGGTCTTCGCCGCGCTGCGATCCATCCTCCACGACGACGGTCATGCGACCGGACAGGGCGACGAGGGTGGCTTCGCCCCGAGTCTCCCCTCGAACGTGGCCGCAGTCGAGGTGATCCTGCGGGCGATCGAGCGCGCCGGCTACCGGCCGGGCGAGGACGTCGCCATCGCGCTGGATCCGGCAACGAGCTCGATCCTCGTCGAGGGCACCGGTGTCGAAGGCGTCACTGGCCAGTACCGGCTGGAGCGCGAGGGCCGGACGCTCGATTCGGGCGAGCTCATCGACCTCTGGGACGAATGGACCTCGAAGTACCCGATCGTCTCGCTCGAGGACGGTCTCGCCGAGGACGACTGGGCCGGCTGGGTCGAACTGACGAAACGACTCGGGTCGCGCGTCCAGCTCGTCGGCGACGACATCGTCGTCACGAACCCGGCCTTCATCGAGCGTGGCATCGCCGAGTCGGCGATGAACTCGGTGCTCATCAAGCTCAACCAGATCGGCACGCTGTCCGAGACGGTCGACGCCATCAACCTGGCACGCCGCGCCGGCTGGACCGCGATGGTCTCGCATCGCTCGGGCGAGACCGAGGACACGACCATCGCGGACTTCGTCGTCGCCATGGGGACCGGCCAGATCAAGTCCGGCGCGCCGTCGCGCTCCGAGCGGGTCGCGAAGTACAACCGCCTGCTGCGGATCGAGGGCGAGCTTGGCGACGCCGCCCGGTACCCAGGGCGCCAGGCACTCTCGGGCGTCGGGTCGCCCGCACGTCAGGCGCCTGAACCGGCGGTCGCTCAGACGGGCTCGTGAAGCGGATCGCAGATCGCGGCGCCATCCTGGCCGCCTATGTCGGGATCGGGATGGCGCTCACCATCGGGGTCAGCTTCCTGCTGATCATCCCGATCGAGCCGCTCATCTGGCTCTTCGCGCTGCCGTCGGGCGTGATGATCGGCTACTACGCGAACGCGCGATCGAACCGCCGCCTGGGCCCGTGGCACCGGATCCTCACGAACGCGATCTTCGCCTCGATCGTCACGGGGTTGACCGCGGCCATCCTGCTGCTGGCCATCAAGGGCCTGTTCTTCTTCGCGGACAACGGCTATCGCGATCCGGGCCTGGGTGGGTCGCTCGTGTGTCAGGCCGGGGCTGATTGCGTGTACCAGCGGTACCTCGATGCCGGTCGCGGCCCGGAGATGGCCTCGATCGGCGTCACCGACGCCGCGACATTCACCAGCTTCTACTGGCGCGAGCAGTTCGGGACGGCGGCGAGCGTGTTCATGCTGACCGTGGTGGGCGGCGTGATCGGCGGCGGGCTGTACGGGGTGTTCCGCCCGAAGGCCGAGGCGTCCTCGCAACAGGGAGCGGTGCCGGGGTCGGTGTAGGAATCGAAGCGCCCCGGTCGGTGACTGGGGCGTCGTCGTCGCGAGAGTCCGCGAGTTACTTCTCGGCGGCGGGCTTCTTGGCCTTCGGGGCGGCCTTCGCGGTCGCCTTGGGCGCGGCCTTGGCGGTCGCCGCGGCCTTCTTCGGGGCCGCCTTCGTCGCCGTCGCCTTGGACGCGCTCGCCTTGGTCTTGCTCGGCTTGGCGGCCGCCTTCGTGGCCGGGGCCTTGGCCGGCGCGGCCACGACCGCGGCGTTCGCCTCGGCGGCCTTGGCGGCAGCAGCCTCGGCGCGGGCGGTCTTGCTGAGTGCGGCGCGGGCCTTGCCTGCGGCCGTCTGGGCGCCCTTGGCCTTGCCGGCCTTGCCGGCTGCGATGCGGGCCTTCGCCGCCTTCTGGGCCGCGAGCTTGCCGGTCGACTTGGTGACGTGTCCGCCGGCCTGGACCGTGGTCCCGCTGAGTGCCGCGTTGACCTTGCGGGTCAGGCGGGACTTGCGACGCGCGGCGGCGTTCGGATGGATGGCGCCGGCCTTGGCCGCGCGGTCGAGGGCGCTGAGGGCGTCGATCAGCGCGGCGGTCGCATCGACCGACGAATCGCCTGGAGCCGCGGCGACGGCCAGGGCCTTCGCGACGTACGTCTTCGCGGCGCTGCGGCGCGGCTGGAGGACCTCGTGGCGGCTCTGGGCCTGACGGACGCGCTTGAGTCCTGACGGCGTGCGAGCGCCCGTCCAGGTGCGGGGCGTCTTGGCCAAGGTGGGCTGACCTCACTGATCGTTGGATGGTCGACGGCACGCGGCACGGGGTGAGTGCCGGGCGCGAAGGCGGATGGTATCACAGCTCCCCCGCGCCACCCGACGGCGCGGCCGTGCCCCGGGCCTGCCACGCAGCCGCCACACTTGCGCGCGTGACCGCGATCCTCGGCGGGCTCATCGCCGCCGGGCTGTGGGCCGCCGCCACGCTTTCCTCGTCCCGCTCCAGCCGGATGCTCGGCTCCCGGGTCGTCCTCGGCTGGGTGATGCTCATCGGCGTCATCGTCGGCGTTCCGCTGGCGCTCCTGGACGCCCCGGTCGATCGGCTCGAACCCGGCACGCTCGGGCTGCTGTTGGTGGCCGGGGTCTGCTACGTCGCCGGCCTGGGGCTGACGTACGCGGCCCTCCAGATCGGCAAGGTGTCGATCGTCGCCCCTATCGTCGCCACCGAGGGCGCCGTCGCCGCCGTCATCGCGGTCTCGCTCGGCGATGCGGTCGGCCTCAGCGCCGGGATCATCCTGGCGGTCATCGCGATCGGCGTGGTGATGTCGTCGATCGAGCGGTCCGGGACGGATGTCCCCGCCGGTGCCACCGACCTCGTCGCGGACGCCCTCGACGGGCCACCTTCCCCGTCGGCGTTCTCCCACACGCCATCGATCGCGCCGGGCGACACCCGCAGGAGCACCCTGTTCGCCGTCAGCGCGGCCCTCATCTTCGGGGTCGGTCTGTTCGCGAGCGGGACCGCCGCTTCGCTGGTGCCGGTCGCCTGGGTCGCGCTCAGCGCTCGTCTGGTCGGTGTCCTCGCGATCACGATCCCGCTGTTGTTCCGTGGCCGACTGCGCCTCACGCGCGCGGCGCTGCCGTTGCTCGTCATCGCCGGCGTCGGCGAGATCGTCGGCTCGATGGCGTCGGCCTGGGGCGCCCGCGAGAGCATCGCGATCGTCGCCGTTCTCGGGTCGCAGTTCGCAGCGGTGTCCGCGGTCGCGGCGTTCCTGCTCTTCGGGGAGCGACTCAGCCGCGTCCAGGTGATCGGCGTCGTCCTCGTCGTCGGCGGGGTGACGGCGCTGGCGGCCGTCCAGGCCTGAGGCGTACGCGCCTACAAAGCGAAACCGGGCGGCGTCGCGAGGTCCGGATGCTCGGCCTCGAACGCGCGCGCCGCGTCGAGCGTTCGCACCCAGTCGTAGTAGACGCCCTTGGCGTGGCGGACCTCGATCCCCTCGTCGCGCAGCTGGCGCAGCCCGTGCTCGTGCATCGCGCCGGGCGAGAACGTCGCGTCGGCGACGACGACCACGCGGTAGTCGCGATCGCGCAGACCGATCGCCGACTGGGCGACGCAGACGTCGGTCTCGGCGCCGACGATGACGGCCGTCCGGCGACCGGTGGCCGCGACGGCGGCCATGATCTCCGGGACGTCCGCGAGTCCGAACACGGCCTTGGGCAGGACCGTCGTGCCGGCCGGCAGCCGGTCGAGGATCACCGGATCGGTGGGGCCGTTGCGGCTCGGCGTCCTCCTCGGTCACGACGACCGGCACGCCCAGCGCCGCCGCGACCCCGGTCAGCCAGCCGGCGACCTCGCGGGAGAGCGCCGCGGCCGCGGCCTCGTCGCCGGACGCGCCCGAGAACCCCGGTTGCGCATCGATGACGATCAGCAGCGAGTCGGCGCGCTCGATCAGGGGCATACGGCGAGTGTGCCACCGCTACAGTGACCGGGATGCCCACGCCGATCCTCGCCGACGCGTTCGCCCATCACGTCTGGGCCACGATCCGCCTCCTCGACGCGTGCGCGGACCTCGACGACGCGCAACTGGCGACCATGGTGCCCGGCACCTATGGCTCGATCATCGAGACCCTCCGCCACCTCGTCGACGGCGACGTCTTCTACCTGAGCGTCCTGCGCGGCGGCGAGCCGGAGCCCTTCGACACGGACGCGAGCGACCTCCCGACGCTGCGCGCCGTGATGGAAGCCCACGACGCCGTCTGGCAGGCCCTGGTCGCCGGCGATCTCGATGGCGCGACCGACGTCGTCGAGTACGAGGACGGCGGCTACGAGACGCATGCGCCGCTCGGGATCCGGCTCGCCCAGGCGCTCTACCACGGGACCGATCACCGCAGCCAGGTCTGCACCGCCCTGACCGCCCTCGGCATCGAGCCGCCCGCGATCGAGGCCTGGGACATCGCCCGCGCGGACGGCCGGATGTTCACGATCGACCGATATCCGACCGGAGCGCGCCGAAGCCGTCGACTCTGAGCCGTCGGCGACCATGACGCCGCCTGGCGCTGCCGCCTGACCGTGCCGGCTCGGCCGCCGCCCGACCGGCTACACTCCGGCACCGTGACCATCCCCCAGGACCGCCTGCGCAACTTCTCGATCATCGCCCACATCGACCACGGCAAGTCGACCCTGGCCGACCGGTTGCTGGAGATGACGCACACGATCGACGCGCGGCAGATGACGAGCCAGGTCCTCGATTCGATGGACCTCGAGCGCGAGAAGGGCATCACGATCAAGGCCCGCTCCGCCCGGCTCGAGTACACCGCCAACGACGGCCTGGTCTACGGCCTCAACCTCATCGACACGCCCGGCCACGTCGACTTCGCGTACGAGGTCAGCCACAGCCTCCAGGCCTGCGAGGGTGCCATCCTCGTCGTCGACGCGACGCAGGGGATCGAGGCCCAGACCCTCGCCAACGTCCATCTCGCGATGCGCGAGAACCTCACGCTCATCCCGGTCCTCAACAAGATCGACCTGCCGTCGGCCGACCCGGACACGATCATGGACGAGCTCGAGTCCGTGCTGGCGATCCCGCGCGAGGAGGTCATCCTCGCCTCGGCCAAGGACGGCACCGGCGTCCCGGAGATCCTCGAGGCCATCGTGGCCCGGATCCCGTCCCCCAAGGGCGACCCGAAGGGCCCGCTCCAGGGCCTCATCTTCGACAGCCACTACGACGCCTACAAGGGCGTGATCGTCTACGTCCGGCTCGCCCAGGGCACGATCCGCGACGGCGAGCCGATCCAGCTGATGGGCAGCGGCGCGGTCGCCGAGCCCTTGGAGCTCGGCGTCTTCCGCCCGCAGCTCGTCCCGGTCGAGCAGCTGGTGGCCGGCGAGGTCGGCTACATCGCCACCGGCCTCAAGAACGTCCGCGAGGCCCAGGTCGGCGACACCGTCACGAGCGCGACCCGGCCCGCCGAGACGCCGCTGCCCGGCTACCAGCCCGCCAAGAGCCTCGTGTTCGCCGGCATCTATCCCGTCTCGGGCGAGGACTACCCGCTGATGCGCGACGCCCTCGAGAAGCTGCACCTCAACGACGCGAGCTTCACGTACGAGCCGGAGAGCTCGGTCGCGCTCGGGTTCGGGTTCCGCTGCGGGTTCCTCGGCCTGCTCCACATGGAGATCGTCCAGGAGCGGCTCGAGCGCGAGTTCAGCCTGGACCTCATCGCGTCGGCGCCATCGGTCGAGTACCACGTGATCCTCACCAACGGCCGCGGCCAGGTCGTCGTCGACAACCCGGCCCGCCTGCCGAACCCGAGTGACATCGAGGTCATCGAGGAGCCCTGGGTCAAGCTCAGCGTCGTCACGCCCTCGGGCTACATCGGGCCGCTGATGGAGCTCTCGACGAACCGGCGCGGCACATTCGTGAACATGGAGTACCTCGATCCGACGCGCGTGGTCATGCACTTCGAGATGCCCCTGGCCGAGCTGATCGTCGACTACTTCGACCTGCTGAAGAGCCGGAGCCAGGGCTATGCCTCGATGGACTACGAGCCCCTTGGCTATCGCGCCGCCAACCTCGTGAAGGTCGACATCCTCGTCAACGGCGAACCCGTCGATGCCCTCTCGCTCATCGTCCACCGCGACCGGGCGCAATCCACGGGGCGCCAACTCGCCGAGCGGCTCAAGGAGCTGATCCCGCGCCAGATGTTCGAGATCCCCATCCAGGCGGCCATCGGCTCGAACGTCGTGGCGCGTGAATCGGTCCGCGCCATGCGAAAGAACGTGCTCGCCAAGTGCTACGGTGGCGATATCACGCGCAAACGGAAGCTGCTCGAGAAGCAGAAAGAAGGCAAGCAGCGCATGAAGCGGGTGGGTTCGGTCGAGATCCCACAGGAGGCCTTCCTGGCGATGCTGCGCATGGGCGAGGGGTAGCAGCCGGCGGTGGACGACTTCATCGGGTGGTCCCGCGGCCTCATCACGATCGGTCTGACGCTGCTGCTGGCGCTGCTGCGCCTGGACGCCGAGCGCTTCGGGACCGCCGAGTACTACGAGGCGACGCGCGACGGCGAGCGCCCCAAGGTCCGCCGGCGGCTAGCCTGGTACGCGCTGGGCGTCGGCCTGGCGATCGCGATCCTGTTCATCCACCCGAGGCCGCAGGAGGAGCTGTTCCTCGGCTCCGGTGACCGGCTCCTGGCGGTCATCGGCGGTCTCGCCTACGGGTTCGCGGGCGTCGCGTTCGCGATCGCCTTCGCGACGGTCCGCTACCACCGCATCCGCTTCCCGGCGACGTGGTCCTACCCAGGCGCTCTGCTGAACTCGACGGCCACCGCGTTCATCGACGAGGCCGCGTTCCGCGGCGCCCTCTTCGGCCTGCTCCTCTCGACGGGCCTGGACCCGACGCTCTCGAACATCATCCAGGCGTTGCTCTACACGCTGACCACGCGGCTCGGCGCGCCGGGCCGCGATCGGTACCTGCTGCTCATGGCCCTCGCGATGGGACTGGTCGGCGGCTGGCTGACGGCGGCCACCGGCGGCATCGCCGCGGCGTTCCTGGGCGCGGCGATCACGCGGTTCGCGGTCTTCCTGTGCACCGGCCACACCGGCCAGACGAAACCGCGCGGACGCGAGGAAGAGGAGATCGAGAAGCGCCGCCGGACCCCCGAGGGCTGGCGGGTCATCGGGTCGCGAGAGCGGTGAACGAGGCGGCCCAGGTCGGGACCGCGGTCGCGACCCGCCCGCCGGTCGCGCTGTACGTCCACATCCCCTTCTGCGTCTCGCTCTGCCCGTACTGCGACTTCGTCGTCTACGCGGGTGCGGCGGCGCGCGGGCCGCGGGCCCGGGTCGACGCGTTCGTGCCCGCTCTCGAGGCCGAGCTGGAGCTCCGCGCAGACGACCTCGACACGACGTTCGGGCGGGCGCGACCGGCGCTCGAGACGCTGTACCTCGGCGGCGGCACGCCCTCGCTGCTGGAACCCGACGTCATCGCCCACCTCGTCGAGCGGATCCGGACGCGTTACGGGCTGAAGCCAGAGGCGGAGGTCACGCTCGAGGTCAATCCCGGGCCTGACGAACGCGGCGACTCGACGGGCTGGGCCCGCGCCGGCGTCACGCGGCTCTCGATCGGGGCGCAGTCGTTCGATGACGCGCAGCTCCGTCGCCTCGGCCGCCGTCACCAGGCGCGCCACGTCGCCGACGCCGTCGCCGAGGCACGCGGGGCCGGCATCCGCTCGATCAGCCTGGACCTCCTGTACGACGTGCCGGACCAGACCGTCGCCGGCTGGATGGCGACACTCGACGCCGCCCTGGACCTGGCGCCGGACCACCTGTCCCTCTACTCGTTGACGCTCGACGACCCCGACGCGGAGGGACTCACCGGCCCCGAGGGCGATCACCTGCCGACCGCACCAGGCGCCCGACGCTGGCGCGAGCTCGCGGGGCCCGGGCAGAACGAGGACCGTGCCGCGGCCCAGTACCACCACGCGGTCGTGCGCCTGGCCGATGCCGGCTTCCGCGGCTACGAGATCAGCAACTGGGCGCGGCCGGGTCACGAGAGCCGCCATAACCTCACGTACTGGGAACGCCGGTCGCACGAGGCGGTCGGCCCGGGCGCCCACGCGTTCGACGGCGCGATCCGCCGCTGGAACGCCGCGCGGCTGGACAACTACGTCGCGGCGCTAACCCCAGCGGACGGGTCCAAGCCGCGGCTGCCACCGGGCGGCTCCGAGCCGATCGACCCCACGGCCGCCGCCGCCGAGCAGGTCATCCTGGGCCTGCGCCTCGACACCGGCATCCCGCTCGCCGCGTCCAGAGAGCCGCCGCTCGCGGACGTCTTCGGCTGGGCGCTCGCGGCCGAGCTGCTCGACGTCACGCCCGACGATCGGGTCGTGCTGACCACGCGCGGCCGCCTGCTCTCGAACGAGCTGTTCTCCCGCCTCGTCTGACCTAGTGGGCCGCGGCCACCGGGTCCGCCCACGGGGGATCGGACGGGGCGTACTCGCGGTCCACGAAGTAGGCCTTGATCGACTCGAGCACGGCCGGCGAGGCGGTGAACAGGACGTAGCGCTTGCGCGGTCCGCCGTAGCCGGTCGCCACCAGCGGCACCCGCAGGTCCACGAGCCAGCCGTTCGCCTTGGCCAGGACCGCGAGCGACGCCGGCGTGTAGTAGGAGGTGTGGCCCGCCGTGAAGATGTACGACTGGCGGCGCAGGTTGCCACCGTCGTACACGTTGGTCGAGCAGACGAGCAGCCCGTCCGGTTCCACGAACCCGAACAGCCGCTCGAAGTCCGCGCGCGGTTCGAGGAAGTGCTCGATGACCTCGCTCGCGATGACGACCGGGAAGCGGCGCGTCGCCGGCTCGCTGGAGTCGTAGAACTCGGCGTCGTCGCGGAGCCGGATGACGTCCGAGATCGCCACGCTCCGCACGCTCGGCAGGGCCGCGATGTGGTGGTTGTCGAGGCTGCGGCCGGCGCTGTAGACGAGCACGTCGAGGTCCGTGCGGCCGAGGATGTCGATTGCCATCTGGGCCATGTAGAACTCGCGGCCCTTGCGCTCCGCGGTCCCGACGCGCGGCTTGATCGGGATGTCGCCGACCGTCTCGTACTGGCCGTAGTCATGGGTGTTGGCGGGATTGGAGACGTGACCGCAGGCCGAGCAGATCTCCATGCGGCACGTCCGTTTCGGCGCGACGGTGGCGGTCAGATCCTCGACCCAGACGGCCGCGCCACAGATGACGCAGCGGTGATCCCTGGAGAGCCGCCGGCGTTCCAGGATCCGGACCGCGCGACGCTTCACGCCCCGCGCGACCCGTCGGACCGACAAGGAGCTGGCTGCGGTGCTCACCCGGGTCCTCGCACGGCAGAAACGTACCATGGCCACAGGGTCGGCTCGGCCCGCCACCCGACATTGACACTCGGGAGGCCTCGCTGCTACGATGCCAGCACCGCGTTAGCACTCTCGACTCTAGAGTGCTAACTACCGTGGGAGACCGACCTTGGCGCGACGAAGCCGCCCCATCGGCCCCCTGGACCTTCGCACACAGGCGATCCTTCGGGCCGTCATCGAGGAATATGTCACGACCGCCACGCCGGTCGGATCGCAGGCGCTCGTCGAGCGCTACGGCCTCGGCGTGTCCAGCGCGACCGTCCGCGGCATCCTCGCCGACCTCGAGACAGCCGGCCTGCTGACCCACCCGCACACCTCGGCCGGCCGCGTGCCCACCGACGCCGGGTACCGCTTCTACGTCGAATCGATCGTCGATGCCGTCCCGCTCCCGGCCGTCGAGCAGCTGATGATCCGGCACCAGTTCGGCCAGGTGGAATTCGCCAGCGAGCACTGGTTCCGCCTCGCCGCGACGACCCTCGCGAGCATCACGCGATCGGCCGGCCTAGCCACCCCGGCCAAGCCCCGCTCCGCCCATGTCCGGCGGATCGACCTCGTCGCGATCAACGAGCGGATGGCCAGCCTCATCCTCGTCCTGCGCGAGGGCGCCATCAAGCAGGCCCTCGTCAACTTCGCGGACGACGACTCGATCGACCAGCCGACGCTGAACCGCGTCGCCGGCCTCCTCAACGAGCGGCTCGCGGACAAGACCGCCGCCCAGGGCCGAGGCGATCGTCGAGCGCTTCCGGACGGACGACCACCTCGAGGCCCTCGCCCGGCGGATCGCCGAGCGGGTCACCCGCATCGTGCAGGAGTACGACGGCGAGGCCATCGAGGAGGTCTTCAGCGACGGCCTGCTCAACGTCATGGACGCCCCCGAGTTCGCCCAGAGCGACAAGCTGCGGCGGGTCTTCACCGCCCTCGAGAACCGGGCCTACCTGGGGCAGCTCGTCGGCACCGTCGCGGACGCCGGCCGGATCCGCGTCTTCATCGGCCACGAGAACCAGCCGATCGAGATGCGCGACGTGTCCCTGGTCCTCGCCCCGTACGGCCGGCCGGGCCAGGCGATCGGCGTCGTCGGCGTGCTCGGACCCACGCGCATGAGCTATTCACAGGCGATCGGCACCGTCCGCTTCGTCTCGAGCCTGATGAACGAATTGGTGGACCATCTCTATGCCTGAGCACCGGACCCGCGCGCAGCGCCGCGTCGAGGAGATCGACATCTCGCCGACGAAGCTGCTCGGGGATATCGAGACCCTCAAGGGCGAGCTCGACGAGGCCCGCAAGGGCTCCGAGGAGTACCTGACCGCGCTGCAACGCGAGCGCGCCGAGTTCCAGAACTTCCGACGCCGCACGACCGAGGAGCGCGAGCGCGACGCCGGCCTGGCCGGCGAGGACCTGCTCCGCAAGGTCCTGACGGTCGCGGACGACTTCGATCTCGCGATCGAGGCCCGGCCCGACCAGATCGCCACGCACCCCTGGTTCGAGGGGATCGCCGCCATCGATCGCAAGCTCCGCCTCCTGCTCGAGTCGGAGGGCGTCAGCTCGATCGACGCGACGCGCGGTCGGCCGTTCGATCCGCGCGAACACGACGCGATCGCGACCGCGCCGGCGAGCGGCCTGGCCGAGGGCCAGATCGTCGAAGAGATCCGGCGTGGCTATCGGCTCCGCGACCGCGTGCTCCGACCGGCCCTCGTGGCGGTCGCCGGCCCGGCAAGTGAATCCAGCAACGACGACGGCCACGGTGGCGGCGGGACAGACGGTCCCGCACCCATCAACGGCCACGCACCTCACTGACACCGACACCACAGGGAGACACCAGAAGCATGGGCAAGATCATCGGCATCGACCTCGGGACGACGAACTCCGTCGTGGCCGTCATGGAGGGCGGCGAGCCCACGGTCATCGCATCCGCCGAGGGCGGTCGGACCATCCCGTCGGTCGTGGCTTTCACCAAGACCGCGGACCGGTTGGTCGGCCAGCTGGCCAAGCGCCAGGCCGTGACCAACCCGACGAACACCATCTATTCGATCAAGCGCTTCATGGGTCGCCGCTGGGACGATCCGGAGGTCAAGCGCAGCATCGGCCTCGTCTCGTACACGGTCGAGAAGGATCCAAAGAGCGACGGCGTGGCCGTCAAGCTCGCCGACGGCAAGGTCTACACGCCGCCGGAGATCAGCGCGATGATCCTCCAGAAGCTCAAGACCGATGCCGAGGCGTACCTGGGCGAGAAGATCACCGAGGCCGTCATCACGGTCCCGGCCTACTTCGACGACACCCAGCGCCAGGCGACCAAGGACGCCGGCCGCATCGCCGGCCTCGACGTCAAGCGGATCATCAACGAGCCCACCGCGTCCGCGCTGGCCTACGGCCTCGACAAGAAGGGCGACGAGAAGATCGCCGTGTACGACCTCGGTGGCGGCACGTTCGACATCTCCATCCTGGAGCTCGGCGAGGGCGTCTTCGAGGTCAAGGCGACCAACGGCGACACGCACCTCGGCGGCGACGACTTCGACCAGCGCGTCATCGACTGGCTGCTGGCCGAGTTCAAGAAGGACCAGGGCATCGATCTGTCCAAGGACCAGCAGGCCCTCCAGCGCCTCAAGGAGGCCGCCGAGAAGGCGAAGATCGAGCTGTCCTCGACGAGCACGACCGAGATCAACCTGCCGTACATCACCGCGGATGCCTCGGGACCGAAGCACCTCGTGATGTCGCTGACCCGGGCCAAGCTCGAGGATCTCGTCGCCGATCTGATCAAGAAGACGGCCGGGCCGGTGACGGCGGCCATGAAGGACGCGGGCCTCAAGCCCGGTGACATCGACGAGGTGATCCTCGTCGGTGGCATGACCCGGATGCCCGCGGTCGTCGAGGCCGTCAAGGCCCTGTTCAACGGCAAGGAGCCCCACAAGGGCGTGAACCCCGACGAGGTCGTGGCCATCGGCGCCGCGATCCAGGCCGGCGTGCTCGCCGGTGACGTCAAGGACGTCCTGCTGCTCGACGTGACCCCGCTGTCGCTCGGCATCGAGACGCTCGGCGGCGTCATGACCAAGCTCATCGAGCGGAACACGACGATCCCGACCTCGAAGTCGCAGGTCTTCTCGACCGCCTCGGACAACCAGAGCCAGGTCGAGATCCACGTCCTCCAGGGCGAGCGCGACTTCGCGACCGACAACAAGACGCTCGGCCGGTTCATCCTCGATGGGATCCCGCCGGCCCCGCGGGGCGTGCCCCAGGTCGAGGTCACGTTCGACATCGATGCGAACGGGATCCTCGACGTGCGGGCCAAGGACCGCGCGACGGGCAAGGAGCAGCAGGTCCGGATCACTGCCTCGTCGATGCTCGACAAGAGCGCCGTCGACCAGATGGTCCGCGACGCGCAGGAGCACGCCGACGAGGACAAGAAGCGGCGCGAAGAGGTCGAGACCCGCAACCAGGCGGAGGCCCTGACCTTCCAGGCCGAGCGGACGATCAAGGACCTCGGCGACAAGGTCTCGTCCGAGGACAAGATCGAAGTCGAGAACAAGGTCGAGTCGTTGCGCGAGTCGCTCAAGGGCTCCGACGTCGAGGCCGTCAAGAGCGGCATGACGTCGCTCGCGGAGACGCTCAGCCGGATCGCCACCGCGGCGTACCAGGCCGGGGCGGCCTCGGCTGACGAGTCCGCGAACGGCGCCTCGGGCGACGGCACAGACGGGACGGACGGAGCCGGCGAAGGCGGCCCGGCCGGCCCGGAGGCCGGCGCCGAGGGTGCCGGCGAGGAGACCGTCGAGGGCGAGTTCAAGGAGGTCTAGGCCTCCAACCCGGGGTCGGCGGACCGGTAGGCTGCCGCCATGAGCTTCGATGTCGCCGCAGAGGCGTACGACCGGTTCATGGGCCGGTACTCACGGCTGCTCTCGCCCCGGTTCGCCGACCTGGCCGGCGTCGTGGCCGGCCAGCGGGTCCTCGACGTCGGTTGTGGCCCGGGGGCGCTGACCGCCGAGCTCGTGGCCCGGCTCGGGCCGGACTCGGTCGCGGCGGTCGATCCGTCGGCCTCGTTCGTCGAGGCGGCGCGGGATCGCCATCCCGGCGTCGATGTCCGGGAGGCGCCCGCCGAGTCCCTTCCCTTCGCCGACGGGTCGTTCGACGTCGTGCTGGCGCAGCTCGTCGTGCATTTCATGTCCGATCCGGTCGCCGGGCTCGCCGAGATGGCACGCGTCACGAGGCGTGACGGCGTGGTCGCGGCGTGCGTCTGGGACCACGCCGGCGGGCTGGGTCCCCTCGGCCTCTTCTGGGAGGTGGCTCGGACGCTCGACCCCGGGGTGACCGACGAATCGCGCCTGGCGGGCGCGCGCGAGGGTCACCTGACCGAGTTGCTCGGAGCGGCCGGTCTTCGTGACGTCACCGAGACCTCGCTCGCTGCCGACCTCGAGCACCCGAGCTTCGAGGCGTGGTGGGCGCCGTTCACCGAGGGCGTCGGCCCGGCCGGCGCCTACGTGACCGGCCTGGATCCCGACCGCCAGACCGACTTGCGCGAGCGCTGCCGCGCCCGCCTGCCGGACGGTCCGTTCGTCACGCCGGCCCGGGCGTGGGCGGCGCGGGGTTCCGTGGCGTAGACGTCAGCGGCGGCTCCCCGTGCCGGCCGGCCAGTCCGCTCATCCCGGCCAGCCCATCGGCCCTCGATTTCCGGCAAATGACACTCATGCGGTCGTTGGTCACCGAGTTCATGGCAGATGACCGCCTGGGTGCTCATCTGTCACTGACCGCCCGATGTGCTCCTTCAATTCGTGCGTGAGGGTGTCGCCGCCGGCACCGCCGACCGGCCGACTCGGTGACGAGTGACCGGGTCAGTGTCATCTGACAGAAACAGGACGCCGGCAAGCGCGTTCGCAGGGTCCTCAAGCCACCGTCGAACCGCCACTGTTCGTGCGGGAAGTGCCGCTTCAAGAGTCGTCCGGTGCTGATCGACACGACGCCGGGACGTCCGATCGTCGGGCAGGACGAGGAGCCGAGAGACGGTCCGCGCGATCCACCCTCGCTCCCTGGCGACCTCGGCGGCGACGCGCACCTTCCGATCGAGCGTCCCGAGCATGCCCTGCAGGTCCGGAACGACGGACTTGATCTCGATCACGAGGAGCGATCCCGTGGCTTCGTGGAAGGCGAGGATGTCGATCGATCCGCGTTCGCTGCGGACGTTGAAGGTCACCTCGGTCGCCGTCTGCCAGCCAGCCGTCTGCAGCGAGGACAGCGTCCTGTCGAGAAGCGACGCGTGGGCGGCGTCGAGCAGTCGGTCGAGGCCTTCGCCATGCCAGAGCAGCCGGCAACTGATCGTGCCGCCGAGCGCGGCAGCAACCCGGATCAAGGTCCGGACCGTGACGCGGTCGCCGTGACCTTGCTCGATCCGCGCCACGACGCCCCTTGATACGCGGGCCTCGCCGGCCAGCTTCTGCTGCGTCCATCGGCGGCGCCGCCGAAGCGCACGCATCGAGAGGCCGAATCTGACGGCATCCATGCCGCCAGTCTCAAGGCCGAGCCTTCACTGGCGCTTATGGCGGGGGCCCGCGGGTGGGCAGGTTCGCGCCGCGCCGAGCGATGTCGAACTCGATCAGCCGATGAAGAGGCTCACGGTGGGCCAGACGGCCCCGACGATCAGCACGAGCGCGTAGGCCGCCAGCAGCATGAGCCCTGCGTACAGGTGCAGCTTGACGTTGACGCCCATGACGGCCATCAGGGCATACGGGTTGTCGTAGTTCGGGGCGAGGCCGCGCGAGACGCGGACCGCCAGCGGGATCGTCAGCAGCATGAGCAACGCGGGGATCGGCAGGATGCCGGCCCCCACGCCGAGCACGAGCACGGCGAATGCTCCGGCTGCGGCCAGGTTGTAGCCGCCGATGACGGCCGCCTGCGAGAAGCGCACCGGCAGCGTCCGCTTGTGGACGCGCGCGTCGCCGCGGCGGTCCGGGATCTCGTTGACGTACAGGATCAGCATCACGAGGAGCGCGACCGGGATCGAGGCCACGAACGGCTCCCAGCTCAGGGCGCCGCCGCGTCTGGACGACGTACGCCCCGAGCAGCATCAGCGGCCCGAAGCCGAGCGCGACCGCGATCTCCCCCAGCCCGCGATACACGAACTTGAGCGGCGGGGCCGTGTAACCGAGGCTGACGATGAAGCCGAGGACGCCGATGACGAGCAGCTCGGTCGAGCCATGGGTCGCGAGCAGCACCAGCCCGATGATCCCGGCCAGGACGTAGAAGATCGTCGAGAGCGTCGCCATCTGGCGCAGGCTCACGAGCCCGTACTGGATGACGCGCGAGCCACCCGAGAACTGCGTGGGCGTGACGTTCGCGTCGTCGGCGCCCTGGATCGTGTCGAAGACGTCGTTGGCGACGTTGAGGCCAAGCTGCACGAAGCACGCCCCGATGATCGTGAGCAGCGCCGCGATCAGGTCGAACTGCCCGTGCGAGGCCGCGATCAGGATGCCCAGTGTGACCGGCACGATCGTCGCGGACAGGAACGGGAGCCGGGTCGTGCGCAGGGTCAGGAAGCCGAGCGACAGGCTCGGCTTGACCGGCGTCCCGCGCTCGGCTGACAGCGCATCGAAGTACTTGCGCGACTTGCCGACCGACCGCTCCGAGTACTCGAAGAAGGGGACCTCCGCCTCGTCCCAGCCCCACGCCGTGCGCCCATCGACGTTGACCGTTCCGCCGGAGATCGTCGCGAGGCCCCAGACCGTGACATGGCGCCGCTCGTCGTAGCCGTAGCCCGGCTGGGGCCGGATGTGCGAGCCGGTGAGCGACACCTCGCGGTCGGTCGGCACGGCGAGATCGGCCGGGGCCGAGAACCGTGCCCTGCGCTCGGCCGGGTTGATCCGCGCGTCGACGACGGCGCTGACCGGGTACCCGGAGTCGTCGACCCAGGACAGGATCTGATAGGGGTAGGTGGCGAGCTTCTCGAGCCCGGTCCGGGCGTCGACCTCTGGTGTGCTGCGCATCACGCGGCCTCCTCGCCGACGACGGTCACGGCAGGGGCGTTCGCTGTGTCCCCGTCGGACCAGTAGAGGACTCGTCGCGGCGTGATCTCGATGAGGGCCCGCTCGAAGAACAACGGCAACGCGACCCGGGCCTTCAGGAAGTACACGATCGATGGCTCCTTCTTCTCCCAGATGGGGAGGAGCCGTTCCCAGCCGCCGTGCGGGTCGTCCTCGATGATCCGGGCGTCGCCCTGGATCGTCGCGCGGTCGACTCGTCCATCGACGGCGACCGGGTCCGTGATCGACACCGACACCTTCGCATTGGCGCGGATGTGCTCGAGCTTGCGACTGAACAGGCTCGAGGAGGTCATGTACACGCGCTCGCCGTCCCACAACGGGATGAGCGGGTAGGTGACTGGCCGGCCGTGCCCGTCGACGACGGTCAGCTCCCCGACGAGGGCCTTGTCGAGCAGTTCCGCGACCGGGATCGGGATGGTGGCCATGGCGGGCTCCTGGGATACGACGACGTGACGACCCGATGATACCGCATGATGCTACTTCTGTGTAGCCAGTTTCTGGCACGCATCGCGGACGGCTCTCCCGGAGTACGATGCGCCCCCATGTCCGACACCCTCGTGTCGGCGGAGGTGCCCGCCCCCAGCGCCACGTCGACCGCCTCGCTCATCCATGCCCGCGGCCTGACCAAGCGGTTCGGCGACTTCACCGCGGTCGACGCCATCGACTTCGATGTCGCGCCCGGCGAGTCCTTCGGATTCCTCGGGCCCAACGGCGCCGGGAAGACCTCGACCATGCGGATGATCGGCTGCGTCTCGCCGGTGACCGAGGGGACGCTGGTCGTCATGGGCCTCGACCCGGCGGCCAACGGCCCGCGGATCCGCGCGCGGCTCGGCGTCGTTCCCCAGCAGGACACGCTCGACAACGAGCTGACCGTCCGCGAGAACCTCGTCATCTACGGCCGCTACTTCGGGATGAGCCATGCCGAGGTCGGTCGCCGCGCGGACGAGCTCCTCGAGTTCGCCCAGCTGTCCGAGCGAGCCGGCGACCAGGTCGAGCCGCTGTCGGGCGGCATGAAGCGACGGCTGACGATCGCGCGCTCGCTCATCAACGAGCCCGACGTCCTGCTGCTCGACGAGCCGACGACCGGGCTCGACCCGCAGGCGCGTCACCTGCTGTGGGATCGCCTGTATCGGCTGAAGCAACGCGGCGTGACGCTCGTCCTGACCACCCACTACATGGACGAGGCCGAGCAGTTGTGCGACCGGCTGGTCGTGATGGACAAGGCCAAGATCGTCGCGGAGGGCAGCCCGCGGTCGCTCATCGAGCGCTACTCGACGCGCGAGGTCACCGAGCTGCGCTTCAAGCCCGGCGAGGCAGAGTCGCTCGACGGGCAGCTCGACGGCATCGCCGAGCGGATCGAACACCTGCCCGATCGGGTCCTGCTCTACGTCGACGACGGCGAGGCCGCGGCCGTGGCTGTCCACCAGCGCGGCCTCGAGCCGGAGACGGTCCTCGTCCGGCGATCCTCGCTGGAGGACGTGTTCCTGCGCCTGACCGGGAGGTCGCTGATCGAATGACCGTCGCCCGCTCGCGCGTCCGCAGTCCCCGGTCTGGCGCGTCTTCGAGCACCGCTACCTGCAGTACCGGCGGACGTTCCGGGCAAGCATCTTCAGCTCGTTCCTGTCGCCTGTCATGTTCCTGGCCGCGATGGGCCTGGGTCTCGGCACGTACGTGGACCAGGCGGGCACCGACAGCCTCGGCGGGATCAGCTACCTCGCGTTCCTCGCGCCTGGCCTGCTGGCCGCGACGGCGATGCAGTCCGCGGCATTCGAGGCGACGTTCCCGATCATGAGCGGTCTCGTCTGGAACAAGGTCTACCACGCGATGTACGCCACGCCGATCTCGCCGCGTGACATCGCGATCGGCAACCTCTTCTGGATCGTGACCCGGCTGACCCTGATCTGCTCGGTCTTCACCCTCGTCGTCGTCCTGTTCGGTGCGGCCGCGTCCTGGCAGGTCGCGCTGGCGATCCCGGCCGCGGTCCTGACCGGGATGGCCTTCGCGGGCCCGATCGCCGCGTTCTCGGCCACGCAGTACACGCCGAACCGATTCGCGACGATCTTCCGCTTCGGGATCACGCCGCTGTTCCTGCTGTCAGGCACCTTCTATCCGCTGGACAACCTTCCGGCGATCCTGCAGTCGCTCGCCTGGCTGACGCCGCTCTACCACGGCGTCGCCCTGACCCGCGGACTCTCCCTCGGCACGGCGGGCGACGAGCCTCTCCTGATGCTCGTGCACCTCGCCGTGCTGCTGGCCTTCGCGGTCGGTGGCGCGCTCCTCACGATCAGGAACGTCCAGCGGCGGATGATCAAGTGACGGCGCTGCGGGTCGCCCCGCTCTTCCTGATCGGGAGCCGGCGCTCGGCGCGGCTGGTCGAGAGGAACATCTTCGTCTACCGGCACGCGTGGCTGATGATCCTGTCGGGGTTCTTCGAGCCGCTCTTCTACCTGCTCGGGATCGGCTTCGGGCTCGGCTCGCTCGTCGGCACGATCACGGGTCCCGGCGGGGAGCCGATCAGCTACCAGGCGTTCGTCGCGCCGGCGCTCCTCGCAAGCTCGGCGATGAACGGAGCGATCGCCGAGAGCACCTTCAACTTCTTCTTCAAGCTCAACTACAACAAGACGTTCACGTCGATCCTCGCGACGCCGCTTTCGGCGGGCGACATCGCCCTTGGCGAGCTGGCCTGGGCGCTCATCCGCGGCGGCCTGTACTCGGTCGGCTTCCTCGCCGTGATGCTCGTGCTCGGTCTGGCGTCCTCGCCGTGGGTGATCTTCGCGATCCCGGCTGCGCTGCTCATCGGCTTCGCGTTCGGGGCGGTCGGGATGGCCGCGACCTCGTTCATGAAGACCTGGCAGGACTTCGACCTCGTCCAGCTCGTGGTCCTCCCGATGTTCCTGTTCTCGGGCACGTTCTTCCCGGTCGACGCGTATCCGCCGGCGCTGCAGTTCCTCGTCCAGATCACGCCGCTGTACCAGGGCGTCGATCTCATCCGCTCGCTCTCGGTCGGCGCGATCTCGCCGGTGCTGCTGGTCCACGTCGCGTACCTGTCGGTCATGGGCCTCGTCGGGCTGGCGATCACGTCCCGGCGACTCGACGTGCTGCTGCTCAAGTAGGTGGTCGCCGCGGATCGAGCGGGGCTCGCGACGCTGACCGCGGAGGTCGTCGAGTGCCGGCGCTGTCCGCGGCTCGTCGCATGGCGCGAGGAAGTGGCTCGCGAGAAGGTCAAGCGGTTCCGCGACGAGCCGTACTGGGGCAGGCCCGTGCCGGGCTTCGGCGACCCGGATGGGCGGATCCTGCTGATCGGGCTGGCACCGGCGGCGCACGGCGGCAACCGGACCGGACGCGTGTTCACCGGCGACGCCTCGGGCGACTTCCTGTGGGCGGCGCTGCATGCCTGTGGCCTTGCGGACCGGCCGGCATCGCGACGCGCAGACGACGGCCTGACCCTGACCGACACCTACATCGCCGCGGCGGTCCGCTGCGCACCGCCGCTCAACAAGCCGACCAACGAGGAGCGCGACGCCTGCGCGCCCGTTCCTGCGTCGCGAGATCGCCCTGCTGCCGAACCTTCGGCGTGCTCGTCGCGCTCGGGCAGTTCGGGTGGGACGCTGCGCTCCGCGCGCTGGCCGACCTCGGTCACTCGGTCCATCCGAAGCCGCGCTTCGGGCACGGTGCGGAGGCCGCGATCGGCCCCTACGTCCTGCTCGGCACGTACCACCCGAGCCAGCAGAACACCTTCACCGGCAAGCTGACGCCCGCCGATGTTCGAGGCGGTCCTCAGCCGGGCACGGGAGTTGGCGGCGGGGCCGACTCCAGCCATCGGGTGACGTATGTGTCCAGGCGTTCGAAGACGACGCCCGGCATCGACTTCGCCTCGGCGATGAACTCTTCGAGCATCGCCATCCGATGGCCGCGGCCGGTGCACTCCGGGTGGACGGTGACGGTCAGCAGGCCGCCCGGGGCGTTCGCGTGCGCGTACCGGAGCTCGCCGAGCCAGATCTCGAGGACCTTCGACGGCGCCGAGAGCCCGTCGCGGTTCGGCCCGGGCTCGAAGTACGGCCAGTCGTCGAGCGCCCAGTAGACCGGCACCTCGACGAGCCCGCTCTCGGCACCCCAGGTCGTGCCGTCCTCGACGGTATGACGGTCCCCCTGCCGCACCCGATGCAGCCGGTAGTCGCCCGACATCAGCGAGCTGTCATAGACGTGCCCCGCCGCCTCGACGTAGCGCGAGCGTCTCGGCGCCGAGCGACCAGTACGGCGCGCGAAATCCGGTCGGCGCGACGCCGGTCCGCTCGCGGACCGCGTCCATCGATCGCGCGAGGGTGTCGCGCTGCGCACCCGCCTCGAGCTCGGCGAAGTCCTCGTGGAACCAGCCGTGACAGGCGACCTCGTGCCCGTCCGCGACGATCCGGGCGGTGTCGTCGGGGAACGTCACGAGCGTGTGGCCGGGGACGAACCACGTCGTCGCGATCCGCTCGCGCGCAAGCAGGTCAAGGATCCGGCCCGAGCCGACCCGCGGCCCGAACTCCGCGTGCGAGAACTTCACCGGCGAGTCGCCGCGGCGGACGCTGTCGGAGATCGCGTCGTGATCGACGGTCAACGCCACCGTCAGGCGGGGCTCAGCGGGCATCGGCGACCTCCGGCATGCGGGTTCGGGCTGGCCGCACAGTACCGCGCTGCGCGCGGTCCGTCGGAGGGTCACCCGCCACCTCCCGTATCCTGTGTCGTCGATGGCTACCGCGGAACGCGACTACTACCTCGTCCTTGGCATCGAGCGCACCGCCACGGACGCCGAGATCAAGCGCGCCTTCCGCAAGCTCGCCCAGCAGTGGCACCCGGACGTCAGCACCGACGCCGACGCGCCCGAGCGCTTCAAGGAGATCAACGAGGCGTACCAGGTCCTCTCCGATCCCGAGCGCCGCCAGCGCTACGACATGTTCGGCCGGGCGGGCGTCGACGGGGCAGGCGCCGGGTTCGAGGGTGGCGGCTTCGGCGGGTTCTCCGACATCTTCGATGCCTTCTTCGGCGGCGGGGCGGGTGCGGGCGCGGCCAGACGCGGTCGCCCGCAGCCGGGCGCCGACTTGCGCTACGACCTGCGGATCACGTTCGAGGAGGCCGTCAAGGGCACCGAGAAGGAGATCGAGTTCCGGGTCGCGCAGCCGTGCGAGACGTGCCATGGGACGGGCGCCAAGGAGGGGACCGAGGCGACGACGTGTCCGCAACTGCAACGGCCGCGGCGAGATCCGCAGCGTCCGCCAGACGATGCTCGGCCAGATGGTCAACGTCAGCGCCTGCCCGCGCTGCCACGGCGAGGGCAAGATCGTCGAATCGCCGTGCGAGACCTGCAAGGGCGACGGGCGGACCGAGCGCAAGCGGACCATCCACGTCTCGATCCCGGCCGGCATCGACGAGGGCCACCAGATCCGCCTCTCGAACGAGGGCGAGGTCGGCCCGCGCGGCGGCCCCGCCGGCAGCCTGTACGTGGCGGTCCACGTCGCGCCCCACCCGTCGCTCAAGCGGGAGGGGACCGAGCTCTACTACCAGGCCGACGTCTCGATCGCCCAGGCCGCGCTCGGCACGAGGATCCACGTGCCGACCGTCGATGGCGAGGAGGAGGTCGAGATCAAGCCGGGCACCCAGCCGGACACCGAGATCCGCCTCCGCGGCAAGGGCGTGCCGCACGTCCGGCGAGCCGGCTCGAAGGGCGACCTCCACGTGATGGTGAACGTGGTCGTCCCGACCAAGCTCTCCAAGCGCGCCCGCGAGCTGCTCCACGAGTACGCGGACGAGACCGGCGAGCAGGTGGGCTCCGGCGGCGGGCTGCGCGAGAAGCTCGGACTCGGGTGACGGCCGGCCGCTCGGACGATGGCGCCGCGGGCGCCTGGCTCGAGCTCGCGGTCGAGGCCGATCTCGAGGCGGTCGAGGCGGTGAGCGAGATCTTCGGCCGGTTCGCGCCCGGCGGGACCTCGGTGGAGCCCGCGTTCGACCTTGTCGACGAAGGACTCGGGGCGCGCGTGGACCCGACCCGACCTGCGACCGTCCGCGCGTACGTGCCGGCCCGTGACCGGAGCGCCGCCGACCGGGCCGTCGCGGAGGCGGCCGAGGCGCTCGGGCATCTCCAGGCGTTCGGGCTCCGGCCGATCGGCGAGCTCCGGACGCGCCTCGTCGACGAGGCGGACTGGGCGGAGGCCTGGAAGGCCTACTTCCCGGTCCTGCGCATCGGGCGCCGGCTCGTCATCCGGCCGACCTGGCGGCGCCACCATCGTGAGCCCGACGACGTGGTCCTGGCGCTCGACCCGGGCATGGCGTTCGGCACGGGCCTGCACCCGACCACGCGCCTGTGCCTCGCACGAGATCGAGGCCGTCGCCGATGGCGGGCGACTGGACGACGCGCGGGTCCTCGATGTCGGCTGCGGCAGCGGGATCCTCGCGATCGCCGCGGTCCGACTCGGGGCCCGGAGCGCCCTCGGCGTCGACACCGACCCCATCGCGATCGAGGCGACCGCCGCCAACGCCCGCCGGAACCGGCTCGTCCGCCGGATCCGGGCACGCGACGGGAGCCTGCCGTCGGGCGAGGCGCCGTTCGATGTCGTGCTCGCGAACCTCATCGCGGGCGTGCTCGTGCCGCTGGCCCCGGCGTTGCGCGACGAGCTGCGGCCCGGCGGGATCCTCGTCGCGTCGGGGATCTTCGTGGACCGCGAGACCGAGGTCCGGGCGGCATTCGAGTCGGCCGGCCTGGTCGTCGACGGCCGCCGCTCCGAGGGCGAATGGGTCGCGCTCCTGGCGCATCGGCCGGCCTGACGGCCACGCCACCTACAATCGCGGACGATGCCGAACGCCCTTCCCGTCCTGCTCGCCGTCCACATCACGCTGGCGATCAGCCTCTTCCTGCCGTCCATCCTGCTGCCGTTCGCCCTGCGGACCCGGCGCGCGACCGTCGAGTCGAAGAGCAGGGTCGTCCGGGCCCTGCTGTGGGCGCAGAGCAATGGCACGCTGGTGATCGGGGCCGGGCTGGCGCTGACCGGGCTTGGCCTGGTGCTCGCGCTCGGTTCGACGGTGCTCCAGCAGCCGTGGCTGTTGCTGGCGCTCACGATCTACTTCGTCAACCTCGCCATCGCGTTCTTCGTCCAGCGCCCGAATCTCCGCCGCCTCGTCGGGGTCAGGGCGGCGGCCGATGACGACCTCTGGAAGGAGCGGGCCAGGCGCCAGCGCTACGTGTCGTACCTGATGGCCGGTCTGGTCGGGACGATCGGGTTCCTCATGAGCTCGAAGCCGGTGCTGTGGTGACCGAGGGAGACGCCGTGTCCGCCGATTGCCTGTTCTGCAAGATCGTGGCCGGGGACGTGCCCTCCACCAGGGTCCACGAGGACGACCTCGTCATCGCGTTCCGGGACATCGCCCCGCGCGCCCCGACGCACATCCTGGTCATCCCCCGGACGCACATCGGCTCGGCCGCGGACCTCACCGAGGCGGACGGGCCGCTGCTCGGTCGGCTGTTCGCGGTGGCCGCGCAGATCGCCCGCGACGAGGGCATCGCCGACGGGGGCTACCGGATCGTCACCAACATCGGCCGATGGGGCGGCCAGACCGTCGACCACCTGCATCTCCACCTCATGGGTGGCCGGCCGTTCGTGTGGCCACCCGGATGACGACGCGACGCGCAGGTCCCGGGCGCTACCGGGCGGTCGTCCTGCTCGCAGGCGTCCTGGTGCTCGCCGGCGGCTGCGGCGGGGGCGGGCGGCTCGACCACGACATACCCGCCCTCGACGATCGGGCCCGGCCGGACGGTCACGCCCGCGGTCGGCGCAGACGCGGGCCGCGCTCGTCACCGCGCTCGGCGCAGAGCGGCTGACCCTGCGCGACGTGGCGACGCCGTACCGCCAGGCCGAGGGCCCTCTCCTCGCGTCGGCACCACGGGCCGTCTACCAGGTGATCCTGCCGGACGATCCCGACAAGGGCTACATCGTGGTCTACGAGTTCCTCGACCCGGGCCGTGCGTCCGAGGCGGCCGCCGAGCAGCAGCACTACCTCGAGACCGGGCCCGGCAAGGTCCAGACGCCGCAGGGGACCGTGCACATCGTCCGAGGGGTCGGGCCGACCGTCGTCGCCTACGACTGGCTGCCGGAGAACGCCAACGACTCGACGGCGCCGGGGATCCAGCGAGCCCTCGAGACGCTCGGGGTGGGCTACCCGGTCAACTGACGGGTCAGGCGACCGGAAGCGGCGTGTCGGCGGCCACCCACGCGCGGACGGGACCCCGCTTGACCTTGAGCGTGTGGGTCCGCGGGAAGTCCTCCTCGGGCCACAGACGCCAGCTGGCGATGCGCTGATTCGGACCGAGGCTCGCGTTGGCCGCCTTGACCGCGGCATCGATCGTCGCGCGCAGCTCGGCCGGCGGGGTCTCGCCGACCGCTCCCAGCACGATCGCCTCGATCCGCCCAGGCCGGGTCTCGACCACGACCGAATTGCGGATGCCGGCGACGCGCAGCGCGTTCTCGATGTCCTCCGGATAGACGTTGAAGCCGTTCGGCAGAACGATGATGTCCTTCGTGCGGCCCGACAGGATGAGCCGGCCCGCGTCGTCGAGGTGGCCGATGTCGCCGGTCCGGTACCAGCCGTCGTCGGTGAACGCGGCGGCCGTGGCCTCGGGCGCGTTCCAGTACCCATCGAACACGGTCCGGCCGCGGAACTGGATCTCGCCGTCGGACGCGATCCGCATCTCGATGCCCTCGGGCGCACGGCCGACGGTGCCGGGCCCGTGGTCCTCGAGCGTGGTGCACGTCCCGGTGCCGGTCTCGGTCGCGCCGTAGCCCTGGAGGACCGTGACGCCGAGGTCCTCCCAGGCCTGCTGGAGCGCCGGCGGCAGGAACGCCCCGGACGAGAGGAACAGCCGGAAGTGCCCGCCGAGCTGGCGGTGGACGCTCCCGAACAGGCGACGCCGGATCGCGACCGGCAGGTGACGCCCGATGCCTCGGAGCCGATCGAACGCGGCCGTCCGGCCGCGCTTCTCGACCTCGCGCTCGATGGCGCTCCAGAACAGGTCCAGCACCTGGGGCACGACCACCATCGAGGTCACCCGATGCTCGCGCAGCGCGTCGAAGATGACCCGCGGGTTCCGGCTGCGCACGTACAGGATGTCGGCCCCGACATCGAGCGCGTAGTACAGCCCGACCGCCTGCTCCAGCAGGTGCGAGAGCGGCAGTAGCGACACGAGCCGGTGTTCCATCGGCGGGACGATGCGGTGGAAGCTCTCGATCGAGGCCACGACGTTGTCATGGGTCAGCACGACCCCCTTTGGCGTGCCGGTCGTCCCGGACGTGAAGACCAGCTCGAACGTCTCGTCGGCGGCCGGGTGTCCCCACGCGCCCTGGCGGACCTCCCAGTCGGGCGGGAAGAGCGGATCGTCCGGCCCGGGCTCGGCCGACAGCGCCTCGACGGTCGTCGTCGGGAAGTCGGTCAGGCCGGCCTCGCGCGGATCGGGCGCGTCGCGGCCGATGCCCAGGATGAGGTGACGGGCGCCCGAGGCCCGGACGATGCCCTCGACGGCGTCGGCCGACATGCGCAGGTCGAGCGGGACGATGACGAGCCGGGCGTACATCGCGCCGTAGTACGCGGCCGGCAGTTCCGGGGTCGAGGGCGACCACGTCAGGATGCGGTCGCCCGGCTCGAGGTCCATCGCCCGCAGGCGCCAGGCGGCTATCCGGGCACGCCGGTCGAGCTCGCGGAAGCTCCAGTGCATCGTCGTGCCGTCGTCACGGCGCAGCCCGAGGGCGTGCCGATCGCCATATCGGGTGACGGCCTGGTCCAGCAGGTCGAGCAGCGTCGGCATGTCCGAGGCAGCGTAACCGAGCGATGAGCGCCCATCCTCACCATGGTGTCCGTGGACGCACTCCGGGTCGGACGGTCGCTTCGGGCTCTCCGGATCCGAGCGGCGAAACGTCAGCGCGATGTCGCCGCGGCCGCGCATGTCTCGCGCCAGCTCGTCGCGAAGGTCGAGGCCGGGCAGGTGAGCGACGTGCGGGTCGGGACCCTGGTCGCGATCGGCGAGGCGCTCGGGGCATCGATCGACGTCGGGGTCAGATGGCACGGCGAAGGGCTGGACCGTCTGCTCGACGCCGCACACGCGGGTCTGGTCGAGCGCGTCGTCGAGTTGCTGGCCGCTGAGGGGTGGGAGACGGCGGTCGAGGTGTCGTTCGCGATCCGCCGCGAGCGAGGCTCCGTCGATGTCGTCGGACTGCGTCGTGACGTGGCCGCCATCCTGATCGTGGAGGTGAAGTCGGTCGTGCCGGATGCCGGCGGCATGCTCCACGTCCTCGATCGAAAGGCGCGGCTCGGCCCGGAGATCGCTCGACAGGTCGGTTGGCCGTGCGCATCGGTGTCACGACTGCTGGTGATCGGTGACTCGTCGACCACGAGGCGGCGCGTCGGGGCGCCTGGGGCTACCTTCGCGACGGCGCTCCCTGAGCGTGGCTGGAGCGTGCGACGCTGGCTGCGCTTCCCGAACGGCGTGCTGGCCGGGCTCTTGTTCCTCCCGTTCGCCACCGGGGGTGGCATCAGCCGAGGCGCCACCGGCGTCCAGCGGGTCAGGAAGCGCAGATCGAGCCCGAAGTCCGCCCACAGGCCACCCGGGATGGCATCTGGGAAGGAATCGGGCCCCGATGTTGGATAGCGCCACCACGGGCGACGTATGGGAGAACCGGGCGTCGGGCGGCAGAACGGGGCGCCCGAGCGGCAGAAACGGGGCGCCCGAGCGGCAGAAACGGGGCGTCGAGCGGCAGAAACCGGGCTCGCGGCGAGTCGTGCGATGTTTGACCGGTTCGGGACCCTCGGCTACACTCCGGCGGCTTCGGCGGGGTCCGTCGAGCACGCGTCGCAGCAGGTGGGCCACCTGCCGGACGTGGCGAGCGCGACACGAGGCCCGAGGAGGTGAACCGGGATTGGCTGAAGTCCGAGTGGGAGAGAACGAGACGTTCGAGAGCGCCCTGCGTCGCTTCAACAAGAAGATCCAGCAGAGCGGCATCCTCGCGGAGGCTCGCCGGCGCGAGCACTACGAGAAGCCGTCAGTGAAGCGCAAGCGCAAGGAAGCAAAGCGCAAGAAGAACGCCCGAACGCAGGCCGGCTGAGCCGCGTGCGGGCGCCCGCCCGCCGGCACTCACCCAGAGCCCTGCGCCCCCGCGGGCGCCCGGCACCAAGCCCGACGAGATCGTCGGACCGACCGCCGCCCGAGGTTGCCAGACCCGTGTCCCTTCGAGATCGCATCCAGATCGACATCGCGACCGCCATGCGTGGCGGTGACGCGTTGCGACGCGACGTCCTGCGCATGGCGCTCAACGCCGCCTACAACGTCGAAAAGAAGCAGGGCACGCCGCTCACCGACGACGAGTACCTCGCCGTGCTGACGCGCGAGGTCAAGACCCGCCGCGAGTCGGTGGAGGCCTTCCGGGGGGCCGGTCGCGAGGACCTCGCGACCAAGGAGGAATCCGAGATCGCGATCCTGCAGGACTATCTGCCCGAGGCACTCGGCGAAGCGGAGCTGAAGGCCCTGGTCGACGAGGGGATCAAGGCGACCGGCGCCGCGAGCGCGCGCGACCTCGGCAAGGTCATGGGCTGGCTCTCACCGCGAACGCGCGGTCGGGCCGATGGCAAGGTCCTGAGCGGGATGGTCGCCGCCGCCCTCGCCCAGGCCGATCTCGCCGGCCACGATGTCGGAACCCACTGACGAGCCGACCGTGACCGATCGGGGCGCCATCCCATGCTGACCCAGCGGCTCGACGCGTTCGCCCGCTTCACGCGACACGATTTCGCCCGATTCGTGATCGCGTCGGGCGTGCTCGTCGCCGTCCTGACCGCGATCCTGGGGGCCGACATCCTGCCCCAGGAGACGCTCACGCTCGCGACCGGGGACCTGGCGCCGCGCGACATCATCGCGCCCAAGGCGGTCGAGTTCGAGAGCGCGGCCCGGACCGAGGCGGAACGCGCCGCCGCCCGTGAGTCGGTCGAGCCCCAGTACGACTTCACTGACCGAGAACGCTGCGGCCATCGCCAACGAGCAACAGCTCGCGTTCGAGCGCCGCGTCCTTCGTGTCGACACCGCGTTCGCCGCCGACTTGCCGGACGACCAGCGCGCGGCTCTGCTCGAGACTGCGGTCCCCGACCTCGGCGAGGCGGAACGGGCGACCCTCGTCGGCCTCCGGCCCGGCCGCTGGGCCATCGTGCGGACCGAAGCCGCGCGGATCCTGGACTCGTTGCTGCGCACAGAGCTCCGCGACACCGAGGTCGCCGAGAAGCGGACGCGTCTCGCGGGCCTGATGGCAGCCGACCTGAACGAGCAGGAACGGGCGCTCGCCGCGCAGCTCATCAGCGCCCTCGTCGTGCCGAACTCGTCGTACAACGCCGAGCTGACCCAGCAGGAGCGCGACCGACGGGCGGCGGCGGTCATGCCGGTCCGAGTCCAGATCCTGCCCGGCGAGTTCATCGTCCGACGCGGCGAGGTCCTGACGCCCGAGGACATCGAGAAGGTCGATGCGCTGGGCCTCGGCGAGACCCGTCCCGACGTCGCGAGCCTCTTCGGCTGGTTCCTGCTCGCGGTCCTGATCGTGGGCACGATGCTCGGCTGGATGTGGCGCTTCCGCCCGAAGCTTTGGCATCGCGACAACGCGCTCGTCCTCACCGGCATCCTGGTCGTCGGGGCCACCATCGCCCTCAAGCTGACCGCGGACCGGGCCATCCTCCAGTTCTTCCTCCCGACCGCCGCGATCGGGATGCTGCTCGCGATCCTGCTTGACGCCTCGCTCGCGATGGTCGTCATCGCGCTCGTCGCGATCATCGGCGGGGCCGTCAACGGGCTGTCGCTCGAGTTCGCCGCCTACGTCCTGATGGGCGGGATGGCCGGCATCGTCGCCATCCGGCGAGGCGACCGCCTCCAGGTCTTCGTCCAGGCCGCGGTCGCCGTGTTCGTCGTCAACGCCGCGGTCGTGACCATCTTCTCGCTGCTCGGCGCCCGCGACGTGCGCGGCGTCATCGAGCTCTGGTTCGCGTCGGGCATCTCGGCTGCCGGCTCGGGCGTGGCGGCGGTCGGCACGTTCGCGGTCATCGGCTCGGTCTTCGGCATCCTGACCGTGTTCCAGTTGCTGGAGCTGGCCAACCCGTCCCAGCCCCTGTTGCGACGCCTCCTCGTCGAGACGCCCGGCACCTACCACCACTCGCTGATGGTCGGCAACCTCGCGGAGCGGGCCGCGGAGGCCATCGGCGCCGACCCGCTCGTCACGCGCGTCGCCGCCTACTACCACGACGTGGGCAAGCTCGCGAACCCGCTCGGCTTCATCGAGAACCAGGCCGGCGGCGAGAACATCCACGACCAGCTTGACCCCGCCGTGAGCGCCCAGATCGTCAAGCAGCACGTCGCCGACGGCATCGACCTCGCCTACAAGAGCAAGCTGCCGAAGGCGCTCATCGCCTACATCCCGCAGCACCACGGGACCGCGATCATGAGCTACTTCTACGCACGGGCGAAGGAGAAGGCGGCCGAGCCGTACGGCGGGATCGCGACGGCCGAGGGCGCCAAGGCCGCGGCGGCCGTCGACCCGCGACCGTTCCGGCACATCGGTCCCAAGCCGCAGACGCGCGAGGCCGCGCTGATCATGCTCGCGGACGGGGTCGAGGCCTCGGTCCGCTCGCTCTCGTCGCGCGACGAGCCCGCCATCCGTGCGATGGTCAGCCGGATCATCGAGGAGCGGATCGCCGACGACCAGTTCGACGAGTGCGACCTGACGCTGCGCGACCTCGAGCTCATCCGTGAGGCGTTCGTCGGCCAGCTGCTCGGCATGTACCACACCCGGATCGCGTATCCGCAGAGCGAGGTCGTCGACATCGAGTCCCGCCGTGCCGCGAGCGGCGGCGGAGGCGGCACCCCGGCCTCGTGACCCGGCCGGTCTACCTCGGGCCGTGGCGGATCGACGTGACGGTGCGCGACGGGGTCAGGAGCCCGGTCGCGATCGCGCGACTGTCGCGCGCGATCGCTGCCGCGCTTGATGCGGCCGGCGCCCCACGCCCGGCCTCGATCGGGCTGATCCTCGCCGACGACCGCGAGCTGGCCGGGCTCAACGAGGTCCACCTCGGCAAGGCCGGCCCGACCGACGTGCTGTCGTTCCCGTTGCTGCCGCCCGGGGCATTCCCGCGCCACGCTGGCGGGCCGGCCCCGACCGCCCAGGCGCCTGCCACCTTCCCGCTCCCGCCCGGCCGACGCCCGCACCTCGGCGACATCGTCGTCTCGGTGGAACGGGCGATCGAGCAGGCCGAGGCCGGCCGTGGCGGCCAGACCGGCGACATCCGCTGGTCGCCCGCCGACGAGCTGAGCCTCCTTGTGACCCACGGGACGCTGCACGTCTGCGGCTGGGACCACGCCGAGCCGGCCGAGGAGACCGCCATGCGCGACCTGGAGCGTCGACTCCTGGGACGCTGACCCCGCTCCGCCCTAGGCTCGGCTCGCGCTCGCTCCGGCGAAGGTCACGCAGCAGCGCCCGGCCCGCGGATCGAAGACCGCCCGGATGCCCGTCGAGCCCAGGCCGGCGACGAAGCCTTCCATGATCGATCGGTTCATCCCGCAGACCAGGTCGCGATGGTCCTTCGCGATCCGATCGAAGGGGCAGTTGCGCAGGACGACGATGCCGCCCTCCTCGGCGAACGGCTCGAAGCCGTGATCGGCCAGGACCGCCAGGGCGGCCTCGGTCTCCCTGGCTCGTGACGGTCGCGATCCGGCCCGCCCGCGCGCCTCGCGGCCGAGCGCGGTCCCGTAGGCGCTGGCCGCGCGTTCGAGAGATGCCGTCCCCGACGCGCCACCCGTTCGCTCTTCGTCGAGTGCCACCGCGAACAGGCGGGCGACCACGTCGTCGCGCCGCTCGGGGAGACTGACCTCGAGCTCCTGATCCGCCCGGCGGTACAGCTTGGCCGGCCGCCCGGCACCGGGGCCTGTGCGGCCCGAGAGGCGGCGGTACTCCGCACTGAGCAGCCCGGCCGCGACCAGACGATCGAGGTGGAACGCGGCCAGCGCGCGTCCGATCCCGACCGCCGAAGCCGCCTCGTCCCGCCCGACCGCGTCGGGGCGGCCGACGACGTACAGGTACAGCGAACGGCGGACCGGTTCGGCCAGGGGTGCGATCGCTCCGAGGCGACCCTCGATCGAGGACGCGTCCATGGCGCGCAGTCTAACGCGAGTCAGGGCTCGCGCATCAGCGACGATGGTCAGACGGTCAGCTCCGGAAGGCCGTCGCCCGCGTGCATCGCGGCAGTAGGAAGGTTCGCGACGGCGTCGGCGACCGCCGCGAGGACCTCGAGGTCCCGTTGGCGGGTGAGGACCTCGCCGAGCGATGACTCGAGGTCGACCAAGATCGAGGTCGCGATGTCGGTCGCGGTTCGGCCCGGGACGGTCGCCTCGACGACTCGACTCCGGCCGTCCCGGCCGCTGCGGCTCTTTCGGAGATAGCCGATTCGCTCGAGGCGATCGATCAGGCTGGACAGCGTCGATGCCCGCAGCCCGGTCGCCGCCCGGATCTCGGCGATGGTGGCACCGCCCGTCTCAGCTGCCAGTCGCATCGCTTGGAGCTCGGCCGCCCGAAGCCCGAGCTCGACGAGGCGCTCGTCGACACGCTGCTCGTAGAGGTTTGTCGCTCTCTGAAGCAAGCCGAGGACGGTTTGCATCTTGGATCTCCCTGACCTCCTGGGACTGCTCGCCGGGCCGCGACGCCTCTCGCCGGGCCGCCGAGATCCTACGAAATCGTAATACGAAATCGTACGACTTTCGCGCCGTGGATCCAGACTGGCCCGAGCCCGGCGGCCGGGCTGCTACCATCGCGACGTGGCCCTCCCGCCGACCGAGTCGGACGGGATCGGGCCCTGTCGTGTTGTCCGCGGAGGTTCGGGTTGAAGGTCGTCGTCGGTCTCGGGAACCCCGGTTCGCCGTATGCCGGCACGCGCCACAACATCGGCTGGCTGGTCGTGGACACGCTCGCCGAGCGGGCCGGCTGGAGTGGTCGCGGGCGCCAGCGCGATTCGTCGAACGTGGCCATGGGCCGGTACCGCGGCCTCGACCTGACCCTCGTGAAGCCGCTGACGTACATGAACGAGTCGGGCAAGGCGGTCCGGAAGGTGCTGGCCCGCGAGCACGCGCCGCTCGGCGACCTGCTGGTCGTGGCCGACGACTTCGCCCTGCCGTTCGGCAAGCTGCGGTTCCGCGAGGGCGGGGGAGCGGGCGGCCACAACGGCCTCGGGTCGGTGATCGAGGAGCTCGGCACCGAGAAGTTCAGCCGGCTGCGGATCGGGATCGGTGACCCGGTGCGCAACGGTCGCGACCACGTCCTCTCGAAGTTCGAGCCCGACGAGCGCCAGCGGCTCGACGAGTTGCTCGGCGCCGCGGCAGACGCGGTCGAGGCGTGGGCGAGGGATGGCACGAGCAAGGCCGCCAACGCCTTCAACAAGTTCGAGCTGCGGCCGGCCGACGTCGACCGACTCGCCGCGCCAGGCGAGGTCGACGGGCCGCCCGGGGCCGACGGCGTCCGCAAGACGCGGACCGGCTGGCGACGGGTCCTGCCACGGAAGGCCGACGGCGATGCCTGAGTCCACCACGCCGCCGATGCGCGGCCGACGCGGCCGTGACCGCCGCATCGCCGAGCAGGTCGCCGAGGAGTTCGCGGCCCGCCACGCGCTGCGTCGGACCGCCGACGGCACGTCCGAGGTCGACTTCGACGTGGCCGAGGTGGACGCCGAGGTCGAGGACTTCGAGGCGGCCCAGGCGCGCACGGAGGCCGAGCGGCTGCGACAGGCGGCGCGGTCCGACGTTCGACCCGACGCACGCGCGGGCGGCCGTCATCGCCTGCCGGACCTCTCGTCCCTGCCGCCGCTCCTCGTCGAGACCGGCACGTTCGGCTCGTTGGTCGAGCGGTTGGGACGCGCCGACGACGACGGTCGCCGGGTCGGTCGGCACGTCGGGCTGGTGTCAGTGCCGCACGGCGCGAAGTCCTACCTCGCCGCGGCCCTCGCCCAGGCGGCGACCGGGGAGCGGCTCGTGTGGGTGGCCCGCGACGCCGAGATCGGGGACCGTGTCGCCGAGGAGCTGGGCGCGTGGCTTGGCGATCCGGACGCCGTGGCGATCCTCGAGCCGCGGACCGCCCTCGCCTACGAGCGAAGTGAGCTCGTGGCCGACGAGACGGCCGCCCGGGTGGCGGCTCTCGCCGCGTGGCGGAGTGGCCGGGCGCGCGTCATGGTGGCAGGCGTCCAGGCCCTCCTCCAGCACACGATCGCGCCCGGCGACCTGCCGGCCGAGCCGCGCCGGCTTCGGTCGGGCGCCCGGCTGCACCATGACGCGCTGCTCCGGGAATTGCTCGAGCTCGGCTATGTCCCGGTCACCGAGGTCGCCGGCCGGGGCGAGTTCGCGCGTCGCGGCGGCATCGTCGATGTCTTCCCGCCGTCTCTGCCGCTGCCGATCCGTGTCGAGTTCTTCGGCGACGAGGTCGATTCGCTGCGCGCCTTCGACCCGACCGACCAGCGCACCGTGCGGACCGTCGATGAGGCGGTGGTCCTGCCGGCCTCCGAGTTCCTGCTGCCGGCCGGCGGTGTCGCGGGCATCCGCGACCGGCTGGGCCGCGCCGCTGCCCGCCTGCCGCAACGGCTGGCCGCCGACCTGGCCCGGTTCGAGGGCGAGACCGACGACCTGCGACCGGCGCTGAGCGCCGGCGAGACACGGGCGATGACGGTCGGCGACGCGGCGGAGGTCTGGGCCGCCCAGCTGGCGCCGGCCACCGGGCTCGACCACCTCGAGCCCGGCACGCTCGTCGTGCTCGACGAGCCGGGCGACATCGCCGAGGCCGCCGAGTTCCTGTGGCGCCAGGCCGATGAGCGACGGACCGAGCTCGTGGCGGCCGGTGACCTGCCGAAGGACTGGCCCTCGACCTACCTGCCGCCACGCGACTGGAAGGGCCGTCTGGTGTCGTCGCGGACGCTCGAGCTGACCTGGGAGTCGGAGCCGCCCGCGGGCAGTGCGATGGCTCGCGGGGCGCTGTCGTCCGGCGACCTCTTCGGCTGGCGGGAGCCCGCCCTCCCGTTCGGTCGGGCGGCGGGGGTCGTCGATGCGGTCGAGGGCTGGCGGGCGGAAGGCGCCCGGATCGTGCTGGCCTCGGACCAGGCCGCACGACTGGCAGAGCTGCTCGAGGAGGCCGGGCAGCCCGTCGGGGTGGTCGAGCGGATCGAGACCCCGCCGCCGGCCGGGGCAGTCGCGCTGGTCGACCGCAGCCTGAACGGCGGGTTCACCGGCGGCCCGGACCGGCTGACCTTCGTCACCGACCGCGAACTGTTCGGGACCGTCCGCGTCCGCCGCCCGAGGGCGCTCCGGCGCGTCGTCCCGCGCGACATCCTCGAGCGCCTGACGCCGGGCGATCTCGTCGTCCACATCGACCACGGCGTCGCGCGCTACGAACGCATGCTGCGCCGGGGCGGCGCCGGCGAGGACCGCGACTACCTGGAGCTCTCGTTCGCGGGCGGCGACCGGATCTTCGTCCCGGTCGAGCAGATCGCCCGGGTCACGCGGTACGCGGGCGGGGAGCGGCCGACGTTGTCCCGCCTCGGCGGCGCGGAGTGGCTGCGGGCCAAGCAGCGGGTGGCGCGGGCCGTCGCCGATCTCGCCGAGGAGTTGCTCGAGCTGTACGCCGCGCGCGCCCGGGCCCAGGGCTACCCGTTCGGCCCCGACACCCCGTGGCAGGCCGAGATGGAGGCGTCGTTCCCGTACGAGGAGACGCCCGACCAGATGCGGGCGTCGCTCGAGGTCAAGGCCGACATGGAGCAGGTCCGCCCGATGGACCGGCTGGTCGTCGGCGACGTCGGCTACGGCAAGACCGAGGTGGCGCTGCGCGCGGCGTTCAAGGCGACCCAGGACGGCAAGCAGGTCGCGGTCCTGGTCCCGACGACGGTCCTCGCCGCGCAGCACCAGGAGACCTTCAGCCAGCGGTTCGCCGCCTTCCCACTGGAGGTCCGGCTGCTGTCGCGGTTCGTGTCGCCCAAGGAGCAGACGGCCGCCATCGAAGGCCTGGCCGACGGGACCGTCGACATCGTGATCGGGACGCATCGCCTGCTCTCGAAGGATGTCCGGTTCAAGGACCTGGGCCTGGTCGTCGTCGACGAGGAGCAGCGGTTCGGGGTGGCCGCCAAGGAGCGGCTCAAGCGGCTCCGCAACGAGGTCGACGTGCTGACGCTCTCGGCGACGCCGATCCCGCGGACGCTCAACCTCGCGCTCGCGGGGATCCGCGACCTCTCCGCGATCGAGACGCCGCCCGAGGATCGCCTGCCGATCCAGACCCGTGTCGCCGAGGCCTCGGCCGGCCTGGTGCGCGACGCGATCCTCCGTGAGCTCGACCGCGGCGGCCAGGTGTTCTATGTCCACAACCGCGTCGAGACGATCGAGGCCCAGGCGGAGCAGCTCCGGCGGATGCTGCCCGGCGTCCGGTTCGTCGTCGGACACGGCCAGATGGCGGAGGGCGCCCTGGAGAAGGTGATGCTCTCGTTCGCGCACGGCGAGGCCGACGTCCTGGTCTGCACGACGATCATCGAGTCGGGTCTCGACATCCCCAACGCCAACACGATCGTCATCGACCGGGCCGACACCCTGGGCCTCGCCCAGCTCTACCAGCTCCGCGGCCGGGTGGGCCGCAGCAGCCGGCGGGCCTACGCGTACCTGCTCTATCGGCGCCGCGAGCGGCTCTCGGACGAGGCGCGCAAGCGGCTCCAGGCGATCTTCAACGCGTCCGAGCTCGGTGCCGGGTTCCAGATCGCGCTGTCCGACCTCGAGATCCGCGGCGCCGGCAACATCCTCGGCGGCGAGCAGTCCGGGCACATGGCCGCGGTCGGCTTCGACCTCTACTCGCGGATGCTCGCCGAGTCGGTCGAGGAGCAGAAGGCCAAGAGCGAGGGTCGGGCGCCGATCGTCGACGCGCCTCAGGCAGTCGTCGACCTGCCGCTCGAGGCGCGGCTGCCCGACGACTACGTGCCCGACGAGGCCCAGAAGCTCGAGCTGTACCGGCGCCTGGCGCGCGCCCGGACGCCCGGCGACCTGGCCGCCTTCCGGCAGGAGGTCATCGACCGGTACGGACCGATGCCGCCGCACGTGGTCCGGCTCGTCGAGGTCGCCGAGCTGAGGCTCATGGCCGAGGCCGTCGGGATCTCCTCGATCTCGCGCGAGGAGGGCTGGCTCATCTTCCGGTTCGGCGCGAGCCTGTCTCGTGCGACCGCGATGCGGCTGCTCGGCGACGGCGGCCTGCCGGGCGTCCGGCCGGGAGACATGACATTCGCCTCGAACCAGGTCCGATTCCGGGCGCCGGCCCAGCCGGCCCGATCCTGGGCCCTGACCCAGGCCGTCATCGCCCGTCTCCAGGATGTGTCCGCCATCGCTTAGGAGGGATTCGCCATGACGTGGGAACAGGCTGAGCAACAGGCCAAGCCGGTGCTCGTGTGTCCTTTGTGCCAGGGCCGGGACTTCGATCAGGAGCAGGGCCGCATGGACTCGCGGTGGGGCATCACCAGCCACAAGCTGGTCCTGATGATCTGCCGGAAATGTGGTCTCGTGCTGCAGTTCTCGGCCGGCCGCGGGATCTTCGACTTCGACTGACAGCGATCCCGTTCAGGCCAGCAGGAGCCGGATCGCGACGATCAGCCCGACGGTGATGACCGTGACGCGCAGCACCGACGGTGACATCCGGCGGCCGACGCCCGCGCCGATCTGGCCGCCGACGATCGCCCCGATCGCGAGCAGGAGCACCGCCTCCCAGGCGACCGGTGCGGCCGCGATGAACAGGACGGCCGCGACGGCGTTGACGGTGACCGCGATGGCGTTCTTGAGGCCGTTGAGCCGCTGCAGGTCGTCGGCGATGAGGATGGCCAGGAGCGCGATCAGGATGATGCCCTGGCCGGCCCCGAAGTAGCCGCCGTAGATGCCGGTCGTGTACACCGTCGCGAGGAGCAGCGGGCCGCCGTCGTGGGCCGGCGTCGCGGCGCCGCGGGCCCGCCGATCTGCGATCCAGCGGGTCAGCCGAGGCTGGACGGCCATCAGCGCGCAGGCGACCAGGATCAGGATCGGGACGATGCGGTTGAAGGCCGATTCGGGCAGGACCAGCAGCAGGACGCCCCCGGTCAGGCCGCCCAGTCCCCCGACGACGAGCAGCGGGATCGCCCGGCTCCGCTGGCCGACGAGTTCGCGCCGGTACCCGACGACGCCGCTCAGGACGCCCGGTACCAGCCCGAGCGTATTCGAGACGTTGGCGACCAGTGGCGGGTAGCCGAGCAGCAGGAGCGTCGGGAAGCTGATGAGGGAGCCCGAGCCGACGATGGTGTTGAGCGCTCCCGCCGCCAGGCCGGCCGCGATGACGAGCGCGGCCGCGAGCGGGCTGTCGATCAAGCGGCGATCCGTCCGGCTGGCGTCACGACCGATATGGTAGGCGGCATGCGGCCGTTCACGTTCCTCGCCGACGCCCGTGAGCCGATGTCCGGGCCGAAGCTGGCGGAGCTCGCCCGGCGGGCCGAGGCGACCGGGTTCCACGCCCTGGTCATCCCAGACCACCTGATCCCGCAGCTCTCACCGGTCGCGGCGATGGCGACGATCGCGGCCGCCACGACGACCCTGCGGATCGGCACGTTCGTGTTCAACAACGACCTGCGCCATCCGGCCGTCCTGGCCCAGGACATGGCGTCGCTCGACGTCCTGAGCGAGGGCCGCCTCGACATCGGGGTCGGCGCCGGCTGGAATCAACAAGAGTACGACGCGATCGGCCTGCCGTTCGAATCGGTCGGCACGCGCGTCGCCCGGCTGGCCGAATTGGTCGCGGTCCTGAAGGGCTGCTTCGCGGAGGGTCCCTTCTCGTTCGCCGGCGAGCACTACACGATCACCGACTACGACGCCGGGCCTCGGCCCGTCCAGCAGCCGCACCCGCCGTTCATGATCGGTGGCGGCGGTCGGCGCGTCCTGACGCTGGCCGGGCGCGAGGCGGACATCGTGGGCCTGGCGCCGCGCGTGCGTGCCGGGTACCGGGTCGACCCGCACAGCATCACGTTCGAGGCCACCGCCGAGAAGATCGACTGGGTCCGCGAGGCGGCCGGCGACCGTTTCGCGTCGCTGAGCTTCAACATCTACCCCTCGGCCTGGCCGGTGGCGGTCACCGACGATGTCCACACGGAGGCCGCCAGCGTCATCGAGTACCTGGCCGGCCGGACCGGCATCGAGCTCACCGAGGCCGAGGTGCTCGACTCACCGCATCTGTTCATCGGCTCGATCGACATGCTCGTCGAGAAGTTCCAGTCGCTCCGCGAGCGGCTCGGCATCAGCTCGATCACGGTCGGTGGCGTCGATGACCTGACGCCGGTCGTGGAGCGCCTCGCGGGGACCTAACCGAAGAATCTGGGCAGGTGAGCCCTGTTCGCCTCGAGCAGCGCGTCGAGCAGCGGCGCGGCGATGTCGTAGTCCGAGACGAGCGGGTTGGCCATCAGCGCCCGGAGAGCGACGGTCCGGTCCCCGCTGATCGCGGCCTCGACGGCGAGTCGCTCGTACGCCTTCATGGCCTGGACCAGCCCGAGCATGACCGGCGCGAGCGGCGCGAGCGGCAGCGGATGGGCGCCGTCGCGATCGATGGTGGCCGGGATCTCGACAACCGCATCGTCGGGCAGGTCGGGGAGGGCACCCCCGTTGCGCACGTCGACCACCTGGACGTCGCCCGCGCCGTCGTGCAAGGACGCGATGAGCTGCGCGGCGGCCTCGCTGTAGTAGGCACCGCCGCGGTTCGCGAGCAGGGCCGGCTTCTCGGCGAGCCCCTGGTCCTCGTACATCTCGAGCAGCTCGTGCTCGATGTCGATGACCTCCTGGGCCCGAGTATGTCCAGCGCGCTGGTCCTCGACGACCTGGCGGGTCTGGTAGTAGTAGCGCAGGTAGGACGAGGGGATCGCGCCCAGGGCGCGGACGATCTCGCCGGGCATGTTCGCGATCTCGCCGAGCCCGTCCAGGTCGTGCTCGATGAGCTCGGGCAGGCGGTCCACCCCGTCCACGAAGATGGCACGCTCCCAGGTCAGGTGGTTCAGCCCGACGTGTTCGAGCTGGACCCGGTCAGGCGACACGCCGAACCGCTCGGCCATCCCGCGCTGGACGTTGATCGCCATGTTGCACAGGCCGATGGCCCGGTGCCCGGCATCGATGAGGGCCTGGCTGACGACCCCGACCGGGTTCGTGAAGTCGACGATCCAGGCGTCCTTGGCGCTCCGCCGGGCGGTGAGCTCGGCAAGCTCCAGGACGATCGGGACCGTCCGCAGCGACTTGGCGAAGCCACCGGCGCCGGTGGTCTCCTGGCCGATCACCCCGAACGTCGGGGGCAGCGTCTCGTCGACGAGACGCGCCGCCTGACCGCCGACGCGCAGCTGGATGAGGACGAAGTCGGCGCCGTCGAGGGCCGCGTCCCGATCGCCGGTGCAGGTCAATCGGCCGGTCCAGTCGCGAACGTCGAGCATCCGCCGTGCCAGGCCGCCCACGACCCGCAGTCGCTCCGGGTCGGTGTCGAGCAGGACGAGTTCGTCGATCGGCATCCGGTCGCGCCGGACCTCGAAGCCTTCGACGAGCTCCGGCGTATAGGTGCTTCCGCCGCCGACGACGGCGATCTTCAGGCCCATGCTCCCTCACGGCATCGGTGGGGCTTGACACCAATGCTTATAACGTTATCAGCAATCGCCGCCTGCACAAGCCCGGAATCCCCAGCACCGTCGCCCGAGGTCCGCCCCGCCCGATGGCTCGCTTCCGACTCGAGCTCGGCCCGATCCCGCTGCATCACCAGGTCTATCTTGACCTGCTCGCGGCGCTGGATGCGGGCGAATGGAACCCTGGCGATCGCCTCCCCACGGAGCGCGACCTGGCGTCGCGCTATGGCTGCAGCCTGATCACGGTCCGCCGCGCGCTCAGCGAGCTGACCCGCGAGCAGCGGCTCGAGCGCACCCGCGGGCGCGGGACGTTCGTTCTCCATCCGCGGATCGATCGCGACTTCACGGGCCAGCTCTCCTTCAGCGAGGAGATGCAGCTCCGCGGCCTCGATCCCGCGACGCGGCTGGTCGCGGCCCGGCCGGAGTCCGCGGGGGAGGCCGTGGCCAACGCCCTCGGCCTGGAGCTGGGCTCGCCGACGCTGTACCTCGAGCGATTGCGCCTCGCCGACGGCGAGCCGCTGCTGCTCGAGCAGGTCCACCTGCCCGCGGAGCGGTTCCCGGGTCTGCTGGCGTCCGACCTCGAGCACGGCTCCCTCTACGACCTGCTGACCGAACGGTACGGCGTGCGCATCGCGCGGGCTCGGGAGGTCCTCGAGCCGGTCCTGCTCCGTGCCCGCGAGGCGCGTCTCCTGGATCGGCGGCCGGGCACGCCGGCCCTGCTCATCGAAGGCATCGCAACCACCGCGGAGGGTCAACCGGTCGAATTCGGCCGGACCTTCGTGCGTGGCGATCGGACCCGCTACTACGTGGAGCGGGTGGTGGTCCGGCCGAAATGGACCGAAGCGGCCGCGGACCGGAAGCACGAGGAGGAGGACTCGCATGCATTGGTTGGTCGACCAGTCACGAGGTAGTCGAAAGCGGAGAGGCGTGCAGCCGGGGTCGCCCGGCCGTGCGGCCGTCCTGCTCGCGGTGATCGCGCTCATCGCGTCGGCCTGCGGCTCGTCCACGAGCAGCTCGGCCCCATCGGCCGCCGCGCCCGGCAGCCCGGCCGCTTCGGCGGCCGCGGAGTCGCCGGCCGCCTCGGGCGGGGAGCCCTCGGCGTCCCCGGTCCCGACGCCCCTTCCCGAGAACGACTCGGAAGCCAAGCCGGGCGACATCCTTGTTCGCTGGTACTGCTGCCTGGGGACGGGCGACCAGCCCGAGCAGGTCGAGGTCGAGCGCAAGGTCGCCGACGACTTCAATGCCTCGCACCCGGGCATCCACCTGCGGTTCGAGGGCTACATCTTCGCCGCGGCCCGCGACGCCCTCGCGGTCCAGCTCGGCGCCGGCAACGGACCCGACGTCGTCGGTCCGATCGGCGTCGGCGGCGCCAACCAGTTCCACGGCCAGTGGCTGGACCTGCAGCCGCTCATCGACAAGAACGCCTTCGACATGAGCCAGTTCCCCAAGTCGACCGTCGATCTGTACAACGTCGGCGGCGAAGGCCAGGCCGGCATCCCGTTCGCGATCTACCCGTCCGTGCTCTTCTACAAGAAGGACCTGTTCAAGGAGGCCGGGCTCGCCGAGCCGCCGCACGAGTGGAATGCCAAGTACACGATGCCCGACGGCTCGGTGGTTCCCTGGGACTACGACACGGTCCAGAAGCTGTCGCTCCTGCTGACCGTCGACCAGAACGGTCTTGATGCGACCGAGGCCGGCTTCGATCCGGAGCACGTCGTCCAATGGGGCTTCGAGCCGCAGCGTGACGACCTGCGGCAGACGGGCGCCTACTGGAAGGCCGGGAGCTTCGTGGCCGCCGATGGCAAGACCGCCCAGATCCCCGACGCCTGGGCAGCCGCCTGGAAGGCGTTCTACAAGAGCATCTGGACCGACCACACCGCCGTCGACTACTCACAATTCCAGAACACCGACTTCAATCCCAACGGGTATCCCTTCTTCACGGGCAAGGTCGCGATGAGCACGAACTACCTCTGGTCGCTCTACGGCATGTCGGACGCCGGAGACGACTGGGACATGGCGGCCACGCCGGCCTACCAGGGCCAGACCACGGCGGCGTTCAACGCCGACACGTTCCGACTCCTCAAGTCCACCAAGAACCAGGACGCGGCGTTCACCGTCCTGACCTATCTCCTCGACAACCAGGACCTGCTCAAGCTCTATGGCGGCATGCCGGCCGTGGAGGCCAAGCAGGACGCGTTCCTCCAGTCGCTCCAGGCGGACTACACGCAGACGATCGACTGGAACGTGGCCAAGGAAGGCGTCAACTTCGCCGACGTGCCGAACTTCGAGTCATACACCCCCGCCTACAACGAGACGTATGACCTCGTGCTCAAGTTCGGGACCAAGTGGCAGTCGACACCGGGCCTGGACCTCGACACCGAGATCAACGACCTCAAGACGCAGATGCAGGCCATCTGGGACAAGGCCGGCTGACCCCGTGACGGCCCCCAGCGTCGCCCGCGTCTACCGCGCGACCCGGTTCTCCGGGCTCGCGTGGCGGCGGGCGCGCTGGGGCTACGTCTTCATCGCCCCGTGGCTCATCGGGTTCCTCGCCTTCACCGCGCTCCCGATGATCGCGACGTTCATCTTCACGTTCACCAACATCAACCTCTCACAGGAGGAGCCGCTCAAGTTCGTCGGGTTGCACAACTACGAGACGCTCCTCAACGATCAGACCACCTGGGACTCTCTGTTGGTCACGGCGAAGTACGCGGCCCTGGCCCTGCCGGTCGCGGTCGCACTGCCCTTCGTGGTGGCCCTGATGCTCCACTCGCGGCACCTGATGGCACCCGGCGCCTTCCGGATCCTGTTCTTCCTGCCGTATGTCGTGCCGTTCGTGGCCGGCGTCCTGATCTGGGGCGGGATGCTGAACCCGGACACCGGCTGGCTCAACCTCGCGCTCCAGGCGATCGGGATCGAGCACCCACCGGCCTGGCTGGACGATCCGGCATGGATCTACTCCGGCCTGGTGATCATGGGCGTCTGGGGCATCGGCGCCGGCATGATCGTCTATCTCGCCGGGCTCAAGGGGATCCCGACCGACCTGTACGAGGCGGCCCGCATCGATGGCGCGGGAGCCTGGGCATCGCTGCGCCACATCACGGTCCCGATGATGTCGCCGGTCATCTTCTACACGGTCGTCCTCGCGGTGGTCGAGGTCCTCCAGTACTTCCTCGTCCCGCTCGTCCTGAAGAACGGGACCGGCGAACCAGGCGGGTCGACGAACTTCTTCAACCTGTATCTCTACAAGAACTTCTTCTCGTTCCAGAACATGTCGTACGGCGCCACGCTGGCGTGGCTCCTGTTCGGCATCACCCTGGCGATCACGCTGATCCTGTTCGGGTCCGCGCGTCGCTGGGTCTACTACGCCGGCGAGGCTCGCTGAGACCGGTGGCGGTCAGCGAGCCGGTCGCCTGGCCGCGCGCCTCGCGCTGGGCGTGGCTCCGTCGACGGGAGAAGGCGCGCCCCGGCAGCCGGCCGCCGCGGGAGCGCGGCGACCGGAGCCGCTCGTTCGTCCTCACGTTGATCGCGGTGGTCGTCCTCGCGGCCTTCCTCTCGCCGATGCTCCGCTCGGTCGCCTACGCGCTCAAGAGCACCGATCAGATCACCCAGGACGGCTCGCCTGTCTACCCGGCCGACCCGTTGACCTTCACCTATCAGGGCGAGGAGCTGCCGATCCTGCTGGTCCCGATCGACGGCGTGGTCCGCCAGATGGCCCTCCTGGAGCCGCTCCGGAAACAGAGCACGTTCATCGACCCTGCGAACCCCGCTGCCGCGCCGATCACGTGGATCGGCTCATGGCGGACGCTCGACCATGTCTGGCAGTTCGCGCCGCACTGGGAGAACTTCGGCAAGGTCTGGGACCTGATCGACTACCCCCGGCTCCTGTTCAACACGGCGACGATCGCGATCATCTCGACCATCGGGACGCTCCTGTCGTGCACGCTCGTCGCCTACGGCTTCGCCAGGTTCAAGTTCCCCGGTCGCGGGATCCTCTTCACGCTGCTCATCGCCACGATCTTCCTGCCCACCGCCGTCACCATCATCCCGACCTACACGATCTTCGTGAAGCTCGGCTGGGTCGGGACCTGGCTGCCGCTGCTGGTGCCGACATTCTTCGCGAATGCGTTCGACGTGTTCCTCATGCGCCAGTACTTCATGACCATCCCGACCGAGATGGACGAGGCGGCGGCCATCGACGGTGCCGGGCCGTTTCGGACGCTGTGGTCCGTCCTCCTGCCGCAGTCCTGGCCGGTGGTCGTCGCGGTGGCCATCTTCCACCTCGTGTACTCGTGGAACGACTTCTTCGGGCCCCTGCTGTACACGTCGGGCGACCCGGACATCCAGACGCTTGCCCTTGGCCTGCAGCGGTTCAACAGCATCCACTACCGCGACCCGGGTCTCATCCAGGCGGGTACGCTCATGACCATGGTCATCCCGGTCGTCGCCTTCCTGCTCACCCAGAGGTTCTTCACGCGCGGCATCGTCATCACCGGGATCGACAAGTGAGCGAGGACTCCTTCCGCGTCGCGCTCACCATCGACACCGAGCATCCCGACCGACCGAGCGACATCGGCGTCACCGAACGGCTCATCGCGACCCTGGCGCGCGAGGGGATCACGGCGACCTTCTTCCTCCAGGGCCGCTGGGCCGAGGCATACCCGGACGTCGCGCGCTTGATCGCGACCGCCGGGCATCTCATCGGCAATCACTCCCACTACCATGCGCGGATGCCGCTGCTCAGCGATGAGGGACTGGCCGAGGACATCGCCGACGCGGGCCGGGCCATCGAGGCCACCACGGGCCTCGATCCGCGGCCCTGGTTCCGCTGCCCGTTCGGGGCCGGGTCGACCGACCCGCGGGTGCAGGCCGCCGTCACGGCGGCGGGCTACCGTCATGTCGGATGGCACGTCGGGGCCGAGGACTGGGATCCGGCGCGGAGCCCCACCACGATCGAGGAGGACCTGGTGGCGGGGGCGTTGGCCCATGGTGACGGGACGGTGATCCTGGTCCACGCCTGGCCGCGCCAGACGCTCCAGGCGCTGCCGGGGACGATCGGACGGCTGCGCGAGGCGGGCGCGACCTTCGTCCGGATCGACCGACTCGACGAGGTCCCGGCCGCACCGATCTGGGCGTGAGCGGGCGCGGCCGCCCGATGGCGGCCGTCCTGGCCGTCGACGGGGGCAACTCCAAGACCGACGTCGCCCTGCTGGCACGGAACGGGCGACTGCTCGCGGCCGTACGCGGCCCGACGATCTCGCACCAGCAGGTCGGACTGGCCGCCGGGATGGAGCGGTTGGTCGCGCTCGTCGGGGAGGCGCGAGCACGGGCCCGGCTCGGCGAGGACGGGCCGGCCGACGTCGGCGCCTACACGCTGGCCGGCGCCGACACGCCGGGCGACGTCCGGCGCCTGACCGCGGCCCTGGCGGCCACCGGGCTCGCCGCCGACACGCTAGTCGAGAACGACGCCTTCGCTCCCGTCCGGGCCGGCACGGAACGGGGCTGGGGGGTCGGGGTCATCTGCGGGGCAGGGGTCAACGCCGCGGGGATCGCGCCGGACGGCCGCCGCGCCCGTCTCGCAGCGTACGGCGACATCTCGGGCGATTGGGGCGGGGGCCGGGACCTTGGCACGGCCGCGCTGGGCGCCGCGGTCCGGGCGCGTGACGGCCGGGGCGCCCGAACGACGCTGGAGACCCTGGTGCCGGGCCACTTCGGCATGGCCCGGCCGCTCGATGTGACCAACGCGATCGAGTTCGGGCGCCTCGAGGCCGACCGGCTGCGCGAGCTCTCGCCCGTCGTCTTCATGGCGGCCCGTGCCGGCGACGCGGTCGCGCGCACGATCATCGACCGGATGGCCGACGAGGTCGCCACGATGGCCGTCGCGATCGTCCGGCGACTGCATCTCGCCCGCCTCGATGTCGACGTCGTGCTCGCCGGTGGCGTCTTCCGGGCTCAGGACCCGGTGTTCGAGGCGCGCATCGCGAGCCGGATCCACGCCCGTGCGCCGCTGGCGACCGTGCACCGGCTCGATGCGCCGCCGGTCCTCGGCGCGGCGCTGCGCGGCTTCGACCATCTGGCCGGCCTCTCCGCCGCCGAGCGGCGCGCAGCCGTCGCCAACGCTCGTGCGACGCTGGTCGCCGACGCGGTCGTCGAACTCCCCTAGGGTGTCATGACCAACCGGGTCGTCGACGCGCATCACCGGGCCGGCTCGCCGATGGTCAGAACCGTGTCTGCCAGTCGGCACTGAGGCATCGAGCGCCAGATCACTCGGTCTCCGCCAGGAACCGTGCCTGGCAGTCGGCGTCCAGGCCGCACCGGTGCTCCGCTGACCGCCTCGAGCCCGTGGTGCCGACAGACAGGCACGAAGGCCACGCCCATCGAGGCGACCGCTTGTCTTGATTCCCGGGCACGTTGTCGACGAGTGACTCTCCCGCCGGGTCTCAGAGGCGGTGCCACATTCCGAGAAGGACTACGAGCGCCCTGAACCCGTTCGGTCGGCGCCTGCGGACCGCTGCTCGCCCACCTTGGCCGCCCGGACAGTCCTGCAGCGCATGCCACGACCGATAGCGGCAAGTCAGCATCCGCGCCGGTCCCAGAACACCGTCCTCATAGTCCTTCCCGGAGTACGCCGCGACGAACGTCCCGGGTGACCCGCGACGCTTGCCCGTGGCGACATCGCGGCCGGCCCGGCATGCTTTGCGATGATGCACCCAGCCACGCCCCAGATCGATGACGGACTCTGGTCGCCGCATCGTCGCGCGCTGACCATCGGGCTCGTCCTCACCATCACGCTCGTCGCCTTCGAGGCCCTCGCGGTGTCGACGGTCATGCCGATCGTCGCCCACGAGCTCGGCGGCATGCAGCTCTATGGCTGGGTGTTCACCTCGTTCTTCCTGGGCTCGCTGATCGGCATCGTCGTCGTCGGCGGCCTCATCGATCGGGGCGGTCTCGGCGGCCCATTCGCCGCGGGGCTCGGTCTGTTCGCGATCGGCCTGCTGGTCGGTGGCCTGGCGCCGACCATGGAGGTCCTGGTCGCCGCCCGCTTCATCCAGGGCCTGGGAGCCGGCACGATCCCCCCGATCGCCTACGTGGCGATCGGACGAAGCCTGCCGGACCGGCTCCGACCCCGGATGTTCGCCACGCTCTCGACCGCGTGGGTGCTGCCCGGGGTGCTCGGACCGGCGATCGCGGGCGTCGTCGGGGAGGTCCTCGGCTGGCGGTACGTCTTCCTCGGCCTGCTGCCTCTCATCGCGGCCGCCGGGCTGCTGACGATCCGTGCCCTGGCCGCCGTGCCGCCGACCGGTGCGGCCGACGCGGCCGAGGGGGCCGCGGCGGCAGCCAACAGGCGCAGGCTGCCCGATGCCCTGCTCGTCGCGGCGGGGGCCGGGCTCATCACGGTCGGGCTGACGATGGGCGAGTTGCTGCCCACGCTCGGACTCGTCGCGTTCGGGCTGCTCCTCGGCATCCCGGCGATCCGCCGGCTGACGCCCGCGGGGACGCTCACCGCCCGGCCGATCCTGCCTGCCGCGGTGCTGTTGCGGGGCGTGATGACGTTCATGTTCTTCGGCGTCGACGCGTACGTGTCGCTCACGCTCGAGGACTACCGCGGGCTCTCGGCCGTCGTGGCGGGCATCGTCCTGACCGCGGCCACGGTGTCGTGGACGATCGGCTCCTGGACCCAGGCCCGGAACGCCGAGCGATGGCCGACCGCGCGCTTCGTGACGGCCGGGTTCCTGGTCGCGCTCGTCGGTCTCGCCTCGTTCGGGATCATCCTGCTGCCCGAGGTCCCGGTGATCTGGGCCGTGCCGACGTTCGCGATCGCCGGGCTCGGGATGGGCCTTGGCTACGCGCCGCTCTCGCTCATCGTCCTGCGCGAGGCGCCGCCCGGCACGCAGGGCACCGCCTCGAGCGCCCTCAGCCTCTCGGACACGCTCGGGACCGCGCTGGGCACCGGCGTCTCGGGCGCGATCATCGCCGCGAGCCTGCGCGTCACCGGGAGCAATCAGACGGGCCTTGCCACGGCGTTCGGCGTCGCCATCGCGGTCGGCATCGGCGGCTTCTTCCTGACGCGACGCCTCCGGCGGACGGTCCAGGTCGCACGGCCTGCGGCCATCGCGGCGAGGGTGGGCCCCTCGATCGACTGACGGCCGCCGCCCGGCCCGTGGGTCGTGACTGGACGGTCCATCGCGCTGGGGTAGACTTCGAGCCGGCCTGCGCCTGCCCCACCCGGCGCCCGCCGCCCATGCGATGGAGGCCCCGATACCGATGTCCGCCGAGGAGCTCCGCGCGAAGATCCGCGAGATCCCCGACTTCCCCAAGCCCGGGATCCTCTTCTATGACATCACGACACTCCTGAAGGACCGGGCCGCCTACAAGGAAGCCATCGACCTCATGTGCGAGCCATACAAGGACGCGCGCATCGATGTCGTCGTCGGGATGGAATTGCGGGGCTTCATCTTCAGCGCCCCGCTCGCCTACCTGCTGGGCGCCGGCCTGGTGCCGGTCAGGAAGCTGGGCAAGCTGCCGGCCGAGACGATCACGGTCGAATACGCGCTCGAATACGGCTCGAACACCCTCGAGATCCATCGCGACGCGATCGAGCCGGGCCAGCGCGTCCTCATCGTCGATGACCTGCTCGCCACCGGCGGCACGGTCAAGGGCACGATCGAGCTGATCGAGCGCCTGCGCGGCGAGGTGGCCGGACTGGCCTTCCTCGTGGAGCTCGAGTTCCTCAAGGGCCGCGATCGACTCGACGGACGCATGGTCACCAGCGTCATCAAGTACTAGCCGCACACGGGCGGAGCAGGAGATCGGTGGATTCGAACGGGGACCCGGGGACCGGGCCGGACGCCGCCGCCGAGGCCGCGCCCTCCACACCTGACGAACCGACACCGGTCGACCTCGGGCGGCGCCGGTTCTTCCGCCAGTTCGCCGGTGAGCTCGTCCAGACCGCGGCGACCGTCGCCGGGGCCGCCCAGGCGCTCCAGCGCGCGTCCGCGGAGGCCGCGGCCGGGATCCTGGATCCGGAGTCGGGCGCGGCGATGCTCGGCCTGGCCGGTCCGGCCCTCGCGGACACGGGCCCCGCGGCCCCGACCGGCTTCCGCACTCCGTTCCGCGAGGACGGTGGCGGTCTCTTCCTCATCGACCAGCGGAAGCTCCCCGACGCGCTCGTCGAGGTCGAGAACCGCTCGGCCGGCGAGGTGGCCTACTCGATCCGCGAGATGATCGTGCGCGGGGCGCCGGCCATCGGGCAGGTCGCGGCGATCGGGATGGCGATGTCGGCCGAGCGGATCCGCGACGGCCGGCCGTACGCCCGCCGGGCCACGCTTCGGGGCGGCGCCAATGCGCTCATCCAGTCGCGCCCGACGGCGGTCAACCTGCGCTGGGCGGTCGAGCGGATGATGGCGCGCTACGAGTCGCTCGGCGACCTGTCCGACGACGGCGGCGCGATCGCCGACGCCTTGCGCGCGGAAGCGGACGCGATCGTCACGGAGGCGACGACCGATCACGGGCGGCTCGCCGAGTTCGGTCTCGCGGCGTTGCCCGTGCCGGCCGACGGCCCGCTTGCGGATCCTGACCCACTGCAACACCGGGCCGCTCGCCTGCGGCCAGTTCGGCACGGCGCTCGGGGTCGTCCAGGCGGCCCACTACGCCGGTCGCCCGCTGCACGTCTGGGTGGATGAGACCCGGCCGTACCTGCAGGGCGCACGGCTGACGGCCTGGGAGCTGGCCCAGGCCGGCGTCCCGCACACGCTGATCCCGGACGTCGCGGCCGGCCACCTGATGGCCCGCGGCGAGGTCGACGCGGTGATCGTCGGGGCGGACCGGGTGGCGGCCAACGGCGACACGGCCAACAAGGTCGGCACGTACACGCTCGCGGTGCTCGCGGCCCGGCACGGCATCCCGATCTACGTGGCCGCACCGACCAGCTCGGTCGACCTCGAGACCCCGGACGGGGCGGCCATCCCGATCGAGGAGCGCAAGGCCGACGAGGTCACCGTCATCCGCGGCGTCCGGATCGCGCCGGTCGGGACCGAGGTCCGGAACCCGGCCTTCGATGTCACCCCGGCCGAGCTCATCACCGGCATCGTGACCGAGGAGGGTGTCATCCGGGCCCCGTTCGAGCCCGGGTTGCGGGCGGCGACCGCCGCGGCCATCGAGCGCTGGGCGGCGCAGCCGGGCCATGACCGGCCTGCTCGCGTCCTCGCGGAGGCCCCGGTCGCCTGATGGCCACGGTCGCGCTCAGCCGCCGGGACGACGTGGTCGCCCGCACGACCACGGACCGCGCGCTCCTGCGCGACTTCCTCGGGCACGACCGGCTCTACGCCGCGTACGCGCTGTGCGACCTCGAGGAGCGCGAGTTCGGACGGACCCGCTGGGGCGTGGCGATGCACGCCGACGACGTCGTCAGCCTCGTCCTCGAGTACAACGGCCCGACCCCCCAGCCGCTGTTCGTCATGGGCCGCACCGACGGCATCGCCACGATCCTGCGCGACGTGATCCGGCCGCGGGCCGCGTACGTCGCGATGCGGCCCGAGATGATGCCGGCCGTCGAGGCACACTACCGGGTGGACTCCGGGCCGCCCATGGTCAGGATGTGGGTGGACCGGGCGCACTTCCGACCGTACCCGGCCACCGTCCAGCGGATCCTGCCCGTCGAGATCGGCGACCTCAATCGCCTGTATCAGCTGGGATTCGCCTCGTGGCTGCCCTCGAGCACGGTGGCCGAGGGCGTGTACTACGGCGTCCGGGTCAACGGCCTGCTCGTGTCGGCTGCCGGCACCCATGTCGTGAGCCCGGCGGCCCGCCTGGCGGTGATCGGCAACGTCCTGACCCACATGGATTATCGTGGGCGCGGCTTCGCGACCGCCGTGACCGGCGCCGTGACCGCCGACCTGCTGCGCACCTGCGATCAGGTCGTGCTCAACGTCCGCGCCGACAATCCACCCGCGCTCAATGCCTACCGGCGGCTGGGGTTCTCCGAGTACGTTCGGTTCGAGGAACGCCTCATCCATCGCCTGGGCTCGCCCTGGTCCGACCTCGCTGCGCCGCTGCGCCGCCTCTTCAATCGCAAGGAGACCGACACCCGATGACCCCAACGACCACCCTGCCCGCGCACGATGTGACCGATCTCGGCCTCGCCGCCGAGGGCGTCCGCCGGATCGAGTGGGCCGAGCGCGAGATGCCCGTCCTGCGCCTCATCCGCGAGCGGTTCGAGCGCGATCGGCCGCTGGACGGATTGCGCATCGGGGCGTGCCTGCACGTCACGACCGAGACGGCGAACCTGATGCGCACGCTCAAGGCCGGTGGGGCGGACGTCGTGCTGGCCGCCTCGAACCCGCTCTCCACCAAGGACGACGTGGCCGCCGCGCTCGTCGCCGAGTACGGCATCGCCGTCCACGCCCGCCGGGGCGAGGACCGGGACACCTACTACGCCCACCTTGAGTCGGTCGCGGACACCCACCCGCAGCTGACGATGGACGACGGCTGCGACCTCGTGTCGCTGCTCCACAGCACGCGCCCGGCCCAGATCGCCGAGGTCCTCGCCGGCACGGAGGAGACGACCACCGGCGTCATCCGCCTGCGCGCGATGGCCTCCGAGGGCGCGCTCGGCTTCCCGGTCATCGCGGTCAACGAGGCCCAGACCAAGCACCTGTTCGACAACCGCTACGGCACGGGCCAGAGCACGCTCGACGGCATCCTGCGCGCCACCAACATCCTGATCGCGGGCCGCAAGGTCGTCGTCGCGGGGTACGGCTGGGTGGGCAAGGGCATCGCGTCGCGGATGGCCGGCCACGGCGCCCATGTCGCGGTCGTCGAGGTCGACCCGGTCCGGGCCCTCGAGGCCCTCATGGACGGCTACGCGGTCATGACCCACTCGGACGCCGCCCGCTGGGGCCAGCTGTTCGTGACGGCCACCGGCAACCTGAACGTCTTCCGCCGCGAGCACTTCGAGGCGATGAGCGACGGCGCGATCATGGCCAACTCGGGCCACTTCGACGCCGAGCTCGACCTCGCGGCGCTGCGCGACATGGCCGAGGGTCACGTCCGCGACGTCCGCGAGAACGTCCAGGAGTTCGACATCGGCGGCAAGAAGATCAACCTCATCGCCGAGGGTCGGCTCGTCAACCTGGGCGCCGCCGAGGGCCACCCGGCCGCGGTCATGGACATGAGCTTCGCCAACCAGGCGCTCTCGGCCGAGTACGTCGCGCGCCACCACGCCGAGCTCGAGCCGCGGGTCTACGTCGTGCCCGAGGCGATCGACGCGGAGGTGGCCCGGTTGAAGCTCGCGGCGCTCGGGATCGAGCTCGAGCCGATGACCCCGGAGCAGGCCGAGTACGTCGCCTCGTGGCAGCACGGCACCTGAGCGCGATGCCGCGGCCGATCGCGACGCGCTAGGGTTCGCTCCATGGAGGACGCGTTCGACCCGACCGCGATGGACCCTGCCCCGGCAACGCCCGACGAGCCGCCGCCCGGCCCGACGGTGGCCCCCTTCGGCAGCTGGTCATCGCCGATCCGCGTCGACGATCTCATCGTGGACGTGGCCCGGCTGGCCGAGCCATGGGTCGACGGCGATGAGGTCTACTGGCTCGAGGGCCGCCCCGCCGAGGGCGGCCGCCGGGTGCTCGTCCGGGCGTCGCGCGACGGCACGACCCTCGACCTGACCCCGGCCCCGTTCAACGTCCGGACCCACGTGCACGAGTACGGAGGCGGCTCCTACGTCGTGGCCGGCGGCACGGTGCTCTTCTCGCACTTCGACGACGGGCGGCTGTACCGGCTGGACCCCGGCGACGAGACGCCGGTCGCCATCACCCCCGAGGGCCCGTTCCACTACGCCGACCTGCGCTTCGACCCCGGTCGTCGCCGGTTCTACGCGGTCCGCGAGGACCACGGCGCCGAGGTCGAGCCCCAGGCGGCCATCGTCGCGATCGACCTCGACGGCGCGCACGAACCGCAGGTGCTCGCCGACGGGCCGGACTTCATGGCGTCGCCGCGCCTCTCGCCCGATGGCACGACGCTCGCCTGGCTCGAGTGGGACCACCCCGACATGCCCTGGGACGCGACGCGGCTCCGCACCGCGCCGATCCTCGGGGACGGGTCGCTCGGCCCGTCCGACCTGGCCGCCGGCGGACCGGAGGAGTCCATCGTCCAGCCGGAATGGTCGCCCGAGGGCGTCCTGCACTTCATCAGCGACCGGACCGGCTGGTGGAACCTGTACCGGCGGGCCGAGGGCCCCAGGCTGGAGCCGCTGGCGCCGATGGAGGCCGAGTTCGCCGACCCTGCGTGGATCTTCGATCGCTCGAGCTACGGCTTCCTGCCCGATGGCTCGATCGTGGCGATCGCGCGGGCAGAGGGCCGCGACCGGATCGTGCACATCCAGCCGGAGCGGCTGGTCGGCGAGGTCGCCTCGGCCTTCACGGAGCTCGACGGCCTGCGGGTCGGCACCGGGGCCGTGGTGGCGGTCGCGGGGTCGCCGGCCGAGGCCGCGACTCTCGTGACCTTCGACCCGACGACCCTCGCCCCGTCGGGCGTGCTGCGCCGCTCGATGTCGTTCACGGTCGACCCGGGCGCCGTCTCGCTCCCGGAGCCCATCGACTTCGCATCGACCGACGGGCGGATCGCGCACGCCCTCTACTACGCGCCCGCGAACGCGGCATTCGCCGGACCCGCGGACGAGCGGCCGCCGCTCGTGGTGCGATCGCACGGCGGCCCGACGGCGAACGCCTCGAGCGCGCTGGACCTGGGGATCCAGCTGCTGACCAGCCGGGGCATCGCGGTGGTCGACGTGGACTACGGTGGGAGCACCGGCTACGGCCGGGAGTACCGCCAGGCGCTCGACGGCCAGTGGGGCGTCGTCGACGTGGACGACTGCATCGCCGCGGCGCGGTTCCTCGTCGAGCGCGGTGATGTCGACCCGGACCGCCTGGCCATCGAGGGCGGCAGCGCCGGCGGGTACACGACCCTGGCCGCCCTCGCGTTCCGTGACGTGTTCGCGGCCGGCATCAGCTGGTTCGGCGTCGGCGACCTCGCGAGCCTGTCCGCCGACTCACACAAGTTCGAATCGCGCTACAACGAGCGGCTGGTCGGCCCGTACCCGGAGGCGGCCGCCCTCTACCGCGAGCGATCGCCGGTCTATTTCCTGGACCGGATCTCCTGCCCGGTGCTGGTGCTCCAGGGCCTCGACGACAAGGTCGTGCCGCCCAACCAGGCCGAGGCGATCGTCGCGGCCCTCGAGGCGAACGGCATCCCGCACGCGTACCTGGCGTTCGAGGGCGAGGGCCACGGCTTCCGCGGCGCCACCGCGATCCGCGCGTCGCTCGAGGCGGAGCTCTCGTTCCTCGGCGCGGTCTTCGGCTTCACGGTGGCCGGCCTCGATCCCATGGCGCTGCCCGGGCTCGCCGAGTGGCGCGACCGTCGCCCGGTCACCGCCTCCTGACCGCCTGACGGCCCGCCTCCGCCCGCCCCGACCGACCGACGCATGGAAACCCTCGGCCCCATCGAGCTCGTCATGCTCCTGCTGGTGTTCGCGACGGCGCTTGCCTACGTCGCGCGGCGGATCGGGGTCGCGTATCCGATCCTCCTGGTCCTCGGGGGCCTCGTCCTCGGCGGCCTCGGCTATGCCCTCGCCCCGGACCTCCTCACCCAGGTCCAGCTCGACCCCGATCTCGTCTTCCTGCTGTTCCTGCCACCGATCCTGTTCGGCTCCGGGTTCAACACGCCCATCCGCGACCTCAAGGCCAACGCGCGAGCGATCGGCCTGCTCGCGATCGGGCTCGTCCTGTTCACGACGGTCGTGGTCGGGGTCGTGGTCAAGTGGCTCGTCCCGGAGATGCCGCTCGCCGCGGCGTTCACGCTCGGGGCCATCGTGGCGCCCCCGGACGCGGTGGCGGCCACGGCCGTGCTGCGCCGGCTCGGGGTCCCACCCCGCGTCGTGACGATCCTCGAGGGCGAGAGCCTGATCAACGACGCGTCGGCCCTCATCGCGTATCGGGTCGCGCTGGTCGCGGCGACCACCGGCGTCTTCTCCCTCGTCGATGCCAGCGTGTCGTTCGTCGTCGTCGGTCTTGGCGGCATCGCGGTCGGGGTCGTCGTCGGCTGGCTCGTGACCAGTGCCTGGCGGCGGACGGGCGACGCGACCCTCGAGATCGTGCTCTCGCTGCTGGCGCCGCTCACCGCCTACCTGTCCGCGGAGCTGATCGGTGTGAGCGGGGTCCTCGCGACGGTCACGGCCGGGCTGATCGCCGGCCGGAAGGCCGCGCGCGTCCTCTCGCCCAATGGCCGCCTCATGGGCCAGGGCGCCTGGGCCGTCCTCAGTTTCCTCATCAACAGCTTCGTGTTCATGCTCATCGGGCTGCAGCTGCCGCGGGTCCTCGAGGGGCTGTCGGACTGGTCGGCGCAGGAGTTGGTCCTGCTCGGCGGGGCGGTGAGCCTGGTCGTGATCGTTGCCCGGATCGCCTGGGTCTTCCCCGGGGCCTACGTGCCCCGCAGACTTAGCGCGAAGATCCGGGAGCGTGAGCCCGCGCCGACGCCTCAGAGCGTGTTCGTCGTCGCATGGGCCGGGATGCGCGGCGCGGTCTCGCTGGCGGCCGCGCTCGCCCTGCCCCTGGACTTCCCGGACCGCGATCTCATCACGTATCTCGCGATCTGCGTGATCGTTGCCACGCTCGTCGGACAGGGCCTGACGCTGCCCTGGATCATCGGCCGGCTCGGCGTCGTCGCCGGGTCGAGCCTCGACCGCGAGGAGGTGGTCGCCCGCCAGGCGGCCGTGTCGGCCGCGCTCACCCGCCTCGACACGCTCGCGGACGAATTCGCCGACCATCTCGAGCTCATCGACCAGATGCGCGCCCGGTTCACCCATGAGGCCGACCACGCCCTGCCCGGACCGGACGACGAGCCGGACGCCGCCGCGCAGGAGCAGCTCGACCACCAGGCCATCCGGCTGGCGGTGGTGGCGGCCCAGCGCGAGGCGATCATCCAGTTGCGCGACGACGCGTTGATCGGCGACGAGGCGCTGCGTCGCGTGGAGCGGGACCTGGACCTCGAGGCGGTCCGCTCGGGCGTGTGATCGACGGACGGCCCGGCGACGCGGCACGGCGCCACCGACACGGCGCGAGGCGGGTCCCGTGCTACTCTCCCAGCCGACCCCAGAGACGTGTTGGAGGCGCTACCCCCGCATGAGCATCGTCGACGCCCCGCAGTACCTGTTCACATCGGAATTGGTCACCGAAGGCCACCCCGACAAGATGTGCGACCAGATCAGTGACGCGATCCTGGACACGATCATCCGGGAGGACCCCGATGCGCGGGTCGCATGCGAGACGGCGACGACGACCGGGCTCGTCATGGTCCTCGGCGAGATCTCGACCACCACGTACGTCGACTTCCAGTCGGTCGTCCGCGACGTCGTGCGCGACATCGGGTACACGCGGGCGGACTACGGCTTCGACTACCTGACCTGCGGCACGCTCGTGTCGGTCAAGGAGCAGTCCTCGGACATCGCCCAGGGCGTCGACGCGGCGCTCGAGGTCCGCGACGACGCCGCGCCCGCGCACGAGCTCGGCGCCGGCGACCAGGGGATGATGTTCGGCTTCGCCTGCCGCGAGACGCCCGAGCTGATGCCGCTGCCGATCGCGCTGGCCCACCGCATGGCCCGTCGATTGGCGGAAGTCCGCAAGTCCGGCCAGCTGCCCTACCTGCGGCCCGACGGCAAGACCCAGGTGACCGTCGAGTACGAGCACGGCGTCGCGAAGCGGGTCAGGACCGTCGTCGTCTCCGCTCAGCACGATCCGGACGTCCGGGCGGAGCGCCTGCGCTCGGAGATCGTCGAGACGGTCATCCTGCCGACCATCCCCCACGACCTCCGCGAGACGGACCCCGTCATGCACGTCAACCCGACCGGCCGCTTCGTGACCGGCGGTCCGATGGGCGATGCCGGCCTGACCGGGCGCAAGATCATCGTCGACAGCTATGGCGGGATGGCCCGCCACGGCGGCGGCGCCTTCAGCGGCAAGGATCCGACGAAGGTGGACCGCTCGGCTGCCTACGCCGCCCGCTGGGTCGCCAAGAACGTCGTCGCGGCCGGGCTCGCCGACCGCTTCGAGGTCGAGGTCGCCTACGGCATCGGCATCGCCCATCCGATCAGCTTCAGCGTCGAATTGTTCGGCACCGGCCGCATCGGCGACGCCGAGATCCAGGCGATCGTCGAACGCAACTTCGACCTTCGCCCGGCCTCGATCATCGCCGCGCTGGACCTGCGCCGCCCGATCTACCGCCAGACCGCGGCATATGGCCACTTCGGCCGGCCGGACCTTGACCTGCCCTGGGAGCGGACCGACAAGGCCGCGCTGCTCGCGGCCGATGCGGGCCTGCCCGAGCCCGAGGCCGTCGCAGCCGCAGCCGGCTGACCGTCCTCGCCTAGGTCTCGGCGATCACCGACGCCATCGACGCGCGACGGCCGGCGCGGCGCGACTGCCAGATGAGCACGAGCTGGCCGATGAACAGCAGGATCAGCGTCAGCGCCAGCATCATCGTGGCGACCGCATTGGTCTCGGGGGTCACGCCGCGCTTCACCTGCCCGAAGATGAACAGCGGGAGGGTGGAGGATCCTGGTCCGTTCACGAACGACGTGATGACGTAGTCGTCGAAGCTGAACGTGAACGACAGCAGGAAGCCGGCCACGATCGCGGGCAGGAGCTGCGGGAACGTGATCTGGCGGAACGTGCGCCACGGCGTGGCGAAGAGGTCGGAGCTCGCGTCGGTCAGCGTGCGGTCCATGCCCGAGAGGCGGGCCCGCACGAGCAGCAGGACGAGGCTCAGGTTGAACAGCACGTGGGCCGCGATCACCGTCGGGTAGCCGAAGGTGAATTTGACCCCGAACGCGGACTTGAAGATGTCGAAGCTGGTCGCGAACAACACGAGCGTCGCGAGGGCGATCACGATCTCCGGCACGATCACGCTCATGTAGGTCAGCGTGTCGTACCCGACCCGGACCTTCTTGCCGACCCGCTGCAGGCCGAGCGCGGCCATCGTCCCGAAGATCGTGGCGAGGAAGGCATTGGGGATCGCGATGATGAAGCTGTTCAGCAGGGCGGTCGTGACGACTTCGTCCCCGAGCGCGATCGGGAACCACCGCGTCGAGAAGCCCTCCCAGACGCTCGTCGCCTTCGTGGTGTCGTTGAACGCGTAGATGACCACCACGAGGATGGGCAGATACAGGAAGGCGAAGACGATGGCCGTGTGCGCGCGGAAGTAGAACTCGACGAGGCCGGCCCAGCGGTCGGCGTTGGGCGAGCGATGGGCCTGACCCGTGCGGACGACGTCCCGGGTGATGGCGGGGGCGGTCACGGGAGCCTCACAGCACGCTGACCTCGCGGGTCTTGCGCCCGCGGTTCAGGAACCACGTGTAGGCGGCGATGGTGACGATCATGATCAGGATCAGGAACACTGCGCGTGCCGAGCCCGACGGCCAGTTGCGCGCCTCGAGGAAGTCGGTCACCAGCGCGTTGCCCATCAGGTAGGTCCGGCCGTACCCGAGGATCTGGGGGATGACGTACTCGCCCATCATCGGGATGAAGACGAGGATGCTGCCGGTCACCAGTCCGGGCAACGCGATCGGCAGCGTGACCTGGCGGAACGTGGCCCAGCGGCCCGCGCCGAGGTCCTTGGAGGCCTCGACGAGCGACCGGTCCATCCGCTCGAGCGTCACGAACAGCGGGAAGACCATGAGTGGCAGATAGCCGTAGACGAGTCCGATCATCACGGCGATCGGTGTGCCGAGGATCTGGACCTGGTCACCACCGGTCAGCGACTTCAGCACGCCGGCCAGCCCGCCGTCGGGCGCCAGGATGATCAGCCAGGCATAGGTGCGGATCAGGAAGCTCGTCCAGAACGGGACGACCAGCAGCAGGATCAGGACGCCCTTTCGGCCACCCGCGCGCGTCGCCAGGAAGTAGGCGAAGGGCAGCCCGACGAGCAGGCACCCGATCGTGCCCAGGACGGCCATCTGCAGGCTGGTGACCAGCGGCTCGGACTTCTGGATGGCACGAACATAGTTGTCGACCACGAAGTCCGGTGTGTACCCGCCGTTCTTGGCCCGTGTCCCGAACGAGAACACGACGACGATCAGGAGCGGGGCGACGAGCAGGACGACGTACCAAACGGTGGCCGGGAGCAGCAGGATCCCGGTGAGCAGGCGCGAGCGGACCCGCCCACCGATCCCGACGGACGCCGCCGTCCTGGTGGGCGCCACGAGTGGGGCGCTGGTGGACATGACCGACGACCCGCCGGTCGCGCCTTCGTCCTACTTCCCGATGTTCTGCTTGAACTCTTCCCAGATGTCGATGCGCTGGTTGTTGCCCGAGGTGTCCTTCGATCCTTCGAGGATATCGAACACGTCGTCAGGCGGGAAGACCGCCGGGTCGTTCAGGACCGCGGGGTCCACGAGCGGCTTGGCCTTGTCGTTCGGCGTCGCATACAGGTTGTAGTCGGTCTCCTTCGCCTGGATGTCGGGTTCATGGATCCAGTTGAGGAAGGCGTACGCCGCGTTCGGGTTCGGGGCGTCCGCGAGCATGACCCATGTGTCGAGCCAGAAGATCGTGCCCTCGCTGGGGACGACGTAGCCCTTGTCCTTGATGTCGCCCATCTGGCTGTTGAGGACGCCGGTCCAGCCGAGGGCCATGGCAGCCTCGCCCGACGCGATCTTGTCGCCGTACTTGTTCGAGTCCAGCGCCAGGACATGCGGCGCGAAGTCGAGGAGGACCGTGCGCGCCTGGTCGAGCTCGGCCTGGTCGACCGAATTGGCCGAGAAGCCCAGCATCTTGAGCGGGAAGGTGAACACGTCACCCATGGAGTCGACGACCACGACCTTGCCCGATGCGGGACCCTTGGCGAGGTCGAGGAAGTCCTTCCACGTCTTGGGGACCGACGGCAGGGCGGACTCCTGGTACAGGATGCCGGTCGTGCCGTAGTCCTTCGGGATCTGGTAGTCGTCGGTCGGGTCCCACCAGAGGCCCTTGAACTTGGCGTCGATGTTGGCCAGGTTCGGGAGCCGCGACTTGTCGAGCTTCTGGAGGAACCCCTGCTCGACCATGCCGGGCACGTACTCGGCGGTCGGTGCCGCGATGTCATAGCCGCCACCGCCGGCCTGGAGCTTCGCGACCAGTGCCTCGTTGTTGTCGTAGATGTCGTACTGGAACTTGGTCACCCCGAACTTGGCCTTGAACGCCTCGATGTTGTCGGGGTTGATGTACTCGCTCCAGTTGTACATGTAGAGCTGCTTCTCGACCTCGCCGGCCGGCGCGAAGCTCTCCGCCGCGGCGGACGCAGGCGCAGCAGACGGTGCCGCCGATCCGGGGGCGGCCGAGGCCGCCGCGGTCGGTGCGCTCGATGCCGTCCCGCCCGAGGAGCACGCCGCGAGGGCGGCGCCGGTCGCGGTCAGACCGGCCGCGGCCAGGAAGCCGCGTCGGTTGATCCGGGTCTCCGACATCCGCCGAAGGACCTTGTCGAGATCTTGTTCGCTCACGAGAGATGCCTCCTCCGATCCCGACCGCGTCGGGATCCGCTCCGTCCCTAGCCCGCGAGGACCAGGTTGGCTTCGTCGCGCCAGCGGACCTGGACCGGATCACCCGGTCCCAGACCCAGACTGGCTCCAGCCCCCATGGCGTTCTGGCGGCGGACGATGAGTTCGCCCGCCTCGTCGGTCTGCACCCGGAACTCGGTCTGGTCGCCGAGGTAGGTGCCCTGGTTGATGCGTCCCATCACCGACGACCAGCCAGTCTCGATGGATCCGGCATCGGCCGGGTGGACATCGAGCCGTTCCGGTCGCATCGCGACCGTCACTGCCTGGCCGAGGGTCAGCGTCGCCGTCGGATCCGTCGGGGTGCCGCGCAGGGTCATGCCCCGTTCACTCCGGACGGTGACCGTGTGGTCGTTCGCATCGATGGAGTCGACCGCGCCGGTCACGAAGTTCGAGGTGCCGATGAAGTCGGCGACGAACCGGTTGACCGGGCGTTCGTACAGTTCGGTCGGCCCACCCGCCTGCTGGATCAGGCCGTCCCGCATGACGATGATGACATCGCTCATCGTCAGCGCCTCCTCCTGGTCATGGGTCACGTAGACGAACGTGATCCCGACCTCGCGCTGGAGCGCCTTGAGCTCGAGCTGCATCTCCTTGCGCAGCTTCAGGTCGAGCGCGCCGAGCGGCTCGTCGAGCAACAGCACCGTCGGGCGGTTCACCAGCGCCCGTGCCAGCGCGACCCGCTGCTGTTGGCCGCCGGACATCTCCCACGTGCGGCGACGCTCGTAGCCCGACAGCCGGACGAGCGCCAGCGCCTCGGCGACCCGGCGCGTCTCCTCGTCTTTGCGGACCTTGACCTGCCGCAGGCCGTAGCCGACGTTCCGGGCCACGTCCATGTGCGGGAAGAGCGCGTAGTGCTGGAAGACCGTGTTGACGTTGCGCTTGTAGGGCGGGACGCCGGCGATCGGCTTGCCGTCGAGGAGGATCTCGCCCTCGGTCGGCTGTTCGAATCCGGCGATCATCCGCAGCGTCGTCGTCTTGCCGCAGCCCGACGGCCCGAGCAGGCTGTAGAACGAGCCGGGGGCGATCCGCAGCGTCATCCGGTCCACCGCTGTCACGTCGCCGAAGCGCTTGGTGACCTCGAGGATCTCGACGTCGGGGTGGGCATCGGCCGATGCGCCCGCGCCGGGGGCGCCCTCACCGGGCGGACGGGTCGCGGCGCGCGATTCGGGCGTCAGGGAGGCGGTCAACGGCGGTCCTCGGGGGCGGACGATCGGGCGCTGAGCACTCCCTGTAGCATCGCTACAGGTGGCACGGATGGTACGGGCGAGGGCCGGTGTCGTCAACGCGCCGTTCCTGCGAATCTCGCACGAAATGAGCGATGTTCGGCATCCCTACCGCAACCATCTGTACCTATACTTCAGTCGCCGATGCGCCCGAGCCAGGAGGGGACGATGGAGACGGACCTGCAGCTCGGATCGCGCATCCGGGCGATCCGCCAGACGCGTCGACGCACGCTCCGCGAGGTCGCCGCCGCGGCCGGGGTCACCGAGAGCTTCCTCTCCCAGGTCGAGCGCGACGTGACCAGTCCCTCGATCGCCACGGTCCAGCGGATCGCCCATGCCCTCGACCTCTCGATCGCCCAGCTCTTCGCCGAGGAGATGCCGAGCGGGCGCGTGATCCGGCGCGAGGCCCGGCGCCGGGTGACCTACCCGGGTCTCCAGGCGGTGGACGAGTTCCTGACCTCGAACACGGCGTCGCGCCTCCAGGTGATCCTCTCGACGATCGAGCCCGGCGGCGGGACAGGCGAGGAGCCCTACACGCACGACTCGGACGAGGAGGTCGTCGTGGTGCTCGCGGGCGTGCTGGACCTGTGGGTCGGCGACGAGCACTACGTCCTGCGCGAGGGCGACGCCATCACGTTCCCCTCGCGCCTGCCGCACTGGAACATGAACCGCGGGGACATGCCGGCCAGCGTCCTGTTCTGCCTGACGCCACCGAGTTTCTAGCCGGCGAACGGCGGGCGGGGTCCCCTTCTCCTGCAGTCCAAGAAGGACTATCAGATCGGCAGGGCCGCGCAGGCGCCGTCCAGATCGCCCGATCCATGCCTGCGGGTGCTCGGCGGGCCCACAGGTGCCGTGGGCGGGCCCGAATCGGGCGCGAACGGAGGTGCTTCGTCGAGACCGGCTGCCAGGTAGTCCGTCTTGGAATATGAGGGCGACTCCACTCCGAAAGACGGTGCCGCGACTTCGACATCCAGGAGTGGGGGACGGTCTTGCAACGTCGTTGCAACGACGTGCGCGAGCGCACCGGACCATACGGTCCTGCCAAGTCGCGGACCATCGGGTCCTGCCCCGACGCTCGCCGATCGCGATACTTGACGAACGTTCGCCCGACCGTCGGGTGGCCCGCTCACCGGATGCCATGCGACTCGCAGAGCCCGCCCAAGACCCACGCGCGCGCCTGACTGCCGTCCTTCGGGCGGGGGTGCTGGCCGTGGTCTGCCTCGCCCTCCTGCCTCTGCCCGTGGTGCTGGCCGCCGATCCGGCGCCGACCGAGACCACGGACCCGGACGGCCACCACGACGCGACCCCTGAGCCGACGGCCACCCCCGAGCCGACGCCGGAGCCGACCCCGACCCCGACCCCGACCCCTGTTCCGGCCGCGTACGCGATCAACCTCTATCGCACGAGCACCGTGGTCCGGCAGTACAAGAACACGTGGTGCGTTCCCGCGGCGACCCAGTCGATGTGGAACCTCATCGGCGGCACATCCAACACCAGCTATGCGCGCCAGAAGAGCCTGTACTCGCAGATCCGCAAGCACAACCGGTACAAGTACAAGACCGCCGGCAACGACGTCCAGGGCTGGGCCTGGGCGCTGCGCACGTACACCGGCCAGCCGTACCAGTGGTCCGCCTACACCTCGAAGACCACGGCGATCAAGGCCATCGCGAAGGCGATCGACCGCACGAACCGCCCGGTCGGCATCACCGTCCATCACGGGACCCATGCCTGGATCGTGCTCGGCTACCAGTCCACCGTCGATCCCGCCACCGGGCGCAGGACGATCCGCGGCTTCTACGTCCACGGGCCCCTGGGTCCGGGCTCGCGCGACCCGTGGAAGTACCGCTACATGTCGATGGCCGGGTTCCGCAAGGTCTACGGCTACTACCACGAGGCGACCCGCAAGGTCATCTGGGAACGCAAGTACGTGCTGGTTGCCGGCTGACCGACGGCCACGGGCGTCGGGGGCCATCAGCCCGCCCCTAGAATGAGCGGCGCATGTACGGCGTCATCATGGCCGGTGGCGGTGGGACCAGGCTGCACCCCCTCAGCCGGGCTGAGCGGCCCAAGCCCTTCCTCCCGCTGCTCGGGCCCGAGTCCCTGCTCCAGGCGACCGCCGCGCGCCTGCGCCCGCTGACCGACGACATCACGGTCGTGACCGACCGTCGCTACGAATCCCTGGTCCGCGACCAGCTCCCCGAGGTCGCCCTGCTGCTCGAGCCGCTCGGGCGCAACACGGCCGCCGCCATCGCACTGGCCACCCTCGCCATCGATCGCGCTCCGGACGACGTCATGATCGTGCTCCCGGCCGACCAGACCATCGAGCGCGAGGAGGCCTTCCGAGATGTCCTGCGGGCCGCGGCCGACCATCTCGCCACTGGCGCGTTCGGCATCGACGACCCGCTCGTGACCCTCGGCGTGCAACCCGACCACCCGGCCACGGAGTACGGCTACCTGCTGCCGGCCGCCGACCGCGGCGAGGCCATCGCCGGGCTGCAGGCGTATCCGCTGCGCGGCTTCGAGGAGAAGCCGAACCCGGCCCGGGCCGAGCAGCTCGGGCGCGAGACCGGGGTCGCCTGGAACGCGGGGATGTTCCTCTGGCGCCGCCGGGCCATCCGCTCGGCGCTGGAGCGGTACACGGGCCTCGTCCAGACGATCGGGCCGATGGTCGGGTCGCCCTCGATGCTCGAGCGCGCCTACGAGTCGATCCAGAAGGCGATGTCGATCGACTACGCGGTCATGGAGGGCGCCGCGCGCGACGGTCGCGTGCTGATGGCCGCGATGGACGTCGGCTGGTCCGACCTCGGCTCCTGGTCGGCGCTCCTCGGGGCGCTCGGCTCGAGCGGGAGCGGGGCGGTCGTCCAGGCCGGTGAGACGGTCACGGTCGACGCCGACGACCTGATCGTGCGACGCATGGGCGGCCGCCTCGGGGTCATCGCTCCGCTCGAGCGCGGTAGCATGACGGCGACGCAGCCGATCGCGGTGCTCCGCGGGGCCGCGTCCGACGCCGGACGCATCGGCGAGCTCATCGAGCGATGCTCCGAACCGGGAGGATGACGTGACCACCACGACCGGGGCGGCGGCGCCCACGACCATCGTGTTCGGGACCGATGGCTGGCGAGCCCGGATCGCCGACGACTACACGTTCGAGAACGTCCGCCGCTGTGCCGACGGTGTCGCGCACTACGTCGTCGAGCGTGGGGAGCAGGCCAAGGGCGTCGTCATCGCGTTCGATCGCCGGTTCGCGTCCGAGTACTTCGCCGAGGCGGCGGCCGAGGTCCTGCTCGCCCAGGGGATCGGCGTCGTGATCGGGCAGCACGCGGTCCCCACCCAGATGAGCTCGTACGAGGTGGTCGAGCGCGGCGCCGCCGCCGGCATCGTCATCACCGCGAGCCACAATCCGTGGGTCGACAACGGGTTCAAGGTGAAGGCCCCGACGGGCTCGGCGGCCGGGCCCGAGATCCTCAAGGCCATCGAGGCCCGCCTCGCCGAGAACGGCGGGGTCCCGATCGAGCGCCGGCCGCTCGCGGACGCCGAAGCTGCCGGCATGGTCGAGCGGTTCGACCCGTACGTCGGCTACGAGCAATACCTGCGCCGGACCATCGACGTCGATGCGCTCAAGGCTGCCGACGTCCACGTCCTGGTCGACCCGATGTGGGGCGCCGGCGCCGGCTGGATCAGCCGGCTCCTGGCCGGCGGCACGATCCGCGTGACCGAGATCCACCAGGAGCGGAACCCCTACTTCGGCGGGGTCAACCCCGAGCCGATCCGGCCCAACGTCAACGAGGCGCTGGGCATGCTCAAGGGCGGTGGCTACGACCTCGGCCTGTTGCTCGACGGCGATGCGGACCGGGCGGGCGCGGCCGACGAGCGCGGCACCTTCATCCACCAGCTCCAGGTGACGGGCCTGCTCATGTACTACCTGGCCGAGCATCGCGGCCTGCGCCAGCCGGTCGTGGTCAGCGTCAACAACACCTCGATGGCCGCACGTCTCGGCGAGATCTACGGCATCGAGACCTACGAGACCTCGGTCGGCTTCAAGTACATCGGCCCGAAGATGATCGAGACGGGCGCGATGATGGGCGCCGAGGAGTCGGGCGGCTACGGGTTTGGCATGCACCTGCCCGAGCGCGATGGTGTGTACGCGGACCTGATGCTGCTGGACCTGTTCCTGCGCGAGAAGGCCGCCGGGCGCTGGCCGGTCTCGAAGGCGATCGAGCATTTCCACGAGATCGCCGGGCCGTCCTGGTACCAGCGGATCGACGTCCACGTCGCGCGCAACCTCTACCCCGAGACGAAGCGGCGCCTGCTGGTCGAGCTGCGCGACCAGGCGCCGACCGAGCTGGCCGGCCAGCCGGTCACCCGGAGCATCACCCTCGAGACCAACGACGGCTCGAAGTTCTACGTGGCCGACGGCTCGTGGCTGCTCGTCCGGACGTCGGGCACGGAGCCGCTCGTGCGGGTCTACGTCGAGGCGACCTCGGAGACGACGCGCGACGCGATGCTGTCGGCCGGGGAGCGGCTCGTCCGCGGTTCATGACGTCCGGCGACGGCTCGGCGCGGCGGGTCGAGAAGCCATGGGGCCACGAGCTCATCTGGGCCCACACCGATCGGTACGTCGGCAAGATCCTGGTCATCGAGACGGGCAGGCGCTTGTCCCTCCAGCGCCATGAGATCAAGGACGAGACCATCCTGGTGATCTCGGGCCGGCTGCGCCTGACCATCGAGGGCGACGACGGCGTCGTCGGCCAGGAGGAGCTCGGGCCGGGCGACCACCGACGGGTCCGGACGGGCCGCATCCATCGCTACGAGGCGATCGAGCGGTGCGAGCTCATCGAGGTCTCCACGCCCGAGCTCGACGACGTCATCCGCCTCGAGGATGACTTCGGGCGCGAGGGCACGAACGCGCCCTGAGGCGGCGAAGGTCTGGTGTGCGGTCGGGACCATTTTGGAGGGGTGACCCGGGGGTGTGGCGGGTGTACCCTGTGGTCACACGACCGCCATCACCGGTCGAAGGTGCATGACCGGACGGCGGCCCCGTGAGCGCTCCCGAGATGGGGCGACGGAGGTAGCACGGCGATGCACAGTTCCCTGATCGGCAAGGTCGAGAAGGCGAATCGCTACGCGCGAGAGCTCGATCGGATCACCATCGATCGACTGTCGCTCACCTTCCGCGGTGACAACGATACGCATCACGTGAGTCTCGACGCCGGTCAGTGGCGATGCACCTGCCACTACTTCGAGAGTTGGGGATCGTGCGTCCACCTCCTGACCCTGCAGAAGGTCATGGGCGTGATGCTGCCCGAGGAGGCCCAGGTCTCCATCTTCTCGGCGACCACCGAGGCCGTCCCGACCGCCTGACCTGACCCCCGCCGGCGCGGCGGGCGTCAGCGGAACCAGGCGACCACGGCACCCCTGGCGTCGGACGTGGCCGGTCCGGCCACCCGCGCCCACTCGCGCGTCCCGTCGTAGATCGCGACCGCGATCGCGTCGTCACGCTGTATCCACGCCACGGCGAGGCGGTCGCCGGAGGCGTCGAGGGCCATCGAGATCGCGGCGACGGCATCGGGCGGCGGGTCGACGATCGCGAGGATGGCGGCACCGCCATCCAGCCAGGCCGTCGTCGACCGGATGACGATCCGCTCGGTCCCGCCCTCGGCCGCCGCCAGCCTCGTGCCGTCCGCGGACGTGGCGAGGAGCCGGGCGCCCGATGGGCCAGCGGTCAGCCCGCTCGTCGACGTGTCCACGAGGATCGATGTCGGCGCGTCGTCCGTGCCGGACACCATGGCCACGAGATCGGGTCCGACCCAGGTCGGTGGTGCGTGGCCGATCGGTCGACCCAACTCGACCTCGGACGCGCTCCCGGCCGACGGTTCGATGACCGCCAGGTGCGGTTCGGCGTCGAAGTCCCCAGCCACGGCCGCCAGGCGGCCACCATCGGGGTCCCAGACCGGGAACGCGAACGGCCCGACCGCGGCGTCGCCAGACGCCAGGGTCGCCTCCGTCTTCGTCCACGTCGGATCGCGGTCCGGACGGATCGGATCGCTGATCCGGATCGTGCCATCGGCAAGACCGAGGGCCAGGACGTCGACGCGCCCCGCCGCCACCCACGTCGTGCCGTCGGGGATGTCGATCGGCCGGTCGGCATCCTGCCCGCTCCACGCCCGAAGATCCGTGTGGCTCGTGTCGCCCGCGAGGAGGAGCAGGCCGTCGAGTCGTGACCCTGACGACCCGTCCGGCTCGCAGCCACCGATGAGCGCCAAGGCGATGAGGCAGGCGGCGGCGGCGAGGAACGGCCGGATCGCGACGGGTCGCATGGCGCGACGAAGTGTGCCATCGGGCGTGTCCGGCCGCCGGTCAGGCGCCCGGTCGGTCAGGTCACGTCGAGCTGCCAGTACCAGGTCGCGGAGTCGCCCCCGTCGAACCGGACCGTCACGGCCACCGTCCACCGACCGGGGGCGGGGACGGCGAACGAGACGGTGCCGGATCCCGCTCCCGCCGGGACGGCCCCCGACCCGGTCGTGGACGTGACGGGGGCCCGCACCGCGGTCCAGGCCGCGATCCGCGTCGGATCGGCGAGCGTGACCGACAGCGGCTCGCCGGCCCCGACCGCGATCGGCGTCCCGGGCAGCCACGGGCTGTCCGACCCGCCGCCGCCCCAGGTGAACGATCCGAGCTGGCCGACGACCGGGTCACCGCCCTCGGCGGCCAGCGAGGCGTCCGGCGGGAGGGCGGACGCCGACGCTGACCCGAGCGCGGATGCCACCGGGATGGGGCTCGCCGCCGGCGGCGACGCAGCGGGCGTGCCGGCCACCCCGGTCGGTGTCGCTGGAGCGCTGGCACGGGGCCCGCATGCGGCGACCAGCATCGCCGCTGCGAGGGCCACGAGACGGGCGGCGGTCGCGCGGGTCACTGGGTCTCCTTTCCGAACGCGGAGCTCGCCCCGCGAGCGACGACCGGATCGGCAGCCGGCAGTGACAGCGGGCAGGGCGGCGTGGCGCAGTCGGGGACGGGAACCAGCACCACCGGCGACGTGTCGCCGTTGAGGCCCTCGTCCGACGGCGTCTTGAAGACCGCCCGGAACTCGGTCGAGGCCAGGAGCATGATCACGAGCTTGTACGTGCCGGAGCTGCCGACGGCCATCGGACCCACGGTCATCCAGGTCGTCGTGCCGCGCGGGCGGCGTTGCAGGGTGATCGTCCGGCCCGAGACCGCGTTGCCGCGCAGGCGGTCGTACGCCGCGACGTCGGCGACCTTGAGCGTGGCGGTGAGCGTCGTCGTGTCGCGGTAGGCGACCGACGTGGGCGAGGCCGCCAGGGTCAGCGTCGTCGAGATGTCCAGGCAGGTCGAGTACTTCGCGGTGGAGCTCGAGACGTCGTACTCACGCTGGAGCGTGGCGACGTCGCAGCGTCCCGAAGCGGTGCGTGTTCCAGCCCGACTGGGGCTTGGCCCGCGAGACCGTCTGCACGACGGCGTCGTCGTAGTCGCGCTCGTCCGCGTAGTTCACGTGGTGGTTGAGGATCTCGACGTGGCCGAACTCGTCGAGCGCGATCGTCTCGACATCGAAGCAGCCGTTGGGCGCCGTCGCATACGACTGGCACCACTTGAGCGTCCCCCAGTCGAACCGGTGGCCCTGCTCGCGCAACCACATCGTGAAGCCGTCGGGCGCGTCGCGGGTGAAGCACGCGATCCCGTTCGGACCGCACGTCGCGCCGACGCCGTAGCCGATCGGGTTCGTCCCGTTCGCGTCATAGGCGAACGTGGCGGCCTTCGACGCCCGGGTGGCCGTGGCATCGGCTGCGGCCGCCCTGATGGCCGTCTTGATCGCGGCGGGTGGGGCGGCGCCCGAGCGCCAGTCGAACAGGAGTGCCTGGTTCTGCCGGAACAGCCCTCCGCCGAGGACCGGGTCCGGGCCGTGTCCGGCGGCCGTCGGCACGAGGCCGGTCAGCATCGCCACGGCCAGCCCGACCGCCACTGACCGTCGTGCGGCGCGACGCCGCCCGGGGGAACTCATCTTGCCCGTCATCGGGTCACCTCATCGAGGAGGACGGAGCGACCGTCCGGGACGTGGCGGAGGGTCGGCCGGGCCTCGTCGGGGCTCGGTCCGGCAGGCAGCCGGCCGTCGGGGGCGAGCAGGACCCAGTCCGCCGGCAGGCGCGTGCCGCTCGCGGAGCGCGCGGCGTCGGGCGTGAGTCGCAGGCCCGCCGGGATCGCGCCCAGGTCGGCCGCGTCGTGGCCGTCAAGAGAGATGGATCGAAGGTGGCGGCCGGCCGGCCCATCCGACTCGTGGAGGACCCGTGCGCCGGCGCCCGCCCCCGCAAGCGTCGCGAGGCCGGCGGCATCCGTGAGCTGCACCTGGCCGCCGGTGTCGGCGTCCACGGACACCAGGGGGCAGGGGAGGCCGCGGCACGCCGCATAGCTGACGATCCGAGGACCCGCCAGCCCGACCAGTGGTCCGATGGCCGGATCGGCGACGAGTCGGACCGGCCGACCGGCCTCCGCCGGCTCGAAGGCGCGCGTCCGACACGCGGTCTCGCCGCAGGACTGGACCGCGAGCCGGTCCCCATCGAGCGACCAGGTGAACTCGGTCGACCAGGTGCGCCCGAACCGCGCCATCGACGGCGATCGGTTCGAGGACCCGCGCCGCCGGTCCGGATCCGTCGAGCGGGCGTCGCCAGACGCCGAGGTCCGCACGCGTCGTCCGGTCGACGCGGCTTTCGAAGACGGCGTCGCCGCCCGGGCTGATCGTGGCCCGCCGGACGACGTCGGCCTCCTCGGCCAGCGACGACATGCAGCCGGTCGCGACATCGATCGTGAACAGGCGCGATGCGGCGCCGTCATCGGCCCCGACGAGCAGGAGCCGCCCGAACGGCCCGGCGGCGAACGACTCGGCCGGCAGCGCCACGACCCTCGCGGATCCTCGCGCGTTGATGCCCATCGACAGGCGCTGGCCGACCAGCGCTCCGTCGGGGTCCAGGGTCGGGTCGAGTCGCATCCACGCCCCGGCGCCCAGGTCAGCGAGGGTCATCGGGTTCGGCTCCCGGGCGGCGGCGACCCGTGCGCGAGCGCCCCCGTCGCAGGCGAGCGGCGTCCATGGGCGATCCCTCGCCGCCTGTGTCGAGGAACCGATGGCGACCACCGCGCCCAGCGCGATGACGCCGGGACCGATCGCACGCAGCCATCGATGCTCCGCCATGTCCGTGACCTCCCCCGGCGGTGGCAGACGGCGGGCGGAGGCGAGGCCGACATCGTCGCAGGCGGCGCTTATCGGGCGCTTATCCGGGCGCGGTGCGGACCGCTGGCCGGCCGCGTCGGGGTGAGCCTGTGCTACGCTCCGGGCGCAATACAGACCCACGCCGCGTGGTCGCGAAGCCGGTGCGATTCCGGCACAGTCCCGCTACGGTGACCGCCCTCTCGAGGGCGGAAGTCCGGTCGCCGACCTCACGGTGCTTTGCTCGAACCTTCGAGAGAAAGGTAGGCAGGACCGTGCGATCCACCGGATAAGCCCCTCCCTTCGAACCAGAAGCGAGGGGCTTCGCGATTCCTCGCGACCCTCGCCGTCCTTCCATCATCCGGAGGCTCCCCGCGTGTCCACCGCCCGATCCCCGTTCCGTCCGTTGCTCGCGTTCGTCGCGCTCGCGGCACTCCTGTTCGGCGCGTGCATCGGCGCCGCCACGTCGGCGACGCCCGCCGCCACGGCCAGCCCGAGCGCCGCTGCCGTCACAGCGGGCCCACCGAGCCCATCGCCCACCCCCGTCCCGGCGTTCCCCGCCAGCCTGACCGATGACGAGGGCACGGCGGTCGAGATCTCGGCCGAACCGCAGAAGATCGTGTCATTGACGCCCGCCGCAACCGAGATCCTGTTCGCCATCGGCGCTGCGGATCGGGTCGTGGCCAAGGTCGAGGACATCGCGAACTACCCGCCCGCGGCGAGCGCCGTCCCGGTGGTGGCGACATTCAACGGCGTCGACACGGAGAAGATCGTCGGTCTCGGCGCGGACCTCGTCATCGCCGGCGGGAACTTCGGCACACCGGCGGACGCCGTCACGAAGTTGCGCTCACTGGGGATCCCGGTCCTCGTCGTCTACGCGGCCGACGTCGACGGCGCGCTCAAGGACATCGAGCTCATCGGGTCGGCGGTCGGCGCGCTCGATGCCGCCAAGGACCTGAGCGCCTCGATGCGGGCCGGGTTCGACCAGATCGCCGCCGCCACCGCCGGACTCGAGGCGCCGCGGGTCTTCTATGAGACCGGCACAGACGGCGCCGCGGTCTATGGGATCGCCGATGACTCCGTCTACGAGGAGTTGATCACGCTTGCGGGCGGCACTCCGGTCACCACCGGCAGTGCGACCGACTGGGAGATGTCGACCGAGACGCTGGTCGCGGCCGACCCCCAGGTCATCGTCCTTGGCGACGGCGCCTACGGGGTGACCGCCGACGCCGTCGCGGCGCGACCCGGCTGGAGCGTGCTGGCCGCGGTCAAGGCTGGCGCGATCACGGCGGTCGACGACATCGTCGTGACCCGTCCCGGTCCGCGGCTCGTGTCAGGGTTGTTGACCCTCGCAGGGGCCCTGCACCCGGACGCCGTCCTGCCGTCTCTCGCACCCGTCACGCCCTAGTCCATGGCCGTCCGATCCGAGCCGCTGGCGCCGCCCCACCAACGCCTCGCACGGGTGGGGTCGGCCCGGCGGCGCCCGGTCATGCTCGGGGGCGGCATCCTGGTCCTGCTCCTCGGTGCCCTGGTCCTCGGAGTCGGGATGGGCACGGTCGCGATCGACCCGGGCGACACGCTGCGCATCCTCGGCCACCGCCTGCTCGGACTGGACGGGGCCCGCACATGGACCGACCAGGCCGAGGTGATCGTCATGGACCTGCGGCTGCCGCGCGTCCTGACGACCATGCTGGTCGGGATGGCGCTTGCCGTCGCGGGCGTGACCTTCCAGGGTCTGCTCCGCAACCCGCTGGCCGACCCATATGTCCTCGGCACGGCGTCGGGGGCGGCCCTCGGCGCGTCGATCGCGCTCCTGATCCCGATCCGATCGGTGTTCCTCGGATTCGGGCTGCTCAACGGGCTCGCCTTCGTCGGCGCGCTCATCGCGGTCACGGTCGTCTATCGGCTCGCGAAGTTGAGCGGGCTGGCGCCCCTGACCGGCCTGCTGCTGACCGGTTATGCGGTCGGCTCATTGCTGGCGGCCGGCCTGGCGATGGCGATGTACCTGTCGGGCGCCGGGCTCCGCCAGATCTTCGGCTACCTCCTTGGCGGCTTCTCGAACGCCTCGTGGGAGCACCTGGCCGGGGCTCTGCCCCTCGTGCTCATCGGCAGCGTGCTCATCATGCTCCGGGCACGGACGCTGAACGGGTTGCTGCTCGGGGAGGAGACGGCCGCCCATCTCGGCATCGACGTCGGCCGCGAACGACGGATCCTGCTCGCACTCGCGTCGCTCGTGACGGCCGCGGCCGTTGCGATCAGCGGGCTGATCGGGTTCATCGGACTCGTGGTGCCACACGTGGTCCGCCTGCTGGTCGGCCCGTCGGCGCGCCTCGTCCTGCCGCTCTCCGCGCTGGGCGGGGCCGCGCTGCTCGCCTATGCGGATCTCGCCGCGAGGCTGCTGGGCGATATCCCCGTCGGCGTCGTGACCGCGCTCATCGGGGCGCCGTTCTTCATCGTCGTGCTCCGTCGAGCGCGTGCCGGGTACGAGCTGTGACGCCGGTCCTGCGCATGGTCGAGGTCGACGCGGCCTACCGGCGCGAGCCGGTGCTGCGCGGGATCGACCTGTCGGTGGACGCGGGCGAACGGCTTGCGCTGATCGGGCCGAACGGGGCGGGGAAGTCCACGCTTCTGCGTGTCGCCGACGGCCTGCTTCCGCCGTCGCGCGGGCAGGTCGAGTTGACCGGACGGGCCGTGGCGCAGCTCGATCGGATGGCCGTCGCTCGACGTCTGGCCTTCGTGCCGCAGGAACCGAGCCTGCCCTTCTCGGCGACCGTCGAGGAGATCGTCGGACTTGGGCGGCTGCCCCACGAGGACCCGTTCCGTGGCGCCAGGGCCGCGGACAAGGCGGCCGTCGCCGCGGCGATCGAGCGCGTCGGGGTCGGCCACCTGCTCGGCCGTGACGCCCGCGAGTTGTCCCTCGGCGAACGGCAGCTCGTGCTTATCGCCCTTGCGGTCGCCCAGCAGGCGCCGATCCTGGTCCTCGACGAGCCCACCGTCCACCTCGACCTGCGCCACCAGGTGAGCACGATGGAGCTGCTTGTCGACCTGAACGAGCGCGACGGCACGACCATCATCGCGGTCCTGCACGACCTCGGGATGGCCGCCCACTTCTTCCCCCGGCTCGTCCTGCTCGATGCCGGCGCCATCGTCGGCGACGGGCCGCCTGACGTGGTGCTCGCACCGGAACGGATCCGGGACGTCTTCGGGGTCGACCCCTCGTTCGTTCGCATCGGCACCTGACCCGGAGGCGCCGTCCCTGTCGGGCGCCGGTGCGTGCTACCCTCGGGCGGTGACGCGACGTCGACCGACCGCGCTGGGACGCGATCGTCCCCGCCGACGCTGGGCCCTTCCGATCATCCTGCTCGTGGTGATGGCCATGGTGGCCGCCTGCGGCGGGACGTCCGCGACCGGGACGCCAGGCGGCGGGTCTGCGACGCCCTCGAGCGCCTCGTCGGCCGAGCCGACCGACAGCGCCGAGCCAGGCGAGTCCGTCGAGCCGGGCGATACCGACGAGCCGGCGGAGTCCGACGAGCCCACGGACGACCCGACCGGCGACCCGACCGACGAGCCCACTGACGAGCCCACCCCCAACGGCGGTCCCGCGTCGGCCTGCAGCGGCACCGCCGAGAACCAGGACTTCTACGCAGACGCCGCCGCGGCGGTCGCCTGGACGGTCTACTGCCCGGTGCTCCCGAAGGGCTGGTTCGTCGTCACCGGTCGCTACCGCCTTGCCGGCGGTGGTCGGCTCGAGATCAGCTACCGCGGGCCCGGCGGCGCGAGCTTCACGCTCCGCGAGGGCGCGTTCTGCGGCGACCCCGACGGCTGCGTGCCGGCGGGCTCCGAGCTCGGCGCGGCCTCGTTCGGCGATCGCGCCGGCACGCTGATCTCCGCGGACGACGGGTCGTGGGCGATCGTCGTCGACGCCGGGGCGAACCCGTCGTGGCTGCTGGTCGCCGAGGTCGCCTCGGAGGCCGCGGCGCGCGGGCTCGGGGCGTCGCTCGCACCCGTCGAAGGCTAGGCCGGGGCGCTCCCGAGGGCGGCCTCGCCGAGCATCGCGACCGCCTCGACGGTCCGCTCGATGTCACCGTTGGCCAGGGTGATCCCGGTCGCACCGAACCCGACGACCGGCATCGCCTCGGACAGCGCCCGGATCGATCCGATGGCCGTCTCCAACGACAGGCCGTCCGGCTCCGGCATCGTCACCGCCCAGCCGCCCGACGCATCCAGGCAGTCCATGTCGACCGCGATGTAGAGCCCACCGACCCGGGTCGCCACAGCCGCGGCCCACCCGCGCAGGGCGGCCTGCCCGCCATCGGTCGCGAGCATGCCGGCGCCGAAGGTCGCGATCCGCGACGCCGCCAGCATCCGCGATTCGGTCTCGTCGAGGACCTGGCCGCCGAGCAGCGCGGCGTCCTCCTCGTGGACGGTGGGCCCGTCGGCGGCGGCCACCAGGTCGGCGTCGCCGCGGCCACAGATCATCGCGAACGGCATGCCCCAGACGTTCCCCGACGGCGTGGTGTCGGGCGTGTTGAAGTCCCCGTGGGCATCGAACCAGGCGAGCGCGATGCGCGTCTCGGGCCAGACGCGGCGCAGCCCCGCGAGGCCGCCCGCGTGGGCCGTGCAGTCGCCGCCGAGGATCAGGAGCCGCGCCGGTCGGGCTTGGTCGGTCGGCACGTCGAGGGCGGTCACCACGAGATCGCGCGCCCGCGGCAGGAACTCCGCGATGGCGGCCCGGTTCTTCGCGCGCGGATCGGCATCGGGGCGGAAGCCGGGCTCGATCGCGAGGTCGCCGGCATCGAACAGGTCGGTGGTCAGCAGTCCGGGCCGGGCGCGCAGGGCGGCCACGAGCCCGGCCGACCGCAGCCCGCCGGGCGTCAGCTCCATGCCCGCGAGGTGGCCGCCGAGGGCGGTCGGGACACCGACGATCGCGACGGGGTCGTGCATGGGAGGCATCGTGCCGCATCATGGCGCGATGCGCATCGCCGAGTTCGCACTGGAGCGGTATTTCGCGCGCTGGGAGTTCGCGGTCGAGCACGTCCTGGGCGCGTCGGACGTCCAGGGCCTGCCGATGGCCGAGCTGCTCGCCCTCGCGGACGACGAGACGCGAGCCCTGTGGGACGGGTTGACCCTGGGCTACACGGAGTCGACCGGCCACCCGCTGCTGCGCCGCGAGATCGCGGCCCTGTACGAGGGCATCGAGCCCGACGAGGTCCTGACCTTCTCCGGCGCCGAGGAGGCCATCTTCTGTCTCATGAACGCCCTGCTCGGCCCGGGCGATCACGCGATCGTGCCGTGGCCGGGCTACCAGAGCCTGTACGAGGTGGGCCGGGCGAACGGCGCGGATGTCACCCTTCACGAGCTCCACGAGGCCGACGGCTGGTCGCTCGACGTGCCGCGCCTGCTCGGGGCCCTGACCCCGGCGACGCGCCTCGTCGTCGTCAACGCCCCCCACAACCCGACCGGGATGATGCCCACGGCCGCGGAGTGGACCGCGCTCGACCGGCGAGTTGTCGTCGCGCGGCATCCACCTCCTCGCCGACGAGGTCTACCGCTTCCTCGAGTTCGACGAAGGGGATCGACTCACCGCCGGGGCCGACGCATTCGAGCGTGGCGTGTCGCTCGGCGTCATGTCCAAGTCGTTCGCGCTGGCCGGCCTGCGGATCGGCTGGCTCGCGACCCACGACCGTGACCTGCTGGCCCGGTGCATGGCCGCGAAGGACTACCTGACGATCTGCTCGTCGGCCCCCTCGGAGATCCTGGCGCTCATCGGGCTGCGTGCCCGCGATCGCATCCTGGGCCGGTCGCGCGGGATCGTGGCCGCGAACCTCGAACGCCTCGACGAGTTCTTCGACGACTGGTCTGACCGGTTCACGTGGGTCCGCCCGCGAGGCGGCTCGATCGGGTTCCCGCGCCTGACCGTACCGGGCGTCCGGATCGACGACTGGGCGGCCGGGCTGGTCGAGGCCGAGGGCGTGCTGCTCGTGCCGGGCTCGGTGTTCGGACACCCGGGCAACCACTTCCGGCTCGGGTTCGGCCGGACCGACCTGCCCGAGGCGCTGGGTCTGCTGGAGGGTTACGCGGCGCGAACCTTGCGCTGACCTTCAGCTGGCGTGCGGCAGGTCCTCGGCCATCGAGCGTCGGATCACCCAGCCGATCGCCGCGCCGGCGAACGGGAAGAGCATGGCCAGTGCGATCGTCGGGTCCGCTCCGCCCGCGATCCCGAGGATGACCGTCGGCACCCCGACGGCCGATGCCCACAGCCACGGCCGGTCGCGCCCGACGAACGCGACCGCGGCGGCGGCGAGACCCAGCGAACCCGCGGTGATGCCCGTCGAATCCCAGCCTGGGCTCGTGTCGACGATCGCGATCGCGAGCCCGACGACCAGGGCGGCTGCGAGAAGCAGCATCTGGCGTCGCGCCATGTCCTCGCCCCTTTCAGCGCCCATTTCGTCGCAATGGATGGGCGTCGAGCGTACGCCATCGGGATGTCGTAACGCCGTTGCGATGCCCCGGCCGGGCTCGTCGGTCCACCGGTGATGGGAGGACGCGCAGGATCATCTTCCACCGTCCCCGTCCGGAGGTACAGCCATGGCCACCAAGACCCTCGCCCGCCCGAGCACCAACGGACGCTCGTCCGCGTCCTCGCCGAACCCGAAGCTCCGCGCGAGCGGCCCCGAGATCCAGCGCTTCGGCACTCTGCGCCAGCTGCCCATCGGCCTGCCCGACGCGGCGAAGTCGAAGAGCTGCACGCTGCTCAACGAGATCCTCGCCGACTCGATGGTCCTGTACTCCATGTACAAGAAGCATCACTGGCTCGTGGCCGGTCCGACCTTCTACCAGCTGCACCTGCTGTTCGACAAGCACGCCGAGGAGCAGAACGAGCTCATCGACCTTCTCGCCGAACGCGTCCAGAGCCTGGGCGGCATCGCCGTCGGCGACCCGCGCCACGCGGCCGAGCTGACATCGATCCCGCGCCCGCCGGACGGCGCCGAGGACGTGACCGTGATGATCGATCGGACCCTCGCGGCCCACGAGATCGTCATCGGCAAGGTCCGCAAGGCGATCAAGGCCACCGAGACCTCGGAGGACTGGGGCACGAACGACCTGCTGATGGGCGACGTCCTGCGCCGCCATGAGCTGCAGGTCTGGTTCATCGCCGAGCACGTCGTGGACGTGCCGCTGATCGACTGACCGGGGATCAGAGCGCGCTCTCGTCCGGGCCGGTTCGCCCGGCTCGGGGGGAACGGATCAGAGCGCGCCCGACGTCCGGGGTCGGGGCAGCCCGGCACTGAACCCGCGCCAGCCACGCACCAGCGGGTCGGCGAGCCAGTCGCGCAGGCTGGGTCGTCCGGCCAGTCGCGCGTCCACAGGCTCCGGCGTCCGCTGCCTCGGCTGGGGCATGAACGGCTCGCCGTCGTCGCCGATCGTGTCGCGACGCGGTTCGGTGATGGTGCTGGCGGGCGCGCCGGCCAGCCGGGCGCTCAGCGGCAGCGTCCGGCCGTGCCAGCCGAGATACCGGTCGGGCACGATGCGGATGACCAGGGAGTAGGTCGCGGCGTAGTCGGCCGGGGTCAGCCCGATCGCGGCCATCCGGTCGGCGTACTTCGCGAGATGCTCCGCCGGCATGACCTCGCCGGTCGTGCGGTCGAGGATCTCGGCGCGGCCCTCGAGCAGGCCGATGTCGAAGTCCTCGTCGGCGTCGCCGAGCGCGAGCATCGCCGACGGGCGGGCCCGCAGGTTGCGGACCTTCTGCGCATCGGGCTTGGAGAACACCAGCAGCGCCTCGCCGTCCCACCAGAACCAGATCGGGACGATGTGGGGCGTGCCGTCGGGGCGCACGGTCGACAGCCAGACGATCGGCTCCTGCTCGAGGAACCGCTCGATGCGCGAGACGGCGAGGCTGGCGGCGCGTTCCATGTCCGCAGGATGCCGCCCGATCCCGTGCACGACCACCGACCGCGGTCTGTTCCGGCATGGACGTCTGTCGATGGCCGGTCGCCGTCGCCCGGCCGCGCCGTCGGGCCCGTTTCTTTCGTCCGATGCAAGGATCCGACCTCGCGGTGCATCAGATGCACGTCCCGTCGCCGGCTCGTCCGATCAGTGCATCGGGTGCAACTTCCGGACGCGATCGAGCCGGTCGCGACGCGGGCTCGTCGGGATCTTGCGTGTCATGCACGTCTCGAGCGCGAATGCCGACTGCGTCGCGCCCACGGCGACGTTGGTTGCGTCTGATGCAAGTCCGGCGAGGGTGGCTCAGCGGCCCTGAGGGTCGGTCAGCCGCCCTTGTTGCCGCCGAGCATCCCGCCGAGGCCGCCGATCAACCCACCGAGATCCGGCAGCGATCCCGCCGCGCCGTTGAGGCCGCCGGCGGGCGTCTGGCCGTTGGGCGTCAGCATGTCCACGATCTGGGGCAGGAACGCCGCGAGCATCGGGAGCAGGGCCGAGATGTCGATGCCCGACCCCTTGGCCAGTCGCCCGACCGCGTCCGGCCCCAGCGCCTGACCGAGCTGGTCCGGCCCGATGCCCTGGTTCTGCCCGGTCGAGATCCAGGAATCGACCTGCTCGCCGAGACCCGCCTCCCTGAGCTTGCCCAGGAGGCCGTCGATGCCGCCCTCGGTCTGGATGGCGTTCGCCAGGCCGCCGAGGGCGGCGCCTGGGTCCCCGCCGGCACCCGTGGCACCACCGAGCTGATCCATCATCTTGGTCAGGTCGTCCATGGTCGTCTCCTCCGCCACTCCTCCGGCGCGCGACGCGCCCCGAGCGTCAGATGGTAGGTCGCTCAGGCCTCGTCGTCCGGCGCCTCGGCCGATTCGGCCGCGACAGGCGCGGCCTCGGTCTCGGGCTCGAGCGGCCACGACCAGGTCCGGAGGCGCTTCAGCAGGCGCCGCCCGGTCAGGTCGAGATGGATGGGCGTGACGGCGATCCGCCGGTTCACCACCGCGTGGAAGTCGGTCCCGACGATGGCCTGGCCCGATGGCGGCGGCCCGCCGATCCAGAAGTACGGGATCCCGCGCGGGTCGAGCCGCTCGATGAGCTGGTCCTGGTACACGCGCTTGCCGAGCCGCGTGACCTCGAAGCCCTCGCATTCCTCGATCGGGACCGCCGGCACGTTGACGTTGATCAGTTCGCCCTTCGAGAGGCCGTGCTCGAGGAGGTTCCGCGCGACGGTCTTCGCGGCCACCGCGGCGAGCGCGAAATCGGGGTGCTCGTAGTACTCCTGCGAGATCGCGAAAGCCGGGCAGTTGTTGATGACCGACTCCATCGCCGCGCTGACCGTCCCCGAATACGTGATGTCGTCGCCGAGGTTGGCGCCGTAGTTGATGCCGGCCGCGACCAGGTCGAAGCCGTGGCCGAAGTAGCCGAGGAAGGCGAGGCTCACCGCATCGGTCGGGGAGCCGTCGACCGAGAAGGCCTGCGACCCGTCGCCGAGGATCCGCTCGCGCACGCGCAACGGGCGCATGAGCGTCTTCTGGTGCCCGACGGCGCTCTGGTTCGTGTCGGGCGCCACGACCGTGACATCGCCGAACCCGTCGAGCGCCTGCTTGAGCGCCAGCAGGCCGCGCGACTCGACGCCGTCGTCATTCGTGACGAGGATGCGCGGGCGACTCGTCCACTCGCCCAACGGCCGGACGGGGGACGTTCGGAGGGCGCGCGGCCCGCCCCGGGCGGCGCCACCGGCCACCGGCTCTCCCCGCTCCTTGTCGAGGTCGCGGCGCTCCGTCCGGGCGCGCTCGCGGGTCATGTCCGGGGTGCTGTCGTCGGTCACGTCGAGGCAGCCCCGGGGCCTGGCTCGGAGGTCCCTGTGCCGGGCACCCACTCGCCGGTTTCCTCGTCGATGTCCTCCACGCTGCCCGGCGTCGGTTCGCGCGGCACGTGCACCGGTTTGCCGTCGCGTTCGCTCAGGCGGCGAGCCGCCCGCCCGGCCACCGTCCGGTCGCCCGTCGAGCGATGGAGGAAGTGGAAGAAGAACGCGGACACGACGGCCGCGACCGGGATGCCGAACACCGCGCCGGCGACGCCGGCGAGCCGCGACCCGATCAGCACCGAGCCCAGGACGACGATCGGGTGGATCCCGACAGCGCCCTGCATGATCCGCGGCTGCATGACGTTCATCACCAGGATCCAGCCGATGAGCATCAGGATCAGCGTCGGGAGGAGGGCATCGGGCTTGAAGAGCAGCGCGACGATGACCGGCGGGGCCCACGACAGGAACGGGCCGAAGAACGGGATCGCCTGGAGGATGCCGGATGCGGTCGAGGTCAGGGCGGCGAGCGGCAGCCCCATGAGCAGGCTCGTGCCCAGCGCGATGAAGAAGTAGACGAGGCCCATCAGCGCCTGGCCACGGAGGAAGCCCCCGAACGAGCGCGACACCGACGTCTGGAGTAGCCGCGCCTCCTCGGCGTACGTCGGCGGCACGATCCGGAACAGGAACGCCATGATCAGGTCACGGTCCACGACCATGTAGATCGAGAGGAAGAAGACGATCAGCATCGTGCCGATCACGCTCACGCTCGCGACCGCGATCGACTGGAGCGGCTGGACGAGCACCCCGGCCAGGTCGTCGAGGTTGGCGAGGAGCGCCGAGGCCTGGGCGGCGAGGTCGATCTGGCTCAGGCCCACCCCGTTCAGCCACTCCTGCCATGGCTGGAGGATCGAGGGCAGGTCCTGCTCGATCTGCGGGATCTGGGCGACGAACTCGCCGATCGAGGTGGCGAGCGCGCCGGCCACGAGCACGATGACGAGCACGAGCACCAGCACGACGGCCGTGTAGACGATGACCGTGGCGATGGCGCGCGGCAGTCGCGGGACGATGCCCACGATCCGCGTCACGACCGGGCTGATGATGAACGCGAGCAACCAGGCCAGGAAGAACGTCAGCAGGATGTCGGCGAAGAACGAGAAGAGGTTCGCGAGCTGGCCCAGGACGATGAAGAAGAGCGCGAGGGCGCCCAGGATGAGGATGATCCGGATGAGTCGGGGGTCCCGTCCGACCTGCTGGACCTCCTGCATGGCTCCTTCCTCCGTGGCTGCTCGCCCGATCGGGATCGCTAGCGCAGGCCCATCTTCGCGCGGACCTCGGCCATCGTGGCCTCGGCGAGCGGCCTGGCCCGCTCCGCGCCCTCGTCGATGATCCGCCCGACCTTCGCGGGGTCGGCCATCAGCTCGAGATAGCGCTCTCGTGCAGGGGCGTAGTGGGCGATGATCCGGTCGGCCAGCAGGCGCTTCGTGTCGACGCAGCCCGTGCGGGCGGTCCGCTCACCGTCCCAGATGTCCTCGAAGTCGTCGCCGAAGAACCGGTGCAGCTGGCAGACGTTGCAGATCTCCGGTCGGCCCGGGTCCGTGCGCAGGATCCGCTTCGTGTCGGTGACCATGCTCATGATCTGGCCGCGGATGACATCGGGCGCTGCGAGGATCTCGATCGTGTTGCCGAGGGACTTGCTCATCTTCCGGACGCCGTCGGTGCCGAGCACGATCGGCGCCTCGGTGTGGACCGCCTCCGGCTCCGGGAACGTGTCGCCGTACAGCCCGTTGAACCGCCGGACGATCTCGCGCGACAGCTCGAGGTGGGCGGCCTGGTCCTTGCCGACCGGCACGAGCGAGGCCTTGTAGATGACGATGTCGGCGGCCTGCAGGACCGGGTAGGTCAGAAGGCCGTGGTTGACGTCGTCGGGCTGGTTGGCCTTCTTCTCCTTGTAGGTCGGGGTCCGCTCCAGCCAGCTCACGGGCGTCACCGTCGCGAGCAGCCAGGCGAGCTCCGTGTGCTCCGGCCGGTGCGACTGGACGAACAGCGTGCAGCGCTCCGGGTCCAGCCCGAGCGCGACCAGGGCCGCCGTCATCTCGATCGTCCGCTGGCGCAGCAGGTCGGGGTCGTGGAGGCTGGTCAGCGCGTGGTAGTCGACGATGCAGTAGATCGCCTCGTACTCGTACTGCAGCCGCACGTAGTTGCGGATCGCGCCGAGGTCGTTGCCCAGGTGCGGCGCGCCCGACGGCTGGATGCCCGAGAAGATCCGGGGCCGGGGCGCCGCCGAGGGCGCAGCGGCGGGCGAGGGGGCCAACTCCGTCGTCATCGTCGGCGAGTGTAGCGGACGGGCCTCACCCCTCGGCCGGCACCCGGCGTCGGCTACCATTCCGCCGATGCTGCGACCCGCCCGATCCTGTTCATGAGCGGCGCACCGCTGCGCGTCGCCGTGCTGGGCGCGGGGACCGTCGGCCGCGAGGTCGTCTGCGCGCTGCTCGAGCGCCCCGAGGCGCTGCGGCCGTCCGACGGCGTCGCGCTCGTGCTCACCGGGATCGGCGTCCGCGACGTCGAACGGGCGCTCGAGCGGGGCCTGCCGGCCGAACTCCTGACCGATGCGCCCGCCCACCTCGTCGCCGACGACGAGGCCGACGTCATCGTCGAGCTCATGGGCGGCGACGAGCCGGCGCACACGCTGATCGCGGCGGCGCTCTCGATGGGCAAGAGCGTCGTGACGGCGAACAAGCACGTGCTCGCGCATCACGGCGCCGAGCTGGAGGCGACCGCCCGGCGTCACGGCGCCACGCTCCGGTTCGAGGCCGCGGTCGGTGGCGGGATCCCGGTCCTCGGCCCGCTCGCGACGGACCTGGCCGCCAATCGCATCGAACGCGTGCGCGGCATCGTCAACGGCACGACCAACCACATCCTGAGCGCGATGACCGACGCGGACGCGCCGCAGGACTACGCGACCGCGCTGGCCGAGGCCCAACGGCTGGGCTACGCCGAGGCCGACCCGGCCGGCGACGTCGAGGGCCACGACGCGGTCAACAAGCTCGTCATCCTTGCCCGGCTCGCCTTCGATCGCTGGCTCGACCCGGGGACGATCGCCACCCGACCCGAGAGCGTCGGCGGCCCGGCCGGGCCGGGCATCACCACCGTCAGCCTCGCCGACCAGCGTGACGCCCGGGCGCAGGGGCGGATCATCCGGCTCGTGGCCTCGGTCTCGATCGACCCCGACGGGTCGCTGTCGGCCTCGGTCCTGCCGACCGCTCTGCCGCTCAATTCGCCGCTCGGTCGCACCGCCGGCGTCCGGAACCGGATCGAGGTCGACGGGTCGCCGGTCGGCCGCGTCGCGTTCGACGGCCCGGGCGCCGGCGGTGCCGCGACCTCGTCCGCCGTCCTCGGCGACCTCATGGCGGTCGCCCGCGGAGCCGGCTCCACCTGGGGCCCGCGACCGCCGGCGAGCGGACCGTCCGGCGAGCCGCTCGCGCCGCGTTCCGGCGCGTTCCTCGAGACCGCGAGCGGCGTGCGGTACCCGATCGATGACTGACCTCGTGGGCGCATCCGCGGTGCACCCGCGGCTGATGGAGCGCTACCGGCGGTACCTGCCGATCAGCGACGCGACGCCCGCCCTGACGCTCGGTGAGGGTGGCACGCCGCTCGTCCATGCCCGACGCCTGGGTGCGGCGATCGGCCTCTCGAACCTGCACCTCAAGGTCGAGGGGCAGAACCCGACAGGATCGTTCAAGGATCGCGGGATGGTCCTCGCGGTCGCCAAGGCGGCCGAGGCCGGCGCCGCCGCGATCGTCTGCGCCTCGACGGGCAACACGTCTGCGTCGGCGGCGGCGTACGGGGCGGCCGCCGGGATGGAGGTCATCGTCGTCCTGCCGAAGGGCCAGATCGCGATCGGCAAGCTGCTCCAGGCGCTGGCCGCGGGCGCGCGGGTCGTGGCGATCGACGGCAACTTCGACCAGGCTCTGGCGATCGTCCGGGCGCTCGCCGAGCAGGACGACCACCCCGTGACCCTGGTCAACTCGGTCAACCCGTTCCGCCTCGACGGCCAGAAGACCGGGGCCTTCGAGGTCTGCGACCAGCTCGGCCGGGCGCCGGACGTGCTGGCCATCCCGGTCGGCAACGCCGGCAACATCAGCGCCTACTGGGCCGGCTTCCGCGAGTACGCGGCGGCCGGGGTCGTGACGAGCGTGCCCCGGATGTGGGGGTTCCAGGCGGCTGGCGCCGCGCCCATCGTCCACGGGCAGCGGGTCGACCACCCCGAGACCGTCGCGACCGCGATCCGGATCGGCGATCCGGCCTCGTGGACGCTCGCGGTCGAGGCTCGTGACGCCTCGGGCGGGCGGATCTCGGCCGTGACCGACGACGAGATCCTCGCGGCATACCGCGACATCGCCCGTCTCGAGGGGATCTTCTGCGAGCCCGCCTCGGCCGCCGGTGTCGCCGGGATCCGGGCGGCCGCCGCGGCCGCTGACCTGGACCGGGACGCGCTCGTCGTGGCGGTCCTCACCGGCCACGGCCTCAAGGACCCGACCACCGCAGAGCGCGAGGTCGCCCCGATCGTCGAGGCCGCGCCGACCGTCGGCGCGGTCGCCGTGGCGCTGGGCTGGTAGGGCGATGGTCGCGCACTGGCTCGCCGAGCTCGACGGTCGCAAGATCATTGTGGAAGTGCCGGCGTCGTCGGCCAACCTGGGGGCCGGCTACGACTGCCTCGGCGTCGCGCTCGCGCTCACCAACAGGGTCGAGCTCGAGGTCCGCGGCTGGAGCCGTGGCGAGATCGAGCTGACCATCGAGGGCGAGGGTCTCGATGAGCTGCCCGCGGACCGCGAGAACCGCTTCGTGCGCGGCCTCGAGGCGGCCCTGGTGGCGGCCCGCGGCGAGCTGCCGGCCGGGGTCGGCTGGCGGATCGTCATGCACAACAAGATCCCGCTCGATCGCGGCCTCGGCTCGTCCGCCGCGGCGACCGTGGCCGGCGTCGTCGCCGGCAACGCCCTGCTCGGGGAGCCGCTGTCGAGCCCGGAGCAGCTCCGGCTCGCGAGCGAGATCGAGGGCCATCCCGACAACGCCGCCGCGGCGCTCCTGGGTGGCTTCACGGTGAGCACGCTGACACCCGAGGGTGTCGAGGCCATCCGCTTCGATGCCCCGCGCGACCTGCGGGCTGTCCTCTTCATCCCGGAGCTCCGCCTCGGCACCGAGGACATGCGCCGAGCGCTCCCCGAGCAGGTCCCGCTCGTGGACGCGGTCGCGAACCTCGGTGCGGTGGCGCTCGGGGTGGCCGGCATCGCGACCGGCCGCTACGACCTGCTGCGCTACCTCACCGTCGATCGGATCCATGAGCAGTACCGGGCCGCCGCGTACCCGCAGTTCCCCGCGATGATCGAGGCGGCCCGCGAGGCCGGGGCGCTGGGCGCCTGTCTGTCGGGTGCCGGCTCCACGATCGTCGCCTTCGTGGACTCGATGGCGGGCATCACCAGGGTCGAGGCGGCGTTCGGCGCCGCCGCAGCGAACGTCGACCTGCCCGGCCGGGTGGCGGTCGTCGAACCGCGCAACGTCGGCGCGAAGGTCATCAGCCGGTCCTGACCCGGCCGGCTCAGGCGGTCGTCGTCGATCCGACGAAGGCGATGACCCGCGACCAGGCATCCGCGCTCGCCTCGGCGAACTCGGCGGCCTTGCGATCGAAGAAGCTGTGGGGCGCGCCCGGGTAACTCACGATCTCGTGGACGACGTCGGCGGCCGTCAGCGCCTGATCGAACGCGGCGACCGCGTCCGGCGGGATGACCGGGTCGGCGCCGCCGAAGAGCGCGAGCACGGGCGAATCGATCTGGCTCGCGACGTCGGCCGGGGCTGGGGCGTCGTTGCGCCACGGTCCGACCACCGTCCCGTAGAGCCCGATCACGCCCGCCAGCCCGAGCCCAAGGGTCCCGGCCAGGTACGACATCCGCCCGCCCATGCAGAAACCGATCGTGTAGACCGCCGAAGGCACGGCACGGTCGCCGTCCGCGGACCGCACTGCCGCGACGCCGGCGCCGATGTCGGTGGCGATGCCGCCCCAGGTCGTGGCGGAGACGTGGGGCATGGGGTCGAAGTCCTCGCCGCGCGCGTCGGTCCCGGCCGTCCGGCCGAACCAGTCGATGGCGATGGCCTCGATGCCCCGCTCCGCGAAGCGCAGGGCGAGCTCCTCGTAGAACGGATGGAGGCCGCGGACGTCGGGCAGGATCACGATGCCCGCCCCGGTCGGCTCGGCGGGCCGTGCCCGGAAGGCCGCGAGACGGTTGCCATCGGCGGCCGTGAGGGTCACCCGTTCCGAGTCGAGCGCGCCGCCGGCGATGGGCGCGATGGGCGGTCGGCTGTCGAGATCGAAGCACATCGGTCGAGGTCCCTCCGGTGGGGTCTTGGCCTGTGTAGCACGGTGCGGCGCCGCGCCAATCAGAAGTACCGCGTGCGGCTAGGTGTCGTTTTGCGCATTGTGGAGCGAATGGACCACTCCTAGCGTGCGGCGCACGGGTGCTCGAACCTCCTTCGCCTCCCGAGCGAACGCACCCCGTCGCGGGAGGCAACAGACGACATCAGGGGGGTCGCACGTGCAGGTCACCTCGCCCCGCAGGATGCGGACCGTCGCGCGCGGTCTGCCGATCATCGTCCTCGTCTTGCTCGCCACGCTTGCCGCGGCACCAGCCACGGTCGCCCATCACGCCTCGGTGCGAGCCTCGGCCACGTGCGTCGACGGCCGCTACGTCATCGACTGGCGCGCCCTGTCCTGGGTCGCCACCGACGGGACGACGGAGACCGGTGGACACGCCGATGCCTGGCGCGGCCTCAACAAGAAGCCCGGGATCACCATCAGCTACCGGCTGGGATGGTGGGGTCATCGCACGCAGGTCCCAGGCGTCCACACGCTCACGGGCGCCGAGACGACCCCGGTCGTCATCAAGGGCAAGACGCACCAGTTCCCGTCCACCGCCGGCTCGTTCACCGTCCGTGGGAACGCCCGAGGCGAGCTCGTGCTGCGCCTGAAGGCAGGACCCTGGGGCCCGAACCCCGCGAACCGTCGATACGCCTACCACCGCTGGCATAGCCGCGCCTTCGCGGTCATCAAGCTCAAGGGCGACTGCGGCAGCTCGACCCCGACCGATCCGCCAGCACCGCCGCCGGCGATCCCTGGCGCGTCCGCGGCCTCCGCGTGCGTCGGCACTGCGGCGGTCATCCGCGTCGGCCTGGCCAACACCAATGCCTCGGGCGGGAACGCCTTCGCCTTCACGGTCAGCTCGCCGGCGACCGGCTCGAAGGCGAGCTTCAACCAGTCCGTGACCGTCGCGGCCGCAGGCTCGAGCTCGCTCGACGTCCCGGTCGACGAGAACGGCAGTCGCACCGTGACCGTGGCCGGGAGCGGGTTCTCGCAGTCCTTCACCCGGACGGGTGACTGCGTCGAGGACCCACAGCCGAACGCGTCCGCGATGCAGTCCTGCGACAACGGCGTCGGCGCGATCCGCGTCACGCTCACCAACGACAACGACGCCGACGGCGAGTCGGTCACGTTCACCGTGACCTCTCCGGCGGCCGGCTCGAAGCCGGCGTTCTCGATGACCACCGCCCTCAACGGGGGCGACGTCCGCACCGTCGACGTGCCGGTCGACGAGGACACGGAGCGGACCGTCACGGTGGCCGCACCGGGCATGTCGACGGCCTCGTTCACGCAGACCATCGACTGCGACGCGCCGGCCCTGCCGAACTGCATCCGCTTTCACCTTCTGTGACGGGATCGTCAGCACGATCGTCATGACCGTGTCGAACGACAACGCACCCGGTGGCGCCTCGGTCACCTTCACGCTCCACGTCGACGCGGCCGGCACCCAGCCGGTGTTCGACCAGACCGTGGTCGTGCCCGCTGGCGGCAGCCAGGAGGTGAGCGTCATCTCCGACGAGGGCACCACACGCTCGGGCTCGATCGCGGCCCCGGGCATGACGACGCTCGAGTTCACGTTCGGCGCGGACTGCATCCTGTAGCCCTCACCACCCATCCGCCCGGCCGGTCCCGACCACCGGCCGGGCGGCTGGCTGTCCGGCCCCGTTTGGGACGACCGGATTCGGGCGGTAGAATGCCCGCCGGATGCCTGCCCCCCTCGTCGTCCAGAAATACGGCGGCTCGTCGCTCGCCGACGCGGACCGGATCAAGCGTGTCGCCCGGCGCATCGCCCGCGAGCGCGCGGCCGGCCACGACCTCGTCGTGGCCGTCTCGGCCATGGGCGACACGACCGACGAGCTGCTCGGCCTTGCCGCGGCCATCACCGACGAGCCCGACCCGCGCGAGCTCGACGTCCTGCTCGCGACCGGCGAGCACCAGGCCGCGACCCTGCTGTCGATGGCCCTGCACGGCCTCGGCCTGCCGGCGATCAGCCTGAGCGGGCCGCAGGCCGGCATCACCACCGACGGCCGCTACGGCCGGGCGCGCATCGCCGGCGTCGAGCCACGCCGCATCCGCGCCGAGGTCGAGGCCGGCAAGATCGTCATCGTGGCGGGCTTCCAGGGCCAGGGCACCGGCCAGGACGAGATCACGACACTCGGCCGCGGCGGCACCGACACGACCGCGGTCGCCCTCGCGGTCGCCCTCAAGGCGGGCCGCTGCCAGATCTTCACCGACGTCCGCGGCATCTACACCGCCGACCCTCGCCTCGTGCCCGCGGCCCGGCAGCTGCCGGTCATCGGCTACGAGGAGATGCTCGAGCTCGCCCACCAGGGCGCCCAGGTCATGCAGGTCCGCGCGGTCGAGCTGGCCTGGGTCAACGACGTCATCATCGAGGTCCTCAGCTCGTTCGAGGACGCCCCCGGCACGCTCATCAGGGAGGATCCGCTCGTGGAGCAGCGCAACAAGGTCCGCGGCCTCGCCCACGACCGGAACGTCGCCAAGGTCACGATCGTGAACGTCCCCGACCGGCCGGGCGTCGCGCGGGCGATCTTCGAGCCGCTCGCCGAGGCGGGCGTGAACATCGACATGATCGTCCAGAACGTCGGCCACGGCGGCTCGACCGACATGTCGTTCACCGTGCCGCGGGTCGAGCTCGCCCGGTGCAAGAAGGTCCTCGAGCCGCTCGTCCGCGAGCTCGGCGCCCGCGAGCTGACCACCGACGCGTCGGTCGGCAAGGTCTCGATCGTCGGGGCCGGGCTGCACAACGCGCCCGGCTACGCGGCACGGATGTTCGGCGTCCTCGCCGACGCGGGCGTCAACATCGAGATGATCTCGACCTCGGAGGTGCGCATCACCTGCATCGTCGCCGAGGACGAGCTGGAGACGGCCCTCCGCGCGCTCCATGACGCGTTCGAACTCGAGCGGCCCGAGACCGTCGACGTCGCCGCGGCCGGCTGAGCTGGCCGGTGGGCACCAAGCGATGAACCGATTCCTGGCCAGGTCGCAGCGATTCCCGAGCGTCGGCTCGACGAACGACGTCGTGCGGGACTGGCTGGCCGACGGGACCCCCGAGGTCTGCCTCGCGATCGCCGACGAGCAGACGGCCGGTCGTGGCCGCGAGGGCCGCTCGTGGGTGGCGCCCGCGGGTGCTTCGCTCCTGCTGTCGCTCGGCTTCCGGCCGGTCTGGCTGGCGCCCGAGCGTGCCTGGCAGCTCGCCGCCGTCGCCTCGCTCGCGATGGCGGACGCGGCCGAGACGATCGCGGGCCTGGAGGCCGGGACCATCCGCCTCAAGTGGCCGAACGACCTGGTCGTGGAGGCGGACGGGACCAGCGCGCGCAAGCTCGCCGGGGTGCTCGGCGAGACGAGTGGCCTCGGGACGCGCGATCCGCGGGTCATCATCGGGCTGGGTGTCAACGCCGACTGGCGGGCATCCGACTTCCCGGTCGACCTGGCTCCGACGATGACGTCGCTGCGGGAGGTCGGGCGCGGCCGCGCGGTCGACCGGATCGCGCTCGCAGCCGAGTTCGTGGCCGGCCTCCAGGGTCGGATCGGGTCGCTCCGGGGCGGCCGGTTCGACGCCGACGGCTGGACGGCGCGGCAGCTGACGACCGGCCGGGAGATCCGCATCGACCGGCCCGACGGCACGTCCTGGACGGGGCGCGCGACCGGCGTCGACGCGGCCAGCGGCGCCCTCCTGGTCGAGGACGCGGACACGCCGTTCGGCGCTCGGCCCGTCCTCGTCGGCGAGGTCGCGCACGTGCGCCTGGCGACCGCCGCCCCGAGCGCGGTGTAACGCGATGGCCCGTCCGGCATTGAGGAGAGTAGGCCGACCGGAGGAGGTCGGGCGCCGCCACGTCGTCCATCTCGATCGGGACCGCCCGCTCGTGGAGGCGGCGCAGGCCGACCCGACACGGTTCGAGGCCCTCTACCGGAAGTACGTCGCCCAGGTGTACAGCTACGCCGTCTACGAGCTCCGCGACCGGCACGATGCCGAAGACGCCACCGAGCGCACGTTCCTTGCCGCCCTGACCCACCTCGGCCGGTTCGAGGAGCGGGCCCGGCCCGAGGACGGCGAGGGGGCGTCCACGTTCCGCGTGTGGCTCTTCCAGATCGCCCGCAACGTCGTCGCCGAGCGCCGCCGCCAGGCGCGTCGCCGACCCGAGGCCCCGCTCGAGGCCGCTGAGGCCGTCGCCGACGCGCTCGACCTCGAGGCGGACGTCGCCCGCCGCGACGAGACCCGGGCCGCCCTCGGTGCCATCGGCCGGCTCCCCGGTGACCGCCGCCAGGCCCTGGTCATGCGCTTCGTCGACGAGATGTCCACCGCCGAGATCGCCGGCGTCCTGGGCCGCTCCGAGGGCGCCGTCCGCGTGCTGATCCATCGGGCGCTGCGGAGCGTGGCTCGCGACCTCGGCGAGGATGCCCGGTGACCCTGTCGTCGAGCGGACGGGAGGGGAGCGAGATCGAGGCCCTCGTCACTGACCGGTATCTCGACACGCTCCTGGCGGCGCCCGTGCCCACCGCCGCACTGGCCCCCGCGCTCGAGCCCGGGGACGGCCTGCGCGCCATGGCGGAGCGCCTCGCCCGGCTGCCGAGGCTCCACCCGTCGTTCCGCTTCGAGGAGGCGCTGTCGGCCAGGCTGACCGCGGCTGCCCTTGCCCGCCGCCTCCCGGCCGCCGCCGGCGCGGAGGGGTCGGTCATCGAGCTGCGGCGCGGCGCCGCGCCCGACGCGATGGACGCGGAGCTCGCGGCCTATGTCGCGGGCAGACCGGCCGACGACGACGATGCGGACCTGGTCCGGCCGTTGCTCATCGGCGGGGCGCTCACGTCCGCGGCCCTCTCGCTCGCGGGGGCTGCCTATGTCGCGTGGCGTCTGCGCCGGCCGGTCGGCACGCCGATGGCGCGCGCGGTCCGGGCGGTCGCCCGGACGAGGCTGACCTGATGCCGCTCAAGCTGCCCTCGTTCCGCGCCCGGCGCGACGCGTACCCCGCCGACCTGTGGACCAAGTGCCCCTCGTGCGAGACGCAGATCTTCAACCGCCAGCTCGACAAGGCGCTCCGGGTCTGCCCGACCTGCGGCCATCACTTCCGTCTGTCCGCCGCCTCGCGCCTGCACCTGCTCCTCGACCCGGAGTCGTGGCTCGAGCATGACGCCGGCCTCCAGTCGGTGGACGCGCTCTCGTTCGTCGACCAGAAGGCCTATCCGGACCGCCTGGCGGCGGCACAGGCCGCGACCGGGATGCGCGACGCGGCGCTGTGGGGGAGTGGCACGATCGGTGGCCACGCCGTCGCGCTGTGCGTCATGGATTTCGGGTTCATGGGCGGCTCGATGGGCGCGGTCGTCGGCGAGAAGGTGACCCGCGCCGCGGAGCACGCCCTCGCGAACCGGGTCCCCCTCGTGGTCGTGAGCGCCTCGGGTGGCGCGCGCATGCAGGAGGGCACGCTCGCGCTCATGCAGCTGGCCAAGACCCTCGCCGCGATCGAGCGCCTGCGGTCCGCCGGCGTGCCGTTCATCTCGATCCTCTCGGATCCCACGACCGGTGGCGTGTTCGCGTCCTTCGCCGCGGTCGGCGACATCAACATCGCCGAGCCGAATGCGCTCATCGGGTTCGCCGGGGCGCGCGTCCAGGCCGGCACGATCGCCCAGGAGCTGCCGGCCGGCTTCCAGCGCGCCGAGTTCCTGTTCAGCCACGGCTTCATCGACCGGGTCGTCGCGCGGCCGGCCCTCCGCGATGAGGTGATCGGCCTGCTCCGGCTGCTCCCGGTCGGCAACGGCGAGGTGGCCCTCGAGCCGGCCGAGGAGGACGTGCCGGCCTTCCGCCCGCTCTCGTTCCTCTCCACGCTCGCGGACCGGGTCGGGGAGCTCGCCGGCAGTGACGGCGGCGCATCCCCGGACGCGACGGTCTCGGGCGGGACCTCGACCAATGGCGCGGGCGCGGGCCTCGCCGCCATCGCCGACGGAACGACCGACGGCGCCTGGGCGCGGGTCCAGCTGGCGCGCAACCTGCGCCGGCCGCGGACGCTCGAGTTCGTGGACGCCATGACCGACGAGTTCATCGAGCTGCACGGCGATCGCCTGTTCGGCGACGACGAGGCGATGGTCGCCGGGCTCGCCCGGCTCGACGGCCGGCCGGTTGCAGTCATCGGGCAGCAGAAGGGCGCCGACACCGACGAGAACATCCGGCGCAACTTCGGGATGCCCCACCCCGAGGGCTACCGCAAGGCGATGCGGGTCATGGAGCTGGCGGAGCGCTTCGGCCTGCCCGTCGTGACCTTCGTCGACGTCCCGGGCGCCCATCCGGGCCCCGAATCCGAGGAGCGTGGCATCGCCGAGGCGATCGCGCGGTCCGTGGCGCTCATGACCCGCCTCCGCACCCCGATCGTGGCGGTCATCACCGGGGAAGGCGGCTCCGGCGGCGCGCTCGCGATCGCCGTCGGTGACGTCGTCATCGCCCTGGAGAACGCGGTCTACTCGGTCATCAGCCCCGAAGGCTGCGCCGCGATCCTGTGGCGGAGCTCGGACGAGGCGCCGGCCGCCGCCGCGGCGATGCGCATGACCGCCGCCGAGCAGCACGAGCTCGGTGTCGTCGACATCGTCGTCGCCGAGCCCGCCGAGGGTGCCCACACGGACCCGGCCGAGACGGCCCGCCGGCTGCGGGCCATCGTCGTCGACCGGCTGGCGGCGCTCTCGGCGATGACGATCGACGAGCTCATCGAGGCGCGGTACCGACGCTACCGGGCCCTGGGGTCATACACTGAGGCCGAGCTGCCGGAGATCCCGCCAGCGTCGGGCCGCGGGCTCGGGGACCGCCTGCGCGACCTGTTGGATCCGGGTCGGCGGACCGTCGGCGGCGCCGTCGGCTCGTTGACGCGCGACGAGCCACCCGCGCGCGAGGAGGTCTAGGGAGTGTCCGATCCGTCCCCGACCGAACGCCGCGTCGTGCGAGGCGCCGCCGAGCGCGCTGCCGACCATGCCAGCATCGATCGCCTCGCGACCGAGCTGCTGCCCTCGCTGATGGCGAAGCTCGCGGCGACCGGCCTTGGCGAGCTCGAGGTCCGGGAGGGCGCCTGGAAGGTGCGGCTGCGCCGCCCGGCCGATGGCGCGACGGGTCGCGACCGCAAGGGCGAGCGATCCGGTCGCAGCGCGGGCGGGCACGGCCACGCGGGCATCGGGACCGGCCTCACGCCGGTCGGGCCCGGTCGGGACGAGCGTGATGGTCGGGACGGCCATGCCGGTGCCGACAGCCGGCGCGTCGTGGCGACCTCACCGGCCGTCGGGATCTTCCAGCCGCGCGCGGAGTCGAAGACGGGCACCCGGATCCGCGCCGGCGACCGCCTTGGCGGCATCGACGTGCTCGGCGTGTCGCTGGAGGTCGTCGCCCCGGTCGATGGCGTCGTCGGCGCCAGTCTCGTCGAGTCGGGCGACGCGGTGGAGTACGGCCAGGAGTTGATCGTCATCGAGCTGGCCATGCCGCCGGCCTCGGACGGCTAGGCGTGTTCCGCAAGATCCTCATCGCCAACCGCGGCGAGATCGCCTTGCGGATCCTGCGCGCCTGCCGGACCCTGGGCGTGGAGGCGGTCGTCGCCTACAGCGAGGCCGATCGCGACTCGCTGCCGGTCCTGCTCGCCGACGAGGCGATCTGCATCGGACCGGCCGATGCCACCCGCTCCTACCTCTCGGCGCCCGCGGTCATCTCGGCCGCGCTCGTGACCGGCTCGGATGCCATCCACCCCGGCTACGGCTTCCTCTCCGAGGACGAGGCCTTCGCCGAGGTCGTGGCCGCGCACGGGCTGACGTTCATCGGGCCGTCGGCCGGCGTCCTGGAGCGCTTCGCGAGCAAGGAGGGCACGCGTCGGCTGTTCGGCGAGCATGGCCTGCCGACGATCCCGGGCTCCGACGGCATGCTGCGCGACGAGATGCACGCCCTCGGCGAGGCGGAGCGCATCGGCTACCCGGTCCTCATCAAGCCATCGGCCGGCGGCGGCGGCAAGGGCATGCGCATGGTCCGCACGCCGCGCGAGCTCGAATCGGTGCTGCGGGTCTGCCGGTCGGAGGCGAAGGCGGCCTTCGGCGACGATTCGCTCTACCTCGAGAAGTGGCTCGACGAGAACCGCCACGTCGAGGTCCAGGTCGCGGTCGATCGCTACGGGCACGGCGTCCACATCGGCGAGCGCGACTGCTCGGTCCAGCGGCGTCACCAGAAGATCCTCGAGGAGGGCCCGACGCCGGCCCTCTCGGAGGCGGCCCGCGCCGACCTCGCCGAGCGAGCCGTCAAGGCCGCGGTCGCGGCCGGCTACGAGAACGTCGGCACGCTCGAGTTCCTCGTCGACGGCGTCGGCAACTTCTTCTTCATCGAGATCAACTGCCGGATCCAGGTCGAGCACCCGGTGACCGAGATGCTGACCGGCATCGACCTCGTCACCACTCAGATCCGGATCGCGGCCGGGGAGCCGCTCGGGTTCAGCCAGGCCGATGTCGCGTTCGACGGCCACGTCATCCAGTTCCGGATCAACGCCGAGGACCCCTCCGAGGAGTTCCGGCCGGGCGCCGGCGTCGTCGACCGCTACCACGCCCCCGGCGGGCCGGGCGTGCGCATGGACTCGCACCTGTACACCGGCTACGAGGTGCCGCCCTACTACGATTCGCTCCTCGGCAAGCTGCTCGTCTGGGGCCCGGACCGCGTGACCGCGATCGCCCGCGGACGCGTGGCCCTCGATGAACTTGTCGTCGAAGGCCTCGTCACGAACGTGGCGATCCACAGGGCCCTGCTCGAGAACGAGACCTTCCTCGAGGGCAAGTTCACGACGAACCTGCTGGACCGCGTCGGGGGTGCCGCGATCCTGGCGGCCGCCGCCCGAGCGTGATCGCCGATCCCGCGCCGCGATGCAGACCTGCACAGACCCCGTCGCTCGGCAGGACCCCGAGCGGCCAGACTTGACGCCCACATGACCTGGAGCCGCCCGTGACCGACGCCCCGACCGACGCCATGACCGACGCCCCGCCCGAGGCGGTCCCTGCCGACGCGTCCGCGGCCGCCCCGACGACGATCCACTCGTCGCGCGAGATCGAGGCCCTGATCCCGCATCGCTGGCCGTTCCTGCTCGTGGACCGGATCGTCGAGTACGACGCGGCGGCGCAGCGCATCGTCGGGCTCAAGGCCGTGACCGCCACCGAGTGGTTCTTCGGCGGCCACTTCCCGGGGCTGCCGGTCATGCCCGGCGTCCTCCAGGTGGAGGCGCTCGCCCAGACGATGGCCGTCTACGTCGCCAAGCAGCCAGGCTTCGGCGACCGGATCGGGCTCTTCGCCGGCATCGACGAGACACGGTTCAAGCGGATCGTCATCCCGGGCGACACGTTGCGCCTGGAGGTCACGATGGAGAAGCTCGGCGGCCGGTTCGGACGCGGCCGGGGGGTCGCGACCGTCGATGGCGAGATCGCCTGCCAGACGACCATCTCGTTCATCATCCCGGCCGAGGGGGTGCTGCGATGACCCGCATGGCGATCCTCTCCGACGTCCATGGCAATGCCGTGGCGCTCGATGCCGTGCGCAAGGCGATCCGCTCGGCCCGCCCGGACGTCGTGGCGATCGCCGGTGACCTCGTGTACAACGGACCGGATCCGGCGGCTGCGGTCGACACGCTGCGCGAGATGGAGTCGGACGGGGCGATGGTCATCTCGGGCAACACGGACATCGCCGTGGCCGACTTCGACTACGCGGCCGCCTTCCCGTGGATGACCGACGGGGTCCCGGAGGCGTTCCGGGTCGCCGCCGAGTGGGCCCACGACGCGCTCGGCGACGAGCGGGTGGCCTGGCTGCGGCGGCTCCCTGCCGAGCGGCGGGTCCATGCCGACGACGGCACGATGGTCCTCATCTGCCACGCGTCGCCCGGGTCGCAGACGTCGGGGTTCGACCAGGTCCTCGACGCGAACGTCACCCTGGAGCGGGCGGCCCGCACGGAGGCGCGCGTCATCGCCTGCGGGCACACCCACCTGCCCGAGGTGCGCGACCTCGGCTGGAAGCTCATCGTCAACGACGGGTCGGCCGGCTACGTCTTCGATGGCGATCCGACCGCGTCGTGGGCGCTCATCGACTGCGTCGATGGCGAGGTCACGACCGAGATCAAGCGCACGGAGTTCGACACGCTGACGGTCGCCAACGCGATCTCGGAGCGCGGCCTGCCCGGTGACGTCTACCGCGCCGCGACCGTCCGAACGGGCAAGCTCGTCCGATGAGCGACCGCCGCGTCGTCGTGACCGGGATGGGTGCCGTGACCGCGCTCGGGAACGACGTGGCCTCGACCTGGGAGGGCCTCGTCGCGGGCCGGTCCGGGGTGCGGACGATCGACTCCTTCGATCCGTCCCGGCTGGCCTCGCGCATGGCGGCCGAGGTGCGCGACTTCGACGCCAGCAACGTGCTCGACCGCAAGGACCTCCGCAGGACTGATCGCTACATCCAGTTCGGCCTGGTCGCGGCGCGCCAGGCGCTCGACGAGGCCGGCCTGCCGGAGCGCTTCGAGGGCGAGCTGGCCGAGCGGACGGGGGTCATCCTCGGCACCGGGCTCGGTGGGGTCGGGACGCTGATCGACGGATTCTCGATCAATGCGTTGCGCGGCCCCGACCGGATCAGCCCGTTCCTGATCCCCATGGGCATCCCGAACATCGGGGCCGGCCAGGTCGCGATCAACTTCGGGATGACCGGGCCGAACTTCACGACCGTGTCCGCGTGCGCGACCGGCGGCCACGCCCTGGGCGAGTCGTCGGAGATCATCCGGCGCGGGGACGCGGACGTCATGGTGGCCGGGGGCGCGGAGGCGGGGATCTACGAGGCCCTCGTCGGCGGGTTCGCCTCGATGCGCGCCCTGTCCACCCGGAACGACGACCCGGAGGGGGCCTCGCGGCCGTTCGACGGCGGCCGTGACGGGTTCGTCATCGGGGAGGGGGCCGGGGTCGTGATCCTCGAGGAGCTCGAGCACGCCACGTCGCGCGGCGCCCCGATCCTGGCCGAGCTCGTCGGCTACGGGGCGACGGCCGACGCCTCGCACATCACGCTGCCCGCCCCCGGCGGGATCGGCGCCGTCCGGGCCGCGCGGCGGGCGCTCGAGAAGGCCGGGCTGACGCCCGCCGACATCGATCACGTGAATGCCCATGCGACCTCGACGCCAGAGGGCGACAAGGCCGAGCTCCAGGCGATGAAGACGATCCTGGGCGATGCCGCGGGCCGGGTCTCGATCACGGCCAACAAGAGCATGCTCGGCCACACGCTCGGGGCGGCCGGCGCGATCGAGGCCATCGTGACGATCCTGACGATCCGCGACGGCTGCGTGCCGCCGACCATCAACCTCGTCGACCCGGATCCGGAGGCCGAGGGTCTCGACCTCACCCCGAACACGGCCGCCCGGCATGACGTCAGGACCGCGATCAGCAACTCATTCGGGTTCGGCGGCCAGAACACGGCCCTGATCTTCCGGCGGTGGGATGCATGACCGACGACACGAGCCGGCCGTCCGTGCCGGCTGACGAGGTCGCCGCCGCGCCGGAGGCCCCGCCCGAGGCCACGCCGCGCGACGACGCCGACGTCCAGCTCCTGGGCCTCATCGACCGGCTGGCCGACCTGCTCGAGCGCTCGGACCTCGCCGAGCTCGAGGTCGAGGCGGGCGGGACCGGGCTCGTGCTGCGCAAGCCTTCGGCGATCCAGGTCGCCCCCGGTGGCGGGGCACCGGCTGCCGGCGCCGCCGGCGGAGCCCCCGGCGCGCCGGCCGCCATCCCCGGCGAACCGCAGACCGCCGGCCGCGACCCCGCGGCGCTGGCGCGGCCGTCGGTCAAGGCGCCCCTGACCGGGATCTTCTACGCCTCGCCCGCCCCGGGATCCGCGCCGTACGTGCGGGCCGGCGGGGAGATCGCGGTGGGCCAGATCGTGGGCCTGATCGAGGCCATGAAGCTGTTCAACGAGATCAAGTCGGACCTTGCCGGCCGCGTCGTCCGGGTCATCCCCGAGAGCGGCACGCTGGTCAAGGCCAAGCAGCCTCTCGTGGAGGTGGAGCCGCTGTGAGCCAGGTCGCGCGCTACGCCCACGTCACGGGCTGGGGCCGGTACGCCCCCTCGCAGGTGCTCACGAACCACGACCTCGAGCGGATGGTCGACACATCCGACGAATGGATCGTGAGCCGGACCGGCATCCGCGAGCGGCGGGTGGCGGCGGCCCACGAGACCACCGCCTCGATGGCGGCGGTCGCGTCGATGCGGGCCATCCGCACGGCCGGCATCGACCCCGACGACATCGACCTGATCCTGCTGGCGACGCTCACCCCCGACTACTGGATGCCCTCGACGGCCGCACTGGTCAAGGAGGCCATCGGCAACACCCGCGCGGCGGCGATGGATGTCGCGGCCGCCTGCTCCGGGTTCGTCTACGCGTACTCGACCGCGCACGCCTACATCACGAGCGGCCTCGCCAAGCACGTGCTGGTCATCGGGGCGGAGCTGCTGACCCGCTTCCTCGACTACACCGACCGGAACACCTGCATCCTGTTCGGCGACGGGGCCGGGGCGGTGGTGCTCTCGGCCTCGGACGAGCCCGGCGGCGGGATCGGCATCGAGCTCACGACCGAGCCCCAGGGCGCGTACATGATCTGGCTGCCCGCCGGCGGGGCCAAGAGCCCGCCGTCGGCGGAGACCATCGCGCGGGGCGAGCACTACATCCGGATGGAGGGCAAGGAGACGTACCGGTTCGCCACGCGGACGCTCGCCTCGACCGCGCTGGCCGCGATCCAGCGCGCCGGCCTGCAGCCCGGCGACATCGACCTGTTCATCCCGCACCAGGCCAACATCCGCATCATCGAGGCCGTGGCCAAGGGTCTCGACCTGCCGATGGAGCGGATGTTCGTCAACCTCGACAAGTACGGGAACACCTCGGCCGCGTCCGTGCCGATCGCCCTGGCCGAGGCCGTGAACGGCGGCCGCATCAAGATCGGCGACCGGATCGTCATCGTGGCGTTCGGGGCCGGCTTCACGTCCGGCGCGGTCGCCATCGAATGGACGGCCGACCCCGCCCGCGGGATCGCCGGTGACGCCGCCGTCCAGCCCGACGATGTCCACGTCCGGATGCCCGTCGACTGGGACTCGGTCGATCCCATCCCCGACGCGCTCGTCGCCCTGATGGCCCAGCCGGGAACGGTCGACGTGCCGCTCGACGACGTCGTGCCGGGCGAGCCGGACACCACGCACAGGAAGGTGCACGCATGATCGACCTGAGCGGCAAGGCGGCGCTCGTGACCGGCGGCTCGCGCGGCATCGGGCGGGGGATCGTGACCCGGTTCGCGACCCAGGGCGCGGACGTCGCTTTCACCTACCGCGGCAATGAGGCGGCCGCCGCCGAGACGGTGGCGATCGTCGAGGGCCTCGGCCGAAAGGCCGTGGCGATCCAGGGCGACGTGCGCGATCCGGCCACGGCCGAGACGGCCGTCAAGGCCACCCTCGATGCCTTCGGCCGCATCGACATCCTCGTCAACAACGCAGGCATCACCCGCGACGACCTCATCATGCGGATGAGCGAGGAGGCGTGGCGCGACGTCCTCGAGACGAACCTGTTCGGGGCGTTCTGGATGACCAAGGCGGTCACCCGGCCGATGTTGAAGGCACGGGCGGGGCGGATCGTGAACATCACCTCGGTCTCCGGCCAGGCCGGCCAGATGGGCCAGGCCAACTACAGCTCCGCGAAGGCCGGCCTGATCGGGCTGACCAAGGCCACCGCCCGCGAGCTCGCGTCGCGGGGCATCACGGTGAACGCGGTCGCGCCAGGCTTCGTCCTGACCGAGCTGACCCAGGACCTGCCGGAGCCGCTCATGAACGAGCTCACGAGCCGCACGCCGCTCGGCCGCTTCGGGACGGCAGAGGAGATCGCGAATGCGGTTGCGTTCCTCGCCTCCGACGACGCGGCGTTCATCACGGGCCAGGTCCTGGCCGTCGACGGTGGCCTCGTCATGATGTGACCGGGGCCTCACGCACGGGCCGAACGGGCATCCCATGCTAGACTCGCGCCGCTTTGCGTGACCGAGAAACGGGGGGTCGGCAACGCCGGTCCCCGACCCTCGCAACCTTCCTCTCCTTCCTGTGGCCCGGTCTCGGACAGTGGTATGCCGGGTCCGGACGGAGCGCCGTCATCTTCGCCCTGCCCGTCGCGGCCGTGGCGCTTGTGGTGCTCGTCCAGGCCATGGGTGGCGCTGCCAACGTCGTGGTCAGCCTGTTCACGCCCTCGACCGCCCTCACGATCCTGATCCTGATCGGGCTCCTATGCCTGTGGCGCCTCATCTCGATGGGCGACGCCCTGACCAGCACCGAGCGTGACCGCTCGTGGCGGCGCCCGGTGCCCATCGCCACGTTCGCGGGCCTGGCCCTCGTCGTGGTGGTCGTTCACGGCGTGGCGGCCAGCTGGGCGTGGTCGTTCTACGACGCGGGCTCGCACATCTTCGTGGCCCAGCAGGGGCCCGACCTGTCCGTCCAGCCGAGCGCGAGCAGCCCGACCGAGGACTACGTCGCGACGCCCGCGGCGACCCCGCAGACCCGCGAATTGCGCATCAACTTCCTGCTGACCGGCATCGACTCCTCTGAGACGCGAAACCACGCCCTGACCGACACGCTCATGGTCGTGAGCGTCGATCCGGAGACCGGCAAGGTCGCGATGGTCAGCTTCCCACGCGACATCGCACGCTTCCCGCTGTCGAACGGCAAGACCTTCGTGGGCAAGATCAACGGGCTCATGACCTACGCGAACAACCACAAAAAGGAGTTCCCCGACGGCGGTCTCCCGACGCTCGTCAAGGAGCTCGGCTTCCTCCTGGGCATCCCCATCCATTACTACGCGGCGGTGGACCTCGAGGGGTTCTCGAAGATGATCGACCGGGTCGGCGGGGTCACGATCGACAACCCGCGGGCCATCGACGACCCCTTCTACGGTGGCTGGACCGAGAAGCGCGTCGGGTTCCATCTCTCGAAGGGCAAGCACAAGCTCGACGGCGAGACCGCCCTCGCCTATGTCCGTTCGCGCAAGGGCGCCGGCGACAGCGACTTCTCGCGCGCCCGGCGCCAGCAGCAGCTGCTCGTGGCGCTCGAGGAGAAGCTGACCGACCCCGCCATGCTCCCCAAGCTGCCCGACATCCTCAACGATGCCAAGAACACGCTGGTGACGAACTTCCCGCCCGACCGGCTGGGCGACATGCTCGAGATCTCCCAGCGCGTCGACGACAAGAACATCACCCGCAAGGTCCTCAACTCGATCACGACCCGGCCGCCGCTCGACACGACCGGCGGGATCTACCTTCTCAAGCTCGACATGAAGAAGCTGGCCAAGCTCTCGGTGGAGCTGTTCGGCGACGGACAGCCGCTACTACGTGCCGCCGGTCGCCGCGGGCGCATCGCCGTCACCCGCGCCGTAGGGCACTCGCTCAGCGACCCTCGCCCGCGAGGACGGCCGGGATGGTCCGGACCATGATCTTGAGGTCCAGCCAGAGCGACCAGCGGTCGATGTAGTCGAGATCGAGCCGCACCCATCGGTCGAAGTCGGCCTCCCGGCGGGCCGCGACCTGCCAGAGGCCGGTGATGCCCGGCTGCATCGAGAGGCGTCGCCGATGCCAGATGTCATAGTCGAGGACCTCGCTCGGGAGCGGCGGGCGTGGTCCGACCAGGCTCATCTCGCCGCGCAGGACGTTCCAGAGCTGGGGCAGCTCGTCGAAGCTGGAGCGGCGAAGCCAGCCGCCCGTCCGGGTGAGGCGCGGGTCGTCGGTCAGCTTGAAGGCAGGGCCGCGGATCTCATTGAGGCTCTCCAGCTCGCCCAGCTGTTGCTCGGCGTCGGGCACCATCGTGCGGAACTTGACGACGCGGAACGGTCGTCCATGCAGGCCCACGCGCTCCTGGCGGAAGAACACAGGTGCGCCGTCGCGCAGGCGGATGGCCAGCGCCACGAGCACAAGGATCGGGCTCAGGATCACCAGCCCGACCAGCGCGAGCAGGACGTCGATCGCCCGCTTGGCGATCATCCCGAGCGTCCGGTCCGGCCCGTAGACGAGTGACAGGACGGCGACCCCCTCGACCTCCTCGAGGCGGCCGCCGGGGAGCATCAGGCCGGGCTCGATCATCGGGATGCGCACGACCCGGCCCTCGTCCTCGCACAGGCGGGCGATCGGTTCGACCATGGCGCGGTCCGCGGCTGCCAGGCAGATCGCGACCTCGTCGACGACCGCTCCGTGGAGCACCGCCTCGATCTCGTGAAGATCGCCCAGGACGGGCCGGCGGACACGGCCGACGTCGCCGCTCGCCTGGTCCGCGGGGCCGACCAGGTAGCCGATCGGCTCCAGGCCGAGCTCGATGTGGCGGGCCATCAGGTCGGCGAAGGTCTCGGCGGCCGGATTGGCGCCGACGATGAGCATGTACCGGGTGTTGCGGCCCGGATGCCCGCATGTTCAGGAAGATGACCCGGATGACGTTCCGGCCGGCGATCGTCAGCAGCGCCTGGGACGGGAAGAGCAGCACGAGGAAGAGCCGGCTGACGTTCGGGAGCTTGAACAGGAAGAGCGCGGTGAACACGACGACCGCGAGCAGCAGCACCGCGAACAGGACGTCGAGGGCCTCGCGCCGCCGGGACCAGCGGACGCGCAGGCGGTACAGGCCCTGGATCCACAGGACCGCGACCAGCGCCACGCCGTAGAGCAGGGCGGCGAGCCGGCCGTCGATCCCCGCCGTCGCCCAGGTCGCCTGCCAGGCATCGGGCCCGAACCGGACCATCGACAGGCCGATGAACAGCGCGATCGCGGTGATCGCGTCGGCGAGCATCAGGGCGAGATGCAGAGCCGCGGCGTGACGACGGATCAGGTCCGAGTCCTCCACGAGCGCGTGAGTCGCATCGGATTGTACTGCCCGGTCGCAGCCGGCCCCTCGAACGCGTGGGGACCATCGTACGGGTGTCCGTTCCGGGGAGGTCTGGTAGGGTCATGTGCATGGGGAGAATCGCGGCTGCCTGGGCCGCCATGTCATCCGCCGCCCGGGCCGTGGCGATCGGCGGCCTCGTGGTGCCGCTCGTCCTGGTCGTCACGCTGGTCGTCGTGACGGTCGGCGTTGCACTCGGCTCCGGGCGCCACGCCGGCCCCGACGCCGCCCCCGGTCGCGGCGCTGCCGACCGACGCGCCGAGCCCATCGCCCTCGACGTCACCGAGCACGGGACCCTCCGCGAGCGCCTCGGCCCAACCGTCCCCAGGGAACGTCGCCGACCCGCTGCTGGGCACCGACGGCCGGCTGACCGTGCTCCTGCTCGGATCCGACTACCGGCCAGCCCACCCGGGCAACCGGACCGACGCGATGATGGTCGTCTCCGTCGACCCGACGACCGGCAAGTCCGGGGCGTTCAGCGTCCCGCGCGACGTGGTCGACTTCCCCTTGCCCGGACGCGGCAACTACGCGCCCAGGGTCAACGGCCTCTACCAGTACCTGCAGTCACGGACGAACCGCGGCGCCGCGAACACCATGGCGGCCTTCGAGCGCGCGTTCGACATCGAGATCGACAATTACGTGTTCATCGGCTTCCAGGGCGTCACGGAGCTCATCAGCGCCGTCGGCGGCGTCGATGTCCGCTGCAGAAGTCGTACTACGACCCCTACTACTGGGTGAACGGCCACACGCGGGCTGGGGCCTGCCGGCCGGCAAGAGCCACCTCAACGCCCAGCGGGCGCTGATCTTCGCGCGCAGCCGGAAGGGCGACAGCGACTTCGGTCGCGCGCGCCGGCAGCAGCTGCTCGTGATGGCCGCGTTCGACAAGGTGCGCAAGCGCGGTCTCGACGACCTCCCGAAGCTCATCCGGGCCGCCCGCGACAGCGTCCGGACCGACCTGCCGCTCTCGCGCATGAACGACCTGTTCAAGCTCTATCGCGAGGTCGATCTCAAGAAGGCCAAGCGGGCTGTGTTCGGGCCGAAGACGTTCGCGGTGCGGGCGCACGGCTACACGTATCACCTCGTCTATGCCAGGTGCAAGTCGTGGATCGCGCGGAACTTCCCGAAGGAGCGGCCGTACGGGACGTGGCCGGCGACGACCGCCCCCGCGGGATCGGTCGCCCCGAGCCAGGCCGCGCCCGGCCCGACCGTGGGCCCGCCCATCTACTGAGGCGGCCGCCCCACGACCGTCAGCCGTGCCACCGCTGGCCGGCCAGCCCCGCCTCGTACTCGCGCCGTCGCTCCTGGACCGCGGCCCGGTCCGAGCTCTCCGCCGAGGCGACGTCCCACCACACGCCGGCGGACGGCAGGTTCACGTCCGGATCGGTCGGGACGACGATGACGCTCGGGCCGGGGTGGGCGCGCGCCTCGTCGAGGGCGACCCGCACGGCCGACGCGGTGGTCGCCCGCGTCGCGTGGGCGCCGAGCCCGCTGGCCACGGCCACGAGGTCGAGCTCGAGGTAGTCGCCGTCGAGGGCCGCCTCGCCGAGCGGGCCCGTGCGCCGCCGGAACTCGTTGCCGAAGCCCTCCCCGTTGCGCATCAGCTGCAGGCGGCGGATGACCTGGAAGCCGTGGTTCTCGGCGATCACCACGATCACCGCGAGCCCCTCCTGGAGCGCGGTGACCAGCTCGCTGGGTTGCATCAGGAACGTCCCGTCGCCGATCAGCGCGATGACCGCGCCGTCGGGCTGGGCGAGCCGCACACCGAGCGTGGCCGGCAGCTCGTAGCCCATGCACGAGTATCCGAACTCGAGGTGGCACGTCCGTCCGCCGGTGGCGTCCCATACCTTGAGGAGGTCGCCGGGTGGCCCGCCCGCCGCGGCGATGATCGTGTCGCCGGGCCGGACCGCCTCCTGCAACGTGCCGATCAGCTGGCCCTGGGTCAGTACCGCCGGTTCCGTGGCGTCTGACGCGGGCGCCGCCAGCGCGGCGGCGCGGACCGGCAGCCATGCGTCCTTGACCGCGCGGACGCGAGCCTCCCACGCGGGACGCGGCCCGACGCCCGCCTCGCGCCCGGCGGCCAGCAGCGCCTCCAAGGCGCGCCGGGCGTCCGCGACGATCGGCACGGCGCCCTGCTTGCGGGCGTCGTGGTCGGTGACGTTGACCGAGGCGAAGCGGACCCCCGGGCTCGCGAAGATCGACTGCGAGGCCGTGGCGAAGTCGGTCAGCCGGGTCCCGACGTGCAGGACGAAGTCGGCCTCCGCGGCGAGGGCGTTCGCGGCCGGATTCCCTTCGAGCCCGATGCCGCCCATGCCCCACCAGGCGCCGGTCGCGACGGCACCCTTGCCCGCGAACGTCTCGACGACCGGGATGCTGAAGCCCGCGGCGAGCTCGGCGAGGGCCGCGCCCGCGTCTGCGTAGTGGACGCCGCCGCCCGCGATGATCAGCGGCCGCTCGGCCGCGGCCAGCATCCGGGCCACCTCGGCAACCGACTCGGGGTCCGGCGCCGGCCGGGCGATCACCCAGTCACGAGGGGCGAGGAAGGCCGCGGGGTAGTCGTGGGCCTCGGCCTGGATGTCCTGGGGCAGCGCGATCACGACCGCGCCCGTCTCGGAAGGGCTTGTCAGGACCCGCATCGCCTCCGGCAGGGCGGTCAGGAGCTGTTCCGGGCGGGTGATCCGGTCGAAGAAGCGCGCGACGGGCCGGAAGGTGTCGTTGACGCTGACGTCGCCGCCCGAGGGGTTCTCGAGCTGCTGGAGGACCGGTCCCTGGCGCCGCGTCGCGTAGGTGTCGCCGGGCAGGAGGAGGACGGGCAACCGGTTGATCGTCGCGAGCGCCGCGCCCGTGACCATGTTCGTGGCGCCCGGTCCGATCGAGGCCGTCACCGCGAGCAGCGCCCTGCGGCGCGAGGCCTTCGCGTACGCGCTTGCGACGTGGACCAGCGACTGCTCGTTGCGGCCCTGGATGTACGGCATCTCGGCACGGAACTCGTCGAGTGCCTGGCCGAGCCCGGCGACGTTGCCGTGGCCGAAGATCCCGAGCATCGCCGGGATCGCCCGCCGCCGCTCGCCGTCGGCGACGGTGTGCTGCTGGCCCAGGTAGCGCACGACGGCCTGCGCCATCGTCAGTCGCACCGTCGTCGACATCTGGACGTGATCCCTCCTGCTCGCCGGGGTCGATGGCGGCACGGCCGCCGTCGACATCATCATCCCATCGCGCGCTGGCGGGCGAACGAAGACGCCGAGCGGGGGAACCGGCTCGGCGTCTTGGTTCGGGGTCGGGCGAGAGCGGCCTCGTGCCCGAAGGCCGCTCGGTCAGCCCTTAGCGGAAGGTGCCCGCGTGGATCTGACCGCTGAGGGTCTTGATCCAGCTGACCATCTTCGCGTCGCGATGGAGGTCGGTGGAGTAGTTCGTGTTCCGGAAGGTGTGGAACGCGATGCCCGTGGCCTTGAGGTATTGGAGGCCGTCGCGGACCTGACGACGCATCTGGGCCTCGGTCGGGCGCTGCTTCTTGTGGCAGCTCGGCGCGAGGTACTTGTGCGTCTGGATCATCAGCCAGGCCGGCGTGCCAGGCGTGACCGCGGCGATCTTGGCGTGGACCTTCTTGAGCCACTTCGGCCCGGTGGTGATGTAGTGCGTGCCGCTCCGCGAGCAGCCGTTCCTGGCGGTCTCGACGGGGTACCAGTCGACCATGACGATGTCGGCCATGCCGGCTGTGTACGGATTGGCCTTCGCCCCGAAGTGGGGGATGTCGCCGAACAGCGCCACGACCGGGCGGCTCGGGTCGGCGGCCTTGAAGGCCCTGTACAGGGAGCGGATCTCCGCGCCGGAGATGTGGACCCAGGACGGCTCCTTGACGGTCAGGTAGCCGTAGAGCGCCGGGTGGTTCTTGACGCCCTTGACCAGTGCGGCCACCCGGGAGGGGTAGACCTTGCCGGTGGAGTGGTTGGCGGTGTCGGAGAAGAACAGGATCGCCTTGAGGCCGCAGTGCTGCGCGGCGTCGAGGAAGCGGATGGCTCCGGCCACGCCCCCGGCGGTCCGGATGACGTACTGGAACTTGCCGTTGCAGATCCCGTGGCGGTTCGCCATCAGGTCCTCGGGCGGGACGTTGAACAGGATCATCGGCGTCGCGGTCGAGTAGCCGGTGACCGCGGAGGCTCCGGCGGCGCCGATGGTCCCCAACGCGAGAGACGCCATCAGCAGCCCCGTTGCAAAACGTGGGCCGAGGCGACGCAGCGTGGTGGATCGGATCATGCGGGGAGTGCTCCGTTTCGCTGTGAAAGGCGTGTTTGGATGAGTCCGAGCCCCATCATCGCGGGTCCAGGTTACCCCTGACTACGGCCTGACCGGGTGCCGCGGCCCGTACCTCGGTCCTGTGCAGCCGTGCACCGGCAAGGGCCCACCAGCCTGCCACGAGGGCCAGCAGGAGCCCGACACCGAGCAGGCCGAGGGCATGCGTACGGGCCACGAACAGGATCGCGAGGGCGGCGGCAGCGATGTCCACGACCCTGGCGCGATGGATCGCGACCCAGGCAGCGAGCGCCTCGAGGCCGATCCCGAAGAGGGCGAAGATCGCGATCCCGGCCGGGCCGAAGTTGGCCCACGCCTCGCCGATCAGCCCGGGCGCGGCGTAGCCCGCAACGTCCTGCGCCTCGTCGACGACCTTGGGGTAGATCCAGTAGCCGAGGTTCGGGATGTCGTCGCGACCCACGAGCGGCCCGACCCGGCGGAGCCAGGTGAGGCCCAGGAAGTAGGGCTCCTCGGCGGGGATCGTCGCCTGGAGCGCGTCGAGCGTCCGCGGCTGGACGAGGAACAGTCGGCTGATCGTCCGCTGGGCAGCGACGACCGCGGTGTCCGTGGCGAAGTCGCGTGGTGCCCGCAGGACGCCGATGGCCACGAACCCGACCACTCCGACGAGCGCGGCGATCGCCGCCGCTCGGACCGGGATCGCCCGGCCGGTGAGCAGCCACGCCAGGACCAGGCAGGCCACGAGCTCGATGACGAGGTATCGGCTCGCGAGGCCGATCGTCAGCGCGACCAGGAGCCCGATGACGACCAGCGTCACGGCGGGCCGGCCCCACGCCGGTCGACCCGCCAGCCACTCGAGCAGCAGCACCGCGGCGAGGCCGGGGACGGCCACCCGGAAGACCTGGATCGGGACGCCGGTCAACGCGGTCCGGGCCGCGGTCGCATCGTGCGACAAGAGCGGCACGCCGATCTCCAGGAACGTCGGTGTCAGCAGGGCGAGGGCGACGACGGCCAGGGCGACCGGCACCCAGCGCCGCCGGCCGGTCTCCGGCTCGGGGCGGGCGGGCGGATCGGGGATCGGGGCGCCGCCCGCGAACGGGCCGTACCGGTTGGCCAGCCGCGCACCGGCCGCGACGGCGAGAACGGAGGCGCCCAGGTAGAGCGCGGTGCCAGGTCGGTCCTCGCCGAGGGCGAGCGCGATCGAGCCGACACCGAAGAAGAACGCCTCGAGTCCGAGCCAGACGATCACCGGGTGCAGGACGCCGAGGCGTCGCTGGGTGACCACCGGCCACACGAGCCAGGCCGACGCGGCGAAGCCGAGCAGGACGGCCGCCGTGCCGAGGACGCCGCCAGCGGTCATCGGACGGCGTCCGGATCCGGGCTCGCGACGGCTCCGAGACCGGACCGGGCGGCATCGGCCGCGCCATCGAGGCCGCCCACCGGGAGCCGGGCGGACAGCCACGCGTAGGACACCACCCCGAGCAGGGCCGTCGGGAGAGTGCTGACGAGCCGGTAGCCGAAGGCGATCGCGGTCGCGGTCGCAGGTTCGATCCCGAGGACGCCCAGCAACGCGACGAGGACCAGGTCCGCCGCGCCGAGCCCGAACGGCAGGAACGAGATGACGCCAGCCGTGATCGCGAGACCGAGCGCGCCCCACGCCGCGAGCGGGGCGATGGTCACGCCGAGCGCGGCCGCGACGAGGATGAGCTGGGCCGTGCCCACCGCGAAGACCAGCCCCGTCACGACCGCGAACCGCAGGAGGCCGACCGGATCGATGAGCAGGCGAGCGGTCAGGGTCTCCGCGCGAAGGAGCCCGGCCACGGCGCCTGGCCAGCGGTTCCCACCCAGGCGTCGGAGCGGGTAGGCGATGAACCAGGCGATCGGCCGCAGCCCGAGCCGGTAGGCGATCGCGGGACTCGCGACCAGGCCGACGGTGCCGACGAGGATGAGCCACGTCGGGAGCGCCGACTGGACCGCAAGCCAGGCGAGCGCGCCACTGACCGCGAGGTACCCGATCGAGACCAGCCGCTCGATCAGGATGACCGCGCCGCCTGTCGCGTAGTCGACGCCGTGGTGGGCGCGCAGGAGGTACAGCCGGGCGAGCTCGCCGACCGAGCCCGGCGTCAGGTTGTTGATGGTGTTCGCGAACGTCGTCATCGGGATGAGGGCCGGGATCGGCACCGGGTGGCCCGCGGCAGACAGGAGCGCCGCAGATCGGACCGCCCACAGGACCGGTGGCAGAAGGCTCAGCACGATGGCCGCGAGCAGCGGCGCCGGGTCCATCGTCGTGAGCACCGTCCCCGACTCCCACAGTCGCGATCGCCAGATGACGATGGCGAACAGCGCCAGGGAGATCGGGCCCCACACGAGCGGGCTCCGAAGTCGGGAGACCATGTCCCGGTATAGTACCGACCGACGTGCCTGGCCAGACCGCACCGCTCCAGTCGACTTCGGAGCTGCCCGCCGAGCGTTCGACCAACGGCGACGTCCCCCTCGCCAGCGTCGGCGTCATCGACTTCTACCGGGTGATCGCCGAGACCGCGATGGACGCCGGGCGCCGTTATCGCCTTCCGATGTGGTCGGCGATCGCCCTGACCGGGGTCTACTTCGGCCTCAGGACCATCGAGGCCAACGGAAGCCAGATGAACGTCTGGCTCTACGCGGTCGTGGCCTTGTGCTTCCTTTCTCCCGCCAACGGACTCGTGGTCCTCGCCGCGATCGCGCCGTTCAACGAGGGCATCGAGGGCGTCGCGGTCAGCGGCGAGGTGGGCTCGAAGTCCGCCATCGCGGTCGCGCTGCTGCTCGCGATCGGCCTGCGCTGGCTCGTCATCCCCACGGCGCGGACCCGGCCGTCCGCTCCGGTCGTGCTGGCCATGCTGCTGCTGGTGACTGCGGGCCTGGGCCTGATCCGCACTCTCGATCGCTGGGGCACCGACTTTGCGACGCTCGCCGCCGGCACGTGGATCCAGGGTGTGGCGACGATGCTCCTGGTCTTCGTGGCCACCGTCTGGATCGCGCGATCCGGCGCCCGGGGCCCGCTCGTCGCCGCGATGATCGCCACCACGGCCGCCGGCCTCTTCAGCCTCGCCGACTATTGGGGGGATGCCGCGATCCGCGAGAGCGTCGTCGGCTGGGCCGCCGCCGGCCCGTTCACCGCGGGTCGGCTGACCGGCGTCATCCGCTCGCCGACCTCGACCGCTGCCCTCGTGATGCTGCCGGCCTGTGTCTACCTGGCGGCGGTCTTCCTCGGTCCCGACTCCCGGATTCGTGTCGCGGCTGCCGCCCTCGCGGCCCCGCTCCTGGTGGCCGCCTACCTGACGTACAACCGGGCCGTGTTCATCGCCCTCTAGGCGCTCGCAGTCGTCGTCGGCTGGCGCATCGGGCGGAGGCTTGGGATCGCCCTGCTCGTCGTCGGCGTCGTCGTCGGCGTCGCGCTCGTCCCCTTCTACCTCTCGCTGCGCGCCCAGGCGCTCGGGCCCGGCAGCGCCGTGCAGCCCGGGCAGATCCTCATCGCGAGCGATCAGCAGCGGCTGGGCGCCTGGGCGGCGGCCGGCCGGATGTTCATCGATGAGCCGCTCCTCGGACAGGGCTATCGAGCCTACCGCCAGCTATCAGTCCAGTACGGCGATCCCGATCCTCAATGCGCCCCACAACGAGTGGCTGCGGTTCTTCGCTGAGCACGGGGTCCTCGTCGGGCTCCTGGGCTCTGTCCTGGCTGGGCGCGACCGCGATGCGGCTGAGCGGGGGCCACCGGCTGGCTGGGGGCCGGACTGTTCGGGGCGTTCCTGTCCCTGGCGATCGCGGCGACGTTCAACAACGTCTTCCTGTTCAACCAGGTGACGATCCCGGCGATGGTGATGGCCGGGACCGGCCTCGCATTGTCGAGGCCACCCATGCCAACGGTCCGCGAGGATGCCTGAGGGCCAGGAACGCCGGCTGGCGAACGGTCTGCTCGCCTTCTCCCTGGTCTGGGCGGTGGTCATCGGGTCGAACGTCTTCCAGATCTCGAGCTGGATCGTCGGCGACATCGCCTACCACCGCGGCGTCGCGTACACGATGCAGGGCGCCGCCTGGCAGGGCGAAGGCCCCTTCGTCGGCCTGCTCAGCTACTACGCCGGGCTCTACCCGATGGTCTTCGGCGGCCTGGCCGGACTGCTGGGCCTCTCCTTCGACCAGGTCCTGAGCGTCGGCTCCTGGGGGCTTGCCCTGCTCTGGCCGCTCGCGTGCTGGTGGACCGGGCGCCGCATCTGGCCCGACCGACCCTTGGCCACCGCGCTCTTCGTGCTGCTGGCCGTCACGGCCGCCCCGTTCACCAATCGCGTCCTGGTCTGGGTCGACAGTCCTCTCGCGTCGGCGCAGAACGGGTTCCCGGTCTACCCGCGGGACCTCGCGCTCGTGTTCCTGGTCGTCGCGGTCGGGTTCGCGCTTTCGCGCTCGAGTCGCGAGCGCGTCGTCGGCGTCGGCCTGGCGCTCGGCGGGATCGTCCTCGTCCACCTCCAGATCGCGCTGCTTGCGAGCTGGCTCCTGGGCGTGTGGGCCCTCGTCGGGGCCGTTCGCGGCCGCACGCCGCGCCCCATCGTCGAACTCGCCGGCTCTGGCCTCATCGCCCTCGCGATCAGCGCGTGGTGGTGGATCCCACGGGTCGTCGCGACCATCGAGTCCGGGGCGCTCCTGCTCGGCGGGTATCCGGGGTCGCCGCCACTCCGACTCGGACTGGGCGACGCCGTGATGGCGTTCGGCGTCGTGGCGATCTTCGCGCTGCTCGGTCTCGCGGTCATGGCGGCCCGACGGCCGCTGCCCGGTCGCCTCCCGATCTTCCTGGTCTGGATCGTGGCGTTCCTGCCGCTCGTCATCGTCGATCGGCTCGTGGACGGGTCGGACCTCGTCTCGGAGCGCCGGATCTGGCTGCTGGTCTCGATCCCGCTGATCGTCGTGGCCGCCGCGACGCTCGCCCTGATCGCTTCGCGGCTGCGCTCGGTGGTGGCCGTCGTGGCCCTCGTCGCGGTCGTCGTCCTGGCCTCCGTGCCGGGCACCGTGGCGTCGGTCCGGCTCGTCCGGGACGCCTGGGAGCCAGGCCGGGCGGGCGGGCGGGTGTTCGATGCGAACGCGTGGGACCCGATCTTCAGCGACCTGACGCGACGGGTCCGTGCCGACGGCCATCACGTCGCGATCACCTATGACGCATATGCGGCATGGGTCTGGTCGTTCTCGGGCGCCCAGGTCGCAAGCCTCTGGCTGCCCGGCCCGTTCAAGCTTGGCTTCGACCCGGAGCGCCTGACCGGCGTGTCGTATCTCGATCGCCTGCGCGCCCAGGAGATCGCCTTCGAGGGCGGGCTGCCAACGATCTGCGACTTCACGCGGGCGTTCGATGGTCGCTCGATCCTCCTCGACATCGAGGACGGACTTGTCGGGCTCCACGACGTCTCGCCGGCGTCGCCGTACCGGGTCGATCCGCGCGACCGAAGCGCGGAGACCATCCAGCGCGATCTCGGGGGTGGGATCACCTACTTCGATCGTGGCGGCTACGACGTCCTGCACATGACGCCAGGCAGCCACTGGAAGCCGACATTCCGTGCCCCTGACGCGCGCCTCCTGGCCGTCGAGATCGTCGTGCCGGTCCCGCGGCCGGGTGTTCCAAGCGCGACCACCACGGCGCCATTGATCGAGATCGACACCGGGGCCGGCGCCGCGCCGGTGGCGTTCGGTGAGGGCCTCGAGCCCGGCTGGGCCCGGGTCGTCGTCCCGGTCGATGGCGTCGGCGACGACGTCACGATCCGGGGGCTCAGCGACGTGGACCTGCTGCGCGTCACCGCGTTCGAGCCGCTCCCGGGCGTGACGCTCCCGGTCGACCACGGCCCGGTCCGCTTCGAACCAGGCACCCTGTGTCCGACGCCATGATCGAGCTGCTGCGGGCCGTCGGCCTCTCGACGCTGGCGATCGTCGTCTTCGGCGCCTTGCTGGTGCTGCCCGGCATCCGGATCGCCGACCGGCTGGCCGGCGACGCGCGCGCCTTCGTCCCACGGCTGATCCTCGCGGTCGTCGTCTCGCAGATGCTCGTCGCCGGCATCGGCGGCGCTCCTGGTCGCGCTCGGGCTGTTCTCCGGTCTGGTCGTCGCCATCATCGCCGTCTTCCTCGCGGTCACCAGCCTGCCGATCGCGGTCGTCTGGGTGCGCGAGTCGAGACGCGAGCTCGCGACGGTCGGCTGGGCGGCCGGCTCTCACGGTGCCCTGGGCTGCGGCGATCGGCTGGGCCGGCTGGCCGCCCTCGGACACGCTCCAGTGGTATTACGCCGGGCTCGGCAGCCAGCTCGAGGGTGCCGGCGGGATCCCGGCCTCGGTCGCGGAGTGGGGCCGCGCCATCCGCTGGCTGCCCGACTATCTCGTCTTCAACATCGACAGCCAGGCGTTCCTCTCGGCTCTCGACTTCGTGCCCCGTGCGGACGCCCTTGCCGCCTGGCGCGTCCCGGTGACCCTGCTCGGGGTCCTACTCATCTTCGCGGTCCTGCGGCTGTGGCTCGGGCGTCCCGCCGGCCTGATCGGGACGGCGTTGATCGCGGGCACGACGTTCTATCTCGCCAAGTTCGATGCCTACAAGCCCGAGGCGCTCGGGATCGTCCTCGGGCTCGCCGCCCTGTGGCTCGTGGTGCGCGGCGTGCGCAGCGGCCGCCGGTCGTGGGTCCTGCTCGCCGGCGCGTGCCTGGGCATGGGCCTGTCCGTCCACGCGATCGCCGCGACCGTGATGGGGCTCGTGGTCGCCGCGTTCGGGGCCGCAGAGTGGCTGGTCGCCCGCGACCGGCGCATCGAGCGGGCCGGCGTGGCTGATTCGCGCGGCGCTGCTCGGGCTTCTGATCAGCGTCGTCATGGGCGTCGCCCTGCAGGGTCGGGCGGCGGCGGCAGGCGGCGCCCTCAATCCGGGCACGGCGACCGGTCCGGACCCGACCTGGACCTTCTTCCTGCGCAGCACCGGGGTCTTCACGGTGCCCGAACCGCTGCCACCCGCGCGACCGCTGGCGGGCGGCGTCACCTCGCCGTGGGCCGGGATCCGGGTGGCGTCGGCGTTCGGCTGGTGGCTGATCCCGCTGGGCGCGATCGGGGCGCTCTTCCTGGCTGGCCTCGGTGGCCGGCGGACTCGGGGCGGCGTGCTGGGACTCGTCGGCTCCGGCGCACTGGTCGGGGCCGGGATCGCCTTCTTCGCCCTCGCCTTTGAGACGTATGTCCCGCGCTGGACGGGTCTCGTCCGCTTCGGCCAGTACCTGCCGCTGCTGGCCGGCATGGGGATGACGTTCGCGATCGCGGGCTATCTCCGTGTCTGGTCGTGGCTGGCGGAGGTCCGGATCCCGCGGTCCCTGCCGCTCGTCGCCGCCCTGGTCGGGGTCGTCTGGCTGGTGCCCGTCGCCACCACCCGCTACGCCGCCGAGCTCCGGCTCCCGCCCGACGGCCAGGCCGCCCTCGAGGCGCTCCGGACGACGGGGTCGAGCGGGGATGTGGTCCTCGCGAACGCCCTCACGACCGGCACGATCGAGTCGTTCTCCGGGCTGGAGGTCCCGCTCGAGGGACGCCAGCCGCTGATCGAGGACGCGGAGTTCCTCGAGTCGGCGAACCAGCTCCTGCTCGAGGCCCACGAGTGGTTCGTGCAGCCGACGTCACGGGCGCTGCTCGACCGGCTCGGGGTCCGCTGGGTGCTCGCGGTGGACGATCCCGCGGTGCTCGGGACGACCGGCACGCTCGGCGGCAGCGTGGGGACGGTCGAGGCGAACGCCGGCCTGACGCGCGTGTGGTCAGCGGCCGGGATCGCGCTGTTCGAGGTGCCACAGCCCGTCACCGCCAACGCCGTCACTGACGATCTCCGGCCGGTCGTCGACATCGCGCGGAGCGCCATCGTCATCGCGGTGGGCGTCGTTCTTGTCGTGCTGTTGGTCGTGCCGTGGCGCCGCCGGCGCCGCGCCGAGCCGGAGGTGCCGCCGAGCTAGACCGGGTCGAGTCCGCGTCGGCTCGCACCCGGGCTGGCGCTACACTGGCCGAGCATGCCGATCAGCCTCCTGCGCATCGTCGGTCTGGTCTTCGCCATCGTGCTCGTGCTCGTGGCGATGGGGCGCCTCCGACGCCGCGGGGCCGGCAGCCGGGTTCCCGCGACCGGACTGCTCGTCGTCGGGCTCGGCCTCTTCGCCGTCGCCCTGTTCCCGGACCTGGTCCGCCCTATCCAGGACGTGCTCGGCCTCTCGGGCGAGCCCCTCGGTCGGCTGGTCACCGTCCTCGTGATCTCGGTCGCCATCGCCTATCTCCTGCTGTTCTACGCCCTCGGGCGAGCGGATCGCGCCAATCAGCGGGTGAGCCGGCTCGTTCGGGCCCTCTCGGCAGCCCAGCTCGAGGCGTCGCGGGGCGAGACATGGGGTGGCGTCCTCGTGTGCATCCCCGCGCTCGACGAGGCCGGCAGCCTGCCGGCGGTCCTGGCCGAGATCCCCGCCCAGGTCGCCGGTCTCGCCACGCACGTCCTGGTGATCGACGACGGCTCCCGCGACGGGACGGCGGACGTCGCCCGGGCCAAGGGCGCCCACGTCGTCAGTCACCCGGTCAACAGCGGCCAAGGCGCCGCGCTCCAGACCGGCTATCTGGTCGCCGAGCGGCTCGGTGTGGAAGTCGTCGTCACCCTCGATGCCGACGGCCAGCACGATCCGGCCCAGATGGAGCGCCTGGTCGAGCCGATCGTGCGCGACGAGGCGGACTTCGTGGTCGGGTCGCGGCGCATGGCCGAGGGCGAGAGTGCCGATGCCTCGAAGGCGCGCGACGCGGGCATCACCGTGTACACGCGCCTCATCAACCTGATCGGTGGGACCGAGGTCAGCGACATCGCCAACGGCTACCGAGCCATCCGGGCGTCGCGGCTGGCCGAGATCGCGTTCACGGAGGACCAGTTCCACAACCCGGAGCTGCTGCTGGGCGCGGCACGCGCCGGCCTGCGGGTGGTCGACGTGCCGGTCACCATCCGCCGTCGGACGGCCGGCAACTCGAAGAAGGGGACCGACCTGCGTTACGGGCTGGGGTTCCTGCGGGTGATGCTCAAGACCTGGCTGCGCTGAGCTGCGCAGATCGCCCGTTAAGGCGCGTCGGCGAGCCAGCCCGGTACCCTACGGGTCGATCAGAAGCTCGGCAGATCCGAGTGAGGTTGGAGGAGTACTCGCGCGACATGTTGCGATACCAAGAGGCTTACCTGCCGGACCGGATCGAGCCCGGTGAACGCGACTGTGCCGAGCGCTGGGAACTCATAGCACCACACGTGCCGGACAGCGGGATCATGGTCGATGTCGGGAGCAATCTTGGCTACTACGGCCTTCGCGCGATCGCGACCAAGCCAGATCTTGCTGTCGTCTCGATCGAGTCCGACGCTGCGATCGCAGAGCGTCAGCGGCAGATCGCAGCCTCCCATCACACGAATCGCTTGTGCCTCGTTCGCGGAAGTGTCGACGCGCGCTTGACCGAGTGCTTGGGTCCGGACGTGCGACTGGCTGGACCTCACGTTGCTGCTGCTGTGCTCCATTGGGTGGACGACCCGTCGGCGGTGCTACGCAGATCTGTCTCGGATGAGTGGACGGATCATCGCCGAAGTTCCTGATGCAGCCGATGTCGGGGCATGTGGCCGCTCCAAGACGCGTCTCTGGGGAGACGATCCAGTCCCGTGGTTCCGCTCCGTCACCGGTCGCGAGGTCGCGAGCCTTGGACGTGTCGCCAGGCATACCTCGGAGGTGCCGTCGCACCTCGTGCTAGTCGAGGGGCCGGTTGCACGGCGACCTGATCGAGCCTATTGGGACGCGTTATTCCCGCACCCGAAGGCGAACGACTCCGCGATCGCCTTCGACGGGAGCACGTGAGCCTCACGATCCGTCGCCGATCGGTGGAGCACAGTGAACGAGATCTATCTCGTCAGCCTATGACGATCGCGCTAGCTGATCTCCCTCCGGACCCGCTCGTGTTTTCGACAGATGGGCGTCCGACGCGATTGAGCGTCGTCCGGGTCATGCGATCCGCTCCTTCACGAATGCTGAGGTCGGCGCGCGGCATCGATCTCATCGATGCCGACGACCAGGAGACGGACACTGATCGCCAGGCCGCGATCGCGACGCTCCGCGGCATGCTCGATTCATGGCAGATCGGCAGGACCGTGGCCAACAACGCCTATATCCGACAGTTACTGGGACCAGACGTTTCCTTCGACGACGCGCTGGCAGGTCCTACGGCGGCTGCTATCGGATCAGGCCGTTGAGGCGATCAAGGTTCGCATCGCCCTTTCTGCGCATCCCGCTGGAGCTACCCCCTTACCCCCGCTCCGCCATCATCGTCGCGAGTATGTCCGCGAGCGTCACATCCAGTGCCCAAGTCGGCGCCCACCCTGTCGTCGCTCGAAGAACGCCAGCGTCGCCGACGATGAGTGGCGGATCGTCTGGCCCACGAGTGACGAGTCACGATACTGATCGCTGTCCGGCGAGCGCGCGTCGATCTCCTCCCGCGTGGACGCTTCGACCGGTCGCGATGTTGAGGTGCCAATCGGATCGAGCCACTGGCCAACCCTCATAACCTACTCCACTATCCACCTCCAATATGTCGCGCCACCCTTTGCCGGCTCAACGATCGTGACTCGCCTCGCCCGGCCTCGATGTCTCACACAATGCGGCACCGCGAAGTCCATTTGTTGTCCAGGGCCCGTGTGCTTAACGCACGCGTGATCACGATCGGCTGACCGTCGGCCTGTGCCGCCACGGCGACCGACTCGGCCTCGCGCTTCGATAGGGCGTAGGCACTCCCATGGGTGAGCAATGGGGAGATCTTCGGTCAGTGGCCCCTCCGACATCGCCGCGTGGTCATAAACCCCGACGAACTCGCCACCAACAAGGGGATCGCCTTGCGACCGGATGGGCGGTCCGGACGACGTTCTCATTCGAGGACGTCCCCGGCATCTTCCTCAGATCCCGGCGCCTGACCTTTGAATCGCGCTTGCGGATGATCGCTCGGTTCGGAGGTGATCTGTCCGTCGTCGGCGGGCGTCGACGATCTCCAGTTTTACCCGGGTCGGGAGCCGATGGGTTCGTGGCCAGCTGTACGCAACTCATTGACGAGCCATTTGCCCGCGAAGCCGGTGGCACCAGTGACGAGGACCCTCACCGCGGGGGTGTCGACACTACCTCGCGCGCGGCGCGGATACGCGCCTCATGCCGGGCGACATCCGCGTCGACCATCCCTTGGATCATGTCCTCGAATGAGACGGTCGTTTGCCAGTCGAGGACGGAGCGTGCCTTGCTCGATCGACGATATGGACTCGATCCGGCCCTGGTGTTCGTCACGCCGATCGCGGTTGCCGACCGATGGCGCCCATTGGCAGCCGTCGAGAGGTCACGCCGGCACTTGACAGTCTCGGCTCGTCTCGGAGAGGGCCCATTCGTCCGGCTCTCGCCGGCGACCCAGTCGCGCTCCACATCGAGGTTCCCATCGGCAGGGTGTCCGCCAGGCCCAACGCGATGCGCGGCCCCATCGGTCACCTTCCTTGACTCCAGCTCCTGTCCTCGCCGGGGAGACTCGTGGTTGAACAGGATCCCCGACACCGCAAACATGCCGTAGCTTTCGCGGTAGTTGACCGTCAGGAAGTGGCCATACGCCTTGGCCACCCGTTGGCGCGCGGATGGCACGGTGTCACCTCCGTCTGGGGGACCTCGCGGACCTTCCCGAAAATCTCCCTCGGAGCCTGGTCCGGGCCGTTGCCGCGGCGTCGCTTGGGTGACATGCGTGATCTCCAGCTCGTCATCGTTGGCCAGCCGCGGATGGTTCACGCCGTCACGAAACTCTGCGCTGCCAGGTTGTAGACGTCGTCGGGCTCGATGGTGGTGAGCGCCGCCACGATGGACGCCTGGTCCATCAGATCTCCCTGCACCAGCCGAGGTCGACGAGGCGGTTGATGCCGTCAACGGTCGTGGTGGAACTGTGGGTCGTCCCGACGACGCTGTAGCCGCTCAGCAGGCCCTCTTGGCCAGGCGCGTGTCGTCTGCCCGTATGTGTCCCTCTACGAGGCGTCGGCCTTTCGCCGTTGTTTCCGCGGCCTAGAGACGAACGCGATCCATGATCAAGCATCAACCGCCTGAGACGAACGCCAACGCGAGTCCACATAGAGCCAGAATCTCAGACTCTTAACCTCATCAAGCAACCCTCATCACCTAGCTGAATATCCCACACCTTACACCCACACAATCCGAGTCATCCGAGCGCTCGTCACTAACGCTGTGTAGCGATCGTGGGGCCTCTCACCACACCACTAAAAAATCCCACGCCCACTCTCACCAGCAGCGCCATTACATTCTCTCCACCTCGCCGAGGACTCACACCACCCTCTTTCACAACTCTCCCTAGTGGTCCGCCTTCCGAGGCCGATTCCTGGGTTCGTCGACGACCACCTGTGCTCCCTCGTTCGATGGCCAACTCGTGGCCCTTGACGGACAAATCGGTGCGACTCAGAGCCGAGGTGATCGAGTCGCTGAACGGAGGTACCAGGGCGACGAACAGCCCAACGAACGCGAGCACGGCGAACGTGACTCAGATCCGACGATACAGGACCGCCAGTAGGACCAGGGCTACCCCCGCCGCGAACCAGCTGCCGCGTGAGATCGGCGTGACGACGGCGACCGCGAACAGCGCCACCAACAGCAGATACGATCTCGAGGCGGCCTTGCTCTGCTCATTCCAGAAATGCATCGCCGCGGCGGCGGCGATCACGAGAGGCATGACGAAGTAGTGAGCCGTGCCCACCGGGTGCGTGAACGGGCCGATCGCGCGACTGAACGTCCCGCCGATCCCCACGCCGAACTGCCCGAGCAGACCGATATCCCAGAGCGAGACGGCATTGCTGATCCCTTGGACTTCCCGTTCAAACCGAACGAGGTCCATGGTCGAGTTCCAGAACGTGGCCGGCACGAAGTAGAGCAGCACTGTGGCAGCCGCGGCGACGGCGGCGCTGCCAAGCAGGATCTGACCATGAACCAGAGGTCGACCCCCGCGGCGATCGCCAGTCGCCCGAGGAGGACAGCTCGACCGGGACGATGAACTCGCGGCCGATGCGACGATCGCGATCAGCGGCAGATCGGTCCCGAGTGCGATCCGCAGCACCGAGTACACGCATACGACCACGAGATAGCCAGTGCGGCGACGTCGAACCACCGAAGGCGCATCGCGCGTCCAGCGGAAACAAGCAGCACCACCAGGCGAGGGCGACGGCAAAGTCCTTGAGCAGGAGGACGGCGCGCGCCAGGTCAACCGAGGCCCCTGCGTATTGATAAAGGAAGACGTCGATCGGGGTCTGCAGTGGTAGCCAGATCACGAAGGCTGCGAGAAACGCCGTTGTGAACATGGCTAGTCGGCTTCCGGCTGTGTCATCGCGAGGCCCTCGTTGGCGCGGTCGTCGGAGTGTCGGCCAGCTCGTCGATCCTGCTTGGTGCGTCACGTGGGCGTCAGGATACCGTCGAGGACGACAAGACGTCCGGTTCGCCTTGAGCGTTCACCTGCTCATCCTTGCCCGTTGTCGGATGGCCCACCAGACGATCCACGGGTCATCGATCAGCTATCGGCGACTGAGCCGACGCGGTTCCTGGGCGAGTCGAAAGAGCCACTCAAAACCGGTTCGCGTCATCCACCTCGGCGCCTCGCGGAGCGCCCGGCGTAGATATCGAAGGCGGCCCCAACGCCGACCGCGACCGCCCCATGCAACGCCGCGCCGTGCTCCTGCATCCACAGCTCCTGCTTCGGGCACCGAGCGCGACCAGCACGATGGCCGGTGCGTGTTCCATGAGCCGACTGACGCCCTCGCGATCCTCGTCTGAACCAATCCGCAGAAGGTGCGGGGGTTCCACGGCGGCCACGACATCGAGTCCGGCATGTTCCGCTCGTAGCCGATCCCGGACGGCCTCGGCGATGCCAGGTCCAGCGCCATAGAGGCCGATCGGTAGGCCCTCGTCAGCGGCACGTTCGGCGATGGCCAGCAGCAGGAGACGACCGGTCACCGTCCCATGAAGCGGAGTGCCGGCGAGCCTGCTCGCATAGACGATCCACATGCCATCAGGAACCCGGAGGAAGCCGCCGTTGATTGCGCCCCGAAACGCGGAGTCAGCATTCGACCTGACGACGTAGTCGACGTTCGGCGTCACGACGTATCCCCCGGCACGCGATCTCGCGAGGGCGATCACACATTCGACCGTGGCCTCAAACGAGATATCGTGGACCGACAGGAGGCCGATCCTGACAGTCCGAGGCTCGGCCCAGGCGACGTCCCGAGGCATCGACAACTTGAAGATCCTTCATGTCAGCAAGCGCTATCGCCCGTTCCGTGGCGGCGTCGAGCGATATGTCCGTGACCTTGCCAGTAAGCAGGCCACGCTGGGACACCAAGTAACTGTACTGACCATCGATCGCGATGTGCTGAATATCGTTCCCGACCGATTGCCACATCGCGACATGGATGGTCCGGTCCGGATCGTCCGCGTCGCGGCGATCGGTGGTCAGCGGAAGCAGTTCCTTGCGGAAGCTCCAGGTCGAACCCTCCGGATGCTGGCCCAGGCAGACGTCGTTCATCATCATGACCCGAGGTTCCTCTTCGAAGCGGCGATCGCGATACGGACGTTCACATCTCGACCGCTCATCGCCCATACTCACGGACTCATCCTGCACACCGAGGTTTTGCGGCGCCTCAAGGCCATCCTGTTGCGCTACTACTACGGTCCGATCTACCAACACCTGACCTCGACGGTGATCGCCGACAGCGAGTCAGACCGGGACATCCTTCGGAACGCTTGCCGCGTTCGCGACGACCGGATCGAGTTGCTGCTGAACGGCATCGAGATCGGGCGATTCCTCTCGTTGACGCCACGACCTGTGCCGGGCCACATCCTCGTGTTCGGAAGATCACCAGCACAAAGGCCACGCCGATCTTCATCGCGCCCTTGAGGCCGTTGACGTGCCATGCAGCTGGATGTCATCGTCCGACCTGAGGAATTACTCGCGAACCTCCGTCTTGCGACGACAGACCTGGGGCTCGCCGATCGCGTTCACTGGCTGGCCCTGTCGATGACGACACGCTCGACGAGATGCTCGCATCCGCCGCATTGGTCTGCTTCCCAAGCCGCTTCGAGGGGTTCGGTCTGGCCCTGGTAGAGGCCCTGGCCGCGGGCTGTCGGGTCCTCGCCAGTGACCTGCCGACACATCGAGAAATCCTCGGGCCTGGCCTTCAGGGGGCAGTGGTCGACTTTCGCAATCCACCGCACCCGGTGTTATCACGGCGGTGCTCGCGAGTAGCGTCGACTTATCGAGCGAGGAGGTCGCGGACCGCCCTGCGCGGGCGATGGACCGCTCGAATGGAGGCTCCGTGGGAGATCAAGCCCTCTACCGACACTTGCTTGTAGCGCCGCTTCCTCCACGGCCCGCGGGCGTCTCCCGATAGCACTACGCTCGCGACTGATAGTTGGCACAACCATCGTCGCGCCGCGCCGCCGGCGATCACGCTCACGATCGGCATTCGATCCAAGGGTGGCCCGCGATCAAGGCGAACTAGAGTCAGTCCAGGTCGCGGCACGCAGAGCGGGAGGCGAAGTCTTCGTCGCCGACGGCAGCGGCCACGCGGCGCCGCCATTGGGGGTCCTCGGCCAGACGACGACCTGGATAGTCATCCCCGGATCGTCTGTCTTCCAGCTACGCGACGTCGCGTATCGACTCGCATCGGGCCCGATCGTCGCGATAACGGAGGACCACTGTCGCGTCCCGCCCGATTGGGGGACGCGTCCTGGCCAGCACGCGTCGACACCCGGAAGCCGTCGCGATCGGTGGGTCCGTCGAGAACGGAGCCACGATTCGATGGTCGACTGGGCCAGCTTCCTCGTCGTCCAGACGGTGGTTGCGTCGCCCATCGCGAGCGGACCGGCACGCCGCATCGCCGGCGCCGTCAACGTGTCGTACAAGCGAGATGGCGCCAGCAGCATCGATGACTTCGATGGTCTTGGAGCGCTAGATTTCTGCATCAGCGTGCGCTCAAGGGATCCGGCGGCTCGCTCTTATCATTGACGACACGATTCGCGTCATCCATGACCAGGTGCTCGGCGTCGATGAGACCATCCGCATCCATTTCCATGCTGGCCGGACGTTCGCCGGCTTCTTCGCCGACGCGGATCGTCGGACCAAAGTCCGACTCCTGGCCGTTCTGTTCATCCCCTCGTGCGTTCGCTGGGCGGTCTCGGTCGGGCTCGCGAGGGCTACCGTGGCCGCTGTGCCCTCCCACGGGCCTGGATGGCTCTTCATATACGTTCAGGCGGCCGGCCAGGTGGTCGGTTTCGCGCCGGCCCGGGAGACAGCCCGCGCCGCGTCCACTGACGCCGCCGCCTCAGCCCTCGATCCGGAACTCCGCGCGGTGCCACACCTCGATCTCCCGACCGCGAAGGACGTTGAGCCAGCCCAGCGCGAACGCGGTGTTCACGACGGCGAACGAGCGCGCGAACGCCACGATCCGTGGCGGTCGCCGGCCGGCGGCGATGATCAGATGCGCCAGACCTGCCAGCAGCGCCCCGATGACGACCGCGATCGGGGCCGCGAGGTAGCCGGGCCAGCCGCCGAGCGTCCCCAGCCACAGCCCGGAGATCGCCACGAGCGCGACGAACCAGGGCGTCGCCCAGCGCAGCAGCTTGTGCGACCAGATCGCGAGCGCCGGGCCCGGATGACGCCACGGGGCGAGCTTGCCGACCATCGAGAGGTTCGCCCGGATGCCGCGCGTCGCGGTCCGCGTGCGATTGCGGAACTGCTCGCGCAGGCCGCTGATGGGGCGGTCCGTGGCGATCGCGCCTGGGACGTAGACGACGAGGCCGCCCACCTCGCGGACGTAGAGCGGCAGCAGGTGATCCATCGACGCAGTCAGCGGCACCGGCCGGTACATGACCCGACGGACCGCCAGCAGCGCGCCCGTCACCGCGGTCAGCACACCGGCCCGGCTCTCCAACTCGCGGACCCGTCGCTCGTAGCGCCAGTACAGCCCCTCCTGGGTCGAGGTCGCCGTCGCGCGCTCATCGCGCCATTCGAGGCGCCCGGTCGCGCAGCCCACGCGCGGGTCGCGCAGCGCCTCGGCCAGTGCAGCGAGGCAGCCGGGCCCGAAGCGGGTCTCCGCATCGGTCAGGACCACGACGTCGCCGCGGGCCGCATCGAAAAGCGCGGCCTGGGTCGCCGTCTGGCCTCCGCGCGGCAGTGTCAGCAGCCGGACCTGGGGGTCCTGGAGCGCCATGGCCGTCACGATGGCCTCGGTCTCGTCGGTCGACCCGTCCGAGCCGACGAGCACCTCCTCGATCCGGGCGCCGCTGTCGGCCTGGGCGAGCGCGTCCTCGATCCGGTCGGCGATGTGGTCGGCCTCGTCGTGGACGGCGATCGCGATGGTGAGCGTCGGCGATTCGTTCGTGCGCTCCGGGCGGATCGGGCGAGTCCGGGCGAGAAGCGCGACCGTCACGGGGTACCCGACGTACACCCAGACGAGCGCGACGAGCGAAACCCAGAAGACGATCCCGGCGAGCACGAGCAGAGCCTACGCGCTCAACGCTCCCATGGCAGGTCGGGCCACCACGCCCGCCAGCGATCGACGAGTCGCGCGGCCTCGGCCGAGCGCGTGTGGCGGGCCGCGAAGGCGTGCGCCCGACGGCGCCGGTCGTCGACGGTCGACGGGTCGGTCGCGGCGAGGCGGCGCCAGGCGGCGAGGACGGCGTCCGGCTGCGGCGCATCGATCCGCTCGACGAGGTCCGCCTCGATGAGCTCCCCCAGCGTCCCGGCCGGCGTCGCGAGCACGGGCAGGCCGATCGCGAACGCATCGAGCACGACCTTGGGAAAGCCCTCGGCGGGCGACGGGAAGACGAAGGCGTCGGCCCCGGCCAGGCGGTCGAGGTACGCCGACCGGTCGGCGACGTGGCCGGCCCAACGGACGCGATCGCCGATCCCGGACGTCGACGCGAGCTCGGTCGAGGCGCTCCCGGTCGGGGCCGTCGCCCAGGATGTCGAGCTCGAGCGCCGGGTCGGCGGCGACGGCGCCGAGCAGCGATTCGAGGCCCTTGCCGGCGGCGAGCCGGCCAGCCCAGGCGAGGCGGGCCGGTCGTCCTGCCGCGCCAGGCCCCCACGGCCGGGCGTCCGGGTCGCGCAGCTCTGTCTGCTCCACGAGGCTGGCCACGATCCCGTCGCCCTCCACGAGCCCCGCCCCGACGACGAGGCGGTGGCCGCCGATGCCCGCCAGCCGGCCGATCGCGTCGTAGCCGAGGCCGACCGCGCCCGCACCGAGCCGTGCGAGCCCGTCGAACCGGGCGCCAGCCACCTCGGCGGCGCTGCCGGCCACCCACACGAACCGGGGTGTGCCGGCTCGACGGGCGATCGCCGCGGCCAGGGTCGCGTTCGAGGCCGGCACCTTCAGCCACAGCAGGTCGGCCTCGCCGATGGCGTGCCGAAGAGCGGCGCGGTTGGCGCCGAGCATCCCGGGCAGGTGGCGGAGATAGCCGCCGATCCCCTCGAACGGCGCCGTGCCGACCACCTCGATCCGGGGGTCGAGGGACAGGGTCGCGGGCGCCGCGTCCGCGTCACGCAGCGGCACGCACGAGCTGATCGAGGCGACCGGCGAGCCGGGCAGGTCCAGCAGCCCCGCCACGAACTGCTGGAACGTGGCATTGACCGCGTGGACCCGCCCCTCCCAGGCGACGTGCGGGTTGTCGTCCACCACGACCAGGCGGATGCCCACGATCAGGGCTCCTCGCCGGGTTCGCGCTCGCCGATGACCATGCCGGCGGCATCGTCGCCGCCCCGCAGGCCGACGAGCGGACCGTGCCGGCGCCCGGTGAGCCGGCCGGCGATCGCCCGCAGCGCGGCCACCAACGCCACGATGTCCGTGCGGCGGATCACGAGCGTCTCGCGCCAGCCGCGACCGGACAGGCGGTGGAAGACGACGAGCGTGAGCGCCGCGGTGGCCACGTACGAGATCGATGACGCGGTCGCCGCGCCCCGGATGCCGTGGTCCGGGATGAGCACGAGGTTCGCCGCGATGTTGATCGCCAGCCCGGAGATCATGATGAGCGTGCTGGTCCCCGGGCGACCGCCCCCGACGATGTAGCGCGACAGGACCGCGACCACGCTGTAGGCGACGATGCCGGGGAGGATCAGCCGCAGGGCCACGCCCGCGTCGGCGAAGGCGGAGCCATAGACGAAGCGGACCAGCCGCGGGCCGATGATGAAGGCCGGGATCGCGGTCACGACGGCCACCGCGATCGTCGTGCGGGTCAGCACCGCGGCGATCCGCCCGGCATCGGCCTTGGGGTCGACGGCGCGGCTGAACATCACTGTCCCGAGCGCGTTGGGGACGTACCAGAGCGCCTCGGCGAGCCCGCTCGTGACCGAGTAGATGCCGGTCTGACGGACGCCGAGGATGGCGTTCACGAGGAACGCATCCGACCGGAACTGGAGCCGCTCGGCGAGCGTGCCGGGCAGGGACCGCACGCCGAACCTGAGCTCCTCGGCCAGGAGCGGCATCGACGGCCGGAACCCGAGGCTCCCATCCCGGGCGGCGACCCACAGGATCAACGCAGCCGTCGCCACGAGGGCCACGACGTTGAGGAGCAGCGCCAGGTCGAGGCTGAGTCTCGCGATCGCCGCGGCCGCGATCACGAAGACCAGCAGGAGCCCGCGTCGGGCGACGCGGATCATGCTGTAGGAGACGACGCGCTTGCGACCCAGCAGTGCGTACAGGCCGATCGCGAAGAACAGTTCGCCGGGGAGCGCCAGTGCGGCGTAGGTGAACTGCGCGGCGGACAGGTTCGGGATGAGGACGGTCAGCGGCCCATCCGGCCGGGTGTTCGTCGGCAGGCCGTACAGCCAGCCGGAGAGGACCACCGCGAACCCGCCGACGACCGCGGTCCAGAGGATCGCGTTGGCCATCCCGCGACGGGCCGTGGCCCGATCTCGCCCCGCGACGACGGCGAGCGCCTGGTCCATCCCGAACCCGACGATCAGGGCGGCCAGCTGCGAGTAGAGGAGCACGAGGGTGAACCGGCCCTTGGCCGAGGGGCCGAGCAGGCGGGCCAGCGCGATGTCCGTCGCGAAGATGAGCACCGCCAGTCCGAAGCGGGTGACGATCGTGACCAGCGCGTCGCGCATCAGCGGCGACGGACCGGCCACCACCGGCGGCGCGGGAGCCGTCGGAGTGGCGACCGCGTCGGTCGCTGACTCGCTCATCGGGCGGCTGCGCTCACTCCGAGCCGGAGGTCGCGTGAGGAGTGACGCCGGCCAGGGCCGGCTCGGTGAGGGCGGCCTTGAACCACGCCGCGGTCCTCGTCAGCCCGTCATCGAGGCTGACGGCGGCCCGATAGCCGAGGACCCGGGCGGCCTTGTCGACGCCCGCCACGTTCCGCCGCACGTCGCCGGCCCGTGCCGGCCCGTGGACGATCTCGAGCTTCCGTCCGACCGCCCGCCCGATCGCCTCCGCGAGGCCCGCGATGGTCGTCTCGACGCCGGTGCCGGCCTGGAACAGCTCGCCCGCGACGCGGTCCTCGGGGGCATCCAGTGCGGCTGTGATGGCCGCCGCGAGGTCGTCGACGTAGACGAGGTCGCGCGTCTGCAGGCCGTCGCCGTGGATCGTGATCGGCTCGCCGGCGATCGCGGCGCGCAGCCAGGCGGCCACGACGCTGCGCTTGTGCAGCGAGTTCGGACCGTAGGCGTTCGAGAAGCGCAGCGAGCAGGCGGTCAGGCCGTACGTCGCCGCGTAGGCCCCGGCGTACGCCTCGATCGCGAGCTTGGAGGCGCCGTACGGCGAGAGCGGGCGGGGCAGGTCGGTCTCGTCGCTCGGCGGCTCGTGGTCGCCCGCGGCGGCGTTGGAGGAGGCGAACACGAACCGGCGAACGCCCGCCAGGCGGGCCGCCTCCAGCAGCGCGACCGACCACGCGACGTTCGCCTCGAACGTGCCGAGCGGGTCGCGCACCGAATCGTCGATGCCCGCCCGCGCCGCGAGGTGGACGACGGCATCGACGCCGGCCACGGCCTCCGCGACGGCCATCGGATCCGCGAGCGACCCGAGTCGCAGGTCGTGCGGCGTGTCGGCGAGATAGGCCGCCTGGCCGATCGAGAGGTCGTCGAGGATCCGGACGCGGTCGCCGCGGGCGGCCAGCCAGCGGGCGAGGTTGGAGCCGATGAAGCCGGCGCCCCCGGTGACGAGGACGGTTCGCGTCATGGGGGCGTCGGCCGCGTCAGACGCGGACCGACTCGCGCGGCGGCTCCGGGACCCAGCGGACGTTCTGGACGAGCGTGGCCGGATCGATCAGGCGCTCATGGGCCTTGATCTTGTCGAGCATGGTGTCGATCAGCTCCTCGCCCAGCAGACGCGGCTCGAGGCCCAGCCCCAGGAGCTTGGTGTGCTTGGCGTTGTAGTAGTGCTCCTCGAGCTCCTTGCGCGGATTGGTCGTGTGCTCGACCGTCACGTCCCAGCCCAGGTGCTCCGCAGCCGTGCGGACGCGCTCGGCCAGCTCGAGCACGCTGAACTGCTCGGTGAACTGGTTGTAGACGCGCAGCTCGCCCGGGTCTGCCGGGTTCGCGGCCGCCAGGCCGATGCACGCGACCGTGTCGCGGATGTTCAGGTAGCCACGGGTCTGGCCGCCCTTGCCGTAGACCGTGAGCGGGTGGCCGATGACCGCCTGCACGCAGAAGCGGTTCAGCGCGGTGCCGAAGACCTCGTCGTAGTGGAAGCTCGTCGCGAGGCGCGGGTCGAGCGCGGACTCGTCGGTCTCGACGCCGTACACGACGCCCTGGTTGAGGTCGGTGGCGCGCAGCCCCCAGATCCGGCAGGCGAAGTGGATGTTGTGGCTGTCATGGACCTTGGAGAGGTGGTACATCGAGCCCGGGGTCTTGGGGTAGAGGAACGTGTGCTGCCGGCCGTTGTGGTCGACGGTCAGGTAGCCCTCCTCGATGTCGATGTCGGGCGTGCCGTACTCGCCCATCGTGCCGAGCTTGACGAGATGGATCTCGGGGTCGATGTCGCGGATCGCGAACAGCACGTTCAGGTTGCCGATGACGTTGTTGGCCTGGGTGTAGGTCGCGTGCCTGGCGTCGATCATCGAATAGGGCGCCGAGGGCTGCTCCCCGTAGTGGACGATCGTGTCGGGCCGGAAGCCGCGGACCACGGACTCGACGAAGGCGTAGTCGGTCAGGTCGCCGACGAAGATCTCGATGTCGCGCTCGGTGACCTCGCGCCACGCGCGGGCCCGCTCGTGGAGGGTCGTGATGGGGAAGAGCGGGCGGACGCCCAGCTCGAGTTCCCACTGGCGCTTGGCAAAGTTGTCGACCACCGCCACGCGCGCCCCGGCGCGCGAGAAGGCCATCGCGGTCGGCCAGCCCAGGTAGCCGTCGCCGCCGAGGATCAGGATCCGGTCGGTCACGCTGTCATCTCCGGTTGGGGGGCACGGGGATGGCCATCTGCGGCCGAGGGCGAGTCTAGCATCGGAGGGCTGGGCCGTCCGTCGGCGTCCTCGCAAAGGCCGGCTCGGCTCCGACTACCCCGCTGGCCACCTCGATAGCGCCTATCGTTGCGACCTGTGACGACCGCGATCAGTGCGTCGGAGCAACCCAAACGCCGGTTCTATCTCGATGTTGCCAGGGTAGCCGCGATCATGGCCGTGATCGCGATCCACAACTGGTCATTGCTCCACGTGCTGCCGGGCGGCACGCCCCGGTGGTGGGCGATCGATCTCGTTCTAGCCGCCTCGCGCTGGGCCGTTCCAGTCTTTGTGATGATCTCGGGCGGACTCCTTCTGAGTCCAGGGCCGCCGAGACCACGACAGCGTTCTACCGACGCCGCCTTGTCAGAGTGGGGGTGCCGTCCCTCGTGTGGATCCCGGGGTATTTCATCTTCCGCGCCACCTACCTGCACCAGGACCTCTCTCGATATGGTCCTGACCGACCTCGCGCTGGCTAGGCCGTTCACGCAGCTGTACTTCGTGCACGTGATCGTCGGACTATATCTCCTTACTCCCTTGTTGAGGCCGTTCGTCAATCAGGCCTCCAAGAAGCAGGTTGCGATCGCGGCCGGCGTCCTGCTTGGCCTCTCGGCGGTCGACACCGTCCTCGCTATGCCCTGGGAGCCGGTACCCGAGTGACCGGCTTGACGTACGGTGTGCCGTTCCTGGGCTTCTACCTAGCCGCCCGAGCGCTATTCGGCCTTCGGTTCTCGCGCCGAGCTCGCGTGGTGATGGGCGTTTCGGTCGTGGCCGTGATCGCGGCTCAGGTCGTCGCGGTCTTCCTGCTGGCGCGAGCCGGCGACGGCTCGTGGTTGCTGTATCCGCAAAAAGCTACTGGGCCGGAGCGACCTTCGGGGTCTTCCTGGTCCACGAGATGCTGTTGTACTGGCACGCTCGGACATTCGTGACCGGTCACCCGGCGGCCCTGGTGACCGCGCGGATACCGACCTATGTGTTCGCGTTGGTCGGGAGCTTTCTGATCGTGCTGGTCGTGCGTCGGGTCAGGCTGCTCAGGGCGATCTCCTGACTCCGTACCCTTCCGAAGTCGCTCGACCGCGGGACGCTGGGTATGCTTGGCGGGCTGGCGCGAAGTCAGCGCATTGTCGGATCCAAGACCCCGGAGGCCATCCTGGCGACCGAGCCAAGCCACCTGAGCGACCGTTCGATCCTGATCACCGGGGGGACGGGCTCATTCGGTCGACGCTTCGTGAAGACCGTGCTCGCTGAGCACCGGCCTCGCCGAGTCGTCATCTTCAGTCGCGATGAACTGAAGCAGTACGAGTTCCAACAGGAGCTCGGCGATGACAGCCGAGTGCGCTTCTTTATCGGCGACGTTCGAGACCAGTCGCGGCTATGGCGCGCGTTCGACGGCGTCCAGATCGTCGTACACGCGGCGGCACTGAAGCAGGTGCCGGCCGCCGAGTACAACCCGTTCGAGGCGACGAAGACGAATGTCCTGGGGGCCCAGAACGTGATCGAGGCCGCGCTCGATCGCAGCGTCGAACGCGTCATCGCCCTGAGCACCGACAAGGCGTCTAGTCCGATCAACCTGTATGGTGCGACGAAGCTAGTCAGCGACAAGCTCTTCACCGCCGGCAACGCCTACGCCGGCTCCCACGCGACCCGCTTCGCGGTGGTCAGGTACGGCAACGTCGTCGGCAGCCGTGGCAGCGTCACGCCGCTCTTCAAGCGGCTCGCCCCGACCGGTCGCATCCCGATCACCGACGAACGCATGACGCGCTTCTGGATCACACTCGATCAGGGCGTCCAGTTCGTCATCAAGGCGATCGCCAGGATGCACGGCGGCGAGCTGTTCGTGCCGAAGATCCCGAGCATGCGCGTGACCGACCTCGCCGAGGCGCTTGCGCCAGGCGCGACCCTCGAGCCCGTCGGCATCCGGCCAGGCGAGAAGTTGCACGAGGAGATGATCAGCGTCGACGACGCTCGGCGAACTGTCGACGCCGGCGAGTTCTACGTCCTGATGCCGGACGCCGAGTGGTGGGAAGCGGGCAACTGGGCGGATGCGACGCCCGTGCCCATCGGCTTTCGATATTCGAGCGACACTAATGATTGGTGGCTGACCGTCGACGAACTCCGCAGCTCGGTCGATGACTGACCGGATCCCCTACGCGCGCCAGTGGATCGACGACGACGACGTCGCGGCCGTCGCCGAGGCACTGCGGTCAGAGTTCCTGACGACCGGGCCAGGCATCGCCCAATTCGAGGCCGCCCTCGCCACGACGACTGGCGTCGCCCACGCCGTGGCCGTCAACTCCGGCACGGCCGCGCTCCACGCGGCCTACGCTGTGCTCGGGATCGGACCCGGGGACGAAGTGGTCATGCCTCCGCTGACGTTCGCCGCGACCGCGAACGCCGCGCTTTATGTCGGCGCTACGCCTGTCTTCGTGGATGTCGATCGGCACACCGGTCTGATCGATCCGAACCTGGTCGAAGCGGCGATCACCGATCGAACGCGCGCGATCGTCGCCGTCGACTACACCGGCCAACCGGCCGACTACGCCGCCCTGCGCGCCATCGCCGGGCGCCATCGGCTGCCGATCGTCGCAGACGCTGCCCACTCGCTCGGCGCGTCGCGAGACGGGCACCCCGTCGGCCAGCTGGCTGACCTCACGGCGCTCTCGTTCCACCCGGTCAAGCACATCACGACCGGGGAGGGTGGGGCGATCCTCACGCAGGACCGGGACCTCGCCGATGCGCTGCGAGCGTTCCGCAGTCACGGGATCATCCGCGACCCGAGCAAGCATCGGCGCGTCGATGGACCGTGGTATCAGGAGATGCAAGGACTCGGCTTCAACTACCGGATCACCGACATCCAATGCGTCCTGGGCCTGAGCCAGCTGCGCCGGCTGCCGGCATTCGTCGCGCGGCGGCGAGCGATCGCGGACCGCTATCTTGAGGGGCTACGGGATCTACCTGGACTCGAGCTCCCGGTCGTCGACCCTGGCGCCGAGCCGTCCTGGCACCTCTTCGTCCTTCGGGTGACCGACCCTTCCCGACGCCGCGCCTTCTTCGACGCGATGCAGGACCGCGGTTTGGGCGTGCAAGTCCACTACCTGCCCGTCTATCGCCATCCCTTCTACGAAGACCTCGGCTACCCACAGGGCCTGTGTGAACACGCGGAGGACTTCTACGCTCGCGCGGTTTCGATCCCGATGTACCCGGCCATGACCGACGACGATGTACGGCGGGTCATCGACACGACGGGCCATATCGCGACGGCATTGCTACAGGAGACGACGGCGTGACCCGAGTCCTGATCATCCAGGCTCGGATGGGCAGCACCCGACTGCCCGAAAAGGTCCTGGCGTCGATCGGCGGTGAACCGATGCTGGCGCGAGTCGTCGAACGAGCGTCGGCCGCGAACGGGATCGATCAGCTGGTGATCGCGACCACGACCGCCTCCCGTGACGACGCGATCGTCGCGCTGGCCAGGGAACGCGGATGGGATGTCGCGCGCGGGTCGGAGGAGGACGTCCTCGATCGCTTCCACCAGGTCGCGGTCGATCGTGCAGCATCCGTGGTCGTCCGCGTGACCGGCGATTGCCCGCTCATCGATCCGGCCGTGATTGATTCCGTGGTGCAAGCGCTCGATGCGAACGGTGCCGAGTACGCGAGCAACACGCTCGAGCTCCGGACGTATCCGCGAGGGCTCGATGTCGAGGTGATGACGGCCGGCGCCCTGGCCGAAGCATGGCGCGACGACGCCGACCCTCGCTGGCGCGAGCACGTGACGCCGTTCCTCTATCGCCACCCGGAGCGATTCCGGCTCGCATCGGTGACCACGTCCCCGAACCAGGCGGCGCACCGCTGGTCGGTGGACACACCCGAAGACCTGCAGCTCGTCCGCAAGATCTGGGATGCGCTTCCGGGTCGCAGCATGGCTTGGCAGGATGCCCTTGCCGTCGTGGTCGCGCACCCCGAGTGGGCGAAGCTCAATGCGCACGTTCCTCAGGTTGCCGTTCCCTGACGTTCACGCGGACCTGGGTTCAGCCGCCCATCTCGTCCGCAGGCAATGGATCGGATCGGTCCCGCTCGTAGCGAAGGCACGGCACGCCGTTGCACTCGCCCGTAGATCGGAACGTGAAGCCGGCAGCTTCGAAGATTGAGATGGACGCGGCGTTGTCCGGCCGGATGCGCGCGATGAACCCAGATCCCTGAAGTCCCGGATCGCGCAGCCACGATCCCATGGCAGCCGCGAGCAAGGCCTGACCGACACCTCGTCGCCGATGCGCCGGCGAGACGGTGATGCTCACATCCAGCTTGCCCTCGGAGGGCTCGACTCGGACGAAGCCGACCGGCCGACCTTGCTCCTCGCCGATCAGCAAACGGTGACCGGACGTTGCCAGGCGGTCAGCGAGCCACCGCCGGTGCGTCTCCGGATCGATCGGTTCGGGGTGAAGCGAGTTCGAGCGGGTCGCCAGGTCGTTGGCCCATTCGAGGAGGATCGGCCAGTCAGCTTGCGCTACCGGCCTGAGGGCTACCATGTCGCACCATGATCCTCGACCGGCCGCAGCCCTCGTCGTCGAACGGCTCGCCACGTACGCGGCGGGGGCATGGCCTGCACCAGTCCCGGTCCTTCCTGCAGGGTGACGCGATCCGGTCGGGGCGAACCGCCTGATGGACCGCGTCCGGATCGGCGAACGAGAAGTGGGTGCTGGCGCACCCGTCTACATCATCGCAGAAGCGGGCTCAAATCACGATCGCGACCTCGGACAGGCGAGGCGGCTGATCGAGGTCGCTGCCGAGGCCGGGGCCGATGCCGTGAAGTTCCAGACGTTCAGGTCGGACGGCATCGTCGCTGAGACGACCACTCGGGCCAAATACCTCGACGCGGTCCTCCCCGCGGACAAGTCCATGGCTGACCTGTTTCGCGAGTTGGAATTGCCCCGGGAATGGCATGGGGAGCTGAAGGCTCACGCCGAGGCGTGCGGCCTGGATTTCCTGTCGACGCCGTTCGATCTCGAAGCCGTCGACCTCCTCGCGGAGCTCGACGTCAAGGCGTTCAAGGTCGCGACCTACGAGCTTTGGCACCTTCCGTTGATCCGAGCGATCGCCTCCCACGGCAAGCCGGTCATCTGTTCGACCGGGATGGCGAACGTCGCCGACGTCCAGGCGGCGGTGGATGCCGTGTACTCGACCGGCAACCAGCAGCTCATCCTCCTGCACTGCGTCGTCAACTACCCGCCGCCGTTCAGCGACCTCAACCTGCGGGCCATCCAGACGATGCGCCAGGCCTTTCACGTGCCCGTCGGCTGGAGCGACCACACGCCGGGCTGGCTGGCACCGGTGATCGCCACCACCCTTGGCGCGGCCGTGATCGAGAAGCACTTCACGACCGATCGGGGGCGCCCCGGGCCCGACCATCGCTTCGCGCTGACACCGGACGAGCTGACGAGCATGATCCGTGCCATCCGCGACACGGAGTCGGCGCTCGGCGACGGGGTGAAGCGGATGGCGGAGTCCGAGGCGGACCTCTTCGTGACGGCCCGTCGTTCACTGTTCGCGGCGAGGGAGATCGAGTCCGGCACGGTCATGACCGACCAGGACGTCGCGATCCTTCGGCCGGGTACCGGGATGGAAGTGCGCGATCTTCCGAACGTGCTCGGCCGAACGGCCCGACGACACATCGGACGCCACGAACCCCTCGGCTGGGACATGTTCTGAGTGCCTCGGCGACACGAGGAACGCCATCTCCGCGTTCGACTCGTCGCGGGGGGTTCGACCGAGCAGGGGCGCGGCCACGCGGCGCGAGCGATGGCGATCGCTGAGGCGCTTCGCCCAACCGACCTGATCGTCCAGTTGGTCTACCAGTTCGGGGAGCCGACCGAGCGCGAAGCGGCCCGAGCGCGGGAGCTGGACGTCGAGGTCGTGACGGCCCCCGGCGGGCGGTCGGCGAGCCCGGCGGTCACGGTGGTCGACCTGCCCGACCCGAACGACGTTCCAATCCGCTCGGATGGGTCCCGGTCGGTCGTCTTCGATGACCGTCACCTCTTTCGCGGCGCGGCGAGCATAATCGTGCAGCCCTCGCGTCGCGCTTGGACCGGGCCGGGTTCGGCCGAACGCGTCCTGGCGGGTTACGAGTACGTCCCGCTCGCCGAGCGGTTCCGAAAGCTGCGAGGGGGACCGACCGCACCCGAGGCGAACGAACCGCCGATCGTTCTCGTCTGCTTCGGAGGCAGCGACCCGGCGGACGTCACCGGCCGCGTGGCCCGCGGATTGGCCGACGGACCGTGGCGGCTCGACATCGTTGTCGGACCCAGCTACGCGGGCACGATCGATCGCCAGTCCGCCGATGTCCGCCGCGACCCGGCCGACCTGGCGGCTGTGATGGCGACCAGTGACGTGGTCGTCCTGGGCGGCGGTACGATGAAGTTTGAAGCGGCTTGCCTGGGGCGGCCGATGGTCCTCGCGGCGGCTGCCGATGACCAGATTCCCGTCGGAGAAGAGTTCGGTCGCACGGGCGCAGCAGTTTGGCTGGGGGACGGACGGTCGATCGACCGGGCACTGATCCGCTCGGCGGTGTCGAAGCTGCTCGAGGACGCGACCGCTCGCGCCTCAGTGGCAACGCGAGCGAAGGCGCTCGTCGATGGACGTGGAGCCGAGCGGATCGCCGCGGCCATCGTCGAGCTCTCGAGGTCGGCCAGGTAGCCGGTGGCCGCGGGACGCGGGCCGTGGCCTACGTCAGGCCTCGACGCTAACCCGTCGGGTCGATCGCCAGTCGCGCGGCGCGATCGGCCGAGCGCCCGTCCGATGGGCCCATCACGCGCTCGATCTCCGGCCGTCGTGAGGCCACATACCGGCTCCCCGAGTCCCCCTCGGTGAGACTGGCGGTGGCGCTGGCCAACGTGTCGGCGTCCGCGACACGCATCAGCTCCAACGACCTGAGCTCCAGGTCCGCGGCGGACGGCTCCGACGTCTCGACCACGACGACCGGGCAGCCGGCGGCCAGGGCCTCACCCGCGACCGTGGACCGATGGATCACGACGACGTCGGCCCAACGCAGCAGCGGCTCGATCGGTGCTCGGTCGATGACCTGGGTGCGCTGGCGTACGGTCACGGGCCAGGTCGACCGTTGCAGGACGTCGGTCCAGTCGCTGCCTCCCGGATGCAGCTTGATGACCAGCGACGCCTCCGGCAGGCGCCCAAGCGCTCCGATGGCTGCGTCGATGAGCCGCCAATTCGTGTCGACCGATGCGACGCTGAGGGCGACCAGAATGCTCGGGCGGCCCGTCAGCGCGGACAACCCTTGGATCCGTCCTTCGTCGGCAGACGCGTCGCCCGCAGGGAGCCAGTCGAGCCGAGGATTGCCGACGATGCGGAGACGATCGGCTGGAGTCCCGTGATCCAGGAACCAGCGCGCCGACGACTCGCTCCACACCGCGAGCCGGTCGGCGACGACCGGAAGGTAGCCGAGGGTCGACTGGGGCAGACCGTGCTGGATGACGATCGAGCGGATCCCGCGCGAGCCCGAGAGGTGCGTCGCGAGCCGCCCGATCCGGTGCTGATCGGAGGCCAGGACGATCGTGTGAGGTCGACTGCCATCGAGGAACTCGCGGAGCGCCAGCGCTTCGACGCCGACCCACGGAATTGAGCGTCGGACCACCGATCGAACCCCCCCGAGCGCCGCCTGCGTGTAGTCGGCACCGCCGACCAGCAGGGGTCTCGCATGGCGGGTGACGGCCTGCCAGCGGTCGTCCGCAACACCCTGGAGCGACCGCAGCCGCCTCGTCTCCGCGAACGGCGAAAGGATGAGTGGCGCCACCCGATGTCCAGTCGAACGCCACCGTCGAAGGGCCCGCGGATCGGCGACGCCGATGGTGGGACGCACCTCCAGGCGATCGGCGACGGCGATCAACCCGTCCAGCGTCGACGGCGTGGCCAGCTCCGAGATGATGCTGACGCGCGAATGGGGATCGTCTGACCGATCGCCAAAGGGCGCGAGTCCGCGCAATCCCCAGGCCCTCGCCGCCCGATCGAACCCTCGCCGCTTGAGCCCACGGAACGCCGGTCGTCCGACGTCACGCCGCGGCTGCCCGAGCAACGGCAGCACGACGGACTGGACCGTGTCGGCCACCTCGATATGCAGGGCCCAGCCGACTGGCAGGCCTTCGAAGGACAGCAGGTCGCCTCCGGCCGGATCCAGGAACCACGACTTCGCCCAGCGTTCGATCGCGTCCATCCCATCCGCCAGTACCGGCATCGGTGAGGTCACAGCGAGCTGACCGGTGTCCCCGCCTCGTTCAACGGCGTGTCGCCGGTCGCTGGCGGCCGTTGCCCGAGCCTCCGGACGGCGACTCGGGCCCGCCAACGGAGCCCCAGGCTATACGCGAGCATCGTCACGGCGAACGCCGTGCTGACGCCGATGAGGCCGAGCCCCAGCCGCAGCAGCACGATGGCGATCGCAACGTCCGCTGCGATGGACGCGACCTGGATGGCCAGGTATTCGCGCTGGGCACCAGCCGTGGTCATGATGTTCGCGAATCCCGACGCCCAAGCGTACGCCACGCTGCCGAGCATCGAGATTAGCATGGGCCCGACCGCGGCCTCGTAGGCGGGCAGGAAGATCGGTATACCGAGCCACGCCACGAGGCTGATGCCCACCACGAACATCCCGCCGAGCACGACGGCAAGTCGCGATTGGCGGTGGGCCAGGGCGAGGATCTCCGGCCCCTGCTGCCCGGCGCCGATGGCGAACGCGAGATGCGGGTACGCCTGCTGGGACAGGATCGTGACCACCACGAGCAAGGAGCTCACCGCGAGTCCGACGAGTCCATAGATGCCCACGGCCGCGGTCCCGAGGAACGTGAGGACCAGCCAGCGGTCCAGGGTCGTCAGCGCCAGGTAGGCCACGCCCGCGAGCATCAACGGCAATCCGACGGCGATGAGTCGACGGGCTGTAGCTGGATCCCATCTGAGGTGGGGCGTTCGCTTGAGGAGGACCAAGGCGACCGCCAGACACGTCGATTGCGCGAGGACTTGGGAAGCGATCAGGCCAGGGAGGCCGAATCGGACCAGCACCAGGCCCCCGGCGACGGTGACGCCTCCGACGACGGTGAGTTGGATGCCGGCCGCGCGGAACGCGAAGCGGGATCGCAGGAGGATCTGGGCAAACAGGAAGATCTGCTGGCTGAACATCGCCGCGGCGACGAGCGCGACGATGGCTGGGTCGCCAGCCGTGCCATGTTCGCCGACCGTCCAGATGAGGATCGCGGCGGCCGCCGCGCCGACGAGGCTGCTCAGGAGGGTCGTGGAGAGGGCGACATCCTCGGCGAGTTCCGCATCAGCCCGTTGCCCGGCACCCAGTCGGAGGGGAACCTCGCGGCCCATGCCATTCGGGATCCCGAGCGACAAGAACGACGCGTATTGCAGGACGAGGGTGATCAGGACCCACGCTCCGAACGTGGATGGTCCGAGCGTCGCTGCAGCCACCACGTTGATCAGGAGTCGGCTCGCCTGGAACACGAGCGTCCCGGCGGCGAACGGACCGATGTCCCCGGTGACCGGCCTGATGTACCGGCTGACTCGTGCGGCCGACGTTCGAACAGATGCCTGTACTACCGCCGTGCGCGTGGCTCGTTGCTGGGCGGGCAAGTCATCACCGAACACCAGACGACTCGCTCGATGCGGCGGCGTGGTCGCCCAGGACGGCGCTCGAAGCGCCCTGGGGTTGCGGGTCGCGATCCTCCGACCGCGCACCGAGGCGCTCGCCAACGGCGATGGCCAGGGCCGTCGCCGACCCCAGGAGCAGCCATTCGAGTGGACCATTTCGAGGATTGAACAGGTGCGAGTTGGTGAGCGCCGCCATCGGGAACAGGACGGACGCGATGGCGATGCCGAGACCGGCCCAGCCCAGGGCGGCGCGCGCCGCCGTGGTCCTGAGGTTGGCGGCGACGGTCAGGAGGCACGAAAAGAGCAGTGACAGGTAGAGCAACAGCGTGGGCAGTCCGAACTCGGCGCCGATCTGCAGGTACGCCAGGTGCGTGTCGGCGACGACGACGGGCCCCGATGGGTCGAGGACGTACCGCTGGATGTTCATCTGGAATGGCCCGACGCCGAAGACCGGGTTCGACCGGGCCATGGTAAGCGCGGCATTCCAGAAGGCGCTCCGCGACCGGATCTCGGCGGCGGCGGCCGAGTCCTCGAGGTTACCAACGGCATCAACGGTGGAGCCAGGGTTCATCACGCTCATGGTTCGCGTGCCGGCATCCGTCAGGCTCGAGGCAGCGAGCGTCGCCGTCAGGATCAGCCCGGTCACGGCGATCGGTCGCAGGCGCGAGCGATCGAGACGTGCCGGAAAGGCGATCAGGGCCAACACGCCGGCGCCAAGGAGGAGAAGCAGTGCCATCCGCGTGCCGGTCTGCATCATCGCGAAAATGCAAGCCACCGCGATCACGCCGCAGATCGGTGTCACGACTCGACGAAGGCCGTGCCCGCGCATTGCCTCGACGTGCCGGAAGGCGACCCCGGAAGCCACGACGGCCGCCACGGTAAGCGCGACGGCCAGCCCATTTCGGCCGAAGGTTCGCGCCGTAAATCGGTCGTCGCCGTCGCTGAACGTCGTATAGACGCCGTTGCCGAGAAGGAAGACGGCGCCCGCAGCGATGGCGAACCCCAGCCGGCTCCCGTCACCCAGTTCCTCGCGGAGCGCGCCGGCCAGGTAGAGGTACACCGGGATCCGGGCGAAGAGGATCCCGCCCCGGATCACCGCCCCGAGTTCCACGCCATTCACCGCGGCGACGGCGGCCGACACGGATGCCACCACCGCCAGGACCGTTCCGAGGATCACGAAGCGTCGGAGCCAGGCCGTCAGCGCGTGCCGCTCGCGGATGGTGAGCGCCAACGCCCAGACGAGCAGCAGGTCGTTGAAGGTCAGCGCGGGAGCCATCGCCCCTGCCAGTGGATGGGGATCGAGCGTCATCTGTGGAAGGAGGTCGTCCACGTTGCCTGGGATCGCCAGCAGCCCGAACGCGAGGGCGGGGATGCGCCACTCCGGCCGCGTGGCTGCGGCGGCCAGGCCGACCACCATGGCAAGACCGGCCACGAGGATGGCGGTCGTCAACGCCGGTCCCAGCGTGGAGGCACCCGGACAATTCCACCGTGTGCGGCGAAGCCGCTAGCCGACCGACCCCACGATGGTGGCGAGCCGGACATACTTGCCCGAATGCCGACGACCACGAGCTGTCCGGCCTGCGGCTCCGACTGGCCAATCACGCCGACGAGCATAACCGTCGACGGCCGACGCATCGAGCGCTGCTCGTCGTGCGGCCTCGGCAGGCTCGTGGACGTCCCGGCTCCGGAGGAGTTGGCCGCGCTGTACGCCGCCGATCTCTACGCTCCGGGCACACCCCGGGCCTGGCCCCTGATCCGGGCCATCCATCGCCAGCTCAATCGCCAGCTGATCGGGCGTCTCGGACGACCCAGCGGTCGGTTGCTCGACGTCGGCGCCGGGAAGGGCCACTTTCTGGCGGCGGCTCGTGAGGCCGGCTGGGACGCCGACGGCCTCGAGTACTCGGCCGGCTCGGCGACCGCCGCGCGCGACCTCTACGGCATCGAGATCCGAGTGGCGGACTTCATGGACCTGCCAGCCTGGCCGGAGCGGTATGAGGCGCTGTCGATGATTCACGTCCTCGAGCACCTACCCGATCCCGTCCGCGCGCTCGAGATCGCACGCACCATGCTCACGCCCGGCGGGCGGATACTGATCTCCGTGCCGAACGCGGCGAGCTTCCAGGCCCGCTTGTTCGGGCCGAACTGGCTGCATCTCGACTTGCCGCGGCACCTCTATCACTTCACCCACGCTTCGCTCGTGCACCTCCTTGGGCGTGCCGGCTTCGCGGTGGAGCGGGTCGATACCTCCGCGCCGGACATGGAGGTGACCGGCTTCGTGCAGTCGACCCTGAACGTCGCGGCGTTCGAGCGCAACGTCGCCCTGCGATTCGTGAAGGGCGATGCGTCGGTCGGTGGCGCTCGACAGGCGCTCGGGCCCTTGGCGGTGGCCGCGGCAGCGGTTCCGGGGGCGATCGGATGGTCGGTGGCGGCGCCGCTCCTGGGCGGCGGCGCCAGCCTGCAAGTCGTGGCGCGGTTGGCAAGCTGAGCCGGCCTCCGCCGGCTCCTTACAGCCGCGAGCGGCCGGCCCGGAAGAGCGCCTCGTACTCGTCCGCGACGTGCTTCCAGGAGTAGGTCTCCCGGGCGCGCTCGAATGCCGACGTGCCGAGCCGCTCGCGCTCGACCGCGTCGTTCACGAGCGACCGCAGCGCGTCCGCGATGGCAGCCGCGTCGTTCCGTGCGTAGTAGCGCCCGGCGTCGCCGAGGACCTCCCGATGCTCGGGCACGTCGTTGGCCAGGATCGTCGCTCCGCGGCCCATCGCCTCGACGAGGGCCGGATGGGTGCCGCCGACCTCCGTCGCCTGGACGTACACCAGCGCGTTCGACTGAAGCTCCGCATACCCGGCCCCAAAGACATATCCGGTGAGCATCACGCCGGGCGTATCCGCTGCGGTCGCCTCGAGTTTGGCCTTGTACGCGGTCGCGTAGGGCGCGTCGCCGACGATGACCAGTGGCACACCAAGGCCTGAAAGTCCACCGCCTGCGCGGTAGCCGTCGATGACCGTGTCGGCGTGGTTCTCCGGTTCCAATCGACTGACATACAGGATGTAGCGCCCGACCTCAAGGTTCAATCGGGCCAGTGTCTGGCCCGGAGGTACTCGCAGGGCATCCGATCCGTACGGGATGTAGACGGTCCGCTTCCCGTACTTCTCGAGGTACCAATCGGCGATGACGTGCGCGTCCGACACCATCACGATCGGCAGCTTGGGTGCCAGCCACGCACATGCCTGGTAGTACCAGCGACCGAGCCGATTCCATTTGTCGCGTTGCCACTCGAGCCCATCGACGTTAAGGACCACCTTGGCGCCGCCGAGGCGAGGTACCAAGGCGAACGGGGCATTCGCGTTGTTACAGACGAGGACAACGTCGTACCGGCGAAATAGGCCGTCAATGACGCTCACAGCGGTATGTGCGACGGTGTCCAGGTACTTGTGACGGATGGTCGGAAGCACCCGCAACCGCATCCCTCGGTACTCGCGAAGGTCGGCCGGGATCGCGTGTTTCCGACCGTAGACCGTGACGGCGTGGCCCCGTTCGACGAGTCGGACGCCCAGCTCCTCGGCGAACGTCTCGAACCCGCCATACCCGGCCGGCACGCCTCGGGTGCCCATGATGGCGATCCGCATGTCGGTCCGGCCCGCGCGCGCTCGGTCAGACAGGACGCGGCTCCACGGCACCATGACGCGCGAGGTCCGCGTCGACCATGGAGTCGATCAGCTCGCGAAAGCCCACCGTCGGCGCCCAACCGAGCTCATCGCGCGCCCGTGTAGCGTCGCCGAGGAGGTGATCGACTTCCGCCGGGCGATGGAGCGCGGCATCGGGCACGACGTGGTCGCGGTAGTCGAGTCCGACCCGTTCGAAGGCGATCTGGCAGAGGTCTCGGACCGAATTAGCGACTCCCGTGGCGATCACGTAATCGGTGGGAACCGATCGATTCAGCATCATGTGCATCGCCCGCACGTAGTCGCCAGCGAACCCCCAGTCGCGTTCGGCGTCGAGGTTGCCGAGACGGACATGGTCAGCCAGGCCGAGGGAGATCCGGGCGGCTGCATCGGTGACCTTTCGGCTCACGAATTGCAGGCCCCGCCTCGGCGATTCGTGGTTAAACATGATGCCGGCGACCGCGTGTAGACCATAGCTCTCGCGGTAGTTGACGGTCAGGTGATGCGCGTACGCCTTGGCGACGCCGTACGGACTGCGCGGGTGGAACGGGGTCATCTCGTTCTGGGGGACCTCCCGGACCTTGCCGAACATCTCGCTCGACGATGCCTGGAAGAAGCGGATGGAGGCATCGACCTGGCGGATGGCCTCGAGGATCCGGGTCACGCCGAGGCCGGTCAGCTCCCCGGTGAGCACCGGCTGCGTCCACGACGTCGGAACGAAGCTCTGAGCCGCGAGGTTGTACACCTCATTCGGTTCGACCGCGATGAGCGCTGATACAAGGGACGCTTGGTCGAGCAGGTCGCCCTGGATCAGCTCCACTTGCCCGCGCAGGTGATCGATCCGGCCGTTGCCGTCCTCGCTCGACCGACGTATCAGCCCGACGACTCGGTAGTCGAGGCCGAGTAGGTACTCGGCGAGGTACGACCCGTCCTGACCCGTGACGCCGGTGATCAGCGCGGTGGGCATGTTGGGCAACTCCGTGTGGTGCGTGGGCCTCCGTCCGTCGCGAGTCGGGCGGATGGGGATGGTAACCCGCGCAATCCGGATCGCGGGCGTCGAGCCCAAGGTGTCGTCAGTGCTACGCTCCCCGGCGATGCGTATCGAGCAGTTCTCGATCAGCGGCCTCGGCCACCTGTCGGCCCTGGTCGCGGACGATGACGCGGGCGTCGCGGCGGTGGTCGACCCTCGTCGGGACGTCGACATCTACCTCGAGGCAGCCCGTTCGCGCGGCCTGCGGATCGTCGGCGTCGTCGAGACCCACCTCCATAACGACTACGTGTCCGGTGGCCGTGAGCTGGCGGCCCTGACCGGTGCCACGCATGTCATCGGGGCCGGCGCCGAGCTCCGCTACGAACACCGCGACATGGCCGATGGCGCGACCCTCGATGTCGGCCGGCTCCGTCTCACCGCGCTCGACACGCCCGGGCACACGCCCGAGCACGTCGCCTACGCCCTCGCGGACACGACGCGCGCCGAGGAGCCGCTCGCCCTGTTCAGCGGCGGATCGCTGCTCGTCGGCGCGGTCGGGCGCACGGACCTGCTGGGCGAGGCCAACGCGGTCCCGTTCGCACGCCAGATGTACCGCTCGCTCCACGAGGTCATCCTCCCGATGGAGGACTTCGTGGCCGTCCACCCGACGCACGGCGCCGGCTCCCTGTGCTCGACGGGCATCGCCTCGACGCCACTGACGACGATCGGCTTCGAGCGCCGCTACAACGCGCTCCTGGCGCCGATGGACGTCGACGACTTCGCCCGGGCGTTGCTGGCCGGCCAGCCGGCGATCCCGCGCTACTTCGCGCGGATGCGGCCGACGAACCAGGCCGGGCCGCGGCTGCTCGGCGCGGTCGTCCCGCAGCCGCCCCCGATCTCGCCCGAGGCGCTCGAGGCGGCCGTGGCCGGCGGCGCGCTCGTCGTCGACGCGCGGCCGCCCGCCGCCCATGTCGCGGGACACATCCCGGGCTCGCTCTCGATCCCCCTCGACGAATCGTTCGGGACGTGGCTCGGCTGGGTGGTCGACCTCGATCGGCCGATCGTGCTCATCGCCGACGACCCGGCGGATCTCGACGAGCTCACCCGCCAGGCGCTGCGCATCGGCCACGACGAGATCGCTGGGCACCTCGAGGGCGGCTTCGAGCGGTGGGCTGGGTCGGGGCGCCCGGTCGAGGCGAGCGGCCGGCGGTCCCTCGCGGATCTGGCCCGGGCCATGGCCGGCGACCCCGACGAAGCCCCGCTGCTCATCGACGTCCGGCAGGCGTCCGAGTACGAGAGCGGCCACGTCCCGGGCGCCTGGCACATCAACGGCGGCTCGCTCCCGGACCGCCTCGCCGAGCTGCCGCGCGACCGCCCGATCGCGACCATCTGCGCGGCGGGCTTCCGGGCCTCGATCGCGGCCTCGCTCCTGCGCTCGGCGGGCTTCGAGGACGTCTCCTGGGTGGACGCAGGGCTTCCCGGCCTGGCGCGCGGCCGGCTACCCCGTGGAATACGGTGCCGCGAACGGACGCGGCCCCGATCGTGCCGACGCCGCACCGGAGCCGGTCCCGACCCACCGCCACTGACCGTCGTTTCGGGGTACGTCTGTACCACCCGGAAATGACCGACGGACCGCCGTCGGGGAGCGCCGTCGATGCCACCATCGGCCGGTGAGCGTTCGTCATCCCGTCGGCGACCGCGAGCCCGGCGTGTCCGGGCCCCGCCGCGCCGCTCTGCCTCGTACGGGCCCAGGGCCTTCGCTGTTTCGGCGACTGCTCGGCACGCAGCTCGACGCGGCGCCCGCGGCGCCGGCCCCCGCCGACCGTTCGCTCGAGATCGAGCTCGCCGAGCGGCTGGACTCGGTCCTCGGCATCGCCGAGCGATTGGCCTCCTCGCATGACCGTCAGGAGCTGTTCCGCACGATCGTCGACGAGACCCGTCGCGCCCTTCGCGCCGACTGCACGACGATCCGCATCCTCCATGACGACCGCCTGGATGTGGCCGCCTGGGCCGGGATGACCGACGAGATGGCCGCGCGCCTGCCGGTCTTCACCCGGGACGAGGGCTGGGTCGGCGAGGTCCTCCGGACCGGTCGCGTCCTCGCGTTCCCCGATGTCCGTCAGATCGACGCCTACGGCTTCGACCGGTACGCCGACGTGCTCGAGTTCGCCGGGGAGCTCGTCGCGCCCCTCATCCACCACGATCGGGTCATCGGTGCGCTCACCGCCGTCACCTACGAGCCACACGACTGGTCGAGCGGCGACGTCGCCTTCATCACCACGCTCGCGACGCACGCGGCGATCGCGCTGACCAATGCCGAGCTCTTCGAGCAGACCGAGGCGCGGGCCGCCCAGCTGGGCGTGCTCCAGGCCGCCTCGGCGCGCCTGAGCCGGGCCGGCTCGGTCGAGGAGATCGGCCGGACCGTCATCGAGGAGACCCGCCGCATCATCGACTACCACAACGCCCGGGTGTACGTGGTCGAGTCCGACGTCGTGGTCCCGATCGCCTTCGCCGGGGTGGTGGGCGCGTACGAGCAGGTCGACCTCGAGCTCCTCCGCTGCCGGCTCGGCGAGGGCTTCACGGGCTGGGTCGCGCTGCACGGCGAGGCGCTGCTCATCAACGATGCCAATGCCGATTCCCGCGGCGCGACGATCGCCGGCACCGAGGACGTCGACGAATCGATGCTCGTCGTCCCGATGCGCTACGACCAGACGGTCGTCGGCGTCATCACGCTCTCCAAGCTCGGCCTCGACCAGTTCGACCGCGACGACCTGCGGCTGCTGACGATCCTCGCCGACCAGGCCGCGACCGCTGTCGAGTCGGCCCGGCTGCTGGCCCGGACCCAGGACCTCGCCGGGGAGCTGCGGCGGCTGCTGGACATGAGCGCCGAACTCTCGGAGAGCCTGGACCCGCGGCAGGTGGCGAACCTGATGGCCGGTCACCTCGCCCTGGCGATGGGCGTCGACGAGTGCGCGATCAGCTACTGGGACCGACCGGCCGGCCGGGTGGACTCGCTCGGCTATTACCCGGCCATCAAGACCGGCGAGATGGAGCCCTTCTACGACGTCAGCCGCTACCCGGAGACGCTCCGCGTCCTCGAGCGGCAGGAGACGGTCATCGTCGAGGCGAACGACCCGGCGGCCGATCCGGCCGAGGTCGCGCTGCTGCGACGCGAGGGGAACCAGGTCCTCGCGATGCTCCCGCTCGTGGCGAAGGGGCAGTCGATCGGCCTGGTCGAGCTCTTCTCGCGATCGGCCATCACCTGGGACGTCGAGCGCCTCCAGCTCGGGCGGACGATGGCCAACGAGGCGGCGATGGCCCTGGAGAACGCGCGACTCTACGAGGATGCCCGGAACCGCGCCGACCGCGACCCCCTCACCAACTTCTACAACCACCGGTTCCTGCACGAGCGCCTGGGCGAAGAGGTGATCCGCGCCCAGCGCGCCCGGCAGTCGCTGAGCGTCCTGATGCTCGACCTCGACGACTTCAAGCTCGTCAACGACACCTTCGGCCACCTCTTCGGCGACCGCGTCCTGAACTGGACGGCCGAGCTCCTGCGCTCGACGCTGCGGGCGTCGGACGTGCCCGCACGCTACGGCGGCGACGAGTTCGCGATCATCCTGCCCGAGACCGACGCCGCGGAGGCCAGGATCGCCGCGACCCGGATGCTCGATGCGTTCCGCGACCACCCGTTCGTCGGGGAGCAACGGGGGCCGGTGCCGATCGGGGCGTCCATCGGGGTCGCGACGTTCCCCCTCGACGGACGGACCGCGACCGATCTGATCCTCGCCGCCGACCGGGCCCTCTACCAGGTCAAGCGCGGCGGCGGGCACGACGCCGCGGCCGCCTCGGACACCGCCGCCTGACGCTCGAGTAGTACGGAAGTACTACCCCGGCCACACCGGGAGTACCAGCCACGGGGCTGGACGGAACCCCTCCGCAGCCGCATCCTTTCCTTCCAACGTGACCCAACCCACCATGCGCCGGCCAGCCGACGGTCTGATGCCAGACCAGCGCATCCGACGCTCCTGGTGGATCTTCGCGGACACGTTCATCCTGCTCACCGTCCTGCTGTTGGCGCGCCTGCTGACCGATGGCGGGCAATGGCTCGACTGGGTCGTGGCGGCGCTGGCGCTCATCGTCGGGGTCGCGGCCTACCGGCACCGCCGGGCCGTCGCCGACCTGGAGGCCGGCCGCCGGGCCGAGGCCGAGTCGTTCGCGCGGATCCTGTCGGGGCTCTCGCGATCGGTGTCCGAGGACGCCATCGTCGGGGCGATCGTCGAGGAGCTCGCGAACACCGCCGGGGCGGACCACATCGTCGTCGTCCGCCGGACGCCCGATGCGAAGGCGCTCCAGGCCACGCTCATCAGCGCCCGGCCGGGCGTCGCACCCTCGACGACCCTCCTCGCCGCCTCCGGGCTCGACGAGCCATTCGTGCGCCCGACCCGCCGGCCCGTGAGCCTCCACCCGCGAACGGGGTTCGGCACGGTGGCGGACTCCATGGCGAACGACGCCGCGCAGGCCGTCGCGGACCGGATCGCCGAGCAGACCAGGAACGCGTACGGGCTGACCCACATGCTGGCGGCCCCGCTGCGCTCGCCGGATGGGGTCGTCGGCGCCATCGTGATCTCGAGGCGCTCGTCCGAGCCGTGGTCCGCGATGACCAGGCGACTGCTCAACGGCGCGGCCCTCGAGGCGTCGGCGGCGCTGTCGCGAGCCGGCTCGCACCGGGCCGCCGAGGTCCAGGCCTCGACCGATGCCCTGACCGGGCTGCCGAACCGCCGCTACTTCGACGAGTTCTGCGGGCTGCTGGCACGCCGTCGGCGCGCGGAGGACGGCATCGGCGTGCTCATGGTCGACATCGACCGGTTCAAGCTCCTCAACGACCGGTTCGGCCATGCCGCGGGCGACGACGTCCTCAAGGCGGTCGGGCGGGCGATCGTCGCCGCGGTCCGCGACGACGACGTCCCGGCGCGCTACGGCGGCGAGGAGTTCGTGGTCCTGCTGCGCAACCCGACCGAACGTGTCGCGCTCGAGATCGGGGAGCGCGTGCGCGAGAGCGTCGCGGCGCTCGACCTCTCGGACCTCGGCATCCCCGCGGTGTCCGTGTCGGTGGGCGTGGCCGTCGCCGACCGCCTCGACCAGCCGATCGACGAGCTCGTCGACGACGCCGACCAGGCGCTCTACCGCGCCAAGCGTGGCGGCCGCGACCGGGTGGTCGCCGCGTAGCGTCGCCCGTCCGCCGGGCCGCGGCCGCGTAGCCGCTACCATCGGGCGGTGACCCACGACCCCCTCGACGACGGACCCGACGGCGACGACGGACCCGCCGGCGACCCGCCGACCCTGACCAACGGCGACCTGGCCCGGATCTTCCACGAGATCGGGGACATGCTCGAGGTCAAGGGCGAGCTCGTCTTCAAGACCGTCGCCTATCACCGGGCCGCCGACGCGATCGGGCGCAGCCCGGTCGACCTCGTGGCCGCCTACCGGTCGGGGACGCCGCCGCGGATCCCGGGCGTCGGGTCGGCCATCAGCGACAAGCTGGCCGAGCTCGCGAAGACCGGCCACCTCGCCTTCTACGACCGTCTCCGCGCCGAGATCCCGCCCGGGCTCGTGGCGCTGCTCCAGATCCCCGGGCTCGGGCCCAAGACGGTCCGCCAGCTCCACGTCGATCTCAAGATCGAGTCGATCGACGACCTGCGCGCGGCCGCGGAGGCGGGCCGGCTGCGGGGCCTGCGCGGGATGTCGGAGAAGACCGAGGCGCTCGTGCTCGAGGGGATCGACCGCATCGAGTCGACGCCGAAGCGGATGCTGCTCGACAAGGCCGAGAGGATCATCGAGGACATGACGGCGGCGCTCGCGGACACACCCGGCGTCCGAGGCCTGGAACCGGCCGGCTCGTTCCGCCGCAAGCGCGAGACGATCGGCGACCTGGACCTGCTCGCCGAGACCGACGACGCGCGCGCCCTGATCGGGCGGTTCACGTCGCTCGGGGTCGTGGACCAGGTCGTCAACCAGGGCGGCTACAAGGCGGCCGTGCGGCTGATGCGCGGGCCGCAGGTCGACCTGATGATCATGCCACCCGGCGAGGCGGGCACCTACCGCATCCACTTCACCGGCTCCAAGGAGCACAACGTCCGGCTCCGGGCGATGGCCCGCGACAAGGGCTGGAGCCTCTCCGAGAAGGGCTTCCTGCGGATCGACGAGCAGGGTGAGCCACTGACCGGCGATACCGCCGAGCTGCGCACGTTCCCGGGCGAGACCGAGGCGTACGCGTTCCTCGGGCTGCCGTTCATCGAGCCCGAGCTGCGCGAGGACTCCGGTGAGATCGAGGCGGCGCTGGCCGGCCGGTTGCCCGCGCTCATCGACGTCGGCGACCTCCGCGGCGACCTCCACACGCACTCCGACTGGACCGACGGCGTCCACCCGATCGAGGTGATGGCCGAGGCCGCCCGGCGGCGCGGCTACGCGTACCAGGTCCTCACCGACCACACGCAGTCGCTCGCCATCGCGCGTGGGTTGCGTCCGGACCAGGTCGCCGAGCAGCACGAGATCATCGGCGCGCTCAACCGGCGATTCGAGGCCGAGGAGGCGGCCGGCACGGCGCCGCCGGAGACGCCGCCCGGCGGGTTCCGGCTCCTGCACGGCTGCGAGCTGGAGATCCGGGCGGACGGGCAGCTCGACTTCGAGGACGACCTGCTGGCCTCGTTCGACCTCGTGGTGGCCTCGCTCCACGTGTCGCGGCGCCAGCCGCGCGCGGAACTGACCCGGCGGACGCTCAACGCCATCCGGAGTCCGCACGTGGACGTCATCGCGCACCCGGCCGGCCGGATGCTCGGCACCCGTGACGACCTCGATCTCGAGTGGGACCAGGTCTACGCGGAGGCCGCCCGGACCGGCACGGCGCTCGAGATGAACGGATCGCCTCACCGGCTGGATCTCGCGGTGGAGCGCGCCCGGCGGGCCGTCGCCGATGGCTGTCTCCTCTCGGTCGACTCGGACGCGCACAAGACCGGCGAGCTCGACTACGTCCGCTGGGGCATCACCCAGGCCCGGCGGGCCTGGGTCGAGCCCGCGAACGTCCTCAACACGCGCCCCCGCGACGAGCTGCTCGCGTGGGTCGCCGCGAAACCGGATCGAACGTGAGGGCGCGGCCGTGATGAACGCCTCGCGTACCATCGGGGCGATGGACGACCGACTCGGTCGCCGCGACCTGGCGCTGGCGGCGATGACCGTCGTCGGCCTGTCGCGCCTCATGGAGCCGCCGGCGCTGTGGCTGGTCGCGGTGCTGCTGCTCATCGCGATGCTGTTCGGGACCCTCCAGGTGCTCGCGGACGAGAGCCACCCGACGACGGCCGCGGCCGGCGTCGCCATCGAGGCGCTCATCCTTCCGTCGGTCGCCGCGGTGGCCTGTGTCGGGGCGATCCGCCTGATCCCGTTCGGCCTGTGGCTGGTCCCGGCGCTGGTGGTGACGGGCTTGATCGTGGCGCGCGCGCTCGCCATCGAGGCCAGGATCCACGCCGACCAGGACGACCTCTCGACCGCGGACCGGACGTCGCTGCTGATCACGATCCTGCTCATCGCGTTCCTGGGGTTCACGGGCGTCGCGGCGATGGTCCCGGGCGGTCTCGTCCAGCCCACCGCGGACGGGGGCCTCACGCCGGCGATCCCCGAGACGGACCTGCTGATCCTCGCGGCCGGCGATGCCGTCATCGCGTTCCTGCTCGGGTACCGGGCGGCCTCGCTGCGGCTCGTGACCCTGCGCGACGCGCTCCTGTCCGCGGTCACCTATGCGATCGCCATCGCGATCGGCGCGGCCGCTCTCCGCGCGATGGCCATCCCGCGCCTGATGGGGCCGGCCCTGCTGACCCTTGCCTTCTACCTGTGGGACGCGTTCCACGGCGCGTCACCGGCGCGCCGCCGCGACATCAACTGGGTCTGGCAGACGGCCCTGCTGGCCGGTCTCGGCGTGATCGTCATCGCCTGGAACCTGCTGCTCCGCGCCTGATCCGCCGCGAGGCGCGCAGGCGCCGGACCCGCGGCGCCCGGCTCCCTCCGGCGCTAGCCCTCCTTGTTCGCCTTGATGTCGTACTTGAAGTGGATCGCCGACATCGAGCGACCCGTCGGGCTTCTGCGGCTTGTACTCGAGGTCGACCTTGGCGAACTGGATCGCGATGCTCTCCGCGGTCGCGGCATCGTCGCCGGCCACGCTGAGGGCCACGCTCGTGACGATGACGTCGGTCAGCTTGATGATCAGGTACTCCTGCTGGCCCTTGCCGGCCTTGCGGACCGTGATCGTCGCCTCCTTGATGTGCTCGCCGGTCGCGCAGGCCTTCATCAGCACCGGGCTCGCCTTGTCGACGTGATGGGTGAAGTTGAAGTCGTGGAAGCTGGCCTTGCCCTGACCGCCTCCGCCGCCGGCCCCGATCGAGCCGCTCTGGGTCACGCCCCACGACCACGAGAGGACCTCGATCTCGTCCTTGTGCTTGGCGTCCTGCGACTCGCCCTTGATCGTGCCGATCTTCGCGAAGATGTCCGCTGCCATGGCTGACTCCCTGTTCGACGTCGGGTCGGGCGGATCGTAGGCGGGCGGCGTCTCGTCGCCGTCGCCGGGTCGCCGCGCCGGGTCGCCGGGTCGCCGGGTCGCCGTCGCCTGACTCATTGCCACATATGCGCCGGGGGACTGGTAGGCCTCGAATGTGGCCCTGTCGCACCGCTCGACGCGGGTCGCCGCGCACGACTCAGGCCGGCACCCCGCTCGCGAGCCGGCAGATGGGCCGGATTCCGTGCCTACCAGTCCGACCACGGATATCTGGCCGGACACCGGCCCAGGATCGGGCCGCAGTCGCCCCATCGTTTGACGTTCTGAGCGGACGGTGCTAGAAAGCGATGCCCGCGCAGTGGCCTTTTGCCGTGGCCGCGCGCCCCGAACCCGATCCGCCCGAACTTCGCCGCGCCCCGAAAGGACGACCGCCTCGTGACCTTCCCGCCCGACATCGAGACAACCGCCCCGAGCCCCGTCAATCTCACCCGCCAGAAGCGCCAGCTGGCCGACCAGGCCATCGCCCACGCATCGGCGGCACAGTGGGCGGACGCCGCGGCCACGAACCGCAAGCTCCTCGAGCTCGGCCCGGACGCGGAGGGGGAGAACCGCCTCGCCAAGGCGCTCTGGGAGCTCGGTGAGCTGGGCGCCGCGCGGGAGCACTACCAGACGGCCCTCGCCCTCGACCCGACCAACCGCATCGCCGAGCGCAACATCGACCGGCTCAAGATGCTGCTGGTGGCCGCCGGCGAGAAGACCGTGCCGGCCCAGGAGGGCAGCAAGGCCCCCGTCGGCATCTTCGTCGAGGAGACCGGCAAGACCGGCTTTGCCTTCCTGACCGACCTGCCCGACCCGCGCTTGCTGGCCCAGATCAACCCGGGCGACAACGTCGAGCTCGTGCCCGAGGACAACCGCCTCATCGCGATCAGCAACGGGATGCGCATCGGGGTCGTGGAGCCACGCGTGGCGGCGCGTCTGCTGAAGCTCATCGCCGACGGCAACAAGTACGCGGCGGGCGTCACGTCGCTCGGCGACAAGGACGTGCGGATCATCATCCGCGAGGTCTTCCAGGATCCGCGCAACTACGGCAAGGTCAGCTTCCCGACCGCCGCCAAGTCAACGGACCTGCGCCCGTACACGAAGGGCACGCTCGTGCGCGAGGAGATGGATCTCGAGGACGACCTCGAGGACGACGAGGAGGACGAGGAGATCGAGGACCTCGATCGCGTCCTGCCGCCGGAGTCGACCACGGACGAGGCGTTCGAAGAGGAGCCCGACGAGCTCGACGAGCCGTAGGCGCCACATCGCCGCGCGCCTCGGCGCTCGGCGGCGCACGCGCCGTACTCGTCTCGGTCGCGCCGTGGTGGCTGAGCGCCAACGTTTGTCCGACTCGCAGCGCCGTGGTGGCTGAGCGCCAACGTTTCCGACTCGAAGCGCCGCGCCGACACGCCCTCGGCGCCCAGCGGTGGCTGAGCGCCACCGCGATCCGCGCGAAGGCGCGGATCCCGTCGCGTTTGGAAGGCCAGCGGTCCGAATCGCTGGCTGAGGGCCACCGCTCGGTGACGCCGGCCACCGCGCGACAGCCGCGACCTGAGCTGCCGACTCGCATCCGTCCGGTAGCATCAGTCCCATGACGGGCCGTTCCTCCCCGGCGAACCTGCAGCCCGGGTTCGCGCTGCCGGCGTTCGAGAAGTCGGCGCCGCCGCCCCCGCCCGGCCTCGTCGCGGCGCGGATCGAGATGCACTCGAGCTCCGGCGACGTCGTCGCCGACCTGTTCGGGCGTGGCGGCTGGGTGGCCCGTGCCGCGGTCGATCGCCAGCGACGCGCCGTCTCGCTCGAATCCACGCCGCTCACCCGGATGCTCGCCGAGGTGGTCCTGCGGCCGCCGGACGTCCGACACCTGGACGCCGCGTTCCAGGGCATGGCCGCGTCACCGCGCGGCGAGTCGAGCCTGAGGGTGTCGCTCGGCGACCAGTACGCGACGCGCTGCGCGACGTGTGGCCGGACGCTGGTCGTCGACGAGATCGTCTGGGCGCTCGACGAGGGCGTCGAGGCCGCGACCGCCGATCCCGCGGCCGCGAAGCCGATCGCCAAGCACTACCGCTGCACGGTCTGCCGCGACCAGCGCGGCGGCTCGGAGCAGCGTTCCGGCCCGCTCGATGACGACGACCTCGCGCGGATCGCCGCCGACGTCGGGGTCGAGGAGGTGCGGGCGACCCTGCGCGGCCGGTTCGCGCCGGTCGACGGCGCCGAGTCGCTCGTCGATGAGCTGATGGCGCTCCACACCGCGCGCCAGCTCGTGGGGCTCGTGGCCATCCTCGATCGCATCGAGAGCGACCTCCGCGCCGCCCCGGTCCTGGCGGCCCTCCGGCTCGCGTTCCTCCACACCATCCTGCCCGCCAGCCGCCTCGCGACGACGAACGGGCGGATCGCCAACCTGCGGATCAACGGCGGCCACGTCCGCCTCCCGAGTGCGACCCAGTGGCGAGAGCGCAACCCGTGGCTCGCCTTCGAGGACGCCGTCCGGCTCGTTCGCGGCTTCGTCCAGCGGCTCGAGGGCGGCGCGCTCGGCCCGCTCCAGGCCCGGCTCGGCGAAGACCTCCGGAGCCTGGGGGAGGGGACCGCGACCGCGGTCCTCGCCCTTTCGAGCCCATCGGGCCTGCGCGTGTTGCAGGACGAGCCGTCCGCGCCGGGCCGGGGCGCCCCGGCGCCGCGCATCCGCCTGGTCCTCGGCCAGCCGCCGGTCCGGCCCGGGCTTGAGCGCCTGGGCATCGCCTACCACGCGACCTCGTGGGTCCTCGGGCGCGATGCGGCCTCGCTGCTGCCGATCGATGCCCTTGCCGGTTCCTCGTTGCGTGCCCCCTGGAGCTGGCAGGCCGTGACGATCGGGCGGGCGCTGGAGGCCGCGGCTCCCGCGATGGCCCGCGACGGTCGCGCGGTCCTGCTCGCCGACAGCGGTCCGGAAGGCCTCGCGGCGGCCGTGCTGGGTGGGGCGAGCGCGGGCTACAGACTCGTCAGTGCGCGGCTCGCGGACGGCGACGACGAGGTCGGCGGCTCGGTCGAGTTCCTGCCACCGGGCGCGTCGCGACCACCCGCACCGCGGACGCGCTCCAACGTGTCGTTGCCGTCGATCCCTGGCGGCGCCGGCGACCCGGACCTGGTGCCGGGACCGGGCCTCTTCTCCGCCCCCGAGCGCTTCGACCAGCGCCCGTTCTCGGCCGCCGAGGCGGCACGGACCGTGACCGACACGGCGGTCGAGACGCTGCGTGCCCGCGGCGAGCCCGCCCGCTACGAGCGACTCTTCGGCGAGGTCCTCGTCGGACTCGACCGTGCCGGCCAGCTCCGCCGTCTCGCGACCGTCGAGCCCGAGCGCGGCCGGGCGGCCGCGCGCCAGATCGACCCATCGGGTGACGCCAACGGATCCGAGGCGGACGACGCGGCCGCCGGTGGACCGGCTGGTCCGGCTTCCGGCTCGGGCCGTGACGCCGACGCCCCCCGCGGCGGCGGCCGTGCCGATCGCGCGGTCGGCGCCCCGCCGGATCTGCGCTCAGGTTCGCTGCGCGTGGCCTCCGCGGGCGAGGCGTCGCCGGATCCCGTCGACCGCCTGCTCTCGCTCGTGCGCGACGAGATGACCCGGCCCGGCAACGGGCGGCTCGTCGAGATCGAGCCGGGCCGCTGGTGGCTCGGCGACCCGAACGACCAGGAGGCGGCGGCCATCCCGCTCGCCGACCGCGTCGAGTGGGCCGTGTTCAGCCTCCTCTCGACCGCCGGACCGCTCTCGGAGGCGGCCTTCTTCGAGCGGATCGCCACGCTGTTCACCGGCCACGACCTGCCGGACGAGGGCCTCGTCCGGGCCTGCCTCGAGAGCTACCGGAGCATGGCCAGCACGCCCGACCGCCTCGTGACGAGCGACGACCTGCTCAAGCGCAGCCAGGAGCACACGGACCTCCTCGCGACCCTCGCCGACGCGGGCCATCGGCTCGGCCTGCGGGTGTGGCTGGCCCGGCGCGAGCAGACCCGCCGGACGCACGGCAAGCTGCTCGGCGACCGGCTCGACCAGCGCGAGAAGCAGGCCTACCTCGGCGCCATCAGCCGGCCGGCCGAGGACCTCGCCGACGTCGATTGCATCTGGTATGTCCGGAGCAAGGTCGCCCTCTTGTTCGAGGTCGAGTGGACCGCGATGCTGGGCGAGCCGCTCCTGCGCCGACACGCCCGGATCCCGCCCAACGAATCGCTCGTGCGCTTCCTGGTCATCGCCCCGGAGCGGACGGAGCTCGTGCGCTACAAGATCGGTCGCTCGCCGTTGCTCCGGGCCGCCCTCGAGGACGGCGGCTTCAATATCGTCAAGTCCGATCATCTGCGCCGGTTCCTCGACGTCGAGAAGCCCGACCTGGCCGACCTGGAGCCCTACCTCGGGCTCGATCCGATGATCGAACGGAGCGGCGAGCAGATGCCGCTCTTCGGCGGCTGAACGACCCGGACTGCCCGATACGCGGGAGACGGGACGGCGCTACATTAGGCGCCCAGTGCGGCCGTCGGGCCGCTGACCCCGACGCGGCTGAGCGCGCGCGCCGAAGCACTCATCCCGCGGCCTCGGGCCGCCAAGTGGGCACAAGAGGAGGCTCCACTGTGACCACGCCCAACGAGGCCGGTTCGCCGGTCGATGCGCTCGCGGATCGCTTCTGGGAAGCGGTCCTGGAGCTGAACCCGACGACCGCCACGTTCTACGGGGACCCGCGCTACGCGGACCGCCTGGAGGATCCCGGGCCCGAGGGCCGGGCGAAGACCCGGGCGCTCATGGAGCGCACCGCCGAGGAGGCCCGCGCGATCTCGACCGACGGTCTCCCGACCGAGGAGCGGATCACCCGCGACATGCTCCTGGTCATCGCCGAGCTCAACCTCGAGGAGGACGACCAGCGCCTCCACGAGCTCCGCGTCGTCGACCAGATGGGCGGGCCGCAGCAGCTCCTGCCGCAGATGACCCAGTTCCAGCCGGCCGACACGCCCGAGGGGCTCGAGGCATTCATCGGGCGCCTGCAGGCCTACCCGGCGTTCATGGCCGCGAACTCGCAGATCCTCGTCGACGGCATGCACTCGGGGCTGACCGCGCCGCGCATCGTGACCGAGCGGACGATCGCGCAGATCGAGCGGATGCTGGCCGTGCCGATCGACGAGGCCATCGTCCCCTCGATGGTGAAGGTCGCCTCGGAAGCGGACCGTGAGCGCATCCGCGAGATCGTCCGCGACGTCGTCCTCCCCGCCGACACGGCGTTCCTCGACACGCTCCGCGGCGAGTACCGCCACGCCAGCCGCGAGGAGCCGGGCATCTGGTCCGCGCCCAACGGCGACCAGATCTACCGGACCGCGATCCGCTCCTGGACGACCCTCGACCTCGACCCCGAGGAGGTCCACCGGACCGGGCTCGCGGAGATCGAGCAGATCGAGGCGGAGCGTCGCGAGATCGCCCGGGCTGCGGGCTACGGCGACGACACCGTCGCGTACCGGGCGGCACTCGACGCGGATCCGGCCAACACGCCGAAGACGAAGGCGGAGCTGGTCGAGCGCGCGACCGAGGACATCGAGCGCGCGATGGCCGCCGCACCGCGCTACTTCGGCGTCCTGCCCCGGGCCGGCTGCGATGTCCGCCCGGTCGAGGAGTACAAGGAGAAGGACGCGCCCTTCGCCTATTACTACCCGCCCGCCGTCGACGGCTCACGCTCGGGCATCTACTACGCCAACGGCTACGACCTCCCGAGCCGCAAGTACACCAAGCTCGCGACGACCACCTACCACGAGGCGGCGCCCGGGCACCACTTCCAGATCACGCTCGAGATGGAGAACCCGCACCTGAACACGTTCCGCCGGCTCGGGGCGCGGATGGTCGGCGGCGCCTACGTCGAGGGCTGGGGTTTGTACAGCGAGCGGCTTGCCGACGAGATGGGCCTGTTCCGCAACGAGGCCGAGCGCTTCGGCATGCTCGACGCCCAGGCGTGGCGAGCGGCCCGGCTGGTCGTCGACACCGGGCTGCACGCGCTTCGCTGGGAGCGCCAGCGCTCGATCGACTTCCTCCAGGCGACCGGCCTGTCCGAGACCGACGCGGTCATCGAGACCGACCGCTACATCTGCTGGCCGGGCCAGGCGCTGACGTACAAGGTCGGCCAGCGCGAGATCGAGCGGTTGCGGGCCGAGCTGTCGGCACGCGACGGCTCGAGCTTCGACCTGCGGGCGTTCCACGACGCTGTCCTCGGCCACGGCTCGCTGCCGCTGGCGACGCTGTCGCGCGAGCTCCCGAACTGGGTGGCCACCCCGGCCTGAGTGGGTCGAAGGGGCCTTACCGTCGCGCGGCGCCCGACGTCCCACGACGTGTCTGCCAGTCTGCAACGGGCCCTCGGAGGCTGGCGCGTCCTCGTTTCGCGCCCGATGCGTGCCAGTCAGGCCGCGCCACGGGCCCAAAGGCTGAAGCGACGTCTCGTTGCGCTCATCGTGCAGACTGGCAGGCACGGGGGCGGCCGGCTTGACGAGCGGCACGGGAGACGAGACGCGGTGCGCGTACGATCGATCCGATGACACCCGAGGCGGTGCGGCGCGAGACGCTCCTGCTGGCATCCGGCCGCTGGGCCGGGCCGTGGGAGGTCCTGGTCCGCATCGGCGAGCTCGACCACGGGCTCCTCGCCACTGAGATCGTCGCGATGGGCGAGGCCGCGCTCGAGGAGCTCGCCCGACAAGGTTGCCTCCGGTTCGTCCGGGGAGACCCGACGCTGGAGCGGCCAGGCCAACTCGCGACGATGAGCCGATCGCAGGTCGTGGCCGTGATCCGCGATACCGGCTGGCGCGCAGCAACCCAGTCGGGCGACACCTGGTTCACGCTCACGCCCAAGGGGGAGCGAGCGCTTGAGCGAGAGCTGGGGGTGAGTGTGCGAACGCGACGGACCAGGGAGCTGGGCAAGGTCGTCGCGGGGTTCGCTACTGCCGTGCGCAGCCTCTTCGGCGGACGTCGAGGATCCACGCCGGCCGGCCGAGTGGCGTCGGCCCGTGCCCGCCGACATCCTGAGGATCTCGGGCGTTCGCTCCGGCCCGAGCTCAACCAGGTCGACTCGAGGTGGCTCGATCTGGATCCAGGCTTCGACGACGATGCCGGCCTCGCATCGGCACCGGTCCCACGCCGTCCACCCGACCGTTCCGGGTCGGGAGCGGCGGCCGTGATTCCCGAGCCCGACTACCGGTTCGAGATCGAGACTCACCGGGTCATGTGAGGTACCGCTCAAACTCGAGGGCGCTCAGGAGTCGAAGCCGACCCCGAGTGCGTCGAGGGTCTGGAGGATCAGGCTGCGCCGGCCGTCGTTGCGGTCGGCGCGGTCGAGCTCGTGGCGGACCGTCTCGATGGTCGCCGAGCGGAGCGGCTCCGGCGGGAACGGGATCGGCGGACTCGAGACGATGCGCAGGCGAAGCCGGTCCTCGTCCGGCCGCAGGATGAAGTCGCGCACGACCCCTCCAGCCCAGCGGCTGGCCCCGACCCCGAGGCCGGTGTAGCCCAGGGCGTACGTGACGCGGCCGCCCATCGTCTGGCCGAACGCGACCGTGAACCGCGACGTCGTGTCGATCGCGCCGCCCCAGCGATACGGGAAGCCCAGGCCCTTCGAGCTGCGGGAAGGCGCGGAAGAACTGGGCCTCGAGCTTGTCGAACGTCGCCGGGCGGCGGTCCAGCTCCGGCCCGACCTTGCTGCCGTAGTGGTGGATCGCGTCGTAGCCGCCCCACAGGATCCGGTCGTCGGCGGTGAGCCGGAAGTAGTGGAACTGGTTGTTGCCGTCCGAGAGGCCCTGGCGCCGCTTCCAGCCGACGGACTCGCGCTGCTCCGGCGTGAGCGGCTCCGACACCAGCACGTAGTCGTAGACGGGCACGAACAGCGGTGACAGCCGGCGGAGCCAGCCCGAGTAGGCGGAGGTGGCGACGACCACGTGACCGGCCCGGACCTCCGCGCCGTCCGCGGTCCGCACGAGGACGGCGCCGGCGACGCGTTCGAGCTTCGTGACCCGCGTGCCCTCGTGGATGGCCACGCCGCGCGCCCGTGCGACCCGGGCGATGCCGCGGCACAGCTTGACCGGGTCGACCAGGACGTCGCGACCGGGCGGCCGATAGATCCCGGCGTGCCAGAGCGGGGAGTGGACCTCGGCCCGGGCGGCAGCGCGGTCCAGGAACTCGAGGTGCTCGCCGTGCTCGGCGGCCTCGTCGACCCACGCGCGGAACTCGTCGACCTGATAGGCCTGGTCGGCCAGCGAGAGCACGCCGGTCTCCTCCAGGTCGCAGTCGATGCCGTGCTCCCGCGTGAAGGCGATGAGACCCTGGAGGTTGGCGATGCCCTCGGTCTCCAGGCGTTCCAGCTCGTCCGGGAAATGCCGGATGCCGTTGGCCAGGCCGTGGGTCAGGCTGGCCTCGCAGAAGCCGCCGTTGCGACCGCTGGCGCCGAACGCGATGGTCTCCGCCTCGAGGACGGCGACGCGCAGCGAGGGGTCCGTGTCGGTCAGCGCGATCGCCGTCCACAGGCCCGTGAACCCGGCCCCGATGATCGCGACGTCGACGGTCGTGGTGGTCCCGAGGGCGGGCGGCGGGTCGCCGGGCGGGCCCGGCTCGCGCAGCCAGTAGCTGAGTGGTTCGTGGCCGTTCGTCGGGTCCGGGCCGGTCATCGGGGCATGGTGCCACGGCGCAACGGAGCCGCGCATCACGCACGAGACTGCGCGATCCGCGCTGCGATTCGCACGGTTCCAAGCGCGATGGACACGAATGTCGCGTTGACGGCGCGAAGGCCGGTATGGCACGATTGGGCCCCGCCCGTCCCACTCCGCGCAACTCGTGTCCCGCGGACCGGGCCGCCCCAAACCCGCACGCAGAGGACCTTCATGGCCACCGAGCCCGTCGCCCGTCCGACCCCGTCGATCTCTCGCGACCGCCAGCACGAGCTCTACGCACGTGCGCTCAAGCACATGCCGGGCGGCACCGACTCGAACTTCCGGGCCTGGGGTCAGGACACCATCTACGTCGACCGCGGCGAGGGCGGGCTCGTCTGGGACATGGACGGCAACGAGTTCGTCGACCTGCGGATGGGCTATGGCCCGGTCATCCTCGGCCACGGCGACCCCCGCGTCGACGACTACGTCAACGAGCGGATGCGCCGGGGCGTCAGCTTCAGCCTGACGAGCGAGGACGAGGTCCGTGCGGTCGAGCTCATCTGCGAGCTGACCGGCTGGGTCGACCTCGCGCGGATGACCGTGTCGGGCACCGAGGCCACGATGCATGCCATGCGCGTCGCGCGGGCCTACACCGGCCGCGAGAAGATCGTGAAGTTCGAGGGCCAGTACCACGGCGTCCACGACTACGCGCTGATCAGCGTCGGCCCCGACGACATGTCCGAGCTGGGCGACGCGGACAAGCCGGTCGCGCTCGCCTGGGGACGCGGCATCCCGGGGGCGGTCGCGGACACGATCATCCCGGCCCGCTACAACAACATCGAGTTCCTGCGCCAGCTGTTCGAGCGCCAGGGGCACGAGATCGCGGCCGTCATCGTCGAGCCCGTGCTCGGCAACGCCCAGGGGATCATGCCCAAGCCGGGCTTCCACAAGGCGATGCGCGCGCTGACCGAGGAGTTCGGGATCCTGCTGATCTTCGACGAGGTCAAGACCGGCTTCCGGTTCGCCAGGGGCGGCGCGGCCGAGTTCTTCGGCATCACGCCGGACCTCGCGACATACGCGAAGGCGATGGGCAACGGGTACCCCGCGGCGGCCTTCGGCGGCCGGCGCGAGGTCATGAGCGTCCTGCCCGACAAGGTCAGCCACGGCGGCACGTACGCGGGCAACCGGGTCGCGGCCGCCGCCGCGGTCAAGACGCTGAGCATCATCAAGGAGACAGACGCCCTCGAGACGATCAAGGCCACCGGGCTGCGTCTCCAGGACGGGCTCAAGGAGATCCTCAACCCGGTCGGCCTCCCGTACCACTTCACCGGGCATCCGTCGATGTTCGGGATCATGTTCCGCGAGGAGGAGGCGACCGAGTACCGCGACTGGGCCACCACGGACCACGAGCTGTACGACGCGATCGCGATCGGGATGCACGCCCGTGGCGTGATGCCCGAGCCCGACTCCCGAGAGCCCTGGTTCCTGTGCGAGGCGCACGCCAAGGGCGACCACATCGATCGCGTGCTCACCGCGTTCTCCGATTCGCTGGACGCCGCGCTCGAAGACCGCGCGCATCACGCACCGGCGCCGACCCCGCACGGCGGCATGGCATCGCCCGGCGCGGGCTGAACGGAAGCGAGGGGTAGACGAATGGTCCTCGATGGGAATGCGGTCCGCTCGGTCGACCGGGCGGCCGCCCTGCTCCTTGCCCTCGGGGACAGCCAGGGTGAGGCGGGGGTGACCGAACTCGCTCGGCGTCTGGGCCTCCACAAGTCCACGGCGTCGCGGCTGCTGGCCACGCTCCAGAAACGGGGCCTGGTCGAACAGGACGACGAGACCGGCAAGTACCGGCTGGGCCTCGTGGTCATCCGCCTTGCCGAACGCGCGGAACGGACGCTCGACCTGCGCGGGATCGCCCTGCCGGAGCTGGAGCGCCTGGCGCGCCTGACCCACGAGACGACCGGACTCGGCGTCATCGAAGGCGAATCGATGCTGGCGGTCGCCCAGGTCGACGGCCCGAACCTCATCGCGGTGGGGGACTGGACCGGCCGGGCCACGCCGCTGCATTGCGTCGCCTCGGGCAAGGTCCTGCTGGCGGCCCTCGCCGAGCGCGAGGTCCTGCGGATCGTTCGCCACGGCCTCGCCACCTACACGGAACGCACGATCACCGAGCTCGAGCCGCTCCTCGAGGAACTGGCCCGCATCCGCCGGCGTGGTTATGCCACGGCGATCGGCGAGTACGAGCTCGGGCTCAACGCCGTGGCCGCCCCGGTCCACGACGCCCGCGGCAACGTCATCGCCGCGGTCGACATCTGGGGACCGGCCTTCCGCCTGACCCCCCGGCGCGTGCCGGAGCTCGCGGCCCAGGCCCGCGAGGCCGCCGCTGCCATCTCGGTCCGCCTCGGCGGCACCGTGCCCGAGCGCGAGCCGGCCCGGACCCCGACGACCGCCACGGCGTAGCGTCGGGCGCTCAGCGGCTGGTCGGTCGGGTCCTCCTCCCCGGAGTCGCGTTATGCACGAAATCACCGCCCGGGATCACCTCCGGGTGCTATGCCCATGGATGCATACCGGTGCTATGCCCATGGATGCATCGTGGGCCGGCGCGAGGGTCACCGAGCGACCAGTTGCGACGCACTCGCCGCGCCGCGCCTATGCATCCATTGGCATCTCTACCAATACCCTTGGCCCTCCGCGATTCGTGCATGACACGGGCGGACCGCCGCCTTCCCGATCGCGCGGTGTCACACAACGACCGCGCGCACGTCTGAGCACCATGCTGACTCGGATCACTCTCCTCGCCATCGCCATCCTTGCCCTTGGTGCCTGTGGTCAGGCGCCCGCGACCGACGCGCCCACCGCGACTGCCGCGACCGGCGAACCGGCCCCGACCCAGACCGGGCCGGCTGTCTCACCACTGGTCATCGCCGACCCGGCCTTCCCTCTGACGTGTGGGGGCGAGGAACGCTTTCCGGCGGGCGCCCTGGCCGGCGTCGGTCAGGCCCAGCTCGAGAACGACCCAGCGGCCGGGGTCCTCAGGTCGGTCATCGCGGAGGGCGGCGATCCGGACATCTTTCCCGCCGACGGCTGGCATCGCGTTGTCTCGGATCCGGACACCGTCGTGTTCGTCGCGCTCGGTCCGGGCGACCCGCCCTGGGTGATGGTCGAGGCCACGCTGGGTCCGGACGGTTGGACGGCCGGTGGGTATGGGGCCTGTCACGCCCAGCCCGTCCCGCCCGAAGGGATCTCGATGGCCGACTTCTGGCTCGACCCGGACGCAGCGGCGCCCGGCCCGGACACCACGACCCTGCACGGGATGATCGTCGAGCGGGCCTGTGCCAACGGCAAGCCACCGACCGGTCGCGTCCGGCCCCCGATCGTCGCCTACGACGAGCACGCCGTGACCATCACTGTCACGGTCAGCCAGATTCCGGGCGGCGCGGACTGTCCCGGCAATCCGAGCGTGCCCATCACCATCGAGCTCTCGCAGCCTCTGGGCCAGCGGACGATCCTCGATGGCTCCGTCTTCCCGCCGCGCGACACGAGCGGCCCGCCCGCCTGACGCGCTGACGCGCAGCGCGCGCCGCCCCGCCCGCCGTCGGCCGGCATTCCTCCCATACGCCACCGTGGGTGGCACTAGCGCACGATGTGGGCCTCATGACCCCGATCGACCCGCTATCGGCCCGAAGTCGCCCCAAGCGCCATCCCGGGGTGACGTATGGGAACTTCCCGGTCATTCCCGTGGCTAACGCCACGGGGGTGGCATATGGGACCAGCGGAGCGGGCGGGAGCGGCGCCCGGGCCCGACGCGCCGCCGCCGGGTAGGCTACGGCCATGCCCAAGATCACCGACAAGCAATGGGAAGAGTTCTTCGCGTTCGTCAAGACTGACGTGCTGCCGTTCCTTCTCATCATCCTCTTTGCGGTCATCGCCCTCCGGCTCGCGCGCCTCTTCGTCCACGGCATCGTCAAGGCCCTCCTGGATCGCGAGGCCTTCGAGGGCACGGCCCAGGAGCTCAGTGCAGTCGAGCTCAAGAAGCGGATGGACACCCTCGAGGCGCTCCTCGGCAACGCCCTCCGCTTCTTCATCGTCGTCATCGCCGGCCTGATGCTGATGGGGCGGCTCGGGCTCGACATCGGGCCCGCGGTGGCTGGCCTCGGGGTCGTCGGGATCGCGGTCGGGTTCGGCGCGCAGAACATGGTCCGCGACTACCTCAACGGCGCCTACATCCTGGTCGAGAACCAGTTCGCGAAGGGCGACGTCGTGCGGATCGCGGGCGTCGCCGGCTCGGTCGAGGACTTCACGCTCCGGCGCACGACGCTGCGCGATCTCGACGGCGTCGTCCACACCGTCCCCAACGGCGAGATCAAGGTGGCGTCCAACCTGACCCGGGTCTGGTCGCGGATCAACCAGGACGTGACGGTGGCCTATGGCACCGACATCGACAAGGCGATGGCGGTTGTCGAGGAGGTGGGCCGCGCGATGACGGGCGAGCCGGCCTGGAAGCGCCGGATCCTCGAGGCACCACGCGTCGAGCGGGTCGAGGCCCTGGGCGAGTTCGGGATCACGCTCAAGATCCTCGGCACTGTCCGGGCGCCCGATCAATGGGCTGCGGCCGGCGAGTTGCGCAAGCGCCTGCTCGCGGCCTTCGCGGCCAACGGCATCGAGATCCCTCGGCCGCAGCGCGTGGTCATCTCGCGCGACCAGGACGGACCCGACGCCACCGACCTGTCCGGCGCCGGTCCGACCGACGAGGAGCTCGCCCCGGACGAGTGACCACCCGGCCCGTCTCGCCGCGCCAACCCGACGGCTGGCTAGAATGACGGGCCAACCCATCGAAGCTGGAGGGATCCGTGAGCGTCGAGCCGTCCCCCGCCTCGCCCGAGATCGAGAACCTCATGGCCGAGGACCGGTCATTCCCGCCAGATCCGGCGTTCACGGCACAGGCGAACGCCACGGCCGATCTCTACGCCGAGGCCGAGGCGGACTTCGAGGCCTTCTGGGCAAGGCTGGCGCGCGAGCGGATCGACTGGTTCACGCCGTTCGAGACGACCCTCGAATGGGACCTGCCGTTCGCCAAGTGGTTCACCGGCGGCAAGCTCAACATCAGCTACAACTGCCTCGATCGCCACGTGGCCAACGGGCTCGGCGACAAGGTCGCGTATCACTGGATCGGCGAGCCCGGCGACACGCGGACGCTGACCTACGCCGACATGCTCCGCGAGGTCTCCAAGACGACGAACGCCCTCAAGGAGCTGGGCGTCGGGACCGGCGACCGTGTCGCGATCTACATGCCGATGATCCCCGAGCTCCCGATCGCGATGCTGGCCTGCGCGCGGCTGGGCGCGCCCCACACGGTCATCTTCGGCGGGTTCAGCGCGGAGGCGCTCCAGGATCGCATCAACGACGCCGAGGCCAAGCTGGTCATCACCGCCGACGGGGGTTGGCGGCGCGGCAAGGCCGCGGCCCTCAAGCCGGCCGTCGACGAGGCACTGCAGACGACCCCGACCGTCGAGCACACGCTCGTGGTCCGTCGCCTCGGCGATTCGCTCGAGGGCGGCACGGCGATGCAGGACGGCCGCGATGTCTGGTGGCACGACATCGTCGAGCGCCAGTCCGATGACTGCCCGGCGGTCCCGCTGGATTCCGAGCACATGCTGTACCTGCTCTACACCTCGGGCACCACGGCCAAGCCCAAGGGCATCATGCACACGACCGCGGGCTATCTCCTCGGCGTGAGCTTCACCCACGAGATGGTCTTCGACATCAAGCCCGACGACGTCTACTGGTGCGCGGCCGATGTCGGCTGGGTGACCGGCCACAGCTACATCGTGTACGGCTCCCTCGCCAACGCGACGACGAGCGTGCTCTACGAGGGCACGCCCGACAGCCCGGACTGGGAGCGCTGGTGGCAGATCATCGAGGACTACAAGGTCTCGGTGCTGTATTGCGCGCCGACGGCCATCCGGGCCCACATGAAGCAGGGCCCGCAGTACGCGGCCAAGCACGACCTGTCGTCGCTGCGCGTGCTCGGCACGGTCGGCGAGCCGATCAACCCCGAGGCCTGGCTCTGGTACCACGAGCACATCGGCGCGGGCAAGACGCCCATCGTGGACACGTGGTGGCAGACCGAGACCGGGATGATGATGATCACGCCGCTCCCCGGGGTGACCGCCACGAAACCGGGGAGTGCCACGTTCCCGTTCCCGGGCATCGGCGTGGATGTCGTCGACGGGGAGGGGAACTCCGTGCCGCTCGGCGGTGGCGGCTACCTGGTCCTCACGCGGCCGTGGCCGGCGATGCTGCGCGGCATCTATGGCGATCCCGAGCGGTACAAGCAGACCTACTGGAGCCGGTTCCCCGGCAAGTACTTCGCGGGCGACGGCGCCAAGCGCGATCTCGAGGGGTACCTGTGGCTCCTCGGCCGCGTCGACGACGTGATGAACGTGTCGGGCCACCGCATCAGCACGATCGAGGTTGAGTCCGCGCTCGTCGACGACCAGCAGGTCGCCGAGGCCGCGGTCGTCGGCAAGAACGACCCGATCACCGGGCAGGCGATCTTCGCGTTCGTCATCCCCAAGGTCGGCGTCGAGGCGAACGAGGAACTTGCCGCGGAGCTGCGCGAGCACGTGGCCAAGGTGATCGGCCCCATCGCGAAGCCCAAGTTCCTGATGTTCACGCCGGACCTGCCCAAGACGCGCTCGGGCAAGATCATGCGCCGGCTGCTGCGCGACATCGCCGAAGGCCGCACCCTCGGCGATACGACCACTCTTGCCGACAGCGCGGTGGTGGAGACCATCCGTTCCAACACCGGCTCCGCGGAGGAATGACGTGCCCTTCGATTTCCTGAAGCGAAAGAAGATCGTCCCCGACCCGGTGTCGGTGGTGCCGACCACCAAGCCGCCGGGGATGATCCCCTCGCCGGCCACCGGCGCGGACGCGTCCAGCGGCTCCGGTGCGGGCACGGGCATGATCCCCGCCGCCCTGACGCCGAGTCCGCCGATCCCGTCGGGCACGGGGCGGGGGATCCCGTTCGACGCCCTGACCGAGGAGTGGCGGCTGGTCGGGCGGATGGCCGTGGAAGGGCGCCTCTCCGACACCCTCAACCGGCGCGAGCCGATCGAGATCTCCGAGGTCCAGTGGGCACCGCTCGACGGATCCGAGCCCTTCAGCGAGGCGCCCGGACTCAAGGCCATCGACCCGTACGACCTGATCCTCGTCCTCGCCGGGGAGACCTCGCTGCCGACGATGAGCACGGACGAGGCCGCGGCGCACCGGATCCACAAGGTCGCCTACGACCTGAGGCTCGAGGCCCCGCCGTACCGGATCATCGGCACGGTCCACCTCTATCCCGGGACGGACCCGCTCCGCCTGCTGGATCGCTCGAGCGAGATGTTCGTCCCCGTGGTCCATGCGCGGGCGTCGATGGGCGACCAGCCGATCGGGACCGACGCGAACGTGATCCTGGTGAACCGCCTGTATCTGCGCGGCGTCGAACAGGTGGATGCCGCGACAGGGGAGCGCGCCGAGCCGATCCCAGGCCCATCGCAGGCCGACGGCGCGGGGGATGGCAGCGAGGGTGCGACGACCTAGGCGGGCCGGATCCCGGAGGATCCAGCCGACGCGGATCTAGCCGACGCGGATGCCGACGCTTTCCTTCTGACGGGCGAAGATCCGGAGACCCTGCTTCGTCGTCGGGGAAGCGGTCGCGGCGACGCCGAACAGGGCGTCGGCGAGGCCGTCGAAGTCGTTGGCGATCCGTTCCTTCGGGAACATGTCGATGACGGTCCGGCCCTCGTTCGCGGCTCGGACGAAGAGAAGCCCGCCGGAGCGGATCAGGGCCAGCGCGGGCATCCCGACGGTCCGTTCGATGTCCTGCACGCCGACGCCGCTGTTGGCCCGGTTGACGACCATGGCCAGGCGGTCGCGGTAGCCCTCCGACGTCGCGACGTCGCGCAGCTGGACCGCGGCGCGGATCGCGGGGACGTCCGGCGTGACCGGCACGAGGATCTTGTCGGCGATCTCGAAGATCGCCTGGTTCAGCTCGCTGTACGACGGGTGGAGGTCGATGACGATGACGTCGAACGAACCCCGGGCCGCGGCGATCTCGGCCGCGACGCGCGCCGGGGCGAGGATCTCGATATTGAGCGGCGAGTCGGTGAGCGAGACGACCTTCATGCCGGATGCGTGCGCCGACGAGATCTCGACCAGCGTCTCGGCGGGGCCGCCCTCGGCCTCGTCGCGCCAGCTGTCGGCGACGGTCCGCACGGCGTCGATGCCGAGCGAGGTCGTGACGTGACCCGTGACCGTGTCCGCATCGACGAGCAGGACCGAGCGCCCGCGCCGGGTCTGGAGGGTCGAGGCGAGGTTGGTCGCGATGGTCGTCTTGCCGACGCCGCCCTTCGGATTGAAGATCACGACGATCGTGCCGCTGCGGTCCGACCAGCCGTCCAGCTTGACGTTGGCGTCGTGGAGGATCGGTCCGCTCCCGTCGTCGACGGTCGTCCGGCGGATGCACATGGCCTCGACACGCCAGCGGATCGAGTCGGGCGTGAAGGGTCGCGTCAGGTACTCGTCCTCGACGGCGTCGGACGCCCCGGCCAGCCGATCGAATGAATCGGCCGACACGACCATGAGCGCCGGGATCGACTGCTCGCCGTCGTGCAGCGCGGCGTAGTACTCGAGGGATTCGTCGAAGTCGGTCTCGCCGTCGAGGATCGCGACGGCGACGTCGCTGCGCTCGGTCAGGATCGTCTCGAGCTCGGCGGGCCCGTGGACCTCGAAGACCTCGAATCCGGCGCCCGCGAGCTCGGCGACGACCGACTCAGACTCGGTCGATGGGAGCGCGACGACGACGGCTGGACGGGACACTCTGGCTCCTCTCGGTCAGATCGCTGGTCAGTCGTGCGCTTCGGGGTCGCGCGCGGTGACGACGAAGCCATCCTCCGAGTCCCCGGTCACCCGGGCTTTGAAGCCCGGCAGGGCCGGGATCACTTCCTTCAGGTCGACGTCCGGGTGGTGGCTGACCATGAAGACGAACTCGCCATCGGGCCCGGAGGTCACGCCGACGGACGCGACACCCTGGGTACGCGCGACGCCGCGCTTGAAGCCCGCGATGCTGGCGACGCTGACGAGGCCGCTCACCACGACCTTGGTGGTCAGGCGTTCGCTGGGCTCACCGGCTTCGCTCGGCGGCACGAGGCCGGCCAGGCGGGCGGCGACCACTTCCTCGGCGATCGTCGGGATCTCCTGGTTCGTATCGTCGGCGGCCTCGCCACCGGCATCGGACTCGGCGGCCGACATCTCGGCCTCGGCCTCGGCGGCGGCGAAGTCCGGGCTGAGGCCCAGCATCGCGATGCGCGGGTCGTCGGCCTCGAGGGTGTGCTCGGCCTCGGCGTCGGCCTCGGCGACCTCTGCGGTCGGCTCGGGCTCGGCGGCGGTCTCGGCCTCGGGCGCGTCGGCGACCGTCGCCTCGGCGGCCTCGGCAACGGGTGCCTCTGCGCTTGCTTCGGAGGCTTCGGGCTCGGCGACGGCCTCAGGCTCGACGGCGACGGCCTCAGGCTCGGCGACGGCCTCAGGCTCGACGGCCTCGACGGCCTCAGGCTCGGCGACGGCCTCGGGCTCAGGGGCGGCCTCCGGCTGCGCCGGCGTCGCGACGCCGATCAGTGCGGTCGGCGCGTCCGGCAGCGGCTTGTCGAGGCTCGGCGGCTCCGGCAGCTGCTCGGCCATCGCGGCGAACGTCGCGGGGTCACCCTCGGCGAAGAGTCGCTCGCAGAATGCGGCCATCTCGGCCTCGAAGGCGGCGACGCTGTTGCTGATCAGTTCGATGCGGCGCTCGACGACGCCCGCGTGGTCCTCGAGCTCACCCTCGAGATAGGACTTGCGGGTGCTGATGCGCGTCTCGGTCTCTTCGCGGATACGGGCGATCTCGCCCTTCGACCACTCGCGGATCGCGGCGACATCCTCGTCGGCCGATCGGCGCAGTTCGGTGATCTCGTCGGCGGCGCCGGCCTGGACCTTCTCGGTGGCGGCCTTCGCCTCGGCGGCGAAGCGCTCGAGGGTCTCGGCGCTGGCGGCCTCCGCGGTCGCCTGCATGGCCTTCGTCAGGTCGGCGAGGAACTTGGTGGACTTGGACGACTTGGCGGCCTTGACCGCGACGGTCGCGGCCTCGACGTCGACCGGCGCTTCGAGCACGACGTCGACGACATCCTCGGCGGGAGCCTCCGGCTCGGCTTCGGTGACGACGCGAAGGTCCGCGACGGCTTCGGGCGTGTCGGTGTCCTGGGCAGCGGGCGAGGCTTCGATCATGGCAGTGCTGTCGGCCTCCTGGGTCGCGGGAGCGTCGCCGAGATCGGTGGACGCGTCAGTGGCCGCACCAGTGGGGTCGCTGGCGTCGGCACGGTCCGAGCTCCACGGAAGCCGGAAGCCGGGTCGTGTGTCCGTCTGTGCCATAACGTCGGAATCCTCGCTGGTCATCGTGATTGCTTTCGATCGGTCGAGCGTGTCTAGGCGGACGGCCTGGGGGGCCGGGCATCCGGGACGTGGAGGCATCGTGCCAGCGGTGGTTGGTCCGGTGCAGTTCGCTAGAGGTACCAGCGGTGTGCGCCGGTGGTACCGGCGGGTAGCCGGGACCGGGCCGCCCATCTGTCGTGTTGCGGCGGCGCGCCGGACGTTTCGGCGCACGGGCCGTTCCGGGCCGGCCGGGCTACGATACGGCCATGGAACTCCCGGTCACGTTCGACGGACGCCCCGGCGTCACCGACACGATGGGCCGCGCCATGCGCGATCTCCGGATCTCCGTGACCGATCGCTGCAATTTCCGGTGCACCTATTGCATGCCCAAGGAGATCTTCGGGCGCGACTACGAGTTCCTGCCCAAGGATCAGGTGCTCTCGTTCGAGGAGATCGAGCGGGTCGCGCGGACGTTCGTGGCGCTCGGGGTCGAGAAGCTGCGGATCACCGGCGGCGAGCCACTGGTCAGGCGCGACCTGCCGGACCTCATCGCGATGCTGGCCGCCCTGCGCCGGCCCGATGGCGGCGAGATCGACCTGACGCTCACCACGAACGGGTCGGCGCTGCGGGCCCTGGCCGGTCCGCTGGCCGCGGCGGGCCTGCGGCGGGTGACGGTCTCGCTCGACTCGCTCGACGACGCGGTCTTCGGCGCCATGAACGGGATCGACTTCCCGGTCGCGAAGGTGCTCGACGGCATCGATGCCGCGATCGAGGTGGGTCTCGCCCCGGTCAAGGTGAACATGGTCGTGCGCCGCGGCATCAACGAGGCGAGCATCGTGCCGATGGCGGCCTGGGCGCGCGAGACCGGCGTGATCCTGCGCTTCATCGAGTACATGGATGTCGGGCATTCGAATGGCTGGCGGCTCGACGAGGTCGTGCCCGCGGCCGAGCTGGTCGAGCTGATCGGGGCGAGCTGGCCGGTCGAGCCGGCCGCCGCGTCATACCGCGGCGAGGTCGCCGACCGCTGGCGCTACGCCGACGGCGCGGGCGAGTTCGGGGTGATCTCGTCGGTCACCGTGCCGTTCTGCGGCGACTGCACCCGGGCCCGCCTGTCGGCCGAGGGCAAGCTCTACACGTGCCTGTTCGCGGTCGATGGGACCGATGTCCGCGAGGTCCTGCGGGGCGGCGCGTCGGACGAGGCGCTCGTGGCGTTCATCGAGGGCGTCTGGTCGCGACGCGGCGACCGGTACTCGGAGTTGCGCTCCGCCGCGACCTCGGCGAGGGCGTCGTCGCTGCCCAAGGTCGAGATGTTCGCGATGGGTGGCTGAGAGCCGCCCCGACCGGCACGGCCCACAGGCCGAAGCGTCTCGTCCACACCTTGTCCACACGGCCGATGAACTTCGTGGATACGATTCGACGGGTCCAGCCGCACTTGGTGGATAACCGCGTTGACCCGTCGACGACCCGGCCCGTACCGTAGGTCTTGCCCGAAGGGGCCGACAGGAACGAAGAAACCGAGATCGCATCAAGGGTTTTCGGTCCGCCGCCGGTCGCTTCGGGCGCTTCGTTGCCCGGCCCGGGCCGTCGTCTCACCACGACAGCCTCCGCGGGGTCCGTGCCCGACGGGACGTGATCGGCATCCCGGTGTCGATACTTCCGTCGGGCCGACGAAGCAGCGGGCCTCGGCCGTCCCCGATGGGTGGTCCTCGCTCCAGCCTTCCTGGCCAGACATGCGCCGGTGGACTGTTAGGTCACCAAGGACGGCAGCCGGACGAGGCACAGGGACATCCCTGAGCACGATTCGTGCGGGGCGGCAGCCCCGGCTGACCCTGATTCGCACCGGTTTCGATGCTCTGGCGGCCCGAAAGCCTGCCTACGAGTCCGGGTGCGAATATCTGGCCACGACCGACGGCCCGCGACGGGCCTCGGCCGTCCCCGCTGGACGAAGACCCTGGAGGTCCGTATGACCGACCTGCCACTGCCCTCCGACGCCGGTCGGCGCCTCGACCCGGCCCGACCCATCCCGCCGGCCGGCCAACCCGCCCACCTGGCGATGCTCGAGGCGGCGGTCCGCGAGTTCACCCCGTTGGTGCCCGAGGTCGGGATCGTGCTGGGGTCCGGCCTTGGCGGCCTTGCCGATGACCTCGAGAACGCCGTCGCCATCCCGTTCCGGGACATGCCCGGCTGGCCCTCGGCGACCGCGCCCGGGCACGCAGGGCGGCTGTTGCTCGGGACGCTCGGCGGCAAGCCGGTCGTCATGCTCCAGGGTCGGTTCCACCTATACGAGGGCAACCACCCGGGACTCGTCGTCCAGCCGGTCCTGCTGTTCCAGCGGCTCGGTGCGAGAGTCGTGGTCCTGACGAACGCGGCCGGGGGGCTCGATCCGTCTTTCGGGCCAGGCACGCTCATGGTCATGCGCGACCACATCAACCTGACCGGCCAGAATCCGCTGATCGGCCCCAACGCCGACGACCTCGGCCCACGTTTCCCGGACCTGACCGATGCGTGGAGCCCGCGACTGCGCGAGCGTCTGCACGCGGCGGCGAAGGCCGAGGGCGTCGACCTGGAGGAGGGCATCTACGTCGGACTTACCGGGCCCCAACTACGAGACGCCTGCCGAGGTGCGGATGTATGCCGGACTCGGCGGCCACGCGGTCGGCATGTCGACGGTCCTCGAGTGCATCGCGGCACGCTGGGTTGGCCTGGAGGTCTGTGGCGTGTCACTCGTGACGAACGCGGGCGCCGGCTACTCCGGCGAGCCGCTGACCCACGAAGAGGTGCTGGAGGCCGGCGCGGTCGCTGGCCCGCGGCTGGCGCGGGTCATCCGCCGGTTCGTCTCGGAGCTGCCCGCCTCGCGAGGGCTGATCGCGCACGGCGGCCGGGCGTTGCTCGTCGGCTGGCGCCTCGTCGTCGCCCAGCGGTGCTACCGACGAAGGAGCCCGTCGCTCGACCCGGTCAGGCCGACGATCGCGCCTCTCAGCGACGGGCCCGACGGCCCAGCGCACTTTCCGGTGTCCGTTGCGTCGCCCGGCGACGCAACGACGAAGCACGTTCGCTGGTAGCGCCGCCCAGCGACGCAAGGCCGCCGGCGGGCCCGGCGGCGGAACGGCTGGCGCGGGCCGGCGGGCGGGAACGGCTGGCGCGGGCCGGCGGCGGAGCCTCAGGCCTGCGGCAGGTCCCGGCCCTTGGCCTTGGCCGCTGCCGCCTTCTCGGCCCAGGCGCCAAGCACGTTGTCCTTGTGCGGGCGGATCGGGCAGTGCTCGTCGCGGTTCTTGAACTCGTCGCAGTAGCCCAGCGGCACGCACTTGGGCGCCAGGAACGAGCCGAGGAACGGCGACACCGCGAAGACCTCGTGGCGGACGAGCTGGAAGAGCCGCCGGATCTCCCACTGGGCCATCGTGCACAGGCGCAGCCCGGACATGTGGATGAGCGCGCGCAGGTTCGTGGTCATGACCAGATTGGTCCGGGCGGCGTTGGGGAACACGAACCGGGCGTCCTCGCCGGGCAGCCCGGCCTCGAGCATGTCGCCATAGAGCTCCAGCGAGCCCTCGACCTGTGACTCGTAGCGCTCCCGCAGCGCCGGGTCGGCCTCGGCGATCGAGGTCGGCAGCATCGTCGCCTGGCCCTTGAACTTCACGTAGCGCTGGCTCTGCTGGTCGAACGCGACGCCTGCGCGATGGCGCACGAGCTGGTGCGAGAGCGTCCGCGAGACGCCGGTGATCGCGAAGGTGAAGACGACGTGCTCGATGGTCGAGCCATGGCCGGATTCGATGACCGACGAGATGAGCTTCTGCATCTTGATCGGGTCGAAATCGCCGGCCAGCGCGCGCCGGAAGATCTCCTCGGGCGCCTCCTCGGAGTAGCACGTCCGGCACGCGGTGTAGATGATCGGGACGTAGGAGCGCTCGACGATCTCGCGGTCCGGGAACAGGAGCGTGACCTTCATCCCGAGGTCGCGTCGCCCGGGGTTCTTGGGGATGCCGGTCTTCTCGTGGATGGGTTCGCGGGCCGGCTCGGGCGACGTGGGCGGGACGGTCGGGGCGGTCATCGGAGGGCCAGTCTAGCCGAGCCCGGCCCGCCCGGTCGGCGGCTCGACGCCGGTCAGTCGGTGGGAACCGGCGTCGGGCCGTCGGATGGGCCAGGCGCGCCGGTGATCGGTTCGATCTGGATCGAATCCACGATGGCCTCGAGCTCGGCGCGATCCTCGGCCGATGTGCCCGGGAACGACGAGGTGTCGATGACGAGCAGGCCCCCCGGGGCAGGACCGTCGACGTCGACGATCCACAGCCGGTCGACCTCGCCTGGCCCTTGGAGGTACCGCTCCCCGCCGACCGCGTCAAGCCAGAGCCGATATTGGCCGCCATCGCAGTCCGCGAAGTCGATGTCCGATGGCGCCGTCACTTCGACGTACCAGGCGTCGAGCCCGGCCAGTGTCACCCTCACTGGTTTGGTTGCCGTCGGAGCCGCCGCCGCCCGCACGAAGGTCGCACCGGGCGCCCCCCACCAGTCGGACAGGGCCTCGGCGAGGCCGTTGGCCTGGCGCATCATCGGAGCATCCGCGAAGTCGCCAGGGACTCGCCAATGGCACGGATCAAGAAAGACGCGATCGATCGTCCATGGAGCGAACGACACCCCGGCGGGTGGAGCGGACGCATACTTCGTGATCGCCCACCCGAGGCCGTCCCATCCCTGCGGGGTCAGGAAGCTGACCCGATGCGGGGCGGCGAACATGACGGCGAGGCCTTGTTCATAGCCGTGCAGGCGAACGTCGATGAAGTGTCCTCCTGACTCGATCGGCCCGTTGCCGACCGGCGTGTCGGTCGCGGTGGATCGTGGCGTGGCGGACGGGCTGGGACTCGCACCCGGCCCGATGTTCGAGGCCGGGACGAGGTTCACTGCGATGACGGCGACGACCAGGACGGCCACTGCCACCAGCGCGATGCGCGCGATGCTGGACATGCGAGGTTGCCTCCACGGGCCGATCACGGCCCGCTGACGAATGTGGTCGACATCGGCCCGGACTGCTTCATAGGTCCGGCCTGGAAGCTCCGACGGGCCCTCGGCCAGGAACGCGTCGATGAGGCGATCTGGGTCGCGCATCGGGGTCATGCGGGACGCTCCTCGGAGATCGACGGGGTTCTGGCATCGGCTTCGAGGCTGGCGCGGAGCGCCGTCGTCGCGTGATGGAGTCGGGACTTCACGGTCCCGAGCGGGATACCGAGGCGGTCGGCGACTTCCTGAAGTGGGAGGTCGAGGTAGTGGTGGAACACGAGTACGGCTCGCTGCTCCAGGGTGAGCCTCCGGAACGCTCGCTCGAGTTGGTCGCGGTCATCGACGGTCAGGAACGTGCCCGGGTCATGCTCGACCGGCGGGACGCGGATCCCCGCCGACCAACGACGCTGACGCTTGGCCTCGGCGAAGCACTCGTTGGTCAGGATTCGATGCAACCAGGGCTCGAAGCGATCTGGGTCACGAAGCGTCCGAAGCTCGCGCCAGGCCGTGATCAGCGCGGCCTGCACCGCGTCCTCCGCCAGGTCGGCGTCGCGCACGATCCGATATGCGATCGCCATACAACGGTCGCCGACGACGCGAGCGAGGGCGTCGAAGGCCTCCGAATCACCTGATCGTGCCTGCTCCACGAGTGCTCGAAGCACCCGTCGCTCCTTCCTTGAGATCGCTCCGAATGGACGCGATCACCCAGAAGAGGGTTCTAGGTGCGGCGGAGGTTCAATCTGGGCTCAGTAGTAGTCGGAGCAGGACAGGAAGTAGCCGCAGCGACAGACGAGCTTGCACTTGCGCTCGTCCATCGTCGCGCCGCAGTTGGCGCAGGTCAGGATCAGGGCCGCCGGGTCGACATCGACGGGCGGCGCCGCCCCCACGGATTCGTCGTCGTGCGCCATCGAGGATCAGGATCGGCTGCGGCCGGGTCGCGGCGTCGAAGGTCATGCGTGCTCCCCGTCGATCATGGCGCCATCGAGCGCGTAGGCGACCGCCTCATCGAGGGTCAAGGCGGCGCCCTCGGCCTCGAGCCGTTCGAGGTCCTCGGGCGGCAGCCGGTTCCTGACCGTCGGTCGGGCGCCGGCGACCTCGAAGGCATCCTCCGTCGCCATCGCGAGCCGCGCCCCGGTCTCCGTCGAGAGGTTCCGCGCCGCCCCTCGGAGCCGCGCCGCCCGCTCGAGGTCGCCGTCCTGGACGGCGACGGACGACAGGTCGAAGAACGTCAGAGTGAGCCCCGCGACGTCGCCCGCCGAGTGGAAGTGGCTGACCGCATGGCCGACCGCGTCCTTCGCCTCGGCCGTCAGCCCCCGACGGATCAAGGCGGATCCCAGCATGTGGAGCGCCCAGCTCTCCATCGTCCGGTCACCCGTCTTGCGGAAGAGCTCGAGCGCCTGCCGGAACTCCGCCTCGCCGCCGTCCTCCGCATCCGTGAAGTAGCGCAGGGTCCCCAGGCCCCACAGCGCGTTGGCCTCGCCGCGCTCGTCGCCGATCTTCCGGAAGGCCTCGAGGGCCGCGAGCGTGTACGCCTCGCCCTTGCCCTCGGGATCGCCGGTCCCGAACGTCCCGTCCTCCCCGAGGGCGTATGAGAACGACACGTTGTAATAGGCGTTCGCCAGCTCGCGATCGTCGCCGATGTCCTGCCAGATGCCGAGGGCCTCCTCGTAGAACTCGCGCATCGGCTGGAGGTCGCCCTGCCACCAGCAGACGCCGCCAAGCGCCTCGAGCAGAGCGTGCCCGAAGTCGCGCGTCGTCGCGCGACCACGACTGGGCCTCCATCGCCTCGAGCCGTTGTCGCGCCTCGCCGAGATGGCCGTGCTTCTGCCAGAACCGCCACATCGTGAACCCGAGCCCGATCGCGACCGGCGGGTCCGGCTGGGCGACGGCCCGGTCGAGGATCGCGCGGATATCGTCGTGGGCGAGCTCGAGCCGGTCGAGCCAGCGCCGCTGGTCGTCACCCGAGAGCTCCTTGGCCGCACGCTCCGCCAGTGCCATGAACCAGTCGCGATGCCTGGCAAGGATCGTCTCGCGCTCGCCACGCGCCTCGAGTTGCTCGCCCGCGAACTCGCGGATCGACTCGAGGAGCGCGAAGCGTGGCTCGCCGTCGGCGCTCTCGTCGACCCGGACGAGGCTCTGGTCGGCGAGCGCCATGAGGCCGTCGACGACGTCGAGACCCAGCTCGGAGGCCGGGCCGGTGACCGCCTCAGCCGCTTCGATGTCCGCCCGCCCGGCGAACACCGACGACCTGTCGAGGAGCCGCCTGCTGCCCTCATCGAGCAGGTCGTAGCTCCAGGCGATGGCGCCGCGCAGGGTCTGCTGACGCTCGGGCAGGTCCCGTCCGCCCGCGGAGAGGACGTCGAGCTGGTGCTCGAGCCGGCCGAGGATCGCATCCGGGGAGAGGAGCTTGATCCGCGCGGCCGCGAGCTCGATGGCCAGCGGCATGCCGTGCAGACGGGCCGCGATCGCGGCCACCGCGGGTGCGTTCTCGTTGGTGACGGCGAAGGCCGGGCGGACGGCGACGGCCCGCTCGATGAACAGGCGGACCGCGGCGTACTGGCTGACCGTAGCCGCGTCGAGCGCCCGCTCACCGCCCGGGAGCTGCATGCGCTCGCGTCCGGAGAGGCTGGACGGATTCGGCGGCGTCGGCAGTCCCGGCACCGGGTACTCCTGCTCGCCCGAGACGTGGAGGGCGGCCCGGCTGGTCGCGATCACCTTCAGTCCCGGTGCGGTGCGGAGCAGCCCGGCGATGACCGGCCCGGCGTCAACGACCTGCTCGAAGTTGTCGAGGAGCAGCAGGACCTGCCGGCTCGCGAGCCACTCGTCGAGGGCTTCGGCGATCGGCGTGCGGCCCGTGTCCGCGATCCCGACGGCCGCCGCGATCCGCGACGTGACGAGCATCTGGTCGCGGATCGGTTCCAGCGGCACGAAGAAGACCCCATCGGGGAAATCGTCCGCCACGGTCGTCGCCAGCTGGAGTGAGAGACGCGTCTTCCCGGTCCCGCCGGGCCCGGTCATCGTCAGTAGCCGGGTCGTCTCGAACAGGCGGCGGGCCTCGGCGAGCTCGTCGTCGCGGCCGACGAACGTGGTCAGTTGGGTCGGCAGGTTGTTCGGCCGGGTGTCCGGCGTTCGCAGCTTCGGGAATTCGGCTGGCAGCCCGTCGCCCTCCACCTGGAAGAGCCGTTCCGGGGCCAGCAGGTCGCGTAGCCGGTACTCCCCGAGCTCGCGAAGGCTGACGCCCGGCGGCAGCGCGTTCGCGACGAGGGCGCGGGTCGCGTCCGACGCCACGATCTGCCCGCCATGACCGGCGGCCGCGATCCGCGCCGCCCGGTTGACGTCGAGGCCGACGAGGCTGCCGCCGGCCATGCCCGCCTCGCCCGAGTGCAGTCCCATGCGGACCCGGATCGACGCGTCCTCGGGCCACGGCTCGGTGGCGATCGCACGCTGGCCTTCGACCGCGGCCGCGAGCGCTTCGCGAGCGCTGGCGAAGACGACGAAGAACGAATCGCCCTCGGTGCCCTGCTCGTCGCCGCCGTGCGCGTCGAACGAGGCCCGCAGGAGCGTTCGGTGCCGCTCGCGCAGCTCCGCGTAGCGCGCCGTGCCGACGCGCTCCTCCAGGCTGGTCGAGCCCTCGATGTCGCTGAACAGGAAGGTGGCGGTCCCGACGGCCGCGGTTCGCGGTTCGCTCACTGGGGGAAGACCGCCGGTCGGCTGGCGCTCAGTGGTTCGGGCCCTCCGTCAGGTCGCGCAGGCGGCGCGCCAGGCCGCGCATGACCGCTAGCGCCACCGCCGGCTCCTCGCGGATCACCGCCTCGAAGTCCCAGGACGCCAGGGCCAGGCAGCTCGTCGGACCGTCGGCGACGACCTGGGCCACCCGCGGCTGGCCGTCGAGGATCGAGAGCTCGCCGAAGAAGTCGCCAGGCCCCAGGCGGGCGACGATCGCACCGTCCCGGACGACGCGGACGCCGCCGCTCGCGATGACGAAGAAGCCGGTCCCGATCTCGCCCTGGCGGGCGATGACGTGGTCGGGCGCGAAGTCGACCTCGACCGCCCGGGCGGCGATCCGCTCCATGCCGGCGCCGTCGACGTCCGCGAACAGCGGGGCCGTCGCCAGCAGTGTGGCGCGACGATGCTGGGTGAGCGTCATGGAACCTCCGGACGGGCAGGTCTTCATGCTGCGCCGCCCGAGCGGCGGGCGTCAACACGAGGCATCCGCCGGTGGTCTCTGGCACGATGTGAGCGATGCGGCGACCCGTCGCCACACGCACCGAGGTGACCGATGGCCGGGCGCGAGGAACTCATCGACGCGATCGCGGGATTCGGGTTGTTCGCCGACCTGACGGCCGCGCAGCTCGAGGGCATCGTCCACACCTTCGACGAGGCCGTGTTCGGCGACGGCGAGCGGATCCTCCGACAGGGCATCAGCGGGTCCGGCTTCTACGTGATCCTCGATGGCGAGGCGGCGATCGTGGTCGACGGCACGGAGCGAGCGCGCCTTGGCCGGGGCGACTTCTTCGGGGAGGTGTCGATCCTCCTGGGCGAGACGCCCATCGCCGATGTCGTGGCGGTGCGGCCGATGCGCTGCCTCGTGCTCGCGGGCCCTGCCGTCGAGGCGTTCCTCGTGGCCCACCCGCGGGTGATGTACCGGATGCTCCAGGCCCAGGCACGCAGGCTCCGAGCCGCGAACCGATGGCGGAGCTGACCCGCCCGTTCCCGCCCGGGACCTATCCGGTCATCGTCATCGGCAGCGGTCCCGGCGGCCTCCAGGTCTCGTATTCGCTGCGGCGGCTCGGGGTGCCGCACGCGGTCCTCTCCGCGGACCCGGTCCCCGGCGGGATGTTCCGCCGCTGGCCGTTCTTCCAGCGGCTCCTGTCGTGGACCAAGCCGCACGCCCCGGCCGCCCGCGGCTCGCGAGCGTACGAGCGCTACGACTGGAACAGCCTCCTGGGCGAGGAGCCGGAGACGCGCGCGATCGCCCCGACCCTGATGGACGGCACCTCGTACTTCCCGTCCCGGCCCGGAGATGGAGGCGAACCTCGCGACGTTCGCGGAACGGGCAGCGCTCGATGTCCGCTACGACTGCGAGTGGCGCGCGACGCGACTGCTCGAGCCGGCCGAGGCCGACGGCGCGCGGTTCGAGCTCGAGACCACCGACGGGCTGTATCGATGCACCCGGCTCGTGCTGGCGGTCGGCGTGGCCGAGCCGTACACGCCGCCCGGTCCCGGGATGGAACACGCCTACCACTACGCCGACGTCCGTCCGGCCGAGACGTACGCGGGCCGGCGCGTCTGCATCATCGGCAAGCAGAACTCCGGGTTCGAGCTCGCGACCGGGCTGCTGCCGTGGGCCCAGCAGCTCGTCCTGGTCTCGCCGTCGCCGACCAAGCTGTCGGTCGAGACGCGCTCGCTCGTCGGCGTCCGGGCCCGCTACGTCCAGCCGTACGAGGACCACGTCCTGGGTGGCGGGGTGTCGATCCTCGACGCCGCGATCGATCGGCTCGACCGCGATGCCGGTGGCGCCCTCACCATCCATCTCCGACGGACCGACGGCGGCGGCGACCTGGCCCTGCCCGTCGATGACGTCATCTCGGCGACCGGGTTCGTCGCCCCGTTGCGCGACCTCCCCGACCTGGGCCTCACGACGTACGGGGCGAGTCACCTCCCCGCGGTCAACCCCTGGTGGGAGAGCGTCACGCTGCCCGGCGTGTTCGCCGCCGGGACCCTCGGACAGGCCTCGAAGGGCCTGCGCCGGCAAGGCATCCCCGCGAACTCCGGCGCCGTCCACGGGGCCCGCTACAACGCACGCGTGCTGGCCGGATACATCGCGCGGACCGGGTTCGGGGTGGAGCCGGATCGGCCGGCGATCGCCCCCGAGGCCGCCATCGCGTTCGTGGCGCACGAGCTGGCCGAGGCGCCGGACCTGTTCCACCAGCGCGGCTACCTGGCGCGCGTCCTTGCCGTGGACCCGGCCGGTGGCTGGCGTGACGACGGCGTCCAGCCGCTGGCCCACGTCCTCGACACGGACGGGCCGGACCTCGTCGCGTTCACCCTCGACTCCGACGGCACCGGCGCGATCTACCCGATCCTGTTCGCCCGTCACGGCGGCACCACGACCGAGCACGTCGTCGACCCCGACCCACTCGGGCGCTACGACACCGACGCCACGCGCCGGACGATCGCGGCGGCGCTCCGGACGGTCGACCGGTCCGTGCCCGCGGCCTAGACGCGCGCGGCGATCTTCGCGAGGCGCTCCGCCGCGGCCTCGAGGGTCTCGAGCCGCTTCGGGAACGCGAACCGCAGCTTCGTCCGGCCGAGCTCGGGCCGCGAGAAGAACGACGAGCCGGGCACGGCCGCGACGCCAGGGTCGCGGATGAGGCGCATCGCGAAGGCGACGTCGTCCTCGTCGGTCAGGTCGCGGATGTCGGTCATGACGTAGTACGCGCCGGCCGGCTGGTCGAGCCGGAACCCGGCATCGCGCAGGGCGGGGATGAGCAGGTCGCGACGCGCCCGGTAGTCGGTGACCAGCTGGTCGTAGTAGCTCGTCGGGAAGCCGAGCGCCACCACGGCCGCCGCCTGGAGCGGCGCCGCCGCGCCCACCGTCAGGAAGTCGTGGACGCGCCGGATGCCGACGGTCAGGTCGGGTGCCGCGATCGTCCAGCCGATGCGCCAACCCGGTGACCGAGTACGACTTCGACATCGAGTGGATCGAGACCGTCCGATCGGCCATCCCCTCGATCGTCGCGAGCGGGATGTGCTCGCCCTCGAACACGATGTGCTCGTAGATGTCGTCGGTGAACGCGATGGCATCGAACTCGACGCAGAGTGCGGCGATGAGCTCGAGCTCCTCGCGCGTGAACACCTTGCCGGTCGGGTTGTGCGGCGAGTTGACGCACGATCGCCCGGGTGCGCGGCCCGAAGGCGGCGCGCAGCTCGTCCGGGTCGATCGACCAGTCCGGCTCGTGGAACGTGACGTAGCGCGGCACGGCGCCCGACAGGATCGCGTCGGGGCCGTAGTTCTCGTAGTAGGGCTCGAAGACGACGACCTCGTCGCCTGGGTCCAACAGCGCCAGCATCGCGGCGACCATCGCCTCGGTCGCGCCGCAGGTCACGGTGATCATCGTCTCGGGGTCGATGGCGCCCCAGGCCGGGAAGTGCTCCGGCGTCGAGGTCGCGATCGCGTCGCGGAGGGCCTTGGCGCCCCAGGTGATCGCGTACTGGTTGATGTCGTCGTGGACGGCCTGCGCGGCGGCGTCCTTGAGCTCGGGCGGGCAGGCGAAGTCGGGGAAGCCCTGGGCCAGGCTCACCGCGCCGTGCTGGACGGCCAGCCGGTTCATCTCGCGGATGACCGACTCGGTGAAGCTGGCGGCCTTGACCGAGATCCGTGGGCGACTCATCGCTCGCAGTCTACGGCCGACTCAGACCAGGTGGCGGGGGATCCGTTCCTGCCAGGCGCGCTCGAAGAGCCGCTCGCCATCGAGGTCCACCTCGAGGGCGACCGAGAGGTCGAAGGCCTCGGCGTCGCTCGTCTGGAGGCTTCGCGCGCGGATCTCGATGTCGTGCGCGATCTCGTGCCAGCGGTAGACGACGTCCGCCTCGAGGCGCGCCGACGCAGGGTCCTTGTCCGACGCGGTCAGGCGGAGCGTCTCCGCGGCGTACAGCCGCCGGCCGTCCTCGAGCACGTCTTCGCCGCCGTCGTGGATGGTCACGGTGACCGTGCCCGCGATCACGTCCTCCTCGATGCGCCATGCCGGCGTGTCCCACGCGCCCTTCGCCGCCGACCGCGCGGACGTCCGGCGGCGTCGGTCTTGTACGCCGGCACCGGCAGGTCCCCGGCACCACCCGCGGCCGGGATCGCGGGCAGCACGAGCCGCGACGGCGTCGCCGGGCCGCGATGCAGCTCGAAGCTCGCGGGCGACGGCGACGGCCACACGACCGGCCACGCCGAGGACGCGACCGACACCCGGACGCGATGCCCGGGCTCGAACCGATAGCCGACGTGGCGCAGCGGCACGCGGATCTCCTCCACGCGGCCCGGCACCATCGGCTCGGGATGCTCGTCCGAGCGCCGGTGGGTGAGGTTCAGGATCCCGGCACTGACCTGGGACGACGTCCCGTCCGGGGCGACATCGGTCAGGCGCACGGCCACCGTCGCGACCGGCGCCGACACGGCGAGGTGGAGGATGACCTCGGGCTCGCCCAGGATCGAGATGGGCGTCCCGAGCGGATCGCTCGTGTAGGTCGAGCCGAGGGCCTCGTCGGGCCGGAGGTCGCGGGCGAGCCCGTTCGGCATGCCGCCGGCGCCCCACGATAGCGCCGCGCGAGTCCCGACGGTCGGGCGGTGCACGAAGATGTCGAGGCCGGCGCGACACCTTATCGCGGTCGTCGACGAGGCGGCCGACCTGGGGAAGCCCGCCGGCGTCGAGCCACCACGCGCTCGCGGCGACCGCCGGATGCGGGAACGCCGACGTCGCTCGCCACCGACCCGGCCACGCAACGGGGAACGGCTCCGGATCCGAGTAGTCGCGCTCGAACCAGACGACGGCCGGTTCGTCATCGAGACCGTTGCGCTCGCCCTTCAGCCACCGATCGAAGAAGCGGGCGACCTCGTGCAGCTCGTCGAGGTTCGGGCCCGGTATGGAGTCCTGCGGCCAGCCGTGGACCCAGTTGCCGACCAGCGTCCGGCTCGGGGCCGTGCACCTGGCCTGCATCCGGAACGCCGAGTCGACGTAGGCGTCGCACCAGCCGCCGACGTTGAGGATGGCCGCGTCGATGGCGTCGTAGTCGGGGGCCAGCGAGCCCGGGCGCCAGTACGGGCCGTCGGTCTGGTTGCGAAGCCAGGTGATCAGCCACGGCGGCGTGAGCTCGAGCCGCGTCCGCCACTCCTCGAGCCAGCCGTCGCCACGGAGCCCGACGTCCGGCGGCATCGCGTTCATCGCCACCTGGCTGACGCCGTACTGCGACAGCTCGCTCGCCGTCACGCAGCCGCCGATGTAGTGCACGTCGGTCATGTAGCGGTCGTCGGTGCCCTGGACGGGCACGATCGCGAGCAGATGCGGCGGTCGCAGCTTGGCGACCTGGATCGCGGTGAACGCGCCGTAGCTGATGCCCCACATCCCGACCGCGCCTGAGCACCAGGGTCGGGCGGCGAGCCACTCGACCGCGTCGTACCCGTCGCGCGTCTCGACCTCCGTGTACTCGTCGAGCGCCACGCCCGCGGACGACCCGGTGCCCCGGACATCGACCCGGACGAAGGCGTAGCCGCGGGCCGCGAACCACTCGCCACGACCCGTGTCGGCGTTGCGCCGCCAGTTGTCCTTGCCGTACGGGATCATCTCGAGGATGGCCGGGAACCGGCCGTCGGGGTCATCGTCGGTCGGCACCGGATGCCAGATGTTGGCCGACAGCTCGGTGCCGTCGCGGGTGGGGACGCGGACGTCCCAGTCCACCGTCACCGCGTGGATCGGCGGGCTGGCCGGGCGCGCGGACCTCGGCGTCGGACGGGGCGGTCATGGCCGCGAGTCTACGGGCCGGCCTGTGCCGCGAGCGACGTCGCCGCCCGCCGCGTGCGACGATGCCGGCCATGGACGAGGAGCCTGTCCGGACCGGCCCGTGGACCCGTCGATCGCGCCGGGTCGCGTACGAGAACCCGTGGCTGACGGTCTGGCATGACGACGTCGTCCGGCCCGACGGCGAGCCGGGGATCTACGGCGTCGTCCATTTCGAGAACGTCGCCGCGGGGGTCGTGGTGATCGACGACCAGGATCGCGTGGCCCTTGTCGGGCAGCATCGCTACACGCTCGACGAGTACAGCTGGGAGATCCCCGAGGGCGGCGTGCCCGAGGGCGAGGATCCGCTCGCGGGTGCGCAGCGCGAGCTTCGCGAGGAGACCGGCGTCGATGCGTCCGACTGGCGCGAGCTCGCCCGCGTCCATCTCTCGAACTCGGTCACCGACGAGGTGGCGTACCTCTACCTGGCGACGGGTCTTCGCGCATGGCGAGGCCACGCCCGAGGGCAGCGAGGCGCTCGAGGTCCGCTGGGTGCCGTTCGCGGAGGTGCTCGCGATGACGACGGATGGCCGCATCAGCGATGCGATGACGGTGCTGGCGATCCAGGGCGTCGCGCTCGGCCGGTCCGGCGGATCGCCTCAGTAGGTCTCGACGCGGACCGGGGTGAGCTCGAAGTCGCGGACGTTGCGCGTCAGGATCGTCGCCCCGAGGTCGAATGCCGTGGCGGCGATGATCGCGTCGGGCGCCTTCAGCGTCAGGCCGATCTCACGCGCCTTCGCCCGCCACTCGCCGGCCAGGCGCGCGGTCGACGGCCCGGCGTGGACATACTCGAAGTAACGAAGGAACGTCTCGATCGCCGGGTCTCCCTCGACCTTGCGACCGGCCCAGACTTCTGTCGTCGTGACGGCGGTCACGATCGGATCGTCACCGTCGGCATACATACGCTCGAGTCGCACTCAGCGCTGCCGGGTCCGACCGCAGATGGTCGATGAGGAACGTCGAGTCCAGGACGTATCTCACTCCCGAGGCTCCTCGGCCCAGGCGTCGCGAGTGTCGCGTCGACCCTCCCGTACCCATTCCACCACCGATTCGTCGGTCGGGAACAAGGGGTGGTCCTTCCAGGCGCCGGCTGTTGCCAGCGCTGCGGCGTACCAACGGTCGCGCCGGATCTGGCGTTCGAGCACCTCGGTCACGTAGCGACTTCGCCCACGCGGACCAGCGACCTCGTCGATCGCCTCGACCAGTTCCTCGGGGAGCATCAGGTTCGTGCGCACATTCATGCGCACAACATAGCACACGGCCGTGCGCACACGGCCGGTCGAACCGGTTTATGCACGAAATCGCCGCTCGGGTGGCTTCTGGGTACCTATGCATGTCGGATGCATAGAACGGGAGCGGCCGCGGGACGCCGCCGGCCGAGGAATCGCCCGATCTCGCCCCCCGGCGCCCACAACGTATGCATCCGATGGGCATACGCGGCGTCGGGTGGGCTCTGGCAATCCCGAGAATTCGTGCATAAGCCCGCCCGACGCGGGAACGCGGGCGCCTGCCGGCCGCGCCCGCCTACCATCGGCCCCGATGCGACGCGAGTGGGACCTCATCGTGGTGGGCCTCGGCGCCCTCGGGGCCGGCGCTGCCTACTGGGGCTCGACGCGGCCTGGGGCCCGGGTCCTCGGCTTGGAGCGATTCGAATTCGGCCACGCCAACGGCGCATCGGCCGACCACAGCCGGATCATCCGCCTCTCGTACCACCGCCCGGACTATGTCCGGCTCGCGAAGCGCGCGTACGAGACATGGGCGATCGTCGAGGGCGAGGCGGACGAGAACATCGTGACGATCACCGGCGGCCTGGATCTGTGGCCCGCAGGACCCGGCCATCCCCAAGGCTGACTACACCGAGAGCCTGACCGCCGAGGGCGTGCCGTTCGAGCTGCTCGATGCCGCCGACGTCATGCGTCGCTGGCCCCAATGGCGCCTCGACGAGGGCACCACCGCGATGTTCCAGGCGCAGGGCGGCCTCGCCGACCCGTTCAAGGGCAACGCCGCGCACCTGCGGCTGGCGACCCAGCGCGGCGCGACGCTCCTCGACCGGACGCCGGTGACGGCCATCCGCCAGGTCGAGGGCGAGGTGGAGGTCGACGCCGGCGGGACGACGCATCGCGCAGGCCATGTCGTGGTGGCCGCCGACGCCTGGACCAACGAGCTGCTGGCGCCCCTCGGCCGGCGGCTGCCCCTGACCGTCACCAAGGAGCAGGTCACGTACCTCGCCGCGCCCGACCCCGCGGCGTTCGCGCCGGACCGGTTCCCGGTCTGGATCTGGATGGACGACCCATCCTTCTACGGCTTCCCGACCTACGGCGAGGCCGGTCCGAAGGCCGCCCAGGACTGCGGCGGCCAGCCGACGACGCCCGAGACCCGCACGTTCGAGCGCGACGAGAACGCCCACCGTCGTGTCGGCGACTTTCTCGCCGCGCACCTGCCCGGCGCGGTCGGGCCCGACATCTACACCAAGACCTGCCTCTACACGCTGACCCCGGACCGCGACTTCGTCGTCGACCGCGTGCCCGAGGCGCCCGGGCGTCACGGTGCTCCTCGGAGCGGCCCACGGCTTCAAGTTCGCCTCGGTCCTGGGTCGTATCGCGACCGAGCTCGCCTTCGACGGCGAGACAGCGTCGGCACGCGATCTCGAGCGGTTCCGGATCGACCGCCCGATCCTCCTGGAGGCCGCCCCGGCGACGTCCTGGATGGTCTAGATGCGCGTGGTGCAAGCCTCGCTTGCACGTGTCCGCGGCCTGTGCCACCGTACCGCCACTCGAAGCGGTCAGCTCGGCGGTCCGGGGAGGCTACGGACCCCGATGGAGGAGAGTTCGAATGCGAGTTCTGATGCGCGCGCGCCTGGCACGAGTCCTCGGAGCCGGGGCCCTGACGATGGCACTCTTGCTACCTGGAGCCGCATCGACCTCGGCCGCCGGCGTCGTCCTCCGCGTCGGCACGACGCAGGACCTCGATTCGCTCAATCCGTTCGCCACGATCCTGGTCGTCGGCTACGAGACCTTCGGGCTGACCTACAACTACATGGTCGATGCCGGCCCGAACCTCGAACCGGTCGGCGCCTATGCCGACAAGTGGGAGCGGTCAGCCGACGGACACTCCTGGACATTCCATATCCGCGACGGGATGAAATGGTCCGACGGCGAGCCGGCCACCTCGGCCGACGCCTGTTTCTCGTGGCAACTCGGCGTCGACGCGATCAAGGCGGAGAAGTCCCTCGGTGCCGGCTACCTCGAACCGACGATGCAGGACGCCGGAGTGACCGCGGTCTCGTGCCCCGACCCGTCGACGCTTGATCGCGACGACCGATGACCCGTCCGACCGCGTGCTCCAGATCGCGATCCCGATCATCCCCAAGCACATCTGGGGCAAGGAGACCTATAAGACGATCGGGAAGGCCAAGTTCACGCCGCCTCTCGTCGGGACCGGCCCGTACCAGGCCATCGACTGGCAGACCGGACAGTTCATCCGCCACCAGCGCAATCCGAACTACTGGGGGACCCAGGCTTTCCCCGATGAGGTCGACCTCATCATCTACAAGACCGCGGACACCATGGTCCAGGCCCTCAAGGCGGGCGAGCTCGACTACGCCCACGGCCCCAACTCCGACCAGCTCAACCAGTTGAAGACCGATCCGAACATCAAGACCGTCGCGGGCAGCGCCAATGGCTGGTCGCAGCTTGCCTTCAACCAGTACGGGGCGAGCAACGGCAAGACGATCCCGAAGGGCGGACCGTCGACCAAGGCCCTCCTCGACCCGAAGTTCCGCGACGCCCTCGGCTACGCCGTGGACCACCAGGCATTCGTCGATCGAGTGCTTGGCGGATATGGCGTCGTGGGCTCCACGATCGTGCCGCCGGTCCTGACCCAATGGCACGTCGACCCCACCACGCCTCGAACCTTCGACATCGAGAAGGCGAAGCAGCTGCTGACCGACGCGGGCTATCCGCTTGACGCGAGCGGGAACCGCCTCGACAAGGAAGGCAAGCCGATCAACCTGCGGCTGTTCATGCCGGATTCGGATGAGAACTATCCGAAGGCGGCGCAGTTCATCAAGGAGTGGTACGGCCAGCTCGGCGTCAAGGTCACGACCCAGGTCTTCAGCTCGGCGGCCCTGACCGAGATCATCTATCCGCCCGAGGCCGGCGAGAAGTACACCGCGGACTACGACATCGAGCTGTGGGGCTGGAGCGGTGGCGTCGATCCGAACGGGCTCCTCCAGATCTTCCGGTGCGAGGAGATCGGCACCTCGTCCGACAGTCAGTACTGCAATCCCGCCTACGACCAGCTGTACGCCGACCAGCTCAAGGCGACCAGCAACGACGCGCGCAAAGAGATCCTCACCCAGATGCAGAACGTCATCTACGACGACGCCATCTACGACATCCTCTACTACGACGCGAACCTCGAGGCCTACCGGACCGACAAGTTCGCGGGCTGGGAGAACCAGCCGCTCGCGAACGGGACGCCGTTCTTCACGTACAGCACGCTCCAGTACACGAAGCTCACCGATGCGAAGGCCGCGCCGACGCCGGCACCATCCGTCGAGGCGCCGTCGTCCGCACCGGGCTCCGTCCCAGGCCGCCGTCGCCACGCCTGCCGCCGAGCGCGACGACAACGCCAACGAGCGGCAGTGATGCCGGCTCGTACGGCGCCGCTCCTGGCCGGGGCCGTGGCCCTTGTCGCGATCGTGGGCATCGGCCTCGTGTGGTTCAGTCGTCGGCGGAGCGGCCGCGGCCGCGGCTGCGGACGAGGACGAGTGATCGGGCTCGGCCCGCTTCGGCGGGCCACCCGCCTTCCTGGATCAACGACGTCGTAGCCTGACCGGCGTGGCCGAGCTAGCGCCCGCGCCGGCGATGAGCGGCCGCTATCTCGCCCGAAAGGGCTTCCAGGCGATCCTCACGATCATCGCGATCGTCGCTCTCAACTTCATCCTGTTCCGGATGATGCCCGGGTCCCCCGAGCGCGTCCTGCTGCGCAACCAGTACCTGACCCAGGAGAAGATCGACCAGGTCCGGGCCGAGTGGGGACTGGACAAGCCGCTCCTTCCCGACCAGCTGGTCGGCTTCACGACGTCGACGCTCCAGGGCGACCTCGGCTACTCGTTCTTCTTCCGGGGCAAGCCCGTCACCGAGGTCATCGGCGAGCGGTTCTGGCCGACGATCCTGCTCATCGGCTTCGGCGAGCTCATCTCGATCATCGTGGGCCTGTGGATCGGGGCGAAAGCCGGATGGAACCGCGGCGGCCTGACCGACCGGCTCGGGAGCGGTGCGAGCCTCGTCCTGTACTCGATGCCGTATTTCGTGATCGGCATGCCGCTGATCATCATCTTCGCGGCGGGTCTCGGCTGGTTCCCGACATCGGGGATGCTGACCGTCGGCGCGACGTACGACTCGCCCATCGACCAGCTCATCGACTTCGGGCGGCACCTCGTGCTGCCGCTCACGACCGTGTCTCTCGGGTTTGATCGGTGGGTACTCGATCATCATGCGCTCGTCGATCATCGAGACCCGGTCCGAGGACTACGTCTTGACCGCCCGGGCCAAGGGCCTGGCCGACAGCCGCGTGCTGGGCTCGCATGCCTTCCCCAACGCGATGCTGCCGATGGTCACGATCATCGCCATCAACCTGGGCTACGTGGTCGCCGGAGCGATCACCGCGGAGGTCGTCTTCAACTGGCCGGGTCTCGGGACCCTGGCCGTCGACGCGCTCGCGTCGCGCGACTACCCGGTGCTCCAGGGCGTTTTCATGCTCCTGTCGATCACCGTGGTGGTGGCGAACCTCGTCGCCGACGTCGTCTACGGCTTCCTCGATCCGCGGGTCCGGACGTGAGCACCGCATCGACGCCCTCGACCCCGACGGTCGATCGCGTCGAGCCTGCGCGCCGAGCGGTGGCGCCTGCGCGTCAAGAGCTTCCGGGGGTTCATGGCCCGCTTCGGGCACCGCGCGGACGGCGTCTTCGGACTGACCATCCTCGTCATCTTCGGCATCCTCGCGATCGCGCCGCAGGTCTTCGTCGGACCGCTCGAGTCCGTCACGACCGCGACCGCGGCCCCCCTGGAGCCACCGTCCGCGGCGCACATCCTCGGGACCGACGAGCTCGGGCGCGACATGCTCAACCTGACTGTCCACGGCGCGCGCATCTCGATGTCGATCGGGCTCATGGCGACGTTGATCACGATCTTCGTCGGCGCCCTCATCGGCGTCGTCGCCGGCTTCGTCGGAGGCCGCATCGACAACGCACTGATGCGACTGACCGACTTCTTCCTCGTGCTGCCGACCTTCGTGCTCGCGATCATCCTCGCCCCGGTCATCCTCGACATCATCGGCGTAGAGGCCGAGCTCTTCGGGTTGCGGGCGACGCTGCTCGTCATCGTCGTGGTCATCGGGTGACGTCGTGGGCGACGACCGCCCGGATCATCCGCTCGCAGACGCTGTCGATCCGGGAGCGGATGTTCGTCGACCGCGCCCGCGTCATCGGCAGCGGCCGAGGCCACATCATGCGCCGGCACATCTTCCCCAACGTCGTGAACCTCATCGTCGCGCAGGCGGTCATCACCTTCGCGGCCGCGGTCTTCACCGAGACGAGCCTCTCGTTCATCGGCCTCGGCGACCCGTTCTCGCCGTCGTGGGGCCAGCTCCTCGACTCCGCCCAGAGCGCCGGTGCGCCGGGCCTCGGGGCGTGGTGGTACATCGCACCGCCGGCGGTCTGCGTCGTCCTCGTCGTGCTTGCCTTCACGCTCGTCGGGAATGCTCTCGATGACATCCTGAATCCGAAGTCGAGGACCCGCCGATGACCGATCCGCGCGACGAGCTTCGTCTGGCCGGCGAACTCGGCCGCGACGAAGACCATGCCGAAGGGCAGGACGTCGAGGAGGCTCGCGTCGCGGCGATCCGCCGCCGAGGCGGCCCTTGCGGCCGAGACCGCGAGCGCGCGCCGCCCGGAACACCGGCGACCTGCCCGAAACGGTCCTGCTGGCCGCCCGTGGCCGACGCCAGTGGCCACTGCCGAAACAGGCAGATCCCGGAGCGCCGCTCCTCGTGGTCGAGGACCTGCGGACACACTTCAAGCTCGAGTCGGGCTGGGTCAAGGCCGTCGACGGGGTGAGCTTCCGTCTCAACGATGGCGAGGCGATGGGCCTCGCCGGGGAGTCCGGTTGCGGCAAGACCACCACCGCGCTGTCGCTGGTCCGGCTCCTCCCCTCGAACGCCCGGATCCGCAAGGGCAGCAGCATCAAGCTCTTCGGCATCGACCTCGTGCCCAAGACCGAGGAGCAGCTACGCCGGTATCGCTGGCGCGAGGTCAGCATCGTCTTCCAGGGGGCGATGAACGCGCTCAATCCCGTGCAGCGGATCGGCGAGCAGATCGCCGAGCCGATCGAGATCCGCCTGCGCGAACCGAAGGATCGCGCGAAACGCCGCGCCGGCGAACTGCTGGAGCTCGTCGGGATCCCGCGCAAGCGGGCCGACGCGTACCCGCACGAACTCTCGGGCGGGATGCGCCAGCGCGCGATGATCGCGATGGCGCTCTCGTGCGACCCGGCGATCGTCATCGGGGACGAGCCGACCACGGCCCTCGACGTGATGGTCCAGGCCCAGATCCTCGCCCTGCTCGAGCGCCTACGTCGCGAGCTCGGTCTCTCGCTGGTCCTGATCACCCACGACCTGTCCGTGATCGCGGAGACGTGTGACCGGACCTTGATCATGTACGCGGGCAAGGTCGCCGAGGAGGGCCCGGTCAGCAAGATCTTCACCGTGCCCCGCCACCCGTACACGCAGAAGCTGCTCGGCGCCTTCCCGAACATCCAGGCCGACCGGCGCAGCCTGGAGACGATCCCCGGCTCGCCGCCCGATCTCCTCAACCCGCCCGAGGGCTGTCGCTTCCATCCGCGCTGCCCGTTCGTGATGCCGGTCTGCAAGGAGGTCGTGCCGCCCGAGGTCCTCTTCCCCGACGGCGTCCGCGTGGCCTGCCACCTGCACCCGCCCGGGCAGGACGCGGGCGTGCTCATCAGTGCCGCCGACGTCGCCGCTCGCAGGGGGATCGCGGTGCCACGGACACCCGAGCCGGGCTTGGTCGTGCCGGGCGTGCCGTCATGACCGACCTCATCCGCGTCGAAGGCCTCGAGGTCCACTTCCCGATCCGGGGTGGGCTGGCCGACACGCTGGCCCGCCGGCCGAGTGGCGTGATCCGGGCGGTCGACGGCATCGACCTCCACATCGAGCGCGGCGAGGTCCTCGCCCTTGTCGGCGAATCCGGATCGGGCAAGACGACCACGGGTCGGGTCATCGTCAAGCTCACCAGGCAGACGGCCGGGAAGGTCATCTTCGACGGCGCGGACGTCACGAACCTCTGGGGGACCAAGGCGCTGCGCGAGTACCGGCGCCGGGTCCAGCTCATCTTCCAGGATCCATACGAGACGCTGAACCCGAAGCAGACGATCCACGACTTCGTGGCGGAGCCGCTCGAGGTCAACGGGCTGGTCCCCCGGCTCGCCGATCGCGAGGCGCGCGTCCGCTCGGCGCTGGAGTCGGCCGGGCTGCCCGCCGAATTCGCGTTCCGGTACCCACACGAACTCTCGGGCGGACAGCGTCAGCGGGTCGTCATCGCGGGCGCGCTCGTCATGGGGCCCGAGCTGGTCGTCGCGGATGAGCCCGTCTCCATGCTCGACGTCTCGATCCGGACTGAGCTGCTGCGTCTGATGCTCGACCTGCGCCACGAGCGCGGCCTGACGTACCTGTTCATCACGCACGACCTCTCGCTCGCCTGGGTCATCGCCGACCGGATCGCAGTCATGTACCTCGGCCGGATCGTCGAGATGGGGCCGGCCGACCAGGTCATCAAGTCCCCTCACCATCCATACACGGCGGCGCTCGTGTCGGTGTCGCCGACGCCGGACCCGCCGGCCGACGACGGGCCGCAGCGGACGATCCTCGTCGGTGAGACGCCCGACGCCGCGCGCATCCCGCCCGGTTGTCGATTCCACCCTCGATGCCCCCTGGCGTTCGACCGATGTCGGACCGAGGATCCGCCCCTGTTCGACGTCGGTGGTGGCCAGACTGCGGCCTGCTGGCTGGCCGAGGGCGGCCGCTCATTGCCGGTCATGCCGACCGGGATCGCGGTGGCGGCGCCTGCACCGGGGGCAGCGGCAGGGGCGGCGGCAGCGGCTGGGGCGGCGGCCGGCGTCGCCGGATCGGAGCCTGGCGCATGACGGGCGAGTTCTCGGGCGACGCGCCGGCGCTGTCGGCCCTGCCGCCGTCGATCATCGCCGGCCTGCTCGAGGCCGGTGTCGCTGTGGTCGTTGGCGAGCTCGGTGCGCTGGGCGCAGAGGGTGGCTGGCGACCGGAGCCGGGCGAGTGGAGCGCGAACGAGTGTGTCGGACATCTCATCGAGGCCGAGCGCCGGGGCTTCGCAGGCCGGATCCGCCAGATCCTGGCGGCCGATCGCCCCGACATCCCGGCCGATCTCGAGACCTGGGACCAGGTAGGGGTCGCCGAGGCGCGCCGGGATCATCTGCGGTCTGCGGCCGAGCTTGCCGCCGAGTTCGCCGAGCTGCGGCGCGACGGCATCGAACTCGTCCGAGGACTGACGACCGACGATCTCTCGCGCGCCGGCATCCACCCGGAGGTCGGCGCCCTGCGGGTCGACGAGCTTCTCGGGGAGTGGGTGCATCACGACCGCAACCACATCCGACAGATGCTCGCCGTCACCCAGGCCCGCGTCTGGGGCCAGATGGGCAACGCCCGCCGGTTCAGCCTCGAGGATCTCTAGGGGTCAGGGCGCCCGCGGGCGCCGAGGCGCGTCGGCGCCGGGGGGCCGCCCGCCGGCGCCAGGGGCGCCCGCCAGCGCCGGGCCTGCCAGGGGCCGGCTGGGCCGCCCCCGGCGCCCGCCCACAGCACGCTTATGCACGAATCCAGGCCGGGCATGACCTTGCCCTGGCTATGCATGTCGGATGCATACGGGTGTTGTCGGAGGCAAGCGCCCGCCCCGTGGGATCGTGCCCGCCGGCGCGCGGTGGCCACGGCGACGCCAGGACAGTGCTGGCGGATGCTCACGACTCCGCGCGCGGCACGGCTCGCGTCTTCATGCATCCGACGGGCATAGCTACCTACACCCTTTGCCTCCGGGCGATTCGTGCATAAACCAGAGCCGCGATCAGGCTGCGGCTTCGTCCCCGCCGTGGTCGATCACGATGTATGCGGCCCAACCCGCGATGGCGCCGACGATCGGGGCCACGAGGTAGATCCAGAGGGCGCTCAGGTCGCCACCGACGACTGCCGAGCCGATCGAGCGGGCCGGGTTGACCGAGGCGCCGCTCAGGGTGGCCGTCGCGAAATGGATCGCGACCAACGCGAGCGGGATCGCCAGCGGCGCGAGGGCCGGCACGCGCTTGGTCGAGGCCAGGATCACGGCGATGAAGCCGGCCGTGAAGACGACCTCGAGGATCAACGCCCCGATGTCCGACACGCCGGTGCCGGGCTTCGTGATGCCGGCCTTCACGGCATCCTGGCTCACGGCGATCAGGACGATGGCCCCGGCGGCGATCGCCCCGATGACCTGCGCGATGATGTAGCCGACCGCGTCGGCCGGGGTGGTTCGCTTGTCGAGGACCATCGCCACGGTCACCGCCGGGTTGAAATGGCCTCCCGAGACGTGGCCGAACGCGAAGATCGCGGCCAGCAGCCCGAACCCGAACGAGAACGGCACGACCAGCAGATTGGGGGTGGGGGCGCTCGCCACGCCGAACGCGGCCACCGATGCGTACCCGATCGTGAAGAACAGGAACGAGCCAAGCAGCTCGGCCAGGTATGCGCGGGTGTTCATCCTTCCCTCCGACGAACAGCGACTCCGACGGTCACACGATACCGAGGTCGACCCGTGCGGCGCGAATCAGAAGCGAATCCCGCCAGGCGCGGCACAGGACCTCGACGAGCTCGAGGCGATCGACAGCCTGGTCGGGGTCGCGGCCGACGGCCTCGGCTCCGTGCCGCTCGAGGATCGCGGCGTCGGCGAACGGCTCGGGTCCCTCGGTGAGTGCAGCCGCGATCCGTGCCGCGAGCTCCTCGCTGCCCATCTCCCCGAACGCGACGACCGGCAGACGCGGCAAATGGAATGCCGTCTCGGGGAGTGCCGTCGGGTCCGGCCATTCGCCCGCGAGGGTCAGGGCCATGGACGCGGGCAGGTGCGCATGCGCCACCGCGCCGATATCCGGGCGAGCTGCGTGGATCGCGAGATGGATGGCCAGGTCGGAGGTCGGGGCCAGCCCGTTCGACGACACCGATTCGCGCTCGGGATGGCCGAGCCACACGACCACGAGATCCGCCGGCACGAGCTCGTCCTTCCGGCGACCGGTCGGTGTGACCAGCAGGCGGTCGGCGTCGAGCCGGATCGACAGGTTGCCCTCGCCGGCGGCGATCAGGCCACGGGCGCCGAGGCGCCGGCCGGCCCGGATCAGCGCATCCGAGGCCAGGGCAAGGTCCATCGCCGCATCGTAGCGGGACGGCGTCGCTACCATCGCGACCATGCCGGAGGTCGTCGCGCCCGCCATCCCCATCGGCGCCGACCTCGGGCTCCCGCCCGGAGCCGCTGTCGCAGAACCGCGACTTCTGGGTGCTGCTCTCGACCCAGGGCATCTCGTCGATCGGCGACGCCGTCAGCTTCACGGCGCTGCCGCTGCTGGTCCTCGCGTTGACCGGGTCCGGCTTGGCGATGGGGATCGTCGGTGCGCTGCAGACGCTGCCCGACCTCGTGTTCGGGATGGTGGCCGGCGCGCTCGCCGACCGGGCCGATCGCAAGCGGATGATGTTCGTCGCCGACCTCGGGCGCGCGTTCCTGACCGCCCTGATCCCGCTCTCGGTCCTGCTCGGCGGGCCGACGATGGTGGTCATCCTCATCGTCGCCGCGCCGATGAGCATCCTGCGCTCGCTCTTCCTTGCGGGTTACACGGCTTCCGTGCCGGCGCTTGTCGGCCGGCCGCTGATCAACCGGGCCAACTCGTACTTCGAGGCTGTCTACTCCATGGGCTACATCCTCGGTCCGGCCGTCGCCGGGATCCTCGCATCGACCATCGGACCCGGGCGGACGCTGGCGATCGACGCGGTCTCGTTCGGGCTCTCGTCGATCGGCCTGCTCTTCGTCCGACGCGACCTGCGAGCTCCGATCGACCGGCCGCGGGCGCGGCTCGTCACGGAGATCCGCGAGGGCATCGACTACATCGCCCACCATCCGATCCTGCGGACCGCGATCCTGTTCTGGGGCGCGACCTCGATCCTCACCGCGCCGCTGGTGACGGCCCTCGCGGTCCACGTGACTCGCGACCTCGGCTACGACGCCACGGTCCTCGGCCTCATCCTGACCGGCTACGGCGTCGGGACCGTCGTCGGCGCGCTGATCACGGCGAAGCGGGCCACCCGCCGGCCCGTGGCGCCGTTCCTCATCGGGGGCAATCTCCTGTCGGCGGCCGGGCTCGTGGCGATCGCGACCGTGCCGGTCATCCCGGTCATGGTGGTCGTGGCCGTGATCTCGGGCATCGCCCAGTCTCTCGTCCTGGTGACATACGTCACGATCCGGGCCGCCTACTCCCCCGACGAGCTGCTGGGTCGGATCGGCAGCACGGCCCGGACCATCTCGCTCGGGCTCCAGCCGGTCGGGCTGCTGGTCGGCGGCGCGCTCATCGACCTGACCTCGGGCTCGACGACCATCGTGGCGATGGGCCTTGCCATCGCGCTCGTCAGCCTCGCCTTCGCCCCGGTCAGGGTGCTGCGCACCGCGTCACTCCAGCCGCGATGAGGACGTCCCTCAGGCAGCTCGTGCCGTGACGACGGGGACTGGGTCGGGCGCGATCTCGACCCGCACCGAGCAGCCGTCGCAGGACGCGTCGACCGCGTCGGCTTCCAGGGCCATCGGCCCATCGCACCAGGGACAATCCACGGTGACCATGTGTTGCAGCTCCTTCATTCATTCGACGGTGTCGTCGAGCGGGAGCATCGAGGCCGCTTGTGACAGCTAGCGTGTCAGAGCCGGTCATCGAGCTCCGCGACATCCACAAGCGCTACGGCTCGACGGTCGCGCTCGATGGCATCGACCTCACGGTGGGCCGCGGCGAGCTCGTCGGGCTGCTCGGGCCCAACGGGGCCGGCAAGACGACGACCGTCAAGCTGCTCCTGGGGCTCGCGTCACCGACGTCTGGGACCGGGCGGATCCTCGGTGCCCCGCTCGGTGACCGTGCGGTCCGGCGGCGGATCGGCTACCTGCCCGAGCTCTTCCGCTACCAGCCATGGCTGCGGGCACGTGAGGTCCTCGACCTCCACGCCGAGCTCGCAGGCCTGCCTGCCGGGACACGCCGCCAGGCCGCGACCGACGCGCTCCAGCACGTCGACCTCGTGGATCGCGCGGACGACCCGGTCGGTGGCTTCTCCAAGGGGATGCAGCAACGGCTCGGGCTCGGCGTCGCGCTGCTCGGCGACCCGGAGCTCGTCCTCCTCGACGAGCCGACGTCGGCGCTCGACCCGGTCGGGCGCGTCGAGGTCCGCGAGATCGTTCGTGCCGCTCGCGACCGGGGCGCGACGGTCATCCTGAACTCGCACCTGCTCACCGAGGTGGAACAGGTCTGCGACCGGGTGATCATCGTGAACCGCGGCCGGATCGTCGCGGCCGGCACGCTCGAGGAGGTCATCGCGGGCGACGGCGTCCGGATCCGGGCGACCGGGCTCGAGCCGACGACGCGCGCCGGGCTCGCCTCCGTCGCTCCGATGCAGGACGACGGGGAGTGGCTGACGTTCCGCCGCCTTGCCCCGGACCGGGTTCCCGAGCTCGTCGCCGCGATCGTCGCGGCCGGCGGCCGCGTCCACGCCGTGGAACCGGGACGGGGCTCGCTGGAAGCGCGGTTCCTCGAGCTCATCGCCGCCGACGGGAGCACCGAGCCGTGATCGTCATCGCGCGACTGACCGTCTTCGAGCTCGTCCGCCGCCGGATCGTGTGGGTCCTCGCCGGACTCACGATCGTCTCGGTGCTGCTGGTCGCCTTCGGCGTCGAGCGGCTGGTGACGCTGGCTCGCGCTGACGGTGTCGCCGAGCTCGAGATCCGGGTCGGCGTGTCCCAGGTCCTGATCCTGATCGCGTTCATGTTCAGCTTCGTGCTCGCGATGACCGCGGCGTTCCTCGGGGCGCCGGCGGTCGGCGCCGACATCGAATCCGGCGTCGCCCTCGCGCTCCTCGCCCGCCCGTTGCGTCGCTCCGACCTGCTGCTCGGGCGATGGCTGGGGCTCGCGGTGGCCGTCGTCGGCTACACGATCGCGTCGGGGGCGCTCGCGATCATCGTCGTGTCGGTCATCTCGGGCTTCGGGCCGCCCGAGCCGGTCCTCGCGGTCGCGTTCCTCGCGGCCCAGGCGCTGGTGCTCCTCACGCTGACGCTGGCGCTCGGGACCGTGCTGCCGGCCATCGGGGCGGGGGCCATCGCTGTCGTCGCGTTCGGCATCGGCTGGATGGCCGGCGTCATGGCCTCGGTCGCGGCCGCGTTCGACATCACGTCACTGGCCGCGGTCGCGGAGGCCAGCCGCTGGCTGCTCCCGAGCGACGGGCTGTGGCGCGGGGTCGTCTACGGTCTCGAACCGCCGCTGGCCGCGCTCGTCGCGGTCGGCCGCCAACAGCGGAACCTCGAGGCCAACCCGTTCTTCGCGCTCGAGCCGCCGCCGCTCCCGTTCCTCATCTGGTCCGCGGCCTGGGTCGCGATCGTCCTCGCCTTGGCGGCGTGGCGTCTGTCCAGACGGGATCTCTAGGCGCGGACGCCGACGGCCGGACCCGTGGTGGCGGAGCGCCAACGATTCCGACCGCTGGCGCGCCGGATGCAGGCACAACTCGCCTCCTGGTGGCTCAGCGCCACCGGGACGACGTGTGGAAGGCGGATAGGGCCCGCGCGACCGGGCTAGCGGTCGGGATCGTTGGCTCATAGCCAACGGGCCAGGCGACGTCGCCAGCGGCCAGCCAACGTCCGACGGGACCCCGCCGGTCGATCCAGGCGAGAGGTCGTACGACCTGCGTCCGATTCCCGTGCCGGCCGGTCGCGGCCATCCTCCTGGACACGAGGTGCTCGACTTGACGAAGCGCCTGACCCAAGGAGAAGCACCATGTTCCGTCGTATCGCTCTTGTCAGCCTCCTCGCCGTCTCCGCCCTCGGCGCCACGAGCGGCACGGTCGCCGCGAAGTCCAGCGCCATCACCCACAGCGGCTCGTGCTCGGGCGCGACCGACTGGAAGCTGAAGATCAAGCCCGACAACGGCCGCATCCAGGTCGAATTCGAAGTCGATCAGAACCGCAACAACCGCCTGTGGAAGGTGGTCATGGCCCAGAACGGCAAGGTCGTCCTGCGGACCTCGCGCTACACCCGAGCTCCCTCCGGTTCCTTCGAGGTCCGTCGGGTCCTCACGAACCGCGCGGGCAAGGACCGGATCGTTGCGCGGGCGACGAACGTCCGGACCGGCGAAGTGTGCCGCGGCATCACCATCGCCACGTTCTAGCTCCGAGCGAACCCGCCGTCGGCCGACCGAGGGGTCGGCCGACGGCGATCGTGCGTTCGGCTCGCTCCGGTGCCCGTCGGGGTACCGTCTCACCGCCACAGGAGGTCGTCGTGGGGTCGTCCCAGATCAACAGGTCAACGCATCGGATGCCGGTCCGGCGAGCCACGTCGACGCTCGGCACCCTGATCATGGCCGGCCTCCTGGCCGTCGCCTGTCAGGCTGGCGGTCCGGGCGCCGGTTCCGTCGCCGCGACACCGATCGTCGCGCCGACGGCCACCACCCGGCCAGCCCGACGCTGTCGGCATCGGCGACATCCGCCCCGACCCTCGTCGCTTCACCGACCGCGACGGCTGACGACCGACGTGGTGGCCGTGGATCCCAGGGCGGACGGGCTGGACGTCACATTCGGCGAGTTCGCGATCACCCTCGAGGCGGACGCGATCCGGCCGGGTCCGGTGACCCTCGTCGTCCACAACGCCGGCGAGATGACCCATGGCTTCGAGATGAAGATCGAGAGCTCGGGCTCGGGTTCGGGCTCAGGTCGCGACCGGAAGAAGATCGAGACCCGGACATTCCACTCGGGGGAGACCCTCCGCGTCGAAGCCGACCTGTCGCCCGGGACATACGAGATCGAGTGCTACGTCGACGGCCACGCCTCGAAGGGCATGCGCACGACGCTCACGGTCAAGGCCAACGCGCCACTGGTGACCCCGGTCCCGGGCGACACGGCATCGGGGAACGTCCGGATCGTCCAGTTCGCCTTCGTCCCCGCGACTCTCGACGTGGCCGCCGGCAGCCAGGTCACCTGGACGAACGACGACCCGACCGCCCACACGATCACGGCCGACGACCGCGCCTTCGACTCGAAGCAGCTGGACCCGGGCGCCAGCTTCTCCGTCGTGCTCGACACGGCGGGAAGCCACGTCTACCACTGCGAGATCCATCCGACCATGGTCGGAACGGTCGTGGTGCACTGAAACCCGGATCGCTGCCGATGCCTCAGGATGGCAGGGCGAGAACCGCGGAGATCATCACGGAAGGGCACGTCATCGCCACTCGGGCCAGTCGCTCGCAACGGGACGTCCGCCCGCCATCGATCCGTCGGGCGGTCGCCCAGTTCGTCCTGACGGGACTCGGCGCCCTGGCGTTGGTGGCCGTCGCCGGCGCGCTTGCCGTCGATCGCATCGGCACAGCGGCCTCCTTGCGCGACGGCGGGCGGGTGGCCGAGCTCGTCGCCCATGGCGTCATCGAGCCCGCGATGAGCGGCAGCTTCGTGCGCGGGGATCCCGGCGCGATCGCCGCGCTCGACCGCCTCGTGCGGGACAAGGTCCTGCTGGGCTCCTTCTCCCGCGTCAAGATCTGGGCGCCGGACGGGCGGATCGTGTACTCGGACGAGCCGCAGCTCATCGGGAGCGTCTTCCCGCTCACACCGGAACTCACCGCCTCGCTGGCCAGCGGTGTGGCCAGCGCAGCGCACATCAGCGAGCTGGACGCCGCGGAGAACCGGCTCGAGAGCGACCAGGGCCGCCTCATCGAGGTCTACGTCCCGATCAAGGCGCTCGACGGCACGCCGCTCCTCGTCGAGTCGTACCTGCGCCTTGATTCGGTCCTCACGTCCGGACGCCTCCTCGCCGAGCAGATCCTGCCCCTGGTGCTCGCCGGGCTCGCGTTGCTCGCCGTCGTCCAGTGGCCCCTCGCCTGGCGGCTGGCGCGCGACCTGCGGGCCGGCCACGAGGCCCGCGAGCGCCTGCTCCAGCGCGCGGCCGACAGCTCCCAGGAGGAACGACGCAGGATCGCGGGCGAACTGCACGACGGGCTGGTCCAGTCGCTGGCCGGGGTCGCCATCGACCTGGCGGGCTCGGCCGACCGGACCACGGACCCGGCGGAGAAGGCCGCGGTCGAACGCGGCGCCGAAGGGGTCCGCGCCGCGATGCGCGAGGCACGATCGCTGCTTGTCGAGCTGTACCCGCCGAACCTCCGGTCGGCCGGGCTCGCCAACGCCGTGACCGACCTCGGTGCCAAGGTGTCGGCCCGCGGGATCGTCGTGACCACCGAGATCGCCGATGACGGGAGCCTGTCCGATGTCGACCAGGCGGTGGTCTATCGTGTCGCCCAGGAGGCCCTTCGGAACGTCGTGAAGCACAGCCGGGCGAGGCACGTGGAGATCCGGATCACGGTGGCCGATGGCGGCTGCGAGCTGGCGATCGCCGACGACGGCGTCGGCATCCACGAGGCCACCATGCAGGACCGGCGCGACGAGGGTCACCTGGGCCTGACGGTCCTGCGTGACCTGGCCAGCGAAGCCGGCGCGGTGCTGGACATCCGAGCCGGCGACCCCCGCGGCACGGTCGTGGCGCTCCGGCTCCAGCCGGTCGCCTGATGGAGACGCCGCGCTCCGGGGAGCCGATCCGGGTCGTCATCGCGGACGATCACCAGATCGTGCGGACCGGCCTCGAGCGACTCCTCGAAGGCTGGCCCAACGTCACGGTCGTGGGGACCGCGGCCGACGGCATCGAAGCCGTGGAGCTCGTGTCGCTCCATCGGCCGGATGTCGTCCTCATGGACATCTCGATGCCGACGATGGGCGGCCTCGAGGCGACCCGCCGGATCGTGGCCGCCTGGCCGGAGATCCAGGTGGTCGTGCTCACGTCATTCGACGACCGATCGACCGTCGCGGAGGCGCTCGATGCCGGGGCGATCGGCTACCTGTTGAAGGACTCTGATCCGACGACCCTGCGCGAGGGTATCGAATCGGCCGCGCGGGGCGGCTCGCCCCTGAACCCGCGGATCGCCCGGGACATCCTCTCGGCGCGCCGCGAGCAGCGGCCCGAACCGTCGCTCACCGATCGCGAGCGGGAGATCCTCGAACTGCTGCGCGAGGGCCTGGCCAACAAGGAGATCGCCGCTCGCCTCGGCATCACGGTCAAGACCGTCAAGGCGCACCTCTCGAGCCTGTTCCAGAAGATCGGGGTGCTGGACCGGACGCAGGCCGCGCTGTGGGCCGAGCGATTCGCCCCGGAGCGGCCCCCGAGCGCCGAGCGCTGAAGGCAGGCCCCGGCGCGGCGCAGCCGCGATACCGACCCTCGCGGTCACGTGGTGGCGGAGCGCCAACGAATCCGACCGCAGCGACCTGGGATGCTGGCTCAGCTCCCGGGATGGTGGCTCAGCGCCACCAGGGCAACGTGAGAGTGGGGCGATCGGGGCCGCGCGACCGGCTGGCGGTCGGGATCGTTGGCTCGTAGCCAGCGACAGCGCGCAAAGGGCACAGATCAGCCGCGGTAGCGGAAGCAGCCCGCGACGTGGTCGTCGACGAGGCCGACGCTCTGCATGAACGCATAGACGATCGTCGAGCCGACGAACCGGAAGCCCCGACGCTTGAGGTCGGCGGAGAGCGCATCGGAGACAGGGGTCGTCGCCGGCACGTCGCCGGAGACCGCGGTCGCGGGCAGTCGCGCCGGCGGGCTCGGGACCATCGACCCGAGATAGGCGTCGAACGAGCCGAACGCGGCGGCCGTCTCCAGGACTGCGACCGCATTGCCGATCGTCGCGTCGATCTTGGCCCGGTTGCGCACGATGCCCGCGTCGGCCATCAAGCGCTCGCGATCGGCATCGTCGAACGCCGCCACGACCCGCGGATCGAAGCCACGGAACGCCGAGCGGAACGCCCCGCGCTTGCGCAGGATCGTCGACCAGGACAGCCCGGCCTGGAACGATTCAAGAGCGAGCCGCTCGAACAGCTCGGTGTCGTCGTGGACGGGCGTGCCCCACTCGTCGTCGTGGTACGCGACCATCAACGGGTCCGGGTTCGGCCCGGCAACGCCAGACCACCAGCACCTGGGCCGCTCGTCGATCACCGCCGCTACAGCACCGGCTTCGTGTCGAAGAGGGTGCTCCGGAGCATCGGGTCGCCCGCCGGCCGGGCCGCGTTCAGGACGGACCGGAAGACAGAGCCGGACACCGTCTTGGTGCCCTCGCTGCCGATGAGCGTGACCCGGATGAGCCGCCCCGAGATCCCGCGGGCGGTCAGGTCGAGCGCGGTCAGGTCGCCGACGTCGGTGCGCGGGTCCGCCGCGAACCAGGCCGACAGCCGAGCGCGGGAATACCGCCGCATATGCCAGGTCGCGTACGGGGAGGCGTCGTCGTACGCCGAGCCGTCGAGCCGGCGGTCCATCGAGCCGCGCAGGTAGCTGACCTTGCCCGCGACCTTCTTGCCCGTGGCGGACGTGTAGACGTTCTCGTTGTTCTCGGTGGCGCCACCGCCCGCCGAGTGGTACATCGCGTTGGCGATCGCCGAGCCCTTGCGCAGGACCTGGTTCGCGGTCGCCGCGATCGCGGCGTTCGTCGTCGCGCGCTCGGCCTTCGAGCCGCGGTAGACCTGCGAACGCGAATCATCGACCGTGTCGTAAAAGGAGACGCCCGGCCGGAGCCTGCGGGCGGCGTACGAGCGAGACGCGATCGCCTGGGCCTGGAGCGCCGCCTCGGGCCAGGTCGACGGCATCTCCGCGGGCACGACCCCGCGCAGATACAGCTCCAGCGCGAGGCGGTTGGCGACGCTCACCGTCGGCGTCGTCCGCGGGACGACCCGGAGCGTGCCCCGGTACTGGTCGTACGTGGTCGGCTTCGAGAAGAGCTGCAGGCGACCGCCCGGGTCGCTCGAGCGGATCACGAACGACTTCTTCACCGCGACGCTCAGCAGCTTCGCGCCTGTCGTGTCGAACACGCGTGCCCGCCACGTCGTCGTGCTGCCGGCCTTCGTCCTCTTCGTGGTCGGCGTCAGCGTCAGACGGGCGTCGCGCGGGAAGACGACGTCGATCCCGTCGATGCTCCACGCCATCCGGCGTCCGTAGATGACGAGCGGCTTGGCCTTGCTGACCTTGAGGCGGTCGAGGACCAGCACCCGGATCGCAGGCGCCGGCTCGAGCGAGCCCGCGGTCGCGCCCCGGTAGTAGTGGGCCAGGATGTCGGCCGCGTCCTGGCCCTCGAGCGCCCGCCCGCGGGCGCCGTACTGCGACATCCCGACACCGTGGCCGTAGCCGCGGCCGTAGAACCTGACCGTGGGGCCGAGGACGGTCGGCTCGTCGGGCCACGGTGCGGTCGGGACCGGCGTGGGCGTGGCGGTCGGGGTCGGCGTCGGGGTCGGCTCCGGATCGGTCGGGTCGGCAGCACGGGCCGGACTGATCCCGAGCAGCCCGCCGAACCCGACCAGCAGCGCGATGACGAGCGCGCAGAGCGCCGGCATCACGCGGTTCGAGCGGTGGCCGTGACGACGGCCCGGAGCGAGCGACAATGGACGTCCTCGTGGCGCTGACCTGGAGGATGCAGGATGGCGATCGGCCGGCCGGCCGGCCATGACCCGTCCGGACCACAACGGACCCATCCGAACCTCCCACGACAAGGCTACGCTTCCCGGATGGGTCTGCGCCTGTTCCTCGGCCACGGCGCGAGCGGGACGGCCGCCAGCATGGCGCCGTTCGTCGACGGCCTCCGAGCGCGCGGCCTCGAGGCGAGCGCGATCGACCTGCCCCGCCGCAAGGCCGAGGACGCGCTGCCGGCGTTCCACAGCGTGGTCCCGTCCGCGACCGACGTTGCGATCGGCGGGCACTCGTACGGTGGCCGCGTGGCCAGCCTCGCCGCCGCGGAACCCGATGCGCCGTATGCGGCGCTGGTCTGCTTCAGCTACCCGCTCCACCCGCCGGGCGGGCCGGAACGCACCGACGCCCGGATCGCCCACTGGACCGCCATCCGCTGCCCGGTCCTGCTGCTCTCGGGCGAGTCGGACCCGTTCGCCCGGATCGACCTGCTGCGAGCGTCCGTCGCCAGGCTGGCCCACGCGGAGCTGGTGACGTACCCACGGCTCGGGCACACGCTTGAAACCGGTCCTCGACGATGCGCTGGACCGCGTCGCGGCCTTCCTGCTGAGCGTGCCGGTACCCCGACCGTGACTTCTGGGTAGGGTTGCCTCGGCCCGGGGAGGTGGGTACCCTAGCCCTCCCCCAGGTGCCGCCGCGGCCGTGCCGCCCGGCAGGAAGACCCGTCCCAGTCGCCGTCGGAGTGCCCAAGGCCGCGGCCCGTTCGTGGTTTCGCTCCGACCGACACGCCGACGCTCGACGCGCTCACCGCGTCGTCCCGGTAGGAAGGAGCCACATTGCCAGTCCGGTCACGCCGCCGTCAGGCGGCCGTCGTCGCGATCCTCGCGATGGCCATCCTGCTCACCGTCGCGGGCCCCCAGGTCGCCGTGGCCAAGAACCCGCCTGGCCTTGGCCAATTCATGAACGCGATCGCCCGCGTCGAGTCCGGCGGACGGTATGACGCGCTCAACAAGTCCTCGGGCGCGTATGGCAAGTACCAGATCATGCCCTCGAACTGGCCGGCCTGGGCGAGGATCTACCTCGGCAACGCGAAGGCCAAGCCGACGCCGGCGAACCAGGAGAAGGTCGCGGCCGGCAAGTTCCGCGGCCTCTACAAGTGGCTCGGCAGCTGGCGACGGGTCGCGTACTGGTGGCTGACTGGGTCGTCGCGCACGACCGGCTGGTCACCGATGGCCAAGGCCTACGTCAACAAGGTCATGCGCACCTACCTCACGGCCTCGCCGAAGATGCCCAAGGCGCCGCCGACCCACCCGACCGTTGGCACGAAGCCGAAGCCGAACCCGAAGCCGAAGGCGGCGCTCCACCGCTACTCCGAGAGGAACGCCCGCATCTCCTACACGGGCACCTGGAAGTCGGCGCGCCACGGCGGCTACGCCGGCGACGCGGTGAGGTACGCGACGAAGGCCGGCTCGACCGCCACGATCGCGTTCACGGGCAAGTCGATCACCTGGTACGGGCCGGTCGGTCCGACCCGCGGCAAGGCCCGGGTCTCGATCGACGGCAAGGTCGTCAAGACGGTCGACCTGCATCGATCCGGCTTCGCCGCCCACGCCGCGGTCTTCCGCAAGACCCTCGCCACGAAGGGCGCTCACACCCTGACCATCGAAGTGCTCGGGACCGCCCGCCACCCGATGGTCGCGCTCGACGAGTTCGTCGTCCGCTGACCGAGCGGCTCGATCAGCGGGTCGCCATCACCTCGATCTCGACGCGGAAATCGGAGGCCAGGGCAGTCACGCCGACCGTGGCCCTGGTCGGCGGCGCCGTCGGGAAGACCTCGCGGTAGACCGTGTTCATCGCCGCGAAGTCGTCGAAGTCGCGCAGGTACACGGTGGCTTTGACCACGTCGGCGTAGTCGAGGCCGACCGCGCGGAGCAGCCGCCCGACGTTGTCGAGCATCTGGCGCGTCTCGGTCTCGATGCCGCCCGGGACGGCGGTGCCGCTGCCCGGGGCGTTGCCGCACTGGCCGGCGAGGAACACGAAGCCGTTGGCCTCGACGACCTGGCTGAACGGGAAGCTGCTGGCCTCGATGCCGGGCAGCGCCGGAACGGTCTTGGGCATGATCGGTCTCCTCCGGGTGTCGTGTTCGCGGATACTGTGGGCCATGGCAGCCATCTCGACGCGTGGTCTGAGCAAGCGCTACGGGCGGGCCGCAGGGCCGCGCGCCCTGGACGACCTCTCGATCGAGGTCGACGAGGGCGAGATCTTCGGGTTCCTCGGGCCCAACGGCGCCGGCAAGAGCACGACGATCCGCCTCCTGCTGGGCTTCCTCCACCCTACGGCCGGCGGGGCCAGCGTCCTCGGCCTCGACATCGAGCGCGACTCGGTCGCCATCCGGCGCCGGGTCGGCTATCTGCCGGGCGGGATCGCCTTCTGGGACGGCCTGACCGGCGAGCGGCTCCTCGACGAGCTCGCCGCGTTGTCCGGTCGGCCGCCGACCCGGCGCGCCGAGCTGGCCGATCGCCTCGAGCTGCCGGCCGCGACGCTGCGTCGCGCTGTCCGTGACTACTCGCGCGGGATGCGCCAGAAGCTCGGCATCGTCCAGGCCCTCCAGCACGACCCCGAGCTCGCGATCCTCGACGAGCCGACCGAGGGCCTCGATCCGCTCATGCAGCGCGCCTTCTACGAGATCCTCGACGAGCTGCGAGCCGCTGGTCGCACGATCTTCTTCTCGTCGCACATCCTCTCGGAGGTCGAGCGGGTCTGCGATCGGGTCGCGATCGTCCGGGCGGGGCGGCTGGTCGCGTTCGAGGAGATCCCGGCGCTACTGGCGAGGCGGAAGCGGAACGTGGAGATGCGCCTCGCCGGCCCGCCGCCGGCACTCGAGGGCGTCGCCGGGGTCAGCGATGTTCGGCTGACGGACGGCCTGCTCACGTGCCGGCTCGAGGGGGACGTGGGCCCGTTCCTCGCCGCGATCGCCGGCGCGCCGATCGCCGACCTGACGATCGAGCCGGCACGACTCGAGGAGGCGTTCATGGAGTTCTACGAGCACGAGGACGCGCCCGTCGGCGTCGCGGCCGGGACGCCGGCATGAACCGCGCGCTGCTGGCCCACACGTGGCGGGCGAACCGCTGGCGCCTCCTGATCGTCGCGGCCGGCCTGCTGCTGTGGGGCACGATCCTGCCGGTCGTCTTCGACTCGTTCGGCGCGCAGTTCCAGGACCTCATGGACAGCGGCGCCATCCCGCCCCAGTTCGCCCAGTTCGGCGGCGGCGACATCTTCAGCCTGACCGGCGCCGTCGCCCTCGGCTTCGTCCATCCGATCGCGGTCGGCCTGAATCTCGTTTTCGCCGTAGGGTTCGCGGCCGCTGCCGTCGCCGGGGAGCGCCAGCGGGGGACGCTGGAAGTCCTGCTGTCACGACCGCTCTCGCGGCGCGGCACGTATGCGACGCTCGCGGTGGCGGGTGCCGTCTTCATCGGCGTCACGATCGCGGCGCTCGTCACCGGTTCGTTCCTCGGGAGCGCCGCGACCGGCCGGGCCGCCGAGCTCGGCGCCGGGAACCTGCCGATCCTCTGGCTGAACGGCGCGCTGCTCTTCTGGGCGTTCGGGGCGATCGCGCTGCTCGCCTCGGTCTCCTTCGACCGGCTGACGCCCGCGATCGGGATCAGCCTCGCGATCGTGCTCGTCTCGTACTTCCTCGATGTCCTCGGTTCGCTCTGGCCCGACGCGAAGTGGCTCCAGCCCTACTCACTGTTCTACTACGTCGACGCCAAGGCCGACCTCGCGGGGCTGCCGAACACGTCGGACTTCGTCATCCTCGCGGCCGTCATCGCGATCGCGGTGGCTGCCGCGCTCGTGATCTTCCCGCGTCGCGATCTGGCCGCGCCGGCCTGACCGCGTCCTACAGGCGTCGCTCGGCGGCCTCGACCGCCCGCGCGCTCCACCAGGCCAGGTCCTCCGCGGCCGGGATCCCCGACGCCAGTGCCACGCCTCCCTCGGCGTCGCGGCCCTTCCGCCAGCCGCGCAGCAGGAGGCCCACGATGGCCGCGAGGTCGCACTGGAGCTCCCAGTCGCCCACGAGGCCATCGAGGTCGTGGGGCTTGGTGCCGGAGCCCCAGCGGCCCGCGTACCAGCCGATCGACGTGCGGTAGCGGTCGAGCACGTCCTCGGGCCCGATCGGCAGCTCCGCGCTGTTGGTGACGATGAACCAGCCGAGCTCCACCGCGACCGGCGCCCGCAGGGTCATCTGCCAGTCGATGAGCGCGACGCGCTCGGCATCGAGCAGGGCCACGTTGGCGAGCTTCAGGTCGCCGTGCAGACCGACCGAGGGGAGTCGCCCGAGCGCCGCGACGAGCGGCGCCGGGTCCGCGCCCAGCCGGTCGAGCAGGTCCCTCGCGGCCTGCGGCGCCAGTCGTGTCGAAGGCGTCCCAGCCGCGCAGGAAGACCTCGCCCACGGGGTTGCCGTCATCCGCGTACCCCGTCGCCGAGCGCCGGGTCAGGAGCGTGAGTCGCTCGGGGAGGGGACACCAGGGCGGCGGCCCATCGCCGGACGTCTCGGCCTCCGCGGCGAGCGTCTCGCTCCAGGGCAGCGAGTGGAGCAGGGCGATCCGGTCGATCAGCCGATCGGCGGCGGCGACATCGATGACGGGCTCGTGGCTCGGTCGCTCCCAGGCGACGAGCTCGGTCGACAGGTCCGGCATCAGGATCGCGGCCTCGCCGTCGGTGTCCACGCCGGCCCCGAGGTAGGCGATCGTGCTGTGCGCCGCCGACGCCGGCCAGCCAGCTCGTGGCCCAGTGCGTGTTCGCCAGCCACGCCTCCCGGATCGTCGTCGTCGCGGGTCGCGCGGACGATCCAGTCGCGGGTCGGCGACGTCCTCTTGAGGACGAACCGGTCGTCGCCGCGTTCGAGGGCACTGAACGTCGAACCGGACCAGCCGTCCGTGGCCAGCGGTCGCTCGGGCACGCCCGTCAGCCCGAAGTGGTCGAGCAGGTCCGCGAGCGGGCGGTCTCGCCAGCCGGTCACGCCGCGCGGCGCGGACTCAGCATGGCGCTGGCACGTCGAGTGAGCCGTCGGGCCCGCCGTCCATGTACTCGACGTGGGAATCGGGGCAGTTGCGGGTCAGGACCACGACGAGCGGCTCGGTCGCCGACGCGTTCTCCTCGACGTGGATCTCGCCGGCCGGGATGTAGATGAAGTCGCCCGCGGCGGCATCGAACGCGTGCTCGAGACCCGTCGGTCCCCAGGTGTAGCGGGCCTGCCCCGACAGGATGTAGATCGATGTCTCGCACGCGCCGTGGTGGTGGACGCGGGTCTTGTCGCCGGGCGCGGTCGAGACGATCGCCGAGTAGAGCCGCGTCGCCCCGGTCTGCGGCGCCGAGATCGCGATCGACCGTTCCATGCCCGCATGCTGGCCGACGGTCGTGGAGCGGTCGGCGGGGGTGATCCGGGTGGCCATCACCCGATGATACGGGGCTACCATCGGGGTCATGCCCACGGTCGAGCCACCCCGCTTCGCGCTGTTCGAGCGGCCGTCGCCGCTCCACCGCCTGCCCGCGTTCTCGAAGGCCCTTGGCCACGGCATCGACATCTGGGTCAAGCGCGAGGACCTGCTGCCGCTCGCGTTCGGCGGCAACAAGCTGCGGAACCTCGAGTTCCTCGTCGGCGCGGCGCTCGCGGACGGCGCGGACACGCTGGTCACGAGCGGCCGGCGCTGGTCGAACCACTGCCGGCTGACGGCCGCGGCCGGGGCGAAGGCCGGGCTCGAGGTCCACCTCGTGCTGTCCGGTCCACAGGTCGAGCCGCCGGGGCCGGGCGTCCGGCTGGCCGAGGTGTTCGGGGCCACGGTCCATCGGCTCGCGACCGCGGAACGGGCCGAACGCGACGAGACCGTGAGGCGCGTGGTCGCGGAGCTGACGGCCGCCGGGCGCCGGCCGTCCGTCATCGGCGTCGGCGGGTCGGGGTTGCCCGGGACCTACGGCCAGTTCGAGGCCGCCAGCGAGGCCTTCGACCAGCTGGCCGATGCCGGCGTCCGACCGGACGCCCTGTTTCTCGCCTCCGCCACCGGCGGGACCCAGGCGGGTCTGGTCGTCGCGAACGGGCCGGCCGGACGCATCGCCGGCCCGATCGTGGGCGTCCTCGTCGCCCGGCCCGAGGCCGAGCTCCGGCCCTCGATCGAGACCCAGGTCGCCGACCTGGCGCGGTTCACGGACACGGAACCGCCGCTCCCCGCGGCCATCGTCCTCGACGGCTCACAGCTCGGCGACGGCTACGGCCGGCGCAGCGCCGCCGCCGAGGACGCGACGCGACTCCTCGGCCGGACCGAGGGCATCCTGGTCGACCCGATCTACACGGCGAAGGCGCTGGCTGCCCTCATCGCCCGGGCGCACTCGGGCGAGCTGGACGGCCAGACCGTCGTCTTCTGGCACGCCGGCGGCACGCCCGGGCTGTTCGAGCCGCTGGACTGACCCGCGCTACTGCCCGGCCGACCGCCATGCGTCGCGCAGCTTCATCCGGCCGGCCGTCTGGAGGACGGCCCCGGCGTAGACCCGTGCCCCGATCGAGAACAGGACCCAGATCGCCGCGAGCGTGATGACGATCGAGAGGCCGATCTCCCACGGCGCGATCGCGTCGAACGCGGCCCGCAAGGGGACCACGAAGGGCGCCGAGACCGGGATGAACGTGGCGATGACCGCGACCGTCCCGTGCGGGTCGTTCACGACCGCGAAGATCGCCACGAAGTAGCTGATCATCGCGACCATCGTGACCGGCGTGGATGCGTTGGACGCCTCCTCCATCCGGGACGCGAGCGCCCCCAGGAAACCGAGCGCGGTCGAGTACAGCGTGTAGCCGAGGATGAACCAGACGGCCAGGAGCATGATCGAGGCGGGCGTCGTGGACGGCAGCACGAGCCTGTTCGTGAGCTGGGCCGCAACGAGCGCGGCCACCACGAACACGACCAGCTGGACGATGCCGAGCACGCCGATCCCGAGGACCTTGCCCATCAACAGGTCACGGGCGCGCACGGTCGAGAGCACGACCTCGACGACCCGGCTCTGCTTCTCCTCGACGACGCCGGTCAGCACCGTGAACCCGAAGCTGAAGATCCCGACGAGGATCAGGACCGCGCCGATGTTGGCGACCAGGAACTGCGCCCGGTCCGCATCGGTCTGCGGGTCGAGCTCGACTGCCGCGGGCGGGGTCTGTGCGGCCGCCAGCGCGGTCCGGTCGACATCGGTGCCGGTCAGCACGTCGTTCACCCGCAGCCCGACGACGGCCGCGCCGACGATGCTCTGCAGGACCTGGTCCGCCGACTCCTTGTAGACGACCGAGCCCGGCGTCGACAGGTCGGCCGGGACGTCGATGACGGCCTCGACCGCGTCGGTCTTGAGCGCCGCCTCGGCCGACGCGCGGTCGGGGTAGGGGAGCAGGACGATCGTGCGGTCCACGCCTGACGCGATCGTCTGGACTGTCGTGTCGAGTGCCGGCGGTGCCGGCTGCACGACCCCGACCTTGGCAGCGTCGTCACCGCCGAACAGGAGCGCCGGCACGAGGAACGAGCCGACCACGATCACGGTCGTGAAGAGCACGCTGAAGATGAAGCCGCGGCTCCGGCCGCGTTCGAGGATCTCGCGCCGGGCGACGAGCCAGATGCTTCGCCAGCGGCTCATCACGCCACCTCCTTGACCGGCTCGGTCGGCGTGACCGCTTCCATGAACAGCTCCGAGAGCTTCGGCGGCTGGTACGCGAAGGTCCGGACCTCGCCGGCGCCGCGAGCCAGCCGGAGCAGCTCGTCGAGGTCGACCGACCGGTCGACGAGCAGCTTGACCCGGCCGCCGCTGCGATCGAGGACGGTCAGGTCCGAGCGGCCGTCGAGCCACGAGCCGTCGGAGCCGGGGATCTCGATCTCCAGGTGCTGGCGACCCGAGGCGGCCTTCAGCTCGTCGATCGCGCCGGCCGCCACGATGCGGCCCCGGGCGATGATCACGACGTCCTCACAGATGTCCTCGACCAGGTCGAGCTGGTGGCTCGAGAACATCACGCCGACGCCGGCCGCGGCCCGTTCCTGGACCACTTCGGTCATCGTCGCGATGCCGATCGGGTCCAGGCCGGAGAACGGCTCGTCGAGGACGAGCAGCTCGGGGTCGTGGGCGAGCGCCACGGCCAGCTGGATGCGCTGCTGGTTGCCGTGCGAGAGCTCCTCGAGCTTCGACTTGGCGCGGTCTGCCAGGCCCATCCGCTCGAGCCAGCGACCGGCCGCCTCTTTCGCAGCCTTGCCGCTGAGGCCGTGCTGCTGGGCGAAGTAGCTCAGCTGCTCGGCGACCCGCATCCGCGGGTAGAGGCCGCGTTGCTCGGGCATGTAGCCGAACCGCAGGCGGGCCTCGCGGTCGACCACCTTGCCGGCCCAGCGAACCTCGCCGCGATCCTGCCGGGCCAGGCCGAAGATGCACCGCATCGTGGTGGTCTTGCCCGCGCCGTTGGGGCCGAGGAAGCCGACGATGCGGCCGGGGTCGGCGCGGAACGACGCCCCATCGAGAGCCACGACGGGCCCATAGCGTTTCGCGAGATCGATCACTTCGAGCATCGGGGACTCCTGATCGGGTCAGTCGGGGAGGACGGTCGGGCGGGCCATCAGGGCGTCTGCCCCGAGCTGTCCGAACGGTTCGAGGGAGAAGACGGCTTCGACGGGCAGGTCGAAGAACCGGGCGATGCGGAGGGCGAGATGGAGGCTGGGCGAGTATTCACCTCGTTCGATGTAGCCGATGGTCTGGTAATGGATGCCGAGGGCCTCGGCGAGTCCGCCCCGCGAGATGCCCCGATCGGCGCGCAGCAGTGGCAGTCGATTGAACACCAGTTCGCGATCCCCCGACGCACGGGATGCGGTCGCGGCCATGTCAGGCGCCCTGGGTTCGGCGGAGCGGGCTAGTGGACATCGTCGTCGCCGGGCACCTCCGGCTCGATCCAGGCGAGGGCCGCGAACGGCAGGAACGGGACGTACAAGCCGAGCGCGATGAACCATGGCGTCAGGACGGTCATCTCGATCTCGAGCGGCCCCACGAACGAGAGGTAGATCGCGAGCAGGCCGCCGCCGAGGACGATGAGCGTGGTGACGACGCCATAGCTCACGACGAGGGCCCGATCGACCATCGCGCGCTGCCGTTCGTCGAGCGCCTCTCCACGGTCCATCCGGCCTTGGCCGTAGCCGTAGACGGCCACGACACCGATGAGGGTGGCCGCCAGAAGGACGATGCTGACGGGGGCCCAGACGGCACTCGGCAGCCGGCCCCGCTCGACCAGCAGTGCGTAGCCGAGCAACAGGAGCGGGTAGCCGGCGAACGCAGCGATCACCGCAAGGCGCCGGTCGCGTCGCGACAGCGACGGAAGGCGACGGTAGAGAGCGGCAGGGGTGGCCATCACGGGAAGACTCCACGTAGTAGGTGTGACGCATCCAAATGTAGCATGTGTGCTACAGCATGTCAATGGCGGCAACGGCTGGCAGCAAGAAACCCCGGCCGGACCGGGGCTTCTCGTGTCGTGCCGGGCGGCGGCGATCACTGCGCGGTGATCGTGCCCTTCATTTCGGGATGGACTTCGCAGAGGAACTGGTAGCTGCCGGCGGCCAGGGCGGGGACGGCGTAGACCACCTTGGTCGACGAGACGATGTCGCCCTTGAACACCTGTGCCCCGGAGGCATCCGAGATCTTGATGTTGTGGGGGGCGCCGTCCTGGTTGTCGAAGTCGATCGAGAACGCTTCGCCGGCCTTGACCGACACCTGCGTCTGGGCGAACTTCATGTCCTTGGCGACGATCGAGACGGCGTCGCCGGCCGGCGTCGCGGGCGTGGAGGCGGCCGGCGTGGCCGGAGCCGCCGAAGCGCCTGAGCAGGCGGCGAGGACGGCGGCCAGGGCGACCAGGCCGAAGGCAAGGGCCAGGCGCTTCATGGCGGAGGACTCCTTCGAAGGTTCGGTGGGTGGGTTGACTAGGCGCCGGCGGCGGCCGTGCCGCGCGTGCGGGCCACGAACGAGGTGAAGTTCGCGAACTCGCGGCGGATGACGTCGACCGGGTTGCCGTCCTGGCGGGCGAAGTCGATGGCGACCGCGACGATCAGCGCGACCTCGATGCCCTTGGCGATGTAGGCGGTGGTGTAGTACGGGCCCTGGATGGCCCAGCCGACGATCGTGGTCATCGCGTAGCCGATGAGGCCGAGGCGGACGACCCAGCGGAACCGGACGGCGAGCGCGAGCGGGATGACCATCGCCACGGCGGCGACCGCGTACCCGACGGCATTGAGGGTGAACAGCAGCCCACCAAGGGTGGAGTGGATGTAGCCGGTTGCGAGGGCCAGGCCCACGATCAGGGCGCGGAGAGCGACATCCGAGGGACGAAGCGCGGTTCGGGAAGCGAACATCTGGCGGTGACCTCAGCGTTTCGTTGGTTGCCGGCGAGAGGTGCCGGCTGTCGGGGGGCATCGTCACGGGCCCCGCCGCGCATCGGCGGTGGGCGGCCGACAGCATCCGAAGGGGACGCACGCCGCCACTCGACGTCCACCGGTGCCGGGTGACCCATCGGCCGGATGACGTAGCCGGCCCCGGCGAACGGCGATGCCGGGACTCGGCGGAGCCGTCGTATGCTCGGACCGTGGCCACCCGAACACCGCGCGCTCGCGCGCCACGCGACGACGCACCGGCCGAGCCGACCGTCGCCACGAACGGCAAGGCGGACGGCAAGAGCAAGGGCAAGACCAACGGCACGCACGGCGCCAGGACGACCGCGAAGGCGCGGGCCGCAGCGCGCCGCGATCCCGACGGCGGGCACGGCGAGATCCACGACCAGCTCGTCGCCGCTGTCGACGAGACGGCGCGCCTGCTCGAGGCGGACGGGGCGATGGTCTACCTCCTCGACCCCGCGACCGGTCATCTGCGGTTCGCGCATGACGCAGGCATCAAGAGCGAGCGAAGCCGCGCCTGGGTCCGCACGATCCGCCTGCCGATCGGGACGGGCATGTTCGGCAATGCCGTCGCCCGTCGGGCCGTCGTCCACACCGACGACTACCTGAACGACCCTGCCTTCGACCACGCACCCGACCCGGACCGCGTGGTCGAGGACATCGGCATCCGCTCGATGGTGGCCGCGCCGATGGTGTCGGGCGACGAGGTCTTCGGGGCCCTGGGCGCCTTCAGCACGCGAGCCGCGGCCTTCAACGCGTCGCAGTTGGCACTCGTGCGGGCGCTCGCGGACCACGCGGCCGTTGCGATGGCGAATGCCCGACTCATCGAGGCGCTCGATCACTCCCGCTCGGAGCTGGCCCAGCGTGCCGAGGCGGAGCGCTCCCTGCGCGAGATCAACGCCCGGATCAGCGCCGCGGCCGACCTGCCGGCCGTCCTGCAGCGTGCGGTCGACGAGGCGGCCCGGCTGCTGGATGCCGAGGGCGCCCGGATCGACCTCGTCGACACGCGTCTGAACACGTTGCGCCCGGCCTACGCGTCCGGTGACAACCGGCTCGATGCCGACGAGTGGCCGGAGGACCCTGACGAGACCATCGACGAGGGCGTGTCGGGGAAGGCCGTCGTCACCGGCCAGGCCGCCTGGACCGGCGACTACGTCCATGACAGCGCGTTCCACCACGGCAAGCTCGGCGACGCCTACGTCCGCCGGGTCGGGATCCACTCGGTCATGGCCGCGCCACTCGCCGGGGAGGCGGGGCCGTTCGGCGCCCTGACGATCTACACGAGCCGCCGCGACGCATGGGACGACTCGGACGCGGCGCTGCTCGTCGCGATCGCCGACCAGGCCTCCATCACGATCACTACCACGCGCCTGATCGAGGAGCTCGACCGGTCGCGCGACGCGCTCGGGCGGCGCGCCCAGGCCGAGCAGGCCCTCCGCGAGATGGCCGCCCGGATCACGGTCCTGCGCGAGCCCGCGGAGATCCTCACGGACGTGGTCAAGCACGCGGGTCGCCTGGTCCGGGCCGACGGCGTCATCCTCGACCTGCTCGATCCGACGACCGGCGATCTGCACTGGACCTACGACGACGGCCTCGGCAAGCAGTTCACGACCGAGGAGCGCGCGAGCCTCTGGATCTCGGTCGGCGTCGGGGCGACCGGCACCGCGGTGGCGGAGGACCGCGTCGTGGTGGCCGGCGACGACCTCGCGAGCCTGTTCCCACCGTCGCCCGAATCGATGGCGTTCTACGAGCGCACGGGGTTCCACTCGATGATCGCCGCGCCGATCACCGGCGACGCCGGCCCGCTCGGGGTCATCGAGGTCTACTCGACGTCGCGCGACGCGTTCACCGACACCGACGCCGGGCTCATCGGAGCGCTCGCGAGCCAGGCGGCCATCGCGATCACCAACGCCCGGCTCATCGACCAGCTGGCGCGCTCGCAGTCCGACCTCGCCGAGACCGCCGATGCCGAGCGGACCCTGCGCGAGATCGCCGCCCGGGTCAGCGCGATGCGCGACCAGGAGGAGATCCTCCAGTCGGTCATCGATTCGGCGGCGCGGCTGCTCCAGGCGAGCGGCGTGACCATCGACCTCCTCGGCGATGAGGGGATGGCCGAGGCCTGGCCCGACCCGGACTTCAGCGCGAGGACCTCGGCCAACTTCGATCTCATCATGAACCTCGAGGTCGACGCGAGCGTCGGGGTGTCCGGGCTGGCGATCACGAACCGCGAGGCCGCTTGGACCGGCGACTACCTCGCCGACGAGCGGTTCGCCCACACGGACGATCGCGACGCGTTCGTGCGCGAGAGCGGGATCCGGTCGGTGATCGCGGCCCCGCTCGTCCATCGCGACGAGGTGCTCGGCGTCGTCAACGCCTACTCGGACCGGGCCGACGCCTTCGACGCCAAGGACGCCGGCCTCCTCGCGGCCCTCGCCGACCAGGCGGCCGTGACGATCGCGAACGCGCGCCTCATCGAGGAGCTCGAGAGCTCCCGCAGCGAGATCGCCCGACGCGCCGACGCCGAGCGGACCCTGCGCGAGATCGCAGCCCGCGTGTCGGCCATCCTCGACCCGGCCGAGGTCCTCCAGCGGATCGTCGACGAAGCCGCCCGGCTGCTCGAATCCGATGGCGCCCGGATCGACCAGTTCGACCCGGAGATGGGCGCCCTGCGCTGGGCCTACTCGGCCGGCGACGCGATGTCCGTCATCCCCGAGTGGGCCAGGACCGGCGGCCTCAAGCCGGGCCAGGCCGTGGCCGGGCTGGCGTTCGCCCAGCAACGGGCCATCCTCACCCGCGACTACCTTGCCGACGACCGCTTCGACCACACCGAGGAGATCGACGACTTCATCAAGTCCGTCGGGATCCGGGCGGTGATCTCGACCCCGCTCTCGGGCGACGCGGGCCCGCTCGGCACGATCTCGGTCGTGTCGCGCAGCCCTGGCGCGTACGACGCATCCGATCTCGAGGTCCTCACCGCGCTCGCGACGCAGGCGTCGATCGCCATCCGGAACGCGCGCCTCATGGAGGAGCTCGAGCGCTCCCGGGCCGTCATCGAGCGGCGTGCCGAGGCCGAGCATGCCCTGCGCGAGATCGCGGCCCGGATCACGGCCATCCGCGAACCGGGCGACCTGCTCCAGCGGATCGTCGACGAGGCGCTCCGCCTGCTGCGGGCCGACGGCGCGGTCATCGACGAGTTCGACCCGATCGAGGGCGTCCTCGTGTCGGCCTATGACGCCGGGCTCACGGAGGGGCAGCGCGTGTCCGTGCGGCGGACCCGCCTGCGGCTGGGCGAGGGCCTGTCCGGCCGGGCCATGGCAGAGGGCCGGGTCATCACCGCCGGGGACTACCTGGCCGCCGATTTCGTCCATGTCGGCGAGACCGACGACCTTGCGATCACGACCGGGATCGGCGACCTGATCGTCGCGCCGATCATCGGCGACGAGGGCCCGCTCGGGGCCATCGAGGTCTACCGGCACGAACGCCACGCCTTCGACGCGATCGACGAGGCGGTCCTCGGCGGCCTGGCCGACCAGGCCGCGATCGCGATCACCAACGCCCGATTGATCGAGGAGCTGGAGCGCTCGCGGCGCGCGCTCGCGCTCCGGGCCGAGACCGAGCGCTCGCTCCGCGACATCACCGCCCGGATCGCGGCCCTGCGTGAACCCGACGTCATCCTCGAGCGGGTCGTCGAGGAGGCCAAGCGCCTGCTCGGCACCGATGGCGCCCACCTCACCCGGATGTCGGACGACAAGACATATCTCGTGCCCGTGGTCGTCTCCGGCGGCGCCGACGCCAAGACCAGGGCCTGGCTCCTGGGCATGCGCTTCCCGCTCGGTGGCGGGATCAACGGCCTGGCCGCCGAGCAGCGCGTGTCGGTCTCGACGATCGACTACCTCGCGGACCCGCGGATCCCGCAGGAGCCCGATGACATCACGGTCGCCGAGCGCCTCGGCCTGCGCGGGATGGCCGCGGCGCCGTTGCGCGCCCCCGGCGGCGACGTCATCGGCACCCTGGCGGTCTCGTCCGCGGCGCCCCGCGACTTCCTGGCCGAGGAGCTGGACCTCCTCCAGGGCCTCGCCGACCAGGCGGCCATCGCGATCACGAACAGCACGCTCCTCACCCGCCTGTCCGAATCCGAGGAGCGCTACCGGTTCCTCGTGGAGAACGCGCCGGATCTGGTCTGGTCGGTCGGGTCGGATGCGCGTCTCACGTTCCTCTCCGACGCCGTCGAGCGGCTGACCGGCCACCGTCCCGACGAGCTGCTCGGCCAGCACTTCGGCGTGCTCGTCCACGAATCGTCCCGCGATGTCGCCGAGCTCGACTGGTCGGCCGGCATGGCGGCCGGGTCGCAGGAGCTGCGCGGCCGGGTCAATCTCCTCGGCCCCGATGGCGAGCCCGTCCCCGCCGAGTTCATCGCGATGGCCCGCCTCGACGAGGACGGGTCGTTCGCCGGTGCGAACGGCTCGGTCCGCGACATGCGCGAGCGCGACCGTCTCGAGCGCGAGCTGCGCGAGTCGGAGACGCGCTTCCGCCAGCTCGTCCAGACGACCCCCGACGTCATCTATCGCTGCGACGCCGAGGGCCGGTTCCTGTTCATGGCGGAAGGCTCCGAGGCGCTGTTCGGCTGGACGCCGGCCGAGGTCGCGGGCATGACGTTCGCTGACCTCACGGCCGACGAGTCCGTGGCCCTCGCGAAGGCCAACTTCGAGTCGCAGCACGAGGAGCGCGACGTCGTTCGCCGCTACCGCTACATGCTCAAGCATCGGGACGGCACGGCCTTCCCGGCCGCGATCTCCTCCGTCTCGGTGTGGGAGGACGGCAAGTTCGCCGGCGTCCAGGGCACCGTCCGCGGCCTGAGCGAGCAGGAGCGTCTCGAGCGCGAACTGCGCGAGTCGGAGGAGCGCTACCGCTTCCTCGTGGAGAACTCGCCCGACGTCGTCTTCGCGACCGACGCCGAGGGCCGCTTCACGTTCATCTCCGAGGCCATCGAGGCCATGACCGGCTATCCGCCCAGCGAGGCGGTCGACCAGCACTTCTCGATGCTCGTCCAGCAGGACTCGGTGTCGATCGCGGGGGACCGCTGGGCCAAGCTGGTGGCCGACCCCGCCACCCAGCAGGTCGCCGAGCTGACGCTCATCGGCAAGGACGGGCGGCTCACCCCGGTCGAGGTCCACACGACGGGCATCGTCGGCCCGGATGGCACGTTCGCCGGCATCCACGGCGCGACCCGCGACATCAGCGAGCGCGAACGCCTCCAGCGCGAGCTGCGCGGCTCGGAGGAGCGCTACCGCTATCTCGTGTCGTCCTCGCCGGACCTGGTCTGGGTGACGGACGCCGAGGGCACCCTGAGCTTCGTCAGCGACTCCGCGGAGACCATCCTCGGCCGGACCGCGGACGAGCTGATCGGCCGGCCGTACTGGGAGTTCTTCGCCCCCGAGGTCGAGCGCGAGGTCAAGGTCCGGTTCAAGTGGCTGTCGCGACATCCCACCTCGGTCCAGCGGACCCGCCTCCCGTTCCGCCACGCGGACGGCCACGACGTCCTCGTCGAGATCAACGGCATCGGCATGCTCGACGGCGACCGGTTCGTCGGCGCGCACGGAGCGGCACGTGACGTCGGCGACCGCGACCGCCTTGAGCGCGACCTCCGACGCCAGGCGGGGGAGCTGGCGGCCGGCGAGGAGCGGGCCCACCTCGCCCGCGAGCTCCACGACTCGGTGACCCAGGCGCTCTTCTCGATGACGCTGGTCTCACGCTCGGTCGAGATGCTGCTGGACCGCGACGTGGACGCGGCCCGCACGCAGCTGACCCAGCTCCGCGAGCTCCAGCGCGAGGCACTCGCTGAGATGCGCGCGCTGATCTTCGAGCTGCGCCCGGGGAACCTCGAGCAGGACGGGCTGACCCGCGCGCTCAAGACCCACACCGCGGCCTTGCAGGGCCGGATCGGCCTGCCGGTCGTGGTCGAGAGCACGCTCGGCGACCAGCGGCTGCCGTTGCCGGTCGAGGAGACCCTCTACCGCATCGCCCAGGAGGCGCTCCACAACGTCGTCAAGCACGCGGCCGCGCAGCAGGTGCGCGTCGAGGTGGGACCGTCCCGCGACGGCGTCCGCCTGCGCATCCAGGACGACGGCAAGGGCTTCGATCCCAAGCTCGTCCCGGCCGGCCACCTCGGGCTCGCCGGCATGGAGGCCCGGGCACTGCGCATCGGGGCGTCATTCGCCTGTCGCAGCGTCAGCGGCAAGGGCACGACCATCGAGGTCGTCGTGCCCCGCGCCGTGGCTGCGCCGGCCGGCGCGGAGACCGGCACCCGGCAGGAAGCCTTGGATCAGTCCATCCGCGACCGATGACGTAGATGGACCACCGTCCTTCGGCCGATGCCGGGGTCGGCAAGAGTCCGTTCCCGCACCGCTGGCCGAGGGCCACGATGAGCTGGATGCACGACCCCGGCCACGGGCCTGCGCCGCTCCGAGTCCTCGTCGTCGACGCGGACGATCGGGTCTGCGAGAGCCTCGCCGGGCTGCTGGGGATCGGGGAGCGCCTGGTCGTCGTCGGCGGCGTGGGGCGGCCCGGGCCCGCTCTCGAGCTGGTGACATCCGCCAAGCCGGATGTCGTCGTGGTGGATCCGCGCCTGCCGGAGATCGATGACGGGCTCGATTTCCTCAAGCGTCTCCGTGCCCAGGCGCCCGATGTCCGGGTCGTCGTCATGGGCTCCTTCGATGGCCTGGAGCAGGGCGCATTGACGGCCGTCGGCGACGCGTTCGTGCGCAAGACATTCCGGCCGACCGAGCTGGTGACGGCCATCGAGGCGGCAGGTCGCCGTCCGAGCGAGACCCGTCCGGGGGCGACGCTTTGATAGACTCGATATCGACCCCGTCCCGCACACCCGACGAAGGCGCCCCGGCGCCGGGAGATCCTGTGTCCGACTCCACGCCGATCCGCGTGCTGATCGTCGACGACCATGCCGTCGTGCGCACCGGCCTGCGCGTCTTCCTCGACCTGCAGCCCGACATCGAGGTCGTCGGCGAGGCCTCGGACGGCTCCGAGGGCGTGGCCGTCGCTCGCCGGCTCGAGCCGGACGTCGTGCTGATGGACCTCCTGATGCCGAACATGGACGGGATCACCGCGATCGGCCGGATCAAGGCCGAGCGGCCCGACACCGAGATCGTGACCATGACCTCGTTCATCGAGGAGGAGAAGGTCACCGCGGCGCTCGAGGCCGGCGCGTCGGGCTACGTTCTCAAGGACGCCGAGGCCGAAGAGGTGGCGGCGGCCATCCGGGCCGCATTCGCGGGCGAGGTCCACCTGGACCCCGCGGTCGCGCGGCTCCTCGCCCAGCGCATGCGCAACCGCAAGTCCCCCGACGACGAGCTTGCGGAGCCGCTGACCGAGCGCGAGAAGGACGTCCTCCGCCTGCTCGGGCAGGGCATGAGCAACAAGGAGATCGGCTCCACGCTGTTCATCACGGAGCGGACCGCCCGGACCTACGTGTCGAACATCCTGGGCAAGCTCGGCCTCGCGTCACGCACGCAGGCGGCCCTGTACGCGGTCGAGCACAAGCTCGTCGACGCCCCGAAGAGCTAGCGCGGCTGGGCCGCCCCATGGTGGTCGCCCGATAGCATGGTTGCATCACGAAGTAGGACTTGGCGCTGCCGTCGAGCGAGCCGAGTCGCCGCCCTGCGTCCAGCTCGAAGCGGTGGCTGCCAGCCAACGATTCCGGCGTGTAGCGCACGCCGGTGTCCACGTCGTGGCTGAGGGCCAACATCGGGCCATCATCGGAGCTCGGTAACGTCCTTGCGGTGGCGCTCCGCCAACAGCCGTCCTCCAAACCCGATCGGCAACGCGCCGAATGTCGAGATCGTTGGCGCTCCGCCAACACGGCGGCCGGCCGAGCCGGACTAGGCGGCCGGGCACGGCCGGATCCCGTCAAATGACACTCACGCGGTCATTGGTCAGCGAGGGTCCCGCGGCGCCTCCGACGTCGTGCACGAGTGCGGCGGGAATCCGGCCTGAATTCCTGCCAGATGCGTCACGAGCCGAGCATCTGCCACCGAATGGCGTGACGAACGACCGCCTCAGTGTCATCTGCCGGTAATGGGGGCTGGGCACGACCCGCGCGCCACGGACCCGGCGCGGACCCAGGCGGCCCGCGCCATCAGCTCACAGACACGATCCGATAGTGACGTTCCCCGGCGGGGGTCGTGATCACGACCTCGTCGCCCTCGGATCGGCCGAGGAGGGCCCGCCCGACCGGCGACGATGACGAGATCCTGCCGGCCACGACGTCCGACTCCGAGGAGCCCACGATCGTGTAATCGATGGTCTCGCCGTCGGTCTCGATGCGCACGACCGAGCCGAGGCCGATCCGCGCGCCGGCCGCCGGCGCCTCCACGATCACGGCGGTCCGGAGGCGCGCCTCGATCGCCTGGATCCGGCCCTCCAGGAACGACTGCTCCGCGCGGGCCGCGTGGTAGTCCGAGTTCTCCTTGAGGTCGCCGAGCTCCTTCGCCGAGCGGATCCAGGCGATCACCTCGGGGCGCCGGTTCTGGATCAGCCCGTCGAGCTCGGCCTGGAGACGCAGCGCGCCGTCGGGGGTCAGGGCCCCGGCCTCCTCGGGCGGCTCGAGCGCGGTCGCCGTGACGGGCACGGGTGTGGGGCTCGACTTTCGCGGGGCGGCCGCCCGCCGCGGTCGCGGGGCGGGGGGCTTGCCGTCGGCGCCGTCGGCATCGCCGTCGGGCACCCGGACGATCCGCGTCGGGGGCGTCGGCGCCACGACCGGTTCGGGCAGGAGCGAGCCGGTCAACCCGGTCCGACGCCGCTCGCCGGTCGGCCGGCGCAGGTTGGCGAACGGCAGGATCGATGCCGGGTCGTGGAGCGCCGCGCGCTCCGCGTCCGCGACACCCTCGGCGAAGACGGTGAACAGGGCGTCCTCGTATTCCTCGACCGCCTTCGTGGTCGTCCACCAGACCCGTGTCCCCGCGGGCATCGCGAGGGCGTGGAGCCAGTGGCCGCTCGACGACGGCCGTCGATCGCCCAGCGGGGTCGCGAGCATCGCGGCCACCTTCCGGCTGACCGAGGTCTCCGACGATCCGATGAAGACGACCGACTCCGATGGCAGCCAGGAGGCGCCGATCCGTGCGGCCAGGGCTCGGGATGTCGGCCGCTCCCCGTCCACGCGCAGCCCATCGACCCGTTCGAGCCACTTGCCGACCCGGGTCAGTTCGATCGGCGCCGCGCCCATCGGAGCCGCGAACTCGACGACGAACACCCCGGCGCCGGTCGGCGGCAATGGCCGGCCCCAGACGACCGGTCCGTCCGGCAGCAGGCCGATGGCGCGAAGGAGTCCGGACGCGGTTCGGTCGGGGTTCATCTGGCCGATGGTACCCGCGACACGCCCGGGGTATCGTGCGCAGGTCATGACGCCCCGTCGAACCGCCCGGGCCGCGTGAGCCCCCGGGATCCCGCACAGCCGGCCGCTCGACGCCGCCCGCCGAGGCGTTGGCGCCTCGTCGTCATCGGCGCGGCCGTGGCGATGCTCTCGACCGTCCTCGGCCCGGTGCCCGCGACCCTGGCCATCGATCCCGACCACCTGTTCGGCCGGCCGGTCGGCGAGGGCCTCCTCCCGCCGTCGCCGGCCGCCCTGCGCGACACGCTCCAGCGTCGGCTGGATCGGCTACGCGTGCGCGAGGGCATCCCAGGCGTGTCGGTGGCCATCCTCTTCCCCGACGGCACGACCTGGCTCGGGACCAGCGGCCTCGCGAACATCAAGACCGGCGAGGAGGTCGAGCCGAGCACGGCCTTCGCGGTCGCGAGCATCAGCAAGACGTTCACGGCGGCGCTGATCATGCGGCTGGTGCAGGAGGGCAGGCTGGACCTGTCCCATCCCGCCGCCCAGTACCTGCCCGAGCTCCGCATCGACCGGCGGGTCACCGTGCGCATGCTGCTCGACCACACGAGCGGCCTGCGCGACTTCTTCCTAGACCCGCGGATCGACAAGGCGCTGCTTGCCGACCGGGGCCGGACCTGGGATGCCGCGCGATCGCTCCGCTACGTCGGCAAGGCCTACTTCAAGCCGGGCAAGGGTTGGCACTACTCGAATACGAACTACCTCCTGCTGGGGCTGATCGCCGAGCGAATCGGCGGACGGTCGCTCGCATCGCAGCTGGAGTCGCGCTTCTTCGGGCCGCTCGATCTCGATCACACGTTCGAGCAGATCGAGGGATCGCCCGGCGGCCCCGTCGCGCACGGCTACCGCTTCGATGGCGCGAGCACCGAAGCTTCGACCGGTCGATCTCAGTGATGGCACGGCGATGGCGCCGTTCACCTCGGTCGTCACCGCCGCCGGCGCGGCCGGCTCGATCGCCTCGACGCCGAAGGACCTCGTCCGATGGGTGAGCGCGCTCTACGGTGGCGCGGTCCTCGACCCGACCTCAGTTGCGGCGATGGTCGGCGATGTCGCGCTGACCGCCGACAAGTCCCCGTCGATCCCGTACGGCCTGGGCGTCCAGGCACTGACGTTCGACGGCCATCCGACGCTCGGCCACTCCGGCCGCCTGCTCGGCTTCCGGGCGGTCGTCCGCTGGCTGCCGACCGAGCGGGTCGCGATCGCCGTCGTGACGAATCAGAGCCGGGCGGACCCGTCGGTCATCGCGCGTTCGCTGCTCCGGCTGGCGCTGTCACCCGCGATGGGTGGCTGCCTCGAGTGCCGCGAGCCGCTCTGAGATCGGCGCCCAGGCCACGCTGGACGGGTACCTCCGGATGATCGGATCGGGTACCGACGGCTCATTCCCGCCGGCGCCGGCGTGGCTCACAGTTCGGCCACGCTCAAGGGGGCACGATGCCCATCCGCGTGGACGCATACATGGCCGGGGGGATCGCCAGCGGCACGGTGGACCGTGCCGGGCAGCTGCGTGACCTGCTCGAGAACTCCCCCGACATGACCCTGATCCAGACGAGCTGGCAGCCGCTCGACGGTGCCGCGCCCGAGGCCGCAGGGGACCTGACCGTCGCGATCGACGACGTCCTGATGGTCGTCTCCGACGACGATCCGTACATCTCGATGCACGCCTCGTGGCACGAGATCAGCCTCGTCGTCGGCCCCTATATGGTGGCGGGCGAGCTCCCGACGCTCCCGGGCTTCGATCCGGGACGCGCCCTGACGCGGCCAAGCGGCGAGTTCGTCATGCTCCGCGAGGTCAAGCTCGGATTGGTCGGCGAAGGCGACGAGACCGTCGCATTCCCGCATGCCCTCGTGAACCGCTACGGCGTCGATCGCGTCAAGGCGGACATCATGCTGGGCTTCTTCTTCCCCGGTGCCGTCATGGACGTACCCGAGGGGACGCACGCGCCACTGTCCGCGGGCGTCGAGCGCCTGCCGACGACTGTCCCGAGCGAGCCTGAGTCGGTCCCACCCCCGGAACCGGCCGCCTCGGCCGGCACCACCTAGCCGCTCCGCCCGCTCCCGACCCGACCCGGCCGCCGCACGGGCTTGCGGTGCGCGTGGTGCTCCGGCGTCGTCCGGGCGTGACCCGCCCGCATCGACAACGGCCGTGCCTCGGCACTCCGATCGGGCACGAACCCGTCCTCGACGGTCCACGGGATCGCGACCTTGAGCATGCGCTGGATGCCGCGCAGCAGGTCGACCTCGTCCATGCACACGAGCGAGATCGCCTCGCCGGTGGCGCCCGCCCGGCCGGTCCGCCCGATCCTGTGGATGTAGTCCTGCGGGTTCCACGGCAGCTCGAAGTTCACGACCACGGGCAGGTCCTCGATGTCGAGGCCGCGCGCGGCGACGTCGGTGGCGACGAGGACCCGGATCTCGCCCGACTTGAAGCCCTCGAGGGCCCGCGTCCGCTCCGGCTGCGAGCGATCGGAGTGGATGGCGACCGCATCGAGGCCCGCCCTGTCCAGCCGTGAGGCGAGCCGGCTCGCGGCCAGCTTCGTCCGCGTGAACACCAGGACCTGGCGCAGGTCGTATGTCCGGATCAGGTGCGCGAGCAGCTCTTCCTTGCGATCGCGATCGACCGGGTAGACAAGCTGCTTGACGGCGTCGACGGTCGCGTTCCGCGGCGCCACCTCGACCGTGCTCGGATCGCGCAGGATCGTCCCCGACAGGCGCCGGATGTCGTCCGAGAACGTCGCCGAGAACATCAGGTTCTGTCGCTTCGAGGGGAGCAGCGCGATGATCTTCTGGATATCGGGCAGGAAGCCCATGTCCAGCATGCGGTCCGCCTCATCGAGCACGAGGATCTCTACCTGGCCGAGGTTCGCGACCTTCTGGCCGACCAGGTCGAGCAGACGGCCCGGCGTCGCGACGAGGATCTCCACGCCTGCCCGGAGCGCCTTGATCTGCGGGTCCATCGGGATGCCGCCGTACACGACGGCGGAGCGCAACGGGACCGTACGACCGTACGTGCGGACGCTCTCGTCGACCTGCATCGCGAGCTCGCGCGTGGGGACGAGGATCAGGACCCGGACCGGATGCCGCGCCGGAGAGAAGCTCGTGTTCGCGTGCGCACGCAGCCGGTCGAGGATGGGCAGGACGAAGGCGGCCGTCTTGCCTGTGCCGGTCTGGGCCGCGGCGAGCACGTCGCGACCCTGCAACACGAGCGGGATCGCCGCTGCCTGGACGGGTGTCGGGACTTCGTAGCCTTCTTCGGCCACCATCTTGATGAGATCGGCCGAGATGCCGAGCGAGTCGAAGGTCAAGCGTGGGCTCCTGCGTGGATCCCGTCGCGAGCGCGGGCGCCGGAGCGCGACGGTGGCGCCGGTTCCCGATGGTGCGATTGGGGCACATCGGACCCGGGCCGCCCGGAGCATAGCCGAAATCGGTGGTGCGCCCGCGCATTGACCCGTTCGCCGCCGGTTCATGACCGGATGGTCGGGCTCGGCAGGCACCCATCGACGCTGGCATACTTCGGGCCAACCCCCAAGGCACACTCGACAGACAGGCACAAAAGAAGACCGCCGCCCCCACGGCAGGAAACCTGTCATCGCGTCGGGTGCTTGCACCTGACGGCCAGGATCGGCTCACCCGATCCATCGCCCCGGACCCATCGCCCCCCCAAGGTGCCGAGCCGGAGCAGCCCGTCCCGCGTCCTCGCGACTTCCCCTGCCGCCGGCGGCCAACACCCACCGTCGTCGTGCCCCCGCACGGCGTTCCGGCAGGCAGGAGGCAAGAGTCTTGCAGGTCCTCAACAACGGCGCCCAGCGGGCGTCCAGCCACCGATCGGCTCGCCTTGTGGCGTTCCCGATCCTCGCACTCGTCATCGCGCTCGGCGGACTTTCCGCAGGTGCGCCTCCCGTGGCCGCGGCCAGCGTCAAGGTCGTGATCGTCGTCGGCCCGGTCGAGTCGAGCACCGCCCATTACAAGAGCGCCGCCAGGTCGTACGCCGCTCTCGCCCGCAGCCTGGGCGCCTCGGTCACCGAGATCTACAGCCCCAAGGCCACGTGGGCCCGCGTGAAGAAGGCAGCCAAGGGCGCCAACATCTTCATCTACCTGGGCCATGGCAACGGGCATCCCAGCCCCTACGGCGCCTTCTATTCCGACCGCAAGGACGGACTCGGGCTGAACCGGACCTCGGGCACGAGCAACAGCAACGTCAAGTACTACGGCGAGAAATACGTCAAGGCCAGCCTTGACCTCGCGAAGAACTCGATCGTGATCCTGAACCACCTGTGCTACGCGTCGGGGAACTCGGAGCCGGGCAGGGCCCTCCCGAGCAAGGCGACCGCCAAGAAGCGTGCCGACAACTACGCCGCGGGCTTCCTGCGAGCCGGCGCGAGGACGGTCTTCGCAACCGGCAAGGGCAGCGCCTCGTGGCTCGTCCGCGCACTGCTCACGACCGACCTGACCATGAGCCAGATCTTCACGGCAGACCCGTCCTTCACCGGGACCCGCGACTTCACGTTCGCGTCCGCCCGAACGAACACGTTCACCGTGTGGATGGACCCGTATGCCTCGAAGAAGTACTACCACTCCATGGTCGGCCGGCCCAACATGACCGCCGCCACGGTGCGCGCCGGCTGACCCCGTCGCGTCACTGGAACCGAGGCCCGGCGCCCCCAGAGCGCCGGGCCTTTCGATTCCGGGCCGTCCTGTCAGCCACCTGCGAGGCGGGACGAGCAACGGTTGGCGATCCTCATGCCGAGATCGTTGGCGCTCCGCCACCGCGCCGCCCGCCGACGGAGACAGACGGAGGCCCCGGTCGGGACGGTCGTCCTGCCGGGGCCGAAGACTGCTGTGGTGCAGCTGCCGCGGGGGAGCTAGGCGGCCGCTGCGTTCGCGATGACGCCGAGCATCGCGAGGATCGTCATCAGGACGACCAGCGCGGACGCCAGGATGCCGAAGTCGTCCGTCGCGAAGACCTGCTGCTGTGCGGACATCGGGTTCTCTCCTTTCCGTCCGTTGGCCGGTGGCCGACCTGACCACCTCGCTGTCCTGCAGTCTCGGGCCCGGGCGTGTCCGAGCCACCGGGCAGACGCCCGTTCCCGACCCCGGCAAACGCGCCCGGCCCGGCATGGACGCTTGACGACCCCCGGGTCCCCGGGCGAGCGCCCCGTCGAGCCCGACCCCGGCCCTTGGTCGACCCACGGACCATCCGTCGAAGCTGGCGCCGTTCCTCCGTTGATCGGTCGATGGATGGACCGCGCGACGCCCAAGGTGGGCTTCCGAGCCTCGATCGTCCCCGTGCTTCGTCGGACGGTCGATGGATTGACCAAGCATGGTCGAGCGGAACCGCGTCAGCACCACGAGAGAACGCATGAGTTACATAAAGTCAATCTCGGAATTGACAAAGTGAAAAGGAAGGTACTATAACTAGGACATCACACACGAGGAACAAGCGAAACACATGGCACACGACGTCATCTCCACCTGTCCCGTCTGCTCGAGCGAGCTCGCGGTCACGCGCCTCCACTGCGGCGAGCTGCGGGACCACGCTCGAAGGCGACTTCAGCGTCGGGCGGTTCGGCCGCCTGAATCGGGACCAGCTCGCCCTGCTCGAGAGCTTCCTTCGCTCCCGCGGCAACCTGCGCGAGATGGAGCGCGAGCTCGGCATCAGCTACCCGACGGTCCGCTCCCGCGTCGAGGCGCTCGTCCGGGCCCTCGGCTTCGGTGAGCGCGCCGACGCCGACGAGGTCGACGACGCCCCGACCGAAGTGACCGCGACGCCTGGCGCCACACCCATGGACCGCACCGCGATCCTCGAAGCACTCGCCCGGCACGAACTCAGCGCCGAGGACGCCGCCGCGGCGATCCGGGCGCTCGGGAAGACGCCCCGATGACGGGCGTCGGCACCGGCTCCGGCATCGAGCACGAGATCGGCGCGACCGGTCTCCTGGCCGTCCGCCTCCGCGCGGGCGACGTGCGACTCCGCGGCGTCGAGGGACCGATCGTGCGGATCATCGACGCCGACCGCGAGCTCGAAGGACGCCTCCAGGTCGATCGTGGCGAGGGCAGCCTCTCGGTGCGGGTCGACGCGGGCGACCCCTTCGGGATGGGCATCCATCCGGACGGCCATGGCGAGGACCTCGTCATCGAAGTCCCGATGGGCGCCACCGTCGTCGTCGAGGCCGCCAGTGCCGAGATCACGATCGATGGCCTCACCGGCGACCAGCGCTACCGAACGTCGTCGGGCGACATCCGCCTGCGCGACGTCAGTGGCCAGCTCTCCGTCGAGACCGTGTCCGGCGACATCGACATGCTGGCAGTGGACCGCTCATCGATCGCGGCCCGCACCGTCTCGGGCGACCTGGCCGTCCGGGCGTCCGACCTCGACGCCTTCCGGGCCACGACGACCAGCGGCGACGTCCGTCTGGCCGGCCGGCTCGCCGGTCCCGGTCCCTTCGCGATCGAGACGGTGAGCGGCGACATGCTGCTGGCCATCCCCGGCCACGTCCGCCTGGAGGCGAGCACGATCACCGGCGACGTCACGTCCGAGGTCACGGCCCGCAGCGAAGGCCGCCCGGGCCGCCGCGTCCTCATCGTCGGCGAGGGACGCCCGACGATGACCGTCCGCTCGATGTCGGGCGACGTCAGCCTGACCGAAGCCTCGGCGGTGACACGCCCGCGTGCTCCGACGCCGCCGATGGGGAACCAAATGACCGAGGACCGCGTGACCGGCGACAGCCCGACGATCGTCGTCGACCACGCCGGAGCCAACGTCGACGACGAGGCTCGCCTCGCGATCCTGCGCGACCTCGAACGCGGCGAGATCGATGTCGCCGAGGCCGGCCGCCGCCTGGAGGAGCTCGACGGATCCGCCATCACCGAGGACTCGACCGATGACTGACGAAGCCATGGGCCGCGTGCTGCAGCTGGTCGCCGAGGGTCGCCTGACGGCCGACGAGGCGGGCCCGATCCTCGACGCGCTCGACAGGCGCCCCGACGATGCCGACGCGCCGACGACCCGCACCAGTGACCGGCCGGCGACGGAGCCGCAGCCGGACCAGCCGACGGGTGGCCCCGGCGGCCGGGCCATCCGGATCGAGATCAGCGACAACGGCCGCAAGGTCATCAACCTCCGAGTCCCGCTGGCCCTGGGCCGGGCGGCCCTCGACCGCATACCCGGCCTCTCCGAGGCAACGGCTGAGCGCGTCCGCGAGGCGATCATCTCGGGCATCAAGGGCCCGATCGTCGATGTCGACGACGAGGGCGACGGCGTCCGGATCGTCATCGAATGAATCCGGAGGAGACCGACATGACCCGCCACCGATCCGATCGCGAGCCATCGTGGTTCGACATGCCCCTCGATACCGCGTATGCCCGGATGGCTGCCCACCAGGCCGAGGCCCGACGATCCCGTCTGGCCGACGAGGGCCCTCCGGACGGCGTGGTGCGCAGGCTGCGCCACGGCCTCGGTCATCGCCTCATCGACGCCGGCATCGCACTGGCCGGCGAGCGTCGGCCGCAGACACTCGCTCGCTGACCGTCCGCCTCAGTCGACCGGACGGCCTCCCTTCACGACGGTCGCGGGTCGCCGCATGACCTCGATGTCGAGCAGCGGATCGGTTTCGACGGCCACGAGATCCGCATAGCGGCCTGCCGCCAGCGACCCGACCCGGTCCTCCCAGCCCATCAGCTCGGCCGCGACGATCGTCGCCGACCGGATCGCCTCGAGGGTCGTCTGACCCAGGCGGACCTGGTACCCGAGCTGGATCGCCGCCATCGCGTGCGGGTAGACCCCGCTGTCGGTGCCGTAGGCGAGCATCACGCCCGCCGCGACCGCTTTGCCGAAGCCCTTGCGCTGGGCCAGCGTCGTCTGCTCGTTCTTCTCGAGGGTCTCGGCCGGCCACCCGGCGCGGCGGCCCTCCTCGGCGATCCAGTCGCCGTCGTAGACGTCGGCCACGAGGTAGGTCCCGCTCGCGACGAGCATCGCGATGCCCTCGTCGTCGATGAGCGAGCCGTGCTCGATCGAGCGCACGCCCGCCCGGATCGCGACCTTGATCCCCTCGGTGCCGTGGGCGTGGGCGGCGACGAACAGCCCGTGGCGAGCCGCCTCCTCGACCGCGGCGCGGACCATCGGCTCCGACAGCTCGACCACGCCCGGCTTGGTCCCGCGGGTCAGCACGGCACCCGTCACGATGCACTTGATGAGCGTCGCGCCGCCGTCGACGAGGACCCGGACCTTCTCGCGAACTTCGACCGGCGTCTCGACGACGCCGAGCCGGAGCTCCGGCGACAGCCCGAGACTCGGCGCGTCGCCGGTCACCTCGCCGCCACCGCCGGGTGCCGTGATGTACGCACCGGCGCACTGCATCCGCGGACCGGGCGTCCAGCCCCGGTCGATGGCATCGCGGAGCGCGACGTCGATGAACGCGCGGTACGTGCCGACATCGCGCACCGTCGTGAACCCGGCTCGGAGCGTCGCGCGTGCGTTCCGGACGCCGGTCATCGCCTCTTCGGCGGCCGAGGCGTCGACAGCCGGGACGCCGGCGTACTCGAGGTCGCCGACCAGGTGGCTGTGGCAGTCGATGAGGCCCGGGATGACCCAGTCGCCGGCGAGCGTGACCGGCTCGGCGTCTTCGGGCGTCGCGTCGCCCGGGCCCAGCACCGCTTCGATGCGATCGTCGACCACGAGCAGGCGCCGGTCGTCGAGCCACCTCTCGCCGACGACGTCGAGCAGGTGCGGAACGGCGATGAGGCGACGGTCGGCGACCATGGCCCGAGCGTAGCAGGGCTACCATGCGGTCATGACCACCACGCTCGATCGACTGCCATTCACCGGCGACGACGCCGCGGACCGCCTGCTCGTCACGGACCCGCTCGCGCTGCTGATCGGCTTCGAGCTCGACCAGCAGGTCACGGTCCAGAAGGCGTTCAGCGGGCCGGCCGAGCTCCAGCGCCGGATCGGCCATCTCGACGCGGCGCGGATCGCGGCCATGGATCCGGGCGAGCTGGTCGAGGTCTTCCGAAAGCCGCCGGCGCTGCACCGGTTCCCGGCCTCGATGGCGGCCCGTGTCCAGGAGCTGACCCGGGCCATCGCCGACCTGTACGGCAACGACGCCAGTCGCGTCTGGTCCGAGGCGACCTCCGGCAAGGACCTGGAGGCACGACTGCTGGGCCTGCCCGGCTTCGGCCCCATGAAGGCCCGGACGGTCCTGGCCATCGTCGTGAAGCGGTTCGGCGTCCGGCCGCCCGGATGGGAGGCGGTCCTCCCGACCCACCCGACGCTCGCCGACGTCGATTCGCCCGAATCGCTCGCCGCCTACCAGGCCGGCAAGCGGGCCAAGAAGGCCGAGATGCGAGCCGCGAAGGCCGCCAAGGGCTGACCCGCGTGGACGAGCGGATCCAGCGTGCCTTGAGCCGGGGGCACCGGATCGACATCACGACGACCGGACGACGGACCCACCTGCCGCGCCGGATCGAGATCGTCTTCCACAACATCGACGGCCGCATCTTCATCAGCGGCTCACCGCGCAGCGATCACACGCGTGCCTGGATCCACAACCTCTCCGCGGACCCGCACATGACCTTCCACCTGAAGGGTGCCGTGCAGGCCGACCTGCCGGCGACCGCACGCATCGTCACCGACGAGGCCGAGCGCCGGCGGGTCAGCGAGTGGATCGTGGCGAACGCCTGGCCGAACCAGGACGCTGAGGCGATGACCGCCCACTCCCCGCTGATCGAGATCACGTTCGCCGACGCGGCCGCCTGACCAGCCCTACAGGACCAGCGTCTCGAAGAGGTGGTCGAGCTCGGCCGCCGGGTCGTCGGAGAGGCCGGTATGGACCTCGGACGGCTGGATGATCGTGCTCGCCGGCGAGACCAGCCAGTGGAACCGCTCGGCTGGCTCCAGCCGGGCGATCGGCCCGGCCGAGGCGTCGCCCGCGGCGATCCGCTCGATGGCCTCGAGGTGTGGCCGGACCGTGGCCGGGTCGAGATCGGGCGCGAGGGCCGCCAGGCGCCCCTCGTCGAGCGCGGTTCGCGCCCCGAGGTACGGCCGCGAGCGGCAGAGCAGGATCACGCCGGCATTGAGCTGCTCGCCGCGCTCGACGCGCGGCACGACCCGCACGATCGAGTACTGGAACACGTCACGCGGCGGCGCGGGCACGCTCGGCATCCTCGATGAACGGTCGCGGCGACTCGAGCCGACGCGTGAGATAGCGCACGTAGGCCCGGCGCTGGGCGTCGGCATCGCCGGCCACCCGGTCGTCCGGCAGCCACTCGTCCGGCAGCGCGGCCACGAGTCCCTCGAGCAGTGACTGGTCGATCCGGCCCGCCAGCCGCTCGTCGGCGTCGGCCACGGACCCGGCGAACGGCAGCAGGACGTGGTCGGCGAGGCGCTCGAAGCCGCGCCGGGCGTGGGCGTCAGGGTCGGTCCAGGTGTGATGGATGTACAGCGCCGCTCCGTGGTCGATGAGCCAGGTGCGGCCATGCCAGACGAGCAGGTTCGGGTTCTGGACCGTCCGGTCGGGGTTCGTGACCAGGCCATCGAGCCACACCACGGCCGCCGCGTAGTCCGGATCGAGGGTGGCGACCGCGGTCGCAGCGGCGGGGCTGAACGGCAAGGCCCCGGGCAGGAAGTCGAGCCCGAGGTTGCGCCCGCCACTCGCGTGGACGAGGTCGCGGATCTCCTCGTGCGGTTCGGCGTCGCCGAGCGAGGGGTCGAGCTCCACGCGGACCAGGTCCGGCACGTGCAGCCCGACGGCCCGTGCCAGTTCCCCGGCCAGCCACTCGGCGACGAGGGCCCGCGGGCCCTGGCCGGCACCGCGGAACTTGACGACATACAGGCCGTCGTCGTCCGCCTCGACGAGCCCCGGCAGGGAGCCGCCCTCGCGCAGGGCCGTCACGTAGCGTGTCGCCGTCACCGTCCGCATCGCGAGCGAGCCTAGCAGGACCACTCGGCTGCTGGTGCAGGTCCGCACGGGTCTCACACGGGGACTCGGCTCGACGCGACTAGCCTTGCACGATGCCCGACTACGATGAGCGCGCCCTGTTGATCGAACTCGAACCGGAGGCCGGTCGACTCTACGACCGCCACGCCAAGGTGGCCCAGGAGTGGTTCCCCCACGACTACATCCCGTATCGCCTCGGGCGCGACTTCGACAAGGAGCCCTGGACGCCCGACCAGCCGCGCCTGACCGGCGTCGCCCAGACGGCTTTCGAGATCGGCCTGCTGACCGAGGACAACCTGCCCAGCTACCACCGGCTGATCCACGGCATGTTCGGCAAGGGTGACGGCGCCTGGATCAACTGGGTCGGCCGCTGGACGGCCGAGGAGGGGCGCCACGCGATCGTGTTGCGCGACTACCTGACGGTGACCCGCAACATCGACCCGATCGCGCTCGAGCGCGGCCGGATGACCCAGCTCCAGCAGGGCTACGACCACGACGCGCCGGACACGCTCCACGGCCTGGCCTACGTGACGTTCCAGGAGCTCGCGACGCGCATCGCCCATCGAAACACCGGACGCTATTCCGATGACCCGGTGGCCGACCGGATCATGGTCAGGATCGCGGCCGACGAGAACCTGCACATGGTCTTCTACCGCGACATCCTGAGCGCCGCGCTCGCGCTCGAACCGTCGGCCGCCGTCCGAGCGATCGTCGACGAGGTCCTCGCGTTCCAGATGCCCGGCGCCGGCATCCCGAACTTCGTGCGCAAGGCGGCCACGATCGCGAAGGCCGGGATCTACGACATCCGGGTGCACCGTGACGAGGTCCTGGTGCCGATCATCAAGCACTGGGGCATCTTCGAATTGCCGAATCTCGATGCGGCGGCCACGGCCGCCCGGCAGCGGCTCGCGCAGCATCTCGATGACCTCGAGCAGGCGGCGCGCAAGTTCGAGGCGCGGCTCGCGGAATCGGGCGTCGTCCGGGTCGGCTCGACCGTCTGACGCGCCTCGACGGGCGCCGACCGGCGGGTGCCGGTATCCTTGTCTTCCCCATGCCCCCGGCCCCAGACGACTCCCTGCCGCCCCGGCCGACGACGCCCCGCGCGGCTCGCCGCCCCCGCAAGTTCTCGCTGCCCGACCACCATCACGAGGAGGCCGCGGGCAAGAAGATCGAGGCGTTCCTCGATGGCCCGGCGACCCGTCGCCGGCGGGCCAAGCCCTATCAGCGCCGACCCTTGGACTTCGACACGCGGCTCGACTGGGCCACGGCCCTGCAACGCGAGGCAGCCCGCCAGGCACGCTATGGCAGACCGACCACGGTCCTCCTCATCGACCTGATCGTGGGCGCCGGCCCGGTCGCGCCCGGACCGGTTCGCCCGGCATCTCATCGACGTCCTTGGTCGCGAGGCCCGCGAGACCGATCGTGCCGTGCGCGCGAGCGAGCGGCGGTTCATGGTGCTGCTGCCCGAGACCGATCGGGATGACGCGGCGCATCTCGCGACCCGCATCGAACGGGGCTATCGCTCGATGGCGGACGCCGCGCCAGTGGCGGCCGAGGTGCGCATCGAGATCGCGGTCCTGCGCCGCGGCGCCGACCCCGACGACGCGATCGCCGACGCCGACCGCCGACTCGCCTCCGCGAGCTAGCCGGCCCTAGCTGCCGGGTTGTCCCTGGCCAGACCGTGTCTGCCAGTCTGCGCCACGCCATCGAGTGTCAGGCGACAGCGCCGACGGCCCCGATCCGTGCCGGGCAGTCCGCAGTCGGGGCTGGGCCGTGGCCCGGAGACCGTCTCGGGGCCCTGGTGCTGTCTGGCAGACACGAGGGCCCCGCGATTCGGGGTGTGGTGTGTGTCAACAACGTGCCCAGGGATCACAGCTAGCCGGCCCTAGATCCCGCCGCTGAACGTGTCGCAGTCGGTCGGGTCGCCGGTCTGATAGCCGACCGTGAACCAGTGCTGGCGCTGCTTCGCAGAGCCATGGGTCCAGGCCTCGGGGTTGACGCGGCCGTTCACCGATTCCTGGATCCGGTCGTCGCCCACCGCCGCGGCCGCGTCGAGCGCGTCGGCGATCTGGGCATCGGTCACGGGGGCGAGGACGCCGGCCTCGGCGTGGCTCGCCCAGGCGCCCGCGTAGCAGTCGGCCTGGAGCTCCGTCCGCACGGAGCGGCCCTCCGCTCCCTGCTCGCCGGTGCCCTGGCCGAGGACCCCGAGCAGGTCCTGGACGTGGTGACCGTACTCGTGCGCCACGACGTAGCCCTGGGCCAGCGATCCGCCGGTCGCGCCGAAGCGGGTGCGCAGGACCTCGAAGAACCCGAGGTCGAGGTAGACGAGCCTGTCCGTGGGGCAGTAGAACGGCCCCGATGCGGCAGTGGCCGTGCCGCAGGCGCTCTGGGTCGCGTCCGTGAAGAGGACCGTGTCGATCGGCTCGTACTGCAGATTCGAGCTCTGGAACTCGCCGGTCCAGTACGTCTGCACGCTGTTGACGAAGCCAAGGATCCGGCAGTCGTCGCGCTCGTTGGCATCGGCGCCCGTCTTGCATTCGGCGGCGATCGCCGAGCTCTCGGGGCCGGTCACGGCACCCGGCTGGAGGACCCCACCCAGGTCGTCGGGGTTGCCGCCGAGGAGCACGTACGCGATGAGCAGGACCAGGCCGAGACCGCCGCCACCGATGGCGACCCCCGTCCGGCCACCCATGCCGCGTCGGTCGCTGATCTGGCCCGGATCGAGCCGGGCGTTCGGGTCGAAGGTCATGGCGGCGCCTCGTGACTGGGACGGAGCATCCGGCCCATCGTAGGCATCGCCCGTGCCGGGCGCACCCGACTCGGACGCGGAGGCATCACAACCGCATCACGCCGCTGCACCCGGCGGCGACGGATTCAGCGGGTGAGCATCACGTTCATGCCCTCGCCGCCCTTGCCAGGCTTCGTCTTCGGCGGCCGCGGGCTCCGGGCGCGGTCTGCCTCGAAGCCGTCGAGCAGGCGCTGGAGGCCGTACTCGAACGCGTCGTCGTCGCTGACGTTCTCGCCCGCGACCGCCAGCAGGTTCGGGTAGCGCTCGGGCGGCAGGGCCCGGAAGTAGGCCATCACGGCATCGGCCATGGCCTTGGCCTCCGGTGACGTCGAATCGCCGCCGGGCGACTTCGCCTCGAAGAGCGCGAAGCCGGACGCGTAGTTGATGAGCGCGCCCGACGCCATCGAGATCGTGCGGGCATCGAAGCCGGCGTCGTGGAGGACGGCCATGACCCACTCGGCCGCGTCGAGCGCATTCGGCCCCACGGTCGGCCGATCGCCGAGCAGCGGGGCGATGTTGCGGTGGCGGATGAGCACGCGGCGCAGGGCCCGGGCCATCTCGGCGAGCTGCTCGCGCCAGCCCTCGACGAGAGCGATCTCCCCGGTGACCTCGCCGATCATCGCGTCGAGGACCAGGTCCTCGAGCTGGTCCTTGTTCTTGACGTGCCAGTACAGCGAGGTCGCCCCCGCGTCGAGCTCCTGGCCGAGCTTGCGCATGGACAGGGCGGCCAGGCCGTCGCGGTCCGCCAGCCGGATGGCGGCCTCGACGATCTGGTCGCGCGTGAGCGGTCCGCGGGCCTCCTCGACGGGCGCGGGCGGCCTTGTCCACGCGAAGTCGCCGAGTCGTTCGGTGCGTTTGTCGCTGGTCATGGCCTTAGGTCGGGCTCCACTACGTCATCTGTCCTGCCAGCACAGTGTACGTCAGTCCAGTACATTGTGCTTGACACTCGCACACTGTACTAGTTAACTTTCAAACAGCCACTCGAACAGTGTACGAGCAAGGAGTCTCAGATGTCCCGAACGCAGGTCAGGGCCCGCCGCTGGTGGATCCTCGGCGTCCTCATCCTGGCCCTCTTCGGGGTCAGCCTCGACAACACGATCCTCAACGTCGCCCTCCCGACGCTGGCCCATGACCTGTCGGCCTCGGCGAGCCAGCTCCAGTGGATGGTCGATTCCTACATCCTCGTGTTCGCCGGCCTGCTGCTGGTCGCGGGGGCCCTGTCCGATCGCTACGGCCGGCGGCGGGCGCTCGTCATCGGCCTGGCCCTGTTCGGCCTCGGCTCGGCCCTGGCGCCCTTCGTCCAGACCGCCGACCAGCTCATCGTGCTGCGCGCCTTCATGGGCGTCGGCGCGGCGTTCACGATGCCCTCCACGCTCTCGATCATCGGCGACGTGTTCGAGGCCGACGAGCGGCCCAAGGCGATCGCCGTCTGGTCGTCGATCAGCGGCCTCGGCATCGTCGTCGGCCCGGTCCTCGGCGGCTGGCTGCTCGAGCACTTCGCATGGGGTTCGGTCTTCCTCGTCAACGTGCCGTTCGTCCTGGTCGGCATCATCGCCGCCCTCGCGGTCATCCCCGAATCCCGGGCGCCGGGGCGGGTGCCGCTCGACCCGATCGGCGCGGGCCTCTCGGTCGCCGGTCTCGTCGCGCTCGTGTACGGCATCATCGAGGTCCCCTCGAAGGGCTGGGATGACCCGGTCATCCTGGTCTCGCTTGGCCTGGCGGCCGTGCTCATCACGACGTTCTTCGCCTGGGAGCGCCGCGTGGCGCACCCGATGCTCGACGTCCGGCTGTTCGCCAACCCGCGCTTCTCCGCGGCCAGCCTGTCGGTCACGCTCGTGTTCTTCTCGCTCATGGGCGCGCTGTTCTTCCTGACCCAGTACCTGCAGGGCGTGCTCGGCCTGTCGGCGTTCGACACGGGCCTGCGGTTCATCCCGATCGCGCTCGGCGTCGTCCTCGTGTCGCCGTTCGCGGCCAAGGCCACGGTCAAGGTCGGGGCCCGCATCACGACCGCGGCAGGGCTGCTGACCGTGGCCGGCGGGATGGGCCTCCTCGCGACCGTCGGCATCGGCTCATCCGACCTCCATGTCGGCGCGGTCCTGTTCGTCCTGGCGGCCGGCATCGCGCTCGCGATGACGCCTGCCACGGACGCGATCATGGGCGCCCTGCCGCCCGAGCAGTTCGGGGTCGGCTCGGCCGTCAACGACTCGGTCCGTGAGATCGGCGGGGCCTTCGGTGTCGCGATCCTGGGCAGCCTGTTCGCGGCCGCGTATGCCTCGACCATGGACGCGGCCACGGTCGTCGCCGGGCTGCCGGCCGAAGCCGCGGCCGCCGCCCGTGATTCGCTCGGCGGCGCCGCCGCGGTCGCCACGACGATCGGCGGGGAGGCCGGTGCCGGACTACTGGCCACGGCCCAGGCCGCGTTCGTGGACGCGATGTCGATGACCTCGCTCATCGGGATCGGGTTCGCCGTCGCGGGCGCCCTTGTCGCGATCATCTGGCTGCCGGACCGGGCGACGGACGCGGCCCCCGCGGTGACTCCCGTCACTGATGGCCCGGACGCGAGCGTGGCCGCCGTCGCGGCATGACTTCTGTCCATGTCAGGACGGGACACTTGGCAGGTCCAAGGCACCACGAGCCGCACCTACTGTGTGGTCATCGCGAACGGAACGCCGGACACCGAGACCCTGGACCGGCGGCGCGTCGACTCTCCGGCGGGATGTCGGGTGGCGGCGGAGCCGGCAAATGTTGAGACACGGCGGTCTGATCACGATACCTAGCGACCTTGACGACCGGATCGGCCCTTCGGGACCGGACGGTCGTTTGGGTGTGTCCGGGCGCTAGAGGCGGACCCATCGCCCCGTGGTCCCGGAGCGTGTCTACCAGGCTGCATTCGGGCCGCGAGGACCGGATCGGTCGACTCCCGGCCAGGACCCGTGCCTGCCAGACTGCATCCCGGGCCTGAAACGGGCTCGGCGGATGGCCTCGAGCCCCTCGTGCCGACCAGCAGGCACGCGGAGACCCCTCGGTGTGTCCGGGCGCTAGAGGCGGATCGGGGTCAAGAGGAGGCCGACCAGCCACGCGAGGGCCTGCCACACGAGCCAGATGAGCCCGAGCATCACCAGCCCGATGCCGGCGAAGAAGAGCCGATGCTCGGCCGTGCTGGCCTCCGGCTCAAGGGCGTAGCGGCGGAACAGCGCGAGGTTCTTCGCGTTCGACTTCGACACGAAGTCGAGCAGGTCGCCCAGGAACGGGACGAGTCCGAGCGCGAGGTCGACCAGCAGGTTGACGATCATCCGGGCGAGGACCACCGGCGGTAGGCGAAACCGTGAGGCCTCCGCGATGAGGTAGGCGCCCGCCGCCGCGGAGACCACGTCGCCGACCACCGGGACCAGACCGACCAGCGGGTCGAGGCCCACCCGGCGACCGGTGCCCGGTACCTCGAAGAGGTCGTCGAGCACGTGGCTCATCCGCGCGATCCGGCGCTCGGCGGCCCGGAACCGCTCCGACCGACTCTGCCCGATGACCTCGCCTTCAGCCACGGTGTCTCTGGTCCTCCGGCGCAACCCTTCTACATGACAAGTTCTGGCATGTATCAGGCAGATGATACGCGCACGAGGACGCGGTCGAGACGGATCGCACCAGGCGAGGAGCGACGGCGATGCAGCACTTCGAACTAGCGCGGATCATGCAGGCCGACCGCGAGCGAGGGATCGCGGAGGCGATCCGGACGCGCCGGTACCTCGGATCCCGCAGGGCCGCCGAGGAGGCGCCTCAGCGGCCGGTCGCGGACGCATCGGCGGGCGTCAGCCGGGCGACCGGGGTCGCCTCGGCGTCCTGTGGCGGGGCGGCAACGCCGCGGATCCCGACGGGCTCGTAGCGCTCGACGATGCGACGGGCCGTCGCGATGACCCGCTCGCGGATCTCGAACGGCTCAAGCACCTCGACGCTCGACCCCGCGGACAGCAGGCGGCTCGGCACCTCGTCGGGCCAGCTCAGATCCAGCCGGAGCCGGACCCAGTCCGGCTCCGGCTCGTCGAGGGTCTCCGCGGTCTCGATCGCGTTCCAGCCGACGGCGTCCCCGAGACGTTCGAGGCGGGCCCTCGGGAGTCGGACGACGACGTCGACCCGGGGCGTGTCGCGCTCGAAGGCGGCACTCGATTCAGCCCAGAACGTCGCGAGGTCGAAGCCCGCCGGGCGCTCGGTCCGCTCCTCGAGCGCGACCGCATCGACGATGCGCGAGACGCGATACGTGCGGACCTGGCCATCGGACAGCGCCACCAGGTACCAGACCCCGCCCTTCAGGACCAGGCCCAGCGGACCCAGGTCACGAGTCACGGTGCCATCGCCACGCGCGTACTCGATCCGGGCGCGCCGTCCCTCCCAGACCGACTCCGCGACCGTCGCGAGATGAGGCACCGGCTGGCTGGTCTGGAACCACCCCGCGGCATCGAGGTGGAACCGCTCGACCAGCCGTGAGGCCCGCGACCGAAGCTCGGTCGGCAGCGCGGCGAGCACCTTGAGGCGGGCGGCCGTGACGACCGTGCCGAGGCCGAGCTCGGCGGCCGGCCCGGGCATCCCCGACATGAACAGGGCCTCGGCCTCGTCGGGGGTCATGCCGGTCAGGCGCGTCCGGTAGCCGTCGACCAGCCGGATCCCGCCATATGGCCCGCGGTCTGCGTAGATCGGGACGCCGGCGGCGCTCAGGGCCTCGACGTCGCGATGGATCGTCCGGACCGAGACCTCGAGCTCGCGCGCCAGTTCGGCCGCGGTCAGGCCGCCGCGCGTCTGGAGGATGAGCAGGAGGTTGACCAGGCGACTCGCACGCACCCCGGCAGGATACGCCTAACCATGACACTGCGTGTCATGTAGTCGCCGGATGGGGGTCACCCTCAGAGCTGGGTGCTCTCGCCGCCGCGGTCGCGCAGGAAGCGCTCGATGTCGGCGATCAGGTCGTCGCCGGCCGGCAGGCGCTGCTCGTCGACCATCGCCTCGAGGCGCTCGACGTACGTCCGCGTCGTCTCCTCGAGCGCGGTGGCCGTGTCGAGCCGCGTCCGCAGCTGGGTCGCCTCGTCGGCGAGGTCGCCCTTCGGCAGCGCGACGCCCAGATGCCGCCCGAGCGTCTCGAGCAGGGCCAGGGATGCCGCGGGGTACGGACCCGAGATGTAGTGCGGTACCTGCGCGAAGTAGCCGAGCGCCGGCACGCCTGCCTTCGAGACCTCGAACTCGAGTGCCGACACGAAGGCGGACGGGACGCGCAGGGTCCCGGCGGGTCCGGGCGGCACGTCGGACTTCAACAGCCCGGGTGCCGATTCCGTGCCGAGGATCGGGACCGGCCGGGTGTGCGGCACGGCCGCGGGGATGGCGCCCAGGCTGATCCACCTGTCGACCCCGAGCCTGCCGATCAGGTCGATGACGTCGCCCACGAGCTCGCGCCAGCGGTAGTCGGGCTCGGGTCCCACCAGGATCAGCAGGTCGTGGTCGCCGGCGCGCATCCGGCGCACCTCGAGCGTCGGCCAGGTCAGCTCGTCGAGCTTGCCGTCGACGATCTCGAGGGGCGGCCGCCGCGCCCGGTAGTCGAAGATCCGGTCCGCGTCGAAGGTCGCGACAGCCGGCGCGTCCTCGGCCAGCAGCGCAAGGGCGGAGGTCGCCGATGCCCCGGCATCGACCCAGCCATCGAAGGCGGCCAGCAGCGTCGGTGAGACGAGATCGCCGGGGTCGTCGAGGTGGTAGAGGGTCACCCCGCAAGGATAGGCGTCGGGCGGTGCCCGTCCAAGCGGACGGGCCGGTTCAGCCGGGCCGCGCGATGATCTCGCCCGAGGTCAACGCGAACCAGCCATCGGGCGATGCCGCCCACGCGTGCCATGCGGCGGCGATCGTGGCCAGATCGCCCCGATCGGTCAGGCCCGCGGCGAGAGCCTGGTCCGCGAATGCCGAGTGGGTCACGCGATCCGCCCAGAGCGAACCCCACCAGGCCCGCTCCTCGGGGCTCGCATAGCACCAGACGCTCGCCGACGCGGTCACGTCCGTGAACCCCGCAGCATGCGCCCACGCGAGGAGCCGCCGACCGGCCGCGGGCTCGCCCCCGTTCGAACGGGTGACCTGTCCGTACAACGTCGCCCAACGGTCCAGGGCTGGCGAATCGGGGTACCAGACGACCGAGGCGACGTCCATGTCCCGCGCGGCCACCACGCCGCCGGCGCGGGTGACGCGTCGCATCTCCGCGAGGGCCGCGACCGGATCTGCGAGGTGCTGCAGGACCTGGTGGGCGTGGACGACATCGAACCGCCCGTCGTCGAAGGCCAGCGCGTACGCGTCCCCGACTTCGAATGCGACGTTGGTCAGACCGGCCTCGGCGGCGTCCGCGGCGGCTGCCCGGAGGACCTCGTCCTCCGCGTCGATGCCGATGACCTTGCCCGGTGCCACCAGCCGCGCGAAGTCCAGCGTGATCGTGCCCGGGCCGCACCCGACGTCCAGGACCTCCTGCCCGGGTCGCAGGTGGGGGAGCAGGTATGACGCCGAGTTCTCGGCCGTCCGCCAGCGATGCGACCGCAGCACGCTCTCGTGGTGGCCGTGGGTGTACCGCTCCCCGGGGGCGGTCACCTCGATGGAGCGACGGTCACGGAGCCGACGAGTCGGAGGGTTCCGCCGACGGTGGTGCGCAGGTCGCGGACGGGGCGGCCGCGGCCGAGGCGGGCGGGAGGCCGGACAGGATCTTCGTCCCCAGGGCCACGTCGCCACTCTCGATGTCGAACACGATCCCGTCGTTGAGGTACCAGATGCTCGCCGCCTGATCCTCGGCGAAGGTGCCCGTCGTGACCGCCTTGTCGGCGATCGTGGTGGTCGCTGTGGTGAGCTCCGGGAAGTCCACCTTCCAGCCGTTGATCACGGCATCGCGGAGCTGCTCCGGCTCGACGCCCGGGAGCCGGAACGCGAGGACGACCTCGAGGTCGAGCACGCCGTCGGGATCCTGGGCCTGGGCGATCTGGAGGTCAGCCGGGGTCTTGCCGACCGACGTCAGGAACGCGCTCATGCTCGTGCCCCAGCTGTCGTCGAAGATGAACTCGGTCCCGGTGAAGCTCTGGACGTCGAGCGGCGTACATTCGAGCTCGGTCGGCAGGAGTGCCTCGAGATCGGCGAAGTCGTGACTCGGAGGGATCTCCGAGTCCTCAGGCGGGGTCTCTTCGTCGATGGCCTCGTCCGTCTCGATCGGGCTCGATGCGACGGCGGCCGGCTTGTTGAGGACCAGCACGCCGACCGTGGTCCAGCCGGCGGTCGCGATGATGACCGCGATGATCGCCAGGGCCGGCCAGTAGCCGGGTCCGCCGCCGGACGACCCGGGGGGCAGCGCCCCCGGCTCCGATGCCCTCGCCCGCCTCGATTGGACGCCTCGCTCCCGCACCAGCACCTCCATCGACCGCACGGCCCTCGTGGCCGTGCGTCGAACAGTCTGCCACGTCGAACGTGATGACTCCTCGGGAGCGCCGTCGTCTACCGGCTCGCGGCCGATCGCTCCGCGCGTGCCAGGACCGCGGTCCGGCCGAGCCAGTCCGGGACGTCGGCCTGGTGGTAGGCGTGTTCGGATCCCTCGATGCCATCGAGGAACCGCTGATAGATGACGGCCTGCCGGGCGGCCGCGACCGGGGCGATGAGCGCGGCGGCGCGCTCCGGATCCGAGCCGGGGACGAGGTCCCGCCAGCGGCCCAGCCAGCGGTCGCGGACCGGCGCCACGTCGGCCGCGGGGATCCGATCGAGGAAGCCCGGCATGTCGAGCAGCGGGTGGCCGACGCCACAGTCGCCCCAGTCGAGCAGGACGAGGTACGTGCCCTCCCCGCGGACGTTGCCCGGGTGGCAGTCGCCGTGGACGAGGCCGTCGCCGAGGCCGCATGCGGCGATCCGCTCGAACCTGCCCGGCAGTCCGTCGACGAAGTCCGCGAGGGTGGCCCGGTCGTTCGCCGCCACGCGATGGCCGGCGCGATCGACGAGGTCCGCGATCGCCTCGGTGAGCCCCGCGGCCCGCCAGTCGGGGAGGCCGATCGCCAGCAGTTCGTCGGCTCGGCCGAGCCACGCCACCTGCAACCCGAGCAGGATCTCGACCATCTCGCGCAGGACGGGGAGCGGCGCGTCGTACTGGTCCTCGCCCGGGATCCCCGCCAGGATGACGCGGGCTCCCTCGTGGCCGAGGAGGACCGGGACCGCTGCCCCCGCAAGCCGTTCGAGGACGGCGCCTTCGTGGGCGAAGAACGGCGGAACGACCTTGAGCCACGCGTCGCCATCAGCCGTCGGCAGGCGCCACAGGCTCGAGAGGTTCCAGGACCGGATCTGCTCGGCCGGTCCGCCCGGGGCCATGCCTCGGGCGTGGAGCGCGTCGGCGGCCCACGCGAGGTCCGCGGCCGGTCCGCCGGGCCTGGCCCAGGGCAGGCGTTTCGGGTCGTCGGTCAGCCGGCCCGGCCACGGCTCGAGGGCGGCCAGCGCCGCCGGGTCGCTCATCGTCGGGTCCACCTCGGCCAGGTAGGTCACCGCGCCGCCGTGGGCCGACGGCCGCTCGTTCGCGAGGAGCCGCAGGATCGTCACGTCCAGGCCGAACCGGTCGCGCGTCTCGCGGACGACGGGCGCGACGTCCATCCACCACGGCGTCGCCGCAACGAACGGCGGCAGCCATCCGAGGACCTCGCCGTCCCGGGTCACGAGCACGAGCGTCGCGACCCGCGGCGGTGGATCGATCACCGGCCGGTCAGCGCCCCAGCCAACGGACCGGCCGGGGCTCGAGACGCGGCATCGCCTGCCAGTCCTCCCGGACGGGCGCGAAGACGTCGATGACGAGCGCCCCGTCTGGCCCTGTCACGACGTGATGGGGTCTGTTCGAGGGGATTCGCCATGTGCCCCCGGGTCCCAGGGTCCGTCTCTCGCCATCGACCGTGAACGTGACGCTCCCGGAGACGACCATCCCCAGCTGCTCGTGCTCGTGGCGATGCTCGGGGACGACCGAATCCGGGGCGAGCTCGACGATCGCGAGGCTCAGCCGCTCGCCGTTGACCGCGCGGGCACGGACGCTCTCGCCCCAGACATCGAAGGGCGGCACGGCGTCGAAGTCGACGAGGGGGCTCACGGCGACGCTCCTGGCGGTCGGTCTCGAGGTGGACCGGGCAAGTCTGACACGGGCCGGCTTCGGTACGATGCCGCCGTGGCCTCGAACGACTACCACTTCGTCACGACCTGGCACATCGCGGCGACGCCCGATGAGATCACCGCGGTCCTGGGCGACGCGGCCGGCCTGTCGCGCTGGTGGCCGTCGGTCTACCTGCGTGTGCGCGAGCTCCAGCCGGGCGACGAGACGGGCCTCGGCAAGGTCGTGAGCCTGTGGACCAAGGGCTGGCTGCCCTACACGCTCCGCTGGCAGTTCACCGTGACCGAATCCGATCCGCCGCACGGCTTCCGCCTCGAGGCCGAGGGCGACTTCATCGGGGTCGGGATCTGGTCGCTGGTCCCGGAGCGCACGGCCGACGCCCCCGACGGGCCGATGACGGCGGTCACCTACGACTGGACGGTCGTGGCCGAGAAGGGCGTCCTCAAGCGCCTATCGGTCCTGATGAGGCCGATCTTCTCGGCGAACCACCACTGGGCCATGGCCCGCGGGGAGGAGAGTCTGCGGCTCGAGCTGGCCCGCCGCCACGCCGCGTCGGACCCGACGGTCCAGGCGGCGATCCCGCCACCCCCGCGCCCTACGTTCCCGCACAACATGCTGATTCGGCACCGCTGAGGGCCGTCAGCCCCGGCCGCCAGGCGACCGATCTCCGCCAGATGGCGCCCTCCCGGAGCCTTAGGCGGCCTTGGCGGCCGACGGTGACCGATCCGCTGCTCGATTCGTGCGTGGCGGCCGGACTGGCGGTATCGAATCGGGCAGGGAACCGCGCCTAAGGCTCCAGACGGAGACCGTTTGGCGGAGAAGGAAACTCCGAAGCGACCACGAACTGCCTCAGCCCCGGAGCCGCTCCGCCAGCCAGCGCAACTTCGCGACCTCGTGGAAGCCCTGGCCTCCTTCGTGGTCGTTGAACGGGTACTCGACGATCTCCTTCGGACCGCCGTAATGGTTGTAGGCCGCGTACACCGTCGACGGCGGCGTGATCTCGTCCATCAGCCCGACGGAGAACAGCGCTGGCGCCACGGCCCGCCGGCCGAGGATCGCCCCGTCGAAGTAGGCGAGCGTCCGATGGACCGTCTCGACGTGGTCCCGATGGGCCTTCAGGTAGCGCGCGATCTCTGCGTACGGGTCCTTGTCCTGCAACGTGATCGCGCGCGGGAAGTCGCACAGGAACGGGACGTCGGGCATCGCGGCCGCGATGTCGGGCACGAGTGCTGCGACGGCCAGGCTGATCCCGCCGCCCTGGCTCCCGCCCGTGACCGCCACACGGTCCCGGTCGACGGCCGGGTGCCGACGCACGGCCTCGACCGCGCGCACCCCATCGACGAACACCCGCCGGTAGTAGTAGTCCCCGGGCGCGAGGATGCCGCGTGTCATGAAACCGGGATGGAACGGGGCGCCGATCGGGTCCGGGTCCGGGGTCGCCCCGACGGACCAGGTCGAACCCTGGCCGCGCGTGTCCATCAGGAAGTACGCGTAGCCGGCCGCGGCCCACATGATCCGCTCGTGCGCCAGGCCGCGGCCGCCGCCGTACCCGACGAACTCGACGACCGCGGGAAGCGGGCCCTTGGCCCCGGTCGGCAGGTGCAGCCAGCCCTTGACGGTGTGCCCGCCGAACCCGGCGAACCCCACGTCGAACGTCTCGACAAGCGTCAGCCCCGTATCGACGGGCGTCGCGGTCGCGACGAGGTCCGCGGCCTCCGCCTCGGCCAGCGTCCGATCCCAGAACTGCCACAAGTCGGCGGGCTCCGGCAGGTCCGGGGTGTAGCGCCGCAACTCGTCGAGCGGCAGGTCGTACTGAGGCATAGGCCAATTCTGGCATGTCGATGACCGGCGGTGCGCCCCGGTGCGCGGGATCCGGGCCGGGTAGGGCAGACTGCGCCGATGCACGACCTGGCCGCCCGCGGATCGCCGCTCGAGTACTGGTTCTGGAAGGTCCGGACGCGCGAGGGCGGCGCGATCGTCGACTACGTCGTGCGTCGTGAGACGGGCGAGGCCGAGGTTCGCGTCAGTACCTGGCGCCCGGGCGTGCACCCGGTCATCCACGAGTCCTCGACCGACGTCGCCGACCTGGCCGAGGGGATCCGCATCGGGGAATCGCGCCTGGACGCGACGGGCTCTGCGGGCTCGGCCGGAGACGTCCGCTGGGAGATCCGCTGGGACCTGGGCGAGCCGCGGCTGGCGCCCCGGCCGGACTGGTTCGGCCCGCTCCACCCGTTCGACATGGAACTGGTCGCGCGACCGCACGCGCGCGTGACCGGCCTGATGCGCCTGGGTCCGAGGACGATCAGGCTCGATGGCGCCGGTCTCGTGTCGCACTACTGGGGCCGCCGATTGCCCGACCGCTGGACATGGATCTCCGCGTCGGGCTTCGACGACGATCCCGATGCGCGCCTGGAGGCGCTGCTCGTCTCCAGCCGCCTGTGGGGTGGCCCCTTGCACGTGCCTGCGGGCTACGTGTGGTTGTCGCAGGACGGCCACGCCCAGGAGACCATCGAGCCCCTGACCGGCGCGATCCGGCTCACGCGCGAGGGCCACGGAGTCCGACTCACGAGCCTCCGTGCCGACGGCAAGCGCCACACGATCGACTGTTCCGCGCCGTCCGAGACGTTCAACGAGGTGAGCGACGGGGTCGAGCAGTCCTTGTCGGCCGACCTCTCGCTCGACGGTCGGGTGCGGGCGAGCGGATCGGTGGGCCTGGAGTTCCGCGGCTGACGGCGACACGCGCGACCGGCACAAGGAAGGGCGGCGGTCGTCGCCGACCGCCGCCCTGACCCCGGGGACCTTCTGTGGTCAGACGACCTTGACGATCACGAAGCGGTTCTCGAGCGGATGCACGCCGTGCCGGCCGAGCCAGATCCGGCTCCTCGGCAGCTTGTGGCCGGCCATCGAGCCCGAGATGGCCAAGCGCTGGGCGCAGTCCGTCTTCACGTCGAAGCCGTCGATCTTGCCGTAGTTGCGGAACCGGTAGGTCAGCGTGAGCTTGTCGGCGCTCAACGTGATCCCGTCACGGTTCTCGAGGCGGAATGGCGTCACGGTCATCGGGGCACTGGAAACGATCTTGCCCGCGAAGACGACCTTCCTGGAGCCGTGGTGCGTGACCCGCACGTGCCAGCCCTTGGCGTCGTGCCAGATGTAGTCGCCGCCCTTGGCGCCCGCGTGGAGCCGGATCGGCCGGCCCTGGACCGACGCCGGCCAGTGGGTGTCGGGGCAGGTCGTCGTAGTGGTCGTGGCGGCCGCGGCCGGAGATGCGGCGAACGTGGCCGCCGGGACGACGAGACCCGCACCCAACGCGCTGACCGTGAGCAGGCCGGTGATGAGGCGTCGACGGTGGTTCCGCAAGACGAGCTCCCTTCTTGAGGATCCCGCGGTGAGCGCGGGCTTGGACCTCGTCAGGATGCCGTCGAGCCTGTGAAGAGCGCGTTAAGGTGGGCCCGTGTCCAAGGGTGATTGCACGGTCTTCGTGCTGGTCCCGCACCCGACCCGGCCGGCGGTGCTGACGTCGGCGGCGCCCACCTGGCCGCCCGGCGCGGTCGTCGGGCTGCCGCACGTCATCCTCGACCGCACGTTCACGACCCGTGCGTGCCTGACCGCCATCGAGGCTCTCCTCGGTGTCCAGCCGCGCGCCTTGCGCATCGACCAGCGACGGCGCGATGCGGACGGCGACCCGACGACGGTCGTCGTCGACATCGAGGCCATCGGCCCCGATGCCCCGAGCCCGTACGAGTGGACCGACTGGGCCAACCTGCCCCTCGACGCCCTCGAGCCGCCCGAGCTGCGCGACGCGGTCCCGCGCTGGGTCGGTCGCCGCCGGCTCGGCCCGACCGCCGCCGATCCGGCCGTGGTCCGTGTCCGGCTGGTTCGATCGGGCGTCGAGCTGGATGGTCGATCGGATGGCCGAGAGTCGCGCCCCGGCGTTCGAGCCGCCCCGGATCGTCTACCTGTGGGGCATCTCGATGGTGCTGCGCGCGCCGTCGGCGCTCGGCCCGTTCTATCTCAAGTGCAGCGCACCGCTCTTCCACCGCGAGGCCGCGGTGACGGCCGTGCTGGCCGCGGCGACCCCGGATGTCGTCACCCGTGTCGCGGCGGTCGAACCCGATGAGAACTGGCTGCTGATGTTCGATCACGGCGACGCGACTCTCGGCGACGGCCCGCCGGAGACGTGGACGTCCGGGCTCGAGGTCCAGGCCGGGATCCAGCAGGCATGGATCGGCCGCGAGCAGACGCTGATCGACGCCGGGGCACAGGTGCGGTCCCTCGCCGCCCTGGCCGAGGCGCTGCCGACCCTCGCCGACATGGAGCCCCTGGACGTCGAGCTGACCGGCGATGACCGGCAGGCCTGGACCGACTCGATCGGCGCCTTCACCGACGCCTGTGCGCGGCTCGACGCCCTCGGTCCGGCCCCGACCCTCGTCCACGGCGACTTCCATCCGTGGAACGTGGCCGCCTCGCCGAGCGGGCCCCGGGTCTTCGACTGGACCGATGCCGCCATCAGCCACCCGTTCCTGGACCTCGCGGTGTACGCGACGCGGCCCGACGACCTGGCCCTTCGACACGCGATGCGCGACGCCTACCTGGCTCGCTGGGCCGGGCACCTCTCGCCGGCGGACCTCGCCGCGGCCGGGGATCTCGCGATCGTCGTCGGAACGCTGTTCCAGGTGCAGTCCTACGTCCGGATCCTCTCGAGCCTGGATCCGGACGACCGGGGCGACCTCGCGGGCGCGGCCGGGTCATGGGCGAATGCCGCGGTCGCGACGCTCACCGACGGCATCGACCTGCGGCGCGTCGGCCACGCGGACGGCTAGTACCTATTGCCGGGTACCCGGTCGCTCGCCGGGGGTGCTAGATTGCCGGACGTGGAGTTCGTGGCCCAGAACTTCCCCATCATCGTCATCGGCATCCTGCTGTTGCTGCTGGCTGCACGCGTCCTGGTCGACTACATCCCCGGCCGTCGGGCGCGTCGGCGGGGCCGCCAGAGCGTGCATCGCCGGACGATCCGCGTGGTCGGCGTCGGCGGAGGTGGGGGCAACGCGGTCAACGAGATGATCCGCGCGGGCACGCGCGGCGTCGACTTCATCGTCTGCAACACCGATGCCCAGGCGCTCACCCGATCGTTCGCGCTCACCCGGCTCCAGATCGGCGCGGGGGTCACGAATGGCCTGGGCGCCGGCGGCGACCCGGATGTCGGCGAGCGCGCGGCCAAGGAGGACGCCGAGGCGATCGCCGCGGCGTTGAGCGGCTCCGACATCGTGTTCGTCACCGCGGGTCTCGGCGGCGGCACGGGCTCGGGCGGGGCGCCGGTCATCGCCGCCATCGCGAAGGCGCAGGGCGCGCTGACGATCGCGGTCGTGACCAAGCCGTTCGGCTTCGAGGGCAACCGGCGGGCGCAGGTCGCCGACGCGGCGATGGTCGAGCTGGGTCAGGCGGTCGACACCCTGATCGCGATCCCGAACGACCGCGTTCGCGACGTCGTCCCCGAGGCGGAATCGCTGGTCGACGCGTTCAAGGTGGTCGACGGGGTCCTGCGCCAGGGCGTCCAGGGCATCCTCGAGATCATCACGATCCCGGGGCTGATCAACCTCGACTTCGCGGACCTCCGTGCGGTCATGAAGGACGCCGGGCCCGCACTCATGGGGGTCGGATCCGCCAAGGGCGTGAACCGCGCCGTCGACGCGGCCCGGCAGGCGATCGCAAACGCGCTCGTCGAGGAGACGATCGATGGCGCCCGCGGGATCCTGTTCGTGGTGTGCGGGTCGAAGAACCTGCGCCTCGACGAGGTGACGCGCGCCGCCGAGACGATCCGGGCGTCGGCGGACCCGGACGCGAACGTCATCTTCGGGGCCACGCTCGACCCGAAGCTCAAGGACCAGGTGCGGATCACGGTCGTGGCGACCGGCTTCGACCCGGCACGGGCGCCGAGACCGCGGACGCCGGTCCGGATGGCGACGCCGCTCGAGGCCGACCAGGCGGACGCCTCGTCGTCCGAGCCCGCGATGCCCGAGGAGGCGGCCCGCACCCGCCGCCAATCGCGCCCGGTGGAGGCAGTCGACGCTCCAGCGACCGCCGAGGACCTGGACGTCCCGAGCTTCCTGCGCCGCAACTAGTTGTCGCGCGGCCGGCCCCGGCCTGGCCCCGGCTTGGCCAGAAATGCATCCCTGGACTGTTAAGCACGGATCTTGCCTATCGAACGGGCCGGCCGGCCCGATTCATGGCCTGCAGGAGTCCTGGCACGCACGGAACCGCCACGCGGCCCGGCCGATCGGGCCTGTTCCTAGCCTACGAGTCCACCGGCGCATATCTGGCCAGAAAGCCAGGTGGCCAGGAAGGCCGATGGCGTGGAACCGCCCGGGAATTGATCGACCCGGGTCGACTGACGACCCGGGTCGGGGATCACGCTTGGGAAGGCGGGCACAAGGCCCGCAGCGAGAGGATAGGGTCAGCCGCCACGCTGACTGCGGAAGCAGTCGCTGCAGTAGACGGGCTTGCCGCTGGTCGGGCGGAAGGGGACCTGGGCTTCCTTGCCGCAGGACGAGCACGTGGCCGAGAACATCTCTCGGGGGCCGCGGTCGTAACCGCCGCCGCCACTGTAGCCGCCGCCACCGCCGCCACTGGAATAGCCGGCGCCGGAGCTGTATCCGCCACCGTATGAGCTGCCGCCACCTTCACTGTTGCGGGCAGCCTTGCGGCTGGCGCGACAGGAGGGGCAGCGTCGCGGCTCGGTGAAGCCACGCTGCGAATAAAAGTCCTGCTCGGAACCGGTGAACACGAATTCCTGTCCACAGTCCGCGCAAGTCAGGTTCTTGTCATTGAACACGAAATCTAAAACTCCTCTCGATGCCCGACGCGATCCCTTCATCGGGTTCTCGCGTCAGTCGTGAGAGGAGTCCGAGTGCGTCGTGCTCGTATGCGGCCACGAACGCTTTCGTGGCACTACTCCACGACTATACCCCCTATCCACGGAATCCCACAACAGGTCTTTCGAAAATCGCTGTTGCGGCGCGGAACACCCGAATCTCCTACGCGAGCGGGATTGGCATCCGCCGAGCGGCGACGAGCGAGCCGTGCTCGTAGCCCTCGAGCCGCAGGACCCGGTCCTGTCCGATCAGGTCCAGGGGCACTCGGAAGGTGCATCGATCGCCCTTGACGTCAGTGGATCCCACCGGTCGACCGTCGACGTACGCGTCGACACGATCCAGGTTTGCGGTCTGCACCTCGATCTCGATCGCGTCTGCGCCGACCGTGAGCTGCGCGTCGAGGCCTCTCGGCGGGATGCCCGCCATCTCGGCGACCGCGGCATCGATGAGATCCCTGTTGTCGTGGAGCAGGTCGTCGTACGTGATCGCATGGGGCGCGTCGGCCTCTACGCCGAGGTCCTCGAGGAGCTCGCCCGCGTGCAGGCCGACCCTGATCGTCCGACGCACGGCGACCCGGAAGGTCGCCCCGCCGGGCAGCGACTTGAGCGGCGAGGAGCGCACGGGCAGCAACTGGCGAAGGAGCTCGTGGGTCCACACGTTGGCGCCACCGGCACCGGTCCGCTCGGCGACCCCCACGATCCGCCCGACCTTGTTGTCCTGGAAGCCGGCGGCGAAGATGTCCGTCGCGCTGTAGCAGCGGGCGTCGGTGATGAGCACGACCGGACCGTAGTAGGCCTGGCCTCGGTCGTTGGCGGTATCGGCGGACTCGATCGGAAAGCCCGTCGAAAACGTGGTGCCTGACTCGACGGCATCGACGACCGATTCCGTCCAGGAACCCAGGTTGATCGGATCCTTCTGGTTCTCGATGCAGAGACGACGGATCAGCGGGCTGACGATGAACTGCGCGGGCTCCGGCTCGATGCGTCGCGGGGTCAGGACCTGGAGCAGACGCTCGGCGGCCCGGATGTCGCCGCCGCCGTTCCCGCGGACATCCACGATCAGCCCGACCGTCGGGCGAGCCGTCGCCAGGCGCACGAATTCCTCCACGAACGCGCCCGGATCGGGGACGAGGAACGTGAAGATCCGGATGTGGACGACGTCTCCGATGCTCGTCTGGCGGATCCGGGCACGCAGGATCCCAGGCGGCAGGACCGTCGCGAGCTCGCTCGAGCCGGCGGCCGGCGGTGCCTGCCAGCCGCGCGCGAACAGATCGCGCCTGACCAGGTTGACGGTCGTCGTCTGGGCATCGACGCCGAGCGCGCCGAGCCGACCACGATTCCCCTGCGCCACCGACACCGCGACCCCGAGGGCCCCCTGGGCGATGGCCTCCTGGGTGTCCGCGAACGGCGACTCCTCGGCGGGTTGGTAGGTGTTCCAGCGGACGCGGATGTCGTGTTCCGCGCCATCGTCGCTCCGATACGTGATGTCGACCCAGTCCTCGTCTGGGGGTCGCGTCCGCCCGAGCGTCCGGATCGTCAGCGCATCGAGTCCCCTCGCCATCCGGGCGTCCACGTTTCCGCCGCCCTGGTTTTCAGCGTTACGCTCGATCGCGCGCTCGATCGGCGTGCCGTTCCAGTGGGTCACCTCGACGCCCTCGACGAACGAGCGATCGAGTTCGGCGCCGTTGGCGACCTTGGAGACGAGGTACTGGACACGGCCGTCGCGGGTGCACGCTTCCACGAGGAACGGCAGATAGACCGTGTGCGAGCGGTACGGCTCCGGCGGGACGTAGTGCGTATGGAGGTCGCGCAATGCGGTGAATATCTCGATGAGCTCCTCGTGGAACTTGCTCTCCGGGGTCATCGTGTCCGTGTCCTCGATGTCCTGGAGGCGGTGCTGCACGAGACGCAGCCGCTGGAGCGGGTCGACCGCGTACCGTGCGCGCTTCATCGGGAGGTGCACGTAGATCTGGTCGACGAGGACCATCGCCTGCTCGACGATCAGGCGCCGGTCACTGAGCGTCAGGTCGCCCTTCCAGGTCAGCAGGTCGGCGAGCGGCAGCGGTGCGATCGAGACGTCGTCGTCGGTGGGGCCGGCGGCGATCGTCGGGGCTCGCGGCACCTCGCCGTAGCGGCCGGGCAGCTTGGTCCGCACGGCCTCGGGCACGTTGGCGAGGTTCGCGAGCATCTCGAAGAACGTGTCATCGCCCTCCGTCGCCAGCGGATCGAGCTTCAGGGGCACCGCGATCGAGGCGAAGCTCTCCGCGCCGATCACGACATCGAGCAGGGCCGGGGCCATCCCCTGGTAGATCGTCGGGTCGAGTCCGGCGATGGGCGGCTGGTCCAGGTCGAGGAACCACCGGGCATCCGAATCGGCGCCCGCCACGGCCTGGTTCGCCGTCACGCCAAGCTCCGTCGAGCCGAACGCCCCACCGAATGCCGAACCGATCGCCGCGGCCCGCGCCGGCATGTGCTCGAGCGCGTCGGCGAGCGTCGCGGTCGCGTCGGCGAGCCCGAGCGGACCCAGCACCGGGTCCGGATCCTTCGTGTCCAGATGGAACGCTCGGAGATTGCCCGCGACCTCGACCTGTTCGTCGACCGGGCTTAACTTGGCCAGGAGCGCCGGGGTCCCGTAGCGGGCGACACCGCCGATGACGACCAGCCGGATGTCGGTCTCGGTCGCGTCCACGAGGTGGCGGTAGGGCTCGCCGGTCTTGCCGGCAACGACGGTGATGTCCGCGAGCTTGGCGGGCTCGATCGAGCCGAGCGATGTCCCCCAGCCGAGGATCTCCGCCGGGTTGGCGGTCACCATCTGCACGAGTTCGAGGTCGGTCAGCCCGAGTTGCTGGTCGTCGCTCAGGATCCGCGCGACCTTGAGCTCGTTCAGCAGGTTCTTGCTGGCCGTCGGCGCCCAATCGGAGCCCAGGGCGACCTTGACCCCGAGCTGGATGGCCGTCTTCACGTCGGTCGTGCCGCCGTAGAGGATGAGGTTGCTGAACGGCGACCAGACGATAGATCCACCGTTCTGCTGCATGACACCCATGTCCTCGGGCCTGAGCGCCGTCGAGTGGATGCCGACGAACTTCGGTCCGATCGCCCACGTCCCGTTCGGGAACTGCAGGTCGAGGAAGTGGTCGTGCGCCTTCGAGGTCGACAGCCCCTCTGCGAGGTGGACAATCCGCGCGCCCTTCCCGGTCAGCGACTTGCGGAACGACTCGCGCCCATCAGGGAGGACGTCGCCGATCTTGGGTCGCGCGGGATCGAGTCCCGCGGCGTCCGGCTGCTCGGCGTTGCGGATGATGCCCTTGTAGAGGTGCTTGATCGGTGCAGCCCGAAGCGTCAGGCCCTGCGACGTCGTCGTCCCGGAGATGAGGCTCTTGCACTCGACATACCGGATCGTCGCCTTGATGAGCTCGGGCACCGAGGCGATGACGCCCGCCGGACCGCTGACGTAGCGGCGATAGCCGCGGGTGCCCTGCCACTCCTCGCGCTTGGTGTAGAGCCTTGGGATCCGGAAGAGCGGGATGGCGTTGTAGGCGAGGTGGTTGTGGAGCTCGATCATGCCGGGGTAGATCGTGCCGGCGGCCGCGATCACCGGGGACGCGGCGTGGCCCGGAGGCGTCTGGCCCGCCGGGGTCACGTCGGTGATCGTTCCGTCGGCGACCCAGACGACGCCGTCGGCTATGACGTCGCGCGCCGCGTTCATCGTCACGACGCGTCCGCGCAGTCCGTAGCGGGGGAGCGGGTCGACGGGCATGGTCAGGTGAGCTGGTCGGCCGCCGCCTGCTCAGCCGGCGAGAGGGGGGCCGGGCCGAGGCCGGCGACCCATGACGGCAGGAACAGCTTGAGGTAGTCCGGCGATGGCTTGCCAAGGGTCGTGTCCTTCGGGCGCACCGCTCGATCGCCCGAGGTGCCCACCCAGCGCTGCGAGCCATACGGCAGGTCCGTGCGGGGCAACTGGCTCCGGACGGAGGGCGCGACGAAGGTCGGGTTGGTCAGGTCCTTCGTATAGGCGCGTCCGGCGAGTTGCGTGAGGGCCGCCTGCCAGGACGCCTGGAAGCCCGGCTCGTCGTGCCCGGCGAGCTCGATGATGTCGAGGCCCGCCGGCGCCACGTTGTGTGCGAGCCGCCGAGCGCCCGGGCCCATGGCGAGGAGCGCGGTGATGCCGGCGTTGCTCGAGCGGACGCGGCGCAACAGCTCGCGATGCAGCGCCTGGACCTTGGGATGGTCGACGAGGGTGAGCCGCTTGGCGGCGGTCAGATCCAGGGTGTCGACCGGGAGCGACCGGATGATGAGATAGCGCTTCGTCAGGCCGGCCGCGCGCAGGACCCCCTGGAAGCGCTGGCCCGCCTCGCCCGCGAGCGCCCGCGCCGCGAACGTGTCGTCATCGGAGCGCTGGTCCGCGAGGACGACGAGGCTGAGCTGGGTGAACCGGCCGCGATAGATCGGCCCCGTCCCGAATGACGGGTGCGAGGTGACGCCGAGGGCGGCGAAGTCGGGCCAGTCGAAGCCGGGCGCGCCACCGAGCAGGAGCCGCGCCAGGGCGGCGGGTGGGCCCGCATCGAACGCCCGCGGACTCGCGCGCGGCGGCTCGTACGGCAGGTCTCCCGGATCGTCGTCGTAGCCGGCGTTGCTGCCGCCGGCGGTCGACGGATCGCTAAGATGCGCCCCGCTGGCGTTGTACTTGCCGGCGGCCGAGAACAGGCGGATGGCTCGCTGGTTGTCGCTCCGGTTGCTCGAGGTCCCGCCCCGGCCAAGCCTCGGGCACGTGCCGAACGGAAAGTCGCGATACGGGATGGCCGCCGAGGAATATGGGTAGGCCGCGCTCAGATTCCGCGACATGCCGGGGTCGGTCGGGAGCCACGTCGGGTCGACCTGGAGCCGGTCCTTGATGCGGCCGATGGCGCGCGCGAAGTCGGCCTTGATGTTCGCGGTCGATCCGCCCGCTGCGCCGCCGGGATGGAGGACCCCGACCACCATGACCCGGTTCGGGATCGAGCCGAGCGTCGCGTTGTGGAGCGCCTCCGGATCGGCGTTGCCCCCGTGCGCTTCGATCCAGGTCGCCACGGACTCCTTGGCGGCCCGACCGACCGCGACCACGAGGCGGACATCGCCATCGACGACGGCCTTGTCGAGGATCCGATTCCGATGCTTGACGACCGGTGACCGGGGATCCTGCGCCAGCTTGCGCAGGTCCTGGGTGTACTGGCCGAAGATCGGGTACACGAAGGAGTTCAGGAACAGGTACGAGCGGTCGAGTCCGATGAACCGCAGGAAATGCTGCATGCGCGCGCCCGTCCCGCCGGTGAATGAGCGGTGCGAGAGCGACTCGTCCTGAGCGCCTTCCTGGCCGACGATCACGACCTTGGCGGAGCCGTCGAGGCGGCCCCGGAAGAACATCGGGCCGTGATGCCATCGAAACGCCTCACGTCCGACCACCGCCCGGCCCAGCCCGCGATAGTTGGGTGTCTCGGCGAAGAGCTCAGCCCAGCCGCTCGCCCCGGTCGGGCCGGGGTCGTGCTCCCAGGGGTTGCCCCGGACGTCAGCCATGATGCCTCCCCTCCCTCGGCCGCGGCCGAGGGCGCTATCGACCCGATGGTACGCGGACGGGCAACCGCTTCCAGCGAACGATGATGGCCGGGCCGCGTCTCGCGAACGTCTCGATCGGGATGGCGATGGGAACGGACGGCGGCCGCCCGACTGGCGTCGGACGGCCGCGGTGCCTCAGCCGTGGACGGTCATCGATGCTGCAAGCAGCACGACGATCACCACGCCGAGGTTCAAGGCCGCGCGCACGACGTTTCGTGCTCGCGGGGAGATCTGGACCTCCACGGCCCACCTCCCATCGGCAGCCCGGCTACCTGCTTGAGGCCCGTGGCTTTGCGTCCCCGCCTCGCGACGGGTTTGCCAGTTCGGTCGGTCGTCGCCGGGGACGGCGTGTTGACCGACGTCAACAGCCTAGGCCCGCACCACCGAGGTCCGCGAGAGGCCTACTCGGGCTATCCCGGGACCCGTACCTCCGCCTGATCGCCGGGCCGACGCGTACCATCAGCGCGTGTCGGCCACCCTGTACCGAGACGGAGCGATGGCGGACGGTCGATCCGACCGCCTCCAGATCGGCGTGAGCATCCTCGTCGTCGACGGCGCCATCGCCTGGATCCGCCCGAGCGATGACGAGGGCGAGCTGCCCTCCGCGGATCGGGCCGGCGAAACCGACGTCGTCGACGCGAGCGGCTCGACGATCGTCCCTGGCATGGTCGATTGTCACAGCCACCTGACTCTGCCGGGTGGCGCTCACTGGATCGCCCGGATCGATGACCCGCCGGAGCGACTCCTCGCGGTGGCCGAGCACAACGGTCGCCTGATGACGAATGCCGGTGTCCGCTGGGCCCGCGACGTCGGGGCGCCGCGGGTCGCGGATCCCGTCGACGGTCGCGTGCGCGCGTTGAGCCTTGGCGTCCGCGATCGGTGGCGCGGCCGAGCAGGCCTCCCGTACGTGCGCGCCGCCGGCACGTGGCTGGACCGCGCCGGCACGATGCCCGGCGACCGATCCGTGGAGGCGGACGACGCCGAGGAGCTGCTGAAGCTTGCCATGGGCCAGCTGGATGACGGTGCCGACCTGCTCAAGCTCTATCTCGACGGGCCGGAAGCAGGCGTCGCGCCCTGGAGCGCCGACGAGATCGCGCCGGTCGTCGCGGCCGCCCATGCCCGCGGCGCGAAGGTCACCGCCCATTCATCGCACCTTGCCGGCGCCCGAGAGGGCGTGGCCGCGGGCGTGGACTCGATCGAGCACGGGATGCAGCTCGACGCGGACCTCGCGGCGACGATGGCCGCGCAGGGGACGGCGCTCGTCTCGACGCTCGCGATCTTCCGGAGCTGGATCAGCTTCGGGACCACGACGACGATCGAGCGCTTCGCCGCCCCCGCAGGGCGAGCTCGAACGCTCGAGCGCCAGGCCGGGGCCGAGGAGAGCGTTCGTCATGCGCACGCGGCCGGCGTCGCGATCGCGACCGGCACCGATTTCGGCGGCGGATCGACCCGGGCCGACCAGCTGGCCTGGGAGGTCGAGTGCCTCGTGGCCGCCGGTCTCCAGCCGTGGGAGGCGCTCGGCGCGGCGACCTGGCGCGGCGGCGATCTCCTCGGCGAGCCGGAGGCCGGCGTGATCCGCGAGGGCGGGCCCGCCGACTTCAGCCTTGTCCATGGCGATCCGTTGTCGGACCCGACCGCGCTCTGGCGCGTCTGGCGCGTCGCCTGGGCGGACTGAACCGCCCGGGTCTGTCCGCTAGCCGAGCTCGACCCCGGCGGCTCGCGCGTCCGCGACGAGCGATTCGAGTGCCTCGTCGGAGCGGGCGCACTCGCGGACGAGGCCCATCACCCGGCTGACGCCGAGTTCCGCGTATCCCGCCAGGCGGTCGACCCGCGCGGCGCCGGACGCCGCGATGTCCTCGCCCCACATGTGGACCGAGATGGGCAGCGTGGCCGGGTCGCGGCCGATCTCATCGCACCGGCTCCGAACGATGGGGAGTGCCTCGGCGACGTCGGCCGGCGACATCCCGTCGAGGTTGAGCTCGTCGGCATGACGAGCGGCAAGGCGCCACGTGATGTTCGGCCCGTTGCCGCCGACCATGATCGGCACCCGCGGCTTCTGGATGGGCTTGGGCACGTTCCTCGCGTCGTGGACCTGCGAGTACGGGCCCTCGTATGTGGCGTGCTGGTGCTTGTCGCCGGCCAGCATCCGGGTGATGACCTCGAGATCGTCCTCGAGGCGGGTCAGCCGCTCCTTCGTCTCGGGGAACCCGTAGCCGTAGCCGACCCACTCGTCCTTCTTCCAGCCGGCGCCGATCCCGAGCTCCATCCGGCCGCCGCTGATCGAATCCATCGTCGAGATCATCTTGGCCGTGAGCGCCGGGTTCCGGAACGCGGTGCAGATCACGACGTGACCGAGTCGGACGCGCGTCGTCAGGGCTGCCAGCGCCGAGAGTGAGGTGAACGACTCGAAGGTGATCTCGTCGGTCGGGCGGGGGACCGTGTGGAAGTGGTCGAACAGCCAGATCGCGTCGAAGCCAAGCTTGTCGGCCTGCTTCGCGACCTCGGTCGTGCGCCGCCAGGCGTCGAGCGGCTCCCAGCCGTCGTATTCGCCGACCCAGCCCTGCGGAACGATCGCGCCGATCTTCATTCGGTCCCTCCTCCTCGCCCGACACGATGCTGGCCGGGCCTACTCCCAAGTCGACGCCCCGTTATGCACGAATCGGCCGGCGCCAAGAGGCCCACCATCATCCGCTATGCCCATCGGATGCATACACATAGAGCCTAGTCGGACCCGAAGTACCACATCAGGCCTGCCGCCACCGCGATGCCGACCGTACAGATGCCCGCGAGGACCAGATAGGCGCAACAGAGGGCAGGGGTCGGGCGGGGGCCACTCGGAAGGTGCATCGTGGCGGGGACGCGGCAGGCGGCCGCGATCGTGACGGGAGCCCCAGCCCTGATCCAGCTGCACCACGGTCTCGCCATCGATGCAGATGCAACGCACCTGTCGTCCGTGACCGCGGGTATTGAGGTCCCTGCCCCTTCGGCATCGGCATCGTAGGTTGCCTGCAACAAGGAGGCAGAACCATGGCAACCGGCACCACAGCTGTCCAGGAGCGCTCGATCCTCCGCGGCAGTCCGCTTCTCGCGAGTTTCGCTGTCAAGGACCTCGACGCGGCCCGGACGTTCTATCGGGACACGCTCGGGTTGGACGTCCGTGACGACACCGACATGGGCATCTTCGAGATCCACGGCGCGGGTGAGACCAGCGTGATGGTCTATCCGAAGCCGGATCATCAGCCCGCCGTCTTCACGGTCCTCAACTTCCCGGTCAAGGACATCGAGTCCAAGGTCGATGCGTTGATGGCCGCTGGCGTCACGATGGAGCACTACGACCGCCCGGACGGCCCGAAGACGGGTCCCAAGGGGATCGCGCGCGACGACAACGGTCCCGCCATCGCGTGGTTCACCGACCCGTCGGGCAACATCCTCTCGGTTCTCGAGAACAGGCGATAGCACTCGACAGGGGCGACCTGGAGACTCCTCCGGGTCGTCCCGCTACGATGCCCGCATGATCAAGGCGGTCCACACCCTCATCTACTCGGACGACCCCGAGGCCACCCGGACGTTCCTTCGTGATGTCCTTGGCTGGCCGTCGGTCGAGGACCCGCACAGCGTGCCGCCCTGGCCGATCTTCAAGACCGGCCCGAGCGAGATGGGCGTCCATCCGACGTCCGGCGGCGAAGGGCCCGAGGCCTACTCGTCGCCGCGACATCACTCGATCTCGCTGATGTGCGACGACATCGCGGCCACGAAGGCCCAGCTCGAGGCCAAGGGCGCCGTCTTCACGGGCGGCATCGAGGACCTTGGCTTCGGCCTGGGGGCGAACCTGGAACTCCCCGGCGCCGGCCCGATCCTGCTCTACGAGCCGAGGCACCCAGAGGCGTACGACATCTAGGGCGATGGCGCAAGGCTGATGCGCACGCGAACGTAGTAGCGGATGCCCATGCGCCGGGATGCAACACGGATCCACCACGGCAGGAAGGCGTCGGCCGCATCACGCTCGATGATCTCCGGGTGGTCGATCGCGAACGAGCGCCCGGCCTGCCGAAGCTCGCCGCTGCCCGACGCCAGCAGGTTCTGCGCCCATTGGGTGGACGGACCGAACGGCAGCGGGATGAGGAAGCCGTCGGGCGTCGGCCGAGCGACGATCGGGGTCTCGTAGGCACGGCCCGATCGACGACCGACGTGCCTGAGCGTGGCCCACAACGGGAACCACCTGGAACCGGCCAGCGGCCGCGCCATCGGGCCGAATCGGATCGCCAGCCGTCGCATCAGGCCGCCGTTGCCCGATGCGGGGGTCGTGGTCGCGGGTGTGGGAGTCATCGGTGTCGTCATGGGCAGATCGTGCCGCGTGGAACCGTCGCCGACTTCCCCGACCTCCGTGATCGGCGACCGACGGAATCCTGTTAGTCCGCGGGTTCGGATGGGGCTACGCCGTGGCGGATCGCCCACGCGGTCGCGTCCGCGCGTCCGCGGGCATCGATCTTGCGATACGTGTTGCTGACATGACGCTCGATGGTGTTGATCGAGAGCCCCAGGCGCGCAGCGATCTCCCCGTTGCTCTCTCCGGCTGCGATGAGCCCGAGGACCTCTCGCTCGCGAGGCGAGAGGCTGTCGCCGTCGGGCGGGATCGTTCGAGGAGCCGGCAAGTCCCGGACCGGGGCGGCCGGGTCGATCGCGAACGAAGCGAGAAGCCGCACGACTTCCTCGGTCGCCTCGAAGAACAGGCTGGCCGATGAACCGGGCAGGATCGCCAGGCGACCGTTGGGCAGCGCGTCCGCCAGGCGACTGGACACATCGAGCGGGATGACCTGGGCGTCGCGCCGGTGGATGACGATGGCGGGCGCCCGGACCAACGGGGCCTCGGCGCTGACGTCCATCTCGCTCGACGCCTGCATCGTCGCCCGAGCGAATGCGGGACTCGTAGACGCACGGAAGACCTCGGCAGCCAGCCGGCCGTCCTCGCCGCCGGGCCATCCGAGCCAGGCATGCGTCACGGATTCCACGAACGTGTCCCAGTCGCGCTCGATGAGGCTGAGCAGGGCCTGCGTTCCGGGGCCGTTCATCAGGTCCCAACCGCGGAGCGCGCCGCCGAAGAGGGCCAGACCCCGAACCCGATCGGGATGCCGCGCCGCCCAGGCGACGGCCGACATCGCCGAGTGATAGAACCCGAGGAGCACGACCTCCCGTTCGCCGACGGCGTCGACGACGGCGTCGAGGTCGCGCAGGTCGGCGTCGAGCGACACATCGGTGACGTCTCGCTGGCTCCGACCCGTGCCGCGCCCGTCGTACTGGACCAGGCGCACCCGTTCCGCGAGCCCGCCGTACGCGCGCTGCAGCACCGGGATCCGCCATTCGGCTTCGAGATTGGAGAGGGGCACGCCCGGCATGTGCACAAGGACCGGCCCCGAGCCCGTCGATGCCCACGCGATGCGGGTGCCGTCGCTCGCGGTCGCGAATTCGATGGTCGGCGACATCGGACCAAGCCTATCGCTAGCGCGGATGTCAAACCTAGCGCCACCGTGCCGCCATGGCCGACGAAGGCCGTAGTCCTTTCGGGCGGCATCGCTCCCGAGGAGCCGCGCCTAGACTCGGATCGTGTCCGGGCGTTTCTGCCCAAGCTGCGGCGAGCCGCGGATCGGGGAGTTCCAGGTCTGTCGTGCCTGCGGGGTCGATCTCGATGCGCTGACCGGCGTTGTCGCGCCCGATTCCAACGTCCCGGTCGCCCCCTTGCCCCCCGCCGCGGTCAAGACTCGTCGGCCGTACGGCCGGTACGCGATCGTCGGGATCGTGGCGGTGCTTGCGCTCGGGGCGATCGGAGGCCTCTCGAACGGTCAGGCTGCGGCCGTCGCGACGCCCGAACCGACGACGGCGTCCACGCCGACCGGATCTCCCAGCGCAAGCCCGACGAGCGAGTCCGAGCCGAGCGCGCAGGCGTCCGACATCGCTTTCGGGCCGACCGGCCCGACCAGCGACGGCACCGTCACCAGGATCATCGACGGCGACACGATCATCGTCGCGATCGGCGGCACCGACTTTCACGTCCGCTACATCGGCATGGACACGCCGGAGTCGGTGAAGCCGAATACGCCGATCGAGTTCATGGCCAAGCAGGCGACCGCGGCGAACGCCGCCCTCGTCGAAGGGAAGCCCGTGATCCTCGAGCGAGACGTCTCCGAGACGGATCGATACGACCGACTCCTGCGCGATGTCTGGGTTGAGCGCGATGGCACGCTGGTGCTCGTCGGGCTCGAACTCGTCCGGACCGGCTACGCGCAGGTCACGACGTTCCCTCCCGACGTGAAGTACGTCGAACTGCTCCTCGCTGCCCAGGAGACGGCGCGGGGGAGTGAGCTCGGGCTCTGGGCCCCGGACGCCGAGACGACCCAGCAGCGACCCACGCCGAAGTCCTTCGTCGGGGGTGGCGGCGGCGACTGCCATCCGTCGTATTCGCCCTGCCTGCCCGTCGTCGACGACCTGGACTGCGCCGACGTGCGACGGCTCGGCAAGGCTCCAGTCAAGGTCAAGGGCCCGGACGACTATCGGCTCGACGGCGACCACGACGGCATCGGCTGCGACTGAGCGACACCCGGGAAGGGCCGGCTTTCGTTGTCGGACGCCAGTCCCGAGACGCGCCCGAGACACGCGCCGTGCATAGTGGCGCAATGGGTGTTCGATGGCAGGGAACGACCGTTCGCCGCGAGGGCGTTCGGGTCGCGACGACAACGGGCAAGTCCTGACGGATCGCGACCGATCGCGCGTTAGCCGCGCGGCGGATCGATCGGTCAGCCGAGATCCAGGTCCATCACGCGAAGCTCGGCGATGTCGGCGACCAGCGCGTCGGCGATCGGCACGTGGGCCGGGTGCTCGAGGTACAGCGGCAGCGACGCGCGATCGGGCAGCGAGACGATGATGCAATGCGTCAGTCCCGCGGCGCGGTCGGTGTAGCTCGGGCCGCACTCGATCGCGTCGACCGCGGGCACGAGGTCGGCGAGCGACCGAACCGCCCGCAGGTGCCCGTCGATCCGTTCGTCCGTGACGCCGTCCTTGAACCTGAACCAGGCGATGTGTTTCGCGGTCACGCTCGGGCCCTCTCAGCGTGCTGCCAACGCGGTGCAGCCTGCTCCCGTAGGCTCGTGCCACCGTTCGATCACCGCGACCCCGAAAGGACGAACCCATGGACTGGACCCTGGAAGTCGTGATCCTGCCCGTCAGCGATATCGACGCGTCGGTCGCGTTCTACCGCGACAAGGTCGGCTTCGATCTCGACCACGACACCACCAACGAGCACATGCACGTCGTCCAGCTGACCCCGCGCGGCTCGGGCTGCTCGATCGTCATCGGCGACCTGCCCGCCCAGCGCGAGATGGCGCCGGGCTCGATCCGAGGCCTCCAGCTGTGCGTCGCCGATGCCGAGACCGCCCGCCGCGAGCTCACCGAGCGCGGCGTCGAGTGCAGCGAGATCACCGTCTTCGATCCGCGCGACGGCGGCACGTTCTTCGGCTTCGCCGACCCCGACGGCAACACCTGGAGCGTGCAGCAGCTCAAGGCCCGCGGCGAGAAGCCGCTGATCCCGCTCGACTATCGCGAGCGCTTCGGCGATGGCGTCGAGCTCTGACGGCGACGCCGAAACGTACGATGGACCCGATCTTCCGCTACGACCCGGCGATCATCGAGCGCTTCCCGACGATCGTCGGCGGGGCGATCCACGCCGTCGGCGTCACGAACGGACCCTCGCCGGACGAGCTGGTCGAGGCGTTCCGCGCCGAGCAGACGACGGTCATCGCCCGGATCGGCGACACGCCGCTGTCCGAGGTACCGAGTCTCGCCGCCTGGCGGCGCGCCTTTCGCGCCTTCGGCGTCGATCCGACCGCCTACCGTTCGGCGGCCGAGGCGCTCCTCCGACGGCTGACGAAGCAAGGCTCGATCCCGTCGATCAACACGCTGGTCGACATCGGCAACCTCGTTAGCATCCGCTACGGGCTGCCGGTCGCGATCTTCGATCGGCAGGCGATGACGGGCGGTCTGACGGTTCGGATCGCGACCGGCGACAAGTCGTTCACAGACCTCGGCTCGGGCGAGCGCGAGTCACCGGATCCGGGCGAAGTGATCTTCGTCGACGAGGCGGGCCTGGTCTGTGCCCGACGCTGGTGCTGGCGTCAGTCGGCCGAGAGCGCGTCGGGCCCTGCGACGAGCGAGATCCTCGTGACAGTCGAGGGCCACCACGACGGCGCCACCACCGACGTCGCCGCCGCGCTCGCAGACCTCGAAGCCCTGATCCGCGAACACGCCCAGCCGGAGTCGATGACCTCCGGGATCGTCGGCGCCGATGCGCCGACGTTCGGCGGCCGGCGCGCCGTAGACTGACCGCAAGGAGGTCCGCCATGGTGGAGTCGACCCGATACGTTGGGACTCGGCGGCCACGGATCGACTCTCGCGAGAAGGTCATCGGCGCGACCCGCTACGCTGGCGACCTGGCGGTGCCGGGCATGCTGCATGCGCGTATCGTCCCCAGCCTCCATGCGCACGCGCGGATCCTAGCCGTCGATGCCACGGCGGCCTTGGCCGTGCCGGGTGTGGAGGCGGTCCTGACAGCGAAGGACCTCCCGATCGTGGGCCACGGTGAGGAGCGGCGCTATGAGCCGCTCGCCCGTGACGTGGCGGTCTTCGCCGGACAGCCTGTGGCGCTGGTCATCGGCAAGACGGAAGCCGCGGCGGAGGATGCCGTGGACCTCGTCCAGGTCGACGTGGAGCCCCTTGCGCCCTTCGTCGACGCTCTCGCTGCGGTCGATCCGGATGCCGACGAGGACTCGACCCATGTCTTCTGCCGCGGCCACGAGCACCGTGGCGACGTCGCCGAGGCCTTCGCCCGCTGCGACGTGAAAGTCGAGGGTCGCTTCTCCGTCAGCTGGGCGTACCAGGCGTACGTGGAGCCACACGCCGCGACGGCATGGATCGAGCCGGACGGCACGCTCGCCGTGACCGCCAGCACCCAGGGGACGTTCCAGACCCGCGACGAGCTGGCAAAGATCTTCGGCCTCCCAGCTTCGAGGGTGCGGGTGACCGCGGCGCCCCTCGGTGGGGCCTTCGGCGGGAAGCAAGTCGTCATCGAGCCACTCGTTGCCGGGGCCGCCCTCCGCCTTCGTTCGCCGGTCAGGCTGGTGCTGAACCGCCGGGAGGACTTCGCCGCCACCAATCCTGCCCAGGGCATGGTGATCGACCTCCGGATCGGCGCAGGGCGCTCGGGCCGGTTCGAGGCGCTCGAGGCTCGCATGACCTACGACGCGGGCGCGTACGCCGAGTCGTCCTGGGAGTGGTTCGCCGCGCAGCTCATCACCGGACCGTATCGCTGGCCCGCCTTCGACGTCCAGGCGATCGGCGTTCTCACCAACCGGTTCGGGGCTGGCAACTATCGAGCACCGACCGGCCCGTCGGGCATCTTCGCCCTCGAGTCGCTCGTCGATGAACTGGCGGCACGCCTGGAATTCGATCCGGTCGACGTTCGCGTGGCGAATGTCGTCGCGGAAGGCGACGCCATGGTGGACGACACACCGTGGCCGCGGATCGGAGCCATCGAGTGCCTCGAGGAGCTGCGTGCACAACCGATGTGGACCGGTCGACGCGACCTGCCGGCGGGTGAGGGCGTCGGCCTCGCGATCGGCGTATGGCTCGGCGCAAAGCAGCCCGCTGCAGCGACGTGCCGCCTCGAACCGGATGGCACGATCACCATCATCACCGGCGTCGTCGACATCAGTGGTGCGACGAGTGCGTTCGCCACGATCGCCGCCGAGACCTTCGGCCTCCCGGTGGAGGCGGTAACCATCGTCACCGCTGACACGACGTCCGCACCTCCGTCGCCGACCAGCAACGCCAGCGCGATCACCTACGGCTCGGGAGTCTCCGTTCTGGCGGCCGTCGCCGAGGCCCGCGACCAACTCCTGCGAGTCGCGGCTGACGAATTCGAGATCGAGCCTGGTGACCTGGAGATCGTCGACGGGGTCGTGCGGCCAAGGGGTTCGCCAGATCTGGGGCGTCCGGTCGCCGACTTCGCGAAAGAGCTCAGCGAATTGTGGGGCGGGAAGCATCCGCCGGTCGAAGGGCACGCGGCCACCGCCCATTCGGTCCTCGCGCCATCGGTCGCCGGTCACCTCGCCCACGTCCGCGTCGATGCGGAGACCGGTGTGGTAGAGCTCGTCCGCTACGCGGTCGTCCAGGACGTGGGCCGGGCGCTGAATCCCGCGTTGGTCGAGGGTCAGATGGTCGGCGGCGCGGTCCAGTCGATCGGCCGGGCCATCTACGAGGAGCTCATCCACGACGATCGCGGGCAGCTGCTGACCGGCACCTTCCTGGACTATGCCGTCCCGAAGGCCGCCATGCTTCCCCCGATCGATACCTTGATCGTGGAGGTGCCCGCACCCGATGGACCGTTCGGCGCCAAGGGGATTGGCGAAGCGTCGATCCTGCCAGGCCCCGCCGCCATCGCCAACGCCATCGCGTCAGCGACTGGCCTTCGGATGCGTGAGTTGCCCATGACCGCCCCGCGTATGTGGGCAGCCGCGAGGACGAGCCGGCCCGGCGTGGTTTCCTGACGGTTATCAGTCGACCGGGGGCGACCACCTCCGCGATCGTGACCGCGGCCGCGCCGACCTTCATCGGCCTCTAGCCTCCGACCGCTACCATCGACGGCGGGGACGCCGCCCACTAGCGAGACATCATTGATCTTCAGCTGGCTCCTCGGGTCGATCGGGTTGGCACTGATCGCGGCCGCGCCGCTCATCCTGGTCGGGGCCATCGCCATCGCCTGGCGCCATCGGACCCGGTCGTGGGCTGACGCGACCCTTCCGGTCGTCCGGGTCCTGGCGATCCCCACGGTCGTCCTGGTGATCCTGGTCTTCGCGCTGCGGCCGGGCGACATCGTGCCCGGCGATACCTACGCGATCAACCTCGACCCCTTCCGGGATCTCCGCCGCAGCGTCGAATTCGGACAGTCAACGACCATCGACATCCAGAACCTCGTCGGCAACGCCGCGATGTTCGTGCCACTGGGTCTCGCCATCGCCTGGGTGTTCCCGGGCGTTCGGTTCCTCACGGTCCTGCTCGTGGCCGTGGCCCTGTCGGTGACCATCGAAGTCGCCCAGTCGACGCCGCAGCGTCGGGCGCTCATCGGACATCACCGACGTGATCATGAACACGGTCGGAGCCGGGATCGGCTTCGTCGTCGGCCGCGCCTGGCTCTGGTTGATGCGGGACCGGGGCGCGGGAACCTACCCCCGCGGCGCGTCGACGAACGAGATCACGGCTGCCGCCAGCGCGGGTGACGAGAAGACGTTGTAGTGCGTCGTGCCCGGCACGATCGCGAGTGCGTGCCCGCCCTCCGGCCGGCCCTCGCCCATCCAGCCACCGTCGCGCTTGCCGCCACCCAGTAGCCCGAACGCCTCGACCGCGTGGCTCGGCGGGAACATGTCGGCGTCGGCGCAGGCGAACAGCGTTGGCACCTTGAGTCCGCGGAACTCCTCGGAGAAGTCGAAGTCCTTCGCCATCGACTCGCCCATCTTGTCGAGCAGCCGGCCGAAGTCCTCGGGCCGGGGCGCGACGCGCTGGTACAGCTGGTACATCGGCGTGTCCTTCATGAACTCCGCCGCCGCCGCGCTGAGCTGGCCCTGCTGGCCGAGCATGTCTGGGTAGATCGCGTTGCGCTTGAGGTGCGCGGAGACGATGACGAGCTTGCCGATGAGCTCCGGGTACTTGACGGCCGTCCAGAACGCGACGCCGCCGCCGAGCGAATAGCCGACGACGTCGGGCTTCTCCAGCCCGAGTTCCCTGATCAAGGCGGCGATGTCGTCGGCCATGAGCCGCACGTCGATCGGACGGTCGATGTCGGCCGTCCGGCCGTGCCCCTGGAGGTCGGGCAGGATGACCTGGTGGCCCTCGGCGAGCGCCGTCAGCGCCGGCCCGAACATCTCGCCCGACCCGAGCCCGCCGTGGAGCAGGACGAGCGGTCGGCCCGTGCCATGGACCTCGTAGTAGAGCTTGATGCCGTTGACGTCGGCGTACTGGCCGGCGCCCGTGCCCTCGGTCGTCCATTCGGTGGTCATGGCGTTGGCTCCTTCACTGCGGGCTCAGGGCCCGGATACTGGTCAGACCGACGCCGGCCCGGGAACTCATCGGTGAGTCTGAGGGGTGAGCGCGGTCTACAGATCGTCGGAGCCGGCGCAGCAAGGTCGCCACTGCCAGACATGAGATGAGGTGCGGAACATGGGTTCGTGGCCGAGCGGGATCAGCGCCATCACCGTCTTCACCGAGGACCTGGCTGCCACCAAGGCCTTCTACCAGGAGGTCTTCGGGCTGCCGATCCACTACGAGGACGATGCGTCCGCGGTCTTCGACTTCGGCAACACGCTGATCAACCTGCTCGAGGTCGAGGAGGCGGCCGGGCTGATCGGGCCGGCCGCGGTCGCGGCGCCCGAGGCCGGCGCCCGGATCCAGTTCACGATCACTGTCGATGACGTCGATGCCACCTGCGCGGAGGTCGTCGCCCGCGGCGCGAAGCTGATCAACGGCCCGATGGATCGCCCGTGGGGCATCCGGACCGCCTGCTTCGCCGACCCGGCGGGCCAGATCTGGGAGATCGCGAAGTAGGGAATTGTCGCGTCGCGGATTGACCGCGCCGAGGTCGAGCGACTAGCGTCCGCGTTGTCATCGCCCGTGCGAGGTGTCATGGACGACCTCATCGCCGCCCCGGGCACGGACATCAGCGGCCCGACGAATGCGATCGACCAGTCGGCGATCGATCAGCTCGCGATTCCCGAGATCGACCACTACGAACTCGACGACGTCCCGCTGTACCACATCCCGATGGCCGGGCCGACCGTCCTGACGCTTGCCTTCGGGGTGGGTCGGGCGGATGAGCCGGTCACGCACGGCGGCATGACCCACCTCGCGGAGCACCTCATCCTGACGTCGATCACCGACGCCTTCGACCACGCCAACGGCGCGACGGAGCCGTATCGCGTGACCTTCGTCACGCGCGGGTCGCCACGGGACGTGTCCAAGTTCCTGCGCGACGTGTCCAAGGCGATCGAGATGCCGCGGCTCAGCAAGATGCACCAGGAGGCCAAGGTGCTGCGGACCGAGGCTGCCGGACGCGGAAGAGGCCTGTCACTCCGGCTGCTCTGGCTGCGCACCGGGCACCAGGGCATCGGGGCGTCGAGCCTGCCTGAGTACTTCCTGGACATGATCGACGAAACCCGGTTGCGCGGCTGGATCGCGACGCACTTCGTGGCCGGCAACGCGGCGATCTGGATCGCGGGCGAGATCCCCGACGACCTCGAGGTGCTGCTGCCGCCCGGCCCGAAACGGGCCACACCCGAGATTCGTGTGATCGACGGGCTGGAGACGCCCACGATCGTCCGCGACGAGTCGCCCGGTGTGGGCGTGTCCTTCGATGCCCGACGGAGCGTGCCCATCGCGACCGCTTTCCGGTCGTTGAACCGCCAACTGACGCAACGGCTCAGAGTCGATCGCGGACTCGGTTACGAGATCGGCGGCGACTACATGCCGGTGGGCCCGGATCGGGCCTTCGTCAACGCCTGGGCGACGTGCCTGCCGGAGGCCACTCGCGACGTCCAGCAGATCGTCCTCGAATTGATCGACGACGTCGCTGCACGCGGCCCGGCGCCAGATGAACTCTCGAAGCAGTACCAGTCATTCCTCCAGGACATGGCGGACCCACGGTCCATCCCTGGCCGGCTCGATGCGCATGTCCGGGACGTGCTCCTGGGCGACGACCCGGCTCCCAAGCCGGTGGCGTCGCTCATCGAAGAGCAGTGGCGACTGGAGTCCGACCACGTCGCGTCGGCGTTCAAGGAGGTCCGCGAATTGATGCTCTTCCTCCTGCCGCGCAGCGGGGTCGATCCGCAGCGCCCGTTCAAGCGGTATCCCGGGGCGCCATCGGGATCGGTCGCGCCCGAGCGCACGTTCGAGTTCATCTCGAAGGAGAAGAAGCGTCGTTTCCGGCACACGTCGAGCGGGCTGATCCTTTCGGTCGGAAAGCTCGGTGTGTCGGTCGACTTCCGCAACCGCGCCCGGTTCTTGGCGGTCATGTGGGAGGACTGCGTGGGCGTTGTCGCCGTGCGCGGGGCCCGGACTGTCCTCGGTCGCGACGGCACGGCGCTGCCGGTCCATGAGACGGATTGGCGTGACGGCTGGTTGGCGCTTCGGCTCGTGGACAAGTTCGCGCCGAAGGCGATGCTCATCAAGCCGACTGGATGAGGCGCGGATTGGCGGCGCTCGCGCTGCTCGCGGTAGCGCTCCTCCTTGCGGGTCGACGCCGGCCTATGGCATCTCGAACGGGCTCATGAGCTGGAAGTAGTTGCCGTCGGGGTCCTCGAAAGTCGCGATCGACGAGCCGGGCGCGCTCTCGAACTCGTACGGCGCGGCGACGACGACCCCGCCGGCTGCCTTCATCCGATCGAAGTCGCCCTGGACGTCGTCGGTCTCGATATTCCAGATGATCCGGCCCGGGCTCGCGTTGCGGCCCTTGACCTCGGAGTGCGGCCCGACCGTCACGAAGCCCGACCCGAGCTTCCACGCTGTGTACCCGCTATCGGAGAAGACCGGCGCTCCGAGGAGTACGGTGTAGTACTCGACCAGCCGCTCCGGGTTCTCGGACCCGATGAGGATGCTGTTGAAGTCCATCGCGCTCTCCTTGGGACGATCGATCGAATGTCCTCAGCCTACGACGGGGAGCGTCGGGATGTCCGGTGCTACGCATGAGCGATTCGCGGCGCCACCGAGTCGTAGGATGGCGCTGTCGTCGAGACGGGCCGGTCACTGCGAGCGGGGACTTGGTTGCAGGAGCGACTGATGCGCGGACCAACGAAGTACTACGTCGTCGCGCTCGTCGTGGCGCTGGTCGCGGTCGCGCTCTTCGTCGTCGGGCGAGTCAATGACAAGCCGGCGACCGCGACGGAGACCTCGACGCCTGGCGCGATCTCGCCCCTCCAGAAGGCCCTCGATGGCATCCGCGACGACGGGACGTGGTCGAAGGAGACCGCGCTCGCCGTTTTCGCCGCCGCCTTCGGGCCGCTGCCCGACGTGCCGGTCCCGCCGGTCGACGCGTCGTACCACTCGGGCTCGCTCGCGATCCGGATGGTGTCGGCGAAATGGTCCGAGCTGACCGACGCTCAGAAGCAGGCGATCCGCGACTACATCGGACCTCCGGCGCCGGACGTCCTCCCGGCCGCGTTCCACGGCGCGGCGCTCGATACCTATCTGGACCTGGCACAGAAAGCGGCCTCCGACATCACCGCCCACCTCGGCCGCCCACTGGGCATGCCGATCGCGGTTCTCCACTCACCGAACGAACATGGGGCCGATTGGGCGTGGGCCTCCGGGCAATGGCACGGAGGCATACTTCCCGATTCGTGTCTCGTCTCGATCCCGCCGTCGACGGAGAAGGACGCGTCACGCCAGCCATTCATGCGGTGGATCCTGCTCCACGAGATCTTTCACTGCTTCCAACACTCCCTCTTGGATGCCACGACGGCGAACAACGTGCCGCCATGGGTCAGCGACGGCGAGGCGAACTGGGTCGCGGAGGCCATCACCGGCGGGGCGGGTGCGCCCCCGCCGGTCGCCGCCCAATGGGACGGCTACATCACCGTTCCCGGCAAGAAGCTCTATGCGCGCGCCTATGACGCCATGGGGTTCTTCGCACAGCTGGCGCAGGTCGGGATCGATCCGTGGACCGTCCTCGACGCGACGTTGAAGGCCTCTGCGAAGGGCAGCGATGCCGCATTCGAGGCCTCTGGGGCGAACACGCCGACGTTCCTCGACCGCTGGGGCTCGAGCTGGTACCGCGACGGCCAGTCGAACGCTGCATGGGCCATGTCATCGGGGTACGGGATCCCGGGTTTGAGTCACTACGCCTCCCCGGGTCAGATCCACCTCATCGACGGCGGGTCGGCCTCGATCTCGGCCACCCCGCTCACTGCGACGATCTCCAACCTGAACACGACCGCGTTCATCACCCGCGTCGACGTGCTCAGCGGCACGGGTCGCGTCGGCGAGCGGAGGGCCGGCGGGCTCGACAAGGTCGTCCGGTCCTCGACGCTCGACCTCTGCACGACTGTGGATGGCAACTGCACCTGCCCGGAGGGGACGATCGCCACCAGCTCCGCGCCGCAGGTCGCGCCGCAGGACCTGCGCCTCGCCGCCACGGGCGAGGAGCACACGACGAGCGTCATGAACTTGCGCGGGATCTCGCGGAGCGAGTGGTGCAGCCCGAAATCCCAGTGCGCGGACTGCGGCGGCAGCAACGGCGACCCGCATTTGCTCACGGTCGATGGGGTGCGTTACGACCTCCAGTCCGCCGGCGAGTACGTCCTGCTCCGATCCGCCTCCGGCGCCATCGAGATCCAGGCCCGTCAGGAGCGCCCCAGCGAGGGAGAGAACGCGACGATCGACACCGCGATCGCCATTCGGGTCAACGGCCATCGCGTCGGCTTCTATGTCACGCAGGCGGGCGTGCCCGAGGTCCGTGTGGATGGGGCGACCGTCGACCCGCGCGGCGTCGGTTCGGCCGATCTTGGAACGGGCGCGAGTCTGACGGCATACCAGCGCGGCTACGAACTCGACCTCGCGGACGGGACCAAGGTGTGGGCCGTGTCCGTCGGCCGGTGGGGGATCAACCTGCTGGTGCAGCCGTCGGCGGAGTTGCGCGCGTCCGGGGTCGGGTTGATCGCGCGGATCCCCGAGGGAGGTGGCCTCCAGCTTCCGGCGCTGCCCGACGGGACGAGACTCCCGATCCCGATCAACCGCCACGAGCGCTACCACGACCTGTACGAGGTCTTCGCCCCCGCGTGGCGGGTGACGCCCACGACCTCGCTGTTCGACTACGGATCCGGCCAGACGACCGACTCGTTCACCGTGCCCGGGTTCCCGTCCGAGGCTGTGCCGGAGACGATCGCGGACGTCCCGCAGGAGACGGTGACCATCGCCCAGGCGACATGCAGCGGCTTGACGGACCCCGATCTCGTCGACCAGTGCGCGTATGACGTGGCGGTCACGGGCTCGGACGAGTACGCCACGCTGTATCGGGTGACCGATGCCCTGCAAGCGGAGGGTCCGGCTTCGCTCGACCTGCCGTTGCCCCCGCCCCCATCGGGCGGCACCGGTGGCGCACCGACCGGCGCCATCGTCGTCGAGGACCACATCACCGAGATCGGCGGCCACGTCGTGGCGCCCGACGGGACGCTCTACGTGAGCGTGCGGGCGCAGGACGCGTCGACCGGCGGTTCGACGGCCGCCGTGCTCGCCGTGGACGCCGCGACCGGCAAGGTCGACAGGCGCGCGGCAGGGGCGGACATCGGCGTGCTCGCATGGGCGGCCGGCTCGTTGTGGGCCGGCGAGTTCAGCCGTCGCGACCCCAACGCCTGCGAGGTGAGCCGACTGGATCCGATCACGTTGACGGTCCAGGCGACCGTGCCGACGGTCTGCTCCGGCAACACGGCGTTCGTCGCCGTCGGCGATTCGATCTGGTTCTCGGACGTGACCGGCGCGGACGGGAGTGGCGCCGGCGGCCACCTGCGACGCATCGACCAGGCCACCAACAAAGTCGATCCGAGCCCGAGCGGGAACCTCGTGATGCCGTACGTCTCGGGGACCTTCGCCCTCGGCCGGGAAGGCTCGTTCTTCACCTCGACGTCCGACGCGCTCGTCTTCGGGGACCACTCACGTGGGCTGTACCGGTTCACAGACGCCGGCACCTTCGAGCCGATCGGTCAACCCGGCACCGGCGGCGAGTGGTACCCGATCGGACGAGGCGTCTGGACGCAGACCGAGTCGAGCATCTTCGGGCCGGCCGAAGGCGTCGCGAGTTTCTTCACGGGCGGTTCGGCGCCCGACGCGCAGGTCGGCATCAACGGCATGCTCGTCGGCGCGGACGCGACCTCGGTCTACGCCGGCGCAGTGATCCAGGACCTCGCGCAGCCCCAGGAGCTGTGGCGTTACCCGACGGACCGCAGCGCTCCGATCCGGGTCGTCTCGAGCGGCGTCATCACCGACGCCGCAGGCGCCCAGCAGAGCCTGAGTTTCCAGGACGCGGTCGTGCCGCTGATCGTCACCGACACGCGGGTCATCAAGTTCTGGCTCGTGCCCTCACCGACGACGGGCGGGCAGCGGGCGCTCGTGCTCCAGTCGGCGCCGCTGCCGTAGGTCGCGGCTTCTTGGCCAGATAGCTCAGACGCGCTGCGTCTGACTGACAGTCCCGTGGTGCAGGTCTTGGTGCGCTATCGTCAGCTACAGCCCGACGTGCTCCCGCAGTTCAGGCACTTGTAGCACGAGCCGTTGCGGACCATGATCGAGCCGCAGTCGGCGCAGCTGGGGGCGTCCGCCTGGGTCTGGAAGCTGACCTTGGTCGGGCCGAGGTTCAGCGTGATGACGCCGGGCGCGGTGCCGGCGGCCGACGCCTTGGCCCCGTTGCCGTTGCCGTTCGCGCCGTGACCGTTCGTGTGGCCGTTGGTCGCGATGACCGCGAGCTCGGTGGGAGCGGGCGCGGCAGCCTCGACCGGGGATGCGGCCACGGCCGTGGCGGTCGGCGGATCGCCCGCATCCGCGGGCATGTCCTCCGACGTGGCCGGTGAGGGCTCAGCGGCCGGGGCGGGCGCCTCGGATCGGGCGACCACCTCGGCCGGCAAGTCCGGTCCCGGTTCGGCGACAGCTTCGACGACCGTAGCGGAGCCCTGGGAGGAGGCCGGGGCGTCCGCCACGATCGCGGAGCGGTCGATGAGACCCAACGTTGCCCTGTCGTCCGGAGACAGGAAGCGGGAACCGAGCCACCGGAAGATGTAGTCCACGGTCGACTTCGCGATCGGGATCTCCTGGTTGCCCGTGAACCCACTCGGCTCGAACCGGACATGCGCGAACTTGTTGACCAGGTCGCGCAGCGGCACGCCGTACTGGAGTGCCACGGAAACGGTCGTGGCGAAGGAGTCCATCAACCCCGAGACCGTGGAACCCTCCTTCGCCATCTTGAGGAAGATCTCGCCGGGCTGGCCATCGGGATAGAGGCCCACGGTGATGTAGCCCTCGTGGCCGGCGATCTCGAACTTGTGGGTGACCGCCGTCCGCTCCGAGGGGAGCCGGCGTCGATGGGGGAGTCCGGCTTCGGCCTGCGCCTTCGCCAGCTGTTTGCGGAGCTTCTCGACGACTTCGGAATCGACGTCGTCTGCGGACGAGTCGCCGGACTTCTTCGAGGTCGACAGCGGCTGGCTGCGCTTCGAGTTGTCGCGGTAGACGGCGATCGCCTTGAGGCCGAGCTTCCAGCCCTCGAGGTAGACCCGCTCGATCTCCTCGGCCGTGGCGGCCTCGGGCATGTTGACGGTCTTGCTGATGGCGCCGGAGATGAAGGGCTGGATCGCACCCATCATCCGGACGTGGCCCATGTAGTGGATGGACCGCTCGCCGTTGGCCGGCTTGAACGCGCAGTCGAAGACCGGCAGGTGCTGGGGCTTGAGGTTCGGGGCGCCCTCGATGGTCTCGTGTTCCATGAGGTAGGCGAGGATCTCGTCGACCTCTTCCGCGCCATAGCCGAGCTTGCGCAGGGCGGCCGGCACAGTCTGGTTGACGATCTTGAGGAAGCCCTCGCCGACGAGCTTCTTGTACTTGATGAGCGCGATGTCCGGCTCCACGCCGGTGGTGTCGCAATCCATCATGAACGCGATGGTGCCGGTGGGCGCCAGCACGGTGACCTGGGCATTGCGGTAGCCGAACTGCTCGCCCAGCTGGAGAGCCTCGTCGTAGACCTCGGTCGCGTGGCGCAGGAGGTCCTTGGGCACCCCGACCGTCGGGATCGCGTATGCGGCGTTGCGGTGCTTCTTGATGACCCGCAGGAACGGCGCCTCGTTGGTCTTGTACTCGGCGAACGGGCCGCCGTGGTCGCGGGCGATGATGCTCGACTGCTTGTACGCCTCGCCGTGCATGATCGCGGTCAGGGTGGCGGCGTAGTTGCGGCCCTCGTCGGAGTCGTAGGCGAGGCCGCGGCTCATCAGCAGCGCGCCGAGGTTGGCGTATCCGAGGCCGAGCGGGCGGAACTTGTGCGAGTTCTCCTCGATCTTGGGCGTCGGGTATGAGGCGTTGTCGACCAGGATCTCCTGCGCCGTGAGCGTCAGCTTGGCCGCGTAGCGATACGCGTCGCCATCGAACTCGCCGTCGTCGCGGACGAACTTCATCAGGTTGAGGCTGGCGAGGTTGCACGCGGTGTCGTTGAGGAACATGTACTCGGAGCACGGGTTGCTCGCGTGGATGCGATCCGTGTTCGACGAGGTGTGCCAGTCGTTGATGGTGGTGTCGTACTGGATGCCCGGGTCGCCGCAGATGTGGGCAGCCTCGGCCATCTTGTGGAAGACCTCGCGGGCCTTGTACGTGTCCATCGGCTCGTGCGGGGACACGACCGCGTGGGTGGTCCAGTCCCCGTCGTCGACGACCGCCTGCATGAACGCGTCGGTCACGCGGACGCTGTGGTTCGCGTTCTGGAAGAAGACGCTGCCATAAGCCTCGCCGGTGAAGCTCGGGTCGTAGCCGGCCTCGATGAGCGCCCAGGCCTTCTGCTCCTCGTGCGCCTTCGAATCGATGAAGTCCATGACGTCCGGATGCCCGGCATCGAGGATCACCATCTTGGCCGCGCGCCGGGTCTTGCCGCCCGACTTCACGACGCCGGCGAACGCGTCGTAGCCCTTCATGAAGGAGACGGGGCCTGAGGCGGTGCCGCCGCCGGCCATCTTCTCGCGGGAGCTGCGGATGGTTGAGAGGTTGGAGCCCGCGCCCGAGCCGAACTTGAAGAGCATGGCCTCGGTCTTGGCGAGATCCATGATGCTGCCCATCGTGTCCTCGACGGAGTTGATGAAGCAGGCCGAGCACTGGGGCTGCGGCTCGATGCCGACGTTGAACCAGACCGGCGAGTTGAACGCCATCTTCTGGTGGACGATCAGGTGGGTCAGCTCGGCCTTGAAGGCGGCGAGGTCCTCGTCGGTCGCAAAGTAGTGCTGGGTCTCCGCCCAGGACGCGATCGTGTTGACGACGCGATCGATGAGCTGCTTGACGCTTGTCTCGCGCTCCGGCGTGCCGAGGTGGCCGCGGAAGTACTTGCTCACGACGACGTTGGTGGCGAGCTGGCTCCAGAAGTCGGGGACCTCGACGTCCTTCTGCTCGAAGACGGACTTGCCGCTTTCGTTGGCGATGCCGGCGGTCCGGTACTCCCAGGTGATCTCGTCGTAGGGGTGCATCCCGGGGCGCGTCCAGCGCCGCTCGAAGGTCAGGCCCTTGACCGGGGTCTTGCCGTCAGCCTCCGTGCCGTCGAACGAGGCGCCCCACGGGCCGGCGTGGCGGGCGGGGTGCGTGTGGGTTTGGGTGGCGGCGCCGGCGCGTCCAGGCGCGGCTGCCTTGGCTCCCCGTTCCGTGGCCTGGGTGGTGCTGACGGTCCCACGAGCCATTCGTCCTGTACCTCCATCCAATCCCCGACGGCTGCTTCGCCAGTGCCTGTGGCTGTAGCTGCCGCTTTGCTGTGTCGTCTGTGGTTCCGAGTGGTCCTGGGGGCTGCTCCGGGGCCGGCGGATCGGGCCGGCTGGGGAGCGTGTCGGGCGTTCTCGGTCTTCTTTGGGCGACCCAAGAACGATACGCCTGCGAAACGGCACAGTCAAGCGAAAAACACAAGATGTAGTGGTTCGCTTGGGGGGCGCGCCGCTAGATGTGGTGGTTCGGGCGTTCCACGCTCAACCAACGTTCCGGGGCCAGTCGTCCACGTTCCGAGGCCGGTGGTCCACGCGCTGGGTGGCGGTTATCCACGGCGTTGCGGGGCTTGTACACCGGTCGTGCACAGTGTGCCATATCGAACGGGTGTGCGGTATAGGGTGCGTGGCGGGCGCCCGCCGCGCCCCGGCCCGGCACGACCCGCCCGGCCCGCGTTGCCTCGATCTCCGCCAGATGACCGTCCGTCGGAGCCTTAGGCGACCTTCAGCGGCCAAACCGGGGCAACTCGATCGCTCGCCACGCACGAATCGGCCGGGGAATGGGCCTGCCTGGCCTCTCGAGATCGCCTACGGCTCCGAGCCGGGATCATCTGGCGGAGAACCGTGACCGTCGCAGGGTCGCGAGGGCCGGCGGGTGAGCCTCTGATAAGGGCTCGGATCCAAGATGGCCGTGATGGATGACCAACGGTTCGGGATGGCGGTTCGAGCGGTTCGCGTTCGGCAGCGGAAGCGGCAGGCGGACGTGGCCAAGTCAGCCAAGGTGTCCCGCGCGACCGTCGGTCGGATCGAACACGGCTTCATCGACGCGCTGTCCGTGCGGACCCTTCGGCGAGTCTGCGGGACGCTCGAGATGCGGGTGGACCTCCAGGTACGGACCCGTGGCGCAGACCTCGACCGCATGCTGAGTGCCCGGCACGCCCAGCTCGCTGAATCGGTGATCCGTACGTTGCGACGCGACTTCCCGGAGTGGCAGTTCCTGCCCGAGGTCTCGTTCGCGATATGGGGTGAGCGAGGCGTCGTCGACATCCTCGCGTGGCACCCAGGCCTTCGGGCCCTCCTGGTGATCGAGTTGAAGACCGAGATCGTCGACGTCGGCGAGCTGGTCGGCACGTTGGACAAGAAGCGACGACTCGGTCGCGAGATCGCGGCGAGCCACGGCTGGGATCCGGACACGGTGTCGTCGTGGGTGATCGTGGCCGATGGCCGCACCAACGAGCGACGGATCGCGGCGTTCCGTTCGACGCTTCGCACTGCGTACCCGGAAGACGGCCGACGGATGCACGGCTGGCTCGCCAGGCCTCTCGGCTCGGTTGCTGCCTTGTCGATCTGGCCGGCCAGTGCGCTCGGCCCGACCAAGTCACCGACGCAGCGGGTGCGCCCGTCGCACGCCAAAGGCAAGTCCGCCAAACGCCCATCGGGGGAGCGCTAGGCGCCTTTCGGGCCCGATTCGGGCCGGAGTGAGGGCCGGTTCACGCACGAGACGCAGCAGTTGGGCGGCTCGATCGGCAATCCAGAGCGCTTAGCGCTCCGAGACGAGCTCATTTGCCGGAAATCCGGCGCGACCGCGTAGGGAATCTTTGTCCGGGGTATGGACAAAGTGGCGCAGGCGCGCTAGCATCCGGCCGAACGCGGCTTTGCCAAGTCAATGGACAAAGTCAGGTTGGGCGGACCGGGTGGGGGCACGGAACGTCGAAGGAGGGACTCGCAGCGCGCATGGCACGCACGGAATTCCCGGCCAAGGCGACCCACGCCCAGACCCGCGCCCACAACGCGAGCCTCGTCCTCCGCGCGCTCTACGACCTCGGCCCGATCTCCCGCGCCGCCATCGCCCGGCTCACGGGCCTGACCCGCACAAGCGTCGGCGACCTCGTCGCGGAACTCGAACAAGAGGGCCTGGCCCGCGACGCCGGCAAGGCCCCATCGACCGGCGGCAAGGCACCGACCCTCGTCGAGCTCGTCGACGACGCCCGCCATGTCGTCACCCTCGACCTCGGCGAGCGCACCTTCACGGCCGCCCTCCTCGACCTGCGCGGCAAGATCGAGCGCCGCGCCACCCGCGACGTCGACGGCGCCGACGGCGACACCGCCCTGCAGCTCGTCCACGACCTCATCGAGGAGATCCTCGCCGGCCCGCACAAGCCGATCCTCGGCATCGGCGTCGGCACGCCGGGCATCGTCGACAGCCAGGGCACGATCCGCTGGGCCGTCAACCTCGACTGGACCGACCTCCCGCTCGGCCCGACCCTCCAGGCCCGCTTCAACCTCCCGACCGTCGTCGTCAACGACTCGCGCGCGGCCGCCATCGCGACCTACCTGTTCGAAGGCGAGGACCGTCCCGAGAACCTCGTCGCGATCAAGGTCGGGCGCGGGGTCGGCGCGGGCCTCGTCCTCGGTGGCGAGCTGTTCGGCGGCGACGGCGACGGTGCCGGCGAGATCGGCCACATCGTCGTCGAGCACGACGGCGCGCAATGCCACTGCGGCCGGTTCGGCTGCCTCGAAACGATCGCCAGCGCGCCATCGATCCTGCGCGCCGCCGACGCCGCTGGGCTCGAGACCGGCGGGAGCCTCGCCCGTCTGGCCGAGGCCGCCGCCCAAGGCGACGAACGCGCGCTCGCCATCTCCCGCGCCGCGGGCCGCGCGCTCGGCAGCGCGATCGCGAACCTCATCGGCACGCTCGACGTCCGCCGCATCGTCATCCACGGCTCGGTGACCGCGCTCGGCGAGCCGTGGCTCGAGGCGGTCCGCGACGAGGCCACGCGCCGATCGCTCGGCCCGCTCGCCCGCGAGACGCGGATCCTCGACGGCGGAGTCGGCGAGGACCTGACGCTGCTCGGCGCGTGCGCGCTGCTGCTCACCGACGAGCTCGGCCTGACGGTGCACGGATGAGCCCCGAGGTGGAGCGCCGCGACGACCGGGCGACCGCCGTCGACCAGCCGACCGCCGACGACCGAGCGACTCGCGACGACCTCGCGACCGCCGATGCCCGAGCGACAGCCGACGACCCAGCGACCGCCGACGACCCGCAACCGCCACCGACCGCACGACCACAACCGACCGCGCCAGCGAAACCCTCGTCGTCGGCGTCGATGTCGGCGGCACCAAGATCGCCGTGCTCGTCACCAGCCCGGACGGCGCCGTCCTCGGTCGTGCCACGAACGCCTCCTCTGTGGCCGACCAGGACGGGGCCGCCGACGCGATCGCAGCCGTCATCGACCTGGCTCTCGAGGGTGCCGGGGCGCGGCTGACCGACGTCGCGGTCGTCGGCATCGGTGTGCCCGGGCGCGTGGACCCGACGACGGGCAACGTGACCCTCGCGGTCAACCTCGGCTGGAACGACCTGGCGCTGCGCGACGCACTCGAGCGACGCCTCGGTCGCCCGTGCGTCATCGAGAACGACGCCCGTGCCGCCGCCGTCGGCCTGCACCGGCGACGCGTCCTCGGCACCGCCGACGACATCGCGTACCTCGCGGTCGGGACCGGGATCGCGGCCGGCCTCATCCTCGACGGCCGACTCCACCGCGGCGCCCGCGGCCTCGCCGGCGAGATCGGCCACGCCATCCTCGACCCGAACGGCCCGGTCTGTGCCTGCGGCCAGCGCGGCTGCCTCGAGGCGTTCGTCTCCGGCCCGGCCATCGCCCGGCGAGCCACGGAGGCTATCGCGCAGGGCCGCGCGACCAGCCTCGCCGCAACGGCGGACGCCGCCGCGGGCCGGGCGCCTGCCGCGGACCCAGCCCCCGCCACGACCCTCACCGCCCGCGATATCTACGAGGCCGCGGCCGCCGGCGACGCCCTCGCCTGCGAACTGGTCGAGGACGTCGGCCGCAAGCTCGCCTGGGCCATCCACCTGCTGGTGATGGCCTACGACGTCGATCGGGTCGTCGTCGGGGGCGGCGTCTCGCATGCCGGCGAGCCGTTCATGGACCCGATCCGGCGCGAACTCGAGCGCCTCCGGACCGCCTCGCCGACCGCGGGGGAGCTGCTGCCGGCGGGCGTCCTCGAAACCCTGCCGATCGGCGCCGATGCCGGCGCCTGGGGTGCGGTCGCGATCGCCCAGCAGGCCATCCAGGGCGCACAAGCCGTCAATGCCACCAACACCACCACCCCCTACGCCGTCAGCACCGCCGCCGCGGTGGAAGGAGGTGCGTGACGCGCGACACCCGCGAGACACGTGACGGACGAAAGCAAAGACCCACCGAGACCAAGGAGGAGAAAAGGAGGAGCATGAACACTCGACGAGCGATCACCCTGACAGCGCTGCTCGCGCTGGTCATCGGGGCCTGTTCACCAGCCGCCACGACGGCGCCGAGCGCGGCTTCGGCCGAACCGCCGACGGCCGCCCCATCGTCCCCGGCCGCGTCGGCCGAGGCATCGGCTCCGGCCGCCAGCCCGACCGCGGAAGTCCTCGCGCCTGACCCGGCCGAGGCGGTCATCACCGGCATCGAACCCGGCGCCACGATCGAGTTCTGGACGTTCTATCCTCTCGCCGACGTTCGACCAGTACATCAAGGACACGATCGCCCGCTTCGAGGCGACCTACCCGGGCGTGACCGTGTCGTGGAACGACCACCAGGGCACGTTCAAGGACGACCTCAACAACGCGTTCGCCGCGGGCATCGCCCCCGACGTCATCAACCTCTCGGTCAGTGAGGGCTGGGTCAGCGAGTACGCCGACAAGGGCCTGCTGCTCGGTCTCGACAGCACGGTCCCGCAGGCCGTCCAGGACATCTACTTCCCGAACCTCTGGAAGCAGCAGCTCATCGACGGCGTGAACTACCAGTTCCCCTGGTACCAGGGCCTCAACGTCGAGCTGATCAACAAGGCGATCATGGAGAAGGCCGGCGTCAGCGTCGACGCGTTCCCCAAGACACTCGACGGTCTACCCGCCCTGTGCAAGACGATCCTCGACAACGCCGGAGCGCAGTGCGCCATCCGCCTGACCGTCAGCGACCTGCTCGCCCAGATGGTCTACGAGGGCGGCGTCAAGGTCTTCAGCGACGACGGCAAGTCCTTCGCCTTCAACTCGCCCGAGGGCGTGGCGTGGCTGCAGATGTACGTCGACATGAACACTGCCGGGACCCTCGACACGACGGTCCTGACCGGTGACGACCGCATCGGCCTCAACGCCTTCTCGGCCGGCGCCGCACCGTTCTACGCCACGGGCCCGAACCTGGCCCGCCAGGTCAAGGACACCAACGCGACGCTGTACGGCAATCTCGCCATGGTCCCCTCGCCGCTCGGCAAGTCCGGCGTGGCGGGCAAGGGACTGATGTCGATCTCGGTCAAGAAGGACACCAAGTACCCGAACGCGGCCATCGCGCTCGCGCAGTTCTTCACGAACCCGCGGAGCATGGTCCAGTTCTCCAAGCAGGTCGCGATCTACCCGTCCTCGCCGGCGGCGTACGACGACCCGTTCTTCTCTTCGGCCCCCGCAGCCATCGAGGATGCCGCGCGATCCATCGCCAAGGAGACCGTGGCCACGTACCAGGACATCGTCCCGACGGTGCCGAACAAGGCCGATGTCAACGACATCGTCCGCAAGGCCATCGAATCGGCGATCTTCGCCGGCACCGCCCCGCAGGCGGCACTCGACAAGGCCGTCGCCGACGCGAACAAGCTCCTGAAGTAGGTCTCACCGGCTCCGCGGCCCGGCCCCCGGGTTCGCAACCGAGCACTGGCCCGTCCCGCTCCGGGGCGGGCCAGTGTCGTCAACGCCACGTACGATTCGGGACCACGACATGACCAGGAAACGCTCGCTCACGCCGTACTCGTTCCTGCTGCCGGCGCTCGTGCTGCTCGGCATCTTCGTGGTGTACCCGATCATCGCGGTCGTCTACTACAGCTTCACCGACTACGACATCGCCACGCCGGCGGTCTGGGTGGGGCTCGACAACTTCGCGAAGCTGCTCGACGACGAGACGTTCCGGCTCGCGGTCGTCCACTCGTTCGTGTACCTGCTGGTGACGCCGATCCTGGTCGTCCTCTCGATCGCGCTCGCGATCGTCGTCAACCGCCGCATGCGCGGCATCCACATCTTCCGCGCGCTCTACTTCGTGCCCGCCGTCAGCGGCAGCATCGCCATCGGGCTGGCCTGGCGCTGGTTGTTCGACCGGAACGGCTTCCTCAACGGCGTCCTCCAGTCCTGGGGCGTCATCGACCAGCCCGTCCAGTGGCTGACGACGCCCGCGTTCGTGCTGCCGATCGCGATGCTGCTCACGATCTGGGCGGGCGTCGGCTACTACTCGGTCATCTTCCTCGCCGGGCTCCAGAACATCCCCGAGGAGCTCTACGACGCCGCCCGCATCGACGGCTGCAGCGACCTCCAGAAGCATCGCTACGTCAGCATCCCGGGGCTCCGGCCGCAGATCGTCTTCGTCACGGTCATCTCCAGCCTGGCCGCACTGAAGGTGTTCGATGAGATCTACGTGCTGACGAACCGGACCGGCGGGATCCTCGACTCCGGCGTGACGATGGTCTTCTACCTGTGGAAACAGGCCTTCGTGAACAGCCACGCTGGGTACGCGTCGGCGATCGCGATCGCCCTGCTCGCGATAACCCTGGTCTTCTCGATCTTCAACGTCCGCATCCTCGAGCGACGCGAGGAGGGCGAGGCATGACCAGCGCGCCACTGGTCCAGATCGCGGAGCCCGTGGCCGATCTCCAGCGGGCTCGCCGCCGGCCGCGGCCGCGGGCCGTCGCCTCGAGCGCGGTCTGGTACGTGGTGCTCGTCGCGCTGGCCGTCATCACCGTCTTCCCGTTCTTCTGGATGCTGATGACGTCGCTCAAGGGCCCCAACGACCCGGTCTACTCGATCCCGCCGCAGATCATCCCGAGCGACCCGACGATCGCGGCCTACCAGCGCGTCCTCGAGACGCTGCCGATCCCGACGTTCTTCATGAACAGCCTGATCGTGGCGGTCGCGGTGGGGCTGCTCAACGTGCTGGTCGCCGCGATGGCCGCCTATCCGCTCGCGAAGATGCGGTTCCGCGGGCGCTCGACGATCTTCTACGCACTGCTCGCGACGCTGATCGTCCCGGCGCAGCTGACCTACATCCCGAGCTTCATCCTCGCGGTCAACGTCTTCCAGTACTACGACACGCTGCCGGCGCTGATCTTCCCGAACCTCGTGAGCGCCTTCAACATCTTCCTGTTGCGACAGGCCTTCCGGGGCGTCCCGAACGACCTCACCGACGCCGCGCGGGTCGACGGCGCCGGGGAGTGGCGGATCTGGTGGTCGATACTGCTGCCCATCGTCCGGCCATCGCTGGCGGCGGTCGCGATCTTCACCTTCGTCACGTCCTGGAACGACTTCCTCTGGCCGTCGCTGATGCTCCACACGAAAGAGGGCCTGACGCTGCCGGTCGGGCTCGCGGCGCTGCAGAGCTTCTTCCAGTCCGATTTCCGCTCGATCGCGGCCGGGGTGACGATCACGGTGGTGCCGATCCTGCTGTTCTTCATGCTCGTGCAGCGGTACTTCGTGCGCGGCCTCGCGGGCGCGGTCAAGGGGTGACCGACCGCGCGATCCTCGGGCGGGTGATGCTCGCGTTCGTGGGCGAGACGCTGCCGGGCTGGGTCGCCGAGCGGCTGGCCGAGGCGCCGGCGGCGGGCATGACGGTGTTCCGGCACTTCAACGTGCGGTCGCCGGGGCAGATGCGCGAGTTGACGGAGGCGTTCCAGCGGGCCGGCGCTGGCGGCGGCGCGGGCGGTGGCGCGGGCGGTGGCGGCGGCGCGGCTGCGGGCGGTGGCGGCGGCGCGGGCGCGGCTGCGGGCGGTGGCGGCGGCGCGGGCGCGGCTGCGGGCGGTGGCGGTCTCCCGTTGCTCGTCGCGGCCGACCAGGAGGGCGGGCAGCTCCTCGCGCTCGGTGACGGCCCGACGGCCTTCGCCGGGAACATGGCACTGGGCGCAGTCGGCGACGCGGACCTCGCGGAACGCGTGGGCGAGGCGATCGGGCGCGAGGCACGGGCCATGGGCGTCAACGTCGTCTATGCCCCGGTCATGGACGTGGCGACCAACCCGGTCAACCCGGCCCTCGGGATCCGCTCGTTCGGGGACGACGCGGCCGAGGTCGGGCGACTGGGTGCGGCGATGGTCCGCGGCCTGCAACGAGCCGGCGTCGCATCGGGGATCAAGCACTTCCCGGGTCTTGGCGAGGCGGCCGTCGACACGCATCACGGCGTCGCGGTCGTCGGCGGATCACGCGAGCGGATGACGGCCGTGGAGCTGGCGCCGTTCCGTGCCGGCATCGAGGCCGGTGCCCGGCTCGTCATGTCGGCCCACGTCGCCGCGCCGGCCCTGGCTGACGGGTCGATGCGTCCCGCGACGCTCTCGCGGGCCGTGATGACCGGCGTCCTGCGCTCGGAGCTCGGGTTCGAGGGCGTCTCGATCACTGACGCTCTCGACATGGGCGCCATCGCCCAGGGTCCGGGCCAGGGGGCCGACATCATCGCCGTGGCCCAGGCGGGCGTGGACCTGTTCCTGTGCGCGCCCGACCGGGACGCCCTGGTCCGGATCGAAGGGACGCTGGTCGACGCCGCGGACCGGGGCGACATCGACGCCCCCGCCATCGCGGCGTCGCTGGCACGCATCGAGGGCCTGCGGCGGTGGCTCGGTTCGGTGGGTCCCGCGCCGGATCTCGCGGTCGTCGGCGGCGCCGAGCATCGCGCGCTGTCTCGCGAGCTGGCGGAGCGCTCGATGACGCTCGTCCGCGACGACGCGGGGCTGCTCCCGCTCCGACTGCCGGCCGACGCGACGATCCTCGCCGTCATGCCGACACCGACCGACCTGACGCCGGCCGACACATCGTCGGTGGTCGCGCCGGGGCTGGCCCGGGCCCTTCGCGGGCGGCATGCGCGTGTCGAGGAGCTGGTCGTGCCGATCGCCCCGGCGGACGCGGACATCGCTGCGGCCGTGGCGCGTGCCCGTGACGTGGACCTCGTCGTCGTCGGGACGATCGACTCGGTGCGGCACCCTGGCCAGGCTGCTCTTGTCGAGGCGCTGGTCGCGACCGGGACGCCGGTCATCGCGGTCGCGCTGCGGACGCCATGGGATGTGGCCACGTACCCGCCGGGCGTCACCGCCGCGTGCACGTACTCGATCCTGCCCGACTCGCTCGACGCGCTCGCAGCGACCCTGGTCGGGGCGATCGGGTTCGCTGGCCGGCTCCCGGTCACCGTGGCCGGGGTGGAGCGGGCGACCGCGTGACGGCGCCATTACGGCCAGGCATTCGCCGGTGGACTGGTAGGTATGGTTTTCGCGCGCTCGACGCCGTTCGTGCCATCGCGACCGGGGTTCCGCCCGCGGATTCGTGCACGAATCGTGTGGCGAGACGGCCGCGAATTACGATGTCGGCCGCCTCGGCGGCGATCGATCGGTGCCCAAGAGTCCAGGGACGCATGTCTGGCCACGTACCGGGCCGCGAGCCGGACGGGCCGGGCCGAGACCCGCGTACCTGAGACCATGACCGCGCCATGACCCTCCGCGACGAGATCCTCGAGCAGCCCGCGGCCGCGAACCGGTTCCTCGCGACGCAGTCCGCGTCGGTCGACGCGATCGCCGAGTCGATCCGCAGCCGCGAGATCGATCACGTGGTGATCGCCGCCCGCGGCACATCGGACCACGCCGCGATCTACGCGCAGTACGTGCTGGGCGTCCGGCACGGGCTGACGGTCGGGCTCGCGACGCCGTCGGTCGTGTCCGTGTACGGCGCGGAGCCGCGGCTGACTCGCACGCTGGTCCTCGCCATCAGCCAGTCGGGCGCGTCGCCGGACATCGTCGCGGTCGTGGACGCGGCCCGTCGCCAGGGCGCCCCGACCGTGGCGCTGACCAACGACCCGTCATCGCCGCTGGCGGACCGGGCCGACTGGACGCTCGATCTGTCGGCCGGCCCGGAACGGGCGATCGCCGCGACCAAGACATACACCGCGTCGCTGCTGGCCGTCGCGGCCCTGTCGGCGGCACTGATGACCGACGCGGCCGCGCGTGCCGCGGACCAGGCAGCCGTCGCCCGGGTCCCCGACGCGCTCGCGGCGATGCTCGACCTCGAACCGCAGATGGACCGGATCGCACGCGACCAAGCGGCCGCTGACCGGCTGCTTGGTGATCGCTCGTGGCTTCGAGTACGCCACCGCGCGCGAGTGGGCCATCAAGATCAAGGAGCTCGCGCACGTCTTCGCCGATCCGTATTCGGCCGCTGACTTCCAGCACGGACCGGTGGCGCTGGTCGAGCCGGGCGTGCCGGTCATCGCGATCGTGCGGGACGGGCCGACGGCGGCCGGGCTCATCGACCAGCTCGCGCGCCTGCGCGAGGACCTCGACGCGCAGCTCGCGATCGTCTCGGACGTGCCGGCGGCCCTGGCATCGGCGACCTGGCCGGTCCCGGTCGCGCCGCCCCCGGCCGAGTGGCTCGCCCCGATCGCGACGATCGTCGCCGGCCAGCTCCACGCGATGGCCCTGACGATCGCGCGCGGCTTCGATCCGGACGCGCCGCGGAACATCCACAAGGTGACGCGCACCCGCTGACCGGCACGCGGAGAACGCCACGCACCCGCCCCGACCGCGGCGACCGCCGCGCCCGCCCCGCGAACTCCGCCAGATGTCCACCCGCGGAGCGCTAGGCGCCGTCCGGACCCGATCCACGGCCTGTCCTCCGCATGTCGCCGCACGAACCGGTCGGCCGCGAGGCCGTTTCGGCCCGGAAAGGTCGCCTAGGGCTCCGGACGACGATCATCTGGCGGAGATCCGCCTCGCGGACCCGCTGACCGGCACGCCCGGGCGACGACGCGCCCGCCGCACGAACCGGCAGGCGAACCGGCGCCCAGGCGCACCGGAACATCCGAATCCGGTCTGGCGTCGAACACGAATTTGAACGAGCCTCTGCGCGAGGCGCCGCTCATGACTCGCTCGGGCGAGCCGGTCTACTATTCGGTCGAGATACCTCCGCAAGAGGGCAGTGCGGATGCGAAGGCGTCGGGTGTGGTTGCGACGGATCGGTCGGGCGGCCGGGACGGTGACCATCGGTCTCCTGGTCGGTCTTCTCGTGCCGACCATCTCGAGCGACCTGTCGCCCCAGCCTGACATCGAGGCCAGCGTCCCGGAGTCGCCGCTCGCCCGCCAGTTCATCAACGCGTTCGCGGCCGACGACAAGGGCGCCCTTGATTCGCTCAAGGTGCGCGCCGACATCGAGCTCCGGGCCAGTCGCTTCCGCGCCGACTACAGCCGCGTCGACGCGCCGATCCACCTCGGCTCCTTCGTCGGTGGCGGGTACACGGTCCACGCATACGGGATCCACGTCGTCCGGCGCGACGGGAGTGAGGACACGATCAGCTGGCGTGTCGTGACCTCGGGTGGCCAGGTCGGCCTCATCCTGCCGCCCAACCCAATCGAACCCGAATGAACGACATCGTTCGGGATCCGGCCGACCCCCTCGAGCGCGCCGAACCGATCGAGCGCGCCGAACCACTCGATCCGGGAGAGGGCCTGTCGGCCGACCCGCCGCCGCCCGTGTTGTCCGAGGAGGAGCTCGTCACGCTTGCGGCCAGCGCCCCGGTCCCGTCGGCGGACGAGATCGCGACCCTGGCCGCCGCCACCGCGGCGGCGCTGCCGCCCGCCGGCCACGGGACGATGTTCCCGGGCGCCGTGGACGATCCCGGAGGGGGTGTCGCGACAGCGCCGGCCGCCGAGGGTCCGCGGCGGCGCACCCGCATCAGGAGCTGGGGGATCCGCCTGGCCACGCTGCTCGTCACCCTGGCGCTGTTCGCCGGCGGACTCGCGCTCGGCGCGGCCGCCTTCCAGCGCAGCCAGCCGCCGCCCCCGAACGTCGGCGATCCGTCCACGGGCGGCGTCACCGCCCCGGCGGTCGTCAAAGAGCTCACCGACGCGCTGGCAACCAACAATTCCGATTCGCTTCGCTCCGCGGTGAGCGGCGACCCGTACCGGCTGCTGGCCGGCGAGATGCAGAGCTGGAACATGCAGGGAGTGACGTCGGTGCAGACACTCGCGACCATGCAGGACGGGCCACGGTCCGTCACCGAGATCGTCATCACCGGCCGCACCGCGGCGGGTGACCCGCTGGTCTTCAACCTCGTCGTCCACGTGACGGACAACCAGATCGTGAACTTCCGATGAACCGACTCGGCCGGATCGGCTCGAACCTGACGTTCATCTGGAACAAGAACCTCTGGCGACTGCTGTTCGTTCTCGCCGTCGTCACCCTGTTGATCACGGCCAACGGGACCGTCCAATTCGTGCAGTCGGTCGTGGGCATCATCGGATCGATCCCGGCCTTCGCCTTCCAGCTCTCCTTTGCCGCGTTCTACCTGATCATCCAGTTCGGGTTCCTGTTCTGGTTCCTGTCACGGCCACGGAAGTACACGGTCACGCCCGACGATCCCCAGATCGGCATGTCGTTCGCCGACTATCGAGGCCAGCCCGACCTGCTGGAACACGCGAAGCAGACCGTCGGCATCCTGCGGGGCGTCAAGGAATTCGAGCTTCGCGGCGGCGAGATGCCGAAGGGCATGCTCCTGTCGGGCGCGCCCGGCACCGGCAAGACCTTCCTGGCGGCCGTGATCGCCGCCGAGGCGAACCTGCCGTTCATCTACATCGACGCGAGTTCGATCCGCGGCATGTTCTGGGGCATGACCGAGATGATGATCATGAAGCTCTTCCGGGACGCCCGAGGGCTCGCCCGGAAGTACGCACCGCCCGGTCAGCGCGGAGCCTGCATCGTCTTCATGGACGAGATCGATTCGATCGGCCTCAACCGCGGTGGTCAGGGCAACGGCGGCATGATGATGGGCGGCATGATGATGGGCGGCGGGAGTGGCCTCAACACGCTGCTCAACCAGATGGACTCACTGGCGAACCTCGTCGAGGATCGCTGGCGCTACAAGATCCTTCGCTGGTTCGGGATCATCCGCGGGTCAGTCACGGACAAGCCGCTCGTCTTCGTCATCGGCGCGACGAACCGTCCGGCGGTCCTCGACCCCGCGCTGATCAGGCCCGGCCGGCTCGACCGGATCCTCGAGGTGCACCGGCCCGACGCCGAGGGCCGGGTCGACATCATCCAGCACTACCTCTCCAGGAAGGCCCACGACCCCGAGCTGCCGATGGAGCTGCTCATCAACGACTCGATGGGCTGGACCCCGATCCAGATCAAGACGATCATCAACGAGGCGCTCATCCATGCGCACCAGGAAGGCCGCGAGTTCCTGACCTACAAGGACTGGCTCAACGCGGCCGACGAACGGGCCCTCGGGCTCAAGCAGCCGATCCGGTCGTGGAACCTCACGGACCGGCGGGAGACGGCCTACCACGAGGCCGGACACGCGGTGGTCGCGCACTACCTGCGGCCGGAGCACCGGATCTCGAAGGCGACGATCATCCGGCGCGGCCATGCGCTCGGCTACGTCCAGCAGCGACCGCGCGAGGAACGGACGTCGCTCTACGCGAAGTCGATCGAGACGCAGATCATGGTGTCCCTGGCGGGCCATGTCGTCGAGAACCGGTTCCTCGACAAGCTGACGACCGGGCCGTCGAGCGACCTCGTCTACGCGACGCAGGCCGCGGAGGACTACGTCGGATCGCTCGCCATGGGCCCCACGAAGCTCGTCGTCCCGATGCAACCTGGCTCGCCGCCGATCGGTCCGGTGCTGGTGGGCGCGAATGAGCTGCTCGACCAGCTCTACGAGGAGACCGAGCGACTGCTCCGCGAGAAGGAACCGGCCGTCCATTACCTCGCCAAGGCGCTGATCGAGCGGGACGAGCTGATCGGCCAGGAGCTCGAGGCGGTGTTCGCGGAGATCGAGGCCGCCTACCCGTATCTGCGACGACCGTTCGAGCGCAAGCTCGTCACGTTCCGCCCGTTCGCGCCGCCCCGCGACGGGACGCCGACCGAGGCCTGGCAGCCTCCGGCCGCGACCGAGGCGGCAGCCGATGAGCCGGCAGCCGATGAGCCGGCAGCCGACCGACCCGCGTCACGCGGTCCTGGGATGCCCCTCGACGTCCCGCCGCCGTGGGCGCATCCCTGAGTGGGGTCCCGGCTACAGGCCGCTGTATGCGTGCAGGCCGCTGAACCAGAGCGAGCCCGAATAGGTCACCAGGACCATCCCGAACCCGACGACGAGCAGGAGCGCCGCCGGGCGACCGGCCCATGACCGCTGGTTGCGCGCGTGCAGGTAGACCGCGTAGGTCAGCCACGTAACGAGCGCGGCGGTCTCCTTCGGGTCCCAGCCCCAGTAGCGGGACCAGGCGATCGAGGCCCACCACGAGCCGAGGATGATCATCGTCGCGAAGATCGGGAAGCCGATGATGACGGCGCGGTAGGCGACCTCGTCGAGGACCTTGTGCGATGGGAGCCACGAGAAGCGGTCGCCCTGGCCCTGGACGAGGTACGCGACCCCGGCCGCGAAGCTCGTCGCGAAGATCCCGTACGCCGTGACGGCCATGCCGACGTGGATCGTCAGCAGCGGCGCGTTCTGGAGTGCCGGCACGAGCGGCTTGATCTCGGACGGCAGGCTCGAGGCGTAGAGGAGCATCGCCAGGGCCACCCCGGTCGGGATGAAGCCGATCGAGCGGATCGGGTAGCGGCGCTGCAGGAAGAGGTAGCCGCCGACCATCGAGAACGCGAAGGCGACGCTGAACTCGAACATGTTGCCCCACGGCCCGCGCCCCACCACGATCGCCCGCGACAGCAGCGAGAGGCCGAGGACGATCCACGCGGCGGCCGTGATCCAGATCGCGGCCCGCGACAGCGGGGTGGGGGAGGCGGACGTCGTCGGGCCCGTGTTCGCGGCCCTGACCTGGCCGCTCACGAACGAGCCGGTCACGACACCCGCGTACGCCGGCTGCTGGGACGTGACGATCACCGGGAGGGTTCGCCGGCCGTTGGCCAGCATCACGGCATGGCCGACGTGCGCGGCAAAGCCGAGAGCGATCAGCAACACGCCGATCGAGAAGAGGGTCGAGGAAAGGACGTCGAGGCTCATCGGGTCGGTGGTCGGCTACCGGTCAGGCTGCCGCGGCCCCGCCGGGCCGCGGGCCGGACGTCTGGATGGCGATCGCGCGGGACTTCACCTTGAGCACGAGGCCGCAGTTCGTGCAGGTGTCGATCTCCGCGTCGCGGCCCAGGCCGCACATCGGGCACGTCACGGCAAGCAGCTCGCCCTCGCGCTCGCAGCGGATGACGCCGGACGGGTAGATCAGTCCGTGGCGCCGGCAGTACGGCAGGCCCGGCGGGAAGATCGGGTCGCCACCGGCACCGATCTCGGCGACGCGCGGGCCCTCCGCGAACTCGACCTTGGTGCGCGGCTTGCGGACCTGGTAGATGAGCATGCCGAGCATCGTGAACGTGATGAACGGGGCGACGACCCCAAGGAGGATGAGCAGCGGCAGCATCCCGATGATCGCGTTCCAGTCGGGGGTGATGAACAGCGCCGTGACTTCGAGGATCTTGGTCCAGATGTCTTCGAGGGCGTCGATGATCGTCACGGGCAAATCCTAGCAGCGAAGGCCGTTCAGCCGCGGTCCGTCCGGGGCGCCTTGCGCGGGTTGCCCTTCTTGACGGTGGCCCCGCGGCCGGGTTCCCAGCGCGGTCCGTCGTCGTCGCCGTCGTCGGCGCCGGGTGGGCGGGGCGGAGCTGGCGGTCGCGGTCGGGTGGATCGTGTCGTTGTCCGGTCCAGGCGGCCGAGCAGCCAGGCGGTTCGCGCGGTCCGGGCGCCTTTGAGCTGGAGGGCGTAGCGGAGGTCGCGGTCGTCGGTGACGACGAGGATCGCGGCTGTGCCATCAGTGCCGTCGGTCGCGCGGGTCTCATCGACCAGGCCGAGCAGGACGTCGTCGGCCGTCCGGCCGCCGCTGTAGCGAACACGGAGGCCGGAGGCGATGCGCTCCCCGCGGAGGCCGGGTTCGGCGGGTCCATCGAAGACGACATCGATCGCGACGCCAGCCGGCACCGCGCCTCGCATGCGCCCGATCAGCGCGGCCCTGGGTGCCGCGACCTTCGACTTCGAGAGCGCATGCAGCAGGTTGGTCCCGTCCACGAGGAGCCACTCCGTGCTCGCGAGCGGGTCGGAGGTCTTGTAGGGCATCGGCTGCATCGTAGCGGTCGTGGCTTATGCACGATTTCCGCCCCGGAGTCACTCCTGCCGGCTATTCCAATGGATGCATAAGCGGGTGCCAGGCTTGGCGCCGGCACCCTGCCGGCGGCCAGGCCGGGCCAGGCCGGGCTTGGCGCCGGCACTCGGCCCGGGCCTGCCCGGGCCATGCCGGGCCGGGCCGACCCCTCGGCGTATGCATCCATTGGCATACGCGGGGAAAGTGGCCACCGGCGGCGAAATCGTGCATATCCCTTGGCCGGGCGCCGCAGTCGGGGCGGGCGGGCCGAGCGAGGCGGTACGATCGGCTGGTGAGCCTCCTCCTGCTCGTCGATCTCGACGGGGTCGTGTATCGCGGCTCGGCGCCGGTCCCCGGCGTCGCCGAGGTGCTGGCCGACCGCGCCGCGAAGGGCGACGACGTCGTCTACGTGACGAACAACTCGATGCACTACCGCGCCGACTACGTCACCCGGCTCACGAAGATGGGCGCGCCGGTCACGCCCGAGACGGTCGTGTCGTCGGCGCGGGCGACCGCCCTCCACATCGCAAACCACGAGCCGTCGATCCACCGGGTCCTCGTGCTCGGTGCCAACGGGCTCGATCGCGAACTCCGGGACGTGGGCCTCGACGTCGTCACCGCGGGCGCCGCCGCCACGCGCATGCACCAGGAGGGCATCGATGGCCGTGCCGCGGCCGGCGACCCCGACGCCGTCGTGACCGGCCTCGACCCCAACCTCACGTACCTGCGGCTCGCGGCTGCCTGCGATTGCATCCGCGCCGGCGCCCGATTCATCGCCACGAACCGCGATCCGGTCTACCCGACCGAGCGCGGCCTCCGACCCGGCGCGGGCAGCATCGCGGCCGCCGTCGAGGCCTCGACCGGCACGACCCCGCTCGTCATCGGCAAGCCCGGCTCACGCCTGCTCGAGCTCGCGGCGGAGGCCGTCGGGCGTGACGTGCGCGAGGCCGTGATGATCGGGGACGCGATCCACAGCGACCTGGCCGCCGCTCGAGCGGTCGGGGCTCGCTGCATCATCATGCTGACCGGGGTCACGACCCGGGCCCAGGTCGACGCGCTCCCGGCCGACGACCGACCGAGCGCGATCGCCGCCGACGCTGCCGCCCTCGCGGCCGCGCTCGATGCCGTCTCGTCCTGATCCGGCCGCGACTCGCCGATCAGTGACGGGCTGAAGGTCGACCTCCGAGCCGGTCGCGCAGCCGCTGGAAGAAGCCAGGCGGCTCCGGGTCCGGGACGCGGTCGTCCGGGGGCTCGGTGGGTTCGTCGTGGTACTCGTCGCTGAGCGTGCGCATCGGCACCGGGATCATCGACCCGTCGGTCGGAGCAAGGAACGCCCCGGCGTTGCTCTCGGCCTTGCGTTGGCTCATGTCGCTCCTTCGGACCGGCCGCCGCTGGGCGGCGATCCTCGGGCAACGCTGCGCCCGGCAGTGGCGTGCGTCAAGGGCCGTTCGGACCGGGCGGGACGGACCCGTGGAGCTCGGGGATCCGTGCGGCCCACGCATCGAAGGCGGCACGGATCGGCGTCAGTGTCGCCTCGTCGGCGAAGGCCACGTCGAGAGCGAACCGATCGATGGCCCACAGCTCCGGGAGCGTCAGGCCGATCGCCTCGACGGCGTTGGCGTACTCCTCAGAGAGCGTGATGTCCGAGACCGTGGTGTCGTCCGTGTTCAGCGTTACGGGCACGCCCAGTCGATGGAGCCGTGCCAGCGGATGCGCGGCCACGCTCGGCACGATCCCGGCCTGCCAGTTCGACGAGGGGCAGAGGTCGAGCGGCACGCCACGGGCCGTCAACTCCGCACAGAGCGCTGGGTCGTCGATCGAGCCCGGTCCGTGGGCGATCCGCTGCGGGTCCATCTCGAGCGCTCGGCGGACCTGCCCGGCGCCGCCCCACTCACCCGCGTGCAGGGTGAGCCGCAGGCCGCCGGCCCGGGCGGCCTCGAACGCGGCGGCATGGAGAGTCGCGTCCGGGTAGGCCGCCTCGGGGCCGGCCAGGTCCCAGCCGGTCAGCCCCCGGTCGCGGAAGCGGACCGCGGTCTCGGCGAGCTCGAGGTTCGCGGCCGGGTCATGCGAGCGAAGCGCCGTGCAGATGAGCCGCACCGTGGTCCCCGTGCGCGCGGCCGCGGCAGATGCCCCGGCACAGACCGCGCCGATGCCGTCCACCAGCGACAGGCCGCGCGCGACGTGCAGGAGCGGGCCCCAGCGGATCTCGACGTACCGGACGTTGTCGGCGGCCTTGGTCTCGACCAATTCCGCGGTGATCCGCTCGAGCGCGTCGGCGTCCTGCATGACGGCGATCGGCAGGTCGAATGCCCGCAGCAGCTCGGCCTGGTCGCGGCACGGCATCGGGGCGATGAGCGCGGCCGACATGCCGGGCCACGTCGTCGGGGCGTCGATCCCGCGCGTTCGCGCGAGTTCCAGCGCGGTCGCGACCCGGAGCGAGCCATCGAGATGCAGGTGGAGCTCCGCCTTCGGCATGGCCTCGACGAGGCGACGAAGCGCTTCACCGGAGAGTGTCGCCCGGTCGGCATCGGAAGGGTTCGTCATCCGCCGATGCTACGATTCCGCGGTCGTGTCCACCATCCTCGTCACGGGTGCCTCGGGATTCGTCGGGAGCTGGACGCTGCCGGCCCTCCTCGACGCCGGGCACCGCGTCGTCGCCCTCGTGCGCACGGGCAGCGCCGGCGACCTGGTCCTGGAACGCCTGCCGGCCGCCTGGCGCGACCGCGTGGAGCCGCGGATCGGCGATGTCACCAAGCCGTCGACCGTGGCCGCGGCGCTGGCCGGCACCGATGCGGTCCTGCACCTCGTCGCGATCCCGCGCGACTATCGCGGCGGCGCCGACCTGCGGCTGATCAACACCGAGGGCACGCGGACCGTCGTCGAGGCGATGAAGGCGGCCGGTGTCAGACGACTCGTGCACATGGGCGCGATGGGGGTCGAGGACGACCCGAGCCTCCACTACGCGAGCTCGAAGGCCAAGGCCGAGGCACTGGTCGCCGCGTCCGGGCTCGACTGGACGATCCTCAAGTCCTCGCTCCAGTTCGGGCAGGGCGACGGCTTCTTCAACATCATCGCGGACCTCGCCCGACTGTCGCCCGGCGTCATCCCGGTGCCGGGCAGCGGGAACAGCCGCTTCCAGCCGATCCATGTCGGCGACGTCGCGAAGGTCGTCGTGGCCGCGTTCGCCGACTCGTCCACGGTCGGCGGCGCATTCGAGCTGGGCGGGCCGCGCTACTGGACCTACCGCGAGATCACGCGCGAGGTCCTCGCGGCCATGGACAAGCGTCGCGTCATCGTCCCGATGCCCGTGCCGATCATCCGTCTGGTGGCCGCGAGCGCCGAGACCCTGCGGATCCCGTTCCCCGTGGCCACGGACCAGATCCGCCAACTGCGACTCGACAACATCGGGCCGCTCGACGTCATCGAGCCACGCTTCGGGTTCGCGCCGCGGCCGATGGAGGGCGCCCTCGGCTACCTCCGGGCGAAGTCCCGTGACCAGCGCACCCGCGGAGACGTGTTCGCAGGACCGGTCCGCGGCGGCGGGCTCGCGACCGGCGATGGGGTCGCACCCGCGTGACGGGCCCCGATCCGCTCGCTCCGGACCCGCTGGCGCCCGACCCGTCTCCGCCCCCGGATCCGCTCGGGCCGGACCCGGCGCCGGGTCCGCTCGCGCGGCTCGAACCGGCCATCTCGTCCGCCAAGCCTGTCGCGTCGGCGGTCGTGTGGGTCGTGGCCGCGATCGTCATCGCCCTCGGAGGCGCCGGTCTCGTGGCCGCGATGCAACCCGGCCCGGATCGCCCGGTCGTGCCCGGCTTCGTGTACGAGAACGATGCCGCGGTCACCGCCAGACTCGATGCGGTCGAGGCCGACCTGCAGGCGCTCGCCGACGACGTCGACGCCCTCAGCTCCCAGGCGCGCGGGGCGCTCGCGGCGATGATCAACGGCACGCCCGACACCGTCGACGCGGCCATCGCACAGGGCGACGCCCTGCTGGCCGGGATCGAGGCCAAGGCCAAGGCGATCCGGGCCAACCTCGCGGCCGTCCCGTTCGTCACCGACCCGGAGGCCGATCTCCACGTCTCAGCCGAGGTCCGGAAGCGGTATGCCGGGCTCCGCCCGGTCCCGGCCGCGACCGACGGCCTCGATGCCGCGTGGAGCCAGCTGACGGTCGGGGCCGCGGCGGCCGGCCGCCTCTCGGCCCAGCTGGCCGAGCACGACCGCCTGGTGGGCGTGGCCGCGGAACAAGGGCGTGCCGCGAAGTACAAGACCGCGATCGCGACCCTCGACCAGGCAGCCGCGACGATCGTCGAGAGCCGCACGCTCCGTGACCGGATCGTGGCCTCGGTCGACGTGACCGTGCTCGACCAGTGGCTGGACCGCAACGAGGCATACGACAAGGCCCTCGCCGGCCTGTACAAGGCCCTCGCCTCGGTCGGCGGCAAGGTCACCAAGAAGGTCCGCGAGGCGATCGACGCCGAGAAGGCCGCCCGGGCCAAGCTGCCACCCGACGCACGCGGTCTCGTGGTGATCATGGCCGACATCGGCCAGGGCAGCCTCAACCGCGCCGTCATCGCGATCGAGGGGGCCAAGGCGTCCCTGACCGACGCGCTCGAACCCGTCGAGGAGCCATCGAGCGCGCCCTGACCCGGGGGTTGGGCCGCGGGTACACTGCGCGAAGCCCTTCGTGGATCCGAGTCGGGCGGGGGAGCTCGACCGCATACACGAACGTGTCGGAGGCCCGATCATCGTGCAGATCCGCGTCGTCAACGACCAGCCGTGGGATGTCGCCACGGACGTGCTGGTCATCCCGATCGTCGACGAGCCGGCGTTCGAGGGACCACTCGACGAGTTCGATCGTCGGCTGGGGGGCGAACTTCGAGCGCTCGCCGCGTTCGGTGAACTCAAGGCGAAGCGTTACGCGACGTCACTTGCCTCTGCGGGCGACATCGGGGCCGGCCGGGTCCTGCTCGTCGGAGCCGGGGATGCGGCCAAGCTCGATCGCGAGACGGTCGTGCGCGTCGGGGCCGCGGCGGAGCGTCGGCTCGGCGGCCGGACGGTCGGGCGCCTGGCGATCTGGCTCGCGCCCCTCATCGACGCGCTCTCGGCACCGGCCGAGGCCGTCGCCGAGCTCGTCGCCCGAGGCGTCGTCGAGGGCTCCTACGACCCCAAGTCGATCTACCTGGAGGCGGCCGAGGCCGCCCCGCCCGAGCTCGACGAGCTGATCCTGGTCGCGCCTTCCGGTTCGGACGGCGAGGCCGTGGCGGCCGCCGGGGAACGCGGCTCGATCATCGGCGAGGGCGCGAACATGTCGCGGACGCTGTCCAACCGGGCGGCCAACGACATCAGCCCGGACGTCCTCGCGGACGAGGCCCGCCAGATCGCCAAGGACCACGGCCTGTGGATCGACGTGATCGACGAGGTCCGCGCCGCCGAGCTGGGCATGGGCATGTTCCTCGCGGTCGGACGCGGCAGCGACAACCCGCCCCGGATGATCGTCCTGCGCTCCGGCGGCGTCGGTGAGCGCGACGCGCTCGATCGCCACCTGGCCATCGTCGGCAAGGGCGTCTGCTTCGATTCGGGCGGCATCAGCATCAAGCCGGCCGACCGGATGGAAGAGATGAAGATGGACAAGATCGGGGCGTGCACCGTGATCGCGGCCATCGCGACCGTGGCGCGGCTGGCGCCCGGAACGCCGTTGCTTGCGATCGCCCCGGCGGTCGAGAACATGCCTGGGCCGCACTCGACGCGACCGGGCGACGTCGTGCGCGCGCTCAACGGCAAGATGGTCGACATCACCAACACCGATGCCGAGGGCCGGCTGATCCTGGGCGACGCGATGACCTACGCCGAGCAGCTCGGGGCGACGCACGTCGTGGACGTCGCGACGCTGACCGGGGCGGTCGCGCGGGCCCTCGGCCACCTCGTGACCGGGGCGTTCGGGCAGCCGCAGCCGTTCTACGACGACGTGATGGCGGCCGCGGAGCTCGCCGGCGAGCGCTACTGGCAGCTCCCGCTGATCGACGACTACGTCCCGGACATGGACAGCTGGACCGGTGACCTCCAGAACTCGGGGAGTGCCGAGGGCTCGCTCGTGAAGAGCGGCCTGTTCCTGCGCGAGTTCGTGACCAAGCCATGGGTCCACCTGGACATCGCCGGGACCGGCTACTACCGCAAGGCCCTGCCGTTCGCGCCACGCGGCGCGACCGGCGTCTCGCACGCGACGCTCGTCGAGCTGGCGCTCGCGGGCGCCAGCACCGACTGACGGCCGCGGCCGGCTCGCGCGCGCCCGCGGTCGACGAGCGCAGGACGGCGTGAACCTCGTCGAGGTCGAGATCGGACTGCGCGAGGTCGCCGCGGCGCTGCTGGGCGTGGCGGGATTCGCGCTGGGCCTCGCCGCGGACAGGTTCGCGACTCGTTGGCCCGAGCACGACGAGGAGAACCCGGCCGGCAGGCCGGCGGACTGGCGGACCGCGGTCACCGCCTTGATCGGCGCCCTGGCCCTCGGGCTGCTGCCGCTGCGGTTCTGGGGCGATCCCCTCGCGATGGCCCTGTTCGGCGCCTGGTTCGTGACGATGATCGTCGGGCTGGCCACGGACCTCGACCAGCGGATGCTGCCCGATGAGCTGACCCTGCCGGTCATCCCGGTCGCGCTCGTGTACGCCCTGACCGGCTTGAATCCGCTCGTCGGGCCTGACCTCGTCTGGGCGATCGCCGCAGCGGTCGCCATCCCGCTCGTGCTGTACCTGCCCTCGATCCCGTTCGGGGCCGGCGCGTTCGGGATGGGCGACGTCAAGCTGCTGGTGGGCGTGGGCCTGATGTCGGGTGGCGAGCGCGCCCTGGGCGGTGTCGTGTTCGGGCTGATCCTGGCCGGGGCCGTGCTCCTTGCGCTGCTCGTGACGCGCCGGATCGGGCGGCGCACGTACGTCCCGTTCGGGCCGTTCCTGATCGTCGGGGCGCTCTGGGCGGTGCTGATCCGGGCCTGACCCGGGGTCTGGCTCCTCGGTCCCGGTCCACCCCGGACCAACGTCAGGCTGGGTGGCCATGGCCGGTTGACTAGACTTTCAGAGGTATGATGCCCGCAAGCCGGTGTCGTCCAGCGGCCGTGTGCCCCGGATTGGACGGCGATGAACCGGCGGGCGTAGCCGTCAGACGCTGCGCGGGTCCCCAAGCCCGCCGACGACCACGGAGTTTGCTCGCACGATGACATCGCCTCAGTGATAGGCCGCAAGACCGACCGATCGGACCCAGCGTTCGCGAACGGGTGGGCCTCCGCGCCCGCCCGCCGTCGCCGACCGACCCGCCAACGGCTCGTCGCCTCGCTGATGCTCCTGCCCCTCGTCATGGGGCTTCTTGGCGCGCCGTCCGCGACGCCGACCGTCCGTGGCGACGAGCTGTCCGACGCCAAGGACAAGCAGGCCCAGCTCGCGAAGGAAGTCGCGAAGCAGAAGGCCGAGGTCAAGGAGCTCAACGCGCTGCAGCGTGGGCTCGCGACCGAGATCTCCAACACGCGCAAGCAGCTGGCCGGCATCAACGCCGACCTGGGCGCGGTCCGCAAGAAGATCACGAAGATGGGCGCGGCCATCGACAAGGTCAAGGTCAAGTACGCCGACCTGGTCGCCCAGCTCGCCGCGATGGACGAGCAGCTGGTCGTCATCTCCGCCCAGGAGGTCGTCAAGAAGCAGGAGTTGCGCGAGCGTCAGGCCCTGCTGGCCGAGCGGATCCGGAGCGCCTACGACACCGACCGGACCTCGCTGCTCGAATCCTTCCTCTCGGGCGGGACGTTCACCGACCTGCTCACCGAGATGAGCGCGTTCATCGACGTCGGCGAGCAGGACAAGGCCCTCGCCCAGCAGATCGCACGCGACCAGGAGTCCCTGGCGGCCCTGCACCAGAACGTCGCCGCGACGCGCGACCGGACCAACGTCCTGCGCCAGGAGACGGCCGACCAGAAGCGGTCCCTCGATGCGAGCCTGAAGGCCCTCAAGGCGGCCAAGGCCGAGCTGCGCAAGCTCGAGAAGGAGACCCAGCGGAACCTCGCGATCCAGCGGGCCACCTTCGCCAAGATCGCGCGCAACAAGGCGGACGCGGCCAAGGCGCTCAAGATCGCCGCGAAGGCCCAGCGACAGCTCGCCGCCAAGATCTCCGAGATCGTCCGACGCCAGTCCCAGGCCGGGCGCATCCCGTCCGAGTACAACGGGACGCTCGAATGGCCGATGTCGGGCAACGTCACCCAGAACTTCGGCTGCACGGGGTTCTCGTGGGAGCCGCCGCAGGGCGACTGTCCGCACTTCCACTCGGGCATCGACATCGTGGCGCCGCAGGGCACGAAGGTCCGCGCGTCGGGTGACGGGGTCGTCGCCTACATCGGCTGGAACTACGCGGACGGCGCCGACCCGGCCTGGATCGTCATCGTCGCCCACAGCGAGAACCTCCAGACCTGGTATGCCCACATGCGGCCGGCGTACCCGGGCGGCATCAAGGCGGGCAGCAGGGTCAAGGCCGGCCAGGTCGTCGGCTACGAGGGCAATACCGGCCACTCGACCGGCGCCCATCTGCACTGGGCCGTCCGGTTCAAGGGCAACTTCGTCAACCCGCGCCTGTTCCTCTAAGCCGGCCGGCGCCCCTGGCGCGTCACCAACTGTTCACACCGCGGCGCCCTCGCCGTTCATGGTCGTGACGGCGCCCCGTGCTAGCATCCGCGCAGGGCGGCGCACCAGCGTCCAGACGCGGAGCCAGGGGAGGCGGGACGCGTGAAGCGAACGATGGCAGTCATCCTCGCAGGCGGCGAAGGCGAGCGGCTGTCCATCCTGTCGCAGGAACGCGCCAAGCCGGCCGTGCCATTCGGTGGCAAGTACCGGATCATCGACTTCACCCTCTCGAACTGCGTCAACTCCGAGATCGACAACGTCGTCGTGCTGACGCAGTACAACCCGCGCTCGCTGAACGACCACATCGGGCTCGGGCGGCCGTGGGACCTGGACCGCAATCGCGGCGGCGTGAAGCTGCTCCAGCCGTACATCTCGCGCGGCCGCGTGGCGGAGTGGTACCGCGGGACCGCCGACGCGGTGCTACGCAACGCCAACGTCCTCGAGCATGACCCCGGCGACACGGTGCTGATCCTCGCGGGCGACCACATCTACAAGATGGACTACCAGCCGTTCCTCGCGGCCCATCGCCGCCACCGCGCCGACGTGACGATCGCGGTCCGTCGGGTGCCGCTCGCGGAGGCATCGCGGATGGGGATCCTCGCCATGGACGAGCAGAACCGCGTCGTCGAGTGGCAGGAGAAGCCCAAGCAGCCCAAGAGCGACCTCGCGTCGATGGGCGTCTACGTGTTCTCGAAGAAGGCGCTGCGCCGGTGGCTCACCGAGGAGAACGTGGACTTCGGGCGCAACGTCATCCCCGCGATGATCGACGCGGGCGCCCGGGTGTTCGGCTACCACTACAACGGCTACTGGCAGGACGTCGGGACGATCCAGTCGTACTGGGAGGCCAACATGGCGCTCCTGACCGACGATCCCGAGCTCGACCTCTACGACAAGGACTGGGTCATCCACACCCGATCCGAGGAACGGGCCCCCGCCAAGGTCGGGCCGACCGCGCAGGTCCATCGGAGCCTGATCAGCCACGGTTGCGTGATCGACGGCACGGTCGTCAACTCGGTGCTCTCGCCGGGCGTGCGCGTGGGTGTCGGGGCGGTCGTGCGCGACTCGATCGTCATGTTCGACTCGGTCATCCGCTCGGGGGCCGTGGTCGACCGCTCGATCCTCGACAAGGAAGTCGTGGTCGGGCAGGGGGCGCTCGTGGGGGATGGCCCGTTCCCGGACCGCCCGAACAAGCAGGAGCCGGGCCGGCTCAACACGGGCATCACGGTCGTCGGCAAGCGGGCGGTGATCCCTCGCGGCGTGCGGATCGGTCGCAACGTCCGCGTCGCGGCCGACATCCGGAGCTCCGACTTCGTCGGCCGCGTGGTCAAGAGCGGCGAATCCGTCGAGCCGCGACCGACCGCGAAGCGTCGCGCGAAGGCCGTCAGCAAGCCCGTGGTCGTCGCCGCCGAGGCCACCCGATCCGCCGCGGTCGCCGGCGCCGGAGCCGGACGTGGGAAGCGGTCGCTCCTCGAGAGCTGACCGGCCCGACACGCGTCTGGCAGGGTCCGTCGTGACGGCAGACGGTCCCTGGGTTCTCGGCTAGACTCCGCGGGCCATGCCATCCGCCGACCACGGCGCGCCCCTCGTGCGCCCGGCCGACGTCGAGCGATGGCTCGCCGAGCTTGGCCTGGAGGCGCTCGAGCGGGCCGATCGCGACGGGATCGTCTCCTGGGACCTCGTGCTCGACGGCCGCCGGCGCTTCGATCTCCGCGTGACCGTCATCCTCGACCCGGCGCTCGCGATCATCGCCTGGGCCCAGTACGCGCCACCGATCAGCGACATGTTCCGCAAGTCGTACCGGAAGCTGCTCCGCTGGAACGACGAGTTCCCGTTCGCGAAGTTCAGCGTCAGCGAGGACGAGCGCCCGCTGCTCGCGGTCGAGGTCCCGATCGGCGATGCCGGCGCGGACCGGCTGGGTCTCGCCCTCGCGCGGATCCTCGGCGTGGCGGACCAGCTGCTCGATGAGTCGAAGGACTGGATCTGGCTCGGGGGCCGGGTCCCCGACCAGACCGGGCGAACGCCCCGGAACCCCGATTTCCTCGCCCGGTACGAGGCGGAGCTGCCGGAGCTCCTGACCGGATGAGAGCGTCCCGCCGGGTCGTCCCGGTCCTCCTCGCGCTCCTGTTCGCGACCGGCCTGCTGGCCATGCCGGGCATCGCGCCGGTCGCCGAGGTCAGGGCCGCCACGCCCGACCTCACGATCGTCAGCGACGCTCGGTACGACGTCCAGCCGACCAAGCACCGCGTCCGGGTGACGCTGGCCCTGACGCTGACGAACCACCTCAAGGACACGGTCACCAAGCGCTATTACTTCGACAAGGCGTTCCTCGCGGTCCTGCCGGGCGTCTCGGGCTACTCGTTCACCTGGGCCGGTGCCGGGAACCCGACCATCCACGAGACCAGGAAGACCAAGGACTATACGGTCCTCCAGCTCAACCTCGCGGGCCGGATCTACAGCGGCAAGACCGCGACCTACACGCTGCGCTTCTACATCGCCGACAAGGGCGGCAAGGCGACGCGCGACATCCGCATCGGCGATTCGCTCGTGTCCTTCCCGGTCTGGGCGTTCGCGACCGACGACACGGCCGGCAGCTCGGCGACAGTGGTCTTCCCGGCCGGGTTCCAGGTGGAGGTCGAGCAGGGGGCCATCCCCGCGCCGACCGTCGATTCGACCGGCCGGACGATCTTCCGGTCCGGCCGCCTCGACAAGCCGCTCACGTTCTTCGCGTTCCTGGTCGGGGACCGTCCCGGGGCGTACCTGAGCCGGACCGTCAGCCCGACGGTCCTCGGGAAGGCGGCGCCCCTGACGATCCGCTCCTGGCCGGATGACGCGGCCTGGGACAAGCGGGTCGGTGGCCTGGTCGAGCGGGCGCTGCCGGTCCTTGGCGACGAGATCGGACTGCCGTGGCCGCGCCGGGACCCGCTGGTGGTGCAGGAGGCGGTCAGCCGCTCGACCGGCGGCTACGCCGGCCTGTTCGACCCCGAGGCGGGCCGTGTCGAGGTCGCCTACTACGCCACCGACTTCGTCGTGCTCCACGAGTCGGCTCACGGCTGGTTCAACGGGGCGCTGCTGGCCGACCGCTGGGCCAACGAAGCGTTCGCGTCCTACTACGGCCTCGAGGCCGCCGGGGTCCTCAAGGTCAAGGCCACCGGCGACCAGCTGACGCCCGCGCTCGAGAAGGCCCGGATCCCGCTCAATGCCTGGGGCTCCGTCGGCCGCGAGACCGCCGCCACCGAGGACTACGCCTACGCGGCCAGCCTCACGCTCGCGCGGGCGATCGCGGAGCGGGCCGGCCCGGACGCCCTGAAGGCCGTGTGGGCCGACGCGAGTGCCCGGGTCGGGGCGTACCAGCCGCCGGCCGGCAGCCCGGTCGAGTCGGTGGACGGGCCGCCGGACTGGCGCGGCCTGCTCGACCTGCTCGAGGCGCGGACCGGGAAGTCGTTCGAGGACCTGTGGCGGACGTGGGTCGCCCGGACCGAGGACCTGCCGCTGCTCGACGCGCGCTCTGCCGCGCGGACCCGCTACGACGCCGTGGTGACGCAGGCGGCCGAGTGGCGGCTGCCCTCGCCGATCCGTGCCGCGCTTCGGGCGTGGCAGTTCGAGGATGCCACCGCGATGCTCGATCTCGCGAGCGACGTGCTGGACCAGCGCACCGCGGTCGAGTCGGCCGCCACGGTCGCGGGCCTCGAGGCCCCCGACGCGCTGCGGACGGCGTTCGAGGGCGATGACGGCTTCGACGACGCGATCGCCGAGGCCGATGCCGAGTTCCAGACGATCGAGCGCTACACGGAGGCCGTCGCGGTCCGCCCGGCCGGGTCGGACCTGTTCCTGACGCTCGGGCTCTGGGACGAGGACCCGGAGGCCGACCTGGCCGCATCGCGCGACGCATTCGCCCGGGGCGACCTGTCCGCCGCCGCGGCGTCCGCCGGCGAGGCCGCCGCGACATGGTCGGGCGCCGAGGGACTCGGACGGGGCCGGGTCATCAGCCTGCTTATCCTCGCGCTAGCGGCCCTGATCAGCCTGGTCCTGATCATGGTCTGGTGGCGCAGCCGGCACCGCCGCCGGCTGCATCGGATGCACGCGCACCGGATGAAGACGTCGGTCAAGCCATGACGCTCTCGAGGACGGCGCGCTCGGCATGGCAGGGCCGGACGGCGGAGCCATACGCTACACTCGCCGCCACCTCGGAGCCGGTGTCGCCGGCCCACGGGCACGACGCGCGCGAGAGAGGAGCCGATCCCGACTGATGGGTCTGCAGCGTGCACGACCGTCGCACGAGATCCTGTCGGGGGACTCGGCTGACGTCTACTTCGCCCGCGCCGAGACCATCCTCGAGCGCGAGGGCATCGATCCGGTCGTGACCATGGAGGTGTTCACGCGCCAGCATGCGGTGCTGTGCGGGATCGGCGAGGCCCGGAACCTGCTCGGCCACGTCCTGGCCACGGCCGACCCGGAGGTGACGCGCCTCGAGGCGCTCGACGACGGCGACATCATCGAGCCCAAGGAGGTCGTCCTCCGGATCCGGGCCCGCTACCGCACGTTCGGGCTGTACGAGACTGCTGTGCTCGGGATGCTCGCCCAGTCGACCGGCTGGGCGACGGCCGCGCGCGAGTGCGTCGACGCCGCGGCCCCCGAGCCGGTGATCAGCTTCGGGGCCCGCCATATCCACCCCGACATCACCGACGTCCTCGACTACGCCGCGATCGTCGGCGGGTGCGTCGGCGCGTCCACGCCCGCCGGCGCGCGCCTGGCCGGCCTCGCGCCGACGGGCACGATGCCCCACTCGCTCGTGCTGATCCTCGGCGACACCGTCGAGGCTGCCCTCGCCTTCGACCGGCACGTCGGCCCGGAGGTTCCCCGGATCGTGCTCGTCGACACGTTCAAGGACGAGGCCGAGGAGGCCCTCCGGGTCGCCCACGCGCTGGGCGACCGCCTGTACGGCGTCCGCCTGGACACCCCATCGGAGCGCGGTCGCGTCACCCCGGAGCTGGTCCAGGAGGTCCGGGCGCGGCTCGACCAGGCCGGCTTCGAGCACGTGAAGATCGTCGTCTCGGGCGGGCTCATCCCCGAGCGCATCGCTTATTTCAAGGAGGCCGGCGCCCAGGTCGATTCGTACGCGGTGGGCTCGTACATCAGCGGCGCGACGCCGATCGACTTCACCGGCGACATCAAGGAGATCGACGGCCGCCCGATCGCCAAGCGCGGCCGCATCCCGGGGCTGACCGACTCGCCGCGGTTGCAGGAGGTCGATCTCGCCGCCTGGCGCGAGGGCTAGGCGTCCGACGACATCGCCCGCGTTCCATGCCACCATCGACGCGTGCACGAGACCGATCCGCTCGAGCCGCGCCCCGAGGATGAGCGCGAGAGCGCATACGAGCTGTTCCAGCGCGGCCACGAGCTGCTCGCGGGCCGCCACCATGCCCAGGCCGCCATCGTCCTGGAGCGGGCGGCGCGCCTGGAGCCCGGCAAGGCATCGATCCTCGAGGCGCTCGGTCGCGCGTACTACAACTCCGGTCGTCACGAGCGCGCCCGGGTGACGTTCGAGGCGCTGCTCGAGATCGACCCGTCGGCCCACTACGCCCACTTCGCGCTGGGGCAGAGCCTCAAGCGCCTCGGACGGCGCGACGAGGCCGGCACGCATCTGCGACTCGCGGTCGCGCTGAGCCCCGACACCGCGCTCTACCGCGACGCCCTCGCGCGATTGGGGCCGTAGGGCGGGTTCGTTCGCGCGCGGGGTCAGCCGACCGGCAGGACCCAGTGCGGCCACTCGATGGTGGGTTCGAAGCCGTGGCGCCGATAGAGGGTCGTCGCGCGCTCGTTCTCGGCCTCGACCGACAGCTCGATCTTGCCCGCCCCGCGGCGGCGCAGCTCCCCGACGCCCCAGCGCACCAGCTCGCGGCCCAGGCCGCGGCCGCGCCACGCGGGCAGCACCCCGACCAGCCCGATCTCGCCCGTCCTGACGCCCGGCTCGTGCTCGTCGACCCGGATCAGGGCGAACGCGACCGGCTCGGCCGTCTCGGCGGTGAACACCCGCAGGATGGCGCTCGGGTCGAAGTCCGGGGCCGCGTGGATGTGCTCGATCACCGGCAGCGTCCAGGTCATCGTCGTCGGGTGGCCCTCGAACGTCGCGAGCATGAAGCGCAGCCACGTGTCGAGGTCCGGATCGACCGCCGGGTCGAAGGCCCGGGTCACGACGTCGGCGGGAAAGGCGGGCGGCGGGACGGATCGCTCCGCAGCCAGCTCGAATCGCCACATGCTCGAGCGGTAGCGCAGGCCCATCGCCCGGGCGAATGCCACCGATCCCGGCAGGTGCGGTGGCACGTACAGCACGAGGTGGTCGTCGAGACCCCGTCGCCGGACGGCCTCGAGCGCGGCCGGGACCAGGCGCCGACCGTGGCCCCGTCGCCGGAACGCCGGATGGACGGTCAGGTCGTCGTGATGGGGCGTGCAGTACCCGACGATCCGGCCGTCCTCGAGCGACACGACCGTCCCCTCGGGATCGGGCACGATCCGGACCAGGCCTCGCTCGATGTCGGAGGCCGTGAACCCCGGGATCGCATCGAGCGCGAGCGAGGCCTCCATGATCGAGCGGATCGCGGCCCCGTCACCTGGCTGGAGCGTGCGGACGCTCGGGGTCACCGTGGCGCGCGTCTCGATCGCTCGACCCAGAACAGGCCCACGATCGACTTCGCGTCGACGATCTCGCCGCGTTCGACTGCCGCGAGGGCCGTCTCGAACGACATCCGCACGAGGAGCAGCCGCTCGTCCTCGTCCGGTCCGAGGCGGTCGCCGTGGGCCGGTGCCAGGTCGGTCGCGAGATACAGGTACATGAGTTCGGACGTGAAGCCTGGCGTCGTGTAGAAGCGGGTCAGCAAGCGCCACGAGCCGGCCCGCATGCCGGTCTCCTCCTCGAGCTCGCGGCGCGCGGCGAGGGCCGGGTCCTCGGTCGTGCCGTCGTCGGCGACCTCGAGCGTGCCGGCCGGCAGCTCCAGGAGCGTCTGGCCGACCGCGACCCGGTACTGGCGGACGAGGAGCACGCGGTCCTCCCCGTCGATCGCGACGACCGTGACCGCGCCCGGGTGGCCGGCGATCTCGCGCGTCGCCCGCGAGCCGTCCGCCCGCTCGATCGTGTCGACCCGGAAGGTCAGGTAGCGACCCTGGTGGATGACCCGCGACTCGACGATATGCTCGACGAGATCGGCCCCGGAGGGATCCTCCGGGGCCTTGTCGTTGCCGTCCGGCGGATCGGCGGTCAGGCGGCGACCACCGCGACGTCGGGGGCCAGCGTCAGCCCGGTCTCGCCGTCGAAGAGGTGCAGCTTCTCGAGCGGCAGGACGAGGTTGACGATGTCGCCCGGACGCACGCGATGCTCCGATCCGACGATGGCGACCACGTCCTGGTTGGCGGCGTTGATGTGCAGGAGCTCCTCGTTGCCGAGGTACTCGACCACGTCGGCACGAGCCCGGAAGGCGCCGATGCCCGGACCGGCCTCGCCGATGTCGAGGTGCTCCGGACGGAACCCTGCGATCAGGGTGTGGCCCGCCCGCGGGGTCGCGGCCTCGCGGTATCGCGACGGCAGCGGGATCGACCACTCGGCCGGACCGACCAGGCGGGCGGTGTCGCCGGAGCCGTCCATGTGGACCTCGACGAAGTTCATCGACGGGCTGCCGATGAACCCGGCCACGAAGCGGTTGATCGGGGTGTCGTAGAGGACCTGCGGCGTGCCGACCTGCTGGAGCAGCCCCTCGTTCATGACCGCGATCCGCTGGCCCATCGTCATGGCCTCGACCTGGTCGTGAGTGACGTAGACGACGGTCGTCTTGAGCCGCTGGTGGAGCCTGGCGATCTCGGCGCGCGTCTGGACGCGCAGCTTCGCGTCGAGGTTCGAGAGCGGCTCGTCCATGAGGAACACCGCGGGCTCGCGCACGATCGCGCGACCGAGCGCGACGCGCTGGCGCTGGCCACCCGACAGTTCCTTCGGCTTGCGGTCGAGGAGCTTCTCGAGCTGGATGGTCTCGGCGGCCTCCTTGACCCGGCGCTCGATGTCGGGCTTGGGGACCTTGCGCAGCTTCAGCCCGAACGCGAGGTTCTCGCGCACCGACATGTGCGGGTAGAGCGCGTAGCTCTGGAAGACCATCGCGATGTCGCGGTCCTTGGGCGGGACGTCGTTGACGACGCGGTCGCCGATGCGGAGCGTGCCGGAGCTGATCTCCTCGAGTCCGGCGATCATCCGCAGGCTGGTCGTCTTTCCGCAGCCCGATGGTCCGACGAGGACCATGAACTCGCCGTCGCCGATCTCGAGGTCGAGATCCTTCACGGCCTGGAATTCGCCGTACATCTTGTTGACGTGCTCGAACGTCACCGTCGCCATGCCACAACCTCCGCACCCGACCGGCCATCGCGGGCTCTTGCATCCAGCCACCGAGGTGGAACGTGGACGAGCCCCGTACGTGGGCGGCTCAGGGTCTACGCATCGTACGGTCCCCGGCACCCAGAAACAACCGGGGGCTCGCCAGCCATGCGGCTCATGCCCGCGTTGGAGCCTGCGCGCGCTCGCTCACGCACCTTGGGGTGCGCTCGCTCTCGTGCTCGCCTCCGCCTTGGCCTGAACTCGCCTGGCCGGCGACACGGCAGTACCACTCCGGCACGGGCCACCCGGACCGGGGGTGTGCATCCCACTCGGGGCGACCCTGCCATTCGGCCCGTCCTGGCCGCGAATGGCACATCCGTTTGGTCGTGATGGCCCGTAGCCCTGACCCACCGCGCCGGGTGACTGTGGTCTTGCACAGAAACACCAAGGCAATAGCAGTCAGTGAGGTTTGGGATCATGAACGGTCGACTGAAGGTTCTCGGCGTCGCGTTGGCAGTCATCGGGCTCGCGTTCATCGCGGGTGGCGGGTTTGCCTATTACAAGACGAACCAGGGAGCCCAGGCACTGCAGGCGTTCAGCGCCGCACAGAACGTCAAGCTCAGCTACAACGCAGACGGACAGCTCGTCGATCGTGGCGAGACCGCTGGCGCCCAGAAGATCATGGCGCAGCTCACCAACGATTGGGGCTATGCGGTGAACACCGCGGACTTCAACCCGAATGACCCGCTGGTCAACACCGCCAGCGAGTACATGTACCAGATGTCCACCATCGCCTATCACACCCTGCACGGCACGACGACCGTCGTCCTCGACAAGGACGTCACGGCAGCCGACGGCACGGTCACCAAGGCCGGCACCTACGAGTTCTCGACCGATGGTCGCTACTGGACCGGCTTCGACCGGGCCAACCCGATCGAGGCGATCGCCCGTGATCAGGTCTGGACCGGCACGGCACACGCCCTGATCGCCGAGCTCGGCGTCGGCAGCGTCACCGCCTCGACCCTCCAGATGGGTCTCGGCCTCGCGGCCCTCTTCGCCGGCTTCGGCGGCACGCTCCTCCTCACGGGCCTCGGCCTGGTGTGGGCGACGCGAGCCGAGACCGAGAAGAGCAAGGCTGCAGTCCTCCGCCCGGCGGCCACCGTCGCCTAGCGAACCACCTTTGCCGGGTCACCGACCCGGCATCCAGACCTCGAAGGACGAGGGCTCGCGGAGCTCTCGTCCTTCTTTGCGTTCGCGGGATCGCCCGGCCCGCCGGGGAGGTTGCTGGCTGTGCGCCAACGATCTCGACCGCAAGGGTTCGACAGCGCCGCCGGGCAATTCCCAGCGGGGCGGGTGGTGGCTGTCAGCCATCGGCCGTCGAGGTGGCGCGGATGCGGACGGTCCTCGCGTCGAAATCGTTGGCGCTCCGCCACCAGCGGTTCGCTGACCGCGAAGGTCCTGGGCAGCCGGCCGTGGTGGGCCGAGGTTCCAGTCGACGAACGTCGATCGGGCGGGAGCACTCTCCAGCCCCGATCGGCGCAGACGCGTGCCATCTGGCGCCCGAGATCCCCGACCGGCCCGGCTCCGACGTCGACTGGAACAGGCGATCCGCCGGAAATGCCACGAGCCACGTGATCCGCCGGGGACAGACTAGGTCAGCTGGCCTCGGCGAAGGCCTCCACGAACTGGGACTGGTACAGGTCGTAGTAGAAGCCCTCGCGTGCCAGCAGCTCGTCGTGCGTGCCCTGCTCGACGATGTGGCCGTGGTCCATCACCAGGATCGTGTCCGCATCGCGGATCGTCGAGAGCCGGTGGGCGATGACGAACGTCGTGCGGCCCTGCATGAGCCGGGCCATGGCGCGCTGGATGAGGACCTCGGTCCGGGTGTCGACCGAGCTGGTCGCCTCGTCGAGGATCAGGATGCGCGGATCCGCGAGGAACGCCCGGGCGATCGTCAGGAGCTGCTTCTCCCCGGCCGAGAGGTTCGTTGCGTCGTCGTCGATGACGGTCTCGTAGCCCTCGGGCAGGGTTCGCACGAAGTGGTCGACGTGCGCGGCCTCGGCCGCGGCGGCCAGCTCTTCGTCGGTCGCGTCCTCGCGGCCGTAGGCGATGTTCTCGCGGATCGTGCCGTGGAACAGCCACGTGTCCTGGAGGACCATCCCGAACGTCCGCCGCAGCTCGTCGCGCGTCAGGTCGCGGGTGTCGATCCCGTCGATCGTGATCCGCCCGCCGTCGAGCTCGTAGAACCGCATCAGCAGGTTCACGAGGGTCGTCTTGCCGGCCCCCGTCGGCCCGACGATCGCGACCGTGTCGCCGGCCGCCACCGCGAGGTCCATGTCGTCGATGAGCGGCACGTCCGGCTCGTAGCGGAAGGACACGTCCTCGAAGGCGACGGCGCCCTCGGTGCCCGCGATCGTGGCCGGCGCGACCGGGTCGGGGATCTCCTCGGCCTCGTCGAGCAGCTCGAACACGCGCTCGGCCGAGGCCGCCGCGGACTGCAGCACGTTGACGATGCTCGCGGTCTGGATGATCGGGAACGTGAACTGGCGCGAGTACTGGATGAACGCCACGATGTCGCCAAGGCTCTGCTGGCCGCTCGCGACGCGCAGGCCGCCGATGACCGCGATCGCAACGTAGTTCAGGTTCGAGATGAGGGTCATCGCGGGCTGGATGATCCCCGAGATGAACTGGGCCCGATAGCTCGCCTCGTAGAGCTTGTCGTTCTCCGCGTTGAACGTCGCGATCGCCTCCTGCTGGCGGCCGAACAGCTTCACGATCGCGTGCCCGGTGTGCATCTCCTCGACGTGGCCGTTGAGCGTGCCCGTCGAGGCCCACTGCGCGACGAACTGCGGCTGCGACCGCCGGATGATGAGGGCGACCACGATCAGCGACACGGGGACGGCCAGCAACGACACGGCCGCGAGGACCGGGCTGATCGTGAGCATCATGATCAGCACGCCGACGATGGTCAGAAGCGAGGTGATGAGCTGGGTCAGGCTCTGCTGGAGCGACTGGCCGATGTTGTCGATGTCGTTCGTGACCCGGCTGAGGACGTCGCCGCGCGAGTGGCTGTCGAAGTAGCGCAGCGGCATCCGGGCGAGCTTGCGATCGACCTCCTGACGCAGCCGATAGACCGTCCGCTGCGTGACCCCGGTCATGATGTAGCCCTGCATCCAGGCGAACAGCGAGCTGAGCAGGTAGATGCCCACGAGGACCACGACGAGTCCGCCGAGCGCCCCGAAGTCGATGCCCTCGCCGGGTGTCAGCGGCAGGCTCGCGACGAGGTCGGCGAGCTGATCCTGGCCCGCCGCGCGCAGCTGGGCGACGACCTGCTCCTTGGTGACACCGGCCGGGAACTGGGCACCGACGGCGCCCGCGAAGATGATGTTCGTCGCCTCGCCGAGGAGCTTGGGGCCGATCACGACGAACGTCACGCTGACGATCGCGAGCAGCACCACGACGATGATCAGCGGGCGCTCGGGGCCCAGCTGCCTGAAGAGCCTGCTCATCGCGCTGCGGAAGTCCTTCGACTTGCCGACCGGCAGGCCCATGCCCATCATCCCTGGACCGCGCCCGCCCGGCCCGCCCGGCCGACCCGGCGGCGGCCCGCCCGCTCCCGGCCCGGCCGCGCCCGGCCGCGCGGTCATGACGCCGCCTCGTCGTGCGACAGCTGGGAGTAGACGATCTCCTGGTAGGTCTCGTTGGTCCTGAGCAGCTCATCGTGCGTGCCGCTGCCGACGACCTGCCCGGCATCGAGCACGATGATCCGGTCGGCATTGCGGATCGTCCCGACCCGCTGCGCCACGATGATCACGGTCACGTCCGCGAGCTCCCGCGCGAGCGCCGCACGCAGGCGGGCGTCGGTGCTGAAGTCGAGCGCGGAGAAGCTGTCGTCGAAGACGATGATCGGAGCCCTCTTGACGAGCGCCCGGGCGATGGCGAGTCGCTGGCGCTGGCCGCCCGACACGTTCGTGCCGCCCTGGGTGATCGGGGCCTCGAGCCCGCCCTCCATCGCCTCGACGAAGTCGCGTCCCTGTGCGATCTCGAGCGCCCGCCACAGGTCCTCGTCGGTGGCGGCCTCGTCGCCGAAGCGCAGGTTCGAGGCGACGGTCCCGCTGAACAGGAAGGCCTTCTGCGGGATGAACCCGATGCGGTCCCACAGGACCTCGCGGTCCAGGGCCCGGACGTCGACGCCGTCAACGAGCACCGCGCCCTCGCTCGCGTCGTAGAGGCGCGGGATGAGGTTGACGAGCGTGGTCTTGCCGCTGCCCGTGCTCCCGATGATGGCGGTGGTCTCGCCGGGCCTCGCCTCGAACGAGACCGCGTGCAGGACCGCCTGCTCGGCGCCCGGGTAGCCGAACTCGACGTCGCGGAACTCGACCATGCCGGGCCGGGCGACGATCGGGAAGGGGATCGGTTCGCTCGGGTCGACGATCGCGGGCTCGGTCCGGAGGACCTCCTGGATCCGGGCCGCGGACACGGTCGCGCGCGGGACGAGGATGAACATGAAGACCGCGGTCAGGACCGCGAACAGGATCTGGGCCAGGTACTGGAGGTACGCCGTCAGCGCGCCGATCTGCAGCTCACCGGCGTCGACGCGCATCGCCCCGAACCAGATCACCGCGACCGTCGAGAGGTTGAAGATCGCCGTCATCGTCGGGATGGTCACGGCGAACAGCCGGTTCACCTTGATCGAGGTCTCGAACAGGTCGCGGTTGGCGACGTCGAACCGCTCCTCCTCGTGCCTGGTGCGCACGAACGCGCGGATGACCCGCACGCCCGCGAGCGTCTCGCGCATGACCTGGTTGATCCGGTCGAGCTTGATCTGGACCGCCCGGAACAGCGGGATCGCCCGGGACATGACGATGCCGATGACCGCCGCCATCAGGGGCAGGATCACGAGGAGGAGGCCGGACAGTGGGACGTCGGTCCGCAGGGCCATGATGATCCCGCCGACGATGAGGATCGGGGCCGAGATGATCACCGTCAGGGCGAAGAACACGAGCGTCTGGACCTGCTGGACGTCGTTCGTGTTGCGCGTGATCAGCGAGGCCGCGCCGAAGGTGTTCACCTCGACCTGGGAGAAGGTCTCGACCTTCGTGAAGATGGCGCTGCGCAGGTCCCGCCCGAAGCCCATCGCGACGCGGGCGCCGAAGAAGACCGCGAGGATCGACGCGACCGCGAGGATGGCGGTGACGCCGAGCATCAGGGCGCCGGTCCGGATGATGTAGTCCGTGTCGCCCTTGGCGATGCCCTGGTCGATGATGTCGGCGTTCAGGTCGGGCAGCGTCAGGTTGCCGATCGCCCCGACGAGCAGTAGCACCATCGTCACGACGAGCTGCCCCGCGTACGGGCGAAGGTAGATCCGGAAGAGCGCGATCACCTCTCGGCGCCTGCCGCCGCCGCGGCTTCAGCGGTCATCGCGGCGCTCGCGGCCCGCGTCGCTCGCAGGCCGATCAGCAGGCCCTCCAGTTCATCGTCGGTCAGTCGCTCGAGGATCGCCGAGACGTGGGCGCGCCGGTGTTCGTCGATCGTCTTGAACACCTCGGCGCCCGGGTCGGTGACATGGACCTGGACGACCCTTCGATCCGAGGTACTGCGTCGCCGTTCGACCAGGCCCCGCTGCTCCATGCGATCGACGATGCCGGTCGCGCTCGCGACCGACACATCGAGGGCGTCCGCCAGCCGGTGCATCGGGAGCGGACCTTCGGTCTCGAGGGTGGTCAGGACGTGCAGGTGGACGAGGCTCAGCGACCCACGCAACCAGGCCTTGAACGCCCCGACCCGCTCGCGCGGATCCCAGCGGAGCATGATCCCGAGCAACTCATCGACGCGTTCCTGGCGCGACGGGCGAGTCCGTGGCTGACGTGGCACGCGGTCGAGAACCTCATGGTCGTATTGATAGTCAATGGGACGTTGATAATCTACACGAGCCATATGAGGTTGGCAAGCGCCGGGTGCGGCGTCGGCGTGGGTCGGCTGTGTCGTGGCTGTCGGCTATGCGGTGGCTGGGAGCCAACGAATTCGACCGCTGGCACCCAGATGCGCCGCTGGATGACGCCCAACGGACCCAGCGTTGGCACGCAGCCAACGACCGTAGAGCTGCTGCCGCCGCAGACGGCCCTCGTGTCGGAATCGTTGACGCTCCGCCACCACGTGCGCCCGGGGCACCGGGCTCGCCGGTCGTCGGAGCTGGCCGGGCCCGCACGACCGCGGAGCGCGTGTGGTAGACATGGCCCATGGGTGATCGACTCGCGGGCCGGGTGATCGTGGTGACGGGCGCCAGCGGCATCGCCGCGGCTGGAGCGCGGCGGTTCGCGGCCGAGGGGGCGGATGTCGGGATCGTGTCGCGCGACGCAGCCAGGACCGAGGCCCTCGCGACATCCATCGCCGACTCAGGTGGCCGCGCCGAATGGGCGGCGGCGGATCTCCGGGACGAGACGGCGACCGTCGCCGCGTTCGAGGCGCTGCGGGTGGCGTTCGGCCGGTTCGACGGGTTGTTCGCGGTCGCGGGCCGGTCTGGCCGGAAGTTTGGCGACGGACCGCTCCACGAGATCCCGCTCGAGGGCTGGCAGGAGACCCTCGACATGAACGGGACGCCGGCGTTCCTGGCCGCCCGCGAGGTCGTGCGCGCGATGCTCGATGCCCCGGTCCGCGACGGGGGAGCGCGCGGCTCGATCGTGCTCGTCAGCAGCGTGCTGGCCAGCCATCCGTCGCCACGGCTGTTCGCGACCCACGCGTATGCCGCGGTCAAGGGCGCCGAGGTCGCGCTGGCCCGGACGATGGCCGCCTACTACGCCCCGCACGGGATCCGGGTCAACGCGATCGAGCCCGGGCTGGTCGCGACGCCGATGTCCGCCCGGGCGTCGTCCGATGCCCTGACCTCGGCCTATGCCGCGGCCAAGCAGCCACTCGCCGGCGGGTTCCTCGACGCCGACGCGATCGCCGACGCGGCACTCTTCCTGCTCTCGGACGAGGCCGGCCAGATCACCGGCCAGTCGCTCGCCGTGGACGGCGGCTGGAGCGTCACCGAAGCCTCGGGCTGACGATGCGCCGGCCCGCGCGCGTGCCGCAGGTAGTCGCCGGGCTCTTGGCCGCGGCCGTCGCCGGGGCGTGCACACTTGAGGTCGGGGCGACATTCAAGCAGGGCGTGGAGAACCAGCCCGGACCGGGCCGCGTGCACATGGTGGCCGAGCCTCCGACAGCCGAGATCGAGCTGAAGTTCGTGATGACCGTTCCGGGCGACAGTGATTCGACGGTGGTCACGACCATCGCGGCCGGCGAGCCCGTGGTCGTCGACCTGTGGACCCTGCCGGGCGTGTTCGGGATGCGGATGAACGGGACAGCCTGCGATGGCCGCTTTCCGGTCCAGGAGGAGCGCGTGACGGATGTCGTGGCTCGGATCACGCTCGATGGTTGCGCCACGACGGTCACTGGCATCCACCCCTTCCCCGACGTCGTCCCGTCATGAGCCGAGCTCGAAGGTTGTCTAGACATTCTCGACCGCGCCTGCCATCATCGGCGGCATGACTGCCCTGACGATCGAGGACCTGACGTACGAGCGGGTCGCCAAGACCATCGACCATTCGCTGCTGCGACCCGAGCTCACGCTCGACGATGTGATGGAGGGCTGCGCCGTCGCCGCCCGGTACGACGTGGCGTCGGTGTGCTGCCGGCCGACGGACGTGGCGCGCTGTCGAGAGCTGCTGGACGGATCCGGGGTTCTCGTCGGGACCGTGATCGGCTTCCCGCATGGATCGCACCGCACCGAGACCAAGGTCTTCGAATCGGTTCGGGCGATCGGCGACGGCGCGACCGAGCTCGACATGGTCATCAACATCGGGTGGCTGCGATCGGGCGAGGACGAACGCGTGGAGGCCGACATCCGATCGGTGGCCGATGTCGCGCATGCCGCGCGCGCCGTCGTCAAGGTCATCCTCGAGAACGCCTACCTGACCAAGGACGAGATCGTCCGCGGCTGCCAGGCGGCCGAGCGCGCCGGCGCTGACTACGTCAAGACCTCCACCGGGTTCGCGCCGTCGGGGGCCACCCTCGAGGACCTGCGGCTGATGCGCGCGTCGGTGTCGCCGCACGTCAAGGTCAAGGCGGCTGGCGGGGTCCGGACCCTGGACGCGCTGATCGAGGTGATGGCCGCCGGCGCGGACCGCTGCGGCGCGACGCGCACGGCCGAGATGCTCGACGAGTTCCGAGCCCGCAAGGCCGCGGCGGGCTGACCGCCTCCCCGGGCCGAGCGAAGCTCTCGTGCGCGACCGGGCACATCCGTTGCGTGGCCGGCACGTGGTGACAGCGACGGGGGGCGGGAATCGGTCCTGCGCTGGCTGTGAGCCAACGATTCTGGCGGCTGGGGCCGCGGCCGCGGCGAAACGGACCCATTCGCGGCTTTCCGCTGGCCGTCAGCCACCAGCGAGAGCGCAGGACCGGACCGTCGGGTCGTTGCCGCGAGAATCGTTGGCGCTGAGCCACGGCACCCGACGACTGAACTGGGACCGGCGATCGATCCTGCGCTGGCGGTGAGCCAGCGATACCGACCCGCCTAGATCCCCTCGGCGCCCGCGAGGGCCGCCCCGATCCCGCCGGCCAGCGGGCCGAGCTCCGCGAGGACGATCTCGATCCGCTCAGGCGGCAGCATGCGCGCATGCTCGTGGACGCTCGCCCGCAGCGGGACCATGATGCTGTCGCCCGCCGCGGACATGCCGCCACCGATCACGACCCGGTCTGGCGCGAGGACGTTCACGACGTTGGCGATCGCGATGCCGAGGGCGCGGATCGCCTGATCCACGGCCGCGATGCATCGTTCGTCCCCGGCTGCCGCGCCGGCGAAGACGTCCTTCACGCTCGTCCTGCCGGCAGCCGTCGTGATCGCCTTCGCCTGGGCCAGCGCCTCGGCACAGCCACGGTTCCCGCAGCCGCACAGCGGGCCGTTCTCCAGCACGGTCTGGTGGCCGATCTCGCCGCCGGTCCCCGTCCCGAGGTGGAGCTTGCCGTCGATGATCAGCCCGCCGCCGATGCCCGTGCCGAGGGTGAGCATCGCCATCGTGCGCGCGCCTCGACCGGCGCCCATCCGCGACTCGGCGAGGGTGTGGGCGCGCGCGTCGTTGATGAACACCACCGGCCGGCCGAGGCCGGCCTCCAGGCGGGCCTTGAGCGGGTATCCGGTCCACGGTCCCGGGAAGTTCGGGAAGAGCCGGATCACGCCCGTCTCGCGCTCGAACAGGCCGGGGACGCCGATGCCGATCGTGGCGATCGGCCCATGCACCGCGATCGCGTCGCGCCCGGCTTCGACCATGACCGTGACGACCCCGTCCGGCCCGCGTTCCGCGTGCGTGGGCACGGTGTCGCTCGCGAGCAGGACCGGCGTCGCCCCCTCCCGGTCGGACCACTCGAGGACAGCCACCTTGAGGTTGGTCCCGCCCAGGTCGAGGCCGAGGTGACGGCTCGTCGTCACGAAACCTCCGCGTGGTCGCCGCGCTGGAGCACGGCCTCGAACTCGTACCGCTCGGCGGCGTACAGGGTCTCGGTGTGTTCGATCGGGACGCCGTCCTGGTCATCGATGGTCCGGCGTTCGCTCAGGACGACCCCGCCAGGGTCGAGACCGAGCAGGCTGCGTTCGATGTCGGTGGCCGGACGCGCGGACACACGCGCCTGGGCCCGGGTCGGGATCCGCCCGAGCCGCTCGAAGGCGTCGTGGAGCGAGCCACCAGCCAGGTCGTCGTCGAGGATGCCGGCGCAGGTCGGCGGGGCGACCACGCGCTCGATGGCCATCGGGAGGTCGTCGGCGAGGCGCAGCCGCTCGACGACCACCGCCCGGCTGCCGGCCGGCAGGTGGAGCGCGGCGCGGTCCTCGGGGCTTGGGTCGATCCAGCCCGCGTGGAGCATTCGCGAGGAGGCTCGCAACCCGCGCCGCCGCATGCTCTCGGTGAACGACAGCGGCGATCCCAGCAGCCGGGCCACGACGCGCGGGGCCGTGAACGTGCCCTCGCCCCGGCGCCGCACCAGCAGGCGCTCGTTGGCCAGGAGTTGGACCGCCTGTCGCACCGTCATCCGGCTGACCCCGAAGCGCTCGCACAGCTCTGCCTCGGACGGCAACCGGTCGCCCGGTCGGGAAGCCGCGACGAGGCGGCGCAGGTAGTCGGCGATCTCGAGGTAACGCGGCGTCACGACGGGGGTCATCGCGTCCATGTTGACGGACTCTCCGGGGCGTGCCTAGGATGGCACACCTGTCTAGACATCTTGGCAGGGCGTCCGCCAGACCTCGCGGACGCGACCGGGAGGACCGCTTGACCATCGCCGGCGCATGGCTCTCCGAGGCCCGGCAGGTCCTCGAGCGCATCGAAGCCACCCAGATGCCCGCGATCGCGGAGGCTGCGACCTTGTGCGCCCGCGCGATCGGCGACGGCGGCCTCGTGCACCTCTTCGGGACCGGCCATTCGCGGATCCCGCTCGAGGAGATGTTCCCGCGATACGGGTCATACCCCGGGTTCCATCCGATCGCCGAGCTCTCGATGACGTTCCACACCCAGGTCGTCGGCGCCAATGGCCAGCGCCAGGCGATGTTCATCGAGCGGACCGAGGGGCTGGCCGAGGTGATCCTCGCCAACTTCCAGTTCGGCCCGAGCGACGCGATGCTGATCTTCTCGGCATCGGGCCTGACGGCCGTCCCCATCGAGATGGCGATCGGCGCCCGCGCCCGCGGCCTGCCGGTCGTGGCCGTGACGTCGGTCGCCCAGTCGATGGCGGGGACGCCGGACCACCCGACCGGCACGCGCCTCCTCGATCACGCCGATATCGTCATCGACCTGTGCACGCCGGCAGGCGATGCGCTCGTCCGCATCGATGGCCTGGACACGCCGATCGGCCCCGGCTCCACGGTCGCCAACGCCGCGATCGTCAACGAGCTGAAGGTCCAGACCGCGGCCATCCTGCTCGACCAGGGGGCGCTGCCGCCGGTCCTGACGAGTGGCGCGATCGTCGGGGCGGAGCGCTCGGCCGAGCTCTTCGAGGCCGCCTATCGCGAGCATGCGCGTCGGGTCGCGAGGACCCTCGCCGGCGCCGCGGCGGAGCCGGGCGACGGCGGGAGCCAGGGGGATGCGAGTCCTTCGGCGTCGCGCCCATCTATCATCAGCGATGATCGATGACGCGCTGGAGTCGCGGCTGACGTTTCGGGACGCGATGGAGGACTCGCCGTGGCCGTGACAGAGGAGATCCTCGGCCAGTTCCTGGGGGACGAGACGTTCCCGGTCAGCTGGGACTCCGAGGTCGAGAAGGGCTTCTTCTGGGTCTACGACGACCTGCACATCCCGCACCCGGTCAGCCCGATGTTCTTCGATATCGGCGGCTGGTGGCTGAGCTGTGACCACATGTTCCGCCGCTTCGGGACCCCGTTCGCCGTCGACTGGCTGGCCAAGAACGTCAACGGCTACGTCTACACGACCGCCATCCCGGCCGATCCGGACCTGCGCATCGAGGGGACCGAGTACAGCTCGCGCTACGGGGCGCGTGTGCCGCGCGACGCGACCTTCGCGACGACGATGGGCGCCTACCTCGACGTCGTCCTGCCCGTCTACGGCCGCGACTTCGCGGACTGGTGGCGCGACCGGCTCCGCCCGGAGATGGAGCGCAACTTCGCGTTCCTGGAGGAGCGGCTCGACGCCGCCGACGGCATGAGCCTGGCCGACGCGGCGTGCCTGCTCGAGGACGCCATCGACATCCACGATCGTCACTGGAAGATCCACTGGATGCTCAACTTCGCCCAGCTGTCGGCGACGCTGGACCTGCGGGCGGTGATGGAGAAGACGCGCGGCTCGGTCGACGAGGAGCTGCTGGGACGCCTCCAGAACTCGGCCTCGGATCGCAACTGGGACTCGATCGAGGCGCTCTGGCGGATGAAGAACGAGGTCCGCGACGACGCCGAGCTGCGCGCCGCCTTCGCGCCGGAGAGCACGTCGGAGATCGGGCGGTCGCTTCGCGCGAGCGAGCGTGGCCGCCGGTTCATCGCCGAGCGGGTCGAGCCGTACCAGCGCGAGTTCGGCTGGCACGCGGTCTGGAGCCACGAGTTCATCTTCCCGACGGTCCGCGAGCAGATGGAGCCGGTCCTCGAGCTCGTCCGCGGGTACCTGACCACCGACTACGACTTCCCGAGCGCGATCGAGGCGATGCGCCAGGACATCGCCGCGGCGTCCGAGGAGATCCTCGAGGGCCTGACCGGCGACGCCCTCGAGACGATGCGCGCGGCCAACGCCGTCAACCTGCGGATGGCGCCATTGACCCCCGATCACCACTTCTACATCGACCAGGGGGCGAACGCCCACATGCGCCTGGTCCTGCTCGTCGTCGGTCGGAAGCTCGTGGACGCCGGGCGCCTCGACCAGCCCGACGACGTGCTGTTCCTCCGCTACAACGAATTGCGGGGCCTCATCGGCAGCCCCGACGCACTCGACGCCCGAGGGCTCGTCGCCGGCCGTCGCGCCTGAGCGCGAGGCCGCAGCCCGCATCCATCCGCGCGACTGGGTCGGCACGGTCACGCCGTCGCAGCTCGCGTTCCCGTACCTGGTCAACTGGGGCTACCCGGACCGCTTCCATCAGCAGCAGTCGGAGGACGTGCGCCTCATCACCGGTCTCGGCGCATCGCCGGGCATCGTCGAGGGCATCGCCCGGGTCGTGCGTACGGTGGACGAGTTCGACCAGGTCCGCGACGGCGACATCCTCGTCTGCCAGATGACCAATCCGGCATGGGTGGTCCTCTTCACGAAGATCGCGGGTCTCGTGACCGACACCGGCGGGACGACCTCGCACCCGGCGGTCCTCGCCCGCGAGTTCGGGATCCCGGCGGTCATCGGTACGTCGTTGGCGACGACCCGGATCTCGACCGGCGACCGCATCACGATCGACGGCACGGCGGGACGCGTCGAGATCCTCAGCCACGCCCCGGCGGGCGAGGCGACGGGCGCCGCGGCCGCGATCGGGCGCAGTTGACCACCACGCTCCAGCTGTCCGAGGAGCTGTCGGCCGGTCCCGCTCGACTGCGGGTCGATGTCTACGGGGCCGAGCCGATCGAGCACGTCCTCGACGACATGAACTTCCTCAACTACCGCTTGGCCGACGTCCGGATCGAACCTGCGGTGACCATCGCCGAACCCGACATCGTCTGGCACCGGGACGACGAGAAGGCCATCGCCTACGACGGCCGCCGGATGACGTTCCGTGGACCCTGGCCGGCCGGGCCGATCCAGAAGGTCGTCGTCACGATGCTGGCCCTCCGGATGGAGGCTGTCGGTCTCCATCCGTTCCATGCCTCCGCGGTCCGCTACCGGGGCAAGACGGTGCTGTTCCTCGGCGGCGAGTCGAACCACGGCAAGTCCATGGGCCAGATCGAGGCGTGTCGGCGCGGGGCAGCACTCGTCTCCACCGAGACCACGGTCATCGACGAGACCGGCCGGGCGGTCGTCGGCTCGAAGTCGCCGTTCCTCAAGAAGCGGACCGAGGGGACCGAGCGTGCCGACAAGGCCGCCCCGGAGCGTGGAGTCGACAAGTTCTTTGGCGCGATGCCGACATGGGAGGTCCACGCCGAGCCGAGCGACGTCGACGTCGTCATCGTGCCCGCCATCGACGGCAACTTCGACCCGTCGTGCGCCGAGATGATCCCGTTCGAGCGCCAGTTCCAGACGTTCCACTCGGTCCAGAACTACTTCCTGCTCAACGAGCTGCTGGCGGCCGGCCATCCGATGCCGCTGGTCGACACCGACGCGCTGCGCGAGGCCAGGGCCGACTTCGTGAGCCGCTTCGCGGAACGACCGTATTTCTTCGTCCGGGCGGCGACCCCACAGGTCCTCCTGGACGAGGTCGATCGGGTGCTCTAGGGCGACGATGCGCCCGTTCGCGTACGAGCGACCCACCCGACTCGCCGACGCCGTCGCGCTGCTCGATGAGCACGGCCCCGAGGCCCGCCTGCTGGCGGGTGGCACGGACCTGATCATCCGGTTGCGCGACGGGTCGATCGCGCCGCGGCTCGTCGTCGACGTCAAGGGCATCGCCGAGCTCGATGACACGATCGCGCTGGTCGATGGGGCGCTCCGGATCGGCGCCCGGACCGTCATGACCGCCATCGCCGCCGACGAGCGTGTCCGGCGCGACTTCCCGGCCCTTGCCGAGGCTGCGGCGGTCGTCGGGTCGGTCCAGATCCGCAACCGCGCGACGCTGGCCGGCAACATCTGCAACGCGTCGCCGGCCGCAGACACCGTGCCCGCGCTTCTCGTCTACGGGGCATGGGTCGTCGTCGCGGGGCCGGCGGGGACCCGGACGATCCCGATCGACGACGTCTTCGTCCGCTCCGGGGTCACGACGATCGAGCGCGGCGAGCTCCTGGTCGCGATCGAGCTGCCGCTGCCGACAGGCCCGCGCGGCTCGGTCCACCTCCGACGGACGCGCCGCCGCGGGCACGACCTCGCCTCGGTCACCCTGACCTGCGCCGTGACGCCCGATGGGGTGACCCGGCTCGCGTACGGCAGCCTCGGCCCGCGACCGTTGCTGGTGGTCGACGAGACGGGCGTCCTCGCCGATCCGGCAGCGCCCGACGTCGCGCGGATGGAACGCCTCGAGACCCTGTTCGTCGACGCCAGCCCGTCGGCGCGATCGATGCGGGCGAGCCCCGAATATCGCCTCGCGATGCTCCACGTCCTCGGGCTGCGGGCGGTCGGGATCGCCAGCGAGCGTCTCGCCGGGGGCCCGGTCGCGTGACCGATACCCGCCGGATCGAGGTGACCGTGAACGGGCGCTCGCGCACGGTCGACGTCCTCGCGCACCACACGCTCCTCGAGGTGCTTCGCGACGACCTGGGGCTGACCGGGACCAAGGAGTGCTGCCTCGTCGGCGAGTGCGGGGCGTGCACGGTGCTCGTCGACGACGTGAGCGTCGATTCGTGCCTGATGCTCGCGGTCGAGGCGGACGGCGCGGCGGTCACCACGGTCGAGGGTCTCGCCCGGGCCGACGAGCTGCATCCGCTCCAGAAGGCGTTCCTCGAGACCGGCGCGGTCCAGTGCGGGTTCTGCATCCCGGGTCAACTCGTGTCGGCCGCGGCTCTGCTCGCCGAGGTCCCGCATCCCACCCGCGCGCAGATCGAGGAGGGCCTCGCCGGCAACCTTTGCCGCTGCGCCGGCTACGAGCAGATCATCGAAGCCGTGCAGCGCGCGGCGGATGGGGCGCCCCCGTGAGCGACGGCGTCGGCGCGTCCCCACCCAGGGTCGGCGGCTTCGAACGGGTCACCGGCGCCCAGGCGTATGTCGCCGACATCCACCTCGACAGCGAGCTGTACGTGAAGCTCGTGACGGTCGACCACGCGCGTTTCCGGATCGATGCCATCGACGCCACCGCGGCCATGGCCGTGCCGGGCGTCCGAGCCGTGCTGACCGCGGCGGACCTGCCCCAGCCCATGCCGCGGTTCGGGCCCCAGTTCCAGGACCGACCGGTGCTGGCGGTGGGCGAAACGCATTACCACGGTGAGCCGATCGCCGCGGTCGCGGCCGAGACACTCGATGTCGCCGAAGCCGCAGCGAAGCTCGTCCGGGTCGACGGTGGACCGCTCCCCGCCGTCGTCACGATCGCCGCCGCGCTCGCACCGGACGCACCGCTCGTCCAGGGTCCGTCGCTGCGACCGGACGACCGGCTCGCGCAGACCAACGTGCTGCGTGAGCACCGCTACGGCTGGGGTGATGTCGAAGCCGCCGAGGCCGAGGCCGAGGTCGTGGTCGAGGGGACCTACCTCTTCCCGATGGTGACGCAATTCGCCATCGAGCCGCACGCCTTCATGGCTGCCCCCGACGGTGACGGGATCGCGATCTGGAGTTCGATCCAGCACCCGTACTGGCTCCAGCGTGTCATGGCTGGCGTTCTGGGTCTGCCGCTCGACACGGTCCGCATCTACGCCCCGGATCCCGGCGGAGCGTTCGGCGGCAAGCAGCACGCCAAGTACGAGCCCCTCGTCGCGTTCCTGGCCATCCAGACCGGGCGGCCGTGCCGCCTCGTCCTGACCCTCGAGGAGACGTTCCAGGCGGTCCGTCGCGGCGCATCGGAGGTCCACGTCCGCACGGGGTTCCGGCGCGATGGATCGATCGTCTTTCGCGACATCCACGCGGACTACCTGATCGGGGCGTACGCCGATATCGCCGACCGGACGGTCGGGAAGGGGAGTTTCACCTCGAACGGACCGTACGCGGTGCCCGCCGTCCGAATCCGTGCTCGGAGCGTGCTGTCGCACACGGTGCCGTCGACCGCGTTCCGCGGGTTCGGCAACCCGCAGCAGATCTGGGCGGTGGAATCGAACCTCGACGAGGCCGCCCGGATCCTGGCGATCGACCCCGTGGAACTGCGGCTGCGCAACCTCGCCCCGCGCGGGCACGAGTTCATCGCCGCTGACACGCGGGTCGACGGCGACTGGGCGATGTCCCTGCGGCGCGCGGCCGAGATGATCGGCTGGGGCGATCCGCTGCCGGCGGGCCGGGGCCGCGGGATCGCCGTCGGCCTGAAGGCCGGACCGACGACGGGTTTGTCGAACGCTCGGATACGCCTCCTGGCTGATGGCAGCGCCGTCCTGTACTCGGGGACGTCGGACATGGGCCAGGGCGCTCGGACGATCTTCGCCCAGATCGTGGCCCAGGAGCTCGGGATCGCGGTCGATCGGATCGCGGTCGTCATGGGCGACACGACCGTCGTCCCCTACGACCAGCAGACTTCGGCCAGTCGGTCGACGGTGGTCATGGGTCGAGCCATCCTGCGCGCCTGCGCCGACATCCTCGCGCAGGGCGGGATGATGGCCGCGAGGCGCGACGGCGAAGTGGTCGGGTTCGGCGAGCAGCGCAAGGAGGGGGACCCGAGTCATCCGCTCGGCGGGACGTCCGCCTTCTTCGAGTTCAATGCGACCGCGGTCGAGGTCGCGGTCGACCGGGCGACCGGCGACGTGACCGTGACGCGCCACGTGACCGTGTCGGACGTCGGCAAGGCACTGAACCCGACCCAGGTCCGCGGCCAGGACGAGGGGGCCGCCGTCATGGGTCTCGGCCACACGCTGATGGAGCGGCTGATCCTCGACGACGAGGGGCGGATCCGCAATCTCGGCGCGATCGACTACCGGATCCCGACGACGATGGACCTGCCGCTGCGCATGGAGAGTGATGTCATCGAGAACGGCGACGGGCCAGGGCCGTACGGGGCGAAAGGCATGAGCGAGGGCGCCCTGCTCTGCGTCGCCCCCGCCGTCGCGGCCGCGGTCCGCGATGCGACCGGCGTCGTCATCCGCGACCTCCCGCTGTCGCCCGAGCGCGTCTGGCGCGCCCTCCGGGACGCCGGTCTCGAGAGGGCGCGATGACCCACGCGTATTCGCTCGACGCGCTGCCGAGGGCGTCGCTCGACGAAACGAAGATCCTCGTCGGCGGGAAGGCCGCCAATCTTGGGGTGATGGCCCGCGACCTCGGACTGCCTGTGCCGCCGGGGTTCGTCATCAGCACCGCGACGTGCCGGGAGTTCCTCGCGACCGGCTGGCCGGCCGACCTCGACGACGAGCTGCGGGCCCGGATGCGCGACGTCGAGGAGGCCGTCGGCCGCCGGTTCGGCGATCCCTCGGACCCGCTGCTCGTCAGCGTCCGGTCCGGGGCGCCTGTGTCGATGCCGGGCATGATGGACACGATCCTCGACCTGGGCCTCAACGAGGAGACGACCCGCGGCCTCGCCCAAGCGTCCGGGAGCGAGGCGTTCGCCCAGAGCTGTCGCGAGCGGTTCGAGTCGGGCTTCCGCTCGATCGTCGCCGTGGCCGACGTGCCCGCGGATCCCTGGGACCAGCTCCGCCTCGCGATCGAGGCGGTCTTTCGCTCGTGGAACAGCGATCGCGCCCGGACCTATCGACAGAGAGAGGGCATCCCCGACGACCTCGGGACCGCGGTGACGGTCCAGGCGATGGTCTTCGGCAACCGCGGCGCGACATCGGGCTCGGGCGTGCTGTTCACGCGCGACCCCGCGACCGGCGAGGCAGAGCTGTATGGCGACATCCTGTTCGATGCCCAGGGCGAGGACGTCGTCGCGGGCACGCACCCGACCGAGCCGATCGCGGTCCTTGACGAACGGCTGCCTGAGGTCGCCGCCGACCTGCGGCAATACGCGACCGAGCTCGAGCATCACTTCAGGGACCTGTGCGACATCGAGTTCACGATCGAGGAAGGACGGCTCTGGATGCTCCAGGTCCGGGTCGGCAAGCGCAGCCCGCAGGCGGCGCTGCGGATCGCGGTCGACCTGGCCCAGGACGAGTCCTTCGGGCTCTCGAAGGCGGAGGCCGTGGATCGCGTCCGCCCGCTGCTGGCGGACCCGCCGACCACCACGAGCGCGCGGAGCAACCTCGTCCTGCCGCTCATCACCGGTCTGGCGGCGTCTCCTGGCATGGCGACCGGACCGATCGTCACGAGCCCGGAGGCGGCCCAGGCTGCGGCCGAGGCCGGTCAGCCCGCGATCCTCGTCCGCGCCGAGACCTCACCCGACGACGTCCACGGGATGGCCAGGGCCGCCGGGATCCTGACCTCGCGCGGCGGTCTCGCGAGCCACGCCGCGGTCGTCGCGCGCGGGTGGGGGATCCCCGCGGTCGTCGGGGCCGCGGCGATGGAGGTCCGGGACGGCCGTGTCGCCTTCGGCGAGCAGATCCTCGGGGCCGGGGCGGTCATCACGATCGATGGCCGGACAGGCGAAGTCTTCGAGGGGGCCATCCCGGGCACCACCGAGATCGTGCCGGAGGCCACGACACTGCTGGCGTGGGCGGCCGAGCTCGGCATCGAGATCGGCGAGACCGCCGCCGGCCCGGGGACGAGCCCCGAGCCGTCACCCGGCGCAGCCCCTGGGCGGAAGGTGAGCCCGGACCAGTGCCTTCGGGTGATCGCGATCAAGGGCTTCGCACCGACCCAGGCCGTCGCCGACGCCGTCCTCGCGACACCCGCCGATGTCGAACCGATCCTCGACCAGCTGGCGATCGACGGGCTCACGACCGCGGTCGCCGGAGCCCACCGCCTGGCCGAATCGGGAACCGCCCGAGCTGCGGCGCTTCTAGAGGCCGACCGCGCCACATGGGGCGAGGACGCCGCCACCGCGGCGCTCGACGCCTTTCTCGCGCTGGACCACCGCGTCAAGGACACCGTGACGGCCTGGCAGCTGCGCGATGCCGACGCCGGCGTCGTCAACGACCATGCGGATCCCGCGTATGACGCGGCCGTCCTCGAACGCCTTGCTGCCCTGCACGCCGACGCGATCGCTTGGTTCACCGGCGCCGAGGCTGGCCCACGCCGCTTGTCGGACTACCGGACCCGGCTCGGCCGAGCGGTCGGGGCGGCCCGGGCCGGCGACGGCCGCTACGTCGCCTCACCCCGCGTCGACAGCTACCACGGCATCTGGTTCGAGCTCCACGAGGATCTCATCGGTCTCGCCGGCCGGACCCGTGCCGACGAGGTCGCCGCCGGCCGCGCCTAGCAGCCGACCGCGACCAGCCGCGCGACCTCCAGTTGGGCGCGACCCATACCGCCCCAACACGACGTCCCCGTAGCCGTACACCCGGCTTCGTTCCTTTCGGGCACGGTCGACAAGGTCGATCGTCGTCGCGCAGTTCGACAGCTCGCGCGAAAGCCAGTGGCGGTCAATCGCCTGGGGTGCCGTGCGGCTGCGCCATACCCCACAGGAAGCGGTCCCCGACCGACTGCACGTCGGCGGCCCATCCGAGGTCCGAAAGCCGGGTGGCGAGCTCCGCGGGTTCGTGGAAGCTCTTGATCGCCACGTGCTCGCTGCCGTCGGTGAGGGTCCGCCGCACGGCTGGAACGGGCGAGTCTTCGATCAGCTCCTCCGTCGCGCTGGCCCGATGGTCGTCATCGATGAAGAAGACGCGTCCCTGTGGGCCAACGGCGCGTCGGAGGAGTGCCCAGAATTCGGCGAAGCGAGACGGCGGCACGTGCGACAACCAGAACGCGAAGAACGCTGCGTCGAACACCTCCTCGGGCTCCCATCGAAACAGGTCGTGAATCTCGCGGCGCACTCGAACGTCGTCGATTTGCGTTTCGTGGATCGCGAGCATCTCCGGCGCGGCATCGATGCAGAGGAGCGTTTGCACCGAATGTCGCAGGATCTCGGCCGTCCAGATCCCGGTCCCGCACGCGATCTCGACCACGCGGCCATGGGGCTCGAATCCGCGGAGCGCCCTCGTCAAAGCCGGGATCGGGTGGTGGTGTCCACCATCGAACTCGCGGGCGCGGGCTCGGTAGTACGCGATCTGGCTGGCGATGAGCCGCTCGTCGAGATCACCGTCGGTCACGGACCAAGGATAGCCGCACATCCGGGCAGAGCCATCGATGCGGGCCAGCTCCAGGAACTCCCGCTCACCGAGGCCGGGTCGATGTGGCGTGCGTATCAAGCTGCCAGGAGTCGTCGATTCCCGCACGAATATCGCTTCGGGCTTCATTTCGGGGCCCCTCGCCATTTGCTCTGGGTCGAAGGCATGTCGACGATCTAGGATCGACGCTCGACCAGGATCTCGACGAGGAGGCGCTCTCGATGCTCACCGCCACCAAGGACCTGATGCTCCCGGCGACCGTCACCGGCTCGTGGCCGCGGCCGCGCTGGTACGACGGCGGCCTGTGGGGCCGGCCGCTCGACACAGCGCTGCTCGACGTCCACTTCCGCGAGCAGTTCCTCGACGCGCACTCGACCGTGATCGCGGACCAGGAGCGCGCCGGGCTCGACATCGTCACCAACGGCGACTACCACCTCGACGAGGACTTCGCCGGCCGCTCGTGGCACCACTACCCGCTCCAGCGCTGGAAGGGTTTCGAGCACGAGGAGCTCCAGTACGAGGGCTCGCGCGACCGGCTCCTCGAGTTCCCGCCCGGTACGCTGATGAACGAGATCGAGACGACGTGGCGCTGGCCGCGCGTGGTGGGCAAGGTGGAGCACGACCCGCGCAACCCGCTCGAGTACGCCAAGCTCTGGCGGATCGCCCAGGCACGTGCGGGCAAGCCGGTCAAGTTCGGGACGTGCTCGTCGCAGGTGCTCTCGATCTTCCTCGACAGCCACACGCCCGAGTACGACCTCCAGGACAAGAAGCAGCTCATCTGGGACATGGCGACGGCAATGAACCTCGAACTGCGCCAGCTCGCGGCCGCCGGGGCCAAGGTCATTCAGATCGAGGAGCCGACGATCCACTTCGTCGCGCAGTTCTACCCCGACCAGACCGAGCTCCTCGACTTCCTCGTCGAGGCGTTCAACCACGAGGTCGACGGCCTCGATGACGTCGAGCTGTGGATCCACACCTGCTGGGGCAACCCGAACATGCAGAAGGTCTACACGGGCGAGTCGTACGCGAACTCGATCGAGATCTACCTCGAACGGCTCAAGGGCGATGTCTGGACCGTCGAGGCGACCGAGAACCAGCTGGCCGAGATCGACCTGTTCAAGCCGTACACCGACCGGCTCAAGAAGAAGGTCGCCGTCGGCGTCGTGAACCACCGCACGCTCCAGGCGGACATGCCGCCGGTCGTCGCGGCACGGGTGAGGCGCGCGCTGGAGGTGATCCCGGCGGACAAGCTGATCCTGTCGAGCGACTGCGGCTTCGGCCGCCAGGGGTTCAGCCGGACCATCGCGTTCTACAAGGCGACCGCGATCGCGCAGGCGCGCAACATCGTCCTCAACGAGCTCGGGCTCGAGGAGCGCTACGTGCCCGCGGCGGACCCGTCGCTCCAGACGGACGTGCTGCCAGACCGGGAGCCGCTGACGCACCTGCCGTCGCCCTGGACGCAGGGAGCAGAAGCGTGAAACACGACGAAGCCATGCGGGTGATCCGCGCGATCACCACCGCATTCGACGAGCACGACCTCGACGGGATCATGGCCCACTTCGCGAATGACGCCGTCTTCGAGGCGCCACGCGGACCGCACCCGTGGGGCCAACGCTTCGTCGGCCGCGACGAGGTCCGCGCCGCGTTCGCCGGTCGCTTCTCCGGGATCCCGGACATCCGCTACCGGGACGACGGCCAGTTCGTCGATGGCGATCGCGGAGCCTCCGAGTGGACCCTCTCCGGGACGACGACCGCCGGGGAGCGGATCGAGGTCCGGGGCTGCGACCTCTGGACGTTTCGAGACGGCAAGGTCGTGAAGAAGGACTCGTTCTGGAAGATCAGGACGACCGACTAGCGGACCTCCGGCGGCACGCGACCCGGCTTGGGGTCAGCGGCCCTTCGCGTACCCCAGCGCCGTGAGCTTGTCCCAGAGCGACCCGGCGTTGTTCTTCTGGATGTGATCCATCATGTAGGCCTGTCCGATATCGACGGGCCCGAACGCGTCGTCGAAGCGGACCCGCGCGATCGTCTCGTCGCGTGACCAGCCCTTGGCCACGGCGTCGGCGACCGCGGCCTTCCACTGGAGCAGGACCGAGCGCTGCGTGTCCACGTATGCGAGCGTCGTCACCGGGCCGTGCCCGGGGACCAAGTAGTCCACGTCCTCGAGGGCACGGATCCGCTCGAGCGCCTCGATCCACTGGTCGACATTCGAGGTCATCAGCCAGGTCTGGCAGCCGCTGAAGATCGTGTCGCCGGTGAACACGACCCGCTCCTCGGGCACGTGCACGGCGAGCTGTCCGGGCGTATGGCCCGGTGTCCAGAGGCAGTGGATCGTGTGGTCGCCGACACGCAGCGTCAGGTCGCCGGTGAAGACCACCGTCCCGCGGGGCAGATCGGCGTAGTAGGCGTCGCGGTCGGGGAGGATGGCGGCGCCCTCTGGATCGTCGGTCGGGATGGCCTCGAGGGCGTAGGCGAACGGATCGAGCGCCGCGCCCTGGTCCATGAAGATCTCCCACAGCGCCCGGTGATTGACGACCTCGCCGGCACCCCGGAACCAGTGGTTCCCGAAGATGTGGTCGACGTGGTTCTCGGTGTTGATGAGGTAGCGGATCGGCCCGTGCTCCTCGGCGGCCTGGCGCATCGCGACCGCGCGCGTCGGCAACTGGGGCGTGTCGATGACCACGACGCCGCCGGAGGTCACGACGAAGCTCGGGTTGCAGCCGCGCAGCTTCGTGGTGGTGTAGACGTTCGGCGTGACGCGTTCGAGATCGAGCGTGGCGGTCGGCATGGCGGGGGGACTCCTCGAATTTATTGGGTGGCGGTGAGGCCGCCGTCGATCCCCAGGACCTGCCCGGTCACGAAGGCGGCGGCGTCGGAGCAGAGGAAGATGGCCGGCCCGACGATGTCGGTCGTCTCACCGACCCGCCCGAGCGGGATGCGGCTGACGATGCCGGCCTTGAAGACTGGATCCTCGAGCAGCGTGGCGACCTGCGGCGTGTCGACGAACGTGGGCATGATCGCGTTGACCCGGATGCTGTGCTTCGCCCACTCGGTGGCCCACTGGCGGGTGAGCGAGCTGATCGCGCCCTTGGCCGCGACGTATGCCGAATAGCCTGCGTTGATCCCGAGGTTGGCACGCACCGACGAGATGTTGAGGACGGCGCCCCCATGACCTGCCTCGATCATCGTCCGGACCGCGGCCTGTGTCGGGAGCACCGTGCTGCGGATGTTGAGCTCCATGATCCAGTCCCAGTCCGAGCGCGGGTACTCCTCGGCCGGATGCAGGACCTTGCCGGCCCCGCCGCCGACGGCGTTGACCAGGATGTCGATCCGCCCGAATCGCTCGAGTGTCTCGGCGACCATGCGATCGCACTCCGCCTCGATCGTCACGTCGGCCGTGATGGCGAGGCCCTCGGATCCCGCTGCCCGCACGCGCGCGACGGCCGCGTCGCACGATTCCTGGGTCCGTCCGACGACCGCGACCCGGGCCCCGGCGCCCGCGAGTGCCTCGGCCAGTGCCGACCCGATGCCGCCACTGCCGCCCGGGATGACCGCGACCCGGCCATCCAGGCTGAAGATGTCGAGCTGGCTCATGGTCATGCCTTCAGCGTCCCGCCGTCCGGATCGGCGGCCAGGGCTCGCTGCATCGTCGCGAGCGAGGCATCGGGCCCCTTGAACCCGATGAGGTACTCGAGCCGGATCGGCGCGAAGCACTCGTAGAACACGACGTCTTCCTCGCTGAGCTGGCGGAACGCGTGGATCCAGTCCGAGGGGATGATCAGGAGCGACCCCGGCCCGACTTCCGACTCCTCCTCGCCGACCTTTGCCCACAGTCGACCCTGCTCCATGAGCATCAGCTGTTCCGCGGGATGGCTGTGGTCGGGGATCACGACGCCGCCTCGATAGACGATGCGCGTCAGCATCGTCTTCTCGCCCGACACGGTCTGGCGGTAGACGCCCGGGATGTACTCGACCGTCGGGAACTCATCCCAGGTCGTGATCTGGCCCATGTGGCCCTCCAGCTTCGATTCGTGGACGGGGGCGGGCTACTGCGCCTCCCGGGCGGCCTGCGCGTCGAGGCCGCGCAGGATCATCTCGGGTGTGATCGGCAACCGGTCGAACCGGATGCCGGTCGCATCGTGGATCGCGTTGGCGATCGCCGGGATCGGCGAGTTCGCTGTCATCTCGCCGACGCCCTTGACCCCGTACGGGCCGTTGGACGACGGCATCTCGAGGACGACGCTCTCGACCTCGGGCATCTCGACCGGCCCGGGCATCAGGTACTCGCTGAAGTCCTTCGGGCGATGGTCGGGCGAGGGGTAGTACGGCGCGGTCGTCTCGTACAGCGCGTGCGACACCGCCATCCAGGCGCCGCCGACGATCTGGCCCTCGACGAGCGCGGGATTCACCTGGCGCCCGACTTCGTAGGCGCTCCGGATGCTGATCACGGTGACCACGCCGGTCTCCGTGTCGACCTCGACCTCGGCGACGGTGCAGGCGTGCGCCTCGGTCGAATCGGGGTCCATGGCGCCCGTCTCGGGATCGACGGCGCTCTTCGGCTTCATGAAGCTCCCGCGACCCGCGATCGTGCGGCCGTACTTGAACTGGGCGAGCGCTGCGATGTCGGCGACCTTCACCGCGCGGGCCGGCACGCCCCGAACGAAGAGGTTGCCCCGTCCATCCGTCTCGAGCTCGTCGACCGGCGCCTCGAGTTCCTCGGCGGCCACCTCGAGCAGCGCCCGGCGGGCCTCGAGCGCGGCGGCGATCACGGCGTTCCCGACGCGGTGCGTAGCCCGGCTCGCGAACGTGCCCATGTCGTGCGGCCCGGTGTCGGTGTCCGCGGTGTCGACGACGATCTCCTCGTATGCGACGCCGAGCGTCTCCGCGGCGATCTGGCCGATGACGGTCCGCAGCCCCTGGCCCAGGTCCGTGGCCGACAGCGAGACGACGAACGAGCCACTGGTCGTGGCGTGGATGAGCGCCTGCGACGGGTCGCCGCCGAGGTTCATGCCGGTCGGGTAGTTGACCGCCGCGATGCCGGTCCCGCGCAGCTTGGCCACGGTCAGGTGCTCCCGTCGCTTGGGCCGCCGTCGCGGGGGGCGGATGTCATCGCGCGGAACTCGGCCGGCAGCTCGTGTCCGACGAGCGCCGCCGCCGCCTGCATGGTCTCGATGAGGGTCGCGTCCTCGACGAGCTTGCGATGCGGCTTCACGTCGCCGTCGTGGTAGGCGTTGATGAACCGCACGGTCCACTGATCGATCCCGACCCGCTCGGCGATCTTGTCCATCTGGACCTCGAGCGCGAACGACGCCATCGTGATGCCGAAGCCGCGCATGGCGCTCGTCGGCTGCCGGTTCGTGTAGACGCAGTACGCGTCGATCGAGACATTGGGGATGGCGTACGGCCCGGCGGCGTTCGCCGCGTGCTTGGTGAGCGCGTAGGGCGTCTGGCGGCTGTAGGCCCCGGAGTCCGCGTAGCTCGTGACCTTGCGGGCGATGATCCGTCCGTCGCTGGCGACGCCGTCCTTCATGTAGATCCGCCAGGCGCTGCGGGTGGACGAGACCTGCATCTCCTCCGAGCGGCTGTAGACGTAGCGCACCGGTCGGCCGGTCTTCATCGCCGCCAACGCGGCGATGGGTTCGACGATGACGTCGACCTTGCCCCCGAATCCGCCGCCGACCGTTCCACCGACGAAGTGGAGCTTGTTGCCGGGCACCTGGAGGATGATCGAGGTGTTGTCGAGGCTGAAGTAGAGCGCCTGCGTGTTCGTGTAGACCGTCAAACGCCCGTTGGCCTCGGGCACGGCGATGCAGCCGGTAGTCTCGACCGGGGCGTGCTCGATCGGGCTGGTGTCGTACACGCCCTCGACGATGTGGGCGGCCTCGCGGAACGCGGCCTCGACGTCGCCGAGACGGACCCGCCGACAGGGATGCCCCTCGTACATGAACGTGTTGTTGCCCCAGTGGGTCACGATCGGGGCGTCGGGCGCGAGCGCTTCCTCGACATCGAAGACCGCGGGCAGCTCCTCGAGGTCCAGGCGGACCTTTGACACGGCCTCCCAGGCCGCGGCCTCGGTCTCGGCCAGGATCGCCACGATGGCCTCGCCCTGGAACCGGACGCGATCCTCGGCGAGGACGAACTCCTCCTCCGGCTCGACGCCGATCAGGGAGAGGACCGTGTAGGTGTTGTGCGGGACGTCCGCGGCGGTCAGCGCCCGGACGAACCCAGGGACGCGCTCGGCCTCGGAGAGGTCGATGCCCCGGACCCGCGCGTGGTGGAACGGGCTGCGGACCATCTTGAGGTGGAGCATGCCCGGGAACGTGCGGTCGGCCGTGAACACGGTCCGACCGGTCACGTGGCCGACGCCGTCGCTCCGGTCGACCGAATGTCCGACGACGTTGAGGGGCTCGATCGTCATCGGGTCGGCGCTCCGTCGCGGCGTGCGGCCGCCGCGTCCTCGATGGCCGCGATGATGGGCGTGTAGCCAGTGCAGCGGCAGATGTTGCCGGCGATGGCCTCCTTGATGGCGTCGGTCGTCGGGGCCGGATCGCGATCGAGCAGGGCAGTGGCGATCATGACCATCCCAGGGGTGCAGTAGCCGCACTGGAACCCGTGGTCATCGATGAATGCCTGCTGGATGGGGTCGACGCCCTCGGCCGGCGAGATGGTCTCGAGCGTGGTCACGCGCCGGCCCGCGACGTCCTCGACCGGGAGGAGACAGGAAGGCATCGGCTCACCGTCGACCAGCACGGTGCAGCTCCCGCAGCCGCCCTGCCGGCAGCCCTCTTTGGTGGCCGTTGCACCGAGCTGGGTCCGCAGGACGGCCTGGAGCGTGGTCATCGGCGCAACCATGACCTCGACCTCGCGGTCGCCCAACTCGAATGTGACGATCGTCGACGCCACGCTAGCGATCCCCCGTCGTTGCGTCGGGCGTCAGCTGCTCGAGGGCGCGCGCCACGAAGACGCCGACCATCCGTCGCCGGTACCAGTCGGTCGCGATGGCATCGGTGAACGGCTCCGACGACGCGACCGCCGCCTCGGCCGCCGCCGCGATGTCGTCGCGGCCCAGGCTCGTCCCGACCAGCCCACGCTCGGCCGCGCTCGCCCGGATGGGGTGCGGCCCGGCGGCCCCGAGCGCGATCCGCGCATCCGAGACCCGCCCGCCGCCCCAGGCGACCCGGACCGCCACCGCCACGACGGCCGGCGTGTTGGCGTGCTTGCGGCCGAACTTGATGAACGTGGCGGGGTCGTCCCGGATCGGCACCTCGATCGAGACGAGCAGCTCGTCGGCGGCGAGCCCGGTCGTCATGAACCCGGTGAAGAAGTCGGCGAGGGCCACGGCCCGCTCGCCCCTCGTGCTCGCCAGCGTGACGGTGGCATCGAGGGCGAGCAGCGCGACCGCCACATCGCCCCCGGGCGGCGGCGTGAACAGGTTGCCCCCGACCGTCGCCAGGTTGCGGACGGACCAGCTGGCGGTGCGGCGCGCCGCCTCGCGGAGCAGCGGGACGTCGTCCTGGTCCGCCAGCTGCGTCAACGTGGTCGTGGCACCGATCCGCAGTGAGCCGTCGGTCCGCGTCAGCCCGTCCAGGCCGGCCCGGCGCAACCCCATCACCGCCTCGGGGAGTGAGATGCCCTCGTTGATGAGCGGCATCGCGACCGTGCCGCCGGCCATCACGAGCAACGTCGGGCCGTGGCGGTCGACGAGATCCAATGCCTCTGACAGCGAGTGGGGGAGGAGGTGGGTCTGGACGGTCACCGTCGCGCCTCGCCGGACACGGCGGGATCCGCGGCTGCCGCGCCGGACGTCCGGTCGATCTGCAGACGGGCGTCGAGCCGGTCGAGGCCCTGGCCGACGAGCGAGCCGGCCAGCCCCTCCACGAACCGCGAGTCGAGCCGGGCCAGCGGGCCGCCGATCGTGGCGGTCCCGTCGTAATCGACGGTGGTTCGCCCATCCGCGTCGGTGAGGCGGAACGTCGCGTGGCCCTCGATCGTGCCGAGCGTGCCGACCACGGTGCCCTCCAGCGTCCCGGCGCTCGGCCGATCGGCCTCGGCCACCCGCACCACGGTCCGATAGGTCCCGACCACGCCCGGCAGGCGCAACGAGATCCGGCCATGGAACTCCGCGTCGTCGATCCGCTCGATCTCGTCGCAACCGGGGATGACCGCGAGGAGCACGTCGGGATCCATGATCGCGTCGAACACCGCGGAGCGTGGGGCGTCGAGCGTGCGGCTGCCCCGGATGTTCATGCGGTCTCGGCCTCGTGTGACGGTCAGCCCCTCTAGGATAGGGGTCGCAGGACCCCACAGCCCGACGCGTGCCCATAGACGAGGCCAGACGTGATCGAACGCCACATCACCTTCGCCGTCCGGCCGGACCGGACCGGCGATTTCGAACGGTTCTTCGCCGACGAGTACCGCCCCGCGATGGCGGGAAGCCCGGGCTTCCTGGGCGCCGAACTCCTGCGCGAGGCGGAGAGCGAGACCCGCTACCAGATGGTGCTGCGCTTCGCGGACGCGGAGGGCTCGGCGGCCTGGCGGAACTCGGACATCCACCGCTCGCTGCAGCCGTCACTCGAGGCGCTCCACACGGGGATGGAGATCCAGGGGTACGAGGTCGTCAACTGAACCGCTGCCCTGCACGGCCTAAGATGGCGGCGACGAGCCCCCCGACGCGAGGTTGCCAGACGCGATGACACTCGACCTGAACGGCCTGATCCCGGCGACCGTGCTCCCGATGCATGCCGACGGCAGCATCGACGAGGCCGGCTTGCGGTCGTACATCGCCTGGGTCGCGGCCCAGGGACCGGTTGCCCTGGCGATCAACGTCGACACCGGGGAGGGACCGCACCTCACCCATGACGAGAAGGTGCGGATCCTGCAGATCGTCGGGGACGTGACCGACCTGCCGATCGTTGCCGGCCTCGCCGGGCCATCGACCGACGCGGCCGTGCGTCAGGCGAAGGACTTCAAGGCCGCGGGCGCCGACGCGCTGCTCGTGTTCCCGATCCCCGCCTACCTGAGCGAGCCGCTCGACCCGCGCGTCCCGGTCGCCTATCACGAGGCGATCGCCGAGGTCGGCTTGCCGATGATCCTGTTCCAGCTGCAGCCGGCCCTCGCCGGCCTGAACTTCGCCCCCGACACGCTCCGGGCGATGGCCTCGGTCGAAGGGGTCGTGGCGATCAAGGAGGCCTCGTTCGACGCCCGCCGGTTCGTCGACACGGTCGACCTCATCGCCGACCTGCCGCGGCCGATCACGATGCTGACCGGCAATGACAACTTCATCCTCGAGTCGTTCGTGCTGGGCGCGACCGGTGCCCTGATCGGGTTCGGCGCGGTCATGACCCGCGAGCAGGTCGACATGATCGACGCCTGGAACGCCGGCCGCATCGACGATGCCCGGGCGCTCGGCCGGCGCGTGCAGCGACTCGCCGACGTCGTCTTCGCGGCGCCGGTCGGCGACTACCGGGTCCGGCTCAAGGAGTGCCTGCGGATCCTCGGCGTGCTCGAGGCCGCCCACGTCCGCCGGCCGCTCCTGCCGCTCGACGATGCGGAACGCGCGTTCCTGACCCAGGTCCTGACCGAGGTCGGTCTGCGCTCGGACACGGCTGCGCCGGTCCTCGTCCGCTCCTGACCGACCGCACGCGAGGCTCATCCGGCTGGTATCGTCGGGGGCGATAGAGAACCTTTGCTATCGGCCGCCATGCGGGCGGCTCGACGACGTCCTGACGTCGTCTCGATCGGTCCACATCCGTCGTCGGAGGAGTCATCGATGGCCAGCGAGCCTGCGGACGTCCTGATCGTCGGCGCCGGCGCGTCCGGCGGTGTCGTGGCGCTCCGCCTGGCCCAGGCCGGGTTCTCCGTCGTGTGCCTGGAGCAGGGCGACTGGCTCGATCGCGCGGACTACCCGGGCAACAAGCTGGACTGGGAGCTGAAGGCCCGCAAGGACTGGGCCACCAGCCCGAACATCCGGGGGCTCGCGGCTGACTACCCGATCGTCGAGGACGACACGCCGGTCTCGCCGCTCATGTACAACGCGGTCGGCGGTTCCACGATCATCTTCGCGGGGGCATGGCCGCGGGCCCTCCCATCGGACTTCCGTGTCCGCTCGCTCGATGGCGTCGCCGACGACTGGCCGATCGACTATTTCGAGTTGCTGCCCTACTTCTACCGGACCGACCGACAGTTCGGCGTGTCCGGGCTGCCGGGCGATCCGGCCTATCCGCCCGACAGCGACGACGTGCCGATGCCGCCGCTCCCGATCGGCTCGGCCGGGCTCAAGGTGGCACGCGGCCAGACGAAGCTGGGCTGGCACTGGTGGCCGGAGTTCAACGCGATCAACTCGGTCGCGTACGACGGCCGCCGACCGTGCGTCCAGCGGAGTACCTGCCAGCAGGGCTGCAACGAGGGCGCCAAGGCCTCGACCGACCTGACCCACTGGCCCAAGGCGATCGCCCTGGGCGCGCGGCTCGTGACGGGCGCCCGCGTCCGCCGGATCGAGACCGACGCACGAGGGCTCGCGACCGGCGCGACCTGGATCGACCGGGACGGCGGCGAGCACCTCGAATCGGCGAGGGTGGTCGTCGTCGCGGCCAATGCGATCGGCACGCCGCGCCTGCTGCTGAACTCGGCGAGCCCACGGCATCCGGACGGGCTGGCCAACACGTCGGGCCTCGTCGGCAAGCGCCTGATGATGCATCCCTTCGCCAACGTCGCAGGCCTGTTCGAGGAACCGCTGATGAGCTGGCAGGGCCAGTTCGGCGATCTCATCGAGTCGCTCGAGTTCTACGAGACCGACGAGAAGCGCGGCTTCGTGCGTGGCGCCCGCTGGGGCCTGGCGCCCACCGGCGGGCCCATCAACACCGCGCTGCCGAGCCGCGCCGGCGAGCAGAGATGGGGTGCCGACCACCACGCCCACGTCAAGAGCCATCTCGGCCACGGCGCGAACTGGGGCCTCTTCGCCGAGGACCTGCCCGACGAGGCGAACCACATCACGCTCTCGACGACCGTGACCGACTCCTCGGGGATCCCGGCGCCCGAGATCCACTACCGGATGTCGGAGAACTGCCGCCGGATGCTCGACTTCCACATCGAGCGAGCCACCGAATCGATGGAGGCCTCGGGCGCCTACAAGATCGAGGTCGATCGGCTGATGCGCTACTCGGGCTGGCACCTGCTGGGCACCGCCCGGATGGGCGATGACCCGACGACATCGGTGCTCGACGGCTGGAACCGCGCCCATGACGTCCCGAACCTGTACGTCGTCGACGGCTCGTGCTTCGTCACATCGACCGGCGTGAACCCGACCTCGACGATCGTCGCGATCGCGCTGCGGGCGGCCGACCACATGGTCGAGACACGCTTCGAGCAGCAGGTGCCGGCATGACCGCCGGACCGAGCCCGTCCACGACCTCCACCGACCCGCTCGCGCGTCTCGACCCCGCCGAGCGGGCGACCCTCGGCACGATCGCCGGCCGGCTGATCCCTGCCGCGCACGGGATGCCGTCGGCCGCCGACGTCCTCGACGACACGCGCCTGCGGTTCGTGCTGCACGCCCGGCCCGACCTGCTCGAGCCGCTGCGAGCGGCACTCCGGCGCGAGCTCGGTGACGACCCCGCGGCGCGCCTCGACGCCCTCGGCCGGGACGAGCCCTCGTCCCTGGGGGCGCTGCACCTGGTGATCGTCGCCGGCTACTACACCGACGCGCGCGTCCGGGAGCTGATCGGCTATCCCGGGCAGATGGCGATCGAGCTGCGGTCATGGGAGTACCCGGCCTATCTCGAAGAAGGACTGATCGACGCCGTGCTCGCTCGGGGGCCGGTGTGGCGGGACCCCGCGACAGGGCGGCGGGCCGCCGATCCGGGTGCGCCGCGGACCTACGCGGAACGCTGGGCGACGGATGCCGCGTCGCCCGAAGGAGGACACGATGGCCGCGACCACGACTGACATGACTGAGTCCGCGGCTCCGGGCTGGCTCGGGTCGTTCCTCGAGGACTGGCGTCCCGGGACGGGCGGGCCTCTCGAGGATCGGGAGCCCGCGACCGGTCGCCACCTGCTGACGATCCCGGGCTCGACGCCCGACGACGTCGCGCGTGCCGCCGCCGCCGCGGCCGCCGCCCAGCCGGCGTGGGCGGCCACGGACTACCAGGAGCGGGCCCGCATCATCCGCCGCGCGGCCGACATCTACGAAGCGAATCGCGACGAGTTCGGCACCTGGACGCAGCGCGAGACCGGCGCCTCGCACAGCAAGATGCATCACGAGTCGACCTTCGCGTACCACGAGATCCTCAACGCGGCGACGCTCCCGTCCCAGCCGTACGGATCGCTGATGCCCTCCGCGGTCAAGGGCCGACTCTCGATGGTCCGCCGGGTCCCGTCCGGGGTGATCGGCGCGATCACGCCGTGGAACTCGCCATCGGTGCTGGGCATGCGCGTCGTCGCGCCGGCGCTGGCGCTCGGGAACGCGGTGGTCCTCAAGCCGGATCCGCAGACACCGGTCGTCGGCGGCGCGATGTTCGCGGCCGTCTTCCGGGAGGCAGGCCTGCCCGAGGGCCTCCTCCAGATCGTCGTCGGCGGGGCCGACGTCGGCGAGGCGCTGGTCACCGATCCCAACGTCTCGGTCGTGTCCTTCACCGGGTCCACAGCGGTCGGCCGGAGGGTGGGCCAGCTCGCCGGCGGCCTGCTCAAGAAGGTCTCGCTCGAGCTTGGCGGCAACAACGCGTTCATCGTCCTCGACGACGCGGATCTCGACGCGGCCGCGGCGGCGGGCGCCTTCTCTGCGTTCCAGTTCCAGGGCCAGGTCTGCTTCGCGGCCGGCCGGCACCTCGTCAATGCGAGCCTCGCCGATCAGTACATCTCGGCGCTGACCGAGAAGGCGAAGCGCCTGCGCACCGGCGACCCGTATCGCGAGGACGTCCAGCTGGGCCCGATCGTCAACGAGAAACAGATCGCCCGGGTCGACGGGATCGTCCAGCGCTCGATCGCGGCCGGCGCCGTGGTGAACGAGGGCGCCACCTTCGAGGGCCTGTTCTACCGCCCGACGGTGCTCACCTCGGTCACCCCGGAGATGCCGGCGTTCACCGACGAGATCTTCGGCCCGGTCGCGCCGATCACGATCTTCGAGACCGACGAGGACGCGATCGCGCTCGCCAACGCCAGCCGCTATGGGCTCGTCGCGTCGATCTACACGGGCTCGATCACGCGCGGCCTGGCCATCGCCGACCGGATACGGACCGGCATGGTCCACATCAACGACGGCACGCTCAACGACGAGGCGATCATCCCGTTCGGCGGGATGGGCGACTCCGGCAACGGCAGCCGGTACGGCGGCGAGGCCAGCCTCGACACGTTCACCGAGTGGCAGTGGGTCACGGTGCGCGACGAACAGCCGACCTTCCCGTTCTGATGGCATCGATCACAGACGTCGCGAAGCTCGCCGGGGTCTCGCCCGCGACGGTGTCGCGGGTGGTCTCGGCCGCGCCGTACGCGGTCAGTCCGGCGACCCGGGCCCGCGTGCTGGACGCGGCGCGGACCCTCGACTACGTCCCCAACGCCCTCGCCCGCGGCCTGCTCAAGAGCACCATCCCGGTCGTCGGGGTGGTCGTGCACGACATCACCGACCCGTACTTCTCGGAGGTCGTCCGCGGCGTCGAGGATGCGGCGACGCCCGGCGGCTACCTCGTGATCACCTGCAGCTCGGATCGCAACGCCGAGCGCGAGAACTCGTACGTCCGCCTGCTTCGCTCGATGCGCGCCGCAACGCTCATCTTCGCCGGCAGCGGACTCGACGACCCGGTGGCCAACGCCCAGATGCGCAAGCACGTCGCCGCGATGCGCGGCTACGGAGCCGCCGTGGTCCATCTCTCGCCCCACGCCTCCGGTCAGCCGGAGGTCGGCGTGGACAACGTCGGCGGCATCGCGGCGATGCTCGGCGAGCTCGTCCGGCTGGGCCATCGCCAGATCGCGTTCCTGGCCGGTCCGTCCGCCCTGTACGTCGCGCGCCAGCGCCTCGCCGGCTATCGCCGTGGCCTCGCCGAGGCGGACATCCCGTTCGACGAGCGCCTGGTCGTCAGCACCGGGTTCAACCGCGAGGCCGGCGCGCTCGGCATCGACGCGCTCCTCGCCGGGACCACCCCGTTCACCGCGGTCGTCGCGGCCAACGACCTGCTCGCGCTCGGCGTGCTGGAGCGGCTGGCGACGCTCGGGATCAAGGTCCCGCGTGAGGTCTCGGTCGCAGGCTTCGACGATATCCAGACGGCCGCGATGTCGGCGCCGCGGCTGTCGACCGTCCGGCTGCCGCTGCAGGAGATCGGCCGCCGCGGCTTCAAGTTCGCGGAGCGACAACTCGCCGGCGGCCGACCACGCCGCGAGGTCCTGCCGACCGAGCTCGTCATGCGCGAGTCGACTGCCCCGCCGCCCGCGTCCGCGCTGCCCCAGGCCGCGGCCCATCGGCGCGCCGCGGTCGTCGCCTGATGGGCGGGGTGCTCGCCGACCGCGTCGTGCTCGTGACCGGCAGCAGCCGCGGGATCGGGGCCGAGGTCGCGATCAAGGCCGCGGCCGCGGGCGCGACGGTCGCTGTCCACTACCGCGAGTCGCCCGATGGCGCCGAACGGACGCTCGCGCGCGTGCGCGAGGCCGGAGGCGACGGGGCGTCGTTCGCCGCTGATGTTGCGGACGGACGCCAGGCGGAGGGGCTCGTCGCGGCCGTCATCGAGCGGTTCGGGCGCGTCGACGGTCTCGTGAACAACGCCGGGCGGACGCAGGTCGGGCCGTTCCTCGAGATCGAGCCCGACGAGTGGGACGCGGTGATCGCCACGGACCTCTCGGCCGCCTTCCACACATCCCGGGCGGTGCTGCCCTCGATGGTCGAGCGCGGCAGCGGCGGCATCGTCAACATCGCCTCGCGCCTCGGCCAGATGGGGATCGCGGAGACCGCGGCATACAGCGCGGCCAAGGCGGGGCTGATCGGTCTCACGCGCGCCCTCGCGCGCGAGTTCGGGCCGCTCGGGATCCGTGTCAACGCGGTCGCGCCGGGCATGACGGTCACGGAGATGACGACCGAGCTTGCCGACAGCGACGAGGGCCGGCGCCGCATGCGCGACATGCCGCTCGGGCGGTTCGGTCGCGCGGACGAGGTCGCGGACGCCGTCATCTTCCTGCTCTCGGATGCCTCGTCGCTGTTCCTCGGCCAGACGCTCAACCCCAACGCCGGGGGCTACATGCCGTGAGCGGCCGGCAGGTGGGGGCCAAGGTCCTCGACGTCGGTAAGGCGGTCGGGCTGGTCCGCGACGGCAGCACGGTGGTGATCGGCGGCTCCGGCGCCGGCCATGCGCTGCCCCAGCGCTTCATCGACGAGCTCGCCGCGGTCTTCGCCGCCGAGGGGCGGCCGCGCGACCTCACCACGGTCCGGGTGGTGGGCATCGGCGACTTCGCCGACCGCGGCTTCTCGCAGCTCGGGCTGCCAGGCCTCCAACGGCGGACGATCGGCAGCAACATCGGCAACGAGCCGCGACTCGGGGCGCTCGTCGAGGCGAACGAGATCGAGTCCTATTCCTTCCCCCAGGGGGTCCTCTCCCAGATCATGCGCGAGATCGCCGCGGGCCGCCCGGGGCTTCTCACCCAGGTCGGGTTGGGCACGTACGTCGACCCGCGCCAGACCGGTGGCAAGCAGAACGCGCGCACGACCGAGGAACTCGTCGAGGTCGTCACGATCCGGGGCCACGAATGGCTGCTGTTCCACACGTTTCCGATCGACGTCGCCGTCATCCGCGGGACGACCGCGGACGAGGACGGCAACCTCACTATGGAGGGCGAGGCGGTCCAGGGCGAGATGCTCGCGATGGCCATGGCCGCGCGGAACTCGGGCGGCATCGTGATCGCCCAGGTCCGCCAGCTCGCCACGCGCGGCAGCCTGCGGATGCGCGACGTGAAGGTCCCGGGCGCGCTGATCGACCACGTCTACGTCGACCCGGACCAGTGGCAGACGTACATCACGCGGGATTCGCCCTACTACGCGGGGGCGCAGCGCCGGCCGGTCCGGCCGGAGCCACCCCTGCCGCTCGACGTCCGCAAGATCATCGCCCGCCGCTCGCTGCTCGAGTTCCCGCCCGGCGCCATCTGCAACCTCGGCTTCGGGATCAGCCAGCTCATCGGGCGGGTGGCCTGGGAGGAGGGCATCACCGACCAGCTGGTGCTGACCGTCGAGCAGGGCATCTTCGGCGGCGTCCCGGTCGCGGGCAACGAGGGCGGTGCCGGCTTCAACTACCAGGCGATGATCGACCAGCCGTACATGTTCGACTTCTACGACGGCGGCGGGCTCGACATCGCGAGCCTCTCGTTCGCGGAGGTGGACGCGGAGGGCAACGTCAACGTCCACGCCTTCGAGGGCCGGGTCCGCGGCCCGGGCGGGTTCCCGAACATCAGCGCGAAGACCGGCAAGATCAACTTCGTCGGCACGCTGACCGCGCGCGGCCTCGAGGTCGAGATCGACGGCGGGGTCCGGATCGCGAGCGAGGGCAGCCTCGGCAAGTTCGTCCCCGAGGTCCGCGAGATCTCGTTCAACGGTCGGCTCGCCCGCGAGCGCGGGCAGCAGGTGCGCTACATCACTGAGCGCGCGGTCTTCGCGCTCGAAGCGGACGGCCTCGTCCTGATCGAGGTCGCGCCAGGCATCGACGTCGAGCGTGATGTGCTCGGGCAGATGGGCTTCCGGCCGCGCGTCGCCGGCGACCTCGCGACCATGGATGCGCGGCTCTACGCGACCGGGCCGATGGGTCTGGCGGCCGACTTCGGGCGGGCCTCGTGAGCGGCCTGATCGCGCTCCAGCTTGGCCGAGTCGCGCACCTCGAACTCGTCAATCCGCCGCTGAACCTCGTCACGCAGGAGCTCCTCGGGGAGTTGGACATAGCCCTCGCGACGCTCGACGCCGCGTCGGCGGACGAGGTCCGGGCGGTCGTCGTGAGCGGACGAGGGGAGCGCGCGTTCTCCGCCGGCTCGCACGTGGGCGAGTTCGAGGCCCAGCGGGGCCCAGGCGGTCGCGAGCGCCACGAACTCGAGGCCGGGGTCGCGCGGCGGCTGGCCGGGCTGCCGATGCCGACCATCGCCGCGATCGAGGGCAATGCGCTCGGCGGCGGGCTGGAGCTCGCGTTGTGCTGCGACATCCGCATCGCCTCGGAGCGCGCGAAGCTGGGCCTGCCCGAGGTGCGCCTGGCGGTCACGCCCGGCGCCGGCGGCACGCAGCGTTTGCCGCGCGTCGTCGGGTCAGCCCGGGCCCGGGAGCTGATCCTGACCGGCCGGGTCCTGACCGCGACGGAGGCCGAGCGGATCGGCCTCGTCCACGAGGTCGTGCCGGCCGGCGAAGCCGTCTCGCGCGCCATGGCCATCGGCCAGGAGGTCGCGACCCGCGGCCCGCTCGCCGTCCGCGAGGCGAAGCGATTGATCGCCCTCGCCACCGAGACCGACCTGGACACGGGCCTGGCCGCCGAGCTGGATGCGTCGGAACGGATCTTCGCCACAGACGACCTGCTCGAGGGCGCCAGGTCGTTCCTCGAGAAGCGTGACCCGGAGTATCACGGCCGATGAGGCCGACCTGGCGAGAGGGTGAAGGCAAATGAGCGACGTCGGACGGTTCGGGGTCTTCCTGCCGTCATACATCTGGGAGGGTGACGGCCCGGAGCGCGCGCAGGGCATCAAGGCGTTCGCGCGGGCGGTGGAGGACCTCGGGTTCGACTCGCTGTTCATCACCGACCACCTGCTCGCGGCCAGGCGGTTCTACTCCGTGTCGTTCCTGGAGCCGCTGGCGGCGCTCGCGGTCGCGGCGGGCGTGACCGAGCGAGTCCGGCTCGGCACGTCGATCCTGATCATGCCGCTGCGCAACCCGGTGCTCCTGGCCAAGGAGCTGGCGACGCTCCAGTTCCTCTCCGAGAACCGGATGATCCTCGGTGCGGGCGTGGGCTGGAACGACGCCGAGTACGAGGCGGTCGGGGTCCACAAGTCGGAGCGCGGCAAGCGCACCGACGAGATGCTCGACATCATGCTGCCGCTCCTCGAGGGCGAGACCGTCACGTACAAGGGCCGCTACTACTCCGTGGACGACCTCTTCATCGAACCGACCGCGTCCCAGCGGCCGGAGGTGTGGATCGGCGGCGGCTCACAGCTGGCGGACCCGAAGTCGCCGGACGTGCCGCGGTTCGTCGAGGCCGTGAAGGCGCGCGTGCTGCGCACCGACGGCTGGATCCCGCGACCGACCTGCCCGCCCGACGACATCGCCCGCGACTGGGCGGAGCTCCAGGCCTACTACCGCGAGCACGGTCGCGACCCGCGCGAGTGCGTGGTGGCCCACGAGAACTTCGTGCACCTGGTCCTCACCAACGACCCGGTCAAGGCGCGCGAGGAGCAGCACCGTGCCTTCCAGAAGGTCATGAGCAACGAGCGCGGCGACCACTACCTCGAATCGGTCTACCTGTTCGGGACGCCGGACGAGATCATCGCCTCGCTCCAGGCACGGGTCGACGCGGGCGTCGAGTACTTCGTCCTGCACACGATGACCCCGGACCCGGCACAGCTCCGGGATTGGATCGACGTGATCATCCCCAACGTCACGTTCCCCGCGACCGCCGGGCCGGTCCGGCGCACGGCGCCCGCGCTGCGGTGACCCAGCGGGTCGGCCTCATCGGGAAGCCGCTGAAGCGCCGCCATTCGCAAGTCATGCACGACGCGGCGTTCGATGCGGCGGGGATCGACGCGCGCTACGTCCTGCTCGAGCTCGAGCCCGACGCGGTCGAGGAAGCCGTGCGCGCGGCGCGTTCCGGCGCGGAGTGGCTCGGTCTCGGGGTGACGGCGCCGTACAAGCGGGTGGTCGCGGACCTCGTCGACGAGGTCGAGGCCGACGCGGCGACGATCGGGGCGGTCAACAACGTCGTGCGGACGTCGCCCGGCAGGCTCGTCGGGTTCAACACGGACGCGCCCGGCTTCCAGGCGGGCGTGGAGCTCGCGATGGGCCGATCGCTCGCGGGAGCCGATGTCGTCGTCGCCGGGGCCGGCGGGGCCGCGCATGCGGTCGTGTTCGCCTGTCTGTCGGCCGGCGCGCGCCGGGTGACCGTCGGGAATCGGACGGCGGCGTCTGCTGCCACGCTCGTGGAGCGCTTCGCGGGCGTCGGCACAGGCGGCCGGTCGGGGGTCGGCCTGGCGGACCCGGCGTTCGAGACCGCGCTGCAGGCGGCGGACGTGGCGGTCAACGCGACCACGGTCGGGATGCTGGATCCGGGCGCGACGATCCCGGTCGACATCCTGCCGACGCACGCCACCGTGTTCGACCTCGTCTACGTGCCGGCCGAGACGCCGCTGCTGGCGGCCGCGCGGGCTCGCGGCCTGCGCGCCGCGAACGGCTCGGAGATGCTGATCGCCCAGGCCGCGACCGCGTTCGAGCGCTGGACCGGCCTCGCCGGCATGGCCGACGTCATGCGCACGGCCGTCGCGCCGTTGCTGGCGGACGGCACCGTGCGCGCCTGATCGATGCGCCTCGCCACGATCGTCCAGGCCAACGAGTTCCGCACCGCGGTCGTGCGCGACGATCGCGTCGTTCCGATCGAGCTGCCGTCCCATCTCCGCCCCACGATGCGTGCCCTGGCCGCGGACCCCCTCGCGCTGGGGGATGTCCGGGCCTGGCTCGAGACACAGCCGGCCGGTGCCGGCGTGCCGCTGGACACCATCACATTCGGGCCGGCCGTGCCCGACCCAGGGGCGATCTACACCGTCGGCCTGAACTACGACGGCTCCGGCGCAGCGCCGCCGCCCGAGCGGCCTCTCATCTACGGCAAGGCGGCGGCGTCCGTCGCGGGGCACGGTGCGCCGCTCGCCTGGGACCGCTCGGTGACCGACGACGTCGATGCGGAGGTGGAGCTCGGCGTCATCATCGGCCGCGATGGGGCTGTCTTCGGCTACACGTGCATCAACGACATCTCGGCGCGCGACGAGCGGCTCGACGGCGACCAATGGCTGCTCGGCAAGTCGATGCCGGGCTTCTGCCCGGTCGGGCCCTGGATCGTCACCGCCGACGCGTTCGATCCGACCGACGTCGGTCTCGCGTGCACGATCGACGGCGAAGCGATCCAGGACGACCGCACGTCGCGGATGCGCTTCGGCATACCCGAGATCGTCGCGTCCCTCAGTCGCCACCTGGTGCTCCGACCGGGCGACCTCATCGCCACGGGGACGCCGGTGCGTCTCGCCACGCCGCCTGGGCCGACCCGCCGGTTGCGCCCCGGCGACACCGTGACCGTCTCGATCGAGGGCATCGGGGACCTCACGACCACCATCGCCTGACCACCAGCCACCGGAGGACATCATGCCGAAGCCGCCGACCGTATTCCTCGGGGAGATGACAAGTCCCGAGGTCGAGGCCTTCCTGCGGGAGCACCAGACCGTCATCGTCCCGACCGGCTCGACCGAGCAGCACGGGCCCCACGGGCCGCTGCTGACCGACGCCCTCATCCCGACCGAGGTGGCCCGCCGCGTCGCGCCGCGCGTCGGCGCCGTCGTCGCCCCACCGATCAACTACGCCCTGTCGTACCCGCACGTGGGGTTCACCGGCCTGGTCCACATCCGGATCCCAACGTTCATGGCCCTCATCGAGGACCTGTGCGCGTCGCTGGCGTCGATCGGCTTCCGGCGGATCGTGTTCCTCAACGGCCACTACGACAACACATACGCGATCGCGTACGCCTGCGCGAACGCGGCCGACCGCCTGCCGGCGGGCACCGTCGCCTTCCCGATCAACTACTGGGACGGGATGACCGCGGAGGAGTCGGGCGAGTTCTTCGGACCGACGAGCGGGCTGCACGCGAACCGCGGCGAGACCTCGGCCGTGCTCGCGATCGACCCGGCGCTCGTGGACATGGACGCGGCCAACGCCGAGATGCCGCCGTTCCCCAAGGTGACCAGTCCGGCCCCCGTGCACACGGCGTTCTTCTTCTCGGCGCCCGGCTCCGTCCACCGGGCGACGCACTCGGGGACGTGGGGCGACGCCCGCGAGTCCACGCCCGAATACGGCGAGCGCTACCTCCAGGTGGTCGCCGAGGCGACGGTCCGCATGCTCGACGACGTCGAGCGGACCCAGGCGGCGATGCCGCCGCGTTAGCCCGACTCGGCGACCCCGAACCAGGTCCCGCCGCGCATCACCCGCCGGACGCCAAGTTCGGCGTCGAGCTCCACGAGGTCCGCTCGCTGGCCCACCGCGATCCGACCGCGATCGGTGACGCCGAGCAGCGCGAGGGGATTGCGGCTCGCGGCGGCGACAGCGGCGGGCAAAGAGACCCCGGACTGCACGAGGTTGCGGACAGCGGTGTCGAGCGCGATCACGGACCCCGCGAGCGTCGTGGTCCCCGCAAGGGTCGCCCGGTCGCCGACGACCTCGATCTCGAGCCCGCCGATCCGCCCGCGACCATCGCCCATCCCCGCGATCGTGAGGGCGTCGCTCACCAGCACGAGGCGCTCGACCGGCTTCGACCGCGTGATGAGGGGCCACAGCGCGGGATGGACGTGGACCGCGTCGGCGATGAGCTCGACGTACGCGCGGTCGTCGAGAAGGGCGGCCACGGCCACGCCGGGGCTCCGGTGGTCGACGCCGCTCATCGCGTTGAACAGGTGGGTCGTCGAGGTCGCGCCGGCGTCGTAGCCGGCCTGCGCTTCCTCGACGGTGGCGTTGGAATGACCGATCGAGACCGCGGCGCCGCGCGCCCGCAGCCACATGATCAGCTCGAGGGCCCCGGGCAGCTCGGGCGCGATGGTGAGGAGCCGCAGCCCGTCGATCCACGGTTCGATGGTGGGCCGCGCCGTGTCGGCGGGAACGATGAGGTGGCTCGCGTCGTGTGCGCCGCGGCGATCGGGCGCGAGGAAGGGTCCCTCGAGGTTGAACCCGAGCGGCTCCGCGCCGTCGGCAGGCGCGGCCGGCATCCAGGCTCGCACCTGCTCCGCGAACGCGGTCAGCGCCTCGGCCGGCGCAGTCACCGCCGTGGGCAGGAACGAGGTCACGCCGCGTCGCAGGAGGCTCCGGGCCATGCCGTCGAGGTCGGCGAGGTCGCCCATCGCGTCGTGGCCGCCCCAGCCGTGGACGTGGACGTCGACGAAACCCGGGGCGAGATACGGACCCTCGGCCCCGGTGCCGGCCGCGTCATCGAGCTCGACGGCGGCGATCCGCCCGCCCACGACGTGGATCTTGCCCTCGGCGACCCGGTCATCGAGGATGACGGCCCCGCGCACCACGGTCGGAGGCCCGGACGGGTCCGCGCGCATCAGGTCTCGGCGGTGACCCGCGTGTAGGCGGCCGCGACGATCACGATGATCGATCCGAACAAGACCTGACGCACCGCCTCGGGCAGACCGAGTGACGAGAGGAGCGACGACAGGACAGTCAAGATGAGCGCGCCGACGATCGTTCCCCCAAAGCCGCCGCGGCCGCCCAGGATCGAGGTGCCGCCGATGACGGCCGCGGCCACCGACGGCAGGACGTAGCTATCGGCCAGGGTCACGCTGGAGACGTTCGTGAGGCCGGAGATCAGGAACCCGGCGACAGCCGCCATGAGCGCCGAGATGATGTACAGGACGACGAGGATCTGCCACGACCGGGCACCGGACAGCCGGGACGCCACCGGGTTGTCGCCGATGGCATAGAGCATCCGCCCGAAGCCGGACCGTCGGAGTCCCAACAGGATGAGCCCGGTCAACGGGACGAACACCACGAGGCTGTACGGCACGAGCCCCGCGACGCGTTCGGTCCCGAGCCAACGCAAGCCCTCGGGCACCCCCGCCCCTGTCTGGACCATCACGATCTGCCAGACATTGGCCAGCCCGAGAACGACCAGGCTCATGCCCAGGGTCATGATCAGCGGGTGGACTCGGAACACGCCGACGCCGACACCCGTCACGACTCCGACCAGGGCCGCGATCACCAGCGCGACGGCCATCCCGACCCAGATCCCCTGGCCGGCCACCAGGGTCGCGACCACGAACCCAGCCATCGAGGCGACCGCGCCCACCGAGAGGTCGATGCCGCCGGTCAGCATGGTCAGGGTCTGGCATCCGGCGAGGATGGCCAGCGGGACCGCGGCCCGCATGATGGTGCCCACCCAGTCGGTCGAGACGATCCCGGGTCGCGCCAACTCGCTCGCGATGACCAGCAGCAACAGCAGGAGCAGGAGCGGGACCAGCGGCTGGTCGCGGAACATCCGCCGCCAGCGGGCCAGGGTGAGCCAGGCGTCGCGGCCCGGACCAGTGGCGACTGCGCCGCTCATGCTCGGCTCCGCCGGATCTGGATCAGGCTGCCCACCATCACGACGCCGATGAGGATGACGCCCTGCAGGACGGTCGCCAGGTTCGTGTTGACATTCAGGAACGTCATGTCGGTCCGGATGAGCTGCAGGATCACGACAGCGACGATCGGCCCGAAGAGCCCGCCACGGCCGCCTGCGAGGCTGACGCCCCCCAGGACGATCGCGGCGACGCTGAGCAACGTGTACGGGCCGGGGACCGGCGTGCCGATCCCCGTGCTGGCCGTGAGGCTGAGACCGCCGAGGGCGGCGAACAGGCCCATGGTGGCGTAGGCCAGGATCTTGGTCCGACCGACCGAGACGCCGCTGCGGAACGCGGCCAAGCGGTTGCTGCCGATCGCGTAGAAGGACAACCCGAGCCGCGAACGGCGGACGGGGATCCAGATGATCGCGACGACGGCGACGAGAACGATGGCCGCCCGAGGGACCCACTCGCTCCCGATCGATCCGACGACCAGGTCCTTCAGCCACCGCGCGGCGCCGCCGCCGGGGGCCCGCAGGACCAGAAGAGTGCAGCCGGCCCAGACGAACGACATCGCGAGGGTGACCACGATGTCCGGGACCTTGGTGAGGACGACGACGGTGCCGTTGATGGCGCCCACCAGAAGGCCGAGACCGAGCACGCCGACGACGACCGCGAGGCTGACGGCGTCCGACTGGTCCTTCATGAGGACGGCGGCGACGACGCTCGTGAGGGCCATGATCGCGCCGATCGAGAGGTCGATCCCGCCCGAGATGACGACGATGGCCTGACCCGCCGCCGCGAGCGCGAGCGGGAGCACGGAGTTCGCGAGACCCTGGACGCCGGTCACGCCATAGCTCGGCTGGATGAACTTGGTGAAGGCCAGGAGCAGGATCAGGAAACCCACCAGGCCCGCGCTCCAGCCGTTCCGTCGTGCCCACGCGGCGAGTTGGTCCATCGTGGAGGTGCGGCGCTCGTCCATCACGGCGCTCACGCCGCTCACCGGTCCGGCTCCGTCTCGGCGTTGGCATCGTCGGCGGCCTCGGTCTCCGGCCCGGTGATGGTCTCCGGCCGGGCATCGGCGTCCGGCCCGGCGTCTGCCACTGCCTCGGCCTCCTCTGCGGCCTCGGCGGCCACTTCCTCCGGTAGCGCGGTGTCCGCGGTCAGGTTGTACGCAGCCCGCAGCAACGTCGGCTCGTCCGCGTCGGCCTGACTGATCGCGCCGACCACGCGACCGCCGAAGATCACGATCGCGCGGTCACAGACCAGCTGGATCTCCTTGAGCTCCGACGTGTAGAGGAGAACGGCAGCGCCGGCCTCGGCGAGGTCCCGTAACAACACGTAGATCTGGTTCTTGGTCCGAATGTCGATGCCGCGCGTCGGGTCGAAGCACAGCATCGTCCGCACCCCGCCGGCGACCCAACGGGCGATGGTCACCTTCTGCTGGTTCCCGCCCGAGAGGCGCCGGACCTCGCCCGCGGCCCGCGTGTCGATCTGCAGGCTCGAAATGCCGGCGTCGACCATCTCGCGTTCCCGTTTGAGATCGATCAGCCCCCACTGGCGGAGGCGAGTGGATCGCGGCAGGGCGATGTTCTCCCTGACCGAGCGCTGCATGAGCAGCGCCTCGGCCCGATCTGCCGGGACGAAGACGAGGCCGGCCCTGATCGCGTCGGCCGGGTGCCGGAACGTCACCGCCGCGCCATCGACGAGAAGGGTGCCACCCGTCGGACGGTCGGAGCCGGCGAGGATGTCGAACAGCTCGTCCTGCCCCTGACCCTCGAGCGCGACCACGCCCAGCACCTCGCCTGGATAGAGATCGAACGAGACGTCCTCGAGCTTGGTCCGCGCGGCCAGGCCCTGCACCGAGATGCGCGGGGTCGTGGCGGCCGGGCGAACCGCGTTGGCAGCCCGCGCTTCGATAGAGGACGCCGCCGCCGCACCCTCGCCGAGCATCAGCTCGACGATCCGCTCTTCCGAGCCCGGGCTGACGTCGACGACCCCGACGGTCACGCCTTCGCGCAGGACCGTCGCTCGGTCGCAGACGGACGCGATCTCGATCATCCGGTGCGAGATGAAGATCACCGAGCGAGCTCCGCCCCGTGTGCGGCCGACGACCTCGAGGACCCGCTCGGTCAGGTTCGCGGGGAGGGCGGCCGTCATCTCATCGAGCATCAGTACGTCCGGCTCGATGGCCAGGGCCCGGGCCAGGTCGACGATCCGCTGCGTGGCGAGCGGGACATGCCGGACCAGATCCGACAGGTCGAGCCCGGCGAGCCCGAGCTCCGCCAACCAGTGACGGAACGGTTCGAGCGGCGTCTCGGTCAGGCGCAGGTTGGACCGGATATCCAGATCAGGGATGAGCGAAGGTTCCTGGTAGACAGACACGAGTCCGCCACGCCGGGCCTCGGCGGGGGAATGGACGGTCCGCGGTCGTCCGTGCACGGCGATGGTCCCGTCATCCGGACGGACGGCACCGGTCAGGATCTTGACAAGGGTGCTCTTGCCTGCGCCGTTGGCGCCCATGAGCGCATGGACCTCACCCGGCCGCACCGCGAGCGATGCGGACTTCAGCGCGAGGACGGCGCCGTACGCCTTGGCGACGCCAGTTGCCTCGAGGAGCAGGTCGGTTGCCGCGACGGTCATGTGGTCCCCGGGTAGTCAACGGGGGCGTCGACCGCGTCGACGCCCCCGAGTGTCCTGGTTCGGACCTGGGCTACTCGCCCGGACCCTTGCAGGCTACGGCCTGGTCAGGAGTGTACGTCGTGTACCCATCGATCTGGAGACCGAGGGGCCACAGCGGATCGAGACCATCGACCTGCCACGACTGGAGCAGGGCCTTGCCGGCGTCGGTGACGTTCTCGGCGAGGACCGGCTTGAGGAGGACGGTGTTGGGCTGGCTGGCGCTCGGGTCGGTCGCGACCGTCTCGCCGTTCAGCAGCTTGAGCGCGAGACCGATGCCGGCGCCGCCGACGGCGGCGGTGTTGGTCACGGCGGCACCCTTCAGGCCCTGCTCCGTTAGGAGCTGCTTGACGAAGGCGCCGAGGTCCGCACCGACGATCGGCACGTACGGCTTGTTGGCAGCCTTGATGACGTCCACGACCTGCGAGTCCATGCCCGACGTCCAGATGCCCTGGATATCGTCATAGCCGCCGCCCGAGACGAACTCGTTCGCCAGCGTGGTTGCCTTGGCCGGGTCCCAGTCCGTGAAGACGCCCTCGGCGGTCGGGACGATCTTGATGTTGGGATAGTTCGCGAGGGCTTCCTTGAAGCCGATGTCGCGATCGCTGTCCGCCGGGTTGCCGGCGATGCCACGGGTGTACCAGACATTGCCGGTGCCGCCCAACTGCTCGAACAGCCATGTGGCGCCGAGCTTGGCGTATTCCTTCTGGTTGTTGTACAGGTTGTAGGTGTCAGGGTTCGTGACGTAGGCGTCGACTGAGATCGTCGGGATCCCGGCGGCCTTGGCCTCCTCGAGCGCCGGATTGAGGGCGTCGGGGCTGTTCGGGTTGAACACGATCGCGTCGACGTCCGCGGCGATCAGGTCGCGGATGTCCTGCAGCTGACCGGCTGCATCGGTGTTGCGGTGGATGGTGACGAGCTCGGACACTTGGCCCGAGGCGAGTGCTTCGGCCTTGGCAGTGCAGACCTGCTCCTCGCGGAAGCCGTTGCCGACTCCGCCGCCATTCGAATAGCCGATCTTGTACGTCTTCGCCGCGGCGCTCGGAGCGGCTGCGCTCGGTGCGGCTGCACTCGGCGCTGCTGCGCTCGGTGCGGTCGATGCACCACCACTGGAACAGGCCACGATGGCGATCGCCATCATGCCCACCAGCGCGGTGCGGATCGATCCCTTGATCATGCTTCTCCTCCTCTTGCGAATTGACGGACCGACCTGGTCGCGTCGACGTGCGGATCTCTCACCTTCGTGAAGCGGCGATAGCCTGTAACCGCTGCACCTCCTCCATCTATATCACCCTTCGGTCGTCAGGGTATGGGGCGATCAGGCCGAACCCCCTGGGATGGTCATTTGATGTACGGCCGCAGGACGTCGCGCGCGATCAGGAAGCCCTGCTTCACGCGGTCGTCGGTGCCCTCGAACACGCGGTCCTCGTGCTCGATGATGATGTCGCCGTCGTACCCGGCTCGATAGAGCGCCGAGAACAGGTCGCCCCAGTCCACGTCACCGAGGCCGGCGATCCGCGGGACCTGCCAGCCGATGCCGGCCGAGAGGATCCCGCGCTCGTAGAGCCCGTCGCGATCGATCATCAGGTCCTTGGCCTGGACGTGCAGGATGTGCGGCCCGAACTCGCGGATGAACCGCGGGATGTCGATCATCTGGAGGATCAGGTGCGACGGGTCGAAGTTGAGCCCGATCGTGCCACCCCATTGCTCGAGGATCCGGCGCCACATCCGCGGCGTGGTCGCGAGGTTGTGGCCGCCCGGCCATTCGTCGTAGCTGAACAGCATGGGGCAGTTCTCGAGCGTGATCTTGCGGCCGTGGTCGTCCGCGAAGGCCACGATGTCCGGCCAGATCTCGAGGGCCGTCGTCCAGTTGTCGTCGGGGTTCTTCGAGCCGTCGGCGCCCATGAACGTGTTCACGTACGGGACGCCCATCGCCTCGGCGGCGGTGATGACGTGCTTGAGGTGGCCGATGACCTGGGCCCGATGCTCCGGGTCGGGGTGGAGCGGGTTCGGGTAGTAGCCGAGGCCGGAGATCGTCAGGCCCTTGCCGGCGATCTCGTCGGCGAGCTCGCGGGCCTGGCCCGCGGACAGGTTCGCCACGTCGATGTGGGACGTGCCGGCATACCGTCGCGTCGGGCCGGTCGCCCGTGGCCAGCAGGCGATCTCGATGCTGTCGAAGCCGTTGTCCGCCGTCCAGTCGACCACGTCGGCCAACGGCGTCTCGGGGAACGGGGCGGTCAGCAGTCCCAGCCTCATCGCGTCTGTGCCTCCACGGGCACGGCCGCCGGGACCGGGTCTCGCACGACGTCGACCCAGCGGCCGAGCCGGGCGCTCTCGGCCACGGCGTCGTTGACGAGCATCTCGTCATGGCCATCGGCGAAGGTCGGATAGCCGGGCCGGGCGGACGGGCGGCCGGCCGCGATGTCCGCGTAGACCGCGCGGAAGTGGGCGGCGAACGTGTCGCCGAAGCCCTCGACATGCCCGCCGGGCAGGGCCGCTGCGGCTCGGCCGGCGGGGCCCATGAGGGCCGGGTTCTTGATCAGGATCTCGTTCGGCCGCTCACGGTGGCCGATCCACAGCTGGTCGGGCTGCTCGGAGTCCCACGCGACCGACGCCAGCGACCCGTCGACCTCGTACTGGAGCGAGTTCTTCCGTCCGGCGCTGATCTGGCTGACGCTGACCGACCCGCGGGCGCCGTTCTCGAAGCGCAGCAGGATCGTCGCGACATCCTCGGTCGCGATGTCCCGGGTGACGGTCTCGGTCGCGGCGTCGGTCGAGAACGTCTCGACCGGGCCGGTCGGCTCGCGTCGCGCGCCGATGAAGGTCGCGAGCTCGGCCATGACGGCCACGATCCGATGACCCGTGATGAAGCCCGTCAGATCGAGCCAGTGCGATCCGATGTCGCCCACCGCGCGCAACGCGCCGCCGCGCTCCGGCTGGAGGCGCCAGTTCCAGTCGCTCTCGAGCAGGAGCCAGTCCTGGAAGTAGCGCCCTGTCACGAGCCGGACGTCGCCGATCTCGCCGGCCGTCACGACCTCGTGCGCGTGCTGGTTCAACGGGTAGTAGCGGATGTTGAAGTTCGCCGCGTTGACGAGCCCGGTCGAGGCGGCCAGCGCGACGAGCTCGCGCGATTCCACCGCCGACATCGCGAGTGGCTTCTCGCAGATGACGTGCCGGCCCGCGGCCAGGACGGCCTTCGCCTGCGGCAGGTGCAGGTCGTTCGGCGAGGTCACGTGGACGGCGTCGACCGAGGGATCGTCGAGCAGGTCGTCGAGCGACGCGTAGGCCCGCGCCACGCCGAGGGCGTCCGCCCGTGCCTGGCCACGTTCGGGCGTGCTGCCCAGGACGCCGCGCACCTGGACGCCGATGCGGCGCAGCGCCTCCACGTGGACGGTGCCGATGAAGCCCGTGCCGATGACAGCGGCGCCGATGTCGGCGATCGTTCGCGTCATGCCCAGCCCACCACCTTGCGTGCGGGTATCTGCCTGGAGTCGAATTGGGGACGAGCCTGTCTAGACATTCTAGCCGGAAGCCGGCGGAGGGAGAAGTCCCGGTGCCGACCCAGCACGGCACGGGATGCCTCGAGGGCGTCTCCTCCACGCCCCTCGATCATACTTTGTCCTGTCAAGAGCAAAAGTCGACCGACCAACGGACGAAGAAACGGTATGATCGCTCTCGACATGGAGCCGCCGGTCCACGCACCACTCGCGGACGAGGCCCTCGACGCCCTGGTCATGGTCCTCGACGAGATCCGGCTCGGTCGCTCGCGATCGCGGCCGGAACTGGTCGCGCGGACGGGCCTCGGACGGGCGATCGTCGCGCAACGCGTCGGGGAGCTGCTCGACCGCGGCCTGGTCTCGGAGGGCGAGGTCGGCCCGAGCACGGGCGGACGCCCGCCGCGCCAGCTGACATTTCGCTCCGATGCGGGCCATGTGCTGGTCGCGGACCTTGGCGCGACGAGCATCGACGTCGCGGTCACGAGCCTTGACGGACGGATCCTCGGCCACCATGACGAGCCGGCCGAGATCGAGGCCGGGCCCGAGCGCTGCCTGGATCGCGTCGACGCCCTCTTCGGGGCCCTCCTCTCGACGGCCCAGGAGATCCCGGGACGGCTGTGGGGTGTCGGCATCGGCGTTCCCGGCCCCGTCGAGTTCGGCTCCGGCCGGCCGATCTCGCCGCCGATCATGCCGGGCTGGGACGGCTACCCGATCCGGGAGCGGTTCGCCGAGCGGTACGACGCGCCGGTCTGGGTCGACAACGACGTCAACCTGCTCGCCCTCGGCGAGTGGCGCTCCGGTGTCGCCGCCGGCCACGACGATGTCGTGGTCGTGAAGGTCGGGACGGGGATCGGCGCCGGCATCATCTCGGACGGTCACCTCCACCGCGGCGCGCAGGGGAGTGCCGGCGACGTCGGCCACATCCAGGTGGTCGACGACCCGATGGTCATCTGCCGCTGCGGCAATCTCGGCTGCCTCGAGGCGCTCGCCGGCGGCGCCGCTCTTGGGCGGGCCGGCGCGGCGGCCGCGGCCGAAGGCCGATCGGCGCGGCTGCGGGTCGCTCTCGACCAGCACGGGACGGTCACCGCGCAGGACGTCGCGCGCGCGGCCTCGTTCGGGGATCCGGTCGCGGTCGCCCTGCTCGCGTCCGCTGGCCGGCGCATCGGTTCGATGCTCGCGAGCGTCGTCAACTTCTTCAACCCGTCGCTCGTCGTGATCGGGGGCGGCGTCGCGAACAGCCCCGACCAGTTCCTCGCCTCGATCCGGGAGACCGTCTATCGACGTTCGCTGCCGCTGGCCACCCGCGACCTGCTCATCCAGCGCTCGTCCCTCGGCGGGCTCGCCGGGATCATCGGGGCGTCCTCGATGGTCGTCGACCAGCTGTTCTCGCGCGACTCGATCGGACGCTGGATCGCGGCCGGCGATCCCGCCGGCTCACCAGAGGTCGTCCTCGGGCGAGCCAGTTGACCGAGCTTTACGGCACGTTCGACGTCGTGGTCGTGGGCGCCGGGTCGGCCGGCTCCACGGCGGCGATCGCGGCGGCTCGCGGCGGCGCCCGGACGCTGCTGATCGACGCGCTGCCGTTCCTCGGCGGTACCTCGACCGCGGTGCTCGACACGTTCTACGGCTTCTACACGCCGGGCGTCGCGACCCGCAAGGTCGTCGGCGGGATCGCGGACGAGGGGGTCGGCGCGCTCCGGGGCCTCGGCCCGGTCGTGACGCGCCCGAACACGTACGGCACCGGCACCGGCGTCACCTACGTCGCGGAGCACCTCAAGGTGGTCTGGGAACGGCGGGTCGAAGAGGCCGGCGCCCGTGTGCTGCTCCACGCGACCGTCGTCGAGGCTCGGACCGAGGGTGGCCGCGTGACCGAGGTCGTGGTGGCGACGCGGGGCGGACTGCGGCTCGTCCGCGGCTCGGTGTTCGTCGATGCGTCCGGCGACGCGGACCTGAGCCATCACGCGGGGTTCGGCTACGAGCTGGCGGGCGCCGAAGCACCGGCCCAGACCGCGACGACGACGTTCCGGATGGCCAACGTGGATGCGGCCGCGCGCCGGACGATCGACAAGGCCCGGCTCCACGAGCTGATGGCCGAGGCCGCCGCCGACGGGTACGACCTGCCGCGGCTCGAAGGCAGCGATCACGTCACGCCCATCGACGGGGTGACGGCCACGATCATGACCCGACTCGACCAGGTCCGGCGCGACCCGGACGGACGCGTGCGCAACGCCACCGATCCCGACGTCCTGACCGAGCTCGAGATCGCCGGGCGGCGACAGCCGCTCGAGTACGCGCGTTTCCTCGTGGATCGCGTGCCCGGGTACGAGCATGCCTCGCTCGTCGCGCTCGGCACGAGGGTCGGGGTGCGCGAGACGCGCCGCGTCCACGGCGACTCCCGGGTGACGGGCGAGGACGTCCTGGCGGGCCGCCAGTTCGACGACCAGATCGGCCTGTGCGGCGCCCCGATCGAGGACCACCACGGTGCCGGCGGCGAGGGCACCACGTGGCGCTACCTGCCCGATGGGGCGGCGGTCGGCATCCCGCTCCGCTCGCTCATCGTGCGCGACGGGACCAATGCGCTCGTCGCCGGGCGGTGCTTCTCGGCGACCCACGACGCGCACGCGTCGATCCGCTCGATGGCACAGTGCATGGCCATGGGCCAGGCGGCCGGAACGGTCGCGGCGATGGCCGTGGCGCGCGGCGGCGACGTCCGGGCGGTCCCGGTCCCGGATGTCCTCTCCCGGCTCCGCCGGGACGGCGCGGTCCTCGCCGTGCCCGACGGGGAGGGGATCGCGTCATGAACATCGTCCGGACCGTGCTCGGCGACATCGACCCGGCTGAGCTCGGGGTCATGTACGCGCACGAGCACCTCGTCATCGACGGCGGCGCGCCCGTGCGGATGAACCCCGACTTCGACCTGGGCGACGTCGGGCGGATGGCGGGCGAGGTGGCGGAGGCTGTCGCGTTCGGGCTGCGGGCCGTCGTCGATGCGATGCCCGCCGACTGCGGCCGTAACGTCGTAAAGCTGGCCGAGCTGAGCCGGCGTTCGGGGATCCATATCGTCGGGCCGACCGGGCTCCATCACGAGCGCTATTACGGCCCGGAGCACTGGAGCGTCCGCTCGCCGGTCGAGGCCATCGCCGAGCGCTTCACGCTCGACGTGACCGATGGCATCGACGCCAACGACTACGCCGGGCCGGACGTCAGCCGAACCGAGCATCGGGCGGGTGTCATCAAGGTCGCGGGCAGCGACGGCGGGCCGTCGTCGCGTGACCTCAGGATCTTCGCCGCCGCCGCCGCGACCCACCTCGCCACCGGCGTCCCGATCCTCACCCACTGCGAGGGTGGCACGGGGGCGCTCATTCAGCTCCGCGCGCTCGCGGACCTCGGGGTGCCGCCGTCGCATGTGTCCTTGAGTCACGTCGACAAGGTCGTCGACCGCGGGTACCACCGGGAGTTGCTCGGGACCGGGGCCTTCGTCGAGTACGACGGCTCCTTCCGCTGGGGCGACCGGGACAACGGCACCGTGCAGCTGCTCGAATGGGCGCTCGAGGACGGCCACATCGGTGGCATCCTGCTCGGCATGGATGCGGCGCGACAGGGCTACTACCACGCCTACGGCGGATCGCCCGGCCTCGCCTGGCTGCTCGACGGGTTCGCCGCCCAGATGCGGGAGCGCGGCATCGACGACGCGGTCCAGCGACGGCTGTTCGTCGAGAACCCGGCGCGAGCGTTCGCGTTCGATCCGGTCCGCGCGGACACCGCGGCGCCGTCGTGACCGGACCGATCCGCCCGGCCGATCGACCGGGTGGCCTGCTCACGAGCGTCGTCGGGTCGCACGCACGGCCGTCGTGGTTCGTGGCCGGGATCGCCGCCGCCGAGCGCGGCGAGTTCGGCTCGGCCGATCTCGCCGAGATGCTCGACGACGGCGTGGACCTCGCGATCCACGACCAGGAGCGGGCCGGCATCGATGTCGTCAGCGACGGCGAGATGCGCCGGGCGGGCTTCTTCACCGCCGAGTTCTACCGCCACGTGACCGGCGTCCGGGCGCGCCCGTCCGACCGGCTGCTCGGCGCCGGCGGTCACGACCAGCAGCATCGCTTCGACGTCCTGGAGCCGATCGCCGCGCCCGACGGCCTGGGCGTCGTCGATGAGTTCCGCTTCGCGCGCACGCGCACCGAGCGCCCGCTGAAGGTGACGATCCCGGGGCCGTACACGCTGTCGGGTCGTCTCACGTACGGGCCCGGGAACGTGTACAGGCACCGCAACGATGCCGCCGAGGCGTTCGTGCCGATCCTCCGCGCGGAACTCGAGGGCCTGGTCGCCGCGGGCGCGACCTTCATCCAGATCGACGATCCCTCGCCGGCGATCCACCCGGAGGCGCCCTCGGACTTCGCGGCCCTCTTCAACGCCTCGGTCGAGCCGGTCGTCGGGCGGGTCCGGCTGGGGGCGCACCTGTGCTTCGGGAACTACCTCGGCCGGCCCCTGGCGCGGCGGACCTATCGGCCGGTCCTCGACGCGATGCTCGGGTTCCGTGTCGACGAGCTGGTCCTCGAGTTCGCCAACCGCGAGATGGCCGAAGTGGAGATCCTCGGCGAGATCGCCGCGGCGGGGCGAGACGTGGCTGCCGGCGTCGTCGACGTCAAGAACTACCACCTCGAATCGGCCGACGAGGTCGCCGAGCGGATCGCGCTTGTGCTCCGCGCGGGCGTGCCGGCTGAACGCCTCGCCCTCGTCCCGGACTGCGGGTTCAGCCAGACCGCGCGATGGGCGGCGACCGCGAAACTGGAGGCGTTGGTCGCCGGTCGCGACCTCGTGCTCGGCCGGGTCGGTTGACCGCGACCGGGGAACGTCCGACCGCCTCGAGCCCTCAGGCCCGGGGCGGGGCCGTGCTCTCGCGGATGATCAGCTCGGTCGCGAGTTCCACCCGGGTCTGCCCGGGCTGCTCGCCGCGGGCCATCGCGAGCACCAGCTCCGCGGCCGCGACGGCCATCTCCACGAGGGGTTGCCGGACGGTCGTGAGCGGCGGGCCGACCCATCGGGCGACCGGCAGGTCGTCGAACCCGACCACGCTCAGGTCCTCGGGGATGTGGAGCCGCGCCTCCCGGGCGGCCTGGTAGACACCGAGCGCCTGCAGGTCGTTGCCGGCGATGACCGCGGTCGGCGGATCCGGCCGACGGATCAGCGCGCGGCCCTTTCGGACGCCCTCCTCGACCTGGAACTCACCGTGGCTGATGAGATCGGGATCGACCGCAACGCCGGCCGCGTCCATCGCGGCGCGATACCCGTCCATCCGGGCGCGGCTGCACAGGATGTCTGCCGGCCCGCCCACGACCGCGATCCGGCGGTGGCCAAGGCCGAGCAAGTGGCGGGTCGCGGCGAGTCCCCCGTTCCAGTTGGTCGCGCCGATCGATGACGTGTCGTGCATCGGCTCGCCGGTCGGGTCGATCACCACGAACGGGATGCCGCGGGTCTTGAGCTGGGTCCGCACCGACTCACTCAGGTCCGAGAACACCGCGATCACACCGGTCGGGCGGCGCGCGAGCGCTCCCTCGATCCAGCCACGCCCCGGGGTCCGACGGCCGTGCAGCTCCGAGAGGACCACGGCCATGTGCTGCTGGCCAGCCACGCGTTCGACGCCGCGGACGATCTCGAGCGCCCACTCGCTCTCGAGTTCGTGGAAGATCAGCTCGATGATCGGGGCCGCCCGGAGCGTCCGGTCGGATCGCCGATACCCTTGCTCGCGGATGGCCGCCTCGACCCGGAGCCGCGTCTCGGGCGACACGTCGGATCGGCCATTGATCACCTTAGAGACTGTTGGCACCGAAACGCCGGCCTGCTCGGCGACGTTCGCGATCGTGGGCCGCTCGGACCGCCGTGGCTTGCCGTTCATCGTCGGGCTGGTCATGGCCCCCAGTGTACCGAAAGTTTCGGACGCGTTGCGGGTCAGATCGCGCTGCGATCGGGTATTGACGCGACCGACTCCGGTCCGTAACGTTCGAGGCCGAAAGCAATCGCCCGATTGCTCGAAACTTTCGCAACAGGAGGAAAGGCGAAGGGGACGCAGCCGCGGGCTGGGAGTCCGCCTTTGGAGGAGACCGTCACCGGACCGCGCCAGAACGCGCGGGCGGAGTGACGTATGACAGGAGGGCGAATCGTGTCAATGCATCGGCGTCTGTTCGGGCTCCTGGCCATCGTGGCCGTGGTGCTCGCAGCTTGTGGAGGGGGAGGCACGGCCAGTCAGAGCGCGGCGCCGTCGGCCGCGCCATCGGTAGCCGCACCGAGTGCGGCGGCCCCGTCGCCGTCGGAGGCGTCGACCGAGCCGGTCACTATCGAGTGGTGGAACCTCCAGGTGAATGACCCCGGGAAGGCCCTGCTCAAGACCCTCGCGGACGAATACATGGCAGCGCATCCCAACGTGACCATAAAGGAGACCGTCCTCGAGAACGAGGCGCTCAAGACCAAGATCGCGACCGCGATGCAGGCCGGTACCCCGCCCGACGTCTTCCAATCGTGGGGCGGCGGCGGTCTCGCCGAGCAGGTCGCGGCGGGCCTCGTCAAGGACATCACCGCCGACGTCGCAGACTGGGCGGGCACGATGAATCCCGCGGCCATGGGCATCTACCAGGTCGACGGCAAGCAATACGGCATCCCGTACAACTTCGGGATGGTCGGGTTCTGGTACAACAAGGCGCTCTTCACCAAGGCTGGGATCACGGCCCCGCCGACCACGTGGGACGACCTGCTCGCCGACATCGGCAAGCTCAAGGACGCCAAGATCACCCCGATCGCGCTCGGTGGCAAGGACAAGTGGCCGGGCATGTTCTGGTGGGCGTACCTCTCGATCCGCCAGGGCGGCCAGGCGGCCCTCGAGCCGGCGGTCACCGACGGCGCGTGGGACAGCCAGGCGTTCATCGACGCCGGCACCCAGCTCAAGAAGCTCATCGATCTGAAGCCGTACCAGGAGGGCTTCCTCGCGGCCACCTACCCGAATGAGTCGGCGGCCATGGGCAACGGCAAGGCGGCCATGGAGCTGATGGGCCAGTGGGCCCCCGGCGCCCAGGCCGGCGAGAGTGCCAGCAAGAAGGGCATCGGCGAGGACCTCGCCTGGTTCCCGTTCCCGACCCTCACCGGTGGGGCCGGGCAGCCGACCGACGCATTCGGCGGCACCGACGGTTGGGCCCTCGGCAAGGACGCCCCGCCCGAGGCCGTCGACTTCGTGAAGTTCCTCGCCAGCATCGACGTCGCCAAGCGTTGGGCTGGCCTGAACGACGGCACGCTCCCCGCCACCAACGGCGCCGAGGCGGCCGTCACCGACCCGTACCTGAAGACCGTTCTCGAGAACCGGTCCAAGGCCACGTTCGCACAGCTCTACCTCGACCAGGCGACCACCCCGGCGCTGGGCGCGGCGATCAACGATGCGATCGCCGAACTCTATGCCGGCACGGCTGCCCCCGAGGATGTCGCAAAGACGATCGCAGAGGCCGCCAAGACCCAGTGAATGGACCCCGAGCGACTCGTCATGAATGGGCCGGCATGACGCCGGCCCATTCGCCATCCTTGACGGACCGATGACCGCGTCAGCGTTCGCCCGTCCCGGATCGTCGCGTCGACGGTCCACGAAGCTCACGACGGCCGTGCTCTTCGTGCTGCCGGCGTTGATCGTCTACGCGGTCTTCGTCGTCATCCCTGTCATCCAGGCGGTCTACTACAGCGGGTTCAAGTGGAACGGGCTCAAGCCGCTGACGGACTTCATCGGGCTGGCGAACTACGAGCGCGCCCTGTCGGACCCCGTGTTCCACTCCGCGATCGCCCACAACGTATTCTTCGTCACGCTCTCGCTGGTCATCCAGATCCCGTTCGCCCTGAGCCTCGCGTTGATGCTGAACGGGCGTTTTCGAGGCCGGGCGCTCTTCCGGCTGATCTTCTTCGCGCCGTACGTCCTCTCCGAGGTCATCACGGCGGCGATCTTCCAGCTGCTGCTCATGCCGGATTCACTCGTCGACCAGGCCATGGCCGGCGTCGGCCTCGGGGGCCTCACGCAGCTGTGGCTGGCGGACCGCTCGATCGTCCTGATCACGTTGTTCGTGGTCATATCATGGAAGTACTTCGGGTTCCACATGATCCTGCTGCTCGCGGGACTCCAGGGGATCCCGCGCGAACTCGAGGAGGCGGCCGCCATCGACGGCGCGTCCCGACGCCAGGCGATCCGGTACGTGGTCCTGCCGTTGCTGGGGCCGACCCTGCGCGTCTCGGTCTTCCTCTCGATCATCGGCGCACTGCAATTGTTCGACCTGATCTGGGTGACGACCGGCGGCGGGCCGGCCAACGCCTCGAACACGATGGCGACATACCTGTTCGATTGGGGATTCCGTCGCTTCCAGCTCGGCTACGGCAGCGCGGTCGCCGTGATCCTGTTCGGCATGTCGTTCCTCATCGCCCTCGCGTACCAGCGCTTCGTGCTGCGCCGGGACACCGAGGGCGCCATCACGACCGCCGGTGGGTAGCGTCGCAGCGGCCGCCTCGGACGAGGTCGCCGGGCAGGCCGCCATCCGCCAGTTCCGACGGATCGTGGGGCGCTCGCTGCGCTACGTGGTGCTGATCGTCGTGGCCGGTGTCATCGTGATCCCGCTCGCGTACGCGATCCTGGGTGGCTTTCGCGACAATGGCCAGATCGGGGATGCGCCGCTCGGCTGGCCCGATCCCTGGGTGCCGACCAACTACACCGAGGTGCTCGCGTCGGCCGACTTCTGGCGACAACTCGGCAACAGCGCGTTGATCGCCGCGATCTCGACGTTCTCGGTCGTGGCCCTCTCGGCGATGGCCGCGTTCGCCTTTGCGCGAATGACCTTTCCCGGTCGCGAGGTTCTGTTCACGTTCTTCGCCCTGGGACTGCTGTTCCCGACCGCCGTCGCGATCCTGCCCCTCTACATCCTCGTGCGCGGCCTGGGCCTGCTCGACAGCCCGCTGGGCGTCGCGATCCCGCAGGCCGCCTTCCAGCTGCCGCTGACGATCCTGATCCTGCGTCCGTTCTTCCGGAGCATCCCGGCCGAGCTCGAGGACGCCGCGCTCATCGACGGCTGCGGCCCGGTCGGGTTCTTCTGGCGGGTCCTGCTGCCGCTCTCGAGGCCGGCCCTCGCGACGGTGGCGGTCCTGGCCGTGGTCACGAGCTGGAACGCGTTCCTGCTCCCGCTCGTCGTCCTCTCGAGCGCGGACCAGTGGACCCTGACGCTCGGGGTCACGAACTTCACGACGCAGTACACGAGCGACACGGCCCGGATCCTTGCGTTCACGGTGCTCGCGATGGTGCCGGCCCTCGTCTTCTACGCCATCGCCGAGCGGCAGCTCATCGGCGGTCTCACGTCGGGGGCGGTGAAGGGCTGATGGTCACCTTCGGGACCAGCTACCGCGACCCGGCCCTCCCGATCGAGGCGCGCGTTGCCGATCTGCTCGCCCGGATGACGCGCGCCGAGAAGGTCGCGCAGCTCGGGTCGTTCTGGGCGTTCGAGGTCGTCCACGGTTCGGGCCTCGACGAGACCGCGCTGGCCGCCCTGGCCGGGGACGGGATCGGGGAGATCACCCGGCTGGCGGGATCGACCAACCTGCAACCGGTCGAGGTGGCCGAGACCGCGAACGCGATCCAGCGCTACCTGGTGGAGGGGACGCGGCTCGGGATCCCGGCGATCGTCCACGAGGAGTGCCTGCACGGCCTCATCGCCTGGGCCGCGCCGTGCTTCCAGCAGTCCATCGGCGCGGCGGCGAGCTTTGATCCGGGCGTCGTCTCGGCGGTGGCGGCGACGATCCGGCGGCGGATGCTGCTGACCGGCGCCCGCCACGCGCTGGCCCCCGTCTTCGACGTCGGCCGTGACCCGCGCTGGGGCCGCATCGAGGAGACCTACGGCGAAGACCCGTATCTCGCGGCCGAGCTCGGGTGCGCCTATGTCGATGCGCTTCAGGGCCCCGACCTGACCGACGGGGTCGTCGCGACGGCCAAGCACATGGTCGGACATGGCCTCGCCGAGGGCGGCCTCAACCAGGCGCCGGCCCGCATCGGCGAGCGCGAGCTTCGGGACGAGCAGCTGTTCCCGTTCGAGGCGGCGGTCCGCCACGCGGGGATCGCGAGCGTCATGCCCGCCTACTGCGACGTGGACGGGGTGCCCTGCCACGCCTCGGTCGAGCTGTTGACCGGGATCCTCCGCGGCGAGTGGGGCTTCGATGGCATCGTCGCCTCGGACTACATCGGCGTCGAGATGATCGCCACGGCCCATCGCCTGACCGCCGACCTCGGGGAGGCGGCGCGCCTCGCCTTGGTCGCTGGCGTCGATTCGGAGCTGCCGCGGACTGTCGCGTTCGGCGCGCCGCTGGAGGCGGACCTCGAGCACGGTCGGGTGCAGGAGGCGGACCTCGATGCCACGGTCGCGCGGGTGCTGCGCATCAAGTTCCGCCTCGGCCTGTTCGACCACCCATACGTCGAGGTCCCCGACGAGGCGACCCTCGACGCCCTTGCGGCGGACGAGGCAAAGGCCGCGCGGTCGCTCGCCCAGGAGTCGCTGGTGCTGGTCAAGAACGACGGGCTGCTGCCACTCACCGCGGACCGGCGACGGGTCGCGGTGGTCGGGCCGATCGCCGACAGCGTCCGGGACCTGCTCGGCGACTACAGCCACCTGGTCCACATGGAGACGCTGCGCGAGATGCGCAACGGCGGGAACGCACTTGGCGTCGTCGGCGACGGCGAGGTCATCGAGCCGGGCGACGAGCTCACCGGCCGGCGCACGATCCTCGACGCGCTCCGGTCTTCGCTGGTCGACGCCGAGGTCCGCTACGCGCGCGGAACCGGGATCTCAGCCGGGACCGACGAGGAGATCGCCGTCGCGGTCGAGATCGCGCGCACGTCGGACGTCGCCATCGTCGTGCTCGGCGAGCGGTCCGGCCTGACCGACGATTCGACGACCGGCGAGTTCCGCGACCGTCAGAGCCTCGGCTTCCTCGGTCGCCAGCAGGAACTCCTCGAGGCGGTCGCCGCGACCGGGACCCCGGTGGTCCTCGTGGTCGTCAGCGGCCGGCCGCTCACCATCGAATGGGCTGCCGGGCACCTTGGCGCGATCCTCCTCGCCTGGGTGCCCGGTGATGCCGGCCCGGATGCGATCGCGGACGTGCTGACCGGTGCCGTGAACCCCGGCGGCAAGCTGCCGATCTCGATGCCGCGGCATGTCGGGCAGGTCCCGCTCACGTACCGGCACCACCCGACCGGTGGCCACTCGCAGCCCAAGGGCGACTACGTGGACGGGTCGGTGACGCCGCTCTGGCCGTTCGGGTTCGGCCTGTCCTACACGACGTTCCGGGTCGGGCGACTCTGCCTGGATCGCCAGGAGCTGGCCACGTCCGATGGCGAACTGGTCGTCAGTGTCGACGTCGAGAACACCGGGGAGCGGGCCGGTGACGAGGTGGTCCAGCTGTACGTCCGCGACGATGAGGCCACCGTCGCCCGACCGGTCCGCGAGCTGCGCGGGTTCCGACGGGTCAGCCTCGAGCCGGGCGAACGTCGAACGGTCACGTTCCGGCTCTCGGCCGAGCAGTTCGCCTACGTCGGCGCGGACCGGCGGCGCGTGGTCGAGCCGGGCACGATCGGCATCGCCGTGGGGACGTCATCGGTCGACCTGTCCCTCACCGCGACCGTCACCCTCGTCGGCCCGACGGTCGAGCTCACCGAGCGGCACCGCTACCTGACCGAGACCACGGTTGGGTGACGCCCGCGCGGTGATCGATCCGACCCTTGCGGTCGGCGTCGTCGACGAGCGGCTGTTCGGGTCCTTCGTCGAGCATATGGGCCGGGCCATCTACGGCGGGATCTACGAACCTGGACATCCCACGGCCGACACTGACGGATGGCGCGGTGACGTCATCGAGCTCGTCCGCGCCCTGGGCGTCACCGTCATCCGCTACCCCGGCGGGAATTTCGTTTCGGGCTATGACTGGGAGGACGGCGTCGGTCCGCTGGCGTCGCGGCCGTCGCGGCTCGATCTGGCGTGGCGCTCGATCGAGCCGAACCTCGTCGGGACCGACGAGTTCATCGCCTGGACGCGTCTCGTCGGCGCCGAGCCGATGCTCGCCGTCAACCTCGGCACGCGTGGGGTCGAGGCGGCCCGGGACCTGGTCGAGTACTGCAACGCGCCGACAGGCACGCGATTCGCAGACCGGCGAGAAGCGAACGGCAACCCGGAGCCCCACGGCATCCGGACCTGGTGCCTCGGCAACGAGATGGATGGGCCCTGGCAGATCGGCGGCAAGACGGCGGTCGAATACGGCCGGCTGGCGGCCGAGACCGGCAAGGTCATGCGCCTCGTGGACCCCTCGATCGAGCTCGTGACGTGCGGGAGCTCCGGACCGGGGATGCCGACGTTCGGCGCCTGGGAGGACACGGTCCTCGACCTCGCCTGGGAGGTGACCGACCACCTCTCGCTGCACAGCTACTTCGACCCTGCCGAGTACCCCTCAGTCGAAGCATATCTCGCGTGTTCGCTCGGCCTCGACCGGATGATCGCGACGGTGGCCGGCATCACGGATGCGGTCGCGGGCCGCAAGGGCAGCGCCAAGCGCATCGGGCTGAGCGTCGACGAATGGAACGTCTGGCACATGAGCAAGCACCGTGAGCGCGAGGATCCGAGTGGGCCCTTCCGGCGGGCGCCGGCCCTGGCCGAAGATGAGCACGACATCGCCGACGCGCTCGTCGTCGGGTGCCTGCTCATCACCCTGCTGCGCCACGCCGACCGCGTCCGGATCGCGTGCCTGGCCCAGCTGGTGAACGTCATCCCGGCGATCCGGACGCTCGATGGCGGGCCAGCCTGGCTCCAGACCTCGGCCTACCCGTTCGCGGACGTCGCCCGCTCGGCGCGAGGGACGGTCCTGCGACTCGAGATCGACGGACCGACCTACGCCCTCGACGGCGCGGCGCTCGTCGAGGCCATCGAGGCAACCGCCGTTCACGACCAGGACGCGGGCCGTCTGTCGCTCTTCGCGGTCAACCGCCTGGATCGACCGCTGACGTTCGAGGCGACCGTGCGCGGGCTCGAAGGCCTCGCCGTTGACGAGCACAGCGTCCTTGCCGGGCCCGACATCCGGGCGACGAACACGGCCGATGAACCGCGTCGGGTCGTCCCGAGGTCCGCTGACGGGGCCACGGTCGATGGCGACCGCCTGGCGGTCGCGCTGCCGCCTCGTTCATGGAACGTGGTGCGGCTCCGCAGCCGGACCTGAGGGCGGCGCCGCGGACGCTAGCCGCCGTCCACGATCCGATCGGTGAACTCGCCCGACCCCGGGTCCTTGAGGATCAGCTTGTGGCGGCCGTCGGGCAGGATCTCGCGCTTGATGACGACGCTGCCCTCGTAGATCTCCGGGTTCGAGGCCATCCGCGGCGTGGGGCTGGCGCGCCAGTCGACCGCGATCGGCTCCCAGGCGTCGCGCTTCGCGGACCGGTAGCAGGCGTCCATGATGGCGTTGACGACGTAGCCGTCGTAGAAGGTCTCCTGCGGCGCGTGGCCCCCCTCGATCGCGTCGAACATGTCCCGGAACATGTCGGCGTACCCCAGCTCGGACACTTCGTCGCCGACGGGGAACAGCCAGCCGGCCGACGACTCGGCCTTCTCGGCCACGTAGCCACCCCCGCCGCCCGCGGTGAACATCTCGAAGCCGGTGCGCAGGAAGTGGTTGAGCCAGATCGTGCCGTGCGTGCCGGCCACCTCGTCGCGCAGGTCCATCCCGCCCCGGAACGTCCAGCTGACCTCGAACTGCCCGATGGCCCCCGACTCGAAGCGGATCAGCGCGATCGCGTTGTCCTCGTCCGTGATCGGGTGGACCAGCGTGTCGGTGTGGCAGAGGACGTCGACCGGCCGGTTTCCCTTGCCGACGAAGTTGCGGATGATCTCGATGCAGTGGCAGCCGAGGTCGATGATCGCGCCGCCGCCGGTCAGCCGGCCGTCCCAGAACCACGCGCTGTGCGGCCCCGGATGCGTCTCGCGCGAGCGGACCCAGGTCACGTCGCCGATCGCGCCCTCGCGGACCCGCTTGACCGCCTTGAGCGACTTGGGCGTGTAGCACAGGTCCTCGAGGTACCCGGCGAACACGCCAGCCGCCTCGACGGTCTCGAGCATCCGTTTGGCCTCCTCGGCCGTGCGCCCGAGGGGCTTGGTGCAGAGGACCGCCTTGCCCGCCTTCGCGACGAGCCCGACGGCCTCCTCATGGAGGAAGTTCGGCAGACCGACGACGACGACGTCCGTGTCCGGGTGGTTGATGGCCGCCTCGAGGTCGGTCGTGCTCTCGGCGATGCCATGGCGCCTGCTGAACGCCTCGCCGCGCTCGGCGCTGCGCGAGTAGACGACTCGCACGCGGTCGCGGCCTCGCTGGCCATTGAGGGTCGCGGTGTAGAAGTCGCCGATCAGCCCTGTGCCGAGCATCGTGATCGAGTGCTGCTGCTGCATCGCGCGAGCCTCCTAGAGCGGGACCATCCCGATCGTACAGACAACCGACAGTTCCAACGCGAGCGGTCTGCACTGTTGTCCCCAGACAACGGATGGTTCCGATCGCATTGCAATCGCCTCACCGCCCTAGTACTTTTGCCGCCAGTCGATAGGCCCTCTGGCTGACCGTTCGGCCGGCTGTCGACATCTCGCCAGCGCGCGCGTCCGGCAACGGACGATGAGTGAGGAAGAGGGGGTCTGTTGCTTCATACCCGCGGACGCCGCGTCACCGGTCGGTCGCTTGGCGCGATCCAGATCGCGCTCCTGGTCGCTGCCGCGATCGGGCCGATCCCGAACGCCGCGTTCGCGGCGGGCAACGCCGGTGTCCAGCTCAACGGGACGAGCCAGTACGTGTCGTTCGGCGCGTCCGCCGGGACCGGCGAATTGGGCGCGTCCACGTTCACCCTCGAGCTCTGGTTCAAGCGGACCGGCACGGGCGTCGGGCAGGGCACCGGCACCGGTGGGCTCACCAGCGCCATCCCGTTGATCACGAAGGGTCGGAACGAGCAGGAGACGCCGGCCAACCTGAACATGAACTACTTCTTCGGGATCGATGCCACCAGCGGCAAGCTCGTGGCCGACTTCGAGGACACGATCAACGGCGGCAACCACCCGGCCACGGGCAACGCGGTCGTCACCAGCAACGCCTGGCATCACGCCGCCGTGACCTACAGCGGCTCGAGCTACAACTTCTATCTCGACGGCGCCCTCGATCGGACGGTCGATCTGGGGACCGCGTTCGTGCCCGAGGCGACGAGCATCCAGCACGCCGGCGTCGGGACCGCGATGAACTCGACCGGCGTCGCCGGCGGATTCTTCCAGGGTGTCGTCGACGAGGTCCGGATCTGGAACGTCGCCCGCAGCCTGACCGACATCCAGACCGCGAAGAACACCGAGATCGGCCCGCAGGCGGGTCTCATCGGGCTGTGGCACTTCAACGAGGGCAGCACCACGACCGCCGTGGACGCGTCCGGACGCGGCAACAACGGGACGCTCCTGCCGGCCGCCGGGGCGCCGACGTGGGCAACGGGCTTCGACGTCACCAACGCCGGTGTCCAGCTCAACGGGACGAGCCAGTACGTGTCGTTCGGCGCGTCCGCCGGGACCGGCGAATTGGGCGCGTCCACGTTCACCCTCGAGCTCTGGTTCAAGCGGACCGGCACGGGCGTCGGGCAGGGCACCGGCACCGGTGGGCTCACCAGCGCCATCCCGTTGATCACGAAGGGTCGGAACGAGCAGGAGACGCCGGCCAACCTGAACATGAACTACTTCTTCGGGATCGATGCCACCAGCGGCAAGCTCGTGGCCGACTTCGAGGACACGATCAACGGCGGCAACCACCCGGCCACGGGCAACGCGGTCGTCACCAGCAACGCCTGGCATCACGCCGCCGTGACCTACAGCGGCTCGAGCTACAACTTCTATCTCGACGGCGCCCTCGATCGGACGGTCGATCTGGGGACCGCGTTCGTGCCCGAGGCGACGAGCATCCAGCACGCCGGCGTCGGGACCGCGATGAACTCGACCGGCGTCGCCGGCGGATTCTTCCAGGGTGTCGTCGACGAGGTCCGGATCTGGAACGTCGCCCGCAGCCTGACCGACATCCAGACCGCGAAGAACACCGAGATCGGCCCGCAGGCGGGTCTCATCGGGCTGTGGCACTTCAACGAGGGCAGCACCACGACCGCCGTGGACGCGTCCGGACGCGGCAACAACGGGACGCTCCTGCCGGCCGCCGGGGCGCCGACGTGGGTCGATGGGTTCGCGCCACCCAGCGCCTCCCCGAGCGCGCCCGTCCTGACGGCTCCCGCCAATGGCTCGACCGGGATCGCCCGGCCGCCGACGCTCGACGTCGTGGTGTCCGACACGGACAGCGCCACCGTGAACGTCTCGTTCTTCGGGCGCCCGCTCGCCAGCGGCGTCTTCACTCCGATCGGGAACGCGAACGGGATCACGTCTGGCGCCCACGCCACGACGGCCTGGAGCGGTCTCGGCGGTGGCCAGACCTACGAGTGGTTCGCCACCGTCAGCGACGGCACGACCACGACCACCGGTCCGACGTGGACGTTCCACACGACCGCCGAGACCGATCCCGTGTTCGTCGGTGTGGGCGACATCGGATCGTGCGACGTCACCGACGATGCCGCAACGGCCGCGGTCATGGCCGGGATCGACGGTCCGATCTTCACCACCGGCGACAACGTCTATCCCGACGGCAGGTTGTCGGAGTTCATGGCCTGCTACGACCCCGATTGGGGTCAGTTCAAGGAGCGGACCCGTCCGGTCCCGGGCAACCATGACTGGAACACGGGCAGCCTCGATGGATACAACGCCTACTTCGGCGCGAACGCCACGGACGCCAACGGCCAGAGCTACTACAGCTACGACATCGGCAGCTCCTGGCATGTCGTCAACCTGGACTCCGAGTGCGCCCGCGTGCCCGGCGGCTGTGGGGCCGGATCGGCCCAGGAGTCGTGGCTGAAGGCGGACCTGGCCGCCAACCCCACGAAGAACGTCATCGCGATCTGGCACAAGCCCCGCTTCAGCTCGGGTGCCACCAACCTCATCGAGCTCCAGCCGCTCATCGACGACCTGTACGCCGCCGGCGTGGACATCGGACTCGTCGGTCATGACCACATCTACGAGCGTTTCCAGCCGCTCGATCCGACCGGAGCGTACGACCCGACGTTCGGGATCAAGCACTTCACGGTGGGGACCGGCGGGGAGGCGCACCACACCGCGGGCACGCCCTTGCCGACCAGCGAGGCCCTCAATGCCACGACGTTCGGGATCTTCAAGCTGACATTGCACGCCACGAGCTACGACTGGAAGTTCCTGCCGGTCGATGGGCAGACGTTCACCGACAGCGGGACCGCGTCCGTCCACGACGCGCCGAATGGATCCCCGGTCGCGGTCGACGACGGCTACACCACCCCGCAGGACACGGCCCTCGTCGTGGCGGCGCCCGGCGTGCTGGCCAATGACATCGACACCGACCCACTGACGGCCGGCAGCGCGACCGACCCCACCCACGGTGACGTCGTCCTCGCAGCCGATGGCGGGTTCACCTATACGCCCGATGCGGGCTATTCCGGATCCGACAGCTTCACCTACCTCGCGAACGATGGGACGGTCGACTCGGGCCCCGCCACGGTCACGCTGACTGTCGGGGCCGGCGCGGCGACTGGCGTCGCCCTCGATGGCGGCAACGATCATGTGACGTTCGGGCCTGCGGTGGGACCGACGACCGGACTGGGAGCCAGCCAGTTCACGCTCGAGCTCTGGTTCAAGCGGACCGGTGCGGGCGTTGCAGCGAGCACGGGCACGGGCGGTGTCACCGCGATCCCGTTGATCGCGAAGGGTCGGGCCGAAGCGGATTCGCCCGCCGACCTGAACATGAACTACTTCCTCGGCATCGATGCCACGACCGGCACGCTGGTCGCCGACTTCGAGGACACCGCGACGGGTCTGAACCATCCGGTGATCGGCCAGGCCGTCGTCTCCAGCAACCAGTGGCATCACGTCGCCGCCACGTACAACAGCCCGACGTGGAACCTTTATCTCGACGGCGTGCTCGACAAGACACTCACGTTGGGTGGGACGTTCACGCCTGAGGCGTCCAGCACGCAGCACGCCAGTGCGGGGACGGCGATGACGTCCGACGGCACCGCCGCTGGCTTCTTCCAGGGCGTCATCGACGAGGTCCGGATCTGGAACATCGCCCGCAGCCAGGCCCAGATCCAGACGACGAAGGACCTTGAGATCGGGAGCCCGATCGCGAATCTCCGAGGACGCTGGGGATTCAACGAGGGAACGGGGACGAACGCTCCCGACTCATCGGGGCGAGGTTTGGCCGCGACCTTGGTGGGCGGCCCGACCTGGGTCCCGGGCTTCATCCCGCCCATCGGCCCGCCAACGATCAGCCTCGACAGCCCGAGCGACGGAGCGACCGGCACGAGCGCGGCACCCACGCTGGCCGTCACCGGCACCCATCCCGACGGTCTGCCGCTCGACGTCAGCTTCTTCGGTCGTCCCGCTGCCAGCGGGAACTTCGTGCTGATCGCGACCAACGACAACGTGCCGTCGGGCGACTCGACCAGCACGACATGGAGCGGCCGCGGTGACGGGCAGCGGTACGAGTGGTATGCCACCGTAGACGACGGCACGACGACGACGACGAGCCCCACATGGACCCTCAACACGGCCCCGGGCGCGGACCCCGTTCTCGTCGGCGCGGGCGATATCGCCGACTGCGGTCGAACACAGGATGAGGCGACCGGTGCCGTGATCGACGGCGTGGCGGGCACCATCTTTACGGCTGGCGACAACGTCTACCAGGACGGGACGGCCACGGAGTTCAGCACGTGTTACGAGCCGTCATGGGGCGGGACGATTAAGGCGCGGACCCGCCCGGCACCGGGCAACCATGACTGGAACTCGGGCAACCTCAACGGCTACAACGGCTACTTCGGAGCGAACGCCACCGACGCCAACGGCAAGAGCTACTACAGCTACGACGTCGGCAGCGCCTGGCACGTCGCCGTGCTCGACAGCGAGTGCGCGAGGGTCGTGGGCGGGTGCGGCGCCACCTCCGCCCAGGTCGACTGGCTCCGTTCGGATCTGTCAGCGAATGTGACCAGGAATGTGATCGTCGTCTTCCACAAGCCGCGCTTCAGTTCCGCTGTCACGAACCTCACCGACATGCAGTCTTTCTGGGACGTCTCCTACCAATACGGGGTCGATATCATCCTTGTCGGCCATGACCACGTCTATGAGCGCCTCGCGCCGATGGCCCCGACCGGCGCCGCCGACCCGACCAATGGGATCCGGCAGTTCACGGTCGGCACCGGCGGTGCGTCGGCTCAGAGCTTCGGGACCATCCTGCCGACGAGCGTGGTGCGTGCCCCGAACTCCACGTTCGGCGTGCTGAAGCTCACGCTGCACGCCTCAACGTACGACTGGCTGTTCCTGCCGATCGCCGGCACGACCTTCACGGACAGCGGGACCGCCTCGGTCCACGCCGCACCGAACGGCGACCCGACGTTCGACCAGAACCTCGCGAACCGGACCGATCCCGAGGGCGCGGTCATCGATCTGGACGCTGGCGCGACCGATCCGAACGGCGACCCACTGACCTATGCGGCAACGAACCTGCCGGCCGGTCTGTCGATCGACGTCTCGACGGGACGCATCACCGGCACGATCTCGTTCACGGCCAATGCCGGCAGCCCATACGCCGTGTCCGTCACGGTCCGTGACGGCGCGACCATCGATGCGACCGACACGTTCACCTGGACGGTGACCAACACGAACCAGCTGCCGACCGCGACCGGGGCCACCGGGTCGACCACGACCAACGAGGACACGGCCCTCGGCCTGACCCTGCGCGGGACCGACCCCGAGACCTGCAACCTGACCTTCAGCGTGCCGGCCACGACGACCCACGGCACGCTCGGCGCGGCGTCGGCCCAGGCCTGCGTGGCGGGCAGCCCCAACAGCGACACCGCGGGCGTGACCTACACCCCGGCCGCCGACTACAGCGGGCCCGACAGCTTCAGCTACACGGTCACCGACGGATCGGCCGGGACGTCGCTCCCGGTGACCGTCAACCTGACCGTCAGCGCGGTCAACGACGCGCCCGCCGCGAGCGCCGGCTCGGCGGCCACCACGACCGGCAGCCCGGTCGTCATCAGCCTGGCCGGCAGCGACCGCGAGACGTGCGAGCTGACGTTCAGCACGCCGGCCACCACGGCCCAGGGCGGGACCCTCGGGGCGAGCAGCCCGGCGGCCTGTGCGGCGGGCAGCCCCAACACCGACACGGCGACCCTGACCTACACCCCGCCGGCCGCCTACAGCGGGCCCGACAGCTTCACCTTCACGGTCAGCGACGGGACCGTGCCCTCGGCCCCCGCGACCATCTCGATCACGGTCGGCCCGGGCGGCGGGAGCACGACCACGACCTTCCCGGCGACCGCCGATGCGCACGTCTACTCGAGCAAGCCCACGACCAACTACGGGACCATCACCTCGATGCGCACCCGGGAGGGGGCCGGCACCTCGGGCAGCCCCACCTACCGGAGCTACGTGCGCTTCACCGTCAGCGGCCTCGTCGGGCCGGTCAGCGACGTCAAGCTGCGCCTGTGGGTGACCGACGCCAGCTCCGACCAGCAGCAGGTCCTCGCGGTCACGCCCGACACCTGGCTCGAGACGGGCGCCGGCAGCCTGACCTACGACACCGTCCCGACCGTCGACCCGCCGGGCACGCCGCTCGGCAGCGCGCCCGCGCCGGCCAGCGGGGCGTGGGTCGAGATCGACCTCGCCAACAGCGCCGTCAGCGGCAACGGCACGGTCAGCTTCCTCATCCGCAGCGCCGGCACCAACAGCGCCATCTTCAACACCCGCGAGGCCGCCGCCAACCGGCCCGAGCTGGTGGTGACGACCGGCTCAGGCGGCCCGGCCGACCAGCTGCCGACCGCGACCGGGGCCACCGGGTCGACCACGACCAACGAGGACACGGCCCTCGGCCTGACCCTGCGCGGGACCGACCCCGAGACCTGCAACCTGACCTTCAGCGTGCCGGCCACGACGACCCACGGCACGCTCGGCGCGGCGTCGGCCCAGGCCTGCGTGGCGGGCAGCCCCAACAGCGACACCGCGGGCGTGACCTACACCCCGGCCGCCGACTACAGCGGGCCCGACAGCTTCAGCTACACGGTCACCGACGGATCGGCCGGGACGTCGCTCCCGGTGACCGTCAACCTGACCGTCAGCGCGGTCAACGACGCGCCCGCCGCGAGCGCCGGCTCGGCGGCCACCACGACCGGCAGCCCGGTCGTCATCAGCCTGGCCGGCAGCGACCGCGAGACGTGCGAGCTGACGTTCAGCACGCCGGCCACCACGGCCCAGGGCGGGACCCTCGGGGCGAGCAGCCCGGCGGCCTGTGCGGCGGGCAGCCCCAACACCGACACGGCGACCCTGACCTACACCCCGCCGGCCGCCTACAGCGGGCCCGACAGCTTCACCTTCACGGTCAGCGACGGGACCGTGCCCTCGGCCCCCGCGACCATCTCGATCACGGTCGGCCCGGGCGGCGGGAGCACGACCACGACCTTCCCGGCGACCGCCGATGCGCACGTCTACTCGAGCAAGCCCACGACCAACTACGGGACCATCACCTCGATGCGCACCCGGGAGGGGGCCGGCACCTCGGGCAGCCCCACCTACCGGAGCTACGTGCGCTTCACCGTCAGCGGCCTCGTCGGGCCGGTCAGCGACGTCAAGCTGCGCCTGTGGGTGACCGACGCCAGCTCCGACCAGCAGCAGGTCCTCGCGGTCACGCCCGACACCTGGCTCGAGACGGGCGCCGGCAGCCTGACCTACGACACCGTCCCGACCGTCGACCCGCCGGGCACGCCGCTCGGCAGCGCGCCCGCGCCGGCCAGCGGGGCGTGGGTCGAGATCGACCTCGCCAACAGCGCCGTCAGCGGCAACGGCACGGTCAGCTTCCTCATCCGCAGCGCCGGCACCAACAGCGCCATCTTCAACACCCGCGAGGCCGCCGCCAACCGGCCCGAGCTGGTGGTGACGACCGGCTCAGGCGGCCCGGCCGACCAGCTGCCGACCGCGACCGGGGCCACCGGGTCGACCACGACCAACGAGGACACGGCCCTCGGCCTGACCCTGCGCGGGACCGACCCCGAGACCTGCAACCTGACCTTCAGCGTGCCGGCCACGACGACCCACGGCACGCTCGGCGCGGCGTCGGCCCAGGCCTGCGTGGCGGGCAGCCCCAACAGCGACACCGCGGGCGTGACCTACACCCCGGCCGCCGACTACAGCGGGCCCGACAGCTTCAGCTACACGGTCACCGACGGATCGGCCGGGACGTCGCTCCCGGTGACCGTCAACCTGACCGTCAGCGCGGTCAACGACGCGCCCGCCGCGAGCGCCGGCTCGGCGGCCACCACGACCGGCAGCCCGGTCGTCATCAGCCTGGCCGGCAGCGACCGCGAGACGTGCGAGCTGACGTTCAGCACGCCGGCCACCACGGCCCAGGGCGGGACCCTCGGGGCGAGCAGCCCGGCGGCCTGTGCGGCGGGCAGCCCCAACACCGACACGGCGACCCTGACCTACACCCCGCCGGCCGCCTACAGCGGGCCCGACAGCTTCACCTTCACGGTCAGCGACGGGACCGTGCCCTCGGCCCCCGCGACCATCTCGATCACGGTCGGCCCGGGCGGCGGGAGCACGACCACGACCTTCCCGGCGACCGCCGATGCGCACGTCTACTCGAGCAAGCCCACGACCAACTACGGGACCATCACCTCGATGCGCACCCGGGAGGGGGCCGGCACCTCGGGCAGCCCCACCTACCGGAGCTACGTGCGCTTCACCGTCAGCGGCCTCGTCGGGCCGGTCAGCGACGTCAAGCTGCGCCTGTGGGTGACCGACGCCAGCTCCGACCAGCAGCAGGTCCTCGCGGTCACGCCCGACACCTGGCTCGAGACGGGCGCCGGCAGCCTGACCTACGACACCGTCCCGACCGTCGACCCGCCGGGCACGCCGCTCGGCAGCGCGCCCGCGCCGGCCAGCGGGGCGTGGGTCGAGATCGACCTCGCCAACAGCGCCGTCAGCGGCAACGGCACGGTCAGCTTCCTCATCCGCAGCGCCGGCACCAACAGCGCCATCTTCAACACCCGCGAGGCCGCCGCCAACCGGCCCGAGCTGGTGGTGACGACCAACTAGCTTCCGCCCGGCGCCGTCACTCCGAGGGCCAGCGCTCCTCGAAGACCGCCTCGTCGCGCGGCCGGCGTGCCTCGCCCGGCTTGGACTTGGGCAGTCGGGCGGCCTCGGTCGGATGGCCCAGCGAGAGGATCGTCCGGACCAGGCGATCGGCCGGCAGCCCGAGGAGCCCGCGCACCGCGTCGAGCGTGTCGAACCGGACCCACGCGATGCCGCCGCCGAGCCCGAGCATGTTGGCCGCGATGAGCATCCGCTCCGCGGCCCGGCCGTCGTCGTAGGCATCGGAGACCAGTCGCTCGCGCTGCGACGGGAGGACGATCACGACGGCGGCTGTCGCGGTCTTGAGCGATCGCGTCTGGGGCAGCCCGAGGTCATGCAGGGCCCGGAGCGTCGCCACGTCCCGGATGACGATGAACCGCCATGGCTGCTCGTTCCCGCTGCTGCCGGACCAGCGCCCGGCGTCGGCGATGGCCTCAAGCTCCGCGTCGGTCGGGGCCTCGTCCGTGAACTCGCGGACCTGCCGGGTCCGGAGCAACGGACGGATGATCTCGCGCGGCGACGAGGTCGCGGTGTCGGACATGGCTGGAGCATGCCACGGCGCCTGGCCTTTCGTCAGCACGGCCGTCACATCCGCCCGCCCCGCGGGGTCTCCGGTTCGATCCACCGAGCATGGGACCCGCCTGCACCTGGCTCGCCCACCCCGACCCATGGAGGCCGTCCGTGGACGTCAAGTTCATCCTGCCCGCCCTGCTCGAGGCAACCGATCCCGGCTTCCGCCCGATCAAGTACGCGCTCTTCCCGCCGCTGGGCCTCGCCGCGCTGGCGGGCTACCTCGACCCCGACGATCACGCCGTCGTCGAGGACGAGCACGTCATGCGGTTGCGCCTCGATGACCGGCCGGACCTCGTGGTCATGTCCGTCTACATCACCTCGGCCCGCCGCGCCTACGAGATCGCCGACCACTATCGGCGCCAGGGCGCGCACGTGGCCATGGGCGGGCTCCACGTCTCGTCGATGCCCGATGAGGCGGCGACGCATGCCGATTCGATCTTCATCGGACCCGGCGAGGACACCTGGCCCCGGTTCCTGGCGGACTTCCGGGCGGGCCGCGCCGCGCCACGCTACGTCTCGAGGGTCCGGACGCTCGCCGACGCGCCACCGACCCGGCGCGACCTCATCGACCGCCGGCGCTACCTCTGCCCGAACTCGATCGTCGTCTCGCGCGGCTGCCCGCATCACTGCGACTTCTGCTACAAGGACGCCTTCTACGAGGGCGGCATCTCGTTCTACACGCAGGCCGTCGACCGGGCGCTCGCCGAGATCGAGCGGCTGCCCGGCAAGCACGTCTACTTCCTCGACGATCACCTGCTCGGCAATCCGCGCTTCGCGGCCGCCCTGTTCGAGGGGATGCGCGGGATGGGTCGGGTGTTCCAGGGCGCGAGCACGGTCGATGCGATCCTTCGCTCGGACCTGATCGAGAAGGCAGCCGAGGCCGGCATGCGCAGCGTCTTCGTCGGCCTCGAGACGGTGAACCCGGCCAACCTCGCGTTGCACGCCAAGCGCCAGAACGTGGCGCGCGACTACGCCGAGGTGATCCGCAAGGTCCACGGACTCGGGATCATGATCAACGCGAGCTTCGTGTTCGGACTCGACGACGACGGACCGGACGTCTTCGATCGGACCGTCGACTGGGGGGTCTCGCAGAGCATCGAGACCGCGACCTTCCACATCATGACCCCGTACCCGGGCACGGCCCTGCACGCCCGGGTGGCGGCGGAGGGCCGGATCACCGACGACGACTGGGAGCACTACGACACCCGCCACGTCGTCTACCGGCCGCTCCGGATGACGCCGGGCCAGCTGCTCAGCGGCTACCGGCGGGCGTACCGCGACTTCTATCGCTGGGGGGCCATCGCCCGCGGCGCGGCCGGCCAGCCGACGCTGTCGCAGTCGATGCGCCATCTCGCCTATGCCGGCGGCTGGAAGAAGTTCGAGCCGCTGTGGGACCTCGTGATCCGCGCCAAGCGCGTCAACACGATGCTGCCGCTCCTCGAGGGGACCCTCGACGCGTACGGGCGGGCCCGGCTGCGCTCGCGCGATCGAGCCGAGGCCGCGGCGATCGAGCCAGACGCGGCCGACGTCATGTCGTCCTAGGCGGCGGCCAGCGGATCAGCGCTCCCGAAGCCGAGCCCGATCCGGCGTCAGGTCGGCGACACGACGCGTGCCGAGGAGCTGCATCGTGCGGATCATCTCCTTGCGGAGCAGCTCACCGGCGCGCATGACGCCTCGCTCCCCTCCGGCCATCAGGCCGTAGAGATAGGCCCGCCCGACCAGGCACGCCCGGGCGCCCATCGCGACCGCGGCCACGACATCGGCGCCCCCGAGGATGCCGCCGTCGATGTACACCTCCGTGCGGTCCCCGACAGCCGCGACGATCTCAGGCAGCTGCTCCAGTGGGGTCGCCGCCCGGTCGAGCTGCCGGCCGCCGTGGTTCGAGATCACGATCGCATCGGCCCCGGCGTCCACGACGACCCGGGCGTCATCGGCCGTCTGGACACCCTTGATGACGATGGGCCCGTTCCACTCCTCGCGCAGCCAGCCGAGGTCCCCGACCGTGATGGTCGGATCGAACACGCGGTTGATGAGGTCGGCGACCGTCCCCTGCGTCTCCGCGAAGGCAGCGAACCGCAGCGGCTCGGTCGTCAGCAGGTTGAACCACCAGCCGGGATGGAGCGCGATGTCGGCGACGGTCCGGACGGATAGGGTCGGCGGGATCGTGAAGCCGTTGTGGACGTCCCTCAGCCGGGCGCCGGCGACCGGTGTGTCAACGGTCAGGACGAGCGCGGTGAAGCCGGCCGCCCGCGCGCGGCGGACAAGGTCGATCCCCGCGTCGCGATCGTTCCACAGGTAGAGCTGGAACCACGTGTCGGTCTCGGGTGCGGCGCGCGCCACGTCCTCGGGCGACGTCGTGCCGAGCGTCGAGATCGCATAGGGGATGCCCAGCCGGCCGGCCACCCGCGCGACCGCCGGCTCGCCCTCGTGGTTCATCAGCCGGGTGAAGCCCGTCGGCGCGAAGACCAGGGGCATGGCGGACGGCCGTCCGAGGATCGTCGTCGAGGTGTCGACCTGCGACACATCCTGGAGGACCCGCGGCACGAACTCGACGCGAGCGAATGCCTCGCGCGATCGCCGCAGACTGGTCTCGCTCTCGGCAGCCCCGTCGACGTAATCGAAGACCGCTCGCGGCGTGTGCCGGCGCGCGACCGATCGAAGATCCCAGATCGTGGCCGCGGACGCCAGGCGGCGGTCCGTCGGGTTGAGGTGGATCGGGCCCGTCCGGAAGTATGGCTGCAGCTCCCGCGGGCGCGGAAGGCGGCGTCGGGGCTTTGTCATCGGCGGCCGATCACCTGACGTGGCTCGAAACGCTGCAGGGGGAACGTCATGCGCACGAGCGAGCGTAGCGCCTCGAGGTCCCCTTCGATCAGACGGTGTGCACGGGCCTGGACGAGGACGTTGCCGAGCGCCGTCGCCTCGACCGGACCCGCGACGACCGGCCGCTCGCTGGCATCGGCCGTGAGCTGGCACAGGAGCGTGTTGCGGCTGCCGCCGCCGACGAGATGGACCACCTTCACGTCGCGACCGGACAGTCGCTCCGCCTCCTCGACGGACCGCGCGAACGCGGCGGCAAGGCTGTCGACGATGCAGCGGACCAGCGCGGGCCGACTCGATGGCGGCGTCTGGCCGGACTTCCGACACGCCGTGGCGATCCTCGCGGGCATATCGCCGGGCGGCATGAACGCCGGGTCGTCGACGTCGACCTGCGGGCCGCCCGCTGGCAGCTCGGCCGCGGCGGCCAGGAGTCCGGTCAGGTCCGACGGCTCTCCGGCGTGCTCCCACGTCCGGAGCGATTCCTGGAGGAGCCAGAGCCCCATGACGTTGCGCAGGTACCGGATCCGTCCGTCGACGCCGAGCTCATTGGTGAAGTTCGCCGCCCGGCTGGCGTCCGTCAGGATCGGTCGCTCGAGCTCGACGCCGACGAGCCCCCACGTGCCGCAGGCGATGTAGGCGAACCGCTCGTCATCGGCGGGGACGCCAACGACCGCGGAGGCCGTGTCGTGCGAGCCGACATGGGCCAGCGTCGGCGGCGTCGCGAGGCCTGCGTCGGACACGACCTCCGGCCGCATCTCGCCGACGAGCTCGCCGGGACGACCGGTCGGACGCAGGATGGCCCGAGGCAGCCCGAGGTCGTCGAGCAGGTCGGTCGCCCAGCCCCGGCGCTCGATGTCGAACAGCCCGGTGGTCGAGGCGTTCGTCTCCTCGGCCGCCATGACGCCGCTCAGCCAGTAGCCGATGAGGTCGGGAACCAGCAGCATCGTCCGGGCCGCCTCGAACCGTGGCGTCCCGCCTTCCGCGGTCAGCTGGTACACGGTGTTGAACGGCTGGAACTGGGTTCCCGTCCGCGCATACAGCCGCTCGAACGGCACGACGGCATGGACGGCTCGGATGGCCGCCTCGGTCCGCGGGTCGCGGTAGTGGAACGGCGCACCGATCAGCGAACCGGCGCGGTCCAGCAGGCCGTAGTCGACGCCCCACGAGTCGACGGCGACGCCCAGCAGGCGGCCGGTCTCCCGACCCGCGGCCCGCAGGCCGGCAATGACCTCGAACTGGATCCGAAGCAGGTCCCAGTGCAGGCCGTCGGGCAGGGCGACCGGGTCGTTGGGGAAGCGGTGGACCTCCTGCAGCTCGAGCGTCCGCGGCCCCACGCGGCCGATCATCACGCGCCCGCTCGAGGCGCCGAGGTCGATGGCCGCGAGCGACCCCGCGGTCACCGCAGGAAGGCTGCGGCGACGCCCGCGTCGACGGGGATGTGCAGCCCCGTGGTCTGGCTGAGATCGCCGCCGGTCAGGGCGAACACCGCCGCGGCCACGTGCTCCGGGAGGACCTCGCGCTTGAGCAGCGTGCGCTGCGCGTAGAACTCGCCGAGCTTGTCCTCGGCGATGCCGTACGTCCGTGCTCGATCGGCTCCCCAGCCCTTGGCGAAGATGCCCGAGCCCCGCACGACGCCGTCGGGGTTGACGCCGTTGACGCGGATGCCGAAGGCCCCGAGCTCGGCGGCGAGGAGCCGGACCTGGTGCGCCTGGTCGGCTTTCGAGGCGCCGTAGGCGACGTTGTTCGGCCCGGCGAAGAACGCGTTCTTGCTCACGATGTAGACGATATCGCCGCCCACCTCCTGGTCGATCATGATCCGCGCCGCTTCGCGCGAGACCAGGAACGAGCCGCGCGCCATGACGTCGTGCTGCAGGTCCCAGTCGGCGAGCGTCGTCTCGAGGAGCGGCTTCGAGATCGAGAGGCCGGCGTTGTTGACGACCAGGTCGACGCCGCCGAACGCGAGCACCGCCGCCCGGAACGCCTCGACCACCTGGGCCTCGTCGGTGACGTCCACGGTCACCGCGACCGCGACATCCGTCCCGCCCAGCTCCTCGGCGACGGTCGCCGCGCTGGCCCCGTCGATGTCGGCGACGACGACGCAGGCGCCCTCGGCAGCGAGTCGATGGGCGATGGCCTTGCCGATCCCAGAGCCTGCGCCGGTCACGAGGGCCACCCGCGTCGCGAGCGGCTTGGGCTTCGGCAGGCGGGCCAGCTTGGCTTCCTCGAGCGCCCAGTACTCGATCCGGAACTTCTCCGATTCGGCGATGGGCGCGTACGTGGACACGGCTTCGGCGCCGCGCATGACGTGGATCGCGTTGATGTAGAACTCGCCGGCGACGCGGGCGGTCTGCTTGGTCGCCCCGAACGAGAACATGCCCACGCCGGGCACCAGCACGATCGCCGGATCCGCCCCGCGCATCGGCGGGCTCGCCGGCCCGGCGTGACGATCGTAGTAGGCGGCGTAGTCCGCACGGTACGTTTCGTGCAGCTCGCGAAGCCTGGTCGCGACGTCCTCCAGCGGGGCCGCCGGAGGCAGGTCGAGGACCATCGGCCGCACCTTCGTGCGCAGGAAGTGGTCCGGACACGAGGTGCCGAGTGCGGCGAGACGCGGGTGTCCCTCTCGGGCGAGGAAATCGAGGACGACGTCCGCGTCGCTGAAGTGGCCGACCTGCGGTCGGTCCGTCGAGACCAGCCCGCGCAGGAGCGGCAGGAGCGCGGCCGCGCGCTCGCGGCGCGCGTCGACGGGGAGTGCCTCGTGGCCCGCGACGACCGGCCCGAACGGCTCCGGCCGGCCCTCGTCGGCGATGAACCGTTCCGCAGTCCGGATGATCTCGAGCGAGCGTGCCTCGCACTCGTCCGAGGTGTCGCCCCAGGACGTGATGCCATGGCCGCCCAACACCGCGCCGATGACGTCGGGCCGATCGCGCGCGATGGCCGCGATCTCGAGGCCGAGCTGGAACCCCGGCCGGCGCCACGGGACCCACGCGACGCGGTCGCCGAAGCACCGATGCGTGAGGGCCTCGCCGTCGGCCGCGGTCGCGAGCGCGATGCCCGAGTCGGGATGCAGGTGGTCGACATGGGCCGGCTCGACCAGCGCGTGCATCGCGGTGTCGATCGAGGGCGCGGCGCCGCCCCGGCCGTGGAGGCAGTAGTCGAACGCGGCGACCATCTCGTCCTCGCGCTCGACACCCGGATAGACGCCGACCAGCGCGCGCAGCCGGTCGAGGCGCAGCACCGCAAGCCCCGCCTCGGTCAGGGTCCCGAGGTCGCCCCCCGAGCCCTTGACCCACAACAGTTCGACGGGCGTGCCCGTGACCGGGTCGATCGCGGAGCCCTTGGCCGACGTGTTGCCGCCCGCGTAGTTCGTGTTGCGCGGATCCGCCCCGAGGCGGTGGGAGCGATCGATGAGCTCCTCCACCGGACCTTTCGGCGCTGGGGTCGCGTCGGACCGTGTCGGGACCCTGGCCGTCATGCGCCCCAGCCCGCCTGCTGACCGCCGACGCGTTCCACGGCGATCCGGGCCGCGTAGCCGGACCGGGCGTAAGCCGCCATCGGGTCCGGGTCGAGGCCGCGGCCCTCACGGACGTCGCGCAGCAGCGGCCGGACGTCCGTGGCGTAGGCGTCCATCAGGACCCCGTGTGCGCCGAGCACGTCACCGGCTGCCTGGGCGCCGTCGAGGGCCGCCTGGTCGACGAGCAGCGCCTTGGCGGTCGCCTCCTGGACGTTCATCACCGAGCGGATCTGGCCCGGGATCTTCGGCTCGATGTTGTGGCACTGGTCGAGCATGAACGCCACGCCGACCTCGGGCGCCAGGGCGCCGGCCTTCACGACCTCGTGCATGATCCGGAACAGCTGGAACGGGTCGGCCGCGCCGACCATCAGGTCGTCGTCCGCGTAGAAGCGCGAGTTGAAGTCGAAGGCGCCGAGCTTGTCGGCCCGCAGGAGCGAGGCGACGATGAACTCGATGTTCGTGCCCGGGGCATGGTGGCCGGTGTCCACGACGACCTTGGCCTTGGGGCCGAGCGCGAGGCAGTGGACGAGGGCGGTTCCCCAGTCCGGCACGTCCATCGTGTAGAACGACGGCTCGAACAGCTTGTACTCCAACACGATCCGCTGGTCCGCGCCGAGCCGGTCGTACGTGGTCTGAAGCGACTCCGCCAGGCGGTCCTGGCGTGAGCGGATGTCGTCCTGGCCCGGGTAGTTCGTCCCATCGGCGAACCACAGCTTCAAGTCGCGTGAACCCGTCGCGTCCATGATGTCGATGCATTCGAGCAGGTGGTCGACGGCCTTGCGCCGGACGCGGGCGTCGGGGTGGCACACGCTGCCGAGCATGTAGTCATCGTCCTGGAACGTGTTCGAGTTGATCGTGCCGAGCGCCACGCCGCAATCCGCTGCGTGGTGGGCGAGGTCGGCGTAGTCGTCGACCTTGTCCCAGGGGATGTGGAGCGCGACCGTCGGCGCGACGCCCGTGTGGCGGTTGACCTGTGCGGCATCGGCGATCTTCTCGTACGGGTCGCGCGGCACGCCGGCCTGGGCGAAGACCTTGAAGCGCGTGCCCGAGTTGCCGAATGCCCACGACGGCAGCTCGATCGCCTGGGACGCCAGCGCTGCGACGATGGCCGGCTGACTGGTCACGTATCCCTCCGTCCCGTGGCGTCGTTCGAGTGGCTCGAAGGCGATGGTATTGCTTCGCGATCGATGGATCCCGGCCCGGCCGGCAGGCCTCACGCGGCACCGGAGGAGGTGGGCCGTCGATGGGTCCACCGGCCGGGTCGGGATCCTCCCGGACGGAGCGAGACACGTCCGGGTTGTGGCACTCGCGGGCCACGTGCCGACAGCGTGCCACAACTTTCGATTGATTTCAATCTGCTTTCTTGACATTGCATTCACGTTCGTTCTAAGGTGCGCCAGCACCCGATTCGAAACCTGCGTCACGACCCGGATCGAGCACGTTTGGAGCGCCGTGACCTTGCCTGCCGGCGGCAACTCGGGGGACGTCTTCGCCCGCGAACGCCAGGCCCACATCGCCCGCATCGTCGAGGAGCACGGACGTGCCCGGGTGAGCGATCTGGCCACCCGATTCGGCGTGTCCTCCGTGACCATCCGCAAGGACCTGCTGGCCCTCGAGACCGGCGGCCGGGTCATCCGCACGCACGGTGGCGCGATCGCGCCCGATCGAAGCCGGCCGGAGCTCTCGTTCGACATCCGCGAGCGGCTCCAGCAGGAGGAGAAGTCGCGCATCGGGGCGGCCGCGGCCGAGCTCGTCCAGGACGGCGAGAGCATCGTCATGGACGCGAGCACGACCGCACTCGCCGTCGCGCGCAAGCTGATCGCCCGCGGCGGCTGGAGCCAGTTGACCATCATCACCAACGGCCTGCGGCTCGCGTCGGAGCTCGCCGGCTCGAGCGGCATCACGGTGCTCATGCTCGGCGGCCGCGTCCGGTGGGAGGCGCTCTCGGTCGTCGGTCAGCTGGGTGACGGGCTGTTCAGCCGGATCAACGTCCAGAAGGCGTTCGTCGGGGCCGCCGGCTTCACGATCGAGTCCGGCCTGAGCGATGCGACCGACGAAGAGGCCCAGATCAAGCGCTCGATGGTCGCTGCCGCGCGCGAGGTCATCGGCATCGTCGACAGCACGAAATGGGAGCGGGCCGCCTTCGCCACCTTCTGCCCGACCGACGAGATCGACGTCGTCCTGACCGACGATCGCGCGCCCGAGGCGATGCTCGCCGCCCTGCGCGCCCGCGGCATCGAGGTCCGGTTGGTCGGGCCCTCGACCGCGCCGGACACCGCACCCACCCGCGCGCCGACGAGTCCCCCATGATCGCGGAGGGGACGCCCGCGACCGGTGCGCCGCCGCGTGCCGAGCTGCGCGGGATCTCGAAGCGCTTCGCTGCCACCCAGGCGCTCGATGACGTCTCGCTCGATCTTCGCCCAGGCGAGGTGCACGGCCTGGTCGGCGAGAACGGCGCCGGGAAGAGCACGCTCGTCAAGATCCTCGCCGGCGTCCATCAGCCCGACAGCGGCACGATCTGGCTCGACGGAGAGGCGATCCAGATCCAGGGACCGGCCCACGCACGTGCGCTCGGGATCGCGGTGGTCCATCAGGAGCCGCGCCTCTTCCCCGACCTGACGGTGGCCGAGAACGTGTTCATCGGGCACGCGCCGGCCGGCCGATTCGGCAGGATCGATTGGGGGGCCACCCGGCGGGCGGCGCACGCGCTGTTCGGGGAGCTCGACGTCCAGTTCGACGTCGATGCGCCGGTCCGGGGTCTGTCGATGGCCGACCAGCAGCTGATCGAGATCGCCAAGTCCCTGTCGGTCGACGCGCGGGTCCTCATCCTCGACGAGCCGACGGCCTCGCTCTCCGCCCACGAGGTGGCGCGACTCTTCACGATCGTCCGCCGCCTGCGGGATCGCGGGTCATCGATCCTGTTCGTCAGCCACCGCCTCGACGAGGTCTTCGAGCTGTGCGACCGGGCGACGGTCTTCCGGGACGGCCGGCACGTCGTCACGACGCCGACCAGCGAGCTGACCACCGCCGACCTGGTGCGGTACATGGTCGGGCGGACCGTGTCGCTCTTCCCGAAGGTCGAGACGCCCGTCGGCGAGGTCCTGCTCGAGGTGGACGGGCTCAGCCGGGCCGGGGTCTTCCGCGACATCGGCTTCTCGGTCCGAGCGGGCGAGATCGTCGGCTTCGCGGGCCTCGTCGGCGCGGGCCGGACGGAGATCGCACGGGTCCTGTTCGGGATCGATCAGCGCGACGCCGGCGAGATCCGCCTCCGCGGCACGCCGGTCAGCTTCGCCAGCCCGTCGGCGGCGCTGCATGCCGGGATCGCCTACCTGCCGGAGGACCGTCACCAGGAAGGCCTCGTCCTGGGCTTCTCGATCGCCCAGAACGTCACGTTGCCGATCCTCCCGCGGCTCTTTCCCCGGCTCCTCGTCCGGGCCTCGGCCGAGCGGGCGGTCGCGAACGAGTACACGGAGCAGTTCAACGTCAAGATGACCGGCGTCGACCAGATGGTCGCGGCCCTGTCGGGCGGCAATCAGCAGAAGGTCGTGCTGGCCAAGTGGCTGGCCTCGAGGCCGACCGTCCTCATCCTAGACGAGCCGACCCGCGGCATCGACATCGGGGCAAAGATCGAGGTCCATCGCATCGTCTCCGAGCTCGCCGCATCGGGGCTCGGCATCATCCTCATCTCGAGCGACCTGCCCGAAGTGCTCGCGATGTCGGACCGGATCATCGTGCTCCACGAGGGCCGGATCACCGCCGAGATCCCACGGGATCGCGCGACCGAGGAGCGGGTCATGTTCGCCGCGACCGGGAGTGCGGGTGGCGACGACCCGGCGGCGGTCGGAGCCGCCGCGCCCGGCGGCGGCGATGGCTGAGCCGGCGGTGCTCCCGGCGGCGGGTGAGGGCCGCAAGCGCCGCGAGTGGCTGTCCACCGTGGCACGCCAGCGCGAGCTGAGCCTCGTCGCGATCATGTTCGTGCTCGGCGGGCTCGTGTCGCTCGCAGCGCCCCAGTTCCTGACGGCGTCCAACCTCACGCAGGTCGCGGTCCTGGCGTCGATCATCGCGGTCGCGGCGATGGGGGAGGCCCTGGTGGTCATCACCCGCAACGTCGACCTCTCGGTCGAGGCGATGATGGGGCTGGTCGCCTACTGCGTCGCGAGCATCCTCGAGCAGCACATCCTCGACGCGCCGGGCGCGATCGTCGTCGGGCTCGGCCTCGGCTTCGTGCTCGGCATGGTCAACGGCGTCGTCGTGACCGTGTTCAAGGTCCCGGCGATCGTGGCGACGCTCGGCACCCTGAGCATCTTCCGTGGGGTGGACTACTTCATCGCCGGCAGCCACCAGGTCCCGCTTGCCGCGCTCCCGCCCGGCTTCACCGATGCGGCGCGCGACTCGGTCCTCGGGATCCCGATCTTCGTGATGGTGGCGCTGATCGTGGTCGTCATCGGGTCGCTGATCCTGCGCTACACGCGGTTCGGGCGACAGCTCTACGCGGTCGGCAGCAACCCCGAGGCGGCGGCCATCCTCGGCATCCCGTCACGCCTCGTCGTCTTCACCGCGTTCGCCTTCTGCGGCCTGCTGGCGGGCGTCGCGGGAGTGCTGTGGGTCATGGAGTTCGGGACGATCAACGGCACGTCGGCGACCGGCGTCGTGCTCGCGGTGATCGCTGCGGTGGTGGTCGGCGGCGTGAACATCTTCGGCGGCAGCGGGACGCTCGTCGGGGCCGCCCTCGGCGCGCTCTTCCTCGGGTTCATCGCGAACGCACTGATCCTCGTGGGGCTCTCGCAGTTCTGGCTGCAGGCCATCTACGGGCTCGTGATCCTGGTCGCGGTCAGCGCCGACGCGATCATCCTTCGACGCATCCAGCGCGCCACCACGGAGCGGCGGGCCCGATGAGCGCCGCGTCGCGCGCCGATGGCGGCCGGTCCTGGACGCGCCACCTGGCGCGTTGGGAGACGCTGCTGGTCCTCGCCCTGCTCGCGCTCATCGTGCTGGGCAACGCGCTCTCGCCGTTCTTCCTGACGCCCGGCAACTTCTCGAACCTCGTCGCGGCGCTCATGGAAGTCGCGATCATGGCCCTCCCGATGACGCTGATCATCATCGCGGGCGAGATCGACCTCTCGGTCGAATCGATGGCCGGCCTGGCCAGCGCCATCCTCGGGTTCCTCTGGGCCGCGGGCGTGCCGCTCGAGATCGCGATCCCCGTCGTCCTCGTCGTCGGCGTCCTGGGCGGCTTGCTCAACGGGCTGCTGGTGGCCCGCGGCGGTCTGCCGTCGCTGGTGGTGACACTCGGGACCCTCGCCCTCTTCCGCGGCATGGCGCTCATCGTCCTCGGCCCGCGCGGCATCAGCGACTTCCCACCCGCCTTCACCGAACTGGGCTTCGGCCACGTGCCGGGCACCCTGATCCCATGGCCGTTCGTCATCTTCATCGGACTCGCGCTCGTCCTGGGCGTCGTGCTCCATCGCACATGGATCGGCCGGCAGGTCTACGCCATCGGCAAGAACACCGGCGCGGCCCGCTACTCGGGCGTCCGCGTCGCGCGGATCCGGGTCAGCCTCTTCGTGCTGTCGGGTCTGGTCGCGGCCATCGCCGGGGTGATCCTGACATCGCGTTTGTCGAGCGCCCGGGCCGATGCCGGCCAGGGGATGACCCTGACCGTCGTGACCGTGGTCCTGCTCGGCGGCGTCAACATCTTCGGCGGGTCCGGCACCATCCCCGGTGTCGTGCTCGCGGTGCTTGCGGTGGCGGTCATGCAGAACGCGCTCCGCCTCGCCAGCGTGACGGTCGAGGTCCAGAGCATCGCCCTCGGGCTGCTCCTGATCCTCTCGGTCGTCATCCCCACCTTTGCTCACCAGGCCAAGTCGGTCATCGACCGAGTACGTGGAGGGCGGCCGCCCCCGACCGACTCGGTCCCCCATGGTGAGGCCGCGATCTCGTAGGAAGAGGAGGAACAGCTTTGAGAAACCGATCCATCGGACGAGTGCTCGTCCTTGTCGCCATCGCCGCCCTGGCGTTCGGGGCGTGCTCGAACTCGGGCGCGAGCGCAGCCCCGAGCGCCGCAGCCCCGAGCGCCGCAGCCCCGAGCGCCGCTGCCGGCGCCCTGAAGGTCGGCTACCTTCCCAAGGACATCGTCAACCAGTACTTCGCCGCCGCGAAGACCGGGATCGACAAGGCCGCCGGCGAGCTCGGCGGGACGGTCATCCAGGTCGGACCGAACGAGCCGAAGGCTGACCTGCAGGTCCCGTTCATCAAGGACCTGACCACCCAGCAGGTCAACGCGATCATCATCTCGGCCGACGGTGCGGATGAGGTCGCGCCGGATCTGAAGGCCGCCATGGCCGCCGGGATCAAGGTCGTCGGGTTCGACTCGAGCCCCGCCGTCGGCGCCTACAACGTCTTCGTCAACCAGGTCGACTTCAGTGGCGTCGGCGTCAACCTCGCCGACTGGGCGTGCGAGCTCGCCCCGAGCTGCACCGGTGAGATCGCGATCCTGTCCGCGGCCGCCACGGCGACGAACCAGAACGCGTGGATCGACCTGATGAAGACGACCCTGACCCAGGACAAGTACAAAGGCCTCAAGCTGGTGGACACCGTCTACGGCGACGACAAGCCCGAGGTCAGCACCACCCAGGCGCAGGGCCTGCTCACCCGGTTCCCGAACCTCAAGGTCATCGTCGCCCCGACGACGGTCGGCATCCTGGCGGCCGCACAGGTCGTCAAGCAGGCCGGCAAGTCGGACTCGATCAAGGTCACCGGCCTTGGCTTCCCCCACGACATGAAGCCGTTCGTCGAGGACGGCACCTCACCCGTCTACGGTCTGTGGAACGTCCCTGACCTTGGCTATCTCGCCATGCAGGTCGCCGCGAAGCTCGTCAGTGGCGAGATCAAGGGCGCTGAGGGCGAGACCTTCACGGTCAAGGGCCTCAACGGCGACGCGCCGTACACCATCGGCAAGGACAACATCGTCATCCTCGGACCGGCCTTCCGGTTCGACAAGACGAACCTCGACGTCTTCTTCTAGAGGGACGCCGTCACGTCACGTCCGCGTCGTTTGACGCGGGCTTATCGGGCCCCGGGCAGCGACCGCTCCCGGGGTCCACGATCTCGGAGGCGCCGATGGAACGGATCGGCTTCGCGATGAGGCTGCGACCCGGCCACGAGGCCGAGTACCGCCGACGTCACGCGGCCGTCTGGCCGGAGATGCTCGACGAGTTGCGGGCCGCGGGCGCCCATGACTACTCGATCTTCCTGCGCGGCGACGACCTGTTCGGCTACCTCGTCGTCGACGATCTTGCGCGGTTCCAGGCCTACCTGGCCGCGAGCGACGTGAACGCCCGCTGGCAGGCCGAGATGGGCGACCTGATCGACCCGTTGACCGACCCGGCGACCGGGTTCCACCGCCAGCTTGACGAGGTCTTCCACCTGGACTGATCGTCGGCGAGCGGACGTCACCCATGCGCATGCGAGTCGGCATCCGGCGTTAACGCTCGGCCTCTTCCGTGCGTGGTAGAACGGCCTCGTACGAATGGAGGCACGCAATGGCCGTCCGGCTTCCGACGCACAAGACAATCGGTCTGGTCGCGCACGACAACAAGAAGCGCGACCTTGTCGAATGGGCGAAGTTCAACCGGCAGGTGCTGGTGCCGCACAACCTCGTGGCCACCGGGACGACCGGGACGCTGCTCGAGGACGAGCTCGGGATCGGGGTCGTGAAGCTCCAGAGCGGACCGCTCGGCGGCGACCAGCAGCTCGGCGCGATGATCGCCTCGGGCGACATCGACTTCCTGGTCTTCTTCTGGGACCCCCTCGAGCCGCAACCGCACGATCCGGACGTCCGGGCGCTGCTCCGGATCGCGGTCGTGTGGAACATCCCGGTCGCGTGCAACCGGGCGTCGGCGGACTTCATGGTCTCGTCGCCGCTGATGTCGAGCGAGTACGAGCGCCAGATGCCTGACTACCAGACCTACATCGACCGACCGCTCGGCTGACCGGCGAGTGGCCGCGATGGCGGTCCGCGGCCGGGCCGAGGCGCCATCGCGCTCGCGGTCCACGCCTCGACCATGCGACGAACATCGGCGGCGTTCGTGGGGTCTTGGCCTCCGATCGGTCGATGTGTCGACCGATCGACGTCGGAACCCCTCTTCATGAGCCGTTCCTTCGTCGGACGGTCGATGTATCGACCGCGCGCATACGCCGGCTGAACCGGCGAGGGGCCGCCATGGCGGTCCCGGCCGGACCGCCATCGCGTTGCGTGACTACACGTCGGGAACGGTCGCCGGGTCGCTCGACGGGTTCGGGGTGGTCGGGGTGCTGTCCGTGCCGCTCCCGGACGAGCCGCCCGAACCGTTCGAGCCGTTCATGTTCGGGCAGTCGCCCTTCGCGGGGCCCGCGCCGGTCGATGGCGCCGTCGTCGTGCCCGGTGCCGTCGTGCCGCCCGGGGTCGTGGTGCTCGGCGCCGATGACGCCGAGGGGTCCGGGCTCGCGGCCGAGACGGCGGCGACGCCGCCGACCGCGAGCAGGCCGACCGCGAGGGCCAGCGTCGCGAGGCCGCGACGGATCGGTCGGGATGTCCAGTCCATGGATGTGCTCCTGTGCGTGGGCGGCTGGTGGTCGATCCCTCGACCCCTCCGTGCCCCAACGGTCGGCCATGAACCTTCGGATGCCATGAGAGCCCGCGGCGATGGGATACTCGGCGGCATGCGAGCGTTGATCTTCGACCTCGACGGGACCCTGGTCGACACGGTCTACGCGCACGTCTTCGCCTGGCAACGGGCGCTGCTCGAGAGCGGCAACCCGGTCGACGGCTGGCGGATCCATCGCCGCATCGGGATGAGCGGCGGCCTCTTCGCCCGCGCGGTCGCCCGCGAGATCGGCCGCGAGCTGACCGACGACGAGACCGAGGCGCTGCAGAAGCGCCACGGCGAGATCTTTCGCGAGATCCTGCCCGAGCGACGTCCGTTGCCGGGCGCCGTCGAGCTGCTGGCGACGCTGCGCCGGACCGGCGTGCGCTACGCGATCGCGACATCGGGCCGGCGACCCGAGATCGACCGTTCGCTCGAGGTGCTCGGCGTGCCCGCCGACACGGTCGTGGTCGATCGTGGCGACGTGAGGCGCGCCAAGCCCGAGCCGGACCTCTTCCTCGTCGCCCAGGAGCGTCTCGGCGTGGCGATCGCGGACTGCTACGTGGTCGGCGATGCGGTCTGGGACCTGCTCGCGGCCCGGCGTGCCGGCATGCTCAGCGTCGGCCTGCTGACCGGCGGCTACGGCGAGGACGAGTTGCGGGCCGCCGGGGCGTTCCGTGTCTATCGGGACCCCGACGAGCTGCTCCACTCGCTCGACGAGCTCGGGATCGCCGTCAGCGGACCCGCGTGATCCAGTCGCCCGAGCGGGACGCCGGCGGAGACGCCGCCCCGGCCGGTGGCCGGACATGGTTCACTATCGGGCGATGACGACCGGAGGTGAGCTGGCGCTCGCGACGCGGGCGGTGCGCAAGAGCTATGGCTCGAGACTGGCGCTCGACGGCCTCGACCTGAGCGTCCCGACCGGTGTCGTCTACGGCTTCCTCGGCCCGAACGGCGCCGGCAAGACCACGACGATGCGTCTCCTGACCGGCCTCATCCATGCCGACGGCGGGTCGATCGAGATGCTCGGACGGCCGTTCGCCCGCGGCGACCGCAAGCGGCTGTTCGAGGTGGGGGCCCTCGTCGAGACGCCGTCGTTCTACCCGTACCTGTCCGGCCGCGAGAACCTGCGTGCCCTCGCCGCCGCCGGTCCGAAGACGCCGAAGACGCGCGTCAGCGAGGTGCTCGAGCTCGTCGGGCTGACTGAACGCGGTGGCGACAAGGTCTCGCGCTACTCGCTCGGGATGAAGCAGCGCCTGGGGATCGCCGGCGCCCTGCTGAGCGATCCGAAGCTGCTGCTGCTCGACGAGCCGGCGAACGGGCTCGACCCGGCCGGCATCGTGGCGATGCGCGAGACGCTCAAGCACTTCGCGTCGACCGGCAAGACGGTCTTCGTGTCGAGCCACCTGCTCGCCGAGGTCCAGCAGCTCGCCGACGTCGTCGGGATCATCGCCAAGGGCAAGCTCGTCCGCGAGGGCACGATGAAGGACCTGCTCGCGACCGAGGGGGTCGTGCGCGTGCGCGTCACACCCGATGAGATCCCCCGAGCCGTCGACATCCTTGTCGCGATGACCGGACCGGAGCAGGTCGCCGCCTCGACATCGGACCACGGCTGGCTGGCGGTCCAGATCCCGCAGGACCGGGCGTCCGAGATCAATCGGGCCCTGAGCCAGGCGGGCATCTTCGCGTCAGGCCTCGAGGCCGGCAACGACCTCGAGGAGCTCTTCCTGTCGCTCACCCGCAGCGAGACCGCCGATCCCGACGGGACGTTCGCAGGCCGGCCGCCGACACCAGCCGGACCGACGGACTGGGCCGGCGTATGAGGATCTTCCTCTCGACCATCCGCAAGCTCATCCGCCGGCCCGCGACGTGGGTGACCTTCGCGCTCATGGCCGGGCTGCTCGTCCTGATCCTGCTCGCCGTCGCGGCCACGCGCGGCGTGGACCAGAGCGGCAACGGCAACGGCAACGGCGCCGCGGCCGCGATGCTGCTGCTCACCTTCCCTGGCGCCTACGACCTGATCCTGAGCTTCATCCTCGGCCTTGGCGGGCTGTTCGCGGTGGTCTACGGTGCCGCGATCGCGGGCTCCGAATGGTCGTGGGGCACGCTCAAGAGCACGGTCGCGCGGGGCGAGAGCCGGGCGCTGTACATGCTCTCGACGTTCGTGGCCATCGCGTTCATCCTGGCCATCGGCCTGCTGGTCACCTTCGTGATCGGCGTCGCGGTCGGGGCGCTCGGCGCGACCATCGCGGGGATCCCGCTCGATGGCCTGTCCGACGCGGCCGCGCTCGGGAAACTGCCGGAGAAGTTCCTCCGCGGCTGGGTGGTGATCAGCGCGGAGGCGTCGATCGGGTTCGCCGTCGCGACGCTGGCCCGGAGCCAGCTCGCAGGGATCGGTGTCGGGATCGCGCTGTACTTCGGCGAGGCGTTCGCCTCGATCTTCCTGCCCGACATCGTCAAGTACCTGCCGTTCGACCTCGCGACCGCGGCGGTCGGTGGCGGCGGGGGCTTCGGGGCCGCGCCCGACCCGAAGGCGCTGTCGGCCGACCTTGCGCTCGCGCTCCTCGTGGTCTGGCTGCTCGGCTCGTTGGTCGTCGCCGCGGGCTTTACGGATCGCGCCGAGATCACCGGCTGACCCCGGCGCAGCGTCGAGTCTAGGTCGCCAGCCGTTCCTCCAGGGGCTCGTAGAACGGCCACGCCCCCTGCGACGTGTTGGCGATGACGGTCGCGCTTGCTCGCGACAGCGGGTCGTACATGCTCCGGAACGAGACGCCTGCGTCGTACCCCTCCAGCATCACGACATCGCTCGACGGGTGGAGCCAGAATCCGAGGCCATACCGCTTCCCCTCGGACGGCACGTCGCTGCGCGGCCGCACCATCTCGCCGACCCATCGCTCGGGCACGATCCGCCCGTCGAACAGGGCATCCCAGAAGGACCGGCAGTCGGCCACGGTGGAGTAGACCCCACCGTCACCACCACCGACGACCGGAAGGTGAAGGACGTTCGTCCGCGGACTGTCGTTCGAGAGGTATCCGAGGGCGGCGTCGCCAGGCAGCTCGTCCGAACGCAGGAAGTCCGTGTGCGACATGCCCGCGGGCCGGCAGACGCGCTGGCGCACCAGGTCGTGGAACGGCACGCCGCTCGCGCGCTCCGCGATCAACGCGAGCACGACGTAGCCCCCGTTGCAGTACGCGAAACGCTCACCAGGCGGGAACGCGGTGGGATGGCCGCCGAGCACCGCGAGGTACTGCTCGGTCGTCGCGAGCTCGTGGACCGGGACCGGCATCGCGTAGTCGCTGATGTCGCCCATGGCGCCTTCGTCGAGGTAGTCGCCGATCCCCGACTGGTGCGCAAGGAGATGTTCGACCGTCACGCCGTCGTCGATCAACGGGAGATCGGCGCCGAGCACGGACCGCGCCGTCGTCGTCAGGTCGATGGTCCCGTCGACCATGAGGCTCACGACCGTGAGGGCCGTCAGGGTCTTCATCCCGCTCGCGATGCCGAACCGCGTGTCGACGGTGTTGGGGATCGCGTGGGCCTGATCCGCCAGCCCGTACGCCTTCGCCAACTCGATGCCGTCAGGGGTGTCGACGCGCACGACGCCGGAGAACCCCGAGTCACGGGCGATGGCGTCGATGGCGTCCTCGAACGATTGCACGCATCCAATCTACCGGCCCGGCCGCGGCCTCCGCTCGCGGAGCCTGAGCCGTGACCGCGGTCCTTCAGAACCGCGGCGCGGATGTGCCCGTACCATGTGCCGTGATGTCGACGGCCATCCCGCTCACCCGCCGCGCGTTCCTCACCGACCTCGGTCGTGGGGCGTTCGCGCTGACGATCATCGGGATCGCGGGCTGCGCACCGGCAGCGTCGGGATCGCCGGCCGCGGGGTCCTCGGCGACGCCGCGATCGACCGGCGGTGCCTCGAGCACGTCTGCCGGCTCACCCGAGCCCTCGTCCGCGCCGCCGTCGGAGCCCGCCGGACCGGCCGCCGCGGTGACCTGGGAACGGGCCAACCTCGGGTTCGTGTCCGCCTACGTCCTGGTGCGGGCCGGTGAGGCCGCCATCGTCGACACGGGCGTCGTCGGCAGCGAGGACGCGATCGGCGAGGCGCTCACGCGGGTCGGCCTCGACTGGGGAGCCGTCGGCCATGTCGTCCTGACCCACATGCACCCCGACCATGCCGGCAGCGCAGCGGCCGTCCTCGACCGCGCGCCGGCTGCCAAGGGCTATGCCGGCGAGGCCGACATCCCGGCCATCGCCGTTCCCCGGCCGCTGACCGCCGTCGCCGACGGCGACCGCGTCTTCGACCTGCGGATCGTGGCGACACCCGGCCACACGGCGGGTCACGTCGCGGTGTTCGACGAGGTCGGCGGCCTGCTCGTCGCGGGCGACGCCCTCGGAACGAGGACCGGCACGCTCGCCGGCTCGGACCCCGACTTCACCGACGACCCCGTCGCCGCCAAGGCGTCCGTCGCCAAGCTCGGCGCGCTGACGTTCGAGACCTTGCTGGTCGGCCACGGCGAGCCGATCCTGACCGGCGCCTCGGCCCAGGTGGCGGCGCTGGCCGCGAGCTGACGAGGGCGTGCCGATCCGGACCGATCGGCGGATTCGGGTCGCGATGGTGGGGTGGCCTACGGGGCTCGAACCCGTAACCTCTGGAGCCACAATCCAGTGCTCTGCCGGTTGAGCTAAGGCCACCATCGATGCCGTCGCCGGGGCGAGGCCAGCGGAGTGTACCCGGAAACAACGGGAGGGCGTGATGCCACTGATCGAGGGCGCGCGGTTCGGTCATCTCAACGTCACGACGTCGGATTGGCGGTCATTGGCCGCGTTCTACCAGGCGGTCATCGGGATGGAGGTCGTGCCACCGGAACGCGACTTCCGCTCGCCCGACCTCGATCGGGCGACCGGCTTGACCGATGCGCACCTGCGGGGCGCGCATCTGCGGCTGCCAGGCGAGCCCGACGGCGGACCCACGCTCGAGATCTTCGAGTACGACGACCTCGAGACCCAGCGACCGCCGGCCGTCGACCGGCCGGGCTGGGGACACATCGCGTTCCGGGTCCCCGATGTCGCGGCAGCCCGTGACGCGGTGCTCGACGGTGGCGGATCGGCCATCGGCGAGGTCGTCACGTTCACGACCGCTGACGGCCGCCACGTGACCTGGTGCTACGTCGCGGACCCGGCCGGCAACATCGTCGAACTCCAGACCTGGCACTGACGCCAGGCGGCTAGGCGAACTTGCCGTCGAACCGGACCTCGCGGGACGTCGCGTCGGGGGTCAGGAACGTGAGCAGCCGCTCGGCCTCCTCGCCGACGGCCAGGCGGTCGGCGGGGGCCAACGCCCGGAACGGCTCCACGACGAGCGTCGCCCGCTCGCCGTCGCGGACGACGTCCCAGCAGCCGTGCCCGAACCCGTCGACGAAGAAGGGGCCCTTGCGGAAGTTGCGATCCGCGATGTCGATCGGGCCGATGCGCGAGCGGTCCGCGTGGCCGAGGAACAGGTTGTCGTATTCGCCGAGGAACCGCGGCGGGATCGGCGTCTCGGGGTCTGGGTGCGGAGCGTCGGGCAGGTCGAAGAGCTCGCGCCCGAGCTCGTCGCGGTAGCATGCGGAGTCGTGGCCGGAGCCGCTCGACGACCGCGCCGAGCCTCGTCAGCCAGCACCAGTTCTGGATGTCCATGACGGACGCGGGCCCGAAGGCGGCGAGGTAGCGCAGGACCAGGGTCTCGAAGTCGTCGGGCGTCGGCTCGCCCACCTCGGCGCCCACCCAGGCCGACAGCGTTGTCCACGTCGCCTGGATGGGCTTCACGCCCCAGACGCCCCGGGGCGGGACCTGGACCAGCGGCACCTGGTAGGTGACGGTGTAGGCGAGGGCGAGGGGGTCGCGGCCGGGGAACCGTTCCGCCAGCGCCGCACTGAGCTTCGCCCTGCTGAGCGGCCGGGCCTCCAGGAGCTCGCGCCCCGCAGTCAACAGCGCCGGCTCGTCGATCCCCTCGACGGCCCGCCCGAACGGGCTGCTGCTGCGGTACACCCGTTCCAGCACGGGCTGCACCAGAGACCGAAGGAAGAGTGCGTCGCGCGCGGTGACCATGTGGATCGTCGAGCGCATGACGTGCGTCCGCACGACGCTCCGGTCCTCCACCATCCGCCCGAGGGCCCGTGGGTCGAACCCGTCCAGTCGCGACCACAGCGACGTGTATGGCACCAAGGGAACCTGGCCCTGCAGCCCGACGAGGTGCTCGATGGCGTCGGCGATGGGCATCGCCGAGCGCTCGATCATCAGCTGGCGCGCCATGTACGCCCGGTTGATCGCCCGGAGGGTGAGCACGTCATCGGGCCGCCCGGTGGCGGCGACGCGCGTCACGGGGTGATCGCCGTCGATCTGGCCGTCCCGTCCGCAGCCGCTGCCCACCGCGTATTCCCTGAAGGACTAGCAGGAGGCTGACGCCGCTGGACCGTGCCGTCTCGGGTCTCGGTCAAGCTCTCCAGGCTCCGTTGTGATCGTCCATACCACCAGCAGTCATCGATGAGACCCTTGGCGTCCCGCTGCCGCGGCGACGGGCCTGCGACAGTCCTTCTGGAACTACGGACGCACGAGGGGTTCCAGGCACGTCCGTGTCGGGGTTGCCGGTCGGGGAGGGGATGTGACAGAATGCTGTCATGGCCGCCAGCGTACCAAAGCGACAGCATCCTGTCAACGCCGAAACAGCTCGCCGACCCGCGCGCACGGCGACGCGAACGCCAGCCGGCGACGCCTTCAGCCGGCTCGTCGTCCAGGTGTTCCGGCTCAACGGGCTGCTGACCGCTGCGGGCGACGAGATGGCCCGCCCGGCCGGCCAGACGAGTGCGCGCTGGCAGGTCCTCGCCGCCGCCGACCACGCGCCGATGACCGTCGCCCAGATCGCCCGAGCCCTCAATCTGGCGCGCCAAAGCGTCCAGCGGGTGGCCGACCTGCTGGTCGGAGACGGCCTTGCGGCGTACGTGGAGAACCCGGGGCACCGTCGGGCGAAGCTCGTCGAGCTCACGCCGTCGGGCCGCAAGGCGCTGCGCACGATCCAGTCCGCCCAGCGCGTCTGGGCCGACGCGATCGGCGCGCAGGTCGGGGAAGCGGAGCTGAGCCGGGCCAACGCGACGCTCGACAAGGCCCTGCGCGCCCTCTCGCCGGAACGCCGGCGCCCCTGACCGTCACGGCCACGGGTCGACATCCCCGGACCGCACCGTCCTCCTGCGGACCCGCGCGCAGCGCACCAGCCTCGCGGTACGAGCGAGCCTGGCCACCCGGACTATCGCGCCGCGGACCCTGCCGCACCCGCCACCTACCGTGAGGACCACACCGGACTCTCGCTCGGTGCGCCCCGGAGTTCCTGTATCGCATGTCGGCTCGCGTGACGCTCTCGTTCACCCGGCGCATGGCCGCCGCCGTCGCGTTGGTCTTCGCCATCACCTCCGTCTTCAGCCTGGCCGCGCCCTCGCCGGCCGCAGCCTGGGCCGAGGGTGCGTTCAGTGCCGCCTCGGAGAACGACCTCGTCGCGCTCACGAACCAGAGCCGCGCCGCGGCCGGCCGCAAGGCCCTCCGCGTGGACTCCACGCTGCGGTCCATCGCCCGCTGGCGCAGCAAGGACATGATCAAGCGCAACTACTTCAGCCACGACATCCCCGGCTACGGCCGTGTGTTCGACGTCATGTCGGACCGGGGTTACTGCTTCCACGTCGCCGGCGAGAACATCGGCTGGAACAACGCGAGCGACGCCACCGCGACCGCGAAGATCCACAGCAAGTTCATGACGTCGAGCGGCCACCGCTCGAACATCCTCGGCCGGGACTGGGACGTCATCGGCATCGGCGCCTACAAGGGCGCGAACGGCAAGAAGATGTGGACCGTGATCTTCGCCGACAAGTGCGGCTCGGTGAAGCCGAAGCCGAAGCCGACCGTCAAGCCGAAGCCGAAGCCGGTCGTCAAGCCGAAGCCGACCGAGGTGGCCCGTCGCGCGACGCCGAAGCCGACGAAGAAGCCGACCCCGAAGCCGACGGCCGAACCGACAACGTCGATCGTCGCCGCACCGAGCTTCGACCTGATCCCCACCGCCGCGTCCTCCGCTGAGCCGGTCGATGCCGTCGAGCCCGAGGAGTCCGCCACGGCCGAAGCCGACATCGGCGGGGCGCACGGCCTGCGGGTCACCGAGCCGAGCGATCCACCCGGCCTGCTCGAGACCGTGGTCGCTGGTGTGACCGGATTCTTCCTCGGGTCCTAGCGCCGGATACACTGGCGGCCATGCCGCCCATCCTGGAGGCCCGCGGGCTCGCCAAGTCCTACCCGCTCGGCGAGACGACGGTCGAGGCCCTCCGGGGCGTTTCGCTGGAAGTCGCCGAAGGCGAATTCGTGGCCCTCATGGGGCCGTCGGGTTCGGGCAAGTCCACACTGCTGCAGCTGCTCGGCGGGCTCGACCAGCCCAGCGCGGGCGAGGTCATCCTCGAGGGCGAGGTCATCAGCCGGCTGTCCGACGAGGCCGCCACGCGCCTGCGGCGGGAGCGGACGGGCTTCGTGTTCCAGTCGTTCAACCTCATCCCGCTGCTCGATGTCACCGAGAACGTCGCCCTTCCGTTCACGATCGGTGGCGAGGACCCGTCGCGCGGCGAGCTGGCCGAGCGGATCCGGGACGTGATCGAGCTCGTCGACCTGACCGGCAAGGAACACCACAAGCCCGACCAGCTGTCCGCGGGCGAGCAGCAGCGCGTCGCGGTCGCCCGGGCGCTCGTGACCCGGCCGGCCCTGCTGTTCGCCGACGAGCCGACGGGCAGCCTCGACTACACGACCGGGACCGAGATCCTCGACGCCCTCTACCGCTCCTGTGTCGAGCGAAACCAGACCGTCGTGCTCGTCACGCACGAATTGAAGGCGGCCGCCTACGCGGACCGGGTCCTCGTCATCGGCGACGGCGCGATCCGCGACACGATCGACCTCGGCCGCCGCGACACCCACGACGCCGCCCCGCTGATCGCCCGGCTCGCCCAGCTGGGCCTCTAGGCGGCGGCGCGCCGGAATGGACAGCCTGAACCGACTCGCCTTCCGCAGCCTCCTCGCACGCCCGCTGCGCGCCACGCTCACGGCGCTCGGCGTCGCGCTCGGCGTCGGGGTGCTGTTCGCGGGCCTCGCCACCAACGCCGGGATCGAGGCGTCGGCCCAGCGGACGGTCCGGGATCTGATCGGCCTGAGCGATCTGCGCGTGTCCGCGTTCGGCGAGGCCGGGCTGGGGCCGGAGACGGTCGCGGCGATCGAGGCCACGCCCGGTGTCGCGATCGTGGCGCCGGCGCTCGAGCGGCGGACCTATCTCGGCACGATGTCGCCGTCCGGCCGGCTGCCCCCGTCGGTGACCGTCATCGGCATCGACCCGGACGCCGAGCCGCTGCTTCACGATGAGGAACTGGTCGCCGGCGTGGCCCTGACCAGCGTCGGGATGCCGGACGCCGTCGTGACCCAGACACTGGCCGACACCGACGGCCTGGCGGTCGGCTCCACGCTCACGATCCTCGGCGCCGGGCAACCGGCCGACTACCGGATCGTCGGGATCGTCGCCGGCGACGGCCCGCCGGACGTGGTGGATGGCCGGACGGTCTTCGTGCCGCTCGACACGGCCCAGTCGATCTTCGACGTGACCGGGGTCACCCGGGTCGACGTCGGTCTCGAACCGGACGCGGACGTCGCCACGGTGACGGCCGCCCTCGAGGCCGGGCTGCTCGTCGAGCCGTACGTCGTCTCGTCGCCCCAGGACCTGGCCGACTCGCTGCGTGCCTCCACGGCGGACTTCCAGGCCACGACCGCGATGATCGCAGCGATCGCGCTGTTCACCGGCGCGTTCCTGATCTTCAACACGCTCTCGATGACCGTCATCGAGCGATTCCGCGAGGTCGGGCTGCTGCGCGCCGCTGGCGCGACGCGCGTGCAGGTCCGCACGTTCATCCTGACCCAGGCGCTCGTCGTCGGGTTCATCGGATCGGCGATCGGGATCGTCTTCGGGGCACTGCTCGCGGCCGCGATGGTCGCGTACCTGCGGACGATCGGCTCCGTCACGCTCGACGGCCCGGAGTTGCCTCTGCTCGATGCGGCGACCGCCGTCGCCGTCGGTGTCCTCATCACGCTGGCAGCGGCCCTCGAACCCGCCCGACGGGCTGCGCGGATCTCCCCGGTCGAAGCGCTCCGCGCCCGCCTGGACCTGCCGGCCGCACGGCGCGCCCGATTGCGCTGGCTGGTCGTCGTGTTCGTGGCGGTCGCCCTCGCCGGCCTGCTCATCTGGCCGCGCGACGCGGGCACGGCCGGGGCCATCCGGGCGATCGCGGTCTACGCGGTCCTGCTCGTGGCGACACTGCTCATCCCGGTCCTCGTGCCGGGCCTCGCGCGCCTGGGCGGGTTGCCGTTCCGCATCCCGTTCAGCCTCGAGGAACGGCTCGCGCGCGCCTCGCTGCTGCGCGATCGAAGCCGCGCCACGCTGACGATCGGGGCGCTCGCCGTGGGCCTGACCCTGGTCGTCGCACTCGGTGGGATCGGCCAGGGCGCCCGCGCCGCGGCCAGCAGCTGGATCGCGGACGTCGTGCCGGGCGACGTGCTGGTCACCTCGATCCGGCCGATCGCCGCGGACGAGGGCGTCGCCGAGGAGCTCGATGCGATCACCGGGATCGCGCGCGTCAGCCCGCTCGCCACGTTCGACCTCGCGATCGACGGCGTCGCGACCGACGGCGCGGCGATGGTCGGCGCGGACCTGGCCGCGGATGGGCGCCTGACGCTGACGGCGGGGGAGCGGGAGGCGGCGCTCGCCGCCCTCGACGCCGGTGGTGCCGCCATCGTGCCGGTCGCGGTGGCCGAACGCCTCGGGATCGGGCTCGGCGATTCGCTGAACGCGGCCGCGGTCGATGGGACCACGGCTCCTCTGAAGGTCGTCGGGATCGCCGAGCGCACCCTGCCCGGGCGCGGCGGCGAGTCCGTCCTTGTCGGCTGGGACGATGCGACGAACCGATTCGGCGTGGCGGGCGCGGACGCGTTCGCCGTCCGCTTCGCACCCAGTGCCCCGGCCACGACACGGGACGACCTGACCGAGACGGCCCGCCAGTCCGCGCTCGAGGTCGTGACCCTCGATCGGGTCGCAGGCGCCATCGAGGACGCGCTCGATCGCGTCTTCGGCCTGTTCGATGCCCTGGCGGTCATCGCGGTCGTCGTCGCGGCGCTCGGCATCGCCAACACGCTGACGATGAATGTCATCGAGCGCGTCCGCGAGATCGGCATCCTGCGTGCGGCCGGCATGACGACGCGCCAGGTGTGGCGCTCGGTGGTCGTCGAGGCCGGCGTCGTCGGGCTGGCCGGGGCCCTGGTCGGGGTCGTCACCGGCGTCCTCGTCGGGGCGCTGATGGTGATCCTGGCCGGCGGAACGCCCGATCTCGCGACCTCGATCCCGTGGCCGACGGTCGCGGTCGCGTTCATCCTTGGCGTGGCGCTGGCGATGCTGGCGGCGGCCTATCCGGCCCGACTTGCGGCCCGGATCTCGATCGTCCGGGCCGTCGCATACGAGTAAACGCTGATGCTAGACTCGGCCCGTCGGTCGCACCCCACGGCGGCCCCCACGACGGAGCCTCGATGACGATCGCCATGCCGAGACTCGACCGGAGCACCCGGGCCGAGCGTGGTATCACCCTCGCCGACTTCCTGGTCCCGATCCGTGTCGGAGAGCGCATGGGGACGCGGGCCCGGCACATCGCCCTGATCGTCGCGGGCGCCCTGGTCATCTACGCCACCGCGCAGATCTACATCGCGCGCGAGCCCGTGCCGCTGACCGGCCAGACGTTCGGCGTGCTGGTCGTGGGCGGGGCACTCGGGTTCCGGCGGGGCTTCGCGGCGGTCGCGTTGTACGTGTTGCTCGGTGTCGTCGGCCTGCCGTTCTTCGCGGAGGGCAAGGGCGGACTCAGCATCCTCGGCGGCCCGACCGGCGGCTACCTGATCGGGTTCATCGTCGCGGGCGCGGTTGTGGGGCGGCTGGCGGAGCTCGGCTGGGATCGGAAGCTCGGCGGGTCGCTGGCTGCGATGCTCATCGGAACCGTCATCATCTACGCCATCGGCGTGCCGTGGCTGAAGGTCTCGGTCGGCTATTCCTGGGCGGAGTCGATCGCCGATGGCTTGACGCCGTTCATCCTCTGGGACGCGGCCAAGCTCGTCGTCGCGGGCGCACTCTTCCCGGCCGCCTGGTGGCTGGTGGATCGGCGGCCCGACGACCGCTAGCGGCCCGAGTCCTCGTCGAGGGCGGCCTGCAGGCTCCGATACGAATCGCGCAGCAGGCGCGCCACCTCGGGCCAGTACGCCGTCCCCGGTCCGGTGGGTCCGTCCGGATCGTCGGTCGCGCCCCGATCGCGGACCTCGGCCGCCACGCCGCGCAGGCGGCCGGCCTCGGCCACCCGTTCGCGCGGGATCTCGTAGATCGCGGCGTACAGGTCCGTGATCGCGTCGCCGGCCGCGTCGCCGGCGGCCAGGCCGATCTCGCGCCGGACGACCCACCAGCGGAGCTCGTTTCGGGCGACCTCCTCGGCGTCGACCTGCTCGGGGAGGCGCAGGAGACGGTAGGCCCGGCTGATGTCGGGCGCGAAGCGGTCGTAGTCGCCCGTTGCGCGGGCGAAGCCGGCGGCGGCCTGGGTCAGGTACACGCTCGCAGCGAGCGCCCGCGGCCAGCCGACGTGGGCCTGCTCGCGCAGCGCCAGGACGAGCAACCCGAACAGGCGCGCCGGCTGGCGGCGGTAGTACGCCTTCCACATCCGTGTCTCGAGCCGGGCGAGTTCGTCGGGGTCGAAGTCCGCGCCCCAGCGCGTCGCCGCCGTGCCTGCCGATGTCATGGACCGCGTCCCTCCGTGATCGTCGGTATCGTGCACCGATGAGTACGGTCGTGTCGGGCGAGCGGATCAACGGCGAGCGGGCCCTGGAGGGGGCGGCGGGTGCGCCGGGCTCGGTCGCGGCCGACGTCCCCGGCCTGTACGGCCCCGGCTCCGAGGCCTGGCGGCTCAACCGCGAGGCGATGCTTCTGCTCGGCGCCGGCCCGCGCGCGTTGCTGCTCCAGATCGCGCACCCTGCCGTCGCGGCCGGGGTCAACGACCACTCGGACTTCCGCGCCGATCCCTGGCGCCGGTTGCGCGGCACGCTGCGGAGCTATCTCACGATCGTGTACGGGACGGCGGCGGCGGCCCGCGGCGAGATCCGGCGTCTGAACACGCTCCATCGCGGGATCGTCGGGCCGGGCTATGCGGCGCGCGACCCGGAGCTGTCGCTGTGGGTCCACGCCACGCTCATCGAGTCGACCCTGGCGGTCAGTGAGGCCTGGCTCGAGCCGCTCGACCGGGCGCGGCGGGCGCGGTTCTACGAGGAGACGCGGCCGATCGGACGGGCGTTCGGGGTCCCCGACGCGAGGCTTCCGCGCGACATCGAGGCGTTCGACGCCTACTGGGCCCGGATGCTCGATCCGGCCGGGCCGGTCCAGGTCGGGCCCCTGGCCCGCGAGCTGGCCGGGGTGATCCTGCGGCCGCCATTGCCTGGCGCGCTCGGCCGGTTGCCGGTGCCGACCGCCTTGTACGACTGGACCCTGTGGCCGTCGGTCGGCCTGCTGCCACCGACCGTCCGTGAGGCCTACGGCCTGCCGTGGGACGCGCGGCACCGCCTGGTCTCGGCGTGGCTCGTGGCAGGCTGGCGTGCCTGGCGCCCGGTGCTGCCGACCGGTTTCCGGCAGATGCCCCAGGCCCTCGCCGCCGACCGCCGACCCCGCTCGCGGGGCGACCGGTCCGGGTCGGGCTCGCGTGGTCCACGGATCGACCATCCGACGAACAAGACCCCGTTCCGGCGCCGAGCGGTCCGTGAACGAACCGTTCGACGGCCAAAGTGCCCGAATCGATCATCCGGGCGGACTTCCGTCGTCGGACGGTCCACAGACGGACCACATCCGCCCGACGCGGTCGCCTCAGTAGATCCGCGGGAACCGTGGGGCGAAGAGGGTGCTCAGGTCCTTGGGTGTGCCGTCGTCGAGGGCGCGGAGGAGCGCCGCCGTCGAGCTCAGGCCGTATCGGTGTGCCGCCACATACCCACGCATCGCCGCCCAGAACGCGGTCGAGCCCATCCTCTTTCGGGCCGAGTCGATGATGTTGCCGCCCTGGATGTAGACCTTCTCGTAGTAGCAGCGCGTCGTGTACTTGTAGATCGAGAGGTCCAACCGGCCCGCCGGGCAGCGGCTCGAGCGCTTCGTCCCGGTCACGTAGCGCGCCATGAAGTCGGCGGCGGCCTCGTCGGTGAACGGTTCGCGCGCCTGGTCGTTGCCGACGATCCCGTAGAACCACTGGTGGGCAGTCTCGTGGGCCGTCAGGTAGCGGAGGTTCGAGCGCGCCACGCCGGTCGGGATCCAGACGAGCCCGGGTGACTCCATCCCGAACGCCCCGGCCGACTGGACGACCTTGAACACCTTGTGCGGATAGGCCCCCAGCCGAGCCTCGTACGCCTTGAAGGCGTCGGCCGCGCCGTCGAGCATCGCCGCACCCGGCGCGCCCGGGCGGTAGTAGACGCGCACGACGTTGTCGCCGACAGCCCGTTCGCGCGTCCTGTAGTCGACGGCCGCGGTCACGGTGAAGTCGCGGACGTTCACCGCCTCGTAGACCTTCGTCAGGCCGTCGGCGCTCGTCGCCACGCGGTTGCCCGTCGCGGCGAGCACGAGCTTCCGGGTCGTCACGATCTTCACCCTGACCGACGGACTCGACGGCGTGACGAACGGGTCGCCATGGTTCGGCCGGGCGAACGGGGTCTTGCGGCTGACCCACGGCAGCCAGCGGTAGAGATCGACGATGCCGTTCGCCTTCGTGAACAGCCAGTTCGAGCCGCTCAGGCTCGTCCGCAGCGTGGCCAGGTACCCCACACGGATCGTCGTCGAGCCGCCTGCCGGGAGTACGCCGCCGAGCGGCACGACGATCGTCTGGTCGCTGACGGTCGCCTTGACCGCGACGCCGTCGACGGTCACCGGGTCCAGCCGCATCGCGCCGAGCCGGGCCGCGATCGTGTTCAGCTCGATGCGGTCGATCGGTCCGCCGGAGGTGTTCGAGATCGACAGCGTCGCTTCGACGCGGATCCGATGGGCGGCCCAGTTGAGCTTGAGCCGCGCGACATAGGTCGCCGTCAGGTGCAGGCTGGATCGATTCGCGACGCCGGCCACGATGTCGCCGACGCCGACGGGCGAGGCGCCATGCGCTACGGGCACGGCCGGGGAGGGGAGGGCGACCGCCGCGATCGCGAGGACCAAGGCTGCGACCAGACGCTGGCCGTGAATACGAACGCGCGGTGACATCGGCATCGTCCGCATCCTACCCCGCGGCTTCTACACTGCCAGCCATGACCATCGGCCCGCTCATCGACGCCGTCCGCGCCGCGCTCCCCGGTCTGCGTCTGCTCACCGATGCCACCGATCGCGAGTCCTATCGAACCGACGAGACGCCGTACCTGCGACCTGGCCTTCCGGGGGCGGTGGCGCTCCCGACGGAGACGGCCGAGGTCGCGGCCTTGGTGCGCCTTGCCTCGGAGCACCGCGTGCCGATCGTCCCGCGCGGTGCCGGCAGTGGCCTGTCCGGCGGTGCGGCCGGGATCGAGGATGGCCTGACCATCGCGTTCACCGCGATGAACAGGATCATCGAGATCGACCGCGAGAACCTCGTCGCCATCGTCCAGCCCGGCATCATCAACGCGGCTCTGAAGGCCGCCGTCGCCGAGCACGGCCTGTTCTACGCGCCCGACCCGGCGTCGTTCGAGATGTGCTCGATCGGCGGCAACCTCGGGACGAACGCCGGCGGGCTCTGCTGCGTGAAGTACGGCCAGACGCGCGACTCGGTCCTCTCGCTCGAGGTCGTCATGGCCGACGGCGCGGTCATCCGGACCGGTGGCAAGAACCTCAAGGACGTGGCGGGCTACTCGCTGACCCACCTGTTCGTCGGCAGCCAGGGCACGCTCGCGATCATCACCGAGGCGACGATGAAGCTGCGCCCGGCGCCACCGCCGCGGTCCACGATGCTCGCCTTCTTCCCGACCCTCGACAGCGCCGGTCACGCGGTCAGCGCGATCGCGGCGGCCGGGCTGTCGCCGGTCACCCTCGAGCTGCTCGACCGATTCACGATCGCCGCGGTCGATGACATGAACAACCTCGGTCTGGACCGAACCGCCGCGGCGATGCTGATGGTCGAATCGGACATGCCGGGCGCCGCGGCGATCGACGAGCTCGAGCGGGCCGAGGCGGCTTGCCGGACCGCCGGTGCGACCGATGTCGTGCGGGCCGCCGACGCTCAGGAGGCCGACTGGCTGCGACAGGCGAGACGTGCGGCGCATTACGCGCTGGAGCGGATCGGCGAGGTCCGGATGGAGGACGTCGGGGTGCCGCGCTCGCGGATCCCCGACATGCTCCGGGCGATCGAGGGCATCGCCGCGAAGCACGACGTCCGGATCGGGACGTTCGGGCATGCGGGCGACGGCAACCTCCATCCCGACCTGGTGTTCGAACGTGGCGACCCGCGCGCCGAAGAGCTGACCAAGCTCGTCCAGGCCGACCTCTACCGCGCGGCCCTCGAACTCGGCGGCACGATCACCGGCGAGCACGGCATCGGCATGGCCCGGCGCGACTGGCTCGAGACCCAGCGTGGCCCCGACGCGATGCGCGTGATGCGGGCGATCAAGTCGGCGCTCGACCCGCTCGGCATCCTCAACCCGGGGCGCGTCCTCTAAGCCGCGAGATCACTCAGGGAACATGGGCGACGGCTCGGCTGCGGGCACGTGGCCGCCGTCGAGCAGTGTCCGCGAGCCGAGGGGTTCGGCCAGGCGCAGGCTGGCCGGCGTTCCCTGCGGACCTGGACAGGTCACGATCCCATCGCCCGTGATCGGGCGGACGCCGATGGTGATCGTCACTGTATTCGTGGCATAAGCGATGACGGGCGCCGACATCCGCCCGGTCGTCGGCGACCCGCCGGAACACGCCCGCTCCCATACCAGGATGTGGAGTTCGGTCGTCTCTGCGGCCGGCCGCGCGTACGCCGGATCGAAGGCCCAGGTCGCCGGTCCGAACTCCGATGAGATGACCGCATACAAGAAGCAATCCCCCATGGCCGACGGTTGCCAGCCGTTCGCGTCAGCGACCACCTCGACCGAGAGCCATCCGTCGCTTCCCAGGGCATCGGCCGGGGCCAGGAAGATCGCGCCGGTCGAGTCGATGGCCGCCAACCGCCAGGTCAACGCCTCGGACCCAGGGATCTCCGGACCGAACTTGGCCAGGCTAGCGCGCAGGGCATCGAACGCTGGGCCGACGCCTCTCTCTGCGCCCGTCGGGGCGTGGAGCACGGATGCAGGGAACGTTCGGCCCCCGCACGTCAGGGGAGCGTCGCCGCTCGTGGTGATGGCGGCAGGGAGCATTTCGGCCGGGACGGGCCACGTCGCGGTCGGGGTCCGGGTCGCCTCGGTCACGGCCGAGCAGGCGATCAAGCCGAGCGGGACCAGGAGTCCGACAAGGAGTCCCGCCAGGAGTTGCCCACCAGATCGTGCGGGATGGCCGCGTGCCATCGACCGACAGTGCGCCCACGCCATGCCGTCGTCAACTGGCCGCAACGGCCCTCATCCGCGACGCCGTCACTCACGTATCCACGGCATGCTCTCGCGGACGCGCCGACTGACCATGCCCCTTGCCGCCCTCCTGGCCGTGACGGCGTGTGGTTCGCCAGCCACCTCGCTCCGGCCGAACCCCGTTCCCCTCGAAACGAATCGTACGAATTCGTACTACGAAATCGTACGACCTGGCGGCAGCGCTTCGCCTGTTGCCAGGCTGGCGCCAGTCGCCACGATCCCGCCGACGCAGGCCCTCATCGAATCACTGACCGCACGAGTCCAGGCGGACCCGGACGACCCCGCCGCGCATCGAGACCTCGGGCTCGCGCTCCTGCAACGCGTCCGCGAGACGGCGGATCCGTCGCTCTACGCACCTGCGGAAGCAGCCCTCAAGCATGCCCTCGACCTTTCGCCCGACGACGTCCTCGCGCTGGTCGGGCTCGGTGGCCTCCAGCTCGGGCGCCACGAATTCGCCCTCGCCCTCGAGTCCGGCGAGACCGCCGCCGAGGAGTTCCCGGACTACGCACCCGCGCACGGCGTCGTGGTCGACGCGCTCGTCGAGCTCGGTCGCTACGCGGAGGCGACGACCGAGGTCAAGCGGATGGTCAAGCTGTCCGCTGACCTGCCGTCGCTCGCTCGCCTGTCCTACGTCCGCGAGCTGCACGGCGACCTGCCGGGGGCGCTCGAGGCGATGCGTCAGGCAGCCGATTCCCCCGGTCTTGCGCCGGAGAACACCGCGTACGTGACGGCGCTGCTCGGCAACCTGCTTGTCGCCAACGGCGATCCCGACGCCGCGAAGGACGCGTACGAGGAGGCCCTCGATCTCGTCCCGAACCACGCTCCCTCGATCGGGGGCCTCGGTCGCCTGGCTGTCGGCCGGGGCGACGTGGCCGAGGCCGCCACCGAGTTCGAGCATGCCGCCGCGATCCTGCCACTCCCTGAATACGTCATCGCACTCGGCGAGGTCCACGCGGCGGCCGGCGATGACGCGGAGGCGCGCCGATCGTTCGAGCTCGCCCGGGCAGAGATCTCGCTGTTCCAGGCAGCAGGCGTGACGGTCGACCTGGAGCTGGCCCTGTTCGAGGCCGACCACGGCGATCCGGCCCGAGCTCTTGTCCTTGCCGAAGACGCGGCCAGGCGCACCCCGACGGTTCGGGCCGCGGACGCGATCGCGTGGGCGCTCCACCGCCTCGGTCGCGACCACGACGCGAAGGCTCGCGCCGAGGAAGCCTTGCGACTCGGCTCGCGCGACCCGCTGTTGCGCTACCACGCCGGCGCGATCGCGGCGGCGCTCGGCGACACGAAGGCCGCGCGTCACGATCTCGGGCTGGCCCTCGCCACGGACCCAGGCTTCTCGGCGACGGGCGCCGCGGAAGCCCGCCGGATCCTCGCCGACCTCCCGTGATTCGTCGCTGAGCGGCGCTACTGACGAAGCGGGCCCGGCTCAGCGGCGCCCCGACGACGAACGCGCCGCCTGGCGACCCAAAGGACGTCTGACCGCGCCGGCGTAGCCGTGTGCTTCGTCGCATGAGTCGCTGGGCGGTCGGTCGACGAAGGTCCTTCGACGGTAACGTCTCTCAGCGACTGAGCGACTGAGTGACGGGGGAATCCATCGCCGATTCATCCGAATCGGCGACACCGACGCATCCCCTCCCGAACGGTCCCGGTGGAGGTCGCGACACGCCGGTCCCGGTAAGCAGATGACAGGCCTTGGGGGGCCTGGTCACCACCCCGATCACAGGGAGGACCCCGTGTCCACACGAGCCAAGGCGACCGGTCTAGCCGGCGCCCTTCTCATCGCCCTGACGTCCGTCACCGGCGTCATGGCGTCCAGCCACCGGGAGGCGCCGCTGATCGGCGGGGATCCGGCGGCCGACAACACCGACCTGTACGCGTTCGTCAGTCCGGACGACCCGTCCAAGTTGACGATCATCGCCAACTACATCCCGCTCCAGCAGCCGGGTGGCGGCCCGAACTTCCATCCGTTCGACGACGCCGTCCTGTACCAGATCCACATCGACAACACGGGCGACGGCAAGGACGACGTCACCTACGACTTCCGGTTCCAGACCAAGGCCAAGTCCGGCAAGGGCGGCGTCTCGTCGTTCCTCTACAACAACGGCCCGATCGCAACGGTCAACGACGCCACGTGGCTCGTCCCGCAGCAGTACAAGGTCGTCCGCACGACCAGGCACGGCAGCAAGACCCTCGGTCACGACCTGCGGACCGTCCCGGCCAACATCGGGCCGCGCAGCACCCCGAACTACGCCAGCCTCGCGGCCGGCGGCGTCCATGCCGTCAAGAACCACACCACGGTCTTCGCCGGTCCCCGCGACGATGCGTTCTTCGTCGATCTCGGGTCGATCTTCGACCTCGGTGGCCTTCGACCCTTCAACAACCTGCACGTGATCCCGCTCGATGCCGCTCCCGGCGTCGACGGCGTCGCGGGCTACAACACCGCGTCGATCGCGCTCCAGGTCCCGCTGACCGAGGTCCGCAAGAGCGCCTCGCAGCCGGTCGTGGGCGTCTGGGCGAGTGCCAGCCGGCGCGAGCACAAGACCATCGACAGCAAGGGCCGCGTCTCGTGGTCCGGCAAGTGGGTCCAGATCTCGCGTCTGGGCAACCCGCTCATCAACGAGGTGGTCATCCCGCGCCACCTCAAGGACTACTGGAACGGCCAGGCGCCGTCCAAGGACAAGCAGTTCGCGAAGTACTACGAGGCGCCGGAGCTGGCCGGTCTCGTCAACTTCCTGTACCCCGCGATCGATGACGCGAACACGACCGGTCGCGCCGACCTGTCGCTCATCCTGCTCAAGGGCGTCCCCGGCGTGAACGCCATCGGCTCCAAGCCCGCGCTGGCCGACATGCTGCGGGTCAACACGGCCGTCGTGCCCGGCGCCAACGGGGCCTGCCCCGGCGGCACCGCGGACGCCAGCCAGCCCGACCGCCTGGCCGTCCTCAACGGCGACCTGTGCGGCTTCCCGAACGGCCGACGCCTCGGCGACGACGTCACGGACATCGAGATCCGTGCGATCGCCGAAGGCTATGGCACGTTCCTCAACGGGGCCTTCGGGCTGCCGAACCGCACTCCGAACAACCTTGTCGGCGATGGCGTCGACAGCAACGCCGACATGCCGTTCCTCGGGACGTTCCCGTTCATCGGCCTGCCGCACCAGGGCTACGAGTCGGCTCCGCCGCTCTCGATGAAGTTCATGTAGCTCCTGTCGCGATCGCGACACCGGACGAGCGGGCTCCGAAGACGGGGCCCGCTCGTTCGATTCCCGCTCTTGCGGGATCGGCGGCCGCGGCCCATGATGCGGAGCACATGTCTGCACATCTGTTCAGTACATCTGTGCATCGAGTCGGTTGCGCACGATGAGCGACTTCGATCAGCTCGTCCGCGCGAGCCGCCTCTACTACGAGCTGGGCGAGACGCAGCACGAGATCGCCGAGCTGCTCGGCGTCACCCGCCCCCAGGTGTCGCGCATCCTCAAGCGTGCCCGGGCGGAGGGCATCGTCGAGATCCGGATCCACGATTCCACCGCGGCCGAGAGCCCCGCAGCCGACGAGCTTCGTCGCCTCTTCGGCCTCGACGCGGTCCATCTCGCTCCGTCGGTCGCGGGACCCGAGGACCTGACCCGCCGGATGGTCGGCCGGCTCGCGGCAGGCGTCCTGCGCGATGCGGTCCGGGGCGGCTCGGTCGTCGGCATCGGTGACGGTGCGTTCGTGTCGGCCACGACCGACGCCCTGGACGAGGCGGCCAGCCCGGTCGGCTCGACCGTCGTCCCGCTCTGCGGCGGCTTCTGGTCGACCGGCCCGGAGCGCGAGCCATACCGCCGCGTCGCCGACGCATTCGAGGCCACGCCGCACGGCCTCATGGCACCCGGCCTGGTCGATGACGCTGCCACGCGTCGCTCGCTCGTCGCGCACGCTGGCGTCCAGGCCGTGCTCGATCTGTGGGAGCGCCTCGACGTCGCCCTGTTCGGGATCGGTGGTCCGGCCTGGAGCGCATCCGTCGTGGGCGACCGGGTCGAGCGCCAGCTCGAGACCTCCGGGGCGGTCGGCGAGGTCCTCGTCGCGCCGTTCGATCTCGAGGGGCGGTTCGTCTGCCCGGCCCTGCGCGACCGGGTCATCGCCTTCGATGCCCGCCGGCTCGGCAGCGTCCCGGTCTCGATCGGCGTCGCGGCGGGCGAGGCCAAGGTCCGGCCGATCCTCGGCGCCCTCAGGGCCGGCGTCGTGCGAACGCTCGTGACCGACGTGACGACCGCTGAGGCCGTCGTCGCGCTCGCCGAGTCCGCGTCGACCGCGGCCCCGAGGCGACGACGATGAGGACGCCCGAGCGCGCGATCCTGGGCCTCGATCTCGGCACGAACGAGGTCAAGGCCGGGCTCGTGACCCTCGACGGCCGGCTCCTGGGCCTCGCGCGTGCCAGCTTCCCGATCGACCTCTCGGGCGGCCCTGGCTGGGCCGAGCAGGACCCCGGCGCGTGGTGGTCCGCGGTCGTGAGCGCGGTCCGCGCGCTGCACGCGCCGGGTCTCGGCGAGATCGTCGCGATCGGCGTGGACGGACACGGTCCCACGCTCGTCGCGGTCGACGAGCGCGGCGAGGCCACCCGGCCGGCGATCACCTGGCTCGACACCCGCACGACCGCCGAGGCGGCCGAGCTGGCCGAGGCGACCGGGGTGCGAGGCTGGGCCCTCGGCGGGCTGCCGGCCGCGTTGTGGGTCGAGCGTCACGAGCCGGCGGTCGCCACCGCGACGCGCTGGTACCTCTCGACCTGGGAGTGGCTGGCGTTCCGGCTCGCCGGGGTCGCGGTGGCGCCGCTGATCCCCGACCAGCTGGTCCCGGACCCGGCGACCGCCGCCGCGACCGGTGTCCCTGGTCACAAGCTGCCACCGATCGGCGAGACGGGCACGGTCGTCGGGGAGCTGACCGCGACCGCCGCCGACGCGCTCGGGCTGCGTCCTGGCGTGCCAGTCGTCGGCGGGACGGTCGACGCCTTCGCGAGCTACCACGGAGCGGGTCTCCGGAGCCCGGGGACGCGTACGATCCGGGTGGTTCGGCCGGCGGCTTCGGCGTCTACTGGGATCGGCCCGTGGAGGTCCCCGGCGCGTTCGTCACACCGGCGCCGCTCGCCGGTCGCTACAGCGTCGGGGCGGCGATGGCGGCCACCGGGCGAGCGCTCGACTGGTACCGCGACAGCATCCTGCGCGGGAGCGTGACGATCGAGGCGCTGTTCGCCGAGGTCGCGGCGACGCCCCCGGGCGCCGACGGCCTCGTCTTCCTGCCGTACCTTGCCGGGGAGCGCTCGCCACTCTGGGAGCCGAGCGCCCGCGGCGTGTTCGCGGGCCTGACGCTCGGGCACGGCCGTGGCCACCTGGCCCGCGCGATCGCGGAGGCCTCGGCGCTGGCCATCCGCCACGTCTCGACGCCGATGCTGGCAGCCGGTGTCCGCGTGACCGAGATGCGGGCCTGCGGCGGGCCGGCCCGGAGCGACATCTGGAATGGCATCAAGGCCGATGTCACCGGCTTCACCGTCGCGGTCCCGGCCGTGCTCGAGACGGCGGTCGTCGGGTCCGCGATCCTGGGCGCGGTCGGCATCGGGGCGCACCCGGACGTCGAGACCGCCATCGAATCGATGACGCGGATCGACCACAGGATCGAGCCGCGCGCCGACCTGGCGCCGACATACGACCGCCTGTTCGAGGCGTACGTCGCGCTCTACCCGGCGACCGCCCCGATCCTGCGACCGCTCGCGGGGCCCGTCGTCCCGGCGGAGGCCACGCCGTGAACGGCGCCCTGCGGCTGACCGACGTGGCCGCGTCGTTCCCGACGCGCGACGGCGGCCGGCTCCTGGCCCTCGACGGGGTCGAGCTCGACGTGCCCGCCGGTCAGCTCGTCGCGTGCATCGGGCCCAACGGCAGCGGCAAGTCCACGCTCCTGCGGGTCATCGCCGGGCTGCTGGCCCCGGAGCGCGGCTCGGTCACCCTCGACGGCGCACCCGTCACCAGCCCGAACCCCGCGATCGGGCTGGTCTTCCAGGAACCGCGGTTGCTGCCGTGGCGCACCGGCGGCGACAACATCACGTACCCGCTCGAGCTCGCGGGATGGTCGCCCGAGCGGCGCGACCGGCGGCTGCTCGAGCTGGCCGAGCTGGTCAACCTCGAGCCGCCCGCGCTGATCGCCCGCCCGGCTGAGCTCTCGGGTGGCACGCGCCAGCGTGTTGCGCTCGCACGGGCCCTCGCGCTCGAACCCGAGGTTCTCCTGCTCGATGAGCCGTTCAGCGCGCTCGATGCGCTCACGCGCGAACGGTTCGATCTCGAGCTCCTTCGGCTCGGTGAACTGGCCCGCACGACGATGATCCTGGTCACCCACAGCATCGCCGAGGCGATCCTGGTCGCCGATCGCGTCGTCGTGCTCTCGCCGCGGCCCGGCCGGATCGTGGCGGACATCGCCGTCGACGCCGGGCGACCGCGCTCGATCGAGGTCCTCGACGGGGCGAGCGCGTCGCGGACGGCTGCCGAGATCCGCTCCCACCTGGAGCTTGCGTCATGAGCCGGCGCACGGCCCTGCCGATCGCCGGCGCCCTGGCCGCCTTCCTGATCGTCTGGAAGCTGATCGTCGTCGTCGGTGAGTTCCAGCCGTTCATCCTGCCGCCGCCGGAGACCGTCGCGATCCGGCTCCTGGTCGCCGTCGTGGATGGGACGATCCTGCCCCACCTTGCGACGACCCTGGTCGAGGTCGCGCTGGGTCTGGTGGTCGGGGCGGGCAGCGCCCTCGTCATCGGCTACGTCCTCGCGCGCAGCGCTCTCGTCGAGCGGCTCCTGTCGCCCTATCTCGTGGCGGCCCAGGCGACCCCGATCCTTGCGTTGGCGCCACTTCTCGTGCTCTGGTTCGGGACCGGCCTGTCGAGCAAGGTCGTCATCTGCGCGCTCATCGTGTTCTTCCCGGTCGCGGTCGCGACGATGGTCGGCATCCGCTCGGTCGATGCCGGCCTGCTCGAGCTCGGCCGGTCGCTGCGCGCGACCCGTGGCCAGATCCTGACCACGCTCGAGATCCCGGCCGCGCTGCCGTCGATCCTCGGCGGCCTGCGCGTCGGTGCGACGCTCGCGGTCGTGGGCGCCATCGTCGGGGAGTGGGCCGGCGCCGACCGGGGCCTCGGCGTCCTCATCAACCTCGCCCGTGGATCGCTGTTCGACATCCCGCTCATGTTCGCGACGCTCCTCACGATCGCCCTCGTGGGGATCGCGCTGTACCTCGCCGTCGTGCTCCTCGAACGCCGCCTGATCGGCACCCGATGAACTCTGCCACCCGTCACCGAAGCCTGGAGGTCCCCGTGTCATCGCGTCTCCGCCCCATCGTCGCCCTGCTCGCCATCGGCCTGCTGCTCTCCGCATGCGGCGGCGGCCCGACCCCGTCGTCCGCGTCGCCATCCGCGGACGCCTCGGGATCCGCGTCGCCGTCGACCGCCGCCGGACCGTCGGCCGAGCCGGTCAAGCTGGCCGTCGGGCTCGGGTACATCCCGAGCGTCCAGTTCGCGCCCTTCTATCTCGCCGACCAGGCCGGCTACTACGCCGCGGCCGGCCTCGAGGTCGAGTTCCAGAACAACAGTGACCCGAACCTCGTGGTCCTCGTCGCTCAGGGCGCGGTCGACGTAGGCATCTCGGACGGGACCAGCGTCATCCCCGCGGTCAGCCGGGGCATCCCGATCAAGTACGTGGCGACGATCTACGGGAAGTTCCCCTCGATCGTGTTCTCGAAGACCTCGTCGGGGATCGCGACGGCGTCCGATCTCAGGGGCAAGACCCTCGGCATCCCCCGCAAGGACGGCTCGTCCTGGGTGATGCTGCAGGCGCTCCTGAAGTCCGCGGGCCTGACCCCGGCCGACCTGACGATCATCGAGTACCCCGACTACGGCCAGAGCACCGCGGTCGCGGCCGGCGCGGTCCAGGCGGCGACCGGCTTCATCAACAACGAGCCCATCCAGCTCCAGCTGACCGGCGAGGAGGTCACGGTCCTCGGCATCGACGACATCACGCCGCTGCCGGGCCCCGGCCTCATCGCCGGGGTCTCGACGCTCGAGTCGAAGCGCGACGCGATCGCCAAATTCGTGGATGCGACACTGCGCGCGATGCGTGAGATCAGCCAGACCCCGGAGATCGGGCTCGAGGCCGCGATCAAGGCCGTGCCGGACCTCGACAAGGCGCGCGAGGCGCAGTCCGCGATCCTGTCCGCGACCATCGACGCGTGGTCGGGCACGGTGCAGCAAGCCGACGGGCTCGGCGCCCTCGACACGGCGGGCTGGACGGCGTCGATCGCGTACATGACCGAGCTCGGCCTGGTGCCGAAGCCGGTCACGGTCGACGACGTCCTGGACCCGGGCCTGCTGAACCGGGGAGGCTGACCAGCGATGCTGGCCGGGGTCCGACCGAGGGGCGACCGACGGTCATGGTGGCTGCGCGAGGCCCTGGCCGCCGAGGCGGCCGCGGACCCGGGCATCGCCGCAGCCGCCCCGCCGTTGCGCGGCACGATCACGGCCGATGTCGCGATCCTGGGCGGTGGCTATACGGGGCTGTGGACGGCCCTCCGGCTCGCCGAGCTCGCCCCCGAGGCACGGATCGTGGTCCTCGAGGCGGACATCTGCGGCGGCGGCCCGTCCGGTCGCAACGGCGGGTTCGTCACGGGCTGGTGGGACGAGATGCCGACGCTCATCGAGCGGTACGGCAAGGCGGCTGCCCTCGATGTCGCCTGGGCGATGGACGGGGCGGTCGACGAGCTCGGCCGCTGGTGCGCCGAACACGGGATCGACGCCTGGTACACCAAGGCCGGCACCCTGTCGGTGAGTGCCGCGCCGGCGCAGGACGGCAAGTGGCTCGAGGCGACCGAAGCCTGCGCGTCGCTCGGGGTGGGCGACCGCTACGTCGCGCTGGGTCCTGACGAGGTCGCGGCCAGGGTCGTCTCGCCGGTCCTGCGCGGCGGTGCCTTCATGCCGGGTGCCGCGACGATCCAGCCGGCCATCCTCGCGCGGGGCCTCCGCCGGGCCGCGTTGGAGCGTGGCGTGACGATCCGCGAGGGCACGCGCGTCGTCGAGCTCGATGGCGAGCGGCCCGGCTGGCTCGGCGCGATCGGAGCCGGGCCGCGACGGGCTCCCATCGGCCGTGCCGGTCGCCCGGTCCGCATCCGGACCACCTCGGCGGCCGGGACGGGCGAGGTCATCGCCGCCTCGGCGGTCGTGGCCCTCAACGCCTGGGCGGCCGCGTGGCCATCGTTCGGGCGACGGCTCGTCACCTGGTCGAGCTACATCGTGCTCACCGAGCCGATCCCGGATCGCCTCGAAGGGCTCGGCTGGACCGGCGGCGAGGGTCTCGCCGACGCCCGGTTCACGCTCCACTACCTGCGAACGACCCGGGATGGGCGGATCGCGATCGGCGGCGGTGGCGGGCGGGCCGGCTTCGGCGGCCGGATCGGGGCGACGTTCACCGACGACGTGACTGCCGGCGTCCGCGCCGCGGCCGGCTTGCGGCGCCTCTTCCCGTCGTTGGCGGACGTCCGGATCGAGGACGCGTGGGGCGGGCCGATCGACATCTCGGGCGATCACCTGCCCTCGGTCGCAAGCATCCCCGGCCGTCCGATCCACTACGCCCACGGTTACTCGGGCAACGGCGTCGGCCCCTCGCTCGTGGCCGGCCGACTGCTCGCTGGGCTGACGGCGCCGGACATCGACGTCCCGGTCGCGGTCGGCGATCGGCTGGCCCCGGCGGCCCTGGTGGGTGGTCGGACGCGCGCCTTCCCGCCCGAGCCGCTGCGGTACCTCGGGGCGCGCGTCGTGCGCGACGCGATCGTTCGCCGCGAGGCCGCGGAGGAGCGCGGCGCGCGTGTGTCACCTGTGCTGCGGGAGGTCACGCGGCTGCCACGCCGGATGGGCTACCACCTCTCGCCCGACTGAAGGCGAGCCGGTCGACGGGTGCCGAACCGCACCGGACCGCCCGGCGGCCCAGGCCCGGAAGGGGTACTATTAGCCACCCCCCCACGCGTTGCGTGCCCCGCCTGACCGTGCAGGAGTATCCGTTGAACAGTCGTCCCCCGCTGAAGTCCGCCACCCCCGTCGCCGAGCCGTTCAAGCACGTCATCGACGAGTACAAGCACCGCGACCAGATGATCACCTGCACCTGCGGCTGGCGGGGCAGCTCGGCCACGATCGACCGCGGCGGCTCCGAGTGGACGGCCCACCTCTTCGAGGTTCGCGGCAAGAAGCGCTAAGGCGCGTCCGCCGGGCCCAGGCCCGGCTCTGCAGGACCGCAGCCCCGGATCAGCGATGGCCGCTGGCCATGAGCGCGGCGTCAGGCCGCCCGCGCAGCCGACCCATCGCGAGGATCCCGACGGCCGGCCCGATCGCGAGGATCGCGAACGCGAGCTGCCACCCGCTGGCGTCGGTCGGCGCCACCGCCCCGACGATCAGGATCGTGATCCCGGTCAGGGTGAACCCGAGCGCGGTCTGGATCGCGAGGGCCGACCCCGCGGTCCCGGCAGGCGCGAGCTCGGAGATCGCGGCTGAGAACTGCGCCGAGTCGGCGATCACCGTGATCCCCCAGAAGATGCCCAGCAGGAGCGTCAGCCAGGGCGCCGCGCCGAACAGGAACCCGATCGCGAGCGCGCTCGCGCCGCTGCACGCCATCGCGACCATCGTCACGGTGGTCCGGCCGATCCGGTCGGCCACGAGCCCGGCCGCGAGACAGCCAAGCCCGCCGGCCGCGACGACGATGAACGCGCCGAGGCTGGCCAGGGACGGATCGTGCAGGCCGCCTGCCGCGAAGCTCGCGACCAGGAACGCCGGGACCCAGGTCCACATCGCGTAGAGCTCCCACATGTGGCCGAGGTAGCCAAGGTTCGCGAATCGCACCGAGCCGCTGCCAAAGGCCCGCGCCGCCATGGTCAGGCTGAACCGCGGGGCCTGGACCGCGTCCGGTCCGTCGCGAACGCCAGCGAGGGCCAGCAGGCCACCAGCGACCGCCGCGAGGCTCGCGGTCGCCACGATCGCGCGCCAGTCGGCGTCGGCCAGCGCGCCGACGGACCGGAAGAGATACGGCAGCGCCGAGCCGACCGTCAGCGCGCCGACGAGCACGCCGACGGCGACGCCACGCTCCCGCCGAAACCAGCCGGCGATGACCTTGATCGCCACCGGGTAGATGCACGCGATGGCGGCCCCGGTCACGACCCGGAAGGGGAGGGCAGTGACGACGTCCTGCGCCAGGAACGCGAAGCCGAGGTTGGCGACGGCTGCGACGACGGCACCGATGGCCATCAGCGTGCGACCGGGCACGACGTCCGCCGCGCCGCTCGCCGCGAGTCCAAGCGCCCCGACGGCGAACCCGAGCTGGACCGCGATCGTCAGGAACGTCAGGTCGAGGCGGCCCAGCTGCCAGTCGGCCTGCAGGAGCGGCGCGACCGCCGATGCGCTGAACCATGGGGCGAAGGCGAGCAACAGCGCCGTCGCGAGGACGGCCAGCAGCCGCCATCGCCCGGCTGGCTCGCCCTGCGTCGGTCCCTCGGTCATCGGGCCCGATGGTACGCGTCGGAGAGGTCCGGCAGCCTGCTAGCCTTCGTGGGTGGAACTGCCCGCGAGCCTGCCGTTCGTCGTCCGGGCCCGGCTCCTTTCACCCCTTGACGCCGGCGGAACGCGTCACGAGGCCGACGGGCTGGTGGCCGTGGATGGCCGCGGGCGGATCGCCTACGCGGGCGGTGTCGCGGACCGGCCGCCCGACATCGAGCTCGAGGGTGCGTTCGACCTGCGCCCGTGGGTGGTCATGCCGGGCATGGTCGACCTGCACGCCCACCTGCCGCAGCTCCCGAACGCGGGACTGGGTGCCGGGCTGGACCTGCTGACCTGGCTCGAGCGCTACATCTTCCCGCTCGAGCGCGGCTTCGACGAGGCCGAGGCCGAGCGGCTCGCGCCTCTCGCCTGGCGGGCCTTCGCGGCCGCCGGCACCACCACGGCGCTCGTGTATGGCGCGGTGTACGAGGCGAGCCTCGACGCCACGTTCCGGGCAGCCGAGGCGCACGGGATCCGGGCCGTCGTCGGCAAGGTGATGATGGATCGACTGACGTACGACGCGACGATCGACCCGACGACCATCCTTGAGCGCAGCCTGCGCGAATCGGCCGGGCTCATCGAGCACTGGCACGGCCGCGACGACGGCCGCTTGCAGTACGCGGTCACGCCGCGGTTCGCCGTCTCGTGCACGGCCGACCTGCTGCGCGAGTCCGCGGCCCTCGCTGCCTCGACCGGCGCGTACTGGCAGACCCACGTCTCCGAGGACCGCGGCGAGATCGCGGAGGTGGCGCGGCTCTTCCCCGAGGCCATCGACTATGTGGACGTCTACGACCGGGCCGGCGGCCTCGGCGAGCGGACGGTCCTCGCACACGCCGTTCACCTTTCCGATCGCGAGCTGGCACGGCTGGTCGAGACCGGGACGCGGGTCGCCCACTGCCCGGCCTCGAACCTGTTCCTCGCGTCGGGGGTCATGCCGCTGGGGCGGTACCTCGAGGCGGGCCTGTCGGTCGGTCTCGGGTCGGACGTCGCGGGCGGGCCGGACCTGTCGATCTTCGCGGCCATGCGCGTCGGGGCCTATGCGAAGAACGCCCTCACGACCGCGGGCCTCGGGCTCGGCCCGACCATGACCCCGCTCGACTGGCTGCGGATCGGCACGCTGGGCGGGGCCACGGCGCTGGGGCTCGGCGACCGGACCGGCTCGCTCGAGGCCGGCAAGGAGGCCGACATGATCGTGGTCGATCCGTCGTTCGCGGCCCCGATCGAGGACGTGACCGACGACGAGCCCGAGGATCTCATGAGCCGCCTGATCTTCCGGTCGCACCCCGACATGGTCCGCGCCTCGTGGGTTCGTGGCCGGCGCCTGGAGGGCCCCGGAGCGCGAGGGACATGACTGTGGCCGACGTCGCGGACCTGGTGATCACCGGCGGAACGATCGTGGACGGGACCGGCACGCCCGGGCGGCCGGGGAGTGTCGTCGTCGACGGGGAGCGGCTGCGGATCCTCGAGCCGACGGACCCGTTGCCGGCGAACATCGGTCGCCACATCGACGCGACGGATCGGGTCGTCGCCCCCGGCTTCATCGACCTGCACAGCCACGGCGGCCTCATGATCCTCGCCGAGCCGCGCCACGAGCCCAAGGTCCGCCAGGGCATCACGACCGAGATCGTCGGGGTCGATGGCAACAGCTTCGCGCCGTTCCCGACGCGCGAAGACCTCGAGGCCTTCGTCGAGCTCGATTCAGGGCTCGACGGGCGTCCATCCATCGACTACGACTGGGATTCAGTCGGCCGCTATCTCGAACGGTTCGACGGGACCGTCAGCGTCAATGTCGGGACGCTGGTCGGGAACTCGGCGCTGCGGATCGCGGCCATCGGGTGGGACGACGTGCCGGCCGATCCGCGGGCGATGGACCGGATGCGCACGATGCTTCGCGGCTCGCTCGACCAGGGCGCGGTCGGGCTCTCGTCCGGGTTGGACTACCCGCCCGGCTCGTTCGCGACCACCGAGGAGCTGGCCGACCTGACCGCGGAGGCCGGGCGGGCCGGCGGCTTCTATCACAGCCACGTGCGCTACCAGCTGGGCGACCGCTTCCTCGACCCGTTCCTGGAGGCGATCGAGATCGGGCGTCGCGCCGGCGCCCCGGCCCACATCACCCATTTCTACCATCGCGAGACGCACCCGGGGCCGGCCGAGCCACTCCTCGAGCTCGTCGACGACGCACGGGCCACCGGGCTCGACGTCACCTTCGACACCTATCCGTCGGAGTGGGCCAGCACGCGTCTGCTCATCCAGCTGCCGGCCTGGATCCAGGCCGGAGGTCCGGGCCCGCTCAAGGAGAGGCTGGCCGACCGGACCGCCCGCGACCGCCTCCGTGGCGAGATCGCGGCCCGCGGCGCGGCCTACACGGGACGGGCCGGCTGGGCGGACCTCCGCCTCGGCGCCTTCACGCACCCGGACAACCTGCGCTGGGAATCGCGGACGCTCGCAGAGGTCATGGATGAGACCGGCCGCGACGCGGTGGACGCGATGTGCGACCTCCTGCTCTCCGAGCGACTGGGCGTGAGCCAGGTCACCAGCGGCCCCTGGTCGAAGACGCTGTCACTGTTCGTGGCTCATCCGGTCGGCATGGTCGGCACCGACTCGACGTTCCTCGGCGAGAAGCCCGCACCCCGAACGTACGGCTCGTTCCCGCGGATCCTCGGCCAGTTCGTGCGCGACGAGGCGCTGCTCTCGCTCGAGGAGGCGATCCGCAAGATGACGTCGGCGGCGGCCGCGCGGCTCGGGCTGCGTCACCGGGGTGCGTTGCGCGACGGGATGCTGGCAGACATCGTCGTGTTCGATCCGGCAACCGTTCGCTCGAACGCGACCTACGACGACCCTCGCCAGTTCCCCGACGGCATCGACCATGTGATCGTCAACGGCACCCTTGTCGTCTACGGGGGGGCGCACACCGGCGCGACCCCCGGCCGCGGCATCCGCCTGGGACGGGACTAGGTCGCCGCGTCCCGCGGGCGTCGCGAGCCCGCTTCGCAGCCCCCACCGGGCTCCGTTATGCACGATTTCTCCCCGGCGGTCGGTCCTCCAGCTGTATGCATGTCGGATGCATAGGGTTGGCATAGGCGAGGAAAGCGGCGCGGGAGCGGCGCGGATATGCATCCATGGGCATAACAGGGTGAGACCGGTCCCCGAGCCCGAAATCGTGCATAGGCCTCGCAGGCGGGTGCGACATTTGCCGGGTTGACATGCGACTTAGTAATCACTAAGTTAGCGGCATGACACCGACCTCCCGCCTGTCCGCCGGGGAACGCCGCGACGAGATCGTCGCCGCCGCCATGACCGAATTCGCCCAAACCGGCTATGCCGGCACGTCGACCGAGGCCATCGCGCGCCGTTCCGGCGTCAGCCAGCCCTACCTCTTCCAGCTGTTCGGGACCAAGAAGGAGCTGTTCATCGCGGCCGTTCGCCACGGCTTCGGCCGGACGGCCCTGGCCTTCGAGACCGCGGCACGGGCTGCGCGCGAGAAGGACCCCTCGACTGACGACATCCTGTTCGCGATGGGTGAGGCCTACTGCGAGCTGCTCCGGGATCGCGAGCTGCTGCTCTGCCAGCTCCAGGCCTATGCGGCCTGCGGCGACCCGGAGATCCGCGAGGCCGTCGGCGACGAGTTCATCCGGATCTATCGACTCGTCGAGGACCTGTCGGGTGCCGACGACCACGCCCTCGAACACTGGTTCGCGATGGGCATGCTGATGAACACCGCAGCCGCCATCGGGCCCGACATGGCCGAGGCCGGCGACTTCTCTTTCGCCTCGCTCGGGAGGATCGCCGCTGCTCGATGACGCCGCCAGCACCCCTTTTTTCGGTCCGCTACTTAGTGACCACTAACTCGCAACCCCTGAACGACCCAACGGGGACCCACCCCAGGAAAGGAGAGCACCAGGAATGACTTCCCGTCGGTCCACTGCCTGGACCTTCGCCATAACCTCGATCGCCCTGTTCATGGTCGCGCTCGACAACCTCGTCGTGACGACGGCCCTGCCCGTCATCCGGGCCGACCTCGGCGCCACGCTCGCCGAGCTCGAATGGATGGTCAACGCCTACACCCTGACCTTCGCCGTGCTGCTGCTGACCGGCGCCGCCCTCGGCGACCGCTTCGGCCGCCGCCGGATGTTCGTCATCGGTCTCGCGATCTTCACCGCCGGCTCCGCGGCCGCGGCGCTCGCGCCCTCGAGTGACGTCCTGATCCTCGCCCGGGCCGTGCAGGGCCTCGGTGGCGCGTTCGTCACGCCGCTCAGCCTGACGATCCTGTCCGCCGCGGTCCCGCCGGAGCGCCGCGCCGTCGCCCTCGGGGCATGGGGTGGGATCGCCGGCCTGGCCATCGCGATCGGCCCGCTCGTCGGCGGGGCCATCGCCGAGGGCGTCTCGTGGCACTGGATCTTCTGGCTCAACGTGCCGATCGGCATCGTGGCCGTGATCCTCTCGTTCTTCCGGCTCCAGGAATCGCATGGGCCCGATGGCGCGCTCGACCTGCCCGGTCTCGGTCTGGTCAGTACCGGCCTCCTGGCCCTCGTGTGGGGCGTCATCCACGGCAACGACCGCGGCTGGACCGATCCGCAGATCCTCGGCGCGCTCGTGATCGGCGCCGTGCTGATGGCCGCCTTCCTCGTCTGGGAGTCGCGGGCCACGTCTCCGATGCTCCCGTTGCGCTTCTTCCGGAGCCGCGCGTTCACGGCCGCGAACGTCGTCTCGTTCCTCATGTACTTCGGCGTCTTCGGCGCCGTGTTCCTCCTCGTCCAGTTCTTCCAGGTGGTCCAGGGCCTGAGTCCGTTCCAGTCGGGCCTGCGGACGCTGCCATGGACGGCGATGCCCGCCTTCGTGGCCCCGATCGCCGGGCTGCTCGCGGGACGCATCGGCGGCCGGCCGATCCTCGTCGCGGGCATGGTCCTGCTGTCGGCCGGTCTCGCCTGGATCGCGGCCGTGACCACACCCACCGTGGAGTACCTGCTCCTCGTTCCGGGCTTCGTGATGGCCGGTGTCGGGATGGGCCTGTTCTTCGCGCCGATCGCGAACGTGGTCCTCTCCGCGGTCCGACCGATCGAGGAAGGTCAGGCGTCGGGCGCCACGAACACGATCCGCGAGATCGGCGGGGTGTTCGGGGTGGCGATCCTGGCCAGCGTCTTCTCGTCGAGCGGCTCGTACGCGACCCCGACCGAGTTCGTCGACGGGCTCGTGCCGGCCGTCTGGGTCGGTGCGGCGATCGTCGCGGTGGGCGCCGTGGTCGCGCTCGCATTGCCGGGCCGGATCCGCCGTGAGGCGGTGGCGGCCCCGGCTGAGGTCGCCGCGTCGCCGGGCCACGTCACGGGCATTCCCGCGGGCACGCCCGGCTGACCCGGGCAACTGACCCCGGGCAACTGAGCCCGGGCACACAGAACGGGCGAGTCCGGCCTTGCGCCGAGCTCGCCCGTCGTGCTGTTTCGTTCCCGGGCGTGACCGCTATCCGAAAGCCGGTTCCAGCCCTCCGCCGCCACCCTCGCTGACCGTCGGGTCGGTCGGGGCGTTCGCCCGGGCCGTCCGTCGCAGTTCGACGTACATCCGGTCGGTCGCCGCGGTCTCGGTGTCGGTCAGCGTCCCGTCACCGGCCGAGCTCGCCCAGCCCATCGCGAGGTGGAGCGCCACGGCCCCTGCCTCGAGCCAGAGCTCGCATGCCCGTCGGATCCGCTCGACGTAGTTGATCGCGAGGATCTCGTCGGTCTCGGGCATCAGGACCGCGAACCGGCCGGTGCCAAGGCGCGCGACGTGGTCGGCCTCGCGGGCGCCCCGCCGGATCGTATCGGCGACCGCGGGCACGATCCGCTCGATCGACCCGGGACCCATCAGCTTGACCAGCTTGTCGAGGCCCTCGAGCTCGATCACGACGACCGTCGCGGGGCGGTGATAGCGCTTGATCCGGGCCTCCTCGTCGGTCACGATCCGTGACCAGGCGCTCGGCACGAGCAGCCCGGTCAGGCTGTCGATGGTGGGGTCGTTGGTCGCCTCGATCGGTGGCACGACCGAAACGATCCGTCCTGCGCTGTTCATGCCCGCCACTCCATTGATTCCATAGCCACCATTGCCGTTTCCCCCGTTCGTTGATTGACCATTCGGACGCGCTCCGGCCGAGCCGGACGCAGCCCCCGTTGCCGGGCGACTCCGCTCGCGACCCTGGATCCGTGACCAGAGCAGGGCGAGGACGATGACGATGATGTCCGCCGCCATGATGGCCACGAAGATTCCGATGAGCGCGTCCTGAGACAGTGCCATGGTCCGGGATGACTCCAAGATGATGTTCGGGCCAAGCGATTTCGATGATAGGGCGGCCCGCCCTCCGCAGGACTGTTTCCGGGGGCTCTGGGACTCTTTGCTGGTGACCTGCAGCAACGCGCTGGGAGCTCCGGTGGGGTCTGGTCCGGAGCGGTGCGAATCGCGGTCGGGCCGCCGCCAGCGCCTCCACGACGGCCGGCCGATGGTACGCTCAGGTTCCAGGAGGGTCGCTGTCTGACATGACGTCCCGGACCGAGGCGCCCGGCGCCCTCGTCATCCCACCCGGCCGGATCGCGCCCGGTCGCGCACGCGGCATCCCACCGCCCCGTCGGGAGGGCCCGGCCAAGCTGACCGGCGCGGCCAAGTACGCCGACGACCTCGTCGTGCCGGGCGCCTGGTACGGCGCCACGATCCGTTCGACCCATGCGCACGCCCGCTTTGTCGGGCTCGACCAGGAACCCGACTTCGACTGGTCGTCGGTCGTGCTCGTGACCGCCGCCGACATCCCGGGCGAGAACATCGTCAGCTCGATCAAGGCGGACCAGCCGATCCTGGTGCCGATCGGTGGCGAGATCCAGCACCATGCCGAGCCGCTGGCGCTGCTCGCGGCCGCGGACCGAGCCACCCTCCGCGCCGCGCGCCGGGCGATCAGGCCGCGGACCGAGCCCCTCCCCGCGATCTTCGACCCGCTCGCCTCGGAGCACGCCTTCGCGACCTATGCCATCGAGAGCGGCGAGGTCGAGGCCGCGATGGGTGCCGCCGACCTCGTCCTCGAGGGCGAGTACCGCGTCGGCCACCAGGAGCAGCTCTACATCGAGAACAACGCGATGATCGCGGTCCCCCGCGACGACGGCGGGGTGGCCATCACGGGCTCGCTCCAGTGCCCGTACTACGTGCACGCGGCACTCAAGAAGGGCCTCGCGATCGACGATCGCCAGGCCCAGGTCATCCAGGCCGAGACCGGCGGCGGCTTCGGGGGCAAGGAGGAGTTCCCCTCGGTCATCGCCCTCCACGCCGCGCTTCTCGCGCTCAAGGCGAAGCGGCCGGTCCGGATGATGTACGAGCGCCACGAGGACATCGCGGCCACGACCAAACGCCACCCCGCGATCGTCCGCCACCGGACAGGCGTGACCAGCGACGGCCGGATCCTGGCCCAGGACATCGAGGTCGTGATGGACGGCGGCGCGTACTGCACGCTCACGCCGGTCGTCCTGAGCCGCGGCGCGATCCACGCGGGCGGCCCGTATCGCTGCCCGAACGTCCGCATCAAGGCCCGCGCGACCCGGACGAACACGCCGCCCAACGGGGCATTTCGCGGCTTCGGGGCGCCGCAGGTCGAGTTCGCGGCCGAGACCCACCTGAACCGGATCGCCGAACGCCTCGGCCTCTCGCCGCTCGAGATCCGGCGGCGGAACGTCTACCGGCTCGGCGACACGACCCCGACCGGCCAGGTCCTGCGCGAGAGCGTCGCAGGCGAGGAGGTGCTCGAGCGCGCGGCCGAGGCCTCGGAATTCGAGCGACTGCGCGAGCGGACCGAGCGCGAACGCCGCAGTCGGACCGGGTCGGGCACGATCCCGGGCTCGCCGTTGCGGACCGAGCGGACGCGCGTCTCGAGCGGGATCGGGCTGGCCCTCGCCTGGCACGGCGCCGGGTTCACCGGCTCGGGCGAGGTCAAGCTCGCCTCGGTCATCTCGCTCGAGCTGACCGCCGAGGGACGGATCCGGATCCTGACCGGGTCGACCGAGATGGGCCAGGGGACCAAGACGATCTTCCCGCAGGTCGTCGCGGACGCGCTCGGCGTCGCCTATGACGATGTCGAGATCGCGCCCCAGGACACGGCCATCGTGCCCGACAGCGGGCCGACCGTGGCATCCCGAACGGCCATGGTCGTCGGGGGCATGGTCATCAAGGCCGCCTGGCGGCTGCGCGACACCGTCGAGAGCGCGACCGGCGGTCGCTTCGCCGAGGTGTACCGCGACCATGCCCGACAGGCCGGCCCCATCCGCATCGACGAGCGATTCGAGCCGTACCCCGGCATCAGCTTCGACGACGAGACCTATCGGGGCGACGCCTACCCCGCCTTCGGCTGGGCGGCCTGCGTCGCGCGGGTCGACGTCGACCTCGACACGGGCGAGGTCCACGTCCGCGACGTCGTCGCGGCCGATGACATCGGCGCCGTGATCCATCCGATCCTGGCCGAGGGCCAGGTCGAGGGCGGCACGCTCCAGGCCGTCGGCTACGCGACCATCGAGGAGATCAAGCTGCGCGACGGCCGCTACCTCAACGACCGGCTTGCGACCTACATCATCCCGACGTCGCTCGACGCGCCACGGATCTCGACGATCCTCGTCGAGGCGCCGTTCGCCGGTGCGCCGCACGGCGCCAAGGGCGTCGGCGAACTGCCGATGGACGTCGGGGCGCCCGCGGTCGTTGCCGCCATCGCCGACGCGACCGGGGTCTGGATCCACGACCTGCCGGCGAGCCCCGAGCGGATCCTCGCCGCGCTCGCGGGACGGCCCGACGTGGCGCCGCTCCCGCCGGGCGCCTCGGAGCCGGCCCGCCCATGACCACGTACCGGTTCAGCGTCAACGCCGCCCGGGTCGAGGTCGACGTCCCGGGGATGCGCCGCCTGCTCGACGTCCTGCGCGAGGACCTGGCGCTCACCGGGACCAAGGAGGGCTGCGGGGAAGGGGAGTGCGGGGCGTGCACGGTGCTCCTCGACGGAGCGCCGGTCGACTCGTGCCTCGTCCCGGTCTGCCAGGTCGAGGGCGCCGACGTCCGCACGGTCGAGGGCCTCGCCGCGGCCGGGACCGAACCGGACGCGCCACCGGCGCTCGACGCCCTGCAGGCCGCGTTCCTCGCTACCGGCGGCGCCCAGTGCGGCATCTGCACGCCGGGCATGTTGATGGCGGCGCGCGCCTATCTCGACGCCGGCGGCGGACCCGACGAGGACGCGATCCGCGAGTCGATCGCGGGCAACCTGTGCCGCTGCACCGGCTACACCAAGATCATCGACGCGATCGCGCTGGCGGCCGGAGCGAACCGGTGAACCGCGAGACCGACCGCATCCCGGTGCCGACGAACGGGCACACGCCGCGCGCGAGCCGCCGCAAGACGAGTGCAGCGGCCAAGACGCAGGCCGTCGTCACGGCGCCGCCGCCCCCGCCCGTCCGCCTGCCCGGCCCGGTCGCCCGGGTGACGTCGCCGGAACCGACGGTCTCGGTCACCCCGGCCCAGGTCGCGGTGGGGTTCGGCATGATCGCCGGGATCATCCTGCTCGCGCTCGGTCGCCGTCGCGGTCGGGGCAAGCGGTAATCGCGCGTGCCGATCGAACCGCCGGTCTCGAGCCCGCGTGACCTCGCGGAGGCGTATCAGGCGCTCGAGGGCGCCCGCCCGATCGCGGGTGGCACCGACCTGATGGTCGCCCTGACAGGCGAACTCGGCGAACCACCCGCCCGCGTCGTCGACCTCTGGGGACTCGACGACCTGCGCGGGATCGTCATCGATGATGACGCGGTCGTCCTCGGGGCCCTGACGACCTACACGCAGATCCGCCGCTCGGCTGTCTGTCGCGAGCATCTCCCGGGGCTGGTCGAGGCGGCCGCGACGATCGGGGCGGCCCAGATCCAGAACCGGGGCACGCTCGGCGGCAATGCCGCGAATGCCTCCCCGGCCGGCGACACCCTGCCGGTCCTGCTCGCGATGGACGCCGCGTTCATCCTGGGCAGCGTCCGTGGCGAGCGCCTGGTCCCGGCCGCGGACTTCTGGCCGGCCTACCGCCAGACGGCCCTCGCCGCGGACGAGCTCATCCTGCGCATCCGCATCCCGATCGGGACCGGCCGCGAGGTCCGGTTCCGCAAGGTCGGCACGCGGCGCGCCCAGTCGATCAGCAAGGTCGTGATGGCCCTCACGTGGCGCGATGGCGGCCACGAGCATGCCCCGATCGCGCGTGGCTGGCGCGACGTCCGCCTGGCCCTCGGCTCCGTGGCGGCCACCCCGATCCGTGCCCGCACGACCGAAGGGGTCCTCGAGGGCCGGCCACCGACGCCCGAGACCGCGGACCTCGCCGCCGAGACCCTCGCCCGCGAGCTCGACCCGATCGACGACGTCCGCTCGACCGCCGAGTACCGCCGGCTCGTGGCGGCCCGCGTCCTGCACCGGCTCATCCGCGAGGTCGGTGGGTGGTAGGCAGGCGCGCGTTCGCGTCGATCGCCTCGATCATCCTCGCCGCGACCGTGTCGGGCTGCCTGACGGTCGTGCCCGAGGCACCCGCGGTCGCCGGGCCGCCCACCGTCCCGCCGGGACCCGCCCAGCCCGACGTGGCGGTCCCGCCGGCGGGACGGATCGCCTTCGCCCGCATCGAGACCGAGCTCGGCACCACCATCCCGTCCGCCGCCGACCTGTGGAGCGTGGCGACCGACGGGTCCGATCTCGTCCGCCTGACGGACCTGCCCGAGTTCGAGCTCATGCCCGCCTGGTCGCCCGATGCCACCCGACTGGTCTTCTCCCGCCTGGCCGATGAGACGGAGGGCGACCTGTGGGTCATCGACGCGGATCCGAGCGCGCCGGACCGCCACCTGCGCCAGCTGACCGAGGGTCCGGGCATCGAGGGCGCGCCGGCCTGGTCGCCGGACGGCACCCAGATCGCGTACGTGACCGACTGGCAGCACGACTCGAGCATCTGGATCCGAGCGGCGGATGGGTCGGGCGAGCCGAGGCACGTGATCGACGGGAACTGGCCGTCGTGGACGCCGGACGGGTCGCGCCTGCTTGTCACGCTCGGCAAGGACTACGCCGACGCGACGCTGGCCTACGTCTCGGTCGATGGCGGCGCGCCCGACACCCTGCCCATCGGGACACCGAACGCCTCGGAGGCCGCGGTCAGCTCGCTCGGCGAGATCGCCTTCGTCTCGAGCGAGAACGACTACGCGGGCGACGTGTCGAACTGGAACGAGGACATCTACACGATCGGACCCGATGGGCGGCGCGGGCCGCTCCGGATCACGAACACGCACGAGAACGATCACTGGCCACCGAGCTGGTCGCCGGCCGGCGACTGGTTCGCCTACACGCACGATGTCGGCGAGCAGAGCTCGCGCATCGCCCTCGTCTACGGGACCTCGGAGCCGCGGTACGTCACCGACGGCTCGTTCGACCTCTACCCGGCCTGGCGACCGGAGCCCGCGCCATGACCAGCGCCGCGCGGCCGACGGTCCCTCCGACGATCGACGTCCTCGACGTCGTGTCGCCCGGCAGCTTCGCGGCCAGCGTGGCGCCGTTGTTCGAGGGTGCCCCGCGGTTCCTCGGGCGTCTGGCGATGGCCCGGCCGTTCGGTACGGTCCGCGAGTTCTTCGACGGCGCGCGTCGGATCGCCCACGCGATGCCCGACGACGAGCAGATCGAGCTCCTCGACGCGCATCCGCGTCTGGGGGCGCCACCCGGCGCCGTCTCCGCGCTCTCGTTCGCCGAGCAGGGCTACGACCGCGGGCCCGTGGCCGACCTCGCGACGACGTTCCAGGAGCTCAACGCCGCGTACGAGGCCCGGTTCGGCTTCCGCTACTGCGTCTTCGTCGCGGGCCGGACGCGCGCGGCGCTGCTGCCCGCGTTCGAGGCGGCACTCGGCGCGGACCGCCAGGCCGAGCTCCATCGCGGGCTTGACGCGGTCATCGACATCGGGGCCGACCGATATGCGACCCTGCGTGCGGAAGCCACGGAGGGCGGATCGTGATCGAACTCAGCGCCGATCGATACGGCAAGGCGGCCATCCGGATCGTCCGCGTCGGGCGCGAGACGAGCCCGCACGACCTCCGGGACGTGACCGTTGCGATCGCGCTCGAGGGCGACTTCGTCGCGGCCCACACCGACGGCGACAACAGCCTCGTCGTCGCCACCGACACGATGAAGAACACGGCCTACGCGTTCGCTGCCGAGCACCTGGCCGGCTCGATCGAGGCTTATGCCACCGCCCTCGCGCGCCACTTCCTCGAGGTCGACCAGGTCGGGCGGGCCACCGTCAACGTCCGCGAGCATTCGTGGCTGCCGATCGAGGTCGCCGGCGCTCCTGCCCCGGACGCGTTCGTGCGTGGCGGCGAGGGCACGCGCGTGGCGACGGTCGCCGCGACCCGCGATGGCGTCGTCGTCGAGGCTGGCGTCGAGGACCTCGTGGTGATGAAGACCACACGATCCGCGTTCACGGGCTTTCCGCGCGACCGGTTCACGACGCTCGCCGAGGCGGACGACCGGCTGATGGCGACGAAGATCGCGGCGATCTGGCGCTACGGCTCGCCGGACCTCGATCACGACGCGACCTATGCGGCCGTTCGCCGGACCCTGCTGGAGGTGTTCGCCGATCACGACAGCCCGAGCGTCCAGGCCTCGATCTGGATCATGGGTCGGGCGATGCTGGAGCGCCACGAGGAGCTCGACGAGGTGCGCATGGTGCTGCCCAACCTCCACCACTGGCCGGTCGACCTCTCGCCGTTCGGGATGGCCAACGACCGCCTCGTCTACGTGTCCACGACCGAGCCCCACGGCCTGATCGAGGCGACCGTCCGCCGGGGGGCCGTCTGATGGCCCCGCCTGGCGTCATCGTGCGCGGGCAGGCGGTGCCCGGATCCGATCGGGTCCTGACCGACGACGCCCTCGCGTTCGTCGCCGACCTCCAGCGCCGCTTCGGGCCGGTGCGCCTGGACCTGCTGAGCCGCCGCGAGGAGCGCCAGGCGGAGCTCGACGCCGGCGTCCTGCCGGACTTCCTGCCTGGGACGCGCGACGTCCGTGACAGCGAGTGGGTCGTCGCGCCCGCGCCGGCCGATCTGGACGACCGCCGGGTCGAGATCACCGGTCCTGCCGAGCCCAAGATGATGATCAACGCGCTCAACTCGGGCGCGCGCGTCTTCATGGCCGACCTCGAGGACGCGCTGTCGCCGACCTGGGCCAACGTCGTCGCCGGCCAGGCGGCGCTGATGGACGCGGTCCGCGGGACTCTGACGTTCGACTCGCCGGAGGGCAAGTCGTACCGGCTCGCCGAGCGGACCGCGACGCTCCTTGTCCGGCCGCGCGGCTGGCACCTCATCGAATCGAACGTGCTCGTCGACGACTCGCCGGTGTCCGCGTCCCTCTTCGACGCGGGGCTGTACCTGTTCCACAACGCCGCCGAGCGGGTCGGCCGCGGAAGCGGGCCGTACCTGTACCTGGCCAAGCTCGAGTCGCACCACGAGGCCCGGCTCTGGAACGACGTCTTCCTGCAGGCACAGACCGCCCTCGGCGTGCCGCGCGGGTCGGTCCGCGCGACGGTGCTGATCGAGACGATCCTCGCCGCCTTCGAGATGGACGAGATCCTCCACGAGCTGCGCGAGCACGCCGCCGGCCTCAACGCCGGGCGCTGGGACTACCTGTTCAGTGCCATCAAGAAGTTCCGCACGGACCCCGCGATCGCCTCGCCGGACCGCGCCCAGCTGACGATGACCGTGCCGTTCATGCGGGCCTACACGGACCTGCTCGTCCGGACGTGCCACCGTCGCGGCGCCCACGCGATCGGCGGGATGGCGGCGTTCATCCCGAACCGCCGCGATCCGGCGGTGACCGAGGTGGCCCTCGCCAAGGTCCGCGACGACAAGGAGCGCGAGAGCCGCGACGGGTTCGACGGGACCTGGGTCGCCCATCCGGACCTGGTCCCGATCGCGACCGAAGTCTTCGACAGCGTCCTGGGTGTGGCCCCGAACCAGAAGCGGCGCCTCCGCGAGGAGGTCTCGGTCAGCGCGGAGGACCTGCTCGACCTCACCGTCGAGGGTGGCCGCGTCACCGAGGCTGGCCTGCGGGCGAACATCCGCGTGGCGCTCGCGTATCTCGATTCGTGGCTGCGCGGGGTGGGCGCGGCCGCGATCGACAACCTCATGGAGGACGCCGCGACCGCGGAGATCAGCCGCTCCCAGCTGTGGCTGTGGATCACGCAGTCGATCTCGCTCGACGACGGGCGGATCGTCGATGCCGCGCTCTACGCCTCGATCCGCGACGAGGAGCTGGCCCGTCTGCGCGAGTCCGGCGAGGGCCGGCTGGCCGATGCGGCCGAGCTGCTCGATCGCCTGGTCCTCGCCGACGACTTCGCCGAGTTCCTGACCGTGCGGGCCTACGCCCTGCTCGAGTAGCGTCCGCTCGCCTCAGGCGTCCACGAGTGCGACCGCGTCGCCCAGGCGGACCGCGCCCGGCTGCACGACGTCCGACCAGACGCCGAACGGAAGCGGTTCGGTGGTCTCGAGCGTGCCGCGCGTCTCGTTCAGGAAATGAAGCGTGTCGAAGGTCGGGTAGCCCGTGTCCGGGTCCTGGGTCGTGACCGCGCACCGGCCGACGTTGCCATCGACGTGCACGACCGCGTCGCCGATCCGCACCCTCCGGCCTACCCACAGATCCTCCGCGTAGGCCTCCACGCCGTCCACCCCGAACGTCATCCGGAACCGCCGCTGGTCGAGCGGCTCGTCCAGCCCGCCGGCATTCGCGAGCGTCAGCAGCGCCGCGGTCGAGACGATCGTCGCGCTCGGTCCGCGGTCATCCCCGTCACCCGGCTCGGCGAGCGCCACCAGGTGGAGGGGCTGCGTCGCCCACACCGAGATCGCCTCGCTCCAGGGGCCGATCACCGGCTGGACGACCCGTGGGCGCGTCCGGAATGGGGCGACGTAGGCGGGGCCCAGCTCGATCGGCCCGGCCGCGACCGAGCCGTCCGGAAAGTGGAGCGCCAGCGTGCGACCGACGGGGTCGTAGTCCGGTCGGATCCGGGCCATCGGGCCGAGCCGCTTGCCGTTGACCAGGCGCTCGTCGGAGTCCAGGACGGCGAACGCCCGGTCGCCGGCGATGCCGGTCGTCTCCAGGCGAGCCGTCTCGAGCGGCACGAGGGCCATCGACTTGACCGGGGCGATCGAGATCCAGGCGACACGCCCGGTCGAGTCCGTCATCACCGAAGTATCGCGGACGGGGCGTCCCGGCGGCGAATCCTAGGTACGACTCGTGAAACTTCTAGACACATATGCCGCTGACGGTCGATACTTCGCGGTATGAATGAGATTCGTGAGCAGCCTGCGACCCGAGTGCGGGTCGGCCAGGCGGCCGAGATGCTCGGCGTGACGGTGGAGACCCTTCGACGCTGGGAGGCCGAGGGCCGTCTCCGGATGGAGCGCTCGGACGGCGGCCAGCGCCTGATCGACATCGAGGATGTCGCCCGCCTGCTCAACGAGCGCCGCAAAGCCGCGACCGATCGACCGATCGTGGCCCAGTCGGCGCGCAACCGCTTCCCGGGCATCATCACGAGGATCGAGCGAGATCGCGTCGCCGCGGTCGTCGAGGTCATCGCGGGCCCGCATCGGCTGGTCAGCCTCATGACCGCCGAGGCCGTCGACGACCTCGATCTCAAGGTCGGCGATGAGGCCGTCTGCGTCGTCAAGTCCACCAACGTGATCGTCGAGATCCCCTCATCCAGGGAGCCTCGAGCATGAGGTCGGGCCTGGCCATCCTCGTCGCCGCCGAGCTGCTCGTCCTGGCCGCGTGCTCGAGCGGTGGCGGATCGCCGTCGGCGGCCTCGGCCGCGGCCCCGACACCGGCCCCTGCGTCGGCGAGCCTCGCATCGTCCGGCGCGCGTGTCGAACTCACCGTCTTCGGCGCCGCGTCGCTCAAGGGCGCGCTCGAGAAGGCCAAGGCCGCGTACGAGACCGCGAACCCGGGGACGACCGTGACGATCTCGACGGACTCGTCGTCGGCCCTCGAGACCCAGATCGAACAGGGCGCTCCGGCCGACGTGTTCCTCTCGGCCGACACGACGAACCCCAGGAAGCTCGTCGACGCGGGCCTGGCCGATGGCGCCGCCGTCACCTTCGCCGGCAACGAGCTGACGGTCATCGTCCCGTCGGACAACCCGGCGAAGGTCGCCACCCCGGCGGACCTCGCGACGGCCGGGATCAAGGTCATCGCCGCGGGCGACGAGGTGCCGATCACGAAATACGCGACGCAACTCGTCGGGAACCTTGCCAAGGAGGCCGGATATCCCGCCGACTTCGTGGCGAAGTACACGGCCAACATCGCGTCCAAGGAGGACAACGTGAAGGCGGTCGTGGCCAAGGTCGAACTCGGCGAGGGCGATGCCGGCATCGTGTACGTCACCGACGCGAAGGCCTCGACCAGGGTCGCGACCGTCGACGTCCCCGACGCGGCGAACGTGCCCGCGACGTATGCCGGCGTCGTCGTGAAGGCATCGAAGAACGCCGCGGCCGCGAAGGCCTTCCTCGACTGGTTCGCGGGACCGGACGGCCAGGCGATCCTGAGCGGCTTCGGCTTCCTGCCCCCGTCGTGATCGGCGAAGCCGCGGGGCGGCCCGGGGGGAACCCGGCGGCGCTCGGCCATCCGAAGGCTACGGCTCGACACGCTTCCCGCTGGGGCGAGCGGTCGCTCGCCGCCCTCGCGGCCCTGTTCGCGTTGTTCCTGGCGTTGCCGGTCGTCACGCTGGTCGCCCGGGCGGCCCTCGACGGGTCGCTCATCGACGCGGTCACCACGCCGGTCGTCCTCGATGCCCTGTGGCTGAGCCTCGTCACCACCGCGATCAGCCTCGTCATCACGGTCTGCCTCGGGATGCCGTTGGCACTCGTCCTTGCCCGCCGGGAGTTCCGCGGCAAGGGCTGGCTGGAGGCGATCGTCGACCTCCCGATCGTGCTGCCCCCGTCGGTCGCCGGGCTGGCGCTGCTGCTGGTGTTCGGGCGTCGCGGTCTGCTCGCGGCCCCGTTCGATGTGCTCGGCTTCTCGGTGCCGTTCACGACGGTCGCCGTGATCCTGGCACAGACCTTCGTGTCGGCGCCGTTCTTCATCCGCTCGGCCCGGACAGGGATCGCCGGTGTCGACCATGACCTCGAGGACGCCGCCCGCGTGGACGGGGCGTCGGAGCGCCAGCTCTTCCGGTCGATCACGATCCCGCTCGCCTCGGCGGCACTCGCGGCCGGGCTGGTCATGAGCTGGGCCCGTTCCCTGGGCGAATTCGGGGCCACGATCATGTTCGCGGGCAACGTCGAAGGCCGGACGCAGACGCTCCCGCTCGTCGTCTACGGGGAGTTCCAGGGCGGCGACCTCGACGCGTCGATCGCGGCCGCGGCGATCCTCGTGCTCGCGGCCTTCGGCGTGCTGGTCGCTGTCCGGTTCTTCCGGTGGGGCCGCGTGCTGGACGCGCGGGGGATCTCATGACCCGCTAGGCTGGCCCGGGATGCAGACCTTCCGGCCGGCCGAGGTGGACCTCGCCTCGGTGTCCAAGCCCGCACGCGGCTTCAGCAGCAACGTGGACTCGGGCGGCTCCGACGCCCCGGTCACGCGTTCGGCGGTCCGGGTGGAGTCGCCTGAGGGCGGCCTCCGCAGCGGCGTCTGGGAGAGCACGGCCGGGCGCAAGGAGTTCGTCTTCCCGGTCGATGAGTGGGCCTACATCCTCGACGGCGAGGCCGAGGTGACGGCCTCCGGCGAGACCCACGTCCTCAAGGCAGGCGACGTCTTCTACACGCCGGCAGGGGAGCGGATGTCGTGGTTCGTCCCGAACTACGTCCGCAAGGTCTGGGTCCATCGCCGCCCACCCCTGCCGGGCCGGATCAAGCGCAAGGTCCGCAAGGTCCTCGCGCAGTTCGTGTAGGATTCGCCTCGTCATGGATCTACTCGAGACGATGAGCGTGGGCTTCGGGCGCACGTCGCTGGTGGTGGCGGCCAGCGACGGCCCTGGTGGATAGGCAGGACCACCGCCACTCCCGTACGTCTCGAAACGGTCCAGGTGACGGCCCCGCGCCACTGACGGCGACGTCCTGACATGGACGTCTTCATCGCCGGTGCCGTCTTCCTCGTCGCCTACGGGCTGATCGCGTCCGAGCGCCTCGACCGCACCCTCATCGCCCTGCTGGGCGGCCTGCTGGTCGTGGTCCTCGGCGTCGTCGACCAGGAAGAGGCCTTCGCGGCCATCGACTTCAACGTGATCTTCCTGCTGGCCGGGATGATGGTGTTGGCGGGCGGCCTGAGCAAGACCGGGTTCTTCGAGTACGTGGCCGGCGTCGCGATCCACTTCTCGCACGGGAAGCCGTTCCGGCTGCTGATCATCCTGTCGCTCCTGACCGCGCTCCTGGCGGCGGTCCTCGACAACGTCACGACTGTCGTCCTGTTGACGCCGGTGACGCTCTCGATCGCCCGGACCCTGAAGGTCAACCCGTTCCCGTACCTGATCAGCCAGATCTTCGCCTCGAACATCGGCGGGACAGCGACCCTCATCGGCGACCCGCCCAACATCCTCATCGGCTCCGCCGCCGGGCTCGACTTCGGCGACTTCCTCGTCAACCTCGCCCCGGTGGTCGTGCTGATCATGTTCGCGTTCGTCGGGATCATGTGGCTGGCCTTCGGCCGGAACATGGAGGACGACGCCAACCGCCTCGACGTCCTCGCGGCAGTTGATCCGAGAGCGGCCATCAAGGACGGGCCGCTGATGATCCGGGCCCTTATCGTCCTGGCCCTGACGCTCGTCGGCTTCCTCTTCCACGCGGTCCTGGGGCTTGAGGCCGCAACCATCGCCCTGCTCGGGGCCACCGTCCTGATGCTCGTCGGACCGCTCGACCCGCACGAGGCCCTGCGCGATATCGAGTGGAGCACGCTGTTCTTCTTCGTCGGGCTGTTCATGCTCATCACGGCGGTCGTCCACGTCGGGATCGTCGGAGGCATCGCAGATGCGCTTGCCGAGGCTGCGGGCGGGGATCTGATCGTGGCCACGATGGGGATCCTGTGGTTCTCGGCCATCGCGTCGGCGATCGTCGACAACATCCCCTACACCGCGACCGCGATCCCGATCGTTCGGCAATTGGCCGATACCGGGCTCGAGGCGGAGCCGATGTGGTGGGCTTTGGCGCTGGGCGCCTGCCTGGGCGGCAACCTGACCATCGTCGGGGCCTCGGCCAACATCGTGGTCGCCAACCTGGCCGCCCGCGACGGCCACCCGATCACCTTCATGCAGTTCTTCCGCTACGGGATCGGGGTGGTCGCTGCGTCGCTTGCGATCTCGACCGTGTATCTGTACGTGAGGTACCTGTCGTGAGGGGATGGGTCGGGGTCGTCGAGCGAAAGATCATCGCCCTGCTGCGATCGGCGCGCGACGATGACGCCCTTGTGCTGATCGGCCTGTTTGTCGGTTCGGTCCTCGTCAACGGGATCGTCGCGATCGTGTTGATCGGCTGGCTGCAGGCGCTCGGCATCTGGGGCCCTGAGGCAGCCATGCCCGAGTGGCGACCTCTTCTCCCCAGCCGGCCAGCGAGCTTCCGCTATGGGGTGCCGACGGACTGAATCCGTGCGGCGGTCGTGGCGACCGCCGTCCCGTCCCCTGCCTACTTTCGGGCATCCTCGCTCCGTTGGCGATAGAGCCTGGCCGCTCCGAGCCGGCTGTCGACGGCCAGTTTCTCTAGGATGTTTCGGACGTGGGACTCGACCGTGCGGCGGCTGATCACGAGGGCGACCGAGGCCTCCCGATCAGTCAGACCTTCGGCGAGCAACGCGAGCACTTCGTTCTCCCGAGGCGTGAGTTCAGGCAGCGTGGCAGGTCCGATGGGTCGATGCCTGCCGGCCGCCTCGGCCAAGCGAGTGATGAGGAGGGTCGCGTCCTTCCGTGACATGGGCATGACCCCGGCCCGGATGTCGCGGATCGCCTCCACGAGGGCGTCCGGACTGAGGTCCTTCGAGAGAAAGCCACGGGCCCCGGATCGGATCGCGTCGAGCAGGTCCCGCTCGGACCTCGAGATCGTCAGCATCACCAGCCACATGTCCGGGAAGCGTGGAGCCAACTCGCGGACCAGCTCGGTCCCCCGCATCCTGGGCAGGTCGATGTCGATGATGACGACGTCGGGACGGAGCTCTGGAACGAGCTGAAGCGCCTCCTCGGCGGTGGCAGCGTCGCCGACGACGTCGATGTCGGAGGCGGACGCGAGTGCCTGGCCCACCGCCGTGCGAACGAGTTCGTGGTCCTCGACGAGGAAGACGCGGAGTGGGGCCGGTTCGGTCATGGTCGTGACGTCATCGTTCGGCCGGCACGGACAGCGTGATCGTCGTGCCATCGCCAGGGGCAGAGCGGACCTCGAGGTTGCCGCCCAGGAGCGTGGCGCGCTCCCGCATGCCCACGAGTCCGTGGCCCGGCGACATCGCACTCGGGTTGAAGCCCCGACCGTTGTCGTCGATCGTCACGCGCAGGATCCCGTCCTCCAGGGTGACCCGCACGAGGATCCGTGTCGCATCCGCGTGCTTCTCGACGTTGTGGATGGACTCGTCGATGACGCGGAGCACCTCCGCCGCGAGGATGCCGGGCAGTCGGCCGGAACTGGCATCGAGATCGAGATCGACGCGGAAGCCCGTGCGATCGACGAATGCGTCGAGTCGGCGGGGCAGCTCGTCCGCGAGCGACAGTCCAGCGTCGAAGCCTGAGCGCAGGGCACCAACGGCGGCGTCGGCCTCGCGGCGCGCCGCGTCGAGAGCGTCGCGCACACGAACCAGCTGATCGACGGTCGCAAGGTCCACGTGATCGAGTTGGGCCACGAGACGCTCGTACTCGAGCTTGGTGCGCCACAGGTCCTGCGCGAGGCCGTCATGGAGTTCACGAGCCAGGCGCGCCCGCTCCGCGATGGCCGTCCGATCGGCTTCGGCCGCGGCGAGCAGCTGCAGCCGGCCGTTCGCGGTCCGCAGCGTCTGCAGGTCGGTTCGTGTGCCGGCGTTGATGCCGGCGAAGAGGATGAGGAAGAACGCGATCCGCAGGGCATCGCCGGTCGACACGAGCCCGGTGTAGACGGCGGGGAAGAGGACCAGGTGGATCTGCGAAAAGGTCGCGACGACGAGCGCCACGACGAGATAGGTCCGGGGCACGCCAGCCGTTCGATGTGAGGTATGTGAGTAGCCCAACGCGGCCATCACCAGGAGGACGGCCGCCGCCCCGTCGAGGAGGAGGATCCCGCCATTCACCCCGGGCAGCGGGGCGTTCGAAAACGACTCATCCGCCAGCCGCCGAAGGGTCGCGGGGTCGATCAGCACGGGGACGCTCTCGCGGAACGCCCACAACACGGCGCAGCCTGCCACGACCAGGATCGTGGGGAGCCAGAGGACCAACCGGGCGTGTTGGTGGCCTTCGAACCGCGTTGCGAGCAAGGGGACCGCGCCAGCCGCGAGAAGGCCGGCTGACACCACCCGAATGACTGCCCAGATGTAGAGCGGCAGTTGTCCGGGCTCGTCGATCCGCAGGCCAAAGGCGACGTCCGCCCCCGTGATGATCGCGACGATATTCGCGAAGCTGGCGACAGCCAGGATCAGGAAAGCCGAAGCCTCGAGCAACCCCTCGCCTCCACCCTGCTCGCGATAGCGCGCGAAACTCAAGGCTGCCACGGCGATCGAGACGACTGCCGCGACCGTCGTCAGGGCGATGTCGAGTTCGGGTGCGTACGCCGCGAAATGCAGCCTCGGGATCCAGACGAAGACGAGCGTGGCGACGGACAGCGTGATCGCCGTGATCGTCGCCGCCTGGGGAACGCCCGGCGTCAACCTGCTGAGCAGCGCCGTTCCCCATTCGGCGGCACCCCAGGCAGGGCGTGTCACTGCGTGCTTGTCCAATCCGTCTTCCCGCATGCCCTGACGCTACCCCCTCGGAGCCCGCCAGTCGACCGCGGATCGCGTCGGCCGATGGAGCAGGCGTTCCAGGACCTCAGGACATCGCGGGAGCACGGTGGTCTGGCCAGTCTCCGTGGTCAGCGGGATCCGGGCTCCCCGGAACGCGTCTGCATCACGTGTTCGGTGTCGGGGACCACCGCCGCGTCTCGACGGTCGGTGTCGCTGGCCAACGCCCAGGCCAGGCCTGCGGCGACGAGGTCGTCCTGGATGGTGCGGACCTCACAGGTCGCCAGCCAGTGTCGTTTGGTCCCGGGTCGAAAGCCGTCCCGCCTGGCGATCGCGCGCCGAAGCCGTTCCGCGGATTCCTCGGTCATCACCTGGGGACGGATCATCGCGAACACTCCGGCACGTCATCGCTCGCATTTGGGATCGGACCCGCGTGGGCCAGGGCCCAACCCCCAGATCGCAGGCCGAAGGCTCCCCAGCGCTCGCTACCGAACGCCCTCCTCCACGAGGCACGCGGGTCCGATTGGCTTCAGCTTGTCGATGCACGCGTTCACCCGCAATCCGTGCCCGGCCCTGAATCGGTCGTGGCGACCGCCCCTGACCTACCTACGGAGTCGGCCGGTCGCCGATCGGCCCACGCTCCACGAAGCCGCCAAGTCCCCTCCGGCCGACCAGGACACCGCGGCGGATCACAGCCAGGCCGCGGACGAACACGTCCTGGACGGCGCCGGTGACGTCGAGGCCCTCGTACGGCGTGTAGTCGCTCGTGTGGTGGAGGTCGACCGCGCGGATGGTCCGGCGGGCAGCCGGGTCGAACAGGACGAGGTCCGCGTCGCGTCCGACCGCGATCGCCCCCTTCGAGGACAGGCCGAAGCGCCGAGCCGGCGTCGTCGCGAGCAGGTCGACCATGCGCTCCGGCGTGATCCGGTCCGTCGCCACGCCCTCGGAATAGAGGAGGGTCAGGAGCGTCTCGATGCCGGGCGCGCCGTTGCTGATCCGGTCGAACGGGACGCCTCGCCCGGCGTCGGCCTTCTCGACACCCATGCGATCGGGCACATGGTCGGTGGCGACCAGGTCCAGCGAGCCGTCGGCGAGACCCGCCCAGAGCGCATCGCGATCCGCCGCGGACCGGAGCGGCGGGGAGATGACGAAACAGGCACAGCGCGTCGGGTCCGGCTCCGTGTACCGCTCCTCGGTCAGGATCAGGTAGTGCGGGCAGGTCTCGGCCGTGACCCGGACGCCTGCAGCCTTTGCGCGGCGGACCTCGTCGAGCGCAGCGGCCGACGATAGATGGACGACGTGGACCGGAGCCTCGGCGAGCCGGGCGAACGCGAGTGCCCGGGCGGTCGCGACGGCCTCGATGTAGGGCGGTCGCGAGCTCGCGTGGAAGCGCGGCGCGGTATCGCCTCGGGCGAGCGCCCCGGCGACCGCGGCATCGAGCAGGACTGGGTCCTCGCAATGGACCTGCAGCATGCCGCCGTGTCGCGCCATGACGCCCATCGCATCGAACAGCGCCTGGTCGGCCAGTCGGAAGTCGAAGACCATGAACGCCTTCGAGGTCGCGATGCCCGCGTCGATCGTGGCCGGCAGCTCGGTCAGTGGGTCGTCGGCGCGGCCGCTGACCGCGAGCGCAAGCCCGACATCGATGGCGCTGTCGCCGTCCGTCGCCGCTCGCCACTCGCGGACCCCCGTCAGCAATGAGCGTTCCGCGGCCGGGGAGGAACCCGTCCCGGGGTTGTTGAACGAGAGGAACGTGGTCGTGCCACCGAACGCGGCGGCGACCGAGTCCCGGTAGAAGCGATCCGGCTCCGCGTCCGATGCGACCCGCGTGTGGGTGTGGACGTCGACCACGCCGGGGAGCACGAGCAGCCCGCTCGCGTCGACCACCTCGGCCGCACCCGCAGCAGGACCCGCGAGGTCCGCCTCGATGGCCTCGATGAGACCGGCGCGGACCGCCACGTCCGCACGCCGCGATCCGGTGGCGGTCACCACGGTCCCGCCCCGGACGACCAGATCCGTCACTCGACCTCGGTGATGCGGATCGACTGGGCGCCCTCCCACAGGCAGCGCCGGCCCATCTCGCGGAGTCGGTCGTCCCAGCCGTCATCGGGCACGACCGACGCGAAGTGGTTGGCCGCCAGCTGCCCGACCTTCGAGGCGGTCGTGCAGCCGCCGTACGGGAAGAAGATCTCGCACTCGCTGATGCCGCCCGGGTAGATCGCCAGCTGGCCGGGTGCCGGGTGCGAGGTGTGGTTCTCGTATTCGAGACCCGGGCGAAAGTCGCCGAACGGGATCCACGTCGACTCGCCAGTCCAGCGACAGTGGATGAGCTTCGAGTCGATCGGCAGCATGCGCCGGATGGCTTCGATGGTCTGTGGCGCCGCCGCCTCCCAGCGGGCGGTAAAGTGGAGGTCGCCCACCTCGATCCGCAACGTTCCCATCTGCGAAGCATAGCCCGGAGGAACGCGTGGCCGACCCCCCCGCCGGGACCCGACCCACCATCTCGACCCACGTCCTCGACGCCGAGCGCGGGGTCCCGGCCGTCGGCGTCCGCGTGGCGCTCTACCGCCTCGATGTGGGAGAGAAGCCGATCCGCATGACCCAGGCCCTGACCGATGGCGATGGGCGCGTCCGCGACCTCCTCGAGCGCCCGCTGGCGCCCGGCGACTACCGGCTTGAGTTCGATGTCGCGCACGAGAACGCGACATTCTTCACGAAGCTCGCGGTCGAGTTGCGGATCACCGACGTCGGGCGCAGCTACCACGTGCCGTTGCTGCTGGCGCCCTATGCGATGACGACCTACCGGGGAAGCTGAGCCCTACTTCAGGATCGCGACGGCGTCGACGTCGACGCGGGCGTGGCCCTTGGTGCCGGCCACGACGAGCTTGACCGTGTGCGCGCCCGACGCCGCCCAGGACCCGGTGGCGACGACGACGCGCCCGAGGCCCTTCGCGCGATGCAGGTCGACGGTCGACTTGAAGACGCCGTCGACATACACCTTGAACTTGCCCCGCCCGGACGACTTCGCGGCGATGAGCGCGTAGGCCCGGCCGGTGAACGTGAACGTCGCGCTGGCGCCCTTCCGCGTCGCGTACTTCGACTTGCGGCCGGACGCGGTCGAGCTCTTCGCGGTCTTCCAGCCGCCCCTGTAGGTCAGGTGCGTGCTGGTCTCCTGGTAGAGCTTCGGCACGATGAGCGGGCCCGTGGTCCACGGCCCCCAGTTGTGGGCGCCGTCGCGGGCCCGGACGCGGAACGTGTACGTGCGCCCGAACTTGATCGCCCGGGCCGTGGCCCGTGCCTTGGTGCTGCTGACGTACGTCCGCCACGCGCCGCCGTCGATCTGGAGTCCCACGCCGTAGGCGTTGATCCCGGTCAGGTCGTCGGTCGCCGCCGCCCACCCGAACCTCGCCGACACGGTCGTCGAGCCCAGGATCGAACCCTTGATGAAGGCCGCGCCGGCCGGCGGCATGGCGGTCGGCCCATGCGTGTCGAGCGCCCGATACGCGTCGACGATCCGCCCCGTGGCCGTCCAGCCGTTGGTCGCCGGCATCGACTTGCCGGTCGCGAGCAGGCGAGCTCGCAGGGCGACCGGATCGGCGGCCAGGCCCGGCGCGTGGGAGGCGATGAGGGCCGCCACGCCCGTGACGTGGGGCGCGGCCATCGAGGTCCCGTTGAGCCACCCCCAGCCGGGCTGCGGATGCGACGAGTCGGCCGGCAGGGAGCTCAGGATCCCGACACCGGGTGCCGCGATGTCGACCGAGTGCGCGCCGTAGTTCGAGAAGCCCGCGATGCCGCCATCGTTGTCGATGGCGGCCACCGAGACGATGTTCGGCAGGTCGTACGAGGCGGGCACCGCCGGGAAGGACCGGTCGTTGTCGATGCCCTCGTTGCCGGCGGAGGCGACGAACAGCATCGTGGCCGCGTTGTCGGACATGGCGTCGAACAGCTCGGAGCTCTCATGCGGGTCGCCGCGCCTGCCCCACGACGCGTTCGCGATCCGGACGCCGAAGGACGCCGCGTACTCGATGGCCGCGGCGGCCTGGAAGTCCGAGCCGCAGTCGCCCGTGTTGTTGATGAACTTGAGGGCCATGATCCGGGTCGACGGCGCGACACCGACCACGCCCTGCCCGTCGAGCGAAGCCGCGATCGTGCCGGCGACATGGGTGCCGTGGAAGTCGTCGTTGACGTCGTGGACCGTGTTGTCGTTGTGGCAGAAGTCCCAGCCGTGCACGTCGTCGATGTAGCCGTTGCCGTCGTCATCGATCCCGTTCGACTCCTTGCCGCCACCGGACTCACCGGGGTTCGTCCACGCGCGTGCAGCGAGGTCGGGATGGCTGAAATCGACGCCGTCGTCGATGACCGCGACCACCACGCTCGGGTCGCCGGTCGTCAGGCGGAGCGCCTCGAGGCCGTCGATGTCGGCGTCCGCCAGTCCCTCGGTGCCGTTCGCGCCCTGGTACAGCCGCTGGCCCGTGTTGTTCAGGCCCCAGAGCTCGCGGAAGTACGTCTCGCCGGCCGGATCGAGGTCGCGGAGGTAGCGGTGGTTGACGCTGACGCGCAGGACCGCGGGATCGGCCCTGAGCGCGGTGGTGGCCGCCTGCACGTCGGTCGTCTCGACGAGCGCGAGCCGCGCGGCGGGCCGGTCGGCGAGTCGACGGAGACCGCGAGCGGACGTGGCCGCGAGGCGCTTGGAGGCCGTCGTGCCGGGACGGAAGCGGATCAGGAGCTGGGTGGCGCCGCCGTGCGTCGCGGGGTCGCTCGTCTGCTCATCCCAGGCGGGCCGCTCGGCGCGAAGGCGCGTGTCGACGCCCGGTTTCGGGTCGGCCGCGAAGGCCGGGGCGATGATAGCGGCGATCAGGCCGAGCGCGCCGAGGAACGCGATCAGTCGGTGGGGTCCGGGGGCGCGCGACATGGAACCTCATGCTGTCGCCGGCAAAGCCCCGATGCGTCCATGCCGCCGGCGATCGCCATGGTACGACCTCTGCCGCAACGGGCGTGACACCCTAGATGTCACGGGGCACCGTCACCGTTCGGCCCATGGACACCGCAACCATCCACCCGCTCCCGACCCCCGTCGCGTCCGGCGAGCCGACGCCACTGCCGACCCGCATCCGCCTCGATGGCGATCTCATCGTGGTCGAGCGGCTGGTCATCGCCGATCACGGACTCGCCTCGTTCCTCGCCGAGCGCCCCGGAGACGACCAGCCCGCACTCGTCGAGCGCGCGCTCCGGATCGGGCTCGTGGCCCTCCAGGACGCCGGTGTCACGATCAACGTCGATGTCGTCAAGACCGAATTCGAGCGGCTGATCCGCCAGTCCGAGCAGGTCAACGAACGTGCCGCGGCCGCGCTCGAGCAGACGCTGCGCACGAACTTCGCGGACGGCGACGGCCGGCTCCCGCGCACGCTGGAGCGATTCCTCGGCGACCGGGGCGCACTGCGCGGGATGGTCGACGAGCTGTTCGACGAGAAGAAGCGCGACAGCGCCATCGGCCGCATCCGCGGGATGCTCGAGTCGTACTTCGACGGGGACGCCTCGAAGCTCGCGCACCTGCTCGACCCCACCCGGCTGAACTCGCCGATGCACCAGTTCCGCCAGGAGATCGCCGCCGGCTTCAAGTCCGTCGAGGAACGGCTCGTGGCCATCGAGGCGGCCGCCGCCGCCCGCGGCGCCGAACGGGCCAGGTCGGCGGCAAAGGGCGCCGACTTCGAGGAGCTGCTCCACGCCATGCTGGGCGACCTCGCCCGGGGCGCCGGCGACATGCTCGACCGCACCGGCACGGACGCCGGCGCGCTCATGAAGTCCAAGAAGGGCGATTTCGTGCTCACCCTCGACGCGCGGGTCGCGCGCGGCTGCGACCTGCGGGTCGTGATCGAGGCCAAGGACCGGCCGATGTCCATGCGCGCGATCCGCGAGGAGCTGCGCGAGGCCAAGGAGAACCGTGGTGCCGCGATCGGGCTGGTCGTCTTCACGGCGCAGCACGCCCCGACCGGGGTCGCGCCATTCAACCTGGTCGGCGATGACGTCTACTGCGTCATCGACCCCGATGCCCCGGAGCCTGCGACGCTCGAGGCGGCCGTTCGCCTGGCCCGTCTCCTGGCCCTCAACTCGCTCGCCGAGCGCGACGTGGACGTTGATCCGGCGGCGATCGCCGCGGCGCTGACCGCCATCAGGGAGCAGCTGGAGCTGGTTCGCACGCTCAAGGCCCAGCTGACGTCGATCTCCACGGCCACCAAGGCCGTCTGGACCGGGCTGGACACGATGCGCGCGAACATCCTCGTGAAGGTCGCCGAGGCCGAGACGGAGATCCGCTCCGCCGTCTGACGCCCGAGCGCGTCGGCGCGGCTCGTCGTGCATAGCCCATATGGGTGCGGTGGGGTTAGGACCGGTCGCCTACGAGGCCCCCGGACGATGGGGCCGTTGGCGTGGGTTGCCAGGCGAGGGACACTTGGGACGAGCGCGGCGTGTGGCTGCCGTCCCCTCCGAGCTCCTCCGAAGCCCGTCCCAACGGAGTGCCCATGCGTCGCCGGCCCGCCGCCTTCCTGCTCGCCACGCTGATCGTCCTGACCCTTGTCGCTCCGGCGAGCGCGGCCGAACCGAGCGCGAACCCGATCCCCGAGCCGACGCCCAGCACGCAGCCGAGCCCGTCGCTCGAGCCGTCTCCCGAACCCACCGCCGAGCCGGCGCCGAGTGCGCCCGCAGCTGCGCCCAGTGCGCCCGCGGCGGCGCCGACGCCGGCCAGGCCGACCGATGTGCCCCCGGCCGCCTCGCCCGACCCGAGCGCAGCACCCGACCCGGTCGCACCGGACGCACCTGCCGCCCCGAACGGCGGCCTCGATGCCACCGGCCGGTACATCGTCGTGCTCAAGACCGGGCTCACGACATCCACGGCCGTCAGCCGCACCGCGGCGCGTGCCGACGTGCGCGCCGGCCGGACGTTCTCGCGCGCGATCAGCGGCTTCACCGCCAAGCTCGATGCCCGCCAGCGGCGGGCACTGCTCACCGACCCCGACGTCGCGGCGGTCGTGCCTGACGAGATCATCCACCTGACCGCGCAGACGATCCCGAACGGGGTCAGGCGAGTCGGGGCCAGGAAATCGACGGTCGCGTTGCTCGACGGGCTGGACCAGCGCGTCGACGCGGACGTCGCCATCGTCGACACCGGCGTCGGGCCGCACCCGGACCTCAACATCGCGGGCGGGTACAACTGCTCGAGCTCGGATCGCTCGGCCTGGGCCGACAACAACGGCCACGGCACGCACGTGGCCGGGACGGTCGGCGCGCTCGACAATGACTTCGGCGTCGTGGGCGTCGCGCCGGGCGCGCGCATCTGGGGCGTCAAGATCCTCAACGGCGACGGCTACGGCTACCTCTCGTGGTACGTCTGCGGCCTCGACTGGATCCTCGCCCAGCGCGACGGCAGCCGGCCGCATGTTCGAGGCGGTGAACATGAGCGTCGCCAAGGCCGGCGCCGACGACGCGAACTGCGGCAACTCGAATGCCGACATCCTCCACCAGGCCATCTGCCGGCTCGTCGCCGGCGGCGTGACCGTGGTCGCCGCCGCGGCCAATGACCACGCCAGCGCCAGTCACCGGGTCCCGGCGGCCTACAACGAGGTCATCACGGTGTCGGCTCTCGCCGACATGGACGGCAAGCCAGGCTCGCTCGGCGGCAAGCGCTGCTACTCATGGGGCGGCTACGACAAGGACGACACGTTCGCCGACTTCAGCAACTACGGCCACGACGTCGACCTGATCGCGCCCGGCAAGTGCATCTGGTCCACCAAGCCCGGGCCCACCTACGGCTACTCGTCGGGCACGTCCATGGCGGCTCCAGCGGTGACCGGCGCGGTCGCGCTGTACAAGGCCAGCCGTCCGCTCGCGACCCCGGCCCAGGTCAAGGAAGCGCTCCAATATCTGGGCAACCTCGGCTGGAAGACGTCCACCGACCCCGATTCGACCCACGAGAAGCTGCTCGATGTCTCGCGGCTGGGGTCGCTCGGCACGTTCGGCATCGTCGCCGCGGATCCCGCCGCCGTCGGGGAGGCGGGCGGCATGGTGGCCGTGCCGCTCACGGTGGGGCGGAGCGCGACGTTCTTCGAGCGCGTGAGCCTCGGGATCGGGTCCCTGCCGTCCGGCTGGACGGCCGCGCTCGACAACACGAGCCTGCTGGGCTGGACCGCGACCGCGACCACGCTCCGGCTCACGCTCCCGAACCCGACCCGTGCCGGCACCTATCACGTCAACGTGACCGCCACGAACCAGGGTCGCGTGCAGACCACCACCGTGAACGTCGTGGTCGAGAACGACCTGCCGACCGCCCATGCCGCGGCGGTCGCGATCGTGGGCAAGGCGAAGACCGGGACCGGGACCGCGCCCGCGGTGATCGGGTGGTCCGCCGCGACCGACCGGACCAGCGCGATCGCGGGCTACGAGATCCAGTTCCGGAAGAACGGCGGGGGCTGGTACGGGGTCAAGACTGCATCGAGCTCGGTCCGCTCGTTCCGACGCAACCTGGCGTTCAACGCCACATATGAGGCGCGGATCCGCGCCCGCGACGCCGCGGGCAACTGGAGCCCGTGGGTCGCGACGGCGCCGTTCCGTGCCGCACTCGTGGACGATCGCAGCGGCTCGGTGAAGTACACCGCGTCGTGGGTGAAGACCGGCTCATCGGCGGCCATCGCCGACACGCTGCGTCGCTCGACGAGCCTGCATGCCCGGATCAGCTACACGTTCAGCGGCCGGTCGATCTCGGCGGTCGCGCCGCTCGGCCCGGGTCGCGCCAAGGTCCGCGTGTCCGTCGACGGCATCTACCAGGGGACGGTCGACCTGCGCCGGGTCGGGACGCACCACCGCCGCGTCTTCTTCACCAAGACGTTCAGCAGCAGCGGCACGCACAAGATCACGCTCGAGATCGCCTCGTCCGGCCGCGTGCAGCTCGACGCGTTCATCGTCCTCAAGTAGACGTCGCGCGGCCGCTGCCTGCAACGCGTGTGACACGTCGCCGCGGGCGCATGGGGCTCGCCCAGTCGGCCATCCGTGCGCTAAGGTGACCCTCGCCAGCACATCGGGCCGGGTACCCGTGCGCGAAGGGCGTTCAACGCAGAGGGGTTGATCGTGGCAAGAGCGATGTGGAAGGGGGCCATCCAGTTCGGGCTGGTCACCATCCCGGTCAAGCTCTATCTGGCGACCGAGTCCAAGGGCATCAGCTTCAACATGCTCCACAAGACGGACCTGTCGCGCATCCAGATGAAGGTCTGGTGCCCGGTCGAGGATGAGCCCATCTCGCGCTCGGACACCGTCAAGGGCTACGAGTACTCGCCCGGCGAGTACGTCGTGATCACCGACGAGGACCTCGAGCGCGTGCCGCTCAAGACGGTCCGCTCCATCGAGATCGAGCAGTTCACCAAGGCCAAGCGCGATGACGCGGCCGTGCGGTTCGTCAAGAGCGCCTATTACCTCGAGCCCGACAAGATCGGCCGCAAGGCGTTCTACCTGCTCAAGTCCGTGCTCGAAGAGGACGGCCTGACCGCGATCTGCAAAGTCGTGATCAAGGACCGCGAGGCGCTGGCCGCGCTCGACCCGTTCGGCGACACGATGCTCATGACCACGCTCCACTGGCCCGACGAGATCCGCTCGCTCGGCGAGCTCGAGCTGCCCGACGAGGAGTTCTCGTTCAAGCCTGCGGAGCTCGCGATGGCCAAGCAGCTCGTGTCGGCGATGACCGGCGAGTTCGACCCGGCCCAGTACAAGGACGAGTACCGCGAGGCGCTCGAGACCATCATCCAGGCCAAGGTCGAGGGCAAGGAGACCGTCGAGATCGAGCAGCCCGAGGAGACCGGCAAGCTCATCGACCTGATGGCCGCCCTCGAGGCGTCGGTCAATGCGGCAAAGGAGGCTCGTGCGGCTGGCGGATCCGAGCCGGTGAACGTCGCCGACGCGAAGGCCGCGAAGGACGCGAAGGCGGCCAAGGCCGCGAAGACGCCCGCGAAGGCCAAGGCCGCTGCCGCCGACGACGAGGCCGAGGAGCCCGCGAAGCCCGCCCGCAAGCGCAAGAGCGCGTAGGGGAGCAGCGGGCGCCCGCGGCCCGCGGCGCGCCCGCCCGCGGCGCGCCCGCCCAGGGCGCGTTCGCCTACGGCACGCCCGGCCACGCGGCGCGCCCGCCCGCGGCGCGCCCAGGGCTCGCGCCCGGCCGGCGCGTTCGCCTACGGCACGCCCGGCCACGCGGCGGCTTGCTGCCACAGCAAGTAATAGCGCCAAGAGCCCGCCCCGAGGCGTCGAGGCGCGTCCCGAAGCCCGGAATCGCAGCCGATCGTTGCTCCCCACGCAAGAAACGGCCCGATTCATGCTCGGACGCCCCGAATCGCAGCTGATCCTTGCCGGGGGAGCAAGCCCAGCCCACACCGCGACCAATACTTGCGCCTGGCGAACACGTGCAAGACCGCGAGCGCGTTTCGGGCCCGATCGCGAGCCTCGCGGCGACGGAGTACGTGGCAAAGCGAACCGTGACGTTGCATGCATCTGACGCAAGCCGAGCCGGGGCCGGGCAGGACCGCGGGGACCGCCCGAGACCGCTCCGGCCGCGGTGACGGGCCGCACCATTCGTACCGGTACGCTTGTCTGTTGGCCGATATCGCGTGCGTGGGGCCACTGACACACTCGCCCCGCCATGGACGCCGACCCCACCGAACGCGAGCGAGCCCTCGAAGCAAGGATCGCGCATCTCGAGGCGCGCCTGCGTCGGCTCGAGGGGACCGTCGGTCTGGAGCCGGCTGAGAACCGGGCGTCGACCGCGCAGCCGGTACCGCCCTCGGCGACGCAGCCGGCACCGCCCACGACCACGCAGCCGGCACCGCCCCCGGCACAGGCCCCGGCCGCGCAACCGCCACCGCCCCCGCCGGCCACACCCCCACCGGCCCAGTCCCCCTGGCCGGTCCCCGGCTCGCAGCCCACCCTGAGCGGCTGGGTCCTGCCGAAGTCCGCCCGCACCCCGGCCTTCCAGCCGGTCGCCCCGACCACAGCCCAGGCCGCGTCCGCCGCCTCCGCCCAGGCAACCGCGACGCCCGCCGGGACGGCCTGGGTCGGACCTGCATCCGGCGGCAACCAACCCCCACCCCGCGGCTTCGATTTTCCGAACCTCAACGACCTCGAGGCCCGCCTCACCGGCCGCGCCCTCGCCTGGGTCGGTGGCCTCGCGCTCGTGCTGGGCGCGATCTTCTTCCTGAGCCTCGCGTTCAGCCGCGGCTGGATCGGGCCTGAGCTGCGCGTGCTCATCGGCCTCGTCGCCGGTCCGTCGCGCTCGCCGCGGGCGCGGCCTTTATGGAACGTGACAGCCGCCTGCTCGGTCACGTGCTCACGCCTGTCGGCCTCGCCATCATCTCGATCAGCCTGGTCGCCGCGACACGGCTCTACGGCTTGATCCCGGTCGAGCTCGGCCTCGCGATCGCGTTGCTCAGCGCCGTGGCCGCGGCCGCCATCGCGATCCGTGCCGACTCCCCGATCGTGGCCTCGTTCGGTCTGATCGCAGTCCTCGCGGCGCCACCCCTGCTCGACGCCCCGGCCGACATGAAGACCCTGGCGTACGTCCGCGTCGTGCTCATCGGCACCACGGCCGTCGCCTTGTGGCGTTCGTGGCGCTGGCTGCCACCGGTCGCGTTCGCGCTCGCCGCACCACAGGCGGCGACCTGGATCTGGAGCGACCCAGAACCCGCGACCGCAATGATCGGTCTCGGGCTCTTCTGGCTGCTCAACACCGTGGCCGCGGGCGGCGAGGAGTTCCGTCGCCATCGCGACGACCTGAGTGCCACCTCGGCGTCGCTCCTCCTGGCGAACGCCGTCTTCCTCGTCTGGGCCGGGTTCACCGTGTTGGACCGGGACCTCGAGGCCTATCGAGGCTCCTTCCTCGTCCTCGCCGCGTTCGCCCACCTTGCGATCGGGGTCTGGTTCGTCCTGCGCGATGGGGAACGCAACCTGTTCGGCCTGCTGACGATCGGCTCCGGCATCGCGCTGCTCACGATGGCGGCGCCGGCCCAGCTCGGTGCGCCTGCGGTCCCGGTCGCCTGGACCGCCGAGGCCGTGGCATTGGCGTGGCTCGCGGTCCGCCGCGGACATCCGTACTGCGCGTTCGCCTCCGCGGTCCTCTACGGGCTCGCCGGCGCCGCGCTCATCGATCTCTACCTGCCCGCCCGGATCGCGGCCGATCGCCTGCCCTTCGTCGACGGACCCGGCGCGGCGCTCGGGTTCTTCCTGCTCGGCATCGCCGCCGGCGTCTGGATCGTTCGCGATCGGAGCCTTCGATCGGGCCTCGCCGCGTTCGGCCTCCTGATCGCGGCGGTCTGCGTGACCGCGAGGCTCGACGACCCCTCGCTGGTCATCGTGCTGTCGGTCCTGATGGTGGTGGGCGTCGGCGTCCATCGCCTCATCCCGCGGCTGCCGCATGCCTCCATCGCGTGGCAGGTCGACGGGCTCATCCCGCCGGACCTCCAGCTCGCCGTCTGGCGGCCGGTCGTTGACGAGTTCCTGTTCGTGGCGTCCATCCTCGTCGGGGCGCTCGCGTGGGGCGTCCTCCTCCAGATCGATGGCCTGCCGTTCCGCTCGGTGCCCACTGGTACGCCCTTCCTCCACCCGGCCGGGGCGGCAGCCCTGGTCCTCGCCGCGGCACTGGCCGTCGCCGGGCTCCTCCATGGCGACGTCCTCGTCCGTCGCGCCGGGTTCCTCGCATCCACGATCGTGCTCGCCTACGCCATCACGTTCGAATTCGATCCGTGGCTGGTCACGATCCTGTGGGTCGCGATCGGCGCCGGCCTCACGCTCCTGACCCGCGTCGACCGCCCTGGTCGTCTGACCTTCCTCGGATCGGACGTCGCGTTCATCGGCGGCGCGGCCATCGTCGCGCTTGCGATCGTCGCGCGGCCGAGTCGCCTGGTCGTCGGGTCCGACGCCATCGAACCCATCGTGGCGCTCCAGTCCGCCGCGGCGCTGGCCGCCGTCTGCCTCGGCCTTGTCTGGCTCGCGTGGTCAGCCAAGGACCTGCCATGGGCCCGGTGGTCGTGGGTCGCGGCAGGCGTCACGCTCGTGTATCTGCTCTCCGTCGCGGTGGTCGACGCCGTCGCGACCCAGGTCGGCGGCCGCATCCCCACCGACGAGCTCCGCACGTGGGGCCAGGTCGCGCTCAGCGTGCTGTGGTCGTCGCTCGGCGTGGTCGCCTTCGTGGCCGGCCTGCGCCTCCGCCTGACCCTGCTCCGCCAAGCCGGGCTCACCCTGCTGGCCCTCGCGACCGCGAAGGTGTTCCTGATCGACCTGTCCGCCCTCGACGTCGCGTACCGCGTCATCTCGCTCATCGCGCTCGGGCTGTTGCTGCTGGTGAGCGCCGGCCTGTGGCAGCGCCTCCAGCCGACCGCCGCGAACGCCACGACCACCGCGGCGGCGGGCCCGGGTGACGGCACGGGCGAAGGTCCAGCGACCGCCGACCGCCCGGCCTGACAAACCGCACCTCCGGCGGGCACACTCCCCGCTATGCCCCTCGAGGAATACCGGCGCAAGCGCGACTTCGCGAAGACCCCCGAGCCGGCACCGGGCGCCCCGAACACCGAAGTGGGTCGGGGCCGAGGGCGGTTCGTCGTCCAGCGCCACCGCGCGACCCGCCTCCACTACGACTTCCGGCTCGAGGTCGGCGGCGTCCTCGTGAGCTGGGCCGTCCCCAAGGGCCCGACGCTCGATCCCAAGATCCGGCGGATGGCCGTCCACGTCGAGGACCACCCCATCGAGTACTTCGACTTCGAGGGCGTGATCCCTGCGAAGCAGTACGGCTCGGGCGACGTGATCGTCTGGGACTGGGGCACCTGGGAGGCCGAGGCCCCGACCAGCGACGCGACGACGGCCATCCCGAACGGCGAGCTCAAGTTCATCCTCAACGGCCAGAAGCTCAAGGGCCGCTTCACGATCGTCCGCACGAGCCGTCGCCCCGGCAGCGCGCCGAGCAAGGCATTCGAGGACGACGCGGGTGACCAGTGGCTGCTCATCCACAAGCGCGACGAGGCCGCCGCGGACGGCTGGGACGCCGAGGACCATCCGCAGAGCGTCAAGACCGGCCGCACGAATGACGACGTCAAGGCCGACCGCGACGCCCTCTGGAACGGCCAGGCCCCGGCCGCCGAAGCCGAGATCGACCTCGCGGGCGCCGTCGAGGCGCCGATGCCCCAGCACATCGACCCGATGCTCGCGACCCTGGCGTCGAAGGCGTTCAGCGACCCCGACTGGCTCTACGAGATCAAGTGGGACGGCTACCGCGTCCAGGCGGTCGTCGCCGATGGCAAGGTCCGGATCTGGACGCGCAACCTCAACGACGCCGAGACCTACTTCCCGCGGCTGCTGAGTCCGCCGTCGTGGATCGATGCGAAGCAGGCCATCGTCGACGGCGAGGTCGTCGCTCTCGACGACGAGGGCCGGCCCGACTTCTCGTTGCTCCAGACCAAGCTCGGCGACAGGACCGCGTCGAGACTCGCGTACCAGGTGTTCGACCTGCTGTATCTCGACGGCCGGTCGCTGCTCGGCGTCCCGCTCGAGGATCGGAAACGGCTGCTTCGAAGCGTGCTCAAGGACCATCCGCGCGTCCGGTACGCGGCGCACGTCGAGGGTGAAGGCGAGGCGTTCTATGCGGCCGCGAAGGCGAACAGGGTCGAGGGCGTCATCGCCAAGCTCCGCCGCTCGCGCTACGAGCCCGGCCGGCGGACGAACGCATGGCTGAAGCTCAAGATCCGGCCGGAGCAGGAGCTCGTGGTCGGTGGCTGGACGCCGGGGGAGGGGAACGCGCGCGACCTCGGGGCACTCGCGGTCGGGGTCTACGAGGACGGCAAGCTGCGCTTCAGCGGCAAGGTCGGGTCCGGGTTCACGGGCGCGATCCGCAAGGACCTGCTGGCGCGACTCAAGCCGCTCGCGACCGACGATCCGCCTTTCGATCCGCCGCCACCAAAGGACTACCGCGGGCGCTGGGGCGGCGACCTCGCGAACATCACGTGGGTCCGGCCGGAGCTCGTCATCCGGGCCGAGCTGGGCGGCTGGTCGCGCGACGACATCGTCCGCCAGGCGGCGTTCAAGGGGATCGAGCCGGGGCGCGACGCGACCGCTGTCGTGCGCGAGACAGCGGTCGCCACGACCACTGCGGTCCGTGCCGCCGAGAAGGCGACGCCCGCGGCGTCTCCCGCGAGTGCCGAGCCGCCCACGTCCGCCGGCGCCAGACCGGGCTCGCCCAAACGGAATCGTACGATTTCGTACTACGAAATCGGAGGAAATGGAGGCAGCGACGTGAGCGCCCCGACTCCCGACAACTGGACCGTCACCGACGAGGAGCTGGCGGCGCTCGACGCGCTCGCCAAGGAGGGCGTGTGGCGTGTCGGCGGCGACGAGCTGAAGCTGACGAACCTCGACAAGCCCCTCTTCGAGCCGCGCGAGCCCGACGGCGGCGGGCCCGTCACGAAGCGCGAGTTGATCCGCTACTTCGCGCGCATCGCCCCGACGATGCTGCGCCACGTCGAGGACCGGCCCCTCAACCTCCAGCGGTTCCCCAACGGCGCCGGCGCGCCCGGCTTCTGGCAGAAGGACATCCCCGAGACCGCGCCGAAATGGCTGACCCGCTGGCACGAGACCGGCGTCGACGGCCGGGCCGACCGGGACGCCAACGACCACCTGCTGGCGGATCGTGCGGCATCGCTGGCCTGGCTCGGCAACCAGGCCAGCTTCGAGATCCACGCCTGGACCGGCAAGCTGCCCGATCCGTGGCGACCGACGTTCGCCTACATCGACATCGACCCGGGCGAGAAGACCACCTGGGAGGAGACCCTGGTGCTGGCCCGGCTGTACCGGACGGCGCTCGGCCATCTCGGCGTCCGCGGCTATCCCAAGACGACCGGCAAGCGCGGCATCCAGGTCTGGATCCCGATCGAGCCGAAGTACGGCTTCGACGAGACGAGCGCCTGGGTCGAGCGGGTGAGTCGCGCGGTCGGGTCGACGGTCCCAGAGCTCGTCTCCTGGGACTGGGCGAAGGCGGCCCGCAAGGGCAAGGCCCGCCTCGACTACACGCAGAACGCGAGCATCAAGACCCTCGTCGCGCCGTACGCCGTTCGGCCGGCCGTGGGCGCGCCGGTCTCCGCGCCGATCGAGTGGGACGAGCTGGACGACCCCGACCTGCGGCCTGACCGCTGGACGATCCGCACGATCGTCGACCGCGTGGCCGACAAGGGCGACCTCTTCGCGGCCGCCCAGACCGACGCGCAGGAACTGCCGCCGGTCTGAGGCGCCTCCGCCCGCGCCGGCTCAGTACGGAGGCCGCAGACTCCGGGAACATCGGAAAGTCGCGGACGTTCTGGGTCGCGAGGTGCCCGTCGACCTGGATCGTGGCCGCCGCAAGCAGATAGTCGACGGTCTCGATCCCGGCATGGCCCGGATGGAACCGGCGACGCAATGCCCCGGCGATGTCTGCCAGTTCGACGGTGATGTCAAGCCAGTGGATCAGCCGCAAGACGTCGAACGTCCGTCGTACCTCATCGTCGCGAACAGCTCCGAGGATCTCGGTACGAACCGGGGTGACGCTGACGATCGTGTCGGACCGTCGGGTCGTGGCGAGGTACGCGATGGCTTGCCGATCGCCACGTAGCGCGTCGATCAGAACAGACGTGTCAACCAGGGTCGGCATCGGGCCCGTATCCCTCCGGCCACAGTGCCGCGAGGCCCCCCGGTCGCCGGCCCCGAACCGCATCGACGAATTCGGCGCCCGTGAACGGACGGTCCTTCCATGCCCCCGCGGCCGCACGGAGGACCCGCTCGAATTCGTCCGCGTCGACCTGGTCTGAGTACGCCCGATCGATGGCGTCGCGAATCAATCGAGACCGCGTTCGCCCGGTTCGCTCGACCTCTCGATCCAACATCGCCAGGTCTCGCTCTGACAGGTAAATCTGCGTTCGCTGCATGGTGTACAACGTACATCGCTCCGAGCCACCGGTCAACAAGCCGGCGCGTCCTCCCATTCAAGCAGACGCCACTTACCAACGGCTCACCTGCGCCACGCCCGCGTGGCAGGATTGGCGGATGCCTGACGACACCGCCGGGATCACGCTCCGCAACCCCACCGACGAGACGCTCGCGAGCTTCTACGCGCCGGTCACGCTGGCCTTCGGCGAGGCGTTCAGCGCGGCCGAGATCGAAGTCGAGCGCCAGGTCGTCGAGCTCGACCGGATCTTCGGCGCCTTTGAGGGCGAGACGCAGGTCGGCCTGTCGGGCACATACACGTTCCGGATGACGACGCCGGGCGGCGAGGTGGGGGCGGCCGGGGTGACGCTGATCGGCGTCCTGCCGACCCATCGCCGGCGCGGGATCCTGCGCCTGATGATGACCCGGCTGTTCGAGCAGGCCCGCGAGCGTGGCGAGCCGGTCGCGATCCTGTGGGCGTCCGAGGCGGCGATCTACCAGCGGTTCGGCTACGGGATGGCGACGCTCCAGACCGAGATCGACGCGCCGACCGACAAGGTCGTGTTCGCGCGGCCGGTGGAGTCGCGCGGCCGGATGCGGATCGTCGAGCCCGACGAGGCGGCCGACCTGTTTCCGCCGATCTTCGAGGCCCACCGGGCCGTGAAGGCGGGTTCGCTCACCCGATCCGATGCCAAATGGCGGAGCCAGCTCCTCAGTGACGCCGACTGGATGCGCAACGGCAATGGGCCCAAGGTCCTCGCGCTGCTGGAGGTCGATGGCGAGGCACGGGCGTATGTGATCTATCGGATCAGGGCCGACTGGGACAGCCACGGGCCGAAGCACGTCGTGACGGTCCTCGAGCTGATCGGCGTCGACGCCGTGTCGGAGCAGGCGCTCTGGGAGTGGGTGTTCGGCATCGACCTCGTCGCAGCCGTCCAGTTCCGGCGCGGCCCGATGCCCCACCCGTTGCAGTTGATGGTCACGGAGCCGCGCCGCCTCGCGGCGGGCGTCTCGGACGCGATGTGGCTGCGCATCATCGAGCTGCCCGCGGCGCTTGAAGCCCGGTCGTACCGCGGCCCCGGCAGCCTCGTTTTCGACGTGACCGACGACTTCTGCCCCTGGAACGCCGGTCTGTGGCAGCTCACCGTCCCGACCGAGGACGGCATCGCAACGGTGACCGGCACGCGCGCGGCGCCGGACCTGTCGATGGACATCCGGGACGTGGCGGCGGTCTACCTGGGGCGTTCCGGTTCGCCGAACTGGCCGCCGCCGGCCGCGTGCGCGAGTGCCGCCCGGGCGCTCTCGCTGCGGCGGATGCGTTGTTCACGACGTCGTCGGCCCCTTGGAACTCAACGATGTTCTAGTCGGGCCTCTCGAGGCTCCGGAAAACAATCGAATTTGCCCGATCGACGATCTCATTCGATCCCGGTAGGGTGAGCCCATGGGATCGGCCAGTCGTCGTTGGGCACTGAACATCGTCATCTCCGCCTACGGCCACGAGTTGCGCGATGAGGTGGCGCTCACGCTGCCCAAGATCGTAAAGCTCGTCCTTGAGGACATCGAGCTGCGGCCGGGTGACGCCGAGCTCCTGGTGGACGCCGTGATCATCGACATCGACGGCACCGAAGCCCGCCTGGGCGTCGCCGCGTTCACGCTCGACGAACTGGCAGCCCGCTACCCGAACCTGAACCTGGCCTGGTAATCGGACAAGGCGGTTAGTACCCTGGCCGCGTGTCCGACCCCGAGTACCCGCGCGCTTCGGGATGGAACTCGACCTTCCACGGATTTCAGGAAGCGACCGTCCCATACATCAGGCAGTCGCTGATCGAGTTCTTGGAGATCGTTTCTCCCGAGCAGGTGAACGCCTGGAACGAGTCGATCCCGCCACTTCAATCCGAGGTCGGCGAGGTCGTGGGGCGGACGCCATCCGCGGCCAACTACTCCGCGATCCTTGAGTACCAACTGCCGATGGAGCATCGACGCCCAGATGTGATCCTGCTATTGGGCGGCGGCGTCCTCGTCCTCGAATTGAAGAGCAAGAACCGCACCGATCTGGCGGACGTCGACCAAGCGAGCGCGTACGCCAGAGATCTTCGTGCGTACCACAGAGAGTGCGACGGTCGCGTCGTGTCACCTGCCCTTGTCCTCATGCGCGCTCACGGTCGTCTTGGGATGACGGCCGGTGTCGAGGTCATTGGCCCAGATGCCCTCGACGGTCTCGTCTCGGACTTGGACACAAGCGACCCTCGGGGCTCGATTCGTCGACACGCATTCCTCGATGCCGATGCCTATCGGCCGCTCCCGACGCTGGTCCAAGCGGCCCGCGAGCTCATGGAAACCGGCGAGCTTCGCGCGATCAAGCGGGTCACAGCGCAGACGCAGCCGACGCTCGAATATCTCACTCGATTGGTCCACGAGGCTGCCGCCACTCGAACGCGCCATCTGGTGCTCCTGAGCGGCCTGCCCGGGACCGGCAAGACGCTAGTTGGTCTCCAGCTTGCCCACGCCCGATTCCTCGATGACCTGTCGGTTGATCGATCCGGTGGCAAACCCACGGCCCCAGCCGTTTACCTGTCCGGCAATGGCCCCCTCGTCCAGGTACTCCAATACGAACTGCGGGCCGCTGGGGGCGGCGGAGCGGCCTTCGTCCGACCGATCAAGGCCTATGTCGAGAGGTACTCGGCACGTCCCGATCTCGATTCCACCCGAGCATGTCCTCATCTTCGATGAGGCGCAGCGAGCCTTCGATGCTGCACAGGTGGCTGAGATCCAACGTGGCGGCGGTGGCGGCAAGTCGGAGCCCGAACACTTCGTGGAGTTCGCCGAGCGGGTTCCGGAATGGTGTGTCGTCGTCGGGCTGATCGGATCCGGCCAAGAGATCCACATCGGGGAGGAAGCTGGGATCGGACAGTGGAGGTCAGCGGTCGTGAACTCGGCCACTCCGCAATCGTGGACGGTCCATGTTCCGCCTCACCTGAGCCAAGAATTCGACGGCGTGGATCGCAGAATTGAGCCGACCCTTCACCTGACGGCCGAGCTTCGCTTCCACCTCGCCGAAGACGTTCACGCATTCGTCGAGAAACTGCTTTCTGACGTCTCTGACGGCCTGCCAAACCTCGCGAGTCGCCTTGACCAATCCGGCTATCACTTGAGGATCACTAGGGACCTTGATCAAGCGAAGGAGTACCTGCGAGGGCGCTATGAGGACGATCCGACGGCCCGATTCGGCCTCGTGGCGTCGTCTCGAGACAGTGCCCTGTATCAGTTCGGCGTTCCGAACGACTTTCAATCTACGAAGCAGGTCCGCGTCGGCCCGTGGTACGGCGAGGGGGACGACGACGAACAGGGCCGCTCATGTCGGTCCCTGCGCACCTGCGTCACTGAGTTTGGATGTCAGGGACTCGAACTGGATGCCGTGCTTCTTGCGTGGGGGACGGATTTCGTTCGGCAGGGACAGACCTGGTCCAATCGGCTCGCAAAGAAGTATCAGCGCCAGGGTCAGATCCGCGACGCGATGCAGCTGCGGCGGAACGCCTATCGAGTCCTTCTGACGCGAGCACGCGACGGCATCGTGATCTTTGTCCCACGACTCGCGATCCTCGACGAGACATACACTTACCTCGTGCGCTCAGGGTTCCGGGACCTTGACGACATTGGATGACCTTGACTTCGAGGAGCTCTTGATCGGAGCGGCCGAGAGCCCGCCCTCCGGCCGCATCGAATTCCGAGATCCCATTGCGCGTCATGGCGATCGAGCCATCAAGGCTATGGTGCTGTGGCTAACGGATCGTCAGCTTGCCGCGTTCGCGATTTGGGTCATTCGCAAAGCCGGCGACTCCGGAGCGAAGGAGGAGGCGATCTCCGCCCTTCGAGCTTCGCTCTTGCTGTTGCAGGAGCCATACCTAGGCGACGCGCGAGCCGCGTTGGCCGAGCTTGGCGCGCGCGATGTCGCTCCGCGCGTTCGCGTTGGAACGACAGCGACTGTCGGACGCATCGGGTCAACCAACGACCTAGTAATTGACAGAGTCTACCGACGGAAAGACCTGCACGATTCCGGACTGGGTGGCAATCGCCAGAAGGGGATCAGCTACGGCGCAGACTCAACCGAAGTGCTGCTTTTCTCCGACCCAGGCTCCCACGCTCAATGGGGGTATCGGGACAGCTGGCAGGGGTCAAACGCCTATCGGTACTACGGCGAATGGAGTGGCTCGGGCGACATGACCTTCACGGGCGGCAACCAGGCGATCGTCGATCGCTCGCCCGAGCTACACCTGTTCACCAAGGCCCTAGCCGGGCATGCCTATGCGGGCCGGTTCTCCTGCCGACGTTGGGAACTGGTCCCGGGGTACCGCGACGGCAAGCAGTGGACGGCCATCGTCTTCGACTTGGCTCGGGTCTAGCGTCAGCGCCTACCCCGCGTTGAACAGATCCAGCACGTCCTCGCCGGTCGATTGCGACAGGCCCGCGGCCGCGATCGTGATGACGACGTCGTCGCCGTTGGGGTGGTTCGGGTCGTAGACCTTCAGGTGGCGCGTCGTGCCATCGTCGTCGTACGCGTACGCGAGGACCTGGTGGTTCGAGGTCAGCTTGAACGGGTTCCATGACGACTTGCGGATGAGCCCGATGATCGGCAGGTTGCCGGCGTCGATCGTGCTCGTGATCTTCGCCCAGTCGTGGTCGACCGCCCGGCGGCCGGGCTTGCCGCCGACGAACGCCGACAGCCAGTAGAACCGCAACGGCACGCTCAGCCAGTAGAGCGACTGCACCTGGTTCCGCACGATCGCCTTGAACAGCGGCGAGCCGTTCGCCGGCGGCGACGTGTCCGCTGGGATCGCGCGCTTCTTCGCGAATGAGTCGCGCACGTACCAGCTCATCCCGCCGCAGAGACCCGAGCTCGCGTCGCCGACGCCGACCCAGCGCGGGTCGATGAACCCGAGCTTGACCGTCGGCCCGGGCGGGAAGCTGTTCGAGAAATGGAGTCCCCAGGTGCTCGGCAGAAAGCCAGCCACGGCGTTCGCACTCATGGCCGAAATCCTACGCCGATGGCATCTGCGCGGCGTCTCTTGACGGACCGTCATACCCGATTATCATGACCGACTATGAGAACCGTGACGGCGATGGACATGCGCAAGAGGCTCGGCGAGATCCTCGATGCCGCCTCGGCGGGCGAGCGGATCCTCATCGAGCGCGACCATCGGCCGTTGGCCTACCTGGTGTCCGTCGAGGATGGCCAGCGACTGAGCGCGACGGCTGACGAGATCCGACGTCGGCGGCTCGCCGCCTTGGACCGATTGCTGGCGTTTGCCGAAGAGATGCGGATCAAACACCCGCCGCAGCCGGGCGACCCGGATGCCGAGACAGCGGTTCGGCTGGATCGAGATCGAGACGAGCCGAAGGACAACGACCGATGAGCGACTTGCGGCCCATCGTGGTCGACTCTTCGATCGCTATCGCGCTGGTGCGCGATGAGGCCGTCGCGTCATCCATCCGTCAGATGATCCGTTTCTGGGCGGAGATCAACCAGACGCTCGTCGTGCCATCGCTCTTCTGGTACGAGCTGGTCAACCCGCTCGCCCGCCAATTTCGATACACGAGTCAGCAGGTCCTACAGGCGGTCGATGAGATCGAAGAGCTGACCCTGATCACCATCAACCCGGATCGTCCGCTCTTCCTGCTGACGATCGATCACGTCGAACGGTACGGACTGACGGCCTACGACGCGCACTACCTGGCGCTAACCACGCAGCTCGGATCGCACATTGCGACCCTCGACCGGCAGCTGGGCGAGGCAGCTGGAGCGCGTTGGATCAAATTCGATGGGTTGCACCAGCTCAACGAATCACGCGTTCCGTACGAACACGACGTCACGTGGCCCAAGTACAAGGGCGCATCGGCCTACCTGGCCAAGCTTCGCGCGGAGGCCCTCGGCGACGCCTCGACCTAGGCGCTACCTGGCGTCGGCGGCCTCGAGGTCGAGGAGCAGCTGCGCGAGCTCGAGCGCGTTCGTCGCGCCGTAGTTCGCGTAGCAGTTGTTGAAGAGGACGTGCGTGTCCTTCGCCTGGCCGGCCGTCTCCTGGACGCGCGGCGCCCACTCCTGAGCTCGTCGCGGTCGTACAGGTAGCGGAAGCGCTCGACCGCCTGGATGCCCTTCGCCTCCCAGGTCTCCGTTCGCCGGCCGTGGAAGCGCACGATCGCGAGGTCCGGCGAGGTGGCCGCGACGACCGCGGGGACGCTCGACTTGAAGCCCTGCGGCTCATCGACGATGACCATCGGGATCTGGCGATCGCCGAGGAACTTGAGCGTCCGCTCGATGTTCTTCTCGTTGAACCACGACGCGCTGCGGAACTCGACCGCGCCGGTCATGCCGGCCTCGCGCAGGCGCCCGACCGCCTCCTCGATCTGGTCGCGGTTCTCCGATGAGGTGAAGAACCAGCGCGGGTACTGGAGGAGGATCGAGCCGAGCTGACCGGCCTCCTTGAGCGGCTCGAGCGCGTCGGCGAACCAGCCCCAGACGTCGTCGCGCAGCGCGTCGGGCAGGTCCTTCGCGTAGATGCGCGGCTTGGCCGCGATGTCCTCGGGGAGCGCGGCCCGGAGGTCCTTCGGCAGGCGCTTGGTCTCGGTCGGCTGGCCGGTCATCAGCGCGTGCGCCTTGATGTCGAACGTGAAGTCCGGCGGCGTGCGGGCGACCCACAGCTCGGCGGTCCGGCGGGCGGGGAGCGCGTAGTAGGTCGAGTCGACCTCGACGAGCGGGAACTTGCTCGCGTAGTAGGCGAGTCGCTCCTCGGCGGAGTCGGCGCCCTCGGGGTAGAAGACGCCCGCGGCGGTCATGGTCGGGTCCGTCCAGGACGCGGTCCCGATCCGGACGGTGCCGGTATCCGCGGTATCGGGTCCGAGATGGATCGGCTCCGCGGCGACGTCGGGCGGGAGGTCCTTGACCCGCGCGGAACTTCGGTCCGAACCGGGGTCGTGGGCGTTGTCGGTCACACGGGCATGGTAGGCCGCGACCATGCCGAAGGGTGTCGTGAACCAAGGGCCGGCGGGTCTGCTCCGGCCCGGTGGCTCACCGCCAACGATTCCGACCGCTGGCCGACGGCGGTTGCCCCGTGGTGTCCGTGAGACACCATTTGGGCGGAAACATCCTCGATCGCGGTTGATTTGGTGCCGCTCCGCCAACGCTGCGCACCGAATCGATCCGCCTGCTTCGCAACTGCCGAAAACGTTGGCGCTCAGCCAACACCGGCCGCGGGACGACCACGCGGGTAGCCCGCGGAACCGGGCCTTTACTCGACGACGACGACCCGGACGATGGTGGGCTCGACGCCGGCGGCGATCAGCGAGCCGTGCTCGGGCGTGATCACGTCGAGGACGAGGAGGTAGTCACCGGGCGCGTCCGGCACCGAGATCGGCAGGACTGCCTCGGTCGTGACCCGCGGCTTCAGGCCGGCCGGGAGGTCGACACGGGCGCTCGCGGTCGCCGGCGACATCGTGCCGTCCGCGAGCGAGAGCCAGCGTCCGACGAGCGTGGCAGCCGTCCCGGGATCGCCGAGGACCGGGCTGATGTCATCGATCACCGGCGCGCGACCCCAGGCGGCCTTGCCGAGGTTGACGACGCCCACCGGCAGGTCCACGTCACTCCCCGCGGTCAGCCTGGCGGTCGGGGCGACGAGGATCGCGCCGTCGGTGTCGCCCGTGACGCGGACGACGAGACTCGGGATCGCAGCCTGGGTCGCCGCGTCGTACGCGACACCGTCGCCGTCGTGCAGCGTGATCGTCAGGCGGTACCGGCCGGGCGCGCTGGGCAGGACCACCGGCATCGAGAGGTACTTCGAGCCGAGGTGGAGATCGGACGGGGCGACGACGTCGCCGAGCCGCTCCGGGGTCACGAGTTCGAGGTCGGGCGCGGGCGCCGTGGGCTGAAGCGGCTCGGGCGTCGCGGTCGGCTCGGGCGTCGCGGACGGGGCGGCGGGATCGGTCGGCGTCGCTATGTCCGGCCCGGCGAGAACGGGTAAGGGTGGTGCAAGCGTCGGGACCGGCGACGCAGACGGCTCGGTTGCGACTTCGGCCGGCATGGGCGGTTCCGCGGGCACCTCGGTCGCCGGATCCGTCGGCATGAGCGGCACGTCGAGCGGGTCCCAGCGGACGCTGGCCTGGACCGACTTCGGCAGGTCGCCGCGATCCTTGATCTTGAACGGGATCCTGAGCGTCGCCTTGCCACCGGCCGCGGTGAGGCCCTTGAAGCTCGGTGTTCGGAGGCTGATCCCGGTCCCGAGCAGGTCCGGGGAACCGGGCACGACCGCCGGGCCACCGCCGCTCGCCGACCCGCGTGCGCCCGCGAGCACATCCGCCGAGGCGAGCCCCTCGCGCAGCACGATCGAGCGTTCGAAGCCGGACGACACACGTGCCGGATCCATCTGCGCGACGTAGCCCGGGCTCCGCTTGCTCTCGAATCCGAAGACGTGACCGTTCGCGCCAGGCGCGGTGCGCCAGATCGCATCGATGGACCGGCTCCCGCCCAGGACCGCCCGGACGTACCCGGCAGGGGCGTCGCGCGCCTCCGCGATCACGGCCGCGGCCCCGGCGTCGATGAACCCGGCGGCGAAGTTGTCGACGCGTTGCTTCGCTTGATCGAGCGTGCCCTCGGGCAGCTGCGGCTCAGAGTTGCCGCTCGCATAGCAGAGGTGATGGAGCAGGACGACGGCGTTCTTCGCGAGGTCGATGGAGGCCGCGACCTGGCTCTCCCCGAAGTACTGATGCGTGTCGTCGTTGCCGCCGGCTCTCGGGTTGAGCCCGAAGCCGTCCTGCGTGGGCCGATAGAGCGCGTCGCGATACGGACTCGGCCAGCCGTTGCCGTGGCCCATGTAGACGACCAGCGACGCCCCCTGGAGCGCGGCCTTGACCGCGGGCCACGTCGCGTTGGGGGAGTAGATCTCGGTGACGTCCGGCGTGTACTTGCGGGCGATCGCCGCCGCGGCACGCGCCTGGGCGCGATAGCCATCGGTGGCGGCGCCGGCCGGCCCGACGATGATCACGACCTTGGGGACCGGGGAGGCCGCGGCCACGGGCGCGACCGCTCCCACCGACGCGAGGACGCCGGAGATGAGCAGCGCCGTGAAGACCGAACCGAGCCTCCTCACGATCAGGAGTACTCCCCCAAGCAGACAGGCGGTCAGCGTAGGCCTCGGCGGTCTCCGGGACCATACTCGCGCCGGCTTATCCGGCCCTTACGAGCACGTTCTTGGTGCTCGCCGGCACCGAAATCCGATGGATGCGTCGCATCCGGTCACCACACGAGTGGATTCGGCTCCATGGGACCTTTGGATGCCATGGCACGGCCGGCGACCGGCCCGGGCCGTACCATCCGTCCATGCCCAACCGCCTCGCCGGCGAGACCAGCCCGTACCTGCTCCAGCACGCCAACAACCCGGTCGACTGGTTCCCGTGGGGTCCGGACGCGCTGGCCCGCGCGACGCTGCTCGACCGGCCGATCTTCCTCTCGATCGGCTACGCGGCGTGCCATTGGTGCCACGTCATGGAGCGCGAGTCGTTCGAGCACGAGGCGACGGCGCGCTTCCTCAACGACAACTTCATCGCGATCAAGGTCGACCGCGAGGAGCGCCCCGACCTCGACCAGCTGTACATGGGCGCGGTCCAGGCGATGACGGGTGGCGGCGGCTGGCCGATGTCCGTCTTCCTGACCCCCGACGGCCGACCCTTCTACGGCGGCACGTACTTCCCCGACGAGCCGCGCCACGGGATGCCGTCGTTCCGCCAGGTCCTCGAAGGGGTCGCCCGGACGTGGCGCGACCAGCGCGCCGAGGTCGAGGGCGCCGGGACGCGGCTCGTGGCGGCGCTCGTGGACCAGCAGCGGATCGAGGCGGGCAGCGACGACCCGACGCCGAGGCTGCTCGAGACCGTTGCGAGCGCGCTCATGCAGTCGTTCGACGCGCGCAGCGGCAGCTGGGGCGGCGCGCCGAAGTTCCCCCAGCCGATGACGATCGAATATCTCCTGCGCCGTCAGACGGCCGGCGACGCCAGGTTCGACGCCGTCGTGCGGTTCACGCTCGACAAGATGGCCGACGGCGGGATCCACGATCAGCTCGGCGGCGGCTTTCATCGCTACTCGACCGACCAGGTGTGGCTGGTGCCGCACTTCGAGCAGATGCTCTACGACAACGCCCAGCTGGCGCGCGTGTACCTCCACGCGTGGGCGCTGACAGGGGAGGCCCGCTACCGCGAGGTCGCGACCGGGACCCTCGACTACATGATCCGCGAGCTCACGACCGCCGATGGCGCATTCGCGGCGAGCCAGGATGCCGACACCGAGGGCGTTGAAGGGCTGACGTTCGTGTGGTCGGCGCCCGAGATCCGCGAGGTCCTTGGCGAGGACGCCGAGCCGTTCATGGCGGCCTACGGCGTGACCGAGGAGGGCAACTGGGAGGGGCGGACGATCCTGTCGCGGGTCTGGCCGGAGATCCACACGCCGCCACCGTCGCGCGAGGACGCCGCGTTCGAGGCCGGTCTGGCGGCATCGCGCGCGAAGCTTTTGGCGCGGCGGTCGACCCGCCCGCAGCCGGCCCGCGACGACAAGGCGCTGGCGGCCTGGAACGGCCTGGCGATCGCCGCGTTCGCCGACGCCGTGCGACTCCTGCGGCGGGACGACCCCGACGCCTCCGAGCGATATTGCGCCACGGCCGTGCGGGCAGCCGAGACGATCACCGGCGGGTTGCTCTCGGCCGACGGCGTCCTCTCGCGGTCGTGGAAGGACGGTCGGGCGACTGGCCAGGGCGTCCTCGAGGACTACACCCACCTCGCGGATGGCCTGCTCGCGCTGTACGAGGCCACCTTCGATGAGCGGTGGTTCACGATGGCCCGCGGGCTGATGGATCGCGTGTTGGCGCGGTTCACGGACCCGGCCGGCGGCTTCTTCGACACGGCCGACGACCACGAGCGTCTCGTCGCCCGACCCAAGGACCTCCAGGACAACGCGGTCCCGTCGGGGAACGCCGTCGCGGCCCTGGTCCTCCTGCGTCTGGCGGCGTGGACGGGCGAGGGCCGGTACCGCGATGCCGCCGAACGCGCGCTGCGGACGGTCGTCGGGTTCGTGGACCGCTACCCGACCGGGTTCGCCCAGTGGCTCTCGGCGATGGACCTGGCCCTCGCGCCGGCCGTGGAGGTCGCGATCGTGGGCGAGCCGGGCGATTCCGCGACGCGGAACCTGCTCGGGATCATCGAGACCGGGTTCCGCCCGCACCAGGTCGTGGCGGCCAGCGCCGACCCGGCCGCGAGCGTCGTCCCGCTGCTGGCCGATCGCGTGGCCGTTGACGGGCGTCCCACCGCCTATGTCTGTCGCGGCTTCGTCTGCCGCCTGCCCGTCACCGAGATCGACGCGCTGCGCGGGCAGCTCGACGCCGACGGTGGCTGAGCCCGTCGAGTCCCGACCGGCGGCGACCGTCGTCCTCATGCGACCCGGTCGCCACGGCCAGGAGGTCCTGCTGGGCCGGCGTCCCGCGTCCATGTCGTTCGCGCCCGACGTCCACGTGTTCCCGGGTGGCCGCGTCGACCCGACCGATGCCCATCCGAGCCTGGTCGCACGGTCCGTGGTGTCGCCCGAGGAGGCGGCCGTGGCGCTCGGCGGCGACCTGCCACCGACCCAGGCGATCGCCGCCTTCATCGCCGCGATCCGCGAATCGTTCGAGGAGGCCGGCGTCCTGCTCGCCGACGTCGGCCCGGGCTCATCGCCGGGCGCGCTCGGGGCGGCGCGGGCCGCGCTGGTCGGCGGCGAGATCGGGTTCCAGGCCCTCGCGGCGCAACTCGACCTGTCGCTCCGGACCGATTGGCTCGTGCCGATCTCGCGCTGGGTGACTCCGCCGCCCATGCCGCGCCGGTTCGACGCCCGGTTCTTCGCGGCCGAGCTGCCCGGACGGCGCGAAGGCATCGCTCGAGGGCGACGAGGTCGTCGAGCACGTCTGGTTCCGCCCGGCGGATGCACTCGACGCGATGGCGGCCGGCGAGTTCGACATGTGGCTGCCGACGAGCACGACGCTGCAGCAGCTCGAACACGTCGGCGAGTTCGACGAGGTCCGCTCGCGACTGGCGCAGGGACCACTCGGGGCCGTCGAGGTCGACGAAGCGGCCGAGGGCGTGGTCCGGATCTGCATGCCGGCCGGTGGCGGGGTCGCCGGCCAGCCCGTCAACGCCTACCTCGTCGGACGTCAGTCGTTCGTGCTCGTCGATCCCGGCGATCCGACCGGACCGGGGCTCGAGCGCGCGTTCGCAGAGGCGGAGGCGCGGGGCGGCACGATCCGGGCGATCGCCGCTGACCCATGTCGACCCGGACCACGCGGCCGGCGCCGAGCTCGTGGCCATGCTCTTCGAGGCCGAGGTGCTCGTCGGGCCGGGTGGGGGACGGCGGCTGCCCTACGAGACCCGGGAGCTGGCTGACGGCGAGGTCATCGAGGCAGGAGACGTGGCCCTCCGGGCGGTGGCGACGCCGGGTCCGCGCCCCGACCACCTCGCGCTCCTCGTCGGCGACGGCCGGGTGGCGCTGACCGGCGACCTGGACGGCGTGCGGGGCGCCCGGTCGATCCCGGGCCCGCCCGACGAAGCGGCCTGGACGGCGTCGAGGGCCAGACTCGACGACGTTGCCCCGAACGCGATCCGTCTTGGAGGCCATCCGGGCGGCTCCTGAGGGCAACTCCGGGCGCGCGGTCCCTCCTTCCTGCTGGCGCACAGCCAACGATCTCGACCTCAGGCTGTCGGGGAACAGTTCCTGCTCGACCGATGTTGGCGGAGAGCCAACAGGAACACAGCTGGAAGGCGCGTTTGAGCTGGTCGAATTGCCAGCCGCGTGGATCGTTGGCTGACAGCCACCGCCGTCCGCCCTGCGCGTTCCGATGCTGTCGCCCGACCGCTGGTTGACGCAACTATAAACTGAGTTTATAGTGGCGCCCATGAGCGTCCCGTACGCCCTCCTGGGTCTCCTCGAACAGCAACCCCGGCACGGCTATGACCTGAAGCGGCTGTTCGATCGCTACTTCGCGCCGGACCACCCGGTCGCGTTCGCCCAGGTGTACTCGACGCTGGGTCGCCTCGAGGAGAAGGGGCGGGTTCGGGTCGATGCGGTCGAGCGCGCGGAGGGCCCGGACCGCCGGCGCTATGCGATCACGGACGAGGGGACCCGAGAACTCGTGCGCTGGCTGGAGCGACCCCTCGACGCCGAGCCGCACCTCCAGGCGTCCCTGTTCACCAAGGTCGTCCTCGCGATCCTGTCGGGCCGGCCGGTCGAGCCGCTCGTCGATGCCGAGCGGCATGCCCACCTCGAGCGGATGCGCGAGCTGACGGCCGTCCGCCGCACGGCGACGATGCCCGTCGCCCTTCTCGCCGACTACGCCCTCTTCCACCTCGAGGCCGACCTGCGCTGGCTGGACCTGACGGCCGCCCGTGTCGACGAGCTTCGCCACACCCTGCTGACCGTCCCGGAGGTCCCATGATCGCCTCGCCGCTCCACACCGTCGTCCCAGTGGCCCGGCCCGATGCGCCGCTGCTCGTCGGCACGGACCTGCGCAAGCGGTTCGGCGCGACCGAGGCCTTGCGCGGCCTCGACTTCGCCCTCGCGCCCGGCGAGATCGTGGCGATCATGGGCCCGAGCGGCTCGGGCAAGTCGACGCTGCTCCACTGCCTCGCGGGCATCATCGTCCCGGACGAGGGCCAGGTCACCTTCGCTGGCCGCTCCGTGAATGCGATGGGTGACGCCGAGCGCAGCCGGCTCCGCCGCACCGCCTTCGGGTTCGTCTTCCAGTTCGGGCAGCTGGTGCCGGAGCTCGAGGCGATCGAGAACGTCGCACTCCCGCTTCTGCTCAACGGCGTCGGTCGCGCGAAGGCCGAGGCGATGGCCGCGGACTGGTTCCCGCGGCTCGGCCTCGAGGGCCTCGAACGCCGGCGCGCCGGCGAGATGTCGGGTGGTCAGGCGCAGCGCGTCGCGGTCGCTCGAGCCCTCGTGATCGAACCGGCCGTCGTGTTCGCCGACGAGCCCACGGGCTCGCTCGACAGCCTCGCGGGCGAGCACGTCATGGAGCTCCTGACCAGCGCCGCGATCGAACACGGCGCCGCCGTCGTGCTCGTCACGCACGAGGCCCGCGTCGCGGCCTACGCCCACCGAGAGGTCATCGTCCGCGACGGCCGTGTCAGCGGGGCAGACCTCACGTGACCCGTCTCGGTCTCCGCCTTGCACTCGCCGGGGGTCGCGGCGCGGTCGTCGGGCTCGCCCTCACCACGCTCGCGGTCGCGATCGGGACCGCGATCCTGCTCTTCGCGCTCTCCTTCCTGCCTGCTCTCAACGACCGTGGCGAACGAAGCGCGTGGCGAACCAACTTCCTCTTCTCGGACAGCGGCACCGCGGATGACGCGGCCCTGCTGATGACGACGGTCTACGACATGTACCGGGGCGAGCGGCTGGCCACTGTCCTTCTTGCGCCGCTCGTCGAGGACGCGCCGGTCCCGCCCGGCATCGATCGGCTCCCCGGTCCGGGCGAGGCGTACGTCTCCCCGGCGTTGGCGGCGCGGATCGCCGCGGCCCCGCCCGATCAGCTCGGCGACCGGATCGGGAGGGTCGTGGGCACGATCGGCGACGCGGCTCTCCGCTCGCCCGACGAACTCGTCGCCGTCATCGGGATGGCGCCGAGTGCCCTGTCGGAGCTCGGCACGGCACCGGTGAAAGGCTTCGAATCGCGACCGTCGACGCCCGAGATCCCCCCGATCGCGATCCTCCTGATCGCGCTCGCCATCATCGGCGCGCTCGTGCCGGTGGCGGTCTTCGTGTCGACGGCGACGCGATTGTCGGCGGCCCGCCGCGAGCAGCGGCTCGCCGCGCTCCGACTCGTCGGCGCGACGTCGCTCCAGGTGACGCGACTCGCGGTCGTCGAAGCGCTCCTCGCGTCGGTCCTCGGCGTCATCGTCGGGATCGGGCTGTTCTTCCTGTTACGCCCACTCGTCGCGATGGTGCCGCTCGACGCGGCGACGTGGTTCCCGGACGCGATCCGGCCGCCGCTCCTGCCCGCGATCCTGCTGCTCCTGGCGATCCCCGCGATCGGCGCGCTCGCCGCGATCGTGGCCCTGCGGCGGGTGGCCATCTCGCCGCTGGGCGTGCAGCGTCGTCAGACGCTACCGATGCCCGGGATGGTCCGCGCCGTGCCGCTCATCGTGTCCGCGGTCGTGCTCATCGGCGCGATGGCGGTCCTCCGCAGCAGCGTGTCGCAGAGCTTCGTGTCGATCGCCATCGTCGGTGGCGCGTTCGGGGGCGTCATCCTCGGCATCGTCCTGATCGGGCCGTGGCTCACGTTCCTCGTCGGCCGCGCGCTCCACCGGCTGCCGGCCGGCGCCTCCACGCTCCTCGCATCCCGTCGGCTCACCGACGATCCGCGTGGCTCGTTCGGCGCGATCGCGGGCGTGATCATGGCCGTCTTCGTGGCGAGTGCGTTCTTCACGTTCGTCGGATACGCGAAGGGACAGACGTTCGACCGGGCCGGCATCCTGCACGCCGGTCAGGTCTACGTGGAGATGCCCTACAACGAAGGGCCGCCGTTCGCCGACGTGCCGGCACGGATCGCGGCGATCCCGGGCGTGACGAGCGTCCTGCCGATCGTGACCGCGGAATTGCTCGAGGCCGGACCATCCACGGTCTGGATCGCCCCCTGCGTCGACCTTGCTCGACAGTTCGAGTTCCCAGCGGAGCTCTGTGGGTCGTCGCCGATCCACGAGATCGGCGGGTCGGTCACCCTCGAGCCCGGGAGGCACCAGGTCGTCCCGGATCGTGGCCGTCGAGCCCCGCTGACTCTGGACGTCGGGACTGGGGACGTGGCGTTCTTCGGGGTCCCCCTCGAGCGCGTCGCCAACGGCCTGCCGTCGTTGATCATCGAGCCGAGTGCCATCACGGCAGCCGGCCCGGCGCCGTCGCCGACCAAGTTCTACGTGGACACAGACGGCTCGGCGGCGGTCGCGGAACAGGTCCGGACCGCGGTGATGGCGGTGGTCCCGACCGCATACGTCCGCCTGGCCGGGGAGGACCGTGAGTCGTCGCGCATCTACGAGGAGTTCGGGCGCGTCGTGGGGCTCGGGCTGATCGGGTCGCTGATCCTCGCCGGGTGCAGCCTCGCGGTCGCGGTGACGACCGGGATCCTCGAGCGACGTCGGCAGTTCGCCCTGCTGCGGAGCGCCGGGATGCCGGTGTCGCGGTTGCGGGCCCTCGTCCTGCTCCAGGCCGGGGCTCCGCTGGTGGCCGTCGCGGTCTTCAGTGCAGCGCTGGGCATCGCGATCGCGCAGGCCATCCTGCGACTGGCCGACGCGACCGAAGTCGCGTTGCCCGATGCGTCGCTCCTGCTGACGCTCGTCGTGAGCCTCGCGAGCGCCATCGCGCTGGTCGCCTTGATGCTCCCGCCGCTCGAGCGGCTGACACGGCCCGACACAGTCCGAATCGAGTAGCGGTCCCATGCGGCGTTCCATCCTCGTGGTCGCGGCGATCGCCGTGACCGCAGCCGCAGCCTGGACCCTGGTCGGGCCGGGCGGCGCGCTCAGCCGATCGGACGGGGTATTCGATGGACCGCTGCCGGCGTGCCATCGCGCCGACGAGCTGACCCCGCATCGGACGCCCGACGACTGGCGGCTGACACTGCTCGATCCCGTCTTCACGCTGACGTCGTCCGACGTGCCGCCAGACCTCGTGGATGTCTCCGTGGCCGGTGTGGCCGGTCGCGGCAGGGTCCGTCGACTCGTCATCGATGACCTGAATGCGATGGCTCGGGCGGCTCGGAAGGCCGGCGTCGAGCTCACCATCAGGTCCGCCTATCGCAGTCATGCTCAGCAGGTGGCGACCTTCGAGAGCCTCGAGCGTGCCTACGGGAGCGACTACGCGCTGGCGTCGGCGGCTCGACCGGGTCACTCGGAGCACCAGCTCGGGACCGCGATCGACGTCGACGGCGGCGACACGTGGCTTGTCGTCAACAGCTGGCGCTTCGGGTTCGTCGTCAGCTATCCCGCCGAGTGGAGCCCGTCGGTGACCTGCTACAAGCCGGAGCCGTGGCACCTTCGCTATCTCGGCCGTGACGTCGCCGCGGCCGTCCACGACAGCGGCCTGAGCCTCCGTGAGTGGCTCTGGGATCAGCAGGACTGAGGCGCCCAAGCACTGGCTACGGAGCAGATCCCCGCGTTCGACGGCCTTTCGGCTCGGGCACCCGGCCGGCGTCGCGCAGGGCTCGCCGGAGGATGAACTCGACCTGACCGTTGACGGATCGGAGATCGTCCGCGGCCCATCGCTGGAGGGCCGCGAACGTCTCGGGGTCGAGGCGCAGGAGGAACGGCTTTCGCTCGGTCATCGTCGTCTGTCCTGGCTCGACCGACCTGGCCGATGTCCGGCCGGCACTACGCGTAGAGCGTCCCGGTGTTCACGACCGGCTGGGTCTCGTGCTCGGAGCACAGGACGACCAGCAGGTTGCTGACCATCTGCGCCTTGCGCTCCTCGTCGAGGGTGACCACGTTCTTGGCGGACAGCTGCTCGAGCGCCATCTCGACCATGCCGACCGCGCCCTCCACGATCCGCGAACGCGCGGCGATGACCGCGTTCGCCTGCTGCCGGCGAAGCATCGCGTTGGCGATCTCCGGCGCGTAGGCGAGATGGCTGATGCGCGCCTCGATCACCTCGACGCCGGCCTTCTGGAGCCGATCCTGGATCTCCGCCCGGAGCTGGTCGGCGATCTCGGCGGGGTTCGAGCGCAGGGCGACGTCACCCTCCTGGTGGGCGTCGTACGGATGCGTCGTGGCGAGGTTGCGTAGGGCCGACTCCGCCTGGACGTGGACGAAGTTCTCGTAGTCGTCGACCTCGAACAGCGCCTCGGCGGTGTCGGTCACCTTCCAGACGACGACCGCCGCGATCTCGATCGGGTTGCCGTCGTGGTCGTTGACCTTGAGCTTTGACGTCTCGAAGTTGCGGACCTTCACGGAGATCCTGCGCCGCTTGGTGAACGGGTTCACCCATTGCAGGCCCTGCGTGTGGACCGTGCCGCCGTAGCGGCCGAACAGCACCAGGGCGCGTGCCTCGTTCGGGTTGACCGCCGTGAAGCCGCCATATCCGATGCAGACCGCGGTGATCGCCAGGAGCATCAGGAGCAGCGGCGTGATCGTCAGGAGGTCGACCGAATCGCCTGCTGACGCCAGGACGACCGCGATGTACCAGAAGAACGCCACGACGAGCGCGATGAGCGCCGCCGTGAGGAGGAGGAACGCGGGGATGCCGGGGAATGTGTTGGCTGGACGTTCCTTGTTCATGGTGCTGCCGATACTCCTTCCGCGCGTCATGTGCTGCGCTATCTTGATGATATCACATTGATACAAGGGACCGACAGGCGCGCACCGCGAGATCGCGGGCGCCGTTGACGGTTGGCGGACGCAGGCACACGATGCGTCCATGGATGAGCCGGTCGGCCACACGAGCGACGGAACGCCATGGGAAGAGGCGCGCGGACCGCACCTGCCGGATCCGTTGATGCGAGTCCCAGCGAAGCTGCCCCGCGCGTCCTGGGCCTTCGTGATCCTCGCCGTCGTGACGGGGCTCGTCCTGGCGCTCGACCACAGCTTGCCGCTCTGGCCTGACACCGAGGCAGATGTCGGCCCTTATATCCGTCACGTCTTCGACCTGATCCTCTCGGTCATCCCGCCGGTCGCCGCGATCCTGTTCGGGGCCGCCCTGTTCGCCCGACACCGACGTGCCTGGACGACCCATCGGCTGCTCGTGGTCGGGCCTGGTCATGCTTGCGACCGGCGAGGCCCTCCAGGCGATCACCTACAACCTCGGCGACCTGTTCCAGGCCGTGACTCCGCCGACGGACGACCTGTTCATGGTGCCAGTGAGCGAGATCGCTGTACCGCGTGTTGGCGGCGATCCTCATCGACGCTCGGCATCGTCTATGTCGCTCGTGGATTGCGCTTCGCGCGCCAGCGCCCGGATCCGCAGACCGGCCGGTACCGGGACACGGCGATCGCCGCTGTCGCGGCGCTCCTCGCCGCCTCGGTCGCGGTCGGCGGTCTCATCACGATCGCGCGCGCTTCGTCGGCCGATCCGGCCGACGTGTACCTTGCGTACAACGCCACCGATCCTGTTCATCAACTGGCTGACGCTCGCCGCGCAGGCGTACCTGGCGGTCATCCTGTGGGCGGGCATGGCGGCAGGCGAGGAGCCGGCCGGGGCATGGCGCCTTGGCACGGTCGGGGTGTGGTCGATCCTCCTCGGATCCGCGAGTGCCTCGATCGCGAGCGCTGCCCTGTTATGTCTTCGCTACGCCCGGAGACGGACTTCACGCTCTGGACGTGGATCTCGCTCGTCTGGTCGATGGTCGTCGTGATCGGGTACGTGCTGCTACTGGCTGCCTTCACGCGCGGGCTTCCGTCGGGCCCGGACGAAGACCGTCCCGCGACCGTCGGGTGACCGCTATGTCGTTCTCCTCGACCTTGTTGACAAGGACGATAGCGGCGTCTGGCCATCGAGCCCGGCGTGGGGACGTCGCCGATTGTAGGCGTCGACCCAGCCGGGGAGCGTCGCCAGGCGCTCGTCGTTCGAGCGGAACAACCTCGCGTACGCCCACTCGCGCTGGATCGTCCCGATGAAGCGCTCGGCCTTGCCGTTGGTCTGGGGCCGCCGGGGACGGGTCCGGACGTGGCGGATGCCGAGGTCCGCGAACAGGGCGGCGAGGGTGCGGGACTTGACGTAGGTCTATCGCGTTGTCGGTCATCACCCGCTCGACCCGAACGCCCTGCCCGGCGAAGAACGCGACCGCCTCCTCGATGAAGCTGACCGTGCTGCCGGCCTGCTCGTCGGGTCGGACCGCGACGTACGCCACCCGGGTCGCGTCGTCGACCGCCACGTGCAGATAGTCGTGCCCGACCGGGACGTGGTTGCGGGCGCCCTCGCCGAGGATCCGGTGGCCGCCGCCGGGGGGCACCCGGCCGAGCCGCTTGACGTCGACGTGGATCAGCTCTAGGCCCGGTCGACCGGCAGCGCGGCGGAGAGGTTGCGCAGGAAGTTGAGCCCCTCGTCGACCTCCTCGGTCGGGGCGTATGGCCCGGGCATCAGGAAGCACGGCCGGCCGGCCATGGCCACTCCCGCCAGCGAGCCCCACCGCTCCTGGAGTGGCCGCCCCGCCGAGATCGCGGCCGCGCGCTTGTAGATGTAGACCACCGCGGCCGGGCGCCACAGGGCGATCTTCTGCCAGAGCGGCCCGACCCCGGTGGTCAGCGCGGCGTCGGTGGCTTCATCGCGCGGCGTCGGGCGCTTGATGAGATCGGTGATGCCGTGCCCCGCCGCGACGAGAGCGTCGTCGGCCTCCTCGACCGGTGTCCCGGGCGGCAGGATCCCGGCCAGCATCAGCCGCCGCCAGAACGTCCGTCCGAGGCGGCCCTGGTGATAGTGCCCGGCCTCGACACTGACCGGCGACGGGTTGAGGCCGACGAACAGCAGCCTGTCGCGGAGTGGCGGCAGGTCGGCAAGGGTCTCGGTCGACCGACCGTCGATCTCGAGGGTCGTCCGATGCGAACCGGGACCGGGGCGCAGGGTGAGGGCGGCGATCTCGTCTGGGATCACGCGGTCTCCAGGGCCAGCGGTCGGTCCGCCTCGGTCAGGCCGGTCGGTCGGGCGGCGTGCCCTCGGCGGGCGGGGTCGGCTCGCCATCGACGCGTGCCTGGATCTCGGCCTGCGCCGCGACCGCCTCGGCCTTCGCTTCCTTCACACCGCGTCCGAACGCCTCGCCCAGCTTCGGCAGGTTCTTGGGGCCGCGCCAGAACAGGACGACCACCAGGATCACGATGAGGACGAGGAGCAGGTCAGGCATGCGCGGATGGTACTCCCCGAAGGGCGATGGGGATCACGAGGCGCAGGGATGTGTGGGTCGGCGAGAACGAGGCCACCTTGTTGTCGACGAGCCCTGACCCCTTCGCGGCCCCGATGATCTCGACGTCACGCAGGGTCGCGGCCTTGCCCTTGCGCGACACGACCCAGATGGCGCCGTTCGGTCGGATCCGGGCGGCCAGATCGGGGAGGACCGCCAGCTGCGCCATCGAATCGGCGCCCAGCAGGACGACGTCGGTGTCCGGTTCGGGCCAGCCCTCGGTGATGTCCGAGGTCCGTCCGGCGAGGAGCGGACGGATGTCCTCGTCCTCGATGTCGATGAGCGCGACCCGCATCCCTGGCCGGATCCCGAGCTTGTCGAGGAGCGGCGTGGTGTAGACCCGTTCCATCGCGGCTATCGTGCCACGCATGCTGCTCGTGTACGGACGCCGTTCGCTTACCTACGACTTCGGGCCGGGCCATCCGCTGACGCCGCGTCGGTTCGGCCCGTCGATCGACCTGCTGGCCTCGGTGGGCGCCGTGCCGGGTCTCGCGCCCGAACCGGCACCTGACGAGGAGCTGCTGTGGTGCCACGTCAGGCGGTACATCGAGACCGTCAAGCGCTTCTCGGACGCGCCGTACGGGCCGCTCGACGCGGGCATCGGCGAGGGCGGCGACGACCCGCCGTTCGCGGGCATGCACGAGGCCTCGGCGGCCGTCGCGGGCGGCACGATCCGGGCGATGGAGGCGATCCTGCGCGGCGAGGTCGAGCACGCGTTCCACCCCGGTGGTGGCCTGCATCACGCGATGCCGGACCGCGCGTCGGGGTTCTGCGTCTACGACGATCCGGCCCTTGCCATCGCCCGGGCGCGGCGCGACGGCCTTCGGGTCCTCTACATCGATCTCGACGTCCACCACGGCGACGGCGTCCAGGCGATCTGCTACGACGACCCCGGCGTCCTGACGGTCTCGATCCACGAATCCGGCCTGTACCTGTTCCCGGGCAGCGGCTTCGTCGACGAGGTCGGAGAGGGGGAGGCGGCGGGCACGTCGGTCAACGTGCCGCTGGAGCCGATGACCGGCGAGGGCGCATGGCTGGAGGCCGTGCGCACGCTGCTCCCCGAATTGGCCGCCGCGTTCGGGCCGGACATCATCGTCAGCCAGCACGGCGCCGATTCACACGCGTGGGACCCGCTTGCGCACCTGCGGGTGACCACGACCGCGATGGGGGAGGCCGCCCGGTTGGTCGATGCCATCGCGCATCGGTACGCCGGCGGGCGCTGGCTCGCGACCGGCGGCGGCGGCTACGACGCGTACCGGGTCGTGCCGCGCTCCTGGAGTCTCATCTGGCTCGCGGGCGCGCATCGCGAGGTGCCGCCGGCGACGCCGGCCGCCTGGCGCGAGCGCTGGACGACCGAAGGCGCCCGCTACGGGCAGGCGCCGCTGCCCGAGACGTTCGTCGACCTGCCGAACGCCGGGATCCCGATCGACGCGAGCCAGGCCGCCGCCGAGGGCCGTTCGCGCGAGACGACCGCGCTCGTCCGCGAGCTCATGGTCCCGCGCCTGGTCCGCGAGGCTCGCGACCGGGGCTGGTGGGACCCGGCGGTGGCGCCGGCTGCTTCGGGCGGCGATCCCGATGCCGCCGTCGGGGAACCCGTGGTCGTGCCCTCCCTCGACGCCGCGGCGTGGTCGGCCTGCTCCCTCGCGCCGCGTGTCGTCGCGCCGCTGGACGCCGCCGCTGCGTTCCGGCTGATCGCGGCGGCCATCGACGATGGCGCGATCGTCTCGGCCGCGCTGGTCGGCACCCGTGTCGTCGGCCTCGCGGTCGCGGGCCCCATCTCCGACAGCGGCCATCGCGACCTGCTGGCGCTCGGCGTCTCCCCGGGCCATCGACGATCCGGCCTGGCCGGCGCGCTCCTCGCCGTCAGCCCAGCCGACTACGCTGAGGTCACCCTCGCCGAGCGCGACCCCGTCGAGCCGATCGACCGGGCGATGCGTGCCTCGATCGCCACCCGACTGCTCGAGCGAGCCGGGTTCAGCGTGTCCGCGGTCGATGGCCCCCTGCGCGCGGTCGACCCGCTCACGATCCGGGCAGCTCGCTGATGACGAGCGTAGGCCGGCCTGCCGGCTCGGAGCTGCCGGCCCGCGATATCGTCGACGTGCGGTTGAGCGCCGCGATCGCTGGCGGCGGCTGCCCGATCTGTGCGGTCCGCGCCCGCTCGGAGCGCGCGATGATGGACTCGATCATCGCCCAGCACGTGCTCGACATCGGGTTTCGCGAGGAACTCGAGCGCTCGCAGGGGTTCTGCCGGCGCCACCTCCGCGAGCTGATCCTCGCCGACCGCCGCGGTCCCGGCGGCACCCTCGGCTCGTCGATCCTGTACGGGGCGATGCTCGAGCGCCGGCTCGAGGTGATCCGCGGGGCGCTTGGGGCGAGGGGCCGCTGGCTGCGCGTCCGGTTGCGCGTCGCCCGGAAGCGACCGCCGTGCGTCGCCTGCGCCCAGGGCCAGAGCGCGGTCGAGACGGCCCTCGCGCGATCGGCCGAGCGGAGCGGCGACCCGGCCTGGGCGGATGCACTCGCGACCGCTGCGTTCTGCCTCGACGACTTCCTCGAGCTCTGGAACGTGGCCGGTGACGAGGCTGCGTTCCGTCCGATCGCCGAGGGCCAGGTCGCCCGGATGCGCGACCTGCGCCACCGTCTCGACGGGTTCGTCGACCATTCGAGCCACGATCGGCGCCACCTCCTGACCGACCTCGAAGCCTCGGCGACCGATGAGGCGGCCGACCTCCTCGGCGGCGCCGGCCCGGACAAGGCTCCGCCTCCGGGTTGACGGGCCCGGAGGCGGAGGGTGACGGGGTGGGGTGGACCCGTCGGGGCCCACGGTGGTCAGCCGGCCGGAGCCCCTTGTGGATGCGCTCCTCGCCCCGCGATGACGCCCGGGTGCCAGGGCGTGCCGAGCATCGGCAGCAGGTAGCGGTCGAGCCCGTAGTAGCCGGCCACCTTCCAGGCCAGGATCAGCCCGATGGCCATGGTGAACAGGACCGGGTTGGTCGAGGCCGAGCCGGCCAGCAGGAAGCTCATGTTCATGAGCGCCCCGCCGAAGGCGGCCAGGCCGGTCAGCGCGCCGAACAGCAGGCCCAGCCCGACCGCCAGCTCGCCGAAGGTGATGACCCAGCGCGAACCAGGCCTCGTGGTGCCCGGCCAGCAGGAAGTTGATGAAGTCGCGGTACCACTCGTAGGTGATGGGCGGCCGGCCCTGGCCCTCGGCCGGGATCTTGACCACGTTGGTCCAGAAGCCGCCCAGCGCCGAGCCGCCATCGTCGATCCAGCCGCCGCCGGTCAGCTTGTGCCAGCCGGCCTCGATCCAGGAGAACGCCAGGAACAGCCGGATGGGCAGCCAGAACAGGCCCGCCCGCGAGTTGCCGAACAGGAACCGGGTGAAGGCCGGGCCCTCGATCTCGATGGTCTCGCCGCCCGGCTCGTTGCGCTCCTGGAACAGGACCACGAGCAGGACCAGGAACGAGACCCAGAAGCCCCACAGCACGATGTCGTGGACGATGCCCGCGGGCGGCTCGACCCATGGGTTGGCGAGGTAGAACAACAGGACGGCGGCGATCCCTCCGAGCGCCAGCCTGAGCGTACGACGGTCCATGGTCCCTTTCTCCCTTCCTTGGCGCCCCTCCGGCGCCTGCTGACCATTGGTGCTTGACCGCCGTCATTGCACCGCCATGGCGGTCTTCGCAAACGAGCCCAAGGACCACATTTCGCGGGCCATTCGGCCCGGGTCGTTCGGGCCGGTCGCGCCGCTGGCCTCGTTCGCGACAGGAGTCCGGTGGCTGTGAGCCAACGTTTCTTACGCGAGGGCGAATGGTCTGTCCGCCAGGGCTCGGCACGGTGGCAGCGAGCCACCAGGATGCGACGTAGCGCGCGATGCAACCGCCGGACGCTGGCCAAGTGCCGGTTTCGTTGGCGCTCAGCCAGCGCTCGGCCCCACCTCCGCACGCGACGGTCAACGCCCGACGGAGACGCCTCGAGGTGGACGGTCCAGCAGCCGCGCGGCATCGCCCTCGACCGCGACCCACAGGATCGCCGATCCAGCCCATGGGGCGTCGGCGGTCGTCAGCGCGCGGTGGGCATCGATCGTCCGTGCCGGATAGTCGGTGGCCAGGGTCGTTGCAAAACGCTCCACGATCGCCCTGTTGGTGCGCGAGTTTCGGACGACAAGAAGGCGATCAACCTTTGGGCCGTGGTCGGGAAACCGCCAGATCGATGCCGACCGCAGAGCATCGGCCTTCTCATGCGACCAACGAATCTGTTGTTCGATCCGACGAAGTTCGGACTGGAGCTCGGTGGCGCCGACGACGAGCGCCTGAGGGTCCTCGATCACCAGGTCGATGACGCCACGAACGGGCCGATACACAGGCACTTCCAGATGCCGTGTCCACCGCTGATCGAGCGCTTCGAGCACCGCCTCCACCATGCGAGCCTGGAGGGGATCGCGGATCCGCGGGCCAGTGCCCGGATAGATCCGGAGGCTCAGGTCGCCGCCAAGTGAGGCCGCGATCGCGACGAGGACGGCAAGACTCGGTTCCCGAAGGCCACGTTCTACCTGGGAGAGGAAGCCATGGTCGATCGCCGCGGCTGCGGCAACCTGGCGTTGCGACAGGCCCGCGTCAAGCCGCATCTGCTTGAGGTCCGCACCGGTCGTCTTGACGATCTCGCTCGTTCGACGTCCGACGGTGGTGCGCCTACTGTGCCGAGAAACGGTCGCCATCGGGCGAGTCAACCACGTCGTCCTTATGCGCCAGTTACCCGAAGTGTGGTGGCGTGCAGCCAACGAATCGGAGCGCAGGCTGCGCTTGGTCGCCCGCAGCCTGCGCGACGGTGGCTGACTGACACCGCGGCGACCGGTGGGGCGTAGATCGGCGCCGCCCTGCGGGCCACAGGCCGGATTCGTTGGCTGGTAGCCAGCGCCGTTCGGGCCGGTCGCGCCCTCACGAAACAGAACATCTGGTCTAGATGGCGGCACGCGCCTATACTCGCGGTGCCGTGACCGCGACCGTGCCCGCCCGCGTCGATCCTCTGGCCCCGTTCTCGCGCCCCGTCCGCGAGTGGTTCGAGGCGAGCTTCGAGGCACCGACCGACGCCCAGGCGCGCGGCTGGGCGGCGATCGCCGCCGGCCGGAACACGCTCATCCACGCCCCGACCGGTTCGGGCAAGACCCTCGCCGCGTTCCTGTGGGCATTGGACCGGCTCGCCACGCATCCGACGCCCGAACGGACCCGCGCGCAACCCGGGACCGTCCGCGTGCTCTACGTCTCGCCACTCAAGGCCCTCACCTACGACGTCGAGCGGAACCTGCGGGCGCCGCTCACCGGCATCGGCCACGCGGCGCATCGCCTCGGGCAGCCGATGCCGACCATCACGGTCGCGAGCCGGACCGGCGACACCCCGTCGGAGGACCGCCGCGAGATCGCCCGGCACCCGCCCGACATCCTCATCACGACCCCCGAATCGCTCTACCTGATGCTCACGAGCCAGGCCCGCGAGATCCTCCGCGGCGTCGAGCACGTCATCGTCGACGAGGTCCATGCGATCGCGGGCACGAAACGTGGCGCCCACCTCGCGTTGAGCCTCGAGCGCCTCGAGCGCCTGCGGCCCGCGGACGCCGCGCCCATGCAGCGCATCGGCCTGAGCGCCACGCAACGTCCGCTCGACGCGATCGCGCGGTTCCTCGGTGGCGCGGGACCGAACCGCGGCGTCGAGATCGTGGACGCCGGCGCGCGCAAGCCGCTCGACCTCCAGGTCGTCGTGCCGGTCGATGACATGGCCGCGATCGGCGAGATCCTGCCGCTCGACGAGCAGCCCGGCGGCCCGGCGACCAGCCCGGACCTGCGGACCAGCATCTGGCCGGCGATCCATCCGCGGATCCTCGAGCTCATCCGCGAGCACAAGAGCACGATCGTCTTCACCAACAGCCGGCGGCTCTCGGAGCGGCTGGCCCAGCGCCTCAACGAGCTGGCCGGCGAGGACCTGGTCAAGGCCCATCACGGCAGCATCGCGCGCGAGCAGCGCCTCGCGATCGAGGAGGACCTCAAGGCCGGGCGGCTTCCGGCGCTGGTGGCGACGTCCAGCCTCGAGCTCGGCATCGACATGGGCGCGGTCGACCTCGTCATCCAGGTCGAGAGCCCGACCAGCGTGGCCCGCGGCCTGCAACGCGTCGGCCGCGCCGGGCACCAGGTCGGTGCCCCGAGCAAGGGCGTCATCTTCCCGAAGTACCGAGGCGACCTGCTCGAGGTCGCGGTCGTGACGAAGCGGATGCATGACGGCGCCATCGAGGCGACCGCGATCCCGCGCAACCCGCTCGACGTGCTGGCGCAGCAGCTCGTGGCCATGACCGTGATGGACCGCTGGACGGTCGCGGACCTGCTCGAGACCGTCACCCGGGCGTCGCCCTACGAGACGCTGACCCGGGACCTGCTCGAGGGCGTGCTGGGCATGCTGGCGGGCGCCTACCCCTCGGACGAGTTCGCGGAGCTCAAGCCACGGGTCGTCTGGGATCGCGTGACCGACGTCGTCGAGGGCCGGCGCGACGCGCGCGTCGTGGCGGTCACGAGCGGCGGGACGATCCCGGACCGCGGCCTCTACGGCGTCTTCATGGTCGGCGAGGCTGGCACGCCGGGCCGCCGCGTCGGCGAGCTCGACGAGGAGATGGTCTACGAGCTGCGGGCGGGGATGCACGGCGACGTCATCGTCCTCGGCGCGAGCAGCTGGCGGGTCGACGAGATCAGCCACGACCGGGTCACCGTCACGCCCGCGCCCGGCGTGCCGGGCAAGCTCCCATTCTGGAAGGGCGACGCCGTCGGCCGCCCCATCGAGCTCGGGCGCGCGATGGGTGCCTTCGTCGGAGAGCTCGAGGCCGACCTGGCGAAAGGCGACAAGGGCCGGCGCGCGGCGTCCGCCCGACTGCGCGAGGAGCACGACCTCGACGAGCGGGCGGCCGAGAACCTGCTGGCCTATCTCGAGGACGAGCGCGAGGCGACCGGCAGCCTGCCGACCGACAAGCGGATCGTGCTCGAGCGCTTCCGCGACGAGCTCGGCGACTGGCGCCTGACGCTGCTGACGCCGTTCGGCGGCCGGGTGCACGCCCCCTGGTCGATGGCGATCGAGAGCCGCCTCGCCGAGCGCCTGGGCCTCGAGGTCCAGACGATCTGGTCCGATGACGGCATCGCGATCCGGCTGCCCGAGGGCGATGCGCCGCTCGATGGCATCGAGGCGCTCCTCTTCCCCGAGTCCGACGAGATCGAGGACCTGGTCGTGGGCCAGGTGGCGTCGTCGTCGCTGTTCGCGAGCCGGTTCCGCGAGAACGCGGCCCGGGCCCTGCTCCTGCCGCGCCGCCGGCCGGGGACCCGGACGCCGCTCTGGCAGCAGCGCCAGCGCGCCGCGGACCTGCTGGCGGTCGCCTCGCGGTACGGCAGCTTCCCGATCCTCGTCGAGACCTATCGCGAGTGCCTGAGCGACGTCTTCGACCTGCCGGCGCTCCGCGAGGTCCTGTCCGGCGTCGCCCGGCGCGACATCGCGATCCACAGCGTCGAGACGCAGCGGGCGAGCCCGTTCGCGAGCAGCCTGCTCTTCGACTACGTCGCCGCCTACATGTACGACGGTGACACGCCGTTGGCGGAACGACGGGCCGGCGCACTCACGCTGGACCGGGACCTGCTCCGCGAGCTGCTCGGACAGGAGGAGCTGCGCGAGCTGCTCGATCCCGACGCGCTGGCCGACCTCGAACTCTCCCTCCAGGCGCTGACCGACGACCGGCGGGCGACGACCGCCGACGGCGTCCACGACCTCCTGCGGCGACTCGGCGACCTGAGTGCCGAGGAACTGGCCGCGCGTGTCGAGGGCGGCACCGAGGTCGCCGGTCCGTGGCTCGACGAGCTGGCCTCGGGGCGCCGGGTGGTGCGGACCCGGATCGCCGGCGAGGAGCGCTGGATCGCCATCGAGGACGTGGCGCGCTATCGCGATGGCGTGGGCGTGTCCGCCCCCGTCGGTGTGCCCGAGGCATTCCTGGCGCCGATCACTGGCGCCCTCGACGGGCTGCTGGCGCGCTGGGCCCGCTCGCACGGGCCGTTCCTGACGCCCGACCCGGCGCGGCGCTGGGGCCTGCCGATCGGCGTCATCGAGGATGCACTGGAGCGGCTGTTGGCCGCCGGCACGCTGCTCCGCGGCGAGTTCCGGCCCGGCGGAGCGGAACGCGAGTGGTGCGACCCCGACGTCCTGCGGCTGCTCCGGCGCCGATCGCTCGCGCGCCTGCGGCGTGAGGTTGAGCCGGTCGATCCGGCGGCGCTCGGGCGCTTCCTGCCCGAATGGCATGGCGTCGCCCCCGCGGGGAGTGCCCCGACCCCGTTCCGTGGCACGGCCGCTCTGGAGCGCCTGGCCGAGGTCGTCGACCAGCTGGCCGGACTGCCGATCCCCGCCTCGGTGCTGGAGCGGGACGTGCTGCCGGCACGGATCGCCGGATACCAGCCGCGGCTGCTCGATGAGTTGGGCTCGCTCGGGGAAGTCGCCTGGGTGGGGCGGGGGAGTCTCGGCCGCGACGACGGGCGGATCGCGCTCATCCGGCCCGGCCGGGACGCGCTCCGGCCGTTCGGCCCGGTCGAGGGCGTGGAGCGACCGAGCAGGCCCCGTCACGAGGCCCTGCGCGAGCACCTGGCCCGACGCGGGGCGTCTTTCTACCGCGAGCTCCATGCCGCGTCGGGCGGGGGCCCCGATCGCGAGGTCCTCGATGCCCTCTGGGACCTCGTGTGGGCAGGCGAGGTCACCAACGACACGTTCGCCCCCCTCCGCGCGCTTCGATGGAAGCGGACGGGGAGTGGCGGGAACCGCCGCCCGCGGGCCGGCCGGCTCACCGCGCTCGGCCCTCCCGAGGCCGCCGGCCGGTGGTCGCTGGTCGAGCCGCCGGCCGAGATCAGCGCGACGGAACGTCTCCACGCCCAGGCCATCGCGATGCTCGAGCGCCACGGCGTGCTGACCCGCGAGGCTGTGGCATCCGAGGGCCTCGAGGGCGGCTTCAGTGCCGTCTATCCGGTCCTGCGGGCGCTCGAGGATGCCGGCCGGATCCGGCGCGGCTACTTCGTCGACGGGCTCGGTGCCGCACAGTTCGCGCTCGCCGGTGCCCTCGACCGATTGCGCGCCGTGCGCGACGGATCGCAACAGGCTTCGGGGTCCGTCACCTACGTGCTGGCCGCAACCGACCCGGCGAACCCGTACGGCGCGGCGTTGCCGTGGCCACGACGCGACGAGCACGACCGCCGTCCGCTCCAGCGGGCTGCCGGCGCATACGTCGTTCTCGTCGACGGGGTGGCCGCGCTCTACCTCGAGCGAGGCGGCGCGACGCTCCAGACCCTGGCCCCCGCCGACGACCCGGCCGTCGCTGCCGTGGCCACCAAGGCGCTGGCCGACCTCGTGACCAGCGGCCGGCTCCGCGAGCTCGTCGTCCGCAAGGTGGACGGCCTGCCGGTCGCGGAGTCACCCCGGCGCTCGTTGCTCATCGAGGCCGGCTTCGTCAATGCCTACCGCGGCCTGACCTTGCGAAACGCGAGGTAGCGACGTGCCCGAGGGCGACACGCTCTACCGGACCGCGGCCGGGCTGCGCCCGCATCTCGTCGGGCGGGCGGTGACGGCGGCGCGCGCCAACGGTCCGGGCGCCGTGCCGCAGACGCATCGGCTCGTCGGGCGGACGATCGACGCCGTGGAATCGGTCGGCAAGAACCTGATCATCCGGTTCGACGGCGGCCTGGAGCTGCGCACGCATCTGCGCATGAACGGCTCGTGGCATCGCTATCGCCCGGGCGAGCCATGGCGCCGGCCCGCCGCGCGGGCACGCCTTGTCCTCGAGGTGCCGGGCGCCGTCGCGGTCTGCTTCGATGCCCCCGTCGTCGAGCTCTTCGAGGCGCGGGCGGCAGCCCTGCATCCGTCGCTCTCGCGCCTCGGACCGGACCTGCTCGACCCGGCGTTCGACGCGGCCGAGGCGCGCCGACGGCTGCGCGACCCCGCCCGCGCCGACACGGAGATCGGGATCGCCCTGGTCGACCAGCGCGCCCTTGCCGGCATCGGCAACGTCTACAAGAACGAGGTCCTCTGGATCGAGCGCGTCTCGCCGTTCGTGACGGTCGGATCGCTCGACGACGCGACACTCGACCGACTGGTCGCGGCGGCCCGGCGACTGCTCCTCGCGAACGCAGCGCCGAGCCACGGCGTCGAACGGGTCACCACGGCCGGCGACAGCGGCGCGCCGGGCCCGCTCTATGCCTACGGTCGTGCCGGCCGGGGATGCCGACGGTGTCGCACACCGATCGTGTCGACCCGGCAGGGATCCGACCTGCCACGGACGACATACTGGTGTCCGACCTGCCAAGGGAGTGAGCCCCGATGACCGACATCGACGTCAGCTGCGCCAGGGTCGACGGCGGCGGCTGGACCTGTGGCGTCACGCTGACCGACGCCGACGGCTCCATGTCGAGCCATCGCGTGGCCGTGTCCGACGACGACCTCGAGCGTCTGGCGCCTGGTGCGAGCGACCCGCACGACCTCGTCGACCGCTCGTTCCGCTTCCTGATCGCCCGCGAGTCGAAGGAATTGATCTTGCGCGCGTTCGAGCTGCCCGTGATCGGCCAGTATTTCGCCGACTACGAGGAGACGATCACCTCCTGAGTCGGATCCTGACTCGCTAGCATCGCGATCGTGTGTGAGCATTTCGTCGCCCGCGCCGCCGAGCCGTTCCGGCTCGATGCGCTGTGGCCGTTCGCCGAGCGTCTCGAGCGCTACGGGATCGCGGGGTTCGGCTGGGGCGCGGCCTGGCTGGCGGCGGACGGGTCACTCGCCTCGTACCGTGACCTGCGTGCGTTTCGGGACGACCCGACACGAGACCTGGTCGGTGCCAACGAGACGACGGCCGCACTCGTCCACCTGCGCCGCCCCTCGCGGCTCTCGACGCTGACGGTCCCCGACACCCAGCCGTTCGACGACCCGGCCGGCCGATACGCCTTCAGCCACAACGGCGACCTGCGCGATTACCGGGCACTCCGGGCGACCTATCGCGCACAGGGCCGGATCCACGGCCGTGCCGACACCGAGGTCGGGGCCCGCTGGCTCGAGGATGCGTGGCAACCCGACGGGTCCGTCGGCCAGCTGCTCGGTGCGCTGCACGATCGCTTCGGGGGAGAGGCCAACCTGGCGGTGCTCCGTCGGGACGGCGCGCCGTTCCATTACGCCGGCAACGGCGAGAACCCGGTCTTCTCGTTCCGCCTCGGCGCCATCGGGCTCGTGGCGACCGGCATCTACTCGCTCGACCGATCGCTCTTCCGGTATGTGGCGCCCGGCGCCACCGAGCGTCGGCTGGTCCCGATGCACACGACTGTCACGCTGGATGCCCTCGGAGCGTCTTCCGCCGTGACATAGGATGGTCGGTGCACCTCGCACCGTCACGCCGAGGGTGGACCATTGACAGGCGGCCCCGTCGAGCCCGGTCCCCGCGATCCAGCGAACGAGCGGCCCACGAAGACGCTGCCGATCGGCCACCTCCTGCGTCTGTCGGTGTACTGGCTCGGCCTCGTGGCCGTCTTCAACGGCATCACGGTCATCCTCCAGGAACGGATCAAGGTCCTCGTGCCGGATCCGACCGTGCAGTACACGACCCTCGGGGTGGTCCAGGTCGCCGGCGTCGCCATCGCGGTCCTCGTCCAGCCGACGGTCGGCTCGATCAGCGACTACACGGTCAGTCGGTTCGGTCGACGCAAGCCCTACATCCTCGTCGGGACGATCCTGGACCTGGTCTTCCTGATCGGCCTGGCCACCTCGAACACGATCCTGGCCGTCGCGGCGTTCATCGTCCTGCTGCAGTTCTCCTCGAACATGGCCCAAGGGCCGTTCCAGGGCTACGTCCCGGACCTCGTGCCCGCGCCCCAGGTCGGGCTGGCCAGCGCGCTCGTCGGCCTGTTCCAGGTCCTCGGGGTCGTGACCGGCGTCCTCGTGGCCACCCTCGGCCTGGTCATCGGCGACTTCACGATCCCGACGATCCTGCTGGGCGTCATCGAGTTCGTGACGATGCTCTCGCTGTTCTTCCGACTCGATGAGGGTCGTCGCGCGAAGGACCGCGGCTCGCGCAGTTGGCGGTCGGTCGCCAGCGAGGCGTGGGGCACCGACATCCTGCGCGAGCGCAGCTTCCTGTTCCTCGTCGCGTCGCGGTTCTTCGTGCTCGGCGGGACCGCGTTCCTCTTCAACCTCGCGGTGCCGTACCTCGAGCGGGCGCAGGGGGTCACGGATCCAGGCGAACGGGCACTCTGGATCAACGTCGCGACGCTTCTCGTCGCGCTGTTCACGGCGGTGTCGACGATCCCGGCTGCCCGCCTGTCGGACCGCCTCGGCCGCAAGCGCGTGATCTACGCGGCATGCGCCGTGGGGGCCATCGGCATGCTCATCTGCGCGCTGGCACCGACACCGATCACATTCCTCCCTGGCGCGATCATCGTGGGTGTCGGCGCGGGCACGTTCCTGTCGGTCGACTGGGCACTCATGACCGACATCATCCCGAAGGCCTCGTCCGGTCGCTACATGGGCATCTCGAACGTGGCCACCGCCACGAACGGCGTGACGGCGGCTTTCATCGGCGGGATCTTCATCGACCGGCTGGCGGCGGCCGGCACCCCGGAGCTGGGACCGCGTATCGCCTTCCTGCTGGCGCCCGTCTGGTTCGCGGTCGGGGCGCTCCTGCTCCGGCCGGTCAACCCCCAGCGGCGCGAGGATCCCATCCCGCTCGAGCCCGCCGTGGCGGTCAGCCCGGGAGCGGCGGGCTGAGCCTCGCCCGGACCTTGGCCCGGGCCGTCTCGAGCCAGCGTCGCCAGGTGGCCGGTCGCAGGAAGTCAAAGGGGTCTGGGCGGCGATACAGCCATGGCACGAACGCCCACAGGAAGACCAGGTAGTCCAGGCGGATCGGCCGCGCCCCGAACCCGAACAGGACCTGGAGCTGGATGATGGTGAGGGGCAGCGTGATCACGCTGAGCGCGATCGAGACCAGGAGCCAGCCGAGGCCCCACAGCCGCGTCCGCGGGGCGAGGATGAACCAGTGGATCGCGGGAACCCACTTCATCCAGGTCGCCAGCGCCCACAGCAGCCCGCCGAGGCGCGGGCCGGTGAACTGGGCGCCCCACAGCATCAAGGTCAGCTGCAGGTTGATGTTGCCGGTGTCGAGGTTCGCGCCGAAGGGGAACGCCAGGATCGCGAAGATGACCGCGGTCGTGAGCGGACGGCGACGGTAGGCCCAGTGGATCGTCCAGAGCAGGAGCAGGATCGTCCCGCCGCGCCAGATGAACCAGGCGACATCCCAGGGCAGGACGGCCCATGGCGCGAAGATCGGCAGCATCCAGGGTGCGTAGACGTAGGGCAGGAAGGGGCCGGTGGGGTGGTAGGCGTCACCGCCGTTGAGCCAGATACGCACTCCGGCCCAGTAGGCCCGCGCATCCGCCCCGGCCGACTCGCCACGGGCCAGCAGGCCGGCCACCAGCAGCGCGAAGACCAGGCTCAGGAGCAGGATCGCGGCGATGCGGCGCGGGTCCCGGAGGCGCGACACCTCGCGCCGCAGCGCCCGGCGGAAGACCCCGGCGCGACGCCGCGTCGGGCGGTCGATCATCTCGCTGAGGTCCACGACGATCCGTCCCCGACCCCTGGCCGATCCGGGGATCGGGCGGAGTTCGGGTGGCTCGCTCGGGTCGGCCATGGGCCGATTCTCGCACGCCCGCGTCCCTGTCTCGTCGGTCCTTCGGGCGGGGGCCGGGTGCGAGGCGGTATCCTCACCTTCATCCAACCCGAAGTCCGTGAGGCCTTGTGACCGAGGGAACCGTCATCATCATCGGCGGCGCGGAGGACAAGGTCCGGGATCGCGTCATCCTCAATCGCTTCGTCGCGCTCGCCGGCGGGGTCGACGCGACGATCGCGGTGATCTCGACGGCATCGTCGCTGGGCCTCGAGGCGGGCGAGCGCTACAAGCAGGTGTTCGGCGACCTCGGCGTCACGCGGGTCGTGCCGCTCCACGCCGTCACCCGTCCGCAGGCCAACGACGAGAAGGCCACCCTCGCGGTCCGCGACGCGACCGGCATCTTCCTGACCGGGGGCAACCAGCTCCGCCTCTCGTCGACGATCGGCGGGACGCGCCTCGCGGACGCGATCCTCGAACGGTTCCGCCACGGGGCGGTCGTGGCCGGCACGTCCGCGGGCGCCTCGGCGCTGTCGAGCCACATGATCGCGTTCGGGGCGTCCGGGGCCACGCCCAAGCACCGGATGGCGCAGATCTCGGCCGGTCTCGGCGTCATCCCGGGCGTCATCATCGACCAGCACTTCCAGCAGCGGAACCGACTCGGCAGGCTGCTCAGCCTCATCGCCCAGAACCCATCGCTCCTTGGGCTCGGCGTCGACGAGGACACGGCCGGCGTCGTGGGACCCGACGGGATCCTCGAGGTCATCGGGCGCGGCTCGATCACCGTCGTCGACGGCTCGCAATCGGAGACCGATGCCTGGGAGGTCCGCGGCCACCGGCCGTTGATGATCAGCGGGGTCGTGCTCCATTCGCTGCCGTCGGGCTACCGGTTCGACCTGCGCCATCGCGCCCGACTGACGTCGCCGACGCTCCACGCCCTGCCCGGCGGCGAGGCTGCGTCCAGCTAGTCCCGCGCGACGGCTCGGCGCCGTCATCCGAAGCCCCGACCGAGGAGGAGTCCCGTGGCCCAGACCGCTCCCGCGTCCCGCCCGAAGCGTGGCGGCGCGCGCGCGGCCAAGGCCGGTGCGGCCGCGCCGACGGGTGGGCCGGCGCCGACGCTGCGGATCCTCGAGACCCGCGTCCTGCGTGGCCCCAACTACTGGGCGCGCGAACCCGTCATCCGGATGCTGGTCGACCTCGGGGTCCTGGAGCAGTACCCGTCGAACAAGCTGCCGAACTTCACCGATGCCCTGGTCGCGCTCCTCCCGACGCTCGAGGACCACGCCTGCTCACTCGGACGCCGCGGTGGCTTCATCACGCGCCTGCGCGACGGGACGTGGATGGGCCACATCGCCGAGCACGTCGCGCTCGAGTTCCAGAACCTCGCCGGGACGGACGTCCGCCACGGCAAGACGCGCTCGGCGGGGCCGCCCGGCCAGTACAACTGCATCTTCGAGTACCGCGAGGAGCAGGTCGGCCTCGAGGCCGGCAAGATGGCGGTCGCGCTCGTCAACCACCTGGTCGCCCCGGACGATCCCGAGGTCTTCTTCGACTTCGCGCCAGAGCTGGAACGGCTCATCCGCCTCGCCGAGCGACAGGCGTTCGGGCCGTCCACGCAGGCCCTCATCGACGAGGCCATCAGCCGCGACATCCCGTTCATCCGGCTCGATCGCCACTCGCTGGTCCAGTTCGGGCACGGCGTCCACCAGCAGCGGATCCGCGCCACGATGACCTCGCGGACGTCGGCGATCGGGGTCGACATCGCCTCGGACAAGAGCCTCACCAACCGGTTGCTCGATTCGGCCGGCCTGCCGGTTCCGCGTTCCGAGGTCGTGACCGACCGAGGAAGAGACGGTCGCAGCCGCGAGCCGCCTCGGTTTCCCGTGCGTGGTCAAGCCGCTCGACGGCAACCACGGCCGCGGCGTTCACCTCGACCTTCGCTCGGAGGAGGCGGTCCGGGCGGCCTTCAAGGGCGCCCTGGCCGAGAGCCGTTCGGGCGATCTCGTCGTCGAGACGTACGTGGCCGGCCACGATTACCGGTGCCTGGTGATCGGCGGCAGGATGGCCGCCATCGCCGAGCGCGTGCCCGCGTCCGTCACAGGCGACGGCGAGCACACCGTGCGCGAGCTCGTCGGTCTCGCCAACCAGGATCCGCGCCGGGGCATCGGCCACGAGAAGGTCCTGACCCGGATCAAGCTCGACGACGCGGCCGAGGCGCTCGTCCGCGCCCAGGGCCTCGAGCTCGACACGGTCCCACCCGAGGGCACCTGGATCAAGCTCGCGCTGACCGGCAACATGTCGACCGGCGGGACCTCCATCGACCGGACGATCGAGGCGCACCCCGACAACGTCGAGATCGCCGAGACCGCGGCCCGAATCATCGGCCTTGACGTGGCCGGCATCGACTTCATCTGCCCGGACATCGCGACGCCCGTCCGCGAGACCGGCGGCGCCATCGTCGAGGTCAACGCGGCGCCCGGGTTCCGCATGCACACCAACCCGACCGAGGGCGAGCCCCAGTACGTCGCCCGGCCCGTGATCGATTCGCTGTTCCCGTCGGGGTCGCCCGCCCGGATCCCGATCATCGCGGTGACCGGCACGAACGGCAAGACGACGACGGTCCGGATGATCTCGCACATCCTCAAGCTGATGGGACGGCGGGTCGGGATGACCTCGACCGACGGCATCGTCGTCGACAACCGGCTGATCAAGAAGGGCGACATGTCCGGGCCGAAGTCGGCCCAGACCGTCCTGCAGAACCCGACCGTCGACACCGCGGTCTTCGAGGTCGCACGCGGCGGCATCCTGCGCGAGGGCCTCGGCTATGACCGCAACGACGTGGCGGTGGTGACCAATGTCGCCGGCGACCATCTGGGTCTCGGGGGGATCAACACCATCGGCCAGCTCGCCAACGTGAAGGGCGTGGTGGTCGAGGCGGTCCCGCGCTCGGGGACGGCGGTTCTGAACGCCGACGACTCGCACGTGTACCGGATGGGCCGCCACTGCGCCGGCCGCGTGGTGCTCTTCAGCATGTCGACCACGAAGGGCGAGGACGGCTTCGATCGCGTCGACGGCCACACCGGCCGTGGCGGCGCGGCGTTCTGCCTGGAGTCCTCGGCCGAGGGCGAGCTCATCGTCCTCAAGCTCGGGCCGCGGACGATGCCGGTGCTCTACACGCACCTGATCCCCGCGACGTTCGGCGGCCGGGCGCGGATGAACGTCGCGAATGCCCTGGCCGCCGCGGCGGCGGCGTGGTCGTCCGGGGCCCACCTTCACGACATCCGCCAGGGTCTCCGGACGTTCACGACCTCGTTCTTCCAGGCGCCCGGGCGGCTCAACCTGCTCGACGTCGGCGGGATCCGGGTCGTCATCGACTACTGCCACAACGTCGATGGCATGCGCCAGCTGGCGGACTTCGTCGAGCGGATGATGAGCGAGCCGGTCACCAGGGCCGGCCGCCTGGGGACGTCCGGCACCGCGGCCCGCTCCGGTCGCGCCATCGGCGTGCTCGGCATCCCGGGCGACCGTCGGGACGCGGACCAGAAGGAGTACGGGGCGATCGCGGCGACCGCCTTCGACGAGATCATCGTCCGCGAGGACAAGAACCTGCGCGGCCGCCCGCCCGGCGAGACCGCGACGAACGTCATCGAGGGTGTCCGCTCGACCAAGGCCGATGGGACGGGCCGGACGTCCCGTTCGGAGAAGGTGCTCGACGAGATGACCGCCGTCCGCACCGCGCTCCGTCGGGCGATCCCGGGCGACCTCATCGTGTGCTGCGTCGACGACGCGATCGGCGTCTACCGCGAGGCGATGGCGGCGACGGGTGCGTCGCGTGGCGGGACGGCGTTCGCCGATCCCGGCGAACTCGAAGCCCCGGAGGGCTAGCCGCCTTGGACTGGCGGGCTCGCCTGCGCTATCGCTTCGACGAGTTCATGGGTCGGGGGACGATCGCCCTCATCGTCGGGCTGTTCGTCATCTCGGTCGTGCTCATCGTGACCGTCGCACTGGTCGTGTTCATCACCGGGCACGAGGGCGAACCGGACCTCGACTTCGGCTCGCTGCTCCGGCTCGGCCTCCTTCGCACGCTCGACCCGGGCACGATGGGCGGCGACACGGGCAGCGGCGGCTTCCTGCTCTCGATGTTCGTCATCACCCTCGGCGGCATCTTCATCATCAGCACGCTCATCGGCATCCTCAACAACGGGCTCCAGGAACGGCTCTCGGAGCTGCGCAAGGGCCGCTCGACCGTCGTCGAGAGCGAGCACACGGTCATCCTCGGCTGGTCACAGCAGATCCACACCGTGATCTCGGAGATCGTGGAGGCCAACTCGAACCAGCCGCGCCGGGCGATCGTCATCCTCGCCGAGCGCGACAAGGTCGAGATGGAGGAGGAGATCAAGGCCAGGGTCGGCGACACCGGCCGCACGAAGATCGTGTGCCGCTCGGGCAGCCCGATGGACATCGACGACCTGCGCATCGTGAGCCCCTCGACCGCCCGCTCGATCGTGGTCCTCGCGCCCGAGGGCGACGAGCCCGACGCCGATGTCATCAAGACCATCCTCGCGATCACCAATGACCCGGGTCGCCGGCCCGAGCCGTATCACGTCGTCGCCGAGATCCGTGAGCGGGCGAACCTCGACGTGGCCCGGATGGTGGGTCGCGACGAGGTCGAGCTGATCCTCTCCGAGGAGGTCATCGCCCGCATCACCGCCCAGACGTGTCGCCAGTCCGGGCTCTCGGTGGTCTACTCGGAGCTGCTCGACTTCGCCGGCGACGAGATCTACCTGACCGAGCAGCCGGCACTCACCGGGCGGCCGTTCGGTGACACGCTGGCGGCCTTCGCCGACGCGTCGGTCATCGGCCTTCTTCCGAGCGGCGGGAGCCCGCATCTCAACCCTCGCTCCGGCACGGTCATCGGCGAGGGCGACCGGCTCATCGTCATCGCCGCGGACGACGACCAGATCAACCTCGGGGGCGAGCCCCCTGTCATCGACGAGGCGTGGCTGCGCGAGCCGCCGACTCGGACGCCAGCCCCGGAGCGGACGCTGGTCCTCGGCTGGAACCGGCGGGCCCCCTCGATCATCACGGAGCTCGACGCGTATGTGCCGCCCGGATCGGAGACCCAGGTCCTGGCCAGCGGTGGGGGCATCGCGGCGGACGTCGGTCGGCTGGAGTCGCGCCTCTCGGCACAGCGGATCACGTTCGAGGCCGGCGATGCGACCGACCGGGCGACGCTCGACCGCCTCGGGGTGGAGACCTTCGATCACATCATCGTGCTCTGCTACGACTCGCTCGATCGCTCGCGGGCGGACGCGCGGACGCTCATCACGCTCCTGCACCTGCGCGACATCGCGTCCAGGCTCGATCGTGACTTCTCGATCGTCAGCGAGATGCTCGACCTGCGCGACCGCGCGCTCGCGGAGGTGGCCCGCGCCGACGACTTCATCGTCAGCGACCGCCTCATCAGCCTGATGATCGCCCAGGTCGCCGAGTCGAAGCACCTCAACGCGGTCTTCCGCGACCTGCTCGACCCCGAGGGTTCCGAGATCTACCTGAAGCCGGCCGGCGACTACGTGCAGCTCGGCCAGGCGGTGCCGTTCGCCGCGGTCATCGAGGCCGCCCGTCGGCGTGGCGAGATCGCGTTCGGCTACCGGATCGCGGCCACTGCCGAGGATGCGTCGGCCGCCTATGGCGTGTCGGTCAACCCGGCCAAGAACGCCTCGGCGACGTTCGCCGCGGCCGACCGGATCGTCGTCCTCGCCGAGGACTGACCGGTGCCCGTCCGCGCGCTGTCGGTGATGGACCGGGCGTCACGATGACCCGCGTCTCGGCGCTCGGTCCCCGCCCTTGGGTCATGCGCATGCGCTGGGTCGACCTGTTGTTCGCCCACTGGCCGATCGCCCCCGAGGCGATCCGGCCGCATGTCCCCGACGGGCTGGAACTCGATCTCTTCGAGGGTCGCGCGTACCTGGGCATCGTGCCGTTTCGGATGGAGGACGTCGGCCCGCGGGGGCTGCCGGCGCCGCCGGTCGCGGGCGCCTTCCCGGAGCTCAACGTCCGGACCTACGTGCGCCACGAAGGGCGGGCGGGCGTCTGGTTCCTGAGCCTCGATGCCGGCAGCCGGGTGGCGGTCGAGGGCGCGCGGGCCTCGTTCCACCTGCCGTACTTCGAGGCGTCGATGACGGTGGGGCGCGTGCGCGAGGTCGTCGACTACCGCTCGGTCCGGATCGACCACCGCGGCCCGCCGGCGCGGTTCGAGGCGCGATATCGGGCCGTCGGGCCGGTGGAGCTCGCGGCGCCGGGCTCGCTGGAGGCGTTCCTGACCGATCGGCAGCGGCTGTTCGCCGTCGACGGCGAGGGGCGGATCATGCGGACCGAGATCCGCCACCGACCGTGGCCGCTCCAGCCGGCCGCGGCACGGATCGAGCGCGAGACGATGGCCGCGAGCCACGGCCTGGTGCTCCCCGACGAGCCGCCGCACCTGCGGTTCGCGGCGCGGCTCGACGTGCGCGCCTGGTGGCCGCGGCCGGCTTAGTGCCCGTGCCGCGCGCTTGCGCTTGCGCACGACCGCTTGCGCTGGGCGCAAGTAACGGCTGCAGATCGCCGGAATCCGGAGTCACCACGGCCGGATCAGTGTCCGCAGACCACCACGATCGTCGTCCGGCCCGGTTTCTTGCGGCGGGCGCAAGGATCGGCTGCGAAACGACCCGCCTCGTGGCCCGAAACGGCGAGCCGGGCGTGCGGTGCGACCATTACTTGCTCCTGACGCAAGCCGCCCCGAGCACGGCCGGCCTGGTGGCCGCGGCCGGGCCCGCAGCGGCGAGCCGGGCGTGCGGTGCGACCATCACTTGCTCGTGGAGCAAGCCTCCGACCGCCCTTGAGTCGAGGTCCCGTCAGCCGCGACTCATGTTCGACTGGACCACGCGGACCACGAACGCGATCTCAAGCACCGAGATGACGATGAGTGCGATGCCGATCGCCGATTCCATGGCGTTCTCCCTCAGCCCGACCGCTCGACCGGCTCGTCCGGCCGATGTCCGCGCGATGATGCGCCGCTGATCGGCGCGCGCGCAAGACGGACGGCCGCCTCAGTCCGGCCGGGGGCGACCCTGCAGCCTCGGCACGAGCTCGGTCAGCTCGGAGGCCACGTCGACGGGACGCGCCCCCAGGGTGGCCAGCAGCTCGAACACACCGTCGCGGTCCTCGTGGCACATCAGCACGATGACGCGCGCGGCATCGGTGCGGCGCCCGTGAGGGCCATGGCCGGCCGCGCCGTTCAGCTCGGCTCGCAAGGCCTCCTTCTCGGAGCTGTAGACCGGGACGTCGGCGACGCTCCCGCCGCCGGCCTTGACGCCCGCAAGCAGCTCGCCGACGACCGACTCAGGAGTCCGGCCGCGCAGGTAGTTGAGCGTCTGCTTGATGGCGACCCGCTGGGCCCGCTGCGCGGCGATCCGGCCGATCCCGCGGAGCGTGTCGTCCGGCCGGTCTCCGGCGGTCCCGATGATCACGGTGATGGGCGCAGCCCGTCCGGCGGCCCCGGCTGCGATCCCCTCGGCGACGTCGAGGATCGCGGTGACGCCGGCCTCGTTGTGGGCGAAGTCGACTATGACGACCCGCGCGCCGAGCCGGTACAGGTTGAGCCGCCCGGGCGACCGCTCCGCCGACGGCCGGAAGTCGAAGAGGCCGTCGTGCACCTGCGCGATCGATGCACCCAGGCCGCGGGCGCCGGCGGCCGCCGCCAGCGAATTCGCCACGTTGTGGCGGGCGAGCCCGCCGATCGTGATCGGCACCTGCCCGATCTCGACGATCCGCGTCTCGCGCTCGCCGTCGGCCTCGACCAGCGAGCCGCGCCGGAGTACGTACGCCCGCCCGCCACCCGCCCGGTGCCGGCGGATGACGGCGGACCCGTCGTCGATCGAGAAGTACGCGACGTGGCCCTTGACCCGGCGAGCCACTGCGGCCACGTACGGGTCGTCGGCGTTGAGGACCACCCAGCCGTCGGGCTTGGTGATCCGCGCCACGGTGGCCTTGACCTCGGCGAGCTCCGGCAGCGTGTGGATGCCCTGGAGGTCGAGGTGGTCGGACGAGACGTTCGTCAGGACGCTCACCTCGTTCGACTCGTATCCCATGCCGCGCAGGACGATGCCGCCCCGAGCCGTCTCGAGGACGGCCACCTCGATGTCGCGCCGGGCGAGGATCTGCTGGGCGCCGCTCGGTCCGGTCCAGTCACCGGGCTCGATCAGGCGCTCGTCGACGAGCACGCCGTCCGAGGTGGTCGTACCGACGTGCCGCCCGGCGCCCATGAGGATGTGGGTGATGAGTCGGGTCACGGTGCTCTTGCCATTGGTGCCCGAGATCGAGACGACAGGCACCCGCCGGTCCGCGTCGCGGATCCATGACGGCGGAGTCGTCCGGGCCTCGCGGATCCGCTCGGACCAGCGGACGAGCAGTCGTTCCTGGTTGCCGGTCAGCCGGGCAGTCCGCGCCGCCGAGACATCGCGCCCGGCGAGGGCCAGGGCGGCCTCGGTGAGCGTCTGCGCCCGCTCCGCGCCGACCCAGGGGAACGTGACGATCCAGTGTCCCGGGTCCGACGAGCGATGGACCGCGACGCCACTGCGCCCCTCGCCGTGGTCGGCCCGCAGGCGGCGGATCCAGGCGACGATGGCCACGATGCCGTCGGGCCAGTCCCGGGGCGGCACCGACGCGCCGAGGTGGACGAGCGCATGGCGGCCCGGGTCGCGCTGCCCGTACCACGTCCGACGCCGCCCGACGGCAACCTCGAGCTTCATGACCGGCACGAGCCGGTACACGTTGGGCCCCTCGAGGAGTCGGGTCTCGATCACGCGCACGGTCCGGGCAGGATAGCAAGCGAGCACCGTCGCGGAGACGGCCGATGCACGGTGAGCACTGTCCACCCGGGATAGACTCCCGGACATGGACGCCCCCACCGCCAGCCCCCTCGCCCCAGAGATCGAAGCCCTGCGGGACGCCGTCGCCGCGGACCTGCCGAGCTACCTGCGCGACCTCGAGCGCCTCGTCAACATCGACTGCGGCAGCTACACGCCCGAAGGGGTCAACGAGGTCGGCCGCTGGACGGCCGCGTTCCTGGCCAGCCTGGGTGCGGCGGTCGAGACCCGCCCCGATCCGGAAGGGCGACTCGGCGACACGATCGTGGCGACCTTCGCCGGTCGTGCCGGTGCCCCCCGGATCCTGCTGATCGGGCACATGGACACCGTCTTCGATCCGGGCACCGCGGCGGCGCGACCGTTCGCCATCGCCGACGGGATCGCCCGCGGACCCGGCGTGACCGACATGAAGTCCGGTCTCCTTGCCGGGCTGTACGCCCTCAAGGCGCTGATGGGAGAGCTCGGCGGCCTGCCTTTCGAGCGCCTCGTCTTCATCGCGAACCCCGACGAGGAGATCGGCTCGCCCTCGTCGACGCCGCACATCCGTGAGCTCGCGCGGGACATGGACGCGACGCTCGTCCTCGAGTGCGCCCGGGCGAACGGCGACATCGTCTCGTCGCGGAAGGGCATCCTGGACCTGCGGATCACCGTCACAGGACGCGCCGCCCATGCGGGCGTCGAGCCAGAGAAGGGCCGGAGCGCGATCCTCGAGGCCGCCCGGATCGTCGGCGACCTGCACGCCCTCAATGGACGCTGGCCGGGCGTCACGGTCAACGTCGGCGTGATCTCCGGTGGCACGCGGCCCAACGTGGTGGGTGAGCACTGCTCGCTCGAGGTGGACGTCCGGGGCGTGACACGGGCCGAGCTCGAAGGGGCCGAGGCCGAGATCCGCCGGGTGGCCGGTGAGACCGTCGTGCCCGACACGATCGTCGAGTTCGAGCCGATGGCGCGCTGGTGGCCGATGGAGCGGCTGCCCCGGAGCATCCGCCTGGCCGACCACGCGAAGGCCGTCGCCGAGGGCCTCGGGTTCTCGATCAACGACAGCGCGACGGGCGGCGCATCGGACGCGAATACGACGTCGGGCATGGGCATCCCGAGCCTCGACGGCCTCGGGCCGGTCGGCGGCAACGACCACTCGCCGACCGAGTACACGGAGGTCGAGTCGATCGTGCCACGGACCGCGTTGCTGGCCGGGCTGCTGCTCACCATCGCGCGCGACCCAGAGGTCCTGGCATGGCGCGACACGACTCCCGATGCCGGGTAGCGTGACCGAGCGCCGCCACACCCCGCCAGGCGCACCATGGGAGGCCATGACAGAGCGCCGTCGGATCTCGTCGGGAGGCCCCTGGGAGGGGATCGGCGGCTACAGCCGGGCTGTCGTCGTGGGTGATTCGTGCTGGGTGGCCGGGACCACGGACGCCGGACCGGATGGCCGGTCGCGTCATCCCGGCGACGTCCGTGCGCAGGCCAGGGCGAGTCTCGAGATCATCGCCGAGGCCCTCGAGGGGGCAGGGTTCCGCCTGGCAGACGTCGTGCGGACCCGGATGTTCGTGACCGACATCTCACATTCCGGCGAGATCCTCCCGATCCACGGCGAGTTCTTCGGTGGGGCGCGGCCGGCGGCGACGATGGTCGAGGTCCGCGCCCTCATCGATGCGAGCCTGCTGATCGAGATCGAAGCCGAGGCACGCCGCGGCTGACCGGTCGCGGTCGGCCGGTCAGGGTAGGGCGGCGATCCCGAACGCTCGGGCGATCGACACGATCGCGACCGCCGCGATCAGCCCAAGCAGCAGGTTGCGCCGCCACGCGACGATCGCCAGGCAGGCGAGGACCGCGACCCACTCGATGCCGATGTGGAACGAGGTGACGCCATCGGCGTCGGTCGTGACCATCACCGCGACCGCGGCCAAGGCGGCCAGCACCGCCGGACCGACGAGCTGGAGGTAGTCGAACGCCCAGCGCGGCAGCCGGTCCAGCCCGGGCGTGAGCAGGCCGAGCGCTCGGGTCGGGTACGTGACCGCGAACATCAGGACAGCCAGGACGATCAGGCTCGTGCTCACGAGCGGTCCTCATCGGCTGGCCCAGGATCGTCCGGGATGCGGATGATGCCGCCCAGCTCATCGGCCGAGACCGGCAGATGCCGGCCCCGATCGCCGGGTGCCAGGACGTCGGGCGTCTCCAGGTCCACGCGCGCGCCGGGCATCGAGAACCGTTCCGCCGACGCCGACGTGCCCAGAGGCGCGGTCTCGCGGGCGGCAGCGGCCGGGACGAGCAGCCCGATCGCCGGTCCGAGGATCCCGCCCGCGACGATGCCGATCGATGGGCTTGTCAGGAGGGCAACGACCACCCCGATGCCCGCCCCGCAGATCGCCGCCACGAGCTCCCGCCGCCCGGTGATCAACCCGACGGCGAGCCCGACCATGGCCGCCGGGAAGATGACGTCGATGCCGAAGCGCGCCGGATCGGGGATCTGGCCGCCGAGGAACACGCCGGCGACCGTCGCGAGGTTCCATGGGATGAAGGTCGCCCCGACCGCGGCAACCCAGAAGCCCCACTCGTCGGTCCGGCCGATCCGCCGGAAGTGCCCGATCGTGAGGGCGAACGCCTCGTCGGTGAGGATGTGGGCCATGACGGCCCGGCGGGGGAGGGGGACGTCCTTGAGCCACGGCCGAAGCGCGGCCGAGTAGAGCAGGTGCCTGGCGTTCAGCAGGCCGGTGAGGAGCACGACGCCGGGCCACGCCAGGCCGCTCGCCACGTACCCGACGGCCGCGAACTGGGCCGCACCGGCGAAGACGATCAGGCTCATCGCGACCGCCTCGATCGGCGAGAAGCCAGCCTGCCGGGCGGACAGGCCGTAGACGAAGCCGAACCCGATCGCCGAGACGGCGATCCCGATGCCTTCGGTGACCAGCCGACGCCGGCTCGCCTGGAGCTCCGCGGCCGGCGCCGCGGTCGCGCTGTCGGCCGGAGGGACCTCGCTCAGCGCAGGAAGGTCTTCGCGCAGGTCCCGTCGCACACGACGTACACGGCGTGCTTCTCGAGGGCGTACCCGGCGGTGTGCAGGAGGCCTCCGCAGCCGGGCGTCGGGCACTTCCAGACCCACCAGCGCGGGTCGTCACCCAGCGGCGTCGTCTCCGCAGCCAACGTCCCCGCCAGCTCGGTCCGTGCGGCCACGAGCGAGGCGATGCTCGACGCACGCTCGGCCTCGGACTCGCTGGTGTACGGGTAGTTCTGGCTGATGTTCGAGGTCACGTGCCCTCCCCGAGCGGCGCACTCCGGACGTCGCGCCGGTGGCGGCTTCGTGTGAGCGCAGCCCGCCACCGGCGGGCCCGAGTATACCCGTCAGTCGGCTGGATCCGGCCGCGGCGGGTCGGACCGTGGTGCCGGCCCGCAGCCAGCCGCCGGTCCTACCAGACCGCCGGCAGACCGGCGCTGCGTGGGTCGGTCGCCGCCGCGACCGAGCCACCGTCCGCCCCGGGTCCGCCCGCGACCAGCTCGATGGCGTGCTCGTGGCCGAGGTTCGAGTCGAACGCCTCGGTCGGGAGCAGCGGATGGCCCATCGATTCGAGCGCCTCGGCCACGCCAGGCGCATGCCGTGGCTCGAGCCGCACGTCGACCGCCGGTGCGAAGTGGTCGGCGGGCTCCACGTACCAGCGCGGGGCGGCGACCGCGGTCGCGACATCGACGCCGCCGTCCACGAGGGCCGAGACGAGCTGGGCGTGGATCTGCGGCTGGGCGTCGCCGCCCATCGACCCCGCCACCACCCACGGGCCGGGCTGGCCGTCCCGGAACAGCATCCCGGGGAGCAGCGTGTGGAGCGTGCGCTTGCCCGGCGCGAGCCGATTCGGATGATCGGGGTCGAGGCTGAAGTAGCTCCCGCGGTTCTGGTAGTGGATGCCGGTGCCCGGGTCGACGACGCCGGACCCGAACCCGAGGTAGTTCGACTCGATGAGGCTGACCGCGTTGCCGTCGGCGTCGACGACGGCGAGGAAGATCGTGCCGCCGCCGGCCGGATTGGTCGAGGCGGCCGGTCGGGCGGCACGCCGCGGGTCGATGCGGGCCGCGAGCTCGGCCGCGTAGCCCGGGTCGAGCAGGTGCTCGACCGGCACGGCCTCGAACGCGGGATCGGTCAGGTACATGTCGCGGTCGGCCATCGCGAGCTTCGCCGCCTCGATGCCGAGATGGATCCACGCCGGGTCGGTGACCCCGGCCGGCCCGAACGCGTCACGACCAGGGGCCTCGAACTGCGAGAGGATCGACAACAGCTCGAGCGCGACGACCCCGGAGCTGTTGGGCGGATGGGTCGTGACCCGGACGCCGCGGTAGTCGATCCCGATCGGTTCGGCGGGTGTCGAGGAGTGGGCCCGGAGGTCGGCGGCGGTGATCAGGGCCCCGATATCGGCCATCGTCCGTGCCTGGCGTTCGCCCAGGTCGCCGTCGTAGAAGGCATCGAAGCCGTCGCGGGCGAGGGTCTCGAGCGTCCCTGCAAGCGCCGGGAGCCGCACGATCTCGCCCGGCCGCCAGGGCCGACCGTGGGGGCGGTAGACCGCGAAGAACCCGGCATCGGGCCCGAGGTCGTCCGCGACGATCGGCGCGGTCCGTTCCACCGCGTCGATGAACCCGTCCCATGCCGGGAACCCGTTCCGTGCCAGCTCGATCGCCGGGGCCAGGATCGTGTCGCGCGACAGTCGTCCGGCCGACCGCGTGGGCGTCGCCCCACGACCGGACCGCGCCCGGGACGGTGATGGTGAGCGGGCCCCGACGCGGGAGCTCGGTCAACCCGGTCGCCCGCAGCCAGCCGGCGTCGGCGTGCGAGCCGGCCCGCCCGGACCCGTTGAGGGCCGTCTGTCGGCCCGTCGCAGCGTCCCAGATCAGCCAGAACGCGTCACCACCGATGCCGCAGCCGCTCGGCATCACGACGCCCAGCGCGGCGTTCGTGGCGATCGCCGCGTCCACCGCCGAGCCGCCGGCGCGCAGCACGCCGAGGCCCGCCTCGGTCGCGAGGTGATGCGGGGCCACCACCGCACCCCGCGCGCCGCGAGCGAGCGGGATGGGCGCCCACGGACGTTCGGTCGTCATGCCGCCGCCGCGTCGTCGAAGGATGCGGCCGTGCCGGGTCCGCCGACGTAGTGCTCCTGGCTTCGCAGGCGGGCCAGAGGCAGGAGCGCGATCAGGAGCATCGCCATCGTGGCCACCAGCAGTCCGTCGATGCCGCGCCAGTCGGCCGCCAGGCCGCCCACGAGCGCACCGACGATCTGGCCGATCCCGAGGAACACGCTGTACAGCCCCATGATCGCGCCGCGATCGGCGGGGAATTGCTCGGAGATGTCGGCGAGCAGCCCGAGCGCCGCCGGCGTCGCGCCCGCGAGCACGAACAGGCCGAATCCGGCGGCGACCAGCCCGGCGACGGGCACGACGAACAGCAGGGCCGATCCGTGGTTGATGGCCAGGCCGCCGACCACCAGGACGCCGCCGCCGAGGATCCCGTACAGGATGATCGTCGTGCGGCGCATGCTCTTGAACCGGTTGCCCCAGTAGATGAGGCCGGCCCCGAACACGAGCCCGATCACGACGGCCGCCAGCGAGATCTGCACCGGGGTGAAGCCTTGGAGCAGGAACTGGTCCGGGAAGCGCGGGTCCTCCTTCGAGAACTGGAAGATCGACTGGCTGAACCACAGGCCGATCGACGCGTTGACCGCGATCCAGGTCGGCGCGAGCAGCCAGACGTGCGAGCTCCGCAGGAGCACGCCGTACCGGCGCCACTCGATCCGCTCGTCTGCCGGCCGCGGCCGAGCGCGCAGCCCTCTCCACCGCATCGTGGTCGGCGACGCCGTAGCGATAGATCAGGAACGAGACCCCGTAGAACGCCGCGTTCAGGAAGAAGGCCGCCGGGCCAAGGGCCGCGAACAGCAGCGGCGCCACCGCGAAGCCGACCCCGATGCCGGCCAGGGTCGCACCCTCGAAACGCGCGGCCGCCTTGCCGCGCAGGAGCTCGTTCCCGGCGGTCACCGCCGCGATGTAGCCGAGGATCGAGGGGATGCTGGCCGCGGTCGACGCTCCCTCGAGCATGCGCGTGCCGCCGAGGATGATGAGGTTCGTGGTCAGGCCTGTGAGGATCACCGCGGCGGCGCCGAAGGCCGGCCCGAACAGCATGACCCGATGGTGTCCGAGCCGATCGGAGAGCAGCCCGAAGACGGGCGAGAGGACCAGCTCGGACACGTAGAACGTCGCGTGCAGCAGCGCAAGGGTCGTCGCCGCGACGGCCGGCCCGCCGTGATCGGGCAGCTGCGCGAGGTACGCGCTCAGCATCGCGCCCGTGAGGCCGGTACTGAATCGGAGCGTGAAGGTGCCGGCCAGCACGGCCCACAGGGAGCGATCCATCGCGGAAAGCGTAGCGGCTCGTCGGCCCGCGGGACGGTGACACCGGGCTGGACCCCGCCCGTATCATGCCCGCAACGTCTCGGCCGTCTGCGAGGAGGAACGCTCTTGAGCCGCGTCGCGATCTTCACCGATTCGGCTTCGGACATGGATCCCGAGGATGCTGCGGCCGAGGGCATCACCGTCATCCCGCTGCTGGTCAACTTCGGCCCCGAGACCTTCAAGGCCGGGTCGGAGCTCTCGGCCGAGGCTTTCTGGGAGCGGATGGTGGCCCCGGATGCCCCGTTCCCGACCACCGCCGCATCGTCGCCCGGCGAGTTCAAGGAGGCCTACGAGGCCGCCTTCGAGGCTGGCGCGGAGGCGATCGTCTCGATCCACGTCGCCAGCACCCTCTCGGGCACGATCAAGAGCGCCCAGATCGCGCGCGACATGCTCCCGGACCGCGAGATCCACGTCGTCGATTCACTGGGCGCCTCGATGGCCGAAGGGATCCTCGCGCGGATGGGCGTCGAGATGGCAGCCGAGGACCGCCATGCAGCCGAGATCGCGGAGACGCTCGAATCGCGCGCGCCGGACATGCGGATGTACGTCGCCCTCGAGACCCTCGAATACCTCAAGAAGGGTGGGCGCATCTCGGGCGCGCAGGCGGCCATCGGGACGCTGCTCTCGGTCAAGCCGATCATCGAAGTCGAGCATGGCGTGGTGGAGACCGCGGACCGGGTCCGCACACGCGCCAAGGCGCGCGCCCGCGTCATCGAGCTGATCACCCAGAAGCCGATCGAGCGGCTCGCGATCCTGCACACCGTGACCCCGGACGTGGAGGGCTTCAAGGCCGAGGTGCTGGCGCTGGCGCCAGACCTCGATCCGGCGAAAGTCACGATCCACCTGGTCGGTCCGTCGGTCGGGCCGCACCTCGGGCCCGGCTGCGTCGGCGCCGCGGTGCTGTATCGGGTCTGACCCCGGACTGAAGGACCGGCTCCATGGATTGCTGCTCCCCCGGCGACTCCCCGCTCGATCGCCAGTTCGACGAGCGGCACGCGGCCCAGCAGCTTCGCACCTACCGCCAAAAGGGCCCGGCCGATCTGACGCGCGCGCTGATCGAGGCGCTTGCCGCGGGGGGCGTCGACGGGCAGACGGTTCTCGATATCGGCGGTGGCGTCGGGGCTATCCACCACGGGCTGCTTCGTTCAGGGGCCGCGGCCGCCGTCGACGTGGACGCATCTCGCGCTTATGTCTCGGCCGCCAGGTCAGAGGCCGAGCGGCAGGGCCACGCCGACCGCGTCGAGTACCTTGCCGGTGACTTCGTCGCACTCGCGAACGCGGTCGAACCCGCTGACATCGTCGCCCTGGACCGAGTGATCTGCTGTTACGCGGACATGACCTCGCTGGTGGGCCGATCGGCGTCCCTGGCGCGTCGCCGGTATGGCCTCGTCTACCCGCGGGACACCTGGTTCGGTCGTCTCGGGGTCGCGCTCATCAACGCCGGATACCGCCTGGGACGATCGCCATTTCGTGCGTACGTCCACCGCACCGCCGACGTCGAGGCGATCCTGGCCGCGCATGGGCTCGCCAAGCGGCTCCATCGGACGACGTTGATCTGGCAGCTCGCCGTGTTCGAACGATCCGGCTAGCTGTGATCCCTGGGCACGTTGTTGACACACCACACCCCGATCGCGGGGCCCTCGTGTCTGCCAGACAGCACCAGGGCCCCGAGACGGTCTCCGGGCCACGGCCCAGCCCCGACTGCGGACTGCCAGGCACGGATCGGGGCCGTCGGCGCTGTCGCCTGACACTCGGATGGCGTGGCGCAGACTGGCAGACACGGTCTGGCCAGGGACAACCCGGCATCGCCGGTGGACGTCAACAACCGATCTGGTGATCACAGCTAGCCCGGAACGCGGCCTCACCACACCTTTGCGACCCGGCCATGGGTTGCGGCAAGGTTGCGACAACCTTGCCGACCGGTACCATCGGGGAGGCGACCCCGGGACCGCCCGGGATATACTCGGAGGCACATGAGTCGCGCACCGTCGGGTCGAACGCCGCGTCGCCGGACCCACATCGGTGTGCCCCGTGGGGTCGTCCGGGAGACGGCCCACACCGACGCTACGGCGCCGAAGCGCCGCCCGACACTGAGGTTTCCCCTTCCATGACGACCGAGCACGTCGCGGCCGCGATCAACCCGTGGGAAGTCGCCCAGCGCCAGTTCGACCTGGCCGCCGAGCGGCTGAATCTCGACCACGGCCTCCGGCAGGTCCTGCGTGAGCCACGCCGCGAGTTCACCTGCCATTTCCCCGTCCACATGGACGACGGATCGGTCCAGGTCTTCACCGGCTATCGCGTCCAGCACAACCTGGGCCGCGGCCCCGCCAAGGGCGGTCTCCGCTACCACCAGGACGTGAGCCTTGACGAGGTCAAGGCCCTCGCGATGTGGATGACCTGGAAGTGCGCGGTCGTCGGGATCCCGTACGGCGGCGGCAAGGGCGGCGTCATCGTCGACCCCAAGAAGCTCAGCCAGAAGGAGCTCGAGGGCCTGACCCGCCGGTTCGCGACCGAGATCGAGGTCCTCATCGGCCCGGAGCGCGACATCCCCGCTCCCGACGTCAACACGAACGCCCAGGTCATGGCCTGGATCATGGACACCTACTCCATGCACCAGGGCTACACGGTCCCGGGCGTCGTGACCGGCAAGCCGATCAGCCTGGGTGGCTCCGAGGGGCGCCACGAGGCGACGGCCCGGGGCTGTGTCTACACGATCGTCGAGGCCGTACGCCACATGGGCATGGACCTCAAGACCGCGCGCGTCTCCGTCCAGGGCTTCGGCAACGCGGGTTCGATCGCGGCCAGGCTCATCGGCGAGGAAGGCGCGACGGTCGTCGCCGTGTCCGACTCCACCGGCGGCATCCACGACCCGAGCGGTCTCGACATCGCCAAGGTGGTCAGCTGGAAGCAGGAGCACGGCACCGTGCAGGGCTTCCCCGGCGTCACCGATATCACGAACGCCGAGGTCCTCGAGGTCGACTGCGACATCCTGATCCCGGCGGCCCTCGAGAACCAGATCACGAGCCGGAACGCGTCACGGGTCAAGGCCCGGCTGATCGCCGAGGCCGCCAACGGCCCGACGACCCCCGACGCCGACGCCGAGCTCTTCAGCCGGGGCGTCTTCATGATCCCCGACATCCTGTGCAACGCCGGCGGCGTGACGGTGAGCTACTTCGAGTGGGTCCAGGACCTCAACCGGGACCACTGGAGCGAGGCCGTCGTGAACGAGAAGCTCCACGGCATCATGATCAAGGCGTTCGGCGAGACGCTCGCGATCGCCCAGCGTGAGTCGTGCGACATGCGGACCGCGGCCTACCTGCTCGCGGTGAACCGCGTCGCCGACGCGATGGACATGCGCGGCCTCTACCCGTAAGCCCTCGAACCCGACCACGAATCACGAAGCCCCGGCCGCTTCCCGGTCGGGGCTTCTGGTTGGCCGGACATCCCGGCGCCGTGGAGGCGGCTCGTGCTCGATCATGCGGCCGTCGCACCCTTGTCGCGGCGAAGGAGCAGCCCGGCGCCGGCGACGATGATCACGGTCGCGATGGCGACCTGGATCCACTGGATGGCGCCCGGCTGACCGGCCGCGAAGGCGAGACCGAACGCGCCGAGGATCGTGGCGGGCACGAGCGGCCAGGGGTGCTTCTCCTGCGGGACGGCCCCGAGGCCGAGCAGCCAGACGGTCAGGAACCCGCCGGCCATCGAGAGGAAGAACACGGCCGGGACGTAGGGCGGTGCGAAGACGCTGTTCGCGATCAGCAGGGCGGCGGTGCCGAGCCCGCCGGTGATGCCGGCCGGGATGGCGTAGCCGTACTCGCGTGACAGGGCGAATGCGACGAGGCACGTGATGCTGACGGCGATGAGGATGTACTGGTCGACCTGGTCGGAGACGAAGCCGGCGGCGATGATGACGCCGATGATCAGGAGCACGGTCCCGAGGAGCCGGCGCTCTGGCACGATGCCTTCGACGCGGCGCTGGGGATGGGTGTTGGTGGACTGGATCGCGGACATATCGAGGACTCCTTTCGCTGACGTGTGTTAAGGTCGACCTGTAATCACCTGAACTATACTGGAATGAAATGAGTGACACCATCGTCAAACGTCCATATCGCTCGCCGTTGCGCCAGGCCCAGGCCGAGCAGACACGGCAGCGCATCCTCGATGCCGGTCTGGAGCTCTTCGCCGAGCGTGGCTACCCGGCGACGTCGGTCGCGCAGATCGCAGTCTGCCGCCGGGGTCTCGGCCGAGACGATCTACTCGTCGGTCGGCTCGAAGCGGGGGATCATCGACGCGCTCCTCGAACAAGTCGACTCCCAGCGGCCGATGGAGCGCGCCCGGGCGTCGGTCGTCGAACGTGGCGGCACCCCCAGGGTCGCACTGGAGGTCTTCGCGGAGACCGCCGGGAACTTCTGGGCGGCCCACTCGAAGCTCGTCGAGGTGCTGCGCAAGGGCGTCGGCGACCCGGAGATCGGTGGCGCCTGGTTCGAGCGCGAGAGCGGCCGTCGGGCGTTGTTCGCGGATGCCGTCAGCCAATGGCCGCCCGGTACCCTGCGCGACGACCTGGACCCTGAGCGGGCAGCGGACATCGCCTGGGTCCTGACCGCCGAAGAGTCATATGGCCGACTCGTCGAGCGGCGCGGCTGGCCGCTCGAGGACTACATCGCGTGGACGTCCCGACTGCTCATCGGGCAGATCCTCGCCTGACCTCGGTCTTGGCACGCACCAGCCCGGTGCTACCATCGCCGCCATGCTCGACCACGAAGAGAAGTTCCTGTTCAAGGAGGAGATCCTCCACCTGGCCAACGCGGTGGCGGAGCCCGGCATCCTCGACAACGTCGAGGACCTCCTGACCGACGTCATCACGAGTCCGCGCTTCGACTCCGAGGTCTTCACCCTCGAGCGGAGCCTCCAGGTGATGCTCGGGCCGCGCGCAGGGACGACACTGGTCGGCTTGCTCACGGTCGCGCCTGAAGTCTTCGACGAGGTCGCCGAGGTCCGGATCCCGTCCGAGGTGCACGAGCGCCTGGTCGCCTGGCGCGCCCGGTTCGGGCTCGCCATCGACAACGCCCTGAACTTCCTCAACAACCCCGACGGCATCCAGGGCCACAACTTCGCGACCCAGATCGCCCACGTCGAGGAGCGGCGTGTCCTCCAGGGCCGGCTGACGCTCGTGCGCTACAACAACGAGCCGCAGTTCTTCGTGGCCGACGCGAGCGTCTTCCTGGGTCTCGTGGCCGACATCATGGAGCGGCTCGGGCCATACCTGGAGCCGGACGCGGTCGACGCGGAGACGATGTCGCGCCTCCGTGACGCCCTGGCGCAGATCGAGCGCAAGACCGCCTCGCACCCCTGATCGGGGCGCCCGATGCGCCACGTCTACCTCGCCGCCACCGGCCAGAACCGTGGCAAGACCACGGTCAGCCTCGGCGTGCTGGACGGCTTCCACCGCCGCGGCCTCTCGACCGGGTTCATCAAGCCGGTCGGGCAGCGGACCATCATCGAGGACGGCGTCCCGGCTGACGAGGACGCCGTGCTCATGAAGAGCGTCTTCGGGCTCGCCGAGCCACTCGGCCAGATGAGTCCGGTCCACATCCCGCGCGGCTTCACCCAGGCCTACATCGAGGGCCGGGTCGTCGAGGACCTGGGGGAGCGGATCCGGTCCGCCCACGCAGCGTTCGCCGCGGACCGCGACATCCTGCTCATCGAGGGGACGGGGCACGCGGGTGTCGGCGCCGTCATCGGGCTGTCCAACGCCGCGGTCGCCGCGATGATCGGGGCACCGGCCGTGATCGTGTCCGAGGGCGGGGTCGGGCGGCCGATCGACGAGATCGTGCTGAACGCCGCGCTTTTCGAGCGCCAGGGCGTGCGCGTCGCGGGCGCGATCGTGAACAAGGTGGACCTCGACGCGAAGCCCGGGTTGGCCCGCACACTCGAACAGGGCCTCGCCCGGCTCGGCATCCCGCTGCTCGGCGTCCTGCCATACCGCCCGATCCTCTCGAACCCGACCTTGGCCATGGTCCTCGAGGGCGTCCACGGCGAGACACTGCATCCGGGCCCGGACCTCGACCAGGTCATCGGCGGCGTCGCGATCGGGGCGATGGAGCCCGAGCACATGCTCGAGCGGATCGGGCCGCGCAGCCTGGTCATCGTCCCGGGCGACCGCGAGGACGTCATCGCCGCGATCGTCGGGGCGCACCGCGAGGGGAGTGGTGACGGCGCGCTGGGCCTCGTCCTGTCCGGCGGCTACCGGCCGGGCGACCGGGTCATCGAGTCGATCCGACGCGCAGACCTCTTCGCGACGATCGTGCCCGAGGACACCTACGCGGTGGCGTCCGAGGTGCACGACCTGCTGGTGAAGACCCACCCGGCGGACCTCGGCAAGATCGAGGAGATCAAGGCGCTCGTCTGGGAGTACCTGTTCATCGACCGGATCCTGGGCGCCGCGACCGAAGCGAGGCTCTAGCCGAGCGCCGTCCGGCCGTTGGAGCGTCAGTGGTGGCCCGCAGCCAACGAATTCGACTCGAAGGGTCGGAGCGCGTTCCAGCGTTGGCGCACAGCCAACGCGAACAGACATGGCGGCCTTTGCCGGGTCCGTCCGTTGGCGGTCAGCCAACACGCAGCCACGATCCGAATCTGGCGGTGGGCTCGGGGCCGAATTCGTTGGCTCAGTGTCACCGCTGGTGTCGCCGCGGAGGCGTCGCTTTAGCGCAGCGGCACCGTCAGCTCGCTTCGATCCAGTACCAGCCGTCGCCGAGCGGTTCGGCGGTGCCGCCGCCGCTGCCCAAGGGGTCGGTCTCCGGTTCACAGCCCGGCGGCACGTACTCGAAGCCGGCGTAGGGATCCGGAGACATGCCGGTCCGGGTCATGAAGAAGGCCCCCTTGCCGCAGGCGCTCTCGAGGACATCGATCGTGCCGTAGACGGACAGACCCCTCGCGCCGCCCGGCAGTTCAAGCCCGCTGTACCGGTCGGACTCGGGCAACAAGCCGCCGACGGCGAGTCGGATCGCTTCCTCGCGGGACGATCGACTGAGGGCGAGGTCAACGGACACCATCGGCAACCTCAGTGGTGGGATGGCGAAGTAGATGGCGCCGATCCCGATTCGCGGCAGCGGTGTCATCGCGAATCCCACGACCAGGATCACCGCCACGAGCGACGCGAACGGGACGCCGACCCGCCGCGACGTCCAGGCGAACGCCGTCGCGGCGAACGCCAGCGGGCCGATCACCGCGATGGCGAAGACGAGCAACAGGATGACATCGAAGACGAGGTAGGCCGCCAGTTCTGACTGTTCCATGTCGCCCAGACGCCCACGGCTCGGTGGATGTGTTGGGCCTATGAGGTTGGCCCTGACGCTCCCGACCCCTCGTCCAGCAATGGCTCGTTGTCGATGAGACGGGTCGAGCCGAAGCGGACCGCCAGCGAGGCCAGCGCCGGACCGGTCGACCTGCGCGAGCTCCTCGAGCGTCGTCCCGTCGGCGATCGACACGTATTCGACGTCGGCCAGCGTCTCCCCGGCCAGCACGCTGCGCATCGTGTCGCGGAGCGCGTCGCCCGACCGCTCGCCGGCGTCCCAGGCCGCCCGCGCGGCGCGCAGGGCCCGCCGGAGGACGGCCGCCGCGAGGCGCTCGTCCGGGCTGAGATGGACGTTTCGCGAGGAGAGTGCCAGCCCATCGGGTTCGCGGACCGTGGGGCAGGCGATGACCTCGGTCGCGATCGCGAGGTCGCGGGCCATCTGGCGGATGACCATCACCTGCTGCGCGTCCTTCTGCCCGAAATAGGCGTGCTCCGCACCGACGATCCCGAAGAGAATGGCAACCACCGTCGCCACGCCATCGAAATGGCCCGGCCGTGCCGCGCCTTCGAGCGGCCGGGCGAGCGCCCCGACGTGGACCTCGGTATCGAAGCCGGGCAGGTAGACCTCGTCGACCGGCGGCGCCCAGACGAGATCGACCCCCTCGGCCTCGCAGATCGCAAGGTCGCGAGCCTCGTCGCGCGGATAGCGCTGATAGTCGGCCGCCTCGTTGAACTGTCGGGGGTTGACGAAGATGGTCACGACCGTCGTGGCGTCCTCACGCCGCGCCCGCTGCATCAGCGCGCGATGGCCGTCGTGCAGCCAGCCCATCGTCGGCACGAGACCGACCGGTCGCGGGGCCGCGGCGAGCGCAGCCCGGAGCTCAGCGCGCGTGCGCAGGACCCGGGTCACGTGCCGCCCATCGGCCGACCCGGGCAGGAGCGAGGGCGGCGAGTCAGTGCTCAGAGGTCGCGGTCGAGCGGGATGCCGCCCACCGGTAGCGACCCGACCGGCCGGTCCGGCGAGCCGCGGCCGAGGACCTCGTCGAGGACCGCCTCGTCCATCCGGACGGTCTCGGCCGGCCCCGGGAACGTGCCCGCCGCGACGTCGGCGGCGTAGGCCTTCGCGGCGTCGAGGATCGACTCGCGGACGTTGGCGTACGCACGGGCGTGTCGCGGTGAGAAGTCGCCGAGGCCGATGAGGTCGGTGATGACCTGGACCTGGCCGCTGCACCCGGCGCCGGCGCCGATGCCGATCGTCGGCACGCGCAATCGCTCGGTGATGGCCGCGGCGAGCTGCTCTGGGACGAGCTCGATGACCATCGAGAAGGCCCCAGCCTCCTGGACGGCGTGGGCGTCGGCCAGGAGGGCCCGCGCGGTGTCGCGGTCCTTGCCCTGGACCTTGTGCTTGCCGATGGTGTTGATCGACTGCGGCGTCAGGCCGATGTGGCCCATGACCGGGATACCGGCACGGACGAGCGTCTCGATGATCCGCGCCGTTCGGACGCCGCCCTCGACCTTGACGGCCTGGGCGCCGGCCTCGCGCAGGAAGACCCCGGCGTTCTCGAGCGCCTCGTCCGGGGTCGCGTACGAGAGGAACGGCATATCCGCGACGACCAACGCTCGCGCGGAGCCGCGTACGACCGCCTTGGTGTGGTGGAGCATCTCGTCCATCGTGACGCGGACGGTCGACTCGTAGCCGAGGATCACCTGGCCCAGCGAATCGCCCACGAGCAGGAGCGGGATGCCGGCCTCATCAAGGAGCTTCGCGGTCGGGAAGTCGTAGGCGGTCAGCATCGCCAGGCGCTCCCCGTCGGCATACCGCTTCGCGATGTCGACGACGGTCAGTCGGCGGGGGGTGTCGGTCGTGGTGCTCATGCGGGCTCCCGGGCTGGTTCGGTGCTGGGCTCAGTCTGCGCGGCCGCATCCCGGTCGTCCAGCGCGCGGGCCACGCGATCGAGGATCGCGTCGGCAACGGCCCGCTTGGCGAGGAGCGGCAGGTCCACGCGCGTGCCGTCGGCGGCGAGGATGGCGACCCGGTTCGTGTCCGTCCCGAAGCCCGAGCCGGCCTCGGCCACGTCGTTGGCGACCAGCAGGTCCACGCCCTTGCGACGCAGCTTGTCCGCGGCCCGCTCGAGCGAACCGGTCTCCGCGGCGAAACCGACGAGGACCGGCGTCGGATGCAGGGCGCGTCGGGTCGGTGCGCCTTCGGCATCGAGGCCGCGGGCGATCCGTGCGACCTCGGCCAACAGGTCGGGGGTCGGTTCGAGTTGGAGCGAGAGCGGACCGTCGCGCTCGAGCTTGCGGTCGGCGGGATCGCTCGGGCGGAAGTCGGCGACCGCAGCCGCCATGACGAGGGCATCGAAGCTGGCGCGCTCCGCATCGGCGGCCATCGCCCGCAGCAGCGCGGCGCGGAGGTCCGCGGTGGACTCGACTCGGACCACGGTCAGGGCCGAGTCCTCGGGGAGCGGCACCTCCACGTTCGCCGCCAGGAGCGTCACGCGCGCCCCGCGATCCATCGCGGCCTGCACGACGGCGACGCCCATCTTCCCGGTGGAGCGGTTGCCGATGAATCGGACCGGGTCGATCGCCTCGCGCGTGCCGCCCGCGGTGACGACGACGTGCCGGCCGGCGAGGTCCGCGTCCCGCCCGGGCCCGACGAGCGGCGGGCGCGCAGCCGGATCCGGGGCCCGGATCGGCCGATCGGCCACGGCCGCGACGACGGCGTCGACGATCGATTCGAGCTCGGCCAGGCGCCCGACGCCCGACTGGCCGGACGCCAGCGGGCCCGCCTCGGGCTCGACGATCCGATAGCCGAAATCGTCGCGCAGCCGCGCCGTGTTCGAGCGCGTGGCCGGGTGCGTCCACATCTCGCCGTCCATCGCCGGTGCGACGACGACCGGCGCCACGGTGGCGAGACATGTCGCGGTGATGACGTCGCCGGCGAGGCCGTTGGCCATCGCGCCCAGCCAGTGGGCGGTCGCCGGGGCGACGACGATCGCATCGGCCGAGTCGGCCAGGACGACGTGGCCGATGCGGCCGTCCGGCAGGAGGTCGAGCAACTCGGTTTCGACCGGGTGGCGGGACAGGGCCGCGAACGAGAGCGCGCCGACGAACCTGGTGGCGGCAGGCGAGATCATCACCAAGACGTCGGCGCCCTCGGCCCGGAGCAGGCGCAGCAGTTCGACCGCCTTGTACGCGGCGATCGAGCCGGTGACGCCAAGACCGATCAACCGCCCCTCGAGCCGGCCGGTCACGGCAGCCCCAGCTCGAGTCGCTCGCCGGCGACGACCTCGGCGTGGAGGATGGCGAGGCCCTTGAGCGTGAGGTCGGGGTCGATCGCATCGACGCCGGGGAGCGCCTGCGCCCAGGGCGCCGACGAGAGCCCGCCGGTCAGGATCGCCCGGACGTCAGCCGGGGCGACGCCGCCCATCTCCGCGAGCTCGCCACGGATGCGCGCGAGCAGGCCGCCCGTGAGTGCCTGGTAGCCGAAGACCGTGCCCGACTGCATTGCCGACACCGTGTCCCGTCCGATCGCCCGGTCCGGGGCCCGCAACTCGATCCGGGGCAGCTTGGCGGTCCGTGACGCGAGCGCCTCGAGGCCGAGCTCCAGGCCGGGCGCGATCGCGCCGCCGACGTAGGCGCCATCGACGGCCACGCAGTCGAATGTCGTGGCCGTGCCGAAGTCGACCACGACAGCGGGCGTGCCGTAGATCCGCCCTGCGGCGAGGGCGTTGACCAGCCGGTCCGCGCCGACCTCGTGCGGCCGGTCCACACGCACGGCGAGCGGCACGCTGCCGGCCGTCGCGAGCAGGAGCGGTCGTTCCCGGCGCGCGGCGACGGCCTCGGCCGCGGCGGTCACGCTCGGGACGACCGAGGCCGCGACCACCGCGGACACGTCGGCGAGTGACAGGTCGTCGAGGCGCAGCAGCGCGTCGAGCAACGCCTCGAACTCGTCGGCGCTCGCGCGCGGATTCGTGGCGGCGCGGCGGGTCGCGACGAGCGTGCCGGCCTTGAACAGCCCGAGCGTGACGTTGGTGTTGCCGATGTCGAGGGCGAGAAGCATGGCCGCGATGATACGCGCCGTGACGGCCTCGCCCGTGCGGTACCATCGGCGTCACTCGTCCATCCTGCGTGCCCTGGAGACGACCCGTGACGACCCCGGCCGCCGCCAAGTTCTTCGTGAACCAGGGAGTCGTTTCAAGCCGGACGGACATGCTCCACTTGCTTCGTCCGCTGCTGAAGCAGACCGTCACGTACCGCTATCTGCGCGGTCGAGAGGTCGTCGCGCACGGGACCGGCTGGGTCGAGCGGATCGTCGTCGACGCGGATGACACCTCGACCTACTTCACGCCCCTGGCGATCACCCTGAACATCGATTCGTTCGAGCATCTCGAGTTCGAGACCCGGCCCGACCAGCTCCTGGTCTACGCGCTCGTCCAGGGTGACGAGCGGGTGGTCGTGGAGTTCGCCCCGGTGGGCCCGGGCGCGGAGGACGGCTCGCCGTTCGCCCCGACCCAGCTCGCCTTCGAGATGCGTGACTACGTCCAGATGGAGCTGCTCAGCCTCGAGACCAAGGACGAGGAGTAGCCCGCCGGGCGGTCAGCCGCTGCGCTCGCCGCGGACGTACGGGATCCCAAGCGCCGCCGGCGCGCCGACGCGCCGCCGCAGCGCCTCGCGCGAGCCCAGGATCACGACGATGATCACGAATGCGTAGGGCAGCATCTCCAGGAAGAACGTCGCCGAGCGACCCGCCTGGAACGGGTTCGAGACCCCGAGGATCGTCGTCACGCCCTGGATGTCGAGGATGAACCGGAAGATGGCGCCGAACAGGTAGGCGCCGATCGCGGCGCGGATCGGGCTCCACTGGGCGAAGATGACGAGGCCGACGGCGATCCAGCCGCGGCCGCCCACGGTCTGGTCGCCATACCAGCCTGGGGCGAGGGCGAGCGTGATCGTCGCGCCGGCCAGTCCCGCCAGCAGGCCACCGAGGAAGACGTACGCGTAGCGCGTCCGATAGATGTCGATGCCCTGCGCGTCGGCGGCCGACGGGCGCTCGCCGACGGCGCGCAAGTGTAGGCCCGGGCGCGTCCGGTTGATCCAGAACCAGGCCGCCGGCACGAGCAGGTACCCGACGTAGGTCAGCACGCTCTGGTCGCGGAAGAACACCGGTCCGACGAGCGGGATCGCGGACACGACCGGGATGGTCAGCACAGGGAGGGTCGCGATCGAGCCGGCATTCGAGAGTCCGTCACCGAGGACGCGCGCCAGCCCGGTCCCCAGGAACGTGAGCGCGAGCCCCGACACGACCTGGTCGGCGCGCAGGTGGATGGTCACGACGCCGTGCAACAGGCTGAGGAGGCCGCCGGCGAGCATCGCCGCGATCAGCGCGAGCCACGGGCTGCCGGTCGCGACCGCGGCCGAGAACCCCGCGACCGCGCCGATGAGCATCATCCCCTCGACCCCGAGGTTCAGCACGCCCGAACGCTCGGCGAAGATCTCGCCGACCGCCGCGAAGAGCAGCACGGTCCCGCTGGCCACGCCGGCCGCCAGGACGAGGGTCAGGTCCATCAGGCTGCGGCCATCGCAGATCGGCTGATTCGGACGTGATAGCGGACGAGGACGTCGCTGCCGATGAGGCAGAAGAGGATGATCCCCTGGATCATCGCGGGGACGCCGGACGGCTGGATCTCGCGACCGGCGAGGATGAGCGCTCCGAACAGGATCGACGCGACGACGACCCGCCACGGTCCGAACCGCGCGAGGTACGCGATGATGATCGCGGTGAACCCGTAGCCGGGCGAGATGTGGTCCTGCAGCCGGTGGACCACCCCGGAGACCTCGCTCATCCCCGCGAGGCCGGCCAGCGCGCCCGAGATCGCGAACACCACGATGATCCGGCGGCCGATGTCGATGCCGGCGTAGCGGGCGGCCCGCGGGTTGTCGCCGATGAGGCGGAGCTCATAGCCCCAGTGCGTCCGCGACACCACGAGCCAGACGATCGCGGTGGCCACCAACGCGAACACGAAGCCGAGATGGATGGTCAGTCCGCCCAGCGCCGGCACGGCGTCCGCGAAGTCGGTCAACCGCGGCAGGTACGCGGTCCGGGGGAACTGGGCGGTCTCCTGGAAGCCTGATTCGCTCCACGGCCCGAAGACCCAGAACTGGACCCAGGCCAGGGCGATGTAGTTGAGCATCAAGGTCGTGATGATCTCGTTGACCGCGAGCTTGGCCTTCAGGACGCCCGGGATCAGGCCCCACAGCGCCCCCGCGGCGGCGCCCGCGAGCATCATCACGGGGATCATCACGATGGCCGGCGTGTCGGCCGGCAGCACCGGCGCGAGCACGATGGCGCTGGCGCCCCACGCGCCGAGCAGGAACTGGCCCTCGGCACCGATGTTCCAGAGACGCATCCGGAACGCGATCGAGCAGGCGAGCCCGGTCAGGATCAGCGGCGTCGCCTTGACCAGCGTGTCGCTGATGACCCCGACGCTCCCGAATGCGGCGTCGAGGATGTGCAGGTAGGCGCGGACCGGATCGCCGCCGACGAACCAGAGGATGACCGCGCCGATCGCGAGCGCCACGAGGACCGCGAGGATCGTAAGGACCGGCGTCATCCAGCCCGGGATGTCGGCCCGCGGCTCCAGGCGGATCCTCACTCGGCACCGCCGGTCATGTACAGGCCGATCTCGTGGATGTCGGCCGTGCTCGGGTCGACCGATGCCGCGATCCGGCCTTCATACATCACCGCGATCCGGTCGGCGAGAGTCAGGAGCTCCTCGAGCTCCTCGGAGATCAGCAGGATCGCCGTGCCGCCCTCGCGCAGCTCGAGCAACGTCTGGTGGATCCCCTCGATCGCCCCGACGTCGAGGCCGCGCGTCGGCTGGACGGCGACCAACAGGGTCGGCGCGGCGTCGATCTCGCGGGCCAGGATGACCCGCTGGAGGTTGCCTCCCGAGAGGATCCGGACGGGCGTGTCGATCGACGGTGACGAGACCGCATACGCGGCGATCAGCCGGGTCGCCATCGCCCTCGACGCGGCGTGGTCCATGAACCAGCCGGTAGCGACGGGCTCCTGCCGGTAGTTCTTCATGATCAGGTTGTCGACGATCGAGAGGTTCGGCGAGCTCCCGACGCCGGCCCGGTCCTCGGGCACGTGCCCGACCCCGGCCCGGATCGCGTGACTGGCAGGCCGGTTGGCGATGTCCTTCCCGTGGATGGTGATCCGGCCGGTGCAGCTCCGAAGGCCGGTGATCGCCTCGGCGAGCTCCGCCTGCCCGTTCCCGGCGACCGCGGCGATCCCGACGATCTCGCCCGCGTGGACATCGAGCGAGACGTCGCGCAGCGCGGGCAGGCCGCGATCGTTGTCGGCCGAGACGCCGCTGACCGAAAGGACGACGCGGCCGCGTTCCACCGGGGCCCGGTCGAGCACCTCGAGGACCGGCCGGCCGACCATGAGCCCGGCCAGATCGGCCCGGGTCGTGCCTGCCGGGAGCACGTCCGAGGCCGTGACCCGACCCGCCCGCATGACGGTGATCCGGTCGGCGATGGCCAGGACCTCGCCGAGCTTGTGGCTGATGAAGACGACGCTCTTGCCGGCCGCGGTCATCGCCCGGAGCGTCACGAACAGCTCCTCGGCCTCCTGGGGCGCCAGCACGGCCGTCGGCTCGTCCATGATCAGGATCCGGGCCCCGCGGTGGAGCATCTTGAGGATCTCGACCCGCTGCTGCTCGCCGACCGAGAGCTGCCAGACGTGTGCACGTGGGTCGACGTAGAGCCCGAGCTCCTTCGCGATCGCCTCGACCTCGGCCTCGGTCTTGCGCAGGTCGAGCCGGAAGCGCGGCCGGTCCATGCCAAGCAGGACGTTCTCGGCGACGGTCTGCGAGGGAACGAGAGCGAAGTGCTGGTGGACCATCCCGATGCCGTGCGCGATCGCGTCGCGGGGCGATCGGAACGTGACCGGAGCGCCGTCGAGGAGGAGCTGGCCCTCGTCGGGCTGGTAGAGCCCGGCGAGGACGTTCATGAGCGTGCTCTTGCCGGCCCCGTTCTCACCGAGGAGGGCGTGGACCTCGCCCGCGCGTACGTCGAAGTCGACGTGGTCGTTCGCGAGCACGCCGGGGAACGACTTGACGATGCCCGACGCCTCGATGGCGGGCGGGACGACGGTCGCGGTCATGGCAGGTCCCAGGCTTGAGCCACGGACCGTGGCGGCACGAGGCGACGAGCTCCCGCCCGTCGCCTCAGGCACTTTCGGTTACGGGGCCGGCAGTGGCGGCAACTCGCTCTTGATGCCGTCGTTCCACCAGTGCATGCAGGTCTTGCACTCCGACCCGGGGGCGCCGGGCGGGAACTGGTCGAGATCCGACTGCTCGAGCTTCGAACCCGCCGGCAGGAGTTCCTTGCCGGTGCTGTCCTTGATCGGCCCGGCGAAGACGTCGAACCGGCCGAACGTGCCGGCCAGCATCTTCGCGAGCGTGTCCTTGACCTTGGCCACGTCCTCGGCCGGCAGGCTGGCGACGCCCGGCTGGGGCGTCTCGCCGTCCATGAAGCCGAACAGGCCCATCGCCTTGGCGTCGGCGTCGAAGTACTCGTAGCCGGCCTTGTAGGTCTTGGCCTTGACCTGCTCCGCGATCCGGGTGTACTCGGGGCCCCAGATCCAGTACGGGGCGGTGAGGCAGGCATCCACCTTGCACGACCCGGGATGGTCGTACGTGACGCCCCACTTGCCCTTCTCCTTGGCGACGTCGGCGACGGCCGGCGTGTCGGCGCCGGTGAAGACGACCTGCGCGCCCGCGTCGAACAGCGAGGCCGCGCCGTCGCGCTCCTTGATCGGGTCGTGCCAGGTGTTGATGAAGCGCACGTCCATCGTGCAATCGGGGCAGGTGACCTTGACGCCGCGCATGATCGCGTTGCCGAGGCGCAGCTCCTCGGGGATCGGGAAGGTCGCCATGTACCCGATCTTCGGGTTGCCGTCGGCCTTGGCGCGCGAGCCGGCGAGCATGCCGGCGAGGTACTTCATGTCCTCGACCGCGCCGAAGAAGTTGCCGAAGTTCTTGCCGTTCGACTTGTAGCCGGTCAGGTGCAGGAACGTCGCGTCGGGGAATTCCTCGGCCACGGTCGCCATCGGGTCCATGTAGCCGAACGAGGTGCCGATGATGAAGTTGAAGCCCTTGCGCGCCAGGCTCCGGAAGACCTGCTCGGAGTCGGCCCCTTCGGGCACGAGCTCGATGTAGGCCACGTGGCTGTCGGCGACGTGTTCGCACACGTATTGGAGCCCCTCGTAGTGGGCCTGGCTCCAGCCGCCGTCGTCGTGCGGCCCGATCAGGACCATGGCGACGTTGAATTTGCCGGCCTCGACGTCGGGGATCTGGAGGTCGGCCGAGCCGCCCTGGGTCCCGGTGCCGGCACACTGGGCCGAGGTCCCGCCCGAGGCGGTCGTCGCGCCGGATGGGGCGCTGCTCGCTCCCGTCGAGTTACAGGCTCCTGCGAGCACGATGACGGTCACCAGGGCCGCCAGCCACGACAGGTGTCGGCGCATCATCGATACCCTCCTCCTCACATCCACGGTCGCACCCATCCGGCTCGAGCGGCAGGCGACGACGGGCACCGCGTCAGGATAGCGGCCGCCACATCCCACCGAAGCTTGGCGGCGCGTTGTGGCTGGGTGGCAGACCGGTTCCTGTACCATCCCGACGATGTTCGAACGGACGGCGCTGGCTTCTGGGCCGCGCGTCATCAGCGCCCGGATGCCCGGGGCGCGCTCTGTCTCCATCGCCGCGTACGTCCTGGCCGGATCGCGCCTCGAGACCGATGCCGAGGCCGGCGTCGCCCACTTCATGGAGCACCTGACATTCAAGGGCACGTCGGCGTACCCGTCGACGAGGGCGATCAGCGAGGCGATCGAGGGCGTGGGCGGCTCGTTCAACGCAGCGACCGATCGCGAGTCGACGGTCTACTGGGTCCGCGTGCCACGCCGCGAATCGGCGCGTGCCGTGGACGTCCTGGGCGAGCTGATCGTGCGTCCGACGCTGGCAACCAAGGAGATCGAGAACGAGCGGACGATCATCGTCGAGGAGATCCGCTCCTATCTCGACGACCCGTCGGAGTACTGCCAGATCCTGTTCCAGACGGCGCTCTTCGGCGACGGCCCGCTGGGTCGCGAGATCTGCGGCGACGAGGCCGGCATCCGCGCGCTTCCCGCGAAGACGATCCGTTCGTTCTGGCGGACCGCGTACCGGCCGGCCAACACGGTCGTGGCGGTCGCCGGCGACCTCGAGCACGCCGAGGCCGTCGAGCTTGTCGGGACGGCGTTCGGGACCGGCAACGGCAAGCTGCCGGGGTTCGCACCCGCGCCCGTCCTGCCGGCCGGGCCACGCGTCGCCACGGGCAAGCGCGATACCGCGCAGGCGCAGCTGTGCCTCGGGCTCCCGGCTCTCCATCGCGATCACCCGGACAGCTGGACGCTCGCGGTCCTCAATGCCGTGCTGGGCGACGGGATGAGCAGCCGGCTCTTCCTGTCGGTCCGCGAGGAACGCGGTCTTGCCTACGACGTGTCGTCCGGTCTCGTCGACTACGCGGACGCCGGGGCGCTCGAGGTCTCGGCCGGCGTCGATCCGGACGGGATCCGCGCGGCGCTCGAGGCGATCCTGGCCGAGTTGGCCCGGCTGCGCGACGAGCTCGTGCCCGACGACGAGCTCGAGAAGGCCAAGCGCTATCTCGCCGGTGGCATGGAGCTGCGGATGGACGATACGCGCCACGTCGCGTCCTGGATCGGTGGCCAGGAGGCGCTTCACGACCGGGTGCTGACCCTCGATGAGGCGCTCGACGCCGTGATGGCCGTGGAGGCCGGAGCCGTCCAGGAGCTGGCCGGGCGGCTGTTCGATGAGGATGCGCTGCGGCTCGCGGTCGTCGCGCCGGCGCGCCATCTCCGCGGGCTGGAGTCGCGGCTCCGGCTGCCGGGCTGACCGGAGCACGTTTGCCGTGGACGAGGACGAGATGACGGACCGGGATTCGAACGGGGCTCGCGAGGCCGCCGCGGGCTCCCGGTCCGATGACGTGCCCGCGCCGACCGACGAGGCACTCCCGCCGACCGAGGCGTTCGACTTCGATGAACCTTCGGAGCCGCCTGATGGGAGGCCCCCGGTCGACGCCGCGGCCGAGCCCGAAGCCGGGGCCCCGCCACTGACCGAGACCACGGCACCGAACGAACAGCTCGAGACCTACCAGCCCTTCGCACGGGAGTCGATGACGGACCAGGAGTCAGGCCGGGCCGAGGCCGAGGCGAGCGCCGAGGCCGCGATCGACGACGGTCGCGGGACCGCCCTGCCGGGTGACGAGGACCGGGACCCGACCCTCGACCTTGCTGCGCTCCACCTGCGGCTGGGATCCCTGGCCCTTGCGCGGTCCGAGCTCGAGACCTTCGCCGGCCGGGGCGCGCTCGACGCGTCGGCCCGGATCGATCTCGCCGAAGTCCGCTGGCGCACGGGTGACCTGGTCGGCGGCGGCGAGGCGGCCCGCGAGGCACTGGCGGGCGGGGGAGAGGCCGTCGTCGCGTTGGTGGTCGCCGCGGAAGCCGCGTCGGCGCTCGGCCGCCCGAGCGAGGCGCGACGCCTGGCCGGCCGGGCGATGAGCCTCCACGGCGGCCCGGTCGATGCGATCTTCGCCGGGATGCCACGTTCGAGTGTCTGGCCGGCCGATCCGGCCGAGCCGTTGCCGACGCCGAGCACGCTCTTCCCGCCCGAGCGCTCGGACCTTGCCATCGAATCCGAGCGTGACGACGCCACGCTCGGCGCAGGCGACGACCGTGACGGCGTCGTCGCGACAGAGACCACCGGCGCCACCGCGGCGTCGGCCGATCCGGGCCTCTGGGACCTGCACGAAGCGGCGGCGATCGCGGCCGCGGCGGCGCAACCAGTCCCGACCGATCTCGATCCATCGGCGCTGTTCGATGCCGGCCGCGCCGCTCTCGAGAACGGCGACCGACCGAGTGCCGCAGTCCACCTCGGGCTCGTGGTCCGGATGGCGCCCGCGCTCGCCCCGGCCGTGCTCAGCCTCATCGGCGACCCGGACGACTCGGGTCTCCAGCTCGTGCAGGGCGACGCCTATCGCGCGGTCGGCCACGAGGCCGAGGCGCGACGCTCGTATGCGGCGGCGATCGCGAGCGCGTCGACGCCGTCGACTCCCTCGTCGGTCGAGTGGTTCGGGCCGCCATCGACGGCCGAGCCACGCGCCGCCGCCTGGTGGCTCGAGTCGCTCGACGAATCGCGTCCGGCCGCGGCCTGGCCACCGGCCGCGCCTGCAGCTCCGCCGGTCGAACCGCGCGGCCCTGAACCCGACCAGCCCGAAGCCGATGGCACGGTCACCGAGCCGGCCGAGCCCGAACCCGAGCCGGACCAGCCCGCGGCCGACGCCACGATCGCCGAGCCGGCCGAGCCGGTCGAGCCGGTCGAGCCGGTCGAACCCGGAGCGACGACCGCCGCGCTGGTCGACGAAGCCCCGGTCGCCGAGCCGGACCAGCCCGGGGCCGATGCCACGATCGCCGAGCCGGTCGAGCCGGCCGAGCCCGCCGAGCCCGCCGGGCCGGACCACCCCGAGGCCGATGCCACGATCGTCGAGCCCGCCGAGCCCGAAGCCGACGCCGAAACCGCCGAGCGAGGCGAGCCCGGGGCCGATGCCACGACCGCCGAGCCGACCGGAGCCGAAGCCGAGCCCCAAGCCGCCGAGCCCGAAGCCGACGCCACGACCGCCGAGCCGACCGGGGCCGAGCCCGAGCCCGGGTGGCGCGACGATGAGGGTGGCTGGCGCGTCGAGGACGAGGAGTGGCGCTCCGACGGCTGACCAGTCGTGACCGACCATCCGATACGATATCGGGCGTCCACCTGAAACCGATCACCCAAGGAAGTCATGCCATCCACTGAACGGACCCTCGTCCTCGTCAAGCCCGACGGCGTCCAGCGCCAGCTGGTCGGGCGGATCCTCGCGCGGTACGAGGAGCGCGGCCTGAAGGTCGTCGGCCTCAAGCTCGTCCGGGTCGACGCCGCGCTCGCCGAGGCCCACTACGCGGCCCATCGTGAGAAGCCCTTCTTCGCCGGCCTCGTCGAGTTCATCACCTCGGCGCCGCTCGTGGCCGCCGCACTCGAGGGCCCCAACGCCATCGCGGTCGTCCGCGCCATCAACGGCGCGACGCGCCCGCACGAGGCGGCGCCCGGCACCATCCGCGGCGACTTCGCCCTGGAGACGGCCCAGAACATCGTGCACGCCTCCGATGGCCCGGAGGCGGCCGAGACCGAGCTTGGTCTCTGGTTCCGGCCCGACGAGCTCCACGACTACGATCGTGACATCGACCGCTGGGTGCTCGCGCCCGCCGACTCGATGTGATGACCGAACAGGGTGCCTCGGTTCGACGGCGAGCCGGTCGTCAGACCGTGTCTGCCAGTCCGCACCGAGGCATCGAGCGCCAGGTCACTCGGCCCTCCGCCAGGATCCGTGCCTGGCAGACCGCATCCCGGGCCGCAACGGTGCTCCGGATGCCCTCTCGAGCCCGTGGTGATGCCTGACAGGCACGGTGGGGAACGCCATCGAAGCGCGTGGCAACAACGTCTCTGTTGATCACAACGAGGGCCGCCGCCTTCGGGAGACCGCTACTCGGTGGGCACCGGCTGGAAGGACGGTCCCCCAGTCTCCTCGGGCAGGCCCGTCTCGACCGGGAACGACGTCCCTGACGTGGCGCCCGGCTCCGGCACGAACGATTCGCTTGGTCCCTCGAGGCCCGGCGCCTGACCCTCGGCCGCGGCCGGTCCGCCCAGGCCGCCGGCCGCCACGGTGAGCGCGAGGACCGCCATCAGGCTCGCCACCACGATCGACGCTGACGCCCGATTCGCACCCCAGAACGTGCCGGCCGAGCCGCGCACGTCGTTGAGGTCGAGCGGCGTGCGCCGCGGCAGACCCGCGAACCGATCCTCGGCATCCGCCCGCTCCGGCCTGCTGAGCCCGATGAACAACAGCCGGCCGTAGTAGGCAAGCGGCGCGAACGTGCCGATGAACACGAGCGCCTGGAGGGGCGCGTCCAGCGCGAGGTCGACGAGGGCCCGACGGGCATCGAACGCGGCCAGGCCGGGGAGGCCGATCCCGGCCACGACGATCACTCCGAACGTGACGCCGAGCACGGGCGCACGCAGCGCCCACCCGCGCAGCTCGGGGATCCGGCCGGTCCCGAACGTCGCCCGGAGCGACGCCGCCCATGCCGCGAAGGCGCTCCGGGTCACGACATAGGCGAGGATCCACATGCGGGCCGGCGCCCATGCCGCGGGATCGAGAGCGGCGATCGCCAGGAGGATGACGCCCGCGTCGCCGATGATCGAGTAGCCGACGACGTGCTCCAGGTCGTCCTGGATCCAGGCCGCGAACGCCGAGAGGACGATCGAGGCCACCCCGATGGCCAGGATGATGGCCCGCTCGTTGTCCATCTCGACGAGCAACGGAGCGATGGAGTTGTCGGTCCAGGCCAGCGCGACCACGGCGAACGCCGCGGGGCCCCAGGCGGTCACGACCGGCAGGGCCGCCTCGGGGACGGCATCGGTCAGCCTGGCGGCCCAGACGTGAAAGGGGATCGCGGCGAAGCGGATGGCCACCGCCAGGGCGAAGGCCAGGTACGCGAGCCCGAAGACCACCGGCTGCGCCGCGAGCTGGCTCAGGTCCCGGCCGATCCAGGCGGTGGCCGCGATCGCCATCGCTCCCGCGATGACCAGCGGACGCAGCGCGCGGATGCCGACCGTGGCGCCGATGCGGCCGCCGGTCGGTGTGAGCGTCAGGAGGACGCCGCCCAGTCCACCCGCGGTGGCCGCCAGCACGGCGATGCGCGGGTCGGGCAGCGACAACGCCAGGCCGCCCCCGCCAAGGGTGCCCAGCATGACGCCCGGCGCATCGCGACTCGACCCGGCGGCGAGCCCGGCGACCGCGAGCGCCAGCCCGACGAGCGATCCGAGGATCAGGAAGAGCCGGACGTAGTCGGATGCCGCGACCGTGGTGCCGCCGATGGCGAGCGTCTGCTTCGGGTCGATCGCGAGCGCAGCGATCACCGCGACCGCCAGTCCGGCGATCCCGACGCCATTGGCCACGCCCTCCCGCCCGCGCCCGAGGAACGCAACGCCGGCGGCCCCGAACGTGACGACGAGGAACACGACGAGGCTCATGGGCGCTCGTCGATCGGGTGGGCATACGGCGCGCGCCGGGCCGGTTCATCCGGCCGACCGACAGTGCGCGCCGGCAGGCGGCGGGGCAGGAATCGGGGCACTCGACGGCCCTCGGGCTCGAGCTCGAAGCCGTCGGCGCCGTCGACGCGAGCGGCGTTGGCGAGGACCGCGACCGCGCCACCGAGCCCGACGACCAGGCCGGCTGTCACGAGCTGTTCGAGCGGTGACGGCGTCCCACCAAGGGCCACCCGGACCAGGAGCGCGCCGTGGGTCAGGAGCAGCAGGCCCAGGCCGATCCGGAGGACGTCCCGCCCGGTGACGAGGGGTGCGACAGCAAGGGCTGCGAGCGCGAACCCGGCTGCCTGCGCGAGCGATGGCCCGAGGGCCGGCGCGCCGAGGCCATGGGTCCCGTAGCCGGCGATGGCCGCGGCGGCCGCCACCGATGCCTCCGCCGCCCAACCGAGGCGCGACCCGCCCGTGCCCCATTCGCCGTCCCGGACGGCGATCCAGAGCAGGTAGACCGCGAGGACCGATGCCACGACGCGGGCCGCCAGGGCGGCCGTGTCGGCCATCGGATCGGCCAGGATGGGGGCCCCGATGAGGGTGACGGACAGCCCCAGGACGGCCGCCCGAGCGTCCCGGGTCGAAGCGGCCACGATCGCGCCGATCGTGATGGCGAGTGCGACCCCCGCCAGGGCCGGATTCATGGGGCGACCGGTGCCAGCTCCGGGTATGTCGGTGTCGTGAGGATCCCGAATGTGTCCATCGGCCAGTAGCGCAGCCACGCCCGACCGATGACGTTGTCGACCGGCACGGCGCCGAACGCCCGCGAGTCGGCCGAGTTCGCGCGATGGTCGCCCATCAGGAAGAGCTCGCCCTCGGGGATCGTCCAGCTGTTCAGGTCAGGATCGGCGTCCGTCGGCTCCGGCACGTCCCCGTCCGCGTAGAGGTATGGCTCGTCGATGGCGACATCGTTCACATAGACCTTGCCGTCGTCGCGGACCTCGATGGTGTCCCCGCCGACCCCGATGACGCGCTTGATGAAGGGCGTGTTGTCGGGCTGGACCCAGTCGGGCGGCGGCTTGAAGACGACGATGTCGCCGCGCTTGTACGTGTCGATCCGGGGCGTCAACTTGTCGACGAGGACGTACTGCCCCGGCTCGAGGGTCCGCTCCATCGACTCCTGCTTGACCTGATACGGCTGGGCGACGAAGGTCTGGATGACGAAGAAGATGACGAGCGTGAGAACGAGCGTCTCGACGATCTCGAGGAGACACCCGAGCGCGGGTCGTCCGCTCACGAGATGGGTCGGTGGCTCACAAGTCCGGCAGTATAGGGGCTGTCCCGCCGGGCCGCCGTCGGCCGGAACCGGGCTGCATATCCGGCCGGACGCCCGGGTTTGACCCGCCGTTTCGGGCCTTGTTACACTCGCCGCCGGCCTGCAAGGTCCCAGCCGCCGGTGCATGCCGTCGGGACCAGAGGCAGCACTCCCCGGTACGCCCGTCCCAAGTGGCGCCTGCCACGAGCCGAGGACGGCATCGGGTCAACAGCCCAAGGGTGGAGGACCTTCTGACCTGATGGATGCCAGTGCGCTCCAGTTGATCATCCTGCCGGCAGGCATCATCGCCGTGCTGTTCGCGCTGTTCCTGGCCCGGGATGTCCTCTCGAGGGACACCGGGACCAAGGAGATGGAGGACGTCGCCGGGACGATCTTCGAGGGCGCGGTGGCCTTCATCCGGCGCCAGTACTCGACGATCGCCATCTTCGGGCTCGTCGGCGCGGTCGTCATCGGCGTCGTGATCACGCTCGTCGAGACCCCCGAGGTCGCAGACGTCCCGAAGCTCGCCGGCCCCCCCATCGGTCTCATGACGGCGTTCGCCTTCCTGGTCGGTGCGGCGTGCTCGATGGCGTCGGGGATCATCGGCATGTACATCAGCGTGAAGTCGAACGTCCGGACGGCTTCGGCCGCCCGTCGCAGCCTCGTCGAGGCGGTCCAGGTCGCGATGCGCGGCGGGGCGGTGTCGGGCTTCCTCGTCGTCTCCCTGTCACTGCTCGGCGTCTGGGGCATCTTCACGCTGTATCACACGTTCGTCGGGGACGTCACCGTCGCGGACGCGCCCTTCCTCATCGTCGGCTTCGGCTTCGGGGCCTCGTTCGTTGCCCTGTTCGCCCAGCTCGGCGGCGGCATCTACACCAAGGCCGCAGACGTCGGCTCGGACCTCGTCGGCAAGGTGGAGAAGGGGATCCCCGAGGACGATCCGCGCAACGCGGGCGTCGTCGCGGACCTCGTCGGCGACAACGTCGGCGACTGCGCCGGCCGCGGCGCCGACCTGTTCGAGTCGACCGCCGCCGAGAACATCGGCGCGATGATCCTCGGGGTCGCGGTCTTCAACATCGCCCTCGCGGCCGGCTGGCCGAACCCGGAAGCGTGGATCTTCTTCCCGCTCGTCGTCCGCGCCTTCGGGCTCATGGCGACGATCGTGGCGATCTTCTTCGTCCGCGGCAAGGAGACCGAGGACCCGATGAACATGCTCAACCGCGGCTACTGGGTCACGACCCTGTTGTCCGTGGTCGGGCTGGCGATCACGACGTCCGTGATGATGAACACCAACGGCGGCGTCGGGACGACGTTCGGCCTGCCGACCTGGGTGTACTTCTTCTTCGCCGGGATCGTCGGGCTCGCCACGAGCGTCGCCTTCGTCTACATCACGCAGTTCTACACGGCCGGCTCCTACCGGCCGGTCCGCGAGATCGCGGAGGCCTCGAAGACCGGCCCCGCCACGAACATCATCAGCGGCACCGCCGTCGGCTTCGAGACGACACTCGTGACCGCGATCACGATCAGCATCGCCCTCTTCGTCAGCTTCTGGCTTGGCGACCACGCCGGGCTGATCAGCGCGGACGGCCGGAACGTCGGTGGCATCTTCGGGACCGCGGTCGCGACCATGGGCATGCTCATGACCACGGCCTACATCCTCGCGATGGACACCTTCGGCCCCATCACCGACAACGCCGGCGGGATCGCCGAGTTCAGCCGGGCCGAGGCCGGCGCCCGCGAGATCACCGATCGCCTGGACGCGGTCGGCAACACGACCAAGGCGCTCACCAAGGGCTACGCGATCGCCTCGGCATCGCTGGCAGCGTTCCTGCTCTTCTCGGCCTATATCGACAAGATCAACGTCATCCAGGGCCGACGCATCGAGGCCGGCGTGCCGGGCGCCAAGCTCCTCGAGTCGGTCAACCTGGCCAACGTCAACGTCTTCATCGCGGCGCTCATCGCGGCGATGCTCGTCTACTTCTTCAGCTCGCTCGCGATCCGGGCGGTCGGCAAGACGGCGCAGTCGATCATCGTCGAGGTCCGCCGCCAGTTCCGCGAGATGCCCGGGATCATGGACTACACCCAGCGCCCGGACTACGCCCGCGTCGTCGACATCACCACCAAGGCAGCGCTCCGCGAGATGGTCGCCCCGGGCCTCGTCGCGGTGGCGACGCCGATCATCGTCGGCGTGCTCCTCGGCTACGAGGCGGTTGCCGGCATGCTGATGGTCGGCACGATCTCGGGCGTCATGCTCGCGACCGTGCTCAACAACGGCGGCGGAGCGTGGGACAACGCGAAGAAGTACATCGAGTCGGGCCAACTCAAGGACGACCAGGGCAACGTCCTCGGCAAGGGCTCCGACGCCCATGCCGCGGCCGTGGTCGGTGACACCGTCGGCGATCCCTTCAAGGACACCGCCGGCCCGTCGCTCCACGTCCTGGTCAAGCTCCTGGCCACGATCACCTTGGTGCTCGCGCCCCTGTTCATTCGTTGACCCGATGACCAGCACCGCGTCGGCCGGCTGAGCCTCCGACGCAGCCGGGAATCGCAGTGGACATCCTGTTCCAGGCGCTGGTGATGGGCATCGTGCAGGGACTCACCGAGTTCCTGCCGGTGTCGTCGTCGGCGCACCTGATCATCGTGCCGTTCCTGTTCGGCTGGGACCACAGCTTCATCGGCTCGCTCGCCTTCGGGGTCATGCTCCACCTCGGGACGCTGGCCGCCTTGCTCATCTACTACGGGCATGACTGGGTGCGGATCGTGCCGGCCGGTCTCGCGGCTGTTCGCGATCGCTCGTTCCGTGACGATCCGGATCGTCGGCTTGCCTGGCTGATCGTCGCGGCCACGATCCCCGCGGCGATCATCGGTGCCCTCTTCAACGACCTCATCGAGAGCTCACTGCGCGGGATCGGCCTGGTCGCCGTGATGCTCGTGGTCGGGGCGGCGATCCTGGCCTTTGCTGACCGCTGGGGCGGCACCTCGCGCCGGATCGAGCAACTCACGTTCCCGATCGCGACCGGCATCGGGTTCGCCCAGGTCCTCGCCCTCGTGCCCGGCATCAGCCGGTCTGGGATCTCGATCTCGGCAGGGCGTCTGGCCAGCCTCGATCGCGCGTCCGCGGCTCGGTTCAGCTTCCTGATGGCCACGCCGATCACGGCGGGCGCGGTCCTGTTCGAGGCCAGGCAACTGGTCACCGGAGAGGCGAATGTGACCATCGATCCCGGTCCGCTCATCGTCGGACTCGTGGCCTCGTTCGTCTCGGGCATGATCGCCATCCGCGTCCTGATGGACTACGTCCGGACTCGCTCGCTCGACATCTTCGTCATCTACCGGGTCGGGCTCGCTGTGCTGGTCGTCGTCGTCTGGCTCTCGCGCTAGGGCGGCGAGGCGTGGAAGTCATGAAGCAGCTCCGGCAACGCGCGATCCGAGACCTGGTCGAGTCGCGTCCGCTCCGGACCCAGCAGGACCTCGCCACCGCACTGCGTGAACGCGGGTTCCGCACGACGCAGGCCACCATCAGCCGGGACGTGGCCGAACTCGGGCTCATCAAGGTGTCGCGCGACGGGATCGCCGCGTACGCCCTGCCGCCACGTCTCATCGAGGCCGAGACCTCGGGCGAGGACCGGTTGCGCAAGCTGCTCTCGGACCTGCCCCTCGAGATCCACGAGGCCGGCCTGATGCTCGTCCTGCGCACGCTTCCGGGTTCCGCCCACGCGATCGCGGCCGCGCTCGACAGGGCGCGCTGGCCCGAGGTCGCGGGTTCGATCGCCGGTGACGACACCCTGTTCGTCGCGCTGCCGGACCGTGGTTCGCTCCAGCGGGTCAAGCGGCGCCTCCTGCGCCTCGCCGAGGGCTCCCAGGCCCTTTGACACGCTCCCGCCTCCCGACTACCATTCGCTCCCGGTTCGGAACTTCAGGCGCGCGGGATGCCCGTCGCATGCCTGGAGTTCTTTCCTTTATCACCTGACCGCCCAGCCCGGTCGTCCCATCGGAAGCTTGCATCGGGGGCTAGCTCACGTGAACAACAAGCCCACCTACCTCTCCCGTGACGGGCTCGAGAAGCTTCGCCTCGAGCTCGACGAGATGGTCAGCGTGAAGCGGCCCGAGGTCGCCAACCGGATCCACGACGCCAAGGAGCACGGCGACCTCTCCGAGAACGCCGAGTACGAGGACGCCAAGAACGAGCAGGCATTCGTGGAGGGCCGGATCCAGACCCTCGAGGCGATCATCAAGAACGCGACGATCATCGACGAGAACCACTCGACCGATCACGTCCAGATCGGTTCGACGGTGTCCGTCGAGAGCCCCGACGGGAGCGAGACCTTCACGATCGTCGGCTCAGCAGAGGCAAAGCCCGCCGAGGGCCGGATCTCGAACGAGAGCCCGGTCGGCCGCTCGCTGCTCGGCAAGAAGAAGGGCGACAAGGTCGTCGTGCGGGTGCCCGCGGGCGACTTCACCTACAAGATCGTCGGCATCACGTAAACGCCGGAGAGCTCATGGACTGGGCGGACGAACTCGCGGCACGAGTCCGCGATCGCGGACCCCAGGTCGTCAACGACTCGAAAACGCCGTCTGGCACCGTCCACGTCGGCAGCCTGCGAGGCCCCGTGATCCTCGATGTCATCGTGCGCGCGCTGCGTGCGAACGGGATCGAGACGACCTTCCTGTACGGCGTCGATGACCTCGATCCGATGGACGCCCAGGCGCTCCTGACCCCTGACGCGGTCGAGACCGAGATGGGCCGGCCGCTGGCCCACGTCCCGGACCAGGTCGGCGACTGCCACGCGTCCTACGCGCGCCACCACGCCCAGATCTTCATCGACATCTTCGCGGGACTCGGCATCCACCCCGACCGCTACTACTGGATGAGCGACATCTACCCGACCGGGGCGATGGACCCGTTCATCCGCACCGCGCTCGACAAGGCCGCCCTCGTGCGCGAGATCTACCGGCGCGTCGCCAACGTCCAGCATCCCGACACGTGGCACCCGATCGGGGTCATCTGCCCGACCTGCGGCAAGGTGGGCACGACGATCGTGACCAAGTGGGACGGCGAGCGCGTGTTCTACGAATGCCGACGGGACCTCGTGACCTGGGCGCATGGGTGCGGCGCGTCGGGCTGGGTCTCGCCGTTCGGCGGGGCGGCGAAGCTGCCGTGGAACCTCGAGTGGGCGGCCCAGTGGTCGCTCTTCGGCGTCACTATCGAGCCGGGCGGCAAGGACCTCTCGACCGCGGGCGGCTCGCGCGACCGAAGCGATGCGATCGCCCGCGAGGTGTTCGAGCGCGAGCCGCCGCTCAACGTGCCGTACGAGTTCCTCAACATCGGCGGCAAGAAGATGTCGACATCCAAGGGCCGCGGCGCGGCGGCCCACGAGATCGTCGAGGTCATCCCGCCCGAGCAGCTCCGCTTCCTGTTCCTCCGTCCGCGCCCGAACCAGGCGATCGAGTTCGACCCGGATGGCACCGACGCGATCCCGCGCCTGTTCGACGAGTTCGACAAGTTCGCCGCGGCGACCGCCGGCCGCGAGGTCAAGGGCGAACTGCCGCCCGGCTCCGAGGCGACGTTCCGCTACTCGTTGCTCGATCCGAAGGCCGATGTCGCCGCTGAGGCGGCACTCTTCCGACCCGCGTTCTCGCACCTGGCGCTGCTGGTCCAGATCCCGGGCGTGGATGTCGCGGCGCGCGTCGAGGCGGAGAAGGGGAGCGCGCTGACCGAGCGGGAACACGTGCTTCTCGACGAACGCGTCGCGGCAGCCCGGGCGTGGCTCGACACGTATGCTCCCGAGTCAGCCCAGCTTGCCGTGCGACGGGATGGCCTCCCCGAGGCGGCGGCCGATCTCGACGATCCGCAGCGCCGGTTCCTCGCCAAGCTCGGCGACACGACGGAGCGCGCGGCGCCGGTCGGCGGTGACGCGTGGCAATCGCACATCTTCACGCTCGCACGGGAGGACGAGCTCCCTCCGCGACGCGCGTTCGAGGCGATCTACCTCGCGTTCCTCGGCAGGCCCAACGGACCGCGGGCTGGCTGGCTGCTTGCCAGCCTCGAACCCGACTTCGTCATCGAACGTGCCCGGGCGGCGTCCGGCGCCGCCGCCGTCGGAGGCGTCTCATGAGCGTCGGCCTGCAGCGGCTCCGCGACGAGCCCGACGTCGTCCGCCAGGGCGCGACCGACAAGGGCGAGGATCCGTCGCTCGTCGACGCCGCGCTCGAGCTCGACGCCACCCGCCGGCGCCTGCTCGCCGAGGGCGAGGCCGCTCAAGGCCGAACGGAATGCCGTCTCGAAGCAGGTCGGCGAGGCGATCAAGGGTGGCGCGGCCCCCGACGGGCCGGAGGTCGCGGACCTGAAGGCCGCCTCGAGCGCCGCCGGCGAACAGATCCACGTCATCGATGCGCAGCTCGCCGAGACCGAGGCTGCCCTCGATGACCTGCTCCTGCGCATCCCCAACCCTGCCGACCCGGACATCCCGGTCGGTGGCGAGGAGGCCAACGTCACGATCCGCACCTGGGGCGAGCTGCTCCCACGCGAGCAGCCCGTGGACGGGGAGGTCGGCGCCGATGCGCCCGCGGGCGGTGCGACCTGGACGCGCAGGCCGCACTGGGAGCTCGGTGAGGCCCTCGACATCCTCGACAACGCGCGCGGCGCGAAGATCACGGGCTCCGGGTTCCCGGTCTACAAGGGGGCCGGCTCGGCGCTCCAGCGCGGGCTCATCAACTGGTTCCTTGACGTCCACACCCGCGAGCACGGCTTCACCGAGGTCTGGCCGCCGGCGGTCGTCAACGCCGACAGTGCCCGGGGGACGGGCCAGATCCCCGACAAGGAAGACCAGATGTACGTCGTCACCCGCGACGACCTGTACCTGGTCCCGACGGCCGAGGTTCCGGTCACGAACCTCCACCGCGACGAGATCCTCGAGGCCGCGGACCTGCCCATCCGGTATGCCGCGTACTCCCCGTGCTTCCGGCGCGAGGCGGGAGCGGCCGGCAAGGACACCCGCGGCATCCTGCGCGTCCACCAATTCGACAAGGTCGAGATGGTGCTCTTCGAGCGCCCGGAGGACTCGCCGGCCGCCCTCGAATGGATGACCGAGCGGGCCGAGATCCTGCTCCAGCGCCTCGGCCTCGCCTACCGCGTGCTCCTGATGAGCACCCGCGAGATGGGCTTCACCCAGGCGCGCAAGTACGACCTCGAGGTCTGGTCGCCCGGCGTCGAGCGCTGGCTCGAGGTCAGCTCCTGCTCGAATTTCCGTGACTTCCAGGCGCGCCGGATGGCGATCCGCTACCGGCCGGAGCCGGGCGCGAAGGCGGAGCTGGTCCACACCCTCAACGGCTCGGGGCTGGCGCTGGCCCGCGTGCTGGCCGCCCTGCTGGAGACGTACCAGCAACCCGACGGCTCGGTGACGGTGCCCGAGGTGCTGCGTCCGTACCTCGGCCGCGAGACGATCGGGCCATGACGGAGCCAGGCCCGCCTGCTGTCGGTTGGGAGGCGCCGGATCCGGGTGGTCCCGCGCCGGGCATCGTCTTCGCCCCGCACGGCGCCCGGCTGGTGGCCTACATCGTCGATGCCCTCATCATCACCGTCGTCTCGATCGCGCTCTTCCTCGTCGTCGGTCTCGCCTTCCTCAGCGGCGCCTCGCTCAACGATGACGGCGAGACCGTGAACGTGTCCGCCGGGGCTGTCCTCGGCACGATCCTGCTGTTCCTCGTGGTCGTGCTGCTGATCCTCCTGTACTTCCCGTTCTTCTGGGCGCGTGGCGGGCAGACCCCGGGCATGGCGATCTTCGGTCTCCGCGTGGTCGACGACCGGACCGGCGGACCGATCGGCTGGGGAACCGCTGGCCTGCGCATGCTGGGCATGTACGTGTCCAGCGCGGTGTTCTACCTTGGCTTCATCTGGATCCTCGTCGACAAGCGTCGACGGGGTTTCCACGACCTGATCGCGGGGACCGTCGTCGTCGGGCGGTCCTGACGGGTCGATCGAGCGGGAGGGCAGGTTCATGACGATCCAACCGACGGGCTGGCAGGCTCCCGACCCGGAGCCCGGTCCGGCCCCTGGACTCGCATTCGCCAGCGCCGGCGCGCGACTGGTGGCCTACATCGTCGACGTGATCATCGTCGGGGTCTTCGTGGCCGTGCTGACACTCGTCTCGGTCGTGCTGCTCGTGGTGCTGCCGCTCCTGTCGGTGCTGCCGTTCGCGGCGGTCATCGTCATCCCGTTCGTGTACTTCCCGTACTACTGGGCGCGGTCGGGCCAGACGCCGGGCATGAGGATGATGGGCATCCGGGTCGTCCGCGACCGCGATGGCGGTCCGGTCACGGGCGGCCAGGCGATCCTGCGGCTGATCGGCTACTGGATCTCCACATTCGTGTTCTACCTCGGCTACATCTGGATCTTCATCGACAAGCGCAAGCGCGGCTGGCACGACCTGATCGCCGGCACGGTCGTCGTGGAGGCCGCGAAGTAGGGGACCCGATCGCTCCCTGCCCCTGCCGGGAGCCATGGTGCGAACACGCACCTGAGGCGTTCCGGGGAGGCCCAACCAGTACGAATGTCAGGTGGCCCGAGCGGCTGACCTGCCCGTAGGCTCGTCGCGTCGACGTCCGTTCGGAGTCTTGCGCTGCCCGTGTTCGGAACTGAGCCGCGGGTCCGCCGCCCGGTCCTCCTGCTGCTCGTCTTCGGCGCGTTCATCGCGCTCGTCGGGATCACGGCCGCGGCGCAGGCCACCATGGTCACCTCGCATTTCACCCAGGTCACGATGCAGACCGTCGTGGATGGCGACCTCGCATCCGTCCGCCGCTTCGCGACGGCACGCGTCGAGAGCGGTGGATTGGCCCCGACCGACCTTGCCATCGGCGCCATCGTGGACCCGGCCCGACGTACGGCGCTCGAAGCGAACCTCGCCGCGATCACGGGCGGCGACGGCGGGATCCGTCACGCGGAGCTCCGGCGGGCCGATGGCACGCTCCTCGCCGCGGTCCCGACCGAACCCGACCCGGCGGCCTCGGCGCCCGCGCTCGCCACGCGCGCGGAGGCTGCCATCGTCCCGGGCGCTGAAGCAGGCGTGCCGCCGGCCGACCTCGACAGCGCGTGGATCCTGCGCGAGCGCCTGCCGATCACGGACACCGCAGGCAACGTGGTCGGCGTCGTGGGACTGTGGCGCGATGGGGTCCCGATCCTCAACCGTCTGGACGAGGTCCGCCGGGACGTGCTCGTCGTCACGCTCAGCGCCGCGCTGCTCGCGGCCGTCCTGCTGTTCCTCATCTTCCGGTCCGCCCAGGGCCGGCTGACGCGCCAGACGGCCGAACTCGTCGAGTCGACTCGACGCGACCCGCTGACCGGCACGCTCAACCACGGCGCGCTCGTCGGCCTGCTGGCCACCCGCTTGGAAACGGCGCGGACGACCGACGGCATGGTGGGCATCGCCCTGGTCGACGTCGACAACTTCACCTTGCTCAACGACAACCACGGTCACCGCGTCGGCGATGACGTCCTGCTGACGGTGCTTGACGTGCTCGAGACCGTCGTCCCGCCCGGCGCGATCGTCGGCCGCTACGGCCCCGACGAATTCCTCGTCATCGCCTCCGATGACGGGTTCCATGAGCTTGAGCCGGCGATCGTCCGGTTGCGCGACGGCCTGGTCGACCGAAGCCTCGACGTGGACTCCCCGGACCGCCTGCCCATCACCATCAGCGCCGGGATCGCCGCGTATCCCCGCGACGGCGGTTCGCTGACCGTGCTGCTCGCGACCGTCGCGGCGACACTCGGGGCCGCGAAGGCGAGTGGTGGCGACGCGATCCGCGTGACCGGCGCCGAGGACGAGGAGGGTTCGAGCGGGTCGTCCGGATTCGATGTCCTCCAGGGCCTGGTCTTCGCCGTCGACACGAAGGACCGCTACACGAAGCGACATTCCGAGGATGTCGCGCGCTACGCCGTCTTCCTCGCCCAGCGGCTGGACCTCGACGACGCCACGATCGGCACGATCCGCCTGGCCGCCCTGCTCCACGACATCGGCAAGATCGGTATCCCGGACCCGATCCTGCGCAAGCCAGGCAAGCTCACGAGCGAGGAATACGAGATCGTCAAGCAGCATGTCGTGCTCGGCGACATGATCGTCCGCGACCTGCCCGACATCGAGGCCGTGCGTAGCGGCATCCGCCACCACCACGAGCGCTGGGACGGCGACGGATACGTCGATCGACTCGCGGCCGAGGAGATCCCGCTGATCGCGCGGATCCTGTCCGTCGGCGACGCGTTCTCGGCGATGACCACGACGCGGCCATACCGCAAGGCGCTCGACGTCAAGGAGGCGATCCGACGCCTCGAGGACGCCGCCGGCACCCAGCTCGACGAGCGGCTCGTCGTCGCCTTCGTGACCGGCCTCGAGACCGCCGCCAACCCGCCGATGCCCGGCGAGGACGTGCCGGCCCGTCTCTGGACACCGAGGGCGGTCGCATGAGTCTCCGGGTGCGACGGACCATGGGCGTCGTCTCGTCATCCGTCCTTGTCCTCGTCCTTGTCAGCGCGGGCACGCCAGCCCCGACGAGCGCGGCCCTCCTCGCCAACAACGATTCGTATTCGACGCCATTCGAGACGCGATTGCGCGTGGACGCGCCCGGCTTCCTTGCGAACGACATCGACGTCGTCGGGAAGCCCACGCTGGTGGCGACCACGACGCATGGCGAGCTGATTTGGCACGACGATGGGCGAATCGACTATCGGCCGGACCCTGGCTTCAGCGGGACCGACCACTTCGACTACCAGCTGACGGTCCTGATCCTCCACAGCACGGCGAGGGTCACGATCACGGTCGGTTCCGCTCCGACACCGACGCCAACGCCGAAGCCGACCCCGACCCCGACGCCGACACCGACTCCCGCGCCGACCCCGACCCCGACGCCTCTGCCGAGCCTGCTGCCACCGCTTCCGACGCTGCCGCCGCTTCCCACGCTCCCGCCCCTGCCGACCCTGTCACCGATCTTGCCGACGCCGAGGCCGATCGCCACGCCTAGGCTTCCGGCAGGTGCGACCGAGCCACCGGCCACGCCGAGGCCCGGCGAGTCGCCACTGCCCGGCGGCTCCGCTGCGCCGAGTGCTGCCGGGGTCGGGTTGGTCGTCGGGCCCGGCGGGTCCGAGGGTCCCCCGACCGTATCCGTCGGGGGAGCCGGACCGATCGAAACGGTCCCGCCCGAACTGCGCGTGGGTCCGAACGGCTCCGTCGACTTGAGGGGCGCCGATTTCGGTTCGACGGGCCTGGCGGTCGAATGGCTCGTTCCGACTCTCTTGGTGACGGTGCCGGGCCTCCTGCTCATCTTCGCGATCCTCGCCCAGGGCGCCGGGGCCATGCTCTGGCTGCCCTATGTGCGCCGCACGCTCGGCGGTGATCGCCGGCGTCGTCCGTCACGGCGCGCGACGCTCTAGGAACCGCGCCCGCGGACCCGCGTGGCCGCGAGATCGGCCACTGGTATCCTGCGCACCGGAGAGGTGGCCGAGCGGCTGATGGCGGCGCTCTTGAAAAGCGCTGAGTCGAGAGACTCCGTGGGTTCGAATCCCACCCTCTCCGCCACATGCCAGGTTCCCTGGAGTCCGCGGAGTCCTACACGCGCGCGCATGTAGGACTTCCGTCCAGTGGGCGCTCGACGGCCGCGACGATACGGTCTTGAGGTCTGACTCACGGAAGGAACCACCCTGACTCTGTTCGGTATTCCGGCGCGGCTCCCTCGCCCTGTTCTGCTCATCATCGTCTTCGGCATCTTTCTGGCCATCGTGGGGGTCACGGCGATGGCGCAGACGATCATGGTGTCGGCGCAGTTCTCGACGAGCACGATCAACAACGTCGTCGGCTCGGACACCGCCCTGGTCCGTCTGTTCGTCACCGGCGCCCTGTCGCCCGATGACCTGGGACCAAGCGGGCCCGATCCGCAGCGCCTTGGCGCGCTTGAGGAGCGACTCCGGACCCTGCTCGGGCCGGGCAAGATCATCCACGTGGAGGTGCGCCTACCCGACGGCCGCGTGATCGCCTCGGACCAGCCGGGATCAAGAGGCGCCCAGGGGCCGATCTCGCCCGACTTCGCGACCGCGCTCCGAGGTCGAACAGCGACCGCCGGGATCGATCCGACCGCCGCAAGCGAGGCCATGGGTCCGGCCCTTGAGCCACCGTCGGTCCTTCGTGAATACTTCCCGCTGGTCACCGACGGGGCCGTCAGGGGGGTCGTGGGCGTCTGGCGCGACGCCGGGCCCATCCTCACCCAGTTGAACGACATGCGACGGAACGTGGTCCTCGTCACGCTCTCCGCGGCGCTGGTCGCTTGTGGCGCGTTGTTCCTCGTCTTTCGCGGCGCGCAGGGACGCATCAGTCGCCAGACGCAGGAGCTCGTCGATGCCGCCCGATTGGACCCGCTGACCGGTCGACTCAATCACGGTGCGCTCGTCGACGCCGTGGCATTGGCGGTCGAGCGCGGCCGGGCTGATGGCCAGGCGTTCTCGGTGGCCCTGGTCGATGTCGACAACTTCCGGATGCTGAACGAGACCTATGGACACTCGGCCGGCAACGGGGTGCTCCTGACGGTCCTCGAGGGCCTGACGCGCGAGGCGCCCCCATCGGCCGTCATCGGCCGGTACGGACCGGACGAGCTGATGGTGCTCCTGCCTGAAGCGGACACGAGTCACCTGCGCCACGTGATCGAGCGCCTCCGCGCGACGCTGACGGTCCGTTCGCTCCAGTTCGAGGGGTCGGAAAAGCTGCCGCTGACCATCAGCGCCGGGGTCTGCACCTTCCCGGACCACGCCGACTCCGTGACCGCGTTGCTGACGGTGGCGGCCAACGCCTTGCAGGAGGCCAAGGCGAGTGGCGGTGACGCCGTCCGTGATGCTGGGGTCACGATCACGTTGCCGGCCGAGGCACGGACGTTCGACGTGTTCCAGGGCCTGATCCTTGCCGTCGACACCAAGGATCGCTATACGAAGCGGCATTCCGAGGATGTCGCCAGGTACGGGGTGTTCCTGGCCGAACAGGCGGGCATCGATCCGGAGCTGATCGCCACGATCCGGGTGGCCGGGCTCCTCCACGACGTCGGCAAGATCGGCATCCCCGACGGGATCCTGCGCAAGCCGGGCCCGCTCACGGCCGAGGAGTATGCCGTCGTCAAGCAGCACGTCGCCCTCGGCGACCTGATCGTCCGCGACCTGCCCGATGTCGCTGTGATCCGGGCCGGGGTCCGTCACCATCACGAGCGGTGGGACGGCCAGGGATACCTGGACAGGCTCGCCGGCGAGGAGATCCCGCTGGTCGCGAGGATCCTCGCGGTGGGCGACGCCTTCTCGGCCATGACCACGACGCGGCCGTATCGCAAGGCGCTCGACGTGCGGGAGGCGCTCGTCCGCCTCGAGGATGCGGCAGGCACCCAGCTCGATGCGCGACTCGTGGAGATCTTCATCCGTGGCATCGAAAATGCGCCCAACGCCCCCCTCCCGGGAAGCGACGTCCAGCCACTTCGGCTGTGGACGCCGTACCTGCATGTGGCCTGATCCGTCGGTCGCGCGACGGCTCCGCTCACGCGGCCGCCGGATCGTGGCCACCTTGGCCGTAGCCGGCGTGGCGCTGGCGATGGCCGGGCCCGTCGCCGCCGTCCAGAGCTGGCAGGTCACGCGGACACCGGCAGGTTTCGAGGCAGGCGACACCGTCACGGTCGTCGTGACGGTCACCAACACGGGCGGTGCCGGCGGCAATGACCAGATCGGGTGCGTCCAGGTCCGGATCCCGGGGGCGTTCAGCGTCGTTTCGACGTCGATCGTGGCCAACCCCAGTGGCGGGTCGTGGGACGTCTCCAAGAGCGGATCGACGATCGTCGAGGCACGCGCCCACAGCGGCGCCGGTCGGCTGATCGGTGGTTCGGCCGACGACCAGGTCAAGATCGGGATCCGGGTGACAGGCACGAATGTCGGCAGCTACACGTGGACTGCGGACGCCTTCCAGAACATCAACTGCGCGAACCCGTTCGAGCAGCCCCACGGCCTGACGGTGACGATCGAGCCGCGACCGGCGGCCACCCCCAAACCGACCTCCAAGCCCACGCCCAAGCCCACGCCCACGCCCACGCCCAAGCCGACACCGAAACCGACGCCGAGGCCGACGTCCGGCCCCATCGCGACGGCACCGGGGCAGACCACGCCACCGGGTCAGACGGCCGCGCCGACGCCGTCCTCATCGGCACCCGGCGCGTCAGCTTCGCCCGTCGCGAGCGCAGCCCCGACGTCCGCGCTGCCGACCCAAGTCGCGGGATCGTCCCCACCGAGTGGCGGCGGCATCGTTGGAGGTGGGAATGACCCGGATCAGCCGGGTGAGGACTTCGACGTGCCGGGGATCGACAACGGGGAACGGGTCGAGAACGTCGTGTTCACGGGCGCGGACGTGTTCGCCCCGTTCGCCGGGGACTTCGAATGGATCGTGCCGGGCCTGATCCTGACCCTCCCCGGCATCCTGCTGATCATCATCGTCGGTCTCCAGGCACTGGGTGCGGTCGTCTGGCTCCCGCTCGCCCGCCGGCGGATCGGGGGGGTCGCAGCGCCCCGCCGCTGACCTGTGTGGCGCTCGTGGATCGCGGTGTAGGCTCAAGAGGTGGATCGGTCCGAGGTCCCGGATCACGGCGGTCGCGGGGCTGTGCGACACCTGTCGCCATTCGCGCATCGTCCAGTCGGACCGCGGGAGCGTCTTTCGCCTCTGCGAACGCTCGCGAACGGATTCGCGCTATCCGCGCTACCCGCGCCTGCCGGTGCTCCGCTGTGACGGGCACGAACGGGGCCTGCCGGCGGACGCTTGACGCCGTCCGCGACCTCCGCCCATACTCCCGGCCACATCACGAAGAGCGGGCTGTGAACGGGACGAGTACCCGTCGCACGTCGACCCAGAGACCCGGCGGTTGGTGCGAGCCGGGACGACGACGATGGGAAATGGACCCGGGAGCCTCCGGACCGAACGGTCGGGCGTCGGACGTCCACCCAGTAGGCTCCGGCGCAGAGCGCCAGCGATACAGGGCAGCGCCGATCGGCGCCGGGTGACACCGGCCGACCCGTCGGTCACGAGAGTGCGGCATCGCCGAATGAGGGTGGCACCGCGGAAGGCACGACCTTTCGTCCCGGGACGAATGGTCGTTTGTGATTCTCAGAGGCCCACGCGATGACGACGACGGATCCGCTCAGCCTGGCCCAGACGAAGCGTCTGGCCAGCGATGCCGACACGGTCCTGCTGCGCGCGACGCGTCCGGCCGACCTCGAAACCCCGATCGGCGCGTTCCTGCGGCTCGATGACGGCGGCCCCTCCTATCTCCTCGAATTGGTCGAGGGCGGCGAACGGGTCGGGCGCTACTCGTTCCTCGGTGTCGGCCCGCGGCGACTCCTCGAGGTCCGCGATGGCGTGGCCCGGACGCAGACCCGCCCGGTGACCGTGCCGGTCTTCGCGCCGGACCTGCCGATCGACGTCGCCGAGGTCCCCGACCCGCTGGCCGCGATCCGCGCGTTCGTGCCGCGCCGGCGGGTCCTGCCCGTCGAGGGGATGCCGCGCTTCACCGGTGGCGCCGTCGGCGCCCTCGCCTACGACGCCGTGTCCGCGTTCGAGCCGACCGTCCCATTGCCCGAGCGCGATCCGGTCGCCGTCCCGACCGCCGCCTTCATCGAGACCGACCTCGTCATCGTCTTCGACCACCTGACGCACACGCTCTCGGCGATCGCGTCGCTCCACACCGATGCACCGGACCTCGAGGGCCGGTACCGGATCGCGGAGGCGGCCATCTTCGAGGCGCTCGACCGGACGTCACGGCCGTCCGCCGCGGAGCTGTCGGGCACGAACGCGCGGTCGGGCAACGGCGCCGCGGCCGCGACGTCGCAGGCGCCGATCGACACGAGCCTCGGCCGCGAGGCCTACATCCATGCCGTGGAGGTCGCGAAGGACGCGATCGCCGCGGGCGAGGCGATCCAGGTCGTGCTGGCTCGGCGGCAGTCGTTCGAGCTGCCGGTCGACCCTGCGACCGGGACCGCGATGGACGGTATCGCCATCTATCGCGCGCTCCGCCGCGTGAATCCGAGTCCGTACCTGTTCTTCGTGCGCACCCCGTCGTTCGAGGTCGTCGGCGCATCGCCGGAGCTGCTCCTCCGCGTCGAGGGCGACCGCCTCACGACGCACCCGATCGCCGGCACCCGGCCGCGTGGTGTCGATGCGCGCGAGGACGCCCTGCTGGCCGAGCAGCTCCAGAAGGACCCCAAGGAGCGTGCCGAGCACGTGATGCTCGTGGACCTCGGGCGCAACGACCTCGGGCGCGTGTCCCGGGCCGGGACCGTGACGGTCAGCAAGTACATGGAGGTCGAGCGCTACAGCCACGTCCTCCATCTCGTCTCGCACGTCGAAGGTCGCCTGCGACCCGACCTCGATGCGCTCGACGCCCTTCGTGCCGTCTTCCCCGCCGGCACCCTGTCGGGCGCCCCGAAGGTCCGCGCGATGCAGCTGATCGCCGCCGCCGAGGGCGAGCGACGCGGGCTGTACGGCGGCGCCGTCGGCTATCTCGGCTACGACGGCAACATGGACACGGCCATCACGATCCGGAGCGCCGTGCTCAAGGACGGCCAGGCCCACGTCCACACGGGCGCCGGTATCGTGGCCGGATCCGTGCCGGAGCGCGAGTTCGAGGAGACCGACCACAAGGCGGCCGCGCTACGCCGCGCCATCGACCTCGCCGCGGGCGTGCCCGACGCCCCCGCGGCCGAGCCGGAGCCCGAACCGACCGCCGGGGTCCGGCCGTGATCCTGGTCGTCGACAACTACGACAGCTTCACGTTCAACCTCGTCCAGCTGCTCCAGGCGGCCGGCGCCGACGTGCGCGTCGTCCGCAACGACGCCATCGACCGACTCGGCGTCGAGGCCATGGCCGACGATCCCGACGTCCGGCTGCGCGGCATCGTCATCTCGCCGGGCCCTGGCGACCCGGACGACGCCGGCATCTCGGTCGAGGCGATCAAGGTCGCGGCCGCCCGCGAGATCCCGGTCCTCGGCGTCTGCCTCGGGATGCAGTCGATGGCGGTCGCGTTCGGGGGCTCGATCATCCGCGCGCCGACGCTCGTCCATGGCGAGGCGTCCGAGGTCACCCATGACGGCGCCGGCCTTCTCGAGGGCATGCCGCCCGCGTTCATGGCCGCCCGTTACCACTCGCTGGTGGTGGACCCGGCGACGCTGCCGCCCGAGCTGCGCGTCACCGCGATGAGCGAGGTCGATCGCGTCGTCATGGGCATCCGGCACGCGACGCTGCCCCTCGAAGGCGTCCAGTTCCATCCCGAGAGCGTGCTGACGCCCGACGGGCCGCACCTGCTCGCCAACTTCCTCCGTCAGGCGGGCGAGGGCGAGGCGGGGCTGCTCGACGCGGCGAGCGGCACATTCGCGACGGCGGGCATGGCCGAGACGCCGGAGGTGGTCGGGTGAGCGACCAGGTCCGGGCCGCTCTCGTCACCATCGTCGACGGCGGGACGCTCACGATCGACGAGGCACGCCTCGCCATGGGGGCCGTGATGGACGGCGAGGCGACGCCCGCGCAGCTGGCGGCGTTGCTGATGGGCCTGCGGATGCGCGGCGAGACCGTCGACGAGCTGGCGGGCTTCGCGACGGCGATGCGCGAGAGAGTGCTCCATGTCGAGGCGCCGGCGGGCGCGATCGATGTCGTCGGGACCGGCGGTGACGGAAGCGGGACGTTCAACATCTCCACGACCGCGGCGCTCGTCACGGCCGCCGCCGGCATCCCCGTCGCCAAGCATGGCAACCGGGCGATGACGTCGAAGGCAGGCTCGGCCGACGTCCTCGACGCGCTCGGCATCCGGATCGATCATGACGCGGCGTCCGCCGGAGAGGCCCTCAAGGACGTCGGGTTCGCCTTCATGTTCGCGCCAAACTTCCACCCGGCGATGAAGCACGCCGGGCCGACCCGCAAGGAGATCGGCGTGCGGACCGCGTTCAATCTCCTCGGTCCGCTGACCAACCCGGCCGGCACCACGCGCCAGCTGCTCGGCGTCGCCGACCCCTCGACCGCGTCGCGCATGGCGGAGGTCGCGCAGCGGCTCGGGACCGAGAAGACGTTCGTCATCCACGGCGCCGGCATCGATGAGCTGCCGCTCGACGACACCGGCGTCCTCTATCACGTCAGTCCGGACGGGGTCGTGCGGCACGAGATCCCGGCCTCGCGGCTGGGCTTCGTCGCCACGCCGACCGCGAAGCTCGCGGGCGGGACCGCCGACGACAACGCCCGGATGGTCGAGTCCGTCCTGCGCGGCGAACCTGGGGCCCGACGCGACGTCGTCGTCCTCAATGCCGCGGCCGCTCTGCTCGTCGGCGATGCTGTCGGATCGATGGAGGAGGGGATCGAGCGGGCCGGGCTGACCATCGATGCCGGGCTCGGCCTCGAGCTGCTCGAGCGACTGCGCGCGGAGCGGCGCGCCGCCGAGGCGGCCGGAGTCACCGCGTGACCGCGACCCTCGCGCCGCGACCCGCCAGGGTGGCGAGCGGCGGGACGGCCCGGGCCGGCGGTCGTGCCCGCAATGTCGTGGACGAGATCGCGGCCAGGCGACGCGACGACCTGGAGGCGATGTTCCGGAGCCCATCCGCCGACGGAGCCGTTGCGGACGCGCCCCCGCCACGCGGGTTCGTGGATCGATTCCTCGCGCCTGGCCTCCACCTGATCGCCGAGATCAAGCGTGCCTCACCCTCTGCCGGACGGATCGCGGGGACCGGAGAGGACATCATCGCGCGAGCCCGCGCTTACCAGGCCGGTGGCGCCGCCGCGATCTCCGTCCTGTGCGAGCCGCACTGGTTCGGCGGCTCCGTCGAGGACCTGCGCGCCGTCCGGGCCGCGGTCTCGATCCCGGTGCTCGCCAAGGAGTTCGTGGTCGACGCCCGTCAGCTGGGCCTGCTGCGCGCGGCCGGAGCCGATGCCGTGCTCATCCTGGTCGTCCTGCACCCCTCCAAGCGTCGATTGCGCGCGCTCGTGGACGGTGCTCTCGCGCTCGGGCTCGAGCCGCTCGTCGAGGCGCACGACGAACGCGAGCTCCGCCTGGCGCTCGAGACCGACGCCCGGCTGATCGGGCTCAACAATCGCGACCTGCGGACGCTGACGGTCGATCCCGAGCGCGCCGGCCGGATGCGGTCGCTCGTCCCCGACGATCGCCTCGTCATCGCCGAATCGGGGGTCCGCGACATCGACACGATCGCGCGCTGGCGGGCGCAAGGGTTCGATGGCGCGCTGGTGGGCGAAGCGCTGATGCGCTCGCCGGATCCGACCGCGGCCGCACGCGCATTCGTGGGAGCGGGTGCCGTCCCGAACGATCCCGCCAACAAGGCGCGCCGGCCGTTCGTCAAGATCTGTGGGGTCGGGGACATCGGGAGCGCGGTCGCGGCGACCTCCTCCGGCGCCGATGCGCTCGGCCTGAACCTCGTGCCGGGGACGCCCCGCGAGCTGTCGATCGACCAGGCGGCGGAGCTCGCCCGGGCCGTGCGCGATCTGACGGCCTCCGGCCCCAGACCTCGGCTCGTCGCGATCACTGCGGATGCCACTACCGAGACCCTCGCGGCCATCGTCGCGGCGGTCGACCCCGATGCCATCCAGCTCAGCGGCACTGAGCCGGTCGACGTGGTCGCCGCGATCGGACGACCCGTCTGGAAGGTGCTGCACCTGCCGGCCGAGGCGCCCGCGGACGTGACGGCGGCCGCGTCGCGGATCGCCGAGCGCGGCCGGGCGTACCTCGCGGCCGGCGCGGAGCGGCTGCTGCTCGACACGGCCGGCGGCCAGTATCCAGGGGGCACAGGCCAGCGCGCGTCGACGGCCCTGGCCGCCGCGGTCGCCCGGGACGTGCCGGTCACCCTGGCCGGTGGCCTCAGGCCGGACAACGTCGCTGGCGCTCTTCGCGACGTCCCCGCGGTCGGCGTCGACGTCGCGTCGGGCGTCGAGTTCCCGCGCGAGCCCGGCCAACGGCCGGTCAAGGATCCGTATCTCGTCGCGCTGTTCGCCAAGCGTGCCCGGGCCGCGCGCGACGACCGCCCGAACACCCCGTTCGGCCCGACGCCGGTGGCGGCGGGCCTGATCGACGCGGACGGCGCAGGTCGGTGGGGGATGGAGCGCGACTTCGGGGGCCGGTACGTCCCCGAGACCCTGATGGCTGCGCTCGAGCAGCTCGAGACGGCGTATGACGCCCTCCGCCACGACCCGGTCTTCTGGGCGGAGTTGCGCAGCCTCCTCGAGCGATTTGCCGGCCGGCCGACGCCCATCTATCGGGCGGATCGCCTGGCCGCGGCTGTCCTAATCGAGGCGACGAGGCTGGCGGGCGCCTCGTCAACAGGTCGCCGATCCGCCGAGACCCGGATCCCGGACCTGCGGCTGTACCTCAAGCGCGAGGACCTCGCCCACACCGGCGCGCACAAGATCAACAACGCGCTGGGCCAGGCGCTGCTCACACGGCGTCTCGGCAAGACGCGGGTCATCGCGGAGACCGGCGCCGGCCAGCACGGCGTCGCGACGGCGACCGCGTGTGCCCTGCTCGACCTCCCGTGCGTCGTTTACATGGGCGCCGAGGACATCGAGCGCCAGGGGCCCAACGTCCTGCGCATGCGTGCGCTTGGTGCTGAGGTCCGCTCTGTCACCTCGGGCACGGCCACGCTCAAGGACGCGGTCAACGAGGCGATGCGCGACTGGGTCACGAATGTCGAGACCACCCATTACGTCCTCGGCTCGGCGATGGGACCGCACCCGTATCCGACGATCGTGCGCGACCTGCAGCGCCGGATCGGCGACGAGGCGGCGGCCCAGCTTTTCGAGCTGGAGGGCCGCCTCCCCGACGTCGCGGTCGCCTGCGTCGGGGGTGGCTCGAATGCGATAGGCCTGCTCGCGCGGTTCATCGGCGAGCCGACGGTCCGGCTCGCGGTCGTCGAGGCGGCCGGCGACGGGATCGAGACCGGGCGCCACGCCGCGGCGATCCTGGGCGGCACGCCCGGCATCCTGCACGGCTCGCGCTCGCTGATGCTCCAGGACCGCGACGGCCAGGTCGTCGAGGCGCACTCGGCCTCCGCCGGCCTCGACTATCCGGGCATCGGGCCGCAACTGGCGGCGCTCGCGGAAGGCGGCCGGATCGAGGTCGCCTCGGCCACCGATCGCGACGCCGTGGCCGCGATGAAGACGACCACCCGCACCGAGGGCATCCTGCCCGCACTCGAGACCGCGCATGCGATCGCCGCGCTGCCGCGACTGCTGGCCGGCGTCGGCGGGCTCGGCGGCGGCTGGCCCGACGAGGTCCTGATGCTCGTCGGGTTCTCGGGGCGCGGCGACAAGGACCTCGCGGCGCTCGAGCGCTTCGCCGACGTGGAGCCGTGGGAGAGCGCGCCATAGACATCGACGAGTTGCGCTCGTTCTGCCTGTCCCTGCCCGAGACCCACGAACAGGAGACCTGGGGCGATGCCGAACACGCCGGCGACGTCACGTTCCGGGTCCGCGGCAAGATCTACCTGATCACGGGACAGGAGGGTGGCGGCGCGAGCATCCGCACGGATCGGGACCAGCAGGCCGACCTGATCGCCGCGTTCCCGGACGCCGTCTCCGCGGCGCCATACGTCGGCCGGTTCGGGTGGGTCAGCGTGCGGCTCGACGCGCTCGACCCGTCGATCGTCCGCGACGTCATCGTCTGCGCCTGGCGCCGCACGGCACCGAAGGCGGTGGTCGCGGCCTTCGAAGCGGGAGCGAGCACGGACGTGGCAGCGCGATGACGACCGCGACCGCAACGACCGGCACGAACGAGACCGGGGGCGCGCGACGGATCGCGGCCGCGTTCGCACGGGCCCGCGATGAGGGTCGCGCGGCCCTGATCCCGTACATCGTCGCGGGCTACCCCGACGCGGACACGAGCCTGCGGATCGCTCTGGCGGCAGCCGATGCCGGTGCCGACATCCTCGAAGTCGGGCTCCCGTATTCGGACCCGCTCGCCGATGGCGCCACGCTCCAGCGGGCGTCGGGGGTCGCCCTGCGGGCCGGCGCGACGCTGGAGGGCTCGCTCCGGCTCATCGAGCGGATCGGCGCGGCCCGTCCGGACCTGCCGCTCGTGCCGATGGGCTACGCGAACCAGGTCATCGGTGGCGGCGACGGCGCGGCCGTCGCGCGTCGACTCGCGGGCGCGGGTGCGGCCGGACTGATCGTCGCCGACCTGACGCCCGACGAGGGCGCGCCGTTCGAAACCGTTGCCCGCGACGTCGGTTTTGCGGTCGTCTACCTCGTGGCCCCCACGACGCCGCCGGCGAGGCGCGCGGCGATCGCGGCACGGAGCGGCGGATTCCTGTACTGCGTCTCGCTCGTCGGTGTGACCGGCGCTCGGACGAGCCTGCCGTCGTCGGTGGGCCGCCTCGTGCGGGACGTGAAGGCCGCCTCGCCGGTCCCGGTCGCGGTCGGCTTCGGCGTCAGCAAGCCGGCTCACGTCCGCGCGATCGCGAAGGCCGGCGCGGACGGAGTCATCGTCGCCTCCGCCCTCGTCGACGCCCTCGGGCCCGATGGCCACGACATCGACGCGCTCGCTCGCCTCGTGACCCAGCTGCGCGCGAAGACCGGGGCCGCCTGACCGGATCTGGTCGACGTCGCAGAAACGTCGCTCGCCTCGTCCGACCGTCGAAGATCGAACCAAACCGGCCCGAGCATGCACTCATCGGTATGGAGGCCGTCCTGGACGCATCACCGTCTCGACTCACGCTCCTCGTCGCGGCCGCGAAGGATGGCGATCGCGAGGCGTTTCGCGCCCTGGTCGAACCGGACCTCGGCGCTGCGATCGGCTCGGCCACGATCCTGACCGGGTCGCGTGCCGATGGTGCCGATGCGGTCCAGGAGGCGCTCCTGTCGGCCTGGCTCGGCATCGGATCGCTCCGAGAGCCGGACGCGTTCCCGGCCTGGTTCCGGCGCCAGGTGATCCGCGCCGCCACGCGCATCGCGGGTCGGCGAGGACGCGTGGTCGAGCTCGACGTGACCCAGCCCGGGGCACCCGGCGACATGGAGCGCGAAGTGGAACGCCGCACGCTCGCGCGCGCGTTCCGCGCCCTGTCGGTCGACGACCGCGTGCTGCTGACGCTGCATCATTTCTGGGGACTGCCGGTCGCCGAGACCGCGGCCCACCTGCGGATCGCGGAGGGAACCGTCAAGTCGCGCGTCCATCACGCGATGGACCGACTGCGGGCGGCCTACGACGCCGAGGACCGACGATGACCGACGACTTCGAACCGCGGGTCCAGCGATGGCTTCGGGAACGCGGTACGGTCGAGGCCGAGACACTGGAGTCGGTGACCGGGCAGATCGCGCTCCTGCCGCCGCGCCGGACGAGTGGGCGCCGGCCGTGGCTCGCTGGGGCTGTCGCGGCCGTCCTCGTGGTGGCCGTCGCCATCGGCATCGTCCTTGGGCCGCGGATCTCCGGCGGTCCGTCGCCTGTCCCACCGGACCCTGCGGCATTCGCCGGCGATCCTCGCCTGACCGCGTGCTTCGGGGGGGCCGGCGAGGTGCAATACGCCTTCGAGATGACCCACGCCAGGGACTACCAGCGATACCTCCCGAATATGCTCCTCGCGCCTGAGCTCGACGTCGACTCGCCGGGCTTCGTCGTCGTCTTCGCTGCCGGCGTCGTGCCGAGCGTCGGACTGCTGCCGCCAGGTCCCGCCGACGCATCCGAAACGCCGAGTGCCCCTGTGACCGCGCCGCCGCCGTCGCACCGATCAGTTTGCATCCTGGTCGACGGCGCGCCGAACCTCTACTCAGACGTCGACATCGACGGCCTCCGAACGACTGTCGATGAGTCCTCGCCGCCGCCGTCGACAGCGGCCGTCGGGTGGCCCGACCCGTCCGCGTTCCGGGGCGATCCGAGGTTCACGGCGTGTCTCGGGTCGGCCGAGGCGGAGTCTGCATTCGAGGTCGCCCATGCGCGCGACGTCCGCCGCTACCTCCCAAGCTTCACGGGACGCGAGCCACCGCTGGACAGCGATGCCCCGGCCCTCGTCGTCATCATGTCCGCCGACTACCGGCAACCGCCGATGCCCGGCCCATCGGGCGGTGCGCCGTGGCCCACGTCTGGCCCGACCGACCGGTACGTCTGCATCGTCGTCGGTCCCGTCGACCCATTTGCCGGACCGGGCCAGTATTTCGGCTCGATCGCCGGGTTCGACCCGAGTCCGGCCGGCGTCGAACCGATCCGGACCGCCGCCGCGACGATCCAGCCCGCCCCGTCCAGGGTGGCGGACCTCGCCGGCCAGCTCGACTGCGATGGGGCCGTCGCCGACATCGGCGGCGAGGTGGAGGGCTTCGGCGCGGGCCAGGGCCCGTCGGCGACGGATCCGGACTCTGCGCTCCGGGGCCTCCTCGAATACGGCGGCTTCGCATCGTTCCCGGCCAAGGGCTTCGAACCAGCCGTTGTCGAGGGCCACTGGGCACGCCACGACTACCTGGTCGATGGTCGGCGCAAGGCCGTCGCGGTCAGTTCGGACCAGCTCGTGGGGCTACCGACCGACATCGGCTGGCAGATCGCCGGGATCCGGGCATGCGATCCCTCGGAGTTCGATCCGGCGGACGGCCTCACCTCGGACCAGACGCTCTGGCTCGGCGCCGAGGGGGCGCCCGTCCCGGCAGCGACGATCCGGGCCCTCCCCGGACCCGGGCACTGCGGCTGGGAGTCCGCGGTGTTCCTGCAGCTCGACGGAGACCAGTACATCCGAGACCCGCTCGGTGTGCTCGCGGATCACGCGCTCGAACCGTTCGATCTCGACGTCGCGCTACCCGAGGGCGCCGTGGACACCGGATACCACACGTCTGACTGGCACGTATTCACGGTCGCACCGGGCGACGCCGTCTACGTCCGGACGTCGGCCGGGACGTTCGAACGATGGGGTCGCCTCCCACCAGGGGTCGGCTGCGCCTGACGTCACGGGCTATCCTCGCGACATGGCACGGATCGAGATCGGTGTGGAAGTCGGTGCCAAGAAGACGTTCGTCTGGGCCATCGACTGGCCCGGCTGGAGCCGGGGCGGCAAGGACGCCGCGCTCGCGATCGAGTCGCTGATCGACCATCGACCCCGCTACGAGGTCGTCGCGAGCGAGGCCGGCCTCACGCTCCCCATCGTCTCTGCCGCTGACCTCGACACCATCGACTCGGTGGCCGGCGGCGCCGGCACGGACTTCGGCGTCCCATCGGCCATCACCGACGCCGACCGCCGGCCCACGACCGCAGCCGAGGCAAAGCGGCTGGCGAGCCTGGTCGAGGCGGCCTGGGTCATCTTCGATCGCATCGTCGCGGCGGCGCCGGCCGAGCTCCGCAAGGGGCCGCGTGGCGGCGGCCGCGATCGCGACAAGATGGTCGGCCACGTGATCGAGGCGGACCACGCGTATGCGCGCGAGATCGGCCTCAAGCTCCCGACGCCGTCCTCCGCAGACCGCGCCACCGTCGAGGCCGAACGGGCCGCGATAGTCCGGGTCCTTCGTAGGCCGTCGGACGGGTCTCCACTCGCGGATCGCCGGTGGACCGCTCGTTACGCGGCACGGCGGATCGCCTGGCATGCCCTGGACCACGCCTGGGAGATCGAGGACCGCACCGAGCCCGCCTGAGGCCGCGCCCGTTCAGTCGGGTTCGACCCAGCCGGACGCCTCGGCGGCCATCGCGATCACGGCCTCGGCGGACTCGCCGGCCTCGCGCAACTCGCGGACGCCCGTGTCGCCCGAGGCCTTCGAGAGCTTCGACCCGTCCGGCCGCCGGATCAGCCGGTGGTGGTGGTACACCGGCGGCGCGTCACGGCCCAGGAGCCGGCCGAGGCGGATCTGCGCCGGGGTCGCCTCGAGCAGGTCGCGGCCGCGGATGACGAGGTCGACGCCCTGGCGCAGGTCGTCGACGACGACGCAGAACCCGTACGTCCAGTCGTCGTGGCGGTCACGGATCGCCAGGTCGCCCGCCGGTGCGACGTCTCCGGCGCACGGCCCGACGATGCCGTCCATCCAGGTCTCCGACCCACCGCCGAGCGCGACCCTGAGCACGGGCCCGTCGATCGCGCGATCCCGGCACCGGCCGGGGCAGCCCGGTCCGGCCCACGGCTCCCCGTGCTCTTCCTCCCACGTGTCGAAGGTGGACCGCGAGCAGTCGCAGCCGTAGACGACGCCCTGCGCCTCGAGCCGCGCCAGGGCTTCCCGGTAGGCGGCGTCGTCCCCGGACTGGCGGACGGGTCCGAGATCCGCGCGGAACCCCAGCCACTCGAGGTCCTCGGTCAGCGCAGCCTCGTATTCAGGCCGGCTGCGCTGCCGGTCGTGATCCTCGATCCGCAGCAGCACCCGGCCGCCGACAGCCCGGGCGGTCCCCCAGACCCAGACCGCGTTCGCGACGTGGCCGAGGTGCAGGAAGCCGGTCGGGGCCGGTGCGAAACGCGTCAGCGGGCCGGTGCCCGGGTCAGTCGTCGCCGTCCCCATCGCCACGGGCGCGATCGCCGGCCTCGAGCGCGCGCGTCGCGGCCATCAGCCGCCGGTAGACGGCGAGCAGGTCGGCCTGGGGCATCGGTCCGTGGTTCGCCATCGAGACCCGGAGCAGGACCTCGCGCTCCCGCTCCGCATCGCGGATCGCCCGTCGCCCGACCTTCGCCTTCTCGCGGCCGGCGTCCCGGGCCAGTTCGGCGCGCTCGTTCAGCAGCCCGACCAGCTTGCGGTCGAGGGCGTCGATCTTGCGTCGCAGCCGGCGCAGCTCGGCCGTCTCGGGCGGACGGTCAGGCACGGGTGCCCCCGGACTGGCGGGCGATCGCCTCGATTGCGAGGTGGTAGCCGCGGGCGCCCTGCCCGACGATCGATTCGAGCGCGATGTCGTGGAGGTAGTTGACGTGGCGGAACGGCTCGCGGGTGGCCGGGTCGGACAGGTGGACCTCGATGAATGGCCGCTGGATGGCGAGCAACGCGTCGCGGAGAGCGACGCTCGTGTGGGTCAGGCCGCCCGCGTTGACGATCGCGACGTCGAAGTCGCGGCGATGGAGCCGGTCGATCAGCGCACCCTCGTGGTTCGACTGGAAGAAGTCGACGGTCAGGCCGAGTTCGGCCGCCCGCGCGGCGATTCCCGCGTGGATCTCGTCGAGCGACTCGTGTCCGTAGATCTCGGGCTCGCGGGTGCCGACCAGGTTGAGGTTCGGGCCCTCGAGGACCAGCACGGCCGTCATCGGGGACTCCCGGCCGCCAGCAGCGACCCTGCGGCGCGGGCCACGACGTCCGGCTCGACGTCCGCCCTGATCGTGACGCCGTCCGCGGTCGGCAGGACCCAGCGCAGGTGGCCGCCGGCGTGCTTCTTGTCGGTCGCGAGGTGGTCGAGGACCGTTTCGATCGGGTAGGGGAGCGGCTCGCGCGCGAGCTCGAGCGTGTCGAGCAGGCGGCCGATCCGCTCCACCCGCTCGGGCGGCGTCACCTCGAGGTCGATGCCGATCCGGCACGCCGCCCGCAACCCGTACGCGACCGCCTCGCCGTGGAGCAGCCCGCCGTACCCGCCGGCGGCCTCGAGGGCGTGGCCGAGGGAGTGGCCGAGGTTGAGCGTGATGCGCCCGCCGCCCGTCTCGCGCTCGCGTTCGTCCGTCAGCACGACCGCCACCTTGGCCCAGGCGCATCGCTCGACGACCTCGGCGACCGCGCCCGATTCGAACGCCGACGCGTCGCCGCGCGCGATCGCCGGGCCCGACTCCTCGAGCAGCTCGAACAGGCGCGTGTCGCCGAGGGCGGCCATCTTGACCGCCTCACCCAGGGCCGCTCGCCGCTGCCGCTCCGCCAGCGTCCGCAGGGCGGTGACGTCGATGATGACCGCGGCCGGCTGGTGGAACGCACCGACCAGGTTCTTGCCCTCTGGTAGGTCGACCCCGGTCTTGCCGCCGATCGACGAGTCGATCTGGGCCACGAGCGTCGTCGGGACGTGGATGATCGGGATGCCGCGGAGATAGGTCGCCGCGAGGAACCCGGTCGCATCGCCGAGCGCGCCGCCGCCGATCGCGACGAGAGGCTCGCCGCGCTCGACTCGCAGGCGGGCGAGCTCGCGTGACGCGGTCTCGATGACGGCAAGGCGCTTGGCGTCCTCACCCTGGGGCAGCATCACGCTCACGACACGCACGCCGGAGGCTTCGAGGGCGTCGGACAGGCCCTGCCCGACGGCCGCCCAGGCGCCTGGCTCGGAGACGAGGATGGCCCGGCGTGCCGACAGCCGTTCGAGCGCATCGACCAGCGCGTCGTGCGCGATGCCTTCACCCAGCACGAAGCGCCCGATCGGCGTCTCCGCATGGAGGAGGGTCGCGCCCTGGATCGCGATCATCGGACCGAGCGCGTCGAGGCGGTTGTCGAGCGTCTCGACCACCCCGCGAACCTCGGCCACACCGGACGTGCGGATCGTGGCCGCGGCGTAGAAGCGCTCGCGCTTGCCGGCCAGGTCCCGGATCGACCCGATCGGATCGCGGCCGGCGACGAGGGGGCGGACGTGGGGCGACCGGCGGAGTCGCTGGGCCAGCACCTCCGGCCGCCCGTCGAGCCAGACCGAGGCACGGCCCCGGTAGAGCCGCCAGCGATTGCGTGGGTCGACCACCGCCCCGCCGCCGGTCGCGACGACCCGGCGGATCGTCGGGTCGCGATCCGGCGCGCCGAGGGCTGCGACGGCCTGGCGCTCGAGGGTCCGGAAGGCGGCCTCGCCCTGCTGCTCGAAGATCTCGGGGATCGACCGGCCGGTCACCGACTCGATCTGCTCGTCGAGGTCGATGAAGGACGCCCGATGGCGCTGCGCGAGTCGCTTGCCGACGACGCTCTTCCCGCTCCCGGGCAGGCCGACGAGCACGACGTCCATGGCGGGCCTAGTCGTCCCCGCCGGAGCCGGCTTCGTCCGTGCCGGTCAACCCGTGCGCTTCGACGCCCTCCGTCGCCTCGCTCTCGCCCGCCGAGGATCCCATCGCGCCGGTCGCCGCCTTCGCCGGTCGACGGCCACCGGCCACCGGCGCCTCGGGCGCCCGCTCGATGCGCGCTTCGGTAGGCCGCGAGATTCGTCCGGACGTCCTCGAGCGTGTCGCCGCCGAACTTCTCGGTGACGGCGGCGGCCAGCGTGAGCATGACCATCGCCTCGGCGACGACGCCCGCCGCGGGCACCACGCTGATGTCGCTGCGCTCGTAGTGGGCCTTGTCGACCGGCTCACCCGTCACGAGGTCAGCGGACGGCAGCGGCCGGGCCAGCGTCGAGATGGGCTTGACGGCGCCACGGACGACGAGTGGCTCGCCGTTGGTCACGCCACCGGTGAGCCCGCCGGCGTTGTTCGTCCGGTGGACCCAGCGGCCGTCGTCGCCCCGGCCCTCGATGACGTCATGGACGGCCGAGCCGAAGCGGCGGGTCTGCTCGAACCCGAGCCCGAACTCGACGCCCTTGACGATGTTGATGCTCATCACGGCCGCGGCGATGGCCGCGTCCAGCCGCCTGTCCCAGTGGACGTACGAGCCGAGGCCGATCGGCAGCCCGTGGACCACCACCTCGAACACGCCGCCGATCGTGTCGCCGGCCGACCGCGCCTCGTCGATGCGCGCGATCATCCGGACCTCGGCGTCGGGGTCCGGGCAGCGGAGCGGCGACTCGTCGGCCTCGTCGCGTGAGCGCGTGCAGTTCGCCGGGTCGACTGCCACGCCACCGACTTCGGCGCTGAAGGACCAGACCTCGATGCCCAGCTCGCGCAGGAACGCCCGGGCGACCCCGCCTGCCGCGACGCGGGCGGCCGTCTCGCGCGCCGATGCGCGCTCGAGGACGTCGCGAACGTCGTTGAACCCGTACTTGAGCGCGCCGGCCAGGTCGGCATGGCCGGGTCGGACCCGTGTGACCGGGGTGGCGCGCTTGTTGCCCTCGTCCGCGGCCGCGAACAGTTCGTCGGCCTCAGCGTCGGTCAGTGGCGCGACCTGCATGACCCGGGTCCAGTTCTCCCAGTCGCGATTGGGGATCAGCAACAGGATCGGCGAGCCGAGCGTCCGCCCGTGGCGGATGCCACCCAGGATCTGCGCGCGGTCCTGCTCGATGGCCTGTCGGGCCCCGCGGCCGTAGCCGCGCTGCCGCCGGGCGAGGTCGACCGCGAGGTCGTCCTCCGTGAGCGGCAGGCCCGCGGGAACCCCCTCGATCGTCGCTCCCAGCGCCGGTCCGTGCGATTCCCCGGCGGTCAGGAACCGGAACGCAGGCATCGGTCAGGCTCGCGAGACGTGGTCGAGCACGCCGTCAGTCGGCGACGGCGGGTGCGGTCGGTTCGCCCGTCCCGTCCGGCGTCCCGGCTGGTTCGCCCTCGGCGGATCGGAGGCCGCCGGCTCGCGCCTCGGCGAGGCGCTCCTGCATCAGCTCGAGCGGCGCCTTCTGCCCCGTCCACAGCGTGAACGCCGCGGCGCCCTGGTGGAGCAGCATCAGCTCGCCGTCGCTCGCGGTCGCACCGGCCGCTTCGGCGTCGCGCAGCAGGCGGGTCTTCGCATAGATGAGGTCCAGGACCAGCAGCTCCGCGTGCAGGACCTCGGCCGGGACCGGGCTCTCGTCGCTGGCCAGGCCGATCGACGTGGCATTGACGAGCACGCGCGTCTTGGCCAGCTCGGCCTCGATGATCGACTCGTGCCACGGCATCGCGCGCAGCTCCATGTGAGACGCGCTGCGGCCGAAGTGCTTGACGAGGCTCTCGGCCCGATGGAGGTGCCGGTTGAAGACGATGACCCGCTGGAAGCCCTCGGTGATGAGGCCGTAGACCACGGCCCGCGCCCCACCGCCGGCGCCCAGGACCACCGCCTGGCGCGGCATCTTCTGCTTGCCGACCAGGTGGTCGAGCGCGACCTTGAACCCGGGCACGTCCGTGTTGTGCCCGATCAGGCGCTTGCCCTCGCGGGTGATCGTGTTGACCGCGCCGGTCGCGTGCCCCTCTTCGGTCAGGCGATCGACCATCGGCACGACCCGCTCCTTGTGCGGGATCGTCACGTTGGCGCCCAGGAAGTCGTCCGTCCGCAGCTCGGCGACCGCCTCGGCCAGCTCGATCGGGGCGCGGTCCCACAGCTCGTACTTGGCGTCGATGCCGAGCGAATCGAACGCCGCCTGCTGCATCGCGCCCGACAGCGAATGGGCCACGGGGTGGCCGATGAGGACGACCCGCTTCGTCATGCTCGCACCCTCTCGAGGTCGTCGAAGAAGCCGGGATAGGAGATGCCAGCGGACGTCGGGCGCTCGATCGTCGTGGCGCCAGACGCGACGAGCCCGGCGATCGCGAACGTCATCGCCAGTCGGTGGTCGTCGAGGCTGTCGGTCGCGGCACCGCGGAGGAGCGCGTCGCCATCGATGCGCACGTCGTCGCCGACGACCTCGATGCGCGCGCCGAGGGCGCGCAGCCCCGCGGCGATCCCGGCGAGGCGGTCGGACTCCTTGTGGCGGAGCTCACCGGCTCCCCGGATCGTGGTCGGTCCGTGGGCGAGGGCGGCGGCCAGGCACAGGACAGGGATCTCGTCGATGGCCGCGGCGACGTCGGACGATTCGAGGTCCGTGCCGTGCAACTCGGCCGAGCGGACGACCAGGTCGGCCAGGGGCTCGCCGACGTCATCCGCCGAGGCGGCCCCGGGCCTGACCGGACTCTCGTCGATTTCGGCGCCCATGGCTCGAAGCAGGTCGATGACGGCGCGCCGGGTCGGGTTGACGCCGACGTCGCGCAACGTGAGCTCCGCGTCGGGATGGATCGAGCCGGCGACCAGCCAGAAGGCGGCCGCGGACACGTCGCCCGGCACTCGCTCATCCACCGCCTGCAACGCCTTCCCTCCTTGGACCGTCCAGGACACCGCCCGATCCGGTCCGCTGCCACGCTCCACGGGCACGCCGCGTGAGCGGAGCATCCGTTCGGTGTGATCCCGCGTGGCGATCGACTCCCGGACGGTCGTCCGACCGTCCGCCCTGAGGCCGGCCAGCAGGACCGCCGACTTCACCTGAGCGCTCGGGACCGGGGTTGTGTAGTCGATGGCCGTCAGCGGGGAACGACCGGTCACGGTCAGGGGAGGAAGGGAATCGTCCTGGCGGGCACGGAGCAACGCCCCCATCGAGCGCAGCGGTTCGATGATACGAGCCACCGGACGGCCGCGCAACGAATCGTCGCCGTCCAGGGTCGCCGTCATGGGCAGGCCGGCGAGGATCCCGCTGGTCAATCGCAGACTCGTGCCGGAGTTGCCGCAGTCGAGCGTGTCGGTCGGCTGACGGAGCCCGTCGGCGCCCGGCGAGACCACGCGGTAGTCGACGGTCCGGCCGTCCTCGCGGACCCGCTCCACGGTCGCGCCGAGCGCGCGCACGATCCCGGCGGTCGAGCGGACGTCCGCCCCGTCGCCGGCGGCGGTGATCCGGCTCTCGCCCTCGGCCATCGCGGCGAGCAGCAGGGCGCGGTGACTGACGGACTTGTCGCCGGGCATCCGCAGCTCGCCGCGCAGCCGCTCGGCCGGGCGGACGACTGCCGGACCGGAACCGGCCCCGGAGACGGTCGAGGCACTCAATGCTTGGCCAGCCCGCCGGCGTCGCCGGCGCCGCCGGACGCCCCGACCACGCTCCGGTCCGCATGGAGTCCCCGGACGTGCTCGTGCACTGGCACGATCGCGGCCATGAGGTCGCGGAAGGCTTCGATGTCGAGCTGCTGCTCGGCGTCCGAGAGCGCCGCGTCCGGGTCCGGGTGGACCTCGACCATGACGCCGTCCGCGCCGACGGCCACGCCGCCGATCGCGAGCGGCCGGACGAGCCAGCGCTTGCCGGTCGCGTGGCTCGGGTCGACGATCACGGGCAGGTGGGTCAGCCGGTGGAGGAGGGGCACGGCGGCCAGGTCGAGGGTGTTCCGCGTGTACGTCTCGAACGTGCGGATGCCGCGCTCGCACAGGATGACGTTGGGATTCCCCGAGCTGACGATGTACTCGGCGGCCATCAGCCATTCCTCGACGGTGGCGCCGTAGCCGCGCTTGAGCATGACCGGCCGGGCGACCCGCCCGACATCGCGCAGCAGCGAGTAGTTCTGCATGTTGCGGGTGCCGATCTGGAGGATGTCGGCGTACTCGGCCACGATGTCGACCTGGTTAGGCTCCATCACCTCGGTGATGACCGGCAGGCCGGTCCGCTCGCGCGCCTCGGCGAGGTAGCGGAGCGCCTCGACGCCCAGGCCCTGGAACGCGTACGGGCTCGTCCGCGGCTTGAACGCGCCGCCCCGCAGGACCGTGGCACCGGCCGCCGCGACCGCGTCGGCGGTCTCGAACAGCTGATCGCGGCTCTCCACAGAGCACGGCCCGGCCATCATCGTGAGCGAGCCGTCGCCGATGACCGAGTCGAGGACGCGGATGACGGTGTCCTCGGGGTGGAACTCGCGCGAGGTCAGCTTGAACGGCCGGCTGATCGGCGTGACGGTCTCGACCCCGGGCAGCACCGCGAAGCGCTCGATCAAGACGGGCCGCCGCCCGCCGATCTCGCCGACCACGGCGATCACCACGCGCTCGGCTCCGGCGTGCTCGAAGGGGTTCAGACCCTCAGCCAGGATCTGGCTCTTGACGCCAAGGACGTCGGCCTCGCTCGCTCCTGGCGCCATCACGACGAACATCGCGTGCCTGTCTCCTCGTCGATCGGCCGGCCAAACAAAAAAGCAGAGGACTTGCCTCTGCCTCGTTCGCCCGGCACGACCCGTGCCCCCGGTCTAGTGACCGAGAACCATCATGCCGGGCGTTGAAAGTAGAAGTAGTGGCTCATGCGTGTGCGGACGGTAGCCCACGCACGCCCCGTGCGTCAATGCACAGCGGTTGGCCCGGGCCTGCTGCGGCTACTCGAACTGGCTGAGCAGGGCCTCGGCCTGGAACAGGTTGATGCCACTGGCGATGAGGTCGACGATGTGCTGGATCTTCGCCTCCTCCTCGACCTGCTCCTCGATGAACCATTGCAGGAACTGGTGGCCACGGTGGTCGCCGTTCGCCGCCGCCACGGCGGCCATCTTGTCGAACTGGGCGGCGACCGCCCGCTCGGATTCCAGCGCTCGCTGCGCCGCCGCCAGCGCCGATCCGAACCGGGTGGAGGTGGCCTTGAGGGCGGGCAGGTCGAACTCGACCTCGTTGTCGGTCAGGAAGTCCATGATCTTCGTGGCGTGCTGGGCCTCCTCCACCGACTGGTCCCGGAAGAGCTTGCCCCAGCCGTCGAGGCTCTGGCGCTGGAAGTACAGGGCGATCCCCAGGTACAGCTGATGCGCCGTGAGTTCGCTGCTGATCTGGGCGATCAGGAGCTTTCGGAGTTCCTCACTGAGCATCGGTCACCTCGGAGCCATGATAGGTCGCCTTGGCTGTCGCTCGCGCGATGATCCCCTCGACGACGGCCGTCTTCGCGTCCGCATAGTGCTGGACGTAGCGCCATTCGCGGGCGGCGAGCTCGCGCTTGGTCGCCAGGTACAGGTCACGCTCGTCGTCGTGGGTGCGGAGCCAGTCGCGGAACAGGACCATTCGATCGATCTCGGCCAGACCCATCGCGTCGTCGGTAAACGTGTGGAGGTTGATGTTCGTGTCGGGGCCCTTGAAGACCCGATGCTCGTACCACTCGGGCTCGCGGATCCAAACGACGTAACCGGCGGCTTCCATGTCCGGTACGTAGGTCGGCTCATCCGACGAGTCGGGGACCGCCAGGACGATGTCGATGACGGGCTTGGCGGCGAGCCCGGGCACAGATGTCGACCCGACATGCTCGAGCCGCCGAACCCGGTCGCCCAAAACGGCTCGGATCCGGATCGCTTCGCGAGCGTAGAGGAGCGGCCACTCAGGGTCGTAGCCGGCCAGGTGGATGGTCGTCCCATGGACGACCAGCTCGCCGACGGTGTGGGCGCGCATCTCCTCCTCGGTCGTCGGGGCGCGCTCGATCCGCGGTTCGTCGGTCATCGATCTCCCTCGATTCGACAGGGAACGGGCTGGCGAGGGTACCGCGTCCGGCCGGGCGTCGACCCCGTGGTAGCATTTCCGCCGCCGAGGTCCGGAGAGGTCGCATAGAGGTCTAGTGCAGCGGTTTGCTAAACCGCCATGTGGGGTAACCTGCATCGAGGGTTCGAATCCCTCCCTCTCCGCCACACTCCGCCGGCATCGTGCGCCCGTAGCTCAGTGGATAGAGCGTTAGGTTGCGGACCTAAAGGTCGTGGGTTCGAGTCCCGCCGGGCGCGCCAACATCAAACTCGATGGGCCAACACGTCGCTCGGCAGGTGCACGGGGGGTCGCGTGGACAGGCAAGCCGCCAAGCCCAGCTGGGGACGCTCAAGACCCGATGTGCGTGGCGGTCTGCGAGCGGCCTTGATCCCAGTGATGGGTGTGATGGCGCTGGCGGGCTGCAACGCATTCGCCTCGGATCCGCCCCAGGCCATGGTCACCCTCTACGGCCGCAACGGGGGTCCGGCGGAGTTCGCGTGGTTCGCGATCGATCCGACGTCGTCGACCGAGCCCCAGACGGTCGGGTTCGGCAACGACATGGGCGCGGCATGCCTCAAGGCTGCGATCGGGTCCCGGCTCGTCATGACCGACACGTCGATCAGCGAGGGGGCGAAGGTCGTTCGGGTCATCGCCCCTGTCGACGAGCCGACCGAGGACTATTGGATCGACGTCTCGCCGGACGGAGGTGTGACAACGGGACCCGGAGTGCCCCCATGGTGGCCTGACGGCCCGACGCACTGCTAGTGCGTGCGAGGCCGCGTCACTGCTGAGCCAAGCGCTCACCCGAAAGCGAACGGCACGCCGATCGACCGGCGGGCCGTTCGATATCAAGCAGGTCGGATGTTCTTCAGGTCCGAAAGCTTGGCGAAGAAGACCTTGCCCGACGGCGTGCCGTCCTCGTTGGTCCGATGGATCATCGCGACTCCCTTGATCGGCTCGCCGAGGAACGGCATGTCGCGGCCGGGGTCGATGTTGAACGCGACCTCCTTCAGGTCGCTCGCGGCGAACAGCCGGGTGCCCTTCGGCAGGGTGGCGATGGCGGGGACGAGCGGGACGGTGAAGCTCTTCACGACCTCTCCCTTTGGCTTTCTTCGGCTTCGGCTTCTTCGGCTCCTTCTCCAGCGCCGTCGGCTGTCCCCCGTCGAAGAAGCGTCGGAAGACACCGGTCTTGTCGCGCTTCTCGCTGTCGCGATACCAGCTCACGTGGGTGTGGGTCAGGTGGCTGTCGTCCGCCTCGCCCTCCCTGGGCTTGGACGCGAATCCTCGCTGTCGATCCCAGCGCAGGACCTTCTTGCCGTCGGGCGAATAGATGATCTCCCGGATGTCGCGGGTGTCCGGCGCATTTGCCCGAGCCTCCGAGACGATGAACTTGGACATCCGCCGGAACCCCTTGAACGAGCCGATGTCCATGGCCGACGCCGCATCCGACAGGCCCGCGACGTCGCGATCGGACTTGACACTGTAGTCCTTCTCCCCCTGCCCGCCGTGCTTGAAGATCCGGTCGTGGCCGAGGTGGTATCCGCTCTTGTGCTTCGAGTTCCCGACGATCCCGATCGAGACGGCCTTGAGACCCGTCCTGTCCTTGAGGAACGTCTGGAGCTCCGAAAGCTTCGATGGAGCGACGGTCACATCCGGACCCTCCCTACGGTTCGCTCGTCAAGCCTCGAATCTATCCGTCGGTCGTCTCGTCGGCATCTTCGATCTGCCGCAGGCGTACGATGGCGTCGATGTCCCCCATCGCCCAGTTCGCCGCGCTGATCGCCGCGCTGATGCACGTCGGGTTCTTCTACTTCGAGAGCATCGTCTGGTCGCGCCCGAACGTCTGGGCGCGGTTCCATGTCGCCTCGCAGGCGGACGCCGAGATCATCCGGCCGATGGCCCTGAACCAGGGCTTCTACAACCTGTTCCTCGGCCTGGGCATCGTCGCCGGGCTCGTCCTGATCGCGGCCGGGGAGGTCACCGCCGGGACGGCCATCGTCCTGTTCGCCTGTCTCTGCATGGTCCTGGCGGGTGTCGTGCTGCTCGCCACGGACCGCCGGTTCCTGAACGCGGCCGCGATGCAGGCCGTCCCGCCTCTCGTGGCGATCGTCCTCACCATCCTGCTGTAGGCTCGCGCGCCGCGACATCCGCGGCGCCGGCCACCATCCCCGCCTACGATGCAGAGCGGGGACGTGAGCACGCTGACCGCTCCTCCCTCGAATCGACGCGGAAGAGGTGGCCCCGTGCGCGCACGGATCTCGTCGTTCCTGGTCGTGGCGACGCTTCTCCTGACGGCCTGCGCGCCAGCGACCCCGAGCTCGGCGCCGTCCGCCGGCCCGACCGCTTCGACGACACCCGCGACGCCGGCAGCCACGCCCGCCCCGACGCCGGTCCCGACGCCGGCCGAGGCCGACTTCACGCTGATGGACTTCAACATCGAATACGGCGGCGACGAGATCGACTTCGACAAGATCATCGAGGCGATCAAGCTCGCGGACCCGGACGTCGTCGCCCTCGAGGAAGCCGAGGGCAACACGCAGAAGGTCGCCGACGCCCTCGGCTGGCCGTATGCCAGCACCCGGACACAGGTCGTCTCGAAGCTGCCGATCATCGACCCGCCCGGTGCCGACGGCCGGTATGTCTTCATCGAGATCGAGCCCGGCGCCGTGGTCGCGTTGGCGAACGTGCACCTGCCGTCCGACCCGTACGGGCCGTACTACGTGCGTGACGGCAAGACGGTCGAGGAGGTCATCGAGCTCGAGCAGGACACCCGGCTGCCGGCGGTCCAGGAGCGGCTCGACGTCCTGCCCGCTCTCGTCGAGGCCGGGATCCCGGCCTTCCTGACCGGCGACTTCAACGCTCCGTCCCACCTCGACTGGACCGCGGCGGCCGTGGGCTCGCGTCCGAACCTGCTGTACCCGGTCGCCTGGCCGGTCAGCACGGCCGTCGAGGCGGCCGGCTTCCGCGATGCATACCGCGAGCTGCATCCCGATCCGGTCAAGGACCCGGGCCTGACCTGGTGGGCCGGCCGGCCGCTCGTCGACGGGTACCCCGACCACAAGGATCCGCAGGACCGCATCGACATCATCTACTCGGCCGGCGCATCGAAGACGACCGACGTCAAGATCGTCGGCGAGCAGGGCGGTCCGCAGGTCGACCTCGCCGTCGACCCGTGGGGCACGGACCACCGGGGCGTCGTCGGGACGTTCACCGTCACGCCCGGCGTCTACCGCCGACGTTCGTCGCCGTGGAGCAGCGCCTGGTCACGGTCGGCGACCCGGTCAAGGTCCGCTACCACGGTCCGGCCGACACCGTCGCAGTCATCGGGACGGGGGCCTCCGCGACGGTGGACCCGCTCCAGACCGCCCCCCTCACCGACCCGCTCGACGGCACCGCGGACCTCACGACGACGGCGCTCCCGCCGGGCGACTACCTGGTCCAGCTGCGCTCCGGCCCGACGGTCGTCTCCGTGACGCCCTTCTCGGTCGCAGCGGTCGGGGCGAAGACGACGCTGACCGTCGAGCCGGCATCGGTCAAGACCGCCATGCCGTTCGTTGCGTCCTGGAGAGACGGGCCCGGCTCGCGCTGGGACTGGATCGGGATCTACGAGCGCGACGCAGACCCGCTCGTCGACTCGTACCTCTTCTACGTCTACACGGGCCAGGTCGTCCAGGGCAGCGTGACGATCGACGCGAACGGGGAAGGGGACTGGCCGCTCCCGGCCGGGGAGTACGATGCCCACTACCTGCTCGACGACGGCTACACGTCGCTCGCCGTCGCTCCGTTCACAATCACCAAGTAGGCCCGACGCACGCGGACCGACGCGGTACGATCGACCTCCGCCGTGGTCAGGGTCCCCTGCCCGACACGGCGCGGGAGGTGGTCGTGGAACGGATCGGCTTCGTCGGACTCGGGACGATGGGCGCGGCGATGGCCGCCAACCTGGTCCGTGCCGGTTTCCCGGTCGTGGGCTGGAACCGGACCGCCGGCCGCGCCCCGCAGCTCGCCGACGCGGGCGCAACGTTCGCCGAGACGCCCGCGGCGGTCGCGGCCGGGTCCGACATCGTCGTGGTCTGCGTGTCGGACACGCCGGACGTCGAGGCTGTCATCTTCGGGCCCGCCGGCATCGTCGAGGGCGCGCGCGAGGGGACCCTCATCATCGATTGCTCGACCATCGCCCCGTCGGGGAGCTGGGACTTCGCGGCGCGCCTGCGCGAACGGGGCCTCGCGATGGTCGATGCGCCGGTCTCGGGCGGCAGCGAGGGCGCCCAGAAGGCGACGCTGACGATCTTCGTCGGCGGCGACGCCGAGGACGTGGAGCGCGCCCGGCCGGTGCTCGCCGCGATGGGCAAGACCATCACCCACGTCGGGCCGATCGGTGCCGGGCAGGCGGTCAAGGCGGTCAACCAGGTCATCCTCGCCGGCACGTACCTGGGTGTCGCCGAGGGCATCGTGCTGGCCATCCGGGCGGGCCTCGACGTCGAGCAGGTGGTCGAGGCGCTCGGCGGCGGCGCGGCCCAGAGCTGGGTCCTGGCCAACCGCAGTGGCCGGATGCTCGCCAACGACTACCCCCTGGGATTCAAGGTCGCGCTCCATCGCAAGGACCTCGGGATCGCGCTGGAGCTCGCGGCGCAGCTCGGCGCGTCGTTGCCGGTCACCGCCCTCGCGGCCCAGCTGGAGTCCGGGCTTGTGGCCCAGGGCCATGGCGACGACGACATGTCCGCCCTCGCGCGGGCCATCCGGGGGTTGTCGGGCCTCGAGTCGTAGCGGTCGTGGCCACGCGCGCCTGCGGAGCCGTCGCACGACGAGCCATCCAGGTTCGATACACTGGTGTCCGGCACGTCGACTACTCCTATGTGATTAGTAGAATAAACCCACGCCAGCGCCGACGGAGGGACGCCCGTGACCGAGCCGTCTGACGAGGTTCAGCGAGCCCCGCGAACCGGTATCAACGAGGACTGGGCCGCGACCATCGTCGGGCTCGTCCTGCTGATCCTCGTCCTGGCCGGGGTCATCACCAAGGGGATGGTCCCGTGACTCTCGAGGCGACCCTGCGTCCCGACGTCGCGATCGACGCGCCGCGCAACGCCGATTGGTGGATCCGCGCCGCCATCTCGGCGCTGATCGTCGTCGGCCTGGCATTGCTCGTCCGGTTCCTGGACACGAACGTGCCGACATGGTTCCCGGACGTCGCATTCGTCAAGTCGATCGAATTCCCCGTGTACGCGATCGTCGTCGGACTGATCGGCGGCGCCGTCCTCCAGGCCCTCGGCGTGCGCGATCAGCTCAACGCCGCGTTCCGGACCGAGTTCTTCATCAAGACCGGGCTGGTGCTGCTCGGGGCCTCGATCAACCTCGCGCTGATCGCCCAGGCTGCCGTCCCGTCGATCATCCAGTCGATCGTGTTGATCACGACCGTCTTCCTCGCGACGTGGTTCCTCGCCGGCGCCCTCGGGATCGACACGAAGCTGCGCGCCCTGCTCGCGGCCGGCGTCTCCATCTGCGGGGTGTCCGCCGCCATCGCCGCGGCCGGGGCGGTGACGGCCAAGAAGGAGCAGCTCGCCTACGTGGCGAGCCTCGTCATCGCCTTCGCGCTGCCCTCGATCTTCATCCAGCCGTGGCTGGCCGAGCAACTCGGGCTCTCCCAGGCCGTTGCCGGCGCCTGGATCGGCGGCAACATCGACACGACGGCGGCCGTGACGGCGGCCGGGTCGATCGTCGGCGACGATGCCCTCCGGATCGCCGCGATCGTGAAGGCCACGCAGAACGCCATGATGGGCGTGGTGGCCTTCCTCTTGACGGTCTACTTCGTCTATCGCGTCGAGCGTCAGCCGGGCGCCACGGTCAGCCTCGGCGTCCTGTGGACCCGGTTCCCGAAATTCATCCTCGGGTTCATCGCCGCCTCGGCGATCGCGACCTGGTTCATCAACGGGTCTGGCGTCGACAATGCCGCGGACATCGTCCGCGTCGCCGGCACCGACCTGCGGACGATCTTCTTCATCCTGGCGTTCGTGTGCATCGGGCTCGAGTTCCGCGTGTCGTCGCTGCGGGAGGCGGGCGTCAAACCCGTCCTCGTGTTCGCGGCCGCCACGGTCCTCAACCTGGCCCTGGCCTTCGCGCTGGCATCGATCCTGTTCGCCGGCTTCACCCTGGACTGACCGCCGGCGGGAGAGCGCGTCAGTCGAGGCCCACCAGCAGCATGGGATCGCCGAGCTTCCCGTCGTAGCGCGCCCGGAAGCGGGCGACGTTGTACATGACCGGCACGTCGACCTTGCGCGGCCCGAGCGTCGGGTCGGGCAGGTGGGTGTGGGCGTACTTGCCATCCTGGATGGCGACCATCCGGCCCGTCTCGCCGGCCTCGACCAGGTCCATCGCGACGTTCGCGAACGTCGTCGCCACCATCGAGTCGATCGAGTCGGGTTCGCCGGATCGCAGGTCGTACGTGAGCTCGGACGCGAGCGTCTCGATCCCGGTCCGGGCGCGTAGCTCGTACGCGAGGGCTTCGCCGACGTTGGCCTTGTGTCGATGGCCGAAGGAGTCGGTCTCGCCTACGTCGGCCATCTGGGCGCCCTTCCAGATCGCGCCCTCGGCAGTGATCACGAACGCGTAGTGGCTCGGGTTCGCCTTGTGGTCGGCGGCCAGGATCTCGGCGAGGGCATCGAGATCGTACGGCGCCTCGGGGATCACGCATCGACCGGACGTCACGTATGCCGTGTACAACGCGGAGAAGCCGGCATCGCGGCCGAAGATCCGGAACACGCCTATCCGCTCGTGCGACCCGAGCGTCGTGCGCTGCCGGTTGATCGCCTCCTTGGCGCGGGTGATCGCGGTCGAGAATCCGATGCAGTACTCGGTGCCCTGGACGTCGTTGTCCATCGTCTTGGGGATGGCGACGAGCGGGACGCCCTCGTTCACGAGCACCTGCGAATACGAGAGCGTGTCGTCGCCGCCGATGGTGACCAGCACGTCGATGCCGAGCGCCTCGAGATGCTGCAGCACGAGTGGCGTCAGGTCGAACGCGTCCTCGCCCGTCGCGTAGCGAGCCCGTTCGGCCTCGTCGAGCCAGGGCGGCAGACCGGCCGCGCGCATGCGGCGCGGGTTCGTCCGGGACGTGTGCAGGATCGTGCCGCCGGTCCGGTCGATCGTCCGGGTGTTCGAGCGGTCGAGGGGACGCAGGTAGTCCGGCGTCGAGACCGCCTTCCGGGCGGACGTGGGTCAGGCCCTCCCAGCCGCGGCGGATGCCGAGGACCTCGTTCCCGACCTCGGTGGCTCGGTAGACCACGCTCTTGATGACGGCGTTCAGGCCGGGCACGTCGCCGCCGCCCGTGAGGATGCCGATCCGCTTCGTTCCTGCCATCGCGGGCGCCATGCTACCCCTCCTCCGGCCCGACCGACGGTTGCGGCTCGGTAGCACCCACCGGCGGTCGGCGAACGGCAGAGCCGGGGTCGTCTGCTAGAGTCGCTCTCATGAACTACGAACTCTTCATGGGCGAGGCGCTCGCGGAGGCCGGACTGGCGCTGACCCGTGGCGAGCGGCCCAATGCGGCGGTCGCCGTCGTCGACGACGCGATGGTCGCCCGCGCCCATGACCGGGTGCAGGAGGGCAACGACCCCACCGCCCATGCGGTCATCAACGCCCTTCGCGAGACCGCGCGGAAGCTGGGTGCCGATCGCCTGGCCGACGCCACGATCTTCGCGACCCTCGAGCCGTGCGCGATGTGCGTCGGGGCCCTCCTCGAGAGCGATGTGGAAGCTCTCGTCTACGCCCTCGCCAACGAGCGCAACGGCGCCGCGGGGACGGTCATCCAGCTCGCCCAGCACGATTCCCTGGGTCGGCGCATCAAGGTCGTGAGCGGCATCCGCCGCGACGAGGCCCTCGCGCTCTTCGCGACCGCAGCCGCCGCGCCCGTCGCCTGACGCGTCCCCGGACCGGGCGCCCGGCCGGGTCCGCCTCCGGGGTTTGGTATCCTCCCCCGCGGAGAGGTGTCCGAGTGGTTGATGGTGCCGCTCTCGAAAAGCGGTGTGCGAAAGCACCGCGGGTTCGAATCCCGCCCTCTCCGCCACATACGCTCCCCGATCTGACGATCCCTGGCGGCGTTCGCGCCTGCGCGCCTCGCTCACGCACCTTGGGGTGCGCTCGCTCCGGTGCTCGGACGCGGCCTTGCCAGGGACCGCCATCTCGCGGAGCTGAAGGCTCGTGGCGCCCAGGCCGACGGTCAGGATCGCTCGTGAGCCGCGCTACCGAAGTCCGATTCCCTTCGGGGAGAGGTCGCCTAGTGGACTATGGCGCCGCACTGGAAATGCGGTTCGGGGCAACCCGTCGCGGGTTCGAATCCCGCCCTCTCCGCCACCCTCGCTCGCGCGATCGCGACTCCTGCGCTCCTCGCTCACGCACGTCAGAGTGCGCTCGCTCTGGTGCTCGTCGCCGCCTTCCCACCACCCACGTCCGACCGAGATCCGCCCCGTACCGGCGGCCGGGGTAAACTGGCCGGGCCGTGCTAGGCGGGGAACTAGCGGTGCCCTGTACCTGCAATCCGCTCCAGCAGGGCTGAATCCCCTCCCGAGGTCTCCGTCTTCGAACGCTGCCCGACGGTGCGACGTTGAGGACCGGGTCCCGCGCATCGGCGAACCGCGAACCGTGTCAGGTCCGGAAGGAAGCAGCACTAAGCGATCATCGTCGGGTGCCGCGGCACGGCCTGGCCCGAGCCGCCCGTCATGGTGGGCACGGGGACGATCTGGTCGACGGAGGGTGCACGGCACTTCGATCCCGCTCGCCTTCGACCCGAGGACCCGGTGACGTCGCCCGTTCCGCATCAAGCCATCTACCGCCGCTGGCGCGCCCAGACGTTCGGCGAGATCGTCGGCCAGGAGGCCGTCGTCGAGACGCTCCGGAACGCGGTCCGGACCGAACGCGTCTCGCATGCCGTGCTGTTCGTCGGACCGCGTGGCACCGGCAAGACCTCGCTTGCGCGGATCCTCGCCAAGGCCCTCAACTGCACGGACCTCCGGACGGCGACGCGTGCGACGCGTGCCCGTCGTGCGTCGCCATCCGCGAGGGCGTCACCCTTGACCTTGTCGAGATCGACGCGGCCAGCAACAACGGCATCGACAACATCCGGAACCTCCGCGAGCGTCTCGCCGTACCCGCCAGGCGAGCTCAAGCGCAAGGTCTACATCCTTGACGAGGCCCACCAGATCAGCGGGCCGGCCTGGAATGCGCTCCTGAAGTCGCTCGAGGAACCGCCCGAGTTCGTCAACTTCATGTTCGCGTCGACGGAAGCCTCGAAGTTCCCGGCGGCCATCCTGTCCCGCCTCCAGCGCTACGACGTCCGCCGCCTGTCGGTGCCCGAGATCGAAGGCAAGCTCGCGCGGATCCTCGAGGCCGATGGCCGGACCGCCGAACCCGGCTGCGATCCGACTGATCGCCCGACTCGCCGCCGGCGGCATGCGCGACGCGGAGTCGATGCTCGATCAGCTGCTGTCGTCGGCGCCCGAGACGATCGATGAAGCGACGCGTCCGCGACCTGCTCGGCCTGGCCGACGCCGAGGCCGTCGATGGCTTCGTCGAGGCGCTCGTCGCCGGTGACGCCGCGACCGGGATCGCTTTGCTCGACAGCCTCGAGGAGCGCGGGCGTGACGCCCGAACCCTGCTCGACCAGGCGATCGACGCCATCCGGGCGCGGTTGGTCGAAGGGCTCGCGAGCGGCGACGGCCGTGTGACCGCCGGGCCTCGCCGAGGCGGCACGACGACTCGCCGCCATCGATCCCGACCGGGCCGGTGTCGGGGGCCTCCGGCTGCAGCTCGAGCTCGCGCTCTTCGCTGGCGCCCGACCCCTGTCTCGGTTCCGGCCGTGACCGCGGCCTGCCGCTCGAGGGCGTGCGACCGCCGGTCCAGCGTCCGACGGCCACGACCTCCCAGCCAGCCGCGCCGCGTACCGCGCCCGCGCGCCCCGTCCCGACGGCGCGGTCGAGCCGTCCGCAGCGCCGTCGGTGACGCCCGCGGCCCAACGCCCGACGCACCGCCGCCGGCGAAGGGCGCCAAGCCGAAGGTCGAGTCGGCCGTCGAACCCGCGGCCAGCGTCCCTGATGCCGCCCCGCCCACACCGATCCCGCCGAGCCAGCCCTCGACCCCGCCGAGCCAGCGCCTGTCGAAGCCTCGGTCCCCATCGAGACCGGGCCGGCGGAAGTCGCTGCCGCCGTGCCCGTCGAAGCCGTGCCGGCGAAGGCGCCACCCCTCCGACCGGCGATGGACTGGCCGCTCTGCTGGCCGCCTGGCCCGATGTCGTCGCCCGGCTCAGCGCCGACCCGCCGACCAAGCCGCTGATCCTGGCCTGCCGCCCGGTCGCCGTCGACGGCGCCATCGTCACCCTCGGCTTCCCGGAGGAGCAGTCGTTCCTCAAGGACGCGATCGAGCGCCGTCGGGCCAAGATCGAGGCCGGGATCGGCGAGTCGCTCGGCCGGGAGGTGACCGTCCGCTGCGTGGTCGCCAACATCGAGGTGGCACCGCCGCCAGAACCGACGTCCGACGGGGCCCTGGTCATGGCCGAGGCCAACCGCATCTTCGCCGACGTCATGGCCGACGTCGCCGAGGTCGACTGACAGCAGCACGCACGTGGCACATCCGCCAGACTGACGACCGACGACCCGCACCTGAAGGAGCTGAGCCGATGGGCATGGCCAATCTGCAGCGGATGGCCCAGCAGATGCAGCAGGAGATGCTGCGGATCCAGACCGAGCTCGAGTCGACGATCGTCGACGGTTCGGCCGGCGGCGGCGTGGTCACGGCCCAGGTGACCGGCAAGCAGGAGCTCGTGAGCGTCACCATCGACCCGTCAGCGGTCGACCCGGCCGACGTCGAGATGCTCCAGGACCTCGTGATCGCGGCCGTCAACGACGCGCTCCGATCCTCGCGCGAGCTGGCCGAGGAGAAGATGGCGGCGGTCACCGGCGGGCTTCGCCTCCCGGGCATGTAGGCCGCATATCCCGGTGGTCACCCCGCTCATCGAACCGGTCGCCCGATTGATCGAGTCGTTCGCGCGCCTGCCCGGCATCGGGCCGAAGACGGCGCAGCGCCTGACCTATCACCTGCTGCGGGCGCCCGACGCAGAGGCGCGTGCGCTCGCGGCGGCCCTCGTCGACGTGCGCGACAAGGTCGTCTTCTGCGATCGCTGCTTCAACATCAGCGACGCGCCGCTCTGTCCGATCTGCCGCGACCCGATGCGCGACCAGACCCGGCTCTGCGTCGTCGAGGAGCCGCTCGACGTCCTGGCCCTCGAGCGCACGGGCGAGTTCAAGGGCCTCTACCACGTGCTGCACGGGGCGATCTCCCCGATCGACGGCATCGGTCCGGACCGGCTCAAGGTCCGCGAGCTGCTGGCCCGCGCCGACGATGCGGCCCGCGACGGCGGGCCCTACGCCGAGGTGATCCTGGCCACGAACCCGACCCTCGAGGGCGAGGCGACCGCGATGTATCTCGCCGAGCGGCTCGAGACGGTCGTCGGGGTCGTCAGCCGGATCGCCCGTGGCCTGCCGGTCGGTGGCGACCTGGAGTACGCCGATGAGGTGACCCTCATCCGGGCGCTCCAGGGCCGGCGTGCGGTCTGAGTCGAGGCCCCGGTGAGCAACCTCGTCTACGAGATCCTTCTCCGCCTGGCCAAGGCCGGCGCGGCACTGGTCCTCGGGATCGTGCTCTATCTCGTCCTGGTCGGCCCGTTCGGCGCCACGGCCTCCCCGGAGCTGGCGCTCCTCTGCTGGCTCAGTGGCGCGGCGTTCATCCTGCTCGTCGAGACCAGCCCGATCTGACGGCTGCGGCCGCCTCCGGCCCGCGGGTTTGACACCCCCATGGACGGCCCCTACCATTCGCGCTCGTGCCGCCTCCACGGAGGCCGCACAGAACGGGCCGCCGAGGCTCGGCCGCCCGGGTCGTCGTGTTTGACACTGCGACCGCCAAGCCCCATCATTCGGGGTCTGCGCCGCGGGCTGCCACGCCCCGGACGCTGCACCTTAACAACTGAAGAGTGACAGGAAATCTGTGACTACAGATGTGCGAGTGGTCAGACCCTCGGATGAAGTCGCTGTCGCAAGACAGCGCAGTTTTCTTCGGAGAGTTTGATCCTGGCTCAGGATAAACGCTGGCGGCGTGCATGAGACATGCAAGTCGAACGGACGATCAGGGCTTGCTCTGATCGTTAGTGGCGGACGGCTGAGTAACGCGTAGGTGACCTGCCCCGAAGTGGGGAATAACTGCCCGAAAGGGTGGCTAATACCGCATGTGGTGATGCCTTCACTGGCATCAGTAAAGCCGCAAGGCGCTTCGGGAGGGGCCTGCGTCCGATTAGCTCGTTGGTGGGGTAACGGCTCACCAAGGCGACGATCGGTAGGTGGTCTGAGAGGACGATCACCCAGACTGGGACTGAGACACGGCCCAGACTCCTACGGGAGGCAGCAGTCGGGAATTTTGCGCAATGGACGAAAGTCTGACGCAGCAACGCCGCGTGAGGGATGACGGCCTTCGGGTTGTAAACCTCTTTTGTCAGGGAAGATGATGACGGTACCTGACGAATAAGTCACGGCTAACTACGTGCCAGCAGCCGCGGTAATACGTAGGTGACAAGCGTTGTCCGGATTTACTGGGCGTAAAGAGCGCGCAGGCGGTCGTTCAAGTCGAGTGTGAAAGCCCCCGGCTCAACTGGGGAGGGTCACTCGATACTGATCGACTCGAAGGCAGGAGAGGGAAGTGGAATTCCCGGTGTAGTGGTGAAATGCGTAGATATCGGGAGGAACACCAGTGGCGAAGGCGACTTCCTGGCCTGTTCTTGACGCTGAGGCGCGAAAGCTAGGGGAGCAAACGGGATTAGATACCCCGGTAGTCCTAGCCGTAAACGATGGACACTAGGTGTTGGTGGTATCAACCCCGCCAGTGCCGAAGCTAACGCATTAAGTGTCCCGCCTGGGGAGTACGGCCGCAAGGCTAAAACTCAAAGGAATTGACGGGGGCCCGCACAAGCAGCGGAGCGTGGGGTTTAATTCGACGCGACGCGAAGAACCTTACCAGGGCTTGACATGACCAGGATCCCGGCGGAAACGTCGGTTCCCCGCAAGGGGCCTGGCCACAGGTGTTGCATGGCTGTCGTCAGCTCGTGTCGTGAGATGTTGGGTTAAGTCCCGCAACGAGCGCAACCCCTACTGTGTGTTGTATCACTCACACGGGACTGCCGAGAGAAACTCGGAGGAAGGTGGGGATGAAGTCAAGTCAGCATGGCCCTTACGTCCTGGGCTACACCCACGCTACAATGGCCGGTACAACGGGCGGCGAAACCGCGAGGTGGAGCGAATCCCTTAAAGCCGGTCTCAGTTCGGATTGTAGGCTGCAACTCGCCTACATGAAGCCGGAGTTGCTAGTAACCGCCGGTCAGCAATACGGCGGTGAATATGTTCCCGGGCCTTGTACACACCGCCCGTCACGTCATGAAAGCTGGTAACACCCGAAGCCGGTGGGCCAACCGCAAGGAGGCAGCCGTCGAAGGTGGGATTGGTGATTGGGACGAAGTCGTAACAAGGTAGCCGTACCGGAAGGTGCGGCTGGATCACCTCCTTTCTAGGGAGATCCGAGTCTCGACCTTGGTGGGGTCGAGGCGTTGATGGCTCCTAGGGTTGATCGCACGGTCGATTCGAGCCTCCCCGCCAGGTGGAGCTCGCCGGACCGGTCCCTCGTGGATCGGGTCGGAGACCGCAAGCGACCTGGAAAGAACACCGAACCCATTCGGACATCCAGACGTCCGGACTTCCTGTCACTCTTCAAGGGTTAAGGTGCAGTTGCCCGCGACGGCCTCGGTCGTCGAGTTGGCATCGCTGCCCGCGGCGGGCGTTTAGCTCAGCTGGTTAGAGCACTGCCCTGATAAGGCAGAGGTCTCTGGTTCGAGTCCAGAAACGCCCACCACTCACCCATTCGGCGCTAGGGGACGTAGCTCAGTCGGTAGAGCATCTCCTTTGCAAGGAGAGGGTCAGGAGTTCGAGTCTCCTCGTCTCCACCACCCGCTTCCCGCGCCGGAGCCTCGCAATCGAATACGCCGCTCAACAAGGTCCGCAACACCGCTCGAGAGAGGGGATGGATGCGGACCGCATGTCTGTCATCGATCCCCTGATCCGTGCCCTGCCGTCCGCCGGCAGGCCACCGACCAGCGGACCGCTGGACGACGGAGACCTCGGTCGACGTCGCGAGGCTCGCCCTTCGTGGGCGGGTCGCACCTTAACAACTGGAATGTGTTCGGCAGATTGAAGATCTTCGATTTCGCCGAGTTGTCAAGGAATGATCCCGATAGGATCCCGTCCGCGACTGACCACCTGGTCAGAGGCTGGAGGGGGTCAAGCTACAAAGGGCACGGGGTGGATGCCTTGGCGCCAAGAGCCGAAGAAGGACGTGGCAGGCTGCGAAAAGCTCCGGGGAGTCGCGAGCAGACAGTGATCCGGAGATGTCCGAATGGGGAAACCCGGCTGGGGTCATGCCCAGTCACTCCTGGCTGAACCAAATAGGCCAGGAAGAGGTAAGCCAGCGAACTGAAACATCTCAGTAGCTGGAGGAAAGGAAATGATTCCCTGAGTAGTGGCGAGCGAAAAGGGAAGAGCCCAAACTCACTCAGCGCGATAGGTTGCCGCCGTTTCTGAGTGGGGGTTGTAGGAGCCGATCATCGGGACCCGGCAAGGTCCCGGCGGAGTTACCAAGTCGATCGCTAGTCGAGCTGCCCTGGAACGGCAGGCCATAGAGGGTGACAGCCCCGTAGGCGAAAGCGACCGACCTCCGTGAACGGCCACCTGAGTACCACGTGGAAGGTCTCTCATGTGGGAAGCTGGGCGGACCACCGTCCAAGGCTAAATACTCTTGGCGACCGATAGTGAACGAGTACCGTGAGGGAAAGGTGAAAAGCACCCCGGAAGGGGAGTGAAATAGTACCTGAAACCACGTGCCTACAAGCAGTCAGAGGGTGTTGCCGGTTCGCCGGTAGCCTGATGGCGTGCCTTTTGAAGAATGAGCCGACGAGTTACTAGCGTGTGGCGAGGTTAAGTCCGAGAAGGACGGAGCCGGAGCGAAAGCGAGTCTGAATAGGGCGATCAGTCGCACGTTGTAGACCCGAAACCGAGTGACCTATCCATGGCCAGGTTGAAGCGAGAGTAATGTCTCGTGGAGGACCGAACTCACTAGCGTTGAAAAGCTAGGGGATGAGCTGTGGATAGCGGTGAAATGCCAATCGAACTCGGAGATAGCTGGTTCTCCCCGAAATAGCTTTAGGGCTAGCCTCGGGCGTTCAATCACGGGGGTAGAGCACTGGATGGGCTAGGGGGCTTCCCGCTTACCAACCCCAACCAAACTCCGAATCCCGTGATTCCAGAGCCCGGGAGTCAGACTGCGAGGGCTAAGCTTCGTGGTCAAAAGGAAAACAGTCCGGATCGTCAGCTAAGGTCCCTAAATCCAAGCTAAGTGGTAAAGGATGTGGATTCGCACAGACAACCAGGATGTTGGCTCAGAAGCAGCCACCATTGAAAGAGTGCGTAACAGCTCACTGGTCAAGTGGATCTGCGCCGAAAATTCAGCGGGGCTCAAGCTTGGTACCGAAGCTACGGACTCCATGACCGGTTCGCCGGTCGTGGTTTGGTAGGGGAGCGTTCCGTTTGCAGTGAAGGTCGACCGTGAGGACGGCTGGAGCGGACGGAAGTGCGAATGTCGGCATGAGTAGCGCAATGTGAGTGAGAATCTCACACGCCGTAAGCCTAAGGTTTCCTGAGGAAGGCTTGTCCGCTCAGGGTTAGTCGGGCCTAAGCCGAGGACGAACGTCGTAGGCGATGGACATCCGGTTGATATTCCGGAACCACTAACGATCGTTTGCACCGCAAGGTGTCGCCTGGGGGTAGGAGAACGGAGGTTGGCCGGCGCAAGCCGGTCGAGTCCCGGATCTGATCCCAGGTGAGAGCGATGGCATGACACGGTGTGGTAGTTCGAGCGCGTTTTGGCTATACGCGTCCAAGCCGGTAGGGGGATCGGACAGGTAAATCCGTCCGTTCATTCAACCCCGAGCAGCGAGTGAAAGGGGCTTCTGCCTCGATTCGAGTGAGCCACGCTGGCAAGAAAAGTGTCTAGCGAGATCAATAGTGTCCGTACCGCAATCCGACACAGGTAGGCGGGTAGAGAATACCAAGGCGATCGGGAGAACCCTCGTTAAGGAACTCGGCAACATGGCCCCGTAACTTCGGGAGAAGGGGCGCTTCGCGGCTGCTGCTTGCAGTGGTCGATCGAAGCCGCAGTGAAAAGGCCCAGGCGACTGTTTAGCAAAAACACAGGTCTCTGCGAAAGCGAAAGCTGACGTATAGGGGCTGACGCCTGCCCAGTGCCGGAAGGTTAAGAGGAGAGGTGCAAGCTTTGAATCGAAGCCCCGGTAAACGGCGGCCGTAACTATAACGGTCCTAAGGTAGCGAAATTCCTTGTCGGGTAAGTTCCGACCCGCACGAATGGCGTAACGATCTGGGCGCTGTCTCAACGAGGGATCCGGCGAAATTGAAGTACCTGTGAAGATGCAGGTTACCCGCGGCAGGGCAAAAAGACCCCGTGGAGCTTTACTGCACCCTGACATTGGATTGGGAATCAGCTTGTGTAGGATAGGTGGGAGGCTGAGAAACTGGGGCGCTAGCCTCGGTGGAGCCGCCGTTGAAATACCACCCTTGTTGATTTTCGGTTCTAACCGCGACCCGTGATCCGGGCGCAGGACAGTGTCAGGCGGGCAGTTTGACTGGGGCGGTCGCCTCCTAAAGTGTAACGGAGGCGCCCAAAGGTTCCCTCAGGCTGAATGGAAACCAGCCGTAGAGTGCAAAGGCATAAGGGAGCTTGACTGCGAGACCCACAAGTCGAGCAGAGACGAAAGTCGGGCTTAGTGATCTGGTACCTCCGAGTGGAAGGGGTATCACTCAACGGATAAAAGCTACCCCGGGGATAACAGGCTGATGGTGCCCAAGAGTTCACATCGACGGCACCGTTTGGCACCTCGATGTCGGCTCGTCGCATCCTGGGGCGGAAGTACGTCCCAAGGGTTTGGCTGTTCGCCAATTAAAGCGGCACGCGAGCTGGGTTCAGAACGTCGTGAGACAGTTCGGTCTCTATCCGCCGTGGGCGTAGGGAACTTGAGAGGAGTTGCTCCTAGTACGAGAGGACCGGAGTGAACGAACCGCTGGTGTGCCAGTTGTCCCGCCAGGGGCATCGCTGGGTAGCTATGTTCGGTCGGGATAAGCGCTGAAAGCATCTAAGTGCGAAGCTCGCCTCGAGATGAGGTTCCCCACCGGGTCAACCGGGTAAGACCGCAGGGAGACCACCTGTTATATAGGCCGCATGTGGAAGTCCGGTGACGGATGCAGCTGAGCGGTACTAACGGTCGAGGGCTTGACCTCTTCAGCAACTGACCAGGGGTCAGTGGCTGGGATCTGAACGGATCAGATCCTTGACGACCAAACGGAATCGAAGATCATCTGCCGGCGCCCCGCGCCAGTCCCCTCGGGACCGACGCGATCAGGCCGCTGCCGAACACGTCCAGTACACGCATAGATCCCGGTGACTCCAGCGGAGAGGCCACACCCGTTCCCATCCCGAACACGGAAGTTAAGCTCTCCAGCGCCGAAGATACTGAGAGGGCAGCCTTTCGGGAAAATAGGTCGTCGCCGGGATTTTGCGTTTCCAGGAGGCAACGCCCCGGACCCCGGACGACCGTTCGATCGGGCGCCTCGGCTATCCTTGCCCGATGAGCGATGAGGGGCTCACCTCCCAGACCCCTGGCGCCGCGGCGCCAGGATCCCGACCGGCCGACCGTACATCCAGCCTGCCCATGCTCGCGGTCTGTCCGTACCTGCTGTCCGCCGACGGTGCGTGGCGCAGCACGACGGCCGCCCGCGACCACCGCTGTACCGCCGTGACGCCGCCGTCGCCGCTCGCGGCCGAGAAGCAGCGCCGGCTCTGCCTCACCGCCGATCACCCCTCGTGTGCCACGTTCGTCGCGGCCACCGAGGCGATGGCCGCCACGCACCGACCTGTCGCCCTCCGACGGCCGATCGCCCGGACCACGCCCCTTGTCCTCGACCAGGGCAGACTCGCGATCACCATGCCTTCGCTCGCCTCGGCCCCGATGGCCGGTCAGGGCGCGCTCATCGGTCTGCTCGCGGTTGCCTTCGGCGCTGTGCTGATCGCCCGTCTCGCCACCGGCGGCGGCGGCGAGGCCGGCGTCATCATCCCCGTCGGATCCACCTCTCCCGGCCCGGCCTCGACCGATGGCGCTGTCGCGATCACGCCGGCACCGACGGCAACGGCCCCGGCATCGACCGTCGAGCCGACAGCGGTCCCGGCCGAGACGACACGACCGAGCCCGACGCTCGTGCCGACGGGTCCGTCCCCGACGCCGGCCGATACGAATCCCACGACATACAAGGTCAAGAAGGGGGACACGCTCAGCGGGATCGCTGCCCGGTTCGCGACGACCGTCAAGGTCCTCGCCGAGCTCAACGACATCAAGGACCCCTCGAAGCTGCACGTCGGGCAGGTCATCAAGCTGCCCTGATGTCCACCCTCGCCCTGCCGGGCCAGCCTCTCAGCGCTGGCAGCCCCGGCAGTACGACGTGATGAAGCCCCCGGCCTTGACCTCGGTGATGCGTGTCGCGCAGCGGGGACATGGCTGCCCGCCCTTGTTGTGGACCGCGAGGAAGTCCCGGACCTGCGTCTCGAAGGTCGGAGGCACGCGCGCGCGCAAGACGTCGATGGCATCGCTGAGGGTCGATCGCATCGCGCCGTAGAGCGCGTCGACTTCCTCGGCCGCCAGGCTGGCCCTCTTGCGGAACGGCAACAGGCCAGCGGCATGGACGATCTCATCGCTGTATGCGTTGCCGATCCCCGCGACGAAGGCCTGGTTCCGGAGCAGGTTCTTTAGCTCGCCCGGGTGCCGGCGGATCCGGTCACGCCACACCTCGAGGGTCAGGGCGGGGTCGTCGGCGTCGGGGCCCTGTTCGTCGCCACCGAGCCCGGCGACCGGCCGCTCCACGTTCGCAGGCTGGAGGTACACCTTGCCCATCTGGGTGGGGTCGCGGTAACGGACCTCGACATCTGCGTCGTCCGCCGGCCGCCACGCGGCATCCTGCGTCCAGGGCGCGGCATCGGTCGGTGACGCATCGCGGGGGCCGAACCCGAGGACGACCGCGGTCTTGGTCGGCTTCTTCACGCCGGGCGCGGCCAGCTGGAACCGGCCGGTCAGCATCGGGTTGACCACGACACGGTCCCGATCCAGCTCGATGAGCAGGAACTTGCCGCGGCGGCGGATCGCCTCGACACGTTGTCCGACGAGGGCTTCGAGCTCCGCCGGCGTGCCCCGGACGGCCAGCGGGGCGAGGGCCGCGGCGGACCGGATCCGACGTCCGGCGAGCGCGGCATGGAAGGCCTCGGCGACGACCGTCAGGTCTGGCAATTCGGGCACGGTCGGCCGATTGTAGCCGCGAGAAGGCGTGTGCTAGACTCTCCCGGCCCCGAGGGCAGGACAGCTGAAGAGCGACCAGCCAGACCTTTTCCACGCACGAAGGAGCGGACCGCGGAGTAGATCACCACGGACCACTTGATCGGAACCGGAGACGGCTTGAGCATCGCTCGGGCCGTTTGTGATTCTCGGGACCGAATCCACGACAGGAGAGACCAGACTGTTGACCGAAGACCAAACGGGCGGGACCACACCGCAGTCCGAGGCGGACGCCTCTGACACCACCGCGGTGGACGATCACGCCGTCGCGACGCAGGTCGCCGACGAGCCCGCCACCATCGCGGACGCCCCCGAAGCGTCCGCTGACCCGGCGTCCATCCCCGACTCCACCGATGGCCAGGCCGCCATCGCGGACGCTGCCGAACCGGATGCCGCCGCCGAGATCGCCGCGCCTGACGCCGCCGTGGCCGTCGAGGCCAGCCCGGTCGCCGACGCGGAGTCGCCGGTCGAGGACGCCCCCACGGTCGAGAACGCCCCCGCGGTCGAAGCGACGGCTCCGACGGCCGAGCCCGAGGCCGCGCCCGCCGTCGATGAGCCCGCGGCGGAAGCCGATGCACCCGAGGCCGCCGAACCGGTCGCGGCGACCGACGACGTGACCGACGCCGAGACGGAGCACGCACCGGCTGCCAGCGACGACGAGGAGCCCGAGCCCGCGCCCGTGCGCGACCTCGGCCCGGAGCCGACCACGATGGCCGAGCTCCTTGCCGAGCAGGACTCCGACATCAAGAGCTTCAAGCACGGCGACGTCGTCGAGGGCAACGTCGTCCGGATCGACAAGGACGAGATCCTCGTCGACATCGGCGCCAAGAGCGAGGGCGTCGTCAGCAATCGCGAGCTGTTCGGTCGCCACGGCGAGGGCCAGCCCGCCCTGAACGTCGGCGACACGGTCCTGGTCTACGTCCTCCAGCCCGAGTCGCCCGAGGGCCACGTCGTCCTCTCCCTCCGCCGTGCCGGCCTCGAGCGCAAGTGGCGCGCGATGCAGGAGCAGTTCGAGGCGGGCGTCATCATCGAGGCGCCGGTCATCGACCACAACAAGGGCGGCCTCATCGTCGATTGCGGCATCCGCGGCTTCGTCCCGATCAGCCAGATCGTCGACTTCCCGCGCCGGCCGCAGAACGACCAGCCGCGGGACGCGGCCCAGGAGATCGCCGAGAAGCTCCAGCCGTTCGTCGGCCGCAAGCTCCGGCTCAAGATCCTCGAGGTCAACCGCAAGGCCAACCGGCTCATCCTCTCCGAGAAGGTCGCCCTTTACGAGGAGCGCCGCGAGAAGCGGGACGAGCTGTTCAGCAGCCTGCAGGTCGGCCAGACCGTCAAGGGCACAGTTCGCTCGATCGCGCCGTTCGGCGTGTTCATCGACCTCGGTGGCATCGACGGCCTCGTCCACAAGAGCGAGCTGTCGTGGAACAAGGTCAACAACCCCGAAGCCGGCTACAAGGTCGGTGAGGAGGTCGAGGCCGAGGTCATCGACATCAACCACGAGCGTGGCCGGATCAGCCTCTCGATCCGCCGCCTGCAGCCCGATCCGTGGCACTCCACGGTCGCGGACTTCAAGGTCGGCGACGTCATCGACGGCACGGTCACCAAGCTCGTCAACTTCGGCGCGTTCGTCCGCGTCCGTGATGGACTCGAGGGCCTGATCCACATCAGCGAGCTGTCCCACCAGCGCGTCGCCCATCCGGCCGACGTCGTCCACGAGGGCCAGCAGCTCAAGCTCAAGATCATCTCGCTCGACTCCGAGCGCCATCGCCTGGGCCTGAGCCTCAAGCAGGCCGAGGAGCCGCCGGCCAGGCCGGCCGCCGAGCCAGGCGCCCCGGGCGCCGCCGGTTCCCCGCGGGCCGAGCGCCGGCCGCGACCGGAGCGCAGCTACTCGATGTCCGACGCGGTCCAGGAGCCGGAGGGCGGGATCGACAACACGCTGGCGTCGGCCTTCGCCCAGGTCCGTCAACAGCTGGCCGAGGCCGAGATCGGCGAGGTGGCCGATGAGGCCGCCGCAGCCGAGGCGGTCGAGGATGCAGCGGCCACCGAGGCGATCGAGGAGATCGTCGAGACGGTCGCGGCCGACGAAGCGGTCGAGGAAGCCGCCGCCGCGGAGGCGATCGAGGAGATCGTCGAGACCGTGGCCGCGGACGAAGCCGTCATCGAGGCCGCAGCCACCGCGGAGATCGAGCAGATCGACGACGCGGCCGTCGCCAACGAGGCCAACGAAGAGCCCGCGCTCGCCGCGGCCGCCGAGGTCGTCGAAGAGGTCCAGGCTGCCGAAGCCGTCGAAGAGGGCGCCGCCACGGAGGCGATCGAGGAGATCGTCGAGACGGTCGCGGCCGACGAAGCGGTCGAGGAAGCCGCCGCCGCGGAGGCGATCGAGGAGATCGTCGAGACCGTGGCTGCGGCCGACGAAGCGGTCGAGGAAGCCGCCGCCGAGGAGGTCTTGAAGATCGCCGACGAGACCCTCGAGGCCAACACCGCGAAGGACTGACGCCCCGGCGAACGAACGACGACCCGCCGGACCCCGGCGGGTCGTTGCGATTCCTTACACCGTCTCCAGACATCCGGTGAACCCGCGGCTGCGATTCTTCCTATAGACGCACCCGACTCCCGGCACCCAGCTTGTGATGGGGGCAGGGTGCTAGCATGGCGATGGCGGCACGCTCGTGACGCCCGGCACGGAATAGGCGTTCAGACCTCGATGGATCGATTCGACAAGTTCACGGACCGCGCTCGCAAGGTCTTGACGCTCGCGCAGGACGAAGCACAGCGGTTCAACCACAACTACATCGGCACGGAGCATCTGCTCCTTGGCCTCGTCCGCGAGGGCGAGGGTGTGGCCGCGCGCGTGCTCGAGAACATGAACGTCGAGCTCGCGAAGGTGCGGACCGCGGTCGAGTTCATCATCGGGCGCGGCGATCGGCCGGTCGTCGGCGAGGTCGGTCTGACACCCCGCGCCAAGCGCGTGATCGAGCTGGCCATCGACGAGGCCCGTCGACTCGGTCATAACTACATCGGCACGGAGCACCTGCTCCTGGGCCTCGTCCGCGAGGGAGAGGGGATCGCGGCGGGCGTCCTTGAGTCGCTGGGCGTCAACCTCGACAAGGTCCGCCACGAGGTCATCCGGGTCCTGTCGCAGAGCTCGTCCGCGGGGCCGTCCGCCCAGGAGACGAAGCGCGCCAGCAAGACGCCGACGGTCGACCAGCTGGGGATCAACCTGACCGACGCGGCGCGCGCCGGCAAGCTGGACCCGGTCATCGGTCGCGAGAAGGAGATCGAGCGCGTCATCCAGATCCTGTCGCGTCGGACCAAGAACAACCCGGCGCTGATCGGGGAGCCCGGCGTGGGCAAGACCGCCATCGCCGAGGGCCTCGCCCACCGGATCATCGCGGGCGACGTGCCGGAGACCCTGCTCAACAAGCGGGTCCTCACGCTCGACATCGGCTCGCTCGTCGCCGGGACCAAGTACCGCGGCGAGTTCGAGGAGCGCCTCAAGAAGATCATCGAGGAGCTTCGCAACACCAATGACGCGGTCCTGTTCATCGACGAGCTCCACACGCTCGTCGGGGCCGGTGCCGCCGAGGGCGCGATCGACGCCGCCAACATCCTCAAGCCGCCGCTCGCCCGCGGCGAGCTGCAGTGCATCGGCGCGACGACGCTCGACGAGTACCGCAAGTACATCGAGCGCGACGCGGCGCTCGAGCGCCGCTTCCAGCCGGTCATGGTCGAGGAGCCGACCGTCGAGCAGACGATCGACATCCTGATGGGCATCCGCGAGCGCTACGAGCAGCACCACAAGGTCACGATCAGCGACGAGGCCGTTCGTGCCGCCGCCGATCTCTCGACCCGCTACATCACCGATCGCCACCTGCCCGACAAGGCCATCGACCTGATCGACGAGGCCGCCTCGCGGGTGCGCCTGCGCAATTCGAGCGCGCCGCCGGCCCTGCGCGAGGCCCAGAAGGACCTCGAGCGGATCACCAAGGAGAAGGACGCGGCGATCAACAACCAGGAATACGAGGACGCGGCCACCCTGCGCGAGTCCGAGGCGACGGCGCGCGAGTCGGTCGACGCTCTCCGGACCGAGTGGCAGTCCTCGATGTCGGGCGATCAGCCGGTCGTCGACGAGGAGGAGATCGCCCAGGTCGTCGCGATGTGGACCGGCATCCCGGTCACCCGGATCGCGCAGGAGGAATCGGAGCGGCTCCTGCACATGGAGGATGCCCTGCACAATCGGGTCATCGGCCAGCAGGAGGCGATCGAGATCGTCTCGAAGGCGGTCCGGCGTGCCCGGGCCGGCCTCAAGGACCCGAAGCGGCCGATCGGCTCGTTCATCTTCCTCGGCCCGACGGGCGTCGGGAAGACCGAGCTCGCGAAGGCGCTGGCCGAGTTCATGTTCGGCAGCGAGGACGCGCTCATCAAGATCGACATGAGCGAGTTCATGGAGCGCCACAACGTCAGCCGCCTCGTCGGCGCGCCTCCCGGCTACGTCGGCTTCGACGAGGGCGGCCAGCTGACCGAGGCCGTCCGCCGCAAGAGCTACGCGGTCGTCCTGCTCGACGAGGTCGAGAAGGCGCATCCGGAGGTGTTCAACATCCTCCTCCAGATCCTCGAGGACGGGCACCTGTCGGACGCGAAGGGTCGCCGGGTCGACTTCCGCAACTGCATCATCATCATGACCTCGAACCTGGGCGCGAAGCAGCTCCAGACGAACTCCAGCCTGGGCTTCCGGGTGACGGGTGACAGCGACGAGTCGAAGGCGCAGATCTCCTACGACCTGATGAAGGACAAGGTCCAGGCCGAGCTCAAGCAGGCCTTCCGACCCGAGTTCCTCAACCGCATCGACGCGACCGTGGTCTTCCGCTCGCTGACGGTCGAGGAGATCACGCTGATCGTGGACCTGATGCTGAACCGGGTCCGTGACCAGCTGCGCGCCCAGCAGATGTCGCTGGAGGTCACGACGGCCGCCAAGGAGCACATCATCAAGCTGGGCTACGACGTCGCCTACGGCGCGCGGCCGCTGCGCCGGGTGATCCAGAACATGGTCGAGGACGTGCTCGCCGAGCACCTGCTCCTCGGACGCTACGAGCCGGGCACGACGATCGTGGTCGACAAGGACCCCGAGGCCGGCCTGGACATCCACGCCGCCGAGCCGCTCACGCCGGTCGAGGCGGTTTGAGCGTGGGCGCTGCCGCGCCCGGCCGCTGATGGCACGAACCGAGAGCCGCTACGTCTGCGGCACGTGCGGCGACGCCTTCCTGCGCTGGGAAGGGCAGTGCCGGACGTGTGGCGCCTGGAACAGCCTCGTCGAGACAGTCGTTCACGAGCCCAAGCGGGCCGAGCGGGCGCGGATCGCCCGCGCGGGGGGCATCGTGGCCACGGCCCAGCCGCTGTCGGCCGTCGGTGGGGCGGAGGCGCCCCGTCTGCCGGTCGGCATCGGCGAGCTCGATCGCGTCCTCGGCGGCGGTCTCGTGCCGGGCTCCGTGGTCCTGCTCGGCGGCGAACCCGGCATCGGCAAGTCGACGCTCCTGCTCCAGATGGTCGCGGCCCTCGTCTCCGGACCGGACGCCGGGCGCGGTGCGCTCTATGCCACCGGCGAGGAATCGGCGGCGCAGGTCCATCTCCGGGCGGGCCGTCTCGGGCTGCTGAGCGGGCCAGCCGCCGAGCGTGTTCGGATCCTCGCCGAGCACGAGGTCGGGCGCATCGTCGATGAGGCTCGCGCGAACCCACCCGATGTCGTCGTGGTGGATTCCATCCAGACCGCGACCGTCGACGACCTCGACGGGGCCGCGGGCAGCGTCGGGCAGGTCCGCGAGGCGACGCTCCGCCTGATGGAGTTCGCCAAGGGCGAGGGCACGGCCGTCATCCTCGCCGGCCACGTCACGAAGGACGGCTCCATCGCCGGACCGAAGACGCTCGAGCACCTTGTCGATGCGGTCGTCAACCTCGAGGGTGAGCGTTTCGCGGCCCTCCGCCTGCTGCGCCCGTCCAAGAACCGGTTCGGGTCGACCGAGGAGGTCGGTGTCTTCGAGATGCGCGACGCCGGACTGTCCGAGGTCACCGATCCGGGCCGGGCGTTCATCGGCGAGCACGACGAGCCCGCCCCTGGCAGTGTCATCGCCCCGACCATGGAGGGCAGCCGGCCCTTGCTCGTCGAGGTCCAGGCCCTGGTCTCGCCGGCGCGGTTCGGGGCGCCCGTGCGCCGGGTGAGCGGGCTCGATCCCAACCGCCTGAGCCTGCTCGTCGCGGTCCTCGGGCGGCGGGCCGGCATCGGGCTGTCCGGCCATGACGTCTACGCCAACCTGGCCGGCGGCCTGTCCGTGGCGGAGCCGGGTCTGGACCTGCCGATCGCCCTCGCGCTTGCATCGTCCCTGCGCGATCGGCCCGTGATCGGCGGGACGGTCGCGATCGGCGAGGTGGGCCTGCTCGGCGAGCTTCGCCCGGTCGCCGGTCTCGAGCGACGTCTCCGCGAAGCCGCCAGACTCGGCTTCGGACGCGCGATCGTGCCCCGCGGCGCCAAGGGCGATCGACCCTCTGAGCGTGCCCGGCATGGAGGTCATCGTGGTCGCCAGCCTGGCCGATGCCGTCCGCGGCGCGCTCGCACCGGGCCCCGGGGCACGTGGCGAGGCCGTCGCGGCGATGCTAGGCTGACCCCTCGTCATGTCCGTGCGCGAGGCGGGAGGCGTGACCGCCCCTCGAGGGAACCGTTGATCCGATACATCCGCGTCCTTGGTGCCCTGCTGGGAGGTTCGGTCGGACTCGTCCTCGCGACGACCGGCGAGGGCCTGTTCCATCAGTTCGACGCGGCCGGCGCCTTGGTGGCGCTGTGGACCGTGTCCTGGATGATCGTCGGGTTCGGGATCCTGCCCCACATCACGGTGGAGCCCGCCGCGTGGCTCCTGCGCCAGGTCGAGGAACTCTCGACCGCGGAGTTCGTGACCGCGATCATCGGCCTCCTGCTCGGCCTCCTCATGGGCCTCCTGCTCGGCCTGCCGCTCGGCGGCCTGCCGGACCCGTTCGGGCAGTTCCTGCCGCTCGGCGTGTCGATCTTCCTCGGCCTCGGGATGGTCGGGTTGACCGTCGCGAAGCGCCAGGACCTGCTGATCGCGGCCGAGGCCGTCGGGATCTTCCGCCCGCCACGCAACGAGCACGAGACCGGGACCGCGGTGGGCGACCCGCACATCGTCGTCGACACGAGCGCGATCATCGACGGGCGCATCGCGGAGATCGTCGAATTGGGCTTCATCTACGGGACGCTCGTGGTCCCGCGCTTCGTGCTCGATGAGCTGCAGCACATCGCGGACAGCTCGGACACGCTCCGGCGCAACCGCGGACGACGTGGCCTCGAGATCCTGGCCCGCATGCAGAAGGAGCCGGCCACGCCCGTCGAGATCGTCGAGGACGAGGTCGCCGACGTCGCCGAGGTGGACGCCAAGCTGGTCGCGCTCGCCCGGACCCGGAGCCGCGTGATCCTCACGAACGACTTCAACCTCAACCGGGTCGCCGAGCTCCAGGGCGTCCGCGTCATGAACATCAACTCGCTGGCGAATGCCGTGAAGCCCGCGGTCCTGCCCGGCGAGGAGCTGCGCGTCCGCGTCATCCAGGAGGGCAAGGAGGCCGGTCAGGGCGTCGGGTTCCTCGACGACGGCACGATGATCGTCGTCGAGGGTGGCGCCCGCCACATCGACCGCGATGTCGACGTGGCTGTCACCCGGGTCCTCCAGACGGTCGCCGGACGGATGATCTTCGCCCAGCCGCGGCTCGATTGACCGGTCCATCGGGAGACGAGCCGAAGACCGATCCCGACCCGGTGGCAGATGCCATCGTCGTTGCGGCCGGGCGCTCGACGCGGATGGTCGGCCAGGACAAGCTCCTGGCGCCGATCGGTGGCCGCCCGCTCATCGCCTGGACGCTGGCCGCGCTCGACCGCGTGCCGGGGGTCGAGCGGATCGTGGTCGTGACCGCGCCCGACCGCGTCGGCGAGTTCACCGGGGCGCCGTGGCTGCCGCCGGTCGTGTGCGCCGTCGTCGCGGGCGGGGCGCGCCGCCAGGACTCGGTGGCCGCGGGGTTCGCGGCCCTCGCCGCCCTGGCGCCCGTGCCCGTCTCGGCGCTCGGCGCCGACGGCCGCGTGCTCCTGGTCCACGACGGCGCACGACCGGCGCCATCGGTCGCCCTTGTCGAGGCGGTCATCGAGGCGACCGCCCGTCACGGGGCGGCGATCCCGGTGGTGCCCGTCGCAGAGACCGTCAAGCGTGTCGATGGCGAGCTGGTCGTGGCGACGGTCGAGCGGTCCGAGCTCGCGACGGCCCAGACGCCCCAGGGCGTCCGACACGACCTGCTCCGTGCGGCCTATGAACGATTCCCGCCCGATGGGCCGGAGACCTGGACCGACGAGGCCGCCCTGCTGGAGGCTTGTAGAATCCCCGTCCATGTCGTTCCCGGTGACCCGAGCAATCTCAAGGTGACGCTGCCCGCCGATCTTCGTCGAGCCGAGGTCCTGCTGACCGGTGCGGGCGGCGGCCCGACGGGGATCGGCCACGACCAGCATCCGTTCGGCCCCGGCGAGCCACTCGCGCTCGGGGGCATCGTGATCGCGGGCGCCCCGCGTCTGCATGGTCACTCGGACGGAGATGTGGCCCTTCACGCCGTGTGCGACGCGCTGCTCGGGGCGGGCGGTCTCGGCGACCTGGGACGCGTGTTCCCGGCGGGGCCATCGACGCCTGCCGGGATCGCCAGCACCGAGCTGGTCGCCGAGGTCCGGCGCCGTCTGAGCGATGCGGGCTGGGCCGTCGCCGGCGTCGACCTGACGATCGTGGCCGCCCGCCCGCGCCTGGGCGGCCATCTCGAGGCGATGCGGGCGGCGATCGCCGGCCTGCTCGGCATCGACGCGAGTGCCGTCAACGTCAAGGCGTCGAGCGGCAACCTCGCCGGTGACGAGGGTGCGGGCCGATCGATCTCGGCCGTGGCGATCGCGTCGCTCGAGGCGATCCGATGAGCCTCCGCCTGACCGACACGTTGACCGGAGAGACCCGACCGTTCGAGCCCGAGGGCGACGTCGTCGGAATCTATTCCTGCGGTCCGACGGTCTACGGCCCGGCCCACGTCGGCAACTTCCGCTCGTTCCTGTTCGCGGACCTCCTGGTCCGCCACCTGCGCTGGCGCGGCTACACGGTCCGCTGGGTCATGAACATCACCGACGTCGACGACAAGATCATCCGGGGCGCCGCGGCCGCGGGGATCGGCATCGCCGAGCTGGCGGACCGCTACCTGGCCGGCTTTCTCGAGGACGCCCGGTCGCTGCGGATGACGACGCCTGACGTCCTGCCGCGCGCCACCGAGCACATCCCCCAGATGGCCGAGCTCATCGAGACGCTCATCGCGGGCGGTCACGCCTACCGCACCGACGACGGCTCCATCTTCTTCCGCATCGCGTCGTGGCCGACGTACGGGCGACTGGCCAGGCTGGACCCCGAGCAGATGCGGACGGGCGAACGCGTCGAGGCCGACGAGTACGCCAAGGACGACGTCCGCGATTTCGCGCTCTGGAAGGGCCCGAAGCCGGGCGAACCCAGTTGGGAGACGTCGATCGGGTCAGGGCGACCCGGCTGGCACATCGAGTGCTCGGCCATGAGCATGGCCTACCTCGGACCCTCGTTCGAGATCCACACTGGTGGCGTCGACCTCATCTTCCCCCACCACGAGGACGAGATCGCCCAGAGCGAGGCGGCGACCGGACGCCCGTTCGTCCGGACGTGGCTGCACTGCGCCCACCTGCAGATGGGCGGGGCGAAGATGGCGAAGTCGGCCGGCAACATCGCCCGGGTCGGCGAGCTCCTCGCGGCCGGCATCTCGCCGCGCGCGCTCCGATATGCGCTCCTGTCGGTCCATTACCGCGCGCGGCTCGACTATTCCGACGAATCGCTCGCGGCAGCCGGGGCAGCCGTCGCGCGGCTCGACGCAGCCGTCGCGGCCCTGGAGGCCTACCGCGAGGACCGGCCGGACGATCCCGACCTGCCCGCCGTCCTCGAGGACGCTCGGACCTCGTTCGGCGCCGCGCTCGACGACGACCTGAACATCTCCGCCGGACTGGCTGCCGTCTTCGACCTGGTCCGGGACCTCAACCGACGGATCGAGGCGCGGTCGCTCTCCAGCGCCGATGCCGCGACGGCCCTCGGGACGCTGCGCGACCTGGACCAGGTCCTGGGCGTGCTGCCGGACGAGGCGGCCGACCTGGATGCCGACACCCTGGCGATGCTCGCCGAGCGCGAGGCCGCGAGGTCCGCCCGCGACTGGGCGGCATCGGATCGATTGCGCGACGCGCTGGCCGATCGGGGGATCGCCGTCGAGGACACGCGCGACGGCCAGCGCTGGCGACGCCTCGTGGAGATCGGTCGTGGCTGACCGACCGCGGCGCGACGACGATCCGGCACGACGAGGTGGGGGAGGGCACGGACCCGGGCCTCGGCACGCTCGCGGGTCGGGACCGCCGCGTCCCCCGTCCGGTCAGGGCCGCCCACCCGGCCGAGCACCGGGACCCGGCAGCGCTTCCCGCCCGCCGTTCGACCGGCCGGGCTTCGACCGGACGCGCGGGCCGTCTGACCGCCCGCGCCCGGCCGGGGGGCGACCGTACCCGGGACCGGCGGGCGGCGGCGGTCCGGACCGTCCGTTCGATGACCGACGACCGGGTCCGCGTCGGTACGGCCCGCCGCCCGGCGGACCTCGGCCCGGCGGCTACCGCCCCTCTGGCCCGCGCCCGGGCGGACCCCGGCCCGAGCCGCAAGGCGGACGACCCTGGGACGACCGACGTGGGCCGCCGGGGCGTGGCCCATGGGACGGCCCACAGGACCGGCCATCCGAGCCCGGTCGGACCGGGCCCGACCGCCGTCCGGGCGGCTACCGCCCCGCCGGCCCTCCCCGCGGTCCGGGCCGACCCGGCCCAGGCCCGGGTCAAGGGCCACGCCCGGGACCTGGCCCCGGCCGGCCGGTCGGCCGGTGGGCCGCGTCGAGGCCCGGATCGGGTCGCCCGATGGGTCCGCCGCCACGCCCGGCGTACACGCCCGCGCCCTTGCCGCCGCCCGATGTCCTCGGCGAGGACGAAGAGCTCATCGCCGGGCGGCGTCCGGTCGAGGAGGCCTTCGTCGCGCGGCGGCCGGCCCATCGACTGCTGGTCGTCCCCCAGCGTCGCCAGGCGCTCGAGAAGCTCGTGCTGCACGCGACCAGCCTGCGCCTGCCGATCATCGAGCTCGAGGGCGGCACGCTCACCGCACTGGCCGGCTTCGACGGCCACCAGGGCGTGGCGCTGGTCGTCGAACCGCGCCAGTTCGCGACGCTCGAGGACATCCTCGCCCGGGCGGCGGAACGGAACGAGGCGCCGTTCGTCCTCGCGCTGGACTCGCTCGAGGACCCGCAGAACGTGGGCACGCTCCTGCGCAGCGCCGAGGCCGCCGGCGTCCACGGGGTCCTCTTCCCGACCCATCGACAGGCGCCGCTGACGCCCTCCGCGGTCAAGGCCTCCGCGGGCGCGGTGGAGCATCTGCTGCTGGCCCCGGTCGACGACCTTGCCCGTGCCCTGACCGATCTCCGGGGTCACGGCCTCCGGGTGGCGGGTGCCGAGGCGAACGCGCCCCTGACCGCGCGACAGAGCGACCTGCGTGGACCGCTCGTCATCGTGGTCGGCAGCGAGGGCCAGGGCCTCGGGCCGACCGTGCGCCGCCGCGCCGACCTCTTCATGCGGATCCCGATGCGGGGCGCGGTCGGTTCCCTCAACGCGGCCGTGGCGGGATCGATCCTCCTGTTCGAGGCCGTCGCCCAGCGGGACCCGGAGGGTCGGGGAGCGCCGCCACAGGTGGCCGCGCCGGTCGCGGACGACGCCGAGCCGACGCCGACGCTCACGCCGACCGAACCGACGTGGTCGAAGCGTGCGAAGGCGTCGCGTCGAGAGGCCGCAGCGGCCGCGCGTGCTGCTGCCGAAACGGCGGTCGTCGAGGCGGCGCCCCAGATCGACGCCGACGAGCTCCTGCCGGCCGACGGCACGAGCACAGCGACCAGGAAGACCCCGACGAAGCGGAAGTCGACGACGAAGCCGAAGGTCGTCGCCAAGCCCAAGGCCGCGACTGCCGCGCAGCCGCAGTCGGCGGCCGAGACCACGAAGACGACCGCCGCGAAGCCCAGACCGACCGCCGCCGCCAAGCCGATGCCAGCCGCGAAGGCCAAGCCTGCGACCAGGCCGAAGGCCGCCGCGCCAGCGAAGTCAAGGCCACGGCCGAGGTCTCGGCCGCGGTCAAGCCGCCGGCCGCGACGAAGGCCAAGGTCGCGACAGCAGCGGCGAAGGCCAAGCCTGCACCGAAGCCGAAGCCGGACGCGACGACGACCACGAGCGCCCCGACGAAACCCGCCGCCAAGCGCAACGCCGCTGCCAGGACGAAGGCATGACCCCGATCCCCCCGGCTGGCCACGCTTGACCCGCCCGGTCGGGCGGCCATATCATTCCCCGGCGCCGGAATGGGTCATCTGCGGTATGGCCCTGCCCGTCGTGCCGACGTAGCTCAATTGGTAGAGCAGCGGTTTTGTAAACCGCAGGTTCCGGGTTCGAGTCCCGTCGTCGGCTCCAGCGACCACATCGGTGCCGGGTCTACCACGAGTCCGCAGTCTCGGCCCGGGACCGTCGTCAGTGGGTCGGTTGAGCAACGGCGGCTCGCCTGGCTGTAGACCAGGTCCGAAAGGCATGGGGGTTCGAATCCCTCCCGGCCCACCACATCTCAATCCTCGCGCTAGCTCCCGGGCCCACATAGCTCAGCTGGCAGAGCACTTCCTTGGTAAGGAAGAGGTCATCGGTTCGAGTCCGATTGTGGGCTCCACCCAGCGCCGGCTCTGCCGGTCAAGGGAGTCCCGGTCTGTTGCGGCGTAGCCGCGTCTGAAGGAGTACATGGTCACGTGGCCAAGAAGAAGTTCGAGCGCACCAAGCCGCACGTGAACATCGGCACGATCGGCCACATCGACCATGGCAAGACGTCGCTGACGGCGGCCATCACCAAGTACCTGGCCCTGAAGGGCGAATCGGAGTACCGCGCGTTCGACTCGATCGACAACGCGCCCGAGGAGCGCGAGCGCGGCATCACCATCGCCATCGCCCACGTCGAGTACGAGACCGACGCCCGCCACTACGCCCACGTCGACTGCCCCGGGCACGCCGACTACATCAAGAACATGATCACCGGGGCCGCCCAGATGGACGGCGCCATCCTGGTCGTGGCCGCCACCGACGGGCCCATGCCCCAGACCCGCGAGCACATCCTGCTGGCCCGCCAGGTCGAGGTGCCCTACATCGTGGTCTTCCTCAACAAGGTCGACATGGTCGACGACCCCGAGCTGCTCGACCTGGTCGAGCTCGAGGTCCGCGAGCTGCTCAGCAAGTACAACTTCCCGGGCGACGACATCCCGGTCATCCGCGGCTCGGCGCTCAAGGCGCTCGAGGCCAAGGACGACCCGGCCGACCCGGCCTACGCGCCCATCCAGGAGCTGATGGACGCGGTCGACTCGTACATCCCGACCCCCGAGCGGGCGGTCGACAAGCCCTTCCTGATGCCGGTCGAGGACGTGTTCGGGATCAAGGGCCGGGGCACGGTCGCGACCGGCCGCATCGAGCGCGGCATCGTCAAGGTCGGCGACGAGGTCGAGCTGGTCGGGGTCAAGCCCACCCGCAAGATCGTGGTCACCGGCGTCGAGATGTTCAAGAAGCTGCTCGACGAGGGCCGCGCCGGCGACAACGTGGGCTGCCTCATCCGGGGCATCGAGCGCGAGGAGATCGAGCGCGGCCAGGTGCTGGCCAAGTCGGGCTCGGTCAAGCCCCACACCAAGTTCAGCGCCCAGGTCTACGTCCTGACCAAGGAGGAGGGCGGCCGGCACACGCCCTTCTACAACGGCTACCGGCCCCAGTTCTACCTGCGCACGACCGACGTGACCGGGGCCATCGGGCTGCCCGACGGGGCCGAGATGATCATGCCCGGCGACAACGTCGAGATGACCGTCGAGCTGATCACCCCGATCGCCCTCGAGGTCGGCCAGCGCTTCGCCATCCGCGAGGGCGGCCGGACCGTCGGCGCCGGCGCCATCGTCACCATCACCGAGTAGGGACGAGATGGCCAGAGTCGAGGCGCGTCCCACGATCCAGCTCGCCTGCACCGTGTGCAAGGAGCGGACCTACACGACGCGCAAGAACAAGAAGAACGATCCCAACCGGATCGAGTTGCAGAAATACTGCCCTCGGTGCCGAAAACATACACTGCACCGCGAAGCCAAATAGCCATCACACCGCAGGGGTGTAGCTCAATTGGCAGAGCACTGGTCTCCAAAACCAGCGGTTGTAGGTTCGAGTCCTATCGCCCCTGCCACACGCCACCGCCCGTCCTGAGGAAAGAACGAACCAAGTGACCCGCCTCCGCCGCTACTTCACCGAAGTCGCCTCCGAACTCCGCAAGGTCTCGTGGCCGACCCGCGAGCAGGTGCGCAATCTGACCGTCCTGGTCTTTGCCATCAGCTTCGTGATCGGCCTGTACATCACGGCGCTCGACTTCGTGTTCCGGACCCTCATCGGGCTCCTGGCCGGACCATCCACGACCTAGGGGCTGTCAACGACATGACCGAGATCAGCATCGAGACACGGACGCCCGAGAAGCGGTGGTACGTCATCCACACGTACTCGGGCTACGAGAACAAGGTCAAGGCCAACCTCGAGCACCGCATCGAGTCGATGGGCATGGAGGACAAGATCTTCCAGGTGCTCGTCCCGATGGAGGATGAGATCGAGATCCGCCAAGGCCAGCGCCATACCGTCCAGAAGAAGGTCTACCCGGGCTACGTCCTGGTCGAGATGATCCTGGACCCGGACAGCTGGTTCGTCGTTCGCAATACACCGGGTGTCACCAGCTTCGTCGGCGGGGCCAACATCCCGGGCGTCCGCAGCGAGCCCATCCCGCTCGATGAGAACGAGGTCAAGCAGATCCTCCGACACATGGGCGTCGAGACGCCCAAGTACCGCGTCGCCTTCACCAAGGGCCAGAGCGTCCGGGTCACCGACGGGCCGTTCGCCGAGTTCATCGGCACGGTCGACGAGGTCAACCCGGAGCGCAACAAGGTCAAGGTCCTGGTGAGCATCTTCGGCCGCGAGACCCCGGTCGAACTCGACTTCCTCCAAGTCGAGAAGCTGTAAGCGCGACCCGGGCTGACGCCCGTTAGAAAGGAATCGATCGTCCCGTGGCCAAGAAGATCCGCATCGTGTTGACCCTCCAGTTGCCGGCCGGCAAGGCGACCCCCGCCCCGCCCGTCGGCACTGCCCTGGGCCCGCACGGCATCAACATCGTCGAGTTCACCAAGTCGTACAACGAGAAGACGGCCGACAAGTCCGGCCAGATCATCCCGGCCCAGATCACGATCTTCGAGGACCGCTCGTTCTCGTTCATCCTCAAGACCCCGCCGGCCGCCGATCTGCTGCGCAAGGCCGCGGGCGTCGAGAAGGGGTCGGGGACCGCGAAGCGCGAGACCGTCGGGCGGGTCACGAAGGACCAGGTCCGCGAGATCGCGGCGATCAAGATGGCCGACCTCAACGCCAACGACCCGGACGCCGCGGCGCTCCAGATCGAAGGAACGGCGCGAAGCATGGGCATCGAGGTCGTCTCCTAGCCTCTAGCGAGCACTCTCCGCATCGCTCCACCCCGGGCTGCGGAACACGGACATGAACGGGGGAGGTCGGGTCTGACCTGACCGCCAGGAGGTTCGAAACACATGGCACGACACGGCAAGAAGTACCTCGAAGCCGCCAAGCTCGTCGACCGCGAGCGGCTCTACCTGCCCCTCGAGGCGGCCGAGCTCGTGAAGGAGACCACCGTCGTGGGCTTCGACGCGTCGGTCGAGGTGCACATGCGACTCGGGGTCGACCCACGCCACGCCGACCAGATGGTCCGCGGCACGGTCGTCCTTCCGCACGGCACCGGCAAGGTCGTCCGTGTCGCGGTCTTCGCCCAGGGCGAGAAGGCGCAGGAAGCGCTCAAGGCCGGCGCCGACGAGGTCGGTGGCGAGGATCTCGTCAAGAAGATCGAGGCCGGCTGGCTGGAGTTCGACGTCGCCCTCGCGACCCCCGACTCGATGGGCCTCGTCGGCAGGCTCGGCAAGATCCTCGGCCGGCGTGGCCTCATGCCGAACCCCAAGGCGGGGACCATCACCTTCGATCTTGAGCGCGCGATCACCGAGGTCAAGGGCGGGCGGGTCGAGTACAAGGTCGACAAGGCCGGGATCGTCCACGTCGCGGTCGGCAAGAGCAGCTTCGAGGCGGACGCGATCGTCGAGAACCTCGCGGCGCTCATCGACGCCATCAGCCGCGGCAAGCCGGCGGGCGTCAAGGGCCAGTACTTCCGCGGCCTGACCATCGCGAGCACGATGGGCCCGGGCATCCGGGTCGACGTCCCGGCCATCCTCGCCGCGGCCGCCGCGGCCTGACCCCGCCGGCGGGCTGCCGGCACACCAGACGCGATGACGGCCGAGAGGCGCGCCATCTGACACAATACCGTCCGACGAACAGGCGACAGAGCCTGCTCGGCGGACAAGACGGACCGAAGACAGCCTGCGCCCGTAGCGCGCCACGAAGGTGACGTGCAGGGCTTGATCCGCCGGACCGGACCGGGATGCCAGCCGAGAGGTTGGCCGAACGGGGACGACGACGAGCACGCCGAGGCAGCCGGCGCCGCACACCCTCCCGGGTGGGCTGCGCTCCTGCGAGTCGGGGTCAGCCTCAGAGAGGCGACCGAGGACCGTCGCAGGGGCCGCTCGACCAGCACGGTCGGGCTCCCACCGCCGCACGCCGGTCGCGTGCCGATGCAGAGGAGGGCTCCATGCCCACGGAGGCCAAGCGAGCGACGGTCGCCGAGCTGCGCGAGGATCTCGCGAACAGCCGGACGCTGATCGTGTCCGAATACCGCGGCCTCACGGTGAAGGAGATCGCCGAGATCCGGCGAGCCCTGCGCAAGCAGGACGTCACGTACCGCGTCGTCAAGAACCGGCTGATGCGCATCGCCGCCGAGGACTCGGTCGGTGCCGCGTTGAGCCCGTTGCTGATCGGCCCGACCGCCATCGCCTTCGGCACCGACGAAGCGGGGACGGCCAAGGCGGTCCTGGATGCGACCCGGCCGTACAAGATCGTGCGGATCACGGGCGCCGTCCTGGGCGACAAGGCGATCGACGGGGACGCGGTCACGCGCCTCGCGGCGCTGCCGTCCCGAGAGGTCCTGCTGGCCAAGCTGGCCGGCGGGATGCAGGCGCCGGTCGCCACCCTGGCCGGGCTGTTCGCCGCGCCGCTGCGCAACCTGGGCTATGCCCTCGCGCAGGTCGCCGAGGCGAAGGCCAAGGCCGAAGGCGCCTGACGACCCTGACCGAACCGATCATCCGACCGACCCGACACGATCAAGGAGAGACACCCATGGCATCCGCCGTTTCCCAGGACGACCTGCTCGAGGCCATCGACAAGATGACCGTCCTCGAGCTGTCCGAGTTCATCAAGAAGTTCGAGGAGCGCTACGGCGTCACCGCCGCAGCTCCGGCCGCCGCTGCCGCCGCGCCGGCCGCCGGTGGCGGCGCGACCGAGGCCGCCGCCGCCCCCGAGGAGCAGACCGAGTTCACCGCGACCCTGACCGAGATCGGCCCGAACAAGATCCCGGTCATCAAGGTCGTGCGCGAGCTCACAGGTCTCGGCCTCAAGGAGGCCAAGGACGTCGTCGACGCTGCGCCGAAGGCCGTCAAGGAAGGCATCACCCGCGACGAGGCGGACAAGATCAAGGCAGCCATCGAAGAAGTCGGTGGCAAAGTAGAGATCAAGTAGCCCCGGCCGTCGCTGGGAGCGGCCCTGGCCGGCGTTGTCGGCTGACGGCACACGCGCACCGAGGGCGGAGGCGACGCTCCCGCTAGCCATCCGCCCGAGGTTTGCGCTCGCTCTCGTGCTCGCCGGCGCCTTCGCCAGGACCGTCCGAGCGACGGTTCGCAGTTCGCCGGAGCGGCGATTCGCAGTTCTATGGTTCAGAGAAGGGCGCTCGAGAGCGGTCTGGGATGGTCGCGTCGGCAACGAATGGCTCCATTACCACGAATGGGGCCGTTTGACAATCCTGCAAAATGCGATATCCTACTCCTTCTGTGAGCGCGGCCTTCTTTTCCCCTTGTTACCTCCGTCAGGGAGTGGTGCTTCATGCCGTCTGTCGCTGAGTCGTCGACTCGCGCGCTGACCCCTTCGGGTCGCATCTCCTACGCCCGCATCGACAAGAAGGTCGATGGCATCAGCTACGAGAAGTTCGAGATCCCCAACCTCATCGAGTTGCAACTCGATTCGTTCGCCTGGTTCGTGGACAAGGGCCTGCGGGAGCTGTTCGACGAGATCAGTCCGATCAAGGACTTCACCGGCAAGGTGATGGAGCTCCAGTTCCTCGACTACGAGTTCGGGACGCCCAAGTACTCCGAGGAGGAGTGCCGCACCAAGGACCTGACGTTCAGCAAGCCGCTGTACGTCAACGTCGAGCTCCTGATCAAGGAGACCGGCGAGATCCAGCGCCAGCGCGTCTACATGGGCGACTACCCGTGGATGACCGACCAGGGCACGTTCGTCATCAACGGCGCGGAGCGGGTCGTCGTCAGCCAGCTCGTCCGCTCGCCGGGCGTCTACTACAGCGAGGTCGAGGACCCGGCGTCCGGTCGGATGCTGTTCTCGGCCAAGGTCATCCCGAACCGCGGCGCGTGGCTCGAGTTCGAGACCAACAACAAGGACCAGCTGTGGGTCAAGGTCGATCGCAAGCGCAAGATCGCGGCGACGACCCTCCTGCGTGCCGTCGGCTATGAGCAGAACGACGAGATCGCGGCGGTCTTCGGCTCGGTCGACATCGACCCGGAGCATCCGTACATCGCGAACACCCTCGACAAGGACCTCACCCACACCCAGGCCGAGGCCCTGATCGAGGTCTACAAGAAGCTGCGCCCGGGCGATCCGCCCACCGGTGACAACGCCCGCCAGCTCGTCGAGAGCCTGTTCTTCAACTTCCGCCGCTACGACCTCGGTCGCGTCGGCCGCTACAAGTTCAACAAGAAGCTCGACGCGGTCGCGAGCCGTCTCGGCGTCGAGCTGCCCCGCGAGCAGCGGACGATCACCCGCGAGGACATCGCGGCCATCGTCGGCCACCTCATCGAGTGCAACCGCGGCCTGCACCCCAAGGACGACATCGACCACCTCGGCAACCGGCGCATCCGCGCCAACGGCGAGCTGATCCAGAACGCCTTCCGCATCGGCCTCCTGCGCATGGAGCGGGTCGTCCGCGAGCGGATGACGATCCAGGAGCTCGACAAGGCCACCCCGAACGCGCTCATCAACATCCGGCCCGTCGTGGCCGCGATGAAGGAGTTCTTCGGCGGCAGCCAGCTGAGCCAGTTCATGGACCAGACCAACCCGCTCGCCGAGCTGACCAGCAAGCGCCGCCTGTCGGCGCTGGGCCCGGGCGGCCTGTCCCGCGAGCGCGCCGGCTTCGACGTCCGTGACGTCCACCACAGCCACTACGGCCGGATCTGCCCGATCGAGACCCCCGAGGGTCCGAACATCGGCCTGATCGGGTCGCTCGCGACGTACGGTCGGATCAACAGCTACGGCTTCATCGAGACGCCCTACCGCAAGGTCAAGCGGACGGTCGGCTGGGACGAGAGCCGGGCTGACCCAGTACGAGACCGGCGCGGACCTGGTGTCGAAGGGCGGCGAGGTCATCCTCAAGGCCGGCCAGCCGATCAACGCGGCAGCCGTCGCCGAGCTCAAGAAGCAGAAGGCCCACGCCTTCCCGATCCGCCCGGTCGTCACCGACGACATCGAGTACCTCCCGGCCGACGAGGAGGAGGAGCACGTCGTCGCCCAGGCGAACGCGCCGCTCGACGCTGAGGGCCACTTCACCGCCGAGCGGATCCCGTCGCGCTACCGCGACACCTTCCCCGAGGCGCGCGCCAACCAGATCGAGTACATGGACGTCTCGCCCAAGCAGGTCGTCTCCGTGGCGACCGCGCTCATCCCGTTCCTCGAGCACGACGATGCGAACCGCGCCCTCATGGGCTCGAACATGCAGCGCCAGGCCGTGCCGCTCCTGGAGCCGGAATTGCCGATCGTCGGGACCGGCATGGAGGAGCGCGCCGCGCGTGACTCGGGGCAGGTCCTCGTCGCCCGTCGCGGCGGCGTCGTGACCAGCGTGACCGCCGAGCGGATCCGCATCGAGACCGATGCCGGCGAGCTCGACGAGTACAAGCTGCTCAAGTTCGTGCGCAGCAACCAGGGCACATGCATCAACCAGCGCCCCATCGTCGACGTCGGGGCGCGAGTCATCGACGGCCAGCCGATCGCGGACTCCAGCTCGACCGAGAACGGCGAGCTCGCGCTCGGGCGGAACGTCCTCGTGGCGTTCATGAGCTGGGAGGGCGGCAACTACGAGGACGCCATCGTCATCAGCGATCGCCTCGTGCGCGACGACCTGTTCACGAGCATCCACATCGAGAAGCACGAGATCGAGTCCCGGGACACCAAGCTCGGGCCCGAGGAGATCACCCGCGACATCCCCAACGTCGGCGAGGAGTCCCTCAAGGACCTCGACGAGGAGGGCATCGTCTACATCGGCGCCGAGGTCCGCCCCGGCGACATCCTCGTCGGCAAGATCACGCCCAAGGGCGAGACCGAGCTGACCGCGGAGGAGCGCCTGCTTCGGGCGATCTTCGGCGAGAAGGCCCGCGAGGTGAAGGACAGCTCCCTGCGCCTGCCCCACGGCGAGCGCGGCAAGGTCGTCGAGGTCCGCGAGTTCCGTCGCGAGCTCAACGACGACCTCCAGCCCGGCGTCAACCGGCTGGTCCGGGTGTCCGTCGCCCAGAAGCGCAAGATCTCGGTCGGCGACAAGATGGCCGGCCGCCACGGCAACAAGGGCGTGATCGCGAAGATCCTGCCTGCCGAGGACATGCCGTACCTGCCCGACGGGACGCCGGTCGACATCATCCTCAATCCGCTCGGCGTGCCGAGCCGGATGAACATCGGACAGATCCTCGAGACCCACCTCGGCTGGGCGCTGCACAAGAAGGGCCTCAAGGCCGCCACGGCGGTCTTCGACGGCGCGACCGAGCAGGAGATCCAGCAGGAGCTCAAGGAAGCGGGTCTGCCGATCACCGGGAAGATCGACCTGCGCGATGGGCGGACCGGTGAAACATTCGACCGTCCCATCACCGTGGGCTACATCTACATGCTCAAGCTCCACCACCTGGTGGAGGACAAGATCCACGCCCGATCGACGGGTCCATACAGCCTGATCACCCAGCAGCCGCTGGGCGGCAAGGCGCAGTTCGGCGGCCAGCGCTTCGGCGAGATGGAGGTCTGGGCCCTCGAGGCCTACGGCGCCGCCAACATCCTCCAGGAACTGCTCACCGTGAAGTCCGACGACGTCCTCGGACGCGTCCAGACCTACGAAGCCATCGTGAAGGGGGAGGAGATCCAGCCGCCCCGGGTGCCCGAATTGTTCAAGGTCCTGATCAAGGAGCTGCGCAGCCTCGGGCTGAACGCGGAGATCCTCGACCAGAACGACGAGGAGATCCCGCTCGGCGAGGACGACGCCTCCGGCTACCTGCTCCCAGACCTCGGCGGGATCAACCTCGCCGGGTTCGAAGACTGATCATCTCAACCCTGTCCCTGTCCCCAGCCCCGAACCGCTACCCGCGGCGCCGCGTCCCGGCCGGCACGGCGTCGCTCGCTCACGGTCCGCATCGCGCTGCCGAGCCAGACGGCCGCGCGGAGGAGAACCATGCTCGAGGTCAATAACTTCAGCGCCATCCGCATCTCGCTCGCCAGCCCGGATCAGATCCGGGAGTGGTCGAAGGGCGAGGTCACCAAGCCCGAGACCATCAACTACCGGACCCTCAAGCCGGAAAAGGACGGGCTCTTCGACGAGCGCATCTTCGGTCCGACCAAGGACTGGGAGTGCTATTGCGGCAAGTACAAGCGGATCCGCTACAAGGGCATCATCTGCGACAAGTGCGGCGTGGAGGTCACCCGCTCCAAGGTCCGCCGTGAGCGGATGGGCCACATCCAGCTGGCCAGCCCGGTCAGCCACATCTGGTACTTCAAGGGCACGCCGAGCCGCCTGGGCATCCTGCTCGACATCAGCCCGCGCAACCTCGAGCGCATCCTGTACTTCGCGCTCTACATCGTCACGCACGTCGACGAGGAGGCGCGCAAGCGCGCCCTCGCGGCGATCGAGGACCAGGCCGAGGGCCGTGGCGGCGAGGCCGACAAGCGCCTGACCGAGCTCGAGGACCAGCTCCGCGCCGACGTGAACCGTCAGCGCGACGAGCTCGATGCCGAGCTGGCTGCGACCAAGGCCGAGCTCGAGGCGCAGCGCGCCTCGAAGACCGAGGAGATCGTCGCGGCCGCCCAGGAGCTGGAGGCCCGCCTCACCGAGCTCAAGACCGGTGTCGCCGAGGAGACGATCGCGTTCGCCCCAACGGGCGAGGTCGTGGTCGCCGCCGGCGACAAGGGCGGCAAGGAGGCGACGGCGCGCCTGCGCAAGATCGTCGGCGCCCACACCGAGCAGGTGAATGCCGACATCCAGCAGCGCGAGGCCGACGAGGCCCGCGCGGTCGAGCAGAAGAAGGACGACCTGCGCGCGGCGATGGACGAGACCGTCAGCCAGGAGCGCGACCAGCTCAAGGGCCAGGCGCAGGACGGCAAGGATGAGCTCCGCAAGCTGCGCGACGAGCTCACCTCGCTCAAGCCGATGCAGACGCTCGGCGAGAACGAGTACCGCATGCTCGACGAGAAGTACGGCTCCGGCGCCAAGGGTGGCCGCGTCTTCGGTGCCGGCATGGGTGCCGAGGCCGTCCGCGAGATCATCAGCCGGATGGAGCTCGAGGAGCTCGCCCGCACCCTGCATGTCGAGGTCCGCACGAGCTCGGGCCAGCGTCGCAAGAAGGCGATCAAGCGACTCCGCCTGATCGAGGCGTTCCGCCGCTCCGGGACCCGGCCCGACTGGATGATCCTCTCGGTGCTGCCGGTCATCCCGCCCGATCTGCGACCGATGGTCCAGCTCGACGGCGGCCGGTTCGCGACATCCGACCTCAACGACCTGTACCGCCGCGTCATCAACCGCAACAACCGGCTCAAGCGACTGCTCGAGCTCGGCGCCCCCGAGATCATCATCCGCAACGAGAAGCGGATGCTCCAGGAGGCGTGCGACGCCCTCATCGACAACGGCCGCCGCGGCCGTGCGATCGCGGGCACCGGGAACCACCGCCTCAAGTCCCTGAGCGACATGCTCAAGGGCAAGCAGGGCCGGTTCCGCCAGAACCTGCTCGGCAAGCGCGTCGACTACTCCGGCCGCTCGGTCATCGTCGTCGGCCCGGAGCTCAAGCTGCACCAGTGCGGGCTGCCCAAGAAGATGGCGCTCGAGCTGTTCAAGCCGTTCGTCATGCGCCAGCTCGTCGAGAAGGGCTTCGCCCACAACATCAAGAGCGCCAAGCGCATCGTCGAGCGCGTCCGGCCCGAGGTCTGGGACGTGCTCGAGGAAGTCATCAAGGACCATCCGGTCCTGCTGAACCGCGCCCCGACGCTGCACCGCCTGGGCATCCAGGCGTTCATGCCGGTCCTCGTCGAGGGCTCCGCGATCCAGATCCATCCGCTCGTCTGCACGGCGTTCAACGCCGACTTCGACGGCGACCAGATGGCGGTCCACGTGCCGCTCTCGACGGCCGCCCAGGAAGAGGCGCGGACGATGATGCTCTCGACCGCCAACCTGCTCTCGCCGGCCGACGGCAGCCCGGTGGTCGCCCCGACCCAGGACATGGTCCTCGGGTGCTACTACCTGACGATGGACGCCGACACGAAGTCCAAGAAGGCGGTCCGGACGTTCGCCACGGAGGACCAGGCCATCCTGGCCTACCAGCTCCGCGAGAAGACGTCGGCCACCCTCCACGAAGTCATCGACACCGAGGTCAAGGTCTGGGATCCGGAGACCGAGTCCCTCCGCGCGGAGCGCCGTCGGACGACGATCGGCCGGATCATCTTCAACCAGATCCTGCCCGACAAGCTGCGGTTCCACGACCAGGTCATGCGACGCGCGGACCTGAAGGCGCTCGTGGACGTCTGCTATCGCCAGCTCGGTGCGGATGAGACCGCGCACCTGGTGGATGGCATCAAGAGCGTCGGCTTCGAGTTCGCCACCCGTGGCGGCATGACGATCGGCCTCTTCGACATCGAGATCCCGAAGGACAAGATCGCTCGCCTGGCCGCCGCCGACGAGTCCGTGTCGGCCATCGACAAGCAGTTCCAGCGCGGCCTCATCACCGAGGACGAGCGCTACGAGCAGGTCGTCGGTGTCTGGCAGGACACGACCGCGCGGATGTCCGACGAGATGATGAAGTCGCTGGACCCGACGGGTCCGGTGACGATGATGACCGCCTCGGGTGCCCGCGGGAACAAGGGCAACATCGGCCAGCTGGGCGCGATGCGCGGCCTCATGGCCGACCCGTCCGGCCGGATCATCGATGTGCCCGTGCGGAGCAACTTCCGCGAGGGCATGACGGTCCTCGAGTACTTCATCTCCACCCACGGCGCCCGCAAGGGCCTCGCCGACACCGCCCTGCGCACGGCCGACTCCGGGTACCTCACCCGGCGCCTGGTCGACGTCGCCCAGGACGTCATCACCCGCGAGGAGGACTGCGGCACCGAGGAGGGCAGCTGGATCATCCGGAGCGAGTCGAGCGAGGAGAAGGACGGCTTCCTCAAGCGGCTCGTCGGTCGCCTCGCGGCCGCGCCGCTGCCCGATCCCAGCGTCAAGCTCAAGAAGGGCGAGGAGCCCACGCTCCTCATCGAGCGCAACGTGATCATCACCGAGGAGGTCGCGGCTCGCATCGACGAGGCCGGGGTCGACGAGGTGCTCGTCCGCTCGCCCCTCACGTGCGAGGCTCGCTACGGCGTCTGCCGGGCGTGCTACGGGCGCAACCTGGCCACCGGCGAGATGGTCGGCTCGGGCGAGGCTGTCGGCATCATCGCCGCCCAGTCGATCGGCGAGCCGGGCACGCAGCTGACGATGCGGACGTTCCACACCGGCGGCGTCGCCGGCCTGGACATCACCGCCGGCCTGCCGCGCGTCGAGGAGCTGTTCGAGGCCCGCATCCCCAAGGGCAAGGCCGAGATCAGCCACATCGACGGCATCGTCGAGGTCATCCGCGGCGACGGCCCCACCAAGGTCAAGGTCATCTCGACCGAGGTCTACGACACCGCGCTCGTGTCACCGCCCAAGGCGGAGATGCTCGCGGCGCCGGGCGACATGGTCGAGGCCGGCCAGGTCCTGTCCCGCGCCGAGGTCGATGGCGCCACCGTCGAGGTGGCGTCGCCGGTCAAGGGCTTCCTCGTCAAGGACAAGCGCGGCCTCGTCATCCGTGCCGAGGACGTCGTCGAGCGCGAGTACGTCATCCCCCACAACGCGAAGCTGCTGGTCGAGGACGGCCAGGAGATCCGGGCGGGCGATCCCATCACCGATGGGCCGATCAACCCGCAGGAGTACCTCGACACGCGGGGCAAGGACGCGGTCCAGCGCTACCTCGTGAAGGAAGTCCAGAAGGTCTACCGGAGCCAGGGCGTCACGATCAACGACAAGCACATCGAGATCATCGTCCGCCAGATGCTGCGCAAGGTGCGCATCGATCAGCCGGGCGACGTCGACCTGCTGCCGACCGAGCTCGTGGATCGCCTCGAGTTCGAGGAGCACAACAACCGGGTCCTCGCCGAGGGCGGCGAGCCGGCCACGGCCCAGACCGTGCTGCTGGGCGTGACCAAGGCCTCGCTGAACACGTCGAGCTTCCTCGCGGCGGCGTCCTTCCAGGAGACGACCCGGGTGCTCACCGAGGCCGCCATCAACGGCGCCAAGGACCACCTGATCGGGCTCAAGGAGAACGTCATCATCGGCAAGCTCATCCCGGCCGGGACGGGCGCGCCGGCGAACGTCCTCGCGCGCAAGGAGCGCGAGCGACGGGCGGCCCTCGAGGCCCTCGCGGGCGAGGCCCTCGAAGACCTCGGCAGCGAGTACAACCCGTTCCTCGAGGACGGCGAGACCCGCGCCCCGGACGACGAGGCGACCGATCTCGCACTCGCGGCCACCATCGCCGGTGGCTCCGACGACGAGGACTTCGTCAACCCGTTCCTGTCGGCCGCCGACGAGGCACGCGACGAGGGACTCCGACGAGGAGCTCGCCGCGTCGGTCCCGGGCGGCAAGACGAAGGACGGGGAGGCTCCCGCCGAGGAGTGAATCCGGGCCCGACAGGGCCCTCCACGGCGGCTCGTCGAGCGTTTGACACCCTCTTCGAGCCGCTGCTAGACTCCGCCTTCGTGGCTCCGGGAGGGGTCCGCCGAAGGCGTGCGCGCCGCAGACCATCTCGACCACCACCAGACCAATCCTGAAACGGTCCCCGCCGGCTGCCCGCCCAGGGCCATGGCGACGCCCGACCGTCCGGTCCGTGACGACCGGAAGCCCGAACCATTCCGACCGAAAGGAGCAGCGTCTTCGTGCCGACGATCAGCCAGCTCGTGCGCCACGGGCGCCAGCGCAAGATCTCCAAGATCAAGGCGCCGGCGATGCGCAAGAACTGGAACAGCCTGCGGCAGCGCCAGGTGTCGATCCCGGGCGCCCCCCAGAAGCGGGGAGTGTGCCTGCAGGTCCGGACGATGACGCCCAAGAAGCCGAACTCCGCCCTGCGCAAGATCGCGCGCGTGCGCCTGACCAACCAGATGGAGGTCACGGCCTACATCCCGGGCATCGGGCACAACCTGCAGGAGCACTCGGTCGTCCTGGTCCGCGGCGGGCGGGTCAAGGACCTGCCCTCGGTCAAGTACCACATCATCCGCGGCACGCTCGATGCCGCCGGCGTCCGCGACCGCAAGCAGGGCCGCAGCAAGTACGGCGCCAAGGCCACGGCCAAGCCGGGAGCCCGCTAGATGCCGCGACGGACCAGCATCCCGCGCAAGACCAAGTACGAGGTCGTCCCGGCCAACCGGATGACCGCGCGGTTCGCTGCCAAGCTCATGAAGGGCGGCAAGCAGAACCTGGCCGAACGCATCCTGCGCCAGGCGCTCGCCCGGGCCGAGGCCCAGGCCAGCCGCCCCGGTCTCGAGATCCTCGAGGCGGCGATGCGCAACGCCACGCCCATCATCGAAGTGAAGCCGCGCCGCGTCGGCGGCGCCACGTACCAGGTCCCGGTCGAGATCCGGGGCGAGCGCCGCATGTCGCTCGGCGTCCGCTGGCTCGTCCAGTCGGCCCGCAAGCGCAGCGGCAAGAGCATGAGCGAGAAGCTCGCGGCCGAGCTCGTCGACGCCATGAACGGCCTCGGCGCCGCGGTCAAGCGACGCGAAGACACGCACAAGATGGCGGATGCCAACAAGGCATTCAGCCATTTCAAGTGGTAGGCCCGGGAGCGTAGGGACAGGTGGCACGTCAGGTTCCGCTCGCGAAGACGCGGAACATCGGGATCATCGCGCACATCGACGCGGGCAAGACGACCGTGACCGAGCGGATCCTCTTCTACACGAAGAAGATCTACAAGATCGGCGAGGTCCATGAGGGCGCGGCGACGATGGACTGGATGCCCCAGGAGCAGGAACGGGGGATCACCATCACGGCCGCCGCGACGACCGCGTTCTGGGGCGACCATCGAATCAACATCATCGATACGCCCGGGCACGTGGACTTCACTGTCGAGGTCGAGCGGAGCCTCCGGGTGCTCGACGGCGCCGTCGTCGTGTTCGATGGCGTGGCCGGCGTCGAGCCCCAGTCCGAGACCGTCTGGCGGCAGGCCGATCGCTACGGCGTGCCGCGCTTCTGCTTCATCAACAAGCTCGACCGGACCGGCGCCGACTTCTGGCGCGGGGTCGACTCGATCAAGGACCGTCTCGGCGCGAACGCGGTGCCGATCCAGATCCCGATCGGCCGTGAGGACCAGTTCCAGGGCGTCATCGACCTGGTCGAGATGAAGGCCATCTACTACCGCGACGACCTCGGCAACCAGATCGACGAGGTCGAGATCCCGGCCGAGTGCCTCGAGGACGCCCAGCGCCACCGCCACACGATGATCGATGCCGTCGCCGAGATGGACGACGAGCTGACCCACAAGTACCTCGAGGGCGAGGAGCTCACGGTCGCCGACATCAAGCGCGGGCTGCGCATCGGGACGCTGACCACCAGGATCATCCCGGTGCTGACCGGCTCCGCGCTCAAGAACAAGGGCATCCAGAAGGTCCTCGACGCCGTCGTCGACTATCTGCCCTCGCCGCTCGACGTGCCGCCGATGATCGGCCTGGACCCCAAGACCGGTGCCGAGATCATCCGCAAGCCCGACGACTCCGAGCCGTTCAGCGCGCTCGCCTTCAAGATCGCGGCCGACCCGTTCGTCGGCAAGCTCGCCTTCTTCCGGGTCTACTCGGGCACGCTCAAGGCCGGCTCCTACATCCTCAACCCGACCAAGGGCAAGAAGGAGCGGATCGGGCGCGTCCTCCAGATGCACGCCAACCACCGCGAGGAGATCGACGAGGTCTACGCGGGCGACATCGCCGCCGCGGTCGGGCTCAAGGACACGTTCACCGGGGACACCCTGACCGATCCGGACCATCCCGTCGTCCTCGAGTCGATGACGTTCCCGGACCCGGTCATCGAGGTCAAGATCGAGCCCAAGACCAAGGCCGACCAGGACAAGCTCGCGGTCGCGCTCCAGCGCCTGGCCGAGGAGGACCCGACGTTCCGGGTCAAGACCGACCCCGAGACCACCGAGACCCTCATCGCCGGGATGGGCGAGCTCCACCTCGACGTTCTCGTCGACCGGATGATCCGCGAGTTCCACGTGGCCGCCAACATCGGCAAGCCCCAGGTCTCCTACCGCGAGACCATCCGGCGGGCGGCCGAGGGCAACGGCCGCTTCGTCCGCCAGACCGGCGGCAAGGGCCAGTACGGCCACGCGGTCATCAAGCTGGAGCCGCAGGAGAAGGGCGCGGGCTACGAGTTCGTCGACAAGATCGTCGGCGGCACGATCCCGCGCGAATACATCAAGCCGGTCGACCAGGGCATCCGCGAGGCGCTCGCGACGGGCATCTACGCCGGGTTCCCTGTCGTCGACGTCAAGGTGACCCTGTTCGACGGGTCGTTCCATGACGTGGACTCGTCCGAGATGGCGTTCAAGATCGCCGGTTCGATGGCCATCAAGGACGCCTTCGTCAAGGCCGATCCGGCCATCCTCGAGCCGATCATGAAGGTCGAGGTCCTCATGCCGGAGGAGTTCATGGGTGACGTCATCGGCGACCTCAACAGCCGTCGCGGCCAGATCGAGGGGATGGAATCGCGCGGGTCGACCCAGGTCGTCCGGGCGTTCGTCCCGCTCGCCCAGATGTTCGGCTACGTCACCGACCTGCGCTCCATGAGCCAGGGCCGCGCGACATCGTCGATGGAGTTCAGCCACTACGCCGAGGTGCCACCGAACCTGGCCTCGGAACTCGTCCAGAAATCCAAGGGTTAAGCAGGAAGCCGGGAGCAAGCCAGATGGCCAAGAAGAAGTTCGAGCGCACCAAGCCGCACGTGAACATCGGCACGATCGGCCACATCGACCATGGCAAGACGTCGCTGACGGCGGCCATCACCAAGTACCTGGCCCTGAAGGGCGAATCGGAGTACCGCGCGTTCGACTCGATCGACAACGCGCCCGAGGAGCGCGAGCGCGGCATCACCATCGCCATCGCCCACGTCGAGTACGAGACCGACGCCCGCCACTACGCCCACGTCGACTGCCCGGGCCACGCCGACTACATCAAGAACATGATCACCGGGGCCGCCCAGATGGACGGCGCCATCCTGGTCGTGGCCGCCACCGACGGGCCCATGCCCCAGACCCGCGAGCACATCCTGCTGGCCCGCCAGGTCGAGGTGCCCTACATCGTGGTCTTCCTCAACAAGGTCGACATGGTCGACGACCCCGAGCTGCTCGACCTGGTCGAGCTCGAGGTCCGCGAGCTGCTCAGCAAGTACAACTTCCCGGGCGACGACATCCCGGTCATCCGCGGCTCGGCGCTCAAGGCGCTCGAGGCCAAGGACGACCCGGCCGACCCGGCCTACGCGCCCATCCAGGAGCTGATGGACGCGGTCGACTCGTACATCCCGACCCCCGAGCGGGCGGTCGACAAGCCCTTCCTGATGCCGGTCGAGGACGTCTTCGGGATCAAGGGCCGGGGCACGGTCGCGACCGGCCGCATCGAGCGCGGCATCGTCAAGGTCGGCGACGAGGTCGAGCTGGTCGGGGTCAAGCCCACCCGCAAGATCGTGGTCACCGGCGTCGAGATGTTCAAGAAGCTGCTCGACGAGGGCCGCGCCGGCGACAACGTGGGCTGCCTCATCCGGGGCATCGAGCGCGAGGAGATCGAGCGCGGCCAGGTGCTGGCCAAGTCGGGCTCGGTCAAGCCCCACACCAAGTTCAGCGGCCCAGGTCTACGTCCTGACCAAGGAGGAGGGCGGCCGGCACACGCCCTTCTACAACGGCTACCGGCCCCAGTTCTACCTGCGCACGACCGACGTGACCGGGGCCATCGGGCTGCCCGACGGGGCCGAGATGATCATGCCCGGCGACAACGTCGAGATGACCGTCGAGCTGATCACCCCGATCGCCCTCGAGGTCGGCCAGCGCTTCGCCATCCGCGAGGGCGGCCGGACCGTCGGCGCCGGCGCCATCGTCACCATCACCGAGTAGGGACGAGATGGCGAAGCAGCGGATCAGGATCCGCCTCAAGGCCTACGATCACCGGCTGCTCGATCAGTCGGCGGCCCAGATCGTGGAGACGGCCCAACGGACCGGCGCCGACGTCGTCGGCCCGGTGCCGCTGCCCACGCGCATCGAGAAGTTCACCGTCCTGCGGTCCCCGTTCATCGACAAGGACAGCCGGGAGCAGTTCGAGATCCGCACCCACAAGCGGCTCGTGGACATCCTGGACCCCTCCTCGAAGACCGTCGACGCCCTGATGCGACTCTCGCTTGCTGCGGGCGTCGACATCGAGATCAAGATGTGATGACGCACACGCTCTCCCGGCCCATGGCGGCGTCGCCGCTTGCGCTCACTCACTCACGCACCTTGGGGTGCGCTCGCTCGCGTGCTCAGCGGCGCCTTGCCCTGGGCTCGGGCCAGCGCGCGCGGAGGGCCGTGGCATGACCATCGGATTGATCGGCAGAAAAGTAGGGATGACCCAGGTCTTCCAGGACGACGGGACGATGGTCGCGGTGTCGGTGCTCGCCATCGAGCCGAATACGGTCACGCGCCTGCGCACCACCGAGCGTGACGGCTACACGGCCGTCCAGCTCGGCACGGACGTCGTCAAGAAGCTGAACAAGCCCCAGGCCGGAAACCTCAAGGACCTGCCCAAGGTCGCGACGCTGCGCGAGTTCCGCGTCGAGGACATCGGCGCAGTACGAGGTCGGCCAGACGGTCGCCCTCGCGGACCTGTTCGCCGCGGGCGACGAAGTCGACATCACCGGGGTGTCCAAGGGCAAGGGCTTCGCCGGCCACATCAAGCGCCACCACTTCCACCGTGGCCCCAAGTCCCACGGCTCCGACCATCACCGCGAGCCCGGCTCGATCGGTCCGGGCACGACCCCGGGCCGCGTCTACAAGGGCCTCAAGATGGCCGGCCACATGGGCGATGAGCGGGCGACCATCAAGAAGGTGCGCATCGTGCGCACCGACCCGGACCGCAACCTGCTGCTCGTCAAGGGGAGCCTCCCCGGCCCGCGCGGCTCGTTGATCCTCGTGAAGAAAGCCTGACCGATGCCGCAGACAAACCTGTACGACCGGACCGGCAAGAACGTCGGGAGCGTGGAGCTCAGCGACGAGCTGTTCGCCGCGCCCGTCAACGCCGCCGTCCTCCACCAGGTGGTGACCGCCCAGCTGGCCGGCCGTCGGCTCGGCACGTCGAACACCAAGACCCGCGGCGAGGTCCGCGGCGGCGGTCGCAAGCCGTACCGCCAGAAGGGCACCGGCCGGGCGCGCCAGGGCTCCGTCAGCGCCCCGCACTACCGCGGCGGCGGGGTGGTCTTCGGGCCGCACCCGCGCTCGTACGAGCAGCGCCTGCCGCGCAAGATGAAGCGCCTCGCGCTCCGCGGCGCACTGACCGCGAAGTTCGGCGACGAGGCGATCAAGGTCATCGACACGTTCGGCCTCGACGCGATCAAGACCAAGGAGCTCGCCGGCATCCTGCGCGCCCTCGAGGCGTCGGGCCGCGTGCTCGTGGTCTCGCCGGGACGCGACGAGAAGCTCGTGCTGTCGGCGCGCAACCTGCCGACGGTCGAGATCATCCTCGCCGACTCGCTCAACGTGGTCGACCTGCTCAAGGCCGACCTGGTCCTCATCGAAGAGCCGTCCCTGGCCCGGATGCAGGAGGTCTACGCATGACCGTGCTGACCGCGCCCGACATCATCCTGCGGCCCGTGATCAGCGAGAAGTCGATCGACGAGTCGGGTCGCGGCAAGTACACCTTCGCCGTCCACCACGACGCGAACAAGATCCAGATCAAGGCCGCCGTCGAGGAGCTCTACAAGAAGGAGAACGTGACGGTCGTGGCCGTCAACGTCCTGACGACGAAGTCCAAGGAGAAGCGACGCGGGACGAAGCGCGGCCGGATCGTCGGCCACACGACCCCGTGGCGCAAGGCCATCGTGACCCTGGCCCCCGGCCAGAAGATCGAATTCTTCGAGGGGGTCTGACATGCCGCTTCGCAGCTACAAGCCCACCTCGCCCGGCCTTCGGCAGATGACTCGCTCGACCTTCGAGGAGATCACCACCCGGGAGCCCCACAAGCCCCTGCTCGAGCCGCAGATCCGTGGCTCCGGGCGGAACAACCAGGGCCGGATGACCGTGCGCCACCGCGGCGGCGGGGAGAAGCAGCACTACCGCCGGATCGACTTCAAGCGCGACAAGCTCGGCGTCCCGGCCCGCCTCGCGACCATCGAGTACGACCCGAACCGCTCGGCGCGGATCGGCCTGCTCCACTACCGCGACGGCGAGAAGCGCTACATGCTCCTGCCGCACGGCCTCAAGGTCGGCGACGTCGTCGTGGCCGGCAAGGACGCGGAGGCGCGGGTCGGCAACGCCCTGCCGATCTCGAGCATCCCGCTGGGCACCACGATCCACAACATCGAGCTGGTGCCCGGCAAGGGCGGCCAGGTCGTCCGCTCGGCGGGCACCTCGGCCCAGCTCCTGGCCAAGGAGGGCGAGTACGCCCAGGTCCGGATGCCCTCGGGCGAGGTCCGTCGGATCAGCATCAAGTGCATGGCCACGGTCGGCCAGGTCAGCAACCTCGATCACGAGAACCAGAACCTCGGCAAGGCCGGTCGTGCCCGGCACCTCGGCCAGCGGCCGGAGGTCCGGGGCGTCGTCATGAACCCACGCGACCATCCGCACGGTGGTGGCGAAGGCAAGTCCCCGACCGGGATGCCGCCCAAGACGCCGTGGGGCAAGCCCGCGATGGGCTATCGCACCCGGCGGTCCAAGACGACCGGACGACTCATCGTCCGATCGCGGCATCGCAAGTAGCGGGGAGGTAGGAGCTGATGTCCCGTTCAGTCAAGAAGGGCCCCTTCGCGGAGCCCCGCCTCCTCGGCCGGATCGAGGAGATGAACAAGCGCAACGAGAAGAAGGTCGTCAAGACCTGGTCGCGCGCGTCCGTCATCTTCCCGACCTTCATCGGTCACACCATCGCCGTCTACAACGGCAAGAAGCATGTCCCGGTCTACGTGACCGAGAACATGGTCGGTCATCGCCTTGGTGAGTTCAGCCCGACCCGCACGTATCGCGGGCACGGCAAGCACACCGAGCGATCGGTCTCGCTGAAGTAGGAGCGTGCCGACCGTGCGTGTTTCCGCCACCGCCAAGTACCTCAGGGGCTCGACCCGCAAGGCGCGCCTCGTGACGGCCGCCATCAAGGGCAAGCCCGTCGAGGAAGCCGCCGCGCTGCTGCGCTTCATGCCGCAGTACGCGGCGCGCGACGTCGCGCGCGTCCTCAAGAGCGCCACGGCCAACGCCGAGAACAACCACAACCTCGCGGCCGAGGACCTCGTGGTCATCGACGCGGTCGCCGATGAGGGCCCCACGATCAAGCGTTTCCGGCCGCGGGCGCAGGGTCGCGCGTTCCCCATCCACAAGCCCATGACCCACATCACCATCGTCGTCGCGGACCAGGAGGCCTGACATGGGACACAAGGTCCATCCGTACGGCTTCCGCCTGGGTGTCTCTCGCACCTGGACCGCGAAGTGGTACGCCGATAAGGAATACACCGCCTCCCTCAAGGAGGACATCGCGATCCGCCAGCTCATCGACCGCCGCCTGGCCAACGCCAGCGTGAGCGGCGTCGAGGTGGAGCGTGGCATCAACCACGTGACGGTCACCATCCACACGGCCAAGCCGGGCATCGTCATCGGCAAGGGCGGGGCCAACGTGGAAGTGCTCCGCCAGCAGGTGGGTGCGCTGACCGATCGCAAGGTCAAGCTCGAGATCAAGGAGATCCGCCAGCCGGAGCTCGACGCCTACCTCGTCGCGATGAACATCGCCGGGCAGCTGAGCCGGCGCATCGCGTTCAAGAAGGCGATGAAACAGGCCATCCAGCGCTCGATGAAGGCCGGCGCCAAGGGCGTCAAGATCGCCGTCGCCGGCCGGCTCGGCGGCTCCGAGATGGGCCGGCGCGAGTGGGACAAGGAAGGCCGCATCCCGCTCGCGACCCTGCGTGCCGACATCAGCTACGGCCAGGTCCACGCCCACACGACGTACGGCCGGATCGGGGTCAAGGTCTGGATCTACCGCGGCGACATCGCCCCCGAGCGCGCCCCGGCGCGTGAGATCGGCGCCCCGACGCCAGCCGTGACGGGGGTCTGACGATGTTGATGCCGAAACGCGTGAAGCACCGCAAGGTCATGCGCGGACGGATGTCCGGCGTGGCCAAGGGCGGCTTCACCGTGGCCTTCGGTGAGTACGGACTCGCGACCCAGGAGCCGGCGTGGATCACCAGCCGGCAGATCGAGGCCGCCCGGCGCGCCATGACCCGCTCGGTCAAGCGCGGCGGCAAGATCTGGATCCGGATCTTCCCCGACAAGCCCGCCACCAAGAAGCCGGCCGAGACCCGCATGGGTTCGGGCAAGGGCGCCCCCGACCATTGGGTCGCGGTCGTCAAGCCCGGCCGGATCCTCTTCGAGATGGCTGGCGTGGATCACGAATCCGCGATCGAGGCGATGCGCCTCGCCAGCCACAAGTTGCCGGTCGCCACCCGTGTGGTCGTCCGTGACGGCGCGAAGGAGGCCTGACCCGATGGATATCGACAAGGTCCGGGCGCTGACCGACGCCGAGCTCGACGTGGCCCTGCGCGAGGCCAAGCAGGACCTGTGGGGCGCGCGCTTCGCGCTCTCCACCCGCCAACTGAAGGACTTCAGCACGATCCCGCAGACGCGGCGAACGATCGCGCGGATCCTGACCGTCCAGCGCGAGCGCAAGCTCGGCCGGACGGCGTGAGGGAGATCACGCGATGACAGGAGCAAACGCACCCGTGCAAGGCAAGCGCAAGACGAAGGTCGGGCGCGTGGTCAGCGACAAGATGGACAAGACGATCGTCGTGTCCGTCGAGCGCCTGGCCCGCCACCGGCTGTACAAGCGGGTCATCCGCTTGTCCACCAAGTTCAAGGCCCACGACGAGGACAACGACGCCCGCATCGGCGACACCGTCCTCATCGAGGAGTCGCGGCCGCTCTCGGCGACGAAGCGCTGGCGGCTGGTCGAGGTCGTCGCCCGCGCGGGCGATCACGGCCTGCCCGGCGAGTCGGTCGTCTCCGAGGAGGCCGAGACCACCGAGGCGATCCATGCCTCGGCACACCCGGGTCGCACCCGCGCGGCCGAGACCGAGGATGCCGCCGAGTCCGGCGACGCCTCGACAGCTGACGCCGCCGAGACCGGCACCGACGATGGCGCGACCGCTGCCGTGGCCTCCGAGGAGACCGCCTCGTGATCCAGCCGCAGACGCGCCTCAAGGTCGCGGACAACACCGGCGCCCGGACCATCCAGTGCATCCGGGTGATGGGTCGTTCGCTCAAGACCGAGGCCGGCGTGGGTGACGTCATCGTCGCCAGCGTCAAGCAGGCCATCCCCAACGCCGCCGTGAAGAAGGGCGACGTGGTCCGGGCCGTCATCGTGCGGACGGCCAAGGAATACGGGCGCTCGGACGGCAGCTACATCCGCTTCGACGAGAACGCGGCGGTCCTCATCAACAACCAGGGCAACCCGCGCGGGACGCGCATCTTCGGTCCGGTCGCGCGCGAGCTCCGCGACCGCAACTACATGAAGATCGTCTCGCTCGCCCCGGAGGTGCTGTGATGGCCGCGCGAACAGTGCCCGTGCGCACGACCAAGGTTCCCGAGATCCGCAAGGGCGACACGGTCGTCGTCCTCGCCGGCAAGGATGCCGGCAAGCGCGGGACCGTGGACCGCGTGATCCGTCGCCTCGCCGCGAGCGGCGGGCGGAGCATGTACCGGCGCGGTTCCGCGGCCGGTGGCGTCTCGGTCGTCGTCGAGGGCCTCAACATCTCGAAGCGCCACACGAAGCCGCGCCAGACCTCGAGCACGAGCGACCGCATGCCCAAGATGCAGCAGGGCGGGATCATGGACATCGCCCAGCCGATCCCGATCGGCAAGGTGATGCTGGTCTGCTCCAGCTGCCACCAGCCCACCCGCATCGGGCACGCAACCCTCGACACCGGGCGACGCGTCCGCGTCTGCCGCCAGTGCGGCGAGCAGCTGGAGGTGGTCAAGGCATGACCAGCCGACTCCAGGAGCGCTACACGGCGGAGATCGCGCCGGCGCTCCAGAAGCAGTTCGAATACACCAACCCGATGCAGATCCCGCGGCTCTCGAAGATCGTCGTCAACATCGGCCTGGGCGAGGCCCTGACCAATGCCAAGGCGATCGACGCGGCCACCGGGGACCTCGCGCTCATCACCGGCCAGAAGCCGATCGTCACCAAGGCCAAGCGCTCGATCGCCCAGTTCCGCCTGCGGACGGGCAACTCGGTCGGGGCCAAGGTGACCCTCCGCGGCGAGCGGATGTGGGACTTCTACGACCGGCTGACCACGCTGGCGCTGCCGCGCATCCGCGACTTCCGGGGCGTTCCCGGCAAGTCCTTCGACGGGCGGGGCAACTTCTCACTGGGCCTCCGGGAGCAACTGGCCTTCCCGGAGATCGACTACGACAAGGTGGACCGTCTCCGCGGGCTGGAGATCAGCATCGTGACGACGGCGAAGACCGACGAGGAATCGAAGAAGCTTCTCGAGCTCCTCGGCATGCCCTTCGCCTCGTAGGCGCGGGGAGGGAGAACCATGGCCAAGAAATCGTTGATCGCGAAAGCCGGTCGAACACCGAAGTTCAAGGTGCGCGGCTATCACCGCTGTTATGTCTGCGGGCGACCGCGGGCGTTCATGCGGCGGTTCGCCCTGTGCCGCATCTGCTTCCGGGAGCGCGCCCTTCGCGGCGAGCTGCCGGGCGTCACCAAGTCGAGTTGGTAGGGTACCGATGAACATCTCCGATCCGATCGCGGACATGCTCACTCGCGTCCGGAACGCCTCGCGCGCCCGGCACAGCGAGGTGGTCGTCCCGGCGTCGCGGACCAAGCGCGAGATCGCCCGGATCCTCAAGGACGAAGGGTTCATCGCCGACGTCCACGAGGAGCAGGACGGGACCGCCCCGGTCCTCCGCCTCACCCTCAAGTATGTCGACGGCAAGGTCCCGGTCGTGTCCGGCCTCAAGCGCATCAGCAAGCCCGGTCTGCGGGTCTATGCGCGAAAGACCGACATCCCGCGCGTCCTGGGCGGTCTCGGCATCGTCATCGTCAGCACGAGCCAGGGGATCATGACCGGCCAGCAGGCGCGTCAGGCGCAGCTGGGCGGCGAAGTCCTCGCGTTCGTCTGGTAAGGCGCACGACATGTCACGAATCGGCCGTCTCCCCATCGCCGTCCCCGCCACCGTCGACGTGACCATCGACGGGCGGACCGTCACGGTCAAGGGCCCCAGGGGCACCCTGACCCGGGCGCTCCACCCGGACATGTCCGTGCGCCGCGAGGACGCCAACCTGGTCGTCACGCGCCCGACCGAGCAGAAGAGCCACAAGCAGCTCCACGGGCTGACGCGGACGCTCATCAACAACATGGTCATCGGCGTCAGCGACGGCTACCGCAAGGGTCTCGAGATCACCGGCGTCGGCTACCGCGCCACGCTCAACGGTCGGAAGCTGCAGCTCAACCTGGGCTACAGCCATCCGGTCGAGATCGACCCGCCCGAGGGCATCAGCTTCGAGGTGGAGACCCCGACGCGCCTGGCCGTCGTCGGGATCGACAAGGAGCTCGTCGGCCAGATGGCCGCCCAGGTCCGCTCGACCCGAAAGCCCGAGCCGTACAAGGGCAAGGGTGTCCGGTACGCGGGCGAGCAGGTCCGCCGCAAGGCCGGCAAGGCCGGCAAGATCGGCGGCAAGAAGTAACCCGATGACCAACGAGGAACGAGTCCGATGACACAGGTCGCCACTCGCGGCGCCGCGCGACAGAAGCGCCACGAACGGATCCGCCTGCGCCTCGCAGGGACCGGTTCGCGGCCGCGCCTCGCGGTCTTCCGCAGCCTCAACCACATCTACGCGCAGGTCATCGACGACACGTCCGGACGGACGCTCGCGGCGGCCTCGACGACCGAGAAGGAGCTTCGCGGCTCCGCCTCGAAGAAGTCCGAGGAGGCGGCCGTCGTCGGCCGGCTCATCGCCGAGCGGGCCAAGGCCGCCGGCGTGGAGCGCGTCGTCTTCGATCGAGCCGGGTTCCGGTACCACGGGCGGATCAAGTCGCTCGCCGATGCCGCCCGCGAAGCCGGCCTCGACTTCTGATCGGAAGGAGCCCACGTGGCACGCATCGACCCATCCAAGCTCGCGCTCGAGGAGCGCGTCGTCCAGATCAATCGCGTCGCCAAGGTCGTCAAGGGCGGCCGGCGCTTCAGCTTCAGCGCGGTCGTCGTCGTCGGTGACGGCGCCGGACACGTCGGTGTCGGGCTGGGCAAGGCCGGCGAGGTCCCCGAGTCGATCCGCAAGGGCGTCGAGGACGCGAAGAAGAACCTCATCCGGATCCCGATGGTGGGCACGACCATCCCCCACGAGGTCACGGTCCAGTTCAGCGCGAGCCGCGTCCTCCTGAAGCCCGCCTCCCAGGGCACCGGCGTCATCGCCGGCGGGTCCGTCCGGGCCGTGCTCGAGGCCGCCGGCGTCCGCGACATCCTCTCGAAGACCTATGGCTCGACCAATCCGGTCAACGTCACCAAGGCGACGATCAAGGCTCTCCAGGAGCTCCACTCCGCCGAGGAGCTGAGCGCCCGCCGCGGCGTCCGCCTGACCAGCCGGATCTCCGGCCAGCCGGCGCCCGGGACGGAGGTGGCCAATGGCCGCTAAGCTCAAGGTCACCCAGATCAAGAGCGAGATCAGCCACATCGCCCGCAACCGCGCCACGCTCCGTGCGCTCGGCCTGAAGGGCATCGGCAGCTCGCACGTGGTCGCCGACAACCCCGCGACCCGCGGCATGGTCCGCCAGGTCCGCTTCCTCGTGACCATGGAGGAGCTGGACGACAGCCAGCCAGCCGGCCAGGAGAAGGCATGAAGCTGCACGACCTGCGCCCCGCTGAGGGCGCGCACAAGGCCAAGACCCGCGTCGGCCGCGGCATCGCCGCCGGCAAGGGCAAGACGGCCGGCCGTGGCACCAAGGGCCAGAAGGCCCGGGCCGGCGGCTCGATCCCGCCCTGGTTCGAGGGCGGCCAGACGCCGCTCCACATGCGCATCCCGAAGCTGCGTGGGTTCAAGAACCGGTTCAAGGTCGAGTACGAGGTCGTGAACGTCGGCTCGATCCAGGCGCTCGTCGAGCGCGGCGCGTTCGAGACGGCGCCGCCGGCCGGCAAGGGCGCCAAGTCGACCAAGGGCTCCGGTTCGGCCCAGGTCACGATCAACGCGGACATCCTCCGCGCGGTCGGGCTAGTCCGGACCCCGAGCAAGCCGCTCAAGATCCTCGGTGCCGGCGACCTGTCGGCCGCACTCTTCGTGGTGGCCGACGCCTACACCGCGTCCGCCAGGGCGAAGATCGAGGCGGCGGGCGGGATCGCGAACGTTCTCGAGATCCCCGGAGCGCCGAGTCCGGCACTGGGTGTCGATGACGGCGCTGCGGCCACCAAGCGCGCTCGCCAGGCCCCCGAGGCCACGGCCGCCGAGGCCACGGTCGCGGAAGCCGAGCCCGTCGAGTCGTCGCCGGTCGCGGAGGCCGAGGGGGTCGAGGCTGTTGACACGCCGGTCGCGGAGGCCGCCGTTGACGAGGCCAAGCCCGAGGAGGCCCCGGCCGCGACCGCCGCGGTCGAGGACGCACCGCCGAAGGCCGCTCGGGCCAAGTCCACCAAGGGCAAGGCAAAGGCCGAGGCAGCCACCCAGGCCGAGGAACCGGCCACCGAGACCACCGCGGTGGCGTCCGATGAGGCCGAGACGACGTCCGGCGACGACGCCTAGCCCGTGTTCGAATCCCTGCTCAATGCCTTCCGGGCGCCGGACATCCGGCGTCGGATCCTGTATGTCCTGGGACTGCTGATCGTCTTCCGCCTCCTGGCGGCAGTGCCGGTCCCCGGGATCAATGCAGCGGAACTCAAGAAGCTGGTCGAAGGCAACCCGATCATCGGGTTGCTGGACCTCTTCTCGGGCGGGGGGCTGGCGAGCTTCTCGGTCGTGGCGTTGGGACTGAACCCCTACATCAACGCCTCGATCATCATGCAGCTGATGCAGGGCGTCGTGCCGTCGCTGCAGGCCTTGAGCCGCGAGGGTGAGTTCGGGCGCAACAAGCTCAACCAGTACACGCGGTACCTGTCGGTCCCGATGTCGTTGCTCCAGGCCTACGGGTTCCTGGCGCTCCTCAACTCACAGGGCGCGCTGACCGGCACGTTCGACCTCGCGAGCTTCGAGACCCTGACCCAGCTCGCGACGCTCACTGCGGGCTCGATCGCGCTGATGTGGATCGGCGAGCTCATCACCGAGCGGGGGATCGGCAACGGCATCAGCTTCATCATCTTCGCGGGCATCGTGAGCCGTGCGCCGGGAGCGCTCCAAAGCTTCGTCGTCAACCCGAACCTGTCGGCCGCGGTCGCGTTCGGCATCGTGGCGATCGCCGCGGTCGGCGTGATCATCTACATCCAGGAAGGCCAGCGCCGCATCCCGATCCAGTACGCCAGCCGCGTGCGCGGCCGGCGGATGTACCAGGGTGGCCAGACCTTCCTGCCCCTCCGCGTCAACCAGGCCGGTGTCATCCCGATCATCTTCGCGGTCAGCATCCTGCTCTTCCCGCAGCAGCTGGCGTCGTACTTCACGACCTCCGAGATCAAGATCGTGGCCGACATCGCCACCGCCATCGTGACCTTCTTCAACCCGCGCTCGCCGCTCTACATCCTGCTGTACTTCCTGCTCACGATGGGCTTCACGTACTTCTACACGGCATTCACGTTCAAGCCGGACGAGACCGCGGAACAGCTCCGCAAGAACGGCGGCTTCATCCCGGGCATCCGGCCCGGCCGGCCGACCCAGGATTACCTCGCCCGGGTCGTGAGCAGGATCACGTTCGCCGGCGCCCTGTTCCTGGCCATCGTGGCCGTCTCGCCGTCGGTCGTTGCACTCGCCTTCCCGGATCTCGGGGCGCTCGGGCTCGGTGGCACGAGCCTGCTGATCGTGGTCTCGGTCGTCGTCGAGACGATGAAGCAGATCGAGGCACAGCTCATGATGCGCAACTACGAAGGATTTATCCGATGATCAAGCCGGACGGCTCCCCGGAGCGATGAAGGTCGTCGTGCTCCTCGGCGCACCAGGCGCGGGAAAAGGCACCCAGGCGCCCGTGCTCGCGGACGCGCTTGGTGTGCCGATCCTGGCCTCGGGTGACCTCCTCCGGGCGGCGGTCGCGGCCGGGACGCCGCTCGGGCGCGAGGCGGACCGCTACATGAGCCGGGGCCAACTGGTCCCCGACGACACGATCGTGCGCGTCTTCCTCGACCGGCTCGAGGCGGCCGACGCGCTCGCCGGCGCGGTCCTCGACGGCTTCCCGCGGACCCGGGTCCAGGCCGAGGCCCTCGACGAGGCGCTGGCCGAGGCCGGCCGTCGTGTCGACGCTGCCGTGTACATCGACGTCCCGATCGAGGATCTCGTCCAGCGCATGGCCAACCGCCGCATCTGCACGGCCAACGGTCACGTCTACAACCTGACATCCAACCCGCCGCAGGTCGAGGGCATCTGCGACCTCGACGGCTCGCCGATCGTCCAGCGTGACGACGACGAGGAGTCGACGGTCAGGGCCCGGATGACGCAGCAGGTCCCGCCACTGCTGGATGTCGTGGACCACTACCGGTCTCGTGGGATCCTCGAGTCCGTCGACGGTCGCGGCGACATCGATGCCGTCACGAGCGCCACGCTCGCCACGCTCGGCCTGCCGCCCGGAGACGCCTGAGGTGGTGACCCGCAAGTCCCGCGCCGAGATCGAGCGCATGCGCCGCGCCGGCCGGATCGTGGCCGAGGTGCTGGCCCTCATCGAAGGCGAGCTCAAGCCCGGCGTCTCCACGGCCGAGCTCGACCAGCTGGCCGAGGCGCACATCCGCAAGTCGGGCGCGACGCCATCGTTCAAGGGCTACCCGGGCCTGAACCCGCGGCACCCGTTCCCGGCCAGTGTCTGCATCTCGATCGACGACGAGATCGTCCACGGCATCCCGGGCGAGCGGACGATCCGCACGGGGCAGATCGTGTCGGTCGACGCGGGCGCGATCGTCGAGGGCTGGCACGGCGACGGCGCCCGGACGTTCTACATCGGCGAGCCGCCCGCCGAGGTGGCCGACCTGATCGACACGACCCGGCTGGCGCTCGCGGCCGGCATCGCCGCGGCCGTGCCCGGCCACCATATCGAGGACATCGCGGCTGCGGTCGAGGACGTCGCCCGGCCGCGAGGCTACGGCATCGTTCGCCAGTTCGTCGGCCACGGCATCGGGACCGCGATGCACGAGGAGCCCCAGGTGCCCAACTTCCGGACCGGCCGCCCAGGGCGCAAGCTCGAACCAGGCCTGTGCCTGGCCATCGAGCCCATGTTCACGCTGGGCCGCGCCGAGGCCCGGGTCCTCGACGACGATTGGACGGTCGTGACCCAGGATCGCTCGCTCGCGGCCCACTTCGAGGACTCGATCGCCATCACCGAGCACGGACCCGAGGTCCTGACCGCGCTGTGAGGGATCAGCGGTTGCCGGGTCGGGGCATCTTTGATACGCTACGCGTTCGTGTGTCGGCCCGGTCGGGCCGGCACTGCGCGTGAGAAAAGGGAAGCACGAGGACCTGTGGCCAAGAAAGACGCGATCGAAGTCGAGGGAACGGTCATCGAGCCGCTGCCGAACACGATGTTCGCCGTCGAACTGGAGAATGGCCACCGGGTACTCGCCCACATCAGCGGCAAGCTGCGGATGAACTTCATCCGGATCCTGCCCGGCGATCGAGTCCGTGTCGAGTTGTCGCCCTACGACCTGACGCGCGGACGGATCACCTACCGTCTCAAGTGACCAGCCGACCACAGAACACCATGAGTCCGAGGATCCGTTGAAAGTCAGAGCTTCCGTCAAGGCGCGCTGCGACAACTGCAAGGTCATCCGTCGCCACGGCACCGTGATGGTCATCTGCACCAATCCCAAGCACAAGCAGCGGCAGGGGTAACCGATGGCACGCATCGCCGGCGTCGACATCCCGCGTGAGAAGCGCGTCGAGGTCGCCCTGACCTATATCTTCGGGATCGGGCTGCCCACCAGCGAGAAGATCCTCGCCCAGACCAACATCAACCCCGACACGCGGGTCCGCGACCTGACGGAAGAGCAGGTCAACCGGCTCCGCGAGCTGATCGACCGGCGCTACAAGGTGGAGGGCGACCTCCGCCGCGAAGTGGCCCTGAACATCAAGCGCCTCATCGAGATCGGATCGTACCGGGGCGTTCGCCATCGGCGGAACCTGCCGGTGCGCGGCCAGCGCACCAAGACGAACGCTCGCCAGCGTCGCGGTCCCAAGAAGACCGTCGGCGTCCGGCGCAAGAAGTGACGAGGGACTGACCAGGCATGGCGGAACGCAAGAAGGCGGTCAAGCAGCGTCGGCGTGAGAAGAAGAACGTGCCCCAGGGTCACGTCCACATCCAGGCCACGTTCAACAACACGATCATCACGATCACGGACCTCAACGGGGCCGTCATCAGCTGGGGCTCGGCCGGCGTCGCCGGTTTCAAGGGCTCCCGCAAGAGCACGCCCTACGCCGCCGCCCTCTCCGCCGATGGCGCCGCCCGCCGTGCGATGGAGCACGGCATGCGCCAGGTCGAGGTCTACGTCAAGGGCCCGGGCGCGGGCCGCGAACAGGCGATCCGCTCGCTCCAGGCTGCCGGCCTCGAGGTCAGCGCCATCACCGACGTCACTCCCATCCCGCACAACGGCTGCCGCCCGCCCAAGCGGCGCCGAGTCTAGAGCCCCAGAGGACCCATGGCCCGTTACACCGCATCCGTTTGCCGCCTGTGCCGGCGGGAGGGCGCCAAGCTCTTCCTGAAGGGCACGCGCTGCTATACCAAGAAGTGCGCGTTCGAGCGCCGGCCGACACCGCCCGGCCAGCACGGCGTCCGTCGCCGCAAGGTCGGCGAGTTCGGGCTGCAGCTGCGCGAGAAGCAGAAGGTCCGCCGCACGTACGGCGTGCTCGAGCGGCAGTTCCGCAACTACTTCGTCGACGCGTCGAACCACCCCGGCGTGACCGGTGAGAACCTGCTCCGCTCGCTCGAGACGCGGCTCGACAACGTCGTGTACCGGCTCGGGTTCGCGACCTCGCGCGCGCAGGCACGACAGCTCGTCGCCCACGGCCATTTCGCCGTCAACGGCCGCCCGACCAACATCGCCTCGTACCGGATGAAGCCCGGCGACAAGGTCGAGGTCCGCGAGTCCCACCGCTCGCGCGAGCCATTCAAGATCGCCAAGGAGACGCTCCGGAACCACCAGGCCCCAGAGTGGCTGAGCATCGATGCCGCCAACCTGTCCGGGACCGTCGTGACCCCGCCGAACCGCGACCAGATGCCGCTCGACCTCAACGAGCAGCTCGTGGTCGAGTACTACTCGAGGTAACAGCACGCTCATGATCGAACTCGAAAACCCGCAGATCGAGCCTGTCGAGGAAGCCGGCACGTACGCCAAGTACGAGGCCGGGCCGCTCCAGGCCGGTTACGGCGTCACCCTTGGCAACGCGCTCCGGCGTGTCCTGCTGTCCTCGCTCGAGGGCGCCGCGGTGACGAGCATCCAGATCCGCGACGTCTACCAGGAGTTCTCGACGATCCCGGGCGTCAAGGAGGACGTCACCCAGATCGTTCTGAACGTCAAGAAGCTGCGCCTCAAGAGCTATGCGGCCCATCCCGTCCAGCTCCGCCTCATCAAGAGCGGCGCCGGCGCGGTGACCGCGGCCGACATCGCCGAGTCCGCGGATGTCGAGATCGTCAATCCGGACCTCGTGCTGATGACCCTCGACACCGACGACGTCACGATCGAGCTGGACCTGACGGTCGAGCGCGGGGTCGGCTATCTGGGCGCCGAGCGCGCCGAGGCCCTGCCGATCGGCGTCATCGCGGTCGACGCGATCTTCACCCCGGTCAAGAAGGTCAACTACTGGGTCGAGGGCATGCGGGTCGGTCAGATGACCAACTACGACAAGCTCACGATCGAGATCGAGACCGACGGCACGATCACCCCGGAGGAGGCCCTGAGCCGCTCCGCGGAGATCCTGGTGAACCAGTTCCGCCCGTTCGTCACGATCGGCATGGCGGCCGTCCCGGCCGTGGCCGTGACCGGCACCGCGGCCCTGCCCTCGAACATGCTCGACATGCCGATCGAGGAGCTGGACCTGCCGATGCGGGCCTACAACTCGCTCAAGCGCAACAACATCGTCAAGGTCGGCCAGCTGCTCCAGCTCAAGGACGACGACCTCCTGCGGATGCGCAACTTCGGCAAGAAGTCGCTCGACGAGATGAAGGAGCGCCTGCGCATGCGCGGCTTCATCGTCCCCGAGACCGAGTCCGACGGACTCGACATCGGCGACGGCGACGAGCCGTTCGACGACGAGGCGGAGGCCTGACCCGTGGCGCACCGGATCGGCGGACGCAAGCTCAGCCGCAAGCAGGGGCCGCGCCTCAGCCTGTACAAGAACCTGACCGTGTCCGTGATCCGCTACGAGCGGGTCAAGACCACCGAGGCGAAGGCCAAGGAGATCAGCGGCCGGGTCGAGAAGATGATCACGCTCGCCAAGCGCGGCGATCTCGCCGCGCGCCGGGCGGTCGTCGCCCAATTCCCCAACGAGCCGCTCGTCGTCGACAAGCTGTTCGATGAGATCGCACCCAAGTACGCCGACCGGACGTCCGGGTACACCCGGATCGTCCGCCTCGGCCAGCGCCGCGGAGACGCGGCCGAGATCGTCCAGATCGAACTCGTCTTGACCACTCGCTCACGACCAGGTCCACTCCACGGCGCCTCGAGAGACGGCGTGCCCCGTTCGCTACCGCGCCCAGGGTCGAATATGACGGAACGGACTTCGCCGGTTTCCAGGTCAACCCTGGGAAGCGGACGGTCCAGGGGGTCCTGGAGGACGCGCTGCGGCGCCTCGGCAACGGGGCAGAGCAGCGGGTCGACGGGGCCGGCCGGACGGATGCCGGAGTGCACGCCGAGGGACAGGTCATCACCTTCTCCTACGACGGGCCACTGACGGCGGCACGATTGGGAAAGGCGCTCGATGCGCTCCTCCCTGGCGACGTCGCCATCGCGGATCTGCGCCGGACGACCGCGAACTTCCACCCCCGGCACGCGGCGCGGTATCGGGAATACCGCTACACCGTCTGGAACGGGCCGCGGAGCCCGCTTCGCGAGCGAACGGCGCTCGGGGTGCGGGTCCCGCTCGACACCGCCGCGATGGCGGAAGTCGCCTCGGTCTTCATCGGCCGGCACGACTTCAGCACCCTCGGGGCGACGGACCGCTCACCGGTCCGGACCGTCATGTCGGTCCGGGTCCGGCGGAACGGCCGGGTCGTGACGATCGACGTTCGCGCCGACTCCTTCCTGCGAGGGATGGTCCGGCGGATGGTGGCCCTCCTCCTGGAGGTGGGCCAGGGAAAGATGGATGCAGCAGCGGTCCGCTCGGCGATGGTCGCCGGTGGACCGGCCCTCTCGGGGGCAGCGGCCCCCGCCAAGGGGCTCTGCCTCCGGCGCGTCGCCTTCGGGCGGCGGTCGGGCGAACCGAATGGAGAACACGAGGAACGATGAACGCCAAGACCATCGCGGTCCGGGAAAGCGAGATCGAGCGACGCTGGTACGTCGTCGACGCGACCGACGAGACGCTGGGTCGCCTCGCGTCGCGGATCGCGCGCGTTCTCGAGGGCAAGCACAAGCCCACCTACCAGCCCAACCTCGATTCGGGCGATCACGTGATCGTGCTCAATGCCGCCCGTATCGCCGTGACCAGCGACAAGCTCGAGTCCAAGCTGTACATCCGCCACAGCGGCTATCCCGCGGGCTTCAAGCAGGAGACCCTCGGCCACCTGCTGGCCCGGCGCCCGGAAGAGGTCATCCGGCGCGCCGTGAAGGGGATGCTGCCGCATACGACCCTCGGGACCCAGCAGCTCCGCAAGCTCAAGGTCTACGCCGGATCCGATCACCCGCATCAGGCCCAGCGGCCTGAGCCGCTCGCCTGACGAGGAGCCCGAACCGCATGTCGACACCAGCATTCTTCTCCGGGACCGGCCGTCGCAAGACGGCGATCGCCCGCGTCCGGCTCCTGCCGGGCGAGGGTGAGATCGTGGTCAACGGGCGAACGCTCGAGGAGCACTTCGGCAACGCCATCAACGAGTCGGACGTGCGCATGCCGTTCCGGGTGACCGGCACGGAAGGCCGCTTCAACGCGCTCATCAAGGTCGAGGGCGGCGGCGTGACCGGCCAGGCCGGGGCGATCCGCCACGGCATCGCCCGGGCGCTGCTCGAGCTCGATCCCGACGGCAACCGCCTGCCGCTTCGCCAGGCCGGTCTCCTGACTCGCGACCCGCGCATGAAAGAGCGGAAGAAGTACGGCCTCAAGCGCGCGCGCAAGGCGCCCCAGTACACGAAGCGCTAGTCGACGGCGCACTGCCGGACGGCCCATGCCGGCGTTGCCGGCTCCGCTCCGTCACTCACGCACCTTGGGGTGCGCTCGCTCCCTCGCTCGCCCGGCGCCTTCGCCTGAACGCCCCGGCGCCGCGCGAGGCATGACCACGACGACAGGCGCCTCGATGACGGCGGGCAGTTCGCTGCGAGGGCGGGATCTGCTCAGCGTCGCGGATCTGTCGGCGGCGGAGGTCGGACGCGTCTTCGACACGACGTCCGCGCTCAAGACCGAGTTCCAGGAGACGCGGCGACACGCCGACCCGCCGCTGGTCGGGCGGACGCTCGCCATGCTCTTCCAGAAGCCGAGCCTGCGGACGCGGGTGACGTTCGAGGTCGGGATGACGCAGCTCGGTGGCGACGCGATCTACCTGACCCACGACGTCGTCCTCGGGGCGCGCGAGAGCGTCCGCGACGTCGCCCGCAACCTGGAACGCTTCGTCGACGGGATCGTCGTCCGGACCGGACCGCACGAGGTCGTCCAGGAGCTCGCCGCGCACGCCGAGGTCCCGGTCATCAACGGCCTGAGCCTGCGCGAGCACCCCTGCCAGGCGCTCGCCGACGTCTTCACCATCGGGGAGGCCGTCGGTCCATTGCCGGGCCGCGTCGTGGCATTCGTGGGCGACGGCAACAACGTCTACCACTCGCTGGCACTCGTCGGCGCCGCGCTCGGGATGGAGATCCGTCTCGCCCACCCGCCCGGCTACGCCCCGAACGAACGGATCGTGGCGCGGGCGCAGGAGCTCGCCGCGGCATCCGGCGGGCGTCTCGTCTTCGGCCACGACCCGGCCGAGATCGTGCGCGGTGCGTCGGTCGTCTACACGGACGCCTGGACGTCGATGGGCCAGGAGGTCGAGACCGAGGCGCGCCGCGACGCATTCGCCGCCTACCGGGTCGATCAGGCGCTGCTCGACGCGGCCGGTCCGGATGCAGTCGTCATGCATTGCCTGCCGGCCCACCGCGGCGAGGAGATCACGTCCGAGGTGATGGACGGACCGCGTAGTCTGATCTTCGACCAGTCCGAGAATTGCCTGCACGTCCAGAAGGCGCTGCTCGTGGAACTGCTGGCAGGGGAGGACGCACGGTGAGCGAGGCGCTCTACGAACGCTACAAGGATGCGCTCCGGCGCGGTCATGCGGCGTCGCTACGGGGCCGCTTCGATGAGGCCATCGCCGCCTATGCCGAGGCCGCGTCGATCGCCCCTGACCGTGCCATGCCCCAGGCCAGCCTTGCCGGCGTCCTCGCCCGGACCGGACGCATCACCGAGGCCCTCGCCGCATACGAGGTGGCGCTCGCCCGCGTCCCCGAGGACGAGGCGTCGTTGCGTGGCCGGGCGGAGATGCTCGCCATCACCGGGCGGCGCGTGGACGCTGCCGAGACCCTCGACCGGCTCGCCGCCGTCCTCGACCGCGAGGGGCGCCTGCTCGAGGCGACCGATGCTGCTCGCCGGGCCCTGGAGCTGGCCGAATTGCGGGGCCGCCGCGAGGGCGTCGCCGCCTACGTCACCCGCCTGCAGGAGGCCGGCATCGATCCAGCGTCCGAGGCGCTCAGCCGCGCGCTCGGCACCCTCGAGGGTCCAGCCACAGCGGGTGCGGCGGCCGGCAGCCTGCCGGCCGGTGCCGGGACCGCCTCCTCGAGCTTCGTCGAGCAGAAACGCGATCCCCGACGGTCGGTGATGTCGGCGGCCGCCGTCCTCACCGCCGCCGCGGAGACCGCGCTCGATGGCGGCGACCAGGACGAGGCCCGACGGTGCTACCTGCAGGCCGCCGCCGCCCAGCGCTCGATCGGCAACCTCCACGCGGCGATGGACGCGTGCTACCAGGCCCTCGCGGTCTCCCCGGCCGACGGCGACGTCCACCTGAGCCTCACCGAGCTGTACCTCGATCGCGGCTGGCGCGGACCGGCCGCCGACAAGCTCGTCCTGCTCGGCCGGCTGACGGAGCTCGCCGGCGACGACCTCACGCGGGCACGGCTGTGCACGATGGCCGCCGACCGCTTCCCTGAGGACACCCGCCTGGCGGCCTTCTGCAACTGATGCCCGCACGGGTGGTGGCCGCTGTCGGGAGGGCGGCCGAGCAGAGGCCCGATGCTACACTCGGCGGACGATGGAGCTCCTGAGGTCGATCCTCGATCAGGTCACGTGGAACGCGGTCATCGACATCGGGATCACGGCCCTCCTGATCTACTGGCTCTTCAGCCTGATCCGGGGGACGCGCGCCGTCCGCCTCGTCATCGGGGTCAGCGTGCTCATCGTCGTCTACGCGGTCGCGGTCGCGTTCAACTTCGTCCTCCTGACCCGGATCCTGCAAGGTGGCGCGGTCGTCGGCCTGTTCGCCCTGGTCGTGGTCTTCCAGCCGGAGCTCCGCCGGGCGTTGGAGCGGATCGGGCGGGTCGGCTCGTTCGCATGGCTCCTCTCGCCGGCCGAGTCGCGGGCGTCGAACCACGTCGCGGTCGAGGTAGCGCGGGCCTCGTCGGTGATGTCCGCCGAGGGCGTCGGGGCGCTCATCGTCATCGAGCGCGAGACCGGGCTCGAGGAGGTCGCGGAGACCGGGGTGATGGTCCACGGCGACCTGTCGGCCGACATGCTGCTGACGATCTTCGCCCCGCGGACGGCGCTTCATGACGGCGCCGTGATCATCCGCGAGGACTCGATCCTGGCGGCCGGCGCGCTCCTGCCGCTGGCAGAGACCACCATCCACACCGAGCGCTTCGGGACGCGTCATCGCGCTGCGCTCGGCATCGCCGAGCAGACCGACGCGATCGTCGTGGTCGTGTCGGAGGAGAACGGCCAGATCAGCCTCGTCGAGCGGAGCCGGATCGTCCGCAACCTCAACGAGGTGCAGCTCGCCACCGCGATCCGCAACCTCCTCGACCCGAACGGGAGCCGCGGCGCGTTCGGCTGGCGTCCGTCCGGCCCGACCGGCCGTGGCGGCCGAGCGCCCCGCATCGGCGATCTCGGGCGGATGATGCGGCGGACCAAGCCGGTCGTGCCGCCGCCACGCACGACACCGGATGATGAACCGCCCGCGAAGGCGGCCGCACAGGCTCCGCGGTGACCCGACTCCTCCGGGTCATCGTCCACAACTGGCCCCTCAAGCTCGCCGCCGTGGGACTGGCGACCCTGCTCTACGGCGGCCTCGTGCTGTCCGAGAGCGCCTCGACGCTCGATGTCAGTATCCCGATCGATCCCAAGGGCCAGCCCAGCAACACGTTCATCCTCCAGGATCTCCCGCCCGTCACCGAGGTGCGATATGTGTCGCCCTCGGGTGCCCGGGCGATCAGCTCGACCTTCACGGCGACCGTCGACCTGTCCGGCCTGGTCCCGGGTTCCGGGCCCAAGTCCTTGCCGGTCGTCGTCCAGTCCATCGACGACCGGATCAACGTCATCGACTTCACCCCCGACTTCGTCACGGTCCAGCTCGACGAGCTCAAGACGAAGACGGTCCCGGTGACCGTCGATCCCGGCACCATCCCCGAGGGATGGGCGATCGGCACGCCGCAGTTCTCGCCGACCGAGGTCGACGTCTCCGGGCCGGCATCGGTCGTCGCGAACGTCGTCGCCGCACGGGCCTCACCGGTCATCCAGACCTCCGGTCTCAGCATCGACCAGTCGCTGCCGCTGACGCCGATCGATCGGCTGGGCGACGCGGTGAGCCCGGTCAAGGTCGAGCCCGACAGTGCCCGGGTCAAGATCTCGGTCTTCCCGACCGCGAGCTCGAGGGCTGTCGTGGTCCATCCGATCGTGACGGGCGATCCCGCGGCCGGATTCGAGGTGTTGACCGTCACCGTCGATCCGCTGAGCGTGAACGTCGCGGGCGAGGCCGAGCGCCTGAACGCGCTCCAGTCGATCGACACCGAGCCCGTCTCGGTCTCGGGCGCGTCGTCCACCGTGGAGATGACCGTGGGACTCGCTCCGCCCGACGGCGTCACGCCGATCAGCGTCACCACGGTCGACGTGACCGTGACGTTCCGGCCGGTCACGTCCACCCGCAACTTCGAGGTGGGCTACCGCCTCGTCGGCGACGACATCGACCTGCGCTACTCGACCGCGGTCGATCGCGTGCACATCACGGTCGGCGGGTCGAAGGCCGACCTCGACAAGCTGGATGGCGCGACCCTCGTCGCGGACCTCGACGTCAGTGACCTCGAGGCCGGCACGACCGAAGTGGAGGTCACGGTCGACCTCCCGCCTGGCCTGACGCTCGTGTCGGCGGACCCGGCGAGGATCCCGGTGACCGTGACCGCACCACCCCCGCCGTCCCCGTCGCCGTCGGCCGCTCCAGCCGCGGCCTCGCCCTCCGCCTCCCCGGCCGGCTGAGCCGTCGATGGCCCGCCTGTTCGGCACCGACGGCATCCGTGGCGTCGCCAACGTCGACCTGAAGCCGACCCTCGCCTTCGCTCTCGGCCGCGCGACGGCACGTCGGCTGGTCGGACCGGGCGGGGCTCTCGTCGTCGGACAGGACACCCGACGCTCGGGCGACATGTTCGTCTCGGCGGTGTCGGCCGGGGCCGCCAGTCTCGGGGCCGACGTCCACCAAGTCGGCGTGGTGCCGACCCCGGCGCTCGCGTTCCTCGCGGGGAGTGGCCGGTTCGCCGCGGGGATCATGGTCTCGGCGTCGCACAACCCGGCCGACGACAACGGGCTCAAGGTGCTCGACGGGGACGGCCTCAAGCTCGACGATTCGGTCGAGGATGAGCTCGAACAGCTCATCTGGCGCTCGGACGACCTCGGTGGGGCCACGAATGCCGGCCTCGGGCGGATCATCGCCGACCCCGACCTCGTCGCCGACTACCGGCGCCACCGGCTCGCGCTGGCCCAGAGCGTTCACGCGACCGACGCGCATCTGGTCCTCGACGGGGCGAATGGCTCCGGCGCGGCGCTCGGGGCCGAGATCCTGCGCGCGGCCGGGGCGGCCGTCGACGTCATCCACGCCGAGCCCGACGGGGTCAACATCAACCTCCGATGCGGGGCGACCGATCCCGCCTCGCTGGCCGAGGCTGTCGTCGCCCGCGGCGCCGACGTCGGCTTCGCGCTCGATGGCGACGCCGACCGGCTGATCGCCATCGACGCGAGCGGCCAGGTCGTCGATGGCGACCACGTCCTGGGCATCCTCGCACTCGACCGGCTGCGTCGCGACGACCTGCCGGGCGGCGTCGTCGTCTCCATCCTGTCCAACGGCGGCCTCCAGTCGGTCGTGGAGGCGGCCGGCGGCCAGGTGATCCGCACGCCCGTCGGCGACAAGTACATCCTCGAGGGGATGCAGGTGTCGGGCGCGCGCCTGGGCGGCGAGAAGAGCGGCCACGTCATCGATCTCGACCACACGACCACCGGCGACGGCATCGTGACGGCGATGGAGGTCCTGCGGGTCATGACCTCGAGCGGACGGAGCCTGGCGGCCCTCGCGGCCGACATCCCGATGCTGCCCCAGCAACAGCGGGCCGTGGAGGCGCGTCACAAGGACCAGTGGGAGGCCGACCGGATCCTCCAGGGGGCCATCGCCGACGCGGCAGCCCGCCTCGGAGTGGCCGGCCGGGTCATCGTCCGGCCATCCGGCACGGAACCCGCGTTGCGGGTCATGGTCGAGGGGCCGGACGCGGATCTCGTGACAGAGCTGGCCGACTCGCTCGCGAGGGTCGCGGGGGAGCGACTAAACTAGCTTCGGTGCCCACCCATCGGAGTCACCAAGGCCGATGCGCCCGTCGTGGCGGCGGCGAACGGAGGACCTGACGGCATGTGCGGCATCGTCGGCTACACCGGTCCGCGGGAGGCGGGCCCGCTCCTCATCGAGGGGCTCAAGCGGCTCGAGTACCGCGGCTACGACTCGGCGGGGATCGCCCTGGTCGACGACGCGGGGGACCTCTTCGTCGAGAAGCGGGCCGGCAAGCTCGCCAACCTCCAGACGGCCATCGCCGACCGGACGCCGCATGCCGCGATCGGGCTGGCCCACACGCGCTGGGCGACCCACGGCCGCCCGAACGACCTCAACGCCCATCCGCACCAGGACTGCACGGGCGCGATCACGGTCATCCACAACGGCATCATCGAGAACTTCCGCGAGCTCCGCGACGGCCTGGAGGCGCGCGGCCACCGCCTGACCTCCGAGACGGACACAGAGGCGATCGCCCATCTCATCGAGGAGGCCTACGAGGGCGACCTCGCCGACGCGGTCCGGGCCGCCCTGCGGCGGATGGACGGCGCGTACGCGATCGTCGTGATGCACCGCGGGGAGGGGGACCGCCTCGTGGGCGCCCGCCAGGACGTGCCGCTCGTCGTCGGGCTGGCCGACGGCGAGAGCTTCCTCGCGTCCGATGTCGGGGCCATCCTCGTCCACACCGACCAGATCGTCTTCCTCGAGGAGGGCGACGTCGCCGACCTGCGGCCGTGGGGCGTGACGATCACGAACGTGGCCGGCGACCCCATCGAGCGGCCGGTGACCACCATCGACTGGTCGCCCGAGGCCGCCGAGAAGGGCGGCTACGAGCACTTCATGCTCAAGGAGATCCACGAGCAGCCCGAGGCGCTCGCCCAGTCGCTCACGGGGCGGGTCCACCGCGACGGGCACATCGTCGTCGAGGAGCTCGACGGGCTGGCCGACACGCTCCGCACGATCGAGCGGATCGAGCTGGTCGCCTGCGGCAGCGCGTACTACGCGGCACTGGCGGGCGCGGCGGCGATCCAGGCCTGGACCGGGCTGCCGGCCCGCGCGACCGCCGGCTCGGAGTTCCGGTACAGCCCGCCGCCACTCGACGCGCGGACGCTCGTCATCGCGGTCACGCAGTCGGGCGAGACCGCCGACACGATCGCCCCGGTCCGCCTCGCCCGTGAGCGCGGCTGCCCGATCGTGGCCGTCACGAACACGGTCGGCTCGGCGATCACCCGTGACGCCGACGCGGTCCTGTTCCTGCAGGCCGGCCCGGAGATCGCGGTGGCGGCGTCCAAGACCTTCGTCACCCAGGTGACGACGCTCGTGGTGCTGGCGGCCGCCATCGCGCGGGCCAGGGGCGCCCTCGAGGAAGCCGACGAGCTGGCACTGGGCGCCGCGCTCCGGGCCCTGCCGGGTGCCGCCGCACGGGCGATCGAGGCCGCCACGGCGATCGCGCCGGTCCTCGCGCGTCGCTACGTGAACTCGCGCGGGTTCATGTTCGTCGGGCGCGGCTTCGGGCTGCCGGCCGCGCTCGAGGGCGCGCTCAAGCTCAAGGAGATCAGCTACGTCCATGCCGAGGGCTATGCGGCCGGCGAGCTCAAGCACGGCCCGATCTCGCTGCTCGACGCCGAGTGCCCGCTGGTGGCGGTCGTCACCCGCTCACCGGTCTACGAGAAGGTCATCAGCAACGTGATGGAGGGTCGCGCGCGTGACGCCCGGGTCATCGCGGTCGCGACCGAGGGCGACGTCCAGATCGAGCGGTTCGCCGATGACGTCTGCTGGGTGCCCGACACCCACGACGCGCTCTCGCCGATCCTCGCGGTCATCCCGCTCCAGCTGTTCGCCTACCACATGGCCGTCGCGCGCGGCACGGACGTCGACCAGCCGCGCAACCTGGCCAAGTCGGTGACGGTCGAGTAGCGCGATGGCGGCCGGCGATCCGACCGACGCGCAGCCGCCGGCCGTGGGGCCGGTCCCAGCCGGCACGACCGAGCTCGGCATCGACATCATCAAGGTCGAGCGCATCCGCGACACCCTGGCCCGCTTCGGGTCGCGGTTCTCCACGCGCGTCCTGACCCCCGCCGAGCAGCGGTACGTGCGCGACCGGCCGGAGACGTTCGCCGGGCGATGGGCCGCGAAGGAGGCCGTGTCGAAGGTGCTCGGGCTCGGCGTGCGCGGGATCGGTTGGCGCGACATCGAGGTCGAGCGACTCCCCACCGGCCAGCCGGCAGTCCGGCTCCACGGCCGCGCGGCGGCACGCGCGGACCAGCTCGGGATGGGCCGGATCGCGCTCTCGATCACGCACGAATCGGACTACGCGGTCGCGATCGCCTTCGGCATCCGCACGGCGGGCGGGCGGTTCCTGTTCCCGCCCGACATCGAGGAGCGCCTCGATGACCGCGAGCGCCGGATCCTGGCCCGCATCGAGCATCTGCGCGACCTGGCCGAGTCGTCGGGTGCCGGTGCGCTCGCATCCGACGCACCGCGGCCGGCCGACGAGGTCGTGCTGGCGGCCGGTCGACCGGGCGCGACCGATGACGGCGAGCCCGCCCGTGACTGAGCGCGGACCGGTCGGCTTCGGCCGGCGAGCAGGCGAGACGGCGTCCGGCGATGGCGCCAAGGCGACCGCCGTGCCGGACGGCGCGGTCCGCCTCGACGACGACGCCGCCGGTGCCCTGCTGCCGGAGCGGCCGGCCCGCGGGCACAAGGGCTCGTTCGGAAAGCTGCTCGTGGTCGCCGGATCGCTCGACTACGCCGGCGCCGCGCTCCTGGTGTGTCGGGCGGGTGGCCGGACGGGTGCCGGGCTCGTCACGCTGGCGGTCCCCGAATCGCTCCAGCCGCTGTTCGCGGCGAAGGTCGTCGAGGCCACGACGATGGCGCTGCCCGAGGACGATGTCGAGGAGATCGACGCCGAGGGCGCGCTCGCACGGATCCTCGACCACGAACACGACGCGATGGTCGTCGGGCCAGGGCTGCGCCCGGGACTGTCTACCGTCGAGCTGGTCCGGGAGCTCATCGCGGCCGGCGATGCCGACGGCCCGCCGATCCTGCTCGATGCCGAGGCGCTCCGGTCGCTCGCGACGATGGATGCGTGGTGGGCGACGATGACCCGGCCGGGCGTCCTGACCCCGCACGCCGGGGAGTTCGGCCGCCTCCGGGCCGGCATGGGGGTCGACCCCGCGACCGATGGCGACCTCGTCGCCGACGATGCCGCGCGCGTGGCGGCCGCCCGCACTGCCGCCACGACCTGGGGCCAGGTCGTCGTCCTCAAGGGCGCGGCCACGGTCGTCGCGGCGCCCGATGGTTCCGTGGCCATCGCGCCGTTCGAGAATCCGGCGCTGGCGACCGGGGGCACCGGTGACGTGCTCGCTGGCGCGATCGGGGCGCTGCTCGCCCAGGGCCTCGACCCGTTCGCGGCCGCACGGCTCGGCGTCTACCTCCACGGGCTGGCAGGCGACGGGGCGCGCGAGCGCTTCGGCGACGCCGGCGTGCTCGCCTCGGACCTGCCCGAGGGGCTCGCGCTCGCCCGCAAGCGCCTCGCGGCCGCCGCCGAGCGTCGCCGGGCGCGGGGACGTCTCGGGTTCGGGGCACGGACCGGCGAAACGGGCGGCGCCGGCGAGGCGAGCGGGGCCTCGGCCCCGGCCCCCGCGTCCCGGACGCCGGACCCGGCCTGAGCCGGCGCCAGAGCCGAGGGATGGCCCGCACCGAACCCGAGGCCTCGATGGACGAGCGTCTGGCGGCCGCCGGCCTGCCGCCACTGCCGCGGACCGCGTGGCTCGAGATCGACCTCGACGCGCTCGCGTCCAACTTCGCGCTCCTGCGCGTCGCGGCCGGCCCCGGCGTCCCGATCCGCCCGGTCGTCAAGGCCGACGCCTACGGGCACGGCGCGCTGCCGGTCGCCCGCGCGCTGGTCGACGCGGGCGCCGACGGCCTGTGCGTCGCGACCCTCGATGAGGCCCTCGCCCTGCGGCGTGCCCGGATCCGGGTCCCGATCCTCGTGCTCTACCCGATCCCGCCGCCGTGGGCGCCCGAGGCGGCCCGTCGCGGCATCGCGATCAGCGCCGGCGACCCGGGTCTGCTGGCCGCGACGCTGTCGGCCCTTCGATCCGCGCGACGGCCCGGCTCGCGCCGCCTCCGGATCGAGCTCGAGGTCGAGACCGGCCTCGGTCGCGGCGGCTTCGCGCCGGACGCGCTCCTCGCGGCAGCCGAGGTCATCCGGGGCAGCGGAGATGCGGTCGCGTCCGGCCTCTGGACCCACCTGCAGGCACCCGAGGACCGCGCGCGCACGGCCGGGCAACTGGACCGCTTCGAGGCGGCCGCGGCGGCCCTGCGCGCGGCCGGGATCCGCCTGCCGGCGCGCCACGCGAACGCGAGCGTGGGCCTCCTGACCGCGGCCGACGGCCTGGCCGTCTACGACGGCGTCCGACCCGGCCTGGCCATCTACGGCCTGGCGCCCGAGGAGGTCCACGCCGACGCCCGCCGGGCTCGGCCGGCCTCGGGTCTGCGCCCGGTGCTCTCGCTCCTGGCTCGGCCGGTCCGGGTCGCGGACCTGCCGGCCGGATGGGGCATCAGCTACGGGCCGACGTTCGTGACGGAGCGGCCCAGCCGGATCGCGACCCTGCCTCTCGGGTACGGCGACGGCTGGCCGCGGTCACTCTCGAATTGGGCGAGCGCGCTGGTTCGCGGCCGGCTGGTTCCGCTCGTGGGCAACGTGGCGATGGACGCGGTCATGGCCGACGTGACCGACGTCCCGGGACCGCCGGTCACCACAGCGGACGTCTTCACCCTCATCGGACGCCAGGGCGACCGCTCGATCACCGTCGCGGATCTGGCGCAGGCGCGCACCACGAACTCCTGGGAGGTCGTCACGGCCATGTCCGCCCGGTTACCCCGGGTGTACTATGCGCGACCCGGACCTATGGGTCTTCGCACGCTCACCGAGTGGAGTTGACTTGGCGCGAATCGAGCTGTGGCACGGCGATATCTGCGACCTCGAAGTGGACGCGATCGTCAATGCCGCGAACCTGTCGCTCTGGATGTCGAGTGGCGTCGGTGGCGCCCTCAAGCGCGCCGGCGGCGACGAGATCGAGTTCGCGGCGGTGCGCCAGGCGCCCGTGCCGCTCGGCGAGTCGATCGTGACCACCGCGGGCTCCCTCGCTGCGCGCGCCGTGATCCACGCGGTGTCGCTCGACCGGGAGCGACGCACCAGCGGACCGGTCATCGCGGCGGCCGTGCGGTCGGCGATGGCCAGGGCCCGCGAGATCCGCGCCACCAGCCTCGCCTTCCCGGCGCTCGGGACGGGCGTCGGCGGCTTCCCCCTCGACGAGGCCGCCCGGATCACGGTCCAGGCGGTGCGCGAGGAGCTGCCGTGGTGCCCTACCATCGACCACGTGATCTTCGCGTTGCGCGGGAAGGCCGCCTACGAAGCCTTCGCCGCGGCCATGGCCAGCCCGCCCACGCCGGTCGGTCCGCGGACCCATGCGAGCATCGGAGGGTCGGTGTGACGACGCCGCTCGAGCCCACCGAGGAGCAGCGCGACGAGCTCGTCGAGCAGGTCGCCCGCGAGATCCAGCTGCGCGGCCTGACCGGCCCGGCCGTCCACTTCCTCGAGGCCAGCCGACCGTACCGCCCGCTCGGGGCGAACGCGATGCTCTTCTTCGATCCGGTGCTGCGCGGGCTGTTCGGCGGCGAGCTCTCCTCGGCGACCGAGATCATGGCCGACGACGCCGGGATCGAGCTCCTCATCGCCCGGCTCGAGGAGTACGACGACGAGGCGACCTGGGACGCGTGACCACACCCGGCAGGCGCCGGGTAGCATGGCCCGATGACGAGTGACCCGCGCGCCTTCCTCGCCATCGATCGCGGCGCGGCGACCACCGGCGCGGCCCTGATCGGCCGCATCGACCACGCCTGGCGCCTGCTCGGCTCCGTCGCGCTCCCGGCGCGGTCCCACCCCGACGCCGCCGCGCACCTGCTCCTGGCCCGGGTGGCCGAGGCGGACCCCGACCTGGCGGCCCACCTGCGCGTCGACCCCGACCGGCCCGACCTGCTGCCCGAGGTCGCCGTGACCTCGACGCCCGCGCGCCGGCTGGCCGTGGTGGCCGCCTCGGAACGGGCGCTCGCCCCGCTCGTCGCCGCCGCGGCGCGCAGTGGCTGGCGCACGGTCGCGGCGAGCGCCGAGACCACCGACCCGCTCGCGATGTCCCGGATGCTTCTCGACGGCGAGACGGACGGCATCCTGGCCGGCGCCGGCGACCCGGCGGGGGCCGATGAGCGCGGAGCCCTGGCTGAGCTGACGGCGCTGGTCGCGGCGGCGGCCACGCGGCGTCCGGAGCGTCTCGTCATCCTGGCCGGTGCGATGACCGAGGGCGCAGCGGCATTCGGCGACCTCAACGCACGGTCCGGCGAGACGCTCCTCGCGCCCGCCGCCCGGTCGGGCGCTGCCGGGACGCCGCTGCACGAGCTGCTCTCCGCGCTGGCGCTGCCCGTCGATGACGCCCGGCGCGTGCTCGGAGCCGCCGCCCTGACGCTCGCGGACGTGCTCGATCGGCGCGTGGAGCTCATCGAGATCGGCTACGACGGCGGGCTGCGTGCCTCGGCGTTCCCCGCCGGCCCGTCGGACCCCGCCGGCGTCGACGTCGCGATCGTGCCCACCGCCGGTCTCGCCCCGGCCGACGCCGACGATGCGACCGTCGACCGCGTGCTCGGCTGGATGACGGTCGCCTCGGACCGGCATCGGCTGCGTGACCGCCTCCGCGAGCTGCGCATCGCCCCGTGGGCCGATTCGACCGCCGACGGGGTCGCGCTGCGCATGGCGGCGGCCCGTGCCGCGCTCGCCCGACTCGTCGAGGCGACGCCCGAGTCCGCCGCCGGCCCTGCCCCGGACGTCATCGTCGCGGCGGGTGGCGTCTGGTCCGTCGTCCCGCCGCCGGCGGTCGCGCTCGCGATCGCCGACGTCCTGCGTCGGCCCGGGGCGAGCGGCTATGCGCTCGATCACGCACGCCTGCTCGGCCCGCTGGGCTCCATCCCCGATCCCGACGAGCGGCGGGCGGTCATGGCCGACCTGGCCGACGACCTGCTGGCGCCGCTCGGCAGCGTCGTGACGCCGGCCGGGCTCAAGACCGGTCGGAGCGCGGGGAGCCTGGTCGTCCACGACCGGGCGCGGGTGAGCGGAGGCGTCACGCCCCGGAGCCGGAGCCCGATCGACCTGATGCCCGGCGGGCTCGCGATGGTGGCGCTGCCACCGGGCGCGACGGCGACCGCGGAGTTCCGGTTCAAGGACAGCGTCCGCCTCGGTGGCCGCGGACGCCACTTCGCGGTCGACGTGTCGGGCGGGCTCGCCGGCCTGGTGGTCGACCTGCGGGACGTGCCGCTGCGCCTGCCCGATCGTGCCGACCGGCGCCGCGAGCTCCTCGATTCCTGGCAGGTCACCGCGGCCGCGGGCGCAGCCGATGGGTAACGGCTGGCACCCGGGCGAGGCTCTCGGCGACCCCGAGGGTCCCGCCCCCGAAGCCGGGCCGGCGACGGATCTCGAGCTCGTCCCGGTGCGACGCCTCATCGAATTCGCCGGTCGACGCGGTCTTCGCCCTCTCGCCGGGTGACCGCGCGATCGTCGAGGCCGGGGCGTCGGTCGTGGTCGGCGCCCCGATCGCCGAGCGCCTGCGGGACCCGCGGCTCGAGGACAAGGTCGTGACCGAACCGGTCGAGCCCCGACCCGGCGACCGCTGGCACGCCATCGGCCGCGTCGTGGGCGCCGGGACCGGCGCGGGCCGTGGCCCGCATGGCGGCGAGTACCTGTTCCCGTGGCGGACCCGGTGGCGCGTGGCCACCGGCGACATCGTCGACCCGCTCGAGACGCCCGTCGCCGGGATCGTCCGCGACGTGCGCCCGGGCACGTCGATCACGATGCGGGCCGCCGGCCGCGGGATCCGCGGCATCGTCGTCCTGGGCGGGCCCACCCGCGGCCGCCTCAGCATGACGACCAAGCCCGACGGCGGGCTGCGCCCTGGCGGCCTCGATGTCGCCATGGCGGGCTCGATCCTCGTCGTCGACGCGCGGGTCGATGCCGAGACCCTGACCCGCGCCCGGGCGATGGGCGTGCGCGGCATCGTCGTGCCCGGGCTCGCGAGCAAGGAACGACGCGACTTCCTCGCCTCGGAGGCGCGCCAGCGGGCAGCGTTGCACCGGTTGCCGCCCTACGCGGTCCTGGTCATGGACGGCGCCACACGCCGGCCGATGGCCGGGCCGATCATGGCCCTGCTCGCGGCCATGGTCGGGCGCGAGGCGGCGATCGTGGCCGACCCGCCGATGCTCGTGTTCGATGCGCCCGACCTCATGGTCCCGAACCCGCCGGACCTCGTCCGCATCCGGGCGGGCGCCCTGAGCGGCCTCGAAGGGCGCTGGCTCGGCCCGGCCGGGCGGCGCCGGTTCGGCGGCGGCGTCGACCTCGAGGCCGGCCACGTCCGGCTCTCCGACGGCACGACGGTCGCGGTCCCGATCGGCGATCTCGAGCGGTTCGCCTGACCGCTGGCCGCGAAGGGACCGTCGGCTCGCGCGATGGCTCCGGCATTCGGCTACCCTCGCCCCGATGCCTGCCACGAGCCTGCTTCGTCGACACGTCACGAGCCCCGGTCCGGATGCCACCTCCGCGCTGGGGGCGTCCCTGGCCGCGGTCGCGCGGGCCGGTGACCTGCTGTGCCTGTGGGGCGACCTCGGGGCCGGCAAGACCCACCTCGCGAAGGCCTTCGGGGCCGCGCTGGGCGTGCGCGAGACGGTCACCTCGCCGAGCTTCGTGCTCATGGCCGAGTACGAGGGCCGGCTGCCGATGTTCCACGTCGACCTGTATCGCCTCGCCGACGCCGCCGACGTCCTGGCCGGCGGACTGCTCGACGACGACCGCTGGGTCGGCGGCGTCACGCTCATCGAGTGGCCCGAGCGCCTGGGCGCGGCGATCCCGCCGGAACGCCTTGACGTGGTCATCGACGGCTCGGGCGACGACCCGCGCGAGATCGAGCTGATCGCGCACGGCGAGCGCCACCACCATTACCTCGAGGCCGTCGGGTGAGCGCCGCCGGTGGCGACCCCGTGGCGGCCGACGTCGTGCTGGCCATCGACACCGCCACGACCCGGATCGCCCTCGGGATCGGCACGCTCGACGGCAAGGCCCTGGCCGTGACGAGCTGGCCGGCCGGCTACCGGCACGGCGAGACGCTCCTCCCGGCGCTCGAGCGACTGCTCGAGGACCATGCGATCGAGCGGTCGAGGATCGCCGCGATCGTCGTCGGCACGGGGCCGGGCGCGTTCACGGGGCTGCGGGTGGGGATCGCGACCGCGAAGGGCCTCGCGCATGGGCTGGGCCGGCCGATCGTCGGCATCCCGACGGCGGCGGCCCTGCTGTCGGCGGCGGGGCGGGGCGGCGGGGTCCCGGCCGGGCACGGCGTGCTGCTGCTGCCGGCCGGGCCGTCGGACCGGATCGTCGCCCGCGACGGTGCGGCGCCGGCGCTGCTCCCGGCCGACCGCGAGCCCGAGCTGGGCAGCGACGACGTCCTGGTCGCGGTCGATCTCGATGGCCGGGCCCCGGCCGATGCGCTCGCCCGCGGCGCGACGGCACGCGACGGTCTCGCCGCAGAGATCCTGCGTCTCGGGGCGGCCCGGCTGGCCGCCGGCGACGCCGACGACTTCGCCCGCCTCGTGCCCGAGTACGTCACGTTGCCGCGTGGGGTCGCGGCGATGAGCGGGGAGGTGGCATGGTCGCACGACCCCCGCTGAGGCTGCGCATCGAGCCGATGCGGATCGAGGACCTCGTCGTCGTCCACGCGATCGAGCGGGCGAGCTTCGCCGCGCCGTGGCCGGCCAACGCCTACCGCAGCGAGCTCGAGACGAACCGGCTCGCCCACTACCTGGTCGTTCGCGTCGAGGACGAGATCGTCGGCTACGGCGGCATGTGGCTCATGGTCGACGAGGCCCACATCACGACGTTCGCGATCCATCCGGCATGGCGGCGCCAGCGGATCGGGGAGCAGCTCCTGCTCGCGTTCCTCGACCTCGCGGTCGACCGGCGGGCCCGCGAGGCCACGCTCGAGGTCCGGCTCTCGAACCTGCCCGCACGCAGGCTCTACGAGAAGTACGGCTTCAAGCCGGTCGGGCTCCGCCCGCGCTACTACAGCGACGACGGCGAGGACGCGCTGATCATGACGACCGAGGCCCTGACCGGGCCGATCATGCGCGAGCGGGTCGAGCGGCTGCGCGCCGCGCTCGACGCCTCGCCGGCGCCGGTCCATCCCGACGACCTCGGCGAACGCCAGGGTGCGGTCGAGATCCCAGGCGACCCGGACGATCCCGACGGCGGCGAGGCGTGAGTGGGTCGCTCGTGCTCGCCATCGAGTCGTCCTGCGATGAGACCGGGATCGCGCTGATCGAGGACGGGCGGACGATCCGCTCGAATGTCGTCGCCTCGCAGGTGGCGATGCACGCGGCCTCGGGCGGGATCGTGCCGGAGGTGGCCGCGCGCGCCCATCTGCGCTGGATCGTCCCGGTCCTCGATGCGGCCTGGGCCGACGCGGGCGCCGCGTGGGCCGACGTCGACGCGGTGACCGTGACGTACGGCCCGGGCCTCGCCGGGTCGCTGCTTGTCGGCATCAACCTCGCGAAGGCGCTTGCGTGGGTCCACGAGAAGCCGCTCATCGGGGTCAACCACCTCGAGGGCCACGTGTACGCGGCCTGGCTGGCCGAGGGGCCGGAGCACGTCGAACCCGTCTTCCCGCTCGTCACGCTCGTGGTCTCGGGCGGGCACACGTTCCTCGCCGAGATGACCGGGCATCTCACGTATCGCGCGCTCGGCGCCACGGTCGACGACGCAGCCGGCGAGGCGTTCGACAAGGTCGGCCGCCTGCTCGGCCTTGGCTATCCGGGTGGCCCGGCGATCTCGAAGGCGGCCGAGGGGGCGACCCAGCGAGACCGCGTCTTTCCGCGGGCGTGGCTCGGCGAATCGTTCGACTTCAGCTTCTCGGGCCTCAAGACCGCCGCGCGGCGGATCGTGACCGAGGCACGGGCCGACGCCGGGATCGCCGACGATCCCGAGGCCCCGCTCCCGCCCGAGATCGTCGCGGAGCTCGCGTGGGGGTTCCAGGACGCCGTCGTGGACGTCCTCGTGACGAAGACGATCCGCGCGGCCCGGGCAAGCGGCGCCCGCTCGATCGTGCTCGGCGGCGGCGTCGCGGCGAACACGACGTTGCGGAACCGGCTGGCCGGTGAGGCGGACGCGCTCGGGGTGCCGCTCATCGTGCCGCGGCCGGCCCTGTGCACGGACAACGGCGCCATGATCGGTGCGGCGGGCGCACGCCGGTTCGCTGCGGGCGACCGCTCCGGGCTCGACCTCGACGCCCGACCGTCGCTGCCCCTCGCGCCGCGGAACCCCGCGCGATGAGCGGCGCGGCCAGGCCACGCGTCGACCCGGCCGACGTGCGCGCCACGCTCCGGGCGGCCGGCCTGCGTGCCCGCCACGCGCTGTCGCAGAACTTCCTCGCCGACCCTGACGTGCTCGAGGCGATCCTGGCCGAGGCGGCGCCGGAGCCGGGGCGCCGGGTGCTCGAGATCGGGCCCGGACTCGGGCTCGTGACCGGCGGCCTTCTCGCCGCCGGGGCCGAGGTCACGGCGGTCGAGCTCGACTCCGGCCTCGCGGCGTTCCTGCGCGACCGGTTCGACGGGCCCCTTGCGACCGGGCAGCTCCGCCTGATCGAGGGCGACGCGCTCGACCAGGACCTCGTGCGGCTCGCCGAGCCGCCCTACGACGTCGTCGCGAACCTGCCCTACCACATCACCAGCCCGATCCTGCACGCCCTGCTCGGCGTGCCGCCGCGGCCGGAGCGCTCGGTGCTCATGGTCCAGCGCGAGGTCGCCGAGCGGATCGCGGCGCCGCCGGGGAAGATGAGCTACCTCTCGGTCTTCGTCCAGTACCACGCCCGGGTCCGCATCGCCTTCACGGTCCGCCCCGAGGCGTTCGAGCCGGCACCGGCCGTCGAATCGGCGGTGATCGTCGTTGAGCCGTTCGACGCCGACGACCGCCTCGACCCCGCGGCCGAGGACGAGCTCTGGCGCCTGGTCCAGGCGAGCTTCCGCGAGCGCCGCAAGATGCTCCACAACGTCCTTGCCCGCCAGTTGCCGTTCGACGCCGCCGAGGTGACCGCGGCCCTCGAGGCGGTCGGCATCGACCCGGAGCGACGGCCCCAGACCCTCGCGGTGGGGGAGTGGCTGGCCCTGCGCGAGGCGCTCGGCCCGATCGGGGCCGATCGCCGGACCCGTCGCGAGGCGTCGCGCTCGTGATGGCGGCCGCGGACCCGTCCCGACGCCTCACGCCCGTGCTCCGGCTCGCGCCGGCCAAGCTCAACCTGACCCTGGCCGTGGTCAGCCGCCGGCCGGACGGCTTCCACGAGCTGCACTCGGTCTTCGTGCCGCTGGGGCTGGCCGATCGGCTGAGCCTCGCCCATGCGGGCGGCCACGCCGACAGCCTGCACGTCGAGGGTTTCGACCCGGGCCCGCCGGGCGAGAACGTCGTGTTCCGGGCGCTGGCGGCCACCCGTGCCGCCGTCGGAGGCGGCTGGGCCGGTGGTCCGGGGCCGGCGCCGGCGCTGGCGGTCCGTCTGGAGAAGCGGATCCCGGTCGCCGCGGGGCTCGCGGGCGGCTCGTCGGACGCGGCGGCCACCGTGGACGGTGCGCTGGAGGCCTGGGGCGCCCAGCTCGATCCCGAGGCTCGGCTTCGCGTGGCGGCCGGGCTCGGCTCGGACGTGCCGTTCTTCGGCATCGGCGGACCGGCGCTCGTCGAGGGTCGCGGTGAGCGGGTCGCGCCGCTGCGCGGCCTGCGCGGCTCGCCGGGCGTGCTGCTCGTGACGCCTGACGTGCCGGTGTCGACGCGCGATGTCTTCGACGCGTTCGCGGCGCTGCGGGGCGTCGGCGACGGCTCGGTCCGGATGTCGTCCGTCCATCTCGCCGAGGAGCTCCGCTCCGGGCTGTCCGCGGCGGACCTCGTGGCGCGGGCCGGCGTGCTCACGGTCGCGAACGACCTGCTGGCCGCGACCGCCGCGGTCCTGCCCGGGATCGTGGCGTTCCGGCGTGCCCTGAACCGGCGCCTCGGGCGGCCGCTCGGCATGTCCGGCTCCGGCCCGACCCTGTGGGCGCTCTATGCTTCGGAGGCGGATGCGGCCGCCGCGGCCGACCTGGTCCGGGCGAGCCTGCGCGATGGGACGCTCGCGGCGCCAGGCGACACGGAGCCGTTCGTGGCCGCCACGACGATCGTCACGCAGCCAGCCGAGGAGGAGGGGCCGCCATGAGCCACCGAGCCGTCACGACCACCGGGGCCCCGGCCGCGGTGGGCCCCTACAGCCAGGGCATCGTCGCCGACGGCCTGCTCTTCACGGCCGGCCAGGCGTCCCTCGACCCCCACACGGGCGCGATCGTCGAGGGTGGCATCGGCCCCGAGACCGAGCGGGTCATGGCCAGCCTGACCGCGATCCTCGATGCCGCCGGCGCCACCTGGGCCGACGTCGTCAAGACCACCATCTTCCTCGTGGACATCGCCGACTTCGCCGCCGTCAACGCGATCTACGGTCGGTTCCTGGCGGATCCGCCGCCGGCTCGCTCGACCATCGGCGTGGCCGCGCTGCCGAAGGGCGCGCGGGTCGAGATCGAGGCCATCGCACGCCTGCCGCGCTGATCCACGCTCGGTTGACACTCCGAACGGGGCACCCATACCATGCCGCCACCCATCCGATGACATCAGACCCACACGCGCCCGGACCACATGGCGTCGAGAGCGACCGCCGTCGTCCGACCCGGATCCCGCGGCGCCCCGCCCCGTGAACCCCCCAGATACCGACGCGACCACGGCGGTCGCGGTCGTGCTCGCCGCCGGTCTCGGCACGCGGATGCGCTCGTCGCTGCCGAAGGTGCTCCATCCCCTGTGCGGACGGCCGATGCTGGCCTACGTCCTCGACGCGTGGGCGAGCACCGCTGACGGCCGGGCCGGGCGGCCGGTCGTCGTCTATTCGCCGCCGGTCGCCGCGGTCACGACGTCGTTCGCCGACACGGCCGAGTTCGCCCTCCAGGACGAGCCGCGCGGGACCGGCGACGCCGTCCGGGCCGCGCTCGACGCCGTTCCCGACGGAGCCGCCGAGATCGTCGTCGTGTACGGCGACGTGCCGCTGGTGACCGGCTCGGACTTCGACGCCGTGCTCGAGGCGCGGCGCGAGGATGACGCCGCCATCGCGCTCGCGAGCGTCTTCGCCGCCGACCCGGCCCAGCTGGGTCGTGTCGTGCGCGGCGAGTTCGGGACGGTCGAGCGGATCGTCGAGGCGAAGGACGCCACGCCCGAGGAGCTCGAGACGAACGAGACCAACGCGGGGCTGTACGCGTTCGACGCGGCCTGGCTGCGCCGTCGCATCGCGAGCCTCGAGCCGTCGGCCACGACCGGCGAGCTGTACCTGACCGACCTGGTCCGGCTCGCGCGCGAGGACGGCCGGATCGTGGCCGCGGTCGGTTTCGAGGACGACGGCCGATTCGACGGCATCAACGACCGGAACCAGCTCGCCGCCGCCGAATGGAGCCTGCGCGTGCGCCTCAACGAGGCCCACATGCAGGCCGGCGTGACGATGCGCGACCCCTCGACGGTCTATCTCGACTGGTCGGTCGACCTGGCCCCCGATGTCACGCTCGAGCCGAACGTGATCCTGCGCGGCCGGACCACCGTCGGGACCGGCAGCGTGATCGGCCCGGGCAGCGAGCTGATCGACGCGACCGTCGGGGAGCGGACGACCGTGTGGGCGAGCGTCGTCGAGTCGTCGGTCGTCGAGGACGATGCGACCGTCGGCCCGTTCAGCCACCTGCGGGCGGGCACGGTCATCGGGCGTGGGGCGCAGGTCGGCAACTACGCCGAGCTCAAGAACACGCGTCTCGGCGCGGGCTCCAAGCAGCATCACGCGAGCTACCTCGGCGACGCGGAGGTCGGCGAGGGGGTCAACGTCGGAGCCGGCACGATCACCGCCAACTACGACGGCACCAGCAAGCAGCGCACGACGATCGGCGACGGCGCATTCCTCGGCGTCGACACGATGCTGATCGCGCCGGTGGACGTCGGCGAGGGAGCCCGGACCGGGGCTGGCGCCGTGGTCACGCGTGACGTGCCGCCGGGCAAGCTCGCCGTCGGCATCCCGGCCCGCATCCGCGAGCCCCGGGCCAAGCCCACGGCGGACGACGCCGGGCCCGCCACACGTGGCGCCAAGCGCGCCGGCAAGGCCGACCCCAAGCGTGACCCCGAGGCGGGCGGCCCGGCGTGAGCTTCCCGTTCGTCGAGCTCGGCGTCATCGTCCTCCTCACGATCCTCGAGGGCTTCTTCGTCGCGGGCGAGATCGCGCTCGTCTCGATCCGGCGCAGCCGCGTCGAGCAGCTGGTCGAGGAGGGCCGGCCCGGCGCCCGCCGCGTCAGCAGGCTGATCCACGAGCCGGGCCGGTTCCTCGCGGTCTGCCAGCTCGGCCTGACCGTCATCGGGTTCTTCGCCTCGGCCTACGCGGCGGTCAGCCTCACGGACCAGCTCTCCTCGCTGCTCGAGGGCGCGGGCGTGGACCGCGGCACCGCACAGGGCCTGTCGCTGATCCTGGTCACGATCCTGCTCGCGCTCTTCACGATCGTCTTCGCCGAGCTCGTGCCCAAGACGCTGGCGCTCGCAAACGCCGAGCGGTTCGCGATCACGCTCTCGCTCCCGATCGAGTTCCTGGCCCGCGCGCTCGGCCCGGTCATCGCGTCCCTCACCTGGATCACCAGCAAGGTCACCGGGCTGTTCGGGGCGAACGTCACGAGTGAGCAGCAGATCACCGCCGAGGAGCTCCGCCTGATCGTCGAGCGCGGCGGGGAGCAGGGCATCCTCGAGGCCGAAGAGGAACAGATGATCAACGCCGTCATCGAGCTCGGCAGCCAGCGCGTCCACGAGGTGATGGTGCCGCGCATCGCGATGGTGACCCTGCCGGCCACCGCGACCCTCGACGAGGCCATCGACACCGTCATCGAGGAGGGCCACAGCCGGATCCCGGTCTACGAGGACCGGATCGACGAGATCGTCGGCATCCTGTACGCGAAGGACCTGCTGCCGTTCCTGAAAGGCTCGGCCGATGAGCGGCCGTCCGTCCGCTCGATCCTGCGGACGCCGGTCTTCGTGCCCGAGTCGATGACCGTCGACGACCTGCTGCACGAGCTCCAGCGGCGCAAGGTCCACCTCGCGATCGTGCTCGACGAGTACGGCGGCACCGCAGGCCTCGTGACGATCGAGGACCTGCTCGAGGAGATCGTCGGGGAGATCCAGGACGAGTACGACGAAGAGGAGCCGATGATCGTCCAGGTGACCGAGGACGAGGCGCGGGTCGACGGGCGGGCCTCCGTCGACGACCTCGAGGAGCTCTTCGACATCTCGCTCGGGCTCGAGGACGAGGACGAGTACGACACGATCGGCGGCCTGATCTACCACCGCATCGGCGGCGTCCCCAAGCCCGGCGACCGGGTCGAGACCAACGGCCTCACGCTGACCGTCGAGACGACGAACGGCAAGCGCGTGGGCAAGGTCCTCGTGGTCCGCGAGCCGCGTGACCCCGAGGACGACGAGACCGACCGCTAGGCCGCCGGAGCGGCGCGCCGTCAGGCGTCGATGGCCGCGACGATGAGCTGCTCCAGACGCTCGCGGGCGGCGGGCGACACGACGCCCGCGGCGTCGAGCTCGGCGAGCGCCTCGTCGCGATACCGGCGTGCCTCGTCGCGCGTGTGCTCACGGGCGCCGGTCCGTTCGAGGATCGCCACGATCTCGGCCACCTCATCGGGCGTCGGGGCGGGCTGGGCGTAGATCTCGGCGAGTCGGGCGCGGTCCTCGGGGCCGCCCGTCTCGTGCGCGTAGATGACCGGCAGCGTCTTCTTGCGGTGGGCGATGTCCGAGGCTTCCTTGCCGGTCGAGCGTTCCGTGCCCCAGATCCCGAGCAGGTCGTCGTTGAGCTGGAACGCGATGCCGAGCGCCCAGCCGAAGTCGCGATACCGGGCGATGACGTCGTCGTCGTCGGTCGCGAGCAGCGCCCCCGCCTCGATGGACGCCGAGATGAGGGCCGCGGTCTTGCGCCCGATCATGTCGAAGTAGGCACCGACGCTCATCACCTCGTCCGAGGCGCTGCTCGCGATGTCGAGGTACTGGCCCTCGCACAGGGCGAGACAGGTTTCGTCGAACAGGCGCATCAGGCGCAGGACCTTCGCGTCGGGGAAGCCCAGGTCGGTCAGGCGGTGGAGCGCGATGCGCGAGAGGCTGAAGAGCGTGTCGCCGGTGTTGATCGCCTGGGGCACGCCGTGCACGGTCCACAGCGTCGGCCGGTGGCGGCGCTCACGGTCGCCGTCCTCGATGTCGTCGTGGACGAGGCTGAAGTTGTGGCCGAGCTCGACGGCCGCCGCGCCCGGCAGCGCGCGTCTGTGCTCGCCCGCGATCGAGTGGTAGGCGAGCAGGCCGAGGAGGGGCCGGATGCGCTTGCCGCCCGACGAGCCCGACCCGTCGAGCGCGAGGTGGTAGCGGACCATCTCGTAGAGGCCGTGGGTCGAGGGGTCGCGATCGGCCACGAGGCGGACGATCTCCGTCTCGGTGTCGGCGATGAGCGCCGTCAGGTCGATGTCGGTCGAGATCGTGGTCATCGTGCGAGGAGTGTACACGAAACGTGTACCACGCAGGTAGCCTGTTGGCGGACAGGAGCCCGGGCAGGAACGACGCCGGCGCGGGGGACGCGACCGCACCGGCGTCTACCTCGAGTACGCGCGTCGGGTCGACTCGGATGACCCCGGGGCGCCAGACGCGCCGCGGAGCGGTGCGCCCGGCCACCGCCGCGGGCCAGCCGGTGGTACCGTCGCTCCGATGCCCGCCCCGCGCCGCTACACCACCGACGCCATCGTCCTGTCCCGATTCGATCTCGGCGAGGCGGATCGCGTGCTGACCCTGATCACGCCGGGCAGCGGCAAGCTCAAGGCGATCGCCAAGGGCGTCCGCCGCCCGACGTCGCGGCTCGGCGGCAGCCTGGAGCCGTTCGCGGAGCTGACCGTGGCGCTCGCCCGCGGCCGGACGTTCGACGTCGTCACCCAGGTGAGCGTGGGGCACGCGTGGCTGAACCTGCGCGACTCGCTCGAGAGCGCCGCGACCGCCTGGTACATCGCCGAGCTGGCCGACCGCTCGCTCGAGGAGCGCCACGCGGCCGAGCCCCTGTACCTGCTCCTGCGGCGGGCCTACGAGCTGCTCGACGTCGGGATGGCGCCGGGTCGCGTCGCGCGCTGGTACGAGATGCACCTGCTCGACGAGCTCGGCGTGCGCCCGGAGGTGGATCGCTGCGTCGAATGCGACCGCATGCTCGAGTCGGCGGAGCGCTTCCGCTGGGTCCCGCCGCTCGGCGGGGTCGTGTGCGACCGCTGCCCGGGCCCGCCCTACGACCGGGTGGGCCTCACGCTCGACGCCCTCAAGCTGCTCAAGGCCTACCAACGCCTCGACATCGAGGCGATCGCCGCACTGCGCCTCGGCGCCGGGGTCGAGCGCGAGGTCGAGACCGCCCTGCGCGAATTCGTGCGCGATGCCCTCGAACGCGACGCGCGCTCGCTCGCGTTCCTCGACGAGGTCCGCGCCGTCCCGCTCGCCCGCTGATGGCCACGGTCGAGCTCCGCGACATCGTCACCGAGGCCGATCGCGCGGCCGCCCTGGAGGTGCGGCGCGGTCCGGCCAGGAGCGGTTCGTGGCCAGCGTCGAGAAGTCCTTCGCGGATGCGGTCGAGGACGCGCGCGCGATCCCGCGGATGTGGGCGGCCTATGACGGCGACCGGGCGGTCGGCTTCGTCATGATCAGCGACGGCATCCCCGCGGAGACGCTGGCCGCGCGATCCCGAGCTGATCGGCCCGTACTACCTGTGGCGTCTCCTGATCGATGAGCGCCTCCAGCGGCAGGGCTACGGCACCGCCTGCCTCGACGCCGTCGTTGCGTACCTGCGGACGCGCCCCGGGGCCGACACGCTCTGGACCAGCTGTGGCCAGGAGCCGGGGACCCCGCAGCCGTTCTACGAGCGGTATGGGTTCGTCCCGACCGACCGCTTCGTCGAGGAGGAGCGCGTGATGCGCCTGGATCTCCGCCCGGAGGCCCGATGACAGCCACGATCGATCCGACGACCGACGCGGGCGCCCGCGCGCTTCGGCGACTCGCCGACGACAAGCTCGCCTGGCTCACGTCGATCAACCCCGACGGCCAGCCCCAGAGCTCACCGGTCTGGTTCCTCTGGGCCGACGGCGAGATCCTCGTCTACTCGCGCACGCGCGCGCCTCGCAACGAGAACATCCGCGAGCGACCCCTGGTCTCGTTCAACCTGAACACCGACCCGACCGGCGACGAGTTCGTCACGATGGAAGGCATCGCCCGGATCGATCCCGACGGACCTGCCGCGTCGGCCAACCCCGCCTACGTCGCCAAGTACCGCGGCAAGATCGAGGGCAACGGCTGGACCGTCGAGTGGTTCGCGGCCAACTACCCCGTCGTCGTGCGCATCGCGCCGACGCGCTGGCGCGTCGCCTGACGCCGCGATGACGATGCCAGCGTGAGTGCCGCGCGCAAGGCGCTGCTCGCCGCGGCTGCGGGTGCCGCGACCGTCACCGGGGTCCGGGCCGGCGGCCGGGCCATGGTGCGACGGACCGAGCGGCGCCTGTGCCTGACCGTCGAGCCGCCGCCGTACCACGCCTCGGAGCGTGCCCGCGAGCTGCACCGTCGCCTGCTGGTCGCCGACCTCCACGCCGACTCGCTGTTGTGGGGCCGCGACCTGCTGCGACGGTCCGGGCAGGGGCAGGTCGACGTTCCCGCGCCTCATCGAGGGCAACGTCGCGCTCCAGGTCCTCGCCGCGAGCACGAAGTCGCCGCGCCACCTCAACATCGAGCGCAACGACGACCGCAGCGACGACGTCATCCTGCTCGCGCTCGCCGGGGGCTGGCCACGCGCCACGTGGCGGAGCCTCCTCGCCCGCGCGCTGCACATGGCCCGGCGGGCGGACGCGATGGCGCGGCGCTCGGACGGGCGGTTCACGCTGATCCGCTCGCGCGCCGACCTCGATGCGTACCTCGCGCGGCGGGCGAGCGAGCCCGCGATCACCGCGGGCCTTCTCGCGATCGAGGGCGCCCACGCGCTCGACGACGACCCGGCCAACGTCGAGGTCGTCGCGGACGCGGGCTTTCGGATGATGTCGCCGAGCCACTTCTTCGACAACGCCTTCGGCGGGTCCGCCCACGGCGTCGAGAAGGGCGGCCTGACCCGGGCCGGCCGCGAGATGATCCGGCGGATGGAGGCGCGCGGGATGGTGCTCGACCTCTCGCACGCCTCGGGACCGACGATCGAGGAGGCCGTGGCGATGTCGAGGCGGCCGGTCGTGGTCTCGCACACGGGCGTGTGCGGCACGTGCGACAACGCGCGCAACCTCACGGACGCGCAGCTCCGCGGGGTGGCGGGGACCGGCGGGCTGATCGGGATCGGGTTCTGGCCGACGGCCTCCGGCGGCGACGACGCCGCGTCGATCGCGCGCTCGGTCCGCTACGCGGTCGGGGTCGCCGGGATCGAGCACGTCGCGCTCGGCTCCGACTTCGACGGCGCCGTCCAGGTGCCGTTCGACGCGAGCGGGATGGTCGTGCTCACCGACGCGCTGCTCGAGGCGGGGCTCGACGACGACCAGGTCGCCAAGGTCATGGGCGGGAACGCGTTCCGCCTCCTCGCGGAGACGCTGCCGGCGGCCTGAGACGCGGGCCGCGCGGCGCCGGCTCAGACCAGGTCAGCGATGAGGGCCGCGGCGCGGGCGGCACCGTCCGGGGCGACCGGACGGTAGTCGACCGGCCGGTCGATCTCGAGCGCGATGGCCTCGGCGATCGCGTCGGGATCCGCGGTCGCGTAGTCCATCCGCCGGCCGCCCCCGTAGCGGTCGAGCCGATGGGCGACGTGGCGGTTCTGCTCGAAGTGGTTGGCGAGCGGGAAGTACAGGAAGGGCCGTCGTCCGGCGACGAGCTCCATGGTCGTGGTCAGGCCGCCCTGCACCACGGCGAGATCGGCGGCCACGAGGTGTCGGTAGAGATCGGGGACGTAGGCGCGCACCTCGACGCCGCGCGGCGCATCCAGCAGCGCCGGGTCGATCCGCGGTCCCGCTACCGCGATCATCCGCAGGCCGGGGACGCGGCGGGCGGCCTCCGGATAGCTCGCGACGACCCGGCGGAGGAGCGCCTCGCCGACGCCGGAGCCGCCGACCGTGACGACGACCACGCGCTCGTCGTCGTGATAGCCGAGCTCCCTGCGGAGCGCCTCGCGCCCCTCGACCAGCGGCATGGGGTCGAACCCGGTCACGTAGCCCGAGAACGAGAAGTGCCGCTCGGTCCAGTCGCGGATGGCGGGCAGGCCGGGCCCGAAGTCGTCGGGCACGATGTCGTCGGGGTCGCCAACGAAGATCGCTCGGTCGCGCAACCGCGGGAAGCGCGCGATGTGCTCGATCATCTCGGCGTTGTAGTCGGCCGTGAGGTATGCCTCCCGCTCGCCGCCGTCGGGCATCGGGAGCCAGCCGACGAAGTCGGTCAGCCAGGCGAAGGCCGTTCGCTTGAGCTCGGGGTTCTCGTGGAGGTAGTAGTCGATCTCCCACGCCTCGTCGCCGATCACGAGGTCGTACTCGCCGGCCTCGACCGCGTCGTGGAAGACCATGAAGTTCGCGACGAGGATCTCGTCCATGCGCCGGATCGCCTGGAACGCGTTGAGGTCATGGCCGACCGACTCCGCGGTGAAGTGCGCCGATTCCGAAGCCAACTCGGCGCTCAACGGGTGGATCCGCTCGCCGTGCGACTCGAGCACGTCCGTGACCGGGCTCTGGGCGAGCCAGTCGATCTCGAGATCCGGGCGCAGTCTTCGAAGCTCGTCGGCGATGGCGATATCGCGTTGGGCGTGACCGAGCCCGATCGGCGACGAGATATAGAGCGCTCGACGCGGGCGGGACAGGGCACGGGTCCAGCGTCGTCATGGATCGGTCCTCCGGTCGAGGGACCGGACGAAGTCGCGGATCAGCAGGTTCGCGAGGACCGGATGCCGGCCCGGGATCAGGTGGTTGGCGCCTTCGACGGTCACGAGCGACGCACCGGTGAGCTCCGCGAGGCGATGCGCCCTCTCGATCGGCTGGCATCGGTCGTCCGTGCCATGGACGAGGAGCATCGGGCAGGTGACCGCTCGGCAGATCGCCTCGACCGCCTCGAGGTCCAGGCTGAACTCCGCCCCCTGCTCCGCGAGCATGGCATCGACGGAGCCGTCGACGGCCCATCCCGACGTATCGTCGATGAGCTTCGTCGAGTGGGGCTCCGTGGCCATCTGCTCGAAGAAGAACCGCGCGAACCCCGGGTAGTCGCGGCGCCAGTAGTGCCGGTTGAACTTCGCCCACCCCTCGTCGGTCGGGAGCTCGTCCTCGAACGACCACGTCCAGTAAGCTGGTGGGTCCGGCTCAGCCGCGGCACCCCGACGGCGAACGCGACGATGCCGTCGACACGTTCCGGGCGTGCGGCCGCGAGACGGATCGCGCGCCAGACCCCGTCGACGCACAGGCCGACAAGAACCGCGCGTCGCGTCGCCGTCGCATCCATGACGGCCTCGATGTCCTCGACCATCCGATCATCACCGTATGCAGCGGGGTCCGTCGGTCGGTCCGAGCGGCCGTTGCCGCGCCCGTCGAACGTGATGACCCGGTGATACCTGCTCAGGAAGTGGATCTGGGCCTTCCATTGCCGCGAGTGGATGATCGGCGCCGAGGGGAGGAGGACGAGCGTCCGCTCGCCGGACCCGAAGATGTCGAACGCCAGGCGGACGCCGTCGGCCGACGTGGCGAACCCGGACACGTCCGCTCGACGGGCGGCACCGGACTCCAGCCGCGCGGACCGATCGCTCGGCGAGGCCCCGATCACGGCCCGGTCCCCAAGCCCGCGACGAAGTCGCGGATCAGCAGATTGACCTTCACCGGATCGCGACCGTTCGGCACGTGGCCGGACCCGTTCAGGATCACCAGCCGAGCTCCGAGCCGCTCCGCGAGCCGCTCGCCGAACCTGAGGCTTGGTGATGCGGTCGCGATCGCCGTGGATGACGAGCGTCGGGCACGCGACCCGGCGGATCACCGCACAGCACCGGCGGCTCACCGGAGGCCGTCCAGGCGTCCGGTGGGTCGATGTACGGGGCGTACTCGGCGGCCACCATCACCTCGGGGTCGGTCTCGAGCGCCCAGTCGACCATGTCCTCGATGGGCTTCGTGGAGTGCGGCTCGCTGAACACCTGGTCGAAGAAGAACGCGGCGAATCCAGGCCAGTCCGCGCGCCAGTGGTTGGCGTTGTAGCGTGTCCCAGCCCTCGTATCGGTCGAGCTGACGCTCGAAGTCGGGATCGGGACCGGTTCGGACGGCATCGACGTCGATGGCGGCGCCGATCAGGATGGCGCCGAGCACGCGATCGGGGTGCGTTGCGGCGACCTGGAGTGCATAGCCGGCGCCCTCGAGAGGCCGGCGAGGACGGCTCGATCCGTCCCGCTCGCGTCGAGCACGGCGATCGCGTCGGCGACGAACGCCGAGCCGGCGTACGCGGCGGTGTCGAGCGGCCGGTCCGAGCGGCCGTTCCCGCGACCGTCGAAGGTGACCACGCGGAACCGCCGCGCGAGGTCGGGGATCTGGCCCTTCCAGTGACGCGAGTGCGCGATCGACCAGGTCGGCATCAGCAGGATCGTCGGCGTGCCGTCGCCGTACCGCTCCCAGAAGACCCGCACCCCATCGCGCTCGACGTACCCGGTCTCGTCGGGGTAGCGGGCACGGGTCTGTTGGCCGGGAGCGGCCCCGGCGATCGTCGCGACGGCCCTCTCGGGTTCAGTCGACACGGGGACCATGTCCGGCCGTCCAGCGCCAGAGCGTCCCGGTGATCCGCCAGCCGTCGCTGGTCCGTGCCAGCAGGGCGTATTCGACATAGACGGCCGAATGGATGATGGCGCTCGCGATGTCACCGGACACGCTGACGACATCGATCCGGATGGCCCGATCGGGAAGGTCTCGCTCGCGTCCCAGGCCCAGCCGAGTCGCCTCCACCATCTCATCCCTGGATGTCACGCCCAGGATCTCGGCGCGGGTCGGGCCCTGGCCCAGCGCATGCTTGGCGAGCCCGGCATGCAGTGCTCGGTCCATCCGATCCGCGTCGCCGTCGAACCAGCCTTCGAAGTAGTCGAGGAGGCAGGCCTGGATCGCCGCCGCGTCCTCGGGCCGGATCGTCTCGTCGACGGGGCCCGCGCGCCAGGCCGGCTCGGTCGTGGTCATGCCCGCCCCTCCTCGAGCATGCGGATGACCGTGCCCACCTTGCGCAGGGCGGATCGCGCCGGTACCAGCGAATCCGGCATCCCGAGCAGCATCAGCGCCTCGGCGCCAGTGAATGGCATCCCCATCAGCGCGGCCACCTCGGCCGGCGTGAACGGCGCCGAGGCCGACGCCGCGCTCGATGCGCCTCGCGCCGCGCGACCTCGGCCAGCACGCGTACCAGCCGCCGATCATCTCGCGGACCGCGGCCGCCACCTCCGCATCCGACCAACCGGCCGCGATCATCTCCTGGAGCACCCGGACGTAGCCCGACTCGATGTCGTCGTCGAGGAAGTCGCATGCCCGCTCCCAGCTGCCCAGAGCGGCTCGGGCGCGTCGAACATCGCTCGCTGGCGCTCGAGGAGCCGCGTTGTTCTCCGCCTCGAGCAGGGCGAGGATGAGCGCCGCCTGCTGCCGAAGTGGTAGTGGATCTGGCTGAGCGGGACGCCGGCCGCCTCGGCGACGCGCCGGGTCGAGAGATTCGCATAGCCGTCGGCGAGCAGGCAGGCGCGCGCGGCGTCGAGGATGGCGCCGTACGTATCGGCCGTCGCCTGTCCCGCGTCGCTCCGCCCGGGTCTGCGGTCGGGTCGCCGTGTCGTCAGCCACGGGTCGAGCATACGACGCACGCCTCATGCAGCGATCGCGTAGACGGCGGCCAGGACGAGCAGCACGCCCAGTGGCCGGGTCAGGCGCCGCCCCCACGGCAGGTTCTTCTCGACCGCGGTCAGGCCGCCGAGCCCGAGCATGGCGGTGAGGCTGCCGAGGCCCACCCCGAACATCACGAGCATGAGCGACCAGCAGCAGCCGACGCAGAACGCGCCATGGGCGACGCCCATGCTGAGCGCCTCGAACCGCTCGGACGTCCCTCGCCAGCGGTTGATGACGAACCCGAGGGGGCTGCGGCACTCGTCGAGGCAGCGGTCGCGGAGCGGGCTGAATTGCCACAGCCCGGCGGCGAGGAGCGTCAGCGCGATGATGAGCTGAGGATGCTCCGCGAGCCACGGCCACGCATCGACGGCGGCATGGATGCCCCGGTCGCCGATCCAGGCGACCAGCCCGAACGATCCCCAGACGAGGAGGTAGCCCACGAGCAGGAGCGCCACGAGCACGCCGGGTCGTCGGCGGCGGGCCACGAGGGCCCGAAACGTCAGGACCAGCGGCACGCTCGATGGCAGCATCATCGCCACGATCATCAGCAGCCAGCCCATCGAAAAGAGCGCGGCCTCGAGCGGCAGCGAGCCGCCATCGGTCGCGTGGTGCAGGTAGTGCCCGTACGGCGACCCCTCCCAGAGCCACAGCGCGAGCCAGGCCGCTCCGGCGAGCGCGACGAGCGACCCGGTCAGGATCGCCCGGTCGCGTCGAGGGGCGCGGAGATGAGCGGGCGTGAACACGTCGGGTCTGTCTGCGTCGAAATTCGTCGTCGTCAGGCCGCGAACCGGAAATGGCCCTGGAGCGCATTGTTTCCGGTCACGTTCACGTTGGGCAAGCCATGGGGATCGCCATCACGCGTGAAGTGGTCAGCCTTGCCGGCGAACACGGGCGACCCCGGGATCGTGGAGAAGACCGTCTCGGACAGGATGGTCGGCTTGCCGGTTGCGCCGGTGTACGGCGTGATCTCGGCATCGGCGATGGCGCCGACGGTCAGATGCCCCCGTCCGCCATCGACGGTGAACGTGATGGGAACGCGTTCCACCGACACGACCTCGCCGATAAGGCCGGCGAGGTCGGCGATGGCGCCGCCGAGCTGACCAGTGAACACCTTGAGCAGGCCGGCTTGCTGCTCGTCCGTCGCCCCATCGTCGACGAAGACAGCCGCCTTCCAGGACTTAGGCACCAGGACGTTGCCCGGGATGTGCACGGAGAGGGCGACCGTCCGACCCGTCACGTCCACGCCCTCGATCGAGCCACCGTCGATGTGCCAGGCAAGCGCGGAGTCGCACTTGCCGCCGTCGGGGTCCTCGCCGATCCAGCACGGGCAGAGGACATTGCAGGTGCAGACTTCGAGCAACTTCCCTTCGATCTCGTATGCCACGGTCCAGTCCTCCTGTTCGAACCTGCGTCGGTCGTTCGACCGATGTCGGTCGGTCGGCCGAATCTACAACAGGAACGACCGATGTCAATGCGTCATTTGACCCGGTCGGGCGGTTCGCTCTGCTAGCATCGAGGCGTCAGCATCCCGCGCGGCCATGCCAAGGTCGCGGACCAGCGGAGACCCCCTGTGCCTTCCCCGACCGATCCCGACGATGTCGCGCCTGCCGTCAAGGACCTCGACACGATCGTCTCGCTGTCCAAGCGACGCGGCTTCATCTTCCCCTCGTCCGAGATCTACGGCGGCATCAACGCGGTCTGGGACTACGGCCCGCTCGGCGTCGAGCTCAAGAACAACGTCAAGCGCGCCTGGTGGCGGGCGATGGTCCAGGAGCGCGACGACATCGTCGGCCTCGACGCCGGGATCCTCATGCACCCCCAGGTCTGGGTCACCTCGGGCCACGTCGGCTCGTTCAGCGATCCGCTCGTCGAGTGCCAGACCGACCACCGCCGGTTCCGCCTCGACGAGCTGCCCGGCGCGGAGCACCTGACCGCAACCGAGCTCCAGGACCCGGGCATCGTCGAGCGGCTCGGCCTGCGCTGCCCGGTGGACGGCGGGCCGCTCTCGGCGCCGCGTCGCTTCAACCTGATGTTCAAGACGTTCATGGGCCCGGTCGAGGAGGACGCCTCGGTCATCTACCTGCGACCGGAGACCGCCCAGGGCTCGTACGTCAACTTCAAGAACGTCCAGCAGTCGTCACGCAAGAAGCTGCCGTTCGGGATCGCCCAGATCGGCAAGTCGTTCCGCAACGAGATCAGCCCGGGCAATTTCGTGTTCCGCATGCGCGAGTTCGAGCAGATGGAGATGCAGTACTTCGTCCGCCCCGAGGCCGAGGCGGCCGCGGCGTTCGAGGAGTGGCTGCCGCGGCGACGGGCATGGTACGAGCGCTACGGGGTGACGCCGGAACGCCTGCGGCTCCGCGAGCACGCCCCCGACGAGCTCGCCCACTACGCGAAGAAGGCGATCGATGTCGAATACCGCTTCCCGTTCGGCTGGAAGGAGCTCGAGGGGGTCCACAACCGGGGCGATTTCGACCTCTCGCGCCACTCCGAGGCGTCGGGCGAGCGCCTCGAGTACTTCGACCAGGCGACCGACGAGCACGTCATCCCCTGGATCGTCGAGACGGCGGCCGGCGCGGACCGGGCCGCGTTCACGTTCCTGATCGACGCCTACCGCGAGGAGGAGGTCCGGGGCGAGACCCGGGTCGTCCTCCGCCTGCACCCCGAGCTCGCGCCGTACAAGGTGGCCGTGCTCCCGCTGCTCAAGAAGCGGCCCGAGATCGTCGAGCTCTGCCACCGGATCAAGGCCGACCTGCAGCGCCACACGATGGCCGTCTACGACGACACGGCCGCGATCGGCAAGCTCTACCGCCGGCAGGACGAGATCGGGACGCCGTGGTGCGTGACGGTCGACGTCGACTCGCTCGAGGACGGCGCGGTCACGATCCGCGACCGCGATTCGATGACCCAGGAGCGCGTGCCGGTCGAAGGCGTGACCAGGCTCATCCTCGACCGCCTCGAGGCCGCGCACGTCGGATAGGGGTCGTCGACCGTCGGGACGCTGGGCTCTCAGACCTCCTGGGGTCCCTTCGGCGGCGTCACGACCGTCAGCGGCAACGGGACCGCACCTCGCAATCGACTCGGAACGTCCTGGCCGATCCAACGTGAAAGCCCGGCGGGTAGCGTCGAGAGGATGATCTCGTCGGCTTCAAGGTGACGCAGCGCGTCGCGCGCAGCCTGGACCGGATCGTGGTCGCCGATCTCCCCGGTCGCCTCGGCATCTCGCTCGCGGAGCCAGCCCAGACTGGCATCCAGTCGCTGACGCGCGGATTCGAGGGCCTCGCCCTCGTCCCAGGTCAGTTTGTGGGAGACCGGGGTGGCCGGCACGACGACGTGGAAGCGTGCTTGCCCGTCGGCGAGGCGCTCGGTGATCTCGTGGCGGAGCTCCTCGCCCGCGAGGGTCTGATTCGCGATGATGAGATACGTCCGCATGGTTGCGGGTCCTTGCGCGCGACTTGAAGCGTACAACTGCGACTCAAGCTCCTCGATCGGCTCGAGGCCGCCCGCGCGGGATAACCCCGGGAGGGTGATACCGGCGAGCAGGGGTCCGGCTACACTCCCGCGAACGACGATGCTCGGTGCGCGGCCCAACGCGTCCCGGAGCGAGGGTCGTCGATCAAGGAGGCGCCGTCGTGGGCTGCATCAACATCCTCTTCGGAGCGATCCTGCCAAGGCTCGCGCTGCTGGCCGCGTGGTCCAACGACAGCGCGTACTGGAACAACCTCCTCGGCTCGCAGCTGTGGCTGGGGCTCGGGTTCATCGCCCTCCCGTGGACCACGCTCATCTACGGCTTCGTCAGCCCCAACGGCCTGAGCCTGATCAACATCATCTTCCTGATCTTCGCGTTCCTGGGCGACCTCGGCACGTGGGGCATGGGCTTCTTCGGCGGCCGCAAGGAGTACTCGAACTACCGCAGCGCCTGATCGCGCGGGCGCCCGGGCCCGCGCGCTTGCCCGGCCCTCCAGGTCGGCTTTCGCCTCGGCGGCCACGACCCGGGGCCGCGGGTCGTGCCTCTGCCCACGTCGCCGATCGACTGGGTCGGGCATCATCATCGCTACAGGGCCGACATCATCAGGAGCATGACCGTGCCCAAAACGCCGTACCGCCGTGTGCACGTGATCATCAACCCGGCATCGGGCGGCGACGAGCCCATCCTCAACGTGATCAACGACGTCTTCCGACGGTACGAAGTGGACTGGGACGTCAGCGTGACCCACCGGAACGGGGATGCCGCCGCGCAGGCCCGTAAGGCCGTCGAGGACGGCATGGATCTCGTCGCCGGGTACGGCGGGGACGGCACCCAACACGAGATCGCCAATGCGCTCGTCAACGCGGCGGTCGAAACCGGGCGCAAGGCGCCGATGGGCATCTTCCCCGGAGGGACGGGCAACGGCTTCGCCCGCGAGATGGGCGTGCCCAGCAGCCTGCGCGACGCTGTCGAGGTTGTGTGCACCAGCCCAAGGACCCGGGCCGTCGATGTCGGCCGGCTCCACTACCCCGAGCACGCGGAGTCCGCCGCCCTGTACTTCGTCCAGCGGATGTACGTGGGGGTCGAACCGGAGGAGCAGACGAGTCGCGAGCTGAAGGATCGGTACGGGGTGTTCGCGTACTTCGTCAACGCCACCCAACATGCCGGTGAGTCGAAACCCAACGCCCACTACCACGTCGACGTCGACGGCGAGTCCCTGGAGTTCGAAGCCTCGAGGGTCTACGTCATCAATTCCGGGATGATGGGGACCGGTCTCAGGATCACCCACTCGTATGCGGTCGACGACGGGCTGCTCGACTGCTTCCTGATCGACAAGAACTCCCTCGCGACGATGGCGACAGCCGTCATCCGCTTCCTGGACCTGCCCACGGCGGATGCGACCCGCTTCCACCGGCAGTGCCGGACGATCACGATAGAGACCCAACCCGATCAGCCCGTGTGGACGGACGGCGAGTACGTCGGCCGCACGCCGGTGACCGTCGACGTCATCCCAGGGGCCCTGGCCGTTGTCGTCCCCTGAGCCGCGCCCCGGCCTGTCCCCGTTCCACCGGGCCTTCGACCGCCTGTACCCCGCGATCCGGTTCACGTACGAGCGGCTCCTGGGCCACGCCTGGTTCTCGCAGATCGAGCCCCGCCTCTGGCTCGGTGGCGCGCCGACCTACCTGCGGGACTACGAGGCGCTCCTCACGCTGGGGATCACGGCGGTGCTGGACACCCGGGCGGAGCGGACGTCCGAGCGCGCCTTCTACGACACGCACGGCATCACGCACCACCAGGTCCTGGTGCCGGACGTGACCGTGCCGGACGAGGCTGTGCTGACGGAATCGGTCGGCTGGATCGACGACCAATTCGCGGACGGCCGGACGGTGCTCATCCATTGCGCCAAGGGGAGGGGTCGCTCCGCGACGGTGCTCGCCGCATACCTCATGAAGACCGAAGGGATGAGTTTCGACGCGGTGCGCGACCTGCTGCGCTCGAGGCGAGAGCTGGTCAAGCTCGAGGACCGGCACCGCCGTGTGCTGGAGTCCTGGGTCGCGACCTTGGGCGAGCGAGCCGATCCGGACTGAACGACGGCGAGCCGCCGACTACTGGTCGGCGTTCGCCTCGGCGGCATCGATGGCCGCGGCCAGGTCGGCTGCGGCCACGCCACGCGGCTCCTTGCCCTTCGGCCAGTACAGCTCCTTGTGGACCTGCTCCTCGGGGTAGCCGCGGGCAAGCATGGTCTCCTCGGCGGCGATGATCATGTCCGGGTTGCCGCACAGGTAGGCGATCGAATCGGCGGGCGTGAGGCCGAGCTCATCGAGGACCGGCCCGAGGATGGTCTCGACCCGGCCCGTCCGGCCGGTCCAGTCCGCGTTGAGCGGGTCGGCTGGGCGCGAGACCGTCGGCATGTAGCGGACCGGGTAGCCGCCTTCACGCTCCCAGTCCTCGAGCAGTGACCGATAGCCGAGCTCGTGGGCGTAGGAGACCCCGTTGAGGAACACCACCTTGCGGGGCCGTCCCTCGACGAGCAGCTGCCGCATCATCGAGACGAACGGCGCATTGCCCGTCCCCGACGAGATGAAGATGTGCGTGCGGTCGTCGTCCTCGAGGAGCGTGAACTTGCCCTTCGGGCCGATCATCCGCATCGCCTGGCCGACCGGCATCTCCCAGAGGAGGGGTGTGAACATCCCGCCCTGGACCAGGCGGATGTAGAACTCATAGCCCTCGGTCCCGATGACCGCGGGCGGCGAGGCGACCGAGTACGGCCGCTGCACGATCCGGCCATCGAGCATGACCCCGATCGTCATGTACTGGCCCGGCTCGAAGGGCGTGGGCTCGCCGTCGAAGCGGACCCAGAACGAGGCGAGCGAATCGGTCGCGTCCTCGCGGCGGACCAGCCGGGCGTTGTACTGGGGCGCCTCGCGCTCGATGACGCGCGGGGCGGCCGGGATCGCCGGGTCGGCTGAGGTGGCCGGGGCGAGGCTGACGGGTTCGGTCATGGGCGCGGCGCCCTCCATCGGTCGTATTGGGCTCCGATGGTACCCGCCGCGCGGGTCGCCCCGCCCAGTGCCATAGGTCCCGTCGTGCGCTCCGATAGGCAGGCGACATCAGTCGAATGACCGATGCCGGGCGACGGGTGCCGCCTACACTGCGGTGACCGTGAATGCCGTCGGTCCGCTGGTCAGCCCGCTCCTGGTCGGTCGCGACGAGCTGCTCGACCTCGCCGACCGGCGTCTCGACGAGGCATCGAGCCGCCACGGCCAGTTCCTCCTGCTCGCTGGTGAGTCCGGCATCGGCAAGACCCGGCTCCTGAGCGCGATCTCAGGCAAGGCCGAGGCGCGTGGGTTCCGCGTCGCGTACGGCGCCGTGGCCCCGCAGGATCACGACGTCCCGGCCGCGTCGGTTCTGGACCTCGCGCGCGACCTCGTGCACCTCGAGTCGTTCGGATCCCTTGGGCGCGATCTGCTCGCCTTCCGGGAGGCGGCCGCCTCAGCTGAGAGCGGCCGACGACGGATGCTCGTCATCGATATCGTGGATCGCATCGTCGCCGAGCTCGACGCGACGACGATGCTTGCATTCGAGGACCTCCAGTGGGCCGACGATCTCAGTCTCGAGATCATCGGCGACCTCGTCCGCCGGACGCGCGAGAGCCCGCTCCTGCTTGTCGGGTCGTATCGCTCGGACGAAGCACCACCCGGCACGTCACTCCGCGAGTGGCGCTCGCGCCTGTTGACCCAGCGGCTCGCCGAGGAGGCGCGGCTCGTGGCGCTCGACCTTCCGCAGACGGCGCTCGTCACGTCCCTGATCCTCGACACAGGCCTGCCCGCCCCGCGCGAGGTGGTCGCCGCGGTGTTCGAGCGGACCGATGGCGTCCCGCTGCACATCGAGGAGCTGCTCGGCGCGATGAGCTCACAGGCGAGGGCGGATGGGCGGGCGATCCGCGAGGCCGGCGTCCCGGTCACCATCGAGGATGCCGTGCTCGAACGGATCGGTCGCCGCTCGCTCGACGCCCAGGCCGTCGCCCAGGCGGGGGCCGTGATCGGTCGGCGGTTCGTGCCCGAGGTGCTCGCGGGGATCATGGACCGGCCGCGTGAGTCCCTCGACGAACCCCTTCAGGAGCTCGTCGACCATGGCTTCCTCGAATCGCCGGACCGGCGAGGGTTCTACGACTTCCGCCACCAGCTGCTGCGCGACGCCCTGTACCGGACGACGCCGGCCGCGGATCGGCGCACGTTCCATGCTCGTGCCGGGGAGTTCGGGGCCCAGCTCGAGGGGTCGTCGGAGATCCACGCCTCGGTCCACTACGAGCGTGCGGGCCTGCGCCGGAAGGCGTTCGACGCCGCGCTCATCGGTGCGCGCGACGCCGCGGGGCTGTCCGCCCATCGGGAGGCGTTCGAGCTCTATCGACGCGCCGTCGACAATCTCCCCGAGGGTCTCGACCCGAGCGACCGGGGCGACCTCTTCGAGGGCTACATCGTCGAGGCGGCGGCGATCGAGGAGAACGAGCTCGCTGAGCGCCTCGCCTATGCCGCGCGCGCCGACTTCCTGGCGGCGGGCCGTCCGGTCCGGGCCGCCGCGATGCTCTGTCAGCTCCTCGGCATCTGGCGTCGGGAGGCGCAGTCCCTGGCCAAGCGACGGGGCATGGCGGAAGACCTCGCCCGGGAATTCAGCCAGTTGGAGGGCGAGCCGGGATTCCAGCTGGCGCACGGCGCTTCCTCGATGAGCTGACGAGGTTGCGCCTGGAGTCGCTCTCCCTCGAGGATGCCCGATTGACCGTGGCCGACCTTCGGAACGCGGCGCAGACGGCCAAGGACCCGATGTTGACCCTTGACGCTGAGGTCCTGGCGGCGCAGATCGACGCGCTCGATGGCGTGGTCCCAGCAGGTCTCGACGCCATCTCGGCAGCCGCGCATTCCGCCCAGGCCGTGGGCTTCGACGACGTCGGGGTGACCGCGTTCCGCGATGCGGCGATCCTCTCCGTGCGTGCGATGGACTATCGCCGAGCTGCGCGATCCCTGTCCGACGGCATGCGCTACGCCGACGCCATCCAGCAGTCGCACTGCGGGCATGTCATGGATGCCACGAGCGCCCTCGTCGCATGGGCCGGCGGGGACTGGGACGGGGCCGTGACCAAGGCCAGTCAGGCCGTCGCCGATCATGGCTGCCGGCGTGCTGCCGCGGTCGCGCGGTGGTCGATCGGCTACGTGGCCATGGGGCGCGGCGATGCCGAGACCGCCGCCGCCGAGCTGGCGGCCGCCCGATCGATCGGCGAAGACTGCGGCACGGCCGAGTTGATCATGCCGGCGCTGTGGGGACTGGCCGAAGCCTCGCTGATCGCCGGCGATCCCGAGGCTGCGTCGGCCCGGAGCCAGGAGGCGCTCGATCTCGCGCGCTCGACCGGCGAGCGAGCCCTCGTCGCGCCCTTGATCGTCACCGGGATCCGAGCGCGGCAGGCGGCCGGACGTCCCGACGCGGCGGAGGCGTGGCTCGCGGACTGCGTTTCCGTGCTCGAGGACTCGGGGTTCTCGTCATCGCCGGCATTCGATCACGGTCGGGGCCTGGTCGCCCTGCGGGCCGGCTCGACCGGGGTCGCCCGCCAGGCGCTCGAGGCGGCGGTCCGGGGTTGGGACGAGATCGGACGGGTCTGGGAGGCGACCTGGGCGCGCCTCGACCTCGCTGAGTGCCTGACGCGCTCGAACCTGTTCGGCGAGGCCGCGACGCTGGCGGTCGAGGCGCGCACGGTCGCCGCGAGGCTGGACAGCCAGCCGTTGGCCGCGCGGGCAGACGCGCTCCTGCGGTCGGCCCGGGGTCACGTGTCGACCGACGAGCCGTGGCGGCCCCTCACCGCCCGCGAGTTCGCGGTCGCGCGGCTCGTCACCGAGGGGCTGACGAACGGCGAGATCGCGGACTCACTCGGGATCGCGCCGAAGACGGCCAGCTCGCACGTCGAACACATCCTCGCGAAGCTCGGCGCGTCGCGGCGGGCGGAGATCGCCGCGTGGGCGAGTCACGTCGATCGGAGCCCGTCGCCGCACTGACGCCAGGCGAACGATCCACCGGCGCAAGATCGCGAAGCGGACCCCGCGCCGGGATGCGGCGAGTGCGGTCGCATGGGGGCCCGCCCCTTCCCGACGCAACGCGTCGACATGCTGGGTGGCCAGTGTCTCGTAGTGCCGCGGGTGCATCTCACGTCTCCACGTGCATCGCTCGATCACCGGAGCCTGCGACCGTAGCCGGGTGGCGTCATCAGTCGTTCGACTGACGAGGCGTGTCCGCGATCGCGGCGTCGCATCGGGCGTACGCACGCGACCATCTCGCAACCTGAGTCCACGAGGTCGCGACGCTACAATCACCCTCCTCACGACCGACCCCTCGCCTCGGCCCTCGCGGCCGGCCGCAGACCCGCCCAGGAGACCATCCGATGACCGATACCGCCACCCCTGCTGGCCAGCGCGACCATCGCGCGGCGAAGCGCTACATCTACGCCTGGGGCGCGGGCAAGGCCGAGGGCGACGCCTCGATGCGCGACCTGCTCGGCGGCAAGGGCGCGGGACTCGCCGAGATGACCAACGCGGGCCTGCCGGTGCCGCCCGGATTCACGATCACGACCGAGGCCTGCAACGACTACTTCGCGGCGGGCGAGAAGCTCCCCGACGGCCTCTGGGACGACGTCCTCGAAGCGGTCAAGGAGGTCGAGCAGGCGACCGGCAAGGGTTTCGGCAACGCGGCCGACCCGCTCCTCGTCAGCGTCCGCTCCGGGGCGAAGTTCTCGATGCCCGGCATGATGGACACGGTCCTCAACCTCGGCCTGAACGAGGAGACCCTGCACGGCCTGATCGCGCTGACCGGCAACGAGCGGTTCGGGTGGGACGCCTACCGCCGGTTCGTCCAGATGTTCGGGCGGATCGTCATGGACGTGAAGGGCGAGCGGTTCGACCATGCCCTGGAGGCGTCCAAGGCCGCCCACGGCGCGGCCCAGGACACCGACCTCTCGGCGTCCGACCTCCAGGCCCTCGCCGAGGACTTCAAGGCGATCGTCAAGGCCGACACGGGTCGCGACTTCCCGAGCGATGCCTACGAGCAGCTCGAGCTCGCCATCAAGGCCGTGTTCGCGAGCTGGTTCGGCAAGCGCGCCGTGGACTACCGCAACAACCAGAAGATCGCCCACGACCTGGGCACTGCGGTCAACGTCGTCACGATGGTCTTCGGCAACATGGGCGACGACTCCGGCACGGGCGTCGCGTTCACCCGCGACCCCAACACGGGCGAGAAGACCCTGTACGGCGAGTACCTGACCAACGCCCAGGGCGAGGACGTCGTCGCCGGCATCCGGACCGCGCCGAAGATCGCCCAGATGGCGACCGACATGCCCGCGGTCTACGCCGAGTTCGGGCGGATCGGGCAGCAGCTCGAGCGTCACTACCGCGACGTCCAGGACCTCGAGTTCACCATCGAGCGCGGCAAGCTCTACATGCTCCAGACGCGATCCGCGAAGCGGACCGCGGCAGCCGCCGTCAAGATCGCCGCCGACCTCGTCGACGAGGGCGTCATCAGCCGGGACGAGGCGCTGATGCGCATCGAGCCCGCCCACGTCGACCAGCTGCTGCGCGACCAGTTCGACCCGGCGGCCCGGGCGACGGCCACGCGCATCGCCAAGGGCCTCAACGCGTCGCCGGGCGCCGCCGTCGGACGGGCGGTGTTCGACGCCGACGTCGCCGTCGAGTGGGTCGCCAACGGCGAGCGCGTCGTGCTCGTCCGGATCGAGACCTCGCCCGACGACTTCCACGGGATGGCCGTGGCCCAGGGCATCCTGACCGCCCGCGGCGGGGCGACGTCGCACGCGGCGGTCGTCGCGCGCCAGATCGGCAAGCCGTGCGTGGCCGGCTGCCACGAGCTGGTCGTCGACTACGGCGCGAAGATCGCGACCGCCGACGACGTCACGTTCAAGGAAGGCGACTGGATCAGCGTCGACGGCTCGACCGGCGAGGTCTTCCTCGGTGCGTTGCCGACCGTCTCGGCGCGGTTCGAGGACCAGCCGGAGCTCCAGCGCATCCTGAACTGGGCCGACGAGGTCCGCCGGATGCAGGTCTGGACCAACGCCGACAAGCCCGAGGAGGCGGCGCTCGCGCGCAGCTACGGCGCGCAGGGCATCGGCCTGTGTCGGACCGAGCACATGTTCCGCGAGGGCGAGCGGCTCGAGATCGTGCGTGACGCGATCCTCGTCGCCACCGTCGCGACGCGGGCCAAGGCGAAGCTCGCGGCCAAGGAAACCGTGTCCGAGGACGAGACCGCGGCCGTCACCCGCTTCGATGCCGCGATGGCCAAGCTCGAGGTCCTCCAGCAGGGCGACTTCGAGGGCATCTTCAAGGCGATGGACGAGCTGCCGGTCGTCATCCGGCTCATCGATCCGCCGCTCCACGAGTTCCTCCCGAACCTCGAGGAGCAGCTCGTCAAGGTGACCCGGGCCGAGGAGCACGGTGGCGCGTCGGAGGAGGACAAGATCCTCCTCGCGACGATCAAGAGCCTGCACGAGCAGAACCCGATGCTGGGGCTGCGCGGCTGCCGCCTCGGGCTGATGATCCCGGACTTCGTGAAGGTCCAGACCCGGGCGATCCTGAACGCGCTCATCGCGGTCCAGCGGGCCGGCGGCCACCCGAAGGCCAAGATCATGATCCCGCTCGTCGGGCACGTGAACGAGCTGAGCGCGACCAAGGCCATCCTCGAGGCCGAGGCGAAGGCGGTCGAGGCGGCCGCCGGCGCCAGCGCCGAGTACGTGTTCGGGACGATGATCGAGGTGCCGCGTGGCGCCCTGACCGCGGACGAGATCGCACGCGACGCCGCGTTCTTCAGCTTCGGCACCAACGACCTGACCCAGATGACGTTCGGCTACAGCCGCGACGACGCCGAAGGCGGCTTCCTCCTCAAGTACGTCGAGGACAAGATCCTGCCGTTCAACCCGTTCCAGACCCTCGACGACGCGGTGGCGGGGCTGATGAAGACCGCGGTCGACAAGGGCCGGGCCACGCGACCCGACCTCGAGCTCGGCATCTGCGGCGAGCACGGCGGCGACCCGGAGTCGATCGCCAAGTGCGAGCGGATCGGGCTGGACTACGTCTCGTGCTCGCCGTTCCGCGTTCCGGTGGCTCGGCTGGCGGCGGCGCAGGCCGTGCTGACCGGCCCGGAACGTGACAAGTAGCGAACGCCGCCCGCGCTGGGACCCCGACGACCGCGGCGTTGGGGTCGGGGACGCCTCGGCGCATCTCGCGACGCTGGACGCGTTGCGGGAGGTGGCCGCACGCCCCGGTTGGGTGGCCGAGGAGCCCGAGCTCCATCTCGTGCCGCATCTGCGGGACGCGGTGGCGGCGGAGGGCTCGAACCTCGCCATCGACGCGGCCACGACCGAGCCCGACGGGACGCTCGTCGTCGAGGCACGCTGGACCGGTGACGCTGCCGACGCGCGTGCCGCCCGGGTCGCGGCGCTCGCGCTCGTCGCCACGATCACCGAATCGACGACGGCCATCCACCTGCGCCACGCGGCCGACGCCGACATCTACGAGATCGTGACCGGCGAGCTGCCCGACGATTCGACCTTCGCGACGCACGGTCACACCCTGCGCCTGCGCGTCGTCGGGGCGCCCCGCCCCGGTCGGTAGGCCGGCGCGGGTCGATCGCCGTTGCCAGATATCCGTGGCTGGACTGTTGGGCCACGATCTCGGCCGATCTGACCTGCCGCGGGGGCCCCGACGCGGCGGTCCACGCATGGATCGGCTCGCCGTTCAGCTCCCGAGCGCGTCTGATGTGGCCTACCAGTCCATGGGCGCATATCTGGCCATGATCCCGCGTCCCCGAGCACGACGGGCCCGCCGCCACTTCGTAGAATTTCCTCGTGACCACGAAGCCATCGGCGACGCGACCCGTCGACCACGCCCCAGCGGCACCCCAGGAGCCGCCACGCCTCCCGCACCGGGTCACGATCATCGGCGGCGGGTTCGCCGGGCTCTACGCGGCGCGCAACCTCGGCATCGACCCCGAGGTCCGGGTCACGCTCATCGACCGGCGCAACTTCCACCTGTTCCAGCCGATGCTCTACCAGGTGGCGACCGGCGCGCTGTCGCCCGGTGACATCGCCCAGCCGCTCCGCTCGGTCCTGGGCAAGCGCCGCAACACGACGGTCATCCTCGGCGAGGCCGTCGGCATCGACGTCGAGAAGCGCCAGGTCCTGCTCTCGGACAGCGGCCCGGTCGACTACGACACGCTCATCGTCGCGACCGGCGCGCACCACACCTACTTCGACCACCCGGAGTGGGCGCCCCTCGCGCAGGGGCTCAAGACCGTCGAGGATGCGACCGAGATCCGCCGCAGGATCCTGATCGCGTTCGAGGCTGCCGAGCGAGAGGCCGACCCGGCACGGCGGAACGAGTGGATGACGTTCGTGATCGTCGGCGGCGGTCCGACCGGCGTCGAGCTCGCTGGCGCGCTCGGCGAGATCGCGCGCGACACGCTCAAGCGTGACTTCCGGGCGATCCGTCCCGCGGACGCGAAGATCATCGTGGTCGAGGCGATGGACCGCGTGCTGATGCCGTATCCACCCGGGCGTTCGGCATCGGCCAAGCGCCAGCTGGAGCGCCTCGGCGTCGAGGTCCGCTTGAAGACCCGGGTCATCGACATCGACGACCGGAGCGTCCGCGTCGTCACGCCCGAGGGCACCGAGGAGACGATCCCGACCCGGACCGTCCTGTGGGCCGCCGGCGTCCAGGCGTCGTCGTTCGCGCGGAAGGTGGCGACTGCGACCGGGGCGGAGACCGATCGAGCCGGGCGGGTCCTCGTCGAGCCCGACCTGACGGTCCCCGGGCACCCCGAGATCTTCGTCGTCGGCGACGCGGCCGTGCAGCCGTGGCACGAGGATCGCGCGACGCCCGGCGTCGCCCAGGGCGGGATCCAGGGCGGGTCATACGCGGCGAAGGTCATCCGCCGTCGGATCCTCGGTCGGCCGCACGAGCCCTACCGCTATTCGAACCACGGCGACGTCGCCGTCATCGGGCGCCTGTCCGCGGTCACCGACATCCCGTGGATGGGCCCGTTTGGCCAGCAGGGCGGCTTCACGGCGTGGCTCCTCTGGCTCGGCATCCACATCGCCTACTTGATCGGCTACTCGAACCGGATCATCGTGCTCATCCGCTGGGCGTGGACCTTCCTGACGCACGGTCGCGGCACGCGCCTCATCACCGGACGGACGCTGCTGCCGCCGATCGAGGAGCCCGAGCCGCCCGTGCTGGCGCCACTCGACGACGTCGATGGGACCGCGGACGCGGGCGCCGGCCGGCCCTCGGCCGCCACGCGCCGCTAGGCCGGGTCGCCCCTCGGGATCTCGATCAGGAACGTCGTGCCGCCCGGGTCGGTGCGCTCGACGCCGATGCGCCCGCCGTTGGCGGCGAGGAGCTCGCGCGCGATCGTGAGCCCGATGCCGCTCCCGCTCCGACGACCGGTCCGCGGATCGACGGCGCGCGACGGGTCCGCACGGTAGAAGCGCTCGAAGATGTGCGGGCACGTCGGCCGGGCGCGATCCCCGGGCCCTCGTCGGTGACCCGGACCGCGACCAGCGGCGCGCCCGGCGCGACGTCCACCGCGACCGACACGCGGCCGCCGTCGGGGCTGTGGGTCAGCGCGTTCCCGATGACGTTGCGCAGGACGCGCGACGAGGTGTCCGGGGTCGATGACCACGATCGTGCCGACCGGGCACGCTCGACTCGAGGCGCAGGCCGCGTTCGCGCCGAAGGCCATCGAGCTCGCGCTCGACCTCGTGGATCGCGGCCCCGAGATCGACCGCGGCCGGCTGGGCCTGGAGTGGCGCCGCCTCGGCGCTCGCGAGGTCGTTGAGCTCGGCGACCGTGCTGCCCAGGGCCGTCGCCGCGGAACGGGCCGCCTCGAGGTTCTCGCGGTCCGCCGGCACGACGCCATCGACCATGGCCTGGAGCTGCGAGACCAGCACGGTCGCGGGCGTCGCGAGGTCGTGGGCGATGTCGCTCGCCGCGCGGCGGCGGAGCATCTCGGAGCGTTCGAGGCGGTCGGCCATGGCGTTGAACGAATCGGCAAGGTCCGCCGACTCGCGGTCGTCACCGCCGGTCGCACGCGCCGTGGTCTCGCCCGCACCGAGCCGGCGCGCCGCGTCGGCCACGTCCCGGAGTGGCCGCGTGAGCCGGGTCGCGACGTAGGTCGAGGCGAGGGCGATGCCCAGGACGCTGAGCACGCCACCCACGAGCAGCGTCACGTTGAACAGCGGCAGGAAGCCGCGGTCGCCGACCTGTGCCGGCAGGTCCGCCTCGAGCGTGGCCAGCGTCTGGCCGTCGGCGACGATCGGCGATGTGTAGTGGGCGACGGCGCCGTCCGGCTGCCGCCCGAAGGCCGTCAGCAGCGTGCCGTCGTTCGACAGCACGCGCACCTCGCCCCCGAGGTTGTTGGCAAGCCGGCGGACGACGCCCAGGACACGGGCGGGCCGGTCGAGGCGGTCGGCGAGGTTGTCGGCGGCGTCATCGAGGCGCTGCTGCTGCTGGCTGGCGATGACGGTCTCGAATCCGCCGCTCACGACCCGATTGACGACGACCCCCGCGATCAGCAGCACGGCCAGGACGATCGCGCTCAGGATGAGGCTGAGCCGCCAGGCCAGTGACGGCCGCGACGACGCCTCGGTCACGCCGGATCCCGCGTGGCGACCAGTCGGTAGCCGACCTGCGGGATCGTCTCGATGAGCCACGGCGCGGCCGGATCGTCGCCGAGCTTGCGCCGCAGGTTCGCCACGTGGACGTCCACGACCCGATCGTAGACGTCGTCGGGTCGGCGGGTGACCGCGTCGAGCAGCTGTTCGCGGGTGAGCACGCTGCCCGGACGACGGGCGAGGGCGGCGAGCAGGCCCGCCTCGCCCGGCGTCAGGCGGCCGCTCGATGTCGCCTCGCTGCCGTCGCCGGGCGTTCCGTCCGACCCCGCCAGGGTGTACTGGCGGCTCACCGGGTCGACCACCAGGCGCCCGTCGGCCAGCGAGAGGACGGCCTCGTCGGTGGGGGAGGCGTCCCCGCCGCGGCCGCTCCGGCGCAGGATGGCCGCCACGCGCGCCGTGAGCTCGTGCGGGTTGAAGGGCTTGGCCAGGTAGTCGTCCGCGCCCATGCGCAGGCCGGCGATCCGCTCGGCGTCGCTGCGCTTGGCCGACGCGATCAGGACCGGGATGTCGCCATGGTCGCGGATCGCCTCGAGGACCGCCTCGCCACCGAGCCCGGGCAGCATGAGGTCGAGCACCACGAGGTCGACGCCGTCCGCCTCGACCGCATCGATCGCGCGCGCGCCCGTCGCCGACGACCGTGACGGCGTGACCGTCGCGCTCGAGGTAGAGCCGCAGGAGCTCGCCGAGGCGAGGCTCGTCCTCGACGACCAGGATCCGCGCGTGAGCGGGCATGGCTCGCATCCTAGCCCGGCCCATGTTCAGGAGTCGTGAAGACGGCCTGGGCGGCCACACACGTTCTTCATGGCGCGAGGCGAATCTGCGGACATCGACGCGACCATGTGGGCCGCGTCATCGAAGGGGGTCACCACCGATGCCGAACCTCAGGATCGCGGGTCTCGCGGGGGCCCTGGTGATCAGCGCGCTCGTGGGGGGAACGCTGATCAGCGCGGTGGCCGCGTCGACCGCTCCCGCCACGCCCGCTCCAGCCCTCGCCGCCGCGCCGAGCGGACCCGCCGCGGCCGCGGCAGGCGCGGGCGAGTACTGCGCTGACTACCGGGCGGCGTTCGCCTCGAACCTCGGCGTCAGCGAGGCCGAGATGACCGCCGCGGCCCGGAAAGCCGCCATCTCGACGATCGACAAGGCCGTGGCCGACGGCGACATGACCAAGGCCGCGGGCGACCGACTGAAGGCGCGCGTTGACGCGGCCCCGGCCGACGGGTGCGCGGTGCTCGCCGGTGTGCGTGCGAAGGCCGCCAAGGCGCTCGGCGTCGTCCGGGACGGGATGGTCGCTGCGGCCGATGCCTTGAAGATGACGCCGGCCGAGTTGCGGGCCGACCTGCGGGGTGGCAAGTCCCTCAAGGACGTCGCCGCAGCCAAGAACGTGCCATACGCGACGGTGACGGGCGCGATCGTGGCGGCCGTGAAGGCCGACCTCGATGCCGCCGTCAAGGCTGGGACCATCAAGCAGGCACGGGCCGATCGGATCCTCGAGCGCCTCGAAGCGCGCCTTGCCGACGGTCAGCTGCGTCGGGCCCGGCCGGCCGCCTCACCGGCCCCGGGCGGCTGAGAACCCCGCGCCCCGCCGCGCTCGGCTTCTCCGCCAAATATCCATGGGGTGACTCTTAGGCGACGTCTCGACTCCATGGCGCGGCCCGAGCGCCCCGTCTATGCATCGTGATGCATGGAATCGAGCCGGAACCGAGGCGGACCCGGCCGTCTATGCATCGTGATGCATGAGAACCAAGCCGGGACCCGGGCGGACCGCGCCTAAGAGTCACCCAGGGATGCTTTTGGCGGAGTTCGGGCGCCACAGCCCACGCCTCACCCGAACGTGATCACCTGGCGGGTGTACTCCCCCCGGCGCATCGCCCCGAAGGCATCCTCGAGATCGTCGAGCCCGATCCGCCGGTCGATCAGCCGGTCGATCGGGAGCCGGCCGTCGAGGTGCCACTGGGCGTACCGCGGGAAATCGACCGCGGGGTCGGCGAACCCGTAGTTCGAACCCAGGATCCGGCGGCTCTCGTCGACGAATGGATAGATGTCGAACGACGCGCGCGCCCCGAGCGGCGTCATCCCGACCAGGACCGCCGTGCCGGCCAACGGCAGCGAGGCGATCGCGAGCTCCACGGTCGACGGCAGCCCGATGGCCTCGAACGCGTAATCCGGCCCGCCATCTGTCAGGTCCCGCAGCCCGGCGAGCGTCTCGCTCGCATCGTCGCCGGCCAGCAGGCTGTCCGTGGCGCCCACCTCGAGCGCGGCCGCGAGCTTCGCCGCCACCCGGTCCACCGCCACGATCCGCGACGCGCCCGCGAGCGCGGCCCCCATGACGCACGACAGCCCGACCCCGCCGAGACCGATGACCGCGACCGACGAGCCCGCCTCGACCGCGGCGGTCTTGAGCGCGGCGCCCACGCCGGTCGAGACGCAGCACCCGATGAGCGCCGCAACCGCCGGATCGACACCGTCAGGCAGCGGGATCGCGGCCGCCTCCGGCACGACGGTCGCCTCGGACATCGTGGCGATGCCGCAGTAGGACAGCACCGCCTCGCCGGCCGCGCTCGCCACCGCGTCGGCCGCCACCGCGCCGCCGCCACCGCGCCGGGCCGACGCAGCGCGAACGCCCCGTCCGGCAGCCGGTGCGTGAACGACGGGGAGTCGGGGCAGGCCCACGGCCGGCCGGCCCGGCACGCCCGGCACGTTCCGCACGGCACCAGCCACGACAGCGCGACCGGCTGACCGACGCGCAACGCAACCACGCCCGGCCCCACGGCATCGACGACGCCCGCACCCTCGTGGCCCATCGCCATCGGGGTCGGGCGCGTCCACTCGCCGTCGCGGACGTGCAGGTCGGAATGGCACACCCCGGACGCCAACAGGCGCACGCGGACCTCGCCGGCTCGCGGCTCGGCCAGCTCGAGCGACTGGATCACGGCCGTCGAACCGGTCGCCTCGAGGACGGCTGCACGGACGAGCGTGCTCACGCCTCCTCCTCGCGCCGCCGCTCGACGGCCCGCATCGGCGCGTAGGGGACGTACGCCGGCCACCACATCGCTGCGTCGACCGCCGCCGGCACCCCATCGAGCGAGATGTCGGCTCCGGCCACGCCGGATTCGATGGCTTCGCGCACGACGGTGATCGCGATCTCGCGCGACACCGCGCGGAGCGACGAGATCGGCGGATAGAGCGCGCCCGTCGCGATCCGCTCGTCGGTCACGGCAGCCGCGAGCGTCCGCGCCACGAGCATGAACATGCGATCGGTGATGGCCCGCGTCTCGGCGACGATCGCGCCGAGGCCGACGCCCGGGAAGATGAAGGCGTTGTTGGCCTGGCCGATCTCGTGGCGCACGCCGTCGAGCGTGACGGCATCGAACGGGGACCCGGTCGCGACGAGCGCCCGGCCCTGGCTCCAGGCCAGGACATCGGCTGGCGACGCCTCGGACGCGGACGTCGGGTTCGACAGCGGGAGCACGATCGGCCGATCCGCCGGCCCGACGCGTTCGACCATCGCGTCGATGACCGCCTCGGTGAACGTGCCGGCCACCCCGGTCGCCCCGACCAGGATCGTCGGCCGCCGGTCGCGGATGACCTCGAGCAGCGTGGGGGTGGCCGTGCCATCCACCGCGGGCACCGCGAGCTCCTGTTTCGTGGCATCAAGATCGGTCCGACCCAGGTGCACCAGCCCGTGCGTGTCGACGAGCGCGATCGACTCGCCGATGGCCGCCTCGGACAGCCCGGCCTCGCGCATCGCGGCCCGCAGCAGCCGGCCGATCCCGATGCCGGCGCCGCCGGCCCCGACCAGCACGATCCGGGCGTCGGCGAGCGTCCGGCCCGTGGCCCGCAGACCGGTCAGCACGCCCGCGAGGACGACGGCGGCCGTGCCCTGGATGTCGTCGTTGAAGGCCGGCACGCGACCCTGGTAGCGGTCGAGCAGGCGCAGCGCGTTGGCCTGCTTGAAGTCCTCGAACTGGATGACGCAGCCGGGCCAGACCTCCGAGGCGCCCATGATGAACGCCTCCACGAGCGCGTCGTATTCGGCGCCGCGCAGGCGCGGCGCCCGGTACCCCAGGTACAGCGGGTCGGCAAGCAGCGCCGGATTGTCGGTCCCGACGTCGAGCGAGACCGGCAGCGTCAGGACCGGGTGGATCCCGCAGGCCGCCGTGTAGACCGCGAGCTTGCCGGTCGGGATGGCCATGCCGCCCGCGCCCTGGTCGCCCAGCCCGAGGATCCGCTCGTTGTCGGTCACGACGACGAGCCGCACGTCCTCGTAGGGCCCTTGTCGAAGCAGCTCGGGGATGCGATCGCGGTCCTCCGGCGTGATCCACGTGCCGCGGGTCCGCCGGATGATGTGGCTGAACTCCTGGCAGGCACGCCCGACCGTCGGCGTGTAGACGATCGGCAGGAACTCCTCGAGGTGATCGGTCAGGAGCCGGTAGAAGAGCGTGGCGTTGCGGTCCTGGAGCGCCGCGAGGCCGATGTACTGCTCGAGGGCGTCGCCTTTCACGCGGAGATGCTCCAGTTCGAGCTCGCTCTGCTCCTCGATCGTCAGCACCCGGTCGGGCAGCAGACCGCGCAGGCCGAAGGTCTCACGCTCGTCGTGCGGGAAGGCCAGCTCCTTGGTCAGCAGGCGGCTGCCGAGCAGGGCCGGCCCGGCCAGCCCGACCGCCGCGGGACGACCGGCCGCGATGTCGTCATACGGGTCCGGCAGGCGGCGCATCCCAGCGAGGATACCGGTCGGACGACCCCGACGCCGCCGCCTGCGCTACGAGCGATCTCGCGTGACACCTCGGGTGTAGCATCACGGCGCGGGTCCCGGACCGCCACCCAGACACGTCGTTCCGAGCCCGCACACGAGCGTCGTCGGCGTTTCGCGCCGTCCGCTCGAGCCGTCGATCCTGAGGGGGATCGATGCTACGGAGGGACGTCGACCGGTCGAGTCGGCGAGTGGAGGGTTCGGGCATGCAACGCCGTCGTGGATTCGCGGCCGTCATCGCCGCCGTGCTGCTCATCATCCAGGTCGCCGGTGTGGCGGCAGCCGCCGGCGCCGGCACGTCCGGGACCGCGCACGGCACCGCCGCGCCCATCGAGGGCAAGCTCCAGCGTGATCTCGCGGCCGGGCGCGCGAAGAAGATCGTCGTGGAGTTCAGTGCCAAGGCCGACCTGAAGCCCGCGGCCAAGGTCAAGGACCACGCCAAGCGCGGCCAGGCGGTCGTCGACGCCCTCACGTCGACCGCCGGGGGGTCCCAGCGGGCCGCCGTGGCCGTCGCGTCCAAGGTCCGTGGCGTCAACGCGACGAGCTACTGGCTCACCAACGTCCTCGTGGTCGAGGGCGACTCCGCGACGCTCGCGAAGCTCGCGACGACCCTCGCCAAGGACCCGGCCGTCAAGCGGATCCGCGCGGAGCGCAGCTATCCGCTCGTCGAGCCGATCGATCCGAAGGTCGCGGTCCTCGCGGCCGCCGGCGAACCCGAGTGGGGCGTCGCCAAGATCGGTGCGGACAACGCCTGGGCGGACGGCATCCTCGGCCAGGGCGTCGTCGTCGCCACGATCGACACCGGCGTCGACTTCACCCATCCCGCGCTCGTCGACCACTACCTCGGCAACAACGGCGACGGGACGTTCACCCACGACTACCACTGGTGGGACCCGTCGGGGACCTGCCCCGATCCGGAGCCCTGCGACAACGTCGCCCACGGCACGCACACGATGGGCACGATCCTCGGCGGTGACGGCCCCGGCCCCTTCACGCCCGACATCGGCGTGGCGCCGGGCGCCAAGTGGATCGCGGCCAAGGGCTGCGAGGTCATCGATTGCTCCGAGGAGTCGCTGCTGTCGTCCGGCCAGTGGGTCCTCGCCCCGACCGATCTCAACGGCGAGAACCCCGACCCGAGCCAGCGCCCCGACATCGTGAGCAACTCGTGGGGTGGCGGACCCGGCGACCCCTTCTACCTCGAGACGGTCCAGGCCTGGCGCGCGGCCGGCATCATCCCGGTCTTCTCGTCGGGCAACCCCGGCCCGTTCTGCGGCGAGGGCGGCTCGCCCGGCGACTTCCTGGAGGCGTTCAGCGTCGGCGCCACGGACGACAACGACGTCATCGCCGACTTCTCCGGCCGTGGCCCATCGGCCTACGGCAAGGTCAACCCCGATGTCTCCGCCCCCGGCGTGGACGTCGTCTCGAGCGTGCCCGGTGGCGGGTACGAGGCCTTCTCGGGCACCTCGATGGCCGCCCCGCACGTCGCGGGCACCCTCGCCCTGCTCCTGTCGGCCGACAACTCGCTGCGCGGGAACTTCGACGCCGCGACCGGCGCGATCCGCTCGACAGCGGTCGACCGCCTCGACGATTCGTGCGGCGGCGACCCCGACGGCGACCCGAACAACGTCTATGGCGACGGCCGCATCGATGCCGGCGCCGCGGCCGCCCTGGTGGCGACCGGTGGGACCCTCTCGGGCACGATCACCGATTCGGCGACCGGCGACCCCATCCCGGGCGCCCAGGTCACCGCCGACAACGGCACTCGCCCCTTCACAACCTCGACCGACGCCGACGGCACGTACGCCATGCTGCTCGCGGCCGGCGACTACACCGTGAGCGCCGCGTCGTTCGGCTACTTCGGCTCTGTCGTCCCGAGCGTCGTGATCGTCACCGACGAGACCACGAACCAGCCCTTCGCGCTCGACCCGCTGCCGCGGTTCACCGTGAGCGGCACCGTGACCTCGGCCGAGAACGGCTCGCCGATCCCGGACGTCACGGTCCGGGCGGTCGGCACGCCCGTCGACCCGGTCACGACCAACGGCGCCGGCCAGTACAGCCTGGAGCTGCCGATCGGCACGTTCACGCTGAGCGCGTCGGCCGACGGCTGCACCGAGACCGGCTCCGCCGAGATCATCTCGGCCGGGGACCCCGTGACCCAGGACTTCGCGCTGTTCCGCAAGCTCGACGACTACGGGCATGCCTGCGCCCCGACGGCCTTCGACTGGGTCGACGCCGACGGCCAGACGGCCCTCATCGGCGACGAGATCGCCGGTCGACTGCGCCTGCCGTTCACGTTCTCGTTCTACGGCGAGGACTACACGCAGGTCTATCCCACCGAGAACGGCTACGTGAACTTCCTCGCGCCGGAACCCGGGTTCTACATCCCGACCGGCATCCCGGCGGCCGGCTCGCCGAACGCCGCGATCTACCCGCTCTGGATGGACCTCTACATCACCGATGTCGGGTCGATCGACTCGGAGACCATCGGCACGGCTCCGGACCGGGCGTTCGTCATCGAGTACACCGACGTCCGCGTCCTCGGCGCGTCCGCCCTCCTCGACTTCGAGATCAAGCTCTGGGAGAACGGCACGATCGACCTGCTCTACGGCAGCAACCCGCCGAACCCGGGTGACGGCCGGACGGCCACGGTCGGCATCGAGAACGCGACCGGGACCGACGCGCTCCAGATCGGCTTCTTCGAGTCGATCCTCGAGTCCAACCACGCCATCCGCATCTCGACGGTCCCGACCGGCTTCATCACCGGCACCGTCACCGACGCCAACGACGGCCTGCCGATCGCCGGCGCCGAGATCAAGGCCACCCCGGGCGGCCGTCGCACGACCACCAACGAGGACGGCCTCTACGAGCTGCGCGTCCTCGGCGGCACGTACCACGTCACCGCCAGGGCGAACCTGTACGAGGACGGCAGCGCGACCACGACCGTCAGCGACGGCGTCGAGTCGACCGTCGACTTCAGCCTCCGCGCGCCGACGGCCGCTGTGGACAAGACCGAGCTCACCGCCGACGTCGACTTCGGGACGACATCGACGCAGGCCATCACCCTGTCCAACGACGGCTCGCTGCCGCTCGACTGGGTCGCCCGCGAACGCGACCAGGGCGTCGTCCTGCCGCCACTGCCGGAACCGCAGATCAACGTGACCCGCACTCCGAACTGGAAGCGCCATGCCCTCCCGAAGGCCTTCCCGCGCTGGGCGCCGACCGACGTCGCGTCGGCCAGCCTGACCACGATCATCAACGACCCGATCGGTGACGCCGATGGGTCTGTGGACGTCGGGAAGGTGCTCGCCGGCTCCGATGGCAGCTCGATCGTCTCGATGGAGCTCGACTTCAGTCCCGGCACTCCCATGGACCAGGTCGTCGGCTATGTCCTCCTCGATGTCGATGAGGACCCGTCCACCGGCGTCCCGGCGACCGACGTGCTCGGCCTGCCGACCCAGGACGTCGGGGTCGAGTACCTCCTTGACCTGTTCGAGACCCACGGCCCGGACCCGGTGGTCCTCGTGACCGACGCGCTCACCTTCGAGGTGACCGCGGCCGTGCCCGTGACATTCGCGGGCCACAGCATGTCCTTCGACGTCCCGCTCGAGGCCCTCGGCAACGATGACGGAAGCATCGCGGCGGCCCTGGTCCTTGGCGACTTCAACGCCCCCACCGACTGGGCGCCGGACATCGGTCACGGCACCATCCAGCCGTTCAGCGACGTCTCGTGGCTGAAGCCGGACCCGGCGACGGGCGAGGTCGCGACGGGCGGCAGCCAGGTCATCAACGTCACGCTCGGCGATCCGGGTCTCTCGCCCGGTGAGTACCACGCCCAGCTCGTGCTGGTCACGAATGCGCCGCGCTCGGAGCAGATCGCGATCGACGTGACGCTCAACGTGGCCCTGCCCGACACGTTCGGCGGGGTCAGTGGCACCGTCACCGACGCCCATGACGGCGATGCGATCGCCGGGGCCACCGTCACCCTCCATGCCGAGTATCCGCCCGGCACGCCGCTCGACATCGTCGCCACGAGCGACGCCGACGGCGCCTACACGATCATCGGCCCCGCCGGCACCTGGCCGACGGACATCACCAAGGACGGCTACGTGCCGGTCACCGAGGACCTCGAGATCGTCTCGGCGGTCTCGACGCCCGGTGCCGACGTGGCCCTCCACAAGATCCAGCCGCACGCCTCGCTCGAGGGCGACCTCGAGCCCTCGTTCCTGCTGCCGGCCGGGCGCCACGTCACGCGGACGCTTGTCCTCGGCAACCCCGAGGGCCACGCCGACCTGCACTTCACCGTGGGTGAGGTGGACCTCGGCGGTGGGACAGCGGCACTCGCCGCACGGTCCGGGGCGAGGGCCCTGCCCGCCGGGGTGGACCCGAGCGCGCGCTCGACGCGTGGCTTCGGGTCGGCCGCAGCCGGGACCGCGGTCCCGCCACGCCTGACCGCCGACGGTGACGTCGTGGCCAGCTGGCCCACCGACATGTCGCTCCCGTGGGGCGTCGCCTACACGGGTGATGTCTGGCTGGGCGACCCGATCGACATGATCGACGCGCACTTCACCGCGGCCGGTGAGCGCCTGGGCGACTTCGCGCTCAGCGGCTTTGCCGAGTGGGGCGCGGACATGGCCTACGACCGTGGCCGCGGCCTGATCTGGCAGGTCAACGTGGGTGGCGACAACGGCATCTACGGGCTTGATCCATCTGACGGCTCGGTGGTCCAGACGATCACCGGTTCGCCGTGGGGCGACACCAGCCAGCGTGGCCTCGCCTACGACCCGGCAGCCGATGTCTTCTACATCGGCGGCTGGAACGAGGGCGTCGTCTACCGCGTGGCCGGCCCGTCCCACACGACCCCCGGCGAGACGCTCTCGCAATGCAGCCCGCCGGATCCGAACATCTCCGGCCTCGCCTGGAACGGCTCGTTCGGGCTGCTCTGGGAGGCCACCAACTCCGACACCGACACGATCTGGCTGATCGATCCGATCACCTGCGAGTCGACGCGCGGGATCCCGCATCCCGACGGCGGCGGCTTCGGCGGCGCCGGCATCGAGCTCGATGCCGTCGGCAACCTCTGGACGGTCGGCCAGAACTCGCTCAACGCCTACCTCGTCGAATCCGGCCTGCCGACCTTCAGCGACGTCCCGTGGCTGACCGTCGCGCCGACCGAAGGCACGATCGCGCCTGACGGCACGGTCGACGTCGATATCACCGTCGACACGACCGGACTCGCCCCGGACGTCTACCGGGCGCTGGTGGCGATCCAGACCGACGATCCCGATCAACGCGCTCATGCAGGTGCCGGTCACGCTGGTCGTCACCGACTTCCAGCAGGGCATCAACACCGGCGGCGGCCGCTACGTGGACGCCGAAGGCAATGTCTTCGCAGCCGATCGCTCGTACGGCTCGGGTCCGTACGGCTACGTCCACCGTGGCTCCGTCCGGAGCACCGGCCACTCGATCGCGGGCACCACCGAGGACCCGCTGTACAAGAACCTGCGTGAGGACATGACCGCGTACAAGTTCGCGGTCGCCAACGGCTTCTACCAGGTGGACCTGAGCTTCGCGGAGCTGCAGTTCCGGCACGTCGGTGATCGCGTCTTCGACGTCAGCCTGGAAGGCACGCGCGTCTTGCGCTCACTCGACATCGTCGAGGAGGCCGGGGCGCGCTACACCGCGCTCGACAAGACGTTCGTGGTGGAGGTGACCGACGGCGTGCTCGACATCGAGTTCGCCTCGCCGCGCGGCCACAAGCCGATCGTCAACGCGATCTTCGTCACCCACGTGCCGGAGGGCGCGCCGGGCGCCTGAGGTCCGAGCTTGTAGCAGTCGGTCGGGCCTCGCGGCGACGCGGGGCCCGACCCGTGTACGGGTGCGTGCCGGCCCGGTCCGTGCCCGCCGTGCCGCCGCGGTGTGCCCCGCCCCGCGGCCCGGTCCGTGCCCGCCGCGCCGCCGCGGTGTGCCCCGCCCCGCCGCCCCGCCCCGCCGCCCCGCCGCGCCGCCCCACCGCGTCCGCCCCACCGCGCCGCCCGCGGTGCGCCTCCGCCGCGTCCGCCTCCGCCGCGTCCGCCACCTGCCGGATATTCCTGGCTGGACTGGTAGGCACGGAATCGAGTCAAGCCAACGCCTCCGCGAGCAGCCTCACGCACGGATCGGTGGCCGGGACGGGCTCGCGAGCCCGGATCCGGGCCCGAACGTGACCTACCAGTCCTCGCGGCGAATATCTGGCAAGGACCTGGGCCCGCGGCCCAGGTCTCGGCTCAGCCCGGCCCGATCGTGACCGTGCCGACCATCCCGTACGCCTCGTGACCAGGTAGGTGGCAGATGTACTGCTGCGACCCGGCCGCGGCGAACACGACGGTCGTCGTCACGGTCTCGCCGGCACGCACCGTGACCTCGGTCGGGCGTGAGCCGTGGACCGGTTCCGTGCCGGTCCGATGTCGCTCGTGGACCGCGGCATCGCCGACGATCCACTCGTGGTCGATCGGGTCGCCGTTGTGGATCGTGAACGTGACCGGCACCCCGAGCGGCACGGTCACCGCGCTCGGCGAGTAATGCGAGTAGTGGATCTCGATGGCGACCGTCGGGTCGTCCCGGCCGGAGAGCTCGACCCATGCCCCGGCCATCCCGGCCACGCTCAGCGAGAGCGCGATGCCGCCGACCAGGGCGAGCGGCCCCGGTCGGCGGCTGGCACGGACCGAGCGGACCGTGGGTTCGGGCATGCCGGTCAGGCCATCTGGACCGGCGGCCGGCGCCGGATCAGCAACAGGATGCCGCCGATGCCACCGATGCTGAACGTCAGCCCGAGCAGCAGGCGGGCCGCCGCCTCGGCGGCGAGGCTGTTCGGGGCGCCGGGCATCTCGAGTCCGGCCATGACGCGGGACGGCTGGTGGGCCATGGTCGTGTCGACCGCGAGATCGAACGCCAGCTGTCGTGCCGACGCGTCGATGCGGACCTTCGTGAGCCAGCGCGCTCGAGGGCACCCACTCCATGCCCCGGTCGGAGCGCAGGTCGTCGAGCAGCGACGCGGTCGCCGGGGCGCTGTGGTCGAGCGACAGGCCGTTGTCCCCGGTCGGGACCGGCAGCAGGGCCGGCGTGCGGTCGGTCAGCATGAAGACGTCGGCATCGACCCGCTCGGAGCCTGTCTTGCCGAGCGCGAGGATCCGGAGCGGGACCCACGGGTTGTCGGTCGGGATCGTGATGTGGACCGGCGTCCCGTCACCGACCGCCTGGCCGCGCTCGGCGGCCGCGTCGGCATCGAACACCGCGGCGAGGAAGATCGGGCTGCGCGACGCGTAGAAGTCGAGGACCTCGGGCGAATCGGGCGGGAGTCGGAAGCCGTGTTCCGTGGCCCATGCGCCGACCTGGTCGGCGCCGCCGCGCAGGACCGTGATGTCCAGCGCGTCGATCTGGACCTCCATGAGGACCTCGGCGTCGGCCGCGGCGGAGGCGGCTGGCGACGCGGCGGCCTCGCGCAGGAAGACCGGCTCGGTCTCCCGGAGGAGGCGCTGAAGGGTCCAGTCGCCGCCCTTCTCGACCTTGGACGGGATGCCGGGCAGCGGCGTCAGGCTGCCGAACGCGCCGCCGCCGCCGGCGAACTGGAAGGCCGTGACGTAGTGCTCCTCGCCGTCGTGGTAGCCGGCGAACGTGGTCGTGCGGAGCAGGTTGACGGCCCCGTTCGGACCGATGAGCCCCCCGCAGGCCAGGACCGGGGCCGCGACCGTCGCGGCGAGGACAAGGGCGGCGGCAAGACCCCCGCCGACGCGAACCTTGGATCGGGTCATCGCGGACCCTCCTGGGCTGGTGCCGGTCGCCTCGTCTGAGGCGGTCCAGGCTGGGTCCAAAGACTCCGGTCCGGACCATCAGGTTCCCGCCACGCTCGGATCCGGCGGATCCGCGTTATGCACGAAATGCGCCGATCCGGAAGGGCCCACGTCATCTGCTATGCCCGTCGGATGCATAAGTGGCGGAGGCGAGAAGCGCGGACGTAGATCGAGCCGGCGCCGCCCCGCCGCCCCGCCCCGCCGCCGCCCCGCCGCCGCGCCCCGCCGCCGCCCCGCCGCCGCGCCGCCGCCGCCCCGCCGCCCCGCCCCGCCGCGCCCCCGCCGCCACGCCCCGCCGCCGGCCTTGGCTATGCATCCATTGGAATACGACCCCAAGGTGCTCCCGGCGCCCGATTCGTGCATAACGGCCACGCCCGCGCGCCCCGGACAGTCCCGGTGCCTCGTAGCCCCATCGCCGGGTGGCCGAACTGGACACGACCGGGCATCCTTGACCGATGCACCGCCGATCCGCCGCCCTCGTGCTGGGCGCGTCGCTGGTCGTCGCCCTCGTGGCGTCGACGGGTGCCGCGGCCGCACCGCCCGCCGCCGCCGCCGCCGATTTCCCGGCCAAGGACAGCCGCTATCACTCCTACGCCGAGATGGTCGCCGTCCTCCAGGCAACCCAGGCGGCCCACCCCGACCTCGTGCAGATGTTCTCGATCGGCAAGAGCTACCTGGGCCGCGAGATGTGGGCGGTCAAGGTGTCCGACAACGTCGCGACCGACGAGCCGGAGCCCGAGGTCCTCTTCGATTCGCTCCACCACGCCCGCGAGCACCTCTCGCTCGAGCAGGACCTCGCGCTCCTGCGCTGGCTGACCGACGACTACGGCACCGATACCCAGATCACGAACATCGTCAACACGCGTGAGATCTGGATCGTGTTCGCGGTGAACCCCGATGGCGCCGAGTTCGACCTGACCGGCGACCCGTACCGGGCGTGGCGAAAGAACCGCCAGCCGAACGCCGGCTCCACCCACCGCGGCACCGACCTCAACCGCAACTACGGCTACAAGTTCGGCTGCTGCGGCGGCTCATCGAGCAGCAAGGCCTCGGCCACGTACCGTGGCAAGGCGGCCTTCTCGGCGCCAGAGACGCGCGCCATGCGCGACTTCATGCTCAGCCGCCGCATCGGCGGCGTCCAGCAGATCAAGACCGCGATCACGTTCCACACCGCGGGCGAGCAGATCCTGTGGCCGTACGGCTACACGAAGAAGGACGTCCCGGGCGACATGACCGTCGACGACCAGGCGGCCCTCGCGGCGATGGGCAGGAAGATGGCCAGGCTCAACGGCTACCACCCGATGCAGTCGAGCGGGCTGTACATCACCGACGGCGACGAGATCGACTGGGCGTACGGCTCGCAGCGCATCTGGATGTACACCTTCGAGCTCTACCCGAGCCACGCCAAGGTCAACAGCAACGCACGCTTCTATCCGGCCGACGAGCTCATCAAGCGCGAGACGGACCGGAACCGCTCGGCGATCCTGTACCTCATCGAGCGGGCGAGCTGCCGCTACTCGATCCTGGGCAAGGCCAAGACCCACTGCGGCCCGCTGTTCGAGGACTTCGAGACGGCCACGGGCTGGGATGCCGACCCGCTCGACACCGACACCGCGACCGCGCGGCGCGTGGCAGCGCGGCAACCCCGCGGCGACCGCCCGCCAGGCGGGCACCGTCCCGTCCGGCACGCAGGGCGCTCGTCACGGGCACGCTGGCCGGCTCGACGGCGCGGTCCTACGACCTCGACGGCGGCGTGACCTCCGTGCGCTCGCGGCTGATCAGCCTGCCCTCGCCGACGGGCACGCTGTCGTTCAAGTACTACCTCGCGCACGGCTCGAACGCGACGTCCGCGGACTACTTCCGTGCCTATGTCGAACGCGAGGACGGGACGCGCACCCTCGTCAAGCAGGAGAAGGGCGCGCCGAACGTCGACAAGCCGCGCTGGACGACGGTCAGGGTGTCGATGGCGCCGTGGGCCGGCGAGAAGGTGCGGATCGTCTTCGAGGCGGCCGACCTGGGCAAGGCGAGCACGATCGAGGCGGCCGTCGACGACGTGCGGATCAGCCGCCCGTAGCGTTCTCGGGTGGGGTCACGCGCGGCAGCGCGACACGGAACGTCGTCCCGCCGCCGGCCGGTGATTCGACCGAGATCGTGCCGCCGTGGGCCTCCACGAGCCCGCGGGCGATCGCGAGCCCCAGCCCGGAGCCGCGCGACCCGTCGCCCTTGACGAACCGCTCGAACACGTAGGGCCGCAGCGCCGGCTCGATGCCCGGGCCGGTGTCGGTGACGGAGAGGACGACCTCATCGGCCGTGGTTTGGCCACGGATCGTGACCGTGCCGCCCGACGGTGTGTGCCGCAGCGCGTTGGCGACGAGGTTCGCGAGCACCTCGCGGATCCGGACCGGATCGAGATCGAGGATCGGCAGGTCGTCGGGCACCTCGGCCACGAGCGTCACGCCGCCACGGGTCGCCGTCGGCGTGAACGAGCGGACGACGTCGCCGACGAGCACGTCCGGGTCGGTCGGCTCGGGGTGGAGGGCCAGCGTTCCGGCCTCGGACAGGGTGAGGGTCCGCAGGTCGTCGATGAGCCGCTCGAGCACCCGGGTCTCCTCGAGGATCGAGGTCAGGTGCGCCTCGTCGGCCGGATAGACGCCGTCGAGGATGGCCTCGAGATTGCCGGTGATCACGGCCAGCGGCGTCCGCAGCTCGTGGCTGACATCGGCGAGCAATGTCCGGCGCTGCTCCTCGTCCGCCTCGAGCCGGGCGGCCATCGTGTCGAAGCCGCTCGCGAGCTCGCGGATCGCCGGCAGGTCCGATCGGGTCTTGCCGACGCGTGCCCCGTAGTCGCCGTCCTCGACCCGACGTGTCGCGGCGAGCATCTTGTCGAGGTCCCGGCCCGCGCCGATCAGTCCGCGGGCGATGGCCGCCAGGATCGCGATAGCCGCGATCGCGGCGATGAGGATCTGGAGCGGGCCGAGGTGCGAGATGAACGACACCAGGGCCGCGATGATCGACGCGACGATGAGCAGGAACAGGAACCCGAAGATGCAGCCGAAGCCCTGGCGCCGACGCCAGCCTTGGCCTTGTCGATACTCGTGCCGGCGCATGTAGCGGGCACGGGCCCGCATCTGGCGGGCGAAGGGGTCGCGGCGGTCGAAGCCCTGGTGTTCCCACGGTCGGCGGCCACCACGGTCGGCTCGGGACGGCCGGGGAGCGCCGGGTCCGCTCGGTCCGCCGGGAGCGCCGGGTCCGCTCGGTCCGCCGGGTCCGCCGGGTCCGCTCGGTCCGCCGGGTCCGCCGGGTCCGTCCGGACCGGTCACGTGCCGGCTCCACGGTCGTCCACGAAGCGGTAGCCCACGCCGTAGACCGTCAGCACGTAGCGCGGCTCGCGCGGGTCGGGCTCCACCTTGCGGCGCAGGTTCTTGATGTGCGAATCGATCGCGCGCTCGTACGACTCGAAGGCGACCCCGCGGAGCGCGTCGAGGAGCTGGGATCGCGTGAAGATCCGACCTGGACTGGCCGCGAGGGTGGCCAGCAGCCCGAACTCGGTCGCGGTGAGATCGACGGTCCGCCCGGCGACCTCGGCCCGCATCCGTGGCACGTCGAGGACGACGTCGCCGGCCCGGATGACGTCGCCGGGTTCGGCGGCCCGTTCGCTCCGCCGCAGCACCGCCTTGACGCGGGCGACCAGCTCGCGCGGCGAGAACGGCTTCGTGAGGTAGTCGTCGGCGCCCATCTCGAGCCCGAGGAGCTTGTCGAGCTCGTCGTCGCGTGCCGTCAGCATGACGATGGGGATCGAGGAGTCGCGGCGCAGCTCGCGGGTGACCTCGAGGCCGTCGAGCCCGGGCAGGCCAAGGTCGAGGACGATCAGGTCGGGGTGCTGGCGCCGCGCGGTCTCGACGGCGCTCGGACCGTCCGCCGCGGTCAGCACGGCGAAGCCCGCGTGCTCGAGGTAGTCGCGCGCGAGCTGGACGATCTTGGCTTCGTCATCGACGACGAGGACGGTTCGCATGGTGGCCATCGTAGAGGGGTGGGGGAGACGGAAGCGCCCCCGGGGATGATGCCCGGGGGCGCGTGGGAGGGAGGACGGCCGCTCAGCCGACAGGCGGGGTGGACGTCGGTGGGGTGGTCGGCGGCTGGTTGGTCGCCTGGCCGGATCCGGCGCCGTGGGCCTGGCGATGCCAGTCCTCGAACGTGCCGTGGAACTTCGATGCGAAGTGGTCCCGGCGGGCGTCGGGATCCCAGCCCGGTCCGCCCCAGCCGGGTCCGCCCCAGCCACGACGGCCGCGGCCGCCCCAGACGATCGCCCGGATCAGCGCGAACACGATGAACAGGAAGAACAGCGTGGCCAGGAAGCCGAAGAACCCGAAGCCGAAGCCGAAGGGATGCCAGCCGTACCCGTAGGCGGGGACGACGACCGGATCGACGATGGTGGCGCCGTCGGCGGCGGCCTGGGTGACCGCGGTGTTGACGCCGGCTTGATAGGCGGTGGTGGCGACGATCCCGCCGCCGACCGCGAGGACGGCGACCAGGACGATCGCGGCGATGATTCGCATGGTTCGTGGTGCTCCTTGAGTGGTTGCTCGGGGATCCACCGCGGATCCCGTCTGCTCAAACCATCGCGCCGCCGTGTGGAGTCGGTGTGGAGGCGCGGTGGCGGGGGCATCGAGATATCGGTCGGCTGCGCTTATGCACGATTTCGGCGCCGGAGAGTCTTCGAGTGCGTATGCGTGTCGGATGCATATCGAGGGCGGCAGGGCTGTCGATGGCAAGGTATTGACAGTGGAACGTCGCACTGGCACAATCGGCACATGTCCGACGACGTCCGCTACTCGCTCACCGAACTGGCCGATTTGGCAGGGGTGACGCCGCGCACGGTCCGCTACTACCTCTCGAGCGGGCTGCTGCCGGGGGTGGGGCAGTCCGGACCCGGATCGAAGTACGGCGAGGAGCACCTGGGTCGGCTCCGCCTGATCCGGCGGCTCCAGCGCGACCACCTGCCGCTCGCGGAGATCCGGCGACGCCTCGAGGGCCTCGACGATGACGCGGTGCGCGGCCTGGCCGAGGCCGACGACGCTCCGCCTCCGCCCGACAGCGCGCTCGACTACATCCGCTCCGTCCTCGCATCGCCGCGTCCGGCGCCCGCGGGACCGGCGGTCTTCGCCCTCTCGGCAAGCGCACCAGCACCGCCACTCGCCAGCAAGGGCACCCCAGCGCGCGTTGCCGAATTGGTCGGCGAGTACTCCAGCCCGACGACCAACCCGGTCGAGCGCTCCCAGTGGGAACGCGTCGTCCTCGCTCCCGACGTCGAGCTCCACGTCCGGCGACCGTTGAGCCGGACCCAGAACAAGCGGGTGGATCGTCTCGTGACGATCGCCCGAGAGCTCCTCGAGGAGGACTGACCATGACCACCACCACAGACCAGACCTTCACGGTCCGCCAGGACCGCCGCTACATCCGTCCCACCAGCCACAGCGAGCGCTTCGTGCTCGGCCGGATCATCGCGCCGCGTGCGATCGGCGAGCGTCGCCGACCGCCGGTGAACCTCGCGATCGTGCTCGACCGCTCGGGCTCGATGTCCGGGGCGAAGCTCGCCATCGCGAAGCAGGCCGTCGAGGAGGCCATCGCCCGGCTCGAGGCGGATGACCGCTTCAGCGTGGTCGTGTACGACGATGTCGTCGACGTCGTCATCGAATTCGACGAGGGCGTCGGCCGAGGCCCGTCGCGGAGCGGTCGACCGGCTGCGCTCGATCGAGGCCCGCGGCAGCACCAACCTTGCCGACGGCTGGCTGCGTGGCTGCGAGCAAGTCGCTGCGCACCTCTCGGAGCGTGGCGTGAACCGATGCCTGCTCCTGACGGACGGCCTCGCGAACGTCGGGATCACCGACGCCGGCGAGCTTTCTGCCCACGCCGCGGCCCTCCGTGCCCGAGGCGTCTCGACGACGACCTTCGGGGTCGGCAACGACTTCGACGAGCGACTCCTGCAGGACCTCGCCGACGCGGGCGGCGGCCACTTCTACTACATCGCGGATGCGCCCCAGATCCGCGACGCGATCACGTCCGAGGTGGGCGAGACGCTCGAGATCGTGGCCCGTGACGTCGCCCTGGAGGTGACCGCGCGCGACGAGATCCGGGTCGAGCCACTCAGCCCGTACACCGTCACAGGGCGAGGCGGACGGACCGTCGTCGCCCTCGGCGACCTCGGTTCGGAGCAGGTGGTGGAGGTCGTCCTGCGGCTGTCGTTCCCGTACGGCGACCTCGGCCGCGACGCCGGCGCCGTGGTGACCCTGACCGATCGCGACGGCGTGTTCGCTTCGGGTGGGGCCGGCGAGAGCGAGCCCGCTCGCCTGACGTGGACCTATGCCGACCACCAGGCGAACGACATGCAGGCTCGCGATCCCGAGGTCGATCGGGCGGTCGCGCGACTGTTCGCGGCCAAGGCACGGCAGGAGGCCGTCCAGCGCAACCGAGCCGGCGACTTCATCCACGCCCGGTGGGCGATCTCGTCGGTCGCAGAGCGCATCCGCGCCTACGCCGGCTCCGACCCCGAGCTGAACGACCTCGTCAGCACGCTCGATGCCGAACAGTGGGCGTTCGCGAATCCCATGGCCGAGGCGAGCCGCAAGAGCCATCACTACGCGAGCGCGAACGTCGCCCGGAGCCGCGACGCCAGCGGGCACGCCATGCGGCGCAGCTAAGGGAGCGGCCCGTCGACGCCAGAGGGTGTTGACGGGCAACGCAGCGGCGTATAGTCCGCTCGAGGGGTGCCCCCGAGCTTCGGACCCGCGTGTGCCCAGCGGGATGCGCCCCCCACGGACGGAGGGACTCGAGTGTCAGTGGAAACGATCCTCGTCGGGCTGTTCGCCATCGCCATCGGTGGCGCGTGGGCCTTCTACGGGCTCTCGGCGTTCACGATCCTCCTGCCGATCTGGGCCTTCGCATTCGGCTTCCTGATGGGCGCGCAGTTCAGCCAGGACATCTTCGGCCAGGGCTTCCTCTCGAGCGTCTTCTCCTGGGGCGTCGGATTCGTCTTCGGTCTGGTGCTCGCGGTCGTCTCGTGGTTCTGGTACTACGCGGCGGTCACGATCGCGGCCGGTGCGCTCGGCTATGCGTTCGGTGTCGGGATCCTCGACGCGCTCAAGATCGACTCCCAGTTCCTTGGCATCGTCGTCGGGCTGGCCATCGGCGGCGTCCTCGCGGTCGCGACGTTCGTGGCAGGCGTCCCGGCGTTCCTGATCGTCATCTTCTCGGCGATCAGCGGTTCCGCCGGCGTGGTCAATGGCGCACTGATCGTCCTCGGGCGCATCAAGCTCGAGGACGTCCACAGCCACATCATCGGTGGACTGCTGACCGACGGCATCCTCGCTGTCGTCGCCTGGATCGCGATCTCCGCGATCGCGATCTGGTACCAGCTCCGCAAGGTCACCGAAGCCACGCTCTCGATCCGTCGAGAGGCCTATCGCTGGTAGTCACTGGCCCCACGCGTCAGCACCCGCGTCGAGCGGGGTTCGAGCACTCGTGGAGCCGCGGTCGCTCGTCGCCGCCATCGACCAGGGCACGACGAGCAGCCGCTGCATCCTGTTCGACCGGTCCGGATCGATCCGGGCCACGCATCAGCTGGAGCACGCCCAGATCACGCCGCGGCCGGGCTGGGTCGAGCACAGCGCGGACGAGATCCTCGAACGCGTCCGGTCGTGCGTCCGCGAGGCGCTCGGTGCCATCGGGGCCGACGCCGGTTCGCTCGCCGCGGTCGGGATCAGCAACCAGCGCGAGACGACCGTGGTCTGGGACCGCCGGACCGGCCGGCCCGTCGGGCACGCCATCGTGTGGCAGGACACCCGGACCGCGGAGGCCTGTGAGGCCCTGGCGGCGGCCGGGGTGGGCGGCACGGACCGGTTCCGGGCACGGACCGGGCTGCCGATCTCGACCTATTCATCGGCCCTCAAGCTCGCGTGGATCCTCGACGAGGGCGGCACGGAACGGCGAGCTGCCGCGGCCCGCGGCGACCTGCTCTTCGGGACCATCGACACCTGGCTCATCTGGCACCTGACCGGCGGGCCCGAAGGTGGCGTCCACGTGACCGACGTCACGAACGCCTCGCGCACGATGCTCATGGACCTCGAGACGCTGGCCTGGGACCCCGAACTGCTCGAGGTCATCGGCGTGCCGGCCGCGATGCTCCCCGAGATCCGTGGCTCGTCCGAGGTCTACGGGACCGGCGTCGACGACCTCGCGGGCGTGCCCATCGCCGGCGACCTCGGCGACCAGCACGCGGCGCTCTTCGGCCAGACCTGCTTCGACCCGGGCCAGATCAAGTGCACGTACGGGACCGGCTGCTTCATGCTCATGCACACCGGCGAGCGCCCCGTCCAGTCGAGCCACGGCCTCATCACGACCGTCGCCGCACGGATCGGCGACGCCCCGGCCACGTATGCGCTCGAAGGCTCGGTCGCGGTCGCGGGCGCCCTCATCAACTGGCTCCGCGACAACCTCGGCATCATCGATGCACGCCGCGGACGTCGAGCAGCTGGCACGCTCCGTCCATGACAGCGGCGACGTCGTGTTCGTGCCCGCGTTCTCGGGGCTCTTCGCGCCGCACTGGCGGAGTGACGCGCGGGGCGTCATCGCCGGGCTGACGCGCTTCGCGACGCGCGGCCATATCGCGCGTGCCGCGCTCGAATCGGTCGCGTACCAGGTCCTCGACCTCGACACCGCGATGGCTGCGGACCTCGGCGCGGCCGTCCCCGGTGAGCTGCGGGTGGACGGCGGCATGATCCGCAACGAGCTCCTGATGCAGTTCCAGGCGGACATCCTCGGCCGGCCCGTCGTCGCGCCCCCGATCACCGAGACGAGCGCGCTCGGGGCCGCCTACGCGGCCGGACTCGCGGTCGGGTTCTGGTCCGGCCTCGACGAGCTGCGCGCCATGGACCGCGCCGACCGGCGCTGGGACCCCGCGATGGACGAGGCGGAACGGGCGGCCGGCATCGCCCGCTGGCACAAGGGCGTCGAGCGCACCCTGGGCTGGGTCTAGCGCGTGCTCGAAGGCTCGCCCGTGCGGGGTGGTGCGCGGACGCCCCACGAAATCGCCTCGTAGCGCCTCGATTGTCACGCGCCTGCAAGGCTCGGCCGGGCGCTTCACCTTCGAGGCGGTTGACACCTACGGCTAGGGTTGGGGCAAGCCCTTCGACCATGTGCTTGCGTCGGGCTTCGGCCGGTCTCCCTCTCATCTCAGCCGGCCCCGTCCCTCCCCCAGTCATCTCCGGGACGCTCCTCGACGTGAGCCTGACCAGTCAAGAGGGGCGATCTGAGAGGAGAGCGCGCTCATGAAGCGTCGTTTCGTCTTGCTCCTTGGCCTGATCATGGCCCTGTCGCTGGTCAGCGCGCCCGCGGCCGCTGCCCACGGCAGCAAGCACACCCCGGCTCCGCTCCCGAGCCAGATCGACCTGCCCGCCGGCTTCCAGCCCGAAGGCATCACGTCGGGCCTCTCGAGCCGCTTCGGGGCGTCGACCAAGCTCTACGTCGGCTCACTCGTCGACGGCGCCATCTGGAAGGGCAGTGCCAGGACCGGCACCGGTTCGATCCTCGTCCCGGGCATCGCCGGCCAGTCCGCACTCGGCCTCCACGTCGACTGGCGCGGTCGCCTGTGGGTCGCCGGTGGCGACGACCAGACCATCCGCGTCTACAACGCGAAGACCGGCGCGCTCCTGCGCACCTACACGTTCCCGACGACCGGGTTCCTCAATGACCTCGTCATCACCCGCTCGGGCGTGTATGCGACCGACTCGGTCAACCAGCAGCTGGCGGTCGTGCCGTTCCGCAAGTGGTCGCATCGATCCCACTTCGGGTGGGGCAAGCTCCCCGCGGTCGACAAGGCCAAGGTCCTCCCACTGACCGGCACCGCCATCACCTACGGCGCCGGCTTCAACGGCAACGGCATCGTGGCCAAGGGTGGCTGGCTGATCCTGGTCAAGTCGAACACCGGCCAGCTCTTCCGGATCAACCCTCGGACGGGCGCCTCGAGGCTCATCAACACCCACGGCTACAGCGTCCTCAACGGTGACGGCCTGGTCCTTCGCGGCCGGTGGCTGTACGTCGTGCGCAACCAGAACAACCTGGTCGCAGTGCTGAAGCTCGGATTCGGCCTGCGGTCGGCCCGGAAGGTCGGTGAGATCACCTCGCCCGGCCTCGACATCCCGACGACAGCGACCTTCGCGGCCGGCAAGCTGTGGGCCGTGAACGCGCGGTTCACGACCACTCCGACGGCGACGACGCCGTACTGGATCACCAAGCTCAAGGTCAAGCCGTAGTCGTCGCGCCCCCGCGCGCGACCACGTTCAACGGTTCGAAGTCGGTCGGTCCCCCGAGGGCCGGCCGGCTTCGTTGTGTCTCGGTCGGCCGGCTTCCTTTTGTGATGGCAGGCCCGTACGTCGGGAGCGCCCAGGTCGCCGCTGCGCCGACAAGTCGTACGATTTCGTACTACGAAATCGTACGAACTCGCGCGCGGAGGTCGACTCGCGCGCGGAGGTCGACTCGCGCGCGGAAGATCGGAATAGGGCGATCTACGACCAGCGCGGCAGCGGCGCCAGGAACTCGACGATCAGGTTCGCGAGGCGCTCCGGCTGCTCCATCCCGATCATGTGGGCGACGTCGTCCCAGATGACCGCCCGAGCGTTCGGGGCGGCCGACTCGAGGTGTCGCGCGATGTCGGTCATGTCCGAGCCGTCGAGCGCGCCCGCGACCGCAAGGATCGGCATCGTGAGGCTTGACAGGCGTGCCTCGGTCGGCGGTTCGAGCGGGATCGGGTCGCCGTTGACGCGGTCCGGCCGCAGGATGTCGGTCTGCTGTGCCCGGACCGCCTCGCGGATCTCCGGGGAGACGCGAACCGCGGGCTGGCCCAGGCCGTCGACCCAGAACCGGACCATGGCATCCGCGATGGCCGGGACGTCGGGCAGATCCGCCTCTTCGAGGGCGTCCATCGCCTCGTAGGCGGCCAGCTCCTCGGGCGTGGCGGTCGCGTCGTAGCCGCCGAGGCCGGCCCCCACGCCGACCACCGCGACGACCCGTTCCGGGAACTCCGCGGCCGTATCGAGCGCGATGACGCCGCCGCGTGAGTTGCCGACCAGCGCCGCGCGGCCGATCCCCAGGTGGTCGAGCAGCGCGATCACGTCCGCGCGGTTCGAGAATGGGACATCTTCCGTCGTGGTCTCGCCGAAGCCGCGCTGGTCGTATCGGATGACGCGGTACTCGGCAGCGATGAGATGCGGCGCCATCGCATCCCACGAGCGCAGATTCGCGATCCCCGCGTGCAGCAGCACGATCGGTGGACCCTCGCCCTCGTCGACGAAGAGGAGCCGGCCGCCGGGGACGCGGACGTGATCGGTCGTCATGGCGGCCATAGTAGGGCCACGATTCGCGTCCGACTCGCCACCGCGCCTCCACGAGCGCTCCACAGTCGGCGGCAACGATGGCGACATGAACGCCATGACCGCCAACGACCCACCGATCATCTCCGTCGAGCACCTGACGAAGCGCTACAAGAAGGCCACGACCCCCGCGGTCGACGACATCAGCTTCGATGTCCGGCCGGGCGAGCTCTTCGCCTTCCTCGGACCCAACGGCGCCGGCAAGACCACCACCATCAGCATCCTGACCACGACCCTGGCCAAGACCAGCGGCACGGTCACCATCGCCGGCCACGACCTCGATCGCGAGGCGACCGCCGTGCGGCGCAACATCGGGATCATCTTCCAGAACCCGAGCATCGATCAGCACCTCTCGGGCGAGGAGAACATCCGGCTCCACGTCGCGATCTACGGCCTGTACGCGTACCGGCCGTTCTACCGCGCGATGCCCGCCGAGTACCGCCAGCGCGTCGAGCTGCTCGCCGACGTGGTCGGCCTCGGCGACGACATCCGCAAGCCGCTCAAGACCTTCTCGGGCGGCATGAAGCGCAAGCTCGAGATCATCCGCAGTCTCATGCATCGGCCCGGGGTGCTGTTCCTCGACGAGCCGACCAGCGGGCTCGACCCGGTGAGCCGCCGCGGCCTGTGGGACTACCTCCGAGAGGTCCGCAACGCCGACGGCACGACCATCTTCCTCACCACGCACTACCTCGAGGAGGCCGAGGAGGCTGACCGGGTCTGCGTCATCGACCACGGCCGCATCTCGGTCATCGGCACGCCCGACGAAATGAAGCGCGAGCTGCTCGACCGGTCGGTGCTGCTCGATGCCGCCGATCGCCCGGCGCTCGAGGCGGATCTGCGCCGGCTCGGGCTCGCGCCCGGGATCGATGCCACCACCGGGCTCGTGCGCGTCGCCTATGACGGCGTCACGGCCCAGCAACTCATCGCCCGGATCGACACGCCGTTGTCGGTCCTGCGCATCCATGAACCCAGTCTCGAGGAGGCCTACGTGGAGCTCCTCCGCACGTCCGAAGAGGAGGCCGTCGCATGAGCACCGAGCTGCGTGTCAGCCAGACCGCAGGCACCGCAGGCACCGCCGGAACTGCCGTGGCCACCGGGCCCCGGGCCGGCGCCGTGTCCGGGAGCCTGGGAGCCACCCTCGGCCGCGAGGCCAACGCGGTCCTCGCGATCGCCTGGCGCGAGATCCTGCGCGCGGTCAAGAGCCCGCTCTCGCTCGCCTTCACGGTCATCTTCCCGATCCTGTTCATCGGGATCCTGGGCGGCAGCATCGGCCAGAACCTCGGCGATGCGCTGCCGTTCGCGTACCTCCCGTTCATGCTCATCGGCATGGTCGCCAACACGATGTACACGGGCACGATCACGGGCATGACGAACCTCGTCGAGGAGCGTGAGAACGACTTCACGGCCGAGCTGTTCGTCGCCCCGATCTCGCGCTACGCGGTCCTGCTCGGCAAGCTCGTCGGGTCGGGGATCGCGGCACTCGTCTCGCTCGTCGGGATCGTCGCGATGATCTTCGTCATGCAGATCCCGATGAACTTCGGCGACCTGCTGCGGGTCATCGCCCTCGCCCCGATCCTCGCGCTGGCCGGCGGGGCGCTCGGCGTCCTGATGGTGGGCATCACCCAGGACCCCAAGGCGATCGCCATGAGCGTGCCGCTGCTCGTGTTCCCGCAGATGTTCCTGTCCGGGGCGCTCATCCCGGTCGCGGCCTCGACGGGCCTGCTGGGCTTCCTCGCCCAGATCATCCCGATGACGTACGCGATCGACCTGGCCCGGAACGTCTTCTACTGGGGCAAGCCGGAGTACGCCGCGGCCGTGCTGCGCCCGATCGGCGTGGACCTCGCGGTGACGATCGGGTTCTTCCTGGTCTTCACGATCGTCGGAACGTTCCTGTTCGTGCGGGCCGATCGCAATCGGTAGGGAGGGTTCCGCGGCGGCCGACCCGGCCGGGCTACCCGGTCGTGGTCGGCTGGTACTCGGCGGGATGGTCGCCGCGGTCGATGTCGGCGGTCTTCGCGATGACGTCGAGGGTCTCCTCGACCGTCTTCCCGTTCGCGTCAGCGGTCCGCTTGAGGTCCTCGTAGGTGACGTTGAGGTCGCCCATCTCGAGATGGGCCTGCATGCAACCACAGGTCAGGCACATGGGTCGGGCTCCTTTTGGGCTCTGGCGGCTGTAACCACTGAATCGCCTTCGCGTCGACGGCGGTTCTCCTCGTCGCTTTATGCACGATTTCGCGTTGCTGACGAGCCCCTGGGTCCCCTCTATGCATGTCGGATGCATATGGGGTCGCGGGGCGGGTGATGGCGGTCCAGGGCGGCGTCCCGCGCGTCCGGCGCCCGGACAACCCTCAGGTGAGCGCGCGGGACTATGCTCACCAAGTGCCCGGCTCCTCCCCAGAACTCGATCCTGCGCGCCTCCTCGACGACCTGAACGAAGCGCAGCGGGAGGCCGTCCTCGCGACGAGCGGGCCGGTCGTCATCCTGGCGGGCGCGGGCACCGGCAAGACCCGGGTCATCAGCCGCCGGACGGCGTATGCGATCGCGACCGGGGTCGTGCCCGCCGACGAGGCGCTCGTCGTGACCTTCACCGACAAGGCGGCCGGCGAGATGGTGGAGCGCCTCGGGGCGCTCGGACTCCCCGGGGTGACCGCCCGGACCTTCCACGCCCACGCGCTCAGCCAGCTCCGTCACTTCTGGCCGTCGCGTCACGAGGGCGACCCGCTGCCCGACCTGCTCGATTCGAAGCTGCCGATCCTCGTCCCGCTCGTCCGGGCACTGCCCGGGCACTACCGGTTCACCCCGGCCAAGGACATCGCCAGCGAGATCGAATGGGCCAAGAGCCGCCGCCTCACGCCGGGGACCTACGAGGCGGCACTGACCGCGGTCCCGGCCGGCAGCCCGCCCCGCGAGGCGCCGATCCCGGTCGACCTGTTCGTGCGCACGTTCGCGGGCTACGAGCGGTCACGGGTCCGCGCTGGCCGCATCGACTTCGACGACCTGCTCGTCGAGACCGTCGACCTGCTCGAGACCGACGCCGAGGCCGCCGAGACCGTCCGCGCCCGCAAGCGCTGGTTCAGCGTCGACGAGTACCAGGACACGAACCTGCTCCAGCAGCGCCTGCTCGAGCTGTGGGCCGGGGACCGGCAGGACGTGTGCGTCGTCGGCGACGAGGACCAGACGATCTACACGTTCACCGGCGCGAGCAGCGAGTACCTCACCGGGTTCGCGGACCGGCATCCGGGCGCCCGGGTCGTGACCCTCAGCGACAACTACCGCTCGAGCCCGCAGGTGCTGGCGCTGGCCAATCGCCTGCTCGCCTCGACCGGGCGGACCAAGCATCTCGAGACCTCCCGACCGGACGGCCCCGAGCCGACGATCGTCCGCCACAACACCGAGGAGATCGAGATCGCCGCGCTCGTCGACTGGGTGCGCGCGCGGATCGCGGCCGGGACGCCGGCGGCCGAGATCGCGGTGCTCGTCCGGATGAACGCGCAACTCGAGCCGATCGAGGCCCAGTTGACGCGGGCACGGATCCCGTACCAGATCCGCGGCATCCGCTTCTACGACCGCCAGGAGGTCCGCGGCGCGATCGATCTCGTGCGTCGCGCGGTCGCGGCCGGGACGTTGACCGCCACGGGTCCCGCGCTGAGCGGCGCGATCCGCGCCCTGTGGGCATCGAAGCTCGGGTACGAGGCCGACGGCGACGACGACGCGCCCGCCCGACCCGCCGAGGGCCGCGCCGGCGACGAGGCCCGCGAGCGCAACGCGGCGCTCGACACGCTGATCGACATCCTCTCGACCCAGCTCGGATCAGATGGCGGGCTCGATGCGGCCGGGTATCTCGCGGAGCTGGACCGGCGACGCGCGGGGGAGCGCGCGGGTTCGGCCGATGGCGTGAACCTGCTCACGTACCACCGGGCCAAGGGCCTCGAATGGGACGCGGTCGCGCTGCCGATGCTCGAGGACGGCTCGCTCCCGATCCGCCAGGCGTTCGATGACGATGCGCTGCTCGACGAGGAACGGCGGCTGCTGTACGTCGGGCTCACCCGGGCGAGGGTGCATCTCCTGATCTCATGGGCCGCCGAGCGAGAGACCCGTGGCCGGACCACGCGCCGCCAGCCCAGCCGGTTCCTCGCGGACCTGCGGCCGCGGCCCGCACAGCGCGTGACGCAGCTGCCCGACCGGTTCGAGGCGGAACAGCGGAAGCGCCAGTCAGTCCGTCCCGTGACGTCGGCGGGCGCGGACCCCCTCGACGATGACCCGCTGATGGCCGCGCTCCGTGCCTGGCGCACGGCCCGTGCCCGCGAGGACGCGGTGCCCGCGTACGTCGTCTTCCACGACCAGACCCTGGCCGCGATCGCCGAGATCCGGCCGTCGAGCGCCGCCGGCCTGCGCCGCATCAAGGGCATCGGCCCGGCCAAGCTCGAGACGTACGGCGACGAGATCCTCGAGGTCGTCCGCCAGGCGGGGTAGGGCAGTGGGCCCGCGGCGAAGCGCGCGCGGGCCCGGGTCTCGCGTCGCCTCGGCGCTTATGCACGATTTCGGCGTCGCCGAGAGCCCGGGTTCACCTTGGTATTCGTGTCGGATGCATAAGGCAGGGCGGGGTGACGGAACGAGCGTGGGCGCCGGGGCACCGGAACGGCCTCGGCGGTGCGCCGCTGCACCCGGTTCCGCCAGTACGATGGTCCCATGGTCCGCTATCGACTCGTGCTCGACCCCGCTGCCGACGACCCCGATATCGGGCGTTGGCTCGCGGCCCTCGATGAGGTCCGGCGCGACACGCTGAAGCTGCTCGTCGGCCTGCCCGACAGCGTCGTCGACCGCGACCCCGGCGACGGCGGCGACACGATCGGCACGATCCTGTACCACGTCGCGCTCGTCGAGGCCGACTGGGTCTTCAGCGACCTGCTCGATCGCGAGGCCGAGATCGGGCGCGACCTCTTCCCGGCCGACGATCGCGGCGACGACGGCCGACTCAGCCCGGTTCGCGGCGAGACGATGGCCCAGCACCTCGATCGCCTGTCGCGAACGCGCTCGATGGTGCTCGGCGCGCTGTGCACGATGTCGGCCGAGGAGTTCCACCGGGTCCGCGCCCGCAGCGACTACGACGTTTCGGGCGACTGGGTGGTCTTCCACCTGATCGACCACGAGGTCGAGCATCGCGTCCGACTGACCGCCCTGCGCGACGCCTTCCGCCGCCCGTCCCGGGTGCGGCCGCGGGCGACGCGGATCCACGTGGCTCGCCCGGCCCGACACTAGGCGTGCGTTGATGGCGGCCCCGGGCCGCGCCTTCGTCCTGCGCCACACGCGCCTTCGACCGGTGCCGGGCCTCGAGGAGATCCAGCTCCATCTCGCCGACGAGGTGATGCCCCTGTCGCGCGCGCTCGCAGATCGAGACCGGCGACCCCGACCCGCCCTTCCCGTACTGGGCGTTCGCGTGGGGCGGCGGGCTCGCGATCGGCCGGCACCTGCGCGAGCACCCGGAGACCGTGGCGGGTCGGCGGGTGTTCGACCTGGCGTCGGGCTCGGGGCTGTGCGCGATCGCCGCGATGCAGGCCGGCGCGGTCGAGTCCACCGGCGCCGACATCGACCCCTTCGCCGCCGCCGCCATCGAGCTCAACGCCCGCGCCAATGGCTGCCGCGTTGCGGTCGTCCGGCGCGACGTCCTCGATGACGAGCCGCCCGACGCCGATGTCGTCCTCGCGGGCGACTGCTGGTACGACGCCGGCCTCGCGGCCCGCGTCCTGCCGTGGCTGCATCGGGCCGGGGATCGCGGCATCGATGTCCTGGTCGGCGACCCCGGGCGTCGATTCCTGCCCGCCGACGAGCTGATCGAACTCGCTGCGTACGAGGTCCGCACGACCACCGACCTCGAGGACCTGAAGCTCACCCAGGCGCGGGTCTACGGCCTGCGCTCGGCGGGGCCGAGGTAGCCCCGCCCGGGCGCCGGGATCGTACGATTTCGTACTACGATTTCGTAAGAACTTGGCGCCCGCCGCCCGTCGCCCTTCGCCCGCCCCGCTCCCGTCCTGCCGGGCTATGCATCCGACATGAATAGCCGCGACGACCCGGGCTCTCGGCGAGCCGGAAATCGTGCATAAAGCCGTCGTCCGCCTGTGCCGACGACCAGGAGGCGGGCTCCCCCATGGCGAGCCCGCCTCAATGACCGACGACTACATCACCGAGAACGTCTCGGCCACCTCGATGCTGGCCCCGCCGCCGAGCACCGGGCAGCCCTTGGCGAGGGCGACTGCGGCGTCGAGGCTCTCGGCCTTGATGATGCTGTAGCCGCTCGGCGGGTTGACGGTCCCGTCGCGGACGGCGCCGTCGTTGCCGATCGTCTTCACGTGCGAGACGGGATTGCCGCCGTCCACGAGCGCGTCACCGAGCGTGCCGAACCAGTCGGTCCACGCCTGCATGATCTTCTTGCCCTCCTCCTCGGACTCGGGCATCGAGCCGCCGTGATAGACGAGCAGGTAGTTGTTGCCCATCGGTCGAGCCTCCTCGTTGGGTCCGGCACCCTCAGCGGGGGCCGCTACCCCAACGACGAACGACGCGTCACCGAATTGACAGGCTCCGAACCGTTCGCTACGAGCGAGGGTCGATCAGGCGGTGATGGGTCAGGCGGGGTCGGAATGAGACGGGCTCCTCCCCCCGCGATGCGGCCTCGGCGGCCGATCGCTCGCTCCACGAACCGACGTGCGGCCTCCGCAGCCGTTCGCGACCAAGGCCGAGCACCAGCACGAGGCTGACGATGATCATCGCGAACCCGACGACGAGCTCAGGCCCGATCGACTCGCCCAGGACGACCGCACCCCAGGTGATCGCGAACGCGGGCACGACGAACGTGACGGAGCTCGCGATGGTGGGGCTGGTCGAACGCAGGAGTCGCATGTAGATCGGCCAGGGGAGTGCCGTCGACAATGTGCCGACCGCGAGCAGGGCCAGGGCCGCCGTCGGCGACGGCGTGACCGGGCGCTCCGGTGGCGATCGCGAACGGCAGCAGGATGATGGCCCCGGCCGTGAGCTGGCCGGTCGCCAGTTCCGTGCCACCGACCCCGGGGAGTCGCCGCTTCACGAACGTGCCCCCGAACGCGTAGCCCATCGCCGCCCCGAGCGCGGCCAGCACGGCCACGAGCGTCGCGAGGTCGACCTCGAGCGGTGACCAGCCGACGAGCACCACGACCGCCGAGACCCCGATCCCGAGCCCGAGCAGCATCCGGGCCGACAACCGGTCGCCCAGCCAGATCACGCCGAGCAGCGCGGTGAAGAGCGGCGTCGAGGCGTTCAGGATCGCCCCGAAGCCCACGGGCAGCGTCAGCACCGCGAACGAGATGAGCGTGAAGGGGATGGCCGAGAACGCCGTGCCCGCGATCGCGAACGCGACGAGGTCGTGCCGCGCGGCGCGCCAGGTCCGGCGCCCGAAGATCGCGAGCAGGATGACCGCCCCGATGACGATGCGGATCTCCGCGGTCCAGACGGCCCCGATCTCGGTCGACGCGACGTGCATGAACAGGAACGCCCCGCCCCAGACCACGCCGAGGAAGAGGAGCTGGGCGAGGTGGGCGAGGGTGACGGGCCGGGCGGTCATGGACTGGTCTCCGATCGAGAAATGGAAGAACCGGCCGGCACGTGAGGTCCTCGTGCCGACCGGTATGGGCGAACTCGAGGGGTAGGCCTCGAGGTATCTGGTTGGGTGCTAGATCGCCGTCGCCGTCCGGCGGCGAGGCGGCAGCACGCGATCGGCGAGCGAGGGCCCGGGCTGGCGCGGCGCCGGCTTGGCGTCGTCGACGACAGGTCCGTCGTCGAGCGCCGCGGCGTCGATCGCCTCCGGCAGGTGCGAGTGGGCGCCGATCAGGCGGAGCATCTGCTTGGCGAGCGGGTGCTCCGGGTCGGTGAGCGGGATCAGCATGATGACTCCTCCTGGAAAGCGGTCGCCGCCCTGACTCCAGAGAACGACCGGTCGTGCTTTCTTTGTGCCCGAAACGTACGACCGGTCGTGCTATCTTCGAATGGACCAACGTCCTCGATGAGGTGGACGGATGACGATGACGACCCCGGCTCGCGAGATCCAGGCCACGCGTCGAACCCGGTCCGACGGCGACCGCAGCCGTCAGCGCATCCTCGAGGCGGCCGCCCAGCTGGCCACGGTCCAGGGTCTCGACCGGCTGTCGATCGGGGAGCTCGCCAGCCACATCGGGATGAGCAAGAGCGGCCTGTACGCCCACTTCCGCTCGAAGGAGGAGCTCCAGCTCGCCACGATCGATGCGGCCGAGGTGCTCTTCGACGAGGCCGTCATCGCGCCGATGCACGTGGCCCCGCCTGGCATCCCGGCCGTGCTGGCCCTCGCCGATGCGTTCCTCGATCACCTGCGCCGGCGCATCTTCCCGGGCGGCTGCTTCTTCGCCTGCGCCTCGGCCGAGCTCCAGTCCCGGCCGGGCCCGCTCAAGGACCGGATCGCGGCCTTCGACCGTCGCTGGAAGGCCCGGTTCGTCGCGCATCTCCGCATCGCCCAGGAGGCCGGCGACCTCGGGGCCGACGAGGACCTCGACCAGGTCTGGTTCGAGGTCGACGCCTACCTGCTCTACGCGCATGCCGCCTTCGCGTTCCGTGGCGACCCCGAGGTCCTCGATCGCGCGAGCGAGGCGGTCCGGCGGCGCCTCGGGGTGCTCGGCACCGCCTGATCTCCGTTCAGCGTCCGATCGAGGATCGCGGGAGGTCTGGGTTCACCCGCCTACGGACAGGAGGAACCGCCGGACTTCGTCGTTGAACCGGTCCGGTGCCTCAAGGCTGCTGACGTGCCCCACGCCCGGCATGACTGCGAGCGCTGAATCGAGGATTCGCGCGTGCAGCGCCTCGGCCACCCACATCGGAGCCCGGACGTCGGCGTCGCCGTAGAGCAGCAGGGTCGGCACGGCGACGTGCGCGAGGACGTCGCGGAGGTCGGCTTCGGCCGAGGACCGCGCCATCGCCCGCAGCCCGGCCGGATGGATCTCCAGCATGATCGCCGCCATCGTCTCGATGGCCGAGGCCGGCGCCGACGCGGAGAACATCGTCGGGAGCATCGAGCGCACGCGCTCATCTGGTGGCGCGTCGGCCATCCGGAGCGTGTATTCGAGGCGCTCCCTCGTCATCTCGGCGGGCAGCGAGCCAGCCCACCCGGCATACGCCCCTGCGAGCACCAGGCTCCTCGGGACCGCCGGATGCCGGCGATACAGCTCGAGCGCGAGGGCACCGCCGAACGAGAGTCCGACGACGTGGGGCCGCGTCATGCCGATGGCGTCGATGAAGCCGGCCAGGCAGTCGGCGTAGTCGGCGAGGCGGAACGCATCGGGCGGATCCGACGATCGCCCCGATCCGGGCGCGTCCCAGGCCGCGACATCGAACTCGTCGGACAGGGCGTCGACCTGGTGCCGCCACTCGCGGCTGTCGCCGACGAATCCATGGAGGAGGACCACGGGCGGGCCGCCGCCCTGACGCTCGAAGGCGACGTCGAGCCCGGCCACCGTGACCGTGTCCATCAGCGCGACTGGGACTCGCCGCCTCCGCGGAAGAGGCGGCCGAACCCGTGCCACACACGCTCCGGCAGCGAGACCCGTCGTGCGGCGCGCTCGCCCGGATCGGGATCGGGCGAGTCCGGGTTCGCGGCGATCCGCGCGACCGCCGCGACCTCGTGGTCCAGCTGGCGCCGATACATCCGCGACAGGGGCAGGCGCGTCAGGGACGCGAGCGGCCCCGAGACCTCGAATGCATGGCGGATCCGGGCGCCGCCGGCGGTCGGCTCGACCTCGTAGACGTTGATGATCGTCAGCCCGGCCGGCTTCACGACGAGCTCGAGCGCGCGCCCGGGCTCGAATCGCCGGATCAGGCAGTGGTAGACGGTCCGGTAGTTCGCCCGCACGTCGACCGTGCCGCCCTCCACGAGCGGGCCGTCCGCGTGCGCCCAGGTGGCGTTGTGGCCCCAGCGGCTCCAGGTCGCCGGATCGGCGTAGAGCGCGAACACTGCCGCGGTGTCGACGTCCGCTTCGCGAACGCTCTCGATCGTCCAGCTCACGCCACCCACCTCCCTCAAGGCCAGTCCCGGGAGCGTAGCAGCGCGCACAATGGGCGACCGTGACCGATCGACCCTGGGATGTTCCGCCGCCGCTCGACGTGGCGTTCGCCTCCGAGCGTTTCGTCGACGCCTTCCGCACGGCGGCCCGGATGCACGCCGGGCACGACCGGTGGGACCCGGCCATCCCGTTCGTCAGCCACCTGCTCGGGACGTGCGCGATCGCGCTCGAGCACGGGGCGAGCGAGGACCAGGCGATCGCCGCGCTCTTCCACGACGCCATCGAGGACGTCGAGCCGACCGACGAGGTCCGCGCCACGATCCGGGGCTTCGGCGACGAGGTGCTCCGCATCGTCGAGGCGTGCACGGACTGCGACGAGCATCCCGCGCCGCCGTGGCGGGAGTGCAAGGAGCGGTATCTCGCCGCGGTCCACGGCCACGACGGCGTGTCGCTGCTCGTGTCGGCGTCGGACAAGCTGCACAACGCGCGCCGGCTCGTCGAGCTCCTGCATCGGGATGGCCCGGCGGCTCTGGGACCGGTTCGAGGACGGTGGCGCCGACCGGCTCTGGTATTACCGGGCGCTCGTCACGGCCTACCGGGCCAACCCCGAGCACCACATCGCGCTGATCGACGAGCTCGACCGGACGGTCACCGAGATGGAGCGCATCGGCGCGGTCGGATAGGCCTACAGGCCAAAGACGAATCGAAGCGCGTCATCGACCCGCTCGAGGGCGGCCGGGTTCAGGCGCCCGGCCTTCGGGCCGAGTGCCGCCGTGGGCAGCGTCATCGGCTGATCGCATTTGGCCCAGCCATCACGGGGCAGACCCGCCTCCCGCCCGAGGATCTGAACGAGGAAGGGCGGCGCGAACTCCGCGGCCTTCGCCGCGCTCGTCAGAGGGACGACGATGACGGTGGACGAGCGAGCGAGGCGATCCGTCTGGACGACCACGCCCGGATGTGGCCCACGGATGGCATGGCCGGCGACGTCGGGAAACGCGATGAGGTGGACGTCGCCACGCACCGGACCCGTGGCCGCGGGCGCACGACCGATCCCTACCACTCGAGCTCCGACCAGACCTTCGCCGCGATCGGCCCATATGCCTCGGCCCAGGCGAGGTTCTCCTCGTTCTGAGCGTCGATCGCCTGATCGAGCCGCGCCTGGTCCGCGTCCGCGAGCGTTCGCCGCAGCGAAGCGCCGATGGTCGCGCTCATCGTCAACCCGGCCTGGGCTGCGGCCTCGCGCACGAGGTCCACGAGGTCGCTCGGCAGGCTGATCGAGAGCTTCGTGTGGGGGGCTCGCGAGTCGTCGGAGCCGTACGGGGCGACGGTCTCGGCGAAGCCCTTGATGGAGTATGACCGTTGCTTGTTCATGGTAGGACATATGGTAGGACATCGGGTGGGATGATGGCAAGCCTGACCCGTCGGCAGGTTCGGCGGCGCAGAATGGACGCCCGCCCCGATGGAGCCTGACCCGATGGCCGACGAACACGAGCACCACGATCACGACCACCATGAGCACGAGCACGAACACGTGCTGGCCTACCCCGACGCGGTCGCGCAGTTCCGCGCCGACAAGGACGAGTACTTCAAGCGCGCGCCCGGCAGCCCGATCCCGGCCGCCGAGCGCGAGGCGTTCACCGGCCTGCCGTACTACCCGGTCGATGAGGCCTACTACTTCGAGGACCGCACGCTCGAGCCCTACACCGGCGACGAGCCCTCGCACTTCCAGATCCCGACCTCGGACGGCAAGCTCCGGCCGGCGCACCGGGCGGGGACGCTCGGCTTCGAGCTCGGTGGCGCGCCGCACAAGCTGACCGCCTACGTGCTCGACGAGGGCGATCCGACGTCGCTGTTCGTGCCGTTCCTCGACGCGACGAGCGGCACCGAGACGTACGGCGCCGGCCGCTACCTCGATCTCGAGCCCGAGGACGACGGCACGTACATCCTCGATTTCAACCTCGCCTACCACCCGTCGTGCGTGTACGACGCGATCTACTCGTGCCCGCTGACGCCGGCCGAGAACCGGCTGCCGGTCCGGGTCGAGGCGGGGGAGCGGCTGCCGGAGGGCTACGGCGGCTGATGCTCGGCACAGCGCAGCCCACCTGCTTCCTCATCGCCGACATCTCCGGGTACACCGGCTACCTCGCCGACGTCGAGCTCGACCACGCGCAGGACATCCTCGCGGACCTGATCGGCGCAGTCGTGACCGCGCTCCGACCGACGTTCCGGCTGGCCAAGCTCGAAGGCGATGCGGCGTTCACGTTCACGACGACCGAGACGATCGACGGATCGATGCTGCTCGACACGATCGAGCGTTGCTACTTCGGCTTCCGCCGGCGCCGGCGCGACGTCCGCCAGGCGACGTCGTGCGAGTGCAACGCGTGCGTCCGGATCCCGGACCTCGACCTGAAGTTCGTCGTCCACCACGGCGAGGCGATCTTCCAGAAAGGTCGCGGGGCGACAGGAGCTGCTCGGGACCGACGTGATCGTCGTGCACCGGCTGCTCAAGAACGAGGTCGTCGAGCAGACCGGCGATCAAGGCGTATGCCCTGTTCAGCCAGGCGTGCATCGACGCCTCCGACATCGACCCGGCCGCGCTCGGCATGCGCGAGCACGCCGAGACGTACGACCGGATCGGCGAGGTGCGGCTGTGGGTCCACGACCTCGAGCGCCGCTGGGACGAGGAGGAGGAGCGCGGGCGCGTCCAGGTCGACCCGGACGAGGCGATCCTGACCGTGTCGGTGCCCACGAGCGTCCCGCCGCAGGTCGCGTGGGAGTTCCTGACGAAGCCCGGGCAGCGGATGTCGTGGCAGCCGTGGGTGACCGAGGTGACGATCAAGGGGGCCACCGGCGGGCGGCGCGGGCCCTGGCTCGGCCAACCACTGCATGCACGGCAAGGACGCGGTCGTCGAGGAGATCCTCGACTGGCGGCCGTACGACTACGTGACGGACCGGACGATCCTCGACACCCCGAGTGGCCCGGTGAAGGTGCTCCACACCATCGAATTCGAGCCAGGCCCGACCGGGACCACGATCCACTTCCGCTACGCGACGCCGAAGACCAAGCGGGAGAAGGCGCTGATGGAAGTGATCGGGCCGGCGTACGGGGCGGCGTTGCAGTCGGGCGTCCCGAGTCTCGTGGCCCAACTCGAGGCCGAGGATGCGGCCCTAGAGGCGGATCGCGGTCCCGAGCCAGAGCTCGCGACGCCGAAGCGCGATGGTCCGCTGGCTGGACTCGAGCCGCTGGTGATCGAGAGCTGACTCGGAACCGTCCTGGCCGAGCGATCTACCGCCGGCCAGCGTTCAGACCTCGGCGACGCGGCGTCCGCCGGAACGAGGGCCGCGAACGGCGTACGGATGCGGTTCGCCGTTGTTGAGCCGCGCCCACCGTTCGAGTCGGGGCCCGGCGGAGATGCTCTCGCTCTTCCCGTCCGGCGCCGTTCCAGTCGAGGGACAGGGTCCGAGGCGACCGACCGCCCTCGACGGCCGCGATGATCGCGGGCCACGCTTCAAGGGTCGAGTCGAATCGGGCCAGGATCTTGTTCGATGGGATCAGCCGGAGCGAGTACCCGATCGCCCCGTCGATGCAGATCTCGGTCTTCTCGCCAGGTTTGCTGGCGAACGGGTTCGGTCGCGCCCTGCTCCAGTCGACTCCGGGCCTCAGGGATCGGGATCGAGTCGTCGTCAGGGTCGGCTTCGTACGCATGGCGTTCGCGCTTCGTGGCGCGCCGTGCGGAGATGAGTCTGGGCCGCGGGCCCTCGAGCGAGACTATCACGACGAGCAAACGTCCAAGCGGCGACCAACCGATGATCTTCACGCGCAGTTCCTGGTCGGCATGATCGACGTCGATCTCCTCGTCTGCGATCGGGCTGAGGACAACGCATTCGGCTCTTCGAACGCGACTCCATGCCGGCGAACTTGGCGGCGGCCTTCCGCCGTTCCGCTCGCCCGCGTACATCGCGATGAACCAGATGTCGGCCGCGTGCCAGCGAGCTCCTCTGGTGATCACCACGCCGTTAGCACGGGATCTGCCGTCAGCCGTTGCAGGGTGGGGTCGAGCGCGCATGAACCAGATCTCGGCCGCTGCCGGCCGACGGTGTCGAGGTCGTGTCGGTCATCGTCGCGAGGCCGTCGCGCCAGACCGACAGTCCCTCGTGCATCGCGGCGATGCCCTCGGTCGCGGTCAGCGGCCATGTGAAGTCGGCCGCGGTCTTCGAGTGCGAGCCGGTCAGCCAGTCGGCCCGCTCGGCGACGCCGGCGCCCAGGTGGCCGATGGACCAGGCGATCGTCCGGGGCGGGGCGGCCTCACCGGTCGGTGCCCAGACCTCGGTGTCGGGCACGGGCGTGCCGTCGGGGCCCGGCCGGACCGTCCAGACGCTGGACGACGGCTGCCACAGGTATTCCTCGTCGGTGAGGCCCGCGAGACGCTCGTCGAGCACCTCGACGATGTAGTCCCACTGCGCGAGGAACGGGGCGAGTCGGGGCGGCGGGGGAGTGTCGGTCATGTCGGGGAGTGTCGCCGATGGAACGTGACAGCGGGCGTCAGGTTTCCACCGGCGGCCGATTTCGAACCCGCTCTACTTCGCGTACGTGACCGTGAGAGTGCCGCCGCCGCTGCCGGCGAACATGCCCCACACGAAGCGCTGGGTCGTCGAGACGGTCTGGGCCGCCCAATCCTGCGACTGGACGTGCCAGTCCTTCTTCGACATCCGTTTGGCGTCGGACGCGAACAGCGTGTTCGCCTCGCCGGGGTTCCTGGCCTTGTACGCCTTGATCTGGCGGGTCGGGGTGTCAAGGATCGTCAGCATGCTCGCAACCATCGGGGCCTCCTGCTTTCGGGGCGGGCCATCAGTTGCGGCGCTCACCATGACGGGGCAGCCAAGGGTCCTCTGGGTCTGAGGGTAGTCGCGTCGAGGGTCGATTCGCCCGCGACCGGCCGCTGGCGGCCTTGCAGTCTTGCGACGTAACGCGCGTCCGACTCCCTACGGGGCCACGGCGACGACGCCGAACATCGTGAGGCTCATCGAGAACTGACCTCGTCGCGCGGCGTCGTGGATCGTCGACACGAACCGCCGGCGGTCGGCGGTCGCCAGCCGACCGGTGGCGACGAGGTCGTCGGCGAGGCTCTCCATCGAGAAGCACCCAAGCGGCGCCGGCGACTCGTCGGGGTCCCAGGTCGTCCAGGTCTGCGTCGCCTCAGTCCTCGCGAGCGGGACGCACCCGGCGGCGCCGACGAGGTCGTGCAGTCGCCGGCCGACATTGGAGGCTCGATTGCGCTCCGTTCGCATCCCATCGCGGACCAGTGCGGCGAGTGCGTCGTCGCCGACATCGATCGTGAACGTCGACCAGTCCGTGTCGATCAGCGAGACGCGGCCGCCGGGCCGCACCACCCGCACCATCTCGGCGACCGCGGCTGCGGGGTCGGCGAGCCACTGGAGCGTGCGTTCGGACCGCACGGCGTCGAAGGTATCGTCGGGCTCGTCGAGGGAGCACGCATCGCCGACGGTGAAGCGCACGCGACAACGCGCGGCTGCGGCGTTGGAACGGGCGACGCGCAGCATTCGCTCGGACACGTCGATGCCGACGACCTCCCCGCCGTCGCCGAGATCCTGGGCGAGCCGGAGCGCTGCCTCCCCGAGGCCGCAGCCCACGTCGAGCAGTCGTTCACCATGGGCCAGGTTGAGATGCGCTCGCTCCCACGACCGCAGTCGGAGCGTCGCGTCCCATCGAGCGGTCCCGTCCATCGTGGCGATGAGCACGTCGACGTTCGGATCGTCGTCGACCCGGTGGTACCCGAGCCCGTGCGTGTCCTCGGTCGCCATGCCGCAACGGTACGACACGCTAGGGGCGCAGCCCCGCCTCCGCGAGCTCCGCGCGGGCGAGCCGCTCGTACCGGCCGCCGGCCCAGTCGCCGATCGGGTCGGGCGTGTAGTCGAGCAGGTCCGACCACTCGAGCCGGCTGATCGCCCGCATCGCGAGGGCGCGCTCGACCCGCTCGTCGCCTACGTCGGGCGCATTCCGGATCGCCTTGTGGGCGGCTCGCACGCGCTGGAGCCGCTCGGCGCGCCAGGGCAGGTAGCGACTCAGCCACCAGCCGATCGTGATCAGCGCGAGCATCAGGGCGATCACGAACGAGACGACGAAGATGAACTGCTCGAGCTCGGTGCCGAAGTCCGAGAGCGGCTGGCCAGCCCCGGCGAAGGCGTCGCGGGCGACGTCGTTGGCCTGCGTCCCGACGACCGGCAGGCCCGACAGCGACTCGCCCAGGTCCTTCCCGCTCTGGATCATGCCCATTCCGCCCGCCCGGACGATCCGGCCCGCCTCGGCGAAGCTCGAGAGGAACTCGAACAGCTGCCAGACGATCCTCCCCCAGAACACGACCCACACGATCGTGAGGAGGTCCGCGACCTGTTCCTTGAGCCGCGCGCCGCGCAGCTCGCTCCAGATCTTGATCATCGTGCGCCTCCCGCCTCCGCTACCCGCCCGCGTGACCGTACCGCGCGTGGCAAGCACGGAACACGTGGCGCTTAGCGAAGCGGGATGTCGTTGGCGTGACAGAGAGCCTGGCCATTGTTCCCGATTGGGTGGACCGCCGAATGCCCGCGACCTCTCATACCCAGCCCATGCCCATCGACTTCCCGAAAGACACCGTTCCTTGAGGTCTGCAAAACCTCCCACATCGCCCATGAGGCTGGTCGCTGCTCCTCCTTTGATCGACCAGCGCCTAGGGCTCTACGCTCGCTCCGGTCAACTCCCGGCTGCGAGGCGTCGCTCTATCCCATCCAGGATCAGATCGAGCCCGAACGCGAATTCGAAGTCGTCGTCGCAGGCGCCCAGGACGCCCTCGTGACTGACCGAGCCGGCCAGCTCCGCGACGCGCGGGTACTGGGCCATCGCCCGAGCGATGCTTCGCCGCCGCCTCTGGTGACGGCTCGACCTTCCCCGAGTCGTCGAACAGGTCCTGGCTGAACCCGAAGATCCGGCTGCCCAGGACGTGCAGCGTGTGGTGGGCGAGGTCCATCGTGAAGCCGCCCTCGAGCAGGATGGCCAGGATCCCCTCGACGTAGCCGATGATCGCGACGCCGGCCGTGCCGCGCTCCTCGAGGACCAGCCGCATCCAGGGGTGGCGCAGCATCACCTGCCGAGCCGCCATCACCTGCCCGCGCAGCGCGGGCTTCCAGGGCCCGTCCGGCTCGACCCGCTCGATCTCGCCGACGACCATCTCGACCATCGCGTCGAGCAAGTCGTCCTTGCTCTTGACGTGCCGGTAGAGCGCCATCGCATCGACGCCGAGCTCCTGGCCGAGCTTGCGCATGCTCAGGCCATCGATGCCGTCCCGATCGGCGAGCGCCACCGCGACCGTGAGCACGCGCTCCCTGGTCAGGGGCGTGCGGCCCTCGGTTCGCGTCGAGCCTGCGCGGGTCACCACGTGGTCATGTCACCTCCGCTTCGAAAGCATCTTGACGAGTCTACGGTGTAGGCGCTATGTTTACGGCGTAGTCTACACCGTAGACACAACGAACCCTAAGGAGGCCACCCGTGACCGAAACGACCCAGAAAGCCCCGCCCGTAGTGCCCCGCTGGTTAGTCCGGACCATCTGGGTCGCGCACCGCGCCGCCTACCGGCTCACTCGCGGCCGGTTCGGCCTGCGTGAGTCGACCGAGACGCAGTGGGGGATGCTGCGACTCCGGACCGTCGGACGCAAGACCGGCACGAAGCGCGTCGCGATCGTCGGCTACCTCGTCGATGGCACCAACCTCGTCACGCCAGCCATGAACGGCTGGGCCGACCCTGAGCCGGCCTGGTGGCTGAACCTGCAGGCGCGCCCGGAGGCGACGGTCGAGCTCCCTGACGGGTCGGTCCGCGAGGTGACGGCGCGCCCCGCGACGGGGGAGGAGAGGACCCGCCTGTGGCGGATGTTCCTCGACCTCAAGAGCTCCGCCTTCACCGATGCGAGCGCCGCCCTGCGATCTCGGGAGACGGCGATCGTCGTGCTTGAGCCGCGGTCGGAGAGCGTCGCGGTGAGTCGCAGGTAAGCCACCCTGCCTACCGTGAGGCGACCCGCGCCCCTGGACTAGGATGGCCGGGTCATGTTGGAGATCAAGGCAGTCGAGCTGCTGGAGGCACACGTCGTGCGCCTCGACGCTGTCCGACGGTTCGATCGTCGTGCGCGACCTCAGCGAGCTGCTAGATGGCATCGGCGTGTTCGAACGGATCTCGGTTGACGACGCGGCCTTCCGCGAGGTGTTCGTGGACTACGGCACGCTCGTGTGGCCAGGCGAGGTCGATATCGCGCCCGAAACGCTCATCTGGGACGGGCCGCCTCCCGCTGACGAGGGGAGCCGCCGTCCCGAGCCGTTCCTTCGACCGCGCAACCCCCGCCACATCAGATCGGCCTGAGCCCCGCGTCGACTCGGGGCGGCTGGCGTAGAGTTCGGCCATGGGTCGACCGGCTGATACGTCCGCTGATGCGCGCCAGCAGACAGCTCGACGCCCTTCGATCGATGACGCCCGCGCAGCGACTTCGGATGGCCGACGAGATGAGCGCGGCCGTGCGCGCCCTGGCCGCTTCCGGGATGCGCCATCGTCGCGACCGCGCCGCGCCGGGAGCGCCCGGATCCCACTCGGTGACCTTCGCGCCTCTGCTCGCGGTGTCCTCCCCGATACTTGACAGAGCCTGTCATGCACGCGGAGGACGATAGGATTCGGCGAGCTGCCGAGCGACGGGGAGGAACGCCATGACGGTCGTGGACTGGCTGCTCGATTCGGACCCCGCGATCCGCTGGCAGGTCATGCGCGACCTGACCGACGAGCCGGCCGAGGTCGTCGCCGCCGAGCGCGCGAAGGTCGCGACCGAGGGCTGGGGCGCGCAGCTGCTCGCCCTCCAGGCGCCGGACGGCACGTGGGCCGGCAAGGCCTGGTCCCACGAGTGGACCGACACCTTCCACGTGCTGGAGCTCCTGCGGCGGTTCGGACTCGATCCCGAGTCCGACCAGGCCCGGCGGGCGGTCGGCCTCGTCCGCGAGCGCGTCATCTGGCGGGATCCCGAGTTCGAGACCCCGTGGGCCGACAACCGGTTCTTCGAGGGCGAGGTCGAGCCGTGCATCAACGGCAACGTCGTCTCGACCGGCGCGTATTTCGGCGTCGACATGACGCCGCTCGTCGAGCGGCTCCTCGGCGAGCAGCTCCCTGACGGCGGCTGGAACTGCGAGGTCGAGAACGGCGCGACGGTCTCGTCGTTCGGGACCACGATCAACGTCCTCGAGGGCCTCCTCGAGCACGAGCGCGCGACCGGCGGCTCGGCGGAGGTGCGCGCCGCCCGCCAGCGCGGCGAGGCGTACATGCTCGAACGCCGGCTGTTCCGTCGGAAGTCGACCGGCGAGGTGATCCGTCCCGAGTGGCTCAAGTTCTCGTTCCCGACCTGGTATTTCTACGACGTCCTGCGCGGGCTGGAGTACCTGCGCGACGCCCAGGTCGAGCCCGATGACCGCGTCGCCGAGGCGATCGAGGTCGTCGAGGGCAACCGCGGTCCGGACGGCCGGTGGCCGCTCCAGAACGTCCACGAGGGCGAGACGCACGTCGAGCTCGGCGAGGTCGAGGGCGAGCCCAGCCGCTGGAATACCCTTCGGGCCATGCGCGTGGTGCGGTGGTGGGACGAGGGCCGCCGACCGGTGTCGTCGGGAGCCGGCAGGGCGAGTGCCGGGTAAGGCCGGGGCGGGGACGGGCAGCCTTCCACCCGGTCCCGTCGATCCGGCCGCGCTCACGATCGTCCCCGCGAACGAGGCGTCCCGCGAGGACCTGGGGGCCATCTTCGGCGTCCGCGGCTACCCGGCGTACTGCCAGTGCCAGCGGTTCAAGATCGGGCCGAGCGGCTGGACCGAGCCCACCACCGCCGAACGCATGGCGCGCCTGGAGCAGGAGACCCATTGCGGCTTCCCGAGCGCCCGCCGGACGAGCGGCCTGGTCGCGTACCTCTTCGGCGAGCCCGTGGGCTGGGTCGCGGTCGAGCCGCGCTCGAACTACCCGCGGCTGCCGCCCCAACGGGTCGTCTTCAAGCAGCGCGGCGAGGACCCGGCCGACGAGAGCGTCTGGGCCGTGACCTGCTTCGTGACCCGGGCGGGCTACCGGCGCCGCGGCATCACGCGCGTGCTGGCTGCGGCCACTGTCGGGTTCGCGCGGGAGCGTGGGGCTCGGGCGCTCGAGGCCTACCCGATGATCACCGAGCCCGGGGTGGAGGTCACCTGGGGCGAGACCCACGTCGGCACCCGCAGCATCTTCGAGGCCGCCGGGTTCACCGAGGTCGCCCACCCGACGCTCCGCCGGGTCGTGATGCGGATCGATTTCTAGAGTCAACCAATAGGGGAGGCACCGAATGAGTGCACCGATCATCCTGGTCCCGGGGTTCTGGCTCGGCGCGTGGGCGTGGGACGAGGTGGCCGCCACGCTCCGTGCCGACGGCCACGACGTCACGGCGATCACGCTGCCCGGGCAGGCGTCGAAGGACGAGGACCGCTCCGGGATCACGTTCGCGGACCACGTCGACGCGATCATCGAGGCGATCGAGGCTGCCGGCCGGCCGGTCGTGCTCGCGGTCCACAGCGCGTCCGGGTTCAGCGGGTACGCGGCGAGCGACCGCGTCCCGGAGAAGATCGCGGCGATGGTCTACGTGGACACGGCGCCCGGGAAGCCGCCACTCGACGCGTCGCAGGAGGGCGACAAGCCGATGGTCTGGGAGGAGATCGCGGCCGAGGAGAACCTCGACGGCCTGACCGAGGCCCAGCAGGCCACCTTCCGCGAGCGTGCCGTGCCGGTCCCGGGCGGCATCCTGCGCGGCCAGTACGAGTTCACGAACGACGCTCGCCGCGACATCCCGAGCACGATCATCGCGACGGGCTACACCGCCGAGGCCTACCAGCAGTACGCGAAGAACGACCCCATCCCGTCGTTCCTCGCCGGCATCCCGGAGCTGCACAACATCACCTGGATCGACCTGCCGACGAGCCACTGGCCGATGTGGTCGCGGCCGGCCGACATCGCGAGGATCATCGGCGAGGTCGCCACGAAGGCCGGCTGAGCGTTTAGGGTTCGGCCATGACGATCCGCGCGTTCTACGACCGCTGGCCGCAGTACAACCGTCGGCTGATCGAGGCGATCGCGCCGCTGACCGACGAACAGCTCGCGCTCCGGGCAGCGCCCGACCACTGGCCGATCTGGGCGATCGTCGGGCATGTCGCCGGCACGCGCGTGTACTGGCTGTGCTCGATGGCCGGCGAGGCGGGCTCGAATCGACGCCGTTCGCGGCGCTGAGCGAAGAGGGCTGGGAGGACGACCCCTCGCACCCGCGGAGCGCGACCGAGCTCGTCGGCGCGCTCGAGTCGACATACGCGATCATCGACCGGGTGCTCGACGAGTGGACCCCGGAGACGCTCGCCACGACGGTCGAGCGGACCTACGGCGACGTGCGCCAGGTGCACTCGCGCGGGTCGATCCTGCAGCGGCTGCTGACCCACGAGGCGTACCACGACGGCGAGATCGCGGTCGCGATGGGCAGTCACGACGTGGAGCCGGTCTACATCTGGCGCGCGTACGACCAGTTGCGATCGTAGGGACGGAACCGGTCAGCTCAGGCGGATGATCCCCGGGATGCCATCGAAGCCGGTGTCGAAGCTCAGGATCCGCCCGACATCGTGCCCCTGCATGACCGCGAGGTGGATCGCGTCGCGTGCGGCCAATCTCGGAGTCGTGTTGAGCAGACGGCGAGCCCGTTCGACGTCGACTCGTTCGATTGGGTAGACGACGTCGACGACCCCCAGCAGAACGCCGAATGCGGGATCGATGCTGTCCGTGCGACGGGTCGCAGTGTACCGGTGCAGGATTTCCTGCAGGACCTCGGCATCGCTGCAGAGGGACTCGCCTGCGGCTACGACCTCTTCGACCGCTCGCCGCGCAGCCTCGCGGTTCGGATGCTCGCCGCCCACCAGGTACATCGGGATGTTGGCGTCGATGAAGATCACAGCTCCGGCAGCCCACCCAGGTAGCCCTGCTCGGTCTCGGCCAACATCTGGTCGATGTCCACTTCCGGCACGGCCGGCGTGTGGCGATAGGCGGCGTGAATCGCGGCCAGCTTCGACGCGGTGTCGCCTCGCGTGCTGGCGGCCGCACCCTCGCGCAGCCGCCGTCGAACCCACTCGGCGGTCGTCACCTTGTCGCGCCGAGCGAGTCGCTGGATCGTCCGCAGCTCCGCATCGTCGAGAAGCACCTGCAGTCGCTTGGTCATGCTCGGAGCGTAGGTGACTCATCGTGATGAGTCAAGATGAGCCCGTGCCTAACTCGCCAGCTTCTTGTAGCGGATCCGGTGCGGCTGGTCCGCGGCCACGCCAAGCTCGCGGTGGCGGTACTCCTCGTACTCGGTGAAGTTGCCCTCGAACCAGCGGACGACGCTGTCGCCCTCGAAGGCCAGCACGTGCGTGGCGATCCGGTCGAGGAACCAGCGATCGTGGCTGATCACCACGGCGCAGCCCGGGAATGACTCCAGCCCCGCCTCGAGCGCCCGAAGCGTGTCGACGTCGAGGTCGTTGGTGGGCTCGTCGAGCAGCAGCACGTTGCCGCCGGACTTGAGCAGCTTCGCGAGGTGGACGCGGTTCCGCTCGCCGCCCGACAGCTTGCCGACGGCCTTCTGCTGGTCCGTGCCCTTGAAGTTGAAGCTCGAGACGTAGGCCCGGGCGGGGAGCTCGCGGTTGCCGACCTTGATGAACTCGTTGCCGCCGGAGATCTCCTCGTAGACGGACTTGTCGCCCTGGAGGTCGTCGCGGCTCTGGTCGACGTAGGCGAGCTGCACCGTGTCGCCGAGCGTGATGCTGCCGCGATCCGGCTTCTCCTCGCCGACGATCATCCGGAACAGGGTCGTCTTGCCGGCCCCATTGGCACCGATGATCCCGACGATGCCCGCCTTCGGCAGCGAGAACGACAGGTCGTCGATGAGGACCTTGTCGCCGTACGCCTTGGCCAGGTTCTTGACCTCGATGACCTGGTCGCCGAGGCGGGGACCGGGCGGGATGGCGATCTCGAGCTCGCGCTCGCTGCGCTTGGCGTCGTTCGCCTCGCTGAGCAGCTGCTCGTAGGCGGTCAGGCGCGCCTTGCCCTTCGATTGGCGGGCCTTCGGCGAGAGGCGCACCCATTCGAGCTCGCGCGCGAGCGTGCGCTGGCGGGCGTCGCTGGCCTTCTCCTCGCGCCCGAGGCGCTCGATCTTCTGCTCGAGCCAGGACGAGTAGTTGCCCTCGAACGGGATGCCCCGGCCGCGATCGAGCTCGAGGATCCACTGGGCGACGTTGTCGAGGAAGTAGCGATCGTGGGTGATCGCGACGACCGTGCCCGAGTACTCCTGGAGAAACCGCTCCAGCCAGAAGACCGACTCGGCGTCGAGGTGATTGGTGGGCTCGTCGAGCAGCAGCAGGTCGGGGTGGCTGAGGAGCAGGCGGGCGAGGGCCACGCGTCGCTTCTCACCGCCGGAGAGCGTGGTGACGTCCGCGTCGTCGGGCGGGCAGCGCAGGGCGTCCATCGCGATGTCGACGTTGCGTTCGAGGCTCCAGGCGTCGGTCGCGGCGATCTTGTCCTCGAGGGCGGACTGCTCGGCGCCGACGGCCTCGTAGTCGGCGTCGGGGTCGGACCACTTGGCCATGACGGCGTTGTAGGCGTCGATGAGGTCCTGGACCGGGCGCACGCCGTCGAGGACGTTGCCCTTGACGTCCTTGGTGGGATCGAGCTCGGCCTCCTGGCTCAGGTAGCCGACCGTGAAGCCGGGCGTCAGGCGGGCCTCACCGACGAAGCCGTCATCGAGGCCGGCCATGATCCGCAGCAGGCTCGACTTGCCGGCGCCGTTGGGGCCGATGACGCCGATCTTCGCGCCCGGGTAGAACGAGATCGAGATGTTCTCGAGCACCGTCCGGTCGGGCGGGTAGTGCCGGGCGAGCTTGTAGGTCGTGTAGATGAATTCGTGGGGCATGCGTCAAGGGTAGCGGGGCGGCGGCCGCGGCTGTTCGCGGCGGCCTCGGGATGGGGCGCCCGGCGTTATGCACGAATTGGCGCGGGCGGTCACCTGTCCGGCGTATTCCAATGGATGCATAGGGCGATCGGCGGAGCGGGCGCGCGGTCGACCGCCGGTCGGCTCAACCCCGCGGACTCGTCGGCAGATCGGCGGGCGCGGGGCTTATGCATCCGACAGGCATACCGAAAGCAGAGGGCACCCGGCGGCGGATTCATGCATAACGCAGTCGCCTATCGGTCCGCCCCGGTGGCTCACTGCGTATTCGCACTTGCTTGACGACATTCGCATCGAGGAAGACACTGTGCGAATGACACCTCGACACGTGGCGGCCCAGGCGCGTCTACGGGCACGCAACCAGCTCACCCTTCCGGATCCGGTGGTCCAGGCGGCGGGGATCGTCGAGGGCGACCGATTCGTGGTCGAGGTCGACGCCTCCGACCCGGACGTCGTGCATCTCCACCGGATCCGCGCGAGCTACGCGGGCGCGCTTTCGGGCATCTACGGCGAGATCGACGAGTACGTCGAGGCCGAACGGGCATCGTGGCCCTGACGCTGGACCAGGCCATCCCGCCTGGGCAGCGGGTCATGATCGACACATCGGTGGCACTCGCGTACCTGGCGGGCACGGAGCCGACGAGCCCCGCCGCAACGCGGCTCTTCGATGACTTCCTGGCTGCAGGTCGCGACGTCGGTGCGATGTCGATGATCACGGTGGGCGAGATCCTCGTGCGGCCGTTCCGTGCCGGTGGCTCGGCCGTGGCTGTCGCGGAGGGGTTCCTTCAGCACTTCGCCGAGCTCGACCTCATCGGGATCGACTACGCCGTCGCCCGGGAGGCGGCCCGGATCCGCGCAGGCACGGACCTGCGCATGCCGGATGCCCTCATCCTCTCGAGCGCGACCGTCGCGGCTTGTGACCTGCTCTGCACCAACGATCGATCACTTGCCGCTGCCGCCACCCGGCTTGGGGTGGGCGTGTGTCTGCTCGGAGAAACGGACGCGGGCTGACCACGACCGGGAAGTACCAACGGAAAGGCATTGACAAGGCCTCCCAGCGAGCGCATCGTCCCCGGTACATCGTCTGGCGAGGTAGTGGCACAGATGGACCGGTCGCAACTGCTCAAGGGCACGACGCCGCTCCTGATCCTCGGCGTCCTCCGGGACGGTGAGCTGTACGGCTACGAGATCCGCCAGCGGATCAGCGAGCGAAGCGCGGCCGTGATCGAGCCCGGCGAGGGCTGGCTGTATCCGGCACTCCACCGCCTGGAGGCGCAGGGGGCGGTCGAGGCGTCGTGGCGGGCCAGCGATGTCGGCCCCCGCCGGCGCTACTACCGGATCACCAAGAGCGGCCTGGCTGCGCTTGCGGCCCTCGAAGCCGACTTCGAGACCTTCGCCCAGAGCGTCCGACTCGTGACCTCACCGGGCGCCGGCTGATGCGCGACCCGGAGGACTTCCTGCGCGACGTCGCCGACGGTCTCCCGTTCGACGCGGCCGAGCGTGGCGAGATCCTCGAGGAGCTGCGCGCGCACGTCGCCGATTCGACCGCCGCACTCGAGGCGGATGGGCGATCGCCCGACGACGCCCAGAGGACCGCACTCGAGCGGCTTGGGCCGCCGGAGCGGCTGGCAGAGGCCCTGACCGAAGCCCGCCGGAACCGTCGCCGGCTGCTTTCGGCCGCGGGCGCAGGCTCCTGGGCGCTGCTGACGGGCGGGATCTACGGCTGGTTGATCGGGATCCTCCTCGCGGCGTTCGCCTGGCTCACGGCGATCACCATCCCCCAGTTCCTCGGGGCGTTCGGGGTTCGACTCTTCGAGTCGACCTCGAGTGGCCGCTTCGACCCCGTTTCCTTCATCGGCATCGGCGTGGCTGCCTACGTGGCCGGCAGCGCGATCACGCCGGTCGTCGCGGCTCGGGCAGGCTATCCCATCGGGAACGTCCGGCGGATCTTCGCCCCGGTCGGCGCCATCCTCTTCGGAGCCTGGGCGTTGGCCGGGTGGACGGGGCGTCTGGACGCCGTCGGCGTCGTCGTGCTGCTGACGCTGCCGGCATGGTGGGTCTTCGGGACGTGGCGCTCGTCGCGCCTGCTGCGCGGGTCGACCCGGACGTGGGCGGGCCTGTTCATCGTCGCGTTCGTGGCGATCGTCGCCATCCAGTTCGCCCAGGTGCTGCTCAGCTCGGAGCCGTTCGGCCTTGGGATCCGCGGGGAGCCGAGCGGCGATCTGGGCGTGAACCGGATCGCCGAGCCCACACCGGCGGCTGTGACCGACGTCATCACCGGGTACGGCAGCAGCTCGGTCGGGGGCGACGGGAGCACCGCCGCCGCCCAGTACATGGTCGACGTCGGAGACGTTGCTGCGCTTGCCGGCTGGACCGACTTGCGCGTCGAGGCGTGGCGCGCGACCGATGCCGGGATCGGGTCGCCGACCCCGGTCAGCCCGACCGCGACCGGGCCATTCGCGTGGGGGGCCGCCACGTGGACTCCGCCCGGCCAGCTGGCAGGCGGCGCATTCACGTGGTCGGGCGGTGAGCCCTGGGGCCCGCGGGCGATGACGCTGAGCGGTGCGGTCCAGCTGAACCGGGCGCCGGGGGTCACGGCCGCGTGGGTCGCCGTCACCGGAGTCGCCCCGGACGGGACGCGCTACATGATCGGGGAGCCCGACTACCTCTCGACCGCGTTCGCCGGCACCGCGCTGGAATGGCTCGAGGGCATCGCCGCGACGCGTTAGCGCTTCGCGGCCTTGGCCGACTGGCCCCCGCCGCCACGCTCGAATCCGATGCCGGCCTTGCGGTCGAGCGCCTGGAGCAGGTCGTGTGCCGCGAGTTCGACCGCCTTGTGCCGCCACTCCGCCGCGCGGTAGTGGGAGGCGATGATCCCGGACCGGTGGATTCGCTTGAAGTCGCCGAAGACGAACGCGTGGCGGCCCTTGGTCTCCTCGGTCGCGCCGTCGGTCAGCCCGAGGAACCACTCGCCGTACTCGTCCCAGTCGTGGGTCTTGAGGTAGGCGTTCTCGTCCTTCGCGCTTGGTTGGATCTCGCCCCAATCGCTGCGAAGCACGTACTGGCGCGCCTCGATGAGCTTGTGGGCGTGCTCGAGGGCGCGTTTGTTCACCGTGTATCTGGCCACAGCGCCTAGTGTCATCGATGGCGATTGAAGAAGCCGCCGCTGCGGAGACGCCCGCATAGCGCGGACATTGCGAAACAGTCCTCTTGTACGCTGGTTCGAATGACGACTGTGGCGACACCCGTGCATCGCGAGTGGCCGACGCTGGTGGCGTGCGCGATCGGCGCCGCTCCCGCCGTCCTGTTCTCGGCCGTTTGGGCATTGACCCAATATGGGGGCACTGGAGTTGCGACTCCATTCCTGGTGACCGGGGTCGCACTGTTCATCCCTGGGTGGGCGGGCTGGTTCGCCCTGCACGCCCCATCCGGTTACGCGGTAGTCGTCGCCGCAGCTGCGGCCGCCATCAGTGGTCCGATGATCCAGCTGATCTTCGTCGGCGGGAGTCGCGTCGTGCGCGCGTTCATCTTCGGTTGGATCGGATTCGCGTTCCTGGTGGGGATCCTCGTGGCCTACTGGATCATGCGGCGCGCGACGTCGCTCGGGCCGGTCCTCGGTGCTGTCCTGGGCGCGAACGCGCTGATCCTCTTGATGTTGCCCATGATCTTGGCCTTGCTTACGCCGATTCGATGGTGAACAGCTAGTCGCGCCTTCCGTTCAGCATTGGAAGCTTCCGCCGACGACGTCCATCGTGCCCTTCATGTGCAGGATCTTGCCGTCGGAGCCGGTCAGGTCGTTATCGAGCGTGAACCCACACGGGATCTGGTCCTTCATGTGGACCTGAGCGCCCGTTCCCTTGTACGGAGCGCCGGCGCTGATCGTGGGATCACCGGTCGAGAAGGTGATGGAGCCGTCGGCCAGGACCTCGATGTTGCCGAACGTGCCCTTGTCAGACGTCACCGTGATCCCGCCAACGCCGGGCCCGACCGCGTTGTCGGGCTGCCACTTCCACGTCGCCTCAAGGATTCCCGAGCTCACGAGGCTGCCCGTGGCGGTCGCCTCGCCGGTGCCCCCGGCACCAGCATCGGTCGGTGCTCCGGGTGGCTGCGGCGTCGGCGCCTGATCCGAGCTGAGTGTCTGGCCGGTGGTCGTGGATGTGCCGCAGCCGGCGAGCACGAGCCCCAGGACCACCAGGATCGCGATCAGCCGCTTGGCCGACCCCGTGATGGCGAGGTTCATCTGGGTGCCTCCCCTCAGACGACGACGCCTCGGCAAGGCGCGGAGGCAAGGTCGCTGGCAGGCATCCTAGGGGTGCCTCGTCACGCTGACGTTCGAGGGACGCTGGCCGGGCCCTGCAACGTCATGAACCCCCTGACTCGCAGGAGGCGCATCAGCGGGCGGGCGTAGCGCGGCAGCAGCCGGCGACTCGGGTCGACCACGACCTCGGGATCGGTCAGGCGTGTCGTGCGACGCCGGATGCGGATCTGGGCTCCGCCCTGGGCCAGGACGTTCTTCACCCATTCGCTGTTCGGGCCGTAGACGAGGCAGAGGACGTATTCCGATCCGCGCCGGAACCGCATGACCGGGATCCGATAGCGCCGACCGCTCTTGCGGCCGACGTATTCGAGGACGCCGAACCCAGGCACCCAGGCGGCCACCCGGCGGAAGACCGGGTTGAAGAGCTTCGTCGTGAAGGCCCGGAGGGGGCTCATCAGCGTCATCGCAAGACGGTACGCATCGGCGGCGGCGCCAGATGTTCCTCTCGCCAGTAACCCAGCATGCTGGTATGCTGGGCCGATGAAAGTCACCATCGATCTGGACGCCGAGCTGTACCGCGCGGTCAAGGTCGAGGCCGCACGTTCGGATCGAAGCATCCGGGAGGTCGTCGACGAGGCCCTGGAAGCGTGGCTCGAGGCAGCCGAGACGCGCGAGGACCACGCGTCGGCGGACGCCGCGTTGGCCGAATACCGTCGAGATGGCGGGGAGGCCGCGGAGTCCGTCTTCGGGAAGCTGGCCGCGGAGACCCAAGCGACCTACGGCCCGGATCGGGAGTGAGTGGGGGCCGACGCCGAGTCGAGCTGGCGCCCGCTGCACAGCGTCAGCTCCGCCGACTGCCGCCCGGCGATGCTGCGCGTCTGCGGGGTCCGATCCTCGCTCTGGCGGTCGATCCACGTCCGCCCGGCGCCTCGAAGCTGACTGACACGGAGTACTGGCGCCTGCGCGTCGGCGACCTCCGGATCGTGTACCTGATCGACGACGAGGCGGACCTGGTGGTGTCGTCCTCAAGGTTGCCCGGCGTTCCGAGAGCACGTATCGCCAGATCGAGCGGTGACGGCCCGCTCTCTCTCGCGCCGGCGTTCGGCCGCGCGTGGTGGCTCTCCGCCAACGAATTCGGGCTGAGGGTCGTGACGATCCCGGAATCGCGCTCGATGCTCGCCGTCTGCTGGCTCACAGCCACCGACTTGACCGCGGCGTCAGGTCTGGACGGCCTTGGCGCCGGAATCGTTGGCTCTGCGCCACCGCGGGACGGGTACGCTGACGGGCATGGAACCGATCCGGTTCGCGATCATCGGCGGCGGCTGGCGCACGCAGTGCTACCTGCGCGTGGCTCGGGCATTGCCGGAGACGGTTCGAGGTCAGCGGCGTGCTCACGACGTCGCCCGCGACGCGCGTCGCGCTCGCGCACGACTTTGGCGTCGCGACGCCCGAGACCCTCGACGAGCTGCTGGCGTCCGATCCCACCTTCGTCGTGCTCAGCGTCCCGTGGCAGACCACGCCGGTCCTGCTCGCGGAGCTGACATCGCGCGGCATCCCGGTCCTCGCCGAGACGCCGCCCGCGCCCGACATCGACGGCCTCCGCGCGCTCAAGCCCCTCGCCGACGGTGGCGCCCGTATCCAGGTCGCCGAGCAGTACCAGTTCCAGCCACACCACGCGGCGCGGATCGCCGTCGCGCGCTCGGGGCGCCTCGGCGCGATCAGCCAGGCGCAGGTCTCGGCCGCCCACGGCTACCACGGCATCGATCTCATCCGCCGCTTCCTCGACGATCGATTCGGGCCGGTCTCGATCCGCGCGCGGCGCTTCGCATCGACGATCGTCGACGGGCCCGGCCGCGCGGGCCCGCCACGCGAGGAGAAGATCGTGCCGTCCGAGCAGGTCATCGCCACGCTCGAATTCGATGGCCAGCTGGGCGTCTTCGACTTCACCGAGGACCAGTATTTCTCCTACATCCGCTCGCACCGCCTCCTGGTCCGCGGCGAGCGCGGCGAGATCCACGACATGACCGTGCGCTACCTCGAGGACGCCACGACGCCCGTGACCATGGAGTTCCGGCGCCACGAGCTCGGCCAGGACAGCAACCTCGAGGGCTTGGGGTTCGTCGGCATCACGCTGGGACCCGAGTGGGTCGTCCGCACGGAGTTCCCCGGCGCGGGCCTGGCGGACGACGACCTCGCGATCGCGATCTGCCTGGTGCGCATGGCCGAGTACCTCGAGGGCGGCCCGGGCTTCTGCGACCTCGCCGAGGGCGTCCATGACCACCACCTCGGCCTGATGATCGCCGCCGCGGTCGCCTCGGGCGAGCCTGTGAGCGTCGCCGGCCACCTCTGGAGCGAGTCGGCGTAAGCTCCATCGTGTGACCGTTCTCGACGCCCTCGCAGCGGGACGGGAGGCGTATCAGGCACGAGCATGGGGCCAGGCGTACGCCCAGCTGTCGGCGGCCGATGCGCTCGAACCGCTCGGTTTCGACGACCTGCTGCTGCTCGCCCAGGCTGCCGAGTTGATCGGGCGCCACGAGGACACCAACGTCCTGGCCGAGCGGGCCCATCGGGAAGCGCTTCGCGTCGGGGATCTGCCGGGTGCGGCGCGCGCGGCATTCTGGCTCGGGTTCGGCCTCATCAGCCGTGGGGAGTACGCGCGCGGCGGTGGCTGGGTGGCGCGCGCGGACCGACTGATCAACGAAGCGCAGCTCGACTGCGTGGAGTCGGGATACGTCCTTTTGCCCGGTGCGATCCACGGCCTCGACGAGGGGCATGCGGCCGAATTGCTCGGCGCATTCGAGGAGGTCGCCCGGATCGCGGACCGCTTCGGCGACCGGGACCTTGCGACCCTCGGGCGGCTGGGCCAGGGGCAAGCGCGTATCGATCTCGGGGAGATCGACCGGGGTGTCGCTCTCCTCGACGAGGCGATGGTCGCGGTCACCGCGGACGAGGTATCGCCCATCGTCGTCGGGATCGTGTACTGCGCCACCATCGAGGCCTGCCACCGGATCCTCGACTTGCGGCGCGCGCAGGAGTGGACCGCGGCTCTGACTCGATGGCTGGAGTCGCAGCCGGAAGTCCAGCCGTTCCGCGGCCGATGCATGCTCTACCAGGCCGAGCTGATGCAGTTCCACGGGGCGTGGCAGGACGCCGCCACGCAGAACCAGATCGCATATGAGCGGTTGTCCCAACCGCCCCCCGAGCCGGCCGTCGGCGAGGCCCTTTACCAGCAGGGCGACATCCATCGGTTGCGTGGCGAGTTCGAGGCTGCCGACAAGGCCTATCGCAAGGCCAACCAGCAAGGACGGCCGCCGGAACCGGGTCGCGCCCGGCTGCGACTGGCACAAGGCGATCCCGCTGCCGCCCTCGCGATGATCCGGCGTGCCCTTGAGGAGACACTGGACCATCTCGGCCGGGCGCGGCTGCTCGATGCCTCCGTCGAGATCGCGCTCGGCGCGGGCGATGCCTCCTTGGCGCACGAGGCGAGCGCGGAGCTGAGCGAGATGGCCGGCTCGTCGCGGGCGCCACTCCTGCGAGCCATGTCGACACGGGCGGAGGGAGCCGTCGCGCTCGCCGATGGCGATGCACATGCCGCGATCGCCGCTCTGCGTCGTGCCTTGTCGCACTGGCGCGATCTCGAGGCGCCGTACGAGGCCGCGCACGTGCGCGTCCTGCTCGGTCGGGCAAGTCGGGCGCTCGGCGATGAGGACACGGCGATGATGGAATTCGAGACCGCACGCGAGGTCTTCCTCGAGCTCGGTGCCGCCCCGGAGCTCGCGCGGGTCGATGCGATGACGCGGGCCGGGCCGACGGCTGGCGGTCCGGACGGACTCACCGTGCGCGAGGTCGAGGTGCTGCAGCTGGTGGCCGCGGGCCTGACCAATCGCGCCATCGCCGACCGACTGGTCATCAGCGAGAAGACCGTCGCCCGGCATGTCAGCAACATCTTCACCAAGCTCGACCTGTCGTCGCGCTCGGCCGCGACGGCCTACGCCTACGAGCACGGCCTCCGTCCGACTACATAGTCCTACCCATGCACCGGCGAGCGAGTTTGGACATTCCGGCCGATGCGGCGCCACCGCTCGGTTCGTAGCGTGGTCCCTGGCACCCGTTCATGAACGGGTGCCTCCGACCCCGAGACGAAGTGAGGTGCGTGATGGCCAGCGAGCAGGCAGTGGAGCGGTTCGACACCGTGATCATCGGCGGCGGACAGGCCGGTCTGGCCGCGGGACACGAACTGGCGCGACGCGGCGTGCCGTTCGTGATCCTCGAGGCGAACGACCGGATCGGCGACAACTGGCGGTCGCGCTGGGCATCACTCCGGCTCTACAGCCCTGCACGGGCGGACAGCCTGCCGGGCATGCCGTTCCCGGCCGCGAAGTCCGCGTATCCGAGCGCGAAGCAGATGGCTGACTACCTGGAGTCCTACGCCGGTGCGGGCCGACTGCCAGTCCGGACGGGGGTCCGTGTCGATCGACTGCGGCGCCAGGGGGACGGCGACGATGGCTACGTCGTCGAGGCCGGGGACACGCGATTCGAGGCCGCCCAGGTCATCGTTGCGACAGGCGCCTTCCAGCACCCGAAGGTCCCGGACTTCGCCGGTCAGCTCAGCCCGGGGATCCGCCAGTTGCATTCGAGCGCGTACCACGGCCCGTGGCAGCTCCAGGACGGTCCGGTCCTGGTCGTCGGTGCGAGCCACTCCGGCGCGGATATCGCCCTCGAGGCCAAGGTCCGTGGCCATCGCACATTCCTGTCGGGCCGGATCCACGGTCAACTCCCGGTCCCGCTCGAGAGTCGGCGAGGGCGGATCGTCTTCCGGTTCCTCATCCCCATCGCCAAGCATGTGCTGACGCTCCGAACCCCGATCGGTCGCGCGATGGCCCCTCACGTTCGCATGGGCGGGGGACCGCTCCTGCGGGTCCGGCGCCAGGATCTGGACCGGGTCGGCGTCGAGCGCCTCGAAGCGCGAACCGAAGGTGTCAAGGACGGCAAGCCGCTCCTCGGTGATGGTCGCGCCCTCGATGTCGCGAACGTCGTCTGGTGCACGGGCTTCCGCCCCGACTTCAGCTGGATCGAGCTGCCGATCACCGGTGATGACGGCTGGCCGATCGAGCGGCGGGGCGTCGTGCCCTCGGCGGCCGGGCTCTACTTCCTGGGTCTGCCATTCCTGTACGCCTTCAGCTCGATGCTCGTGGCCGGCGCGGGGCGGGATGCCGCCTACGTCGCCGATCGCGTCGCCGAGCGCGCGAAGGCGACTCAGGCCGCCCGTGCTCGTGGGTCGGCCACGGCCACCAGCCAGGTCGCGTGACGGCGGGCTGGCGGGCGAGGCACATACTGCTCCCCGGGGCGCCGAGGAGAGTCCCCGCGCCGCCAGCTCACTCGATGAGGAGACCGACATGGCCGATCATCCGAACGCGGCCCTGGCGCGCAGCGCGCTCGATGGGTTCAACAACGGCGACCTGGAGAGGATGTCTGCGCTTCTCGCCGACGACGTGGTCTGGCACGAGATCGGTCGGGCCGAGCCGCGCCGGGGCAGGGCGGAAATGGCTGCCTCACTTGGCTCTGCCGACTTCGAGATCACCGCGAAGCTGCACGACGTCGTCGCGAACGACGACCACGTGATCGCCTTGGTAGACGCGACGGCCACCCGTGGCGGCAAGACGCTGAACTACCGGACCGCCGAGATCATGCATGTTCGCGACGGCAAGGTGACCGAGCGCTGGGCGTTCTCCGACGACACGGCTGCGATCATCGACTTCTTCGCGTAGCTCGGGCGGTGCTCGGCGGCACCTCGTTGGTGCCCCGCGGCACCGGCCCGCCGAAACCCTAGTGGGGTATCCGCGTCTCCGGGGCATCGGCGACCGCACGTGTCGCCACCTCGATGTCACGGAGTCACCCATGCCTTCCACCACGATCACGCTCACCCTGCCGACCGCACGGCTCCGCTGGCTGGGGGTCGGCCTCGCCATCGGCCTGCTCGTCGCCGCGATCGCGAGTCCCGTCTTCGCGCCGCGCACGACGCTCGCCGCGGACGACACCACGCCCGAGCACACGATCAGCGTCAGCGGCACGGGCCGCGTCGTGATCAGCCCTGACGTCGCCGACCTGCGCCTCGGCGTCTCGGTCACCAAGCCGACCGTGAAGGCCGCCCGGGCCGCCGCTGCCGAGTCGATGACGACGATCATCGCGGCGCTCAAGAAGCTCGGCATCGCCGACGCGGACCTGCAGACCAGCGGGCTCAGCCTCCAGCCGGTCTACGACTACAAGGCCAACTCGAATCCCCCGAAGGTGATCGGCTACATGCTCTCGAACGGCGTTTCCGTCACCGTCCGCGACCTCGACAAGATCGGCGACGCGATCGACGACGGACTCGCCGCCGGCGCCACGACCCTCGACGGCGTGACGTTCCGCGTCGACGACCCGGCCAAGGCCCAGGAGCAGGCGCGCAAGCAGGCAATGACCCAGGCCAAGGCGATCGCCGACACGCTCTCCTCGAGCGCAGGCGTCTCGATCACGGGCGTGGCCTCGATCAGTGAGACCAGCGGCCCGATGCCGTACCCGATCTACTACGACGGCGCACGAGCCGGCGCCCTCGCCGCGGCCGATACGCCCACCCCGGTCAACGTCGGCACGAACGACGTGACCGTCACGGTGTCGGTGGTCTACCTCATCGGCTGACGGGCCCGGCCCCGTGGCCGAGCTGGTCAGGGTGGCGCCCGCCTCGTAGGGTCGTGACGAGGAGGACGCCACCCGCGACGATGAGGAAGATCGGCCAGAAGCGATCCCAGATCGACGGGCTGTCGACCCTCGGTCAGCACCGGCTCGAAGTACCACGCCCCGATGGCGAAGACCGCGAATGCGATGCCGCAGAGCAGCAGGCCCTGGACGCACGAACCGCGGCGATGTCGGTCGCGAGCCCGTACACCAGCAACCCGATCCCGACACCGCCGGGAGCGACGAGCGCCCAGACGTAGGCCCAGCTGTCGTAGCGACCGGTCATCTGCTGGGCCCATCAGCACGATCCCGACCATCGTGATGATGGCGCCAGCGATGGCGAACCCGACGCCGTCGCGGCGGCGCGAAGGTGAACGCCACGCCGAACAACGCGAGGCCAGGCAGGATCACGAAGAGCGGCCACGCGTCCCCGATCTCGAAGCTCGCGCCCAGGCCGCTCCAGTTGACGGCGAGGGCCAGCAGGCCCACAGCGACGAGGCCGATGCCGATGATGGCTCCCGGTCGGGCTCGCAAGTTCGCACTCCATCACACACCTCCATGCCACGGCCATCGAGGACGCGCCGTGCATGTGCAGTCTCCGGCGCCGCGGACGGACGTGGCAGTGCCGAAAGGCCCGCATGCGGCGGTGCCGATGATCCGTCGTCCGCAAGGCTGTCGATTCGGGTGGATGCCGTTCGTCGTTGGGTCAGAGGGCAGCCGAGGCGACTGTGACCACGGTGCCGGATGAGGAGACCGACGATGGCAGGACAGGTCATTCACTTCGAGGTCACGGGCAAGGACCAGAAGGCCCTCCAGACCTACTACGGCCAGCTCTTCGGCTGGTCGTTCGACACCGACAACCCCGGCGGCTACGGCATGACGGACCCGGGTTCGACCGGCCCGATCGTCGGCGTCGGCAGCGATCCGACCGGTGGCGCGGGCTGGGTGACCGGCTACGTCACGGTCTCGGACATCAACGCGACGCTCGCCAAGGCCCAGTCGCTCGGCGGCACGGTGATCATGCCGAAGTTCAGCCCGGACGGGAACGCGCAGCTGGCGATGGTCGCCGATCCGGAAGGCCACATCCTGGGCATCACCGAGATGTGATGCGGGCGCCGGGGCTCGCGTCCCGGCGCCATTCGATCGAGGAGCCGGTCACCTTCGGGTGGCCGGCTTTCGTTCGCGGCCGGGTTTCGTTCGCCGCCAGGCTGGCTCGCCGATCAGCCTGCCGTCCCGACGGCGATCCGGTACTGGATGTGCTGCGGTCCCGCGGCGGACGGCGAGATCGAGACGCCGATCCAGGCGGGGAGGTCCTTGCTGTCGAACTCGGTGAGCGACGGGGTGAGGTTCGTGCATGGAACGTTGACCGTGCCGGCATCGACGCCGTCCGGATGATCCTTCTTGAGGTCGCCGCCCGCCGCGTGGAGCGTGACGACCAGCTCGCCCTCACCGACACACACGACCGCGACGGCGTAGTGCGGGCCGATCGTCGAGAGGATCGTGGTTTCGTGGACCGGTCCGACGTTCGTGTCGGTGGCCGCCAGGGTCCAGCCGGGCTCGAACGCGCTGACGTCCAGCGGCGGCAGGCTGGGGAGGGGGGTGGGGGCGGGCGTCGGCGTCGGGCTGGGGGTCGGCGTCGGGGTCGCAGTGGGCGCCGCGGTCGGGCTCGGGATCGCACTTGGCGTCGTGCTACCGCACGCGGCTACCAGACACAGGATCGCCAACAGCGGGATTCGTCGCATGTCCCCTCGCTCGATGCCACGGATCCATTCGCCGTGCGGCCCGCAGTGTACGGCCCGGCGGTCGATCTTCGGCGAGGGCAGGTGGCGGCGGGCGTCGCGGCGCCCGTCGGCGTGTCTAGCCCGCGTCGGCCTCGTCGATGACGACCGGCCACGAGTCGTCGAAGGCGGCTTCGAACCAGACGGGCTCGGCCGGCATGCCGGCGGCTTGCGCGGCCAGGCGTCGATCGACATAGGCCTTGAGCTCGATCGGACCGGCCTCCCAGGTGCTGGTCGTACCTTCGATGCGGGGCGGCGGCTTCTTCGCCATGGTTGTCGTCCTCCCGTGTTCCTGCCCGGTCGGCAGGTGCGTTGCCTCGAACGGTGGCGGCACGCACCGCGTGACGGTACTGGCGGGAAGTACTGGGACCTTCAGGGCCGCGGGACCTCGCCAGATATGCACCAGTGGACTGGTAGGCACGGTTGTGCCCCGATTCATCCTCGTCCGGGGTGCCGGCGACGCGAATTCGTGCGTGGGCACGCTCATTCCGGCTCGACGAGCCGTCAGCGGGCGGCCTCGAGATGTCCTACCAGTCCCCGGGCGCATATCTGGCACGACCTGCCAGGGCCACCTGGCCGCGGTGGTCATCGCGACCCCTCGCCATCGTCCGGATCGCGGCCGCGCGCGTCACGGCCCGGCCGCCAGCCACGGATCGCCGCTGGCAGCCCGAACAGCGACACCAGCGCGCACCCGAACCCGACGACCACCAGGGCGACGCCGACGAGCATCCATGCGGGTGACACATCACGTGTCGCGAGGATGAACACGGCGCCGGAGCACGCGAAGAGGATGCCGACCCCAAGGACCTCGAACCGGCGCTGATCCACGTGCACATCGTGCACGCTCCGTGCTACGGTCGCCGGCATGAGTGATCTCATCGCCCAGACGATCAACGTGCTCCGCGTCGACGCCGGCCGCTGGCAGTCGCTCGCGATGCTGGACCGCGAGTTGCTCGACCGCCAGCCGGCGCCGGGCGAGTGGTCCGCGCTCGAGTGCCTCGGCCATGCCACCGACACCGAAGCGGCCGTCTTCGCCGAGCGCGTGCGCGCGATCATGACCGGCAAGCCGGAACTCCGAAGTTACGAGCCCGACGTCGAGTGAACCCCGGTCACGCCCGAAACCGATCCGTCGGCGCTGGCCGCGCGGCACGCAGCGCTGCGCCTCCTGAGCCTCGAGCTCCTGGCCACCGCCACCGAGGCGGACCTGGACCGGACGTCGCGCCACCCCGACCTCGGCACGGTCTCGCTGCGCGAGCTGCTCAACGAGTGGGCGGCCCACGACCTGATGCACATCGTCCAGGCCGAGCGCGCGGTCATGCAGGCGTTCATCCCTGGCTCCGGGCCGTGGCGCTTCTACTTCGCCGGCCACGACGTGGACGCCGTGCCGGCCGAGGCGGCACCCTCGGGCTGACTCGCCGCCGCGGCGCCCGCCGCGGCCGGCTGACCCGCCACCGGCTGACCCGCCGCCGGCTGACCCGCCACCGGCTGACCCGCCACCGGCTGACCCGCCACCGGCTGACCCGCCCCTGACCGCCACCGGCTGACCCGCGGCGCGGTGCCGCGGCGCGGCCTTCCCGCGTACTCCGAGAAGGACTATCACCGTGCCGGGCAGGTGCCTGACATGCGCCTATCACGCGGACGAGCACGCGGAGTCATGCGACGACCCCCATGAGCTCCAACGGGCGGTCGCGTGAGTTGATCTGTCCCGATGGGTCAGGGCCCAGGCGTCGGAGAGGCGCTCGATAGTCCTTCACGGAGTGCGAGCGCCGGAGGCCTGTGCAGGCCGCCGCCGGCTGACCCGCCGCCGCCCCGATTCTCAGAGCGTTCTCACGGTTCCGCCCCAGAGTCGTCCCAGTCCTACCTCCCCGGCGATCAAGGCGCCGGCGAACCAACCGACCGGCTGACGACCTCCTCCCGTCTCCCGCGGTCGACCGGCTCGCCGGTGCTCGCCGTTTCGGGGCCCGCGGGTCTTCGAAGCTCCGTCCCGGTGGCGGAGAGCCAACGAATCTGGCTCCAAGCCGCCGAGCCGTGTAGCCACCTCGACAGATGCGGGCTGCGGGCCACCAGGAAGACCGCTAGGGCCAGGTTCTTGCCGGTCCACCCGTCAACTGTGTGAATTGTTGGCTCACAGCCACCGCGGCCCAGATCAAAGGCCACATCCCGGGCCCGACACGACCCCCACGCTTGACCGGCCGGGCGCCCGCACCCACCCTTTCGCGATGACCCGACGACCGCCGTTGGCGGGGGTGATCGCCGCCGCCGTCGTGATCGCCATCGTCGGCACGGTGGTCCTGGCGAACACGATGCTCCGATCGTCCGACCCGACCCGCCTCCTTGGTGACCCGAGCGCGAGTCCCGGCTCCGCGTCCGGACCGAGCCCGACGCCGACGCCCGTCCCGACCCCGCACCCGATCCCCAAGCACGAGACCTACGGCTTCATCCCGTACTGGGAGATGGACGATGGCATCGCGGCGCATGTCCGCGAGACGGCGCTCTCGACCGTGGCGTTGTTCTCGGTCACGAACAAGCGCAACGGCACGCTCGACACCGCCCAGAACGGCTACAAGAAGATCACCGGGCCGATCGGCCGCCAGCTGATCCGCGACGCGCACGAGCGCAAGGAGCGGGTCGAGCTGGTGTACACGAGCTTCGGGTACGCGCGCAACCAGCGTTTCTTCGGCGGCAAGCTCGAGACCCAGGACAAGGTGATCGCGTCCCTCGTCACGTTCGCCGACGAGATCGGCGTCGATGGCATCAACGTCGATGTCGAGCAGCTCGACGGCGAGTTCGTGCCCGCCTACGGCGCCTTCGTCGGCCGGTTGCGAAACGCGGTGCAGGCGAAGCACCCGAAGGCCCAGGTCTCGGTGGCGACGACGGCCAACATCGGGGGCGCCGCCATGGCCGCCTCGGCCGCCACGGCCGGCGCGGACCGCATCTTCCTGATGGGCTACGACTACCACTGGTCCGGGTCGGCCCCCGGGGCGTCGTCGCCGCTCGACCGCCGCGACGGCGACCAACGGGACCTCTACTGGTCGCTGGACCTGTACGACGCGATGGGCGTGCCCGTCGACCGGACGCTGCTCGGGTTGCCGCTCTACGGGATGACATGGCCCGTCACCGGGCCGGAGCTCGGGGCGCCCGACACGGGCAAAGGCGAGGCCTGGTTCCCGCGCAAGAACGCCGCGTACCTCCTCGACCCGACGAACGTCCCGGAGCGCGACCCGATCGAGGTCGTCGAGCTCTACACCGAGAACACCGGGACCGCCGACGCACCCGAGTGGCAGGCGATCTACCTCGACTCGCCCGCGACGCTGACCCCGAAGCTCGCCCTCGCCGACGAGCGCGGCCTCGCGGGTGCCGGCTTCTGGGCCATCGGCTACGAGCGCGGCCTGCCCGACTACACCAAGGTCATCAAGCGATTCCACGCGGGCAAGATCGCGGTCCCCGGCGACTGAAATCCAACCTCGGTGGCTCCGTTATCCTCGCGGCCAAGGCTGGACCGCACGGCCGACACCGATGGAGGATCGATGGACGACCTGGGCTACACCCTGATCAAGTACGTGCACGTGCTGTGCGCGATCATCTGGGTCGGCGGCGCGTTCTTCGCACAGCTGCTCGCGGTCCGGGCCCAGCGCTCGACCGATCCCACGGACCTGCCCAAGTTCGGCCAGACGATCGGCGAGCTCGGCATGAAGGTCTTCCTGCCCGCCTCGATCCTGCTGTTCATCGCAGGGCTGATCCTCGTGATCCAGCGCTGGTCGTTCTCGTCGGTGTGGGTGTCGATCTCGATCGTGCTGTGGCTCGCCTCGGTGCTGGTCGGCGCGCTCTACCTCGGACCCCAGGGCGCCAGGCTCGGCAAGGTCTTCGCCGCGGAGGGACCCACGTCGGTGGCCGGTCGCGCGGGTCTCGAGCGGATCCTGCTGATCTCGCGGATCGAGCTCGTGAGCTTTGCGATCGTCGTGTTCATGATGGTGGTCAAGCCCGGCGCCTGATCGGGGCGATCGCCTACGTGCTCGACGCTTTGGCGGGGGCCGGCGTCAGGTGCGTCATCACGCCATACGTCTCGCCGGTCTCGGGATCCTGTCGTGCGGCCACGACCAGCCGCCGGACGCCCCAGGTCGTGACGATCCGACGCGCAAGAGGCTTGCCGCCGCGATAGACCTCGTCCATGAGCTCGAATGCCTCGTGGGGCAGGCCGATGAGCGCCTCCCGCGCCGGCTGGCCGACGCAGCGCGACCCGAACAGCTCGACGAACGCGGCATTGCCGTGGACGATCATGTGCCCGGGCCCGACGTGGAACGCGGCTGGGCTGGGCGATCGGGGCAGGCTCATCGGCTCCCGCCCAGGTCCTGGCGACCCAGCCGGCTGCGCTGGTCGAGGCTGAAGAGCAGCGCCAGCGATGGCGCGATCAACACGGCGGCGACGATGAACACGACCAGCAGCCCGGCGAGGGCGCCGGCGGGAGCGGCCGCCTCGGACAACGACATCGTGCCGGGCAGGATGTCGGGGTATTGCGCGACGCCCCAGCCCCATACGACCGCGACGACCGCCCCGATGGCCAGGGCCCGCGTGCCGCGAATGGCGTGGCGACGGAGGGCGACCAGCGCACCCAGCCCGAACAGCCCCGAGGCGACGATGAACGGCCAGCCGATCCGAACGAGGTCGGCGGCGACCACGGGCGCATCGGCCTGGATCACGAAGATGCCGGCGAATGCGAGGGCGCCTGCCACGACCGCTGCGGCCGTGGCGCGACGGAGGAAGTAGCTCTCGAGGTCGTCGAGCGCGAGCCGGCGGGCGTCATGCACGAGGAAGACCGCGGCGAGGTACGTGCAGACGGCGATCGCGAGGAAGCCGACCAGGATCGATGTCGGGTTGAGCCAGCTCCCCAATGGGTCGGCGGGCACCTCAGCGCTCGAGACGCGGCCGCTTGCGATCGCCCCGGCCACGGCGCCCAGGAAGAACGGCGTGATGACCGACGATCCGGCGAAGACCGCGTTGGCGAGGCGACGCCCGGTCGGTCCGGTCGCCAACGGCCGGAACGCGAACGCGGCACCGCGCAGGACGATCCCGACGACGGCCAGGCTGAGTGGCACGAAGAGCGTGGTCATGATCGCCGCGAAGGCCGGTGAGAAGGCCGTCCAGAGGATGACGAGGTCGAAGATGAGCCAGGTGTGGTTCGCCTCCCAGACGGGCCCGATGGCTGCCGTGATGAGGGATCGCGCCCGCTCGCCGAGCGGGCCCCGCCCGGCGGTGAGATCCCAGAAGCCCGCCCCGAAGTCGGCACCGCCGAACACGGCGTACGCGGTGACGCCAAGCCACAACACGATGGCGGTGAGGTCGATCAGCGTCACTGCGGAGGTCCCGCGTCCGACGGCCCTGTCGGTCCGTACGGCACCCGCTCGTGGTCACCGGAGCCGCCCGTGTCCCGGCCGCCGGCCGCCGCATCCGCCCTCGCCCAGCGCTGCGCCAGCGCCCGGAGCGTGACAAGGGTCGCGATCCCGAGCCCCGAGTACAGGATGATGACCGCGAGGAACGTCGTCTGGACGCCGCCCGTCTGCGTGACCGCCTCGTTCGTCCGCAACACGAGATAGACCACCCACGGCTGGCGACCGACCTCGGTCACGATCCAGCCGGCCTCCAGGGCGATGATCGCCGCGAACCCGGCCACCGCCGCGGCCCGGAGGAACCAGCGTGCGGTCGCGTAGTCTCGCCGACGGATCCGGAGCACCAGCCCCCACAGGCCGAGGAGGACGAGAGCGGTCCCGATCCCGACCATCGCGTCCCACGCGAGGTGGACGATCGTGGCCGGTGGCCGCTGGTCGACCGGGATCTGGTCGAAGCCCACGATGACAGTGTCCGGGCTGAATCCGGCCAGGATGGATCCGAACTCCGGGATCTGGATCCCCCCGACGACGGCACCGTCAACGAGGAGGCCCCCGATGGTCACCGGCTGGTGTGGTCCCGTTTCCAGGATGTACTCCATCGCCGCGAACTTCGCCGGCTGATCCTTGACGATCTCGCGGGCGGCGACGTCGCCGACGACGACCTGCAGTGGCGCTGCGGTCGCCGCCATCACGAACGGGATCAGGAAGCCCAGGCGCAGGTATCGGTCGGCCTGGCCGCGGGCGCGCAACAACCCGATCGCGTAGACCGATGCGAGCAGGAAGCCGGTCACCAGGTACGCGGCGAGCAGCATGTGCGGGACCTCGTAGAAGGTCGCGCGATTGAAGATCACCTCCAGCGGCTCGACGGTCGCGACCCGTCCATCCGGACCCAGGACATAGCCCGCGGGCTGGTTCATCCACGCGTTGGCCGCCACGACCGAGAACGTGCCGCCAAGACCGGCCAGCACGACCGGGACCCCGCTCCAGAGATGGGCGCGCGGCGAGAGGCGATCCCAGCCGTAGATGTAGATCGCGATGAAGATCGCCTCGAGGAAGAAGAAGATCCCCTCGATCGCGAACGGCAGCCCGAAGGCCCCGCCGAACCGGCCCATCAGGACGGGCCACAGGAGGCCCATCTCGAACGAGAGCACGGTGCCGGTGACCGCGCCGACGGCGAACGTCACGGCCATGACCGTCGACCAGCGCCGGGCGAGCAGGAGCGCGACCGGGTCGTCCCGGCGCAGGCCGATCCAGTTGGCGATCAGCACGAGCGTGGGGAGGCCGACACCAAGGCAGGCGAGCACGATGTGAAAGCCGAGCGTGAACGCCATCTGCGATCGGGCGGCCAGCAGTTCGGCGGGGGCGGCGTCGAGCACGAACGTGATGGGGATCATCGGGCGACTCGATCGTACTCCGACCCACGAACGACCCTCCAGGGCCCTGTGCTAGGCTGGAATCCTCGCCACGATTTCGTGGCGGGCTCCGCGTGGTCGACCTCCTCTCGAACGGGCCGTGCGTCTAGCGATCCGAGTTCGGGAACCCTGGGAGGCCCTCATGGCCACCGGTACGATCAAGCGGGTCATCGCCGATCGAGGCTTTGGCTTCATCTCCGCCGATGACGAGAAGGAATACTTCTTCCATCGCGGCGCCCTCGATGCCTCGATGGAGTTCGAGCGCCTCGTCGGCGGCGAGAAGGTCGAGTTCGACGTCGAAGCCAGCCCGAAGGGCCCGCGCGCCGCGAACGTTCGCCCAGCCGCCTGACCGAACGGCAGTCCCGTCGCTCTGACGGGACACCGCCGACGCCGCGCCGAACCAGGGTGGGGGAGCCGACCGGGACCATCGGGTGATGCCCGCCGTCCGTGCCACGCGAGACGGTCGGCGCATGAAGATCCTGCTCCGAATCGGCATCGTCGCCGTCTTCCTCGTCGGCGGCTTCGTCCTCCGGGACCGCCTGGGCGGGAGCCCGGCCGAGCTCAAGGTGGGCGACTGCTTCGACGTCCCGACGAAGGCCGGCGAGACCGTCGATGACGTGCAGCACCATCCGTGCACCGAGACGCACACCGCCGAGGTCATCCTGCTGACCAAGCATCCGGCCGCCAAGGGCGCGAAGGAGCCCACCGGCGCCGAGCTGACGTCCTATCTCGTCGATACCTGCGGCGCGGCGCTCGGTCGCTACGTCGGCGGCGACACCGACAAGTTCGACCTCGGGGCGTTCTACCCGACCGAGGAGGACTGGAAGAACGGCGACCGCGGCGTCACCTGCTACATGACGATGCTCGACGAATCCGCGATGACGGTGTCGTACAAGTCCAAGTGACGGAGGGCCAGTCCCTCAGCCCTTGACGAGCGGCGCGACCTCCCGCGCGAATCGCTCAGCCTGCGCCACGATCCCGTCGGGATCCGTCGTCCCGAACGAGAGCGCGAGATGCGTGACGCCGTGGCCGCCGAACGCCTTGACCTCGCCGGCGATCTCCTCGGGCGTGCCGCGCATCGCGTAGAAGCGATCGGTCGATTCGCCGAACTGGACCCGAACACGGGCCGAGAGCGAGGGCGCCGGCCGGCCGGCCGCCTCGGCCGCGGCCCGGACGACCGGGACGCGTTCGCCGAAGGCCGCCGGGCTCGCGGCGCTCGAGTGGTAGCCGTCGGCCAGCCCGCCGGCCCGGCGCAAGGCCGCCTCGGCCCGGCCCCCGACGACGATCGGCAGCGCTGCGCCGTGCTCGGGGAGCGGCTCGAATTCGAAGTCGTCGATCGTGTGGAATTGGCCGTGGAACGGCTCCCGGGAGCCGCTCCAGAGGTGACGCCACAGGGCGATCGTCTCGTCGAGATAGGCGCCGCGCACGCGGAACCGCTCCTCGACGCCGAGGTTGGCGAACTCCTCGCGGCTCCAGCCGACCCCGACCCCTGCGATCACGCGGCCGCCGCTCAACGAGTCCAGTGTTGCGAGCTCCTTGGCGAGCAGCACCGCGTTGCGCTGCGGCACGACGATCACGCTCGTCCCGAGCCGGAGGCCCGGGTGCCGGGCACCCACCCACGCGAGCGTCAGGATCGCCTCGTAGATCCGACCGTATTCCGGGGCGGCCGCGTGGTTGACGATCAGGTGATCGGTCGTCCAGACCGTCGACCAGCCCAGGCGCTCGGCGACGCCGGCGGCGGCCTCGATGCCCTCGGGCGATGCCCCGTCCGGGAAGTTGGGGAGCGCGATCCCGTAGTCCATCGCCCGATGGTAGCGCAGTGAAGTTGCGGACGCAACGACTCTGGTACGCTTCGGGCAGCGACCCACGCGACACGCAAGGAGGCACCGGACATGCCGGTCGACCAGACAGAGATCGAGTGGAACACGGCCACCATCGATGACTTCCAGGCCCATGGCGGGCAGATCACGCAGGGCCCGCTCGCTGGGTCGAACCTGCTGCTCCTGACGACCACCGGCGCGAAGACCGGCCAAGACCGGACCAGCCCGATCGGGTACACGCGCGACGGCGAGCGATACGTCATCGTCGGGTCCAACAGCGGCGCGCCGACGCAGTCAGCCTGGCTCTACAACCTCAAGGCGAACCCGCTCGCGACCGCCGAAGTCGGCGAGGAGACGTTCCAGGTCCGGGCGACGATCACCGAGGGCGCCGAACGTCGCCGGCTCCTCGACGCGCACATCGCCGCGATCCCGATCTTCGCCAGGTACGAGCAGATGACCGCTCGCGAGATCCCCGTGGTCGCGCTGGAGCGCATCGGCTAGAGCCAGCCACAGCCCCGGACCGACGGATTGACAGGCCACCCGGTGGCGCCAAGAATCGGCACCATCAGCGACCGATCGGAGCGGCAATGAAGATCTCCCTGCGCCAGAAGGGCGGACTGTTCGGCAGCGACCGCAACCTCGACCTGAGCGGGGACGATCTGAGCGTCACCGAGAAGGGCGTGGCCGTCACGAAACGCACCCTCAGCTCGGACGAGAGCGCCAAGGTCGGGGACGTCGCGAAGCGGCTCATCGCGAAGAGCCCGTCGCAGGAGGCCGGCGAGTTGGCGGGCGCGAGTGACTCGATGCTGACCGAGCTCGAGATCGGCGACGCCGACGAGCAGCGGACCTACCGCATCCGCTCGGGCGACCTGGCCCCCGACGAGCTCTGGGAGCTGGTCGGCACGCTCGAAGAGGTCGCCTACCCGCCCTCGAAGACCTAGAGCCGCTTCTGCCACTCCGCGCGGATCGTCTTCGCGTGGCTCTTGGGCATCTGACCGCTCGCGGCCAGGAGGCCATCGGCCGAGACGAGCGCGCGCAGGGCATCCTCGAACGTGCTCTGCTCCGAGAGCAGGAACAGGCTCTCGAAGACGATGCGGTCGGTGTCCTTCGCCCCGGCCTTCGCCCGGATCCCCCACAGGACGGCCGCCCAGACGGCCCCCGTGTCGTGCTCCGAGCCGGCGAAGGCCGGCGGGAACCGGAGCGTCGGATCGGAGGCGTCGCGAGCGCCACCCGGTGCGACCCAGACCGCGAAGTGCGGGTCGTCGAGGATGGTCGCGGCGAAGTAGTCGCTGAACCCCTCGTTGAGCCCGCGCGCCTGCGAGTCCTCGGGGGAGTTCCCGAGCCGCGCGGCGACGTGGCTCACGGCATGGGTGAACTCGTGGTAGAGGACGTCGGCCGATCGCGCGGTCGGCCGGCCCATGACGTCGCCGAACGAGAGGTCGTTCTTGATCGGTCGGAAGAACGCGTTGTCGCGGCTCGCCGGGTCGCGCACGATCGCGCGGATCGGCCGGAAGGGCGGTGAGGGGAATCGCCGGCGCCCGCGCAAGCCGCCGAAGTACCGCAGCGCGGCTCGCAGGTGGTAGAAGGCATTGGCCTCATCGAAGCCGGCGTCGGCCTCGGCGAGGCGGAAATCGCGGTCGCCACGGGAGAGCGCCGGCGGCCTGCCGGTCGTCACGATCAGCCGACCGCCGACGAGCTGGTCGGCCGGCGTCGGACCCAGGTCGGCGAGCCGGACGTCGACGAGCGTCGGCGTTCGCTGTGGATCCACCTGGAAGATGCTCGCCCGCCCGCGCAGTGCCGACGCCACGTTGAAGCTCAGCAGCAGGTTCAGGTCGCGCGCGTCGATGTATGCGCGGACGTCCGCACACGGGTCCTCGAGAAGGAGGCTGACCCGATAGGCCCATCTCGCGGATCCGTCGGCCAGCGGGAAGACCAGGAGCTTCGTCTCCCGGACGGCCGAGGGCTCCACGTCGAACAGTGCGGCGGCCGTGGTGCTGGCCTTTTCGGCGGTGACCGATGCCGGCTGGAGCGGGGTGCGACCCGCGAGGTCCCCGATCGGGCGGCCGGTGACGACGAACGCGCCGGACGGTGCGACGTTGACCTTCAGGTTGGCGCCGACGACATCGTGGCCCTCGATCTGCTGCTGCAGGACGACGCTCGTGCCGGCTCGCGATCCCATCACGGACGCGGCCCGGATCTTGCCTCGACTGGTCGCGGACTCGGGTGCGACCCCGAGCGCGGCGAAGAGTTGCTTCGCCGAGGCTGCGGTCCCGACGCCGGCGGACGTCTCGCCCGTCAGGAACAGCGCGTTCCGGTCGGTGTTCGCGGCGAGCGACCGGACCTTGGCCGAACGCCCGAAGGCCCCCGACGGCGCGGCGGTGATGCCGGGGGACCCGGTGATCGCCTCGAGCGACACGTTGACCCGGGTGAGGTTCGCTCCACCCGCTCGGCGATGAGATGGCCATCTGCCCGTCTCCTTCCTCCGGTCACTTGAGGAACTTGGCCGCGACCGGGTGCTTGACGATCTCCTGGTAGAACGCCTTCGAGTCGTAGTAGGAGCCGTGTGCCTCGGGGAAGCCGAGGTCGTTGGGGATCTCGCGATCGGTGACCTTGTTCGGCCAGATGCCCTCGGCGAGGAAGGACACGAAGTCGAACTTCGTCCAGATGTTCAGCCACGGAACGGTCGGGGTGACCTTGTCGAACGCCTCGAGGGCCTCCAGCAGCGGCGACTGCGAGCCGAACGTGATGAGCAGGTCGACGTCGAGCTTCACGGCATCCTTGCCGAACAGCGTGTCGACCAGGATGATCCCGCCCAGGCTGTGGCCCATCACGAGCCGCGGCTTGGGCAGCTTCGCGATCTCGCCCCGGACGTGCGCACGGATCGTGTCGCTGTGACGCTGGTAGAAGAGGATGTCGGCGGCGACCAGGATGTGTGCCTGCATGATCGCCTGACGCCGCGGCGCGAACTGCTCGCTGAGCCACTTGGCGATCGGCCCCGAGACCAGCCCGACCGTGCTGCCGATGATGCCGACGCCGCCCATGACCGCCTTGGCGACCGATTCCTTGATCGCCCCGATCGGATCGAACCCGAAGGCCCCGGCGGCCATGGCCTTGGGGCCCTGGCGCTGGACGGCCCGGGCGACCGAGGCGGTGACGGCTGCGTCGATGAGGGCGACGGGGTCGCCGCCCGCAGCCGCGAACTCGGGTGAGGCCGCCACCTCGGTGGCGGCGGCCGACAGCTGCTCGCGCGAGACGCCGCTCGACTCGAGGTCGACCCCGCCGAGCTGGAGGAATGCGAGGATCGACTTCGCGTCCTCCTTCGCCGCGGCGGCCGCCTTGGCGGCCTTCTTGCCGGACGCCTTCTTCCCGCCGGCCGCGAAGGCCCCGGCCGCGCCGCCGCTCAGCGCGCGAAGTGGGGCGTACGGGTCGGCCAATGCGGCCGCGTTCTTGCCGGCGCCAGCGCCGAACGCGGCAGCCACGGTCGGCATCGTCAGCGGCAGGCGCGGGAAGTGCTGGTCGGGACCGGCCGACACCCCCCACGTCGAGAGGGCGACCGGGCGCTTGAGGCCCTTCTCCAGCGCCGCGCCGTATGCCTTCGCATCGGCCGCGCGGTTGCCTGAACCGTGGGCGTAGAACACGCTACCGGTCGCCATCGAGCCTCACCTCCGGATGGACGCGCCCCGTTGAGCGCTGCGTCGTCCCGGTAAGTGTCGCCTTTCGACGTCTCGCTCGCGTCCCGTCGGCACGTCGCCGGCCGGCTAGACGAGCAGGAACACGCCGAGCGCGATCAGCCAGACCGACCACGCGATGTAGGCGATCGGCACGATCGTGCCGGCCAGCGGCCAGCCGTCGCGCTCATTCGGCCCGACGAACTCGAGCGTGCCGATCAGCAGTGCGACGCCGATCAGGATGCCGACGATGCCGAGCCAGCCGGGCAGGATGCTTGTCGAGAGGATCGACCCGCTGACCAGGAGGGTCCAGAGGCCGGTGAAGAGGTAGCCGAGGTGCTCCCCGATGCCCACGCCGAGCAGTCGATGGAGCGTCGCGAACACGACCTCCACGGTCCGCCGGGTCGCGTCGCCCTCGGGTCCATCGGGGGCCGCGACGTACCGGCGTGCGAGCTCCGGGACGGCGAACGGCCAGCGCACGAGCCCGAGCCCCTGGACGATGGCCGCGGTCGCGCCCACGACCACCGAGAGGACACTGAGGGCCGGCGATGCGCCGAGGACGACCGCGAGCAAGGCGGCCAGCGGCAGCATCAGCAGGGCCGAGACCAGGAGCGCCTCCCAGCGCAGGATCAGCCCGGGCCCGCCCGCAGCGAAGCGCCGCAGGATCTCGTCGGGCTCCTTGCGGAGGATGTTCGGATAGTCGAATGACCGACCGAGCTCGAAGAACGCCAGATTGAACGCGATCGGCACCGCGATCAGCAGGATCGCGGTGATCTGCTCGGTCGTCATGACCCCTCCACTGCCATGGTATCGCGACACCGGGGGCTTGCGGCAAGCCCCGGGTGATGCCGTAGAGTCCGCTGGCTCCGGCCAGACCCCCGGCCGACGAAGACCCGGAGGGATCACCACCCTGTACCCCATCCCCGAGGCGGGCGACCGCGAGAACCACGTCTACGTCTCAGTCGGCCATGGCCAGATGATGACCGACCCCATGAAGCCCCTGGGACTGTCCGTGTGGCAGCTGACGACCCCACGGCCCATGGCCGAAGCCGGCGGGCGTCTGTTCGTCGACGTGACCCAGGCCCTTGCTTCGCCGGCGAGCCGCCCGGGCCTCCTCGAGGTCATGCGCAAGGGCGACCCGCTGATCGGAGACGCGCTGCAGACCATCCTCGATCGCGGCGACTTCATCCCCTCGCTCCCAGAGGAGAGCCCTGGCGGGGCTCCGGCTGGCGGCGCGCCATCGACGCCCGACCCGATCGAGACCGACCCGGCGATCGTCGCCGACCTGATCGCGCGCAATGTGGCTTCCGTCGCGGCCCTGAAACGCGACATCCGGACGAGGTCCGGATCGGGGCTGCTCGACTTCATCCTCGAGGACTTCCAGGAGCTGAGACGGCTCTTGTTCGATCGGCAGAGCCACGAGGTGTTCATGTCGGCGATGGAGGCCGCCTCGTGGCTCAACGAGCGGCTGCTGGCGTGGCTGGGCGAGAAGGACGCGGCGGACACGCTGACACAGTCCGTCCCCGACAACATCACGTCGGAGATGGGGCTGGCGCTCCTGGACGTCGCCGACGTGATCCGCCCGCATCCGGACGTGGTGGCGTTCCTGCGGCACGTCGAGGACGATGGCTTCCTCGACGAGCTGCCCGCGCTGGCGGGCGGGCAGGAGGCTCGGGACGCCATCCGTGCCTGGCTCGACACGTACGGCATGCGCTGCGTCGGCGAGATCGACATCACCAAGCCGCGGTGGAGCGAACGCCCCTCCACGCTCCTGCCCCTCATCCTCGGGAATGTCGAGAACTTCGAGCCTGGCGCTGCCGAGCGCCGCTTCGAGCAAGGGCGGCAGGAGGCACAGAGGAAGGAGCTGGAGGTCCTGGAGCGATTGCGGGCCCTGCCGGACGGGGAGCCCAAGGCCGCGGAGGTGAAGTCGATGATCGACCGGGTCCGCACCTTCATCGGGTACCGGGAGTATCCGAAGTACGGCATGGTCAGCCGCTACTTCGTGTACAAGCAGGCCTTGCTGGAAGAAGCCGGGCGCCTCGTCGAGGCACGCGTGCTTCGTCAGAAGGACGACATCTTCTATCTCAGGTTCGAGGAGATCCAGGAGGTCGTCCGCACGCAGCGGGCCGACGACCAGCTGATCCGTGAGCGCACGGAGGCGTTCGTGTCGTATCAGGCGCTCACGCCGCCCCGCGTGCTCACGTCGGCCGGCGAGGCCGTCGGCGGGGCGTATCGACGCGACGATGTGCCGGCCGGCGCTCTCGTCGGCGTCGCGGTTTCCGCCGGGACCGTCGAGGGGCGGGCCCGCGTCATCCTGGACATCGCTGAGGCCGATCTCGAAGCTGGCGACATCCTGGTCACGGCCTTCACGGATCCGAGCTGGACGCCGCTGTTCGTCACGGTCGCGGGGCTCGTGACGGAGGTGGGCGGCCTGATGACCCATGGCGCGGTGATCGCGCGCGAGTACGGCCTGCCGGCCGTCGTCGGCGTGGAGGATGCCACTCGGCTGATCCGGGATGGGCAGCGGATCCGAGTCGATGGAACCGCCGGGTACGTCGAGATCCTGCCCTAGCGCGATGGGAGGATGGTTACCACGTGGTCGACGAGTTCGAAGAGAACCTTCGCACCGGCCCGCGACTGACAAGGAGCCTTACCCATGTCCGAGTTCGAGCAGCTGTTCCCGAAGGACTTCCACGCGTCGGCCGGTGTCGAGGACTGGCGTGTGCTGTTCTGGGGCGCGCACGTCTTCTACCGAACGTCGTCGTTCGACCAGGCCGCCGAGTTCGTGTCCGCCATCGCCGACGCGGCTCGGACAGTGGGTCATGACCCCGACGTCGACGTACGGCCGGAGGGCGTCACGGTCCGAACCTGCTCACGGCCTGACGGTGCCCTGAGCAGAGCGGACGCCGACCTCGCAGCGCAGGTCAGCGCGGCCGCGCACCGGATGCTCCTCGAATCCGATCCGACCGCATTGGTGGTGGTCGGCATCGCCGTCGCCCAGGATGCCGGCGTGGACACCCGCCCGTTCTGGGAGGCGGCGTTCGGGTACCGGCCCAACGGCGACACGGACCTGACCGACCCCATCCGGCGCGGGCCGCACCTGATGTTCCACGAACTCCACGACCCGCGCGCGGGGCGTGGTCGGACGCACATCGATGTGTCGGTCCCCGCAGAGGAGGCCGAGAAGCGCGTGCAGGCAGCGGTCGCGGCCGGTGGGCGCATCGTCAAGGCATACGAGGGTCAGCGCACGTGGATCCTCGCGTCGCCCGACAACCACGGCGTCGACATCGCCGGTTGGGCCGACCTAGAGGCTTGACGATCCGATAGATCCTGAAAAGGTAAGGGGTCAGGCGGCCCCGCATACCCTCCGGGGGTATTGACAAAGGCTTGACAAATCGAGCTCAAAGAGGCATGATTCACATCAGCAGGGCTTGTCAAGACTTGACAGGCCCACAGTCATGTCCGGCTCCTGGCGGTGGGAGCGGGACGAACGGATCGGGCGCGGCAGGGCGTTCTGGTCCGTTCCAAGCGCAGGAGGCGCCATTTGTCGGTCGGTGTCGCAGCCGAAGTCAAGAGCAAGCTGTCGGTCGTCGAGGTCGTCGGCGAGACGGTCACACTCAAGAAGGCGGGCACCACCTACAAGGGCCTTTGTCCGTTCCACGGCGAGAAGACGCCGTCGTTCGTGGTCACCCCGGTCCGCGAGAGCTGGCACTGCTTCGGGTGCGGGCTGGGTGGGGACATCTTCAGCTTCGTCATGCAGCGGGACGGCGTGCCGTTCCCGGAGGCTCTCCGCACGCTGGCCAGTCGCGCCGGCGTCGAGATCGATGAGCGGACGAAGCGCGAGGACGCCCACAAGGCCCGCCTGCGGCAGGTGCTCGACCACGCGATCGGCTTCTACCACGCGGTCCTGATCCACAAGGCGCCGAACGCGCTCGCGTACCTGAAGGACCGCGGCTTCACCGACGAGACCATCGAGGCCCACCAGCTCGGCTGGGCGCCGGCCGGCTGGGACCAGATGACCAAGACGCTTGCCGCGAAGCGCGACGTCCGCCCCGACGAGCTCGTCGAGGTCGGGCTCGCGTCGCCGCGCACCAGCGGGCGCGGTGGCGTCTACGACAAGTTCCGGGCCCGTGTCATCTTCCCGATCCGCGATCAGAGCGGCCACGCGGTCGGGCTGGGCGGCCGGCTGCTGGAAGGGGAGGGGCCCAAGTACCTGAACTCCCCCGCGACGCCGCTGTTCGACAAGAGCCGGACGCTCTACCTGATCGATCGCGCCAAGGGGCCGATCCGGCGGCAGGACCAGGCCGTCATCGTCGAGGGCTACACCGACGCGCTGATGGCCCACCAGGCCGGCTTCGACAACGTCGTGGCGTCGCTCGGGACCGCCCTGACGCCGGGGCAGGTCGCACTCCTGACCCGTTATGCCAAGCGGATCGTGCTCGCATATGACGTCGATGCCGCCGGCGAGAAGGCGGGCACGCTCGGCGTGACCGCCCTGGCCGAGCTCATCCGCCAGCTCCAGTCCGATTCGACCGGGGTCAAGCTCGAGGACGTCCGCGTCGCGCGCTTGCCCGACGGCAAGGATCCAGACGAGGTCGTGCGCGAGGCGCCCGACACCTGGCCGACGATCATCGGGGCCGCCAAGCCCCTGGTCGAATACCTCATCGGCCACCACGCCCAGCGTTTCGATCTCAAGACCCCGACCGGTCGGATGGGCTTCGTCGACGCCGTGATGCCGTCGCTGCGGGACATCGACGACCCGCTCCGCCGCGACGAGGCCCTGCTCGAGGTCCGCCGCGTGTCGGGGGTCGAGGAGCGCACCCTCCGTCAGGTCCTGGAGCGTCGCCTCGCGGCGACCGGCCCGGGCCGGTCAGGCGACCAGCAGTCGCGGATCACCGCGGACTCGGTGCTGGCCTCGCCCGACGCGCTGCCCATCGAATCGATCCTGCGGGCCATCACCCCGGTCGAGTCGGAGCTGCTGCGGCTGCTGCTGCTCGTCCCGGACCAGCAACTCCGGGTCGTGGAGGAGCTCGGGCCGGACCAGCTGCCATCGACCGTCGCCCGCGAGCTGTTCCGGGCGATCGTGCTGCAGCGCGAGTCCGACGACCAGGGGATCCACCCGCCGTTCGACGGCGCGGCGCTGCTCCTCGCGCTCGATGACGAAACGGCCGCGCTCGCTCGGGCGTTGTATGCGAAGTCGGGCCCCGATCCCCGGACGCTCGACGCCCACCAACTCGACTACGAGGTCGATCGGCTGCTCCTGCAGCTCGAGGACGACCGCCTGCGTGACCGCAGCGAATACAACGAGGCCGCCCAGGGGGAGGCCGAACGAGCCGGCGACGCCGAGGCGGTCGCCCGACTCGAACTCGAAGGACGGCAGATCAACGAAGCACGCCGGTCGCTCGACCGACGTCGAGACCAGACCCGGCTGTTCCGTCAGCCATCGGAGGTGACCCATGCCCGCTGACCCGCTAGACAAGCAACTCGTCGAGGCCGTCCTGTCCCGGCCGCGCCGTGGCAAGGCCGAGCTCGAAGAGGCCAAGCTCGCCGGGCTGCGCCCGTCGCGGGCGAAGGTCGCCGTGGCCGTCGCCGACGACGTGACGACGACGACGATGACGACGATCTGGACCTGGGTCCCGAGGCCGCCGACGAGGGCGGCGACGTCGCGGTGATCATCGAGGAGGACGCGTCCGGCGATGCCGGCGCGAAGCTGCCGGCCGATGCGCCGGCGAAGCTCGACCCGGCCGAGGTCGAGGAGCCGACCGCCGAGGACCTCGAGGCCATCAGCGCCGACATGATCGGCATCGATGACCCGGTCCGGATGTACCTCAAGGAGATCGGCAAGGTCGCCCTGCTGACCGCAGAGGAAGAGGTCGTCCTCGCGAAGGCCATCGAGCTCGGCGAGCAGATGGTCGAGGAGCCGTGGAAGGGCATCGTGTCGCTGCACGAGTGGACGCTCCACGACACCGAGCGCAAGACCCGGACCCAGAAGCCGCAGCACCGCCTGCCCTATGGGCCGGAGGCGCACGAGCTGGTGGCGAAGGGGATCTCGGCACGAGGCGCCAAGAATTTGCTCGTCCAGGCGCCCGACTTCCACCTGATCAAGGCGGGTCGCGACGCCCAGTCCGAGGGCACCAAGGAGCGGCTCAAGGAGGCGAAGAAGCTCCTCCACACCTACAACGAGGCCACGACGGCGGACACCTTCCTGCCGCTGCTCGACTGGGCGTACCTCGCCGTCCACAACGGCGACCTCGACTCGCGCGACAACGTCGGGCTGCGGGCCATCTACGACTGGACCCGCGAGGGCGTGGCCTTCCCCGCGCTCCAGCGCTGGGTGGAGGCCGGCCACGATGCCGAGCTGCTCAAGCAGATGGGCTTCGACCCCGAGGTGCCGCTCAACACGAAGCTGCGCGATCGCAAGGGCGACATCGTCGTCATCGGTCGCGACGCGCGTGAGCAGCTGACCTCGGCCAACCTGCGGCTCGTCGTCTCGATCGCGAAGAAGTACATCGGGCGCGGCATGTCGTTCCTGGACCTGATCCAGGAGGGCAACATCGGCCTGATCCGGGCGGTCGAGAAGTTCGACTTCGAGAAGGGCTTCAAGTTCTCCACGTACGCGACGTGGTGGATCCGCCAGGCCATCACCCGCGCCATCGCGGACCAGGCACGGACGATCCGCATCCCCGTCCACATGGTCGAGACGATCAACCGGCTCATCCGGGTCTCGCGCGGGCTCCTCCAGGAGCTCGGCCGTGAGCCCACGGTCGAGGAGATCGCCGAGGCGATGTCCAAGGGCCAGGAGGTCCAGGTCACCCCGGAGAAGGTCCGCGAGATCATCAAGGTCTCGCAGGAGCCGGTCTCGCTCGAGACCCCGATCGGCGAGGAGGAGGACTCACACCTCGGCGACTTCATCGAGGACCGGGGCGCGCTGGCCCCCGCCGAAGCGGCGTCGCACCAGCTGCTCAAGGAGCAGGTCGAGGCCGTGCTGGACTCGCTGACCGGTCGGGAGCGGCGCGTGCTGCAGCTCCGGTTCGGGCTCGAGGACGGCCGCGCCCGGACGCTCGAAGAGGTCGGCAAGGAGTTCAACGTCACGCGCGAACGGATCCGCCAGATCGAGGCCAAGGCGCTGCGCAAGCTGCGTCACCCCTCGCGGAGCCGCAAGCTCAAGGACTACCTGGAGTAGTCCGCCGGGGTCGCGGGGGCATCGTCGCCGCGGCCGGCCAGTGTTGCGGGTGGTTCCCGCCCGCACCGCTTTTGGCGGCCCCGCCGTTCCGCTGTTTGCTGCCCGGTAGTACTTTTGACCCCTTCCTAGGGGTGTACCAATGGACCAACCCGAGCAGCACAACGACTCCGAGTCATCCGAATCGACCGTCGCCGTCGACGAGCAGCCCACCGCCGCGTCAGATGCCGCGCCGGAAGTCACGCCGACCGAAGGCAACGGCCACAACAGGCCCGACCCGGGGCGCGGGTTCCTGGGCGAACTCACGCTCGCGATGCGTGGCGCCGCCCAACGTGAGCGGGAGCGCATCACGGCCGAGGTCGATGCGGCCACCGAAGCGCACATCGAGAAGGTGCGCCTGCGTGCGGCCACCGAGGCCGCCGAACTGCGTCGCCTCGCCGAGGACGACATCGACGGCATCCATGCCTGGTCCAAGGAAGAGACGATCCGGATCCGCGAGGAGACCGACCAGAAGATCGGCACGCGTCGCGAAGAGCTCCAGGGCTACCTGATCCGGCACGCCACGATCATCGACGGCGAAGTCGGACACGTCGAGGGCGCGGTTCGGGACTATCGGGCCGAGCTCGATGCGTTCTTCGAGCGGCTCGTCGCCGAGGATGACCCTGCCGCGTTCGCACAGCTGGCCGACGAGATGCCGGCTCCGCCCGATCTGGCCAAGGTCGGCGGTGCAGCGCGCGCCGAGGCCGTGGCCGCCCTGGCCGAAGAGCGCGATGCCTCGGATTCGGCCGTCGCCGACGCCGTGGCGAGCGCCGAGGTCAACGGCATGGCCGGTGGCGCGTCCGCCTTCGATCCCGCTCAGCCCGGCCCCGAGCTCGTGCCTGTCATGAGCGTGGCCAACGGAACGGCGAACGGCACGGCCGCGGTCATGGCAGATGTCGTGGCCAGTGGCGAGCCTGTCGCGGCAGAAGCTGAGGCCGGCGCCGAGGCTGCCGGAGGCGAGGTCGCCCAGGCCGGTGCCGAGGCCACCACGCAACCGAACGCGGCGGTCCGCATCTGGCGCTCGCTCGCGTCGTCGCTGTCCGCCCCGGATCACGCCGCCGAAACGACACCGGCCGCCGAGGCGCCGGTCGCCGAGACGAGTGCCGCCGAGGCGCCGGTCGCCGAGACGGACGAGCCCAAGGCCTGACGTTCGAGGCGCCGCGCGGGCGACACGGACGAGCCCAAGGCCTGACGTTCGAGGCGCCCCGCGGGCGCGGCGCCCGTTTCGGCGTTCCGGGCGTTCGTGCCCGCGCCGCCGTTCGTGCCCGCGCATGGGCGTGGCCGGCGCCCGTGCCGCTACGCCCTTGCGCTGAGAGCAAGTAACAGTGCCCGCGCGGCCGTTCGTGCCCGCGCATGGGCGTGGCCGGCGCCCGTGCCGCTACGCCCTTGCGATGAGAGCAAGTAACAGTGCCTTGGCCCGCCAACGGCGAGCAGCCCTTGCTGTGTCCGCAAGAAGAGGCATGGACCAGCCCGAAATCGCCTGATGCGCCGCGACTCGCGGTGCCTGCCACGTCCGATCCTTGCGCCCCGCGCAAGAAAGCCGGCAATAGGCGTCCCGAACCTGCCAGACGCAACCAATACTTGCGCTGAGAGCAAGCGGATCGCGGCGATCAGGACTTCCGGCGCCACGGAACGACGATCACCGCACTCCCTCCTGGATCGTCTCCAGCCCGGAGAGCCGCCCGCGTGCGCTCACCGTCCAATGGGAATGCGTCGAGCAACATCGGCAACGAGGCGGATAGGAAGGAGCGGGTCTGTCGTGTCGGGCGGAGGACGAGCATCACCCCATCGACGGAACTGTCTCGCACCTTCTGCTGGATCCGTCGGATGAGCGACTGGCTGTCGTTCGGGGCGGTCTCGGCCTCGATGCCATAGCGCCAGGCGCCCGACTGGATGAACCCGTCCCATGCCCGACCGTCGCCGTGGATCGCGATCGGGACCTCGGTCGCCCACGCGATCGATTCGTGCAGTCCGAGCCGGAAGTCGTGGAGCAGCGCGACATGGGCCGCGTCGCGGATCGGCTGCCCGCCCGGATAGGAACGGACCGCCAGTTCGAGCCCGACCGCGGCGTGCAGTCGTGCGAGGTCGTGGACGGTGACCCGCGCCTGGAGGCCTCGTTCGATCCGGCTCACGACCGATTCCGACAACCCGGTCGCGCCACCCACCGCCCGGAGGCTCAGGCCGCGCCCGGTCCGGGCGATACGGATCTCGCGTCCGGCCCGGGCGGTCAGCTCGCGGGCCGAGGTCGTCGCGCGGTCGACGGGCCGCATCTTGGTCGACATCGTCCGATGCTGACAGTGGCTGCTCACCCGGCCCTTATCCGGAGCGCAGCCTCCAGCGTTCGGGCGTGAGGCCGATGGGCTCGGCCGGCGCGCCCGCAACGCTCGCCGCCCCGTCCGCCCCGGCCCGGCGCAGGCGACCGGTCATCCAGTCCTGGTACCACGGCGCCCACGTGTGCGTGCCGGTTCGCCGGTCACCGGGCACGCCGTCGTGGTACTCCGCATAGGTCAGCCCGAACGGCGGCTCGTCGGAAGCGCGCGTCGACGTGAACGAGCCGGCCTCGTGCAGGCCCGGCAGCTCCGCCTCGCCGAGCCCGAGCTCCCGGTAGAACCCCTCGACCTGGTGGAGCCACTCGTGGACGTAACCCTGCTCCGGCGTCGGGTCCGTGGCGAGGGTCCGCCAGTGGTCCGTCGAGATCGAGCTGAAGCCGGCACCGAACGTCGCGTCCGACGCGCCGATCGTGCACCCCCAGCCGCATTGCGGCACGTCCGCGGCGCACGGCCAGAGCGCGAAGACCGAGTCATACCGATGCGGCGCGGCATGCATCTCGAGGGCATCGCGGCACTCGCGCGGCCCGACCCACCATCGGCCGCCGCCGCTCGACGACAACGACGGGATCGGCCGGCGGACTTCGATGACGTCGAGCGGCTCCAGCTCGGCCAGGCCGTCGCTCCAGGCCCGGACGGTCGCCGGCAGCCGCTCGACGACGCCCTCGACCGCGGCGCGCTCGTCCCGTGTCATCACCCGTTGCGCGCGGCGCCGCTTGAGCCCCGATCCCCACCGCGCGTCGAGCACCGGGTAGAGCAGCACCAGCGTTCGAAAGCGCTGCGGCGGAGGCGTCCATCGAGTGGAGGGTAGCGCCTGCTAGCATCTCGAACGTGACCCCGGAGTCGTTCTACACGACGGTCAGCACCGTCAGTTTACTCCTGGCCATGCTGCTGTTCCTGGGCGTCCAGGCCGCCTGGGTGCTGACGGTCGAGCCGCCGACCCACCCGGAGTCGACGTGAGCGCTGCGCCGACGAAGGCGAAGAAGCCGGCGCGCGCCGCCCAGCCGGGCCCGCTCGTCAGCGTCGAATGGCTGGCGGCCCACCTCGATGACCCCGACCTCCGCCTGGTCCACGTCTCACCCGACCGCCGTGTCTACAACAAGCGCCATATCGAGGGCGCGACATACAGCGACCTCCACAAGGAGCTCGCCCTGCGCGGCACGGCCCCGGAGACCGGCGATGCCGAACGTGAATGGCTCGTCCCCACGCGCGAGCAGGCCGAGGCCGTGCTGCGCCGATGGCGCGTGGGCGAGGGCGACCGGGTCGTCATCTACGACGACATCGGCCTCAACCGCCAGGCGATCCGCGGCTATTGGCTGCTCCGTCTCTACGGCTTCCCGCGGGACCGGGTCCATATCCTCGACGGCGGCATCGAAGCCTGGCGACGCGCCGGACAGCCGACGACCACCGACGTCCCTGAGGCGGATCTCGCCGATGCCCTGCGCGTCCCGGTCACGCTCGGGGAACGCGACGACTCGCTCATCGCGACCTACGACGAGGTCCTCGCGTGGAGTCGCGAGGCGAGCCGTGGAGCGGACGCACCGACCCGCATCCTCGACGTCCGGACGGCGAGCGAGTACGTCGGGGCCGACCTTCGAGCGAAGCGTGGGGGCCACATCCCGGGCGCCCGCCTGCGGTACTTCAGCGACCTGCTGACCGACGAGGGCACGTTCCGGCCGGTCGATGAGATGGTCGCGCTCGTTCGCGCGTCCGGCGCCGATCCCGCAGAGGTTCGGGCGACCTATTGCCAGGGCGGCGTTCGCGCCGCGCTCGCGTGGTTCGTACTCCACGAGCTGGCGGGCTTCGAGGGCGTCCGCAGCTACGCCGGATCATGGGAGGAGTGGGGGAACCGGGCGGACAGCCCGATCGAGGCCCCCTAGATCCCCTGGCGTATGGCGATCCCGGTCGTGGCCTGGTGGACCGGATGGCTGCCCGGCCGCGCACCGGCTCGCGCTGGGCCGCGTGCTATCCTGTCGCGCGGCGTCGACTCGACGCCCATCACGCGTGCGGCCCCGGCATCGCCCGGTGCCCCGCGTCCTCGCTCCGGCGTAGCTCAGTGGTAGAGCGGGCGGCTGTTAACCGCTTGGTCGTAGGTTCGAGTCCTACCGCCGGAGCCACTTGCCCTCTTCCCGGACATGCCGAGCCCGATGTGGCAGAGGCGGCTCCGGTAGCGGACGGTGACGTTGCCGCTCTTGCCGACCTTGTCCTATCGCCCGCCCGGCGGCTGAGGCGCGAGCCGGGTCCCGGCATCAGAATTCGCCCTCAACCGGGATGCATGCCCGCGCTGTTGTAGGCTCCTCGCAGCGGGCGAACACTCGCCGCGGGGGCAGCGAGCCGATGGACCAGGCACCGGGCGTCGGACGGGGGAAGGGTTCAGATACGAGCGTGCCTGCCGACGTCCGGATCCACCTTCTCGGCTCGGTCCGGGTCGAGGTTCCGGGTCACGCCCCGCTGGACGTGCCGCGCACGCTTGGCGAGCTCGTGGGGTTCGTGGCGCTGGCCGGATCACGCGGCCGATCGGTCCGCCGCGATGACGTCGCCTTCGGCCTCTGGCCTGACCACGCCGAGGACGGCGCCCGGCGGGCGCTGTCCAGTGCGCTCTACCGGCTGCGCCGGCTGACCTCCGGGGGCGCCTCGTGGCTCGTCGCCGACCGGGAGTCCCTTGCGATCCGCGATGCCTGGCTGGACACGGACGCGTTCGTCACCCGGGCGGTGTCGGCGGACCCGGCGGACTGGCGCGCGGCGCTGGACCTCTACACGGGCGACCTGCTGCCATCCGTCGACGCCGAGTGGGCGGACCAGCCCAGGGCAGTCCTCCACGAGCAGTTCGTCAGGCTGCTGGCGGCGGTGACCGCCGAGCGCGAGGCCGCGGGCGACCTCCCCGCCGCGCTCGCATGGGCGCGGCGCTGGTCCGTTGCCGATCCCCTTGACGAACCGGCCCACCAGGCGGTCATGCGCCTCTACGCTCGACTGGACCGCCACGCCGCCGCCCTCGACCACTACGACGGCCTAGTCAGGCGCCTGGCGGCTGACCTGGGCGTCGAGCCGCAGCCGGCGACCCGCAGCCTTGCCGAGCGGATCCGGTCGGAGCTGGCGCTCGCCGGTCGAGGCTCCGTCGCCTCCTCCACGCCGTTCATCGGCCGCGAGGACGAGCGGAACGTCCTGCTCACGCTGCTCGACCGGGCGGCCTCGGGCCAGGGTGCCCTCGCGGTCGTCCTGGGCGAGGCCGGGATCGGCAAGTCGCGGTTGCTCCAGGAGGTCGAGGCGTCGGCGGACTGGCGCGGCTGGCAGGTCGCCTACGGGCGCGGCGAGCAATTCGGGACCCCGGCCCCGTTCGCGCCGATCGGTGACGCGCTGCGTGCCGCCGCCGCACCGCCACGGCGCGAGCAGTTGCAGCAGGTCCTCGAGCCGCCCTGGCTGGCGGCCGCAGCGACCCTGATCCCCGATCTCGCCCCGTCCGATCGAACGTGGCGCGCCGACGTGAGCATCGCGCAACTCGGGCGCGCGGTCGAAGAGGTCCTGGCCGCGCTCGGCCACCTTGCGCCACAGCTGATCCTGCTCGACGACGTCCAGTGGGCGGACGGGGCGATCTGGGCGTTGCTCGACGGCCTGCGGCCCGCCCTCGCACGGTTGCCCGTGCTCCTCGTCGCGAGCGGCCGGACAGACGAGCTGCGCGAGCAGCCGGTCGCATGGGACCGGCTCGAGGCCTGGGACCGCGCCCTCGTCCCATTCGTCCATCTCCACGGCCTCGACGTCGATGGGCTCGCGTTCCTGTCGAGCGGTCTCGACGGCCGGGCGCGCGGTCCCCGGGAGCTCGCCGCGCTGGCGAGCGCCTCTGGTGGAAACCCGCTGCTCGCCCTGGCGCTCCTCCAGTCCGCCGAGGTCGTCGAGATCCCCCGTGCCCTCGCGGAACCCGGGAACCTGCGGGCGAGTCTCGATCGCCTGTTCGAGCACCGGCTCGCTGCCCTGTCCGGCGCCGCTCGCGCCGCCCTCGAGGCCGCCGCCGTGGTGGGCCAGCGGTTCTCGTTCGGTCTGTGGCAGGAGGTGGCCGGCGACGTCGACGTGTCGGCCGTGGTCGGCCAGCTGGAACGATCCCGCCTGATCAGGCTCGAAGGCGACGGTTACGCCTTCGCTCACGACACGCTGCGCAGCCTCGTCGTCTGGGGCCTGCCCGCCGATCGGCGCCGGCAGCTGAACGTCGTCGCGCTCCAGGCCGTCAAGCGGCGCTCGCCGGACGACGTCGTCGGGCTGCTGTTCCATGCGGAACAGACCGGCGACAGGTCGGAGATCGCGACCTGGGCGCTTCGGGCGGGTGAGCAGGCGCTCGCTGGTCTCTCGTTCGATGCGGCGGCGCGCCATTTCGGTCGTGCCCTCGAGGTCATGCCGGCGGACGACCGGATCGCCCGCTTCCGGGCGCTGCTCGGCCGGGTCCGCGCCCTGGACGTGCTCGCCGACCGTGACGCCCAGCGGGCCGACCTGAGCGAGCTGGAGGACCTCGCGCTGGCGCTCGGCGGGACCGACCGCCGGATCGAGACGGCGCTCCAGCTGGCAGCGTTCCACGGCGCGGTCGGCGAGTACGCCAGTGGGGAGGCCGTCGCATCGCACGCCCTCGACCTGGCGATCGACACGGACGACCGCCACGCCCAGGCCGCGCTGTTGACGATCTCCGGTCGGATCCTCCGCGAGCAGGGACGGCTCGCGGACGCCCGCGCCGCACTGGCCCGCGCCCAGGCCCTCTACGCCCGGCTGGACGACGTCCACGGCGCGGCGACGGCGCTCGAGCTGCTCGGCGGCATCGCGTGGCGGTTCGGCGACCACGAGACGGCGGCGAGGCAGCACGCCGATGCGGCCGAGCGCTTCGAGCGGACCGGCGACCTCCGGCGCGCCGCAAACTCGCTCAACAGCCTCGGCACCGCGCTCTGGGGCCTCGGCGACTACGAGGGCGCGAGAGCGGTCCACGACCGCTCGCTCGAGACCTGTCGGGACCTCGGCGACCGGCGCGGCGAGAGCGACAACCTCGACAACCTGGGCGGCGTGGCCTGGGTCCTCGCCGACTTCGAGGAGGCGATCGACCTGTACCGCGCGGCTCTGGCGATCCGGCGGGAGTCGCGCGATCCGCGTGGGATCGCGATCAGCCTGATCAACCTGGGCGACACGTACGCGCTGATGGGCCAGACGGACCAAGCGCTCGCGCACTATGACGAAGCGATCGAGGTCGACCGGACCGTCGGCGTCCGGCGCAACCTGGCGACGGCCCTCCAGGGCAGGGGCAAGGCGCTGCTCGACGCGGACCGTCCCGCAGAGGCCCGACCGAGCCTCGAGGCCGCGCTCGCCATCCACGTCGAGCTGGGCGACCGAGACAACCTGGCCGACACGCAGGCCTCGCTTGCGCTGACCTGCCTGGCCCTGGGCGACGCGTCCGCCGCACGGTCGGCCGGCGGCGCGGCGCTCGAGCTCCTCGAGGGGCACGAGCGAGCGATCCTTCGCCAGTGGGTCAGGTACGCGGCCTGGCGTGTCGCGGACGCGACCGGCGACGAGGCGGCCGCGGCCGACCACCTGGCGTTCGCCGCAGCGGCGATGGACGAGTTCATCACGTCGCTCCCGGGGGATGCCCGGGCCCGCGTGCTCGCGCGTGTCCCGATCGATCGTTCGACCGAAGCCGCTCGGCGAGCCGCCGCACGGCGGATCGAGGTCGCCCTGCCACGTGGCGATGCGTCGCTGGGCAGGCGGGCCCCCGAGGAGGCACTCGTGACCGTCACCTGGACCGTCGCCGACCCGGCCGATGTGGTCGTCGCCGATGGCGCGGAGCGACGTCGACGAGTCGTCGAGCGCCTCCTTGAGGAGGCCGCCGCGCAGGGCGCCTCGGCCACGGACGACGACCTCGCGTCCGCCCTCGGCGTGAGCCGGCGGACGATCCTTCGCGACGCGCAGGACGCGGCCCGCCACGGCCGGCCGCTCGAGACGCGGCGCCGCTCCAGAACGGGCGGAGGGCGCGCGTCGGACTGATCCCGGCGACCCGGCGTGACGGCGATGTCACAAGACTCCGCCGGGCGCGCGGCGGGCGTGATGGTCGGGCGACAACCGACCGCTACAAATCCCGTTGCCGCTGGGAGGTGCCCGATGTCCCGAATCATGGCCCGCTACGTCAGCACCGGACGTGCCGACCGAGTCCTGCGGCCGCGGGTCTGGTCGTAGCATGGCCCGGCGGTCGCGGATCCCGACGCTCGCGGCTGTGGCGATGATGATCGCGGCAGGATGCAGCACGGGTCCGGATGCCCCGCCCGAGGACTCGGGTCTGCAGCCGTCAGCTTCCGCACAGCCCTCCCAGGTCGCGCCGGCGGCGGGGGCAGTGCCGGCGGGCGGCAAGCCAGTCTCCGCATCGACGGCACCATCGGGATCCGCCTCGGCGTCGAGCGTCGTGCCCGATGCGAGCGTCCTCCCCCGATCGTTGTCGTACGCGATCCTGCGCTGGACCGTGACGGACGCGGTCATCACGAACCAAGATCCGGCGTCATACATCGCCGGGGCGGAAGGTACGCCCACGCCGAAGGCATGGCTGATCGTCGACCTCGACATCCGCAACGATGACGTCCACGTCTCGTTCGTCTCCACCTCCGCCCGTCTCATCCTGGTGCTCCAGGACGGCACGGTCGTCCCCGGAACGGAGCTCATGCGGTCCGGCGCGCGACCGGTCTCGTCGGTCAAGGGGCGCTACGCGTTCGAGGTGCCGGCGGGGACCGGCTTCGCGGGGCTGCGGCTGCGAATCGCGGATCCCGGGCGTGAACCGTCGGTCGACCTGCCGCTCAGCGGTCCTGCCCCCGAGATCGAGGCGAACGTCATTGTCGACACCGACCTGCAGAAACCCATCGCGATCCCGGGCATCGACATGAACTGGACCATGGACACGTTCCTGGTCGGCAGGGACTGGCCACTGCCGATCGGGTTCAAGGGCGGCACGCTCGTCCCGAACGCGCGCGCAGAGAGCGGACATCGGTGGGTCGGGATCGTCGCTCGGGTGGACGTCGGCCGGTGCGCATGCAAGGGCGGCGTCCTCGATCAGACCGCGTCCGCCCGCATGATTGTCGGCGGCGCGCCGTACACGGCATCCGCCGCCCAGACCTCGAAACCGATCCTGAGCGCCCGCACGTTCTCGGATGTCATGCTCGTGTTCGACATCCCGGCCTCGGCAGGAAGCGCCACGCTCCAGGTCGGCCCGCTCGAGAAGCCCGGGCAGCAGGCGACGCTGGCCCTCGAACTCGGCACGTCGCCGTGAGCCGGCCGGGCGCACTCGCGCCATCACGCCGTGGTGGCCGGCCCGTCGCCGCGGTCGGTCCGGGGACGCCCCTCGCGCCGCGTATCAGCGAACGGCAGGGGGCCTGGGGCGTGTCGACCTGTATCGACCTGTACGACTGCGATCTCGCCCTGATGCAGGACGCGACGGCGATCCGGCGCTTCACGCGCGAACTGTGCGACCTCATCGAGATGCGGCGCTTCGGCGAGACGCAGGTCGTCCGCTTCGGCGACGACCCGCGGGTCAACGGCTACAGCATGACCCAGCTCATCGAGACGTCCCTGGTGTCCGCGCACTTCGCCGACCGATCCCGCGCCATCTACCTCGACGTGTTCAGCTGCGCGCCGTACGACCCTGAGCAGACGGCCGCGTTCGCGGCGCGCTTCTTCCGGGCGGACCGCTTCCGCATTCAGGTGGTCCGCCGGCGATGACGGACGTGAGGAGGGACCCGTGACCGTCGTTTCTGTCTCGCTTTCGGGCACGAAGCTCGCGGAGTGGCTGCTGGTCGCGCTGGCCGTGGCCGCCGTCGCCGTCGCCGATGTCTTCCTGAAGAAGTCGACCGTCCAGGGCGACTTCGTCGCCGCCCTTCGCAGCCCGTGGCTCTGGGGAGCGATCGCGCTCTATCTCTTCCAGATCGGCTTCTTCGTCTATGCCTTCGTCGCGGGCTGGCAACTGAGCGTGCTGGGTTCCCTCCAGACCGTGCTGTACGCCGTCATCGTCATCGTCGCGGGCGTGGCCTTCTACCACGAGACGCTGGCCCCGGCCCAGGTCCTCGGCATCGGCCTCGCGCTCGGCGGTGTTGTGCTTGTCGGCTGGCGTTGACTCGCTCACGCGAGGGTGCCAATCCTGATCGGGATCGGGGCCCCGGCGGCGACTGGCGATCGTCTCGACTTGCAGGGTCGGGGCAGAGTCGGCGGTTTCCAACGGATGACTACGAGCGGGCGATCGGGCAGGCTCGGCAGCGTCGCTGGACCGGCGAGGTGCGCTCTACAACCTTGTGACACCGATCACACTCGACGATCGCCGCCCTCAGCCACCGGCTGATCGCGCGCGTCGGGGTAGCGAGATCTCAGCCGGACCGCCTCGCGCGATCCGTAACCGACCGGCTCCCGCCCGCCGGAGCCACTTGCCCTATTGTTACGGATTACGTAACATTAGCGCATGTCATGGGAAGACCTCCTCACAACCGCGGCGGCGCAGCACGGCTTCTTCACGACCGAGCAGGCTGCTGAGCAGGGCATCAGCCGGCGGGCGCTGACATGGCGTGCCCAGCACGGCTCGGCGGAACGGATCGCCCATGGTCTTTATCGCTTGCCGCATTGGCCGATGGGGCCAGACGACGAGCTCTACGCCCTGCAGGCCCTTGCGCCGTTCGGGACCTTCAGCCACGACACGGCGCTGACCCTGCTCGGGCTGACCGACATCATCCCGTCGACGATCCACTTCACCATCCCGGAGACATCGCGACTCAGATCGCGTCCGGGCGTCACGCTCCACCGCTCGCGTCACGGTGCGATGACCGAACGGACCTTCCGGGACGGTCTGTGGCTCAGCACCGCGCGTCGCGCCCTGCTGGACGCCGCACGGGAAGGCTTTGATCCCGATCAGCTGGTTTCGGCCGCCCGCGACGCCCGGGAGCGAGCGATGCTGACGCCCGAAGACCTTGCCGAGCTCCGACGACACCCGCCGTTCGCGGGGGCCGGCTTGTGACGAAAGCAACGGGCGGGACACCCGCTGGTCGACGGACGAGCCTCCTGGCCGGATGATCAACGCCGCTCGAGAGGCCGGCGTCGTCCCGCGCCGCATCCACCTCGTGCTGGCGATGGACCGGCTTCTCGCCCGACTGCTGGTCGCCGTGCCGGGGCAATGGGTTGTCAAGGGCGGCTACGCCAACCAGCTTCGGCGACCCGACGACGCCCGCTGCACCGAAGACCTCGACCTCAAGATCGATGCCGCCATCGAGATGGCCCCCGAGGTCCTGGCCTCAGGTCTTGCGGTCGATCTTGGCGACGACTTCAGCTACGACGTCGCCTCCTCCCCGGCACCCTTGGAGGGCCCACCCGGCGGCGGCCTCCGGTTCGTCGTCGGCGCACGGCTCGCGGGCACCGAGCTCGTCCGCTTCAAGGTCGATGTCAGTGCAGCGGACGTGGTCGTCGGGGAGTACGAGTCCTACCTCTCCGACCCAGTCGTCGAGCGGCTCGGCTTTCGACGGTCGCGGTTCGCCGTCTATCCCGTCAACCAGCACTTCGCCGAGAAGCTCCACGCTCTAACCCTGCCGCGGGATGTCGAGAACACCCGGGCTCGCGACCTCGTCGATCTTGTCTGGTTCGTCCGCCACTTCACCTTCCGTTCCGACGCGCTGGCGATCGCGTGCATCGCGACGTTCGAGCGCCGCGTGGACCCAGTCCTGGCCACCCGTCATCGAGGTGTCGCCTGACTCGTGGACTCGACCGTACGGCGTATGGCGGGCCGAGCTGGATCTGCCTGAGACGACCCCGGCCGCTGCCGCATCGTCGCTCCGGGGCGACCCCCTGACTTAGGTGGTTCTCGTGGAGCCCGTCCTGCTGGCTCGACCTTGCCGTCGATCAACAAGCGTGACGCCGACGACGCATCGCCTGCCTACTTCGAGCCCGCTCTACGACGGTTCTGCACTCCGAGCATCGGCGTTGAACCGGCGATGCGCGCTCTACGATCTGGTGGCACCTTTCGCACGCGAGGATGGCCGAGGCTAGCCGCTGGCGGGATTGCCGAGGATGCGGGAGAGGGAGAGTGATCGCCGCGGGGCTCTCGCTACGTGCAATCA